>OU365335.1 GCA_910822395.1 Pseudoclavibacter triregionum
TCATCTGGGTCTCGTGGTACTTCCGGGCGAGGTCGTACATCGAGTAGTTGAGGGCGTGGAAGCCGGCGAGGGTGATGAACTGGAAGGTGTAGCCCATCGAGGCGAGCTCGCGCTGGAAGCGGGCGATGTCGGCGTCGTCGAGGGCGCGCTTCCAGTTGAACGACGGCGAGCAGTTGTAGGCGAGCTTCTTGTCCGGGTGCTTCGACTTCATGTGCTCGGCGACGGTGCGGGCGAGCTCGATGTCCGGGACGCTCGTCTCCACCCAGAGCATGTCGGCGACCTCGAGGTACGCCTCGCCGCGGGCGAGGACGGGCTCGATGCCGGGCTTCACCTCGTAGAAGCCCTCGGCGGTGCGCTCGCCGGTGACGAAGGGGCGGTCGCGCTCGTCGATGTCGCTCGTCATGAGGTTCGCGGCGAGCGAGTCGGTGCGGGCGATGATGACGCTCGGCACGCCCGCGACGTCGGCCGCGAGGCGGGCGGCCTGGAGGGTGCGCTCGTGCTGCGCGGTGGGGACGAGCACCTTGCCGCCCATGTGGCCGCACTTCTTCTCCGAGCCGAGCTGGTCCTCCCAGTGGACGCCCGCGGCGCCCGCCTGGATCATCGACTTCATGAGCTCGTAGGCGTTGAGCTGGCCGCCGAAGCCGGCCTCGGCGTCGGCGACGATCGGGGCGAGCCAGTCGCGCTCGGCGGCGCCCTTCTCGGCGACCTCGATCTGGTCGGCGCGGAGCAGCGCGTTGTTGATGCGACGGACGACGGCGGGCACCGAGTTCGCCGGGTAGAGCGACTGGTCCGGGTAGGTGTTCGACGAGAGGTTCGCGTCGGCGGCGACCTGCCAGCCGGAGAGGTAGATGGCCTTGAGGCCGGCGCGCACCTGCTGCACGGCCTGGTTGCCGGTGAGCGCGCCGAGCGCGTACGCCCACTCGCCGCCCTCCTCGTGCGTGAGCTCCCAGAGCTTCTCAGCGCCGCGGCGGGCGAGGGTGTGCTCCTCGACGACCGAGCCGCGGAGGGCGACGACGTCCTCGGCGCTGTAGTCGCGGCGGACGTTCGCCCAGCGCGGGTTCTCGTCCCAGTCGCGCTGGATGTCGGCGGCGGTGGTGTTCGGGGTGCCGGGGCGGTCGGTCATGTCGGGCTCCTTTGCTCGGTGCTTCGCTGCGGCGCTGCGGCGCGCCGCGGTCGGGGCTCGGCCGGGCTGGTCAATTCGGTGAGGAGCTCGGCCGTGCTTCGATCCTGACCGGTCCCTCGACATCGAGATACCGATTCGCGCGCAGAAGATCTGCGCTTCTTCTACAATTCCGAACTACATCGCCGCATCGCGGCGGCGAAAGGACGGAAGATGCCCGCTGATCTCGACGACGAGCTCGATGCCCTCACCATCGGTCGCCGTATCCGCAGCCTCCGCACGGCGCGTCGGATGACCCTCGACGACCTCGCCGAGCGCGTCGGCCGCGCTCCCTCGCAGGTGTCGGTCGTCGAGAACGGCCGCCGCGAGCTGCGACTCTCGGAGCTGCGCGCCTACGCCCGCGCGCTCGGCGCGACGGTCGCCGAGCTGCTCGACGCCGAGGGGCTGAGCCGCCGCGAGGAGCTCGAGATCGCGCTCGAGCGCCTCCAGCGCTCCACCCGCTACGAGGGGCTCGGCCTCCCGCCGCTGCCGGCCCGGAAGTCGCTCTCCGACGATGCGCTGCGCGCCATCGTCGGCCTCTTCCGCGAGATCGAGCGGCTCGACGAGGAGCGGGCGGCGACGCCCGAGCAGGCGCGCCGCGCGAACGCCGCGCTCCGCGCCGCGATGCGCGCCGCCGGCAACCACTTCCCCGAGCTCGAGACGCGGGCGACGGCGCTCCGCGAGGCGATCGGGATGCCGAAGGGGCCGCTCCCCCAGCGCGGCGCCGGCGAGCTCGCGGCGCACCTCGGCTTCACGATCCACTACGTGCCGGACCTGCCGAATTCGACCCGCTCCGTCCTCGACCGCGAGCACGGCCGCCTCTACGTGCCCCGCTCGCACCGGCCCGACGCCGATCAGCGCTCGGTCGTGCTCCAGGCGCTCTCCTCCCACCTGCTCGGCCACGAGGCGCCGGACGACTACGCCGCGTTCCTTCGCCAGCGGGTCGAGGCGAACTACCTCACCGGCGCGCTCCTCATGCCGGAGGCGAGCTGCCTCGAGCACCTCGGGGCCGCGAAGAAGGCGCGGCAGCTCTCGATCGAGGATCTCCGGGACGCCTTCGGCGTGACCTACGAGACCGCGGCGCATCGCTTCACGAACCTCGCGACCGAGCACCTCGGCATCCCGGTGCACTTCCTCAAGGTCCACGAGTCGGGCACGATCTCGAAGGCGTACGAGAACGACCGGGTCGCGTTCCCGACGGACGCCTCCGGCGCCGTCGAGGGGCAGCTCGTGTGCCGGCAGTGGAGCGCCCGCCGCGTGTTCGAGGTCGAGGACCGCTTCAACGCGTACCACCAGTACACCGACAAGCCCGCGGGCACGTACTGGTGCACCTCGCGCATCCAGCAGACCTCGCGCGGCGCCTACTCGGTGTCGGTGGGCACCCCCTTCGAGCACGTGAAGTGGTTCCGCGGCCGGGAGACCGCGAACCGGTGCGTCTCGACGTGCCCGGACCCCGCGTGCTGCCGCGAGCCGGCGCCCGCGCTCCGGGAGCGCTGGGCGAGCTCGGCGTTCCCGAGCGCCCGGATGCCGTCGACGCTCCTCGCGGCGATGCCCACCGGGCGCTTCCCCGGCGTCGAGCCCACCGCGCTCTACGCGTTCCTCGAGCGCCACGCCCCGGCCTCCACCCCGCAGCCGGAGTAGCGGCGCGCCCGCGGGGAGCGACATCACGCCGCGAGCTCGCTGCGCGGCGTCGAGCCTTCGCGCTCGCTACGAGCGCCCGCTCGAGAGCGGGCGGTAGCTCGAGGCGACGCTGCGGACGAGCTCGTCCGGGACCGTGTCCGGGATGGCGGCGCCGGGCTGCATGCGCTCGTGCAGGCGCAGGCGCTCGCCGACCTCCAAGTAGATCTCCGAGAGCGGCGTGTCGAGCGCCTCGGCGACCGAGGCGAGGATCTCGCTCGACGCCTCCTTCTGGCCGCGCTCCACCTCGGAGAGGTAGCCGAGCGCGACCGAGGCGCGGCCGGCGACCTGCCGCAGCGTGTGCCCCTTGCGAATGCGGTGCTCGCGCAGGACCTCGCCGATCTCGTGGCGGGCAAGCGTCATCTGGGGCTCCTTTCATAGATGCTGGAACGGTAGCCGAAGCCTCGGACATTCGCGCATCCGCCCCCGCGTGGTCGGAGACGGTACGCCATGCCCCGTCGGCCCGGGCTGTGAGTCGCCTCGCGGCCCGCGCCGGGCTCGGCCCGTGCAAGGTGCAACGGCCGTGCCGGGGCGGGCATTCCCGGCCAGCTGGGAGAATGCCCAGAACCTGAGTCGACGCGGCTCAACCTCAGCGCGGGTCGCGCCGCCGCGAGGCGTCGGCCGCGGCCGTGACCGCCCCGAGACCTCCCCCTCACAGAACGCCCACATTGGCTGGAGGCATGTCCGAGAACACCGAGATCATCGCCCCTCTCCCCACCAAGGAGTGCCGCCGCCTCCTCGCCTCCCAGCAGCTGGGCCGCCTCATCGAGCGCGTCGGCGAGCAGCTCGAGGTGTTCCCCGTGTCGTACGTGCTCGACGAGGAGCGCATCATCTTCCGCACTGCGCCCGGCACGAAGCTCGCCGGCCTCATCGCCGCGAGCGAGGTGCTCTTCGAGGTCGACGCCGCCGACGAGGACGACGGCTGGAGCGTCGTCGCCCGCGTCTCGCCGCGCATCCTCGAGCGCGAAGACGAGCTCGCCCGCGTGGCTGAGCTGCCCCTGCGCCCGCTCGCGCCGACGGTGAAGGAGGTCGTCGTCGAGCTCGCAATCGACTCGATGACCGGCCGCCGCTTCACCCCGGGCCCGGAGCCGGAGGCGCAGCCCGAGACGATCGCCTTGCGGGACTCGTCGGCGCAGGAGGCGCTGCGCGGCGCCTAACGCCCCTCGTCGGCCGGCGCGCCGAGCGCGTCGAGCTCCCGCGCGAGCTCGGCGAGCGCGGCCGCGACCGTCGCGCGGCGGATGCGCTCCCGCGAGGCGATCGGATCGGCGGCCTCGATGAGCCCGACGAGCCGCAGCTGCGCCGCTCGATCGCCGAGGCGCGAGGAGACGCCGACGAAGACCGTGCCCGCCGCGCGGCCGTCCTGCGGATCCGGACCCGCGACGCCGGTCGTGCCGAGCCCGATGGCGGCCGGCTCCCCGAGCGCCGTCACCCGTTCGCGCGCGCCCCGCGCCAGCTGCCGGGCCACCTCCGGATGCACCGCGCCCTCCCGCGCGAGGAGCTGCTCGTCGACGCCGATGAGCAGGTGCTTGAGCGGCGTCTGGTAGGCGACGACACCGCCCTGGAAGACCGCCGAGATGCCGGGCACGCGGCAGAGCTCCGCGGCGAGCAGGCCGCCGGTGAGCGACTCGGCGCAGGAGATCGCGAGCCCGGCCTCGATGAGGCGGCGGCCGATGGCGAAGACGGCGTCGTCGGGCGCGGCGGTCACGGGTGCTCCGGGTCCTCGAAGGCGATCGGCGCGGCCACCGCCTGCCGAGCGGCGCTCCCGCCCGCCTCGGGCCCGGGTCGGCCCGCGGGCTCCGCCGCTCGGGGCGCAGTCGCGCCCGGTCGGTACGCCTGCCAGAGATAGTCGGCGCCCGACCACAGCGTGAGCGCGAGCGCGAGCCCCATGAGGACGACGTTGGCGAGGTGCCACGCCTCCCAGCCGATGAGCCGGTGGAGCGGCAGGAGCGCGGCGGAGAGCGCGACCGCCTGGAGCGCGGTCTTCGCCTTCCCGCCGCGACCGGCGGGAAGGACGATCCGCCTCGCCTCGACGAGGCGCCAGAAGGTGATGCCGAGCTCGCGCACGAGGATCGCGATGGTCACCCACCACGGCAGCTCGCCGAGGACGGACAGCCCGATGAACGCCGCGCCCGTGAGCGCCTTGTCGGCGATCGGGTCGAGGAGCTTGCCGAGGTCGGTGATGAGGCCGCGGCTGCGCGCGAGGTGGCCGTCGAGGGCGTCCGTCGCGATCGCGACGATGAAGAGCGCCCCGGCCCACCAGCGCATCGGCCCGTGCGCGCCCGCATCGGCGAGCAGCAGCCAGAGGAACGCGGGGACGCAGAGGATGCGGACGATCGTGATGAGGTTCGGCACGCACCACGCGCTCGCGGGCCCCTCGCCCGCGCTGAGCATCCGTCCGGCCATCAGGTCCTCTTCCGTGTCGGGCGGCCAGCCTGGCCGCCGCGGGTCCGAGCCTAGCGGCGCGGGGGGGGGGGGGGGGGGGGGGGGGGGGGGGGGGGGGGGGGGGGGGGGGGGGGGGGGGGGGGGGGGGGGGGGGGCGCGCGGCGTGAGGCGGTGCGGTCGGCGGGGCGCTAGTCGCGGCCCGTGAGGCTCCAGGCGTCCTCGTCGGAGCCGTCGGCCTCGACCACCTCGAGGCCCCCCACGGCGGCCTCGCGATCGGCGGCGATGAGGTCCTCCGGCTCGCGCTCGTCGTACTCCTCCTCGCCGTACGCCTCGGGAGCCGACGGCGACGGCCCGGCGCTCTCGGCCGGCGGCTCCTCGCCGCGGATGCGGGCGAGCACGCCCGGCAGCTCCTCGGGCGTGACGAGCACGTCGCGGGCCTTCGAGCCCTCCGAGGGGCCGACGATGTCGCGCGACTCGAGGAGGTCCATGAGGCGGCCGGCCTTCGCGAAGCCGACGCGGAGCTTGCGCTGGAGCATCGAGGTCGAGCCGAACTGCGAGTTCACGATGAGCTCGGCGGCGGCGAGGAGCACCTCGAGGTCGTCCCCGATGTCGGAGTCGATCTCGCGCTTCTCGGCAGGCGCCGCGACGTCCTGACGGTACTCGGGCTGCGCCTGCTTCTTGACGTGCTGGACGACCTCGTGGATCTCGGCGTCGTTCACCCACGCGCCCTGGATGCGCATGGGCTTCGTGCCCGCCGGCGAGAAGAGCCCGTCGCCCTGGCCGATGAGCGCCTCGGCGCCGACCTGGTCGAGGATGACGCGCGAGTCGGTCGAGCTCGTCACGGCGAAGGCGAGGCGCGAGGGCACGTTCGCCTTGATGAGGCCGGTGACGACGTCGACCGAGGGTCGCTGCGTCGCGAGCACGAGGTGGATGCCGGCGGCTCGGGCGAGCTGCGTGACGCGGACGATCGAGTCCTCGACATCGCGCGGCGCGACCATCATGAGCTCGGCGAGCTCGTCGACGACGACGAGGAGGTACGGGTACGGCTTGAGCTGGCGCTTCGAGCCCTCGGGGAGCTCGATGCGGCCCTCGCGGAGCGCGGCGTTGAAGTCGTCGACGTGGCGGAACCCGAAGTTCTCGAGGTCGTCGTACCGCATCTCCATCTCCTTCACGACCCACTGGAGCGCCTCGGCGGCCTTCTTCGGGTTCGTGATGATGGGGGTGATGAGGTGCGGGACGCCCTGGTACGGCGTGAGCTCGACCCGCTTCGGGTCGACGAGGACCATCCGCACCTCGCTCGGCTTCGAGCGGATGAGGAGCGAGACGATCATCGAGTTCACGAAGGACGACTTGCCGGAGCCGGTGGAGCCCGCGACGAGGAGGTGCGGCATCTTCGCGAGGTTCGCGATGACGTAGCCGCCCTCGACGTCCTTGCCGACGCCGATGGTCATGGGGTGCGTGGCGCCCATGGCCTTCGAGGACTGAAGCACGTCGCCGAGCGAGACGACCTCGCGGTCGGTGTTCGGGATCTCGATGCCGATGGCGCTCTTGCCGGGGATCGGCGAGAGGATGCGCACCTGATTCGACTTCACCGCGTACGAGATGTTCTTCGAGAGCTGGGTGACGCGCTCGACCTTCGTGCCCGGGCCGACCTCGACCTCGTAGCGCGTGACGGTCGGGCCGCGCGAGAAGCCGGTGACCTTCGCGTCGACCTTGAACTCGGCGAAGACCGCATCGAGGGCGGCCATGATCTCGTCGTTCGCCTCGGTGCGGGCCTTCGCCGGGGTGCCGGTGGAGAGCATGCCGACCGAGGGCAGCGCGTAGTCGCCGTCGAGGTCCGAGCCGCGCGAGTCCCAGGCGGCCTCCGCGGCCTCGAGGGCCTCGGAGTCGCCCTCGGCCTCGCCGGGGGCGGCGGCCGGCTGCGGGGCGGCGGGCTGCGCGGCGGGAGCCGCGGCGGTCGCGCCGGCGGTCGCCGGAGCCGCGGTCGGGGCGGCCGCCTGCGTCGGCGTCTGCACGGTCGGGGGGACGGCCGTCGCGCCGGCGCGCGGGCGGCTCGGCGCATCGAAGGCCTCGGCGTCGAGGAGGCCCGAGACGTCGGCGGCGCTCCACTCGTCGCCGCCGAGGTCGCTCGTGGGCGCCTCGACGTCGGGCAGGGCGTCCGTGTCGGAGTCGGGGTCGATGCTCAGCACGCGCGTGCGGGCGTCGTCGCGGCCGCGGCCCTTGCGGCCCTTGCCGCCGTCGAGGAGCTCGCCGATCGAGTCGTCCGTGCCCTTCGGGTCGTCGTCGCCGAGGACGGGCGAGTCGTACGCCGGGTCGACCTCGCGGCCGGTCGCGTTGCGGCGCCACCAGGGCAGCCCGTCGTCGTCCGAGGAGGCCGAGTCGTCGGCCGTCGCGGACGCACCGCCCGAGCGGCGCGAGGAGGTCGCAGGCTTCTCCTCGGCGCCGGCGCCGTGCTCGAGGCCGAACATCCACGACCACAGCTCGCGCAGGCGGTCGGGGACGCGGTTCGGCGGCGTCTTCGTGATGACGAAGAGCGAGAGGACGAGGAGCAGCCCCGCGACGATCGAGGCGCCGATGGGCGTGATGAGGAACGAGAGCGGCGCGGCGAGGAGCCAGCCGAGGACGCCGCCGGCCTCCGCGAGCGCGGGCATGCCGAGCGAGGGCTGGGGCGAGCCGCCCGCGACGTGGCAGATGGCCGAGGCCGAGATCGTCCCGAGCGCGACGCCCGCGCCGATGCGGGAGTTGTCGGAGACGGACGCCGGGTGGCGGAACAGCCAGAGCGCGAGCGCCACGAAGATGACGGGCAGTGCGAACGCGACGCGGCCGAAGAGGCCGCCGAAGGTGTAGGCGTTGATCGCCTGGGCGACCTCGCTCGCCGGGAAGAACCACACGGCGATGCCCCCGAGCACGGCGAGCACGACGAGGAGGAACGGAAAGCCGTCGCGTCGCTCCTCGGGCTGGATGCGCTCGAGGCCGAACGCGCGCGCGCCGGCGCCGGTGGCGTGGGCGGCGCCCATCCACGCGCGCTCGAGCACGCTCGGACCCGCCTCGAACTCAGGCCGGCGGCCGCCGGCGCGCGCCGAGGTCGCCCCGGAGCGCCCTGATCCTCTGCGCGGGGAGGGCGTGGCGGCAGGCTGGCGCTTGGTCGTCGAGGTGGCCATGGATCGGACTGTATCCCGGACCTCGGACGTTCGACCGGAGGCTGAACGGGTGTCAGCTCAAGTGATCCCTGTCATCCACCCAGGTCAGAGTGAAGAAAGACAGCCACTGTGACCAATGTGACTGGTGTGAAACTTGATGAAATCGTGAACGAAGCGGCCCCGCGTCCGGAGGGACGGGGGCCGCTTCGAGTCCGAGCTGCGCGGAGGCCTACGCCTCGATGACGATCGGGACGATCATCGGCTTCCGGCGGTGCTTCGTCGACACCCAGCGCCCGACCGTCCGACGCACGACCTGCGAGAGCTGGTGCATGTCGTGCGTGCCGGCCTGGACGGCCTCGACGAGCGCCTTCTCGATCTGCGGCGCGACCTCCTTGAAGATCTCCTCGTCGGGCGCGAAGCCGCGGGCGTGGATCTCCGGGCCGACGATGATCTTGCCGGTGGCCGCCTCGATGACGGTGAAGATCGAGATGAAGCCCTCCTCGGCGAGGACGCGCCGGTCCTTGAGGTCGGCATCGGTGATCGTGCCGACCGTCGAGCCGTCGACGTAGATGAAGCCGATGTCGATCTGGTCGGCCTTGCGGACGACGCCGCCCTCCATCTCGATGACGCCGCCGTTCTCGGTGACGATGAGGTTCTGCTCCGGGATGCCCGACTTCCGCGCGATGTCCGCGTTCGCGACGAGGTGGCGGATCTCGCCGTGCACCGGCATCGCGTACTTCGGCTTGAGGATGTTGTAGCAGTAGAGCAGCTCGCCGGCCGCGGCGTGGCCCGAGACGTGGACCTTCGCGTTCGCCTTGTGGACGACGTTCGCGCCGAGCGAGATGAGCTGGTTGATGACGCGGAACACCGAGTTCTCGTTGCCCGGGATGAGGCTCGAGGCGAGGATGACCGTGTCGCCCTCCCCCACCTCGATGGCGTGGCTCCGGTTCGCGATGCGGCTGAGGACGGCCATCGGCTCGCCCTGCGATCCGGTCGACATGTAGACGATCTCGTGGTCGGCGAGGTTGCCGGCTTTCTTGTGGTCGATGAGGACCCCGTCCGGCACGTCCAGGTAGCCGAGCTCGGACGCGATGCCCATGTTTCGGGTCATCGAGCGGCCCATGAGGGCGACGCGGCGGCCGTTCTCGACGGCCGCGTCGATGACCTGCTGGACGCGGTGGACGTGGCTCGAGAACGACGCGACGACGACCTTGCCGGGCGTGCGGCGGATGACCTCGGAGATGACCGGCCCGATCTCGCGCTCGGTCGGCGTGAAGCCGGGGACCTCGGCGTTCGTGGAGTCGGCCATGAAGAGGTCGACGCCGCGCTCGCCGAGGCGGCCGAAGGCGCGGAGGTCGGTGAGGCGGCCGTCGAGCGGCAGCTGGTCCATCTTGAAGTCGCCCGTGTGGAGCACGGTGCCGGCCTTCGTCGTGATGTGCACGGCGAGGGCGTCCGGGATCGAGTGGTTCACCGCGACGAACTCGAGGCGGAACGGGCCCATCTCCTCGACGTCGCCCTCCGTCACCGTGAGCGTGTACGGCTTGATGCGGTGCTCCTTGAGCTTCGCCTCGACGAGCGCGAGCGTGAGGTTCGAGCCGATGAGCGGGATGTCCTCCTTGAGGCGCAGGAGGTAGGGGACGCCGCCGATGTGGTCCTCGTGGCCGTGCGTGAGCACGATGCCGATGACGTCGTCGAGGCGGTCGCGGACCGACTCGATGTCCGGGAGGATGAGGTCGACGCCGGGCTGCGTCTCCTCGGGGAAGAGGACGCCGCAGTCGACGATGAGGATCTTGCCGTCGATCTCGAACATCGCCATGTTGCGGCCGACCTCGCCGAGGCCTCCGAGCGGGATGATGCGGAGGACTCCGGGGCGGAGGGGTGCGAGCTGGCTGGCTTCGGTCATGGTGCCTTACGTGGTCGGGCGCCGGCCCGGTCCACGGGTCGGCGCGTTCGGTGGTGCCGGCCTCCCATGAGGCGACGGCCTAGCGCGTGGTGCCCGCGATCTTCGGCAGGGCGCCGCCGGCGGCCGCGTTGCGGTCGGGGCGGAAGTTCGAGAAGTCGACGCCGTCGAGGCCCTTCACGAGGGCGACCTCGTCCTCGATGAGGGCGGCCTCCCACTCCTCCGGGCCGACGAGCGGCAGGCGCACGCGCGGCGAGCCGATGCGGCCGAGGCCGTGGAGGAGGTACTTCGTGGAGACGGTGCCGGGCACGTGCGTCATCGTGGCGCGCACGAGCGGCTCGAGGAGGCGGTGCTGCTCGGTGGCGGCGGCGAGGTCGCCGCGGTTCACGGCGTCGACCATGGTGCGGTACGGGCCGGGGGCGAGGTTCGCCGTGACGCCGATGAGGCCGGAGGCGCCGATCGCCATCTCCGGCAGCGCGTTCGCGTCGTCGCCGGCGAAGTAGAGCATGTCGGTCTGGTTCATGACCCGCGACACCTCGGCGAGGTCGCCCTTGGCGTCCTTCACGGCGAGGATGTTCGGGTGCTTCGCGAGGCGGAGGATCGTCTCGTAGCGGATCGGGATGCCCGAGCGGCCGGGGATGTCGTAGAGGATCATCGGCAGGTCGGTGGCGTCCGCGATCATGCGGAAGTGCGTGAGGACGCCCGCCTGCGTCGGCTTGTTGTAGTACGGCGTGACGGCCATGATGCCGTCGGCGCCGGCCGCGGCCGACTGCTTCGCGAGCTGGATGGCGTGGGCCGTCTCGTTCGAGGGGCCGCCCGTGATGATCTTCGCGCGGCCGGCGGAGACGGACTTGCCGACCTCGACGAGCTTGAGCTTCTCGGCGTCCGTGAGGGTGGAGGTCTCGCCCGTGGTGCCGGTGACGACGATGCCGTCGGCCCCGTTCGAGATGACGTCGTCCATGTGCCGCTCGACGCCGTCCCAGTCGACCTCGCCGTCGACGGTCATCGGCGTCACGAGCGCGACCAGGACCTGGCCGAAGGGGTTCTCGCGAGTGCTCACGGGACCCAGACTACCCGCCGCGACTCCGCGCGCCCGGGATGGGCTCCGCGGAGGGTTCGCCGCGCAAGCGATCGTCACCTCCGCGTCACGCGCGCAGCACCGACGGGACATCCGACCCGAATACGGTCCGAATCGTTCTCGCCGCTGGCGCGCCCGCGCCGGCGGCAGCGCCGCCTTCGGCGCCATGACCACGACGACCGGCCCGTCGTCGTCGGCCTCGCCGTACCTCGTCCCCGTCGCGGACGGCTACTCGACGACGTCGATCCTCACGGTCGGCGACACGGTGGGCGGCTACCCCATGGCCGGCATCGCGGACGGCCTCGGCGCGTACGACAACGGCGACGGCACCTTCACGATCCTCATGAACCACGAGCTCAAGGCGGGCCAAGGCGCGGTGCACGCGCACGGCGCGACCGGCTCCTTCATCTCGAAGTACGTCGTGAAGAACGACCTCACGGTCGTCTCGGGCTCGGACCTCATCCAGCGCGTCATGGTGTGGGACGCCGCGACGAGCACGTGGTCGCAGCAGGTCGTCGAGGTCTCGCGCTTCTGCTCGTCCGACCTCGCCCCGGCCGGCGCGTACTTCGACGCCGCCACGGGCGCGGGCTCGCAGGAGCTCATCTACCTCACGGGCGAGGAGAACGGCGCGACGGGCCGCGCCACCGCCACGGTCGCCACGGGCGCCGAGGCCGGCACGACGTACGTGCTCCCCTGGATGGGCCAGATGAGCTTCGAGAACATGACGACGCTCCCCGACACCGGCTCGAAGACGATCGTCGCCCTCACCGACGACTCGAACGGCGGCGAGGTCTACTTCTACGTCGGCGACAAGAAGACGACGGGCAACGCCGTCGAGCGCGCGGGCCTCACGGGCGGCAATCTCTACGGCCTCTCGATCGCGGGCGTCGCGGACGAGACCGACGCGACAGACGTCGGCGCGGGCGCGACCTTCACGCTCGTCGAGATCCCGAACGCGGCGGCGATCACGGGCGACGAGCTCGAGGCGGTCTCGGCCTCGCTCGGCGTCTCGTCGATGGCCCGCCCGGAGGACAGCGCCTGGAACCCGGCGAACCAGAACGGCCTCTACTTCACGACGACGGCCTCGTTCAAGGGCATCAGCCGCATGTGGCACCTCCAGTTCATCGACGTCGCCGGCAACCCGGCGGCGGGCGGCGTCGCCACGGTCGCCGCGCAGTCGCCGGCCTACGACGCGGCGCTCGCGGACGCCCAGCAGGGCGGCCCGCGCATGATGGACAACATGACGGTGAACGCCGACGGCACCGTCTACATCCAGGAGGACCCGGGCAACAACCCGTACCTCTCGGGCGTGTGGCGCCTCGACCCGGCGACGGGCTCGCTCGAGCGCATCCTCCAGCATGACCCGGCCCGCTTCGGCGAGGGCGTCGCGGGCGCGCTCACGAACGACGAGGAGTCGTCGGGCATCATCCCCGTGCCGTTCCTCGGCGAGGGGAAGTACCTCCTCGACGTCCAGGCGCACTACCCGCTCGACGCCACGCTCGTGGAGGGCGGCCAGCTCCTCCTCCTCGACGTCGCGGCCGAGCAGCCGACGCCGACGCCGACGGCCACCCCGACCGAGACCGCCACGGTCGAGCCGACGGCGACGGCCGAGCCCACGGTCGCCCCGACCGAGTCGGCGACGGCCGCCCCGGTCGCCACGTCGACCCCGAAGCCGGGCGCCTCGGCCCCGCTCGCGAACACCGGCGCCGAGGGCCTCTTCGCCCTCGTCTCCGGCGCGGCGGCCGCGCTCGTCCTCGGCGGCGCGACCTGGATCATCTCGCGCTCGCGCGGCGACGCGTAGGGTCCGGACGGCCCGGGTCGCCTGGGCCGCGGCCCGGGTCGGCACGATCACGGAGGGCGTCCGCCGTATGGCGGGCGCCCTCCGGCGTGCCCGCGGCGGGACGGCGCCTCGGCGCCTGCTCCTGCGCGCCAGGCATCCCCGAATCCCCCTCGACTCGCCCCGCGCCGAGCGATCAAATACGATCCCTGCGCGTGATGAACGCACTCACGAAGATCGCGTCCCTGTCCGCGCTCGCGCTCGCCGGCCTCACCCTGGCCGGATGCGCGACGACCCCCGCCGCGTCGACCTCCCCGACCGCGCCGGCCACCGCGGTCGCCTCGACCTCGGCGCCCTCGCTCGACGACATCGCGTACGTCCTGCAGGCGAAGTGCGGCGACGAGCCCCGCAACACCTTCATCTCGCTCGAGGCCGCCTGGACCCGCAGCGACCTGCCCGACGGCTGCACGGGCATCACCTACGGCGGCACCCACTTCGCGCCGGAGGACCAGGCGATCATCGACGCCCACCCCTCGCTCGGCGAGGACGGCTTCCTCGCGGCGTACGGCGCCTGCGCCTACGCCGACCTTCGCCCGTACTTCGCGGCCCCGCTCGAGGGCGAGCTCGCCGAGCAGGCCCGCGCCTCGCTCGAGATCTGCCCGACGAACCCCGCGACGCCGCAGCTGCAGGCGGCGCTCGGCCAGTAGCGCCGGCGGTCCGACCGGCCCGCCATGACGAGGGCCCGGCGCAGGGAGGCGTCCACTCCCCCGCGCCCGGGCCCTCGCTGGATCGGCGGCGGTGCGGCTCGGCCGCCCGCTAGCCCGTCTTGAGGTCCGGGAAGTCCTCTTCGCGCCACTCGTTCGGGATCCGCTCGCCGCGCCAGGCGATCCGCTGCTCGCGGTCGCGCAGCTCGACGCGGCGGATCTTGCCCGAGGCGGTCTTCGGCAGCTCGCGGAACTCGAGGCGCCGCACGCGCATGTAGGGCGGGAGGGTGCGGCGGGCGTGGCGGAGGATCTCGAGCGCGGTCGCGTCGTCCTCCTCGTAGCCCGCGGCGAGGCCCACGTACGCCTTCGTGATGTTGAGGCGCGTCGCGTCGGGCGCGCCGACGACCGCCGCCTCGGCGACGGCCGGGTGCTCGACGAGCGCCGACTCGACCTCGAACGGCGAGACCTTGTAGTCGGACGACTTGAAGATGTCGTCCGTCCGGCCGACGAAGGTGTAGCGGCCCTCGGGGTCGCGCTGGGCGACGTCGCCGGTGTGGAAGATGCCGCCGCGGCAGCGCTCGGCCGTGGCCTCCTCGTCGCCGAAGTAGCCGATCATGAGGTTGAGCGGACGGCCCTGCTCGAGCTCGATGCACACCTCGCCCTCGGCGCGCGGGGCGTCGTCGGGGATCCGCTCCCCCGTGTGCTCGTCGGCGAGCACGATCCGCACGCCCGGCAGCGGACGCCCCATCGAGCCCGGGACGACGCCCGACTCGCCGGGCGCATTGCCGATGATCGCGGTCGTCTCGGTCTGGCCGTAGCCGTCGCGGATCTCGAGGCCCCACCACTCGCGGATGCGGGCGATGACCTCGGGGTTGAGCGGCTCGCCGGCAGAGAGGAGTTCCCGCAGGCCGGACGGCTTCTCCGAGCGGCCGGCCTTGATGACCATGCGCCACACGGTCGGCGGCGCGCAGAAGGTGTTCACGCCCGAGGAGTCGAGGACCTCGATGAGGCGCTCCGGCGAGAAGCGGACGACGTTGTCGACGACGACGGTCGCGCCCACGTGCCAGGGGGCGAAGAAGGCGCTCCAGGCGTGCTTGCCCCAGCCGGGCGAGGAGATGACCATGTGCGTGTCGCCGGGGCGCACGCCGATCCACGCCATCGTCGAGAGGTGGCCGACGGGGTACGAGCGGTGCGAGTGGACGACGATCTTCGGCTTCGAGGTCGTGCCCGAGGTGAAGTAGATGATGGCCGGATCGTGGCCGCCCGCGCGCGCCTCGAGCGGCGCCTCGCTCGCCTCGAGGGCCTCCTCGAAGGGGATGCGGGGGCGGTTCCGGTCCTCGGCCGGGTCGTTGCGGAAGCCGAGGGCGACGCGCTCGGCGCCGCGGGCGCCGCCGACGGCGATGAGCTGGAAGTCGCCGTCGACGCCGTCGAACTTCTCGGCGTCGGCCTCGTCGGTGATGACCCAGCGGACCTGGCCGCGCTCGACGCGGTCGTCGAGCTCGCCGGGGCCGAGGACGATCGCGGTCGGGAGCATGACCGCGCCGGCCTTCATGACGGCGAGCATGGCGATCCACAGCTCGACGCGATTAGCGAGCATGAGCATGACGACCTCGCCGGGCGCGACGCCGCGCTCGACGAGCCAGTTCGCGACGCGGTTCGAGCGTCGGCGGAGCTCGTCGAAGGTGTAGCTCGACTCCTCGCGGTCGTCCTCGATGATGCGCAGGGCGACCGTGTCGGGGTGCTCGGCCGCGAGGACGTCGAACCAGTGCTGCGCCCAGTTGAATTCGTCGCCGACCTCGGGCCAGGAGAACTCCGCGCGGGTCTTCGCCGGGTCGCCGGCGTGCTCGAGGAGCCAATCGCGCGAGGCGCGGAACGCGGCGGTGCCGGGGTGGGCGGCAAGGGCCTGGGCGGGGCTCTCGGGGCGGCTCGTGTCGGGAACAGCGGCGTTCAGGTCGTCCATGGAGATATCTAACACCTCCGCGGAGGGCGGGGAGGCGGATGCGAGGCGGATCGAGGACCTGTTCGAACATCTGTTCCCAGCACTCTCCCAGGCGATGTGTTTGTTTGTTCGATACACTGATGGTGCGCGGGGAACGGGGGTGCGAATCCATGGGGATGGCGAGCGAGCCGAACAGGCGGGCTTCGACGAGGAGCCTGCCGGAGACCGCGGACACTTCGAGCCCCGCGCCCTCGAGCGACCCCATCGCGGGGGCCGAGGGCGCGCGCCGCCTCATCGCGGCCGGCCAGGCGGCGCTGTCGATGTTCATCGCGAACGTCTACGACCGCACGCTCGCCGAGAGCGAGGGGCGCTCCGATGTCGCGCTCGATCACGCCCTGCGGTCGGCCGCCGCCGAGCTCGGGGTCGCCCTCCGGCGTCCGCCGCAGAGCCTGCTCGCCGAGATGGAGCGCGCGCACGCGCTCGTCTCGGCGTTCCCCGCGACGCAGCGGGCCTGGCTCGAAGGGCGCATCGACCAGGGGCATGCGCGCGCGATCGAGCGTCACGGCTCCCCCATCGAGTCCGAAGACCGCCGCGCCCGATACGAAGAGATCCTGCTGGAGGAGGCACCGGAGCTCACGCCGCGCCAGCTCGACGCCCGCGCCCGCGCGCTCGCCGCCGAGGCGCGGGAGCAGTCCGCCGAGGAGCGGCACGAGGAGGCCGCCCGCGAGCGCCGCGTCATCGTGCAGGACGAGGCCGAGGGGATGTCCTGGCTCATGGCGCTCCTCCCGAGCTGGCAGGCGCACGCGATCCACGACCGGCTCACCGAGCACGCGAAGGGTCTCCGCGAGGCGGATCGCCAGGTTCGCGAGGCCGACGCCGCGGCCATGCCCGACGAGCGCAGCTTCGACGCGCTCCGGGCGGACTCCCTCGCGGACCTCCTGCTCGGCGCCGAGAGCCAGCAGCTCGCCCAGGCCTTCGGCGGCGCGGCGCCGCGCATCCAGGCCAAGGTGGCGGTCCAGGTGCCCGTCATGACGCTGCTCGGGCGCAGCGACGAGCCCGCGGAGCTGCTCGGCGTGGGCCCTGTGCCCCTCGCGACGGTGCGGGAGATCGCGGCCGAGGAGCCCGCGTTCGAGCGCGTGCTCCTCGACCCGGTGCGCCAGATCCCGGTGGCCGTCGAGACCTATCAGCCGTCCGCGGCGCTGCGCCGGACGCTCGCCGCCCGCGACCGGACCTGCCGCTTCCCCGGATGCCGGCGTCCCGCGGCCCGCTCCGACCTCGACCACACGGAGGACTGGGCGCACGGCGGCGCGACGAGCGTGGGCAACCTCGCCCACCTCTGCCGCGGGCATCACACGATCAAGCACCAGACCCCGTGGAAGGTTCGGCAGCTCGGCGGCGGCCGCCTCGAATGGACGACGCCCGGCGGGCGCGTGGTCGGCACCGCTCCCCCGCGCATCGGTCCGTGGTTCGAGCGCAACTCCAGCCCCGGCCAAGATCGACCGCCCGGCCGCCGGCGCGGCAGCGAGAACGAGCCCGGGTGCGGATCCGCAGCCGATTCGGCGGCGTCAACGAGGTCAGGCTCGTCTACCTCCGAGCAGCAGACCTCAGAGCGCCTCACCTCCGAGCAGCAGAAGTCAGAGCATCAGACCTCCGAGCAGCAGACCTCCGAGCAGCAGACCTCCGGACCGCCGCCGCCCTTCTAGGCGGCGCGATCCACCGCGACGCGACCCGCACCCGGCACCCCTCGCCACGTGCGGGCCGCTTCAGCGTGCCCGGCCGCGAGCGCGGGGCGGATGGCATCCCCCGACACCATCCGCCCCGCCGTCTCTCCAGGCGACCGTCTCGTTGGTCGACCGTCTGGCCAGGCGACCCGGCCGCTATCCGCCCGGCTCCGCCGTGCGCAGGCTCGCCCCGCTCACAACCGAGGTCCCGGCCTCGCCGGCGACGATCCGGTCGATGTCCGGGAGCGAGCCGATCGCCGCCCGCATCCCAGTCGCGCGGACGAAGTTGCACCCGCCCTCGACCTTCGGCCCCATCGACCCCTTGGGCAGATCGAGTCCCTCGAGGTCCTCCGGCGCCGCCTCGACGACCTTGCGCTGTCGATCCGTCCCCCAGTCGAGGAAGAGCCCTTCGACATCGGTGGCGATGACGAGGAGATCCGCCCCGAGGCCCTCCGCGAGCTTCGCCGCGCAGAGGTCCTTGTCGATGACCGCCTCGACGCCCTCGAGCCGCCCGTCGTCGCGGACGATCGTCGGGATCCCGCCGCCGCCCGCGCAGATGACGATGCAGCCACGCTCCGCGAGCGCCCGGATCTCGTCGATCTCGAGGATCTCCTGCGGCAGCGGGCTCGGCACCACGCGCCGGAACGCGTCCCCGTCGGGCGCGATCGCCCACCCCTTCTCGGTCTTGAGCGCCTCCGCCGCGGCCTCGTCGTAGACGGGTCCGATCGGCTTCGTCGGGTTCGCGAAGGCCGGATCCGAGGCGTCGACGCGCACGAGCGTGAGCATCGTCGCGACGTGCTGCCCCTCATCCGCGTGGTTCCGGATCTCCTGCTCGATCGTGTACCCGATCATGGCCTCGGTCTGAGCCCCGAGCACGTCGAGCGGATACGGCGCGACCTTCGTGTACGACGCCGCCTGGAGCGCGAGCAGCCCCACCTGCGGCCCGTTGCCGTGGGTGATGACGAGCTCGTGCTCGGGCAGCAGCGAGCAGATCCGCTGCGCCGCCTCCACGATGTTCGCGTGCTGGTTCTCGTACGTCATCGGCTGGCCGCGCTTGAGGAGCGCGTTGCCGCCGAGGGCGATGACGATCTTCATGGCCTGGCTCCTTCCGTGCCGCGCGCCGCTAGCCGAGGGTCGAGACGAGGATCGCCTTGATCGTGTGCATTCGGTTCTCCGCCTGCTCGAAGGAGATGTTCGCCGGGCCCTCGAAGACGTCCTCGGTCACCTCGATGCCGTTCGCGAGCTCGGGGTGCTGCTCCGCGATCTGCGCCCCGATCTTCGTCTCCGAGTTGTGGAACGCGGGCAGGCAGTGCATGAACTTCACGCGCGGGTTCTCGGCCGCCTGCATGAGCTCGCTGTTCACTTGGTACGGCAGGAGCTGCTCGATGCGCGGCCCCCACGTCTCGATCGGCTCGGCCATCGACACCCACACGTCCGTGTAGATGAAGTCGACCTCGCGCACGGCCTCCTTCGGGTCGTCCGTGATCGTCGGGCGTCCAAAGGAAGAGCCTTTTCCGGGTGGTGCCTTGGAGAAAAGGTCGAAGCGCTGCGCCGCAGAGCCCCTGCCTACTTCTTCTCCTTCGACTCCACGTCGCCCGAGAGCGCGGCGATGAACGCCTCCTGGGGCACCTCCACGCGGCCGACCATCTTCATGCGCTTCTTGCCCTCCTTCTGCTTCTCGAGGAGCTTGCGCTTGCGGGAGATGTCGCCGCCGTAGCACTTCGCGAGGACGTCCTTGCGCATGGCCCGGATGTTCTCGCGGGCGATGATCCGGGCGCCGATGGCGGCCTGGATCGGCACCTCGAACTGCTGGCGAGGGATGAGCTTGCGCAGGCGCTCGGTCATGAGCGTGCCGTACGCGTACGCCTTGTCCTTGTGGACGATGGCAGAGAAGGCGTCCACCTTGTCGCCCTGGAGCAGGATGTCGACCTTCACGAGGTCGGCCGCCTGATCGCCCATGGGCTCGTAGTCGAGCGAGGCATAGCCCTGCGTGCGGCTCTTGAGCTGGTCGAAGAAGTCGAAGACGATCTCGCCGAGCGGGATCGAGTAGCGAAGCTCGACGCGCTCCTCGGACAGGTAGTCCATGTTGAGGAGCGAGCCGCGGCGGGACTCGCACAGCTCCATGACCTTGCCGACGTACTCCTTCGGCGTGAGGATCGCGGCGCGGACGACCGGCTCGCGCACCTCGAGGATGCGGCCCTCCGGATACTCGGACGGGTTCGTCACGACGTGCGTCACGTTGTCCTCCGTCGTCACCTCGTAGACCACGGAGGGTGCGGTCGTGATGAGGTCGAGGTCGAACTCGCGCGAGAGGCGCTCGGTGACGATCTCGAGGTGGAGGAGGCCCAGGAAGCCGACGCGGAAGCCGAAGCCGAGCGCGACCGAGGTCTCGGGCTCGTAGTTGAGCGCCGCGTCGGAGAGCTTGAGCTTGTCGAGCGCCTCGCGCAGCTCCGGATAGTCGCTCGCGTCGATCGGGTAGAGGCCCGAGAAGACCATCGGCTTCGGGTCGACGTAGCCCGCGAGCGCCTCCGTGGCCGGCTTCTGCGAGGTCGTGACCGTGTCGCCGACCTTCGACTGGCGCACGTCCTTCACGCCCGTGATGAGGTAGCCCACCTCGCCGACGCCGAGGCCCTTCGTCGGGGCCGGCTCGGGCGAGGAGACGCCGATCTCGAGCAGCTCGTGCGTCGCGCCCGTCGACATCATCTGGATCTTCTCGCGGGGCGTGAGCTTGCCGTCGATCATGCGGACGTAGGTGACGACGCCGCGGTACGGGTCGTACACGGAGTCGAAGATCATCGCGCGGGCGGCGGCGTCCGCGTCGCCCTTCGGGGCCGGGATGCGCTCGACGACGCGATCGAGGAGCGCGTCGACGCCGACGCCGGTCTTGCCCGAGACGCGGAGCACGTCGTCCGGGTCGCCGCCGATGAGGTTCGCGAGCTCGGCCGCGAAGCGCTCCGGGTCGGCCGCCGGGAGGTCGATCTTGTTGAGGACGGGGATGATCTCGAGGTCGTTCTCGAGCGCGAGGTAGAGGTTCGCGAGCGTCTGCGCCTCGATGCCCTGCGCGGCGTCGACGAGGAGGATCGCGCCCTCGCAGGCCGCGAGCGAGCGCGACACCTCGTACGAGAAGTCGACGTGGCCCGGGGTGTCGATCATGTTCAGCGCGTACGTCTCGCCGTCGGCGGCCCACGGCATGCGGACGGCCTGCGACTTGATCGTGATGCCGCGCTCGCGCTCGATGTCCATGCGGTCGAGGTACTGGGCCCGCATCTCGCGGTCCGGCACGGATCCCGTGAGCTGCAGCATCCGGTCGGCGAGCGTCGACTTGCCGTGGTCGATGTGCGCGATGATGCAGAAGTTGCGGATCCGCGAGGGGTCGGTCCGGGCCGGCTCGAGCGGCGTCGTGGCGCGTGGTGACATGGTGCCGCCCATTGTCCCACGAGGCCGGGGCGGCGGCTCACGCGCGCGGCTGGCCGGCCCGCCCCCTCCCTCCTCCCGCACGCACGGCTCCCCTGCGCGGATCGGCCGCGCGGCGGCCTCGTTCGCCCGCTCGGACGATCCGCGGAGCCGCCTCGCTTCGACATCGTGGTGGCCATGAGCGAGCACACGATCACCCAGCCCCAGACGGATCCCGCCAAGATCATCGACGCCCACGGCGTCCCCGGCCGCGTGCCGTGGAAGGCCGTCGCGGCCTACCTCCTCATCGCCTTCGCGGGCGCCTGGCTCGCGACCATCTCCCTCTGGACCTCGGGCATGGACCTCTCCACGGCCGACCCGGGCTCCTTCGCGACCCAGACGCTCATGATGATGTACACGCCGACGATCGCGGCCCTCGTCGCGGTCTTCGCCATCCAGCGGCCCGACCGCCCGCTCCGGATGCTCGGCCTCGTCATCCGCCCCGTCGGCCGCACGATCGCCTACCTCCTCCTCGCGGCGGTCGCGCCGACCGTCCTCGCCATCGCCGGCTCGTGGATCGCGGGCCTCCTCGGCGCCTTCCCGATGGACGCCGCCCGCCAGGGCTTCCTGCTCGAGCAGTGGCAGTTGCTCGCCCCCGGCATGGAGCTCGACGCCCCGACGGCGACCTGGATGACGCTCTTCCAGACGCTCACGATCGCGATCCCCATGTCGACGCTCGCCGCCTTCGGCGAGGAGCTCGGCTGGCGCGGCTTCCTCCTCTCGGCGCTCCGACCGCTCGGCCGCTGGCCGATGCTCGCGATCTCGACGGTCGTCTGGGGCCTCTGGCACGCGCCCCTCATCCTCCTCGGCTACAACTTCGCCGACCGCACCCCGATGGGCCTCGTCTACATGGTGCTGTTCTGCCTCACGGTCGGCCTCACGATCTCGTGGCTGCGCATCCGCAGCGAGTCGGTCTTCCCCTCGGCGGTCGCGCACGGCGCCGTCAACGCCACCGCGACGCTCGGCATCTTGCTCCTCGCGGCCGGCGGCACGACCCTCGACTCGATGACCCTCTTCTCGATCTGGCCGGTGTGGGCCCTCCACCTCCTCGTCTTCGGCATCCTCTTCGCGACCTCGCTCGGCCGCTCCCCGAAGGCCCAGGAGCACCGTCTCGGCGGCCCCACCCACCACGCGCCGGACGACCTCGACGAGGACGCCCGCTCGATGGCGCACGTCCGCGAGGCCGGCCACGATCCGGTCGCGACGGCCGAGGAGCTCCCGCGCGGCGCCGAGGCCGGCTCCTAGCGCTCGGCGGGCTCGCGCCCGACTCCAGGCGCTCGCCCCCCAAAGAAAACTGGTCCCAACTTGCTGTTCCGGGCGCTCCCGAACAGCAAGTTGGGACCAGTTTCGTGATGCGCAGGCCCCGCCATCCCACGGGACGCGCCGATTGAGGTGGCGCGACGGCGCTGATAGTGTTGACCTTTGGCTTCCGCGTCGCACGACACCCCGCTCGACGCGAGTTCGCCAGGCGGCCCCTCTACCGCCCGGCAATCCCACATACCCGCATCCAGCGAAAGAGTCCCATGGCGAACATCAAGTCGCAGATCAAGCGCATCGGCACGAACCGCAAGGCCACCGAGCGCAACAAGGCCTACAAGTCCGAGCTCCGCACGGCCATCCGCCGCGTCCGCGAGGCCGTCGCCGCCGGCGACGCCAAGAAGGCCGGCGAGGCACTCGCCTTCGCGTCGAAGAAGCTCGACAAGGCCGTCTCGAAGGGCGTCATCCACAAGAACCAGGCGGCGAACCGCAAGTCGGCCATCGCGAAGAAGGTCCAGTCGCTCTCGGCCTAGCCGCAGCTTCGGCGCACGAGCGCTTCCGAAGGCCCCCGCTCCGGCGGGGGCCTTCGTCGTTCCCGGGCGACCGCGTCCGCTCCCCCGAGTTGGCTCCTGCAGGGCGCGGTCTAGGCCGTGTTGCTAAATGCTGGTTCGGGGCCTTCGGGTGATCCTTGAGTCGTGTCGCGAGATGTCATCACGGACGAGGTCTGGGAGCTGATCCGGGACGTGTTCCCGCCGGCGAGGACACGGGGCCGTCCTCCGGTGGATCGGCGCACAGTGGTCGAGGCGACCGCGTGGCGGTTCCGCACGGGATCGGCGTGGCGAGACCTCCCCGATCGGTTCGGGAGCTGGAACACGATCTACAAGAACTTCCGCCGGTGGGCGAGCGACGGCGTCTGGGAGGACCTGCTCACCCATGTGCAGAAGCGGGCGTCGCTCGCTGGTGAGATCGACTGGGTCGTGTCGGTGGATTCCTCGATCGCGCGTGTCCATCAGCATGGCGCGACCTTGCCCCGGGTCACAGGGGGATCCGTCGAACGACAAGAAGTCCGGGCCGGAGCCTCCTGACCACGCGATCGGCCGGTCACGGGGTGGTTTGACGACGAAGATCCATCTCGTCTGCGACGGGAAGGCCCGGGCGCTGGCGTTCGTCCTCACTGGCGGGCAGGTCGCAGACACGAGCATGTTCACCTGCGTACTCGACGAGATCCACGTCCCCGGCCGAGGGCCTGTGCGCACGAGGCCGGACCGGGTGCTCGCGGACAAGGGCTACCCGTCGAAGAAGAACCGGGCCTGGCTGCGCGAGCGCGGCGTCAAGGCCACGATCCCCGAACGCGACGACCAGATCGCGCACCGTCGCAAGCGGCCGGGCCGTCCGATCGACTTCGGCGATGAGCAGCGGGAGCGCTACAAGGGCCGCAACGTCGTCGAGCGGTGCTTCAACTTCGTGAAGCAGTGGCGCGGACTCGCTTCCCGCTACGACAAGACTGCCCGGTCATACGCGGCAGGGCTCTGCCTCTCCGCCGCTTTGCAATGGATTTAGCAACACGGCCTAGCAGCGTCGTCGGCCGGTGCCCGAACGGTTCATGCGCCAGCGGGCGCGTCACCGTGTCCTGTGGCGCGCCCTCGGCGCCGCACTTCCGACACCACGGGTCGTCCTCGACGACGCGGCACTCGATCACCGCCCGATCTGGCTCGAGACGCTGCCCAACGACCTCGAGGCCGAGCTCGTCGAGACGGCAGAACGTGGTCAGGTCGGGCGCGGCGAAGGTAGCGTGGTGCAAGTCGAGGTCTTCCGGCGGATGGGCAGTGTAGGAACTTCCATCTTGGAAGACCTCGACGTCTATCCACGAACCAGCCGCCCACCCCCGACTACACCGTCAACTGCGAAGAGCCCCTTACAGTTGGCAGAGACTATGCGGTGGGATGCTCCCCGTAGGGGGAGATCGCCGGTGTCTTGCGAAGAGGCGCCGGCGGTCCACCTCTTTCGCCGTCGCGGCGCATCGTGCGCCGCTGCGCTGTCCATGAGAGGGGTAGATCAGGGATGAGGATCACGTGGCCGAGCACGATCAGGACGATCCGACGGGTGAGAGGCACCGCTGCACCAGTGGTCCTGGTATCCTGTGTGGCCCTGGCATTGGCGGGGTGCACAGGCGCGGACACCGGTTCCGCTGCCCCGGACGCATCGCCTGCCTCCTCCGCTTCGGAACCGGCCTCTGAGCCGGCTGCCGTCGCGGCATCGGCGGGCGGGGACTGGTCTGCCACGGCAGCGCAGGTCGCACCGAGCGTGGTCTCGATCTCGGTGCGCACCTCGCAGGGCGGTGGCGCCGGATCCGGCGTGATCATCGACGAGCAGGGCCACGTGGTCACCAACCACCACGTCATCGCCGGGGCCACCGAGGGCGGGCAGATCCTGGTGACGCTCGCCGACGAGCGGGTCTTCGAGGCGTCCGTGCTGGGCAGCGATCAGGTCAGCGACCTCGCGGTCCTGGAGATCGCCGATGCTCCCGCAGACCTGACCCCGATCGAGGTCGCCGATTCCGACGAATTGGTGGTCGGCGAACCCGTGATGGCCGTGGGCAACCCGCTGGGACTGTCCGGCACGGTCACCACCGGCATCATCAGCGCGCTGGATCGTCCCGTGACGGCTGGCAGCGCTGAACCGTCGGCGTCGGGGGCGCAGGAGCCCGTGGTCACCAACGCCATCCAGACCAGCGCCGCGATCAACCCCGGCAACTCCGGGGGCGCCCTGGTCGACGCGAACGGCCAGCTGGTGGGCATCAACTCCTCGATCGCCGCACTTGGCCCCGAATCCGGCAACATCGGCATCGGCTTCGCGATCACCTCACGGCAGATGCGGTCCGTGGTTGACCAGATCCTGGAGACCGGCACCGTCCAGCACGCCTACCTGGGCGTTGGTGTGGGCGACGTGATCGTCGAGGTCGACGGGGCCCAGCGGTGGGCCGCAGGTGTCGCGAACGTGGCACCCGACGGCCCCGCAGCGCAGGCCGGCCTGCAGGAGGGCGATGGCATCCTCGCGATCGACGACGAGGCCGTGGACTCCGCCCTCTCGCTGATCGCGCAGATCCGTGAACGGCCGGTGGGCACCGAGGTCACCCTCGACATCATCCGCGACGGTGAGGCCCAGGAGGTCACGGTCACCCTCGACGCACGGCCCTGAGCAGTGGGCTTCGGGAGTGAGTCGGCGGCAGAGCCGACGAAGCACGGTCACCCGCCGCGTCGGTTGTCGCGCGTCAGACTTAGGCCGTGTTGCTAAATCCATTGCAGAGCGGCGGAGAGGCAGAGCCCTGCCGCGTATGACCGGGCAGTCTTGTCGTAGCGGGAAGCGAGTCCGCGCCACTGCTTCACGAAGTTGAAGCACCGCTCGACGACGTTGCGGCCCTTGTAGCGCTCCCGCTGCTCATCGCCGAAGTCGATCGGACGGCCCGGCCGCTTGCGACGGTGCGCGATCTGGTCGTCGCGTTCGGGGATCGTGGCCTTGACGCCGCGCTCGCGCAGCCAGGCCCGGTTCTTCTTCGACGGGTAGCCCTTGTCCGCGAGCACCCGGTCCGGTCTCGTGCACACAGGCCCTCGGCCGGGGACGTGGATCTCGTCGAGTACGCAGGTGAACATGCTCGTGTCTGCGACCTGCCCGCCAGTGAGGACGAACGCCAGCGCCCGGGCCTTCCCGTCGCAGACGAGATGGATCTTCGTCGTCAAACCACCCCGTGACCGGCCGATCGCGTGGTCAGGAGGCTCCGGCCCGGACTTCTTGTAGTTCGACGGATCCCCCTGTGACCCGGGGCAAGGTCGCGCCATGCTGATGGACACGCGCGATCGAGGAATCCACCGACACGACCCAGTCGATCTCACCAGCGAGCGACGCCCGCTTCTGCACATGGGTGAGCAGGTCCTCCCAGACGCCGTCGCTCGCCCACCGGCGGAAGTTCTTGTAGATCGTGTTCCAGCTCCCGAACCGATCGGGCAGGTCTCGCCACGCCGATCCCGTGCGGAACCGCCACGCGGTCGCCTCGACCACCGTGCGCCGATCCACCGGAGGACGGCCCCGCGTCCTCACCGGCGGGAACACGTCCCGGATCAGCTCCCAGACCTCGTCCGTGATGACATCTCGCGACACGACTCAAGGATCACCCGAAGGCCCCGAACCAGCATTTAGCAACACGGCCTAGACGTCCCGCGCCGCGATCTTCCGGAGCATCCGCTCCACGGCGAACTCCGCGTCGCGGCTCGCGCCCTTGACCCGGTGGTCCGTCTCGGCGACGAGCTGGATGGCGCGGCCGAGCGAGCCGTCGTCCCAGCCGCGGAGGTCGCGGCGCGCCTGCCCGACCTGCCAGGGCGCCGCCCCGGCCGTCTTCGCGAGCTGCGCGTCCGAGCCGGAGAGCCCCGAGACCTTCGCCATGAGCCGCAGCTTCGCGGCGACCGCGGCGACGATCGGCACGGGGCTGATGCCCGTCGAGAAGCCGTGGCGCGCGAGGGCGAGGGCGTCGCGCACGCGGCCCGCGAGCGCCGCGTCGGCGATCTTGAAGCCGGTCGTCTCGACGCGGCCGCCGTAGTACTCCTCGACGAGGTCGTCCGTCACGATGTCGTCGACGAGCGTCATGAGCTGCCGGCAGGCGCCCGCGAGCTCGGAGAGGTCGGCGTTGAAGGCGGCGACGAGCTGCCCCGCGGCGCTCGGCACGATGCGCCGGCGCTCGGCGCGGAACTCCGACATGACGAAGTCGACGAGCTCGTTCGCCTTGAGCGGCTCGCACACGACCTCGATCGCGGTGCCCTCCGGCGCGCTCCGCACCGCGTCGAGGAGCTTCTTCCCGCGCACGCCCGAGCGGTGGCGGATGACGAGCGTCGTGCCGTCGACGGGGGCCTCGAGGTACGAGATGCCGTCCTCGAGCAACGAGTCGGACATCTTCTCGGCGCCCTCGACGACGACGAGGCGCGGCTCCATGAAGAGCGAGGGGCTCACGTAGGTCGAGAGCTCCCCCGCCGCGTACTCGGCGGCGGCGAGCTCGGTGACCTCGAGCTCGGGATCCTCGGCGAGGAGCGTTCGGCGCAGAAGCGTAAGGGCGGCGTCGGCGAAGTAGTCCTCGGCGCCGGAGATGAGCACGACCGGCGCGGGGCGGATCTCGCGATGCGGCACGACCGGGGTCGTGCGCTTCGAGCCGGCCTTGGCGCCCGTCTTCGCGGCGGGCTTCGAGGGGGCCTTCCCTGAGCCGGAGCGCGGCGCTGCGGCCATCCGCGCCTCCCTTCGCCCGGCGATCCGCTCGGATCGCGCCCTGTGCGCCAAGGGTACCGGCGGGCGCGGACATCGGCTGTCTGCGCCTGCTCGCGCCCCGCCCGCGGACGTCCGAGCTGATCGCTCGACCACGATGGGGTGACGGATTCCCCGGATGACCGCCGATCCCCGGCTTCCCCAGGTTCCGTCGGGCACGCTGGCGGAGTGAGCGACATGAACACCTCCGGCGCCGTGCGCCTCGACGCCCTCCGCGACGCGATCGAGGCCGTGCGCCTCCCCCTCGACCTCGCGGGCGCCGACGAGGCCCGAGACCTCCAGAAGCGCTCGATCCGGCAGATCGACGACTACATCGCGCCCCGCCTCGCGAACCTCGACGCGCCGCTCCTCGCGGTCGTCGGCGGCTCCACGGGCGCGGGCAAGTCGACGATCGTGAACGCGCTCGTCGGGCACCCGGTCACGCGAACCGGCGCGATCCGGCCCACGACGCGGCAGCCGATCCTCCTCCACTCCCCGCGCGACCGCGACGCCTTCGCGAGCGCCCGCATCCTCCCCGACCTCGCGCGCATCACCGGCGTGCCGGTCCGCGAGGGCACGCCCTCGACGAAGGCGGGCGAGGACCCGAACGCGGCCCTCATCTCCTCGGTCGTCCTCGTCGCCGACGAGCGGATCCCCGACGACCTCGCCGTGCTCGACGCGCCGGACGTCGACTCCATCGCCGACGAGAACCGCGCCCTCGCCGCGCAGCTGCTCGCCGCCGCCGACCTCTGGCTCTTCGTCACGACCGCGAACCGCTACGCGGACGCCGTGCCGTGGAAGCTCCTCGACGACGCGGCCGGCCGCGACATCACCGTCGGCGTCGTCCTCAACCGCGTGCCCGCCGAGGCGCACGAGGTCGAGGCCGACCTCCGCGAGATGCTCGCGCAGCGCGGGCTCGGCTCGGCGCCCGTCTTCGTCATCCCCGAGGCCCCGCTCGACGAGCTCGGCATGCTGCCGGACGCCGCGGTCGCGCCCATCCGCCAGTGGCTCGGCGCGATCGCCGCCGACCGCGCCTCCCGCCAGGAGGTCGCCCGCCGCACCGTCGCCGGCGCCGTCTCGCAGCTCACCGCGGGCGCCCGCAAGGTCGCCGAGGCGCGCGCCGGGCAGCTCGCCGCCGCCGCCGAGCTCGAGCGCACGGTCCGCTCCCGCTACGACGAGGCCGTGGATCGCGTCATCGAGGCGACGAAGGACGGCACGCTCCTGCGCACCGAGGTGCTCGCCCGCTGGCAGGACTTCGTCGGCACGAGCGACGTCTTCCGCTCGGTCGAGTCGTGGTTCGGCCGCGCCCGCGACCAGGTCACCGCCTGGATCCAGGGCAAGCCCGCGCCGATCCGCGAGGTCGAGACCGAGATCGAGCACGGCCTCCACTCCGTCATCGTCGACCAGGCCGGACGCGCCGCGGGCGAGTCGTGGCAGCAGCTGCGCCAGTCCCCCGCCGGCCGCCAGCTCGCCACCGACTCCCGCCTCGGCCGCGAGAGCGACGAGCTCTCGGACGAGGCCTCGCGCCTCATCCGCGACTGGCAGGGCACGCTCATGCAGCTCATCCGCGACAACGCGGGCTCGAAGCGCGTCGAGGCGCGCCTCATGTCGCTCGGCCTCAACGCCGTCACCGTCGCGCTCATGATCGCGCTCTTCGCCTCGACCGGCGGCCTCACGGGCGGCGAGATCGCCATCGCCGGCGGCTCGGCCGTCGTGAGCCAGAAGCTGCTCGAGACGATCTTCGGCGACGAGACCGTCCGCCGCCTCGCGAAGCAGGCCCGCGAGGACCTCGAGTGGCGCGTCGAAGAGCTCTTCACGCGCGAGTTCGACCGCTACGGCAAGCTCCTCGAGGCCGTCGCGGGCGGACCGGGCCAGGTCGAGGTCCAGGACGCCGCGATGGCGCTCGAGCAGTCGCTCCGCCTCGCGAAGCGGGACGACCTCCCCGCGCTCGCCGAGCCGGCCGGGTCGTCGTACCAGGACGTCGCGCCGGCCGTGCAGGCGGCGGCCGAGACGCGCGCGACGGCGCCGACGCAGGCTCCGGTCGCGCCGGCTCCCGCCCCGCAGCCTCCCGCCTACGAGCTGCGCGAGGCCATCGACGCGGACGCCGAGGCTCCGGCCCCCGCTCCCGTCGAGGCCCCTCGCCGCGGCCAGGGTCTCCAGGGCGCGCCGCCGCCCCCGCCGGCCGCGGCGGAGCCGTCCGCCGACCGCCGCGTTGACGAGCAGTACGGGCAGCTCGGCGCCTACGGCGACCACGGTCAGCAGAGCCAGCAGGGCCAGCAGGGCCAGCAGGGTCAGGAGCCGCGCGCATGAGCCGCACCACCCTCGATGAGCGCCTCAAGGCCCTCGAGAAGGCCGTCGAGCTCGGCCGCGGCCGGATCGACGAGGTCCGCATCTCCGAGCTCGAGAAGGTGATCTCGAGCGCCGGCGAGCGCCGCGCCCTCTCGGCCGACCACACGGTCGTGGGCTTCTTCGGCGCGACGGGCTCGGGCAAGTCGTCCCTCTTCAACGCCGTGACCGGCACGGACTACGCGCGCGCCCATGTCACCCGCCCGACGACGAGCGAGCCGCTCGCCGCCGTCTGGAACTCGGAGGGCTCCGACCCGCTCCTCGACTGGCTCAAGGTCAACGACCGCCGACCGGTCAAGGAGCCGTTCGCGGGCGACCCCGGCCTCTCGCTCATCCTCCTCGATCTGCCCGACTTCGACTCGATCGCGCTCGAGCACCGCGCGATCGTCGAGCGGCTCGTCGGCCAGGTCGACGTGCTCGTGTGGGTCGTCGATCCGCAGAAGTACGCGGACGAGACGATCCACAACGACTTCATCAAGCCGCTCGCGAGCCACGCGGCCGTGACGGCGTGCGTGCTCAATCAGGTCGACCGCCTGCCGAAGCAGGAGGTGCCGCGCGTGCTCGCCTCGCTCGAAGATCTGCTCCGCAAGGACGGGCTCGGCAAGGTGCGGATCCTCCCGGCGTCCGCGAAGACGGGCGACGGCATCCCCGCGGTGCGGCAGATGATCGCCCGCTTCGCGCACTCGAAGGCCGCGAACGCGCAGCGCCTCTCGGCCGACGTCGACGCGGCCGCCGCGAAGCTCGACGGCGACGAGGCGCCCGGCAAGCTCGCGAAGCAGCGCACGGGCGACATGGTGCGCCAGATCGCCTCGGGCGCCGGCGTCGACGTCGTCGCCGATGCCGTCGGCGCCTCGTACCGCCAGCGCGCGGGCAAGGTGACCGGATGGCCGCTCACGGCGTGGATCCTGGGGCTCCGCCCCGACCCGCTCAAGCGCCTCCACCTGCCCGAGAGCCAGAAGCTCGAGGCGAGGCGCGAGGGCCGCGACGCCGACGTGCACCGGACCGCGCTGCCGCCGCTCACGGCCGGCCAGTCGGCCTCGATCGCGCGCGCCGTCCGCAACTATGCGGACGAGTCGGCGAAGGGCCTCGGCCCGGGGTGGCACCAGGCGATCCGCGACACGGCGAACGCGGCCGTCGAGCGGCTGCCGGGCGAGCTCGACCGCGCGATCGCGGGCACCTCGCTCGGCGCGCGCGGCTCGTGGTGGTGGGCGATCGTCGCGATCGTCCAGTGGATCGCCCTCCTCGCCGCGCTCGTCGGCGTCGGCTGGTACCTCGCGGCCTTCCTGCTGCCGATCTGGCAGCTGCCGGCGCCCGAGATCGCGATCTACGAGGGATGGCCGATCCCGGGCCTGCTCATCGCGGCGGGCGTGCTGCTCGGCATCCTGCTGGGGCTCGCCTCGACCGCGATCGGCGCCGCCGTGGGCGCGGCGCGGCGGGCGCGCGCGAAGCGCAGGCTCACGGCCTCGGTCGAGAAGGTCGTCGACGCGGAGGTCGTGCAGCCCATCGAGGCGGAGCGGCAGCGCGCCGTCGAGTTCCACAAGGCGCTGCGGGCGGCGGCGGGGCGGAAGTAAGGCACGAGACCGTCCCTCACTCTGCCGGCGCGAGCCGGATCGCGTCGGCCTCGCCGCCGACGAGGATCGTGCCGAGCTCGTCGGTGCGGGCGGGGTGCGCGTGGACAGCGGCGAGCAGGTCGAGGGCGTCCTGCGTCGGGTGGCCGTAGCCGTTGGTCGCGCCCACGGAGATGAGCGCCAAGCGCGGGCGGATGGCTGCGTAGAGCTCCGGCGCCTGGTCGCGGGAGCCGTGGTGGGAGACCTTCACGACGTGGGCCGCGAGCCTGGCCGGGTCGTCGATGCGGCGCAGGAGCTGCAATTGGGCGTCCGCGTCGAGGTCGGCGAGGGCCGCGAGGCTGAGACAGGCTGACTCGCAGGATGCCGTCGGTCTCGCGAGCAGCGCGAGGCTCTCGGGATTGCCGCCCTCGAGCGCGGGTCCTCCGTCGGATCGGCGCGGAGGCCAGAGGATCTCGAGGGCGAGGTCGCCCATCTCGAGGCGGTCCCCGAACGCGCCGAAGCCGACGGGGATGCCGTTCGCGAGGGCGATCGCGGGAATCCGCTCGCCCCGCGCCTCCTCGGTGTCGGGCACGAGCAGGGCATCGGCACGGTCGAGCACGTCGAGCGCCGATCCGGAGTGGTCGTGGTCGAAGTGCGTGAGCACGAGGAGCGCGAGGCGGTCGACGCCGAGCTCGCGGAGGCAGGCGAGGAGGTCGGCGGGCTCGGGACCGGTGTCGACGAGGACGTCGCCCGCGGAGGTGCGGATGATGAGGGCGTCGCCCTGCCCGACATCGCAGGCGGCGTAGCGCCAGGGGTCCGGCCGTCCGAGCGCGGCGCCGACCGTGCGGCCCGCGAGCAGGCCGGCCGCGACGACGGCCGAGAGCGCGAGTCCGACGGCGAGGACGCGGCGGCGGACTCGCGCGGTACGGTCGCCTTCCGGGAGCAGCGCGAAGATCGCGACCGTCGGCGCCGCGAGCAGGAGCGCGCCGGCCGGGCCCTCCGGCCAGGGGATCCTGGCCATCGGCCATCCGGCGCAGACCTCGGCGACGGCGCCGATCCACGACGCGGGGAGCCAGGCGATCCAGGCCGCGGCGAGCGCGAGCGGCGGGGCGACGCCCACGAGCAGGCAGGCGACGAGGCCCGCGACGGTGGCAATCGGGGCGGCGGGCGCGGCGAGAAGGTTCGCGAGCACGCCGTAGAGCGGGAGCGCCGGGTCGAGGAGCACGAGGACCGGCTGGCACGCGAGCTGCGCCGCGACGGGCACGGCGATCGCGAGGGCGAGCGGGCGGGGCATCCACCCCTCGAGACGTCGGGCGAGCGGGCCGGCTCCGACGAGGAGTCCGAGCGTCGCGGCGGCGCTGAGTGCGAAGCCGAGATCGAGCGCGAGCCCGGGATCCGCGGCGAGGAGCGCGATGACGGCGAGGCAGAGCACGGGCGGGCCGGACACGCGTCTCCCCGCGCCCTCGACGAGGAGCACGATCCCGGCCATCGCGGAGGCGCGGATGACCGAGCCCTGCGGCGTCACGAGCGCGACGAAGGCGGCGAGCGCGAGGCCGGCGAAGGCGAGCCGCACGCCGCGTCGCAGGCCCACCGCGCGGCCGCCGAGGAGCACGAGCCCGACGACGAGCGCGCAGTTCGCGCCGGAGACCGCGGTGAGGTGCGTGAGCGAGGAGTCCTTCATCGCCTGCTCGAGCCCCTCGCCGACGCGGCGGTCGTCGCCGACGGCGAGGCCCGGCAGGAGCTCGCCGCCGGCCCCGGGCAGCCCGGCCGAGAGCTCCAGGAAGCCGGCGCGGAGCGACGCGGTCGCGCCGAGGGGTCCGTCGGCGGTCGCGATCACCGTCGCCGCCCCGCTCAGCCGGGCGAAGGCGGCGACCCGTTCGGAGGGCGGGGCCGGACGCAGCCGCAGCGGGCCGGCGATGCGGTCGCCGGGGCCCGGCGGGGTGTCGGCGGCGATGGACCCGGAGACGAGGACGGGCGCCTCGAGCTCGCGCATGACGCCGTCCGGCCCCGCGAGCGCGACGAGGACGGCGCGGAAGCGGGTGCCGAAGGACGGCGGCCCGGATCGACCGGATTCGCCCTCGTCTCGCTCCGCGAGGACCTCGTCGTCGAGGAGGCCGACCACGACGAGCTCCGCGGCGCGCGGACCGGCGCCCAGAGCCTCGCCGAGCGCCGGAGGGGTGCGCGCCTCGAGCCAGACGAGCGCCGAGCACGCGACGAGCGCGGCCGCCGCGAAGGAGACCGAGGCGAGTCCGGAGACGGCAAGGAGCTTGGCGCCCGAGCTAGGCCGCAGGCCCCTCGATGCCCGGGTCTCCCGCGTGCCGGCGGCGAGCGCGGCCGCGAGCGCCGCCGCCGATGCGAGCGCGAGGCCGATCGCCATCCCGCTCGCGAGCTCGGGGGCGCCGAGCGCGATGGCCGCCGCCGCCCAGGCGAGCACGGCGCCGGGCGCGAGGCGCCAGTCGGCGGGAGCTTCCGGAGTCGTGTCGTCGTCCGCCATCCGCGCCTCACACGGTCACGAGCGGCGCGAGCTGCTCGTAGGTCGCGTCGCCGATGCCGGAGACGTTGCGGAGCTCCTCGACCGCGGTGAAGCCGCCGTGCTGCGCGCGGTAGTCGAGGATGCGCTGGGCCATCGCCGGGCCGATCCGCGGCAGCGTCTCGAGCTCGGCCTGCGTCGCCGTGTTGAGGTTGACGAGCGCGGGCGCGGTGCCGGACGAGCCTCCGGACGTCCCGGCCGCCGTTCCTCCGGCCGCGCCTCCATTGGACGCTCCAGCGGCGGGCTCGCTCGGCGGCGGCTCCCCCATTCGCGGGATCCGCGCCTGCTCCCCGTCGACGAGCGTCCTCGCGAGGTTCACCAGGCTCGGGTCGGCGTCGTCCGCGAGGCCGCCGGCCGCCGCCACGGCGTCGACGAGACGCGAGCCCGCCGGCAGCTCGTAGACGCCGGGCGCGCGCACGGCCCCGAGCACGTGGACGAGGATCGTCGCGGCCGACGGAGTAGTCGACGCGCCCGTGCCCGCGCCCCCGAACGCGCCGGCCACCGGCGGGGACGTCGTCGACGCCGGCAGCGTCATCGCCCCGCTCGGCCGCAGCGCCGCCATCGCCACCGCGATCGCCGCGGCGACGAGCACGAGCACGATCGCCGCGCCCGCGCCCACGCGCCATCGCGGCGGCGAGCCCCGCTCGAGCACGTCGTCGAAGAGCGCGAGCGCCGCCTGCGCTTCGGGTGGCGAGGCCGACACGACCGTCGACGCGGACGCCACCGCACGCGAGCGCGGCGCCCGGTCATCCGGGTCCGCCTCGTCGACCGCGCCTGCTCGTTCCAGCTCGTCCGCCCTCACGCCGCGCCACGGTAGGCGGACCGCTGTCGGCGTGCACGAGCCGAGGCCGCGCCCTCGGGATCGTTCGCCCTCCACAGCCCCGCGGCGGAAGACCGACGCGCCGGCCCCGAGTCGGGGCCGGCGCGTCGAGAACGTTCAGAGAGCAGCGCGCGAGCTACCCCTTCACCGCGATGTTCACGAGCTTCGGCGCGCGCACGATGACCTTCGCGATCTCCTTGCCCTCGATGAAGCGCTGCACCTTCGCGGAGGACTTCGCGAGCTCCTCGAGCTCGGCCTCGGAGATGTCGGCCGCCACCTGGAGCTGGTCGCGCACCTTGCCATTCACCTGCACGACGGCGGTGAGGGTGTCCTCGACGAGGAGCGACTCGTCGACCTCGGGCCACACGGCGTACGCGACGCCGGGCTCGTGGCCGAGCTGCTCCCAGAGATCCTCGGCCGTGTACGGCGCGAAGCAGTCGAGCGCCATCGCGACGACCTCGGCGCCTTCGCGGACGGCCGGGTCTGCCCCGCCGACGCCCGAGTCGATCGCCTTGCGCAGCGCGTTCACGAGCTCCATGAGCTTCGCGACGACGACGTTGAACTTGTGCTGCTCGAAGAGCCTGCCGGCCTCCGCGAGGAAGCGGTGCGTCGCCGAGCGCACGGCGCGGTCGCCCGTCGTCGGGTCGGCGCCGACTTCGCTCGTCACGTCGGCGCCGAGGCGCCAGGCGCGCGCGAGGAAGCGGTTCATCGAGGGCAGCGAGACGTCGTTCCAGTCGATGTCGTCCTCGGCCGGGCCCGCGAAGCACATCGCCGTGCGCATCGCGTCGGCGCCGTGCACGTCGAGCTGCTCGCCGAAGAGCACGACGTTGCCCTTCGACTTCGACATCTTCGCGCCGTCGAGGAGCACCATGCCCTGGTTGAGCAGCACGTCGAAGGGCTCGTCGACCTCGACCATCCCGAGGTCGTGGAGCACCTTCGTGATGAAGCGGGCGTAGAGCAGGTGGAGGATCGCGTGCTCGACGCCGCCGATGTACGTGTCGACCGGCAGCCACGCGTTCGCCTTCGCCGAGTCGAACGGCACCTCGGCGTTCTGCGGGTCGGTGAAGCGGAGGAAGTACCAGGACGAGTCGACGAAGGTGTCCATCGTGTCCGTGTCGCGCGTGGCGGGACGGCCGTCCGGCAGCGTCGTCGTCTTCCACTCCGTCGCGGCGCCGAGGGGCGAGGTGCCCTTCGGCTTGAGGTCCATGCCCTTGCCCTCGGGCAGGAGCACCGGCAGCTGCTCCTCGGGGACGAGGTGCTCGCCGCCCTCCTCGTCGTACATGACGGGGATCGGCGTGCCCCAGTAGCGCTGGCGCGAGATGAGCCAGTCGCGGAGGCGGTAGTTCGTCGCGGCGCGGCCGGTGCCCTTGCCCTCGAGGATCTCGATGGCCTTCGTCACGGCCTGGTCCTTCGTGAGCCCGTCGAGCTCGCCCGAGTTCACGAGCACGCCGTCGCCGAGGATGGGCGCGGAGGCCGTGGCCGGGTCGATGTCGGCGAACGCGACCTCGGGGTCGGCGCCCTCGAGCTTCGTCGGGTCGAGCACGGCGCGGATCGGCAGCTCGAAGGCCTTCGCGAAGTCGAAGTCGCGCTGGTCGTGCGCGGGCACGGCCATGATCGCGCCGTGGCCGTAGTCGGCGAGCACGTAGTCGCTCGTCCAGATCGGGAGGCGCTCGCCCGTGAGCGGGTTCACGCCGTAGCGCTCGAGGAAGAGGCCCGTCTTCGGACGGTCGGCGGTCTGGCGGTCGATCGAGCCCATCGCTCGCGTCTCGTCGAGGTAGGCCTGGAAGCGCATGCGCGTCTCGGGCGAAGCCTCCGAGACGAGCTCGGCGGCGAGGTCCGCGTCGGGGGCGACGACCATGAAGGTCGCGCCGGCGAGCGTGTCCGGGCGCGTCGTGAAGACGGTCACCGGCTCGGAGCGGCCCTCGATCTCGAACTCGACGTCGGCGCCGTGCGAGCGGCCGATCCAGTTGCGCTGCATCTGGAGCACCTTGTGCGGCCACTTGCCCTCGAGGCGGTCGAGGTCGTCGAGCAGGCGATCGGCGTACTCGGTGATCCGGAGGAACCACTGCGTGAGCTCCTTCTTCTCGACCTTCGCGCCAGAGCGGTCGCTCGTGCCGTCGGGGAGCACCTGCTCGTTCGCGAGCACGGTCTGGTCCACCGGGTCCCAGTTCACGAGCGACTTCTTGCGGTAGGCGAGGCCGCGCTCGTACATCTTCCGGAAGATCCACTGGTTGAAGCGGTAGTACTCCGGGTCCGAGGTGCGCACGAGGCGCGTCCAGTCGACGGACGGCGCGTAGCGGCGCAGCGACTGGCGCTGCTGCTCGATGTTGTCGTAAGTCCAGGTGCGCGGGTCGCCGCCCGACTTGATCGCGGCGTTCTCGGCGGGGAGGCCGAAGGAGTCCCAGCCCATCGGGTGCATGACGGCGCAGCCGCGGTGACGCCAGTAGCGCGCGACGGCGTCGCCGAGGGCGTAGTTCTCGGCGTGGCCCATGTGGAGGTCGCCCGAGGGGTACGGGAACATCTCGAGGATGTACTTGCGCGGGCGCTCGTCGCCCTCCGCGAGCTCGCGGTCGACCTCGAAGAAGCCGCGCTCCTCCCAGACCGGGAGCCACTTCGCCTCGAGGGCGAGCGGGTCGTAGCCGGCCTGCTCGGCCTGGTCGGCGGGCGCTGCGGAGGGGACGTGCTCGGAGGCCATGGGATCGCTTTCGACGTGAGGAGCGGAGGCGCCGCGGCGAGGTGCCCGATGGCGCGGGCCCGGATGCCTGGACCCGGGCGCGAGGGAGCCGCGCGGCGCGTCCCTCCAGGCTACCGGCCGCGCGGGCCGCGCCGGATCGCGCCGGGCTCGCCGCCGGCCCGGCACAGTCTGCAGTGCGGATCTCTGCCGGCCCGTGCTGCGGCGGGCGCGCAGCCCGAGATCGTGCGGATCGCGGGGCGGCAGTCGGAGGACGCGGCGGATCGGCACTGCGAAGTGTGCCGGCTCCTGCGGGGCCGGTGGTTTCGAGACGCTCGCTGCGCTCGCTCCTCAGCCACCTGCGGTCAGGGATGCCGGTGGTTGAGGAGACGCCGCAGGCGCCGTCTCGAAACCACCACCCCAGGCCGGCTAGCGAGGCGGCTCGAGCCGCAGGCGCTTCGTGGGGATCGCGGGCTCGACGGGCGTGTGCGAGATGAGGATGACCGTCCGCTCCGGCCCGGCCGCCGCGACGAGCTCGCGGATGAGGGCGTCCGCCCGGGGCGGGTCGACGTTCGCCGTCGGCTCGTCGAGCACGAGGATCGGGAACTCGGCGAGGAGCGCCCGCGCGAGCGCGATCCGCTGCCCCTGGCCGCCGGAGACGAGGCCCGCGCGCTCCCCCAGCTGCGCGTCGAGTCCGCCGCGCTCGCGCAGCCACGGGGCGAGGCCGACGCGCTCGAGGGCGGCCTCGAGCTCGGCGTCCGAGGCGTCCGGCTTCGCGAAGAGGAGGTTCTGCCGCACCGACTCGGCGAAGAGGTGCGGCCGCTGCTCGATGAGGCCGACGACGCGGCGCACCTCGGCGGGATCGGCCTCGCGCACGTCGACGCCGCCGAGGCGGTATTCGCCCTCGAAGTCGAGGAAGCGCACGAGCACGTTCGCGAGCGTCGACTTCCCGCCGCCCGAGGGACCCTCGACGAGCACTCGGTCGCCGGGCTCGGCGACGAGGTCGACGGGCCCGAGGGCGACGGGGCCGCCGGGCCAGCGGGCGGTGAGGCCGCGCAGCTCGAGGCGGCAGGGGCCGGCGGGCAGCGGGCCCGTGCCCGGGCCGGCCGCATCGAGGTCGTCGGCGGCCGCCTCCGCGGGGATCTCCGCGGGCCGCTCGGCCGGCACGACCTCGGCGATCCGGCGCGCGCTCGCGCGGACCGTCCGCCACGCCGACGCCGCGCTCGGCACTGCCGCGAACACCTCGAAGGTCGCCATGGGCACGAGCACGATGAGCGTGAGGAGCGGGCCGCTCAGCTCGCCGGCGGCCGCGGGGCCGGCGCCGAGCAGCAGCGCGCCCGCGGTCGCGAGGCCCGAGAAGAGCGTCATCGCCCCGCCCACGATCCCCTCGCCCGCGGCGCGGCGGGCCACGGCCGAGCGGAGGCGGGCGTCGGCCTCGCGCACCCGCTCGAGCCGCTCGTCGAGGGCGCCGTAGGCGGCGAGGGTCTCGAGCCCGGTGATCGTCTCGTCGATGCGATCCGCGACCTCGGCGCGCAGCGGCGCGACCTCGCGCTCGGCGCGGCCCGAGAACCGCTCGTTCGCGACGACGGCGACGAGGGCCGAGACGAGCAGGCAGGCGAGCAGCACGAGCGCCGCAGGGACGGAGACGAGCCCGACGCCGACGACGGCGCACGCGACCGCGAGCAGGGCGACGAGCGCGGGCTGGACGACCCTGAGCGGGAGGAACTGCAGCTCGTCGACGTCCGCCACGAGCCGCGCGAGGAGGTCGCCGCGGCGCGTGCCGCCGAGGCCGGCGGGGGCGACGGGGACGAGCCGCTCGAGGATGCCGACGCGCAGCTCGGCGAGCTGGCGGAACGACGCGTCGTGGCCGGCGATCCGCTCGAGGTAGCGGAAGACCGAGCGGCCGATCGCGAAGGCGCGCACCCCGACGATCGGCGCCTGGAGCAGGAGGATGTGGATCGTCTGCGACGACGCCGTGATGAGGTACGCGCTCGTCGCGAGCAGCGCGATGACGCAGATCGCCCAGAGCAGGCCGAAGAGCACGCTCGGCGCGAGGCGGCGCGCGCTCGGCATGGCGAGGCGGAGGACGCGGCGCTCCTCGGGCGTGGGACCGAGGCGATCGGCGTCTCCGCGGCGCTCCTCCTCGAGGCCGGCCGCCGTGCCGATCGCGAGGGATGACGCGGCGGCGAGGTGCTCGGTCATGCGGCGCGTCCTTCTGCTGCGGCGTCGCGGGCGTCGCGGGCGGCCGGCCCGGCGGACGCGAGCGCCTCGAGACGCACCCGGCGGTCCGCCGCTCTGAGCACGGCCTCCCGGTGGCTCACGACGACGACCGCGCGGCCCTCTTCGGCGAGCGCCCGGAGCGCGGCGACGACGGCGCGCTCGCTCTCGGCGTCGAGGGCCGAGCTCGGCTCGTCGGCGAGCACGATCGCGGCGTCGACGGCGCGGGCGCGCACGATCGCGCGGGCGAGGGCGAGGCGCTGGGACTGGCCGCCCGAGAGGCCGCCGCCGCGGGCGTCGATGCGGAGGTCGAGCGGGTCGGCGGCCGCGGTGCCCTCGCCTGACCGCGCCTGCTCGCGCGCGAGCTCGCCGTCGAGCGCGACGAGGCGGAGGGCGTCGAGCAGCTCGGCATCCGTTGCGCCGCGGGAGTCGCCGAGCGCGAGGTTCTCCCGGATCGTCCCCTCCAGGAGCGCCGGCTGCTGCCCGACCCAGGCGATGCGCCGCGCCCGGTTCGCGCCGAGCGGCCGGCCGTCGAGGAGGAGCTCCCCCGCCGCAGCCGGCACGACGCCCCGGATCGCGGCGAGGAGCGTCGACTTCCCGGCGCCGGATTCGCCCTCGATCGCGGTCATGGCCCCGCGGGGCGCGGCGAGCGAGCGCCCCTCGAGCACGGGGCGCCCGTCGCGCTCGACCGCGAGCCCGCGGACCTCGAGCCCGGAGCCCGCGAGGCGCCGGTCAGCCTCCCCCGGCGCGGCCGAGGCAGCGTCATCGGCCGAGGCGACAGGCAGGGCGCCGCTCGCCTTCGCCGCCCCGGCTTCGTCGAGGATGTCCGCCGCCTGCTCGAACGCGGCGAGCCCGTCGCCCGCGGCATGGAACTGCGCCCCGACCATCCGCAGCGGCAGGTACGCCTCGGGCGCGAGCAGGAGCACGAAGAGCCCCGGCTCGAGCGGCATCTCCCGGTTCACGAGGCGGATGCCGATCGTCACGGCGATGATCGCGACGGCGAGGCTCGCGAGCAGCTCGAGCGTGAAGCCCGAGGCGAAGGAGAGCCGCAGCACCGACATCGTCGAGGCGCGGTACGACTCCGTGATCGCCCGGATGCGCCCGCTCTGCCGCCCGGCGCGGCCGAAGATCTTCAGCGTCGACAGGCCCTCGACGACGTCGAGGAAGCCCACCGCGAGGCGCGTGAGCTCGCCCCACTGGCGGCGCTGGACCCGCTCCGTGGCCAGGCCGATGAGGATCATGAAGATCGGGATGAGCGGCAGCGTGCAGAGCACGGTGATGAGCGACGGGATGTCGGTGAGGCCGATGACCGCGATGAGCACGGGCGTCGCGAGGCCCGCGAGGAGCAGCTGGGGCAGGTAGCGCCCGAAGTAGGCGTCGAGTCCGTCGAGGCCCCGCCCGGCGACCGTCGTGAGCTCGGCGCTGCGGCGGCCGGCGACCCATCCGGGACCGAGCGCCGCGATGGCGTCGAGGAGGCCCGCCCGGAGCTCGCTCTTCGAGAGCGCGCCGGCGCGGGCGGCCGCGGCGTCCATGCCCCAGGCCGCGAGGGCGCGCACGACGACCGCGGCGAGCAGGATCCAGGCGATCGGGGCGAGCTCCGACATCGGGCGTCCGGCGATCGCCTCGACGACGCCGTGGGCGATGCACCAGGCCGCGACGACGATCGCCGCCGTCGTGACGAGGCCGAGGAGCCCGCCGATGACGAGGAACCGCCGCGCCGAGGAGGCGTAGCGGAGCAGCCGCGGATCGAGGGGTCGCATGACGCCTCTCACGCTACCCCCGTGCAGAGGCCGATCGCCCGCACGGGGCCGCGCACGCGGAGGAGGCCGGCGCCCGACGACGCCGGCCCCCTCCGGACCCTGGACCGCGGCGGTTCCGCGGTGCCGCTACTCGGCCGCGACGAGCGCGGGGCGGCCGCGCTCGGCCTCGATGCGCGCATCCTCGCGGTCGTCCGCGACGTCGCCCGTGATGTGGCTGCGGCGGATGCGCTTGCGGAACACCCAGAACGTCCACGCCTGGTACGCGAGCACGAACGGCAGGATGCAGATCGCCGCCCACACCATGATCGTGAGCGTGTACTCGCTCGACGAGCCGTTGTGGATCGTCATCGTGAACGCGGGGTCGGCCGTGTTCGGGAGCAGGTTCGGGAAGAGCGAGGCGAACAGCGCCGCGACCGCCGCCGCGACCGTGAGCGCCCCGAGGCCGAAGGCGAGCCCGTCCCGGTGGAGGAGGTTCCCGAGGTAGGAGCCGACGAAGGCGAGCACCGCGACGAGCGCGAGCACGAGGCCGAGCACCGAGAAGTGCGCGAGCACCGTCCAGCCGAGGAACGCGATCGCGAGCACCGCGACGACGACGCCGACCTTCATCGCGAGGGCGCGGGCGCGCTCGCGGAGCTCCCCCACCGTCTTCCGCGTGATGAACACGAGACCGTGGTACAGGAACAGCGTGAGCGTCGTGAGGCCGCCGAGGAGCGCGTAGCCGTTGAGCAGGTCGAAGAACGAGCCCGTGTAGTTGAAGCTCGCGTCCATGTCGAGGCCCTGCACGATGTTCGCGAAGGCCACGCCCCAGAGGAGCGCCGGGAGGGCGGAGCCGACGAAGATCATCCAGTCGAACCACCTCGTCCACTTCGCGCCGTGCCCCTGGTGGCGGTACTCGAAGGAGACGCCGCGCGCGATGAGCGCGAGGAGGATGACGAGGAGGGCGAGGTAGAAGCCCGAGAAGATCGTGGCGTACCACTCCGGGAAGGCCGCGAAGAGCGAGGCGCCCGCCACGATGACCCAGGTCTCGTTGAGGTCCCAGACCGGGCCGATCGTGTTGATGAGGACGCGGCGGTCCGTGTCGGTCTTCCCGATGAAGGGCAGCGCCATGCCGACGCCGAAGTCGAAGCCGTCGAGGATGAAGTACCCGATGAACAGGAACCCGACGATCCAGAACCAGACTGCTGCGAGATCCATCAGTACACGCTCGCTTCCACGGTGATGCGGTCAGGGGACGCGACGGCCTCGGCCTCGCCCGAGTCGATGCCGGCCGACTCGACGGCGGCGATCGGCGCCGGGTCGGACTGCGCGGCCTTGAGCAGCAGGCGCAGCTCGACCACCGCGAGCGCCCCGTAGATGAGGGTGAACGCGACGAGCGAGAGCAGCACCGCGAAGCCGGTGACGTTCGGCGAGACGGCCGCCTCGGTCTTCAGGAGCGAGAACACGATCCACGGCTGGCGGCCCATCTCCGTGAAGATCCAGCCGATGAGGATGCCGAGGAGCGGGAAGAACGACGTCCAGATCGCGACCGACCACTGCCAGCCCTTGGGCTCGCGGGCGAGGCCCGTCGCCTTGTCCTTCCGCGTGAGCCAGAGGCCGACGAGCGCGACGAGGATCGAGGCGAAGCCGAAGAACATCATCCAGCGGAACGACCAGTACGTGACCCAGATGATCGGCGAGTAGTCGCCGGGGCCGTAGAGCGCCGAGTACTCCGCCTGGAGGTCGTTGATGCCCTCGACCGTGCCGTCGAGCGTGTGCGTCGAGAGGAACGAGAGCAGGTGCGGGATGCGGATCGAGAAGAGCTCGTGCTGCCCGTCGGGCGTGCCGAGCGTGAAGATCGAGAACGAGGCGTTCGAGCTCGTGTTGTAGAGCGCCTCGGCCGCGGCCATCTTCATCGGCTGCGTCTGCACCATGACGAGGCCGAGCGCGTCGCCCGACCAGATGACGCCGGCGCCGCCGACGAGCATCGAGATGAGGCCGTACTTCAGCGCGGGGCGCATGATCTCGACGTTGCGGCCGCGCTTGAGGTGGTACGCGGCCGTGCCGGCGATGACGCCGGCCGCGAACATGACGGAGGCGAAGAGGGTGTGCGGCAGCTGCGCGAGCGCGACCGGGTTGGTGAGGACGGCGAGGAAGTCGACGAGCTCGGCGCGGCCGGTCTGCTCGTTGATGACGAAGCCCACGGGATTCTGCATGAAGGCGTTCGCCGCGAGGATGAAGTACGCCGAGATCCAGGTGCCGATCATCGTGCCCCAGATCGTGAGGAGGTGGAGCTTCGGGGGCAGCTTGTCCCAGCCGAAGATCCACAGGCCGATCATCGTCGCCTCGAGGAAGAAGGCGATGAGGCCCTCGAAGGCGAGCGGGGCGCCGAAGATGTCGCCGACGAAGCGGGAGTACTCCGACCAGTTCATGCCGAACTGGAACTCCTGCACGATGCCGGTGACGATGCCCATCGCGAAGTTGATGAGGAAGAGCTTCCCGAAGAATCGCGTGAGCTGCAGGTACTTCACCTTGCCGGTGCGGACCCACGCGGTCTGCCAGATGGCGACCGCGAGCACCATGCCGAGCGTGAGCGGGACGAACAGGAAGTGGTACAGGGTCGTGAGACCGAACTGCCACCTCGCCAGGATGAGCGGATCGAGGATGCCGTCCACTGGCGCGACCTCCGTGGGTCTGGTGCGGCGCGGCGGCGCCGCTCGAGGGGCCGCGGAGAGCGCCCCCTCGGAAGCCTAGCACCGCCTGATCGTCCGCATACGGATGACCGCGAGTCATGTCGTCGGGGCACATCCCGGGCGCGTCGCGTCGGGCGCCCCATTGTGGGAGTCCGCCATGCCCGCCGCGGCTGCCGCGCGGCCGTCCTGGAGCGGCCCGAGATCCCGGCTGGGAGGCGGGGCGGCGCGGCTAGCATGCCGGGATGCTCAACGACTGGATCGACGCCGCGCTCGGCGCGATCGCGAGCCTCGATCCGGCGCTGCGGACGATCGTCGCCGGCATCGGGATCCTCCTCGAGACGAGCGTGCTCGTGGGACTCGTCGTGCCGGGCGAATCGGTCGTGCTCCTCGCGAGCACGGCGATCCAGGGCCCGTGGGAGTGGGCCGCGATGATCGTCGCCGTCGTGCTCGGCGCGATCGGCGGCGAGACGATCGGCTACGCGATCGGCTCCTGGCTCGGGCCGCGCGCGCACCGATCCGGGCTTGCGCGCCGCATCGGACTCGAGCGGATCGCCCGCGCCGACGCGCTCCTGCGGCGGCGCGGCGGCCCGGCGATCTTCGCCTCCCGCTTCGTGCCGGTGCTCCACTCGGTCGTGCCGCTCGCGGCGGGGATGGCCGGGCTCGGCTATCGCCGCTTCATCTCGTGGGCGGCCCCCGCAGCCGCGTGCTGGGCGCTCCTCTACGTGACCGTCGCCGCGGTCGCCTCGACCGGCTACCGGGAGCTCTCGCACGAGCTGCACTGGGCGGGCGCGGCGGTCGTCGGCGTGGTCGTCCTCGCGATGCTCGGGATGTGGCTCGCGAAGCGGCGGATCGCGATGGCGCTCGAGGAGCCGACGGCGGTCGAGGAGCCGGTCGACGTCGAGGACGCCGGACGCGACGACGCGGCGCCCGGGGATCCGGACGCCGCATCGGAGGCGGAGGGGCTCGGCCCGCGCTAGGAGAGCGGGATGAGCGTGCCCATCGAGGCCGGCAGCTCGTCGTTCTTGAGCTGCTCGAAGCGCTCGCGCATGAGCGCGATCGTCACGGCGAGGCAGCGCTCCGCCCAGGCGAGCTCGGGGCCGGCGTCGAGGCCGCTCGCGCGGTACGCGGCGGCGCGGTCGACGAGGGCGAAGCCGATGAGGGTGACGTAGTCGAGGTCGCGCGCGAGCTGCTCGCGCGGCCGGCCCTCGGGGAGGAACTCGGCCGCGACCTCCGCGCTCACCTGGGTGCGCGGCGTCTCGCCGGCATCGAGGGCGCCGCCGAGCATGGCGGCCTCGTCCTTCGTGACGGGGGTGTCGAGCAGGTGCGCGTAGCCGAGGGCGGCCGCGCCCGAGGCGCCGCCGTGCCACTCGAGGAACATCGCCTGGAGGCCGTGGAGGAAGCGCTCGTAGTCCGCGGCCTCGCGGCCGCGGCCCTCGAGGAGCTCCATGGCCTTCTGGCGGATCTCGCCGCACTGGCGCAGGCCGAGCGCGCGGAGGACGGCGATCCGGTCGGGGAAGTAGCGGTAGATCGTGCCGATCGAGCACCCGGCGCGCTCGGCGACGAGGTTCGTCGTGACGTGCTCGATGCCGACCTCGTCGATGACCTCGGCGCAGGCGTCGAGGAGCTCGGTCACGCGGGCCGCGCTCCTGGCCTGGATCGGGGTGGTCCGCAGAGTCAAAGCTGGTCTCCTGAAGGGGTCGCTCGAGCGGTCTCGCCGCGCGGGGTGCTGGGGGGCAATCGTCGATCATATTCGCGGGCGAGCGGATGGCCAGTTCCAAAACGTCTGATCACCGCGCGATTTTCTGTGCACGCGCATGGGAAAGGGTTCAGCTGGCTCGGTCGGCGGAGCGACCGACCAGTTCGATTTCCCAGCTGACGGGGCCTTCCGCGCTCCGCCCGCTCCGGCCGACTCGCGGCCGGTCGGAAATCTGTGAATCTTCTTCGACGCGCGGGCGCAGACGGCCCGGCTAGCATGCGCCGCATGTGCGGACGTTTCGTCGTCGCGAAGGCGGCCAGCGAGCTCATCGCCGAGTTCGACGTGGAGCTCGAGGGCGAGGAGCTGCCCGAGCCGAGCTACAACATCCCTCCGACCTCGCGGATCCCGATCATCCTCGACGCCGTCCCCCGCGGCGCCGGCGAGGGCGCGGAGCCGGCCCGTCGCCTCGAGGCCGCGAAGTGGGGCCTCGTGCCGAGCTGGGCGAAGGATCCCTCGGTCGGCGTCCGCTCGTTCAACGCGCGCAGCGAGACGGCCGCCTCGAAGCCGACCTTCCGCTCGGCCGTGCGCCAGCGCCGCGCGATGATCCCCGCGACCGGGTACTACGAGTGGCGCAAGCACCCGGACGGCTCGAAGACGCCCCACTTCATCCGCCCCGCCGACGGCTCGACGCTGCCGATGGCGGGCCTCTACGAGTGGTGGCGCGACCCCGAGGCGGGCGAGGACGCCTCATGGCTGCTCAGCGCGACGATCCTCACTCGCACCTCGGCGGGGCATCTCGCGGAGATCCACGATCGGATGCCCGTCTTCCTCGACCGCCGCGAGCTCGCCGAATGGCTCGACCCCCGCGCCCGCGACGCCGAGGGGCTCCTCGCGGCGGTCGCGGCGAAGGGCGAGGAGGTCGCCGAGACGCTCGAGGCGATCATCGTCGGGCCGGAGGTCGGGAACGTCCGCGCCCAGGGCCCCTCGCTCATCGAGCCGGCCGAGGGCCGCTGATCGGCGTCCGCCCGGGCGATCCGCGCGCGGCGCCCGTTCGATCGCGCATGCGAGGATGGCGCCCGTGACCTCGAAGAACTCCGTCGGCAAGCTCATCGGGCAGGCGATGAAGGCGTTCCCGCCGGTCCGCTCGGCGATGCGCAACGCGTTCCGGGTCGAGGACTGGTTCCACGGCGTGCGGCTGCGCGCCGTGCGACGACGACGCTACCGCATGATCGTCGAGCCGTACACCGCCTACGGCTCCACCTCGTGGGTGCGCGTGCTCGCGCGCGTGCAGATGGCGCCGCCCGCCCCGACCCGCCTCCCCTCGGCGGCCCGCAGCCGGCCGAAGAAGGAGCGGACCGTCCGCGGGTGGCGCGCCTTCACGCGCATCGCGGTCGCGAACGCGAACGTGACGGTGCGCATCGACGGCACGACGCATCGCGTGAGCTCCGACCGCGGCGGCGTCATCGACGTGAACCTGCCGGCGACGCTCGAGCCCGGCTGGCAGACGATCTCCTTCGTGAGCGCCGACGGATTCGAGACGACCGCGCCGGTCTTCATCGTCGGCGACGAGCAGAAGGTCGGCATCGTCTCGGACATCGACGACACGGTCATGGTGACCGCGCTCCCGCGACCGCTGCTCGCGGCCTGGAACACCTTCGTGCTCGACGTCCACGCGCGCACGCCCACGCCCGGCATGAACGTGCTCGACGAGCGCCTCCTCGAGCACTTCGGGCGCGGCACGACGCCCGTCATCTACCTCTCGACCGGCCCCTGGAACGTCGCGCCGACCCTCGCGCGCTTCCTCGGCCGGAACCTCTACCCCGCGGGCCCGCTCCTGCTCACCGACTGGGGTCCGACGCCGGATCGCTTCTTCCGCTCGGGGTACGACCACAAGGTCGGCAACCTCGAGCGCCTCGCGGCCGAGTTCCCCGACGTGAAGTGGATCCTCATCGGCGACGACGGCCAGCACGACGAGGAGATCTACGGCAACTTCGCGAAGGCGCACCCCGAGAACGTGCTCGCGGTCGCCATCCGGCAGCTCTCCACGAGCGAGGCGATCCTCGCCGGCGGCCGCTCGATCCTCGCCGCGCACGAGGAGGAGCCGCCCCCGGTGCCGTGGTTCTCGGCGCCCGACGGCGCGGGCCTCGTCGAGGCGTTCCGCGACGCGGGCATCATCCGCGAGCACCCCGAGCTGCGCGCGGCCGAGGAGCTCCGCGAGGAGTTCCTCGCCGAGATGTCGGCGCGCGAGGGGACGTACGAGCCGGGCTCGCGCTAGCGCCGGCCCGTCCCTCGCCCGGCCCCGACGGCCCCGGTCCGCTCTCCGCGGTCGGGGCCGTCCTCGTTGCCGCTCGCCGCCGGGCATGTCGCCCACTGCTCGCTCATTCGTTCGAACGGATGCAGGCCGGGCGCGTCGCGCATGACGGCGCGGATCGCCGCGGAAAGCCTCAGGTGGAGGTCGAAGCCTTCTCGCCTCCGCCCCTTCGGAATGTCCGAGGTTGCTCCTACACTCGGCAGTGCTCGAACAGGTTTTCGAACTCCCCTGCTCGAGCATCCGTTTCGACCGCCGCCGGATGACCGAGAGGAGCCCCTATGCGCATCGACGAGCCCGTGACCGTGGAGCTCTCCCCCGGCGGCGCGCCCGTGCGCTTCGAGTGGCGCGGCGAGCGCTACGGGGTCGTGAGCGTCCCCGAGCCGTGGATCGGGCGCCGGGCCTGGTGGGACGAGCCGGGCGGGCGGGCCCCGCGCGGCGCGGGCCCCGCCCTGCTCGAGACGAGCTGCTGGCGCGTCGACGCGATCGCCCTCACGGGGCGGGGCGTCGGCTCCCCCGACGCGAGCTACGACCTCGCCCGCCGGCCCGGCACCCGCGAGTGGCGGCTCGCGGCCGCCCACGACGACGCGCTCGACGAGCGCCTCTTCGCCTGAGGCCGCGGAGCGCGCCGTGCCCTCCTTCGTCCACCTCCACGTCGCCTCGGCGTTCTCGGCCCACCACGGCACGAGCGCGCCGGAGGCGCTCGTCGCCGCGGCCGCCGAGCAGGGCGCGCCCGCGGCGGCGATCGCCGACCGCGACTGCCTCTCCGGCGCCGTGCGGCACCTGCGCGCGTGCCAGGCGCACGGCATCGGGGCGATCGTCGGCGTCGACCTCGAGCTCGTCCCCTCGCATCGCGAGGAGCGCGAGCCGCTGCCGGCCGGGCGGCCGCGCATCGCCGTGCTCGCGCATGGACAGGAAGGCGGTCAGGGCTGGGCGGCGCTGTGCCGGCTCGTCTCCGCCGCCCACACCCCGCCTCGAGGCGCGTCGAAGGCCGCCGCCGCGCGCCGCGGACCCGGCATCTCCCGCGATCGCCTCGCGCCCTTCCTCCTCGGCGAGGAGGGGCCGATCGGCACGCTCCTCCTCGGCCCGCGCTCCGACGTCGGCCTCGCGCTCGCGGCGGGCGACCGCGGCCTCGCCGAGCGGATGCTCCGCGCCCACGCCCGCCGCCTCCCCGGCGCGCTCGCGGTCGAGGTCGTCTGCCACCTCGCCGAGCCCGGCGCCCCGGCCAGCCTCCGGCACGCGGCCGCGATGCTCGAGCTCGCGGAGGCGTGCGGGGTGCCGGCCGTCCTCTCGAATCAGGTGCGCTACCTCGCCCCCGACGACGCCCTCACCGCCGACGTGCTCGACGCCGCCGGCACCCTCCGCCCGCTCGGCGCCTTCGAGCCGCAGCCCAACGGGCAGGCCTGGCTCAAGGGCCCCGAGCGCATGCGCGCGCTCGCGCGGCTCGTCGTCGACCGCTCGACGCTCCCCCGCCGCGCCGCCGAGCGCCTCCTCGCCGAGACCGAGCGGCTCGCCGAGCGCTGCATGCTCGACCCCGTCGCCGACGTCGGATGGCGGGTGCCGAAGACCCCGGAGCCGGAGGTCCTCGGCATCGAGGGCGATCCCGACCGCGCCCTCTGGCAGCGCTGCGAGCGGGGGCTCGACGAGCGCCTCGGCGAGCTCGCCGGCTCCGAGCGGGAGCGGGCCGAGCGGCGGCTGCGCGACGAGCTGCTCACGATCTCCGGCTTCGGCTTCGCGACCTTCTTCCTCGCCGTCGCCGACGTCACCGACCTCATCCGCTCGATGGGCATCCGCAACCAGGCCCGAGGCTCGGGCGCCGGCAGCCTCGTGAACTACCTCCTGCGCATCTCGAACGTGAACCCGCTCGAGCACGACCTCCTCTTCGAGCGCTTCCTCGGGAAGCGCCGCTCGACCCTCCCCGACATCGACGTCGACGTCGAGTCGGCCAGGCGGCACGAGGTGTACGAGGCGATCTTCCGCCGCTACGGCTCGACCCGCGTGACGCTCCTCTCGATGCAGTCCACGTACCGCGCCCGCGGCGCCGCGCGCGACGCGGGCCTCGCGCTCGGGCTCGAGGAGGAGCGCATCGACCTCATCGCGAAGCAGCTCTGGCGCTTCAACGCGCGCGAGTTCCGCTCGGCGCTCGGCGAGAAGCCCGAGCTGCGGCCCGTCGCCGAGCTCGTCGGCGAGGACGCCCGCGTCGACCTCCTCGTCGACCTCGCCGAGCGGCTCGACCGGCTCCCCCGGCACATCTCGATGCACCCGTGCGGGGTGCTCCTCGGCGACGACACGCTCCTCTCGACCACGCCCGTGCAGCCGAGCGGCATCGGGCTGCCGATGAGCCAGTTCGACAAGGACGACATCGACGACCTGGGGCTCCTCAAGCTCGACGTGCTGGGGGTGCGGATGCAGTCGTCCCTCGCCTTCGCCGTCGACGAGATCGAGCGGCTCCACGGCCCGCGGGCGGCGATCGCGGGCGGGGTGCCGGTCGACGCCCGCTACGTCGCCCCGAGCGGCCGGATCGAGCTCGACGAGATCCCCCACGACGACGAGCCGACCTTCGAGCAGATCCGCTCGACGCACACGCTCGGCATGTTCCAGATCGAGTCGCCGGGCCAGCGCGAGCTCGTCGGCAAGATGCAGCCGGACGTCTACGAGGACCTCATCGCCGACATCTCGCTGTTCCGGCCGGGGCCCATGAAGGGCAACATGGTCGCCCCCTTCCTCGACGTGAAGCACGGCCTCGCGAAGCCCGACTACCTCCACCCGACGTTCGTGACCTTCCTCGAGGAGACGCACGGCGTCGTCATCTACCACGAGCAGGTCCTGCGCATCCTCCACCTCTGCATGGGCATCGACCTCGCCGAGGCCGACGAGCTGCGGCGGCTCTTCGAGAAGCGCGGCGGCGACATCGAGGAGCGCTTCCGGCGCGAGACCGCCGCGAACCGCGACGAGCGGGGACGCCGCCGCTACACCGACCGCGACATCGACCGCATCTGGGAGGTGCTTCGCGGCTTCGGGTCCTTCGGCTTCTGCAAGGCGCACGGCGCGGCCTTCGCGCTGCCGACCTGGCAGAGCGCGTGGCTGAAGACCCACTACCCGGCGGAGTTCTTCGCGGGGCTGCTCACCCATGACCCGGGCATGTACCCGAAGCGGCTGCTCGTGGGCGACGCGCGGCGGATGGGCATCCCGATCCTCCCCCTCGACGTGAACCGCTCGGCGGAGGACTGGCGCGTCGAGCGGGTGCGGGCGACGCCGCCGGGGCACCCGACGCGGCCGGGCGACCTCGGCATCCGGGTCGCGCTCGCCGACGTGCAGGGGATGACCGCGGCCGAGCGCGCGCGGATCCTCGCCGAGCGGCCCTTCGAGTCGCTCGGCGACTTCTGGGAGCGGGCGCGCCCCTCGCGGCGGCTCGCCGAGCGGCTCGCGCTCGTCGGCGCGCTCGACTCGCTCGAGGCGACGCCCGGGAGCACCGAGGCGCCGTCGCGGGGCGATCTGCTCGCCCGCATCCGCGCGCTCGCGGGGGCCTCCCGCCGTCCGCGGGCGCTGCGGCCCGACGAGCTGCAGCTCCCCCTCGACTTCGACGGCGTGCACGGGCGCGTCGAGCGCGAGGCGGAGGACCTCGAGGCGCGGGAGCGCGTGAAGGCCGAGCTCGACGTCCTCGCGATCGACCTCTCCGAGCACGTCATCGAGAGCTACCGTCCGCTGCTCGACGAGCTCGGCGTCGTGCCGGCCTCCTCCCTGCTCGGGCTCCGGGGCGGCGCGGAGGTGGTCGTCGCGGGCATCCGCGTCGCGACGCAGACGCCGCCGATGCGCAGCGGCAAGCGGGTCGTGTTCATCAGCGTCGACGACGGCACCGGATGCGCCGACGCGGCCTTCTTCGACGAGGCGCAGCAGCTCACGGGGCCGGCGCTGTTCGGCACGAGCCTGCTCGTCATCCAGGGCACGACCCGGCGCACGGGCGAGCGCGGGGTGTCGGTGCAGGCCGAGCGGGCCTGGGACCTCAAGCAGCTCTGGGCCGAGTGGACGCGCACGCGGCCGCGGGCGCTCGAGGCGGCGGGCTAGCCGTGGGCGGGGTCGTGCTCGCCGTCGGGGGCGGCGTCGGCGGGGGTGCCGGGGCAAGCGTCGGCGGGGGTCGAGGCGGGAGCGGCCGGCGGCGTCGGCGAGGTCGGCGACGCTCCTCCGGTCGGCCGCAGCTCCCCCACGAGCTGCGCCACGAGCTCGAGCAGCCGCGGCTCCGAGAGGATCGCGAAGTGCCCGTCGAGCGGCAGCCGGAGGTTCCGCGCCGCGCCCTGGAGCGTGCGGTCGCCGGGGATGTGCGGGTCGAAGCGGGGCGTGATCGAGGTGATCCTGGAGTTCGCCGCGATCTCCCGGGCGAGGGCGCGCAGGCGCGGGCTCGCGGGCGAGAAGGCGCGGATGGCCGGGTCGAGGAAGGCCCGCGCGTACGCGGAGCCGCCGAAGGGCGTCGCGATCGCGATGAGGTGGCGGATCCGCCATCCTGCGTCCCGCCGCAGCATCGCCGTCTTCGCGATGAGCCCGCCCTTCGAGTGCGCCACGACGACGACGTCCTCGAGCTCGCGCCGCTCGAGCTCGCGGACGAGCAGCTCCGCCGACGCGTCGAAGTCGCGCAGGTTCCAGCCGAGGTCCTCGACGACGTGCACCGCGTGGCCCGCCGCATGGAGCCGCTCGCCGAGCGGAGCGAGGAACCACCACCGCTCGAACACGCCCGGCACGAGCACGACCGTCGCCCCGCCCGGGCGTCCCGCCCGCCAGCCCTCGGCGTCGACGCCCGGCCCGAGCAGGCCGCCGAGCTGGCCGACGACGGCGGCCCGGTAGTCCCTCGCCCACGAGCGAAGGCCTCCGGGCGTGAGCGCCATCGGGATGCCGCTGAGCGGGCCTCGCCCCTCCGCGTCGATCGAGCGCATCGCGGCCGCGGCAGCCTCCCGTGGCGCCGGCTCCGGGATGCCGTCGATGCCCTCCTCCGCCGCGAGGATCCGCGCCGCCTCGAGGCAGACGTGCAAGGTGCGCACATCCGAGAGCAGCCGCGCGTGGCCGTGCACGGGGATGACGACGTTCCGGCCCTTCTCGAGCCGGCCGGGGTCGGACACGATCTCGTCCTCGATCGGCAGGATCGAGACGATCCGGTGGTCGAAGGCGTCGTGCACGCGCAGCCGCACCGTCGAGCGACTCGAGGGCTTGAACGCCGCGAGCTCGCGGCTGCGCCGCACGAAGCTCACGAGACGGGTGCCGCGGAACGGCGCCGCGATCGCGATGACGCCGATGACCCGGGGCGGCACGAGCGGGGCGCGCGAGGCGGGCGGCTCCTTGCCGATCTCCGGGATGCCCTCGTCGGGCCGTCGCTCCTCGATGAGCTCGGCCGCCGTCTCCGCGCGCTCGCGCTCGGCCGCGGGGCCGGCGTCGGGGGCCGCGTCGACGTCCGGCTCGACCGGCTCGACCGGCTCGTCCCGCTCGTCCGGCTTGTCCGGCGCATCGCCGGCCTCGGCGCTCTCGCTCGCCGTCCGCGCGAGCAGGAGCACCGCCTTCGCGACGAGACCGCCCTTCGAGTGCCCCACGAGGATGGCGTCCCGCACGCCCTTCGCCTCGAGGTCCGCGAGCACGTACTCCGCGAGCTCGGCGACGCCGCCGAAGTTCCGACCGAGCGCTTCGATGACGTGGATCGGGTACCCCTCGCGGCTGAAGCCCTCGAGGATCGGCAGGAGGAAGTCCCACGGCTCGAAGATGCCCGCGAGCGCGACGATCGTCGGGTAGCCCTCGCGCCCTGGCCCAAAGCGCTTCGGCGAGGCCGGCCGCAGGGTGGTCACGGCATGGCGCCGCGCCGAGTAGCCGAGGTCGAGCCCGAAGCCGAGCAGCCGCTCGCCCGTCCGGGAGGCCGCGTCGAGACCCTCCGCCGCGCGCTCCGCGAGCGCGCCGGCGACGGCCCGCGCAGTCGAGGCGGGCGCGGACGAGCCTCGCGCCGAGGCGCGCGGTCCCCGCCGCCGGGTCACGGCAGCTCGACGCCCTCGAGGCGCAGGAGGCGGCGCTTCACCGCCTGCCCCCGGGCCAGCCCGAGCCGCGCGCCGTAGGGCCCGATCGTGCCGTCGGCGCGGACGACCCGGTGGCAGGGCGCGAAGAGCGGCACCGGGTTCGTCGCGCACGCCGACCCCACCGCGCGGGCGGCGCGGGGGCGCCCGGTGTCCTCGGCGAGCTCGCCGTAGCTGCGCACCTCGCCGCGCGGGATCGTCGTGAGCGCCCGCTGCACCTCCGCGCGGTACTCGCCGCGCGCGAGGCGCCAGTCGACGGGGCACTCGAGCGCGTCGCGGCGCCCGCCGAACCAGTCCTCGAGCTCGAGCACGGCCCGGTCGAGCTTGCCGTTCGGGGTGCGCGCGTACGGGCCGAAGGCCTCGAGCACGACGGCGTGGGCGGGCCGCGCGTCGGCCTCGCGGAACGCCACGTGCGCCACGCCCTGGGGCGTCGCGACGACGAGCAGCGCGCCGATGGGCGAGTCGATCTCGGCCCAGTCCAGCTCGACGGGGCCGGCCGCCTGGCCCGACCGTTCGCCGACGGTCATCCGCGCAGCCGCCATGGTCCGCTCCCTTCTCGTCGCCGTGCCCTGTCGCATGCCGCGGCTCGCGCGACCATCCTCCCGCACTCGCCCGAGACGGGCCGGGGCGAGCCGGCGTAAGGCTAGGCCGTCGTGACCTCGCGCAGGAGCCCCGTGTCGACGTCCGCGACGAAGCCGCGCACGTGGTCGACGTGCTCCACGAAGGGGCTCTGCGTGATACGGCGGATCGACTCGCGCACCGAGGCGTCGACGTCCTTGAACGACTCGGCCTTCCAGTGCGCGCGGGCGCCCGTCTCGCGCAGCAGCAGCTCGTCGAACTCGTCCTCGCTGAAGGTCGAGAGGCCGCAGTTCGTGTGGTGCACGAGGATGATCTCGCGCGTGCCGAGCATGCGCTGCGAGATCGTGAGCGAGCGAATCATGTCGTCCGTGATGACGCCGCCGGCGTTCCGGATGATGTGCGCGTCGCCGAGGTCGAGCCCGAGCATCTCGAAGATGTCGAGGCGCGAGTCCATGCACGCGATGACCGCGAGGTGCTTGACGGGACGCAGGGGCAGCGGCCCCGGGTAGCCCTCGGCGTAGCGGCGATTGCGCTCGACGATCTCGTCGATGATGCTCATGACGTCCTCCCCGCCCGGGACGGCCGCGCCGGGCTCAGCCGTACGAGTCTACGGCCGCCGGAGCCGGGTGAGGCGAGGCTCACCTCGCTCGCGCGCGCCGGAGACGAGGGATGGTCGAAGCATGAGCAGCGTCTTCGGCGCTCTGCGCCGCTACCCCCTCGTCGCGGCCACGCTCCTCGTGCTCGCGACGGTCCTCGTCCTCGAGGCGACCGGGCTCGGCGAGCCGGCCCGCTGGATCGCGACGGTCTACGTCGGCGGGATCATCGTCTGGACCGCGATCGGGATGATCCGCGACATCATCGCCGGCCACTGGGGCCTCGACATCCTCGCGGTCGTCGCGATGGGCGCCTCGCTCGCGGTCGCCGAGCACCTCGCCGCGCTCATCATCGTGCTCATGCTCACCGGCGGCGAGGCCCTCGAGGACTACGCCTCGCACCGCGCCGCCGCCTCCCTCGACGCCCTTCTCGACCGCGCCCCGCGGCGGGCGCACCGCATCGCGGCGGCCGGCGCGGGCGCGACCGGTGCCGACGCGGCGGGGCCGGATGGCTCCGCCCTCGCCCAGCCCGACCCCGGCGCCGCCCTCGGCGAAGTCGAGGAGATCCCCGTCGACGCCGTCCGCCCGGGCGACCTCCTCCTCGTCCGCCCCGCCGAGCTCGTCCCGGTCGACGGCGTCCTCCTCGACGCCGAGGCCGAGCTCGACGAGTCCTCGCTCACGGGCGAGAGCCTGCCCGTGCTCCGCCGCGAGGGCGAGGACGTCCTCGCCGGCGCGGTGAACGGCGTCCGCGCCGTTCGGATGCGGGCGACCGCGGCCGCGGGCGACTCGCAGTACCAGCGCATCATCGCGCTCGTGCGAGAGGCGGAGGAGGCGAAGGCCCCGACCGTCCGGGTCGCCGACCGCTTCGCGATCCCCTTCACGCTCGTCTCGCTCGCGATCGCGGGCCTGGCCTGGTGGCTCTCGGGCGACCCGGTGCGCTTCGCCGAGGTGCTCGTGCTCGCCACCCCGTGTCCCCTCCTCATCGCGGCGCCGGTCGCCTTCATGGGCGGCATGAGCCGCGCGGCCCGCGAGGGCGTCATCGTGAAGGGCGGCGCGACCCTCGAGGCGCTCGCCCACGCGCGCTCCGCCGCCTTCGACAAGACCGGCACCCTGAGCCGCGGCGAGCCCGAGCTCGCCCGCATCGAGCTCGCCCCGGGCGGACCCGTCGCCGCCGAGGACGAGCTCCTGCGCCTCGCCGCCTCCGCCGAGCGCTACTCCTCCCATGTGCTCGCGGCCGGCGTCATCGAGGCCGCCGAGGCGCGCGGCCTCGCCCTGGCGCCCTCCGACGACGCCGAGGAATATGCGACGAACGGCGTGGACGCGACGATCGACGGCCGCCGGGTCCGCATCGGCAAGCTCGCCTACGTGCGCGAGCTCGACCCGGCCGCGCCCGCCGTCGAGCTCGCCCCCGGCGAGACCGCCGTCTCGGTCGCCGTCGACGGCCGCTACGCCGGCTCGCTCCTCCTCGCCGACGAGCTCCGCTCGAACGCGGCCGAGGTCATCGCGCGCCTCCGGAAGGACGGCATCCGCCGCATCGCCATGCTCACGGGCGACGCCGAGGCCACGGCCCGCAGCCTCGCGGGCGAGGCCGGCATCGACGAGGTGCACGCCTCGCTCCTGCCGGCCGACAAGGTGCGGCTCGTCGCGGAGATGCCCGAGCGGCCCGTCATCATGGTCGGCGACGGCGTGAACGACGCGCCCGTGCTCGCCGCTGCCGACGTCGGCATCGCCATGGCCGCGCGCGGCTCGACCGCGGCGAGCGAGTCGGCGGACGTCGTCATCCTCGCCGACGACCTCGGCCGAGCGGCCCGCGCCGTCTCGATCGGACGCCGCACCTACGGCGTCGCGCTCTCGGCGATCTGGCTCGGGATCCTGCTCTCGCTCGGCCTCATGATCGTCGCGGCCTTCGGCGTCATCCCCGCGGTCGTCGGCGCGCTCACGCAGGAGCTCGTCGACCTCGCGGCGATCCTCTCGGCCCTCCGCGCCCTCGGCGGCGGCCCCGCGGACGAGCCGATCTCGGCCGACTCGCGCGCCGAGCGCGACCGCGACTAGGCACGGCACGGGCCGAGACAGCCCAGCCCGCTACGGGTGCAGCAGCACGACCCCGACGAACACGATCGGCACCGCGAGGAGCGTCGTGACGAGCACGACCTCCTTCGCGAGCCGCGTCGCGATGCCGTACTGCGAGGCGTAGGTGAAGACGTTCTGCGCCGAGGGCAGCGCCGCGGTGACGACGACGGCGAGGAGCGTCGCCGGGTCGACGCGGATGACGAAGGCGCCGAGCGCCCACGCGACGACCGGGTGCACGAACGACTTCAGCACCGTGGCCGTGAGCACCTGCGCACGCTCCGGCCCGCGGAACGGGATCGTCGACTCGTGCATCGACATGCCGAAGGCGAGGAGCACGGCAGGCACGCTCATCGCGCCGATGAGCTCGAGCGGGTCGAAGATGAAGCCAGGCACCTCGAGGCGGAGCGCCGAGAAGAGCAGGCCAGAGAGCGAGCCGATGACGACGGGGTTCCGGAACGGCCGCACGACGAGGCTCCACCAGCGCAGCGGCGGAGCGTCCTTCCCGCGGCTCGCGATGTCGAGGATCGCCATGAAGATCGGCGCCATGATGAGCTGCTGCGTGAGCATGACGGGCGCGACGAGCGTCGCGTCGCCGAGCACGTAGATCGCGATCGGGATGCCGAGATTGCCGGAGTTCACGAAGCTCGCGGCCATCGAGCCGACCGTGGTCGGCCCCAGCCCCCACTTCATGACGGCGCCGATCGCGGCGTAGAGGAGCATCATCGAGACCATGCCGATCGCGGTCACGACGAACTGCGAGGAGGCGAGGATCCCGAGATCCGCGCGCGACATGATCGTGAACATGAGCGCCGGGGTCGCGACCCAGAACGCGAGCTTCGTGAGCACGCTCGCGCCGGCCTCGCCGAGCCACTTCGTGGAGCCGAGGAGCACGCCGACGGCGATGACGATGCCGATGACGGCGAATCCCTGGAGCACTCCGAGCATCGGGCCATTGTCCCACCTGGCGACGATCGAGGGGTACGGAGTGCACCCGCCTTCTCCGACTGCGCCCGGCGGCTGCGCTGGAGAATCGAGATATCGCGAATCATCCTCGGGATTTCTCTTTGCCGTTGGATGAGCAAGTTCAGCAGATATCGGCACTTGCGGAATAGACTTCCCAAGCAACGGAACGACATTCGCTCTGAAAGGCACGCACATGGCTCAGAAGGTCCTCATCCAGCTCGTCGACGATCTCGACGGCACGGAGCTCTCGGAGGGCGCCGGCGAGACCGTCGAGTTCGCGCTCGACGGCCGCTCCTACGAGATCGACCTCTCGACCGAGAACGCGAAGCGCCTCCGCGACGCGCTCGCCGAGTTCGTCGACGCCGCCCGCCCGGCCTCCTCGCGCGGCGGACGCCGCTCGTCCGGATCGGTCTCGGCCCGCGGCGGCCAGTCGGGCAAGCGCCGCGACCTCGCCGAGGTGCGCGTCTGGGCGCGCGCGAACGGCTTCAAGGTCTCCGACCGCGGCCGCGTCCCGCAGAACGTCCTGGACGCCTACGACGAGGCGCAGTAGGCCGCAGCCCGGCCCAGCTGACATTCGACGGCCCCGCACCAGAGATCCGGTGCGGGGCCGTCGCCGGGAGCGGGGTGGTCGGCGCGCTACTCCCCCGACGCCTCGCCCGCTCCGGAGCCTGCGCTCGGGCCCTTCGGCGCCTCGACCGCGAGCTGCCGGAACTTCTCCGCCATCGTGGGGTTCCCTCGCGTGAGCTTCTTGATGGTGATGTCCTGGGCCTTGTCGTTCGCGAGGCGGAGGTTCCGCTCGGAGCCGAGCAGCGCCTCCTTCACCTTGTTGAGGCGCGCGATGGCCTTGTCGATCTCCTCGATCGCCTCGCCGAACTTCCGCTCGGCGAGCTCGTAGTTGCGCCCGAACCGCGACTTGAAGTCGTCGAGCTCGGCTTCGAAGTTCGCGATGTCGATGTTCTGCGCCTTCACCTGCTCGAGCTCGGCGCGGTACTGGAACGAGCCGAGCGCGGCGTTGCGCAGGAGCGTGATCATCGGGATGAAGAACTGCGGCCGGATGACGAACATCTTCTCGTAGCGGTGCGAGACGTCGACGATGCCGGCGTTGTAGAGCTCGCTGTCGGGCTCGAGCAGCGACACGAGGACCGCGAATTCGCAGCCCTTCTCGCGGCGGTCCTTCTCGAGCTCCTTGAGGAAGTCCTCGTTCTTCTTCTTCGTAGCGGTCTCGTCGCCCTCGTTCTTCATCTCGAACATGATCGAGAGGAATTCGATGCCGTCGCGCGACTCTCGGAAGATGTAGTCGCCCTTGCTGCCCGAGGAGGCGTCGTTGTCCTTCTCGAAGTAGGCGTTCGGGAAGGCGGTGTGGCGGATGCGGTTGAACTCGACCTCGCAGTGCTGCTCGAGCGTCTCGCCGAGCATCTTCGTCGAGAGGCGCGCCTTGAGGTCCTTGAGGCGCTCGATCATCTCGTCGCGGTCCTTGATCTGGGTCTGGAACTGCTCGCGCAGGGCGCTCTCCTGGAGGCGCCGCTCGAGCTCGGCCTGCTCGAGCCTGCTCTGCAGCTCGGCGCGGCGCTGGTCGACCTCGCCGACCTTCTTCGCGATTTCGAGCTCCTTCGCCGTGTCGGCCGCGGCGACGGCGGCGGAGAGGCGCTGGATCTCGGCGTCCTTCTCGGCGGCCACCCGCTGCAGCTCGGCGGCGAGTGTCGCGGCCGCGAGCTCGTCCGCGGCCTTGCGCGCCTGCTCGGCCTCGCGGGCCTTCGCCCGCGCCTCGTCGCGCTCCTGCTCGAGCGCCTCCCGCGCGCGGGAGACGGCGAGCTCGCGCTCGGTCGCCTCCGCGTCGAGCTTCGCGCGCAGCCGCTGGATCTCGGAGTCCTTCTCGACCGCCTTCGCCCCGAGCTCCTCCCGCACGCGGGCCTCCGCGGCCGCGATCTCGAGCTGCTTCGCCTTGCCCTCGGCCTCGAGCCGCTCGTGGAGCTCGCGCTCGAAGCTCTCGTCGCGCACCTGGCGCATGATGTCGGCATAGCCCGCATCGTCGAGGGCGAAGGTCTTCTGGCAGTGGGGGCAGACGATCTCGTGCATGGGCGGTCCCTTCGTCGATCCGGCGCGATCCCTCCGAATGTAGCCCTCGCCTCGGACATCGCGAGCCGCGGGCCGACGCGCCACCGTGCCGTGCCCCGGAGACGACGAAGGACGCCTCGCGAGAGACGGCCTTCGGTTGGTGGGACTGTTCTCCTCGCATGCAAACGAACTGCGGACGGCACACCAGCACCTGTCAACCGAGCGAGCCCGCGAGCTTCCGCAGGCGACCAGCCGTCGCAAGCGCACGACGCAGCCGCGGCTCTCGGACGAGAAGATCGGCCAGATCGTCAGCGCCTGCGAGACGGGGAAAACCCAGCCTCATCGATGGTGAACGTCCTCCCGCAATGTGGACACTCAATCTTATGCATGATCAACCCTCCATTGCTTTCGTCAAGATATCGGTGAGCATCGAGGGAACTGAACCGGCCGCCTCGAGCGTTGCTGCCCGATAGGCAAGCTGGTTCTTCGACAGGCTGATGCCCGAAGCCGCCTCGACTGCTTTGCACGCCGTCACCCATTCGGGCCAGGCAGCTCCGAGGAATGCTTCGAGATGATCATCGAAGATCGCAACATTGTCGGCTCTTCGGACATCCGGTGGGGTGAGGGTGGCCGGGCGGTGATTCGGCGGTAGGGGTCGAGGTCCCCGAGGATCAGAAGCGCTAACTCTCTGATTCCGACCGAGGACCTCGACGTGCTTCACCCTACTTCGGGGTGCGCTGACGCGCGCCCCGCCGACTGTCCGTGTGCCCGCTGCGACCTGCTTCTCGGCCTCGACGGTGTCCATGTCGAGCACGTCGAGCGTCGCGACGGACTTCTTGTGGTGACCGTTTCGACTCCGGCGTCCCCGACGGGCTGCCCGGGGTGCGGCGTGCTCGTGACGAGCCGTGGTCGGCGCCTTCGGGTGCTGCATGACGTGCCGGGTGTGACGCGGGTGAGGGTGGTGTGGCGGCAGCGGATGTGGCGGTGCGGCGAGTCCGGCTGTCCGCGGAAGACGTTCGTGGAACAGGTCCCGTCGCTGGTCGCGCCGCGCGGGTCGATCACGAAGCGCGCCGTCGCGTGGGCGATCGGGCAGCTGCGTCGCGAGCACGCCACCATCCAAGGACTCGCCCGGCAGCTCGGGACGTCGTGGAAGACGGTGTGGCGGGCCGTCGAACCCGAACTGGTCAAGCTCGCGGCGGACGAGTCCCGGTTCGAGAATGTCACCAGCCTCGGCGTCGACGAGCACGTCTGGCATCACGTCGACCCGCGTCGACGGGGGCCGAAGGAGCTGACCGGGATGGTCGACCTCACCCGCGACAGCCAAGGGAAGACGCGGGCCAGGCTGCTGGATCTGGTGCCCGGTCGATCCGGGAAGGCGTACGCGACCTGGCTCGGTGAGCGCGGCGACGCGTTCCGGAAGCAGGTGAAGGTCGCCGCGTTGGATCCGTTCGCCGGATACAAGACCGCGATCGACGACAAGCTCGACGACGCCGTCGCCGTCCTCGACGCGTTCCACGTTGTGAAGCTCGGCACCGCCGCGGTCGACGAGGTCCGCCGTCGCGTTCAGCAGGACACCCTCGGGCACCGCGGACGCAAGGGCGACCCGCTCTACGGGGTGCAGACCATCCTGCGCGCCGGGGCCGAGAACCTCACCGAGAAGCAGCGGGTGAGGCTGACCGCGGCGATGGAAGCCGACCCCGCGCACGACGAAGTGTTCGTCGCTTGGCAGTGCGCGCAGCAACTCCGCTCCGCCTACCACCAGGGCGATCTGGCCGCGGGGCGGCGGATCGCTGAGCAAGTCGTCGACACGTTCCACACCTGCCCGATCCCCGAGATCGCACGACTGGGCCGCACCCTCCGCCGCTGGCGCGACGCGTTCCTGGCGTACTTCACGACGAGGCGGTCATCGAACGGTGGCACCGAGGCCGTGAACGGGATCATCGAGCTCCACCGCCGCCTCGCCCGCGGCTACCGCAACAGGCACAACTACCGGCTCCGCATGCTCCTCGCCGCCGGCGGACTCACCCCATGACCCCCACCGAATGTCCGAAGAGCCACATTGTCGGCAACGACTGCCGTCGGGAAGTCCTCCTCCGTGCGCCCGAAGTACTTGAGGGCAGAGCGGTTGGCAGCGGCATGGCCAGCCCGCTCCTCATCGATCTTGTCTTGCTCCTTACCATTCGCCTGAGCGCGCGCCTCGAACCCGCCGTCAGCGTCAAAGAGCGCGTAGGTGGGAATCCCAAGGGCGGTCAAGATGGCATGCGCCAGCGGGATCGACTGCTTTCCGCCAACCGGCACGATTGACAAGCCAGCAGCTTCCAAGGAACTCACTCGTTCTCGGTCGCCGACGCCATAGAACACTGCGGACTCCGTGGCACCTTCGACAAGAAGAACCCGGTGAGCGAACAGCGCAACCGAGAGCTGATTCGTCACGATGCCGTCGAGCTGGCGACCAACGACCGACTCCTCGACGACTCCCGCGAGCTTTGCGTTCACGTCCGCGATGTTTGCGGAGTGCACAGTGACGACCGGAGTGTCATCGGTTGACCGCGTGAGGCGGCGTACCTGGTCGAAATGGCGCGCCTCCAGGAAGTACGGACTGTGGGTGGCGTAACACACCTGAATCCGCTTATCAGCGTCCTCCGCCAAGGAGCGCAGCACCTTCGCGAAGGTCTGAGCCTGGATCGGGTGCTGGAAGAGCTCCGGCTCCTCGATCGCCAAGCAAATGACGCCCTCCGTCGACGCCGCACCAGACTGCGCCAGCAACTGCAAGGCAGAGATCAGCAGGGTGCGTTGGAAGCCATGCCCCTGGCGCTCGACGGCAGTCTCCGTCTCGCCGTCCAAGATCGACACACCAAACGTCGTCCGCGGAGCCTTGAGTTCCACTTCCGCGGGTGTGACCGAGACTGCTCGCCCCGGCGCGTACGACGTCACGACCTCGTTGAGCTGCTCCGTCATCACTTCGAGTTGCGCCTTGAACTTGTCCTCGTAGACCCGTTGCTGTCGAACTCGGGCATCCTCAAGGATCGTCGCGATCTCCTCGTCGGCCGCAGTGCGGTCAACAGAACGCTCGAGGATGCGTCCGATAACGCTCGCCTTTCCGTCGAGCGACTCTTCGCTGGCGCGAAGATCGGCAGTGACAAGCACGAAGTCGAACAGTCCGCTCATCTTGCCACCACTGTTGAAGCCGAAGAAGTTGGTCTGCAGCGCCTCTGGGGCCTCAACCAATTGCGCGGTGTTCGCTGCTTCCCAGGCTGTGATCGCTTGATCCACCGCCGTCCCCGTCGTCGCCGCGGGAAGCCCCAGATCCGAACGGGTTCGACGGAGCTCTGCGTAGAGTTCCTTTTTCGCAGCGGCGCTCGTTGCAGCCTTGATGTCATTGAACTCGGGTAGGCCCTTTGCATTCGCCGAGAAGACCTCCACGCCGCTGGGGAGACGCTGCTTCCAAGCGGTGAAGGTGTCGGCCTCGGCTGGAGCGTACTTGCCCAACGCCTCACGGTCTTTCTCGGTCAAATCGTAGAAGGTTACCTGCACCTCGATGTCTTCATCGGTCGCTCCGAACGAGCAGTCCGTCTCACTCAACGACCCGGGTTTGCCGTTGAAGTACCAGTCGAGAGCACGGAGCACTGTTGATTTGCCGGTGCCGTTCGGCCCGATGAAGGTAGTGACACTATCGAAGGCGATCGTTACATCCTTCAACGACCGAAAGTTACGAATACGAACCGACTGAATTTTCACTACTCGCTCCCACCCGAACTCAAGCCAAAGAATCGCTCGAAGAACGCGCCCAGCTTCTGGATGACCCGCTGTTTCTTCTCGCCATGGCCGCCGTCGGCGGAGAACCGCGATACCGGCGGCAGTACCTTCGTGATTGCTGTGCCGGTGGTGCGGATCTGGCCGTCGCGGAACGCGGTCTCAACGAAGACGCGAGTCTCGTCGGGGCGGAGGTTCTCCTCGTTGATGATCGTGTCGAGTTCGGCCTCGCGCTTGGCGGCGATGAACGCGCGCCATTCCTGGTCGATCTCGCCGTCCACGGAGAGGGAGTCGACGAAGTCTTCGATGAGGTCCTTCTTGTTGCGCAGGGTCGGGCTGGCGTCCACGGCTCGTGTGATCTCGGCGCGGATCTCCTTGTCGTCACCATCGCCGCGTTCGTCACGGTAATTCTGGACGAGCATGAGGATGTAGTCGACGTTGATCTCGACCTGCTTGATCAGCTCGATCTCGAAGACCACGTCGTCGTTGATCTGCTCCTTATCGGCGTCCTTGTCCTTACGGAACTCCGCGTACAGGTCGAGGTAGACGCTGCGGTAGTCCTGACCCTGCCGGTCGGTGAGGATTGCGTTGTCGGTGAACTCGTCGAACGAGGTAAGGATGTTCTGCAGGCGCAGGATCGCACCGAACAGCTTGATGAACTCCTTCTGAGCGGCTTCGCCGATGATCGGCTGGCCGAGCGGGAAGGCGTTCAGCAGCTCGGTGACCTTCTCGGCATAGTCGTTGTAGTACTCGCCATACGGCATGAGCAGCACAACGCCGCGGGCGTCCTTGTTGCCGAACAGCGCGATCGCATCGTTCGTCTCGTCTTCGAGGTCACGGAAGCTGACGATGTTGCCGTAGGTCTTGACGGAGTTGAGGATCCGGTTCGTGCGCGAGTACGCCTGGATCAGCCCGTGCGCGCGCAGGTTCTTGTCGACGAACAGGGTGTTCAGCGTGGTCGCGTCGAAGCCGGTCAGGAACATGTTCACGACGATGACGAGATCAATCTCGCGGGTCTTGAGCTTGAGGGAGAGGTCCTTGTAGTAGTTCTGGAACCGGTCGGCGGAGGTGTCAAACGACGTGCCGAACATGTCGTTGTAGTCCTGGATTGCATCCTCAAGGAACGATCGCGCATCCATGCTCAGCGCACCGGTGTCGAAGCCCTCTTCATCGAGCGCGCCATCTTCGACGGCGTCGTTCGCACCATAGGAGTAGATAAGACCGACCTTCAACCGCTTGTCTGATGGCAGGCCTTCCTGCTGCAGCTGGAAGTGGTTGTAGTACGTTCGGGCGGCCTCGATGGACGCGGTCGCGAACAGCGCGTTGAAGCCGCGCACGCGGCGCTCCCCGAGCGTGTAATGCTCAGCACGCTTGGTCTTCTGATCGAAGTGCTCGAGCGTGTACTTCACGATCCGGCTGATTCGCTCCGGCGCCAGCAGCGCCTTCTCGGTGTCGATCGCCGAGACCTGCTTGTCGACGACGTTGCCAACCTTGATGGTGTTGACGTAGTCGATCCGGAAGGGCAGCACGTTCTTGTCGGTGATCGCATCGACGATCGTGTAGGTGTGCAGCTTCTCGCCGAACGCCTGCTCGGTAGTCTTGAGCTGCGGGTTCCCGCCACTGCCGGAGTTCGCCGCGAAGATCGGCGTGCCGGTGAAGCCGAAGAGGTTGTATCGCTTGAAGGCCTTCGTGATCGCGGTGTGCATGTCACCGAACTGGGAACGGTGGCACTCGTCAAAGATGATCACGACATGCCCGTCGTAGATCGCATGCCCCTTGTTCGCGGCGATGAACGTCGAGAGCTTCTGGATCGTCGTGATGATGATCCGAGCACCCGGATCTTCGAGTTGCTTCTTGAGCACCGCGGTCGAGGTGTTGGAGTTCGCCGCGCCCTTCTCGAACCGGTCGTACTCACGCATCGTCTGGTAGTCGAGGTCCTTGCGATCCACGACGAACAGCACCTTGTCGACGCTCGGGAGCTTCGACGCGAGCTGCGCGGCCTTGAACGAGGTCAGGGTCTTACCGGATCCGGTGGTGTGCCACACGTATCCACCCGCGGCAACAGTGCCGAGGGTCTTGTAGTTGGTGGAGATATCGACTTTCTGCAGAATCCGCTCGGTCGCCACGATCTGGTACGGCCGCATCACCAGCAGCATCCGGTCAGCCGTCAGCACGCAGTACTTCGTCAGGATGTTCAGCAGGGCGTGCTTGGCGAAGAACGTCTTCGCGAACGCCGAGAGATCTTGGATCGGCTTGTTCTGTGCATCCGCCCACCACGACGTGAACTCGAAACTATTCGACGTCTTCCGCACCCGCTTCGACCCGGCGGCCTCACTCAAGTGCTGTCGACGTGTGGTGTTGGAGTAGTACTTCGTGAGCGTGCCGTTGCTGATCACGAACAACTGCACGTACTCGAAGAGCCCAGACCCTGCCCAGAAACTGTCACGCTGGTACCGTTCGATCTGGTTGAACGCCTCTCGGATGTCAACGCCGCGACGCTTGAGCTCGATGTGTACCATCGGCAGACCATTCACCAGCACGGTCACGTCGTACCGGTTCGAGCGAGCAGAGCCGCCTTCGCCCTGGCCGATCTCGTACTGGTTGATGACCTGCAACCGGTTATTGTGAATGTTCTGCTTATCGATCAGCAGGATGTTCTTCACCGAACCGTCATCACGCTTCAGCAGCTGAACGTGGTCCTCTTGGATCCGCACCGTCTTCTCGATGATGCCGTCGTTCGCGCCTGCGATCCGCTCCGCGAAGAATTGATCCCACTCAGCATCAGAGAACGACACCGAGTTCAGGGCTTCAAGCTGGGTGCGGAGGTTCGCGACGAGCTGCGCTTCCGACGTGATCGACAGATACTCGTACGCCTGCGACTGCAGCAATCGAATCAACTCACGCTCAAGCTCCGCCTCCGACTGATACGAGCCAGCACCCGCCGCGTCAGGGATGTACTCGGCAACAACCGTGCTCTCCGACGAGACAGCGATCGGATCATACTTACGAGGACTCAACCGTTGCCGCCCATCTGTACGTCTTCAGAAACTCCTGAAACTCGTTCGTAAAAGCCTCCTTGTACTCTGCGGCTACGTCAGAAGTATCGATATCACCGAATCGGTCATGGCTGTAGAGATTAAGTACCCTTGTCAGCAGGGGCGCATCGGGTCCGTGCAGCAGAGACCCCCAACCGCCTGTGTAGCCGAGGAAGTTTGCCGTCTTCTCGAGCAACGCTCGGAACTGATTGAAATGGGCTCGCTCGACCGCATTCGCGGAGATTGCCCTCTGAATATCTTCGATAATTCCCAGGTGGTAGCTGAAGGGAGAGTCATCCGGTTGCTTTCTAAGTGACCATCCCGCACCTGGATCATTCTGAAGAACGTACGCTTGGTTCTTCTTCCAGCGGAGCGCATTGAAAAGAACATTAAAGAAAAGAGCGTGGTGCGTGGTAATGACAAATTTCAAGTCGATCTCAGACGCTCGTTTAATGAGCTCCGACAGCGCGAGCGCTACTGACACGATTCGCACATCGTCCATGGATGACACGGGGTCGTCTATGACCGCAAGCGTTAGCTGGTCGTAGACGGCCGTGGAACGCAGTTCTGGACTGTCACGAAGCGTCTCGATCGCTTCGCTCAAGACGGAGTAATAGACGCTCCAGACAAATATGCTCTCCTCGGCTCGGGATACCTTGATGCCGTCCGCCGAATTGTCATCACCCTTGTGTATACCAAAACTAATCTCACCTCTTTCGAAGTCGAGCTTTGGCTCAATTCTGCCGCTGGTAAAAGCCTGGAAATTGTCGATGATCGCACCGTCAAGACCTTGAGTCACGATAGTTTCTAGTAGATCTGACGTTGAATTCATCTTGAGCACAACTCGCTCGTTATCCCAGGTGAACACGTCCTCAACAAAGGAGTTGTAAAGCACGACACCGTCTGGGTCGCGCTCGTTGAGTTGCTGAGCCAGCCGAGTCTTACCGATTGTGTTCGGAGCGTAGATCAGGGCACTACGTGAATCGCCGAGGCCCCTCAATACCTCGTCCGCCAAGCTCGCGACTGTTTCATGAAGCCGCGTCATCTAAACGGCCTCCTCGAACGTCAGCAGCTTGTCACGGTAGTACTCATACTGATTACGCCGCGCAGCAAGCTCAGCAGGAAGTCCGACGCTGAGGTCGTTGACGAGCGCATCGAACTTGTCGAGAAGACCGGCCACTTTGCGCTGCGTGTCGAGGTCGGGAAGTGGAATGCGGACTTTCTCTGCCTCAGTCTTGCGGATTGATGGCACTGCACCCGAGTCGTTCGCCAGGCGGCTCAGATCGAACGTCTGCATCCAGTGGTAGAGAAACCTCGAGGTCACCCGCTCGGTAGGCACAAGGCCCATCACGTTGTTGTCGTAGGCAGAAGGAACGGAAAGCACACGCTTTTTATTCGTCGCGACAGCCGCGCCAATCTTAGGAAAGATGACAGTCCCCGCGGGAGCAGGGCGCACTCCCAAGTTCTTCGCCACTTCGGCGGATACGTAATTGTTGGCAATGCTCATTACGGTCTCGTTCCCAGGCAAATTCATGTCACCAACCTTGTAGAAGGGGTACTCACCCTCTTCTCGCCCTTGGTGCACATTAGGGAATCCCCAGCCGCTGCGGACCTCAGCAATATCACCAAGCGCTACGCGTGGGATCGAGTCGTCAAACGACATCGCAAGTTGACGATAATGCTCGTACTGGCGGCGGCGGGCTTCCAGCTCCGCTTCCAGCTCCGCTTCCAGCTGAGTGAACGGATCCAATACTCGCACGATCTCCCGCTGCACCTCGAGAGGCGGCACGGGGATACGCAATGAATTCAGAACAGTCTGTGTTTGACTCGGGACACCCCCAGCTTGGTTCATTTCCCCGAGCTTCATTGTGAGCAGCTGGTGATAAACGAACTTCGGCTCAACCTGGGAAAAGTCGATCTCGGTTCGAAAAATGGTGTCAACGACCCAGAACGGCCCCTCGACATAGAAGATGTTGCCGAGAGATCCTTTGCGAGGAATCAGCACCGACGGCCCTTCCCCTGCGGCAGTATCGACGTAGCGCATGATCCCACCGCTGCCGTAGACAGGGATGTCGCCATCCCCGAGCGGCTTGTAGTCTTTGCCGTTCTTGATCCTCAGTACCTCGCCCAGCGTCTTGAATTCGACGCCGTTCGGGCAGAGTTCCGCGATCAGGTCGTCGATCCGACTCACTTCGTGCCCTCCAGGTCGGCGACGATCTCGTCGATCGAGGTGCGGAGTTCTTGCTGGCGGGCGACGATGCGTGCGATCTCCGCGTTCAGTTCCGTGATATTGACGGTCTCGCGGGTGTCTTCCTGCTCGACGTAGGAGGACACGGCGATGTTGTAGTCGTTCGCGGCGATGTCTTCGTTCGACACGAGTGCCGCGACATGGTCGACGCTCTCCCGGGTGGTGAAGGTGTCGAGGACGTGCTGCTGGTTGGCTTCGGTGAGCTTGTTCTTGTTGCCGACACGTTTGAACTCCGCCGATGCGTCGATGAAGAGCACGGAGTTGTCGGTCTTGGATTTCTTGAGCACGATGATGCAGGTTGCGATCGTGGTACCAAAGAACAAGTCCGGTGGGAGCTGGATGACCGCGTCGACGTAGTTGTTGTCGATGAGGTATTTGCGGATCTTCCGCTCAGCACCACCTCGATACAGCACACCCGGGAACTCGACGATAGCCGCCGTGCCGTTCACCGCGAGCCACGACAGGATGTGCATCGTGAACGCGAGGTCGGCCTTCGATTTCGGCGCGAGCACACCGGCCGGGGCGAAGCGAGGATCGTTGATGAGGAGCGGGTTGGCGTCGCCGTCCCACTTGATCGAGTACGGCGGGTTGGAGACGATCGCTTCGAAGGGCTCATCATCCCAGTGAGCGGGGTCGGTCAGGGTGTCGCCGTGGGCGATGTTGAACTTCTCGTAGTTCACGTCGTGGAGGAACATGTTGATCCTGGCGAGGTTGTAGGTGGTCAGGTTGATCTCTTGACCGTAGAAGCCCTGGCGGACGTTGTCTTTGCCGAGCACTTTCGCGAACTTCAACAGCAGCGAACCGGAACCGACAGCAGGGTCGTAGACCTTGTTCACGCTCGTCTTGCCGACCACGGTGATGCGGGCGAGGAGTTCAGAGACTTCCTGGGGTGTGTAGTACTCGCCACCAGACTTGCCGGCGCTGGAGGCATACATCTGCATGAGGTACTCGTAGGCGTCGCCGAAGAGGTCGATCGAGTTGTCCTCGAAGTTCCCCAGCGGCAGGTCCCCGATCGCATCGAGCAGCTTCACCAGCTTCGCGTTGCGCTTGGCGACGGTGCCGCCGAGCTTGGAGCTGTTGACGTCGAGGTCGTCGAACAGGCCTTTGAGGTCGTCTTCGGCGTCGGTGCCGACGGCAGATCCTTCGATGTTCTTGAACACGCGAGCAAGAGTCTCGTTGAGGTTCGCGTCGTTCGCGGCACGCTTACGGACGTTCTGGAACAGCTCAGACGGGAGGATGTAGAAGCCCTTCTCCTCCACGGTCTCCTTGCGGCCGAACTCCGCTTGTGCGTCGCCGAGCTGGGCGTAGTCGAAGCTCGGGTCGCCTGCTTCGCGTTCGCTCTTGTTGATGTAGGCGGTGAGGTTCTCGGAGATGAACCGGTAGAACAGCATCCCGAGCACGTAGGACTTGAAGTCCCAGCCGTCGACGGATCCGCGAAGGTCGTTCGCGATGCGCCAGATGGTCTTGTGCAGTTCGGCGCGCTGTCCTTCTTTGGTGGTCGGTGCCATGTGGTTCGTCTCCTGCGCCTGGGGCGCGTCTTAAGTTGTCGTTGAGGGTCATCTCTTACCGTAGCGCCGGGCACTGACATCGGTTGGTTGCCATGCGTGGCATGAGCGTGAGCTTGATGCAGCCGGGAGCATGTGTCGCGTCGACCGGGCGCTGCGATCTACCTGTGATTATCTCATGACCTGGCCTTTTCGAGAAGACCCTGCGGCCTCGGTCAGGCGTTCCAGCTCCAGGCGAAGCCGTTGAAGAGGCCACCGTGGACGTCGCGCAGGGTGAGGGTCGCGGTGCCGCGGGCGTCGAGCTGGACGAGGTTGTACTCGTTGGCGGCGTGTGGGCGGGCGAACGGGCTGGCTCCCTCGAACTTCCAGATGCTGGCGGGCCGTTCCCCGATGAACCCGACGCGGAGCGTGAACAGCAGTGATCGGTGGTGGAGCGCCCGGCTGGCGAGAGTCACTGGCTCCGGTTCGCGGCCGTCTTCGGGCGGTGTGATGCGGAAGCGCAGGTCGTAGCGTGTCCGGTCTTGCATCGGCTCGGTCGCCGTGCGGGCGGTGTTGAGGTGCCAGAAGTGGTCGTTCCAGCCCGCGCCGTCGACCGGGCGGGTGTTGACCTTGAAGTCGCCCTTGTTGCTCGGGGTCACGACGCCGGGATAGGAGCGGCCGATGGTGACGTAGTCGAGTTCGCCTGCCATGTTCGCGAACCGGTAGTGCTCGTAGGTGGCGTGCCAGCGTCGGTTCTCGACGACGATGAGGGTGCTGGTCTCTTCGTAGATGATGCCGCCGTGCATCTCGGGCACGTCGAGCACGAGCGGCGCCTGCGCGTAGCGGCCAGTGACGAGACGGGAGTGCAACGCCTTGAGCGCCGCGGTCTCCCGCGTGCGAACGGTGTCGACTTTCCGTCCGACCTTGTCGCCGTGGATCTGTCGCCGTTGCATCAGCTCGGGCACCTGGTGTGTGTCGGGGCTGAGCACGAACACGTCGTGCAGCAGACCCCCCAAACACCCGAGCACTCGTTCACGGGGCGCGACGCGCGCAGCACGACGCCACCCCCGACGGCACGGGGCAAACGAAAAAGCCCGCCGAAACCGGCGGGCTCTCCCTGGACGTACTGTCCGATCAGTTCATTGCTCATGTCGAGGGTTCGAGTAAGAGCATCGTGGTGGATCTGAGGGGACTCGAACCCCTGACCCCCTGCATGCCATGCAGGTGCGCTACCAGCTGCGCCACAGACCCGTTCGGGTTGCTGCCGAAGCAACTCAGACACTGTAGCGCAGGCCGAGGCCGAATGCGAAATCGAGGTGGCCGGAGCGTGTCGTCCGCGTGTCGCTGGGCCTACGCGGAGGGCTTCTCCGGCGCGGATCCGGGCTTCTCGCGCCCGGAGCGGAACGCGTCGAAGAGCATCTTCACGGCGATCCCGACGAGGAAGACCGCGAAGGCGATGTTCGCAGCGGCCGGCGAGAGCGCCTGCGCGCACCACACGCCGAGCAGGGTGGAGCTCGCGGCCGCGAGGCCCACCGCGACGGCCGCGGGCACGTCGACGCTCCCCCGCCGCAGGTTGCTCACGGTGCCCGAGGCGCCGGTCGCGATCATCATGAGGAGCGACGAGCCCTTCGCGACGAGGTCGCTCGCGCCGAAGAGGAGCACGAGCATCGGCACGATGACGACGCCGCCGCCGATGCCGAGCAGGCCCGAGAGGATGCCCGTCACGAAGCCGAGCACCGCCATGCCGGCTGCGCGGAGCGGGTCGAGCTCGATGACCGAGTCGCGGGACGGGATGACGAGGAAGAGGGAGACGACGACGACCGCGATGAACGCGACGAAGGCGAGCTGGAGTCCCCGCCGCGAGATCCTCGCGAGGAGCCGCGTGCCCACGGGGGCGCCGAGGATCGATCCCGCGGCGAGGATGACGGCGAGGAGGACATGCACGTGCCCGGCGAGCGCGTAGCTCGCGGCGCCGACGATCGAGACCGGCACGATCGCGAGGAGCGACGTGCCCGCCGCGATCTTCGGGTCGAGCTTCGCGAGGTAGATGAGCGCGGGGACGATGAGGATCCCGCCGCCCACGCCGAACAGGCCCGAGAGGAGCCCCGCGACGACGCCGATCCCGATGCAGAGGAGGTTCCGGCGGGACCCGGCGCTCATTCGCGCTCGGGTGCGCCCTCGGCCGCGGCGCCGTCGGCTGCGAAGGCCTCGGCTGCCGAGCCTTCCGGGCCCGAGAGCTCGAGCGGGATGACGGGGGCGTCCTTCCAGAGGCGCTCGAGGCCGTAGTACATGCGGTCCTCCTCGTGGAAGACGTGCACGACGAGGTCGCCGAAGTCGAGGAGCACCCAGCGCGCGAGCTCGCGGCCCTCGCGGCGCAGCGCCTTCTGGCCGAGCTTCGCGAGCTCGTCCTCGATCTCCTCGGCGATCGAGAGCACCATGCGCTCGTTGCGGCCGCTCGCGATGAGGAACGCGTCGGCGAGCGGGAGCGTGGCGGAGACGTCGAGGGCGACGAGGTCGAAGGCGCTGCGCTCGTCGGCGGCGCGGGCGGCCGCGGCGACGAGCTCGAGGGCGCGGGGGGAAGCGGTCATGCGGTCGGAACCTCCAGGGCGGGCGCGTGGGCGCCGTGCGGATGCCCGGGCTCGAGGGGTCGAGCGGCGCGAGCAGGACGATAGCTGAGATCGGAACGGCGGCGGAGAGCGGACGGGTGGCAGGGAGCGGATCGGCTCCGGGCGGCCGCGCCGGGCTCGGCGCGGCGGGCGACTCGGGTCACTGGGCGGACTCGGGGGTCGCGGCGGCGGATCAGCGGAACCACCCCTGGACGACGCCCCAGACGACGACGGCCGCGGCGGCCACCGCCGCGGCGAAGCCTCCCGCGGCGACCTTGATGGCCGTCGAGAGGCGGGCGTCCTCGGCCTGGCCGGGCCGCGCGAGCTCGCCCTGGCGCGTGTCCTGCGCGGCGCGCTCGGGGCCGGCGGGCTGCGCCGTCGTGCGGACGTGCACGCGGCCGGCCGCCGGGTCGCCCTCGGGCGCCGTGAAGCCCGTCTCCGAGTCGGCGGAGACGGCCGAGCGGGCGAGGCGCGGCGTGTAGCCGAGCTGCGCGTCGGCGGGATCGTCGATGCCCTCGGCGTCCGGGTCGGCCTCGGGGTCGACGGCCGGGTCGACGTTGAGCGAGTCGAACCAGCCCGCGTGGACGGCGCCGGAGGCGAGGGCGCGGTCGACGCGCTCGGTCGGCGACATGCCCGAGATGGCTCCGCGGGCGAGGCCGTCCGTGCGGTCGAGGACGAGCTCGCTCGGCATGACGAGCGCGCCAGTCGGCGGCTCGCTCGGCTCGGCGGCCTCCACGAGGCGCGCGAAGTAGTCGTCGATCTCCGACTTCGGCGAACCCGGGGGCGGCGCCTGGCGGGTGGTGCGGACGACCCGGAGCGGACCCTCGTCGGCCGGCAGGCCGAAGGTGGAGCGGCTGCGGCGGGGCGCGTCGCCGGGGCCCGCCTGCGGGTTCCACTGGAGCACGGGCTCCTCGCGGTCGGCGAGGGGCGCGGCGACCTCTGGGAAGAGCGGCGAGGCGGGACGGCGTCCGAGCGCGGTCGAGCCGGCGCTCCGAGCCGGGCCCGGCGCGGGCGCTACGTCGGCGGACGCCCCGGCGGAGCGCTCGGACGGCTGGGACGGGATGGCCGGGAGGACGGCCGTCTGAGGGACAGTCGGGTCGACGGCGGAGGCAGCGGGCTCGGCGGCGGGAGCCGGCGTGGCAGCCACGGGCTCGGCGGCGGGAGCGTCGTCCACGCCTCCTGCGCCGGCCGCCGCGGCGGCGCGGGCGCGCTCGAGCTCCCGGAGCTCCCGGCGCGTCAGGGGCCGCTGGGGCTCGGGCGCCGCGGTCTCTTATACACCTCTCCGAGCCCACGAGACCTCTCTACATCTCGTATGCCGTCTTCTGCTTGAAAAAAAAAAGGGGGGGGGGGGGGGGGGGGGGGGGCGCGCTCGGCCTCGAGCCGCTCGCGCTCGCGGCGCTCGCGCCGGGTGAGGGGCGCATCGGTCACAGGATGTCCTCCTCCTCGGGCGTGTAGAGGTGGTGCTTCGCGATGTACTGGACGACGCCGTCCGGCACGAGGTACCAGACCGGCATGCCCGCGCGGGCGCGGGCGCGGCAGTCGGTCGACGAGATGGCGAGGGCCGGGATCTCGAGCACGCTCACGTCGTCGTGCGAGAGGCCCTTCACGTCCATGTCGTGGCCGGGGCGCGTCACGGCGACGAAGTGCGCGAGGCCGAACATGTCCTGCGCGTCCTTCCACGACAGGATCTGCGCGATGGCGTCGGCCCCCGTGATGAAGAAGAGCTCCGCGTCCGGCCGCAGCCGGCGGATGTCGCGCAGCGTGTCGATCGTGTAGGTCGGGCCGCCGCGGTCGATGTCGACGCGGCTCACCCGGAAGCGCGGGTTCGAGGCCGTCGCGACGACCGTCATGAGGTAGCGGTGCTCCCCCGGCGAGACGTCCCGCTTCTGGTACGGGTTGCCCGTCGGCACGAAGAGGACCTCGTCGAGGTCGAAGTGCTCGGCGACCTCGGACGCCGCCACGAGGTGCCCGTGGTGGATCGGGTCGAAGGTGCCGCCCATGATGCCGAGCCGCGGCCGTCGCGGCTCGGCCGCGGACGAGGGTGCGATGGCCGTCATTCGGTGGGGCGGGCCCGGCTAGTGCGAGCCGTGGTCGCCGCCGAGGGGCGCCTCGGGCGGCAGGACGCGCGAGACGACGGGGCTCTTCTCGGACACGTTGCGGAACGTCCAGGTCACGATCGCGAGCACGCAGAGCACGACGAACGCGAGCACGCCGAAGAGGATCGGGTGCATCGGAAGCTGGTTGACGACGTGGCCGCCTTCTTCGGCGAGGACGGTGAGGAGCTCGGTCATGGGGTCCATGCTAGCGCCTTGCCGGGCCCCGGCCGTCTGCGGCCGGCCCGGACGGCGTCCGCCTAGGCCTCGTCGTCGTCCTCGAGCTCGTCGTCGAGGTAGGCGTCGGCGACGACGTCCCCGCCGACCCAGATGCCCGCCTCGCGCTCGCGCTCGAGCTCGGCGCGGGCCTCGGCCTTCGCGTCCATCCGCTCGAAGTACGCCTCGCGGCGCTCGCGGCGGGTGGCGCGGCCGCCCTCGTCGAGGCGCACGTCGGTGCCGCGCGGGCTCGCGACGAGCTCGGCGGCCGAGGTGAGCGTCGGCTCCCAGTCGAAGATGACGCCGTCACCCGGGCCGATGACGACCGTCGAGCCGGCCTGCGCGCCCGCCTTGAAGAGGGCGTCCTCGATGCCGATCTTGTTCAGTCGGTCGGCGAGGTAGCCGACGGCCTCGTCGTTGCCGAACTCGGTCTGCTCGACCCAGCGCTCCGGCTTCTGCCCGAGGATCCGGTAGACGGGCCCGTAGGTGCCGCCCTCGACCTTGATCTCGAACGGCTTCTCGTCGACGGCCTTCGGGCGCAGGATGATCCGGGGCGCCGCCTCCTTCGCCGCGATGCGCGCCTGCTTGTCGGCGTCCACGAGCTCGCCGAGCGCGAGCGCGAGCTCGCGGAGGCCGTCGCGGCTCACCGCGGAGATCTCGAAGACCCGGTAGCCGCGGGCCTCGAGGTCGCCGCGCACGAAGTCGGCGAGCTCGCGCGCCTCGGGCACGTCGACCTTGTTGAGCGCGACGAGCTGCGGGCGCTCGAGGAGCGGCGTCTGGCCCTCCGGCACGGGGTACGCGGCGAGCTCGCCGAGGAGCACGTCGAGGTCGGAGATCGGGTCGCGGCCCGGGTCGAGGGTCGCGCAGTCGAGCACGTGGAGCAGGGCCGCGCAGCGCTCGACGTGGCGGAGGAACTCGAGGCCGAGGCCCTTGCCCTCGCTCGCGCCCTCGATGAGGCCGGGCACGTCGGCGATCGTGTAGCGGTAGTCGCCCGCCTGCACGACGCCGAGGTTCGGGTGGAGGGTCGTGAAGGGGTAATCCGCGATCTTCGGCTTCGCGGCGCTCATCGCGGCGATGAGGCTCGACTTGCCGGCCGAGGGGAAGCCCACGAGCGCGACGTCGGCGACGACCTTGAGCTCGAGGCGGATGCTCGTCTCCTGGCCGTGCGTGCCGAGCAGCGCGAAGCCGGGGGCCTTCCGCTTCGTGTTCGAGAGCGCGTTGTTGCCGAGGCCGCCCTGGCCGCCCTCGGCGGCGAGGAACTGCATGCCGGGCTCGGCGAGGTCGGCGAGCTCGGCGCCGTCGAGGTCGCGGACGACCGTGCCGACAGGCACGGGGAGGATGAGGTCGGCGCCGGTCGTCCCGTTGCGGTAGTCGCCCATGCCGAAGCCGCCCGACTCGCTCGAGCGGTGCGGCTGGTGCTGATAGCCGAGGAGGGTCGTCACCTGCGGGTCGGCGACGAGGATGATGTCGCCGCCGTCGCCGCCGTTGCCGCCGTCGGGGCCCGCCAGGGGCTTGAACTTCTCGCGCTTGACCGAGCTGCAGCCGTTGCCACCGGAGCCGGCGCGCAGGTGCAGGGTCACCTCGTCGACGAACGTCGCCATGGGAATCCTCCTCTGCACCCATTCTGGTGCGCATGCGACGAGGGGCGGTCGGACTCGACCGCCCCTCGTCGGGAAAGCTGGGTGATCGGCGGATGCCGATCGGGTGTCGTGCGGTGCCTAGGCGCCCGCGACGATGTTCACGACCTTGCGACGGCCCTTCTCGCCGAACTCGACCGTGCCGGCCGAGAGGGCGAAGAGCGTGTCGTCCCCGCCGCGCCCGACGTTCGCGCCGGGGTGGAAGTGCGTGCCGCGCTGGCGAACGAGGATCTCGCCCGCGCTGACGACCTGGCCGGCGTAGCGCTTCACGCCGAGGCGCTGCGCGTTCGAGTCGCGGCCGTTGCGAGTGGAGCTCGCACCCTTCTTGTGTGCCATGGAAGTCTCAGCCTCGCCTTACTTGATGTCGGTGACCTTGACGCGCGTGAGCTCCTGACGGTGGCCCTGGCGCTTCTTGTAGCCGGTCTTGTTCTTGTACTTCTGGATGGAGATCTTGGGGCCGCGGAGGTCCTCGAGGACCTCGGCGGTCACGGTGACCTTGGCGAGCTTGTCGGCGTCGCTCGTGATGGTGTCGCCGTCGACGAGGAGCACGGCGGGAAGCGTGACGTTGCCCTTGTCGTCGGCGACGATGCGGTTCATGGTGACGATCGAGCCGACCTCGACCTTCTCCTGCCGGCCACCGGCGCGCACAATTGCGAATACCACTTCAGTACCTCTTCTTCGGTGCCCGGGAACGGGCGATCATGTCTCGCGGACGAGGAAGTTCATCTCGCTCGGACTGGACCGGAAGCGCGGAAGGCGAATCGCAGGTCTGGCGAGCGGCAACAGCGTGCCACTTTACCGGAGGCCGAGCCGCATGGTCAACCTCCGGCGAGTCTCACTCGGTCGTGATCGTGTCGGTCACGACGCGACGGCGTCCGCCGCGACGGCGGCGGCCCGTCGAGGGCGCCTCCGGCTCGGCGTCCGAGCCGTCGGAGGCGGGCTCGGCCGTCTCGGCCTGCGCCTCCTCGGCCTCGGCCTCCTCCGGCTCCTCGGCGCCGCCCGAGGGCAGGCCATCGAGCACGGCGTCGAGCGCGGCGAGGTCGGGCTTCGCGGCGGGCTCGGCGCGCTCCTCGGGAGCGGCCGGCACAAGCGCGGCGAGGTCGGCGGCGAGCGCTTCGACGGCGTCGCCCTCGCTCGGGGCAGCTTCGGGGACCGCTCCCCCGCGACCGCCCTCGCGCTGGCCCTGGCGCTCGTCCTGGCCCTGGCGCTGCTCGCCGTCGTCGCCGCCGCGCGAGCGGCGTCCGCGGCGCGAGCGGCGGCCGCGGCCGCCCTGCTGCTCGTCGCCGGCCTGCTCCGAGCTCTGCTGCTCCTGGGCCGACTGGCCCTCGGCCTGCGACGGCTCACGGCTATCCTGGCCCTGACGGCCCTGGCCGCGGCCGTTCTGACCCTGGCCGCCCTGGCCCTGGCCATCCTCGGACTGGCCGTTCTGGCCCTGCGCGTCCGAGCCGCCCTCGGCCGGCTGCTCGTCGTCGCGGTGGCCGTTCGCGATCGTCGAGGCGGCGATCTTCGAGAGCGCGTTGCGGGCGTCGTCCGTCACGGCGTGGGTCTGCGGGGCCTGGCGCTTGGGCTCCTGCTGGCGCCCGCCGCCCTTGCCGCCGCGGCGGCCGCGTCCGGAGTCGGCGTCCGAGCCGGACTTCTTCGCGATCGGCTCGCCCGAGATGACGACGCCGCGGCCGGCGCAGCACTCGCACGGCTCCGAGAAGGTCTCGAGCAGGCCCAGTCCCAGCTTCTTGCGCGTCATCTGCACGAGGCCGAGGCTCGTGACCTCCGCCACCTGGTGGCGCGTGCGGTCGCGGCTGAGGCACTCGACGAGGCGGCGCAGCACGAGGTCGCGGTTCGACTCGAGCACCATGTCGATGAAGTCGATGACGATGATGCCGCCGATGTCGCGCAGTCGCAGCTGGCGCACGACCTCCTCGGCCGCCTCGAGGTTGTTCTTCGTGACGGTCTCCTCGAGGTTGCCCCCGGAGCCGACGAACTTGCCCGTGTTCACGTCGACGACGGTCATCGCCTCGGTGCGGTCGATGACGAGCGAGCCGCCCGAGGGCAGCCACACCTTGCGGTCGAGCGCCTTCTCGATCTGCTCGTTCGCGCGGTGCGCGGTGAAGACGTCCTCGCCCTCGAAGCGCTCGATGCGGTCGACGAGATCCGGGGCGACGGCGCCGAGGTACTCGGTGATCGTCTCGAGCTCCTGCTCGCCCTGGATGATGATCTTCCCGAAGTCCTCGTTGAAGACGTCGCGGATGATCTTGATGAGCAGGTCCGGCTCCGAGTGGAGCATCTGCGGGGCGCGGCCCTCGGCGACCTTCTTCTCGATGGTCTCCCACTGCGCCATGAGGCGGTTCACGTCGCGCTCGAGCTGCTCCTTGGTGGCGCCCTCCGCGGCCGTGCGCACGATGACGCCGACGCCCGGGGGCAGGACCTCCTTGAGGATCTTCTTGAGGCGGGCGCGCTCGGTGTCCGGGAGCTTCCGGCTGATGCCGTTCATGGAGTTGCCGGGGACGTACACGAGGTAGCGGCCCGGGAGCGAGACCTGGCTCGTGAGGCGGGCGCCCTTGTGGCCGACCGGGTCCTTCGTGACCTGGACGAGCACGCGGTCGCCGGGCTTGAGGGCGTTCTCGATGCGGCGGGCCTGGTTCGAGCCGAGCTCGGCGGCGGCCCAGTCGACCTCGCCCGAGTAGAGGACGGCGTTGCGGCCGCGGCCGATGTCGATGAACGCGGCCTCCATGCTCGGGAGCACGTTCTGGACGCGGCCGAGGTAGACGTTGCCGATGAGCGAGGACTCCTCGGCGCGGGCGACGTAGTGCTCGACGAGGACCTTGTCCTCGAGGACGCCGATCTGCACGCGGCCGTCCTTCGCGCGGACGAGCATCGTGCGGTCGACGGCCTCGCGGCGGGCGAGGAACTCGCTCTCGGTCACGACCTGGCGGCGGCGGCCGGTCTCGCGCCCCTCGCGGCGGCGCTGCTTCTTCGCCTCGAGGCGCGTCGAGCCCTTGATCTTCTGGGGCTCGGTGATGAGCTCGGGCTCGTCCTGCTCCTCCTGGGCGCGGCCGCCGCGGCGACCGCGGCGACGGCGGCCGGACGCCGAGGAGTCCTGCTGCTCGTCGCGGTCCTGCGAGTCGGCGGGACCCTGGCCCTGCGGCTCGTCGTCGCGCTGCACAGAGCGGGCGTCGGCGCGGGCGTCGTCGCGAGCGTCGTCGCGCGAGCGCGAGCGGCGGCCGCGGCGGCCGCGGGGCTCGTCGTCCTCGTCGCGCTCCGGCAGGCGGCGCTCGGCGCGCTCCGGCATCGGCGGGAGGTCGGGCGCGAGGAAGAAGAGGGTCGTCGCCGTGATGACGGCGGGGATGGGCGAGGGCTTCTCGGGCTCGGGCTCGGCCTGCTCAGCCTCGGGCTGCTCGGCGGGCTCGGCCTGCTCGGCCTCCTCGCCGGACTCGGCCTGCTCGGAGGCGAGCTCTTCGGCGGAGGCCTCCTCCGGTGCCGGCTCCTCGGTCGCCGCGGGCTCGGCGGTCGCCTGGTCGGTCGTCGCCGGCTCGGCGGACGCCTCCTCGCCCTCCTCGGGCGCCAGGTTCTGCGCGGCGTCCTCGGCCTCGGCCGGGGCCACGGCCGCCTCGGGCGCGGCGTCCTGCGCCTGCGGCGCCTCGGCCGGCGGGGCCGGCGGGGGGGTCATGCCCATCGCCGCGAGCTCCGCGCTCGTGTGCTGCTCGTTCGTTCCCTCGTTCGCGGAGCCGGGCTCCGCGGTCGTGTGCTCCGCCATCGGGGTGCTCTCCTGGGCCGGCCTCGCGAATCGCGGCGGTCCGGCGCTGTTCTGTTTCTCGGCGGCTGCGCCGCCTGGTCTGCTCGTCGTCGCTCGCGCGACGGGATCCTGATCTCTTCGCCCCGCCGGCCGGAGGTCCGGCCCCGCGGGAGCGGCGCACGCGTCCGGCCGCTGCGTCGGGCCGATCGGTTCGCCTGGTCGTGCTGAAGTCTGCGTCCCGTCCATCGACGGGAACCGCACCAGTATCGCACGCCCCGGCATCAGGCTCCCCTGAGAGGGGCGCCGCCGATCGCGCCCCGCGAACGCCGAAGGCCGCCCGCGGCGAGGCGGGCGGCCTTCGGAAGCCTGGGCGGTCGGCTGCTACGCGAACCAGATGCCGAGCTCGCGCGCGGACGACTCGGGCGAGTCGGAGCCGTGCACGAGGTTCTGCATGACCGGGGCGTCCCAGTCGCGGCCGAAGTCGCCGCGGATCGTGCCGGGCGCGGCGGTCGTCGGGTCGGTGGCGCCGGCGAGCGAGCGGAAGCCCTCGATGACCCGGTTGCCGGCGACGCGCACGGCGACGACGGGGCCGGACTGCATGAACTCGACGAGCGGCTCGAAGAAGGGCTTGCCCTCGTGCTCGGCGTAGTGGCGGGCGAGCAGCTCGCGGTCGGCCTGGACCATGCGCAGGTCGACGATCGAGTAGCCCTTGCGCTCGATGCGGGCGAGGATCTCGCCCGTGAGGCCGCGCTGGACCCCGTCGGGCTTGACGAGGACGAGGGTCTCTTCGATGGCGGTCATTGCTGTCTCCCCTTGCAGTCTCCGCAGTGCCTGCGGTCACGGGCCGAGTCCGGCGCTCGCGCCCGAGGGCCGAGCCTAGCGCGGCTCGGGAGCCGGCTCCTCACCGGCCATGACCCGCTCTGCGGCCGCCTTCGCCTCCGCCTCCGTCGCACCTTCCGAGAGGGCGCGCTCGTAGGCGGCGATGACGGGCGCGCGGACGGCGTCGACCTTCGCGCCCTGGCGCATGCAGTAGATCCAGGCCGCGAGGAACATGCCGCCCACCACGAACATGCCCGGGTGCACGAAGCCGGCCAGCACGCAGAGGATCTCGACGATCCAGCCGAGCAGCGGGCTCCCCTTGAACTGGAGCACGGCGATCGCCGCGAGCTGGAGGACGAGGAGGACGATGCCCATCGGGATGCCGAGCTCGAGCGGCACGAGCCGGAGCCCCAGGATCGCGAGCGCGGAGAGGAAGGTGACGAGCAGCTGCGAGCCGAGGAGGATCATCCCGAGCGTCGCGGTCATCGTGCGGACGCGGCGACGGCGTCCGCCCTTCGCGGTCGTCCCTGCGGTCTCGCTCACGCCGGAGGTCTCGCTCATGCCTGGTCCCATCCCTCGCGGCTCCACGAGCCGGCTTCCTCGTCGTCGTCCTGCCCCGGCTGCCAGTCGTCGTCGAGATCGACCTGGAGCGTCGTCGGGCGAGCGGCCTGCCCGAGCCATCCGGCCTCGCGCGCGATCGTGCGCGCCTCGCCGATGACCGTGATCGAGCCGGCCGCGAGCACCGCGCCGGCGGCGTCCTCCGCCCCGCGCTCGCCGTCGCGGAGGACGAGCTCGCGCGCGAGCTCGAGCGCCTCGCGGAGGTCCGGCTGCTCGTAGACCTCGACGGCCGTCCAGCCGCGCACCTCCTCGGCGAGCTCCTCCGCGCGGCGGGCGCGCGGCGACTCCGACTCGGTCACGACGAGCGCGGCGGTCACGGGCTCGAGGGCGCGGATGATGCCCTCGGCGTCCTTTCCCTCGAGCACGCCGAACACGAGCGCGACCTTCCCGAAGTCGAAGGAGTCGCGCAGCGCGACCGCGAGCGCCTGCGCGCCGTGCGGGTTGTGGGCGGCGTCGATGAGCATCGTCGGCTCCGAGCCGATGCGCTCGAGGCGGCCGGGCGAGCTCGCCTCGGCGAGCCCCTGCTCGACGACCTCAGCCGCGAGCGGGCGCTCGCCGCCGAAGAAGGCCTCGACGGCCGCGATCGCGAGCGCCGCGTTCTGGGCCTGGTGGTGGCCGGCGAGCGGCAGCACGAGGTCGCGGTACTCCCCCGCGATGCCCCGCACCGAGAGGAGGCGGCCGCCGACGGCGAGGGCGTCCGAGGCGAGCGCGAAGCCCTCCCCCTCGACCGCGAGCGTCGCGCCCTCGCGCTCCGCGCGCTCGCGCAGCTCGGCGAGCGCCTCGGGCGCCTGGGCCGCCGAGACGACCGCGGCGCCGGGCTTGATGATGCCGGCCTTCGTGCGCGCGATGGCGTCGAGCGTGGAGCCCAGGCGATCCGCGTGGTCGAGCCCGATGGGCGTGAAGACGGCGACCTGGCCGTCCATGACGTTCGTCGAGTCCCACTCGCCGCCCATGCCGACCTCGACGACGGCGACGTCGACGGGGGCGTCGGCGAGGCAGGCGCAGCCGAGCACGGTGAGCGCCTCGAAGAAGGTGAGCCGCGGCTCGCCCTTCGCCTCGAGCTCCGAGTCGACGAGCGCGAGGAAGGGAGAGATGTCCTCCCAGTTCGCGACGAGGCGCTCGTCCGAGATCGGGCGGCCGTCGATGAGGATGCGCTCGTTGAGCTTCTCGAGGTGCGGGCTCGTGAGCAGGCCTGTGCGGAGGCCGTGGGCGCGCAGGAGGCTCTCGGCGATGCGGGCCGTCGAGGTCTTGCCGTTCGTGCCCGTGAGGTGGATGACCGGGTACGCGCGGTGCACGTCGCCGAGCAGCTCGACGGCCCGGCGGGTCGCGTCGAGCCGGGGCTCGGGCGCGGCCTCGCCGACGCGCTCGAGGAGCTCCTCGACGACGCGCTCGGCGGCCTCGGCGTGCGCCTCGGCGAGAGCCGGGTCGAGCTCGGCCTCGTCGGGCGCGAAGGCCGCGAGGTCTTCGGCGTCCGGCTCGAAGCCCTCGATGCCGCTCACGGCCTGCGCGAAGGCGGCGTCGAGGGCGGGGTCGCGGCCCTCGTCGTCGAGGAAGGCGTCGCGGCTCACGAGTCGTCGCCGTTCTGCTCGGCGCCGGCGCCCATCTCAGCGCCGCCGACCTTCTCGAGCTCGATCTCGATCGCCTGGATCGTCGTCGACGAGGGCGCCCCCTGCGCCGTCGCGCCGCCCGAGATCTCGACGGAGATCGCGAGCGTCTCGGCGCCGATGAACTCGGCGTGCGGCCGGACGGCCTCGGCCGTCTCGTCGTCGAGGCGCAGGCGCAGCGCGATGCGATCGCTCACCTCGAGGCCGGCGTCCTTGCGGGCGTCCTGCACGAGGCGCACGACGTCGCGGGCGAGGCCCTCGGCGGCGAGCTCGGGGGTGACCTGCGTGTCGAGGAGGAGGATCGTGCCGTCGGGCATGAGGCCGATCGCGCGCTCGGCGGCCGCGTCGCCCGTCTCGAGGCGGATCTCGTACTCGCCCTCGGCGAGCTCGATGCCGCCGGCGACGACGACGCCGTCCTGCTCCGACCAGTCGCCCGACTTCGCGGCGCGGATGGCCTCCTGCACGCGCTTGCCGAGGCGCGGCCCCGCGGCGCGCGCGTTCACGGCGAGCGCGCGGGAGATGCCGTGCTGGGCGGCCGAGTCGTCCGAGAGCTGCGTGAGCTGGACGTCCTTCACGTTGAGCTCGTCGCCGAGGATGCCCTCGAACTGGCCGAGGAGCTGCGGCGCGGGCGAGACGACCTCGAGGCTCGCGAGCGGGAGGCGCACGCGGAGCTTCTCGGCCTTGCGCAGCGCGAGCGCCTGGCTCGTGATGGCGCGCACGGCATCCATGGCGGCGACGAGCTCGTCGTCCTGCGGGAAGGCCGAGGCGTCGGGCCACTCCTCGAGGTGCACCGAGCGGCCGCCGGTGAGGCCCGTCCACACCGACTCCGTGACGAGCGGCGCGAGCGGCGCGGCGACGCGCGAGAGCGTCTCGAGCACCGTGTAGAGGGTGTCGAAGGCCTCGCGGCCCGAGCCGTCCTCGGCGACGCCCTCCCAGAACCGGTCGCGCGAACGGCGCACGTACCAGTTCGTGAGCACGTCGGCGAAGTCGCGCAGGCGCCCGGCCGCGGTCGTCGAGTCGAGCGCCTCGAGGTCGGCGCCCACCTCCTCGACGAGCACGCGGAGCTTCGCGAGGATGTAGCGGTCGAGCACGTCCTGCGAGTCGGTGCGCCACTCGGCCTCGAGCCCGCGGCCCTCGCCGCGGGCGGTGTTCGCGTAGGTCGTGAAGAAGTAGTACGTCGACCACAGCGGCAGGAGGAACTGGCGCACGCCCTCGCGGATGCCCTCCTCGGTGACCGAGAGGTTGCCGCCGCGCAGCACGGGGCTCGACATGAGGAACCAGCGCATGGCGTCCGAGCCGTCGCGGTCGAACACCTCCTGCACGTCGGGGTAGTTCCGCAGCGACTTCGACATCTTCTGCCCGTCGTCGCCGAGGACGATGCCGTGCGAGATGACCCGCTTGTAGGCGGGGCGGTGGAAGAGCGCGGTCGAGAGGACGTGCATGACGTAGAACCATCCGCGCGTCTGCCCGATGTACTCGACGATGAAGTCGGCCGGCGAGTGGGTGTCGAACCAGTCCTGGTTCTCGAACGGGTAGTGCACCTGCGCGAAGGGCATCGAGCCCGAGTCGAACCACACGTCGAGGACGTCGCCGATGCGGCGCATCGTCGACTGCCCGGTCGGGTCGTCCGGGTTCGGGCGGGTGAGCTCGTCGATGGCCGGGCGGTGGAGGTCGGTCGGGCGCACGCCGAAGTCGCGCTCGAGCTCGTCGAGCGAGCCGTACACGTCGACGCGGGGGTAGCGCGGGTCGTCGCTCTTCCACACGGGGATCGGGCTGCCGAAGTAGCGGTTGCGCGAGATCGACCAGTCGCGGGCGCCCTCGAGCCACTTGCCGAACTGGCCGTGCTTCACGTTCTCCGGCACCCACTCGATCTGCTCGTTGAGGGCGAGCAGCTCGTCCTTGAGCTCCGTGACGCGCACGAACCAGCTCGAGACGGCCTTGTAGATGAGCGGCTGCTTGCAGCGCCAGCAGTGCGGGTACGAGTGGGCGTAGGACGCCTGCTTGAAGAGGCGCCCGTCGGCCTTGAGCAGCTTGATGAGGGGGGAGTTCGCCTCGAAGACCTGCTGTCCCGCGACCGGCTCGACGGCCGGCAGGAAGCGGCCGGCGTCGTCGACGGAGAGGATCGTCGGGATGCCCGCCGCGTCGCAGATCGCCTTGTCGTCCTCGCCGTACGCGGGCGCCTGGTGGACGATGCCGGTGCCGTCGCTCGTCGTGACGTAGTCCGCCACGAGGAGCTGCCAGGCGTTCGGGCCGAAGCCGTCCTCGCCCGCGAAGAAGTCCCAGAGGCGGTCGTAGCGGATGCCTGCGAGCTCGGCGCCCTTGAGGCGCGCGGTCGCCGCCTCGAGGGCCGCCTCGCCGGACTCGTAGCCGAGCTCCTTCGCGTGCGCGGCGACCCGATCGACGGCGAGGAGGTAGCGGGCGGCGCCGGCCTCGGGGCCGTCGGGCGAGGCCTCGGGGCCCGCCGGGACGACGACGTACTCGATCTCGGGGCCGACCGCGAGCGCCGCGTTCGTCGGGAGCGTCCACGGGGTCGTCGTCCACGCGAGCGCGAGCACGCCCGTGAGGCCCTTCGCCTCGGCGAGCTCGCCGACGAGCGGGAAGGTCACGGTGACGGTCTGGTCGGTGCGGTCCTTGTAGACCTCGTCGTCCATGCGCAGCTCGTGGTTCGAGAGCGGCGTCTCGTCGTTCCAGCAGTACGGCAGCACGCGGAAGCCCTCGTAGGCGAGGCCCGCCTCGTAGAGGCGCTTGAACGCCCAGATGACCGACTCCATGTAGGTGAGGTCGAGGGTCTTGTAGCCGTGCTCGAAGTCGACCCAGCGCGCCTGGCGGGTGACGTAGTCCTCCCACTCGCGCGTGTAGCGGAGCACCGACTCGCGGGCGGCGTCGTTGAAGACGTCGACGCCCATGGCCTCGATCTCGTCCTTCGACTGGATGCCGAGCTGCCGCATCGCCTCGAGCTCGGCGGGCAGGCCGTGCGTGTCCCAGCCGAAGACGCGCTTCACCTGCTTGCCGCGCATCGTCTGGAAGCGCGGGAAGACGTCCTTCGCGTAGCCGGTGAGGAGGTGGCCGTAGTGCGGGAGGCCGTTCGCGAAGGGCGGGCCGTCGTAGAAGACCCACTCCGGCTGGCCCTCGCGCTGGTCGATGGAAGCCTGGAAGGTGCCGTCCCGGCCCCACTCGCCGAGCACGGCCTGCTCGATGGCGGGGAACGACGGGGAGGCGGGCACGCCGCGCTGCTCGGCGGCGGGGCCGAAGGCGCGCTTCGGGTAGCTGGGGGTGGCGCCGGTGGTCATGCGGAGGGTCTCCTCGGGGATGCGGATGCTCGACCCGGGGACGCCTCTCGACGCGGTACCACCCCGATTGCGCCCTCGCGGACGCCGCTCGTTCGTGGGCTGTGACGGGCCCGACCCCGTTCGGTTCTACTGAGCGGGCTGGCCCGCCGTTCTTCCGAAGACTCCCCGCTGATGACGGATCGCTGTCGTTGCGGGCCAGTCTAGCCGCGAGCGCGCGGCGCGGGGGCCCTCGCGTCGCAGCGGGCGGGCGTCGCGGCGGGCGGGCGTCGTGGCGGGCGGGCGTCGCGGCGGGCGGGCGTCGCAGTGGCGGGCGGCGATGGGGCGGCGCGGCGATCGTCCGAAGTGCTGACGACGGCTCGGCTCGCGCGCGGCTATCGTCATCGGGTCCGCGATCGATCCCGGCCCGTCCGGGGTCCGGAGAGGAGCTCCCCATGACCACGTCCCGCCGCGCCGGCCTCGCCGCCTCCGCCCTCCTCGCCCTCGGCCTCGCGCTCGCGGGCTGCTCCGCGACGGGCCCCGCCCCGAGCGGCACCGGCGCCGCCGCGACCCAGGCGGCCCCCGCCACGACCGCCGCCGCGACGCCGTCGGCGAGCGGCCTCACCTGCGCCGACGTCGAGGCGAAGCTCAGCGGCTACAGCGAGCGCATCACCGCCGCCGTGAACGAGCTCCAGACCGATCCCGCGGGCGCCGCGCAGGAGCTCGGCGCGATCTCGACCGAGGTCGGCGAGCTCTCCGAGACCATCACGGACCCCGAGCTCAAGACGAAGGTGGACGCCGCGAAGACCGAGCTCGACGCGATCGTCGGCCTCGTGCAGGACGGCGTGCAGTGGTCCGACGTGAAGGGGCTCAACGACCACGCCGTCGCGCTCGGCGCCGCCGCCGACGAGATCTCCACGTACTGCCAGGCGAAGTAGCGGCTCGCCGCTCCGATGCCGAGACGGGCGCCCCTCCCCTGCCCGTGGAGCGGGCGCCCGCCTCATGCGAGGCGAGCTCGCGCCTAGCGGACGCCGATGTCGAGGTAGCCGCTCGAGACGCGCGTCTCGATCGCGGCCTCGGCGGTCTGGCCGCGGCGCACGTCGATCGAGCTCGCGCCGGCGACCGTGCCCTGCTCGGCGATCCGGTACTCGACGTCCGGGACGATGACGTTCGCGCCGCCCGACTCGACCTCGAGCTTGAGGAAGGCCGGGGGCGTCGCGCCCGTGACCTCGAGGTTGAGCATGCCCGAGCTCACGGTCGCCGTGAGCGTGCGGGTCACCTGCATCTCCGCGTTCGCGACGCCGGACCCGGCCGTGAGCGTGAGCGACTCGGCCGAGCCGGCGATCGTGAGGGCGCCGCCCGAGATCGAGGCGGTCGCCTCGCCGAAGGTGCCCTCGATCGAGAGCGCTCCGGACGCCGCGGCCGCGGTGAGCGCGGGGCGCGAGGCCATGAGCGACTGCGGCACGAGGAGCGTCGCGCTCGTCGGCTCGCCGTGCCAGCGGAATCCGGGGATGCCGTCGCTCGTCTCCGCGACGCGGAGCACGCCGCCCTCGGAGGTGAGCGAGAGCGGGGGCTGCTCGGCCTCAGTGCCGTGGTAGTCGATCTCGAGGGTCGGCTCCTGCACGGCGTCGGGGCGCACCTCGAGCGACATCGAGCGCAGCGAGACGTCGATGGCCGTGACGCCGGAGCCGGAGGCGGTGAGGGTAGCGTGGCGGAGGTTCGCCTGGGCGAAGGCCTCGGCGGCGCCCGTGCCGATCGCGCCGAGGAGGAGGAGCGCGCCGAGGACGGTCGCGAGGACGGCGACCCAGCCGGCGCGGCGGACGGGGCGCGCGGGCGCCGAGTCCGTGGCGCCGTGCGGGGGCGGCGGGGCGGGCGGGGCCGGGGCCGAGGGCGAGGTCGGCGCGGCCTGCGCGGTCGGAGCGGTCTGCCCGGTCCGAGCGGTCTGCCCGGTCGGAGCGGTCTGCCCGGTCGGAGCGGTCGAGGCGAGCGGCGGGAAGAGGGGCGCCGCCGCGGCGCGCGGCGCGGCCGGCTCGGGGGCCGTCGGCTGGGCCGCGGTCGGCTGCGCGCCGGCCGGCGGCGCCGGCGGGGCGGGCGGCGCGCCGAGATCCGGCAGCTCCCGCGTCACGTCATCCGGACGCGAGGCGGCGACGCCGTCCGCGCGGTCATCCATGCGGTCGTTCATCATCGGGCTCCGTTCTGGTCGTCGCCGGCGCCCAGGTGGGCGAGCACGGCGAGCACGCGGCGGTTGCCGCTCTCGTCGGCCTCGAGGCCGAGCTTGTGGAAGAGCGAGGAGATGTGCTTCTCGACGCTGCCCTCGGAGATGTAGAGGGACTTCGCGATGGCCTGGTTCGACTTCCCCTCGGCCATGCGGGAGAGCACCTCGGACTCGCGCGGGGTGAGCCGGTCGAGGCGGGGGTCGCGGCTTCGGCGGCCGAGCAGCTGCGCGACGACCTCGGGGTCGAGCACGGTGCCGCCCGAGCCGACCTCGGCGATCGAGTCGAGGAACTCCTCGATGTCGGCGACGCGGTCCTTGAGGAGGTAGCCGAGGCCGCCGCGGTTGCCGGCGATGAGCTCGGCCGCGTAGCGCTCCTCCACGTACTGCGAGAGCACGAGCACGCAGAGGGTGGGGTCGGCCTCGCGGAGTCGGATGGCGGCGCGGATGCCCTCGTCCGTGAAGGTCGGCGGCAGCCGCACGTCGAGGATCGCGAGATCCGGGCGGTGCTCGGCGATCGCCGCGTCGAGGCGGCCGGCGTCGGGGAGGGCCTCGACGATCTCGTGGCCGGCCTCGGCGAGGAGGCGGGAGAGGCCCTCGCGGAGGAGGACGGAGTCTTCGCAGATCAGGATGCGCACGGCAGGCTCGCTTCGATCGTGGTGGGGCCGCCCTCGGGGCTCGAGAGCGAGAAGGTGCCGCCGGCGGCGGCGACGCGGTTCGCGATGCCGTCGAGGCCGCCGCCCGGGTGGCGGATCGCGCCGCCCTGGCCGTCGTCCTCGACGCGTGCCCAGAGGCGTCCGCCGTCGCGCTCCTCGAGCGTGACGCGGCAGCTCGTCGCGTTCGAGTGCTTCGCGGCGTTCGTGAGCGCCTCGGCGACGACGAAGTACATCGCGGCCTCGGTCTGCGGCGCGTAGCGGCCGAGCCGGCGCACCTCGAGCTGGACGGGGATGTGGCTGCGGGCGACGAGCGCCGAGAGCGCGGCGTCGAGGCCCCGGTCCTGGAGGACCGCCGGGTTGATGCCGCGGGCGAGCTGGCGCAGCTCCGTGACGGCGGTCTTCGTCGAGGCGTGCGCCTCGTCGATGAGGCGGCGTGCGCCCTCGGGATCGGTGTCGAGCTTCGCCTTCGCCATCCCGAGCGTCATGCCGATCGAGACGAGGCGCGGCTGGACGCCGTCGTGGAGGTCGCGCTCGATGCGGGTGCGCTCGACCTCGGCGGCGCGCATGGCCTGCGTGCGGCGCTCGGAGGCGGTCTTGACGGCAGCCTCGAGCTCGGCCTCGCGGCTCGGCACGAGCATGTGGGTCGAGATCGCGCGGTGGGCGACCGTAAGGCCGAAGAGGACGCCGAGCGAGGCGGCGATCGTGACGGCGCCGAGCACCAGCGGCCACGGCTGCTCGAGCTGGAAGGGCGTCGGCAGGCCGATGCCCAGGATCGAGTCGATCCGCACGCGATGCGAGGCGAGGGGCGTGAAGAGGAGACCGATGCCCTGCCCGACCGACCAGGCCATGACGAGGGCGACGCCGCCGAGCACGGAGATGATCGCGCCGTGGAGCACGGCGAGCCAGGTGCGCGGGTCCGCGAGCTGGAGCAGGAGCGTCATCGGGATGCGCAGCCAGTCGGTCCGCGTCGAGCGTCGCATCGGGTGCGGCGGCAGGGCGATGCCGAAGAGGCCCTCGACGCGGCGCTCCTCGATCCACGCGAGGCCGTAGACGCCGAGCGCGAAGACGGCGAGCAGGACGAGCCCGAAGCCGAGCAGCGGCACGGTGCCGGCGCCCACGGACACGAGGACGACCATCACCGTGAGGACGACGGGCCCGAAGGCTCCGTAGAGGATGAGGTGGGTCGCCGCGGCGGCGGCGCGGCCGAAGTTCTTCATGGCCCTCACGCTACGGATCCGAGGTGTCGGGGCGGAGACGGCTGTCCCCACACCATGCGGGGGCTATCCCCCCGTCGCGAGCCCGGCCTCGTGCTCAGCCTCTCGCTCGACCCTGCGCCGCGCCTCGAAGGCCGCCGCGATCGGCCCGAGCGCCTCCGCGACGAGCTCCCCGAGGGGCGGTCGCGCGGCGCCCGCCTCGATCCAGACGCGGCCCGCCGCGGCGATGGCGCCGACGGCGGCGTTCGCGAAGGCGAGGTCCGGGAGCGCCGAGCGGCTCCCCAGCAGGCTCGGCGCTCCCGGGGCGCGGCCGAGGGCGGCCGCGATGGCCGCTGCAGCCCTCTCCGCGCGCGTGGCGCCGCTCTCCAGCAGCGCCGCTCTGGTCCCCATGAGCTCGGCGTGGGCCATGGCCCACGGCACGCGGTCCGGCCCGAGGCCGTCGGCGAGCTCGATGAGGAGGGTCGTGATCTCCCGCGGGGTCGCGGGGCAGTCGAAGGCGGCCTCGAGCCGGGCCTCGAGCTCGGCGAGTGCGTCGTCGACGCTCCCCCAGAGGAGATCGGGCTTCGAGGCGACGCGCGTGAAGAGGGCGCTGCGGCTCACGCCGGCGCGGCGGGCGATGTCCTCCGCGCTCGTCGCGTCGTAGCCGCGCTCGAGGAAGAGCTCGGAGGCGGCCTCGTCGAGCTGCGCGCGGTCGGCGAGCGAGGGGCGGCCGCGGCGCGCGGGAGCAGGAGCGTCCATCCGTCTTCCCCTTCTCTGCCTGCCCGTCCGCGATCTGCGGTGCCGGGTCGCGGCGTCAGGTTCGTGGCGCGCGGCCGCGGAGCGGGTCTCGCTCGGCCTCGTCGCCGCACCAGACGAGTATGCCTCATGTCCGGGCATCCCGAGTGCGGCGAGTCGCCGCGCGGGAGGTCGGACCCGCTCGCCTGCCGGCGCTCTGGTCGATTTTGTGGACGGCGTGCAGAAAGTATAGCCTGCCCGGGTGCCTACTCCGACCACGCCCCTCGCCGGCCTCCGACGCCTCGCCGCCGCGGCCGCCGCCCTCGCCCTCGCCCTCCCCCTCGCCGCCTGCTCGAGCGGCCCCGAGACCCCGCGCGACTCGCTCGTCATCGCCACCGGCGACGCCGAGCCCGCCTGCCTGGACCCCCACGTCGGCGGCAACTGGCCGCAGGCGCTCCTCGGCGCGCAAGTGCTCGAGTCGCTCTTCTCGCGCGACGCCTCGGGCGAGATCATCCCCTGGCTCGCGACCGGCGCCGAGGAGGCGCCCGACCACCTCAGCTGGACGATCACGCTCCGCGAGGGCGTGACCTTCACCGACGGCACGCCCTTCGACGCGGACGCCGTCGTCCGCAACATCCAGCACGTCAAGGACCCGGCCACGAAGTCGTCCACGGGCGTCCTCGCCCTCGCGAAGGTGCGAGAGGCCGTCGCGCTCGATGCGACCCGCGTGCGCCTCGACCTCACCCAGCCCGACGCCGCGCTCCTCGCCTCGCTCGCGCAGACCTGGCTCGCGATGGAGTCGCCGGCCGGCCTCGACCGCGGCATGGACGCGAACTGCCTCGCGCCCATCGGCACCGGGCCCTTCTCGATCGCCTCGTGGACGAAGCAGGAGTCGATCGAGCTCGTCCGCAACGACGCCTACTCCTCGCCCCCGGCCGACGCCGGGCACGACGGGCCGCCGGCGCTGCGCACGGTGACGTGGCGCTTCATCCCCGACGCGTCCGCGCGCCTCGCCGCGCTCGAGTCGGGGCAGGTCGACCTCATCGACTCCGTCCAGCCCGACGCCGCCGCGCGCTTCGCCGGCGACGGCTCGCAGCAGGTCATCTCGGGCGCCCGCCCCGGCGTGACCGCGCGCCTCGAGCTCAACTCGCGGCCCGGCGAGATCTTCGAGGACGAGTCGGTCCGCCTCGCATTCCGGGCTGCGACCGACCTCGACGCGGCCGTCGAGAGCCTCTACTTCGGCATGCTCGACCGCTCGACGAGCGTCCTCTCCTCCTCCACCCCCTACGCGCTCCCGATGCCGGAGCTCTTCGCCTACGACCCCGCTCGCGCGAACGCGCTCCTCGACGCTGCAGGCTGGACGGACCGCGACGCCGACGGCACCCGCATGAAGGACGGCCGCCGCCTCGAGGTGCGCCTGCCCGTCTCGACGAACCAGTCGATCCCCGCCGAGGTGTCGATCCTCGAGCAGATCGCGGCGACCGCGGGCGAGGTCGGCTTCTCCGTGCGGCTCGACAAGCTCGACCTCGCGAGCTGGTACGCGCGCGCCGGCGCCTGGGACTTCGACGCGATCATCGCGCCGTACACGAAGGACTCCCCCGACGTCCTCCGCATCGTCTACTCGTCCTCCGGCATCCCGCCCGCCCCGAGCGGCTACCACGCGAACAACCTCGGCGTCTCGACGCCGGAGCGCGACGCCCTCCTCGAGGAGGCGGCTGCGACGACCGACCCGGCCGTGCAGCAGCGCAACTACGAGGCGGTGCAGCGCGAGCTCCTCGAGCACGGCTACGTCATCCCGATCACCGACCAGATGGTGTGGTTCGCGGCCTCGCCGAAGGTCGAGGGCTTCCGCCTGCAGCCGAACCTCAACGTGCCGACGCTGCTCGGCGTGACGCTGAAGCCCTAGGGCTGCAGCCGCTCGCCGCCGCCAGCCGCCGACATGGCCGAGATCGCCCCGCGCGCCCGCCGCGCCGCCGTCCTCCGACGGATGGCGCTGCGGGCGCTCGGCGCGCTCGGCGTCGTGTGGGCGGTCGCGACGGTCTCCTGGCTCGCGGTGCGCGCGGTGCCGGGCGATCCGGCGCTCGCGATCCTCGGCGGGCCGGGCTCGAACGCCACGCAGGCCGCCCTCGACCAGGCGCGCGCCGACTACGGCCTCGACCGGCCGCCGCTCGAGCAGTACCTCGCGATGCTCGGCCGGCTCGCGCAGGGCGACCTCGGCGCGAGCTACGCGCAGCACCGGCCCGTCGCCGAGCTCCTCGGCGCGCAGCTTCCGGGCACGGCGGCGCTCGCGGCGGCCGCGCTGCTGCTCGCCTGGCTCATCGCGCTCGGCTCGCTCGCGGTCTCGGCGCTCGGCCTCGGCACGCGGTGGGGGCGCGCGGCGGGGGCGCTCGCCTCGGGCCTGGAGATCGTCGCCTCGGCCATCCCGAGCTTCTGGCTCGGCGCCGTGCTCATCGCGATCGTCGCGGTCGGGATGCGCCTGCCGGTCGCCGCGAGCGATCGCGGGCCGCTCGGGCTCGTGCTCCCCGCGATCACGCTCGCGATCCCGCTCGCGGGCTTCCTCGTGCAGACGATGCGCGGACGTGTCGAGGAGACGCTCGAGGCGCCCTTCGTCGAGGCGGCGCGGCTGCGCGGCGACGGGCCGTGGCGCATCTTCCGGCGCCACCTCCTCCGCCATGCCGCCGTGCCGGCCGCGAACCTCTCGGGGTGGGCCTTCGGATCGCTCGTCTCCGGCGCCCTCATCGTCGAGCAGGTCTTCGCGCGCCCCGGCCTCGGGCGCACGCTCGCGCAGGCCGTCATCGATCGCGACGTGCCGCTCGTCGTGGGAGTCCTCGTCGTGTCGGCGATCGCGTACGCGGTCGTGACCGTGCTCGCGGATGCGGCGGTGCTCGCGCTCGATCCGCGGGAGCGGGAGGGGGCGCGATGAGCGCGACGCACGCGACGCCGGATGCTGCGGAGGCGGTCGAGCTCGTCGGGGCCGGCGCGCCGAGGCGGGGCCCGCGCGCGCCCGGGGCCAGTGGAGATGCCGTGCTCGCGATCGCGTGCGGGGCGGTGCTGCTCCTCGCCCTGATCGCCGCGCTCGCGCCCGGGCTGCTCGCGCCCGGCGATCCGATCGCGGTGAACCCGCGCGAGGCGTTCCGACCCCTCTTCTCCCCCGGCCATCCGCTCGGCACGGACGAATCGGGCCGCGACCTCTGGACGCGCCTCGTCCACGGCGCGGGCGCCTCGCTCGCGATCGGCGGGGCGGCGACCGCGATCGGCATCGGCCTCGGCGCGCTCCTCGGCGCCGTCGCGGCGCTCGGGGGACGCGTCGCCGACTGGATCACGGCCCGCGTCGTCGAGGTCGGCTTCGCCTTCCCGCTCGTCCTCCTGGCGCTGCTGCTCGTCGTGCTCTCGGGGCCCGGCGCGGAGACCGCCGCCTGGTCGGTCGGGCTCGCGACGGCGCCCGGCTACGCGCGGATCATCCGGAGCGAGCTGCGCCGCATCGCCCGCTCCGGCTACGTCGAGGCCGAGCGGGCGCTGGGACGGGGCCGGCTCGCGATCCTCGCGCGCACGATCGCGCCGAACGCGGCCGGCGCGCTGCTCGCCCTCGCCACCCTCGGCCTCGGGCAGGCGATCGTGTGGGCGAGCGGGCTGAGCTTCCTCGACCTCGGCGTGCGGCCGCCGGCGCCTGAGTGGGGCGCGATGCTCTCGGCCGGCCGCGGCTACCTCTCGGCTACGGGATGGTGGATCACCGTCGTGCCCGGCACCGCGATCGTCGTCGTCGCGCTCGCGGCGACGCTGCTGGGGCGCGCGCTCGAGCGGATGGGGCGGCGGCGATGAGCGGGGCCGCGCATCGGGCGGACGGCACGGACGTCGACGCGCCGCCCCTCGTCGACGCGCGCGGGGTGCGGATCGCCTTTCCGGGCCGCCTCGCCGTCGACGGCGCGAGCCTGCGCGTCGCCGCGGGCCAGCTCGTCGCGCTCGTCGGCGACTCGGGCGCCGGGAAGTCCGCGCTCTCGCGGGCGCTCCTCGGGCTCGCGGGCGACGGGGCGTCCGTGACGGCGGAGCGGCTTGAGGTGTGCGGCGTCGAGGTGACGGGCGCCGGCGAGCGCGAGCTGCGGACGCTGCGCCGCACGCGCGTCGGCGTCGTCGCGCAGGACGCGCTCGGCTCGCTCGATCCGCTGCGTCGCGTGGGGCGCGCGCTCGACGAGCGGCTGCGCGATGCAGACGACGCCGAGGGCCGCCGCGCCTCGGCCGCGGACCGTCGATCCCGCGCGCTCGCGCTCCTCGAGCGCGCCGGCTTCCCGCCCGCCGAGGCTCCGCGCGTCCTCCGCGCGCTCCCCGGCGAGCTCTCCGGCGGCCAGCGGCAGCGGGCGCTCATCGCGCTCGCGCTCGCGGGCGATCCGTCGCTCGTCATCGCCGACGAGCCGAGCGCCTCGCTCGACGCGACGCTCGCGGAGGCCTCCTTCGACCTCCTTCGCGAGCTCGCCCGGCAGGGGCTCGGGGTGCTCGCGATCACCCACGACCTTTCCCTCGCGCTCCCCCGCGCCGAGCGGATCGTCGTCCTCTCGCGCGGCCGCGTGCTCGCCGAGGGGCCGCCTGCCGAGCTCGCCGCGAGCGCCGATCCGGAGGTGCGGCGGCTGCTCGGGCATCCGGCCCCCGACGGTGGCGCCGCGGGCGGCTCGGGCGCGGGATCGCCGGAGGGCGCCGAACCCTCGGCGGCGCGGGCTGCCGGGCTCGCGGCTGCGGCGGATGCGGCGAAGCCCGACCTCGAGGAGCTCGCGGGCGAGGAGCCGGCGGCTGGGGCCGCCGGGCCGCGCCGCGACGCGCCGGCGCTGGCCGCGACGGGCATCCGCCGCGCCTTCGCCGGGGCCGAGGGCGAGCTCGTCGTGCTCGACGGCGCCTCGCTCGAGATCGCACCCGGCGAGCTCGTCGCGCTGCTCGGGCCGTCCGGTTCGGGGAAGTCGACGCTCGGCCGCATCCTCCTCGGCCTCGACCGGCCCGACGCCGGCGAGGTCCGCGTCGGCGGGACGCTCCGGCTCGACGCGCACCGGCCGGCGGCGCTCCGCGGGGCGGTCGGCATGGTGCCGCAGGATCCGCTCGGCAACTTCGACCCCCGGCGGACGGTCGGCGGGCTGCTCCGCGACGCGCGCCGGCTCGCCGCCGATCGCGCTGCCGGCGTGCCCGCGCCCGACCGAGCCTGGGTCGCGCGCGCCCTCGAGGAGGTCGGCCTCGACTCCGAGCTCGCCCGCACCCGCCCGCGGCGCCTCTCGGGCGGCCAGCGGCAGCGCGTCGCGATCGCGCGCGCCCTCGCCGCCGAGCCGCGCGCGCTCGTGTGCGATGAGCCGACCTCCGCGCTCGACGCCTCGACGCGCGGGCTCGTGCTCGACCTCCTCGATCGGATCCGCCGGGAGCGCGGCCTCGCCGTCCTCCTCATCACCCACGACCCCGCCGTCGCCGCGCGCGCCGACCGCACCCTCCGCCTCGCCCACGGCCGCCTCGCTGAAGCTGGTTGATTTCCGGAGAGGTAGTCGAGGAGGCGGCGCAGCCGCCGCCTCGAAACCACCGGCCTCGGCCCCGAGACCTCCGGTGGTCTCGAGACGCGTCCTCCGGGCGCTCCTCAACCACCTCAGCGTCGGCGCGGGTGGCACAGTCTGCAGTGCCGAACGGACCTGCAGCCCGCGCCATCCGCGAGATCATGCGGGTCGCGATCCTCGACACGACTCCCATGAGCCCACTCCACTGCAGAGCGTGCCGGGCCGCGGAGCCACCGGCGGGCTACTCCCGTCGGTCGTGGCGCTCGAGGAACTCGACGACCTCGCGCTGGTCGACGCCCGGGAAGTCGCCCGCCGGCAGCGGCGAGAAGACGTGCGCGTGCACGCGCGCGCTCGGCCACGCCTTCCGGCCCCAGCGCTCCGCGAGCTCGGCGGGCGGCGTCCGGCAGCAGCTCGCGTCGTCCGGGCACGTCGAGGCGACCCGCCCCGCCGCCTCCCGTCCGCGGAACCACCGCGCCTCGTCGAAGGGCGCCCCGATCGTGATCGAGAACTCCCCGCGATCCGTCCGGCCCGTCTGCGTCGAGCACCAGTACGTGCCGTTCGGGGTGTCCGTGTACTGGTACGTCTCGGTCGTCCGGTTCGTGCGCGAGAAGGCCGAGCGGGCCGAGAACTTCCGGCACACGAACTGGCCCTCGATCGAGCCCGTCACGTCCTCCGGCAGCGGCAGGCCGTCGTTCTCGTAGACCTTCATGATCGCGCCCTGGTCGTTCACGCGGAGGAAGTGGAGCGGGATGCCGAGATGCGAGGTGAGGAGATTCGTCATCCGCAGCGCCGCCGCCTCGTGGGTCACACCGAAGGCGTCGCGGAAGTCCTCGACGGCGAGGTCCCGCCGCCGCTTCGCCTCCTCGAGGAAGGCGACCGAGCGCTCGCGCGGCATGAGGCATGCCGCAGCGAAGTAGTTGATCTCGAGCCGTTGCCGGAGGAAGTCGGCGTAGTCGCGCGGGCGGTCGTGCCCGAGCACGCGGTGCGCCATCGCCTGGAGCGCCATCGCCCGCAGCCCGTGCCCGCCCGGGATCGACGCCGGCGGCAGGTAGATGCGTCCGTTCTCGAGGTCCGTGATGGATCGCGTCGAGTCGGGCAGGTCGTTCACGTAGATGAGCTCGAAGCCGAGGTGCTTCGCGAGCTGCGCGACCGTGTGGTGCGCGAGGGCGCCGCTCGCGGGCTCGACGTGCGACATGAGCCGCTCGGCGGCCTCCTCGAGCTCGGGCAGGTGGTTGTCCTTCGCGCGCAGCTGGAGGCGCAGCTCCGTGTTCGCGCGGCGGGCCTCCTCCGGCGTGAGGCTCGCCTCGACCTCGCGGCGCTCGAGCTCGCGGTGCATGCCCGCGAGCGCCGTGAGCACCTCGCCCGGGAGCGTCTTCATCGAGCCGATGCGCGGCAGCCCGAGGCGTCCGTAGAGCTCGGAGGCCTGGGCCCGCTCGACCTCGAGCTCGAGCTTCGAGCGCTCGTCCGGCGGGGTGTTCGCGACGAGCTCGGAGAGCTCGAGGTCGAAGGCCTCCGCGAGCGACTGGAGCACCGAGAGCTTCGGCTCGCGCTTGCCGTTCTCGATGAGCGAGAGCTGGCTGGGGAGGAGCCCGACCCGCTCGCCGAGCTGCTCGAGGGTGAGGCCGCGGTCCTTCCGGAAGTAGCGGATGCGCCGGCCGAGCACGAGCTGGTCCACGTCGACTCCTCTCCTCCCGCCGCGGCCGGAGGGCCCGGGCGCCGCATCGCGCCCCGGGATCTGCCATCCTGATGCCACGGCAAAATTTGCCGTTGTTCGAGGCTAGCTTCGACCCGACCCCCGACAATCGCAAGCGAATTTTCCGGCTGCGTGAAATTTCACCAAATTTCACCCGCCCGATGGCGGCGATTCGGGGCGAGATGAGGGAGACTGGAGGGAAGCCGCAGAACAACGTCGATCTCCGAGGGCAGCCATGACCGCACCGACCATCGTCTCTTCCGCCGACATCCCCCAGATCTCGGCCAACCCCGAGATCAACGCTTGGGTCGTCCGCGTCGCCGAGCTCACGAAGCCCAGCGAGGTCGTCTGGTGCGACGGCTCGCAGGAGGAGCTCGACCGCCTCTGCGCCGAGATGGTCGAGTCCGGCACCCTCATCAAGCTGAACGAGGAGAAGCGCCCCGGCTCCTTCCTCGCCCGCTCGAACGCCGCCGACGTCGCGCGCGTCGAGGGCCGCACCTACATCTGCTCCGAGAAGGAGGAGGACGCCGGCCCCACGAACAACTGGCGCGACCCGAAGGAGATGCGCGAGCTGCTCGACGGCCTCTTCGACGGCTCGATGCGCGGCCGCACGATGTACGTCGTCCCCTTCGCCATGGGCCCGGTCGGCGGCGCCATCACGCAGTACGGCGTCGAGATCACCGACTCCCCCTACGTCGTCGCGAGCATGGCGCTCATGACGCGCTCGGGCTCCGCCGCCCTCGAGCAGATGACGCCGGGCCGCGAGTGGGTCCCCGCGCTCCACTCGGTCGGCTACCCGCTCGTCGACGAGCAGGGCGAGGCCCGCGAGGACGTCGCCTGGCCGCACAACGAGACGAAGTACATCACCCACTTCCCCGAGACCCGCGAGATCATGTCGTACGGCTCGGGCTACGGCGGCAACGCGCTCCTCGGCAAGAAGTGCTTCGCGCTGCGCATCGCCTCGGTCATGGCCCACGAGGAGGGCTGGATGGCCGAGCACATGCTCCTCATCCAGGTCACGAACCCCGAGGGCGTGAAGCGCACGATCGCCGCCGGCTTCCCCTCGGCCTGCGGCAAGACGAACCTCGCCATGATGCGCCCGAAGCTCGAGGGCTGGAAGGTCGAGACGATCGGCGACGACATCGTCTGGATGCGCCAGGCCGCGGACGGCCGCCTCAACGCGATCAACCCCGAGTACGGCTTCTTCGGCGTCGCCCCCGGCACCGGCTGGTCGACGAACCCGGTCGCCATGGAGACCATCGCGAAGAACACGATCTTCACGAACGTCGCGCTCACCGACGACGGCGACGTGTGGTGGGAGGGCATGACCGACGAGACGCCCGCGCACCTCATCGACTGGGAGGGCAACGACTGGACGCCCGAGTCGGGCCGTCCCGCCGCGCACCCGAACGCCCGCTTCACGGTGCGCGCCGAGCAGTGCCCGACGATCTCCCCCGAGTGGGAGGCCGCCGACGGCGTGCCCGTCGACGCGATCCTCTTCGGCGGGCGCCGCGCCACGAACGTCCCCCTCGTCATGGAGTCGAAGTCGTGGGAGCACGGCGCCTTCGTCGGCGCGACCCTCGCCTCCGAGCAGACCGCCGCGGCCGAGGGCCCGGTCGGCAAGCTCCGCCGCGACCCCTTCGCCATGCAGCCCTTCGCCGGCTACCACATGGGCGACTACTGGGGGAACTGGATCAAGATGGGCGAGCTCCTCGGCGACAAGGCCCCGCGCATCTTCGAGGTGAACTGGTTCCGCAAGGACGAGAACGGCACGTTCCTCTGGCCGGGCTTCGGCGAGAACATCCGCGCCGTGAAGTGGATCTGCGACCGCCTCGACGGCAAGGTCGGCGCCGTGGAGGAGCCCATCGGCCTCCTCCCGAAGCTCGACGACCTCGACGTCGCGGGCCTCGACCTCGACCGCGAGACGCTCGGCAAGATCTTCGACGTCCCGACCCGCCCGTGGCTCGTCGAGATGGACGTCACGCGCGAGTACTTCGACGAGATCGGCCCGAAGGTCCCGGCCGAGATCCGCGCCCAGCTCGACCAGGTCGTCGACGACCTCAAGGCCGAGCTCAAGGACGACGCGGACGTGTAGTCCCGCCTCCCCGCTCGACGACGCCCGTCCCGCCGCAGCGCGGGGCGGGCGTCGTCGAGCGGGGCGTCGTCGCCGCGTCGGCTCGCGGTCGCCGCGTCGGCTCGCGGTCGCCGCATCGTCACCGAGGATTCGCCTCCTGAGAACGGTTCCATCGGCAGGATGGGATCGGGCGCCCGGGACCCGCCGCCATCCTCCCGGCCGAGCATCCGGCCCATGGCCCGGCGAGGCGCCCGCACGAAGGGAGGCCGTCATGAAGGCAGCCATCCTCCGATCGTTCGACCAGCCGCTCGACGTGGCCGAGATGGAGACCCCGACGCCCGGGCCGCACCAGGCGCTCGTCCGCCTCGTCGCCTCCGGCGTCTGCCACACCGACCTGCACGCCTCGGAGGGCGACTGGCCCGTGAAGCCGGCTCCCCCGTTCGTCCCCGGCCACGAGGGCGTGGGCGTCGTCGAGGCCGTGGGCCCGGAGGTCGACGACCTCGCCGTCGGCGACCTCGTCGGCAACGCGTGGCTCTGGTCGGCGTGCGGCAAGTGCGAGTACTGCCGCAAGGGCCGGGAGACGCTCTGCGTCTCGGAGGAGCTCGGCGGCTCCACGCAGAACGGCTCCTTCGGCGAGTACATGCTCGTCGACGCCCGCTACGCGCCCCGCACCCGCAGGGCGTCGACCCACTCGAGGCGGCCCCGATCCTCTGCGCCGGCGTCACCGTCTACAAGGGCCTCAAGGAGACCGAGGTGAAGCCCGGCCAGTGGGTCGTCATCTCGGGCATCGGCGGCCTCGGCCACGTCGCCGTCCAGTACGCGGTCGCGATGGGCATGCGCATCGTCGCCGTCGACATCGCCGACGACAAGCTCGAGCTCGCGAAGCGCCACGGCGCCGAGGTCGTCGTGAACGCGAAGGACGCCGACCCGGTGCCCGCCGTCGTCGAGGCGACGAAGGGCGGCGGCCACGGCATCCTCGTCACGGCCGTCCACCCGCAGGACTTCGACCAGGCGATCGGCATGTCGCGCAAGCTCGGCACGATCGTCGTCGTCGGCCTCCCGCCGGCCAAGACCGAGGTGCCGATCTTCGACGTCGTGCTCAACCGCATCGCCATCCGCGGCTCGATCGTCGGCACCCGCCACGACATGGTCGAGGCGCTCGACTTCTTCGCCCGCGGCCTCATCACGCCGACGATCGCCACGCGCAAGCTCGATGAGATCAACGATATCTTCGGCGAGATGCACCGCGGCGAGATCGACGGCCGCATCGTCATCGACGACGCCAAGTAGCGGATCCGGCCACGCCGAGTTCGCCGGTGGCCCCGTGTTGCTGTTCGGGAGGCTCCCGAACAGCAACACGGGGCCACTCGCCACTCGCCGCTCGCCACTCGCCGCTCACGCGCCCGGGCGCCGCGCTGCGCCCGCCGCCAGGTGGCCCGGAGTTGCTGTTCGGGAGGCTCCCGAACAGCAACTCCGGGCCACGTGGGATCAGCGTCGCTCGCGGGCGAGGGCGCGGCGGAGATCGCGGATGAGGACGGCCGCACCGGAGCGGAGATCGTCGACGGTGGCCTCGATGACGATCCAGCCGGCTGCGACGAGCCTGCGACGGCGGGCGATGTCGCGGCGGAACTGCAGCTGGTCGGTGCGGTGGTGCTCGCCCTGGTACTCGACCACCGTCCGCGCCGCCCGGAAGACGAGATCGCCGCGCGCGAGGAACTCGCCGCCCTCGAAGATCTCCCCGTTGAGCTCGGGCTCCGGCAGGCCCGCCCGCAGGATCGCAAGGCGGGCGAGCGTCTCCATCGGCGATGCCGATCCGGGCCGCGCGAGCTCGAGCGCGGAGCGAAGCATCCGAGCGCCCGGCGCCGAGCCGAACTCCTCGAGCGCGTCGGCGAGCGCTTCCGGCGTCGCGATGGGCCGCGGCAGCAGGATGCCCGGATAGCTGTCGCTCGAGGCGAGCAGCGCGTCGGCGAGCACGATCGCCTCGTCCAGCTGGAGCCGCCGGGCGAGCATCAGCCAGGCCAGGATCGGGTCGAGCACGGGGAACGGCCAGGCGCCGGACTCCCGCCACAGGGCCGGCCTCACCCGCGACGCGACGACGCCGCGCCCCTTCGGCCGGTGAGCCCCGAGCGGGACGGCGATCTCGATCTCGGCGCCCGACAGCCGCGACGGGGCGGGCAGGCCGGCCAGGGCGAGGGCCGTGGCGCCGGACACCGCCTGCCCCGGGCGCGGCAGCGCGAAGTACGCCCTGCACCGCGCCTCCAGGCTGTCGTCGCCCGGCACCGCGCGCACCCCGCGGAACGGCCGCTCCAGGTCCCTGCCGCGCAGCCGCGCGTCGCTGAAGCCGGACCGGACCGCCTCCCGCCGCGAGAAGGGCCTCCGTCGCCATTCATCCGTGATCGCCACTCGCTCCCCCACACCGCCGACGCTAGCCACCTGGCCGCCCCCGCCAGGCTTATCCACAGCCCCTCGCCCCGCGCATCCCGCCCAGTGGCCCGAAGTTGCTGTTCGGGAGGCTCCCGAACAGCAACTTCGGGCCACTCGCGACGCCACGTCGGCGGGTAGGGTTGGGCGGCGAGAACAGCAAGGCACCCCAGGACTCGGTGCCGCCTACAGCGACGCGAACGGAGCTCCCCTATGACCGCGATCCCCGGCATCCCCGACAAGCCGAAGCTCGAAGGCCTCGAGGCCAAGTGGGGCGAGGTCTGGGAGGAGACGGGCATCCACCGCTTCGACCGCGAGGGCGCGACCCGCGCCGATGTCTACTCGGTCGACACCCCGCCGCCGACCGCCTCGGGCTCGCTCCACGTCGGCCACGTGTTCTCGTACACGCACACCGACGTCGTCTCGCGCTTCCAGCGCATGCGCGGCAAGCGCGTCTTCTACCCGATGGGCTGGGACGACAACGGCCTCCCCACCGAGCGCCGCGTGCAGAACTACTACGGCGTGCGCTGCGACCCGTCGCTCCCCTACGACCCCGACTTCACGCCCCCGCACGAGGGCGGCGACGGCAAGTCGATCAAGGCCGCCGACCAGCAGCCCATCTCGCGCCGCAACTTCATCGAGCTCTGCGAGCAGCTCACGCAGCAGGACGAGCAGGCGTTCGAGGACCTGTGGCGCCAGCTCGGCCTCTCGGTCGACTGGACGCAGACCTACCGCACGATCGGCGACGAGGCCCGCGCCGCGAGCCAGGCCGCGTTCCTCCGCAACATCGAGCGCGGCGAGGCCTACCAGGCCGACGCCCCGACGCTCTGGGACGTCACCTTCCGCACCGCCGTCGCCCAGGCCGAGCTCGAGGACCGCGAGCAGCCGGGCGCCTACCACCGCATCGGCTTCCGCAAGCCCGACGGCGAGCAGGTCTTCATCGAGACGACCCGCCCGGAGCTCCTCCCCGCCTGCGTCGCCCTCGTCGCGCACCCGGATGACGAGCGCTACCGGCCCCTCTTCGGCACCACCGTCACGACCCCGCTCTTCGGCGTCGAGGTGCCCGTGCTCGCCCACAAGCTCGCCCAGCCCGACAAGGGCGCGGGCATCGCGATGATCTGCACCTTCGGCGACGTCACGGACGTCATCTGGTGGCGCGAGCTGGGCCTCCCCAACCGCTCGATCCTCGGCAAGGACGGCCGCATCGTCGCCGAGGCGCCCGAGGCGATCACGAGCGAGAGCGGCCGCGCCGCGTTCGCCGAGCTCGCCGGCAAGACCGTCTTCTCGGCGAAGAAGGCCGTCGTCGAGATGCTCCAGGACTCGGGCGACATGGTCGGCGACCCGAAGCCCATCCAGCACCCGGTGAAGTTCTTCGAGAAGGGCGACAAGCCGCTCGAGATCGTCGCGACCCGCCAGTGGTACGTGAAGAACGGCGCCTCCGATGAGGCGCTCCGCGCGCGCCTGCTCGAGCGCGGCCGCGAGATGCGCTTCTGGCCCGACTTCATGCGCGTGCGCTACGAGAACTGGGTCGAGGGCCTCACGGGCGACTGGCTTATCTCGCGCCAGCGCTTCTTCGGCGTCCCGATCCCCGTCTGGTACCCGCTCGACGAGCAGGGCGAGCCCCGCTACGACGAGGCGATCGCGGCGACCCCCGAGCAGCTCCCGGTCGACCCCACGAGCGACGTCCCGGCCGGCTACGAGGAGTCGCAGCGCGGCGTGCCGGGCGGATTCGTCGGCGAGGTCGACGTCATGGACACGTGGATGACCTCCTCCCTCACCCCGCAGCTCGCGGGCGGCTGGGGCCGCGACGACGAGCTCTTCGAGCTCGTCTTCCCCTACGACGTGCGCCCGCAGGGCCAGGACATCATCCGCACGTGGCTCTTCTCGACGCTCCTGCGCTCGGAGCTCGAGCACGGCGTCGTGCCGTGGCGCAACGGCACGATCTCCGGCTTCATCGTCGACCCGGACCGCAAGAAGATGTCGAAGTCGAAGGGCAACGTCGTCACGCCCGCCGACATGCTCGACCAGCACGGCTCGGACGCCGTCCGCTACTGGGCCGCCTCGAGCCGCCTCGGCACGGACGCCGCGTTCGACCCGCAGAACCCGACGCAGATCAAGATCGGCCGCCGCCTCGCGATCAAGGTGCTCAACGCCGCGAAGCTCGTGCTCGGCTACGAGCTGGACGGCGAGGCCGAGACCGCCCGCGTCACCGAGCCCCTCGACCGCGCCATGCTCGCGGGCCTCGCGGAGGTCGTCGAGAAGGCGACCGCCTCGTTCGAGGAGTTCAACCACGCCGCCGCGCTCGAGGCGACCGAGTCGTTCTTCTGGATGTTCTGCGACGACTACCTCGAGCTCGTGAAGGAGCGCGCCTACTCGCAGGACGGCGACCGCGCCGCCCGCGACTCGGCCGTCGTCGCCATGCGCCGCGCGCTCGACGTCATGCTGCGCCTGCTCGCCCCGTTCATCCCCTTCGCGGCGGAGGAGTCGTGGTCGTGGGCGCACGAGGGCTCGGTGCACGTCGCCGCGTGGCCGGAGCCGGCCGACGCGCTCGGCGGCCTCGAGGCCGACACCCGCGTGCTCGAGCTCGCAAGCCGCGCGCTCACCTCGATCCGCGGCGCGAAGACCGCGGCGAAGGCCTCGCAGAAGACGCCGGTCGAGCGCGCCGAAATCGTCGCCCCGGCCGAGGAGCGGGCGCTGCTCGAGCAGGCGAAGGTCGACCTCGCGAGCGTGGGCCGGATCGGGGAGCTCCGCTTCGGCGACGCCGAGGAGCTCGAGGTCCGCGACATCGTCCTCGCGGAGGCGCCCCAGGCCTAGCCATCCGAATCCGCCACCATCGGCAGTCACCGATGAAGTGGGGCGGGTCTACCACATCGAATCCGGGCGCTTCCCCCGCAAAGCGCCCGGATTCGCCGTTTCGCACAGGCGCCTGCCAGTCCGCGCCGGGGCGCCTGCCATGGAACGGCCATGGGGCACGAAGTTTCGGCCCCTAGCTTCGTCGACGTGCCGCTGACCGGGACTTTCCCCGGCGGAGCATCCGGCTCCCCGCCCATCCGCGGCCCAGCAACGACGAGAGGAACATCGCATGTTCACGCACGACAACATCGATCGCATCATCGGCGCCGACGTCATCGACTCGACCGGCGACAAGGTCGGCTCGGTCGGCCAGGTCTTCCTCGACGACCAGACGAACCAGCCCTCGTGGATCACGGTCAACACGGGCCTCTTCGGCACCAAGGAGACGTTCATCCCGCTCGACGGCGCGAACCTCGACGGCGACGTCATCCGCATCGGCCACGAGAAGGGCTTCATCAAGGACGCCCCGAACGTCGACGCCGACAACGGCCACCTCTCGCCCGCCGAAGAGCAGGAGCTCTACCGCTACTACAACCTCGAGCACGGCACCGCCGGCTACGCCGACCGCGACGTCGTCGAGGGCGACCGCACGCTCGCCGACCGCGACCGCATCGAGACGGACCGCCACGTCGAGAGCGAAGTGGACGCCACCGCCCGCGCCGAGCGCCTCAACGTCGGCACCGAGCAGGTCGAGGCCGGCCGCGCTCGCATCCGCAAGTACGTCACGACCGAGCAGCAGCAGGTCACCGTGCCGGTCCAGAAGGAGAAGCTCGTCGTCGAGCGCGAGGCCGTGGACGGCCGCCCGGTCGCCGGCGGCATCGACGCCCGCGACGGCGAGGTCATCGACGAGGAGATCACGCTCCGCGAGGAGCGCCCGGTCGTCTCGAAGGAGACCGTCGAGACCGAGCGCGTCCGCGTCGGCAAGGAGACCGTCACCGAGAACCAGGTCGTCTCGGGCGAAGTCTCGCAGGAGCACATCGAGGTGGAGGGCGCCGAGGGCGTCCGCGACGGCATCGCCGAGGGCCGCCAGAGCCGTCTCGACGACGTCGACGGCCGCCTCGACCTGGACGGCGACGGCCGCTAGGCCACCCCTCCGGTCGGCGCACGCCGCACCAGCTCGCGATGGCCGGGACCTTCGGGTCCCGGCCATCGCCGTCTCCGGGGCCCTTCCGACCCAGCCCACTACCCGCATCGACGCCCGGGAATCAAGGGCCTGCCCGCTTTCACAGGCGAATAGCGGTCGGCTGTCACCGCGTCGCCACGGTTCGCGCGGCGCGGATGCCTAGCCTGAGGGCATCTCCTGCTCGCGGCCGCCGGCTCCGAGCACCACGAGGAAGGACCGACTCCATGTTCACTCCCGACCAGCTCGCCGCCATCATCGGCAGCGAGGCGCTCGACCGCTCCGGCGAGAAGCTCGGCACCGTGAGCCAGCTCTACCTCGACGACCGCACGGGCGCGCCCAGCTGGGTGGACGTCCGCGGCGGCCTCCTCGGCCGCGAGGCGAGCTTCGTGCCGCTCGACGGCGCCACCTTCTCGCAGGGCGTGCTCCGCCTCGCCGTCGACAAGGCCTCGGTGAACGACGCCCCGCGCGTCGACGAGGCCGACGGGCGTCTCACGCCCGAGATCGAGGACCTCCTCTACGCGCACTACCGCGTCGCGGGCCCGGGCCAGCAGGCCGCCCCGCAGCAGACCGTCCACGAGCGCCCCGCGAGCCTCTCGCCCGCCGCGGCCGCCGGCCTCGGCGCGGGCGCGGGCATGGTCGGCGCCGGCATGGCGGGCGCGCACCAGGGCCGCCCGCTCGACCAGCAGGCGCCCGAGCCCTCCGAGCCCTTCCGCGACGCCGACGCCCGCCCGGTCGAGGGCTACGGCGCCCAGGCCGTCGACGAGCAGGGCGCCTTCGCGGACGCCGGCCGCGGCGACTCCGGCACCGGCGCGACGCACGAGCAGCTCGGCCACGGCTACACGGCCGTCGACCCGACCCCCGAGCAGCTCGCCGACGAGCGCCGCGACGGCGAGCTCGTCGCCGAGGGCCGCCTCGGCGACGGCCGCGAGCACGACGGCCGCGGCTACACCTCGGTGCAGGACACGACTCCGGATGGCGTCGTCGACGGCGTCCCCGCCGCCTCCTCGTACACCGGCGCGGGCGGCTCGTACACGGGCGCCCAGACCGGCGAGCGCAACGACGGCATCGACCACACGAGCGACGACCGCCGCTTCGACAGCGCGGGCCTCGAGGGCGAGCGCCCGGCCGAGTCGCGCGAGGACGCCGGCCTCGGCGGCGCGGCCCTCGGCGGCGCCTCGATGGCCGCGGGCTCGGCGTACACGGGATCCGGCCAGCCCGAGCGTCCCGAGCCGGGCGCCCCGACCGGCCAGGTCGGCTTCGACGAGCACGGCCGCATGGTCGCGGGCGCGCAGCCGCGCGCGGATGGCCGCCCGCCGCACGCGCAGGGCCGCGTCCAGCCCGGCCACCTCCAGCACGGCGCCCCCGGCTTCGGCCCCGGCGACCGCGAGCAGCACGCGCGCCCCTCGGGCCAGGTCGGCTTCGACGAGCAGGGCCGGATGGTCGCAGGCGCGCAGCCCGGCCAGGACGAGCCCCAGCGCGAGGGCGGCGAGAAGAAGCGCGGCTGGAGCCTCTTCGGCCGCAAGGACAAGGAGAAGTCGGACGAGCAGGCCGAGCAGCGCCAGGACGGCCAGCACCAGAGCCAGGTGCAGCCGGGCATGATGCCGCCGGCTGGCCCGCAGGGCCAGTTCGGGCAGCCGGGGCAGCCGGGACAGTTCGGCCAGCAGCACGGCGAGCAGGGCCAGTTCGGCCAGCCGCAGCCCGGCCCGCACTTCGGGCAGCCGCAGCCGGGGCATCCCGGGCAGTTCGGCCAGCCGGGCCAGTTCGGTCAGCCGCAGCCCGGCCAGCACGGCCAGCCGGGTCCGTTCGGTCAGCCGCAGACCGGCCAGCATGGCCAGCCGGACCAGTTCGGCCAGCCTCAGCCGGGTCAGCACCAGGGCTTCGGCGGCCAGCCCCAGCCCGGCCAGCACCAGGGCTTCGACGGCCCGTCGCAGCCCGGCCAGGACCAGTCGTTCGGTCAGCCGCAGACGCAGTTCGGCCAGCCCCAGCCGGGCCAGGCCTCCCAGTTCGGCAAGCCCCAGACGCAGTTCGGCCAGCCGCAGACCGAGTTCGGCCAGTCGCAGCCCGGCCAGCAGCAGTTCGGCCAGCCCCAGGCCCAGTTCGGCCAGCCGCAGGCCGACCTCGGCGGAGCGCAGCAGGGCGTCCTGGGCCGCCTCGACGGCGCCCGCGACGACCTCCAGGGCCGCATCGACGACGCGCAGCAGGACCTCGGCCGCGAGGGCGAGCGCTCCTAGCGCGACGGAACGACGACGAGAGGGCGGGGCCGCGAGGTCCCGCCCTCCTCGCGTCTCCGGGCATCCGCCAGAGGACCGCCCTACGATCGAGCCATCCGCCTCGAGAACGGAGCCACCATGCAGATCGGCACCCGCTGGCGCGCGGACGCGCCCGCCCCCGCGAACCTCCCCGAGGTGCTCCGCGACGCGGTCGCCGCCGCCGACGTCGCCCCGGACGGCTGGTGGACGCTCACCTGGCTCGAGGGCCGCCCCATCGCCGAGCACGACGACGGCCTCGTCCTCGCCGTCCACGCCGACGGCACGGTCGCCGCGGCCGACGATCCCGCCGACGTCGCCGAGCTCGACCACCTCGGCGAGGGCCTCGATGCGGACGACGACGAGGAGCTCTTTCCATAGCGCCCGCGCGGCGCGGAGCGCGGGCGCAGATCATCCGCCCGCTCTGATCGGCCGTCCACCCGCGCGGCAATACGCTGTTCGCCATGACCGATGCGACGACGCTTCCCGCCGAGAACCCCTTCGCCTCCCGCAGCACGCTGCCGTACGAGCTGCCGCCGTTCGCGGAGATCCGCGAGGAGCACTACCGTCCCGCGCTCGAGGCCGGCCTCGCCGCCGAGCGCGCCGAGGTCGAGGCCATCGCCTCGAACCCCGAGGCGCCGACCTTCGAGAACACGATCGTCGCCTTCGAGCAGACCGGCCAGCTCCTCCACCGCGTCACCTCGGTGCTCTATAACCTCTCCTCGAGCGACTCCTCCCCCTTCCTCGAGCAGCTCGAGGAGGAGTTCGCGCCGCGCTTCTCCGCGCACACCGACGAGACCTTCCAGGACGCCCGCCTCGCCGCCCGCGTCGAGGCCGTCGCCGCCGACCCCTCGCTCGCCGAGCGCAGCGAGGAGGACCGCCGCCTCGTCGACGAGACGCTGAAGTCGTTCAAGCGATCCGGCGCCTCGCTCGACGACGCGACGAAGGCGCGCGTCTCCGAGATCAACGCGCGCCTGTCGAGCCTGTCGACCTCGTTCGAGCAGAACCTCCTCGCCGACACGAACGACCTCGCCCTCGTGCTCGACTCCCGCGAGGAGCTCGCGGGCCTCGCCGACGGCGAGATCGAGGCCGCCGCGGCCGCCGCGAAGGACCGAGGCCTCGACGGCAGGTTCGTCATCTCGCTCGTCCTCCCGACGAGCCAGCCGCACCTCGCCTCGCTCGAGCGCCGCGACGTCCGCGAGCGCCTCTGGAAGGCGTCCGCCGCCCGCGGCTCGCGCGGCAACCAGTGGGACAACCGCGCCATCGCGCTCGAGATGGCGCAGCTGGGCGCCGAGAAGGCGGAGCTGCTCGGCTACGCGAGCCACTCGGCCTACATCGCCGAGCGCGCGACCGCCGGCACGCCCGAGGCGATCCAGGAGCGCCTCACGATGCTCGCCGCGCCCGCCGCCCGCAACGCGGCTCGCGAGCAGGAGCAGCTCCAGGCGCTCGTCGACGAGGAGCAGGCCGCGAAGGGCGAGCCGAGCTTCACGCTCGAGCCCTGGGACTGGGCGTTCTATTCCGAGAAGATCCGCGCCCGCGACTACCAGGTCGACACGGCCGCCATGCGCCCATTCTTCGAGGCCGAGCGCGTGCTGCAGGACGGCGTCTTCGGCGCCGCGAGCCGCATCTACGGCATCCGCTTCGAGGAGCGGAAGGACCTCGTCGGCTACCACCCGGAGGTGCGCGTCTTCGAGGTGACGGACGAGGACGGCTCCCCCGTCGGCCTGTACCTGCTCGACCTCTACACGCGCGACTCGAAGCGGGGCGGCGCGTGGATGAACGACTTCGTCCAGCAGAACCGGCTGGAGGGCACCCCGACCGTCGTCGTGAACAACCTCAACGTGCCGAAGCCGCCGGCCGGCACGCCGACGCTGCTCACCTTCGACGAGGTGAACACGCTCTTCCACGAGTTCGGCCACGCCCTCCACGGCCTCTTCGCGCAGGTCACCTACCCGTCGTTCGGCGGCACGAGCGTGCCGCGCGACTTCGTCGAATTCCCGAGCCAGGTGAACGAGATGTGGATGCTCTGGCCCGAGGTCGTCGAGGCCTACGCGAAGCACGTCGAGACCGGCGAGGCGCTCCCGAAGGAGCAGATCGACCGTCTCCGCGCCGCGTCGATCTGGGGCGAGGGCTTCGCGACGAGCGAATACCTCGCGGCCGCGATCCTCGACCAGGCCTGGCACTCGCTCTCGGCCGAGGAAGCGAAGGCCGTCACCGACGTCGCCGAGTTCGAGCGCAAGGCCCTCGCCGACGCCGGCCTCGACAACCCGGCCGTGCCGACCCGCTACTCGACGCCATACTTCCAGCACATCTTCGCGGGGGGCTACAGCGCGGGCTACTACGGCTACATCTGGTCGGAGGTGCTCGACGCCGACACCGTGAAGTGGTTCGAGGAGCACGGCGGCGCGACCCGCGAGAACGGCCAGCGCTTCCGCGAGCGCCTCCTCGGCGTCGGCGGCGCGAAGGACCCGCTCGAGGCGTACCGCGACTTCCGCGGGCGCGACGCGGAGATCGAGCCGCTGCTCGAGCGGCGGGGGCTGACGGCGTAGGCGGGCGGCAGGGTGATCGGGAGGGCGCGGGAGACCGCGCCCTCCGGCGTGTCCCGGTCAGTCCCGGCGAATGCCCGCCTCCTCGGCTGACGCCGTGAGCACGCAGAACTCGTTGCCCTCGGGATCCGCGAGCACGGCCCATCCGCTGTCCGGCTCGCGCAGGTCGTTCACCATCGTCGCGCCGAGCCCGAGGAGCCGCTCCACCTCCTCGTCCCGCGTGCGGTCGACGGGGCGCAGGCACAGGTGCATGCGGTTCTTCACCGTCTTCGGCTCCGGGACGCGCAGAAACCCGATCCAGCGGCCGCCAGGCCCGGTGAGCCCGGCCTCGTCGTCCCCCCGATCGGCGTCCGGCGTGAAGTCGTCGAGCACCTGGGCCCACCAGGCGACCTGCGCCTTGGGATCGCGGGCGTCGATGCAGAAGTTCGCGGTGCGACTGCTCATGGTCGTCCTCTCGGTGCGGATCGGGGGCTGAGGCGCGGGAGCTCGGGCTACGCCACGAAGACGCAGAACGGGTGCCCCGCCGGGTCCCGGAAGACGCAGATGGCCTCCTCCGGCTCCTCGCGCCCGTCGCGGATGAGCTCGCCGCCGAGCTCGAGCGTCGCGGCGAGCGCGGCGTCGAGCGATGGCCGGTCAGGCACCGTCAAGTCGAGATGCAGCTGCATCGGCACCTCGGAGCTCGGCCACGTCGTCCGGGCGAGCTCGTCGACCTGCTGGAACGCGAGCCGCACGCCGCCCTCCCCCACGAGCACGAGCCAGCCGGCCTCGTCCGGCCCCTCGGCCGGCGGCTCGTCGCCGGGGCGGTAGGCGAGTCCCAGGAGCCGGCGGTAGAACTCGGCCAGCTCTCTGACGTCGACCGCGTCGAGCGCGGTCTGGCAGTAGGCGGGTCGCTCCACGGGCATGTCGGATCCTCTCGTCGCAATGCGGATGATCCGATCCTGACCGTTCGCGGCTGGAAAGCCCCGACATCGAGCGGCGGCCTGCTCGGTTCCTGACGTCTGCTTCCAGCGCCGCCCCGTCTCCGTCGGGGAGCGGCCGGCAGGTCGTCTCGCTCTGCATGCATGCCCGTAGCATGGCGTTGATACGATCACCGGCCGCCTGTCTCGTGGAGGCATCTTGCTGCGCAGAACACTGCGTCAGGCGACGATCGTCGCGACGGCCGCTCTCGGCCTGCTCATCTGCGCCTGGGCGGCCGTCATCTCCTTCTCTCCCAATCCCCTCTTCCATAAGTGCGCGGATCGCGACGTCGCCGTCCTCCGCGAGGCCGACTGGCCCGACGCTCCGCCACCGGACGCCATCCCCAAGCTCCTCCCGCTCGGCGTGCGATGCGAGTACGAGCAGTTCGACGGCAGGAGGCTCGTCACGCAGCCGACGTGGGAGGCGACGTCATGCGCGATCGTCGGGGCCGGCTCGATGGCCGGGAGTCTGATCCTCGGCGCACGCGGAAGGCGGCGCGACGCGGCCGTCGCCCGCGCGGAGGGCCGCCCTTCCGACCCCGCGGACGCCGATCCGCCCGCGGGCGTCGACGGCCCGTCGACGAGCTGACCGGCCTGAGCCGTCAGCCGCCACCACCGGGCCCGCCGCGCGGCCGGTGCGGCCGGGTCGTCAGACGCGCTCCGGGGCGGCCGCTACTCCTTCGCCCCCGTCACCGCCAGCACGCCCCCGAGGCCGATCATCATCGCGCCGCCCGAGGTCGAGAGCGACGACATCCGCTTCGGAGAGCGCGCGAACCAGGTCCGGGCCGCGCCCGCCGCGACTGCCCAGATCGTGTCGCTCATGAGGGCGATCGCCTGGTAGACGAGGCCGAGGACGAGCATCTGCGCCCACGCGGGGCCTGCCTCGTGCGCGACGAACTGCGGCAGCACGGCGACGAAGAACGCGATCGCCTTCGGGTTCGTCGCGCCGACCACGAAGCCCTGTCGCAGGAGCTTCCACGCGGACGCGTCGGCGGGAGGCGCCTCGCCGGCGTGGTCGTGGCGGTGGCGGATGGCCTGGATGCCGAGCCACACGAGATACGCCGCGCCCGCGAGCTTGAGCAGCGTAAACGCGACGAGCGACGCCGAGATGAGCGCGCCGACCCCGAACGCGACCGCGACGATCGCGGGGATCGTGCCGAGCGTGTTCCCGACGACCGAGAGGATGCCGGCGCGGCGTCCGAGCGCGATCGAGCGCCCGACGACGAAGAGCACGCTCGGCCCCGGAACCATGATGAGCAGCGCCGACGCGAGGGCGAACGCGAGCAGGGTCTCGAGCGGGATCACAAGGGCAGGCTAGCGGCCCACCGGCATCGAGATCATGCTCGCTCCGGATCGGAGCCAGCCCCTGCACCGGAGCCGGCGGCAGTGCGGGCATCGAATCCGGAGCCGGCCGCTGACACGCCATCGGACGCGCCGCCGTCCTCGCGATCCCCGCCGCCCAGTCCCTCCCATTCGCCCGGCGCGAAGAAGCCCGTGCCGAGCTCGGCGGTGCGCGTCATGATGACCTCGAAGACGTCGATCTGGAGCGGGAAGGGTCCGAGCACATCGAAGTCGGCCTCCACGAGACCCAGTCGGCGGTGGACGGGCAGCAGCTGCAGGCGCCCCTCGGCATCGTACATGGGCTCGCCGCCATTCCATCGGGCGAGACGGCGCAGCGCTCCCGTCGGCGAGCGGCCCTCGGGGATCTCCGTTCGGACGGCTGCCGTCACGCGGACTCGCGTGGCGACGTAGGCCACGCCGTCGGGGAACTCCTCGTCGGGTTCGAGCTCGCCGAGCGGCTGCGCGAGGTACACCGTCGAGCCGCCCCACTCGCCCTGGGGATGCGCCGCGAGATCGATCGCGAGGTCGAGGTCGCTGGTGAGCCAAAGGTCGCAATCCCCCTCGACGAGGTCGTCGAGGGCGCCCTCGCTGAGGTGGGCGAGAAGGATCTCCCAGTCATCGGTCCAGACGCGGGGCGGCAGCAGATCGCCCGGCTGCAGGCCATCCGGCCCCGGGAAGTAGAGGCTGAGCGGGGCACGCCGCGCGGGCTTGCCGCGGCGGCCGGGGCGCTTTCGGGTCATCGCGCCCACCTCCGCCACGGTGCGTCGCCGTCGGCGAAGCTCGCGGAGCCGCCGTTCCAGAAGAGGGTCGTCGTCATTCCCCCATCCTCGCAGGTGCCGCCGACATCGCCGCCCTCGGCCCACGTTCACCGTCGCCCGCTTCCATAGCCACATGACGACGCAGTCCACGGACCACACCTCGCTCCAGTTCCTCGGCGCCGCGGGCACGGTGACCGGCTCGAAGTACCTGCTTTCGGCCGGCGATCGGCGCATCCTCGTCGACTTCGGCATGTTCCAGGGCACGAGCGAGCTGCGCCAGCGGAACTGGGCCGAGATGCCCTTCGACGCGCACGCCATCACGGACGTCCTCGTCACGCACGCCCACATGGACCACGTCGGCCTCCTCCCCCGGCTCGTCCGCGCCGGCTTCCGCGGCCCGATCTTCGCGACCGAGGCCACCGTGCGCCTCGCCGAGATCGTCCTCCGCGACGGCGCGAAACTGCAGGAGCAGGACGCCGAGGACGCGAACAAGGGCGGCTGGTCGAAGCACACGCCCGCCCTCCCCCTCTACACGACCGAGGACGTCGAGGCCACGCTCCCCCTCTTCGTGACGATCCCCTTCGACGAGGCGATCGACCTCGAGGACGGCATCGTCGCCCGCTGGACCCGCGCCGCCCACATCATCGGCTCGGCCTCGATCACCGTCTGGACGCCGACCGCCTCGGTCGTCTTCTCCGGCGACCTCGGCCGCCACGACCACCCCGTCCTGAAGCCCCGCGAGACGGCGCCCGGCGGCGACATCGCACTCATCGAGTCGACGTACGGCGACCGCGAGCACCCGGATCCGGCGGACGCCGCCCACGAGGGCCTCGCCGACGTCATCCGCCGCACGGTCGACCGCGGCGGCTCCGTCGTGATCCCGGCCTTCGCCGTCGACCGCACCGAGGTCGTGCTCAAGACGCTCTCCGAGCTGCGCCGCGCCGGACGCATCCCCGCGCTGCCCGTCTACGTCGACTCGCCCATGGCGAACCTCGCGCTCGACGTCTACCGCTCGATGCCCGAGGAGCTGCGCGACGACCTGCTCCCCGAGGACCTCGTCGAGTTCCCGGGCCTGTTCTCGATCCGCACCCCCGACGAGTCGAAGGCGCTCACGCAGAGCCGCGCCCGCTCGCCCCGCATCATCGTCGCGGCCTCGGGCATGGCGACCGGCGGACGCGTGCTCCATCACCTCGAGGCGATGCTCCCCGACAAGCGCAACTCGGTCGTCCTCTCCGGCTACCAGGCCGTCGGCACGCGCGGACGCCAGCTCGCCGAGGGCGCGACGAAGCTCAAGCTCCGCGGCCAGTACGTGCCCGTGAAGGCCGAGATCTTCCGCGACGAGGAGTTCTCGGTGCACGGCGACCGCTCCGACCTCCTCGACTGGATCCGCGAGCTCGACCCGCGCCCGCGCACCGTCTACTGCGTCCACGGCGAGCCCGAGGCGGCGGACGCCTTCGCCCGCGCCATCGAGGCCGAGTTCCCGGAGATCGACGCGGTCGTGCCGAGCCAGGGCGAGATCGTGCGCCTCGACGGCAACCGCGAGGGCGGGCCCGTGCCGCCGCCGCCCATGCACGTCGATCGCACGGCCGGCGGGATGGCCGAGCCGCCGCGCTCCACGCCGATCACCGCTGCCCCGCCTGCGCCGCTCGCCGAGCAGGCCGGCGCCGAGGAGGACGCCGTCGCCCAACGGCCGGTGTCCGGTCCGGTCGACGTGGCCAAGGAGGCCGGCGCGCCCGCTTCGACCGAGGGCACGCGCCCGAGCTACCGTCTCGCGAGCGGCGCCACGGAGGCCGAGCTCGCGACCGCGGTCGACGCGGCGCTCGCGCGCGGCTACGAGCTGCACGGATCGCCCCAGCTCGGCCAGCTCGACGGGCGCGCGGTCTTCCTGCAGGCGCTCATCCGCCGATGACGCGCTCGTTCCGGAGAGCCCTCCGCTCGGCCGCGCTCGCGGGAGCGCTCCTGCCCCTCGCGGTCGCATGCGGCCCGTCCGCCCCGAGCGGAGCACCGACGCCGACCCTGCTGCCGGAGGTGGGCCACGCGGTCGCGCAATGGCACGAGGGCCGCGCCGACCAGGCCCTCCGAGAGGCGCTCCACGACACGGAGCCGACGCCGTTCCAGCCGGCGCTCCTCCTGCGCACCGAAGAGGAGTGGCGAGGCTGGCTCATCGCACAGCCGGCCGTCCTGGCGGTGACGCTGCAGGCGGGCGACGCGCGTCTCCTGGGCGGCGGGGCGAGCAGGGAGCCTGACTTCACGTTCTCCATCGCGGTCATCGGGACGTTCGCGGAGTGCGCCGTCGACGATCGGCTCACGCTCGAAGGACCGGGCAGACTCGTCTACCAGGAGGCGTCCACCCTGCCCGGCGGGCAGCAGGCGGCATGCGCCTGGTCGCCCACCGTCGTGTCGGTCTACGAGGTCCCGCTCGCGGAGCTCGGCGTCAGCGATCCGGCAGACGTCGTGCTCGAGACGCGCCGCTGATCGCGCACGCAGCAGGCCGTCAGCGAATGCGCTTGCGGAACCAGATGATCGCCGCGCCGCCGAGCGTGAGCGCTCCGGCGACGGCGACGACGACGAGGAACTCCTGCGCGCCGGTCACGGCGAGCATGCCCTCGGCGAAGGCGACGGTGATGTCGAGCACGGGGCCTCCCTGCGGCTGGCCCGATCTGGGTGCGGATCAGGCGGTTCGGATGGGCGGCGGTGACCGCTCATGGCGATCATCGCACGCCCATCCGACTCACAGGAGGCTCACGGCGTAACGATCCGTGACGATGCAGGTGGGACCGTCGTTCCGCGGCGACACGCGCCGTCCGGGCCGCGCCGGACGGCTGGCCGGAGACCGCGGAATCGCGCAGGACGCCCGGCCGACAGCGGGGCCTGCGGAGGCGCCTAGGCCGCGCCCTCGCCCCGCTCGCGCTCCGAGCGCGGGACGATCGTCGGCGCCGCGTTCTTGAGCACGACGTCGCGCGTGATGACGACCTTGTGGGCGTCCTCGTCGCTCGGCACCTCGAACATGGCCGGGCCGAGGATCTCCTCGAGGATGGCGCGGAGGCCGCGGGCGCCGGTCTGCCGGGCGACCGCGAGGTCGGCGATCTCCTCGAGCGCGCCGTCCTCGAACTCGAGCTCGACGCCGTCCAGCTCGAACATCTTCTGGTACTGCTTCACGAGCGCGTTCTTCGGCACCGTGAGGATCTCCATGAGCGCCTCCCGGTCGAGCGGCGACACCGTCGTGATGACGGGGAGGCGGCCGATGAACTCGGGGATGAGGCCGAACTTGTGCAGGTCCTCCGGGAGCACCTCGCCGAAGATGTCGACGTCGTCGTCCTTTGAGTGGATGGGGGCGCCGAAGCCGATGCCCTTCTTGCCTGCACGCGACGAGATGATGTCCTCGAGGCCCGCGAACGCGCCCGCGACGATGAAGAGGACGTTCGTCGTGTCGATCTGGATGAACTCCTGCTGCGGGTGCTTTCGGCCGCCCTGCGGCGGCACCGAGGCGACCGTGCCCTCGAGGATCTTCAGGAGCGCCTGCTGCACGCCCTCGCCGGAGACGTCGCGGGTGATCGAGGGGTTCTCGGCCTTGCGCGCGACCTTGTCGATCTCGTCGATGTAGATGATGCCCGTCTCGGCGCGCTTCACGTCGAAGTCGGCGGCCTGCAGGAGTTTGAGGAGGATGTTCTCGACGTCCTCGCCGACGTAGCCGGCCTCCGTGAGCGCCGTCGCGTCGGCGACCGCGAAGGGGACGTTGAGGCGCTTCGCGAGCGACTGCGCGAGGTAGGTCTTGCCGCAGCCGGTCGGGCCGATGAGCATGACGTTCGACTTCGCGATCTCGACGCCGTCGTCCTCCTTGTCGGCGGGGTGGAGCCCGCCGAGGGCGCGGACGCGCTTGTAGTGGTTGTAGACGGCGACGGCCAGGGCCTTCTTGGCCGGCACCTGGCCGATGACGTACTCCTCGAGGAAGGCGAAGATCTCCTTCGGCTTCGGCAGCTCGAACTCCGAGACGGTCTCATCGCCCGTCTCCGCCATCCGCTCCTCGATGATCTCGTTGCACAGCTCGACGCACTCGTCGCAGATGTACACCGAGGGCCCGGCGATGAGCTGCTTGACCTGCTTCTGGCTCTTGCCGCAGAACGAGCACTTGAGCAGATCGCTGCTCTCTCCGATGCGCGCCATGTGATCCCTCCTCGCGGGTGCAGGCCAGCCTAGCCGCACTGGCGGGGAATGCCCGGAACGCGCGGTGAACCGGACGCCGGAGCGCCACCGGAAGCCTGCGCCGCCCGCCGGGGATCACGAGCCGTCACCGGCGGGCGCCGCGCCTCGGCTACTTGGGCGGGCAGGCGAGGAGCACCTCGATCGGCCGCTGCTCGTCGTAGCTCACGCCGAGCGTGCCCCAGGACCCTCCCGCGGCCGTCCCCGACACCGCGACCGCGCCGCCACGGTCGAAGGCCTGCTGGGTGAAGACCGCACCGTCGGAGGCGTGGGCGTCGTCGATGACCCAGGTCTCGACGGGCGAGTTCCCGGGGCCGTAGACGTTCACCGAGACCGACTCGGCCTGACCGGAGCTCTGGTTTCCGGAGACCTCGATCGCCAGGCGGTTGCCGTCCGGCATCACCGCGCCCGCGGTGACGGAGAAGGTGCACTCGACCTGCCAGTCGAGGCTCGAATAGTCCTGGTCGCCCAGGCGGACCACGCCGGCGGAGCCCACGCCGGACGCGCCGGAGGTCCCCGACGTGGAGCCGGCTGCGGGCGAGCCGGAGGGCCCCGAGGTCGAGCCGGTCGCAGACGTCGAGCCGGTCGCGGGTCCGGCGGTCGCCGTCAAGGGCGGGGTCGCGGACGCCCCGCCGGAGCCCGCGCAGCCCGCCAGGGCGAGCATCGCGACGGGCAGCGCCGCGAGCGGGGCGAGGCGTCGAACGGTCTTTGGCACGGTACCTCCTCGGGGTGCGTGAGCGACGGTCGCTCGGGCACGCTCAGCTTCTCCCCGCGTCGTCCCGCGCGGATCGCGCGTCGGGCCGACGCGCGATCCGCCTGCGGGAGGATTTCGCCGCTCGGCGCACTGCGCGCAGCGCACGCCCCGAGCGATGCCCAGTCCTAGTCGACGATGACGGGCTGGGCGCCCTTGCGGCTCGTGAGCACCTGGTCGACGAGGCCGTAGTCCTTCGCCTCGGTCGCCGAGAGGATCTTGTCGCGCTCGATGTCCGCGTGGACCTTCTCGATCTCCTGGCCGGAGTGCTTCGCGAGCGCCTCCTCGAGCCAGGTGCGCATGCGCAGCACCTCGCGGGCCTGGATCTCGATGTCCGAGGCCTGGCCGTGGCCGGCGTCGCCGGTCGCGGGCTGGTGGATGAGGATGCGGGCGTTCGGGAGCGCGAGGCGCTTGCCCGGCTCGCCGGCGGCGAGGAGCACGGCCGCGGCCGAGGCGGCCTGGCCGAGGCACACCGTCTGCACCTGCGGTCGGATGTACTGCATCGTGTCGTAGATCGCCGTCATGGCCGTGAACGAGCCCCCAGGCGAGTTGATGTACATCGTGATGTCGCGGTCCGGGTCCTGCGACTCGAGGACGAGGAGCTGGGCCATGACGTCGTCGGCGGAGGCGTCGTCCACTTGCACGCCGAGGAAGACGATGCGGTCCTCGAAGAGCTTCGCGTACGGGTCCTGGCGCTTGTAGCCGTAGGCCGTGCGCTCCTCGAAGGAGGGGAGGATGTAGCGGCTGCCCGGGGCGCGGATGCCCTCGAAGGCGGTGCCGGCCGCGGTGAAGTTGGGCGTGTGCATTCGGTTCTGCTCGCTTTCTGGGGCCCGCGCCTAGCGGTCCTGCTCGGGCTGGCCGGCGGTCTTCGAGGGGTCGTCGCTGATGCGCTGGTCGGTGCCGCCGCCGCCGACGACCTCCGACGCGCTCGCGCGGATGTGGTCGACGAAGCCGTACTCGAGGGCCTCCTCGGCGGTGAACCAGCGGTCGCGGTCGCCGTCCTTGTTGATCTGCTCGACCGACTTGCCCGTGCGCTCGGCGGTGATCTGCGCGAGGCGCTCCTTCATCGAGAGGATGAGCTGGGCCTGGGTCTGGATGTCCGACGAGGTGCCGCCGAAGCCGCCGTGCGGCTGGTGGAGGAGCACGCGCGCGTTCGGGGTGATGTAGCGCTTGCCGGGGGCGCCCGCCGTGAGGAGGAGCTGGCCCATGGAGGCCGCCATGCCGATGCCGACGGTGACGATGTCGTTCGGCACGAACTGCATCGTGTCGTAGATCGCCATGCCGGCCGTGATCGAGCCGCCGGGCGAGTTGATGTAGAGGTAGATGTCGCGGTCCGGGTCCTCCGCGGCGAGGAGCAGGATCTTCGCGCAGATCTCGTTCGCGTTCTCGTCGCGGACCTCGGAACCGAGCCAGATGATCCGGTCCTTCAGCAGCTTCTCGAAGACGCTGTTCGGCAGTTGCAGTTCGGCCACGGTCGCTCCTTGTCTGTGGATGACCCCGACGCTACCGGACGCGATGAAGCGGCCGCGGCGCTGTTCGCCGTCGGCAGATGCGGGCCGGGAGGGGCTGGGAGCGGGGCCGGAATCGGGCCTCGGAGCCGGGCCCGGGCGGCGCTCCCCTACGCCTCCGGCTTCATGTCGTACGTGACCCAGCTCGTCCGCTCGGCGACCTGGTCGTACTTGCCGCGGGCGCGGTAGTTGTCCTCGCGCGTGATCCAGCGGACGACGCTCCAGCCCTCGCGCGCGGCGACGCGGCGCAGCTCCGCGAGCAGCTCGTCGGCGGCGCCGTGGCCGCGGGCCTCCGGGTCGACGAAGAGGTCGTCGAGGTAGCAGCCGGTCGTGGCGCTGAGGGGGCGGGCGAAGGGGCGGTAGTGGGCGATGCCGACGATCCGGCCGTCCTCGTCGACGGCGACGAGGCCGCGGCTCTGGGCCGCGTCGTCCATGAGCCAGGAGAAGACGCGATCCCGCATCTCGGCGTCCTGGTTGGAGCGGTAGTACTCGGCATAGCCGGTGTAGAGCTCCTCCCAGCGCTCGCGATCGGCGGCCTCGACGGGGCGGACGGTGACGGTCATGGGGAGCTCCTTCGCTGCGCGGGCCGGCCTCGGCCGCGGGGCGTCACGATAGACCCGCGGATGCCGGGCGCGACAATGCCGCTGCACGACGGCGCCGATGCGCGACCGTGCCCCTGCGCGGACGACGCCCCGGCGCATGCGAGAGGGCCCCGCCGCGCGATGCGACGGGGCCCTCTTCGATCCGCGAGGAGCGGACGGCTACTCGGCGTCGGCCGCGGGGGCCTCGTCCTTCGCCTCGTCCTTCTTGGCGGCCTGCTTCTTCGCGGCGGGCTTGCGCGCCGGCGTCTTCTTCGCGGCGGGCCTCTCCTCGGCCACGGCGTCGGCGGCCTCGGCCTTCTCGGCGGCGTCGGCCTTCTTGGCGGACGGCTTGCGCGTCGTCTTCTTCGCGGCCGGCTTCTCCTCGGCCTCGGCGTCGACGGCCTCGTCGGCCTCCTCGGCCTCGGGCTTGCGGACGGCGGCCGTGAACTCCGAGATGTCGACCTTCTGGCCGGCCTCGTCGACGATCTCCGCCTTGTCGAGGACGTGGAGGATCGCCTTCGAGCGCGCGACCTCGCCGACCATCGCCGGGAGCTGGTTCGACTGCTGGAGGATGTCCACGAACTCCTGCGGGGCCATGCCGTACTGCGCGGCCGACTGGATGAGGAACTGCGTGAGCTCGTCCTGCTGGACCTGCACCTCCTCGGCCTTGATGACCTCGTCGAGGAGGATCTGCTGGCGGAACGACTTCTCGGCGTTCTCGCGGACCTCGACGCCGTGCTCGTCGTCGGCGGCCTTGCCCTCCTGCTCGAGGTGGTTCGCGACCTCGTCGTCGATGAGCTGCTGCGGGACGGGGATCTCGGTCTGCTCGAGGAGCTGCGCGAGCGCCTTCTCGCGGGCCTGCTCGACCTGCTCGAACACCTTCTTGCGCTTGGCCTGGGCCTCGAGGTCGCCGCGGAGCTCTGCGATCGTGTCGAACTCGGACGCCATCTCGGCGAACTCGTCGTCGGCCTCGGGGAGCTCGCGCTCCTTGACGGCGGTCACCTTGACGGTGATCTCCGCCTCCTCGCCCTCGTGGTCGCCGCCGAGCAGCGTCGACCGGAAGGTGGTCTCCTCGCCCGCGGTGAGCGTGAGGAGGGCCTCGTCGATGCCCTCGAGGAGCTGGCCCGAGCCGAGCTGGTACGAGATGCCGTCGGCCTCGTCGACCTTCTCGCCGTCGACGTTCGCGACGAGGTCGAGCGTGACGAAGTCCTCGTCCGCGATCGGGCGGTCGACCGTCTTGAGCGTGCCGAAGCGCGAGCGGAGCTCGTCGAGCTCGGCGTCGACGTCCTCGTCCGAGACCTTGGCCTCGTCGACGACGATCTTCATGCCCTCGTACTTGGGGAGCTCGACCTTGGGGCGGACGTCCGTCTCGATGGTGACGACGAGGTCGCCCGTCATCGTCTTCGGGTCCGGGCGCTCGGCGACGTCGGCGGTCGGGCGGCCGAGGACCTGGAGGTCCTGCTCGCGCATGGCCTCCTGGTAGAACTCGTCGAGGCCCTTCGAGATGGCGTCGTCGAGGACGACCTCGCGGCCGACGCGCTGGTCGATGATCGCGGCGGGCACCTTGCCGCGGCGGAAGCCGGGAACCTGGACCTGGTTCGCGATCTCCTTGTAGGCGGCGTCCATGTAGGGCTTGAGCTCGGCGGGCTCGACGTTGATCGTGAGCTTGACGCGCGTCGGGCTGAGCTGGTCGACCGAAGTCTTCACGTGAGTGGTTCTCCTGAGTGCGGGATCGGGTCCGCCTGATGGCCGGTGGGGCGCGGCGGACGGGCATCGTGACCGGCGGCGCCAGGGCGCGGCGGGCAGGAATCCTCAGCAGTCTACGCGTCGGCGGCCGGGCCGCGGGCGTGCGCCGGGCCTCCGCCGTCCCGTCTCCGGATCCTCGGCGTACCGCCCAGTTCTTCGCATAGGTGATCACGGACGCGCCATGCGGGTCCGCGATCACGGAGACGTCATTCTGGGCGGAAGCTCCGCGGCGAGCGGCAGGCGGCGACGTGGCGAGCGCCAGCATCCGGCCCCCGCGACGTCGGGACGACAGGATTCGAACCTGCGACCCCCCGCTCCCAAAGCGGGTGCTCTACCAAGCTGAGCTACGTCCCGTCGCGAGGCGACCGGCTCAGCGTACCGCGCGGGCCCCGGCCGGCCCGGCGCGCCGGGGTCGGCGGGGCGGATGGCGAGGGCCTCCGAGGCGCGGGATCTCCGTCTCCCGACGGGTCGAGCATCCCTCGGCGGACGGCCGCGGCAGCGCCGCGCCGCGCCGCGCCTACGCTCGACGCCGTGACGCTCCACGGACCCAACCCCGCCTTCTCCCCCTCCTCGGGACCCGGGACGCCCTACGGCGCGCCGACCCCCGAGGACTGACAGCCGATGCCCGCTCGGGCGCCCGGCCAGGGCCGCGGAGGCGTGGGCGGGTGGCTCAGCGCCCTCCGGCTGTACCTGCCGCTGCCCGTCATCGGCTATCTCGGCTGGCTCGTCACCCTCCTCGTGCTGCGCGGGCGCGCGAGCAGGCAGAACGCGGTCGCGGCCGCGAACGTCCGCCACGGGCTGAACTGGTGCCTCACCTACGGGGCCGTGTGGCTCGCGTGGTTCGCGGTGTATCCCGTTCCTCGGCGAGCGCGACACGGTCGAGACGTTCTGGAGGAGGCGGCCTCGGCCGCGGCGATCTAGGCGGCGCGACGTCGGTGCGCTAGACTTCACAGGCTTCCGAGCGCCTCGTCGCGCGCGGATGCGGGGATGTAGCTCAATGGTAGAGCCCCAGTCTTCCAAACTGGTCACGCGGGTTCGATTCCCGTCATCCCCTCCGATCCCCCTCTCCCACGCCGGTTGGCTCTCCCACGCCGGTTGGGCTTCGCTGAGCCCCGTCGGAATGCGCCGCTGACGTGCCGATTCCGTCACTCTTCCGAGCGAGATCCGGCCGATTCGATCCCCCGCGCGGATGAAGTTATCCACAGCCCCGGATCGCCCGCGCGCGCTCGGGTCTAGCCTGCGAGTGCGGCCGATCGGAGCGCCTCCGCGGCCGGCTCGCGGGCGGCCTCGCCCGCGAGGAGCAGCAGCGAGGTGATCCGCGTGCCCGTCGTCGATGGCCCACGATTCCCGGAGCGAGCGAGCGCGCTCGCCGACTCCGAGCGCTGCCCGTGGTGCGGGGACGCTCCGGGCGCGGGCGCAGCCTGCGCGCGCTGCGGGCTCCGCCTCGACGCCCCGGAGGCCGGCCGCGCGTGGGAGCTCTCGCACCGGCTCGTGCGCGAGCTCGACGAGCGCGTGGAGCTGCTGCGGCCCGCGTACGAGCGCGGGCTCGAGGCCGACCGGGCGAACGCCGCCATCGGCCTCGGCGCCGAGCGGCCCGCCATGCCGCCCCGCTTCCCGCTCGCCCCGGAAGCCCTCGTCGACGCGCGCCTGTGCCCGTGGTGCCAGTCGGCCCACGGCGGCGCCGCCCGATGCGGATCCTGCGGGCTGCCGCTCCGCGTGCCCGAGGTCGCGGCCGCGGCTGAGCTCAGCGGGCGCATCCGCGCGGGGCTCGAGGAGCGCGCTCGGCTGCTTCGGGCGGCGCTGCCCGCAGCCGCGTCCGGTTCGGCGCCGAAGCCCGCTCCGGGCAGCGGTCCGGCCGAGACTCCCGCGACGCCGGGCGGCCCGGCGACGGCGGTGGCGAACGACCCGCATGCCCTGCCGACCCGCTTCGGCGCGCCGGAGCAGCTGCCTTCGGCCCCGTTCTCCATCGGCCCGTCATTCCCCGGCCCGAGCGCTGCCGCGCCGAGCCAGGCCTCCCCGGGCCCGTCTCCTACCCCGCACCATGCCGGATCCGCCGCGCCCGCCCTAGCGCCGTTCCCCGACGCCGCTCCCGGCTTCGGCAGGGTGCCGCGCCCGCAGCTCCCGCCCGTCCCCGCGCCGCCGCACGGGACCCACGGCGCCCCGATGCCGCGCGAGGGCGCACCCGCCCGTCCGGGCGCTCCGGGCTCCCGGGCGCCGCATGGCGAGCCGTCCGACCGCCCGCGCCGCTCCCCCATCCAGGTGACGCTCCTCGCGACCGGCATCGGCCTGCTGTCCATCGCCGCGATCGTCTTCCTCACGATCGCCTGGCTCATGTTCGATCTCTGGGCCCGCGCGGCCGTGACCGCCGGCATCACCGCGGCGGCGGTCGGCGCCTCGATCTGGCTCAGCCGCCGCTCGGGGCTGCGCGCCACGGCGGAGGGCGTCGCGGTGTTCGGCACCGTGCTGCTCCTCCTCGACGTGTGGGCCGTGCGCGAGCTCGACCTCTTCGGGGCCGGATCGCTCGACGCCGCCCTCTATTGGGGCATCGGCCTCTCGCTCGTCGCGGCGATCCACCTGGGGTGGCGCGCGCTCGCGCCGATCCGCGAGCCGATCCTCGCGGCCTCGTTCCTCCTGCCGCCCGCCGCGGGCTTCCTCGCGACGGGACTGGCCGGCCAGGGCCAGGATTCGATCCCGGCGTACACCTGGGCCGTCGGGGCGGGCCTCGCCGGGCTCCTCCATCCCGTCCTCGCGAGGCTCGCGCCGAGTCCGCGGGCCGACGACCGAGCCGCGGCGCCCGCCCAGCACGGGCCGTCGACGCCCGCCGCGCATCCGCCGCCGCCCGCCGCCGCGCTCGCGCCGCGCGGGCGCCTCGGTGTCGAAGCCTCCCTCATCGCGTGGATCGCCGTCGCCGCGCTCCTCGCGGCCGGCCCGCTCGGCTGGCTCGAGCACCTCATGAGCAGCGAGCGCCACGATGCTGCCTTCGGCCTGCTGGCGGCGGCGCGGGCGCTCGTCGGGGCCGCCGCGGCGATCGGCCTCGTCGTCCAGCTGCGCGGCCGCGGCATGCCGACCGCCCGCGTGCTCGCGGGCATCTCCGCGGGAGCCCTCCTCACCCTGCCGGCCGGGACCCTCGCGTCCGGCTTCCTCGCGGAGGCCCATCCTCGCGACGCGGCGGTGCTCGCAACGGCGCTCGTGCTCGCCTTCCTCGGCGAGGCCGTCTCGCGGCGCGTGCCCGAGGCCGACCGATCGCCCGCGCGCGCAGGGGCGATCGCGCTCGCGGTCCACCCGGCGCTCCTCGCCGGCCTCGCCCTCCTCTTCCTCGGCGGCGTCACGATCCTCAACGGCCTCACGCCGCTGCTCGGCGGCGTGAGGCCGGAGTGGCTCGCGGATCCCTCCTTCGCGGGCCCGGCGCTGGCCGCGGGCGCCGGACTCGGCTGGGGCGCCTCGCACCTCATCGCCGGTCGCCGCACGCTCGTCGAGACGCTCGGTTCGCTGCTGCTCGTGCTCGGCGCGGCGGCGTCCGCGCTGCGATTCGAGGCGCTCCTGCTCGCCGTCGCAGGGCTCGCCGTCGTCGCCGCGCTCGCCGCCGCGGGCCGGCTCGTCCTCGTCCTGCGAGGTCGACGCGAGCACCAGGGACCGAGCGGCGCGACGCTGGCGCCCGCAGCGGCGGGACTCGGCCTCGGCGCGATCCTCACGACGGTCGTGCTGCTCTTCGCAGGTGCGCACCACGCGAGCGCCTTCCCGATCGCGCTCGTCGTCGGCACGGCGGTCGTCGCCTCCTTCGCCGCCGGCTCGAGCCGGACGATCCGGGCGACGGCGCTCGCCGCGGCGACGGGCGTCCTCGCGCTCGGCCTCGCCGCGCTCGCCGGCCTCATCGATCGGGATGCCCCCGAGCTCGGCGCCTCTGCACCCGGGCCGATGCCCGCGCTCGCTGCCGCCTGCGGCATCGCGCTCCTCGCCCTGGCGCTCATCCCCAGGCGGCTGCGCTCGGCGACGGACGAGCTCGCCGTCGGCTCGGTCGTCGCGGCGCCCTCGCTCCTGCCGGTGCTCGGCGGCCTCGGATTCGGGCTCGGAGGCGGGTCCGAAGCCGGGCCCTGCGTCGCCGCAGCGTGCGCGGCCGTCCGCCCGGATGCCGATCTCCCGGCGTTCCTCTGCCTCGCGCTCCTCGCCGCCGGCGCCGCCGCGCTCGCCCTCCGCGGCGTCTCGGCGCTCGCCCGGCGCGCGGCCGAGGCGACGGCGGTGCTCGCCGCGGCCGCCGCGCTCGCGGCCCTCGTCACGGGGCCCGTCGCGGCCTGGCTCTCCGGACCGGCGACGGTGTCGAGCGGGAGCGCCGCGGCCGTGGCGATCGGCGCCGGATCCGCCGCGCTCCTCGGCGCCGCGGTCGCGCTCGCCATCCGCCTCGCCCGACCCGCCCCGCTCGTGGAGCGGACGGACCCGGCGCCCGCCCCCGCGCGCCCTCGCGCGGAGAAGCCCACGCCGGCGGTCCCGGTGCCGGTGGTGCCGCACCCGGCCGCCATGGCGGCGCCCCATCCGCACGCGGGTCCTGCCGTCGCCGGCAACGGGCCGTCCGCCTACGGCGTCGCGCCTCATGCGTTCGGCGCGGGCGCGTTCGGCCATCCGCCGGTCGGACCGCAGCCCCACGGCCACCTTGCGTACGGGGCGCAGCCCATCGGCCAGCAGGCGCACGCGCAGCCGCCCTTCGGCCATCCTGCCGTCGGCCACACGGGGTTCGGGCAGACCGCCTTCCGACCGCCCGCCTTCGGGCAGCCCGGCTACGGACAGCCCGCGTTGGGGCAGCCCGGCTTCGGACAGCCGGCATTCGGCCACCCCGCGCTCGGCCAGCCCACGGCCGGCCCGTCGATGCCCCCGCGCCCCGCTCCCGACGCCGAGGCCGACCTCGCCCCGACCGCCGCGACGCTCCGCGCCTCGAGCCTCGCCGACGGGCTCGTCCGCGACCTCGCCGTCTGCGGGCTCGCCCTCATCGCGTTGATCGCCGGCTTCCTCGCCGGCCAGGCGATCGGGAGCCTCGGCCTGCTGGCGGCCGCGGCGGCGCTCGCGCTCGGCGCCTTCGACCGCACCGCGCTCCGCGGCCGCGAGGGCGAGTCGAGCTGGGCCGCCGTCCGACGGATGGCCGGCGCCGGATCCCTCCTCCTCGGCCCGCTCGGCTGGATCGTCGCGATCTCCGCCTGGGCCCCCGACGGCGCCGTCGAGACCCGCACCCTGCCGGCCGCCGCCATGCTCGTCCTCGGCGCCGTGTGCCTCGCCTCGCTCGGCTGGGCCCGCGAGGACGGCCGCATCCCCGCCGCGACCTCCCTCGTCGCCCTCGCGCTCGCCCTCGGGCTGCTCCCCGTCGCGGCTTCCGCGGCCGCCGACGGCGAGCCCCTGCGCTGGCTGCCCTGGGCCCTCGCGCTCGCGGCCGCCGTCGTCGGCCTCGCCGCCGCCCGCGCTTGGCGCCCCGGCCCTCGCCGCTGGTTCGGCGCCGCAGCCGAGATCACCGCGGCCTCGGTCCTCGGCCTCGGCTGCCTCATCATGGCGGGCGTACGCGTCGACCGGATGGACTGGCTCGAGTCGCTCTGGCCCTTCGGCGCGGCCGTCGTCCTCGGCTTCGCCGCGCTCCTCGCCTCGCGCGCCGTCGCCTCCGAGCTCGAGCTCGGCCTCGCCCGCGGCCTCGTCATCGGCACGACGGCGGTCGCCCTCGGCGGCGCGCTCATCATCGTCATCCGGTGGGGCCTGCGCGGCGTCATCGACGGGCCGTCCTGGGCGATGTCCGCCGTCGCGGCCGCGGGGCTGCTCATCGCGATGGTCCCCCACGCGATCGCCGGCCGTCGCGACCCGGCGCGCACTCGCCCTGTCGTCACCCGCCAGCTCGGCCTCGGCCTCGCGCTCCTCGCCGTCGTCGCCGCCTTCGGCCTCACGCTCCCGCTCGGCTTCGCCTCCGAACCCGGCGAGCTCGCCTGGCACGGCCTCTTCGGCTGGCTCCGCACCGAGGCTCTGAGCTGGCCGCTCGCGGCCGGCTTCCTCGCCGGCGGCGCGGCCGCGCTCGCCACGCGTCCGGGCACACGCTCCTGGCCCGAGCTCGGGCCGGGCCTCGCGCTGCTCCTCTTCCCCTCGATCCTCGCCGGGCTCGCCGACGCGGACGGCGTGCGCCTCGCGGTCGTCGGCGCCCTCTGCGTGGCGACCCTGCTCGTCGGCGCGCTCATGAAGCTGCAGGCGCCGCTCGCGCTCGGCGCGATCGCGACCGCGCTCCACGCCATCCTCACCTTCTGGCCGCTCATCGCGGACGTCTACCAGGCGGTGCCGTGGTGGATCTGGCTCGCGATCGCCGGCGCCATCCTCGTCGTCATCGCCGCCACCTACGAGGCGCGCCTCCGGGACGCGAAGCGGGTCGTCCGCAGCTTCTCGGAGCTGCGGTGACGGAAGAGCCGCGATGACGAGGAGCCGATCCGGGCTCGGCTCAGCGAGCTACCGCTGGCACCCCGGGCACCAGTAGAGCTTTCGCGCCTGCATCGTCTCGAGCGCGATCGCCGTGCCGCACACGCGGCACGGCTCCCCCGCGCGGCCGTACACCCAGTGCCGGTCCTCGCGGTTCCGGAGCGCGTCGAGCTTCCGCTGCCCGCGGAGCCCGTCGATCGTCATCATCTGCCCGACCTCGACGCCGATCTTCAGCAGCTTCTTCCAGTCGGCCCAGAGCGCCCGCGCCTCGTCCGTCGTGATCGACGTCCCCGGGCGATGCGGGTCGATGCCCGCCCGGTAGAGCAGCTCCGCCCGGTACACGTTCCCGATGCCCGCGACGACCGACTGGTCCATGAGCAGGATGCCGATCGGCGTCCGCTTGGACGTCACCGTCGAAACGAAGCGCTCCTCGGGCGCCCGGCCGCGGTGCACGAGCGGATCCGGACCGAGCTTCGCGATCTGGCGATCCACCTGCTGCTCGTCGAGCACCTCGCAGGCCGTCGGGCCGCGAAGGTCGGCGCACGTCGCCTCGGTGAGCAGGCGCAGCCGCACCTGCCCGATCGGCTCCGGCGGCCACGCCTCGAGCGTCGACTCGGCCTCCGACTCCGCCATCCGCAACCGCGTGCGCCGCGGCGCGCCGATCGAGGCGATCGAGGTCTCGCCGCGCGAGTCCTCGACGCGAAGCTCCGGGTTCCGGCGCGAGTACTCCCCCGTCTGCCCGAGCGTCGTCGTCACCTCGCCCGTGAAGTCCCACGCGCCGTAGATGCCGAGGTGCACGCGCAGCCAGCGCTCGCCCTCGAAGCGCGAGAACATCTGCTTGCCGACCGCGAAGGTCTCGAGCATCCGCCGGCCGTCGAGCTCGGCGGCGCCCTCGGCGAAGCGGCCCTGGGGCGAGGACGCCCGCACGACGCGATCCGCGAAGTTCGCCTCGAACTGCCGCGCGATGCGATGGACGGAGTGCCCCTCGGGCACTACGCCCCCGCCTGCGCCGACGCGTCGCCGGAGCCGTCTGCGGAGCCGTCGTCGCCGCCGAGCACCGTCGGCACCTCGCCGTCCTCGGCCGCGAGCGTCTCGTGGCCCGCGATCGCGCCCGTCCGCTCGTACTCGGCGAGCTGCCCGATGCGGCGCACGTGGCGCTCGTCGCCCGGGAACGGCTCGTCGAGGAACGCGTCGATGAGCGCGAGCGCCTCCTCGAGGGAGTGCTGGCGCGCCCCGATCGAGCAGACGTTGGCATTGTTGTGCTCGCGGGCGAGCTTCGCCGTCGCCTCGCTCCACACGAGCGCGGCGCGGACGCCCTCGACCTTGTTCGCGGCCATCTGCTCGCCGTTGCCGGAGCCGCCGAAGACGACGCCGAGCGAGGGCTCGCCGCGGCGCCAGTCGTTCGCGACCGCCTGCGCGGCGCTGATGCAGAAGGAGGGGTAGTCGTCGACGGGGTCGTACGACTGCGGGCCGTGGTCGACGGGCTCGTGGCCGCGCTCGACGAGGTGCTCGCGGAGGGCGCGGGAGAACTCGAGGCCCGCGTGGTCGGTGGCGAGGTGGACGCGCATCCGGCAGCCCCTAGTCGAACTGCGGGCCGACGGTCCGCGAGCGCTTGAGCTCGAAGAAGCCGGGGTACGAGGCGGCCATGACGACGCCGTCGAAGAGGCGGAGCGCGTCCTCGCCCTTCGCGGCCGGCGAGATGACGGGGCCGAAGAAGGCGGTGCCGTCGACGGCGACGATCGGGGTGCCGACGTCCTGGCCGACGCGGCCGATGCCCTCGTCGTGGCTTGCCTGGAGCGCCTCGTCGAACTCGCCCGCGGCGGCGCGGTCGAGGAGCTCCTGAGGGATGCCGGCGGCCTCGGCGGCCTCGGCGAGCACGGCGTCGTCCGTGCGGCCCTCGAGGTGGATGCGCTGCCCGAGCTCGTCGTAGAGGCGCTTCACCGCGGCGTTGCCGAGCGACTCGTCGCGCATGACCGCGGCGATGACCTTCGTCATCGCGTATGAGCGCTGGTGCGCGGCGCCGTGCGAGGCGAGGTACTCGGGGTCGGCCTGCTGGTCCTTGTTGAGGAGGAAGAGCGACATGACGTGCCACTTCGCCTCGACCTCGGGGCGCTGGCGGGTCACCTCGTCCATCCAGCGGGAGGTCATCCAGGCCCAGGGGCACGCGGGGTCGAACCAGAAGTCCACAGCAGTCGTCTCAGCCATGCCGACATCGTAGGGCGATCGGCGGGGCGCGCCATGCGAGACGCATGACCGCGCCGCGGTGCCGCTCGGACCCGCTCCGGCTCCCCCGGCCCGCTCAGGCGGCGTGGCGTGCCGCGTGGCCCGCCGAGCCCGCGGCCTCGGCCCCGTCGATCTCGCTCAGCCGGCCGTCCACCATGCGATGCGCCGAGTCGAAGCGCGCGAGGTGCCCGAGCTCGTGGGTGACGACGATCGTCGCGAGCCCGAGCTCGTGGGTGAGCTCGACGAGGAGGGCGATGATCTCGTCGCCGCGGGCCTGGTCGAGCGCCGAGGTCGGCTCGTCGACGAGGAGGGCCGCCGGGCGGTGGACGATCGCGCGGGCGATGTTCGCGCGCTGGCGCTGGCCGCCCGAGAGCTGGGCGGGGAGGCGGTCCGCGAGCGAGAGGATGCCGACCGCGTCGAGCGTCTCGTCGATGCGGGCGGCGAGCTCGCGGCGCGAGAGGCCGCGCAGCGATCCCGCGCCGAGCTTCGCCATGACCTCGAGCTGCTCGCGCACGGTGAGGGCGCCGAGGAGGTTCGGGGTCTGGAAGACGATGCCGAGCTCGGATCGCCGCACCTCGGCGAGCTGGGAGCGCCCGAGCCCGACGACCTCGCGCCCGCCGACGCGCACGGAGCCGCGATCCGGCTGCACCAGGGTCGAGGCGACGGCGAGGAGGCTCGACTTGCCGGAGCCGCTCGGGCCGGTGACGGCGGCGGCCTCGCCGTCGGCCACCTCGAGGCTCACGGCGTCGAGGGCGGTGAGGCGCGAGGCGCCGTCGGGGTAGGTGAGGGTGAGGTCGCGGAGCGAGAGCATGAGGGGCCTTTCGGGCGGAGCGGGCGAGAGCGAGAGCGAGGACGAACGGCAGCGGACGTGAGTAACGGGCTCAAGGCCCGCGACCTACGCCGCCGCGAGCGCCGTGAGGGGATCCGCCTTCGTGATCTGGCGGAGCGAGACGAGCGAGCCGAGGAGGCCCGCGAGGAGCATGCCGACGGCGGGGATGCCGATCGTCCACCAGCTCAGGAGGACGGGCACCTTCGGGCCCGCGAGCGCCCCGAGGGCGAGCGTGAGGCCCGCGCCGACGGCGACGCCGACGACGAGGACGAGCGCGGCCTGGCCGAGCGCGTCGCGGCGGAGCCATCCGTCCTTCGCGCCGAGCGCCTTGAGGACTGCGACCTCGCGCTGGCGCTGCATCGACCAGACGAGGAAGAAGACGCCGACGACGAGCACGGCGGTCCCGGCGAGCATGGCGATCATGAGTCCGAGCGAGCCGATCTCGCTCTTGAAGGAGGAGATCGCGAGCGTCGAGGGCAGGAGCGGCTCGCTCGTCGTGCCCTGCGCGGCGTCGAGGGCCGCGGCCGTCGCGCCGTCGAGCTCGCCGTGGACGAGCACGACCGAGGCGGCGCCGTGCGGCTGGCGCATCGCGTCGAGCACGGCGTGCTCCGCCGCGAGGGTGGAGATCGCGACCGGCAGGTGCGAGTAGGCGAGCTGCGGCCGCACCTCGGCGACCGTGAACGGGACGCCCGCGATCTCGAGCCCGTCGCCCGCGGAGACCCCGAGCTGCTCCGCGATCGAGGCGCCGAGCACGAGCTCGTCGTCGGCGGCCGGGGCCGCGAGGCCCGTCGCGGCGAGCGGCCCGCCCGCGGGTGCGCCGAAGAGGGCGACGGGGAGCGTGTCGACGGCGTCCGCGGCGGCGCCCGAGTCGGCATCGCCCGGCCGCTCGACGCGCACGGTCGCGATGCCGATGGGCGTCACCTCGGCGCCTGCGGCGGAGGCCCCGTCCTGCCAGGCGGCGAGCTGGGCGTCGTCCGCCTTCGACTCGGCGAAGCTCGAGGCGCCGCCGGAGGGCATGGCGAAGACGACGCGGTCGGCGCCGGTCTCGAGCAGGGCCGAGACGTTCTGCTGGCCGAGGCCGCCGGCGAGGCCGGAGACGAAGCCGACGAGGAGCATCATGAGCGCGACGACCGCGCCGATGAGGGCGAAGCGGCCGGGCGAGCGGCGCAGCTCGCGGAGGGCGACGTACATGGGATCCTTCCCCGCTCGGGGGATCTCCCCGGGCACGCTTCGATCCTTCGCCGATCGGGGCGCCGCGAGAAGGTGCGGACGGCTGGACTTCGATGCGTCCGAAAGGATGAACCGGGCCGGGCTCGGCCGCATCCGCGAGGGCGGTCCGTACGATCGGGGCATGCCCACGGCGCCCTCCCCCGTCGGCCGCGCCATCCTCGTCGCGGCCATCGCCCTGGGCGCGCTCCTGCTCGCGCCGCCGATCGCCCAGGCGGCGCTCGAGACCCCGGACCGCCTCCCCGCGGTGCTCACGGCGTCGGGCCTGGAGCTCGTCGCGCTCGCTGGCGGCCTGCACCCGCTGCTCGTCCGCCCCGAGGTGATCGCGCGCCCCGCGACGCAGCTGCGCTGGCAGCACGCGCTCTGGCTCGCGCTGCTCTGCCTGCCGTGGTCGTGGCTCATCGTGCTCGCCTCGGACGCGGGCTACCTCGGCATGGCGCTCTACTTCCTCGCGCTCTGGCTCCTGCCGCCCGTCTCGGGCACCGTCGCGGCCTTCGCGCTCGCGGCGCTCACGGCGGCTGGGCTCGGCGTCCACCACGGCTGGACGACCGGCGCGATCGTGGGGCCCATCGGCGTCGCCGCGGTCATGGTGGCGGTCGTCGTCGGGTACCGCTCGCTCATCGCGGAATCGACCGCGCGCGCCGAGCTCATCGCCGAGCTCGAGGCGACCCAGGCGCAGCTCGCCGAGTCCGAGCGCCGCGAGGGCGTGCTCGCCGAGCGCGCGCGGCTCGGGCGCGAGCTCCACGACACGGTCGCCCAGCACCTCTCGAGCATCCAGCTGCTCCTCCACGCCGCGGAATCGCACGGGGCGACGCCCGAGGGCCGCGAGCGGCTCGCGCAGGCCCGGGACGCCGCGGCCGAGGCGCTCGCGGAGACGCGCGCGGTCGTCCGCGACCTGTCGCCTCGCTCGCTCGAGGGCGCCTCGCTCGCGACGGCGCTCGAGCGGCTGGCAGAGCGGTCTCGGGCGAGGACCCGCCTCGACGTCGAGGTGCGCGCCGACGCCGACGCACGCGCGCTGCCCATGGCCGTCGAGGCGACGCTCCTGCGCATCGCCCAGGAGGCGATGGCGAACCTCGAGCGGCACGCGGGCGCGACGCGCGCGGAGCTCTCCCTCGAGCTCGAGCCGGATGCCGTGACGCTCGAGATCTCGGACGACGGCCGCGGCTTCGACGCCGAGGCGGCGCTCGCGAGCGGGCCGAAGGACGCCTCCGGCTATGGCCTCGCCGGCATGCGCGCCCGCGCGGCCGAGCTCGGCGGCTACGCCTCGATCGTCACGGCCCCGGGCGAGGGGACGCTCGTGAGCGTGCGCATCCCGCTCGCAGCAGGGCCGGCTGCCGGGGGCGTCGACGCCGAAATCCCCTCCGACGCCTCCGCCCCCGACGCCTCAGATCCCGGAGCCCGCGCATGATCCGCGTCCTCATCGCCGACGACCACCCGATCGTCCGCCAGGGCCTCCGCGCCGTCTTCGAGACCGCGCCCGAGCTCGAGATCGTGGCCGAGGCCGCGAGCGCCGAGGAGGCCGTCGCGGCCGCGTCCAAGGCCAGCCGGGACGGCGCCCCCGTGCACGTCGCGACGATGGACCTCCGCTTCGGCGAGGCGTCCGGCGGCGTCGAGGCGACGCGGCGCCTGCGGAGGCTCGACCCCGCCCCCGCAGTGCTCGTCGTCACGAACTACGACGACGACGAGGACATCCTCGGCGCCATCGAGGCGGGCGCGGCCGGCTACCTCCTCAAGGACGCCCCGCCGAGCGCGCTCATCGAGGCCGTGACGGCGGCCGCCGACGGCCGCAACGTCCTCGCCCCGCACGTCATGGACCGCCTCATCGAGCGGATGCGCCGCCCCGAGGTCTCGCTCACCCCGCGGGAGCGAGAGGTGCTCGAGCTCCTCGCCGAGGGGCTCTCGAACCAGGAGATCGGGGCGCGGCTCGTCCTCAGCCAGCCCACCGTGAAGAGCCACCTCGCCCGCCTCTACGGGAAGCTCGGCGTGCCGAGCCGGACGGCGGCGCTCGCTCGGGCGCGGGAGCTCGGCCTCCTCCGCTAGCCAGTCGGCGTCCGGCAGCCCGCGGATCGGCGTTTCGGAGGGAATCCAGATCAGACCGGGATTTCTGGTCTCGGGGAGGTCACGGTTGCCCGAAAAGTCCCGGCGAGAGGTCTGGAAGGAGCCTGCGATCAGGTCTTTCGTCAGGCGCGTCGGCCCAGGGTCGAGATCGTTCCCTTTCCCACCGACGGACGGAAGCATGATGACGACCAGCCTTCCCGGTCAGCACGACGACCGCCCCCAGCAGCCGACCCCGACCTCCCTCGGGCAGACGCCGCTCCACGACCAGACGGCCCAGCGCACGGGCCTCCCGGGCACCGCGACGCCCCCCACGGGCCGCGACTTCCGCCCGGCGCCGATCCCCGAGACGGGCCCCCTCTCGGAGGGCTCGGACAGCAAGGCGGATGCCGCGAAGCAGGAGGCATCGCGCCTCGCCGACGAGGCGAAGACCTCCGCCGCGAACCTCGGCGAGACCGTCAAGGACGAGGCCCGCCAGGTCGCCGCCGAGGCGAAGGACCAGGCCCGCGGCCTCCTCGACTCCGCGAAGCAGACCGCCGACGAGCAGGCCCGCGCCCAGCACGAGCGCGCCGCCGGCACCGCCCGCACGCTCGCCGACGACCTCCACCGCCTCTCGAACGGCGAGGCCCCGCAGTCCGACCTCGTGGCGACCGCCGCCTCGACCCTCGCGAAGACGGCCAACCAGGCCGCGAGGTTCCTCGAGAACCGCGAGCCGATGGACCTCCTCCGCGAGGTGCAGGGCTTCGCCCGCCGCAACCCGATGGCCTTCCTCGCGATCTGCGCCGGCGTGGGCCTCGTCGCCGGACGCGTGACGCGCGGCATGGTCGGCAACCCGGACCTCCCCGCCCTCGGCGGCGGCAAGGACGAGCAGCGTCCCGCGCTCGAGTCGTCGGCTCCCGCCTACGGCATGGGCGCCGCGCCGCTCGCCGACTCCTCGTACGCCGGCGCCCGCTTCGGCGAGGCCACCATCGGCGGCGACGCGGCCATGCCGGCTCCCGAGTACCGCGGCCCGCAGGTCGACGGCCCCCAGATCGAGGGCGCCGTGCAGGTGCCGCAGGGCACCGCCGCCGGCTCGCCCTTCGACGCCCCGCAGCACGACGTGCCGGGCCTCCCCCTCCGAGAGCCGCGCTACGGCATCCCGCAGCAGGATGAGGGCCAGCGCCGATGAGCCACGTCCCCCAGCCCAGCGAGCCGGAGATCCGGGCAGAGCGCGAGTCGCTCGGCGACATGGTCGCCAGCCTCAGCGCGAACCTCTCCGAGCTCTTCCGCAAGGAGGTCGCGCTCGCCAAGGCCGAGCTCACCGAGTCCGCCAAGCAGGCGGGCAAGGGAGCGGGCCTGTTCGGCGGCGCCGGCGTCGCCGGCCACATGGCGCTCCTCTTCCTCTCCCTCACGGCGATGTTCGCCCTCGGGACCTTCATGGACCTCGTGTGGGCCGCGCTCGTCGTGACCCTGATCTGGGCCGCCGCCGCGGGCATCCTCGCCTTCGTCGGCAAGTCCGAGATCGACAAGGTCCAGGGCGCCCCGCAGACTGCGGAGACGCTCGCCGAGATTCCCGACACCCTCAAGCCCACCCCGGAGGCACGACGATGAGCCAGCAGACCCCCGACGAGATTCGACGCGAGATCGAGGAGACGCGGGCCCGCCTGAGCTCGGACGTCGACGCGGTCGCGGAGAAGGTGTCCCCCAGCGCGGTCATCGACCGCCAGACGAACCGCCTCAAGGAAGGCCTCTCGAACATGAAGGACAAGATCATGGGCACGGACGAGACCACGACGACCGGCCACGTCGTCGATCGGGACGGCGAGCGCGGCGGGCTCCACGGCGCCGCCGACCAGGCGCAGCGCGTCGTGGGCGACGTCCAGGACAAGGCCGCGCAGGTCGCGGGCGACGTCCAGTCCAAGGCGGGCGAGCTCGCCGACTCGGCCAAGCGCACCGCCGAGGACGCCCAGCGCAAGCTCGCCGACGCCCCGCGCGCCGTCGAGCGCCAGACGCGCGGCAACCCGCTCGCCGCGGGCCTCGTGGCGTTCGGCCTCGGCATGCTCGTCGCCTCGCTCATCCCGGCCTCGAAGGCCGAGCAGCAGGCGGCCGACCAGCTCAAGGAGAAGGCCGAGCCGCTCGTGCGCGACGCGCAGGAGAAGGTCCAGCAGCTCGCGCAGGACGCCAAGGGCCCGCTCGCCGAGGCCGGCGAGCAGCTCCGCCAGGTCGCGCAGGACTCGCTCCAGAACGTCAAGGCGCAGGGCGCCGACCACGCGCAGCACCTCGCCTCGGAGGCGAAGAGCTCCGCCGAGGAGGTGAAGGGCGCCTAGCCCGGACCTCGACGCGGGCGCTTCCCGAGCGCCTTCCCGGGAGGGGCGGATCGGCTTCGGCCGGTCCGCCCCTCCGTCGTCCGCGCGGCATCCCCAGAAGCCATCCGCCGGCGCCCGCTCCTCCGCTCACGGAGCCCCCCGGCGGCCCCCGCACTAGGATTCGGGAGCGTCGGCCCGACCCGGCCGCCCGCTCTCGAAAGGCCCACAATGCCCGGAATGAACCTCACGCGCGCCGAGGCGCAGGAGCGCCGCGCGATCATCGACGTCGAGTCCTACGACGTCGCGCTCGACCTCACCGTCGCCGACGACGTGTTCCGCTCCACGACCATCGTCGAGTTCGGCGCCCAGGAGGGCGCCTCGAGCTTCATCGACGCGATCACCCGCGCCGTGCACCGCGTCGAGCTCAACGGGGTCGAGCTCGACCCCGCCGAGGTCGCCGACGGCGTGCGCATCCAGCTTCCGGGCCTCCAGGAGCGCAACCGCCTCGTCATCGAGGCCGACATGATCTACATGAACACGGGCGAGGGCCTCCACCGCTTCGTCGACCCGGTCGACGGCGAGGTCTACCTCTACTCGCAGTTCGAGGTGCCGGACGCCCGCCGCATGTACCCGGTCTTCGAGCAGCCCGACATGAAGGCCGCCTTCACCTTCCGGGTCACGGCCCCGAGCCGCTGGCAGGTCGTCTCGAACCAGCCGACCCCCGAGCCCGAGCGCCTCGACGACGAGCGCTCGATCTGGAACTTCGCTCCCACGCCGCGCATCTCGAGCTACATCACGGCGCTCGTCGCCGGCCCCTACGTCGTGCGCCGCGACGAGCTCACGAGCTGCGACGGACGAACGATCCCGCTCGGCGTCTTCTGCCGCGCCTCGCTCGAGGAGCACCTCGACGCCGAGTACATCGTCGACATCACCAAGCGCGGCTTCGAGTTCTTCGAGGGCGCCTTCGGCGTGCCCTACCCCTTCGAGAAGTACGACCAGCTCTTCGTGCCCGAGTACAACATGGGCGCGATGGAGAACGCGGGCTGCGTCACCTTCACCGAGACCTACGTCTTCCGCTCGAAGGTCGCCGACGCCGTGCGCGAGCGCCGGGTCGTGACGATCCTCCACGAGCTCGCCCACATGTGGTTCGGCGACCTCGTGACGATGAAGTGGTGGAACGACCTCTGGCTCAATGAGTCGTTCGCCGAGTTCATCTCGACCCTCGCCTGCGCCGAGACCACCGAGTGGACCGAGGCGTGGACGACCTTCGCCTCGATGGAGAAGGCCTGGGCCTACCGCGAGGACCAGCTCCCCGGCACGCACCCGATCGTCGCGGAGATCCGCGACCTCGACGACGTGCAGGTGAACTTCGACGGCATCACGTACGCGAAGGGCGGCTCCGTCCTCAAGCAGCTCTTCTTCTGGGTCGGCCGCGAGGCGTTCCTGAAGGGCGTCTCGGCGTACTTCGGCAAGCACGCCTGGGGCAACACGGAGCTCGAGGACCTCCTCGTCGAGCTCGAGTCGGCCTCCGGCCGCGACCTGCGCGACTGGTCGGCGAAGTGGCTCGAGACGGCCGGCGTGAACACGCTCCGCCCGATCATCGAGGAGGGCGAGGACGGCACGATCTCGGCGTTCGCGATCGAGCAGACGGCCCACCCGGACTACCCGACGATCCGCCCGCACCGCCTCGCTGTCGGCCTCTACGAGCTCCGCCCCGGCGGCGAGGGCCACGGCGCGCGCCTCGAGCGCGTCGACCGCCTCGAGCTCGACGTCGACGGCGAGCGCACCGAGGTGCTCGAGCTCGTCGGCCGCCGCCGCCCGGACCTCGTCCTCCTCAACGACGACGACCTCTCGTACGCGAAGATCCGCCTCGACGAGCGCTCGCTGCAGACCGTCGTCGAGCACCCCGAGGCGCTCGTCTCGCCGATAGCCCGCGCGCTCGTGCTCGGCTCGGTCTGGGACGCGACGCGCGACGCCGAGATGCGCCCGCGCGACTTCGTGCGGATGATCCTCGCCGCGGTCGGCTCGGAGACCGAGTCGACGACGCGACGCACGATCCTCGCCCAGCTCGCGACCGCCGCCCAGCACTACGTCGCGCGCGCGGACCGCGAGGAGATCCTCGAGGTCGCCACCGACGAGCTCTGGAGCCTCGCGCAGGACGCCGAGCCCGGCTCCGACGCCCAGTTCGGCCTCGTGAAGGCCTTCGCCGGCCTCGCCCACGCGCCCGCGCACCTCGACGCCGTGGAGGGCCTCTTCGAGGGCCGCGAGCGCCTCGAGGGCCTCGACATCGACACCGACCTCGGCTGGGAGCTGCTCATCGCGCTCGTCGCCGGCGGCCGCCGCGGCGAGGACGACATCGCCGCGCGCCTCGAAGCCGACCGCACCGCCGACGGCGAACGCTCGGCCGCGCACGCCCGCGCCGCGATCCCCACCGCCGAAGCCAAGGAGGCCGTCTGGCGCCGCTGCATCGTCGAGCCGGGCGCGACGAACGACATCGTCCGCGCGAGCGCCCTCGGCTTCGCCCGCGTCTCCGACGAGTCGCTCCTCGAGCCGTACATCGACCGCTACTTCGCGGTCGTCGACGACCTCTGGGCGACCCGCTCGTTCCACATGGCCGAGTTCCTCATCGAGGGCTTCTTCCCCGACGAGCTGCCCTCGGCCCGGGTCCGCGACGCGGCGACCGCGTGGCTTGACGCGCACGAGGACGCCCCGGCGGCGCTGCGCCGGATGATCCTCGAGGGCCGCGCCGGCGTCGAGCGCGCCATCGCGGCGCAGGAGCGCGACGCCCGCGAGAGCTAGCCGCCCGCTCCCCCGCGGACCCCGGCTCCCGCCGCGCGTCGGCTCACATCCGGCGCCAGGGTCCGCGGGGGATGCTGTCCGCTTCGCCCGATCGAGGAGGTCTCCCCCGCATGCTCGCCCCGCTCGTCACCTGGAGCGATGTCACGACGGCCCTCGCGCCGTGGTCGACGCTGCTGTGGATCATCGCCTACGTCCTCGGCGGCGTCCTGCTCCACATCGTCCTGCGAGGGGCGATCCGCCGCTTCGTCGACGGGATCGTCTCGGGCGTGAAGCGCCGCCGCGGCGCCGACGACACCCAGGCGATCGCCGTGAAGTCGCCGCTCAACGCCGTCCGCACGGTGCAGCGCACGCGCACGATCGGCTCGGTGCTCCAGAACCTCGTCACGGTCGCCCTCGTCATCATCGTGACGGTGCTCGTCGTCGCGAAGATCGACCCGGGCATCCTCGCCTCGCTCTCGCTGCTCTCGGCCGCGATCGGCGCGGGCCTCGGCTTCGGCGCGCAGCGCGTCGTCGGCGACGTCCTCAACGGCCTCTTCATGGTCATGGAGGACCAGCTCGGCGTCGGCGACGACGTCGACATGGGCCCGGCCTCCGGCATCGTCGAGAAGGTCGGCGTGCGCGTCACGCAGATCCGCGACGTGCACGGCACGCTCTGGTTCGTCCGCAACGGCGAGGTGACCCGCGTCGGCTCGAACTCGCAGGGCTGGAACCGCGCGATCATCGACCTCGCCGTGCCCTACGAGGAGGACATCGAGCGCGTGAAGGCGACGATGCTCGCGGCCGCCGCCGAGCTCGCCTCCGACCCCGACTGGCTCGACCGCTTCATCGAAGAGCCGAGCGTGTGGGGCATGGAGACCCTCTCGGCCGACGCGGTGGTCGTGCGCCTCGTCGCGAAGACGCGCGCCGGCCAGCGCTGGGAGGTCGAGCGCGAGCTGCGCGCCCGCATCCAGGCGGCCTTCAAGGCCGAGGGGATCTCGCTGCCGCCGCTCAACAGTATCGTCTTCAACGGGCCGAACGGCCTCGGCGTCGGGCCCGTGGACGCCTCCGGCACCGACCGCGTCGGCGCGAACCGCACGCTCGGCGAGGCCGGCCCCCGATCCGCACCCGCCCGAGAGGACTGACCATGGCCGACGTGCACCTTCGCCAGGGCGAGGACGGCCCGACCGCCCTCCCCACGCTCTTCGACGAGGTCGGAGGCCAGCCGTTCTTCGACGAGCTCTGCACGCGCTTCTACGACCGCGTGCAGCGCGACGAGGTGCTCTGGCCGATGTACCCGGCGGACGACCTCGACGGGGCCATCCGCCGCCTCGCGCTCTTCCTCGGCCAGTTCTTCGGCGGCCCCGCGACGTACTCGGCCGAGCGCGGCCACCCGCGGCTGCGGATGCGCCACTTCCCCTTCCACGTGAACCCCGAGGCGCGCGAGCACTGGCTCTCGCACATGACCGCCGCCGTCGAGGAGATGGGCCCCGCGCCGATCCACCGCGAGGCGATGCTCGACTACTTCGACCGCGCCTCGACCGCGATGGTGAACACCTTCGAGCCGACGCCGCCGGTGGGCGAGCGCGGGCCGAAGGCGCCGACGGATCTCGGGCGGCTGAGCTAGCAGACGGCCCGCTTCCGATCTGACGGACCCGCTCGTTCAACCTCACGACGAAGGCCCCGGCGCGATGCCGGGGCCTTCGTCGATGCGGGGCGGATGCCGAGTCTCGGCCTGCACCTTGCCGGCTCACACCACGCCCTGGGCGATCATCGCGTCGACGACCTTCGAGAAGCCGGCGATGTTCGCGCCGAGCGTGTAGTCGCCCGGGGCGCCGAACTCCTCCGCCGTCGTGCGGCAGCGGCGGTGGATGTCGACCATGATGTCCTCGAGGCGGGCCTCCGTGTGCTCGAAGGTCCAGCGGTCGCGGCTCGCGTTCTGCTGCATCTCGAGCGCGCTCGTCGCGACGCCGCCGGCGTTCGCGGCCTTCGCGGGGCCGAAGAGCATGCCCGGGGTATCGCGGTAGACCTCGATCGCCTCGGCCGTGTTCGGCATGTTCGCGCCCTCGGCCACGCAGATGCAGCCGTTGTCGACGAGGGTGCGGGCGGCCTCGCCGTCGAGCTCGTTCTGGGTCGCGCACGGGAGCGCGACGTCGACCGGGATGTCCCACACCGAGGCGAGATCTTCGCGGAACTCGGCGCGGCCGCCGACCATGTCGACGTACTCGGCGATGCGGCCGCGGCGCTCGAGCTTGAGCTCCTTGAGCTTGTCGAGGTCGATGCCCTCGGGGTCGTAGACGACGCCCGAGGAGTCGGAGGCCGAGACGACCTTCGCGCCGAGCTGCTGGGCCTTCTCGATCGCGTAGATCGCGACGTTGCCGGAGCCGGAGACCGAGACGGTCGCGCCGTCGAGGGAGCGGCCGCGGGTGGCGAGGAGCTCGCGCACGAAGAAGACGAGGCCGTAGCCGGTCGCCTCGGTGCGGGCGAGCGAGCCGCCCCACGACATCCCCTTGCCGGTGAGCACGCCCGCCTCGAAGCGGTTCGTGAGGCGCTTGTACTGGCCGAACATGTAGCCGATCTCGCGGGCGCCGACGCCGATGTCGCCGGCCGGGACGTCCGTGTGCTCGCCGATGTGGCGGTGGAGCTCCGTCATGAACGACTGGCAGAAGGCCATGACCTCGCGCTCGGAGCGGCCGCGGGGGTCGAAGTCAGAGCCGCCCTTGCCGCCGCCGATGGGCATGCCGGTGAGCGAGTTCTTGAAGATCTGCTCGAAGCCGAGGAACTTCACGATGCCGAGGTTCACCGAGGGATGGAAGCGCAGGCCGCCCTTGTACGGGCCGAGCGCGGAGTTGAACTCGACGCGGAAGCCGCGGTTGATCTGCACTCGGCCCTCGTCGTCGACCCACGGCACGCGGAAGATGATCTGGCGCTCCGGCTCGCAGAGGCGGCGGATGATCGCGAGGTCGAAGTACTCCGGGTGGCGGTCGAGCACGGGCCCGAGCGAGTCGAGCACCTCCGCGACGGCCTGGTGGAACTCCGGCTCGCCCGCGTTGCGGGCGAAGATGTCCTGCTTGATCGACTCGATGGTCATGGGAAGGTGTCGCTCCTCGGTCTGGGGCCCCGTCTGGCGGCGAAATGGTCCGGCCCCGCACGGCGTGCGCCATGCGGGGCCGAAGCGTCCAGGGTATCCGAGCCGGACTCGGATCCCCGACGGGGAGGCGGCTAGGCCTGCTGGCCGGCCTCCTGCGCGGGACGCTGGGTCGGGTCGGAGGCGTCCTTCACGCGGACGAGGATGTGGCCGCGGAGCGTCGAGACGCGCTTCCAGCCGCGCTGCTCCGAGATCTGGACGCGGCCCTCGCGGCCGCCCTCGGGGGCGATGAAGCCGAGCGCGAAGGCGCCGAAGGCGACGCCGGCGGGGAGGCCGTGCGGGATGGGGCGCATCCACACGGAGGTGCGGGCCTCGGCCATGGCCTTCTGGTCGCCCGACTCCTTCGCGGCGTCGACGGCCTTGCCGACCTGCTGGATGCCGGACTTCGCGACCTGGCGGAGCGACGGCTCGTCGAGCTCGCCGATGGTCTGCCATCCGTCGCGGGTCGGGAGGACGCCCGCCCACGACTCGTTGCGGCGCTCGTCCGGGATCGGGATCTCCTGGCCCGGCTCCTCGTGCGCGAAGCGGTCGAGGAAGCCGCGGATCGGGACGACGATGTCGACGGCGCCGTCGCGCATGTCGGCCTCGGACGCGCCCTCGATGGTGCCGCGCACGACGCGGAGGCCGAGGACGATGGGCTCGGCGTCGAGGATCCCCTGCGGACGGAGCACGGGAACCCAGACGGCGACGAAGCCCGGCTCGGCGACGATGCGCACGGCGCCGTCCTCGATCCGGGCGGCACGCCGCAGGTAGGTCATCAGGTCGCGGCCGCCGGCCGCCTCTTCGCAACGAATGATGGCGCTCATACCGCCATAAGCTAGCCGCCGTGAGCAGTGAGAGCCATGGTCCAGAGCGAACCTCAGGTGAACAGCCGACGCGCCCTACGACTCCAGTCGTAGAGGGGGTGGGCCGGGGCGAGCCGTCGTGGCATCAGGGCGGCTTCCACGCCCCCGAACAGCTCTCGCTCAAGGAGCTCGAGGCGATGCCGCCGCTCGAGGCGTTCCTGCGCACGCTCGACCTCACGGACACGGGCGCGCGCACCCTCGACGACATCTTCACGGGACCGAGCCAGTGGATGCCGCACGGCCGCGTCTTCGGCGGCCAGGTCGTCGCGCAGTCGATCGTCGCGGCGATGCGCACGGTGCCGGAGGACCGTCCGGTCCACTCGATGCACGGCTACTTCATCCGCCCGGGCGACATCCACTCCCCCATCACCTTCAGCGTGGGGCGCCTCCACGACGGGAACTCGTTCTCGACGCGGCGCGTGCAGGCCTATCAGGGCGGCGAGCAGATCTGGTCGATGATCTCCTCGTTCCAGGAGGAGCAGCCGGGCCTCGAGCACGAGGTGCCGATGCCGGAGGGGATGCCGGATCCGGAGTCGCTGCCGAGCGAGGCGAGCCTCGTCGAGGAGGCGGGCGAGTCGCTCGCGAACTACTGGGTGCACCGGCGCCCCTTCGCGATGCGGCACGTGTCGGGGCCGATCTACACTCGCGCCTCGGAGGACCGCACGCCGTGGCAGGCGATCTGGGTGAAGGCCGTGGGGCGGATGCCGGATGACCCGATCCTCCACCGCGCCGCGATCGCGTACGTCTCGGACTACACGATCCTCGAGCCGATCCTCCGCGCGCACGGGATCTCGTGGATCGACTCGCGCCTGCGGGTCGCGAGCCTCGACCACGGCGTCCACTGGCACCGCTTCGCGCGCGCCGACGAGTGGCTGCTCTACGTGCAGGAGTCACCGGTCGCGCTCGGCGGCCGCGGGCTCGTGCAGGGCCGCTTCTTCAGCCGCGAGGGGCAGCTCGTCGCGAGCGTGTCGCAGGAGGGGATGGTGCGGATGAAGCCCGCCGTCGACCCGAGCGCGGCGCCCTCCGGCTCGATGGCGTCCTTCACGGGGACGCCGTCGACGCCGGTCGAGTAGGCCCGCGACGGACGTCGGCTGGGACCCGCTGACGCCCGATAGACGGCCGTTAGCGGCCGACGCGGCGGAACGCGGCGGGCTCGCCGAGGTAGGGCTCCCAGGCGGTCTTCTCGGCGTCCGTCATGCGGCGGGGGCGCCCGGTCTGCGCGTCGATGAAGACGATCGTCGAGCTCGCGACGACGTACTTCGTCGTGCCCTCGGCGTTCCAGATCTCGTACGCGACCTCGCAGCTCGCGGAGCCGAGCTTCGACGCCCACAGCTGCACGTCGAGCGGCTTCGACTGGTACTCGATGGGCGCGAGGTACTCGATCTCGTGGCGCGCGATGAGGGTGAGCGTCTCGCCGCCCTGCTCGGCCTCGATGACGGCGAGGGGGCGCTCGTCCTCGGGGTCGTCGCTGCGCCAGAAGGCGCGCACGCGGGCCTCCTCGAGGAGGGAGAGCACCTTCGAGTTGTTCACGTGGTTGTACGCGTCGAGGTCGCTCCAGCGGAGCCGGATGGGGACGTGGTAGCGCATGGCGCCTCCTGGAGGTCGTCGTGGGTGGAGGTCGGTCGGCGGGGCTCGCGGCGCACCTCGGATGCCGGCGTCCGCGGCCCCGGACGGGACCGGCCCCGGGCCCGGGTGGGCGGCGGGGCCGGTCGCCGGCGTGCCGCTAGTCGCGGGTGAGCTTGCGGTACGTGACGCGCGAGGGCTTCGCGGCCTCGGGCCCGAGGCGCTCGATCTTGTTCGCCTCGTAGCCCTCGAAGTTGCCCTCGAACCAGTGCCAGTACGAGGGGTTCTCCTCGGTGCCCTCGTAGGCGAGGATGTGCGTCGCGATGCGGTCGAGGAACCACCGGTCGTGGGTGATGACCACGGCGCAGCCCGGGAAGTCGAGGAGCGCGTTCTCGAGGCTCGAGAGGGTCTCGACGTCGAGGTCGTTCGTGGGCTCGTCGAGCAGCAGCACGTTGCCGCCCTGCTTGAGGGTGAGCGCGAGGTTGAGGCGGTTGCGCTCGCCGCCCGAGAGGACGCCGGCCTTCTTCTGCTGGTCCGGGCCCTTGAAGCCGAACTTCGACACGTAGGCGCGCGAGGGGATCTCGACGTTGCCGACCTGGATGAAGTCGAGCCCGTCGGAGACGACCTCCCAGAGCGTCTTGTCGGGGTCGATGCCGCCGCGCGACTGGTCGACGTACGAGAGCTTCACGGTCTCGCCGATCTTGAGGTCGCCCGAGTCGAGCGGCTCGAGGCCGACGATCGTCTTGAAGAGCGTCGTCTTGCCGACGCCGTTCGGGCCGATGATGCCGACGATGCCGTTGCGCGGGAGCGAGAAGGAGAGGCCCTCGAAGAGGACGCGGTCGCCGAAGCCCTTCTTGAGGTCCTTCGCCTCGATGACGATCTGGCCGAGGCGCGGCCCCGGCGGGATCTGGATCTCCTCGAAGTCGAGCTTGCGGGTGCGCTCGGCCTCCGCGGCCATCTCCTCGTAGCGGGCGAGGCGGGCCTTCGACTTCGCCTGGCGGCCCTTCGCGTTGGAGCGGACCCACTCGAGCTCCTCGGCGAGGCGCTTCGCGAGCTTGGCGTCCTTCTGCCCCTGGATCTGGAGGCGCTCCTTCTTCTTCTCGAGGTACGTCGAGTAGTTGCCCTCGTAGGGGTAGAGGCGGCCGCGGTCGACCTCGGCGATCCACTCGGCGACGTGGTCGAGGAAGTACCGGTCGTGGGTGATGGCGATGACGGCGCCGGGGTACTTCTGGAGGTGCTGCTCGAGCCAGAGCACGCTCTCGGCGTCGAGGTGGTTGGTGGGCTCGTCGAGGAGGAGCAGGTCGGGCTTCTCGAGGAGGAGCTTGCAGAGTGCCACGCGGCGCTTCTCGCCGCCGGAGAGGACCTTCACGTCGGCGTCGGCCGGCGGGAGGCGCAGGGCCTCCATGGCCTGCTCGAGCTGGGAGTCGAGGTCCCACGCGTCGGCGGCGTCGATCTCCTCCTGGAGCTTGCCCATCTCCTCCATGAGGGCGTCGAAGTCGGCGTCCGGCTCGGCCATCTCGGCCGAGATCTCGTTGAAGCGCTGCACCTTGCCGTGCAGCTCGCCGACGCCCAGCTGGACGTTCTCGAGGACGGTCTTCGTCTCGTCGAGCTCGGGCTCCTGCATGAGGATGCCGACGGTGTAGCCCGGCGTGAGCGAGGCGTCGCCGTTCGAGGGCTGGTCGAGCCCGGCCATGATCTTGAGGATCGTCGACTTGCCGGCGCCGTTCGGGCCGACCATGCCGATCTTGGCTCCGGGGAAGAACGACATCGTGACGTCATCGAGGATGAGCTTGTCGCCGACCGCCTTGCGGGCGCGGATCATTTGATAGATGTACTCGGCCATGGCCTTCAGTCTAGGAGTTGGCGGGTGGTGGGATCGCGGGCGCTCGCGCGCCCCGGCGGCCGTTCGCGCGGGCGGACGGCCGGGTCTGGGGGCGCTACCAGTCGATCGGCTGCGTGCGGCCGATGAGGCAGTCGCCGGTCGAGATCGGCGCGGCGATCTCGGAGGCGTAGGCGCCGGCCACGCGCTGGCCGATGAGGCACTGGCCGCCGAGCTTCACCGACACGATGATGTAGTCGGCCTCGAGGTCGACGCTCGTGCGGTCGAACGTCACCTCCATGTCCTCCTTCGAGAACCCGGCGGCGGCGAGCGCGTCGACGATCGCGTGCGAGCCCGCCTTCGGGTCGGCCGCGAGCGTGCGCTGGTTCACGTAGTCGAAGTACGGCTTGTTCTCGGCCGCGCCGCCGCCTGCGACCATCGTCGGCGCGGGGCCGGTGGGGGTCGCGATGGGGGCGGCGTTCGTGGCGGCCGGGGCTCCGGTGGGCGGCGGCGCCGGCTGGGCCGTCGTGCAGCCGGCGAGGGCGAGGAGCCCCGCGGCGGCGGCGATGAGCGGCAGCGAGCGGCGTCGGCGATCCATCCGGCCCTTCCCGGCCGCGCGGGCGCGCGGCACCCGGCCATCCTAGGCCGGGCGCCGCGGCGCCTCCTGTCCGGGCCCGCCGCGCGCCCCGATCCGCGCGGCGGGCCCGGCATCCCCGCTCGACCGTCTAGAACGGCGGGGCGCCGACGAGCTCCCCGACGCCGGGCCGCGCCCACTCGTCGACCGGGCCCTCGCCCTGGCCTGCGGGAGCCGACGCGCCCGTCGCCGCGCCGGTGTCGCCGAAGGCGTCCTGCCCGCCCGCCGCGGCCGTCACGCTCGGACCTGCGGCGCGCTCCTCGCGCGGGTTGCGCACGAGCTTCGTCGTGCCCGCCGTGAGGTCGTGGCCGATGTGGTCGGCGACGAGGTCGACGCTCATGCCGGTCGAGCCGTCCTGCTTCTCGAAGGTGCTCACCTTGAGCGATCCGGTCACGAGGACGCGGTCGCCCTTCTCGATCGAGGCGAGCACGTTCTGGCCGAGCCGGCGCCAGGCGGTCACGGTGTACCAGTTCGTGCTCGCGTCGACCCAGCGCCCCGTCTCGCGGTCGAAGCGCCGCAGATGGGAGGCGAGCCGGAACGTGGCGAGCTCGGCGCCCTTCGCGGTCGTCCGCCGCTCGGGCGTGCTCCCCACGACGCCGGCGACGGCGATGGTCTCGGACATGGTCGGTCCCCCTTCCGCGCCGGTCCGTCCGGTCGCGTCCACGGCATCGTGGCGAGGAGCGGGCGCGGCCGCCAGCCGCGCGCCTGCGGCCTGGGGAGCGTTCCGCGAACGGGGCCTGTGAGCGGGCATCCGGCTCGCCGAGGAGGCGCCGAGCGGGCCCGGCCCTACGCCTCCCGCGCGTACTCCGCGAAGCGCCGGCGCACCTTCTGCACCTTCGGCACGGCGACGGCGAGGCAGTAGCCCTGGCCGGGGTTCTTCGCGAAGAAGTCCTGGTGGTAGTCCTCGGCCGTGAAGAACTCGCCGAGCGGCTCGATGCGGGTGACGAGGCCGCCCTCCCACCATCCGCTCGCGCGCTCGAAGGCGTCCTCGAAGGCCTCGCGCTGCGCGTCGTCGCGGTAGAACATCGCCGAGCGGTACTGGGTGCCGATGTCGTTGCCCTGGCGGTCGAGCTGGCGCGGATCGTGCATCGTGAAGAAGGCGTCGAGGACGACGTCTCGGGGCAGCTCCTCCGGGTCGAAGTCGACGCGGACGGCCTCGGCGTGGCCGGTCGCGCCCGTGCACACCTGCTCGTACGTGGGGTGGGGCGTCTCGCCGCCCGTGTAGCCGGAGACGACGTCGCGGACGCCGCGGAGGGAGCGGTAGGCGGCGTCGAGGCACCAGAAGCAGCCGCCGGCGAGGACGTAGGACTCGATCATGCCGACGAGTGTAGGCGACGGGGCCGGGGGCGCGGCAGAGCGCCGTCGCGGGCCGCGGCGGCGACCGAGGCGAGCCCGGATCTCGGAACGTCCGAGGTGCGATCTACCGTGCGGGCATGAACGTCACCCGGCTCGTTCCCCTCACCGCGCCGCTCGCGGTCGAGCGCCGCGGCCTCCGCTGCCTGCAGGTGAGCGCCGCCCTCTGGCGCGTCACCCGGCCCGACGGTGCGATCGTCGGCTACCTCGAATCCCTCGACCCCGATCCCGTGCGCGACGGCCGGGATGTCGCGCAGCCGGTGCCGCTCGGCCCGCGCCCGATCCTCGACGTCGCCGCCGAGGAGGCGCGGCGCGCTCCCGACCGCGTCATCGCCAAGCGGATGACCGCCGACCGCCGCGGCTTCATCGAGCTCGGGCGGTTCCGCGATCTCGACGAGGCGATCGACGCGCTGGGCTGGGATGCGGGCTCGGCGCGGCGGCCGGCGGGCGCCTAGGCGCCACGCAGGTCGGTCCGCGGCGGCGGGAGCCCGCTCAGGCGTCCTGGTCCGGCTGCGTGCGCCACCAGGTGTCGGTGGGCAGCACGGGGAGGTGGCGCTTGTGGCGGCTGCGCTCGTAGAGCGACTCGATGCGCTCGGCGACCTCGTCCGGCACCTCGCGGCCCGTGAGGTAGGCGTCGATCTGCTCGTAGGGCAGGCCGAGCTCGACCTCGTCGAGCTGGCCGGGCTTCGCGTCGAGGAGGTCGGCCGTCGGAGGCTTGCGCCAGAGGCGCTCCGGCGAGCCGAGCTCGCGCATGAGCTGGCGTCCCTGCTCCTTCGTGAGCCCCGCGATCGGGTTGAGGTCGGTGCCGCCGTCGCCGTACTTCGTGTAGAAGCCGGTCACGGCCTCGGCGGCCTGGTCGGTGCCGACGACGAGGGCGCCGCGCTGGCCGGCGATGGCGTACTGCGCGATCATCCGCATGCGGGCCTTGATGTTGCCGCGGTGGTAGTCGGCGAGCTCCTCGGGCAGGGCCGTCTCGAACTCGGCCTCCATGCCGTCGACGGCGCGCTTGATGTTGAAGGTCACCGTCTCGTCGGGGCGGATGAACTCGAGCGCGAGCTGCGCGTCCGACTCGTCCTGCTGCACCCCGTACGGGAGGCGGACGGCCGTGAAGCGCGCCTCCACGCCCTCCTCGCGGAGACCCTCGACCGCGAGCTGGCAGAGCCGGCCCGTGAGGGAGGAGTCCTGCCCGCCGGAGATGCCGAGGACGAGGCCCTTGGCCTTCGTGGTCCGGAGGTAGTCCTGGATGAACCCGACGCGCGCGCCGATCTCCCCCGCGGGCTCGATCTCGGGCTGGACGCGGAGGGCGGCGATGATGGACTTCTGCTGTGCTCGCATGCGCCCCCGACAGGATTCGAACCTGTGACCGGCGGATTAGAAGGCCGCTGCTCTGTCCGCTGAGCTACGGAGGCTGGGACCTCGCAAGCGTACTCTGCGGGGCTCCGCACGCCCAGGAGCGGGCATCCGCCGCGCTGGGAGCCCGCCGCACGAGCCGCCGCGGCGCGCTCCCATCGCCCATTGCGCCGCGGCCGGATACGGTCGAGCCATGCAGCGACGCATCGACGACGACCGGTCCCCCGCGGCCGGCCCGCACCCCGTCCTCCTCGCGCTCCTCGACGGCACGCTCGCCGACCTCGAGCGCCCGCTCGTCCGCGCCGACGACCTCGGGATCGTCCGCGGCGACGGCGTCTTCGACGCCGCGATCGTCGTCCGCGGCGTCCCCCGCGACCTCGACCGCCACCTCCGCCGCCTCGCCGACTCGGCCCGCATGCTCGACCTCCCGGCGCCCGACCTCGACGGCTACCGCCGCGCCGTCGACGCGCTCATCGCCGCCTGGGACTGGGAGCGCGCCCCCGAGTGCGTGCTCCGGATGATCCAGACCCGCGGCCCCGGCCACGGCGAGCCCGGCGGCGGCTGGGCGCTCGCCGAGCCCGTCTCCGAGCGCATCGTGCGCGAGCGGGAGACCGGCATCCGCGTGCTCGTCCTCGACCGCGGCTTCGAGGGCGACGGGATCGCCGAGCTGCCGTGGCTGCTCCCCGGCGCGAAGTCGCTCTCCTATGGCATCAACATGGCCGCGAAGCGCTGGGCCGAGGCCCACGACGCCGACGACGCGCTCTTCGTCTCCCCCACCGGCCGGCTCCTCGAGGGCCCGAACTCGACGCTCGTGCTCGACCTCGACGGCGAGCTCGTGACGCCCGTGCAGGACGGCATCCTCGCGTCGATCACCCTCGAGGCGCTCGCCGACGCGGCGGCGTCGGAGGGCCTCTCGCTCCGCTTCGCCGAGCTCACGCGCGACGACCTCGAGCGCGCCCGCGGGGCGTGGCTGCTCTCCTCGGGCCGGATCGCCGCGCCCGTCACGAGCTTCGACGGACGCCCGATCGCGCGCTCGCCGCTCCACGAGCAGGTGCGCCGGGCGCTCGACGTCCCCTCGTACGGCGACGGCGCAGACGGCGGCGCGGCCGCCGACGACGCCCTCGTCTCGGCGAGCTGAGCCGCGCGCCTACGATGGAGCGCATGGGCACCGCGAACGACCGTCTCGTCTGGATCGACTGCGAGATGACGGGACTCGACCTCGAGCGCGACGAGCTCGTCGAGGTCGCCGTCTATGTCACCGACTTCGAGCTCGAGGTGCTCGACGAGGGCCTCGACCTCGTCATCCGCTGCTCGGACGAGGCGCTCGCGCAGATGAGCGACTTCGTCCGCGAGATGCACACGACCTCGGGCCTGCTCGCCGAGATCCCGAACGGCATCTCGCTCAAGGAGGCCGAGGAGCAGGTGCTCGCCTACGTCAAGCGCCACGTGCCGGCCGCCCGCACGGCGCCCCTCGCCGGCAACACGATCGGCACCGACCGCGCCTTCCTCAGCCGCGACATGCCGGAGCTCGACGCGCACCTCCACTACCGCTCGGTCGACGTCTCGGCGATCAAGGAGCTCTCGCGCCGCTGGTACCCGCGCGCCTACTTCAACGCGCCCGAGAAGCACGGCGGGCACCGCGCGAGCGCCGACATCCTCGAGTCGATCCGCGAGCTGCGCTACTACCGGAAGGCCGTCTTCGTGCCGGAGCCCGGACCCTCGAGCGACGAGGCGAAGGCCGTGTCGGCCGAAGTGGTGGATGCCTTCGCGCCGCATCTCGCGTAGTATGCTCTGGTTGCCGGTTCGCGAGAGCGCGGATCGGACCGCATGGTGGGTATAGCTCAGCTGGTAGAGCGCTTGGTTGTGGTCCAGGAGGTCGCGGGTTCAAGCCCCGTTACTCACCCCAAACGGGTCAGGTGTGAACTTGCGACCAAGGGTCCGCCCTTGGTCGAGGTTCGCGCCTGGCCCTGTTTCTTTGCCTCGGCGGCCCAGCTCAGTGCGTCGGCGTGGAGGCCGGACAGGCTCAGCCCGTCGTACGGGTTTCGGTAGCCGACGCGCACGTCGTTGTCCTCGTCGATGTAGATCGCCTTGAACAGCGCTTGGTTGCACAGTCGGCGGTTCGGGTCGTCGGCGTGCTCGTAGAGGTCGGCGGCGTTGGACAGCAGTTTCAGCGAGTCGTCGAGGTTTGCCCGCGCGTCGGCGTAGTGGCCGTGGTGCGCAGTGATCCGGTGCTCGATGGTCTCCAGCGACGCGGTGATCCGGTCCTGCTCCCTCTTGAGGAGGTCGAGCGGGATGGCTCCGGCGTAGTGGGCTTGGAGCAGCTTCTGCTGCTCGCCTTCGAGCTGGGTTCTCCGGGACGCGAGGTCGGCGAGCTCAGCCGCTCCTTCGGCCATCATCTCGTCGAACCGGGCATGAATCATCCCCGAAACCGCCTCGATCGTTTCCGGGTCGATCTGCACCTTGGCGTAGAAGCGCTCGATGAGGCGTTCGACCTGCTCGATCAGCATCGCTTGCCGGGCGCAGTCGCCTCGGCCGCCATGCCGACTCGCGCACACGAAGTACGGGTAGATCGTGCCCTGACTGCTCTTCGCGTTGCACACCAGCAGCCGCGACCCGCACTGCCCACAGAACACGGTGCCCTTCAAGTAGTGCTCATGGACTTGCGTCGCATCCGCGGCCGAGCGGTGCGTGCCGAGCACGGTCTGCACCTGGTCCCACACCTCGTTGGGGACGATCGCCTCGTGCACTCCAGCGTAGGTGACTCCCTGGTAGCGGACGCTGCCCTTGTAGTACGGATTCGTCAGCATCCGATGCACCGACGACTTGCCGATGGGTCGGGATGGTCGTCGCGGCGTCGCAGCAGTCGCGAGGCCCCGCGCCACGAGTTCCTGGTGGAGTTGGCTCGTCGTCCAGTCACCGGATGCGAACACCTGGAACGCCCACCGCACCAACGGGGCTCGTTCCTCGTCGATCTCGACGGTGCGTACTTCCCGCCCGAACTCGTCGCGCACGCCGACGTTGCGGTATCCGATGGGTGCCTTGGTCACGGTGCCGCCGTGCGCCGCCTTCTGCGACAGACCCTTGACGACCTCAGTGGCGAGATTGCGGGAGTAGAACTCCGCGATCGAGGACATGATGCCGTGCAGCAGCATCCCCGATGGTGTCTCGTCGATGTTCTCCGTGGCCGATACCAGCGTGACGCCGGCGTCCTTGAGCGCGAGGTGGATAGTCACATCGTCGGCTCGGTTGCGGGCCAGCCGATCGACCTTGTGGACGATGCAGTAGTTCGTCTTGTGCTTCGCGACGTACTGGATCATCCGCATCAGTTCGGGCCGGTCGGCCTTGCGCGCGGATTCGCCCGCGTCGACGAACTCCTCGATGATCGTTGCGCCGAGCTGGTCGGCCTTGCGCTGGTTCGCCTCGCGCTGCGCAGGGATCGAGAAGCCCTCTGCCTGGCCGCCCTTCTCCGCCTGCTCCTTCGTGGAGACCCGCAGGTAGGAGACGGCGAATGATCCGGGGAACGGTGTTGGCGCTACGAGGCTGTCTATCGCGGTGCGGTCCGCGTCGATGATCGTCATGGCTCTTCTCCACAGTCACTGGTCCTGCCGACGCGGACTGGTGACGGCGGATGTTGATCGTGAGAAGAGCCCGAAGGCTGTAGGACTAGGCCGAGTCGGCCACGTTTACTTTGCCTCGCCGTGGCGGCGAAGCGCTAGGACCACAACATCCGCCATCCGCGACGGATGCCTACATTCTACGACGACGTGTTCGCCGTGGCACGAGGGCGCTTCGGTCGCGTCGCACCCTTCGAGCGGCACGAGCCCGACTGCTGGAGCGCCAGGCGGATCAGCAGCTCGCAGAGCTTGTCCAGGTCAGGCGGCTCGTGGAACTCGGCACGGACCGTCAGTTCGCGCTCGCTCTGCTGACGCTGCCCGGTCTTCCGTTCATAGCGGCGCGCCACGATCACACCTCGCCGGTCTCCGGGTCGACGCCCGCGAAGAAGGCATCTTCCGCCTCCTGGCGCGCGTCCACCATGTCGATCACGAACCGCACGAAGTCCTCATCGCGATCCGTGATCGGTGAGTCTTCGATGGGCTGAGAGGGGTCTTCACCTGGCCAGCTCGTCTGGCGAGTCGGGCGGTCCCGATCGAGCCGAGTGCCGCAGGCAGCCACCCAATCGCGAAGCCGGGCGCGGGCGTCGGCGAAGTCGCGGTGCCAGCCGAGCGGCGCGGACCCATTCTGCTCCCGGTCGTAGGCGCACAGCCAGTGCAGGTGCAGCGCGGATAGCTCCCAGAGGAGTTCGGCGTGACGGTGCCAGTACGGCGGTACGACGCTGGCGGGGAGTCCGTAGGTGTGGCGGAGCCAGTCCACCCAGCGGTTCAGTTCGAGCAACTCGGCTTCGAGATCGTTGGCGGTCAGCAGGTTCCAGTTGACCGGGTGCGGCGGCTCGGGCGAGTCGAATCGAGGTGATGTCGAGCCGGCCTCGGGGGGCATGTCGTCGTGCTCTGGGAGGAACTGATCGGTCATGGCGGAGTCGCTCACATTCCGATGGCCGTCGCGGTGGACGGCGCGGGCTGCTGAGGGGCGGCGAACGCGGTCGCGTCGCGGCCGGAAGTGCGTTCGCTGCGGTCCACCTCGTAGCGGGTTCGGGCCAGGTCGTGACCGATGCGCGTTGCGATGAACTCCTCGCCTTCGTACCGCTGGCCGCCTCGCTCGTACGAGTAGTCGCGCACCCGTCCGTCGGCGATGATGTTGTCGCCCTTGGCGAGCCGCTCGGCTCCCTGCTCAGCAGCACCGCGATACGCGATGAGATCGTGGAAGGTCGTCTCCAACTGCGTGAAGGTGTTGTCGGGCTCCTTGCGGTAGTGCTCGATCCCGACCTTCATGTACAGGCGCGCGTCACCGCGCTCGGTGTAGCTGAGCTGCGGGTCCGAGGCGACGAAACCGGAAATGGACTGGTGGGTGCGAATGGCCATGATGGCGTCCTCCTGAACTCGGGCGACCAGCTGTGCGTGGCCGCTGTGTCAGGCAGGTGCACTTCCGCGCCCAGGTCCGCGCTCAGGAGGCGGGACGGCGGAGGAGGGCTTCGAGTTCGTCGCGGTCGCTGCGGAGCTGCGCGGCGTCGGGCCGGGTCGGCCAAGCGCGCAGGTCGGTGACGATGGGCGGCGCTGAGCGCAGCATCGTGATGCCGGTGCCGAATGGCAGGGTGCGGATGCGGTCTGGCGGCAGGATCGGGACGCGGCGGATGGAGCGCTGGTTGGAGCGGATGCCGTGGTCGCCGAGGGTCACGCTGTCGGTGTACTCGTCTCGCTCACCGATGAGGGTGGAGAGGTCTTGAAGGTCGCGGCTGTTGGATGCGCCGCCGAGGATGATCTTGACGATGCTGGCGTCCCAGATCGCGCCGGCCTGGTGTTCACTCCACCGGTCGCGAGCCTGTGCGAGGGACTGCAAGACCGGCATCGTCGTGATCCCGGTGCCACCGCCTTCGGCCATGAGCGTCGGCAGCGACGGCAGTGGAGCGAGGTTCCCGATCTCATCAAGCGCGAGCAACAGCGGTGGGTCGAGCCGTGCTCCCGGTGAGCGTGCGGCGAGGCGGCGGGCGGTTTCGATAAGGTCTTCGACGAACGCCGCGACCAGCGATGCGGAGGCTCCTGCTCCCGCTCCGGTAGCGAGCAGGTAGAGGGTGCCTTGCTCGGTGAGAAAGGTCTCGGGGTCGAAGTGCTCGTGCGGGCCTGGTGTGACGGCATCAAGTACGCGCGGATCAGCGAGGGCGGCGAGTGCGAGGGAGACGCCTTGCCAGATGCTGTCGCGGGTCTTGGGGTCGGCGTCGATCATCGCGGCCAGGGAGTCGTCCCAGCCCATCGCGGCGTTCGGGTGGGAGTTAAGGATGGCGACGGCCTCGGACGCGGCGCTGGGATCGAGGGCCCACCTGAACAGCTCTGCCGGTGGGCGGCCGTCGAGCGCGGCGGCGTGCAGCAGGCTTTGGAGTGCGGTGCGGGTCTTGCCTTCCCAGAACCCGCCGGACTCGACCCCGCCAGCGCTGAGGCCGGTGGCGGCAGCGAGTCCGTTGGCGCGGATCATCGCGGTCAGTGGATCGTCGCAGCCGCGAATGGGTGACCAGCGCAGCCCGGCGGGGATGCCTTCGGCGAGGTGCTGGGGGTCGAACACCGCGACCGGCCCACCCTTGCGGCGTCGGGCGCGGAGGGTGGCGGTGAGGTTATCGGGCCTCGTGCTGGTCGTGACGACCGCGCCGGGTGCGTCGAGGATCGCGTTGATGACGACGTGCAGGCCCTTGCCGGAGCGGGGTGGGCCGATCAACAGGATCGAGTCCTCGACCGATGCCCAGACCTTTGTCCCACGGCTGGCCCCGAGGAGGTAGCCGACATCCTGCGGTGCCGGCGACTCCAAGGAGGGCCGCAGCGTGGCCGCGCGGTGAAGCAGTACCTTCGTGGATGCTGCGGTCTTGACCTCATGGCTGGTCGCGATCCCCGCGAGTCGGTGCGGGTCGGTCTCCGTCTTCCGCGTGTGCCGGCGCAACACGATCCACACCCAGGCGATTCCGGCGGCGAGTCCGCCGAGCAGTGCGATGCTGACGAGCCAGTAGACGACCGGGATGAGCCCGTCGGCCTCGAGCGCGGTCGCCGGGTCGGCGGGGTTGAACAGCACTGCGAGCCCCGCTGCTGGGCCGGCGTCTGGCTGCGGCGTGCCGGTGAGGAACGCGGCGACGCTGCCGGCCGCGCGGAGGACGAGAGCGATCCCGAACATGCCGATCAGGCCAATGAGTGCGGCGTTTGTGAGTTCGTCGCCCATGCCCCCGGCCTGCCGCTGGTTCATGTCAGCCGCCGCACCGCGAGCGTGCCCGAGATGCGCCCGAACAGGATCACCTCGCGCGAGCTTCCCTCGGGCAGGTCATCGAGGTCGATGAGTGCGCGGGCCTCGCCGGTTCCGGTGGCGTCGGTGTGGGAGAAGATCGCAGCGACGGCGACATCCTCGCCGGGCACGAACCCGCCCGCGGTGACCTCAGCCAAGCGCTGCACTCGCCGGGCGTGGCGACTGCGACGAGTTTCCGGCACCGGGGTCTCGAAGGGGGTCACGGCGCGTCGGGGCTTGCGGGTGCGGACGATGTCGGTGAAGACACTCCCGTCGCTCTCGGGCACCTCGACCCGAACCGCGATCATGCGGTCCTTGGTGATGGCATCCATGAGCGGCCCAAACGTCGCCCGCGTCCACGCGGTCCCGTCCGGCGACGGGAACGGTGCTCCATCGACCGTCGCGGTGAGGGTGCCGTCTTTGCCGACGGTGACGAGGACGTGCGGCAGCTCGACGGGAGCAGTCGTGTCGTCGTTGTTCGGGTTGGATCGGCGCGGGCCGGTGAGGATCATCGGTGGCCTCCTGCCGCGCGGCTGCTGGTGTCGAACAGGGCGAGCTCCGCCGGGTGGAGCTGGTGCTGACAGACGAAGCTCCTGGCCTTGATCCGCCACAGGCCCTGGCCAACGCCGAGGTTCGGCAAGAGCTGCTGCTCGGTGCCGGTCAGGCCGAGCGCGGTCGCGGTCGGTCCGAGCTGGTCGGACTCCTGCCGGTACACGATCCGCGTCTCGGCATTCGCAAGCAGCGAGTTCGCCAGGGAACGCATCGCGGAGCCCTGGTCGCCCACGTTGTCGAGGTCGGTGAGCTTGTGGAAGATCAGCATGTTCGCGATCCCGTAGTGCCGCGCGAGTCGCCAGTGCGCATCCATCCGCCGCAACAAGGCCGGGTGGGACATGAGCCGCCAGGCTTCGTCGTAGATCACCCACCGCTGCCCACCGTTCGGGTCGAGCAGCGCGGACTCCATCCACGCCGACGAGCACGTCATCAGGACTGAGATCAGGGTCGAGTTCTCGGTGACCCGCGAGAGGTCAAGGGAGATCATCGGCAACGACGGATCGAACGCGACCGTCGAAGGCCCATCGAACAGCCCGGCCAAGTCACCGGCCACGAGACGGCGCAGTGCGTGGCCGACGAGCCTGCCGTCTTCGGCCAACCTGCCGTCGGCATCCGCGTTCGGGGCGAGGATGCGGTCAACGACCATCGGCAGGATCGGCACATCGTTCTCCCGCACCGTCTGGGTCAGAGCGATGTCGATCGCGGTGTGCTCCAACGGCGACAACCCCCGCGCGAGCACGGTCTCCGCGAGCGCACCGATCAGATCACGCCGCCGGGCCGCAACGGTGGAGGCCCACTGCTCATCCGACAGGCCGCTGGGCCGGTGGCCTTCGTCGAGCGGGTTCAGGCGCGTGTTGAGGCCGTGCCCGAGGACGATGGCGCGTCCGCCGACGGCGTTGGCGACAGCGGTGTGTTCCCCCTTCGGGTCTCCGGGCACGTACACGCGCCGCCCGAACGGCAGCGACCGCGTGTAGAGAGACTTGGCCAGCGAGGACTTGCCGGAGCCGACGATCCCGGCCAGCACCACGTTCGGCGCGGTGATGATCCCGCGCGCGTAGAGCACCCACGGGTCGTAGACGAAACTGCCGCCCGAGTAGAGGTCCTGGCCGACGAAGACGCCATCGGCACCGAGGCCACCCTCAGCGACGAACGGATACGCGCCCGCCAGCGTCGCCGACGTATCCTGATGCCGCGTCAGACGAAAACGACCCGGAGTGCGCAGCCTCGCGGCACCAGGTTCGCCCGCCTTCGGCAGGTAGACCGTGGCGCGCCGCTCGGCACGCTCCGCCTCGGCCTTCGCCTTCGCAGCGGCGAGCGCGGTTCTTCGCTGCTCGGCGTGGAGTCGGGCCTCGGCTTTGCGGCGCTGCTTGCGGAGCTTCCGCCGCTCCTTCGACGGTGCCACCAGAACGGCGGTGTGCAGCCGCGCGCGATCCTCGGTCACAGCACCAGCCCCCGCGACTGCTTGACCGCCGTGATCTTCGCCGGCTCGAACCACGACCCATCCCGCTTCGCCGTCGGCAGGTCGGCCCGCTCCGGAGCACCCGGCGACGAATACGACACCAGCAACTCCGGCCCGCCCTGTACCGGAGCTGGTTCGGCATCCCGGGGCTCTGCCTCCGGCTCGGTGTAGCGGCGCAGCAGCGAGACGTAGCCGACGTGCGGATTCACGACCAGCGCGTAGTCGCCCGAGAGCGCCACCCGGTCGTTCGTGCCCTCGCCGGGCTCGTCGTAGACGTACCCGTTCTCCAACGCGGCCTGCGTGGTCTCATCGCCGTAGTCCCACTGCGCGAGGAAGTCCACCGCATCGACATGCCCGAGCTCGTCGAGGATGTGCAACGGCCGGTCCGCCTCCTCGCCCTGGAGGAACACCACGCTGACCCACCGCGACGGCGCGGCCTCCTCGACGGCGGGCTCGGGGTGCCAGGCGATCCGTCCGGCGGCGATGAACCCTTCCGCGAGCCGATCGTAGGCCCGGTCGACGAGATTCGCCGCCTGACGCAGTTCCTCCGCAGCAGCGAGCGCGTCCCGCACTCCTGCCTCGTGACTCCCGGCGTCGTTGAAGGCGTGCGCGGCCTTGCGCTCATGGGCATCGGCGAGCTGGTCGAGCGATTGCCGCAGCGAGCGCATCCCCGAGGACAGATCACCGATCACCCCGTACATCTCGGCGGGCTGATCGAAGCCTCGGCTCGCGTGGGCCAGGCCACGCAAGGCCTCGGACGCCTCAGCGGCGTCGGCAGTCGAATCGAAGAACGTGGGCATCATGGACCTCCTGGCGCGTCGTGTGTCTTGGAGGTGCGCAGGACTCCCACCCGGCTGTCGGCGGTCACGAATACTCTTGAGGCAGGAAGCAGACAGAAGAGGAGCGGCAGGTGGCTGATGAGATCGAGTTGATCCATGACGGCGAGGGGCTGGCTGTCATCGGCAACCCGTCGGCCGTCGAGCGCTTCCTTGATTCAGTGGGGCTGTTGCCCTTCTCCCGTGAGCTTCGTCTCGACAGGCTCGGATCAGCGCTCGACACGGGGTCGAAGATCGCGGAAGCGGCGTCCAACATCGCGGAGAACGCTGGCCGGTACGTGAGACTCACCAAGGAGTCGGCCGAGCAGGTCAAGGAGTTCGGCCTGATGCCTACAAAGACCAAAGGCATCAGTCACGCGATGCTGGGCGACCCCGGCTCCATCAGCAAGTGGATTCAGATCGAGGATGGTCCGGCATCTCTTCTCATGAACCCCGCGATCCTCTCCGGTGCTGCCGGAGTGATGGCTCAGCTTGCTCGGCAGCAAGAGGCACAGGAGCTGAAACAGCTCCTCGTCGCCATCGACGGGAAGCTCGACGACGTACGCCGTAGGCAAAGAGACGAAGTCCTCGCCAAGATGGATCGAGTCAGCTTCGTCATCGACGAAGCGATGGCGATACGCGAACACGGAGGGGATCGCGAAACCGCTTGGGACAAAGTCAAGACCGAGGTGGGCACAATCGCCGAGGTCCAAGCAGACGCACTACGTGCCTTGGAAGCATTCGCCGACAAGGCCAACGACCAGTCAGGCGTGGGCGCACTCGCAAGGGCGACCCAGGATATTGAGGCAGAGGTCGGCGTCTGGCTCGCTGTGCTTGCGCGCTCCTTCCAGTTGCAGAACGAGTATGCGGTGCTGGAGTTGGATCATGTCTTCGACACAGCGCCGGCTTCGCTGGATGGACATCGGATCGGTCTCGATGCTGCACTCCAGCAGCGGCGCAGCAAGATCGTCCTGAAGACAGGGCACCTCATGACTCGCCTCGATCAGGCTGGTGGTGTCGCGCGCGAAAATGTCGTGCTGCATGCCCGCGCCGCACGCAAGGTAATCAACTCGATCAACACCGTCAGCGACTCCATTGATGACTTCCATATGCCATTCGCGATCGAGTCCGACCGGGAAGCGCTGACCAGCACTCGTTGGAGAGACGCAGTGCGCGATCCGCAGCAGTTGCGAAACGCCGCAGCAGAGGCTGGGCCGAAGGTCGCTGTGGGTGTCCTCGGCATCGGGACCCTCGCCGTCGGCGCGGTCCTCAAGAACGGCGACTCGAAGGGATCATCTGGCGGAGACGCCTGAAGGGACTGAAGTCACACGCGTCGGCAGAGCGGGAGCGCGGCGGCGGTGAACGCGGCGGCTTGCTGGCCGACGAGGAGCCTGGTCTCACAGGATGCTTGGATCGCGGCCTGCTCGATCGCGGCGACGGCTGCGTCGAGATCCTCGATGGTGGGTGCGGAGACGGCGATGAGGCCGGTGTAGCGGAGGATACCGTGGCCGGCGGTGAGGTCGGCTTCTTGCTGGAGAACGTCGTGGTATTCGGCGGTCTGGGAGGCGTCTTCGATCTGGCCGATCTTTGCGCGCTGGGCCTGGTCGGAGATGTGCTCGACCTTCTTCTTGCGGATGTCGCGAGCGGCAGCGTCGGAGCGCATAGGGGTGCAGATCAGCGAGAACGACCGCTGGATGCCGGTGGACAGCAACACGGGCGACAGGAATCCCGGATACACCAGCGACCTGGGCCACTCGCTGACCCAGAGCACCGCGTGGTGAGCGGAGTCGGTGCGCAGCCGGCCCCAGGTTTCGGTGACGGCGACGGGCCCTGCGGTCGCGAGGGACTGGCCGAGCCTGCCGTGTCGCTCCAGAGTGGCGGCAACCGCGGGGTCGTAGGCGGAGCGCAGCATCACGGCGATCTGCCCCGGCCTGAGCCACTCCGAGGGCGAGAGGTCGGCGGAGCGGAGCGCTGCGACGAGGGTGTTCATCTCTTGCCGCAGCACGGCGGCGGCACCGCGTATCCCGCCGCCAGCGGTCCTGATCTGCCGCGCTGCCGTCTTCATGTCCAGTGACAGTGAGAGCGTGGTGGCGTGGCGTTCGCCCGCGGGTCCGGCGCGGTCGATAAGTTCTGCGTAGGTGTCGGCCGCCCATGATCCGTCCGGGGTGCCGTGGGTGGCCCACCATTCGGCCAGTCCGGTGCCAGAGTCCGGCAGCGTGCGCTCCAAGACCTGAAGAGTGGCGATTCGCCCGGAACGGCAGACGGTGGCCAGCACGCGGCCCCAGGAGCTGACGCGGCGTTCCTGTTCGCCGGAATCGAGGAGCACGAACGCGGGATGGGTGACCTCGCACACCACCGTCAACGTGGCGGCGTGAGGGTCGTGGATCATCCCTGCCCCGGTTTCGGGGTCAGTGTATTCGCGCAGTCGCGCCATGTCGCCGGGCAGGGCGAGGGTTCCGACGGGGCGCGGGACGACGATCCTGCGCCGATACAGCAGTTGCCCGCCGGTGGTGCGCCACAGCCACCAGCAGGCGATGGGCAGCCACTCCACGATCGGCCGGCCCGCGATCGGTATCCAAGTCAGCGCGGCGGCGAGTACCCAGATCGGGGCACTGTAGGCGAGCAGCATCCCACCTCCGGCGTAGAACGCGCCGATGAGCGTGGCTCCGCCGATGGCGAGCGTGATGAGCTGGGTCAGCGACAGGCCGAGGAGGACGCCGCGGCGGGTGAGTCTGGAGAACTTCACCGGCACGAGTTCACCCGCAGTGGGACGGTCGTGGTTCGTGCTGCTCATCATCTACTCCTTCGGTGGGCGTGGCGCGGGCGGCGGGGGCTGCTTCGGCGGCGGTGACGGGTCGGTGCTCGGCGGTCGTGGTGCCGAGATTGACGGCGGTGCCGCAGGTGAGGCGGCGGGCGGTGGCGTTGTCTGCGCGGCTGCGTCGGCGGCGTGCTCGCCCTGGGTTCCCAGCGCCGTTCCGGCCTTCGGCCCGGCGGTCGCGGCATCCTTGGCGATACTCGCCCCGACCACCACCCCTGCGGCCACGGGGCCGGCCGCGGCCGCGCCGCCCCCGCCTGCGGCGGCACCTCCACCACCCGCGGCGGGTGCCGGTGCCGGGGTCTTCGGCGGTGGCGGTGTGCTACTTCCTCCACCGGAGCTGAAGCGCCCCGGGTTCGGTGGAGGCTCTCAACTCACGGAGGATGAGAGTCATGGCAGCACCGAAGAAGTACCCGGACGAGTTGCGTGAGCGCGCGACGCGGCTCGCGGTCGAGGCACGACAGGACCCGGCGCGGAAGACCGGTGCGCTTCAGCGCATCGGCGAGCAGCTCGGGATCAACCCGGAGACGCTACGCGGGTGGGTGAAACAGGCCGAGATCGATGCCGGGCAGGCGCCCGGGGTGACGACCGCGGAGGCGCAGCGGATCAAGGCGCTTGAGGCCGAGGTGCGGGAGCTGCGGCGAGCGAATGAGATCTTGAAGACCGCGTCGGCGTTTTTCGCCGCGGCGGAGCTCGACCGCAAGCTGAAGTAGCCGAGGTGCCTACTGCGGTGCTCATCGAGTACATCGACGAGCACCGCGACCGGTTCGGGGTCGAGCCGATCTGCCAGGTGCTGCGTGACGCCGACGTCCAGATCGCCCCGAGCACCTACTACGCCGCCAAGGCGCGTCCGCCGTCCGCGCGGGCGGTCAGGGACGCGGAACTGACCGAGGACATCCGGGTGGTCCACAAGGCGAACCTCGGTGTCTACGGCGCCCGGAAGATCCACGCGGCCCTGAACAGGGAGGGCGTCGAGGTCGCCCGCTGCACCGTCGAGCGGCTGATGCGCGCCGCGGGCATCCAGGGCATCCGGCGCGACAAGACCCGCAAGACCACCTTCGGGAACGGCGCGGAGACCGCCCGGCCCGCCGACCTCGTCAACCGCGCGTTCACCGCGACGGCACCGAACCAGCTCTGGGTTGCGGACCTGACCTACATCCGCACCCACGCCGGGTGGACCTACGCCGCGTTCGTCCTCGACGTGTTCAGCCGTCGTGTCGTCGGCTGGCAGGTGTCCACCTCGCTGCGCACCGATCTCGCCCTCGACGCGCTCGACATGGGCCTCTGGGAGCGCCGCAGAGCAGGGCAGGACATCACGGGGCTGATCCATCACAGCGATGCCGGAGTGCAGTATCGAGCGATTCGCTACACCGAGCGCCTCGCTGAAGCCGACGCCGTCGCGTCCGTCGGAACGGTCGGCGACAGCTACGACAACGCGATGGCCGAGGCGCTGAACTCGCTGTTCAAGGCCGAGTGCATCCGCAACCCGATGATGCGCCCCAAGGGCGGGTGGGCGTCGATCCGTGACCTCGAGATCGCGGTCGCCGAATACGTCGACTGGTACAACCACCGGCGCCTGCACGGCGAGATCGGACACATCCCGCCCGCCGAGCTCGAAGCCACCCACTGCGCATCCCACGAACCCGTCAGCTACGTTGGAGAACAGGTTCCCGTCGGAGCCGGTTCCAGATAACCGAGCCTCCACGAAACCCGGGGCGCTTCACCTTGGACGAAGCAGCATCGTCGGGGACTGAACTCCTTGAAGCAATCGATGAAGCGGCTCAGGTTCCCGATGCGTCACCGCCCGCATCCTCCTCCTGGAGCGCTAATGAACCACCGTTCTGACGATGCGAGGTCCCAACACTCAGACTCATCGGTGAGATTCGCGTCGCGGGTGACGATCTCAAGAGCACAACACGGAAGCGTGCGCCGTGGACAGGCATGACTGGTGTCCACAAGCGCGTGATCAGCTCTTCGGCCCCGAACCGGAGCGTCATGATCCGCTGCCCGCCCGCTCAAAGGCAATCGCACTTTGCCGCTCGATCCTGCGCGAAGCCCACCACGAGAGCCTTCGCGCTCTGACAAGCAACGAGGCCACCGCGTACCTCCTGGAAGTCGTGGAAGCTGCCCATCATGATCCGCCTACTGTGGACAGCCAGCGCCGAAGTTCGCTACTTCCTGCGTCGCTACATGCCGAGCAACATCGTGCTCGACCTGATCCGCACCAGGAAGGAACTGAAGTGGGGCATGCCAGCCATGCTGCTCGCCGGCCCACACCTGGCCATCGCCTTTTGGTGCCCCACCAGCCTCATTGTGAACGGCGGCCCAGGATGGCTTCACCTCGTCGTGCTGGTCTGTATCTGGAACGCTCTCAAGATGGTGGCCATCGGCCCGGTGAGCGTCGTTCTCCTCGTGAAGGCTCGCGCCCGTGAGCACCGAGCGCAGCGGCAGCAATTGCGGGAAGTCTTCGAGACCGTGCCGCTCCACGAACTCACTCGAAGCTCTCGCTGAGTTCAGGTTCCGGCGTCCACCGCCGGCCGGCGCGCTAGAGCGTGCGCGTCGGAGCAGGCGCAGGCGGGCGGACGGGCACCCTGTCGAGCGGGACTCGCGGAGTCTGGTCTCGTTCCACCAAACTGGCAAGGTCCGAGGTGTCCGCCGCCAGGGATGCAATGCCATCGCGACGCAAACGATGCGGGCCCACACTCGCGGCGCTCGTGGGACCGGACCGGGAACGGCTCCGACACGTCGGTCGAGTTCGGCGGCTCGCTGGGTAACCAGAAATGAACCTGACTGCGCGTCCGCCTCCACGATGACCGTCGCGGAGGACAGCGCAGCGATCAGCCCGGCGCGGGCGATGGCTGATGTCGGGTTGGAACGGCACCGGGCGGAACTTCGCAAACGACGAGGCTGACGTCAGCAACGCGAGACTCTCTCATCCGTGATCCAGCCAGACGTCGACGAATGGCTCACCGGCAAGCGCTCGTCCGTTCCCCCCTGCACCACCGCCGGCAAATGGACGGGACGAGACGGGATGTCTCGACAGCTCGCAGCCCCACGCCCGCCATCAGGAACGCTGAATCCGCAAGCTCTGAGTGACGACGAACGCTGGCGGCTGTTCGCGGACGTCACCTCCGATGCCTCAATCGATCCGCACGCGAAGTTCGCCGCGGGGCTGATGCTCATGTTCGGCATCCGCGCGGCGAAGATCGTCCAGCTGCGCGCCGAGGACGTCCCACCGTCACCGATCAGGAGGTGATCGTCCGCCTTGGGGAGGAACCTCTCGTACTCCCCGCCGAGCTCGCCCAGGCCGCTGTTGGAGCGGCCAGCAATCGCACCGCACCTCGGATGTTCGTGGAGAGCATCGAACAGGAATGGGTTTATCCCGGAGCCCGGGCGGGCCATCACATGGCCCCCGACACGCTCCAACGCCCGGCTCCGCGCTGGTCGGCATCCCGCCACGGCTGGGCGCGCACCAGCGCTTTGATCGCACTCGCGCAAGAAGTCCCGCCCGTTGTTCTCAGCCGGTTGACGGGCCTGGACATCTCCTCGGCGATCGCCTGCTCCAATGCCATCGGCGCGAACAACAACGCCTACGCCGCGGCCGTCATCGAGCGCGCCGGCATGACCATCCCTACCTTTGACACCAGGCCATCACACCAAGCGCAACGCCGCTTCGATCTGTGATGCTGTCGGTGCTCCGGCGTACCCGCCATCCGTCGCATAGACCCGGCACGCCAATGAGCGAACTGGCGTCGTCGGGAACAGGTCGATGCCGTCGACAAGGATCGTGGGAGACCCCCCGAACCGTGAGCTCGCCGCATCGGCCTCAGTCCGGACCATCACCAGCTCGACGGACACGTCGGTGAGTCCTACCGCATCGAGCGCCGTGCGCGCGTGTACCTCTGCGACGACCGCGTTCGGGCAGTCGACGATATGCAGCAGTTCCACCTTCATGAGACTTTTTCCGTTCGTTCACTGCCAGCTGTCGTGCGAGGGTTCGGTGTGAGGAGGTTCAGGCAGAGCAGACCGACGCCGGCCACGACGAAGACGTCGGCGACGTTCCCGACGAAGAGGTTCCCGTAGGCGAGGAAGTCCGTGACGTGGCCTTGCCCCCAGGAAGGAGGGTTCACGAGCCGGTCGACGAGGTTACCGACCGCGACGCCGAGGACCAGCCCCAGCGCGACGCCCCACCGGGCACCGCGCAGCCGCACGGCGAACACGACCACGGTCACGGCGGCAAGGAGCCCGACGATCGTGAAGATCCACGTGGCCCCAGAGCCGAGAGAGAACGCGGCTCCGGGGTTGTAGACCAGGGACAGGCCGAACAAGTCGCCGACAAGCGGGACCCGTTCGCCCAGTGTCAGCTGTGCCACTGCGAGGGCCTTCGAACCCTGGTCGAGCGCGACAGCGAACACGGCCACAACCAGGGCGACGCCGAGGGCTCTCCTTGGCTGCGGCCGCACGCCCGCATTCTCGTCGTCGATCACGGCGACGGCCTCCTGCATGGTCACGCGCCGCTCGTGCGGGTCCGGGCGGCCCGCAGGCCGTTGAGGATCACGATGACCTCGGCGATCTCGTGCACGAGCACCACCGCGGCAAGTCCCAGGACGCCGAAGAGGGCGAGCGGGAGAAGCGCGGTGATGATCAGCAGCGACAGGGCGATGTTCTGGTTGATGATGTGGCGTCCGCGACGGGCGTGGTCGAACGCTCGCGGGAGCAGGCGTAGGTCGTGGCCGGTGAAGGCGACGTCGGCGGACTCGATCGCGGCATCCGACCCGGTCGCGCCCATCGCGATGCCGATGTCCGCGGCCGCAAGGGCGGGGGCGTCGTTGATGCCGTCACCGATCATCGCCACCGAGCTGTTCTTCTTGCCGAGTTCGCTGATCGCGGCGGCCTTGTCCTCCGGGCGCAGCTCGGCACGCACGTCCTCGATCCCAGCCTGGGCTGCGAGGGCGCGAGCGGTGCGGGCGTTGTCGCCGGTGAGCATGGTGACCCCAACACCCTGTGCGGCGAGGGTGCGGACCACTTCGGGGACCTCGGGGCGCAGCTCGTCGCGGACGCCAATCGCGGCGACCGGCGTGCCGTCCCGGTGCACGATGACGACCGTCATGCCCTGTTCCTCCAGGCCCGCGACCCGGTCGCCGAGGGTCCCGGCGTCGAGCCAGCGGGGACTGCCCACGGTGATCCGGGCCCCATCGAGTTCGCCTTCGATGCCGTGCCCGGCCTGCTCGGTCACGCCCTGCGCTGCAGGAGCGTCGGGCGCGGCGGCGGTGATCGCCGCGGCGAGGGGGTGTGTGCTGTGCTGCTCCAGCGACGCGGCCCACGCCAGCGCCTGCGTCTGCGAGATGCCATCGGCGGTGAGCACGGCTGTGACGGCGGGCTCGTTGCGGGTCAGGGTGCCGGTCTTGTCGACGGCGACGTGGCGGATCACGCCGAACCGTTCGAACACGGCACCAGACTTGATGATCACACCGAACTTGCTCGCCGACCCGATCGCGGCGACCACGGTCAACGGCACCGAGATCGCCAGCGCGCACGGCGACGCCGCCACCAGCACCACCAGGGCGCGGGTGATCCACAGCTCCGGGTCACCGAACAGCGAGCCGATGATCGCGACGAGGACGGCGAGGATCAGCACACCAGGCACGAGCGGGCGGGCGATGCGGTCGGCGAGGCGGGCCCGGTCGCCCTTCTCCGCCTGCGCCTTCTCCACGAGGTCGACGATCGTGGTAAGCGAGTTGTCGGTGCCCGCCGCAGTCGTCTCGACCTCCAACGCACCGGCGGTGTTGATCGCCCCGGCCGAGACCGCATCTCCCGGCCCGACCTCGACCGGGATCGATTCGCCCGTGATCGCAGAAGTGTCCAAGCTGGAGCGTCCCGCGCGGACGATGCCGTCGGTCGCGATCCGTTCACCGGGCCGCACCAACATGAGCTGACCGATAGTGAGGTCCTTCGCCGGGACCTCGACCGAGGCCCCGGCGCGGCGGATGGTCGCGGTCTCGGGAACGAGCTTGAGCAGCGCCCGCAGCCCGCCGCGGGCACGATCCATGGCCTTGTCTTCCAGAGCCTCGGCGATCGAGTACAGGAACGCCAACGCGGCGGCCTCCTCCACGTAGCCGAGGATGACCGCACCGACGGCGCTGATCGTCATCAGCAGCCCGATGCCGAGCTTGCCCTTGAACAGCTTCCGGATCGCACCGGGCGTGAACGTCGATGCACCCAGGAGCAGACCGATCCAGAACAGCACCAGCGCCGGGACCTCCAGCCCGGACCACTCCAGCACCAGACCGGTGAGGAAAGCGACCCCGGAGAAGACCGGGACCATGATCCCGCGATCCCGCCACCAGGGCCGCTCCGCCTCCTCGGACTCCTCGTCGACGGTCGAGACCGGCTCGTGCTCGCAGCCGCACGCCGCGCTCACTCGCCCGCTCCCGTCCCGCAGCAGCCCGGCACCGTGCATGACGAGTCCACGCACGGCGCGTGCTCGTCGACGGCCAGCGTCACGTCCACCAGCGCGGTCAGCGCCGCCGCCAAGTGCGGGTCCGCGATCTCATAGCGCGTCTGCCGGCCCTCCGGCTCAGCGACGACGATCCCGCAGTCGCGCAGGCAGGTCAGGTGGTTCGACACGTTCGAGCGGGTCAACTCCAGCTCGCGCGACAGCACGGCGGGGTAGCTCGGGCCAGCGAGGAGGGTCATCAGAATGCGAGAGCGCGTCGGGTCGGCCATGGCCCGGCCGAGCCGGTTCATGACGTCGAGGCGCGAAGCAATAGTCAGCATGCACTGAACTATACAGTGATGACTGACGTGTTCATAATCGGGACCGCTGTCCTGCGCGTCCGCGGCAGCGCAAAAGCTGCCGCGGACGGCGGTGATACGACGTGTCGACGCTATCTGGCCGGGCTCAGCACCTTCGTGTCCGTGGCCGTGATCTCGACGATCCCACGATCATCGACGAGCACGACGCGGTCGTCGGTCAGGATGTTGAACGCCTGCACCGTGCCCGTGGTCGACGCACCACGGCCCCACGTTCCAGCGGCGTTCTGGGACCACAGGACACCATCCGTGCCAACCCCGACAAGGGTGCCATCGCCACGGGCGGCGAGCGTATAGAGCGCGGGTGCACCCGCAACGGCAGCGAATGTTGTTCCCTGGTCGGTGCTGAGCATGAGCCCGTTCTCGGTCGCGGCGTAAAGCCCGGCGTCCGTAGCGAGGAGATCGGCCGCGGCGATCGTGGCCTTGTTCTCCCATTCCTCCCCATCCGTGGTGCTGATCAGGAGACTGTCGCTGCCAGAGGGGATGCCGTAGAGCGTCCCGTCAGCGCCGGCGGTCAGAACATGAAAGTCGGTGCTGCCGGTGAGCCCCGCGGATCCGCGGCGATCCCGTGCACGTGCTCGATGGTGGGCGGAGTGGCATCGGAGACCGCGCCTGGCGCGCATCCGGCAAGAAGGAAGACCGTCGCGGCCGCGAGGGTCAATGAGACAATTCGATTCATGAATAACTCCAATAGGCGCTCGAACGGGCTCTAAGCGCGATGCAGCAAAGCCACCACTCTGGTTGCGATGACTCGCGGGGATCGAAGGTCGCGTGACGACGCGACAAGAGGCCAGAGCCGCAGACGGCAGCCCCGGGTTCAACACGTTGGGCAGCCCGGCTCAGGTGCGACTGATCGAAAGCTCAGTCAGAGAAAGACACCGTGGCCGCGCACGCGTCACCAAGAGACGCAGCGAGGAAACGAGGGCCGTCGGATCGGCATCAGCTCGCGCCCCGGCCAGTGGCGGCACGAGGAACAAGAAGCCCGCCATCAGTGCGAGCACACACGTGAGCATCATCGAATAGGCGGAACCCACCCCGGTGACACACACGCCACCACAGAGCATCGGATCATCCATGCTCGTGTCAGCAGTCACGTCCGGGTCGAGAGCGATGCTTGAAGCGGACGCGATCGACGCAGGGTGGGACGCCAAGTCATCATGTCTAACCACAAGATTCGTGGCGATGAAGTGCATACCGAGAAGGCCGATGATGACGAAACCGGCGACGCCAGCGACCAGAACGCACGCAGCCAACGACCGCCGACTCCGTGCTGCACGGCGCGTGAACTGCATCCCAGCCTCCCTCCGCCAACGGTAGCATCGCATCATCATCGGTTCCTCTCGGCGCTCGTTACCGAGGAGTGCGCCGAACGCTACTGCCGGATCCGCTACTCGGAACCGCGGTTACGATTCATCGCTCGCGTCGTCCACGATGAGTCCCGCCTCGACGAGGGCTACCCGCACAGCCTTGCGGTCCACGCCCATCCGGCGCCCGATCGCGCGCATCGAGACACCCGCGCGGGCCAGCCGTACCGCCTCTGCCTTCTCGTCGATCCCCAACCCTGGACGGCGGCTCGGCACGTTGCGACGGCGAACGTGAGAGAACACCGTGGCGCGGTGGATGCCGTACCTCTCGGCGAGCGCCTGGACGCTCATCCCGGCCAGGTAGTCGCCGACGAGCGCGTCCACCTCGGAGGCGGTGAGAAAAGTTTGAGCCGTCTCGACAGTCCTCACGACAGGGCCACGATCGTCCTTCGGAGCGCTATTCTGGGGACGTCGAGAGACCTCGTAGACCCCACGGTCTAGGCGGTTGACCAGGGTTTTCGTCTTGGGGGCAGAGTTGCCAAACGTACTACTCAGGCACCCCATCGAAGGCCCCGAGGTTCACCTCGGGGCCTTCGGCGCTCCCGGGGCGCGCTCCGCGAGGACGGCCGCGAGCAGCTGCCCCAGCGCCGCCCCGCGCCCGTCGCCGGGCCGCGTGAGCGCGAGGATGCGCCGCGTCGGCCGCTCCTCGACCCGGTGGTAGCGGATGGCCGGATGCGCGACGGCCGCCATCTCGGGCACGAGCGTGATCGCGAGGCCCCGCGCCACGAGCGCCAGCTGGGCCGTGTAGTCGGCGAGACGGAAGCGGATCGGCGGCTCCCGGCCGTGGTCGCGGCCGAAGGCGACGAGGCCCTCGCCGGCGTCGGAGGCCGCGGGGCAGGCCGTCCACGGGGCCTCGCCGAGCTCGACGATCCGGAACCCCTCCGCGGGCGCGGGCTCGCTCCCGCCCGATGGCAGCACGGACGGCTCGAGCCCCGGCGCGATGGCGAGGAGGAGCTCCTCCTCGAGGAGCGTCGAGGCGACGACGCCCGCCGGGAGGACCACCGGCGCCGAGCTCCAGCTCTCGACGATCGCGAGGTCGAGCTCCGCGCGGCGGACCCGTTCGAGGAGCTCGTCGGTCTCGCCGTCGACGAGCTCGGGCAGGGCGTCCGGATGCTCGTCGGCGAGGCGCTCGAGCGCGTCGGGCAGGAAGTCGCGCACGGCGCTCGCGAGCGAGCCGAGCCGCACTGGCCCCGCGAGCGCGCCCTCGGGCGGATCGAGCAGGCCCGGCGCGCGCTCGGCGGCGCGCGCCATCTCGCCGGCCACCGCGGCAAGGGCGCGGCCGTCGGCGGTGAGGCGGATGCCGCGGCCGTCCGGCTCGACGATCCGGCGCCCGGCCTCGCGCTCGAGGCGGCGCAGGTGCTGCGAGACGGCGGAGGGCGTGAGGTGGAGGATCGCGGCCGCGCCGTGGACGGAGCCCTCTGCGGCGACGGCCGCGAGGACGCGGAGTCGCTCCCAGGAGATCATGCAGCGACGCTACACGGAGCCGCGCATGTCTGCGAAGTAGTGCTGTGCAATCAACCCGGCCACGATGGAGCCATGACCACGATGACCGGGGCGATCCCCCTCCCCCAGCTCGGCCCCGCGACGGCCGCCGAGGCCCCTGCCGACGCGGCTCGGCCCGCCGCGCGCGGCCGCGAGACCGCGGACTCCGGCACGCGCCTCGCGGGCGTGCTCGCGACGGCCGCTGGCGCGACGCTCGTCACGGCCTCCGCCTCCTTCATCAAGGCCTCGGACGCCGGCGCGACGACGGCGACCTTCGTGCGCTGCGCGCTCGCCATCCCGTTCCTGCTCCTCCTCGCCCTCCCCGAGCTGCGCCGCCACGGGCTGCTGCCCAAGCACGAGGCGCTCATCTCGGCGCTCGCGGGTCTCTTCCTCGGGCTCGACTACCTCATGTGGTCGGAGAGCATCGGCCTGCTCGGCTCCGGCATCGCGACGATCCTCGTCGGCGCGCAGGCGCTCGCCTTCCCGGCCCTCGCGTGGGCCCTCGACGGCGCCCGGCCGAGCGCGCGCTACCTCATCGGGCTGCCCGTCGCGCTCGCCGGGCTCGCGCTCGCGGGCGGCGCGCTCGGCTCCGACCCCGCCGCCGCCGCGCCCTTCCTCGGATCGGCCCTCGCCATCACCGCGGGCGCCGCGTACGGCGTCTTCCTCTACGGCACCCGCCGTGCCGCGCGCAGCGCGCCGAAGCACGCGGTGACGCCCGTGCTCATCGCGACGACGGTCTCCGCCGCCATGGCCCTCGCCTGGGGCGTCCCCACCGGCACGCTCCGGCTCGACCTCGACGCCGCGCAGTGGCCGTGGCTCATCGCGCTCGCCATCTGCGGCCAGGTGCTGCCGTGGGTGCTCTTCGGCCTCGGCGGGCGCCGCCTCGACGCGGGCGCCTCGGCGGTCATCCTGCTCATCCAGCCGATCGGCGCGCTCCTCATCGGCGCGACGATCGCGGGCGAGTCCCCGGCCGGCTGGCAGTGGGCGGGCTCCCTCGCCGTCGTCCTCGCCGCGGCGTGGATCGCGGGCGCCGGCCCCGGGCCGCGGCTGCGCCCGGCGGCGATCCCCGAGGTGGCATCATGACGAGCGGACGCTGACCGCCGGCGCGACGACCGGGCGGCGCGCTGGGATGCACGAGCCGAGGAGGTCGCCGTGGACATGAGCCGAGCCGATTTCGAGCGCCTCGTCGTCGAGGAGCTCGACGCCCTGCCCGACGAGATGTTCGAGGGCCTCGAGAACCTCGCCTTCGTCGTCGAGGACCGGCCCGAGGACGACTCGCTTGACCTGCTCGGCCTCTACGAGGGCATCGCGCTCACCGAGCGCGGCCAGTACGGCTTCGGCGAGCTGCCCGACCGGATCATCGTGTACCGCGAGCCCCATCTCGTCATCTGCGACGATGAGGAGGGGCTGCGCGACGAAGTGCACGCGACGCTCGTGCACGAGATCGCGCACTTCTACGGCATCGACGAGGAACGCGTCCACGAGCTCGGCTGGGGCTAGGGCGTGTCTCCCTTATGGCGGGTGAGGGGCGCGGCAGTGTGAGGCCATGGCCAAGGTGCGTTCGCGGTTCCGGGTGTTCAGTGATGAGGAGTGGGCGCGGATCGAGCCGCTGCTGCCCTCGAATGAGGGCCGTAGGGGTCATCCCTTCGGGGAGCATCGCAAGGTGGTGGAGGGTATCGCCTACCGGTACCGGACCGGGATCCCGTGGCGTGATCTGCCTCGGGAGGAGTACGGGCCCTGGCAGACCGTGTGGAAGCGCCACCGCCGCTATGCCGAGGACGGCACCTGGGACCGGGTCCTGACGCAGATCCTGGCTGAAGCGGACGCCGAGGGGAAGATCGAGTGGACGGTGTCGGTCGACGCCACGATCGCGCGCGCCCACCAGCACGCTACGAACACCAAGCGTCCCGAGCAGGACACAGGGGGCTTGCTCGAATTACAAGAATTCCCCGTTGGATGAGGTTGAACCCGCAGGTCACGGCGTCGGACGCTCGCGCGGTGGGTTGACCACGAAGATCCATCACGCGGTGGACGGCAAGGGCCGGCCGTTGGCGATCGTGGTCACCGGAGGGCAACGCAACGACGGTGCGATGCTCGCCGATGTCCTGGCCGATATCAGCGTTCCGCGGGTGGGTCGCGGCCGGGCACGCACCCGGCCCGACGCCGTGATCGCCGACCGCGCCTACTCCACCGGCGTCATCCGGGCCGAGTTACGCCGTCGCCGCATCACCGCGGTCATCCCAGCCAAGAGCGACCACATCGCCGCACGCAAGCGGCGGGGCAGCGCTGGAGGCCGACCACACGCCTTCGACGCCGAGGCCTACAAGGACCGCAACGTCGTCGAGAGGTCCTTCAACAAGGCCAAACAGTGGCGTGGACTCGCCACCCGCTACGACAAGCTCGCCATCACCTACCGCGCCGCTGACGTGATCTTCACGATCATCACCTGGCTGCGCACATAAGGGAGACACGCCCTAGCCGCCCAGGTCGTCGAGGAGGCGCGAAGCGCCGTCGCGCCGCCGCTGCTCCGACCAGGCACCCCGTCCCCCGAAGGCTTCGAGACGCTCCATCCGGTCCCTCCTGAGCCATCTGCAGTGCGGGTCAGCCGGCCCCGAGCCGCGCGAGCACCGCGTCCGCGAGCTCCTGGGCGGGGAGCCGGCCGTCGAGCAGCAGGCCGGCCTTCTCCGCGACGAGCTCGGGAGAGCGCTCCTCCGCGAGGAGCGCGTCCTCCTGCTCGCGCCAGAGCCCCCACCACGAGTCGTCGCCGTCGCGCTCGCGGGCGCGCGCGAGGCGGCGCGCCTCGTCGAGCTCGAGCCAGCACAGGAGATCGCCGTACGGCGCGCTCGCGCGGGTCACCGCGCCGCAGCCCTCGAGCACGAGCCATCCGCTCGGCTCGAGCGCGTGCTCCTCGGCGTAGCGGGAGGCCTCCCAGTCCCAGCGCCGCCAGCGGGCCGCCTCGCCGCGGGCGAGCGGTTCGAGCACCTGCGCGACGGCGAGCTCGGCGCCGCGGCGCAGGCCATGCCATCCGGGATACAGGTCGTCCATCCGCAGCCGCGCGCCGCCGAGCCGATCGGCGACCAGCCCGCCGAGCGTCGACTTGCCCGCGCCGGATCGCCCGTCGAGCAGGAGGACGCCCGGGCCGCGCCGCTCCCCGCTCACGCCGAGCCCCCGCCCACGAGCCGGAACAACCCCGTCCACACGGCGATCCCGACCGCGAGCAGGCCGACCGCGAGCGCGATCGCCATGAACGCCCAGTCGCGCCCGACCATCCGGGAGGGGCGGGCCCAGGTCCGCGGGCCGCCGCCGAAGCCGCGCGCCTCCATCGCCGTCGCGAGGTCGCCGCCGCGGCGCAGCGCAAGCACGAGCAGCGCGAACGACATCGAGCCGAGCCGCCGCAGCCGCCCGCCGTCGCCGAGGCCGCGGGCGCGCCGGGCCTGCTCGAGCGCCGTCCAGTCGTCCTGGAACACCGTGAAGAGCCGCACGCCGGCGAGCGCGCCGAGCACGAAGCGGGCGGGCAGGCGGACGACCTGGGCGAGGCCGTCCGCGAGCCGGGTCGGGTCGATGCCGCCGAGGATGATGAGCGTCGGCATGCCGATCGCGAGCACGCGCAGGCCTATGGCGATCGCGAGGGCGATCGAGTTGTCGGTGATCTCGGCGAGCCAGAAGGAGCCGTAGCTGCGGCCGCCGGGCTTCGCGTAGAGGAGCATGCTCAGCGCGGAGACGGGCGCCGCGATGAAGAGCGGCCACGAGCGCGCGACGACCGAGCGCAGCGGGATGCGCGCGAGCACGATGAGGAGGGCCGTCGCCGCGAGCCCCACGAGCGCGCTCGCGACGTCGATCGTCGTGAGCATGGGCGTCGAGTAGAGCACGGCTGCGCCGAAGGGCGTGACGGGGTTGAGCCGCTCGAGCAGGCGCGGGGGCGCCGCGAGAGCCGCGGGAGCCTCGGCGGTCATGCCCGCTCCTCCCCCGAGCGCGCGACGCCGTGCGCCGGCAGCGCGATCCGCCGGTCGCCGAGCGCGGCGATGAGCGCCTCGTCGTGGGTCACCGAGACGAGCGACGCGCCCTCGGCCGCGAGCTCGGCCATGAGCCGGACGAGCTCGATCCAGGTGCGGCGGTCCTGTCCGAAGGTGGGCTCGTCGAGCACGAGCACCCGCGGCGAGGTCGCGAGGCAGGTGGCGACGGAGAGGCGACGCTGCTCGCCGCCGGAGAGCGTGAAGGGGTTCGCCTCGGCGAGCTTCGCGAGGCGGAGCGTCTCGAGGAGGCGATCCACGACCGCGTCGATCTCCGCGCGCTCGCGGCCCGCGGCGTGCGGGCCGACCGCGAGCTCCTGCCGCACGCTCGAGGCGACGAACTGGTGCTCGGGCTGCTGGAAGACCGTGCCGATGCGGGTGAGCAGCTCCTTCGAGCGCCAGCGATGCGGATGCCTCCCGCGTCGCGGCGAGAGGTCGGCGCACGCCGAGACCTCGCCGTCGACGGGCGCGAGGAGCCCCGCGAGCGTGAGCGCGAGGGTCGACTTGCCGGCGCCGTTGGGCCCCGTCACGACGGTCGAGCTCGCCTCGGGCAGCTCGAGCTCGAGGCCCGAGTGGAGCGCGCGCCCGCCGCGGCCGATCGCGAGACGGCGCGCCGAGATGAGCGGCTCGGCGCCCACGCCGCCGGGCCGTTCCGGCAGCGAGAGGTCGAGCGGGATGCCCGGCACCCACACCCCCTCCTCCGCGAGCCGCGCGCCCTCGGAGGCGATGACCTCGGCGGGCGGGCCGTCCGCGCGCACGCCGCCGCCCGGCTCGAGCACGACGAGCCGGTCGACGACCGGCAGCCACGTCTCGACCCGGTGCTCGACGACGACGAGGGTCGCGCCCGTGCGCTCGCAGGCGCGCGCGACGGCGTCGCGCACCTCGACGACGCCCTCGGGGTCGAGGTTCGCCGTCGGCTCGTCGAGGAGGATGAGGCCCGGCCGCATGGCGAGCACGCCCGCGAGCGCGAGCCGCTGCCGCTCGCCGCCGGAGAGCGCGTTCGTCGAGCGGTCGAGCTCGAGGTGGTCGAGCCCGACCGCCTCGAGCGACTCCGCGACGCGGTGCCAGATCTCCTCGCGCGGCACGCGGAGGTTCTCGCATCCGAAGGCGACGTCGTCGCCGAGCCGGCCCATGATCGTGTTCGACTGCGGGTCCTGGAGCACGAGTCCCGCACGGCCGGTGCCCGGCGCGGGCCGTTCCCCGTCGATGCGGAGCTCGCCCGTCTCGTCGCCCTCCTCGGCGCCGCCGAGCACGCCCGCGAGCCCGGCGAGCAGCGTCGACTTGCCGGCGCCCGAGGGCCCGAGCAGGAGGACGCGCTCGCCGGGCTCGATGTCGAGGTCGAGGCCCGACACCGCGGCACGCAGGCGGGAGGCGTGGCGCCATCCCCACCCGCGCGCCGCGACGGAGGAGCCCACGGGCTAGACGCGCTTGGCCGAGCGGCCCGAGGCGAGGCGGTCGAGGGCGCCCGTGGCGGCGAGGCCGCGCATGAGCAGCCATCCGACGAGGCCCGCGAGGATCGCGCCGGACAGCGCCATCGAGCCGAGGTAGATCATGTTGTACTCGGCGCCCTTCTCGAGGTTGCCCGAGAGGAAGAGCTCGAGCACGAAGGCGCCGAGCGCCGAGCCGATGCCGGCGAGCATCGCGACGAGGAGGCCGAAGCGGCGGTAGAGGAAGATCGCGAAGACGAGCTCGGCGCCGAGGCCCTGCGCGATGCCCGAGTAGATCGTCTCGATCGCCCACTGCGAGCCGAGGAGCATCGAAACGGTCGCGGCGAGCACCTCGACGAAGAGGGCGGCGCCGGGCTTGCGGATGATGAGGCCGCCGAGGACGCCGCCGAGGAGCCAGATGCCGACGGCGATGCCGCCGAAGCCGGGCGTGCCGGCGTTCGCGACCTCGTACCAGGCGTAGCCGATCGAGTTCCAGACGACGAAGATGAGGCCCGTCGCGACGCCGAGGACGGCGGCGACGATGATGTCGACGACGCGCCAGCTCAGGGTGCGGACGTCGTCGCCGGCGGCGGCGCGGTCGGTGCGGAGGTCCCCGTCGCCGCGGAGGTTCGTGGTGCTCATAGAGCGTGCCCTTTCGTTCGTGAAAGCGCACGGGTGGACGCCGCGCGGCGCGCGCGTCCGAAGAGGTCACTCCCTGCGCCGGCATGATCCGGATCAGGTTCGACGGTCGAAGGCCGCTGCCTTCCTCTCAGCCCGGAGGTGCCGGACTCCCGTGTTCAGGGAGGGATCATAGCCCCACGCGGTCCGCGTGCGCGAGCGAGCCGGATGGCGTGCCGTCCGATCCGGGGCACGCCATCCGGCGCGTTCGATGTCTGCCGCCGCCTGCGCGGCGGAGGGCTAGCGCTTGATGGCCTTGATGAGGCGCGGCAGGCCCCAGCTCGCGATGAGGGCGACCGGCGCCGAGGCGAGGAGGAGGGCGATGATGTTCGGCTGGAAGCGCGTGCCGAACTCGTCGGAGATGTAGGCGCCGACAGGGAAGGCGGAGCCGCCGAAGCCGGCGCCCTGGCCCGAGCCCTGGACGTCCTTGCCCGGGGCGTGGCCGTCGGCGGCCGCATCGGCGAGCGACTTCGCCGCGCCGGGCTTCTGGCCCTCGCCGGCGCCCGCGCCGCCGCCGAAACCGGCGATCGCGACGGGGATGAGGGTGGTGCCGTCGAGCTCGACCTTCTCGCCGTAGGCGAGGTGGATGCCGAACTTCTTGGCGGTCTCGGACACGTCCTGGAAAAGCTCTCGCTGCGTCATGCCGCCAGCGTAGGGAGGCGAGGTTCGCTCTGCCTGAGAGCGCCGCGACCCGCGGAGGCGCTCCGCGCGCGGGCTCCCGCGGGAACGATACGCGCGCGGGCTGAGATCCCTCTCGCGCGTGATGCCAGCGAGCTCACCGGCAGAGGCGCTACGCGCGCGGGCTGAGATCCCTCAGCGAGGGCTCCCAGCCGAGGGCGTCCAGCTGGCGGACCACGCGCTCGACGGGAGCCGTATCCGTCCAGAGCGACTCCCCGGGCTTCGGGTCGAGACGGAGGAGCGTGCCCTCGTGGTGCCGCGCTCGCGTGGCGCCCTCGAGCTCAGCGGGAACCCTCGCGAAGTCGTCCGCCACGTAGGTCACCGCACCGATCCGCGGGCGGAGGCCGAGGGTCTGCTCCCCCTCCAGCTGGACCGCCGAGTACGCACTGCCGTAGTGCGGCTCGAACGCGTCGACCATCGCGATGAGGTTCGATTCGGCGAACCCGCGGAAGGCGTCCTCAGGGAACCCCTCGCTCGCCGTCAGCGTGCAGCGGTTGAAGGCGACCCGTCGCACGGGCTGCGTCGCGCCGCCGCCGACGCTGAGATGAAGCTCGAATGCGGGGCCGGCATAGAGCGCCGCGGACCACCCGCGGCCCTCCCACGGCCTGCCGCGGTCGTCCGTCCGCGGGCGGCCTGCCAGCATCTCCCCGAGCGAGTCGAGCCGCACGTCGGAGCGGTGCACGGCATCGTCCGCCGAAGGCTCCTCCGACGGCACGTCGCCGCTGCGCCCGCCGTCGAGGACGGTCCATGGCCCCCGCGCGAACTCGCTGAACGGAGCCAGCTCCTCGAGCAGAAAGCGGAGCCGCTCGCCGAGTTCCTCGGGAGACTCCTCGCGGGGACCCCAGGTGACCTGCACTGTGCCGTACAACGCGCGCATGCCGCTCCCTCCATCTACCGGTTTAGCCTACGGGCCGCCGCCGACGGCCGGACCTCAGGCCCGGGGCGTGTGGACGATGGTGACGTCGTCCGCGTAGTCAGTGCCGCGGAGCCGCTCCTCGAGAGCCCGCGCATGGTCTGGGCTCTCCACGTGCCATTCGAGCTTGGCGCCATCGGGCATCATGTCGAGCTGTCGGTCGATCTGGTCAACGTTGCGGTCGAGCTCCCTCTGGCGCATGGAGTCGAGGGAGGGCTTGCTCGCGTTCTTCTCGTTGAAGAACCAGGACTCGCCCTTCGCCTCGAGGTAGACCTCCTGCGGCGGCTGGCCATCGCGGACGACGCGGCCGTCATAGTCGACCCGGTTCCCGTTCGCGTCGGTGACGCGGTATTCGATGGGCTTGCCGGGGTCGCCCTGGGCGCCGGTGATCTGCTCCTGGTAGTCGCGCCAGGGGCCCTCGCGGCGGTTGACCTGCGTCCATTCGCCGGGGCCGCCGTCGGTGCTGCCGAGCGTCGGGCGGCCTGGCGGGTGGTTGCCGGGACGGAGTGGGTCGCCGGACTCGTAGCGACTGCCCGGCGTCTGGTCGGGGGTCCGGTCTCCATCTGGGCCGCCGTCCCCGTCGCGGCCCTGGCGGCCGGCCGCCAGGATGTTGTCGACGCGCTTGACGACACCGACGCCGAGGAGGATGGAGCCGAAGTTCCAGACGACCTGTCGAGCGCCCGCGGCCAATTCTCGCCCCACATGTCCCAGGCGAGAAAGTCCTTGGCTTGACCCCACCAGGCGTCGCCCATGAGGCCCCAGTTGAACCAGCTGCCGTCCTCGGGGTTGAAGCCGATGAAGGGCCCGAGCGGCTTCCAGGCTTCGGCGAGGTTGTCGAGGCTCCAGTTCCAGTTCTCGTCGAACCCCGCCATGCGCGGGATATCGAGGATGCCCTCCCACATCGAGGTGACCGTGCCCCACACCCCGTCGACGAAGACGCCCTTGAAGAAATCGACGATCCCGCCGAGCGTCGACTCGATGCATCCCTCGTGTTCTCCGGGGCGGCTCGCGACCTCCTGGTCATCCGCCTGGTCGTCGCAGACGGTGCGGCACTCGCGAAGGCGATCGCCGAGCTCGGACAGGTCGGCTCGGATGGCCTCGAGGTGGGCGTCGCGGTAGGAGCGGGCGTCCGGACCGAACCACTCGACGCCCTCGATCTCGCGCGCGACCGTGCTCCGGGTCTCGTCGAGCGCATCCGCCCACGACCAGAAGCCGCTTCCGACCTCGCGCAGCGCGTCCGGATTGGCGCCGATCATACCTGTGGCCATACGCTTCCCCTCGCCTCGCCGCGGAGGCTAGCGCAGCGGAAGGCCGGCGACGATGGGGAGAAGTCCCCAGGGTGACCGGATTCCGGCCGGTCGAGCCGCCTCGCTAACATCCGGCCATGAGCACTGTCGGCCCCGAGATGCCCGCTCTCCCCCCGGCTCTGCCCGGAGACGGCGCGCTCGTCGACCCAGGGGCGAGCCACCTCGTCGACGAGCGCGGAGCGCGCTGGGCAATCACCCGGTCGGACGCTCCCGTCGTCTACCTCTCGCCCGCCCGCCGCCGGCTGCTGGCCCGCGGCGTTCGCGAGAAGGAGACCACGATCCTCGTGACGGGCGAGGACAGCGTGCTCACGCCCGCCTACCGGGAAGTGGCGGGCCTCACCCGGGCGCGCTGGGTCGTCGAGGGGCCGCACGGCGTCCGCGACGCCCTCATCGGGCGCAGGCTCCGCACGCCGGAGGACGTCATCGGCCTCGAGGCGGGCATGGATCGCGCGCTCGAGCATGCGCGCGATCCCGGCGGCGAGCCCGGGATCGAGGTCATCGTGAGCTGCTCGATCCGGCACCGCAATCGCGAGCGCGCGCCGTTCGGACTTGCGGCCGCCCGCGTCGCCGCGGCGCTCGCCCCGGATGCCGCCCTCCGCTGGGGACCCACCGAGCCGCTCGGCGCGGCCTGGGACGACGATGAGGTCGGCGCATGGCTGCGCGCGCGGCTCGCGCGGACCCCGTGGATCTTCGCCGTCGGCGCCGCCGGCGCCGACTCCGTCGCCGCCTCGATCCGGTGCCGCCCGACGAAGCAGGGCAGCGAGGAGATCCTCACCGTCCGCGCTGGATGCGGTCCGCTGGGGCCCGACGCGGATGCGCACGCCGCCGACCGGGCAGAGGACGCGCTCGACGCGCTCGCCGAGGCCGGCGTCCCCCTCTTCGCGACCGCTCTCGGCCGCGTCGCCCGCCGCGACCTCCTCGCCGCGCCCGCGCTCGAGGCGCCGGCGTTCCCGCTCGCCCTGCTCGTCGGCGCGCCGGCGCTCCGCAGGCTCGACGGCGGCCCCGCCGACATCGCCGATCGGGTCGGGGGCATGCTCGCCGGGCCGACGCGGCGCGAGAGCCTCATCGCGCCGATCGGCGAAGGGCTGCGGCCAGCTGCCCTCGAGCGGCTCACGGAGGTGCTCGAGGCGCTCGGACCGATCGAGCTGGCCGAGGTCATGGGGGACGACACGATGGCGAGCCTCCTCGGGCCGGACTGGAGCGCCCGCGCCGAGGCCCGCCGGGCGGAGGCGGGCGAGCCCGGCGATGACGGCGACCCGGCCGGATCGCCCGGCGATGGGGACGGACCGAGCATGGGAGATGACGATGCGGCGTGACCCGGTGATCCTCAGCCCGGTGCCGGTTCGCATCGGCGAGCTCGTCGCCGCCGTCCGGGGCGCGGGCGTCCCCCTCGGCGTCCAGGGCGTGGACGGCACCGCCGCCGCCGCGGTGCTCGACCCCGCTGGCCGCCTCGTTTGCGCGATCGCCGAGCCCGCGCTCGTCGAGGACGCGGCCGAGATCGCGCGCCTCCTGCCGGGGGCGACGGCGCCCGAGATGCCGTGCTGGTGGCACGACGCGCGCACAAGCGAGGCCCACCCCGAGCTCGGCGCGCAGATCCTCGCGGCCGCCGCCGAGCTCGTCGGCGGCACCGTCATCGGCTGACCCGAGCGGGGCCGCGGCCGCCGCCGGGACGCCTCCAGGGAGCGTCCGACCGCTGCGGCTACGGTGGCACGTCGGACGCGCGTCGCTCGCCGCGTCCGAACCGGAGCACCGTCCACACGGAGGAGAACGAATGCAGACCTGGCCCGGCACGCCCTACCCGCTCGGGGCGACCTTCGACGGCTCCGGCACGAACTTCGCGATCTACAGCGAGGCCGCCGACCGCGTGGTCCTCTGCCTCTTCGACGAGGACGGCACGGAGACGCAGGTCGAGCTGCTCGAGCACGACGCGTACGTGTGGCACGCCTACCTCCCGCAGGTGCAGCCCGGCCAGCGCTACGGCTACCGCGTGCACGGCACCTACGACCCCTCGACGGGCCAGCGCTGCAACCCCGCGAAGCTCCTCCTCGACCCGTACGCGAAGGCGACGACGGGCGAGATCGACTGGGACCAGTCGCTCTTCTCCTACAACTTCGGCGACCCGGACTCGCGCAACGACGACGACTCGGCCAAGCACATGATGAAGGCCGTCGTCATCAACCCCTTCTTCGACTGGGCCGGCGACCGCGCCCCGAAGGTCCCCTACGGCGACACGTTCATCTACGAGGCGCACGTCAAGGGACTCACCAAACTCCACCCGGACGTGCCCGAGGAGATGCGCGGCACCTACGCCGGCCTCGCGCACCCCGCCGTCATCGAGCACTTCAAGCGACTCGGCATCACGGCGGTCGAGCTCATGCCCGTCCACCAGTTCGTGCACGACTCGACGCTCGTCGAGAAGGGCCTCCGCAACTACTGGGGCTACAACACGATCGGCTTCTTCGCCCCGCACTCCGACTACTCCTCGACCGGCACGGTCGGCCAGCAGGTGCAGGAGTTCAAGTCGATGGTGCGCGCGCTCCATTCGAACGGCATCGAGGTCATCCTCGACGTCGTCTACAACCACACGGCCGAGGGCAACCACATGGGCCCGACGCTGAGCTTCCGCGGCATCGACAACGCCGCCTATTACCGGCTCGAGCAGGACGCCCGGTACTACACCGACTACACGGGCACCGGCAACAGCTTCAACATGCGCCATCCGCACTCGCTGCAGCTCATCATGGACTCGCTGCGCTACTGGGTGACCGAGATGCACGTCGACGGCTTCCGCTTCGACCTCGCCTCGACGCTCGCCCGCGAGCTCCACGACGTCGATCGTCTCTCGGCCTTCTTCGACCTCGTCCAGCAGGACCCGATCGTCTCGCAGGTGAAGCTCATCGCCGAGCCCTGGGACGTCGGCCCCGGCGGCTACCAGGTCGGCAACTTCCCGCCGCAGTGGACCGAGTGGAACGGCAAGTACCGCGACAGCATCCGCGACTTCTGGCGCGGCGAGCCGTCGACGCTCGGCGAGTTCGCGAGCCGCATCTCCGGATCGGCCGACCTCTACGCGCACTCGGGACGCCGCCCCTTCGCGTCGATCAACTTCGTCACCGCCCACGACGGCTTCACCCTCCGCGACCTCGTCTCGTACAACGAGAAGCACAACCAGGCCAACGGCGAGGACGGCCGCGACGGCGAGAGCCACAACCGCTCGTACAACCTCGGCGCCGAGGGCCCGACCGACGATCCGGACATCAACGCGATGCGCGCGCGCCAGCAGCGCAACTTCCTCGCGACGCTGCTGCTCTCGCAGGGCGTGCCGATGCTCCTCCACGGCGACGAGCTCGGCCGCACGCAGTTCGGCAACAACAACACCTACGCGCAGGACTCCGAGATCTCCTGGCTCGACTGGAAGCACGCGGACGAGCCGCTCATCGAGTTCACGCGCGCCGTCGCGAAGCTGCGCGCCGAGCACCCGACCTTCCGCCGCCGCCGCTTCTTCAACGGCCGCGTCGTCGAGCGCGCCGAGGGCTCGGCCCTGCCGGACATCGTCTGGCTCTCGACCGACGGCACGCAGATGTCGAGCGAGGACTGGAACGCCGCCTTCGTGAAGTCGATGGGCATGTTCCTCAACGGCGAAGGCATCCGCGGCCGCGACGACCGCGGCGAGCCGATCACCGACAAGGACTTCCTCCTCTACTTCAACGCCTCGGAGTCGATCGTCGAGGCGACGCTCCCGACCGCGGAGATCGAGCGCACCTGGGAGGTCGTCATCGACACGGCCGGCCACTCCACCGGTCTCGATCCACTGCACTCGGGAGCCGTGCTCGAGCTCCAGCCGCGCTCGCTCGTCGTGCTCCGCGAGTTCGACGAGCCCGAGCCGGAGCCCGACCACTCGGTCGCGGCATCGGTGGCCTCGATGACGCAGCCGATCCCGATCATCACGCTGCCGAACCAGTAGCGGCGGCCGCCGGCCCCGCACCCGACCGCAAGGACCAAGGACCCCGCCATGCCCCGACCGGCGCCCACGAGCACCTACCGGCTCCAGCTCACCCCCGACTTCACCTTCGCCGACGCCGAGCGGATCCTCCCGTACCTGCGCGGCATCGGGATCGACTGGGTGTACTGCTCGCCGATCACGCAGGCCGGCGAGGGCTCGACCCACGGCTACGACGTCGTCGACCCCACCAGGATCGACGAGGCCCGAGGCGGCAGGGAGGCGTTCGAGTCGATGGCCAGGGCGGCGCACGAGCTGGGCCTCGGCGTCCTCGTCGACGTCGTCCCGAACCACCAGGGCGTCGGCGACGCGATGGCCAACCCCATGTGGCGCGACCTGCTCGCCCACGGGCAGGAGTCGCGCCACGCGGACACCTTCGACGTCGACTGGGAGGCCGGCTGCGGCAAGGTGCTCCTCCCCGTGCTCGGCGACGGCGACATGCCGCGCGAGCCCGGCGCCCCGATCGGCGGGCTCGCGCTCGGCGAGCGCGAGGTGGACGGCGAGACGGTGAAGGTGCTCGAGTACCACGACCGCGCCTTCCCCCTCGCCCCCGGCACCGCCGACGACGGCGCGGACGCCGCGACGGTGCACGAGCGCCAGCGCTACCGGCTCATCCACTGGCGCCAGGGCGACACCGAGATCAACTACCGCCGCTTCTTCACGATCACCTCGCTCGCAGGCGTCCGCGTCGAGGACGAGCGCGTCTTCGAGGAGACCCACGCCGAGATCCTCCGCTGGGTGCGAGAGGGCCTCGTCGACGGGCTTCGGATCGACCACATCGACGGCCTCCGCGACCCCGAGGGGTACCTCCGCCGGCTCGAGGAGCGCACGGGCGGCTGCTACCTCGTCGTGGAGAAGATCCTCGAGATGGGCGCGCACGGCCTCGCCGAGGAGCTGCCCGAGTCGTGGCCCGTCGCCGGCACGACCGGCTACGAGGCGATCGCCGCGATCGACCGCGTGCTCGTCGACCCGGACGGGGACGCCGAGCTCGCGGAGCTCTCTCAGGGCTTCGCGGGCCTCGACCGCGCCGACGACGAGCGCGAGAGCTGGGGCGACCTCTGCCACGACATGAAGCGCGAGGTCGCCGACCGGCAGCTGCTCGCCGAGGTGTACCGCATCACCCGCGAGCTCATCCGCACGGGCGTCGACCACCCGCAGATCGTCGACTGCGTCGCCGAGGTCATCTCGAACCTCGACGTGTACCGCTCCTACCTCCCCGTCGGCGTCGAGCGGCTCGACGCGGCCGCGCACCGCGCCTGGCAGCGCCGCCCCGACCTCGCCGAGGCGCTCTCGGTCGTCATGCCGGCGTTGCGCGATCCGAGCCACCCGGCCGCGCTGCGCTTCCAGCAGTCGAGCGGCATGGTCATGGCGAAGGGCGTCGAGGACCGCGCGTTCTTCCGCGACTCGCGCCTCACCTCGCTCAACGAGGTCGGCGGCGACCCGAGCCGCTTCGCGATCTCGCCGGACGAGTTCCACGAGCGGCTCCGCCGCCGCCATGAGCGCTCCCCGTTCGGCCTCAACGCCCTCACGACACACGACACGAAGCGCAGCGAGGACGTCCGCGCCCGCATCGACGTGCTCTCCGAGTGCCCGGAACGCTGGCGCGAGACCATCGAGACCCTCGAGCGGGTCGCCCCCGCCGGCGACGCGAACCTCGCGAGCCTCATCTGGCAGGGCGTCGTCGGCGCCTGGCCGGCCCGCCGCGAGCGCCTCGAGGGCTTCGCCGAGAAGGCGGCCCGCGAGGCGGGGCTGCGCACGAGCTGGACGGCGCAGAACGCCGAGGCCGAGGCGACCATCCGCGCCGCCGTCGGAGCCGCCTTCGACCACCCGGCCGCGGCGAGCGTCGTCTCGAACCTCGCCGACGAGCTCCGCGAGGACGGCTGGTCGAACGCGCTCTCCGCGAAGCTCATCCAGCTCACCATGCCCGGCGTGCCGGACGTCTACCAGGGCACCGAGCTGTGGGCCTTCACCCTCACCGACCCCGACAACCGGATGCCCGTGAGCTACGCCTCGCGGCAGGCCGCGCTCGACGCCATCCTCAAGGGCGCCAAGCCCGAGCTCGACGAGACCGGCGCCGCGAAGCTGCTCGTCACGGCGGCCGCCCTCCTCACGCGCCGCGAGCGCCCGCACCTGTTCACGGGCTACGAGCCCGTGCGCGCGTCCGGATCCGCCGCCGAGCACGTGCTCGCCTTCGACCGCGGCGGCGCCATGACCATCGCCACGCGCCTCCCCCGGGGCCTGCGCGAGGGCGGCGGCTGGGGCGACACCCAGATCGAGCTGCCCGCCGGCGTCTGGGTCGACCAGCTCACGGCCCGCGCATACCAGGGCGGACGTTCGGCGAGCGTCGCGGCCCTCCTCGACGAGTACCCGGTGGCGCTGCTCGCCCGCGGCTAGCGACGCCCGCACGCCCGCCCGCCGACCGGACCGCGACCGCGGTCCCCGCAGAAGGGAATCATGCACGCACCCGCACTCGCCCGCCGAGAGGACTTCGACGTCTGGGCCCCTATCGCGACCGCGGTCGAGCTCGAGGTCGACGGACGCCGCTACCCGCTCGTCCGCGATCCGGGCGAGAGCGGATGGTGGCGTCCCACCCTCGAGGACCGCGCCGCCATCCGCGACGACGTCGAGCGGGCGCCGGACGGCGTCGACTACGGCTACCGCCTCGACGGCGACGAGCAGCTGCTCCCCGACCCTCGCTCGGTGCGCCAGCCGCAGGGCGTGCACGGCCCCTCGCGCACCTACGAGCTCGGGTCATACCGCTGGGGTGACGACGCGTGGTCGGGCCGCCAGCTCGCGGGCGCGGTCATCATGGAGGTCCACATCGGCACCTTCACGCCCGGCGGCACGCTCGACTCGGCGATCGAGCGTCTCGACCACCTGGCCGAGCTCGGCATCGAGTTCGTCGAGCTCATGCCCGTCGCGGCGTGGGACGGCGAGCACGGCTGGGGCTACGACGGCGTCGACTGGTACGCCGTGCACGAGCCGTACGGCGGCCCGGCCGCGTACCAGCGCTTCGTCGACGCCTGCCATCAGCGCGGGCTCGGCGTCATCCAGGACGTCGTCTACAACCACTTCGGGCCCTCGGGCGCCTACCTCCCCCGCTTCGGCCCGTATCTCGCCGCCCACCACACGACCGCGTGGGGCTCGGCCGTGAACCTCGACGGCCCCGACTCGGACGAGGTGCGGCGCTTCATCCTCGACAATGTGCGCCTGTGGGTGGAGGACTTCCACGTCGACGCGCTGCGGCTCGACGCCGTCCACGCCCTCGTCGACACGCGAGCGAAGCACCTCCTCGAGGACATCGCGAACGTCGCGGCCGAGTTCTCGGCGCATGTGAATCGGCCGATCACGATCATCGCCGAGTCCGACCTCAACGACCCGCGCATCATCACGCCGCGGGAGGCCGGCGGCTACGCCCTCGACGCGCAGTGGTCGGACGACTTCCACCACGCCCTCCACGTCGCCGTCACCGGCGACCGCACCGGCTACTTCGAGGACTTCGACGGGCTCGAGGCGATGGCGAAGGTGCTCCGCGAGGGCTTCTTCCACGACGGCTCGCTCTCGAGCTTCCGGCGGCGTCTGCACGGCCGTCCGCTCAACCCGTCGACGCAGGCGTGGCGGCTCGTGGTGTGCAACCAGAACCACGACCAGGTCGGCAACCGCGCCGACGGATCGCGGTGGACGGACCGGCTCTCGGACGGCCAGCTGCGCATCCTCGCGCTCATGACGCTCACGGCGCCGTTCACGCCGATGCTCTTCATGGGCGAGGAGTGGGGCACGCTCACGCCGTTCCAGTTCTTCTGCGACCACCAGGACCCGGAGCTCGCTCGCCTCACCTCCGAGGGCCGCATCCGCGAGTTCTCGCGGATGGGCTGGGACCCGAACGTCATCCCGGACCCGCAGGACCGCGAGACCTTCCTCCGCTCGAAGCTGCGCTGGGAGGAGCTCGAGGAGCAGCGGCACCGGAGCCTCTTCCAGCTCTACAAGGACCTCATCCGGCTCCGGAAGTCGCGCTCGGCGCTCACCTCGCCCTGGCTCGACCAGATCTCGGTCGAGTACGACACGGAGGCGCAGGTGTTCTGCTTCTGGCGCGACGACGTGCTCGTCGCGGTGAACTTCGGCACCGGCGTCGCCGCCGTCGACATCGACGTGGATCGTCCGGACACTCCGCTCCTCGAGGGCCCGGAGCTCCTCCTCCGCACCGACGACGGCGTCGAGATCGACGGCTTCCGCGCGACGCTGCCGCCCCACTCGGGCGCGGTCTTCGGCCCGCGCGTGCCGCGGAGCCTCGGGTATCGGCCCGTCGAGACGGGGCTCATCGAGATTCCGCGGGGGTAGGACTCAAGGGGCGCGCAGCCAGTCCTCTCGGACGCGCCTCTCCGAGCCATCGGGCGCCGAAACCACGTACCCCAGCTCGTCCAGCAGGTCTGCCGCGAGGTCCGGTGATCGCCGAATCGCCGTGTGGAGCTGTGTTCGGCGGAATCGGGCGCGGCCCTCGGCGAGCGCCGAGCGCGCCTCCGGCATCGCGTCGAGACCGAACTCCTCGATCGCCGCCTCAAGCACGTCTTCGAGACACGGCCGAAACAGCGGGCCGCCGACCGGGAAGTGGAAGCTGCTCACTCGGGGCAGCTTGCCGTCGCTGACGAAGCCCCTGCGTCGGTTCTTGGCCGCCAGGCTCTTACCTGATCCGACCAGCGCCGCGATGAGGTCATCACGGTGCGCGTGGATGTTGAGGTGGGCGGCCGGGACACGTCGGGCCTCAGCGTCGAAGTCGTACCTGAAGAAGGGTGTTCCCTTGCCATCCGGAACGACGCTGAAGTTCGAGCTGAGCACCTTCAGCCACTGCTGGGAAGCATCTACGGTGAGCTTGTAGCCGATGCTGAGCCGAAGCACCGGCTTGCCCGCGACCGTGAGGCGGATCCCGTCTTCGTCCGTCGTCGTGATGAATCCGGCGGCAGCGCCGGTCACCTGAAGCTCGAGCGGGTCGACGCATCCGGGCAGCACCTGCGCGAGCGTGTCGCCGACCTCGTCGGCGAACTGCGTCGCCTGCTCTTCAAACGAGTCGGGCATCTACGCGACGGCGCCGCGAAGGTAGGTCAGGCCATCGAGCCGCCGAAGCGCCGCGAGGTCCTCCGCCGTGAGCAGTTCTCGCTCGGCCTTCTCCCGGAGCGACGCGAGCGTGCCGCGCTCGCGCTCGATCTTCGCGATCTCACGCTCGAGCTGGGCCGCGTCGTAACGCACGACCCGGACCGAGCTTCGCTTGCCGTTCGTCGCCGTCGAGGTCATCTGCTCACCGCCGTTGTTCGCCACATGAATGTGTGGATTCGAAGGTACGGAAGATCGTACGACGTACGACCGACAAATTGACGATCTGAGAAAAGCGAGCGGCGCTAGCGGCCCCCGCCCTCCGCCGGCCGATCGCTCAGACCCGTGCCGCCCTCGCGCCGCTCCCCGCGGCCGAGCAGTGACGCCGGCCGGATCGCCCCGCGCCCGAAGCGCTCGACCGCCGCGTCGATCGCGCGCTCGGCGCGCGTCCACTCCTCGTCGCCGGATTCGTCCCACAGCGAGAGCTGCGTCGCCTCGCCAGCGTCCGCGAGCTGCGAGGCGGCGAGACCGATGAGCCGCACCGGCCGCGCCCCGCCCGGGTTCGCCTCGGCGAGCAGCTCCCGCGCCTCGAGGTAGAGCCGCCTGCCGGTGTCGCTCGGCTCGGCGAGGGTGCGCGAGCGGGAGATCGTCGTGAAGTCGGGCCAGCGGAGCTTGATGCCGACCGTGCGGGCGACGAGGCCGGCTCGGCGCAGGCGCGTCGCGACGGCGTCCGCCTGGGCGCGCAGCTCGCGCTCGAGCGCCTCCTGGCCCGCGAGATCCTGCGAGAAGGTCTGCTCGTGGCTGATCGACTTCTCGCGCCGCTCGGTCTGCACCGCGCGCGGGTCGCGGCCCCAGGCGAGGTCGTGGAGCCGCTCGCCGGAGGCCCGCCCGAGCAGCCGCACGAGCGAGTCGCGCGGCGTGTGCGCGAGCTCGAACACCGTCGAGATGCCGCGCGAGCGCAGCCGCTCCTCCGTCGCGCCCCCGACGCCCCAGAGCGCGCCGACGGGGAGCGTGTGGAGGAACGGCACCGTCTCCTCGCCGGGGATGACGAGCAGGCCGTTCGGCTTGCACTTGCCGGAGGCGAGCTTCGCGACGAACTTCGTCGCGCCCCCGCCCACCGAGCAGGTGAGCCCCGTCTCGTCGTGCACGCGACGGCGGATGAGCCGGGCGATCTCCGTCGGCGAGCCGAAGAGCCGCCGCGCCCCGGAGACGTCGAGGAACGCCTCGTCGATGGAGAGCGGCTCGACGAGCGGCGTGATCGAGCGGAAGACCTCCATGACCTCGATCGACGCCTCGCGGTACTTCTCCATATGTCCCGACAGCACCGTCGCCGCCGGGCAGAGCCGCAGCGCCTCGGACATCGACATCGCCGAGCGCACGCCGTAGCGCCGCGCTTCGTAGCTCGCGCTCGAGACGACGCCGCGCGCCGCCTTGCCATCCGGCCCGACGGGCCCGCCGACGATGACCGGCTCGCCGCGCAGCTCGGGCCGCTCGAGCAGCTCGACGGCGACGAAGAAGGCGTCCATGTCGACGTGGAGGATCGTCGCGCTCGCATCGTCGACGGGCGCGCCCGACGCGGGGCTCACCTGCCGCTCGCCGAGGTCCTTCCGCGTCATGCGGACATTCTCCCCCAGCGTTCGGACATCTGCTCGAAGGACGGCGAAGCAGCTGATGGGGCCGCGAAACCCTCCGGTCACGGACGGTTGCCATAATGGCCCGACGCGCGGACCCCGCGCGACCCGGCCGAGGCCGGGATTGAGGCCCCGCGAGCGCCCGCCGCCCGCCCGAGCACAGCACCACAGGAGCGTCATGAGGATCTCGGTCATCGGCTGCGGCTATCTCGGAGCCGTCCACGCGGCGGGCATGGCCTCCCTCGGGCACGACGTCATCGGCGTCGACGTCGACGCCGCGAAGATCGCGGCGCTCCAGGCCGGCGAGGTCCCCTTCCACGAGCCCGGCCTCCCCGAGCTCCTCAGCGAGCAGCTCGCGGCCGGACGCCTCCGCTTCACGACCGACGCGGCCGAGGCCGCGGACGCGCGCCTCCACTTCATCGGCGTCGGCACCCCGCAGCAGGAGGGCTCGAACGCCGCCGACCTCCGCTACGTCGACGCGGCCGTCGACGGGCTCATCCCCCACCTCGCCGACGGCGCCGTCATCGCCGGCAAGTCGACCGTGCCGGTCGGCACCGCCCGCGCCCTCCGCGAGCGCGTGCGCGCCGCGAAGCCCTCGGCCGAGCTCATGTGGAACCCCGAGTTCCTCCGCGAGGGCTTCGCCGTGAAGGACACCCTCTCCCCCGACCGCCTCGTCTACGGCATCGCCGACGACGCCGACCGGGATGCCCTCGTCGCCGCCCTCGACGAGTGCTACGCCTCGCTCCTCGAGGCCGAGACCCCGCGCCTCGTCGTCGGACTCGAGACCGCCGAGCTCGTGAAGGTCGCCGCGAACGCCTTCCTCGCGACGAAGATCTCCTTCATCAACGCCATGGCCGAGATCTGCGAGACCGCCGGCGGCGACGTCACCGAGCTCGCGGACGCCATCGGCATGGACCCGCGCATCGGCCGCCGCTTCCTCAACTCCGGCCTCGGCTTCGGCGGCGGCTGCCTGCCGAAGGACATCCGCGCCTTCCAGGCCCGCGCGCAGGAGCTCGGCCGCGAGGACTCGCTCCGCTTCCTCGCCGAGGTCGACGAGATCAACCTGCGCCGCCGCGATCGGGTCGTCGCGATGGCGAAGGAGCTCCTCGGCGGCGAGCTCGCCGGGCGCCGCATCGCCCTCTGGGGCCTCGCCTTCAAGCCCGACAGCGACGACATCCGCGACTCGCCCGCCCTCGACGTCGCCGAGCGGCTCCTCGCCGAGGGCGCGGAGCTGCGCGGCCACGACCCGGCCGCCATGGCGAACGCCGAGCGCCGCGTGCCCGGCATGACCTGCTGCGCGAGCCCGATCGAGGCGGCGGAGGGCGCCGAGCTCGTCGTGCTCGCGACCGAGTGGAAGGCGTTCCGCGAGCTCGACCCGGCGCAGGCCGCCGCGGCGACCGCCGAGCCGCGGATCGTCGACGCCCGCAACTGCCTCGACCGGGACGCGTGGACCGCCGCCGGCTGGACCGTCCGCCAGCCCGGCCGCCCCGACCTCCGCGCCTAGCCGACGTCCCGGAGGCTCCGCTCGGCACGGCAGACGCCGCTCGCCGCGAGCGGAATCGCTGAGCACCCGCAAATCCGGTCCCCCTGCAGGACAGGCGTCCCATCAGCCGCGCTTCGCTACCGTCGAGGCCATGGACGTCACCGCAGCCGCCTTCAACGCCGCCCGCTCCTGGACCGCGCACTACGGTCCCGGCACGCCCGCGGAGATCACCGTCCCCGACGGCTCGCTCTACGACCTCCTCAAGGACGCCGCCGAGCGCTACGCCTCGCGCCCCGCCCTCGTCTTCTTCGGCCGCTCGATGAGCTACCGCGCGCTCCACGACGAGGTCCTCCGCGTCGCCACCGGCCTCCAGCGCCTCGGCGTGAAGGCCGGCGACCGCGTCGCGCTCGTCATGCCGAACTCGCCGCAGCACATCGTCGCCTTCTACGCGATCCTCCGCCTCGGCGCGATCGTCGTCGAGCACAACCCGCTCTACACGAAGCGCGAGCTCGAGGTGCAGTTCCGCGACCACGGCGCCGAGGTCGCGATCTGCTGGGACAAGGTCGCCTCGACCGTCCGCTCGCTCGCGCCCGAGCTCGGGATCCGCCACGTCGTCGCCGTCGACATCACCCGCGGCATGCCCATCGCGACGCAGCTCGCCCTGCGCCTGCCGCTCAAGAAGGCGCGCGAGTCGCGCGAGAAGCTCACCCGCCCCGCCCCCGGCTCGCTCGACTTCGCCCGCCTCCAGCACTCGACGCGGCTGCCCGAGTCGGTGCCCGGCCCGAAGAACGAGGACGTCGCGCTCATCCAGTACACCTCGGGCACGACGGGCGTCCCCAAGGGCGCGATGATCACTCACCGCAACCTCCTCGCGAACGCCACCCAGGGCGCCGCGTGGATGCCCGGCCTTGTGCCCGGCCGCGAGACGATCTACGCGATGCTGCCGATGTTCCACGTCTTCGGCATGATGCTCGCCGTCGTCTACTCGATGAAGCTCGGCGCGAGCGTCGTCCTCTTCCCGACCTTCGACCCGCAGCTCGTCGCCGACGCCTCGAAGAAGCACCCGGCGACCTTCCTCCCGGCCGTGCCGCCGATGCTCGAGCGCATCATCCGTTCGGCGAAGGACGGCAAGACGGATCTCTCGAAGGTCCGCTACGCGATCTCCGGCGCCATGGCGCTCAACGCGGCGCTCGTGCAGCGCTGGGACGAGGTCTGCGACGGCCAGCTCGTCGAGGGCTACGGGATGACCGAGTCCTCGCCCGTCATCCTCGGCAACCCCTTCTCGGAGGACGCGACGCCGGGCATGGTCGGGGTGCCCTTCCCGAGCACGGAGATGAAGATCGTCGACCCGGACGAGGGCGACCGCGAGGTCGAGCTCGGCGAGCGCGGCGAGCTGCTCGTGCGCGGCCCGCAGGTGTTCAAGGGCTACTGGAACCGCCCCGAGGAGACCGCCGAGACCCTCACCGAGGACGGATGGCTCCGCACCGGCGACATCGTCGTCGAGGACGAGCGCGGCTTCGTGAAGATCGTCGACCGCCGCAAGGAGCTCATCATCACCGGCGGCTACAACGTCGCGCCGAGCGAGGTCGAGGGCGCGGTGAACGCCATCCCGGGCGTCAAGGAGTCGGCGGCCGTCGGCGTCACGCGCGGCCTGGGCGACGAGGTCGTCACGGCCGTCATCGTGCTCGAGGACGGCGCGATCTTCGACGAGAAGCAGGCCCGCGAGATGCTCCGCGAGCAGCTCGCCGAGCACAAGCTCCCCCGCACCTTCGTCGTGTGGGAGGAGCTGCCGAAGTCGCTCATCGGGAAGACGCTCCGCAAGAAGGTGCGCGAGACGCTCAATGGCGACAAGAACGCGACGCGGGTCCTCGACGAGGAGCAGCCAACCGGCGGCGAGCAGCCGGCTGCGACCTCGGAGACGAGCGGGCCGGCCGTGGGTCCGGAGGAGTAGCTCTCCCCCGACGCCTGCGTCGCGGGCTAGCCTCGTAGGCATGGAGATGAACGCGACTCGCGCCTGGAACCGCTTCTACGCCGACGGCACCCCGACCGACATCGAGCTGCCGACCGGCTCGCTGCCCGACATGCTCGACGGCGTCGTGGCCCGCTTCCCCGACTCGATCGCGATCGAGTACTTCGGGCGCACGATGACCTACCGCGAGCTCGGCGACCGCGTCGCCCGCTTCGCGAACGGCCTGCGCCGCCTCGGCGTGCGCCCCGGCGACCGCGTCGCGCTCGTCATGCCGAACGCCCCGCAGCACGTCGTCGCGTTCTACGCCGTCCTCCGCATCGGCGGCATCGTCGTCGAGCACAACCCGCTCTACACGCGCGACGAGCTGCGCACGCAGTTCGAGGACCACCGCGCCGAGGTCGTCGTCGCCTGGGACAAGGTCGCCCCGACGATCCAGGGCCTGCCCGCGGAGCTCGGCATCCGCCGCGTCATCGCCGTCGACATCACGCGCGCGATGCCGCTCAAGACCCAGGCTCTCCTCCGCCTCCCCGTCGCGAAGGCGCGCGAGTCGCGCGCGAAGCTCACCGGCCGCGCGCCCGGCGCCGTGCCGGCCGCGAAGCTCGAGTCGCAGAAGCCGATCGACTCGGCGTACCCGCGCCCGGCCGCCGACGACCTCGCCGTCCTCGCCTACACCTCCGGCACGACCGGCACGCCCAAGGGCGCGATGATCACGCACCGCAACCTCTGGGCGAACGCCCGCCAGGGCAAGGCGTGGATGCCGCGCTTCGGCGAGGGCACCGAGACGATCTACGGCGTCCTGCCGATGTTCCACTCCTTCGGCTTGCTCCTCTCGGTCGTGTACTCGGTGTCGATCGGCGCCCGCGCCGTGCTCTTCCCGACCTTCGATCCCGAGCTCATCATCGAGGCGAACGCGACGACGAAGGCCTCGTTCATCCCCGCCGTCCCGCCGATGTACGACCGGATGGCCCGCCTCGCGCGCGACGGCAAGCTCGACCTCTCCCCCGTCATCTACGCGATCTCCGGCGCGATGACGCTCAGCGACGCCGTCGTCGACCGGTGGGAGGCCGTCGCGGGCGGCCGCCTCGTCGAGGGCTACGGCCTCACCGAGTGCTCGCCGGTCGCGCTCGGCAACCCCTTCACCGAGCAGCGCAAGGTCGGCACGATCGGCATCCCCTTCCCCTCGACCGACATTCGCGTCACCGACCAGGACGACCCGACGCGCGAGGTCGCGCAGGGCGAGGTCGGCGAGCTCCAGATCAAGGGCCCGCAGGTCTTCCAGGGCTACTGGCAGCGACCCGACGCGACGGCCGAGACCCTCCTCGAGGGCGGATGGCTGCGCACGGGCGATCTCGTCGTGCAGGACGAGGACGGCTTCGTCACCGTCGTCGACCGCAAGAAGGAGCTCATCATCACGGGCGGCCTCAACGTCTCGCCGTCGGAGGTCGAGAAGGTCGTCTGCGAGGTGCCGGGCGTCGCGGAGTGCGCGGTGGTCGGCGTGACCCGCGGCGGCGGCGCGGAGGCCGTGACGGCCGTCGTCGTGCTCGAGGAGGGCGCGAGCTTCGACGAGACGGCCGCCCGCGAGCACGCGCGCCGCCACCTCGCCGAGTACAAGGTGCCGCGCACCTACATCGTGTGGGAGGAGCTGCCGAAGTCGCTCGTCGGCAAGATCCTCCGCAAGAAGGTCCGCGACGCGCTCGCGAAGGACCGCGGCGCGAGGCACGCGTAGCGGTCATGCCGACACGAAGAAGGGCCCGGGGCGATCTGCCCCGGGCCCTTCCGCGTGCGCTGGCTCGCTCGCGCTCGCTAGCTCTCGAGCCAGGCGCGGCCGGCCTCGCCGAGCGAGACGGTGCCGAGCTCGCCCGCATCGAGGAAGCCCGAGCGGACGGCCTGGCGCAGGCTCGTGCCCATGTTCACCGGCACGCGCCACGCGAGCTTCTCGTACATGGCCGCGATCGCCGTCTCGTCGACGGGCTTCCGACCCTGCTCGAGGTGGGCGACGATGATCGCCGTGCGCTGATCGTTGTTGCGGGGCGACTTCGCGGCGACGCGGTCCATGAGCGCCTTGGGGGCGCCCGTCGTGCGGCGGGCCGGAGTCGAGGAGGCCGGCGTGGAAGGCTTCGCGGCCGTGGATGCCCGGGCGGGGGCCTTCGCCGACGAGGCGGTCGACGTCGCGGCGGGCTTGGCGGTCGGCTTGGCCGCGGGCTTCGCGGCGGGCTTCGCGGTCGATAGGCTCGCGCGCGTGCGCGGCGTCGCGGGACCCGTCGTCTCGCTCTCGGCGGGCGTCGCGGCCGCAGTGCGGCGGCGCGGCGTCGACGAGGTCGCGCGCTTGGCGGCGCCCGCGGCGGCGCCGGCCCGGCGGATGCGCTCCGACGGCGGCAGCTGCTCGGGGCCGTCGGCGGCCTTCGAGGCTGAGGCGGGCGCGGTGCTCATCGGCTTCGTCGCGGCGGGCTTGCCCGGGGCGCGCTTCGCCGGAGCGGCGATCGAGGGCGCGCCGCGGCGGCGCTTCGGGGCGGCGGGGGCCTCGCCCGCGGCGGGCTCCTCGAGGCGCATGCCGGTGCGGCCGCGCGAGGCCGCGGTGACCGCGGACTTGGGGCCGCTCTCCTCGCGGACGTAGCCCTCGGCCTCGCGGACGGGGCCCGTGCGGGGCTCGGGCGCCGTGGCCTCGAAGCCGGCGCGGCGCGGGCCGGCGGCGGGCTCCTGCTCGGCGGGGGCATCCTGCTCGGCGGGGGCGTCCTGCGGCTCGTCCGACGCCGTCGCCGTCGCCGGAGCCTCGTCGGCGGCGGGAGCCTCGGCGTCCGAGGCCTCGGCGGGACCGCCGGCGCGAAGCTCGAGCACGGGCAGGTCCTCGGCGGCGAGGCCGTGCACGGTCACGCCCGTGACGTAGCTGTCGAAGGCCGAGCGGCGCACCTCCGGGTCGAGCGGCTCGAGCAGCTCGAGGATGCGCGGCATCGCCTTCGCGAGGCCGCTGAAGTCGGCGACCGGGGCGGCGGCGTCCTCGACCTCCGAGAGGTCGATGATCGAGCCGTCGGCGAGCTCGACGGCCATGGGAGCCGCGTCGCCGGCATCCTGCTCGCCGCGCTTGGCCTTCTTGCCCTTGCGCTTGCCGCCCTCGAAGGGGAGCTCGGCCCCGGGCTCGCGCGTGGCGCGGCGCTGCTCCTGGCGCTGCTCGTGCTTCGCGAGGCGGCGGTCCGAACGCTCGGCCGTCGGCTCGCCGGCGCCGGAGCGGGCAGCCTTCTCGGCCTTCTTCGCCTTCTTGCCGCCCTTGTCCTTCTTGTCCTTCTTGTCCTTCCTGTCCTTCTTCGGCTTCTCGGCGCCCTTGTCCGCCTTCTCGGCGTCCTCAGCGGCCTTCTTCGCCTGCTTCTCGGCCTGCTCGGCGGCCTTGCGGGCGGCCTTCTCGGCCTTCTCGGCCGCCTTGCGCTCGGCCTTGCTCAGGCCGTCGTCCTCGGTGTCACGTCCCATCGGGTGCTCCTCGCGGTGTGCGTCGATGCATGCTCAGCATCGAGATGCCTCGACGCTACCGCCGAGACGACGGAGAACCCGCGCATTCGCGCGGGTTCTCCGCGGAACCGTGAGGTTCCGGTGACCTTCGACGCGGCCTACTCGGCCTGCGCGCGCTCGAGGATGAGCTCGCGGACGCGGCCGGCGTCGGCCTTGCCCTGCATCGCCTTCATGACCATGCCGATGACGGCGCCGGCGGCCTGCACCTTGCCGTCGCGGATCTTCGCGAGGACGTCGGGCTGCTTCGCGAGCGCCTCGTCGATCGCCGCGATGAGCGCGCCGTCGTCGGAGACGACCGCGAGCCCGCGGGCGTCCACGACCTCGCGCGGGGCGCCCTCGCCGGCGAGCACGCCCTCGAGCACCTGGCGCGCGAGCTTGTCGTTCACGACGCCCTCCGAGATGAGCGCCTCGAGCTCGGCGACCTGCTGCGGGGTGGCGAGCGAGGTCGGCTCGACCTGGCGCTCGTTCGCGATGCGCGAGAGCTCGCCCATCCACCACTTCTTCGCGCCGGCCGGGCTCGCGCCGAGCTCGACGGTGGCGTTCACGGTCTCGAGCAGGCCCGAGTTCACGACGTCCTGGAACTCCTGGTCGCCGAAGCCCCACTCGCCCTTGAGGCGGCGGCGCATGGCGGCGGGCGCCTCGGGGAGCGTCGCGCGCAGCTCCTCCACGAGCTCGCGGCTCGGGCGCAGCGGCATGAGGTCCGGCTCCGGGAAGTAGCGGTAGTCGTCGGCGTCCGACTTCACGCGGCCGGCCGAGGTGCGGCCGGTGTCCTCGTGCCAGTGGCGGGTCTCCTGCGTGACGGTGCCGCCGGCCTCGAGGATCGCCGCCTGACGCTGGATCTCGTAGCGCACCGCGCGCTCGATCGAGCGGAACGAGTTCACGTTCTTCGTCTCGGTGCGGGTGCCGAGCTGCTGGGAGCCGCGCGGGCGGAGCGAGACGTTCGCGTCGCAGCGGAGGTTGCCGCGCTCCATCTTCGCCTCCGAGACGCCGATCGAGCGGACGATGTCGCGGATGGTCGACACGTAGGCCGCCGCGAGCTCGGGCGTGCGCGCCTCGCCGCCGAAGATCGGGCGCGTGACGATCTCGACGAGCGGGACGCCCGCGCGGTTGTAGTCGACGAGCGAGTACTCGGCGCCCTGGATGCGGCCGGTCGAGCCGCCCACGTGCGTGAGCTTGCCGGCGTCCTCCTCCATGTGGGCGCGCTCGATCGGGACGCGGAAGATCGTGCCGTCCTCGAGCTCGACCTCGATCTCGCCGTCGTGGGCGATCGGGTCGTCGTACTGCGAGATCTGGTAGTTCTTCGGGTTGTCCGGGTAGAAGTAGTTCTTCCGCGCGAAGCCCGACTCCTCCGCGATCTCGCAGCCGAGGGCGAGGCCGAGGAGGATCGAGTAGCGCACCGCCTGCTCGTTCACGACGGGGAGCGTGCCCGGCAGGCCCAGGCACACGGGCGCGACGAGCGTGTTCGGCTCGGCGCCGTCGTGCTTGCCGGAGGCGATGTTCGGGGCGGGCGAGAACATCTTCGTGTCGGTCGCGAGCTCGACGTGCACCTCGAGGCCGATGACCGGCTCGTACTTCTCGATCGCGAGGTCGTAGTCGAGGAGATCGGGCTTGGCCATCAGTTCGCCGCCTTCGTGGTCGCGTCGGAGGTGGAGGGGGCCGCGGGGGCGGCCGCGCCGTCGAGCTTCGGGGCGCGCTCGATGAGCTTCGATCCCCACTCCTGCTCGAGGGCCTGCTCGAGGGCGCCGGCCACCGTGTAGAGGCGGGCGTCCTCTCGGGCGGGGGCCATGAACTGGATGCCGACCGGGAGCGAGTCCTCGGGCGAGAGGCCCGCGGGGATCGAGATCGCCGGGACGCCCGCGAGGTTCGCGGGGATCGTCGTGATGTCGGCGACGTACATGGCCGTCGGGTCCTCGAGCTTCGCGCCGAGGCGGAAGGCCGTGGTCGGCGAGGTGGGGGCCGTCATGACGTCGACCTGCTCGAAGGCCTGCGCGAAGTCGCGCTGCACGAGCGTGCGGACCTTCTGGGCCGAGCCGTAGTAGGCGTCGAAGTAGCCGGCCGAGAGGGCGTAGGTGCCGAGGAGGATGCGTCGCGTCGCCTCGGGGCCGAAGCCGTCGCGGCGCGTGGCCGACATGACCTGCTCGACGGTGCCGGAGCCGGTGCGGAGGCCGTAGCGGACCGAGTCGTACCGGGCGAGGTTGCTCGAGACCTCGGCGGGCATGATGAGGTAGTAGGCCGCGACGGCGTACTCGAAGTGCGGGGTCTCGATGGGGACGATGACCGCGCCGCGGTCCTTCATCCGGTCGAGGGCCTCGCGGAAGCGCTCGATGACGCCCGCCTCGAAGCCTTCGCCCTGGGCGAGCTCGCGCGGGACGCCGACGCGGACGCCCTCGAGGGCGCCTTCGGCCTCGCCGGCGCGGGCGGCGGCCTCCATCGAGGGCCACTCGCCCGCGATCGAGGTCGCGTCGCGGCCGTCGTGGCCGCCGATGACGTCATGGAGCATGGCCGCGTCGAGCACGGAGCGCGCGGCGGGGCCGATCTGGTCGAGCGAGGAGGCCATCGCGAGCGCGCCGTAGCGGCTCACGGCGCCGTAGGTCGGCTTCACGCCGACGGTGCCGGTGAGCGAGGCGGGCTGGCGGATCGAGCCGCCGGTGTCGGTGCCGAGCGCGAGGGGCGCCTCGTAGGCGGCGACGGCCGCGGCCGAGCCGCCGCCGGAGCCGCCGGGGACGCGCTCGAGGTCCCACGGGTTGCGGGTCGGTCCGAAGGCCGAGTGCTCCGAGGAGGAGCCCATCGCGAACTCGTCGAGGTTCGTCTTGCCCAGGACGACCATGCCCGCGGCCTTGAGGCGCTCGACGACGGTCGCGTCGTACGGCGGCACCCAGCCCTCGAGGATCTTCGAGGCGGCCGTCGTCGGCAGCCCCTTCGTGGCGATGTTGTCCTTCACGGCGACGGGGACGCCCGCGAGCGGCGAGAGCGTCTCGCCGGTCTTGCGGCGCTCGTCGACGGCCGCGGCGGCCGCGAGGGCGCCCTCGACGTCGACGTGGAGGTAGGCGTGCACGGCGTCGTCGACGTCGGCGATGCGGTCGAGGTGGGCCTGCGCGGCCTCGACGGCGGTCGTCTCGCCGGAGGCGAGCTTCGCGGCGAGCTCGGAGGCGTCGAGGGCGATGAGCTCGGAGGCGGTGTTCGCGGCCATGGCTACTGCTCCTCCCCGAGGATCGCGGTGACGCGGAAGCGCGTGCCGTCGGAGTCGGGCGCGCCGGCGAGGGCGGCGTCGCGCTCGAGGGTGTCGCCGACGACGTCCGGGCGGGTGACGTTCCACATCGCGATGGGGTGCGCGGTGGCCGGGACGTCCGGCGTCGCGACCTCCTGGACCTTCTCGATGAGGTGCTGGATCTCGGCGAGCTTGGCCGCGACGTCGGCCTGCTCCTCCGGGCTGAGCTCGATCCGGGCGAGCATCGCGAGATGCTCGACGTCGGCGGCGGTGATGTCGGACATGCGACTCCGTCAGTCGAGGGCGGTCGGGAACCAGGTCAGTCTACTGAGGGGGCGGGACGGCTCGGCCCGCCCGGCTCTCGAGGAGCGGGGCGGGCCGAGAGTCGCCGCGAAGGGGCTCCCGCGGCTAGTAGCGCGGGGCCTCGGGCCAGGAGCTGGGCTCGCCGCGGCCGGGCTTGCCCTGCTGGCCGTCCTGCTCGCCGCCCTCGGGTCGGGCGCCCTGGCCGCCCTGGGCGTTCGGGCCGAGGGGGCCGGATCCCTGCTGCGGGGCGTTCGGGCCGACCGGGCCGGAGCCGTGGCCGGGCGCGCCGGGCTGGCCGAAGGGCGCCTGCGGCTGGCCCTGGTGGTGCTGGCCGGGCTGGCCCTGCGGCCCGTGCTGGCCGAACGGCGGCTGCTGGGGTCCGGGCCGACCGAAGGGCGCCTGGGGCTGGCCGAACTGGCCGCCGGGGCCGAAGCCGGGCCCGATGGGCTGCTGGCCGAAGGGAGGGGCGGGGATCGGCGGACGGCCCTGCTGCTGGCCGAAGCCGGGCTGGCCCATCGGGGGCTGGCCGAAGCCCGGCTGGCCCATCGGAGGCTGGCCGAACGGAGGCTGGCCGAACGGAGGCTGGCCGTGCGGGGGCCGCCCGAAGCCCGGCTGGCCCATCGGGGGCTGGCCGTACGGGGGCTGCCCGAAGCCGGGCTGCCCCATCGGCGGCTGGCCGTACGGCGGCTGGCCGAAGCCCGGCTGCCCCATCGGCGGCTGGCCGTACGGCGGCTGACCGAACCCAGACTGCCCCATCGGCGGCTGGCCGAACCCGGCGCCCTCGCCTGGCCCGGGGATCGGCACGGGCGGCACGGCGCCGTCGCGACGCGGCGAGAACGGGGTCGACTGCGGGCCGACCGGTCCCCCGCCGAAGCCCTGGTGGCCGAAACCCTGGTGGCCGAAGCCCTGCGGGGGCGCGCCGAACGGGTTGCCGGGGGTCTGCGGGCCGGGGCCGAAGCCGGGCTGCGGACCGCCCCACTGCGGCGCCTGCTGCGGCGCCGCCTGCGGGCCGCCGAACGGCTCGGCGGGAGGGCCGAACACCTGGACGCCGTAGTCGGGCTCGCTCGGGGACGAGCCGGCGTCGTCGCGCTCCTCGCCCTCCGACGAGGCCGAGTCGGCGCCGCCCCCGGCGGTGCCGCCGGCGAGCGGCGGGAAGAGCGGGACGTTCGAGGCGTAGGGGTCGTCCTCCTCGGCCTCCGGCGACGATCCCGGCTCGGCGGGCTTCGACTCGTCCTGGGCGGAATCCGCGGGCTGCGGCTCGGCGGGGCGGCCGGCAGCCGCCGTCGAGTGGCCGGACGCCGATGCGGAGGTCGGCTCGTCCGGACGCGTCTCGTCCTGCTTCGGCTCCTGCGCGGGCGCGGGCTGCGATGCGGCATCAGACGGCTGCTGAGGCGTCGACGGCGCGCTCGCCTCGCGCTCCTCGGGCACGGGGTCGCCGAACGGCGAGCGGCCCCAGCTCAGGCGCGGGGCGACGGTCGTCTCGTTCGGGTTGTCGGAGGTGAAGGACCAGGGCTTCGGCTCGGACGGTCCCGAGCCGGCCTGCGGCTCGGCCGCCTGCGAGGCGGGTGCCGCGGGCGCGGACGCCGAGGACGGAGCCGGCTGCGAGGCCGGAGATCCGGGCGTCGAGGCGGTCGCGGACGTCGCGCCGCCGAGCTCGGCCGCCATGGCCTGGGCCGGACGGGGCGCGCCGAGGAGCGAGGGCGGGGGCGCGGCGCCGGCCTCGGGCTCGCCGCCCATCGACTCGCCGGGCCAGCCGCCGTCCGCCTCGTCGTCGCCCGCGGACTGCGGGGCGCTCGTGGGCGCGTGCGGGGCGACGCCGCTCTGCTCCTGCTGGCGGAGCTCGCGGCGGCTCGGGAACGGCTCGGGCTGACGGGCCTCGTTCTGAGAATCCGGCGCCTGCGCGGCCGGCGCCTGCGACGAGGCGCCCTGCGCGGGCCCGGACCCGCCGTCCTGCGATCCGCCCGCCAGCTGCGCGAGGAGCGGCGCGGGCGGGGTCGGCCCGTCGAAGTGCTGCGCCTGCGTCGCGCTCAGCGTCGCGGGCACCTTCCACGGCGTGCCCTGGCCGCCGAAGGCGGGCGCGGGCTGGCCGGCCTGCGGGCCCTGCGGCCCCGTGCCCTGCTGCGGCGCGGTGCCCGGCTGGCCCTGCTGCCCAGGCTGGCCCTGCTGCCCAGGCTGGCCCTGCTGCCCAGGCTGCCCCTCGGCCTTCTTCGTGAGCCGACGCAGCTTCGAGGCGCGGCCCATCCCGTCGAACTCGACGGCGAGGGCCTGCCGGCCCGCCTCGATGATGACCGCGCGGCCGCGGTCGACCGCGACGAGGCCCGCGACCCCGTCGAGCGCCATGAGCGTCGCCCGGTGGTCGTGGACGAGCTTGCGCTGGATCGCCGTCGTGATCGCGCGGTGCACCTGGTCGACCGTGGCGTCCTCGAGCGGGAGGTCGGCGAGCGCGAGCGTCACCTTCGCGGTCGCCGAGGCGGGGATGACCGTGGTGAGCGCGGGGCCCGAGAGCGAGGTCGCGGCGATGACGAGGCGCTCGGCGGTGAGCGTCTCCCCGTCGAGCTGCACGAGGGCCTCCGAGAAGCGGGCGCGGTCCGACTCGGTCACGCCCGAGGCCGCGAGCTCGCGCACGCGCTCGGCGAGCGAGATCGCCTCGGGCTTGAAGCCGTTCACGTTGTTCCAGCCCCACATCCAGCTCGCGGGGCTGCCGGCCTCCGTGCCGAGCACCTGCACGCCCGAGGTGATCGGCTCGGGCGTCTGGAACGTCATCGACGGCCCCGTCATGTCGACGCTCCAGCGCGCGTCGCCCACCTTCGCCGCGAGCTGCTGCTCGGCGATGAAGTGCGCGAGGACGCCTCCGTCGACGAGCTCGCGCAGCGAGCGGGGCGTCGCGGCCGCGGCGGATCCCGGCTGGTCGGTGCTCGAGGGTTCGGTGCTCATGGGCGGTCTCGCTCCTGTGCAGGGCCGGCGGGGGCCGTGGGACGGCGGGCGGGTCATCCGCCCGGATCGTCGGGTCAGGGTACTCGCGCGCGGTGACTCGGGCGGATGGCCGGGCCCCGCGCCCTGTCGACGCTAGGGCGCGTCGGCGTCCGGCGCATCAGCCCCGGGCAGGAGGTGCGCGACGGCATCCGGGCCGCCCTCGAGGAGCAGCCGGAAGCCGTCCGCGTCGAGGACGGGGATGCCGAGCGCCTCGGCCTTCGCGAGCTTCGAGCCCGCGCCGGGGCCCGCCGCGACGAAGTCCGTCTTCTTCGAGACGCTCGACGCGGCCTTGCCGCCCGCGGCGAGGATCGCCTCGTTCGCGCCCTCGCGGCTGAAGCCCTCGAGCGTGCCGGTCGCGACGACCGTGAGGCCCGAGAGCGGGCCCTCGATCGCGGCGGCGGCGCCGGGGCCGGGATGCCCGGGCGTCGCCCACTGCACGCCCGCGGCCGTCCAGCGGTCGATGATCTCGAGGTGCCAGTCGACCTCGAGCCACTCCTTGAGAGACTCGGCGATGATCTGCCCGACGCCCTCGACCTGCGCGAGCTCCTCGACCGTCGCCGCGCGGATCGCGTCGAGCGAGCCGAACCAGTCGGCGAGGGCGCGCGCGGCGACCGGCCCGACGTGGCGGATGTTGAGCGAGACGAGCAGTCGCCAGAGCTCCTTCGTCTTCGCCTTCTCGAGCTCGGCGAGGAGGGTCTCGGCCTGCTTCGAGGGCTCGACGAGGCGGAAGTCCTTCCTGATGCCGGCCTTGCGGCGCTCGGCGGGCGTCATGTCCTCGGCGCCCGGCGGGTAGACGAGCGAGACCTTCTGGAACGGGGCGCGGCGCACGGGCTCCCCCGTCGCATCGTCGACGCGCGGCTCGCCGGTCTCCGCGTCGCGGACGACGACCTCGATCGGCACGAGCTCCTCGAGCGTGAGCTCGAACAGGCGCGCCTCGGTGACGAGCGGCGGCTCGCTCGGCGACTCGGGCTGCGTGAGCGCCGCGGCCGTCACCTCGCCGAGGGCCTCGACGTCGAGCGCGCCGCGGGACCCGATGTGCTCGACGCGGCCGCGCACCTGGGCGGGGCACGAGCGCGCGTTCGGGCAGCGCAGGTCGACGTCGCCCTCCTTCATGGGGCGAAGCGGCGTGCCGCACTCGGGGCAGTCGGCCGGCATGACGAACTCGCGCTCCGTGCCGTCGCGCAGCTCGACGACGGGCCCGAGCACCTCCGGGATGACGTCGCCCGCCTTGCGGAGCACGACGGTGTCGCCGATGAGCACGCCCTTCGCGCGCACGACGTCCTGGTTGTGGAGGGTCGCCATCCGCACGACCGAGCCCGCGACGCGCGCCGGCGCCATGGACGCGAACGGCGTCGCGCGCCCGGTGCGGCCGACGCTCACGGGGATGTCGAGGAGCTTCGTGTGCACCTCCTCGGGCGGGTACTTGACCGCGATCGCCCAGCGCGGCGCGCGGGAGGTCATGCCGAGCTCGCCGTGCATGGCGAGGTCGTCGACCTTCACGACGATCCCGTCGATCTCGTGCTCGAAGGAGGCGCGCCGCTCGCCGCACTCCTCGACGAAGGCGAGCACCTCGGCGTCCTCCTCGCACACGCGCGTGTGCGGGCTCGTCGGCAGGCCCCAGCCCTGGAGGAGGCCGTAGACCTCCGACTGCGCGGCGACGGGCGGGTGCTCCCACGCGCCGATGCCGTGCACGTAGAGCCGCAGCGCCGCGATGCGCGCCTCGCCCGCCTCGCGCTCGAGGCCGGACTTCTTCTCGATCTGCTGCCTCAGGCCGCCGGACGCCGCATTGCGCGGATTCGCGAAGGCGGGGAAGCGGCGCTCGGCGCGCAGCCGCGCCTTCTCCTCGTCGAAGTCGCCGCGGGTCGAGGCGGGCTTGCGCTCCCAGGCGGCGCGGTCCTCCTCGACGGAGCGGTCGCGGAGGTCGGCCTGCAGCTCGTTGAGGCGGTGGAAGGCCTCCACGGGGATGAACACCTCGCCGCGCACCTCGAGCGCCTCCGGGTGGCCCTCCCCCTCGAGCGTCTGCGGGATCGCCGCGATGCGGTGGACGTTCTCGGTGACGTCCTCGCCCGTGCGGCCGTCGCCGCGGGTGGCGGCGACCGTGAGCTTCCCGCGCTCGTAGCGGAGGTTGAGGGCGAGGCCGTCGATCTTGAGCTCGGAGAGCCAGCGCACCTCGCCGCCGGCGGCCTGCCGGGTGCGGGCCATCCACTCGCCGAGCTCGTCGAGCGAGAAGACGTTGTCGAGCGAGAGCATGCGCTCGAGGTGGACGACGGGCGCGAAGAGCGCGCCGACGCCGCCGCCGACGGTGTGCGTCGGGGAATCCTGCGTGTCGAGCTCGGGATGGGCCTGCTCGAGCTCCTCGAGGCGGCGCAGCATCGCGTCGTACTCGGCGTCGGAGACGATCGAGCGCGACTGCTCGTAGTACGCGGTGCGAAGCCGCTCGATCTCGTCGCGGAGGCGCTCGGCCTCGGCACGTGCCTCCTCGAAGCCGGGGCCCGCGACGGCCTCGGCCTCGAGCGGGGCCTCGGAGGCCGGCGTCACGGCGTCGATCGCCTCAGCGTCGGTCTCGGGCGTCTCGCCCTGCTTCCGCGGGCTCATCGGCCGGCTCCCGTCGAGGCGGCGCCCGCGCGCTCGCGGAGGAGGTCGAGCGCGGCGCGGCGGCCCACGCCCTCGATGCGCTCGCGCTTGGCGGCGAGGCGCTTCGCGGCGCGGGGCTCGGAGGTGGTCTCGCGGTAGCTCTGGACGACGCCGACCGCGGCGATGAGGAGGGCGAACACGCCGAACACGATGGTCCACGTCCCCGAGAGGCTCATGACGGCGACCGAGAAGACGAAGACGGCCATGGCGATGAGCAGCCAGAGCACGATCGCGAGGATCCAGTCGCGCGCCTGGAAGGGCCGCGCGGGCGCCGTGCTCTGCTCGGCGAGGCGGTCGATGAGGCCGGCCTGGCGGGCCTCGTAGTCGGCCTTCCAGGTCTCCTCGGGCTCCTCGAGGCGGCGGTAGTTGCGGGCCCACTTCTCGGAGGCCTCGATGATCTCGTCGAGGGCCTTGCCGTCGGGCATCGGGCGGCCGGCGTCGGAGGTCGTGGCGCGGGGACTCATGGGCGCTCCTGAGGGTTCGCGGGGAGGGCCGGGTCGGCGGGGGCCGAGGCGGCGGGGAGGTCTGCAGTCGACGAGGCCCCGGCGGGCGCGGCGGCGCCCACGGGCGCGAGCCGGTCGGCGCTCTCGGTGCGGTCGATCGTGAGCTGGCCGAGCACGACGTCCCCCTCGTAGAGGACGGCCGACTGCCCGGGCGCGACGCCCTCGAGCGGCTCGTCGAGGCGCACGCGCAGCTCGCGGCCGGGCTCGCGCGCGTCGGCGCGGAGGGCGCGCTCGGCGTCGACGCGCTCGAGCGCGCCGGGGACGGGATCGCCGTGGGCGCGCACCTGCACGAGCACGGGCCGCGGGGCGTCGAGCGCGGCGGGCTCGCCGTGCGTCCACGACCAGCGCTGCCCGGCGAGCTCGCCGATCGCGAGCGCCTCGCGCGGGCCGACCACGACGGCGTTCTCGGCGGCGCGCACCTCGAGCACGAAGCGGGGGCGGCCGTCCGGCGCGGGCACGCCGAGCGAGAGTCCGCGGCGCTGGCCGACCGTGAAGCCGCGGGCGCCCTCGTGCTCGCCGACGACGGCGCCGTCGCGGTCGAGGATGGGGCCGGGGCGCTCGCCGAGGCGCTCCGCGAGCCATCCTCGGGTGTCCCCGTCGGGGATGAAGCAGATGTCGTGCGAGTCGGGCTTCGCGGCGACCGCGAGCCCGCGGCGCTCGGCCTCGGCGCGCACCTCGGCCTTGCTCGGTGCGTCGCCGAGCGGGAAGAGGCATCGGTCGAGCTGGCGCTCGTCGAGGACGCCGAGCACGTACGACTGGTCCTTGCGCGGATCGGCCGCGCGCCGCAGCACCGGCCGCCCCTCGCCGTCGCGCTCGAGGCGCGCGTAGTGGCCCGTGCACACGGCGTCGAAGCCGAGCTCGACGGCCCGGTCGAGCAGGGCCGCGAACTTGATCTTCTCGTTGCAGCGCAGGCACGGGTTCGGAGTGCGGCCGGCGGCGTACTCGGCGACGAAGTCGTCGACGACATCCTCGCGGAAGCGCTCCGAGAAGTCCCACACGTAGAAGGGGATGCCGAGGCGGTCGGCCGCGCGGCGGGCGTCCATGGCGTCCTCGATCGTGCAGCAGCCGCGGGATCCGGTGCGGAGCGTGCCGGGCATCCGCGAGAGGGCGAGGTGGACGCCCACGACCTCGTGCCCGGCGTCGACGGCGCGCGCCGCCGCGACGGCGCTGTCGACGCCGCCGGACATGGCGGCGAGCACGCGCAGGCGCTGGTTCGGCATGCCGACCATGCTAGGCGCGGCTACGGACATTCCCTCGGGGCACGGCGGACGGCTCCCGACCGCCTATCCCCCTCGGCCCGCGATCGAGACGACGAGGTTCACCGTGCACGCGACGACGACGGCGCCGAGCAGGTAGCTGAGGAGCGTGTGCTGGAAGACGGTCTTCCGCAGGAGCTTCGAGCGGATGTCGGTGTCGGAGACCTGGTACGCCATGCCGAGGCAGAAGGCGAGGTACGCGAAGTCGAAGTAATCGGGGGCGTCGTCGCCCGGGAAGTCGATCGGCTCGTCGTCCTTCGGCCGGCGCTCGGCCTCCGACCAGTACTCGCGCGCGTAGCGGAGCAGGTAGAGGACGTGGATGAGGAACCACGAGCTCACGACCATGAGCACGCCGAGGACGGCGTGGAGGATCGAGCTCGGGTCCTGCTGCGAGCCCGCGACGAGGAGCATCCCGACGCCGCCGAGGCTCGCGAGCACGGCGACCGTCCAGATGACGTCGCTCGCGCCGCGGCCGCCGTCCTCCGCGGAGGCGTGGGCGCGGGTCTCGGCGCCGTCCATGCGGCCGACGACCAGCCAGGTCCAGAGCGAGGCGATCGCGGCGCAGGCCGTCCAGCCGGCGCCGAGGCCGATGAAGGGGTCGTCGAGCATGCCGACGACGACGCCGACGGCGATGCCGAGGAGCGCGGAGACGACGAGGCGCGGGATGGCGCGATGCTGCAGCGGCGGGGAGGCGGACACGGTGGGGCTTTCGTGGGGAGGGCGTTCATTCTACGACCGGCTCGCCGAACGCGAGCAGGGACCGGCCCGCCTGGAGGCGGAACGGTCCCTGCAGGCGCGCGGGAGCTTCGCGCGGCTACTCGGCCCGGCGGCCCGAGGCGCGGCGCGTCGGCGCGGCCTCGAAGCTCGAGCCCACGGCGTCGCGGTCGAGCGCGGGATCGGTGACGACGAGCTGCCCCTCGGCGAGCGACTCGGCCGGCATCTCGCGGTGGATGGCCGTCGCGAGCGGCTTCTCGTGGATGAACAGCAGCGCGATGACCGCGAGGACCGCGATCGGCACGAGCTCGAGGAAGATCGGGATGAGCGAGGTGTTCATCGCCGTGAGGACCATCGTGTGGATCGGCTCCGGGAGGGCCGTGACGGCCGCCGGGGTGAAGGAGCCCGAGCCGCCGCCCGAGGCGCCCGCGGGGATGATCTTCGAGAGCTCCTCCGTGAGGCGCGAGGCGAAGACCGAGCCGACGATCGAGGAGCCGAGCGTCGCGCCGACCTGGCGGAAGTAGTTCGTCGCCGCGGTCGCCGTGCCGACGATCTTCAGCGGGAACGAGTTCTGCACGATGAGCGTGAGGATCTGCATGCCCAGGCCGATGCCGATGCCGAGGATGGCGAGGTCGGTGCAGATGAGCCACACCGGGGTGTCGACGGCGATGGTCGACATGATGCCGAGGGCGATCGCGATGATGACCGTGCCGACGATCGGGAGCATCTTGTACCTGCCGGTCTTCGACACCATGCGGCCCGAGACGACCGAGGTGATGAGGAGCGCGCCCATCATCGGGATCATGAGCAGGCCCGAGACGGTCGGGCCCGCGCCGGTGACCATCTGGAGGTACATCGGCATGTAGCCGAGGACGCCGAACATCGCGATGCCCGTGGCGAGCGCGGCGACGGTCGTGAGGATGAAGTTGCGGTCCCTGAAGAGCGCGAGGGGCATGACGGGCACCTCGGCCTTCGACTCGACCCAGACGAAGATCGCGCCGGCGACCGCGGCGATGGCGAGCAGGCCGACGGTGTTCCAGGAGATCCAGTCGAAATCGTGGCCCGCCCACACGGTGAGGAGCACGATCGCGGTCGTCGCGACGACGAGGAGGGCCATGCCGAGGGCGTCGACGCGGCCGGCGGGCGCGCGCTTCGGGAGGCGGAGGAGGAAGATCGCGGCGAGGAGGGCGAGGACGCCGATCGGGAGGTTGATCCAGAACGCCCAGCGCCAGCCGGGGCCCTCGGTGAACCAGCCGCCGAGGAGGGGGCCGGCGACCGAGGAGAGCGCGAAGACGCCGCCCATGACGCCCATGTAGCGGCCGCGGTCGCGCGCCGGGACGACGTCGGCGATGGCCGCCTGCGAGAGGATCATGAGGCCGCCGCCGCCGAGGCCCTGCACGGCGCGGGCGATGATGAGCGTCGTCATGTCGGTGGCGAGCCCGCCGAGCACGGAGCCGGCCATGAAGAGGACGATCGCGATGACGAGCATCGTGCGGCGCCCGAACAGGTCGGAGAGGCTGCCGTAGACGGGCATCGTCACCGTCGAGGCGAGGATGAACGCGGTCACGACCCAGCTCATGTGCTCGACGCCGTTGAGCTCGCCGACGATCGTCGGCATGGCGCTCGAGAGCACGGTGTTGTTGAGCGAGGCGAGGAGCATCGCGAGCATGAGGCCGATGAAGAGCGGCACGAGCTGGCGCGGCGAGAGCGCGGCGGGCGCGACGTCGGCCTGGGTCGACGACGGCTGGGCGGCCGGCGTCGAGGCGCCGCGCGCGGCGTCGTCCTCGATCGTGGCCGAGGTGGCGGGGGAAGTCACAGGGTCTCCTTGAGGATGGCGCGGAAGACGTCGATGGCCTCGTCGATGGCGGCGTCGCCGTCCTCGAAGAGGGAGTCGGGTCGGGTGCGCGCCACGTACTTCATGACCCCGCCGGCGAAGATGATGAGGGCGCGGGCGGCGTCCTCGCGGGTGACGCCGGCGGGCAGCTCGGCGCGGGCCTCGATGGCGTCGAGGCGCTCCGACAGGAGCTCGCCCGCGAGCGTCTCCGCCGCGGCGACCTGGTGCTGGAAGCGCTGCTGCAGCTCGGGCGTCGTGCGCGCGAGCCGTTGGCGCTCCGCGAAGGGCGTCGCCCTCGGGAAGGTCGAGCGGATGATCGTGACGAGCAGGCGCACGGTGCCGCGGAACGGGTCGTCGCCCTGCGTCGCGAGGCGCGCGAGCACGTCCTCCGGGCAGTGCGGCGGCACGAGCCCGAGGACGGCGTCCTCCTTCGTCGCGAAGTAGTTGAAGAGCGTGCGGCGGGAGACGCCGGCGCGCTCGGCGATGGCGTCCATCGTCGTCGCGGCGTAGCCGCGCTCGTCGGCGAGCTCGAAGGCCGCCCGGTGGATCGCGAGCCACGTGTCGCGGCGGTTGCGCTCGCGCTGCGAGAGGCGCGTGAGGTCGTCAGCCGGGTCGAGCCCGATGACGGGGATGGCGCTCGTCGCGGGCGCGGCGGGCGCCGAGCGGCGGTCGCCGGCGGCGCCGCGGGCGCTCGTCTCAGATTGCATGCGTGCAGTCTATGCACTGGGTGCAACAATACACAAGTGCAATGGTTTCGAGCGCGAGCGAACCCTCAGGACGCCCGCGTCGGCGGCAGGACCGTCAGCGGCTCGCCTCGGCCGGCCGCTCCCCCGGCTCCGCGCGCTGCTCCGCGTGGAGCGAGGCGTAGAGGCCGCCGAGCGCGAGGAGCTCCTCGTGCGTGCCGCGCTCGACGATCCGCCCCGCCTCGACGACGTGGATGACGTCGGCGTGCTGCACCGTCGAGAGCCGGTGCGCGACGGCGATGACCGTGCGGCCGGCGGAGGCCTCGTCGAGGGCCCGCTGGACGTGCCGCTCGGACAGCGTGTCGAGCGCGCTCGTCGCCTCGTCGAGCACGAGCACGGCCGGGTCCTTGAGCAGCACCCGGGCGATGGCGATCCGCTGCTTCTCGCCGCCGGAGAGCCGGTAGCCGCGCTCGCCGACGAGCGTCTCGTAGCCGTCCGGGAAGCTCGCGATGGCGTCGTGGATGTTCGCCTTCCGGCACGCGTCCTCGAGCTCGGCCATCGTCGCGTCGGGGCGGGCATAGCGGAGATTCTCGGCGATCGTCGCGTGGAAGAGGTACGCCTCCTGGCTCACGATGCCGATGTGGCCGACGAGATCCTCGCGGTCGAGCTCACGGACGTCGTCGCCGGCGAAGCGCACCGATCCCCCGCTCGCCTCGTACAGGCGCGGCACGAGGTAGCCGATCGTCGTCTTGCCGGCGCCCGAGGGCCCGACGAAGGCCGCGTACTGGCCGGGCTCGACGCGGAAGGAGACCTCGTCGAGGGTCGGGCGCGAGCCGGGCTCGGCGTCCGGGTAGCGGAAGCTCACGCGGTCGAACTCGACCTCGCCGAGGCGCGCGCGGTCGACCGGATGCGCATCGGGGGCATCGACGATCGCCGGCCGCATGTCGAGGTACTCGAAGATGCGCGCGAAGAGCGCCTTCGAGGTCTGCACCTCGAGGCCGACCCGCATGAGGCCGAGCAGCGGCATCGACAGGCGCGTCTGGACGGTCGTGAAGGCGACGATCGTGCCCGCCGTGAGGCCCGTCTGCCCGCCGAGGATGAGGTACGCGGCGACGACGTACACGGCGACCGGCACGAGCGAGAAGATGATCGAGACGAAGGCGAAGAACCACTGGCCGGACATCGTCTGGCGGATCTGCAGGCCGATCTGGCGGTCGTTCGCGGCGCGGTAGCGCTCGCCCTCGGCCCGCTCCTGGCCGAAGGCCTTCGCGAGGAGGATGCCGGAGACGCCGAGGGACTCCTGCGTGATCGCGGTCATGTCCGAGAGCGACTCCTGCGTCTGCGTCGCGATGCGGGCGCGCACCTGGCCGACGCGGCGCTGCACGACGACGAGGATCGGCATGAGGATGACGGCGACGATCGTGAGCTGCCAGCTGAGGATGAGCATCGAGACGAGCGCGGCGATGACGGTGACGACGTTGCCGACGACGCTCGTGATCATCGACTGGAGCGTCGAGGCGACGCCGCCGACGTCGTTCTGGAGGCGCGACTGGATGACGCCCGTCTTCGTGCGCGTGAAGAAGGCGAGCTCCATGCGCTGGAGGTGCTCGAAGAGCTTCACGCGGAGGTCGCCCATGACCGAGTTGCCGACGCGCGACGTGAGATAGGACTGCCAGACGCCGAGGGCATTCGAGGCGACCCAGAGCGCGACCATGCCGAGGACGATCTTCCAGAGCGCGTCGAGGTTCGGCTTCCCCACGGCGCCGGTCTCGTCGAGGGGGAAGAGGCCGTGGTCGAAGGCGCGCTGGGTGAGCAGCGGCGGGAGCACCGAGATCGCGGCCGTGACGAGCACGAGGAGGATCGCGAGGATGAGGGAGCCGCGGTAGGGCGCGAAGAGCTTCGCGATGCGGGGCCAGAGGTCGGGGATCTTCGGCGCGCTCGCGTTCTCGGCCCGGATGACCGACTCGTCGCGCATGCGGCCTCCGCCCCCGCCTCCTCGCGGAGGCCCTCCGCCCATCGCCGCTCTCATGCTCATGCCCGCGAGGGTATCGGCGGGGGCCTGCGAGGCCGCGGCCGGTTCGCGGCGGGCGGAGGGGCTGGCCCGCCGGTGGTTTCGAGACGGCGCCTGGGGCGCCTCCTCAACCACCTCAGCGCGGCCGCCTTCCGGCGCTGGCCGATCGCTCATCCGCTGGCCGTTCGCCGGCTGCCGCTGGCCGATCGCCCATCCGCTGGCCGTTCGCCGGCTGCCGCTGGCCGATCGCCCATCCGCTGGCGGATTTCGGCCAGCGAATGAGCGATTCGCCAGCGCGAGTGCGGGTCGCCCCGAGCCGCAGGTGGTTGAGGAGCGGGCGGAGCCCGCGTCTCGAGACCACCGGCCCTCGAAGACTCCCTAGATCCAGCCCGTGAGCGCCATGAGGCCGAGGCAGCTCAGGGTGACGGTCGCCCAGAGCAGGCCGCCGAGCGCGATGGGCCGCCAGCCGGCGCGGCGGAAGGCCGCGAAGTCGGTCTCGAGGCCGATCGCCGCGAGGGCGACGCAGATGAGGAGCGTCGCGAGCGTGTGGAGGAGCGAGTGGACGCCCTCCGGCACGACGCCGGTCGAGGAGATCGCGGCGGCGAGGACGAAGCCGATGATGAACCACGGCACGAGCCTCCACACGGGCTTCGGCTTGCCTGGCCGCCCGCCCGCGACGTCCCGAGGCGCGTCGAGCAGGCCGAGCCCGGTCGAGGGATCGGCGCGGAGCTGCGCGGCGAGCGCGGCGGCCGCGGCGCGGTGGCGACGCTGCTCGAGCCACGACATCCCGAGCGCGATCGGGATGATCATGAGCGTGCGCGTGAGCTTCACGACGACGGCGGTCTGCGACGCCTGCGCGCCGTAGATGCTCGCGGCGGCCACGACCGAGGAGGTGTCGTTCACGGCGGTGCCCGCGAAGAGGCCGAAGGCGTCCTGGCTCATGCCGAGCGCGTGGCCGATCCACGGGAAGGTGAGCACGGCGGCGAGGTTGTAGAGGAAGACGGTCGTCACCGAGAGCGCGACCGCGGTCGAGGGCGCGGCGATGACCGGCGCGATCGCGGCGATGGCGCTCGCGCCGCAGATCGAGGTGCCGACGCCGATGAGCGATCCCAGGTCGCGGCCGACGCGGAGAAGCTTCGAGAAGAGCCAGGCGGCGAGCAGGGCGATCGCGAGCGTGCCGAGGAGCACCGGCAGCGTGGCGGCGCCGACCTGGCCGATCGTGCCGAGCGAGACGGTGAAGCCGAGGAGCACGATCGCGGCCTGGAGCACGCGCTTGCCGGCGAACGTCACGCCGGGGGCGAAGCGGCGCCAGGTCGCGTGGCGCCGCCATCCCGAGCAGGCCATGGCGAGCACGAGCGCGATGACGGGGCCGCCGACGAGCGGCAGCCACTGCTGCCCGACCGACCAGCCGAGGGCGCCGATGACGGCGGCGGGCATGAGGCCGGGGAGGAGGGCGAGGATGCCCGCGCCCGAGCCGCCCGCCGCCGAGCCGCGCGCCTTCGCCGGCCGGCCCGCCCGCGGATCCTTCGCCGTCGGCACCGGCCGCGGCTCGAGCGTCTCCGGGTCGAGCTCGACGTCGATCTCCGGGTCGTAGCCGTCCTCGGCGTCCGGGTCGTCGCCGGGAGTCCAGTCGCGGGGTCCCGGGTGCTGCGCCATGCCGTCCAGGGTAGATCGCGGCTAGGCGCCGGCCGCGCGGCGGGCGCGGGCGACGGCGTCCGGGAAGGCCGAAAGCGCCGCGTCGACCTCGGCCTCCGTGCTCGACCAGCCGAGCGTGAGCCGGAGCGCCGAGCGGGCGGCGGCCTCGTCGAGCCCCATCGCGAGGAGCACGTGGGACGGCTCGGCGACGCCCGCTTGGCAGGCCGAGCCCGTCGAGGCCGAGACGCCGGCGAGGTCGAGGAGGAAGAGGAGCGACTCCCCCGGGCATCCGTCGACGGTGACGTGCACGTGCCCGGCGGCGCGACCGGCCGTCTCGACGCCCTCGTCGAGGAGTCGCGAGCCGATGGGCGCCCCGCGCAGGGTCACGCCTGGCACGTCGAGCAGGCCGGCGGCCAGCCGCTCCGCGAGCGCGTCGAGTCGGGCCGCCTCCGCCGCGAGCGCAGCCGGATGGCACGCCTCCGCGATCGCCGCCGCGAAGCCTGCCGCCCCGGCGGCGTCCATCGTGCCCGGCCGCAGCCCGCGCTGCTGTCCCCCGCCCCGCAGGATCGGCTCGAGCGAGGCGGATCGCCGGGCGACGAGCGCCCCGGCCCCGACCGGCCCGCCGAGCTTGTGCGCCGAGACGGAGACGAGGTCGGCCCCGAGCTCGCGGACGTCGACCGGCAGGTGCCCGAGCGCCGCGACCGCGTCGAGGTGGAGCGGGACGCCAGCCTCGCGGCATCGGGCCGCGACCGCGCGCGCCGGCTGCACCGTGCCGACCTCGTTGCTCGCGAGGAGCATGGTCATGAGCGCGACGTCCTCGCCGCCGTCCGCGAGCGCCGCGTCGAGCGCGTCGAGCGCGAGCCGGCCCTCGCCGTCGATCGGCAGCCACTCGATGACGGCGCCCTCCGATGACGCGAGCGCTTCGAGCGGCTCGATCGTCGCGTGGTGCTCGCCGAGCGTGGCGAGGATGCGCGGGCGCGGGCGATCCGCCTGCCGCGCGCGGAAGCCCCCGACGATCGCGAGGTTCGCGCTCTCCGTGCCGCCCGAGGTGAGGACGAGCTCGATCGGCTCGCAGCCGAGCCGGGCCGCGATCGCCTCCCGCGACTCCTCGAGCAGCCGTCGCGCGTCCTGCCCGTGGCCGTGGATCGACGAGGGGTTGCCGGGACGCTCCCACGCGGCGAGCATCGCCTCGCGCGCGGCCGGGCGCAGGGGCGAGGAGGCCGCGTGGTCGAGGTACGCACGGGGCGCGGCGGCGAGGCCGTCGCCGGCTGGCGAGGGGGCGGGGCCGGTCATCGCCGCGAGCCTACCCGCGGGGCTCCAGGGCCAGCCGGTCGGGGAGCCGCCGGACCGCGCTCCTCCGAGCCATCCCGTCGCCGCCGATCCCTAGACTGGAGCCGCGTCAGACGCGATCGGCGCCGACCGATGTCTGACCGCCCTCACGACCGCCAAGGACCCGCATGCTCCCCTTCGCCCCGCACGCCGACCTCGGGCTCACCTCGACGCCCGACGGCCCGCGCCTGAGGGTCGTCTCGCGCCACGCGAGCGCCATGGAGCTCTGCTTCGTGAACCAGTACGGCCGCGTCGACGGCGCGATCCCCATGGCCCGCGATCCGCGCGACCGCGACGTGTGGGAGATCGTCTGCCCCCTCCTCGCCCCCGGCACCCGCTACGGCCTCCGCGTCGACGGCCCGCAGAGCTCGCGCGGCGGCTTCGACCCCGACCGGCTCCTCCTCGACCCCTACGCCCGCCACGTCGAGAACGTCGGCACCGAGGCGGAGCCCGTGTGGTGCGGCATCGTCCGCGCCGAGGAGGCCTTCGACTGGGGCGGCGTCGAGCCTCCGCGCCGCCCGCTCCGCGACGTCGTCGTCTACGAGGCGCACGTGAAGGGCCTCACGAAGCTCGCCCCCTTCGTGCCCGAGGGGCTGCGCGGCACCTACGCGGGCCTCGCCGACCCCGACGTCATCGCCCACCTCGTCGACCTCGGCGTCACGGCGGTCGAGCTCCTGCCCATCCACGCCATCTCGACCGAGCGGTTCCTGCGCCGCCAGGGCCTCACGAACTACTGGGGCTACTCGACCGTCGGCTTCTTCTCGCCGCACGCCCCCTACGCCTCCCCCGCCGCCCGCGCCGCGGGACCCGAGGCCGTCGCGCGCGAGCTCAAGGGCATGGTGCGGCTCCTCCACGAGGCCGGCATCGAGGTCTACCTCGACGTCGTCTACAACCACACCGCCGAGCAGGGGGTCGACGGCCACACGAGCTCGTTCCGCGGCATCGACAACGAGCTCTACTACCGCTTCGACGAGCACGACCGCTACCTCGACGTCACCGGCTGCGGCAACTCGCTCGACGCCTCCGAGCCGGTCGTGCAGCAGCTCATCCTCGACTCGCTCGCCCACTGGGTCGAGGAGTACCGCATCGACGGCTTTCGCTTCGACCTCGCCGCCACCCTCGGCCGCACGATCGACGGCTCGTACTCGAGCCACCACCCGCTCCTCAAGCGGATCGCCGCCGACCCGCGCCTCGAGCACGCGAAGCTCATCGCCGAGCCGTGGGACGTCGGCATGGGCGGATGGCAGACCGGCCACTTCCCGCACGGCTGGTCGGAGTGGAACGACTGGTACCGCGACCGCATGCGCGACTTCTGGATCCGCGACATCGCCGAGGCGCGGCACACGGGCGTCCCGCCGCAGGGCCCCGGCGGCTTCGCGACGGCGCTCGCGGGCTCCTCGAACCTCTTCGCCGACGAGCGCGGCCCGCTCGCGAGCGTGAACTTCGTCACCGCCCACGACGGCTTCACGCTCCGCGACCTCGTCTCGTACAACGCGAAGCACAACCTCCTCAACGCCGAGCTCGGCCGCGACGGCACGAGCGACAACCGCTCCTACAACTTCGGCATCGAGGGCCCGTCCAAGGACCCGGATATCGAGGCTTCCCGCCGCCTCGCCATGCGGAACCTCCTCGGCGCGCTCTGCCTCTCGGCGGGCGTCCCGATGATCACCGCCGGCGACGAGTTCGCGCGCTCGCAGAACGGCAACAACAACCCGTACAACCAGGATTCCGAGCTCACCTGGATGAGCTGGGACCACACGCCCGAGCAGAAGGCGCAGCGCGACCACCTTTCGCGCCTGCTCGAGATCCGCCGCGCGCACCCGACGCTGCGGCCGACCGCCTTCAACCACGGCACGCGCGTCATCGAGCACGGCTCCCGCTTCGAGTGGTTCGACGCGCTCGGACGGCCCATGACCGCGCACGAGTGGAACTCCCCTGCGGGCCGCACCGTGCAGTACGTCTCCTCGAGCTTCGTGCCGGTCGAGCCGGACGCGGAGGTCGAGGAGCGCCACGTCCGGCCGCGCGGCCGGACGCCCGAGGACCTCGGCCTCATGCTCGGCGAGCTCGGCCCCTCCGGCGCGCCCGACGGCTACCGGCTCGACCGCGTGCTCGTCGTCGTCCACGGCACCGAGGAGGCGGCGATCGTCCGCCCGCCGGAGCTGCCCGGCGTGGCCCACTACACGCTCCTCTGGGACTCGACCGCGGAGACCGTCGACGAGCTCTCGGCGGACGCCGCCGGGGCCCACGTCATCCCCCTCACCTCGCACCGGATCACCGGCCCCTCGCTGCGGATCTACCGCGCGAACCCGGAGGCCGGGCCCTAGCCGACGGGCCTCGGAGGGCCTGCCGGGATCCTGCGAATCGCCTCCCGGAGCGGTCACCCTCGTCCGCTACGGTCGGGCCCGTGGCTGAGATTCCCGGAACCGACTCGAACCCGAACGACGACCAGCGCGCGGCCGAGGCCCCTCGTCGGCGCTTCTCCTTCCTGCCGCCCCGCCTGAACCAGGATCGGCCGAGCCAGGACGTCCCCGAGCCCCAGCAGACCCCGCCCCCGGCACCTGTCGAGCAGGCGCCGCCGGCCACGACCGCCGCCCCGGCGCAGCCCGCGGCCCAGGCCCCGCAGGCCGAGCCGGCAGCCCCGGCCCGCTCCGACGCAGAGCCGGCCCGCTCCGCCGCCGAGCCGACCGCAGAGGAGCTCGCCCGCATCGACCGCGGCGAGCTCGGCCAGCCCGAGGGCGCCGGCGACGGCTCCGCCTCCGTGCCCGCCGTCACCGCGAACGAGTCCGCCGACGAGCCCGTCGCGCCTGAGGACGACGTCTTGCCCGGCTCCGGCTACCGCCCGCTCGTCGGCCGCATCCCGATCTTCGACCTCCAGCCGCAGCTCGCCGACGACCTCTGGCCGACGAAGGGCGTCGTGGGCGACGTCATCCCCTTCTCCTGCGTCGCGTTCCGCGAGGGCCACGACCTCATCGGCGTCGAGCTCGTGCTCGCCGGCCCCGACGGCGTCGAGCGCCGCCGCCGCATGACCCCCGGCGCGCCGGGCACCGACCGCTGGGAGACGAGCGCCCAGGTCTCGCAGGAGGGCCTCCACACCTGGCGCGTCGAGGGCTGGAGCGACGACTTCGGCACCTGGCGCCGCAACGCCGACCTGAAGATCCCCGCCGGCGTCGACGTCGAGGTCATGCTCGAGCAGGGCGCCCGCCTCCTCGAGCACGCCGCTGGCGACCCGGAGCTCGAGGACGCCGAGCGCGGCGTGCTCGCCCGCGGCGCCGCCGGCGCCCGCGACCGCGGCCAGGACGTCCCCACCCGCCACGCGGCGATCGCGAACGAGGAGATCTTCGCGATCCTCGACGCGCACCCGATCCGCTCGCTGCTCACCCGCTCGCCCGAGCGCCGGATCGACGTCATGCGCAAGCTCGCGGGCGTCGCCGCCTGGTACGAGCTCTTCCCGCGCTCCGAGGGCGCCGTCCGCCACGACGACGGCTCGTGGACGAGCGGCACCTTCCGCACCGCGATCGAGCGCATCCCCGGCGTCGCCGCGATGGGCTTCGACGTCGTCTACCTCCCGCCGATCCACCCGATCGGCCGAACGAACCGCAAGGGCCCGAACAACACCCTCGTCGCCGGGCCCAACGACCCCGGCTCACCGTGGGCCATCGGCGCGGCCGAGGGCGGGCACAAGGACATCCACCCCGAGCTCGGCACGATCGCGGACTTCCGCGCCTTCCGCGAGGCCGTCGAGGCGCACGGCATGGAGCTCGCGCTCGACATCGCGCTCCAGGCGACGCCCGACCACCCGTGGGTCGCGGAGCACGAGGACTGGTTCACCGTCCTCCCCGACGGCTCGATCGCCTACGCCGAGAACCCGCCGAAGAAGTACCAGGACATCTACCCCCTCAACTTCGACGGCGACCGCAACGGCCTCTACCAGGAGATCCTCGAGACCTTCGAGCACTGGATCGCCGAGGGCGTGACGATCTTCCGCATCGACAACCCGCACACGAAGCCGCTCCAGTTCTGGGAGTGGGTCATCCACGAGGTGCGCGCGAAGCACCCCGAGGTCGTCTTCCTCGCGGAGGCGTTCACGCGCCCCGCCGTCATGCAGGCCCTCGCGAAGGCGGGCTTCCAGCAGTCGTACTCGTACTTCACGTGGCGGAACACGAAGGAGGAGCTCGAGGAGTTCCTCACGAGCGTCTCGAAGGAGACGTCGGAGTTCATGCGCCCGAACCTCTTCGTGAACACCCCGGACATCCTCACGACGTACCTCCAGTTCGGCGGACGCCCCGCCTACGAGATCCGCGCCGTCATCGCCTCGATGGCCAGCCCGCTCTGGGGCATGTACGCCGGCTACGAGCTCATCGAGAACGTCGCGCGCCCGGGCTCCGAGGAGAACATCGACAACGAGAAGTACGAGTTCAAGCAGCGCGACTGGGCCGCCGAGGAGGCCGCCGGCCGCTCGATCGCGCCGCTCGTCACGAAGCTCAACGAGATCCGCCACGCGCACCCGGCGCTCTGGCAGCTGCGGAACTTCGAGGTCCAGTACTCCTCGAGCGACCGCCTCCTCGCCTTCTCGAAGCACGTCCCGGGCGAGGCGACGGAGTCGGGCGAGCCGGACACGATCATCGTCGTCGTCGCGCTCGACCCGCACGCCGCCGTCGAGGCGACGGTCTGGCTCGACCCGCAGAAGTTCGGGCTCGACGCCGCCGCGCGCTTCGAGGTCGAGGATCTCCTCACCGGCCAGCGCTGGGAGTGGGGCCCGTCGAACTACGTGCGCCTCGAGCCCCACGTCATGCCGGCGCACATCCTCCGCATCGCGAACGTCCGCTAGCGGGACGCCCGACGGCATGAGCCCCAGCCGAGGATTCCCCTACCCCGACCCGCGCCAGAACGGCCCCGCCTCGCGGGGCCCCGACCCCCGAGAGAACGGAGCCGCCATGCTCTCGAACGAGCACGAGGACGCCCGCGCGGCGGACGCCGAGCCCCGCGAGCCGAAGCACGCGGGCGCGCCCGAGCAGGGCGTCGAGCTGCCCGCCGAGCACGCGCTCGAGGCTGGCGCGGGCCACGTCGCCGGCGCGGCCGCGGGCGGCGAGGCCGACGCGCTCGACGCGGCCGGGCCCGACGACCTGGAGCTCCCCGCCGGAGCCGCCGCCGCGCAGCCGGCCGTCGAGGCACCGGCCCCGACCCAGCCCGCGCAGGATGGCGCCGCGGAGGTCCCGCTCGTGCGCGCCATCGCCCCCGAGGCGGCCCTCGAGGCGGGCGCCGGGCACCTCGGAGGGGCCGCCCCCGAGGGCCTTCAGGCCGCCGACGGCGCGATCCCCGTCGAGGCGCCCACGGAGCCGGCCGCCCATCTCGCCGAGGAGGCACCCCGCATCGCCCCCGACGAGGAGCTCCGCGCCCTCGCCGACGGCACGCACGGCAACCCGCACTTCGTGCTCGGCCAGCACGAGGTCGTCGGCCAGCACAGCGTGAGCGGCGCCCCGGAGGGCGCCCAGCGCGTGAGCATCCGCGCCCGCCGCCCCTTCGCGGAGGCCGTCACGGCCGTCCTCGCCACGAGCGGCGAGCGCGTCGAGCTCGAGCACGTCGCCCACGGCATCTGGGCCGGCGAGCACGACCGCGGCCTCGACGACTACGTCCTCGAGGCGCGCTACGAGGGCGGGCACGTGGCGACCGCCGACGATCCGTACCGCTTCATGCCGTCCATCGGCGAGATCGACCTCTTCCTCTTCGGCGAGGGCCGCCACGAGCGCCTCTGGCATGTCATGGGCGCGCACGTCCGCGAGCACTGGGGCACGCACGGCCCCGTCTCGGGCGTCTCCTTCACGGTGTGGGCGCCCCGGGCCGACGCGGTGCAGGTCGTGGGCTCCTTCAACGGCTGGGACGGCGCGGGCCACGCCATGCGCCGCCTCGGCGACCTCGGCGTGTGGGAGCTCTTCGTCCCCGGCATCGGGGAGCACGAGACGTACAAGTTCCGCATCCGCAACCGCCAGGGCTTCTGGGTCGAGAAGGCCGACCCGATGGCGCGGCACACCGAGTGCCCGCCCCAGACGGCCTCCGTCGTCGAGGCGCCCTCGCGCTACACGTGGACCGACGATGCGTGGATGGAGCGCCGCGCGGCGACCGACCCGCACACGGGCCCGATGAGCGTCTACGAGCTTCACCTCATGTCGTGGCACCAGGGCCTCTCGTACGTCGAGGCGGCCGACCGGCTCATCGAGCACCTCGACGGCCTCGGCTTCACCCACGTCGAGTTCATGCCGCTCGCGGAGCACCCCTTCGGCGGATCCTGGGGCTACCAGGTCACCGGCTACTACGCCCCGACCTCGCGCCTCGGCTCCCCCGACGAGCTGCGCTACCTCATCGACCGCCTCCACAACGCGGGCTACGGCGTCATCATGGACTGGGTGCCGGGCCACTTCCCGAAGGACGAGTGGGCGCTCGGCCGCTTCGACGGCGAGCCGCTCTACGAGCACCCGGACCCGCGCCTCGGCGAGCAGCCCGACTGGGGCACTTACGTCTTCAACTTCGGCAGCCCGCAGGTGCGGAACTTCCTCGTCGCGAACGCGCTGTTCTGGCTCGAGGAGTTCCACATCGACGGCCTCCGCGTCGACGCGGTCGCCTCGATGCTCTACCTCGACTACTCGCGCGACGAGTGGGTGCCGAACATCCACGGCGGCCGCGAGAACCTCGAGGCGATCGCCTTCCTCCAGGAGGCGAACGCGACCGCCTACCGCCTCCACCCGGGCATCGCGATGATCGCCGAGGAGTCGACCTCGTGGCCGGGCGTCACGAAGCCGACCGACTGGGACGGCCTCGGCTTCGGCCTGAAGTGGAACATGGGCTGGATGAACGACACGCTCGCCTACGTGGAGCGCGACCCCATCTACCGCTCCTACCACCACGGCGAGCTCACCTTCTCGTTCGTCTACGCGTGGAGCGAGCGCTTCATCCTGCCGATCAGCCACGACGAGGTCGTGCACGGCAAGGGCTCGCTCTTCTCGAAGATGCCGGGCGATCACTGGCAGAAGCTCGCGGGCCTGCGCGCCTTCTTCTCGTACATGTGGGGCCACCCGGGCAAGCAGCTGCTCTTCATGGGCCAGGAGTTCGCCCAGCCCGCCGAGTGGAGCGAGGAGCGCGGCCTCGACTGGTGGCTGCTCGACCAGGCTCCGCACCGCGGCGTGCGCGACTTCGTCGCGACCCTCAACTCGCTCTACCGCTCGATGCCGGCGCTCTGGGAGCTCGACCACGACCCGCAGGGCATGGTCTGGATCGAGGGCGGGGACGCCTCCAACTCGGCGATCTCGTTCCTCCGCCGCGACGCCTCGGGCGAGGAGGAGATCGCGATGGTGTTCAACTTCTCGAACCAGATCCTCTCCCAGTACCGGATCGGCGTGCCGACGGCCGGCTACTGGCGCGAGATCCTCAACTCGGACGCCCAGGAGTTCGGCGGCTCCGGCGTCGGCAACCTCGGCGGCGTCGCCTCGAGCCCGGAGCCCAAGCACGGGCACCCGCACTCGCTCGAGATCACGGTGCCGCCGCTCGGGGCGGTCTGGTTCCGCCGCGACCGGCAGCTCGAGGGCTAGGGCCCTCCGGCCCGCCCTGACGCGAGGAAGGCCCTCCCGGAGCTCCGGGAGGGCCTTCCTCGTGCGCGGCCGTGCGGCGATGCGTCCTAGAAGAGCAGGCTCGCGAGGCGCTGGCGGGCCTTGAGCACGCGCGGGTCGTCGGCGCCGACGACGAGGAAGAGCTCGAGCAGCCGCTCGCGGATCGTCGTGCGAGCCTCGGCGTCCGGCGTCTCGGCGAACACGTCGAGCAGCCGCGCGAAGGCGTCCTCGACGTGGCCGCCCGAGAGGTCGAGGTCGGCGACGTCGAGCTGCGCCTCGAGGTCGTTCGGCGACATCGCCGCGCGGGAGCGGATCTCGTCGAGCGTCTTGCCGCCGAGGCGGTCGAGGAGCTTCACTTGCGCGAGGCCCGCCTGGGCCTCCTCGTCGGCGGGCCGCTCGCGGATGACCTGCTCGTACGCCGCGATGGCGGCCGGGTAGTCGCGCCGCTCGACGGCCTCGTAGGCGGGCCGGAGGTGCTCGGGGATCTGGGGCCCCGCGGGCTCGGCGGGGGCGGCCGGCTGGCCGGGCTCGGCGCCCTCGACCGCGACGACGTGCTCGATGCCCTGCTGGGCCGCGACCTGGAGCACCTCCTGGAGGAGCTGCTTGAGTTCGGCCTCGGGCATCGTGCCCCCGAAGAGCTGGATCGGGCGGCCGGCGAGGAGCGCGAGCACCTGGGGCTGGCGGCCGAGCTCGGGGTGCGCGTCGAGGTCGATCCGGAGCAGCACGACGCGGCCGGCGAGCTCGCGGACGACCTTCGCGAGGACGGGCGAGAGCTCGCGCGCCTCGTGCGACCACGCCGCGTGCATCTCGATGAGCACGGGCACGAACTGCGAGAGCGGGGTGAACTGCTCGAGCTCCTCGCGGCCGCTGTCGAGGACGACATCCGGGAGGCTCGCGATCGCCTCGCCCGGCGCGGGCAGGGGCGGCTCGCCCGCGGCGTCGCGCGGATCGCCGGCGGCCGGCTGGGAGGACGGCGAGCCCGGCGCGGCCGAGGGGGCCGAGGGGCCGGGCTGGCCGCCGCCCCGGGGATCGGGCCGCTGGTGGCGCTCGACGAGCGAGGAGAGGTCGACGGCGCCGGCCACGTGGCGGGCGGGGAGGTCGCGGGGGTCAGCCATGGGTCACACCTCGTTGGCGGCGAGCTGCCGGGCGCTCGCGAGGGTCTGGGAGTAGCCGAGCAGGCGGATCTGCTCGCCGCTGCCGGCGGGCGGCACGTAGAAGAGGAGCTGGTCGACGTAGATCTTCTCGAAGCCGTTGCTCGACTGCGCCGTGCCCGCGAGGGCGGCGGTGGCGCCCGTGACCTTGATCGTCGCGAGCTTCGTCGTCGCGGAGATCTTCTCGACCTCCTCGAGCGACACGGCGACGATCGCGCCGTGGTTGAGCGCGGCGACGCCGGCCGGAGCCTGGGCGCCGGGGCGGTTCGAGAACGCGATCGTCGAGGCGGCCTGGTCGATGCCCGAGAGCTGCTGCTGGCGGTACGCCGCGCCGATCTGCGGGAGGAGCGGGTCGGCGGCGAGGTCGAACTGCGCGGCGTACGGCGAGGCGTCGCCGTTCGTCACGAGGTCGCCGTAGGCGGCCGCGAGCTGATCGGGGGCGATCTCGAGGCCGGGGCCGACCTGCGCGAGGCTCTCGGCGCCGATCGAGGCCGGGGCGGCCTCGGGCAGCGTGGCCGTCGGCGTGAGCTGCACGAGCGAGACGACCTTGTAGGGGTCGCGGGCCGTCGCCTGCACGAGGGTCACGGCCGTGGGCAGGGCGCCCTGGTCGCCGGGCTGGATGATCGCGAAGACGGTGCGGGGCCATTCGCTCGTCGCCTCCGGGACGGCGTACGCGATCTCGCCGCTCGGGAAGGCGGCCGGGTCGGGCTGCGTCGGATCGGCCTTGTGCGCCTGGTACTTCGCGGTGCGCTCGATGAGCGCGGCGCCGTCGAAGCGGGGCGCGAGGAGGGCCGGGTCGTGGGCGGCGTCGGCGGCCTGCGCGACGGTGCGGGCGTCGTCGATGATGCGCGCGAGCTGGGCGTCGGAGACGACGGGCATGGGCGCGCCCTCGTTGATGAGGGCCTGCTCGACGGTCGAGGTGGGCGTCGCGGTGGGGTGCTCCTCGGGGCCGCCGAGGGCCTCGGGCCACATGTCGGCCGAACAGCCCGTGAGCGCTACGGCGCTGATCGCGAGGATCGGCGCGAGGCGGAAGAGGCGCTTCGGGGCCTGCGTCCGGTTGCGGCCGCGCGGTCGGCGCCACTTCTCGGCGTCGTCGGCGGGCGCCGGGACGACGGCGGGCTCGGCGGGGCCGGAGCCGCCGTCGCGGGGCCCGTCGTCCTCGCGGTCGTCGGCCTTGGGGGCGTCGGCCTTGGTGTCGTCGGCCTGAGGCTCGGCGACGACGGGCTCCTCGGCGGCGACGGGATCGTCGGCCACGGCCGGCTCGGCCGCGTCCGCCTGCTGCGCCTCGCCATCCTCGACGACCGGCGTGCTCGCCGCGTGCTCGTCGTCGGCGGTGTCGGCCATCGCGGGCTCCGTCATCTCGGGCTCCGCCGGCAGCGGCTCGTCCGAGCCCTCGTCGGCGGCGGCCGGCTCATCGCGGTCGTCCGCGGGCGGCTGGAAGGCGGCGTAGGCGTCGCCGTCCGCCTCGGCGGCGGCGAGCGGCGCGAGGGCGAGGTCGGCGTCCGGGTCGGCGTGCTCGTTCGTCTGCTCCGTCGGCTTCGCCTCGTCCGCGTCGCGGACGGCCGGCATGGCGCGCGTCTCGGCCTCGACGTCGGCGTCGGCGTCGAGGCCCATGAGCTCGGACGACTCGGCGCCGTCCTCGAGCGTCGCGGCGGGCCCGTCCGCCGACTCGCCCATCGGCTCCCCCGCCGTCGCGCCGACGGCCGCGGTCGCGGCCGCCCCGGCGGCGACCGGGCGGGCGGGCGTCGAGCGCATGACGGGCACGGGGCCGTTCGAGCCGGCCGAGAGCGCGCGGCGCTCCGAGCGCAGGTGGAGGAGGGCCCAGAGGAGGAGGCCGGCCGCGAGCACGAGCAGGAGCGAGCCGCCGAGCAGGAGCGGGCCCGACCACGGCGCACGGCCCGAAAGCGGCCACGTCACCTCGGCGGAGCTCAGCGCGGGGCCGCCGGCGTCGTTCGAGACGAGGATCGAGTACCCCGGGGGCAGCTCGGTGTCGAGCGTGAGGGTGCCGTCGCCGGTCGTCTCCTCGGTCCAGAGGTCGGAGCCCTTCGGCGACACGAAGTCGCCGGCCGAGCCGACCTGGGTCTCGACGAGCGCGTTCTCCTCGCCCGCGGCGAAGGTCGTGTGGCGGGCGTCGCCGAGCCATCCGGCGATGTCGGCGTCGCGGCCGACCACGGCCGTCATCGGGCCGCTGCCCTGGATGACGATGCTCTGCGCGCCCGCGTGCGAGGTGAGCACGCTCGAGGGGATGACCGCGTACGGCGCGCTCGAGCCGGTCGAGCCGGACGCCGTGACGCTCGTGCCCGAGGCCGAGGCCGCGATGTGGACGCCGGCCGCGATGAACATGGCCAGGCTCGCGACGAAGGCGATCGCGGCGAGGATGAAGCGCACTCTGGACTCCTTGTGAGTTCTCGCGCGCTGCGGCGGTCGCGGCGCGCTGCTCCTCGGCGAGGAACCGGCCCGTCCGGACTCGGCGGGGTTCTCCGGTCCGTCCGATGCTGGGAGCCTTGGACCCGCCGGGGCGGAATCCTTTCCCCTCACGCTATCCCACGGGCCTCCGCGGGCCCGGAAGCCTCGCTGATGGCGAACACATCCCCTGCTCGCGGGCGGGCGCGCCGACGCGCGCACCGGACTCGACGGCGGCCCCCGGCACGGGGCATCCGGGCAGGCTGGCCGCCGTAGACTGGCCGCCATCGATCGCGCCGCGGGCCCCCGCCCGCCGCGCTGCCGAGGATCAAGGAGATGACGTGTCGCCCGAGGAGACGTACTTCAGCACCGCGATGCGCGGCTACAACCGCGAGGAGGTCGACGAGGCCATCCGCGACCTCCGCCGCCAGCTCGCCCAGGCCGGCCAGCAGGACACCGGCGCCGCCCGCGAGGCCGAGCGCCTCCGCCAGCGGGTCGCCGAGCTCGAGAAGGAGCTCCGCGAGGCCGGCACGCCGACGTACTCGGGCCTCGGCAGCAAGCTCGCGGGCACGCTCGCGACGGCCGAGCAGCAGGCGCAGAAGCTCATCTCCGAGGCCCAGCGCGAGGCCGACCGCATCGAGGGCGAGGCCCACCGCACGGCCGCCCGCATCCACCAGGAGGCGAACGACTACGCCGAGCGCACGACCCGCGACGCCGACACCCGCGCCCACCGCGCCCTCGCCGACTCGCGCGCCGAGGCCGACGGCCTCCTCGAGAACGCCCGCCAGGAGGCCGAGCTCATCCGCTCGAACCAGGAGCGCGAGATCGAGACGGTGAAGGACCAGGTCACGACCGAGCTGCGAGAGCTGCGCCACTCGACCGACCGCGAGATCGCCGCGCTCCGCGCCCAGAACGACGCCGAGCTCGCCGCGCAGCGCCAGCAGGCCGAGGCCGAGACCGCGCAGCTGCGCGCCGAGCTCGCCGCCGCCAAGCGCGCCCTCGAGATCGAGCGCGGCGAGCACGACCGCGCCCTCAAGGAGGAGCGCGAGGCCCTCGAGCGCGAGATCGCCGAGCGCCGCTCCCGCCACGACCGCGAGCTCGAGGGCGAGCGCCAGCGCACCCTCGTCGAGCTCGACGGCCACCGCGAGGCGACCGTCCGCGACCTCGCCTCGCAGCGCTCTGCGCTCGACGTCGAGCTCGCCACGCGCCGGTCCGAGTTCGAGCAGCAGCTCGTCGCCGCCGGGCGCAAGGCCGAGGCGACGGCGAAGAAGCTCATCGACGACGCCACCGAGCAGCTCGCCGACCTCAACCAGCGCTCCGAGCAGGTGCGCCGCGAGGCGGGCCGCATGATGGCCGACGCCCGCCGCCGCGCCCAGGAGACCGTCGAGCAGGCCGAGCGCCAGGCCGCCGACATCCTCGACAACGCGAACCGCCAGGCCCGCGAGCGCGGCGCCGAGATCGAATCGCGCACGCTCGCGATGACCGAGGCCGCCGAGTCGAAGCTCGCCGAGATCCGCGAGCAGCGCGAGCAGGTCGACGGCTACCTCGCGAACCTCCGCCAGATGTTCGCGAGCACCGGCCTCGCGAACGCCCTCCCTGACTTCGAGGAGGAGCGCAAGAGCGACAAGCCGGCGGCCTTCGCGGGGCTCGTGCAAGAGGACGCCGACGAGCAGGACTCCGACGAGCAGGATGCCGCCGCCGCCTCGCACGACGCCGACGACCTCGGCTCGGCCGAGGACGAGGCCCCGCAGGGCGCCGCCGCCGACGACGAGCGCGAGCAGGACGACACCGACGCCGAGGCCGAGCACGACGACGCCCACGTCATCGAGCACCTCATCGCCCAGCCCGACGACGAGGAGCCGGTCTCCCGCACCGACGACTCGCTCTACCAGGACACGATCGTCATCCCCCGCGATCAGCTCCCCGGCCGCTAGCCGGCGGCCGAGGAGACCCGCATGCGCGTAGAGAACCCCTTCCGCCTCGGATTCGTCGCGACGCTCGGCGTGCTCGCCGCGCTCGTGCTCGGCGGCATGCTCACGGCCCTCGGCACGGTCCTCACCTACGTCGGCGCGGCGCTCTTCCTCGCGCTCGGCTTCGAGCCGATCATCGGCTTCCTCGAGCGCCGGCGGTGGCCGCGGCCGCTCGCCATCACCGTGTCGCTGCTCGTCGTGTTCGGCCTCTTCGCGCTCCTCGTGCTCGCCATCATCCCCTCGGTCACCGAGCAGGTCGGGCAGCTCTCGAGCCGCTACGGCACGCTCGTCGAGCAGCTCGCGAACTCGAACCTCATCGAGTGGGCCGACAAGACCTTCCCCGGCCTCGACGCGCAGAAGGCCGTGAGCGACGCGCTCGTATGGCTGCAGCAGAACGTCGCGGTCATCACGGGCGGCGTGCTCCAGGTCGGCTTCGGCATCGTGAACGGCTTCTTCGGGCTGCTCATCGTCGCCATCCTCACGCTCTACTTCGTGGCGAGCATGAACTCGATCAAGCGCGCGTTCTACCAGCTCGTGCCGGCCTCGCGCCGCGGCCGCGTCGCGGAGATCACCGAGGAGATCACGGGGTCGGTCGGCAAGTACGTCATGGGGCAGACCTCGCTCGCCCTCGTGAACGGCGTGCTCACCTTCATCTTCCTGTCGATCATGGGCGCCTCGATGCCGGCGGTCTTCGCGCTCGTCGCCTTCGCCGGCTCGCTCATCCCGCTCGTCGGCACGATGTCGGCGTCGATCATCATCGTGCTCGGACAGCTCGTCCTCATGCCGACGGGCAGCTCGGTGTGGTGGATCGCCGCGATCTACTACCTCGTCTACATGCAGCTCGAGGCGTACGTCATCTCGCCGCGGATCATGTCGTCCGCGGTTTCCGTGCCCGGCCCGATCGTCGTCATCGCGGCGCTCACGGGCGGCACGCTGCTGGGCCTGCTCGGCGCGATGATCGCGATCCCGGTCGCGGCGAGCCTGCTCATCATCGTGAAGCGGGTCATCATCCCGGCCCAGAACGAGAGATAGCCAGGCGACGGACCCGCGCGGCGCGCGCCCGGATCGCCGCTACCCCGCCGGCCAGCTCGTCGGCAGCGGCGACTTCGACGGGTTCACGCGCGCGACGATCTCGTCGAGCACGCGACGGGTCTGCGACTCCCCCACCCAGAGGTGGCGGCCGCCCTCGACGGCGACGAAGTCGACGCCCTCCAGCCCGGCCTCGGCGATCTTCGCGCGGGCCTCGTCGGGCTTGAGGAAGTCGTCGTGCTCCGGCACGAGCCACACGAAGGGCTTCTCGAAGCCCTTCCAGGCGGCGAGCTCCTCCGGCGTCGTGCGGCGCAGGGGCGGCGAGAGCAGGATGACGCCCGCGAGCTCGTCCTCGTAGCGGCGCGCGTACTTCAGCGCGAGCTCGGTGCCGAACGACCATCCGACGAACCAGGGCGCCGGCAGCTTCCGCTCGCGCACGAGGTCGAAGGCCGCGGCGACGTCGCCCTCCTCCGCGATGCCGTCGCCGAAGGCGCCCTCGCTCGTGCCGCGCGGCGAGCTCGTGCCGCGCGAGTTGAAGCGGAGCACGGCGAGGTCGGCGAGCGCCGGCAGGCGCAGGGACGCCTTGCGGTAGAGGTGCGAGTCCATGAAGCCGCCGTGCGTCGGCAGCGGGTGGAAGGTGACGAGCGTGGCGACCGGGTCGCGGTCGAGCGGGAGCGCGAGCTCGCCGACGAGGGTGAGCCCGTCGGGGGTGCGCAGCTCGACGTCCTCGCGTCGGGCGGGCAGGACGGTGCCGGAGCGGATCTCCTGCGGCTCGGCGACGGGATTCGCGGCGGGCTCGGTCATGACATCCTCCAGCAGTGCTCGTGCCAGTGCCGCCGCTCCTCGAGCGCCCGGTCGTCGCCGAAGAGGTGATCGGCGGGCCAGACGGCGAGGTGCGCGACGCCGACGGGGATCGGGTTCGGGCATCCGGGGCAGACGTACGGCTTCACGGCGCGCTCGGGCGCGATGGGCTGCACGGTCCAGGCTCGGCCGCGGCGGGTCTCGGTGCGCCGGAGCGCGCCGCGGAGCCGGGCGACGTCGTCGCGCTCGGGCTCCTCCGGCCGGGCTCCGCGGCGGGGACGGCGAGGACGGTTCGTGCGCGGCACTGGGCCAGTCTAGGACGGCGGCGCGCAGGGCCGGGGCGGCACGGGCGGCTAGTACCAGCCGTTCCCCTGCGAGTGGCTCCACGCGCCGCACGGGGTGCCGTAGCGGTCGGCGATGTAGCCGAGGCCCCAGCGGATCTGCGTCTCCGGGTTCGTGCGCCAGTCGTCGCCGACGCTCGACATCTTCGAGCCGGGCAGCGCCTGGGGGATGCCGTAGGCGCCGGAGGACGGGTTCTCGGCGTCGACCTCCCAGCGGGACTCCTTGTTCCAGAGCTTCACGAGGCAGGTGAAGTCGCTCTCGCTCCAGCCGCGGCCGAGCACGAGCGCATGGGCGATCTCCTGCGAGACGCTCGCGGGCGTGGTCGCGCCGTAGGAGGAGCCGGAGCCCGAGCCGCTCGAGGAGGACGAGCTCGCGGTCGGCGTCGGCGTGGGGGTCGGCGTCGTGATCGTGACCTCGGCGCCCTCGCGCTCGACGGCGCCCGCGCCGAGGCCGAGGTCGGCCGAGAAGGCCTGGGGCTGCGCGGTCGCGAGCTGGCTCACGCTGGGGAGCTCGTCCGCGAGGACGGGCTCGGGCGCGGCGAGGATGCCGGGCAGGATGGCGCTCGCGACGGCGGCCGCGGCGAGGGCGCCGCCGAGGGGCGCGAGCACGCGGGCGCGGCGGCGGGCGCGCACGGCGCCGGGGACGGCGGCGCGGGTCGAACCGGTGCGCTCGCCGAAGGCGATGAGGCCCGTGGCCTCGAGGTCCTGCTCGATCGTCTGCGTCATGTACCTGGTCATCCGTCTCGTTCAAGCGACCTTGGGGAGCGGTCGCCAGATGACGATAACGAAATGGTCACGCGAAGGCAATGACCGGATCCCGGAAACCTTGGCGCAACCTGGAAGCCCTAGATGCGCTCCGCATGAGCATGCGGATCGCGCGGAGGTTCATCCGCGACATGCGATGACGTGACACGCGGGACGGCTGTGACCCCTGAGCCGTTCTGACGGCCCGCTGCGGTGGACGGGCGTCCGGCGCGACGCGGCGAACGGCGGCATCCCGGAGGACGCCGCCGTTCGAGGCCGTGCGAGCCGACCGCCGCGGATCAGTACGAGCCGTTGTGCTGGTACCAGGCCGAGCAGGGCGTGCCGTGGGCTGCCTTGATGTAGTCGATGCCCCACTGCATCTGCGTGATGGGGTTCGTGCGCCAGTCGGCGCCCGCGGTCGCGAGCTTCTCGGCCGGCCACGACTGCGGGATGCCGTAGGCGCCCGAGTCCGGGTTCGTCGCGTTCCAGCGCCAGCCCGACTCCTTCATCCAGAGCAGGTCGAGGCACGTCATCTGGTCGGCGCCCCAGCCGTACTGCGACTGGATCATCTGCGCCGCGATGAGCTTCAGCGAGGCGGGCGAGGTGTCGATCGTCGTCACCGACAGGCCGGAGTCGCGCAGCGGCGCGGCGTCGACGCCCGCGGCCTGGAGCGAGGCGATGTCGACCGTGTAGGTCTGGGCGTCGGCCTCGGCGATCTGCCCGACGGTGGCCGCCGAGAGGTCGGCGTCGGCCGCGTTCGCGTCGCCCGCGGGCTGCACGGCGAGCACGCCGCCGGCGAGGCCGGCGATCGCGAGGACGCCCGTGCCGGAGGCGATGAGGCGGCGACGGCGGGCGCGGGCGCGCTGGCGCCGCAGCTCGGCGCGCGTGAGCGGGCGGGGCTCCGGGGCGAGGTCATCCATGACCGGCGCGTCGGCGATCGTCGCGTCGAGCGCCGGATCGTGCTGGGGGGAGGTCACGGGGAGGACTCGTTTCGTCGCAGGAGGAATCTTCCCGAGCGTAACGGACCGATCACGAAGGGTCAACGAACGGTTGCGGGCCGCTCGAGGCGACCTGGACGAGCCCGTCGCGCGCGGACGTTCGCTAGCGGATCGCGAGCATGACGTCGATGACCGCGTCGAGCAGCAGGTCGACCTGCGCCTCGCGGTAGCCGCCGCGCTTCGAGGTGAAGGCGACCGAGCGCACCTCGCGGAGGCTGAGCGGCGCCCCGCCGCGGAGGAACTCCTCGAGGCGGACCGCGAAGGCGTCGACCTCCTTGACGTCGTAGCCGCGCTGGAAGAAGGAGACGCGCTGGAAGCGCTCCCCCTCCTCGCGCTGGAGGCGCTTGAGGACGGCGCGCGCCGTGCCCTTCACCTCGCGCATGAACTCGGCGCGGCCCATGCGGGCGACGCGCTCCTCGCGCTCGCGGATCGCGACGGCGTCCTCGAGGCGCTCGAGCGCGGCGTCGACGTGGGGCGCGGAGTAGCCGCCCTTCGTCATCGTGAAGGCCGTGTGGCGGATGCTCGAGGTCGTGAGGCGCTTGCCGTTCGAGCCGTTGTCGAAGTTGTCGTAGCGCTGCCGGGCGACGCGGAGGGCGCGGTCGACCTCGTTCACGTCGTAGCCGAGCTGGCCTCGGGCCGCCTTGGGGAATGACATCGCGCTCACGGGGTCCATTGTGCCGTACGGCGGTCGGATGCTCGGCCAGGAGGCCCCTGAGCGGCCCGTCGCGCGCGGCGCCGGGCCATCCGGCTACACGCCGATGAGGGATCCGATGACGAAGTAGAGGGCGAACATCATCGCGCCCGAGGGGAGGATCGAGTCGAGCCGGTCGAGGATGCCGCCGTGCCCGGGCACCCAGTTCGACATGTCCTTCACGCCGAGGTCGCGCTTCACCATCGACTCGAAGAGGTCGCCGAGGGTGGCCGACACGAGCAGCACGGGCCCGATGATGAGGCCCGTCCACCACGGCTCGCGGAGCAGGAAGACGGCCACGAGGACGGCGGCGACGACGCCCGCCACACCGCCGCCCGCGAGCCCCTCCCAGGTCTTGCCGCCCGAGATCGAGGGCGCGAGCTTCGTGCGGCCGAACTTCACGCCCGCGGCGAGCGCGCCCGTGTCGATCGCGACGACGGGGATGATGAAGCCGAGCACCCACCACTCCCCCATCGGCTGCGCCGCGAGGAGGATCGTGAACGAGCCGAGGAAGGTGACGTAGAGCTGGATGAACGCGCCGGCGAGCAGATCCCGGCGCACATCGGCCGCGCTCGGCCGCGAGCGCGAGACGGCGACCTCGGCGAGGCGCCAGATCGAGACGGCCGCGATGACGGCGCAGAGCGCGATCCACTGGGCGGCGGGCCCCAGGTAGTACGCGATCGGGACGACCGCCGTGCCGAGCACGACGGTCGGGATGCGCGGCACGTCGCGCCCCGCGGACCGCATCGTGCTCGCGAGCTCGGCCGTGCCGAGGGCCACCATGGCCATGCCGAAGAGGTTGAAGAGCGGCTTCCAGAAGATGAGGCTCAGCACGAGCGCGATGCCGATGAGGGCGCCGATGCCGATCGCGGCGCCGAGGTTCCGACCCGATCGCTTGTTGAGCTCCTCCTGGCGGCGGCGGATGCGGCTGCGCTCCCCGCGCACGGCCGAGACCGCGCGGCGCCACGAGGAGGCGCGGGCCGCGGGGTCGGCGGCGTCCGGCGTGATCGCCGAGGCGGGCGCCGCGCTGGGATCCGCGACGGGATCCGGCAGGCCCGGAGCGACGCCCCCGGCCGCCGCGGCGCCGCGAGCGGCCAGGGGGTCGTCGTTCATCGGAGGCTAGACCTCGAGGAGCTCGGCTTCCTTGTGCTTGAGCGCCTCGTCGATGCGCTCGATGGCCTGCTTCGTGGCGACCTCGAGCTCCTTCTCGGCGCGGGCGACGTCGTCCTCTCCCACCTCGTCGACGAGCGCGTCGAGGTCCGTCTTCGCCTTGCGGCGGATGTTGCGGACGGCGACGCGGGCCTCCTCGGCCTTGCCGTGGACGAGCTTCACGTACTCCTTGCGGCGCTCCTTCGTGAGCTCCGGCATGACGACGCGCACGAGGTTGCCGTCGTTCGAGGGCGTCACGCCGAGGTTCGGGGCGTTGACGATCGCCTTCTCGATCTCCTTGAGGGCGCTCTTGTCGTAGGGCGTGATGACGAGCATGCGGGCCTCGGGGACCTGCAGCGAGGCGAGCTGGCCCATCGGCGTCGGGGTGCCGTAGTAGTCGACCATGATGTTCTGGAACAGCGCGGGGTTCGCGCGGCCGGTGCGGACCGTCGCGAAGTCCTCCTTGGCGTGCTCCACGGCCTTGGCGTACTTGTCTCGGGTCTCGGCGAGAACGTCGGAGATCATGGGCGGTCCTTTCGTCGCGGCAAGCATACCGAGGGGGATGCCCGCCGATGGCCGTTCCGGCCGGTGGTGGGGTGTGGTCTGAGGCGCCTAGCGGAGGGTGCGTCCGGCGCTCACGAGCGTGCCGATCTCCTCGCCGAGCATGGCGCGGCGGATGTTGCCCTCGGGGGCCATGCCGAAGATGCGCATGTCGATGCCGTTGTCCATGCAGAGGCTGAAGGCGGTCGAGTCGACGACCTTGAGGCCGCGCTGGAGGGCGTCCGCGTAGCTCACCTCGCGGAGGAGCTCGGCGGACTCGTCGGAGCGCGGGTCGGCCGTGTAGACGCCGTCGACGCCGTTCTTCGCGACGAGGACGACGTCGGCCCGGATCTCGAGCGCGCGCTGCGCGGCCACGGTGTCGGTCGAGAAGTACGGCAGGCCGGAGCCGGCGCCGAAGATGACGACGCGGCCCTTCTCCATGTGGCGCTCGGCGCGGAGGGGGATGTAGGGCTCCGCGACCTGGCGCATCTCGATGGCCGACTGGACGCGCGCGGCGCCGCCGGCCTGCTCGATGAACTCCTGGAGGGCGAGCGCGTTCATGACGGTGCCGAGCATGCCCATGTAGTCGGCGCGTCCGCGGTCCATGCCGGCGTTCGCGAGCTGCGCGCCGCGGAAGAAGTTGCCGCCGCCGACGACGACCGCGACCTCGACCTCCTCGGCGGCCTCCGCGATCTCGCCCGAGATGCTGCGGAGGACATCCGGGTCGACGCCCATCTTGCCGCCGCCGAAGGCCTCGCCCGAGAGCTTGAGGAGGACCCGTCGGCGATTCGGGGTCTCGGTCATCCTGGGTCTTCTTTCCTCGGCGGGCACAGCGTCCCCAGCCTACGCCGACGAGCCCCGCGCGCGAGCCCGAGCGCGCCGATCGAAGCGGCCCGGATCCCGTCCGGCTCGATCCCGGCCGCCTGCCTCGCCCGCTCGCTCGCGTCCGACGTTCGCGAAGTACCAGGCGTAGAAGGCGGTCCACGCGAGCGCGTGCGCGGGGAGCGCGATCCGGTCGGCGGTGCCGCGCGGCATCGCGCGGCGCGAGAGCGCGAGAAGGCCGTGCGCGAGGGCGGTGACGGCAGCGAAGCGCGGCAGACGGGCCGGGATCGACCAGGCCGCGAGCTCGATCGCCCCGACGCCCTCATGCGCCGCGGCGCGGACGTAGAGCTTGTAGGGGACGCCTCGGAGCGGTCCGAGCAGGAGCGCCCGCGCGCCCCGCTCGCGCACCTCCCCCTCGACGCGATCGATCATGGCGCCGGAGATCGCGGGAAGGCGGCGGAGGGCCCGTGCGGTGGCCGCCCGGCCGCGGCGGCGCGCCCAGGCACGGGTGGCGAGGCCGCCGAGGAGAGCGCCCGCGAGCGCCGAGAGGGTCGCCCGGTAGGCGCGCGGCGCATCGCGCATGGCGATCCGCGAGAGCCAGACATCCGGCACGATGAAGAAGCAGGACGCCTCGGCGGCGCCCCACACGGCGGCGACGGCGTGGTCGCGGAGCGGTCGATCCCGCGGCGAGGGCTCAGGCATGCCAGCAGTCTGCCGGATCCCCGACGGCCGGCCCGGCCGCGCCGGCCGGACGCTCCTGCGGAGCCGCTCCCGATCGCCCGGCGGCCCGCCTCGACCCCGGCGCTCGCGCGCCCGCGCGGATCGGGGGGTTCCGGTTCCCCCTCGCCGATAGGGTGCCCCCATGGAGCACGAGCACGAGGGCCTCGGCCGCCGCGAGATCCCGCAGCGATCCGCCGGCTGGGCGCGCCGTTCGGCCGGGGCCCTTGCGGCCCTCGGCCTCACCCCCAACCGCATCTCGCTGCTCTCGCTGCTCATCGCCGTCGCCGCGGCGGCGGCCCTGCTCGGCGCCGGCCTCTCGGGGGCCGCGGCCCGTCCCTGGCTGCTCGTCGGTGCCGCCGTCGCGATGCCGCTGCGGCTGCTGTGCAACATGCTCGACGGCATGCTCGCCGTCGAGCACGGGCTCTCGACGCCGGAGGGCGACCTCTTCAACGAGGTGCCCGACCGGCTCGCGGACCTCGTCATCCTCGCGGCGGCCGGATACGCGACGTGCGGCGTGTGGCGCGGCGGCGGGCACGACCTCGGCGTCGCGATCGGCTGGGCCGCCGGGGCCGCGGCCGTGCTCACCGCGTACGTCCGCACCCTCGGTGCCGCGAACGGCGTCGGCAACTTCTTCGACGGCCTCATGGCGAAGCCGACGCGGATGTGGGCGCTCGTCCTCGCCTGCCTCGCCTCGCTCGCGGAGCCGGCGCTCGGGTGGCCGAGCGGCGTCGTCCTCGCGGTCGCGCTCGCCGGCATCCTGCTCGGCTCGCTCCAGACGATCGCCGTGCGCCTCGCGCGCATCGCTCGCGCGCTGAGGGCGAGGGGCGCGCGATGAGCCTCGCCGACTCGGCCTTCGCGATGCTCGTGCGCCTCGTCTCAGGCGTCCAGGTGAGCGTCGACGACGCCTACGGGGGCGTGGAGTCGGGGCGGGCGAGCGTGCTGCGCCTGCCCCCGCAGGCGATCTTCTTCGCGAACCACTCCAGCCACCTCGACTTCGCGACGATCTGGGCGGTGCTGCCGGGGCGCCTCCGCCGCCGCGTGCGGCCGGTCGCGGCGGCCGACTACTGGGGATCGGGCGCCCGCGGACGATTCGCCTCGCGCATGTTCCGGCCGGTGCTCGTGGCGCGGCGCGGGAAGGACCCCGGATCCCTCGCCGCGCGAGCGGTCGCCGAGACCGGGGCGAGCGCGAGCGCGGCCGCCGGGCCCGAGCCGCGGCGCGGGACGCGCGGGCAGCTCGCCGCCCTCGGAGCCGCCCTCGACGCCGGCGACTCCCTCGTCATCTTCCCGGAGGGCACCCGCGGCGACGGCTCAGAGCTCGGACGCTTCCACGCCGGCCTCGCGAAGACGGCCCGCGCCTACCCGGAGGTGCCCGTCGTCCCCGTCGCGCTCTCGAACCTCGGCCGGATCCTGCCCAAGGGCGGGCTCGTGCCCGTCCCCCTCCTGGGCCGGGCGTCCTTCCTCGCGCCGATCGCGCCGGCCGCGGAAGAGGAGGACGCGGCCTTCCTCGAGCGCGCCCGCGCGACGCTGCTCCTCGCGCTGCCGAGCCCCGAGGCCGAGCGCGAGGCCGAGCTCGCGGAGAGCCCGGCTGGCCCCCGCTCGGCCGACGGGGCCGCCGCGGCACCTCGAGGCGAGCGATGAGCTTCCTCGACGGCCTGCCCGACGTCGGCCTGCTCGACCGCACGGCCTGGCTCGTGCTGCTCGGGGCGGGCGGCGTGCTCGTGCTCGCCTCGGTCGTCACGGCGATCCTTCGGATGAGGCTCGACCCCGAGCGCCATGCGGGGCTCCTCTCGAACCTCCGCGCCCGGATCGGGGCGTGGTGGGTCATGACGGCGGGCCTCGGCACGACGCTCGCGATCGGCGAGACCGCCACCGTCCTCCTCTTCGCGGCGCTCTCGTTCCTCGCACTGCGGGAGTTCATCACGATCTCCCCGACCACCCAGCAGGACCACTCGGCCCTCGTGTGGATGTTCTGGATCATCCTGCCCCTCCACTACGTGGCGGTCTGGCAGCACTGGTACGGCTTCTTCGCCGTCTTCATCCCGGTCTACGCGTTCCTCTTCCTGCCCGCCCGCCAGGCTCTCTCGGGGGAGACGCGAGGCTTCCTGCGCCGCGCCTCGGTCATCCAGTGGTCGCTCATGGTCTGCGTCTACGCCGCGAGCCACGTGCCCGCGCTGCTCCAGCTCCAGGTGGCGGTCGAGCGAGGCCGCGAGGCCGCCGAGGGCTCGGCGCCCGACTCCGGCGGGCCCGCGGGCGCCCACCTGCTGCTCTTCCTCGTACTCGTCGTGCAGGGCTCGGACGTGCTCCAGTACGTCTGGGGAAAGACGCTCGGCCGGCACCGCATCGCGCCGAAGGTGAGCCCGAACAAGACGTGGGAGGGCTTCATCGGCGGCGTGCTCAGCGCGACCGCGCTCGGCGCGAGCCTGTGGTGGCTCACGCCCTTCACGGCCTGGCAGTCGGCCGCCTTCGCCCTCGTCTCGTGCCTGCTCGGCTTCGCGGGCGGGCTCGTCATGAGCTCGATCAAGCGCGACCGGGGCATCAAAGACTTCGGCTCGCTCATCCCGGGGCACGGCGGCGTCATGGATCGGATCGACTCGCTCGTGTTCGCGGGGCCGGTGTTCTTCCACCTCGTGCGGTTCTTCTACACCTGAGCGGTGCAGCTCCCCGCCCGGCGTGAGCCGCCCGGCGGGCCGGCTGGGAGCGGTGAGTCGGCCAGCCGGCACCGTGCGCCCCTGCGCCCTGCCTTCTCCTCGGGCACGACCAAGCGGCTCCCGGGCACGACGAAGGGGCCCGGCGCCGTGCCGGACCCCTTCGTTCGGGCTGCTCGCGCGCCTAGGCGCCGACGCGGAAGCGAGCGAAGTCGGTCACCTTGATGCCGGCCTCGTCCGCGACCTTCTGGATCGTGAGCTTGTTGTCCTTCGCGTAGTCCTGCTCCATGAGCACGATCTGCTTGAAGAAGCCGTTGAGGCGGCCCTCGATGATCTTCGGGAGCGCGGCCTCGGGCTTGCCCTCGTTGCGCGAGATCTCCTCGACGAGCGTGCGCTCGCGGTCGATCTCCTCCTGCGGGACGTCCTCGCGGACGAGGTACGTCGGGTTCGCGAAGGCGATGTGCTGCGCGATGCCGCGGGCGGTCTCGTGGTCCGTGCCCTCGAAGCCGACGATGACGCCGACCTGCGGGGGGAGGTCCTTCGAGGTGTAGTGGAGGTAGATCTCCTGCTCCGAGCCCTTGACGAGGCGGACGCGGCGGAGCTCCATCTTCTCGCCGAGGATGGCGGCATCCTCGTCGATCATCTGGGCGACCGTCTTGCCCTCGGCCTCGACCTTGAGCGCGGACTCGGCGTCCTCGGCGCCCGCGGCCGCGACGGCCTCGAGCACGCGGTTCGCGAGGCCGATGAACTTCTCGCCCTTGGCGACGAAGTCCGTCTCGCAGGCGAGCTCGATGAGCGTGGCGGTGCCGTCGCCGTTGTCCTTGGCGGCGACGAGGCCCTCGCTCGTGGAGCGGTCGGCGCGCTTCGCGTTGCCCTTGGCGCCCTTGAGGCGGAGGATCTCGACGGCCTTCTCCATGTCGCCGTCGGCCTCCTCGAGGGCCTTCTTCGTGTCGACCATGCCGGTGCCGAGCTGCTCGCGGAGCGCCTTGACGTCGGCGAGGGTGAAGTTTGCCATGCGGTGTGTCTCCTCGGAGATCGAAACGGTTACTTGGTCTCGGCGTCGGCGTCGGCCGCGACGGCCTCAGCCTGCTCGGCGTCGGTAGACGGCTCCTGAACGGCCTCGGCCTCGGCGGGCGCCTGCTCGGCGGCCTGCGCGGCCTCGACCGCGGGGGCGGTCTCCTCGGCGGGAGCCTCGGCCGGGGCGGCCTGCTGCTCGCCGCCCTGCTCGAGGAGCTCGCGCTCCCACTCGGCGAGGGGCTCGGCCTGGGCGTCGTCGGCCGACGGGCCCTGGTGGCGCTCGATGAGGCCCTCGGCCGCGGCGTCGGCGATGATCCGCGTGAGGAGCGCGACGGAGCGGATGGCGTCGTCGTTGCCCGGGATCGGGAACTGGACGTCGTCCGGGTCGCAGTTCGTGTCGAGGATGGCGATGACCGGGATGCCCAGCTTCTTCGCCTCGTCGATCGCGAGGTGCTCCTTCTTGGTGTCCACGATCCAGAGCGCCGACGGCGTCTTCTGGAGGTTGCGGATGCCGCCGAGCGTCTTCTCGAGCTTGTCGCGCTCGCGACGCTGGATGAGGAGCTCCTTCTTCGTGTAGCCCTTCGACGTGTCGTCGAAGTCGACGAGGTCGAGCTCCTTGAGGCGGTTGAGGCGCTTCTGAACGGTGCCGAAGTTCGTGAGGAGGCCGCCGAGCCAGCGCTGGTTCACGTAGGGCTGACCGACGCGCGTCGCCTGCTCGGCGATGGCCTCCTGGGCCTGCTTCTTCGTGCCGACGAAGAGGATCGTGCCGCCGCGGGCGACGGTCTCCTTGACGAAGTCGTACGCCTTGTCGATGAAGGCGAGCGACTGCTGGAGGTCGATGATGTAGATGCCCGAGCGCTCGGTGAAGATGAAGCGCTTCATCTTGGGGTTCCAACGGCGGGTCTGGTGCCCGAAGTGGACGCCGCTGTCGAGCAGCTGGCGGATGGTGACGACGGCCATGGTCGTACTCCTTGGTGCGGGCGCGACGGATCGCGCGATTCGGTTGTCACTGGGGCCGGTGGCCCGAGTCCTGGCGCCCGTGCGCGATCCCGCCTCGGCTTCCGCCGGGACCTCGGGATCGCACGTCGATTCGGGCGCGCGAAGTCGACCCGCAGATGCGGGCCGCTGGGGAGAGTCTACATGCCGCGCGGGCGCCGGGCGCCGCCGCGTCGGACTCCATGCCACAGGGCGGTTTCGGGGAACGCTCCCCAGCGGCGAGGGCCTCGCCGTGCGGCGGAGCGAACGAGCTTCCACGATGTCGGCGTGATCGAGCGGATGACGGGGCGGACGGCCCGAAGGAACGGCGCGGCCATCGGGTCTGGCAGACCGACGTGCGCGCGCCCGCGGCTGGCGTGCGCGGTGCTGGTGACGCTGCTCGCCATGGGAGCGGGTGCGCCCGCAGCGGCGGCTGGCGGAAGCGGGCCGACTCCGTCGAGCTCGGCGCCCGCGGCCGCCCCGAGCTGGTCCTGGCCGGTCGACGGCGAGCGCCACGTGCTGCGGCCCTTCCTCCTCGAGCACGCCTATGGGCCAGGGCATCGGGGGCTCGACCTCGCCGCGGCGCCGGGCGCGGTCATCCGCTCCCCCGCCGACGGCACGGTGCGCTTCGTCGGCTGGGTCGTCGACCGGCCGGTGCTCTCGATCGACCACGGCGGCGGCCTCGTGTCCTCGTTCGAGCCCGTCGAGGCGCTCGTCGCGGAGGGCGACGCCGTCTCGCGAGGGCAGGCGATCGGGACGCTCGCCGCCTCCCCCGAGCACGCGCCCGCCGGCGGCCTCCACCTCGGGGCGCGGCTCGCGGGCGGCTACGTCGATCCGATGGGCCTGCTCGCGGAGATCCCGCGCTCGGTGCTCCTGCCGCTCGACCCGCCCGACTCCCCGACGGCTGAGGGGGCCGGGGCCGGAGCCGCTTTCGCGGCGGGCGGCCTCGCGACCACGACGGCCACCACGAACGCCCGCCGGCGCGGACCCGCGCGGCGGCCCCACCAGGAAGGACGCCCATGACCTCGCTCTCCTCCCCCGGCCGGCGCCCGGCGCTCGGCCCCCTGCCCGGCAGCTCCGATCGCCTCGGCCCCGATGTCGGCCCGGCCTCCGTCGCCCGGCGCCTGCTCCTCGCCCTCGCCGCGCTCGCGGCGCTGCTCGCGGGCCTCCAGCTGGGCCCCGTGCCGGCTCGCGCGGCCGACTACGGCCCGGGCTACGACGGCCCGGCGGGCCGCATCGGCGCGTACGTGTTCGAGGGCTCGCTCGTCTACTGCCTCGAGCCGCAGAAGGACCGCCCGCTCGGCGCGACGACCGCAGCCGGCACCGCCGACGGCGCGCGCTTCGCGATCTCCGACGCCGACATGGCGCGCCTCAACTGGGCGATCTCGACCCGCGGGCAGACCGCCGACCCCGATGTCGCGACGGCGGTGGCGATGTTCGTGTGGTCGACGGTGGCCTTCGCCGACTACATGTCGCACGGGATGCACGGGGATGAGTGGTACCTGGGCCGAGTTCCTGCGGACCACCGGGGGCGCGTGCTCGAGGTGCTCCGCGAGCTGCGCGCCGGCGCAGCGGCGGTCGGGGCGCCCGCGGGCCGCCCGGCCGCCGAGCTGCGCCTCACGGCCGACCGCGACGACCCGACGTCCGGCTCCGTCTCGCTCGAGGTGGCCGAGGCCGGCGCCTCGGCGCAGGTGACGCTCGAGCACGCCGTCTTCGCCTCGAGCGGCGCCGCCACGGGCCGCCTCGCGGCCGGCGAGACCGCGCCCATCCGGGCGACGCCCGCCGCGATCGCGACGGGGTCGTTCCGCGTGCGGGCGACCGCGCTCGTGGAGCGCCCGGCCCAGGAGTGGAGCGCCCGCGTGGCCGTCTTCGAGACGCCCGGCGCGCAGCTGCTCGGCGGCGCGGGCGGATCGAGCGAGGGCAGCTTCCCCCTCGAGGCCCGAGATGCGGCCGACCGGGTGCCGAGCTTCTCCCCGGTCGTGACGACCTCGGTCTCCTCGCGCTACGCCGACGGCTCGGGCCCGCTCATCGACCGCTGGACGATCGGCCGCGTCGGCGAGGCGCCCTGGCTGCGGCGGCTCGACGGCACGGCGGCGCGCGTGCTCGCGACTGCGACCCTCTACGGCCCCTTCGACTCGGAGCCCGTCGAGTCGGGGGCCGTCCCGGCGGGCGCGCCGGTCGCGGCGGTCGTCGACGTCCCCCTCGGCGGGGGCGCGGCCGACCCGACGGGCACGCGCGTCGAGGTGTCGACGGCGACTGCGCGGACGCCCGTCGGCGAGCTCGCGCCCGGCTGGTACACCTGGGGCGCGGAGATCCGCGCCGACCGTCAGCCCGCGGGCGACGGGCCGGCCGTCCTGCCGCCCGGCTACGCGTGGCGCGACGCCTTCGGGCTCCGGGCGGAGACGCTGCTCGTGACGCCGTCCGTGCGGACGGAGGCGCAGCCCGAGGCCGCGCCGGGCGAGCCGATCCGCGACACGGCGATCATCGACGGCGTCGTGCCGGACGGGGCGACGCTCGCCTTCGAGCTCTTCCCGGAGGCGAGGCGCGACGGGACGCCGATCTGCGAGGCCCCGCTCGCCGCGACGGCGGCCGTGCCCGTGCCCGCGGGACGCCACCAGGGGCTGCGCCTCGAGTCGGCCTCGATCGCGGCGCCCGCGGCGCCGGGCGCGTACTGGTGGATCGAGACGCTGCGGGCGGCCGACGGCACGGTGCTCGCGCGCGGCGAGTGCGGCGAGGCCTCGGAGACGACGCGGGTCGTCCCGGAGCAGACGGCGACGCCGGAGCCGACCCAGGCGCCGACCCCGTCGGGTGAGGCGACGCCGTCGATCGAGCTCGCGACCCCGCCGACGGCGCCGGCGCCGCCGACGCCCATCTCGACCCAGCCCGCGGCGCTCGCCGAGACCGGACCGGCCGGCGCGCCCTGGCCGGTCGGCGTGGTCGGGGGCGGGGCGCTCGCCGCGGGCCTGGCGATCCGGGCGACTCGGGGTCGAGGCGGCGACGACCGCCCCGGGGTGGCCTAGCTCGGCCGATCGCGACGGGGACGGGTCCGCACGGCGACGTGCGGACCCGTCGTCGCGCGCGAACGGCGCTTCGCGTCGGCAGTCCGACCGGCCGCCGAGCGGAGACGGCGGAGCCCTACGCGCGCGGGTGCGCCTGCCGGTAGGCGGCGGCGAGGCGCTCGGCGCTCACGTGCGTGTAGATCTGCGTCGTCCCGAGGCTCGAGTGGCCGAGGAGCTCCTGGACGGCACGGAGGTCGGCGCCGCCGTCGAGGAGGTGCGTCGCCGCCGTGTGGCGGAGGGCGTGGGGGCCGGATGGCCCGCTGCCGGGCGTCGCGGAGAGCTCGCGGCGCGCGAGCTCGTAGACGGCGCGCGGGTCGATGCGGCCGCCGCGGGCGCCGAGGAAGAGGGCGTCTCCCGACTTCGGGCCGGCGAGCTGGGGGCGTCCGCGCTGGATCCAGTTCCGCAGGGCCGCCGCGGCGGGCCCGCCGAAGGGGGCGATGCGCTCCTTGGAGCCCTTGCCGAGCACGCGGGCGGTGCGGCGCTCGAAGTCGAGCGAGGCGAGGTCGAGCGAGCAGCACTCGGAGACGCGGATCCCGGCGGCGTAGAGCAGCTCGACGATCGCGAGGTTCCGGAGCGCGACGGCGTCGCCGGTCTCGGCGAGGGCGCGGAGGTGGTCGAAGATGCCGTCCATGCCCTGCTGGCTCACGACGCGCGGCAGCGTCCGCCCGGTCTTCGGCGAGCGGAGGCGCCGGGCGGCGTCCGGTCCGCGGCCGGTGCGCTCGAGCCAGGCGGTGAAGCCGCGGGCGCTCGCGGCGCGGCGCGCGATCGTCGTGGGCGCGGCGCCGGATTCGCTCGCGCGCCAGAGCCAGTCGCGGCAGAGCTCGAGGTCGAGCTCCGATGCCTCGCGGATGCCCTGGGCCTCGGCGTCGTCGATGAGGCTGCGGAGGTCGGCGCCGTACGCCTTCACGGTGTGCGGCGAGAGCCCGAGCTCGACTTCGAGGGCGCGCAGGAACGCGTCGAGGTCCTCGTCGAGCGTGGTCATGCCGCCACGATAGGTGCGGAGCGACGCCCGCCCCGCTCGCGAGCGGGCGCGCCGCGGTGAGCGCGACGGGCGCAGCCATCGCCGGCCGCGAGCCCGCGGCATCTGGCCGCGCCTTCGAGCCGCGCGCTTCGACCGCGCGCTTCGACCGCGCCGTTCGACCGCGTCGCTGAACCGCCCCTAAGCCGCGCTCCGCGACCCGCGCTTCGCCCCCTTCGCGGCCTTCCACCCGCCGGCCGTCCGCACGGCCAGACCGTCGAGCTCGAGCCCCGCGAGCGCCGCCGAGCACTCGCCGATGCCGAGCCCGGCCGCGGCCGCCACCGACTCGAGCGGGGCCGCACGGCTCGCCCGGAGCGCGTCGAGCGCGCGGCGCTCCTCGGCGCGCAGCGGCCGCACGGCGCCGGCGGGCCGGGCCACTCCGTCCGCGCCGAAGCCGTCGAGCGGCGCCTGGATCCATCGCCCGCCCGCTCCGACGGGCCCGTCCTCGCCCGTCGTCGCCCCGGACCACGCCTCGTCAGCAAGCCCCGCGGCGAGGCCTCCCGCGAGTCCGGCCCGGGCGGCGGACGCCCCGCCGTCTCCGAATGCCCGGGCCGAGGTCGACGCCTCGTGCCGCCACGCGCGCACCGCCTCCGCGACGGCCGCCTCGCCGCCCATGAGCTCGGCGAGCTCGGCCGGCGAGGTGACGAGCTCGGCGCCGGACTCGCGGATGATCCGATGGCAGCCGGCCGACGCCTGGCTCGTCACCGGCCCCGGCACGGCGCCGAGCGGCCGACCGATGGCGCTCGCGTGGTTCGCGGTGCTCAGCGCGCCGGATCGGTGCCCGGCCTCGACGACGACCGTGGTGGCGGAGAGCGCGGCCACGATCCGGTTGCGCTGCAGGAAGCGCCAGCGCGTGGGCGCCTGGCCGGGCGGGAGCTCCGCGAGCAGGCATCCCTCGTCGACGATGCGCTCGAGCAGCTCGGTGTGGCCCGACGGGTACAGCCGATCCGGACCGCCCGCCATGACGGCGACCGTGAGGCCGCCGAGCGCGAGGGCGGTGCGATGCGCGGCGCCGTCGATGCCGTACGCCCCGCCTGAGACCACGGAGCAGCCGCGCTCGACGAGCCCGGCCGCGAGCTCGGCCGCGACGCCCTCGCCGTAGGGGGTGGATGCTCTGGACCCGACGAGCGCCCCGCCCGGCGCGCGGAGGATCGCGGGCTCGCCGCGCGCCCAGAGCGCGACGGGCGCGTGCTCGCCGAGGTCGTCGACGAGCGCCGGCCACGCGGCGTCCTCGGGCAGGAGCAGGCGGGCGCCGAGCGCACGTCCCGCGCTGGCGGCGCGCGCGGCGCGTGCGAGGTCGAGGCGAGGGCGCCAGCGCTCGAGCGCCTCGGGCAGCTCGGCGAGCAGCGGGATCGGCGCCGCGACGCCCGAGCGCGCGAGCCCGCCCGCCGCGATCGCCGCGCCGTCGTGCGGATGCTCGGCGGCGGCGCCCGCCATGGCGAGCCCCAGCGCCCGGGCGGGCCCCGCGAGCGCGATGAGCTCTCCCGCGACGCGATCGCCCGGCTCGACGAGCGTCGACCAGACGACGCGGGCCGCCGCGAGGGCCGAGGCCTCGAGGCCGTCGGGCCGGGAGTCGGCCGAGGATCCGCCCGGCATCACCGCGCCGGTGCGGAGGTCCGGCAGGCACGCCGCCAGCTCGGCGAGGGCGTCCGCCGCCCGCCGATCGAGCCGGAGCCCGGCCTCTTCGAGGGCTTCGGCGAGGCCGGTCCCCCGGTCCGCGAGAGCGCGGCCGCCGACGGCCTCTGGCCCGCTCGCGTGCCCCGCGTCCGCCGGCTCGTCTTTCCCTCGCGATGTCGCTCCCATGTCGTCCACGCTCGTCCCCTCCATTCGAGATCCGTCCGCCCGTGCTCCGGAGCCGTCGCGCTCCGCCGGCGTTGCCGCCGCGCTCATGCCGCCGGCTGCCGGTACGCGAGCGCCTCGGCGATGTGCGCCGCCGTGATGCCGTCCGCGCCCTCGAGGTCGGCGATCGACCACGCCACCCGCAGCGCCCGGGTCGCGCCGCGCATCGTGATCGCGCCGCGCTTGAGGTGCCGATCGAGGTCGCCCGCGACCTCGGGCCCGCGACGCAGCGCATCCGCCCGCAGCCAGGCCCCGTCGGCGTCCGCGTTCCGCCGCCATCCGTGCGCGGCGAGCCGAGCGGCCGAGCGCTCGCGCGCGGCCTCGACGATCCGGCGCGCCTGCGCGGTCGTCACGCGGGCCGTCTCCCCCGCCTCGGCGAGCGCCCGCTGCGCCGGCGTCGTCGGCGCGACCGTGAGGTGGAGGTCCATGCGATCGCGCAGCGGGCCGGAGATGCGGCCCAGGTACCGGCGCCGCACGGCCGGCCCGCACGTGCAGCGATCGGCATCCGCCCCGCACGGGCACGGGTTCGCGGCGAGCACCAGCTGCGCACGCGCCGGGAAGCTCGCGACGGCGTTCGCGCGGTGGATCGCCATCTGGCCCGACTCGAGCGGCTGCCGCAGCGCGTCGAGCACCGCGCGGGGGAACTCCGGCGCCTCGTCGAGGAAGAGCACGCCGTTCGTCGCGAGCGAGATCGCGCCGGGGCGCAGCTGGCCCGAGCCGCCGCCGAGCAGCGCGATCGCGGACGCCGTGTGGTGCGGCGCCTCGAAGGGCGGCCGGCGGTCGAGGCCGGGTCCGCTCGCGAGCCCTCGGAGGCTCCGCAGGGCCGCCGTCTCAATCGCCTCGTCCTGGGGGAGGTCCGGCAGGATCGCGGGCAGCCGCTCGGCGAGCATCGTCTTGCCGGAGCCGGGCGGACCCGTCATCAGCACGTGGTGGCCGCCGACGGCCGCGATGAGCATGGCCCGCACGGCCCCCGCATTGCCGACGACGTCGGCGAGCTCCGGCTCCGGCCGCGCGTGGGAGGCGGGCGCCTCGGCCGGCGTCTCCCGTCCGGCGACGCGGGCCGGGGCCGCCGCCGCGGGCTCGGGCTCCGGCGCGAGCGCGTCCGCCTCGGCCCCGTAGAAGAGCGCCGCCGAGCGCAGCGACCCCACCGGCACGACCTCGATCCCCTCCACGAGCGAGGCCTCCGCCGCGCACGCCTCCGGCACGAGGATCCGCTCGAACCCCGCCCGCTTCGCCGCGAGCGCCACCGGCAGCGCGCCCGGCGCCGCCCGCAGCGCGCCGTCGAGCCCGAGCTCGCCGAAGTGCGCGGTCCGCGCGGGCCCCTCGGGCGCGATGACGCCGCTCGCCGCGAGCACCGAGACGGCGATCGCGAGGTCGAAGCCCGAGCCGTGCTTCCGCAGCGAGGCCGGCGACATGTTCGTCGTGACCCGGCTCGGCGGCAGGCGGCAGCCCGATGACTGGAGCGCCGCGCGCACACGATCCTTCGCCTCCCCGAGCGCGGTGTCCGGCAGGCCGATGAGCACGAAGCTCGGCAGCCCGTCGGCGATGTGCGACTCCACCTCGACGACGGAGCCGCGGAGGCCCTCGAGCGCGATCGCCGGCGCCGAGGCGATCACGCGCCGATCCCCTCGACGTGGCGCAGGCGCGGACGGCCCGGCCCGAGCAGCACGCTCACGGCGTCGAGCCGGAGCGCGCCGACCGCCTCCGGATGCGCCTGCCGCCACAGCCCCGCGAGCCGCCGCAGCCGCGCGAGCTTCCGCGCGTCGATGGCCTCGAGCGGATCGCCCGCGCGCGTGGCGGCGCGCGTCTTCACCTCGGTGCAGACGATCCAGCGCCCGTCGCGGGTGACGAGGTCGAGCTCGCCCTCCCGGCACCGCCAGTTGCGGTCGAGGAGCTCGTGGCCGAGTCGCGCGAGGTGCTCGGCGGCGAGCCGCTCGCCCTCCGCGCCCATCGCGCGCCGTCCGTCCGGGCGCGCCGGCCGCCCCATCGGCGCTCCCGCACCCTCCGCCCCGCACTGCCCACCGCCGCGCGCCCGCTGCGCCTCAGCGCCGTCGCCTCCGTCCATCGCGACCACCTCCGCCGAGCATGCTGGCGAGGCGCGCAGCCCCTCGCATCCCGGGCCGCTCCCCGCTGTGGGCCGTTCCGCGACACGCCCCCTGTGCACGGCATCCGCCGCGCCGCAGCGCCCACGACGCGCCGACGCGAGCGCCCATCCGGAGCCTCCGTCCAGCCGCGCATGCTCGGCTGTCCTCCATGACCCGCATCCTCCTCATCGGCGCCCACGGCAAGATCGCGCGGCTGGCCATCCCGAAGCTCGCCGAGGCGGGCTACGAGGTCGCCGGCATCGTCCGGAACCCCGAGCACGAGGAGGAGGTGCGCCGCCTCGGCGCCGAGCCGATCGTCGCCGACGTGCAGGCGCTCGACGAGACCGAGCTTGCCGAGCGGATGGTCGGCTGCGACGTCGTCGTGTGGTCCGCCGGCGCCGGCGGCGGCGACCCCGAGCGCACCTACGCCGTCGACCGCGACGCCGCGATCCGCTCCTTCGACGCCGCGAAGCACGCGGGCGCGCGCCGGTACGTCATGGTCTCCTACCTCGGCGCGGGCCCCGAGCACGGCGTCGACCCGGAGAGCTCCTTCTTCCCCTACGCCGAGGCGAAGACCGCGGCCGACGCCGCCCTGCGCGAGAGCGGCCTCGACTGGACGATCCTCATGCCGACGACCCTCTCCGACGAGCCGGGCGCAGGCGTCATCGCCGCCGGCGAGGCCGCCGAGCAGGGCGCCCGCATCTCTCGCGAGGACGTCGCGAGCGCCATCGTCGAGACGGTGGGCCGCGACGATACGATCCACCGCGACCTGCCCCTGTCGGCGGGCGAGACGCCGATCGCGGACGCCGTCTCCGAGGCCCTCGCCTAGCGAGGCGGCGACGGGGCCCCAAGCGCCCCGCGCTTTCGTATACTCGATCCGTCCAGCGCGGCGGTCGTCCGACCCTCAGCCGCCCTGTCGCCCGGAAAAGGGGCGATACCCGAGCGAGCTTCCCGCTTGCGCGGCAGCGACGCCGCGCATCCCGGCAGACATATACGGCCCGAATCGTCCGTTCGCTCTCCCGAGGAATCACCATGCCCTCTGCGCTCCCTGCCGCGTCCGTCTCCGCCCGCATCGCCGAGGTGCTCGCGCACCACGTCACCGACGTCTTCGGCCTCATGGGCAACGGCAACGCCCACCTCGTCGACGCCTTCGCCCGCACGCGCGTGCGCTACACGGCCGTCCGCCACGAGGTCGCGACCGTCGCCTCCGCCGACGCCTACTACCGCGTGAGCCGCCGCCCCGCCGTCGCGACGACGACCTACGGCGCCGGCTACACGAACGCCATGACCTCGCTCGCCGACGCCCGCATGTCGGGCTCGGCGCTCGTGCTCGTCGTCGGCGACGCCCCCACGACGGGCTTGCGCCCGTGGGACGTCGACCAGGCCGCCATGGCCGCCGCCATGGGCGTGAAGACCTTCACCGTCGACGCGGAGCGCCCCGGCGCGATCGCCCTCGAGGCGCTCCGCCACGCGGTCGTCGAGCGGACGCCGGTCGTCCTCGCCATCCCCTACGACCTCCCCGCCGCGCCCGCCGGCGAGGAGTCGCTCGACCTCGACGAGGCGATCGTGCCCGTCCCGGTCGTGCCCGAGTCGCGCGCCCTCGACCAGGTGGCACAGCTGCTCGCGAAGGCCGAGCGCCCCGTCATCCTCGCCGGCCGCGGCGCCCGCCACGCGATCGACGAGCTCTCGCGCCTCGCCGACGAGCTCGGCGCCATCACGGCCTCGACGGCCCCCGCGCGCGGCGGCTTCGCCCACCGCACGCTCGACGTCGGCGTGTCCGGCGGCTTCTCGTCCGAGCGCGCGATCGAGCTCCTCGGCCAGGCGGACGTCGTGCTCGCCGTCGGCGCCGGCCTCAACCAGTTCACGATGGGCTTCGGCCGCCTCTACCCGGAGGACGCCGAGTTCATCCAGATCGACGAGCTCGAGGGCCCCACCCACCCGCAGGTGACCCGCTACGTGCGCGGCGACGCGGAGCTCGCCGCCCGCGAGCTGCTCGACCGCGTGCAGCGCGCGACCGAGCGCGCCGCGCAGACCTGGGCCGGCGTCGACCCCGAGTACGTGAAGGGCGCGCAGAAGGACCGCCACCCCGGCGAGCAGGCCGCGAAGGACGGCCGCCTCGACCCGCGCTCGGTCATGGTCGCGCTCGACCGGATGCTCCCGGCCGACCGCCTCGTCGTCACCGACGGCGGCCACTTCATCGGCTGGCCGAACACCTACCTCGACCTCCCGAAGCCCGACAGCATCGTCATGGTCGGCACGGCCTACCAGTCGATCGGCCTCGGCTTCTCGTCGGCGCCGGGCGCGACGGTCGCCGACCCCGACCGCACCCTCGTGCTCGTCTCGGGCGACGGCGGCGGCCTCATGGCGATCGCCGACCTCGACTCGACGGTCCGCGCCGCCAAGCGCGCCGTCATCGTGGTCGTGAACGACATGGCCTACAACGCCGAGATCACCCAGTACGGCACGATCGGCCTCGACAAGGGCGCCATGCTCATCGACGAGGTCGACTTCGCGACCTTCGCGAAGGCCGTCGGCGCCGAGGGCCTCGTCATCCGCAAGCTCGCCGAGCTCGACCAGCTCGAGACCTGGCTCGCCGAGCACGAGACCGGCACGCTCCTCCTCGACTGCCGCGTCTCGATGGACGTCGTCGCGCCGTACCAGGAGGAGATCATGGGCAACCTCCGCCGCGCCCTCGGCATCGACGAGGGCGAGCTCGAGGCGCTCCAGGACGGCGACGCCGAGCCCGAGGCGAGCGCCGAGGTCGAGCCCGACCACGCGGTCGCGCCGAACTAGGCCGCAGTCGCTCACGAGGGGTCCGATGCCGGATGGCGGCGGACCCTTCACCCGTTCCCGAGCGTCGAGTGAGCGCGGAAGAATCATCTGACCAGGACCTACCGCAGGGCTCCCGATCGGGAGCCACTCCCGGAGTCCGCCCACGGCCTGCCGACCGCCCTCTGCCCGCCCCAGCGAGACGTGCGGCATGAACCCGGATGACCCGCGCATCGCCTCCGCCATCCCGAACGTCTCCCCGCCCGATACGGCCGCCTCGACCGGCAATGAGAACGCCCGCTGGTCGACCCACATCTCCGACAAGGAGCTACGACCCCGGCGCCGAGCTCTCGCACCCGCTCCTCGACGTCGCGAGCGCGACCGGATCCTCGCCGAACCAGGTCATGCTCTGCTCCTGCGGTGAAGACGACGGCACGACGAGCGACCGCGCGCGGCTTCCGGCAGGTGAAGCAGAACGACAGCCAATGAATCCTCGTCACCTGCGGCCGTCTCAAGGAGGGCCAGCCGACGGCCGGCGATGACGACGAGCACACCGTCAAGTTCTCGGGGATCGACGAGACGCCCGGCGTGAGCATGAGCGCGCCGATCCCGAGCGAGGCGCTCCACGAGGGCACCTGCCACGCCTGGCAGCCGGTGGGGTAGCGCCCTCGTCTTCACCGCCTACGACAAGGGGTCCCGACGCGTGCCGGGACCCCTTCCTCGTGCCGGCGTCTACGAGGTCTCGAACGTGACCGTCACATTCGATCCGTCGAAGGAGATCGTGCCGCTCGGGCTCGAATAGCTGTCCATCTTCACCGTCCCCGTCTGCTGCTTGGTGGTGGTGAAGGACGTGTAGTCGTAGGTGTACCGGACTTCACCGCCCTTGAGCGTGAACGACGACGGACTCGTGATTGTCGCCGTCGGGTAGCTCACGACCGTCCAGGTCACGGGCTTGTCGTTCCCGGTGTAGGTCGAGAACCCGCAGCCGGAGGGCCGTGAACTCGTCGACTTCACGCACTCGTCGAGGTGCGCGTGCACCGCCTCGTCGACCTTCGCCTGGAGCGCGCTCGTCGCCGTCGCGACGACGCCGCCGCCGGAGGCCGACTCCCCGGACGAGCCGGTCGAGCGCGACGCCGAGTCGATGACGGTGAGCGGGACGGCCGTGTAGGTGAAGTAGTTGTTGGCAGGAGTGCTGACGGGGTAGATCGCAGGGTATGCGGAGATCGTGCTCGCATAGGCGTACTGCGTCGTGCCGGAGGTCGAAGAGCTGCTCGAGGTGCTCGCCGCAGCGGACGGCAGATAGGTCGAGATCGGAGTAGAGGTCTTGTCGCTCTCCGTGAACTCGACCGACGAACTCCCCACCGTGACGGGTCCCGGCACGTTCGACGCGATGTGCCCCGTGCCGACAAGCGGCGTGAGGATGCGCCACGTATCGAGGAGACCGTATTCCTTCGACCCGCGCTCGACGTTGACCGTCGCCGAGTATGCGACGCCGCCGAGGCGGTACTCGACGGTGACGGCGCGCTGGTCCCCAGAGCCCTTGTCGGCCTCCTTCACCGAGACGATCTCGATGCGCTCGGTCGCGGAAGCGAGCATGTCGTTCGTCAGGTACCCGCGTGCCTCGCTCGGAATGTTCGGGTCCACCATGTGGTTGGCGGACTCCGCATCGCCGTCTGCGATTGCCTGCACGTACTGCCGGACGGCGGCCTCGGGGCTGCGCTGGCCGTTCATGACGTTCACCACGACGATGCCGCCGACGATGAGCAGGAGCGCCGCCCCGATCGCCGAGAGCGCGAGGATGACCTTCCGCTTGCGCTTCGGGTCCATGGGCGCCGGCGCGGGCACCGGCGTGAAGGCCGTGGGCTGGCCTGGGGCGACAGCGGGCGCATCGCTGTAGCCCGCTGTCGCATCCAAGTGGGCGGGTGCGAACGGCGCCTGCCCCGTGTGCTGGGGGGACGCATGACCGAAGGTCGCCTCGGGTTGCCACGCAGTGGCCCCAGCCGCCGCGATCGCGCCCTCCCCTTCGCGCGGCTCCCGGGCGGACATCTCGGGGAAGATGATCTCGTGAGGCTGCGAGCCATCCGCGGGCACCGCGGCGAGCGGGGCCGCCGGGGCGGCGCTGGAAGGGGCGCTCGCGCCCGGGCTCACGCTCGGCGCGGCTGGGCCGGCAAACCAGGCCTCCGCCGCACCGCGGCCGACGAGGCCCTTGAAGAGACCGGGCGAGATCCCGTAGACGAGGCTGGGCAGGAACGCCGCAGCGAGCTCGACCAGCACGGCCCACACGAGCATCATGACTGGCGACCACCATGCGAGGCCGATGACTGCGGAGCCGCCGGCCGCGGTGTATGAGGTGAGGGTGGCCGTGAAGCTCGCGCGGGCCACCGGCAGCGCGATCGCAGCCCAGGCGATGAACGCGATCGCCGGGTGAGCTCCGGCGCGGAGCGGGCTGAAGGCGGCCCGACGGCGGCTGGCTCCGATCCAGAGTCCGGCGAGCAGGGTCGCGAGGACGGCGAACAGCGGCAGGCACCAGGCCCCAGAAGCGTTAGGGCTGAACGCCCACATCCACGACGTGCTCGTGTCGCCGAAGCCACTCGCCTCCATGTGGACCGGCGTAAAGTGGCCGAGCGCGATGAGCGAGAGCGTCCACTGCACCGCGGCGAGAGCGATCATCCCAAGGTTGCCCCCGAAGTCATCCGCGTTCGCCGAGGCGATGAGCGCCGCAACGATGGCGACCGGCACAAAGCAGACCATGGCCGCCGCGACCCAGAGCATCGGCTCGCGGATGGCCCAGGGCAGCGCCGAAAACGCGCGGGAGATCGCGCGGAGCGGGTTCAGCGTCCGGCCGCGGCGGGCGGCGAGCGCCGCGATTGCCCGGCCCAGGAATGCCCAGAAGATGTAGAAGCCGAGAGCGCCGAACACGACGAGGGGCGTCATCGCCGAGAGGTCGACGGCGGCGCCTCCCACGGAGGTGTTCTGGTGGCTCGTCGCGGCGAGCACGATCGTGACGATCGCGGCGGGCAGGCCGGGGGCGAGCGCGGCGAGGATCCGTGAGACCCAGGTGCCAAGCGGCGCGCGCGTCTCGGCGAACCACCCCCAGCCCGCGATGACGAGGCCGAGCAGGAGGAGGGCGAGGTGCGGGACGAGATCGATGGCGGCGTTGACCGAGACCGTCGCCCAGAGTGAGCTGACGGTCACCGAAGCATCGAGGTGACCGCCGAAGAGATAGCCCACACCCAGAAGCAGCGAGCCTCCGAGCGTGTTCACGATCTGATCGACGTCGAAGCCGGAGCTCGAGCTGGAGGTCCCGCCCGCACGGCTCACGGCGCTCGCGATGACGCTCGAGAGCAGCAGCATCGAGAGGATTCCGGCGACGAGCGTTCCCACGAGCATGATTCCGAAGTGCACGCCCATGTTCAGCATCTGGGCGCCGTCGGAGAAGAATCGGAGCGGCGCGGGCAGCTGCTGCGCAGTCGGAACGCCGGGAGCGCCGCCGATCGGGCCGGCAGCGTTCGCGAGCGGAGCGCCATAGCCCAGCGTCGGCTGAGCCGGGGCAGAGCCGGAGGGCGTCTGCATCTGGAAGCCCTGCCCGTAGGCGGGTTGCAGCTGCGGGGACGGGGCCTGGGCCTCGAGGTCATGTCCCTGCCACTCAGCACGGTCACCGAGGCGGGGCGACGCAGCCGCGCCCGTCTCCCCCATCGGCGAGGCCGGGACGCCGTACTGCTGCGGCACGCGCTCGTCCGTGTTCGACGAGGACGCGCTCCTTGCGCCCTCGTTCTCAAGATCCTTGCGATCGGGCCTGAACTCTGTCACGCGAACTCTCCTCGAGGTACCAACGCCGCGATCGGCGTCATAGCACCATCCTAAATGAAAGCGCCTCACTCCCCGGCCCGCGATCGCGAACAATGCGCGAAGCTCCGGTGAAGCCGCGATTGGAGCGGGCGCAGCGGATAGGCTCCAGATATGAGCAATCATTCGGTGCCATCACGCTTTCTTGCCCTCACATGGATCGCAGCGTGCAGCCTCCTCACGGCGGGATGCTCTGGTAGCGCTGTCGACGCGACGGGCAGCACCGCGAAGCCTCCGGCAGCGCCGAGCGGAGCTCCCTCCGAGTCAGCTGCTCATAGCGAGGCTGCAACCGGGAGTTCATCCGGCCCCACCGCCAGCCCCTCGGCCTCCGCGAGCGAGCCACCGATCTCAACCGGCACCTGCGGCTACCACCCGGACGACCCTCGTCTCGCCGCGGGCATCGCCGCGACCGCGGCTGCGTACGTGAGCGGCCCGAATGTGGGCGTCGGCTGGTCGAGCACCCCCATCAAGACGAACTACGACCCCTGCGCCGACCTCAGCTTCGCGCTCATTGCGACGGACGAGTCGTCAGACCTGAGGCCTCACCAGGTCGTGCTCTTCCATCTCGGCGAGCATCTCGGAACCACGAGCGACTGCGCAGCGAAGTTGCAGTCCATCGAGGCTTCCAGCGGCACGCACGTCTCCGTTCGGTACGCATGGGCGACGGGCAGCGGCACAGAGACCTCGTCCGCGGTCGAGTACCGCTGGAACGCCAATTCGTCCAAGGTGGAGATGACGGGCCGAATCCCGCTGGACGCGATCAGCGCGGAAATCTGTCACACCTGGCCGCCCATCCAGTAGCAGGGGCGGCTCCGGACTTTCCGGAGCCCGCCGAAGCCGAGGCAGACGCAGGCTATTCGTCGAGCGCGAGCTCGCTCGGCAGCTCGAGCTCCTTCGCGGCGAGCTCCTCGACGTTGACGTCCTTGAAGGTGAGCACGCGGACGTTCTTCACGAAGCGGTTCGAGCGGTAGATGTCCCACACCCACACGTCGCCGAGGGTGAGCTCGAAGTAGAAGTCGTGCTCCGCGTCGCGGCGGACGAGCTCCACGCTGTTCGCGAGGTAGAAGCGGCGCTCGGTCTCGATGACGTACCGGAACTGCGACGCGACGTCGCGGTACTCGCGGTAGAGGGCGAGCTCCTGCTCGCGCTCGTAGTCGTCAAACTGGTCTTCGTCCATGGTCTCGCCAGTCTAGGGCGCGGACGCTTCGGCCAGGATGCCCGCGAGCCAGCTCGTCCGGTGGAGGAGATGCGGCCCGTGCTCGCGGATCGCGGCGATGTGCACGGCCGAGGCGTACCCCTTGTTCGACGCCCAGGCGTACATCGGCGCCTCCGCGTCGGCGGCGACCATGATGCGGTCGCGCTCGAGCTTCGCGAGCACCGCCGCGCACGCGACGCTCGCGCAGTCGCGGTCGGCCTTCGCGCGGACGACGACCCGCAGCGGCGTCGCGAGCGAGGGCGAGAGCCAGTCGTGCGAGCCGTCGAGGAGGATCGTCGCGTCGGCGATGTCGATCCCCTGCTCGTGGAGGCCGGCGAGCGCGCGCTTCGCGGCCGCGGCGAGGCAGCGGCCGATCCCCTCGGCCTCGATCTCCTCGGGGCCCGCGAAGCCGCGGGCGTGCGCGACGGGCCAGGCGCGCAGCGGCTCCTCGAGCGCCTCGCGGCGCTTCGCGGTGAGCAGCTTCGAGTCGCGCAGGCCCTCGGGGAAGGCGTCCAGGCGGTCGAGGCCGACGACGGCCGCGCCGACGCAGACCGGCCCCGCGATGGCGCCGCGGCCGACCTCGTCGAGGCCGATGACGAGCCCCGCGCGCCCCTCGGCGCCGAGCCGGGCCGCGAGCAGCTCCGCCTCGACCTCGAGGGTGGGTTCGACGACGGCCACGCCTACGGGGTCTGGCCGGGCTCGCGGTTCGGCACGTTCGCGAACACCTCGGGGTACGAGCCGAGCATGCCGAAGCGGTCGAGCGGGAGGTTGATCATGAACGCGCGGCCCACGACCGAGCTCATGGGCACGAAGCCGCCGCTCGGGAGGTCCTGGTGGTAGCGGGAGTCCTGCGAGTTGTAGCGGTTGTCGCCCATGACCCAGATCGACTGGCTCGGGACGGTGACGTCGAAGGCGATGCCGCTCGCCGCCGTGTTGCCGGCGAGCTCGACGTACGGCTCCGTGATCGCGACGTCGTTGATCGTCACCTGGCCGTAGGCGTTGCAGCACACGACGTGGTCGCCGGGCAGGCCGATGACGCGCTTGATGAGCGTGTTATCGGCGTCCTCCGGCTTGAGGCCGACCATCTCGAGGAAGCCGTCGACGAGCGCCTGCGTGGGCGTCTTCTGCACGGGGGCGCGCGCGGGCAGCCATCCGCCCGGATCGGTGAAGACGACGATGTCGCCGCGCGCGAGCGGCACGGCCTCGGGCACGAGGAGGTTCACGAGCACGCGGTCGTTCTCGACGAGCGTCTCGTGCATCGAGGCCGAGGGGATGTAGTACGGCCGGAGCAGGAACGTCTTCATCGCCACGGAGATCGCGAGCGCGAGGACGGCGACGACGACGAGGTCGCGGAGGAAGCGGCCGATGCCGCCGCGGTGGTCGTCGGCGGGACGGCCCTCGGCGAGGGCGGCCGCGTCGGCCTCCTCGTCGTGCTCGAGCTCGCCGGCGCCCGCGGGGACGACGCCCTCGTCGACCTCGGCGAGGAGGTAGGGCCGCGCGAGGCGGCGGTGGCGCGCGCCGTGCGGCTCGCGGCCGTGCATGGGGCCGCGGACCACGCGCTCCTGGAGGGCGCTCGGGGCATCGTCGTGCTCATGCTCGGGGCGGCGGAAGCCGAGCTGCGCGGCGCCGTCGTCGACGTGCCCGGCGTCCTCGGTCTCGCGCTCTGCCATGGTCCCTCTCGATGGACGAGGGGCCCCGCGCCCCGACTGCCTACGGTACGACAGCGGCCCCCTGTTCGGGGGCCGCTGTCGTGGTGCGTCGCGGGCTCGGGCCCGCGGACGTGACTAGGCCGTGTTGCTAAATCCATTGCAAGACGGCGGAGAGGCAGATCCCTGCCGCGTATGACCGGGCGGTCTTGTCGTAGCGGGAAGCGAGTCCGCGCCACTGCTTCACGAAGTTGAAGCACCGCTCGACGACGTTGCGGCCCTTGTAGCGCTCCCGTTGGTCATCGCTGAAGCGCCCCGGGTTCGGTGGAGGCTCTCAACTCACGGAGGATGAGAGTCATGGCAGCACCGAAGAAGTACCCGGACGAGTTGCGTGAGCGCGCGACGCGGCTCGCGGTCGAGGCACGACAGGACCCGGCGCGGAAGACCGGTGCGCTTCAGCGCATCGGCGAGCAGCTCGGGATCAACCCGGAGACGCTACGCGGGTGGGTGAAACAGGCCGAGATCGATGCCGGGCAGGCGCCCGGGGTGACGACCGCGGAGGCGCAGCGGATCAAGGCGCTTGAGGCCGAGGTGCGGGAGCTGCGGCGAGCGAATGAGATCTTGAAGACCGCGTCGGCGTTTTTCGCCGCGGCGGAGCTCGACCGCAAGCTGAAGTAGCCGAGGTGCCTACTGCGGTGCTCATCGAGTACATCGACGAGCACCGCGACCGGTTCGGGGTCGAGCCGATCTGCCAGGTGCTGCGTGACGCCGACGTCCAGATCGCCCCGAGCACCTACTACGCCGCCAAGGCGCGTCCGCCGTCCGCGCGGGCGGTCAGGGACGCGGAACTGACCGAGGACATCCGGGTGGTCCACAAGGCGAACCTCGGTGTCTACGGCGCCCGGAAGATCCACGCGGCCCTGAACAGGGAGGGCGTCGAGGTCGCCCGCTGCACCGTCGAGCGGCTGATGCGCGCCGCGGGCATCCAGGGCATCCGGCGCGACAAGACCCGCAAGACCACCTTCGGGAACGGCGCGGAGACCGCCCGGCCCGCCGACCTCGTCAACCGCGCGTTCACCGCGACGGCACCGAACCAGCTCTGGGTTGCGGACCTGACCTACATCCGCACCCACGCCGGGTGGACCTACGCCGCGTTCGTCCTCGACGTGTTCAGCCGTCGTGTCGTCGGCTGGCAGGTGTCCACCTCGCTGCGCACCGATCTCGCCCTCGACGCGCTCGACATGGGCCTCTGGGAGCGCCGCAGAGCAGGGCAGGACATCACGGGGCTGATCCATCACAGCGATGCCGGAGTGCAGTATCGAGCGATTCGCTACACCGAGCGCCTCGCTGAAGCCGACGCCGTCGCGTCCGTCGGAACGGTCGGCGACAGCTACGACAACGCGATGGCCGAGGCGCTGAACTCGCTGTTCAAGGCCGAGTGCATCCGCAACCCGATGATGCGCCCCAAGGGCGGGTGGGCGTCGATCCGTGACCTCGAGATCGCGGTCGCCGAATACGTCGACTGGTACAACCACCGGCGCCTGCACGGCGAGATCGGACACATCCCGCCCGCCGAGCTCGAAGCCACCCACTGCGCATCCCACGAACCCGTCAGCTACGTTGGAGAACAGGTTCCCGTCGGAGCCGGTTCCAGATAACCGAGCCTCCACGAAACCCGGGGCGCTTCAGCCAGTCACTACCGGGCCAAGAACCCGCCACCGCCACGTCCACGGACACCGCGGCCGGCACCGGCGAACAAGCTGTCCGCCGCCGAGCGGGCCCACGTGCTGGCCGTGTTGACCAGCCAGCGGTTCGCGGACAAGTCGGTCGCCCAGGTCTGGGCCACGCTGCTGGACGAGGGCACCTACCTGTGCTCGATGTCCACGATGCACCGGATCCTGCGCGAGCACGACATGGCCGGGGAACGGCGCCGGCAGGCGAGCCACCCGCCCCGGACCCGGCCCGAGCTCGTCGCGACGGCGCCGGGGCAGGTGTGGAGTTGGGACATCACAAAGCTCAAGGGGCCGGAGCGGGGCGTGTACTACGACCTGTACGTCGTGCTCGACATCTTCTCCAGGTTCGTCGTGGGCTGGACCATCGCGGCCCGCGAGGACGCCGAGATCGCCAAGAACCTGCTCGAGCACGCCATGGGCATCCATGGCGTGCCGGAGGCGATCCACGCCGACCGCGGGACCTCGATGACCTCCAAACCGGTCGCTCAGCTGCTCGTCGACCTCGGGGTGGCCAGGTCGCACTCCCGCCCGCACGTGTCGAACGACAACCCTTACAGCGAGGCGGCGTTCAAGACGCTGAAGTACGCCCCGGTCTTCCCCGAGCGCTTCGGGTCCCTGGCCGACGCCGGCGCGTTCGCCGAGCAGTTCTTCGCCTACTACAACCACGAGCACCGCCACTGCGGGATCGGGCTGCACACCCCCGCCAGCGTCCACTTCGGCACCGCCGGGCAGGTCCGCGCCCAGCGCCAGGCCACCCTGGACGCGGCCTACGCCGCCCGTCCCGAGCGCTTCGGCCACCGCCGACCCCAGGCGCCCAAGCTGCCCGAGGCCGCCTGGATCAACCAGCACTCACAGGAGGCCCTCATACAGACCGCCTGACGGAATCTGTCTCACCCGCCTTGACACTTTCCGAGCTCGGGCAGGCCGACAGGTTGCTCGCCGACGGGCAGGACGTCGCGGCGGTGTGCCGGGAGCTCGGGGTGTCCGAGCAGACGTACTACCGGTGGCGTAACCAGTTCGGCGGGTTGAAGGCCGACGACGCGAAGCGCCTGAAGGAGCTCGAGAAGCAGAACGCGACGCTCAAGCGGCTGCTCGCGGAGGCGGAGTTGGAGAAAGCCGCGCTCAGGGAGCTGGCTGAGGGAAACTTCTAGGCCCGGGCAAGCGCCGCTCAATACCGGCAGATCACCGACAGCCTGCGCGCCTCGTTCCCCGACCGCGACAGCGTCACCCGCCTCATCGGCGCCGTCCTGCAGGAACAGCACGAGGAATGGCAGTACGGCGAACGCCGCTACTTCTCCGAGATCTCCATGCGCAAACTCATCCACACCCTCCACGACCACGCAGAACCCGCCCGTCCCGAGCTTTAGCTCACAGCCTGACCCCATCCATCACGGGAACAACGAAGTGACACCACGCCACGGGACTTGACCAGTTGTTCTTGGTTCGAGTCCAGGTACCCCAGCTTTGAAGAAACCCCCGCTCCGGCGGGGGTTTTCTCGTTCCCGCGGGTGCGGGCGCGCGAGGGGCAAGGGCGCCCACCGCGTCAGCGCGGTGCAGCGGCCGCGCCCGACAGCTCCGCTCGGACGATCCGCGCGCCCGCCGCAAGCGCGGCCATCTTCTCGCGCGCCACGCGTCGCGGCAGCGGCGCCATGCCGCAGTTGGTGCTCGGGGAGAGCCGGTCCGCGTCGACGAACGGGAGCACGGCGCGCAGCGTGGCGGCGACCTCCTCCGGGGTCTCGACCGCGTGGCTGGCGACATCGATCGCCCCGACCATCACCTTCTTGCCGCGCAGCAGCCCGATGAGCTCGAGCGGGACGCGGGAGTTGTGGCACTCGAGCGAGACCCCGTCGATCGTCGATCGCTGCAGCAGCGGGAACGACTCCTCGTACTGGCGCCACTCGGAACCGAGAGTCGCCTTCCAGTCGGTGTTCGCCTTGATGCCATACCCGTAGCAGATGTGCACCACCGTCTCGGCGCGCAGGCCCTCCGCCGCGCGCTCGAGCGCCGCGACACCCCAGTCCTTGACGTCGTCGAAGAACACGTTGAACGCGGGCTCGTCGAACTGGATGATGTCCACGCCCGCGGCCTCCAGCTCGCGGGCCTCCTGGTTGAGGATCCGCGCGAACTCCCACGCCAGCTTCTCGCGGCTGCCGTAGTAGCGGTCGTACAGGGTGTCGATCATGGTCATGGGACCGGGGAGGGCCCACTTGATGCGCCGGTCCGTCGCGGCGCGCAAGGCCCGCGCGTCGTCGACGAACACCGGCCGCTCGCGATCGACCGCACCGACGACCGTCGGCACGCTGGCGTCGTAGCGGTTCCGGATCCGCACCGTCTCGCGCCGCTCCAGGTCCACCCCGCTGAGGTGCTCGATGAACGTGGTGACGAAGTGCTGACGCGTCTGCTCGCCGTCGCTGATGATGTCGATGCCGGCGCACAGCTGCTCGGCGGCGGCCAGGGCCAGCGCGTCGCGCCGGCCCTCGGCGAGCTCCGCACCCTCCAGCTTCCACGGCGACCACAGGATCTCCGGCTCGGCGAGCCAGGACGGCTTCGGCAGGCTGCCGACGATCGAGGTGGGCAGCAGGGTGTTCATCGGCGATCCTCCGCGTCTCGTGGCGTCACCCGGCACGAGCGGCGGTCCACTCGTGCAGCAGGCTCCGGTAGGGGGTGATGATGTGCTCCTCGGCGAACGCCCCCTGCGTGACGGCCAGGCGGCTGCGCTCCTCGCGGTCGTAGGCGATCGCCGTCACGTCATGGTCGGGGTTGTCCAGGCTCGGCCGGTACACCTCGCCGGCCGGCGTGCGGGCGTTGTAGATCTCGGGCCGGTAGATCCGCTGGAAGGTCTCCATCGTGCTGATCGTGCCGATGAGGGCCAGATCGCTGTGGTCTCGCAGCAGGTCGCCCTCGAAGTAGAACGCGAGGGGAGCGACGGCGCCGCGCGGCATGAAGTAGCGCACCTGCAGCCCCATCTTCGCGAAGTAGCGATCGGTCAGCGAGTAGTCATCCTCCGCGTATTCCACCCCGAGCACCGGGTGCCGCGTGCCGAGCCGGTGGTAGGTGCGGCTCGTCGAGACGCTGATGCAGACGACGGGCGGCCGCGCGAAACGCTCGCGATAGGCGTCGGATGCGACGAGCGCCCGGAAGAGCGCGCCGTGCAGATCGCCGAAGTCGTCGGGCGTGCCGAACCCGGTCGCGCCGGCGTTGTGCCGCGGCAGCACGATGCTGAAGTCGTAGTCGCGCACGTAGGACGAGAAGTTGTTGCCCGTGATCCCCGGGATGCGCTCGCCCGTGACCTGATCCCGGATCCCCACGTCGAGCATCTCGATGAGGGGCACGCCCGGGCCCGCGGCGTCGTCGCCCAGCTGCAGATCGACCGAGACGATGTCGAGCTCGACGGCGTAGCGGTCCCGGTCCGGGTTGTCCGCATCCGCGAGCTCGTTGCACCGCGCGGTGATCATCGCGAGCACGTTGCGCAGGTTCTGCCGCCGCCGCGCCCCGCGGGCGAGGTTGGCGAAGTTGGTGGTGATGCGGGACCCGGGCGAGGGCGCGTACTCCTCGTCGAACCGGGTGGTGCTGATGCGGAACGCGAAATCGGTCGCCATCGCCGTCCGGACCTCCCTCACGATGTCGCAGCTCATGGAGGACGCCAGTGTATGGACGGCCGGGGGACATAGCCCCATCAGAACGTCTTGCCGCGCGAGATAGCCGTTTCCTATCCCAGGAGCTCGACGCCGAAACCCGCCACGACATCGCGCATCTCGGAGACGAAGCGCTCCGCCTGCCCCGTGAGCGCGATCGAGCCGTGTCCGATCCAGCCGATCTCGATGCGCTCGTCCACCTCGAGCGGGACCGCGACGATCGACGGATCCAGGTCGTCGGAGATGATGCCGGTGGAGATCGTGTACCCGCCGAGGCCGATCATGAGGTTGAAGATCGTGGCGCGATCGCTCACGCGGATGTCCTGCTTCGACGACCGCGTGGAGAGGATCTCCTCGGCGAAGTAGAAGGAGTTGTTCGTCCCCTGATCGAAGGTGAGGCGCGGCACGTCCTCGAGGTCCTCGAGCGTGACGCGCGCGCGACGGGCGAGCGGGTTCGTGCGGGCGACGAAGATGTGCGGGGTGGCGACGAACAGCGGGGTGAAGACCAGGCCGGACTCCCGCAGCAGCTTGTCGATGACGTGCCGGTTGAAGTCGTTGCGGTACAGCACGCCCAGCTCGCTGCGCAGCGTGCGGACGTCCTCGATGATGTCCCACGTGCGCGTCTCGCGCAGGGTGAACGCGTACTCGGCCGCGTCCGAGTCCTTCACCATGCGGACGAACGCGTCGACGACGAACGAGTAGTGCTGCGCCGAGACAGCCAGCAGGCGACGCGAGGGTGGCCGGCCGAGGTAGCGCTGCTCCAGGAGCTCGGCCTGCTCGACCACCTGGCGCGCGTATCCGAGGAACTCGGCGCCGTCCTCGGTGAGCATCACCCCGCGCACGGATCGCGTGAACAACGCGCGGCCGACACGGCGCTCGAGGTCCTTCATCGCCGCCGACATGGTGGGCTGCGAGACGTAGAGCAGGTCGGCGGCCGCCGAGATCGAGCCCTCCGCGGCGACCTCGACGAAGTACCGCAGCTGCTGCAGGGTGATGCCGTTCGCCGTGCCGGTGCCGCCGCGTGCCATAGCCACAAGCTATCCGACCCGGCGTTCTCCGCGCACCGCTCAATGGCTGTGGGTGGCCTCGGTGAACTTGAACGAGAGCTGCCCGTGCGCGAAGCCGCCACCGGCGCGGATCGCCGTGGCCACCCAGGCCGCCTCCGCCAGCTCGGCCTCGGTGGCGCCCGCCCGCTGCGCGCGCTGCGAGTGGGTCTCGATGCAGTACACGCACTGCGTCGTGACCGCCACCGCCAGGGCGATGAGCTCGCGGTACTTCAGCGGAACGGCCCGGTCCTCCTCGGCGAACACCGCACCGTCGAAGGCCGCGAACGCGGCGAGGATGTCGGGCGTGTGCTGCCGGTAGACGCTCGTCAGCTTCCGGTCGTTCTCGCGATCGAAGTACGCGCTCATGGGTCTCCTTGCGTGGCGGTTCGTGGCGTCGGGCGGCGAGGGTCGACGGCCCGAGTGTCGACGCTAGGTGTTTGAAGCGTCCCCGGTTCTCTGCCGCTCCTATGCGGGTGCCAGCACCGGGTGGGATGGCGTTTCGAGGTCAGCGTAGTAGACGGCCTCGAACTCGTCGGGCGGGACATCGCCGAGCGTGGAGTGCAGGCGCCGGTGGTTGTACCAGTCGACCCATTCGGCGGTGACCCATTCCACGTCGTCGACGGTCCGCAGCGGCCCGTTGCGGAATGGGGCGTCGTCGCGGATGGCTTCGTTGTTGAACAGCCCGATCGTCGACTCGGCGAGGGCGTTGTCGTAGGCGTCGCCGATCGACCCGATGGACGCGGCTATGCCCTCGAGGGCGAGGGTCTCGGCGAAGCTGATCGAGGTGAACTGACTGCCGGCGTCGGAGTGGTGCACGAGCCCGTCACCGGCGGGGTGACCGGCACGGTCGCGCCGCCAGAGACCCATCCGCAGCGCGGTGGTCACCAGCGGGGTCGTCTTGCTCGTGCTGGCAAACCGGGGACGGTTCACGCTTCCATGGGGAAGGTGTGCGCGTGCCATCCACGTGCCACGTTGAAGGGTCATTCCTGGTCATTTCTGTTCTCCTCTGTCTTCCAACAGAGGGCACGAATAAGGCCCGAACCCGCGAGATTTCGCGGATCCGGGCCTCTGACCAGGCTTTTCAGCCGGGGCGCTTCAAGAAACTTCTAGAAGTCCCAGTCCTCGTCCTCCGTGTTCACGGCCTTGCCGATGACGTACGAGGAGCCGGAGCCCGAGAAGAAGTCGTGGTTCTCGTCGGCGTTCGGCGAGAGGGCCGAGAGGATCGCCGGGTTCACGTCGGTGACCGAGGCCGGGAACATCGGCTCGTAGCCGAGGTTCATGAGGGCCTTGTTCGCGTTGTAGTGGAGGAACTTCTTCACGTCCTCCGCGAGGCCCACCGGGTCGTAGAGGTCGTGCGTGTACTGCACCTCGTTCTCGTAGAGCTCGAAGAGCAGCTCGAAGGTGTAGTCCTTGAGCTCCTGGCGCTTCGCCTCGTCGAGGGTCTCGAGCCCGCGCTGGTACTTGTAGCCGATGTAGTAGCCGTGCACGGCCTCGTCGCGGATGATGAGGCGGATGAGGTCGGCCGTGTTCGTGAGCTTCGCGTGGCTCGACCAGTACATCGGGAGGTAGAAGCCCGAGTAGAAGAGGAAGGACTCGAGCAGGGTCGACGCGACCTTGCGCTTGAGCGGCTCGTCGCCGTGGTAGTAGTCCATGATGATCTTCGCCTTGCGCTGGAGATTCTCGTTCTCCGTCGACCAGCGGAAGGCCTCGTCGATCTGGGGCGTGTTCGAGAGCGTCGAGAAGATCGACGAGTAGCTCTTCGCGTGGACCGACTCCATGAACGCGATGTTCGTGAGGACGGCCTCCTCGTGCGGGGTCATCGCGTCCGGGATGAGCGACACCGCGCCGACCGTGCCCTGGATCGTGTCGAGGAGCGTGAGGCCCGTGAACACGCGCATCGTGAGCTGCTGCTCGTCCGGCGTGAGCGTCGCCCACGACTGCACGTCGTTCGAGAGCGGCACCTTCTCGGGCAGCCAGAAGTTGTTCACGAGGCGGTTCCAGACCTCGACGTCCTTGTCGTCCTGGATGCGGTTCCAGTTGATGGCCTGGACCGCGCCGAGGAGGTGCTCCTTCTTCGGCTGGACGGCCTGCTCCATCCGCTCCTGCGAGAGGGGCTCGTGCTCGGGCGTGAGTTCGGCGTTCATGGGCGTGCGTCCCTGTCTGGAGTTCGGAGGCGGGGGGTCTGGAGCGGCGGGGTTCTAGAGCGTGGAGGCGCACCGCGGCTCAGCCGGCGGCGCGGGGTCGGCGGGCGCGCGGGGCGCCCGCCGTGGAGGCTAGAGCATGCAGGAGACGCAGCCCTCGACCTCGGTGCCCTCGAGCGCGAGCTGGCGGAGGCGGATGTAGTAGATCGTCTTGATCCCCTTCTTCCACGCGTAGATCTGCGCCTTGTTGATGTCGCGCGTCGTCGCGGTGTCCTTGAAGAAGAGCGTGAGCGAGAGGCCCTGGTCGACGTGCTGCGTCGCCTCGGCGTACGTGTCGATGATCTTCTCGTAGCCGATCTCGTACGCGTCCTGGAAGTACTCGAGGTTGTCGTTCGTGAGGAACGGCGCCGGGTAGTAGACGCGCCCGATCTTGCCCTCCTTGCGGATCTCGATCTTCGAGGCGATCGGGTGGATCGACGAGGTCGAGTGGTTGATGTACGAGATCGAGCCGGTCGGCGGCACGGCCTGGAGGTTCCGGTTGTACATGCCGTGCTCCATGACGCGCTCGCGCAGCTCGCGCCAGTCGTCCTGGGTCGGGATCTTCGTGTCGCCGAAGAGCTCGCGCACGCGCTCGGTCTTCGGCTGCCACTCGCGGTCGACGTACTTGTCGAAGAACTCGCCCGAGGCGTACTTCGACTTCTCGAAGCCGTCGAAGGTCTGCCCGCGCTCCTCGGCGATGAGGCTCGAGGCCCGGATCGCGTGGAAGAGCACCGTGCAGAAGTAGATGTTCGTGAAGTCGAGCGCCTCCTCCGAGCCGTAGTGGATGCGCTCGCGGCCGAGGTAGCCGTGGAGGTTCATCTGGCCGAGGCCGATCGCGTGGGAGCCGGCGTTGCCCTTGGCGATCGAGGGCACGGAGGTGATGTTCGACATGTCCGAGACGGCGGTGAGGCCGCGGATGGCGGTCTCGATCGTGGCGCCGAAGTCGGGGCCGTCCATGACCGTCGCGATGTTGAGCGAGCCGAGGTTGCAGGAGATGTCGTCGCCCGTGACGTCGTACGAGAGGTCGTCGTGGTACGTCGACGGGGTGTTGACCTGGAGGATCTCCGAGCAGAGGTTCGACATGTTGATCCGGCCCTCGATGGGGTTGGCCCGGTTCACCGTGTCCTCGAACATGATGTACGGGTAGCCCGACTCGAACTGGATCTCGGCGAGCGTCTGGAAGAACTGGCGCGCGTTGATCTTCGTCTTCTTGATGCGGGCGTCGTCGACCATCTCGTCGTACTTCTCCGAGATGGAGAGGTCGCCGAAGGGGATGCCGTACACGCGCTCGACGTCGTAGGGCGAGAAGAGGTACATGTCCTCGTCGCGCTTCGCGAGCTCGAAGGTGATGTCCGGGATGACGACGCCGAGCGAGAGCGTCTTGATGCGGATCTTCTCGTCGGCGTTCTCGCGCTTCGTGTCGAGGAAGCGCATGATGTCGGGGTGGTGCGCCGAGAGGTACACCGCGCCCGCGCCCTGGCGCGCGCCGAGCTGGTTCGCGTAGGAGAAGCTGTCCTCGAGGAGCTTCATGACGGGGATGATGCCCGAGGACTGGTTCTGGATCTGCTTGATCGGGGCGCCGTGCTCGCGGATGTTCGAGAGCGAGAAGGCAACGCCGCCGCCGCGCTTCGAGAGCTGCAGCGCCGAGTTGATGGAGCGGCCGATCGACTCCATGTTGTCCTCGATGCGGAGGAGGAAGCAGGAGACGAGCTCGCCGCGCTGCTTCTTGCCCGTGTTGAGGAAGGTCGGCGTGGCCGGCTGGAAGCGGCCGGAGATCATCTCGTCGACGAGCGCGGTCGCGAGCTTCTCGTCGCCGCGGGCGAGGCCGAGGGCGACCATGAGGACGCGGTCCTCGAAGCGCTCGAGGTAGCGCTTGCCGTCGAAGGTCTTCAGCGCGTACGACGTGTAGAACTTGAACGCGCCGAGGAAGGTCGGGAAGCGGAACTTCGCGGCGAAGGCGCGGTCGCGGAGCGTCTTGATGAACTCGCGCGAGTACTGCTCGAGCACCTGCGGCTCGTAGTACTCGTGCTCGACGAGGTACTCGAGGCGCTCGTCGAGGTCGTGGAAGAAGACCGTGTTCTGGTTGACGTGCTGGAGGAAGTACTCGCGCGCGGCCTCGCGGTCCTTGTCGAACTGGATGCGCCCCTCGGCGTCATACAGGTTGAGCATCGCGTTGAGCGCGTGGTAGTCCATCCCCGCGCTCGGCGCGGCGGTCGTCACGGGTGCGTCGGCTGCGGGAGCGAGCTGTGCCAAAACGAGTCCAATCCTTGGTTCACGGCCGCGACGTCCTCGGGCGTTCCGAAGAGCTCGAAGCGGTAGAGCATGGGCACTCGGCACTTGGCCGAGATGATGTCGCCGGCGATGCCGTAGCCGGCGCCGAAGTTCGTGTTGCCGCCCGCGATGACGCCGCGGAGCAGCGCCCGGTTGCCCGGGTCGTTGAGGAAGCGGATGACCTGCTTCGGGACCGCGCCCGCACCGTTGCCCCCGCCGTAGGTGGGGACGACGAGGACGTAGGGCTCGGTCGCGACGAGGGCCGGCTCGCTCGGGAGGAGCGGGATGCGCGCGGCCTCGCGGCCCAGCTTCTCGACGAATCGGGCGGTGTTGCCCGAGACGCTCGAGAAGTAGATGAGCTGCGCCATGCGGATCCCTCCCCCCCCGGAGCGGCCGAGGGGGCTACGCGACGCGCGAGGCGAGCGTGCTGATCTTGTCGGGGCGGAAGCCCGACCAGTGGTCGTCCTCGGTGACGACGACGGGGGCCTGCAGGTAGCCGAGCTCCTTGACGGCCTCGAGCGCCTTCTCGTCGACCGAGACGTCGAAGATCTCGTACTCGATGCCCTGCTTGTCGAGGGCGCGGTACGTGGCGGTGCACTGGACGCAGGACGGCTTGCTGTAGACGGCGATGGCCATGAGGTGGGCTCCAACTTGCTCGATGCGGGACAGGTTCCGGCGGATGCGCTGCGGTGTCGATCGGGGGGCGTGAGGCGCGGACCGCGTCTCGGAGGCCGTCGCCGGCGAACCACTACATCTTGTGTGCCATGACCGTAACACCACAACATGCGGTCTTACAAGGGTGTAATTCTCCACACGTTCCTCCACAGAATCGGGCCGTTCCGCACCGTTTCGATGGGTTCTCCACACCTTCTCCACCGGGCGGCGCGTCCACCCTGTGGACAGCCGGCCGACGGCTCATGATGGAGGGCTCCTCCGACGCTCCGAAGGCTCGCACGCGCCTCGGACATTCCGAGATCCGGCGACGCGCGGGCCCCTCGATCGGGGCGACGGGCCCATCCCGAGAGGCGACGAGCACGGCCCGAGGGGCGACGTGCACGGCCCGCCCGGGACTAGCATGAGCCGCGATGACGTCGTATCTCGAGGTGCTCCGGCAGCCGGGGGTGGCGCGCCTGGTCGCCTCCCAGCTGGTCGCCCGCTTCCCCGCGGGGATGCTCTCGCTCGCGATCCTCATGCACGTCGAGCAGCAGACTGGCAGCTACGGCGCCGCCGGCCTCGTCATCGCCGCCATGGCGATCGGCCAGAGCATCGCCGGCCCCGTCTCGAGCCGCCTCCTCGCGCGCTTCGGCATGCGCCCGCTCCTCGGCGCGACGACCCTCGTCTGCGCGCTCGCGCTCGTCGGCCTCGCGTTCCTCGCGGCCAGCCAGCCGCTCGCGATGGCCTGCGCCGCGATCGCGGGCCTCGCCATGCCGCCCATCACCCCGGCCGTCCGCACGATCTACCCGAAGGTCGTGAACGCGCAGCGCGTCTCGCTCCTCTTCTCGGTCGACGCGACGCTCCAGGAGCTCATCTGGGTCATCGGCCCGCTCGCCGCGACGACGATCGCCTTCCTCGGCTCGACGACCCTCGGCGTCATCGTCTGCGCCGTCGTGCTCGTGCTCGGCGGGGCGTGGTTCTGGTCGGCGCGCGAGGTGGGGATGGTCCGCATCCCGGTCTCGAAGCGCCGCCTCGGCGCCGTGCTCCGCAACCCCGTCGTCCTCCTCATGACCGCGCTCGGCGCGCTCATGGTCGGCGTCTACGGCGGCATCGAGACCGCCGTCGTCGCGACCTTCGGCCACGACCGGGCGGAGACGGGCGTCATCATCGGGCTCAGCGCGGTCGGCTCCCTCATCGGCGGCTTCGCCTTCGGACACCGGCCGGTGCGCGCCTCGGCGCTCGTGCTGCGGCTCCTGCCGATCCTCGTCGGCGCCGCGATGTGCTGCCTCTGGCAGGAGCCGTGGTGGCTCGCCATCGCCTTCTTCATCTCCGGCATCGGCTGCGCCCCGGTCATCTCGGGCAGCTTCGCGGCCGTGTCGAGCTCGGTGAAGTTCAGCCAGACCGCCGAGGCGTACGGATGGATGGGCACCGGCCAGCTCGTCGGCGGCGCCGCCGCGAGCGCCCTCGCCGGCTCCGCCATCGACGCGATCGGCCCGATAGGCGGCTTCCTCGTCGGCACGGGATCCGCGACGCTCGCGCTCCTGCTCGTGCTCGCCGCGTGGCGGCTCGTGCCGGACCTCCGCGGCCGCGACGCGACGCCGCGGCCGGACACGACGCCGATCGACGTGGTCGGATAGCCGGAGGCGATCCGAGGCGCGGGCGCGCGAGGGCTGAGGGGCCCACGGGCCGCGGGGCCGACGGCGGATCATCCGGCCGCATCCGAGCCTGATCCCCCACGGGAGTGAGCGTCAACAGGCCCGAGGACGACCTTTCCCCGGGCTCGCTGGGAGTTCCGCCTCGTTCGCGTCTCGGGCGGCTCCGAGGCCTCCGGGCGAGGGCATCCTCGGAGCATGAGCACGATCGCCGCCTCCGCCCCCCGCTCCCGCGCCGCCCGCCGCGCGATCGCCGTCGCGGCGATCGGCCTCGCTTCCGTCCTCGGCCTCGCCGGCTGCGCGAGGGCCGACTGGAACCAGCCCTCGACCGGCGGCTACGCGGAGCCGCAGTCGCAGTCGCAGCAGGACGCGAGCTCGCAGTCCGGCTCCGGCGGCACGGCAGGCTCCTCGCCGGCGAGCGCGACGCAGACGATCGACCGCCAGATCATCACGAGCGGCACGATCTCCGTCACCGTCGAGGACCTCACAGCGGGCACGGCGAGCGTCGAGCAGATCGCGGTCACGCGCGGCGGCTACGTGGAGTCGCGCGACGAGCGGCTCACCTCGTCCGGCTCGAGCGGCTCGCCCTCCTCCACCTACTCCTCCAGCTCCTACTCCTCCTGGAACGGCTCGACGATCACGATCCGCGTCCCCGCGGAGCAGTACGACGCGACGCTCGAGGCCGTCCGCGGCCTCGGCGAGGTGAACTCGGTCACGACGAAGACCGAGGACGTCACGACCGAGATCGCCGACACCGACGCGCGGATCGCGACGCTCCAGGCCTCAGTCGACGCGCTCCGCGGCATGATGGCGACGACGACGAACGTCTCGGACATGCTCGCCCTCGAGAGCCAGCTCACCGAGCGCCAGTCGGAGCTCGACGGCCTCCGCGCCCAGGTCGAGGCGCTCAAGGGCGACGTCGCGATGTCGACGCTCACCGTCTACCTCTCGCAGCCCGGCGAGACCGTGCGCCACGACGGGCCGCCCTCCTTCTGGGAGGCGCTCGGGGATGGCTGGGACTCCATGCTCCGCGGCATCGGCACGGTGCTCGCCGCGATCGGCTACATGCTCCCGAGCCTCGCGCTCCTCGTGCTCCTGGGTGCGCTCGTGTGGCTGCTCGTCCGCTTCCTCGTGCGCCGTCGCCGCGCGGCAGCGCCCGCGGTCGCGACGGCGGGCGGGCCGGTGCCGCCGGCGGGACCGGCCGGATCGCGCGGACCCCGCGGCGGTCGCGGCGGTCGCGGCGACGGGCCCCGCGGCGGACGTCCCGGCCCGGGCGGCACCTCGTCCACGGCGGCCTCCGGCCCCGGCATGGCGACGGACGCCTCCGCCGACCGCCGCGCCGACCGCCCCGACGCGACGGAAGGCCGCGGACGTCCGTCGCCCCAGGGCCCCGCGGGCGAGCGTCCCTCCACTGGGCGCTCGACCGGGGAGCCGTCGGCGCCGTCGCAGGGCGAGCGCGCGGGCGCCGAGGCCTCCGATCCCCGGGATCCCGCCTGAGACCTCCCGGAAAGGCGCAGGAATCCCCTCAGTAGAGTGCTGAGAGGCCGACGCCACCGACGCCGGCGAGCCCAGGGAGGACACCATGCAGGATTCCGACGCCCCGCGCCTCGGCGACGGCGAGCAGCCGGCCGAGCCCGCCGCGCCCGTCGAGGGCGCCGAGGCGCACCCCCTCGACCCGCAGCCCGGCGACGGCGAGATCCCGGCCGTCCAGCCCCCGGCCGCCGACGCGGCGCCCGGCGAGGACCCGGAGGAGAAGCTCCGCGAGGAGCGCCTCACGAGCCTCTTCGAGTCCGCCGTCTACGGCCCCGGCGACGAGCGCATCGGCAAGGTCGGCCAGGTCTACATCGACGACCAGACGCAGGAGCCGAACTGGGTCACGGTGAAGACCGGCCTCTTCGGCACGAAGGAGTACTTCCTGCCCCTCGACGAGGCCGTGCTCGACGGCCGTCGCCTCGTCGTCCCCTACTCGAAGGAGCTCGTGGCGGGCGCCCCCGGCACCGAGATCGACCAGAACCTCTCCCCCGCGGAGGAGGACGAGCTCTACAACTACTACCGCGTGCCCGGCCGGATGACCGACGCCGCGGCCCCGGCCGAGGGCAGCCTCGTCGCCGAGGCCGGCGCCGTGCCGACCATCGGCGAGGCCGCCGCGACCGCGGAGCCCGCCGTGGTGTCCGCCGAGCGGCCCGCCGTGGTCGCGCGCCCGCTCGACGCGAGCGGGCTGGGCCTCGACAGCGGGATGGATCCCGACGGCGGCATGGGCCTCGACGAGGGCGCGCCGACGACGGCCATGCCCGTCGCGTCCGGCGCGCACGGCACGGCGTTCGCCCCGGCCTCCGAGGCGGCCTTCGCGCCGCCCGCCGAGCCCGGCGCCTCGGCCGACGCGGCCTTCACGGCGGACATCCGCCGCGAGCACGGAAGCGGCGACGATCGTCGCCCGGGCGGCACGCCCGACGACGCCGCGGCGGAGAACGCCGAGGCCGACGAGCTCTCCTGGATGGACGCCGGCGAGCGCGAGCTCGGCACCCCGCGCGTCCACGACGAGTCGCGCGGCCCGACCGTCGACGGCGCGGGCGGCCCCCGCGAGGACGCCGGCGCCGCCCCGGCCATCCGCGAGAAGTTCGCGCGCCGCGAGCAGGACGCCCGCGACCTCTATGCCGCCGGCGACGCCGCCGAGCCGGTCGACCTCGACGCCTTCCGCCGTCCCGAGGAGCGCTGACCATGGCCCTCATCGAGCTCGACGGCGAGGCCGTGTTCCTCCAGACCGTCGCGATGCCCGGCATCGTCGTCGTCGACTGCTGGGCCGCCTGGTGCGGCCCCTGCCGCGCCTTCGCGCCCGTCTTCGAGGAGGCCGCGGCGAACCACCCCGAGATGACCTTCGCGAAGCTCGACACCGACGCGAACCAGGAGGTGTCGGCCGCGCTCGCGATCCAGTCGATCCCGACCCTGCTCGCCTTCCGCGACGGCATCCTCGTCTTCCGCCAGGCGGGCGCGCTGCCGGGGCCGGTCTTCGACGACCTCCTCGGCCAGATCTCGGCGCTCGACATGGACGAGGTGCGCCGCAGCTTCGAGGAGCAGCGCGAGCCCGGCGCGGCCGCGGCCGCCGAGGAGGCCCAGGCGGGCCCGACGGCGCCCGCCGACGGCGCCGCCGCCCCCGGCGCCTCCCCCGCGCCCGGCACCCCCGGCGCCCCCGTGAACCCCGGCGAGCCCGAGGAGATCGACCCCTCGGACGACGCTCGCGGCTAGCCGGCCATCCTCGAGGCGGCCCCGCCGCCCCACCTGCGACGCCCTCGCCCCCGCCTCCCGCGGGACGAGGGCGTCGCCGCGCGCGGGCTACGCTCACGGCATGACGACCGCCGCCCAGGAGGAGCTCCTCGCCAAGCGCGACCTCACGGTCGACCTCGCGCGGGTCGCGTGCATGCTCCTCGTCGTCGTCATCCACACCCTCTTCACGGGCGTGCGGGAGACGGCGTCCGGCATCGAGATCGAGAAGACCGTCGAGCTGCAGAGCTGGTTCGACGCGCTGAGCTGGATCTTCGAGATCATGCCGCTCTTCTTCGTCGTCGGCGGCTTCGCGAGCGCCGCCGCCTTCCGCTCGGCGAGGCGGAAGGGCCAGAGCTCGGCCGGCTACCTCCGCGGCCGCATCCTCCGCCTCGCCCGGCCCGCCCTCCCGGTCTTCGCCTTCTTCGCCGCGGCGCTCCTCGCCGCCTCGCTCCTGCCCGTCGACCCCTCGCTCGTCGCGGGCATCGCGGTCGGCATCGGCTCGCCGCTCTGGTTCCTCTCGTCGTTCCTCATCGCCCAGGCCCTCGTGCCCGTCTTCCTCGGATGGCACGAGCGCCGGCCCTTCATGACCCTCCTCGCGCTCGTCCTCCTCGCCCTCGTCGTCGACCTCCTGCGCTGGGTGACACTCGACGACCGCTACGGCGTCGCGAACGTGCTCATCGTGTGGCCCGCGGTGCAGCAGCTCGGCTTCTTCCTCCACGACGGATGGTTCGCCCGCCGGCGCGCCTGGGAGCTCCTCGGCCTCGTCGCCCTCGCCTACCTCGGCCTCTGGGGATCGGTGACGATCGGCGACTACTCGACGAACATGCTCCAGAACCAGTACCCGCCGACCTGCCCGCTCATCCTGCTCGGGGTGGCGCAGGCGGCGATGCTCACGCTGCTCAAGCGGCCGCTCGCGGCGCTCATGCGGGCGCGGGCGATGCAGGGGCTCGTGCTCTGGGTGGGCTCGCGGGCCATGACGATCTACTGCTGGCACATGCCGGTCATCCTCGTGCTCGTGGGCATCATGCTCGTGATGCCGGGGCAGCTCACGGAGCCGGGGACGCCGCGCTGGTGGCTCGAGCGCATCCCCTTCGTGCTCGCGGTGCTCGCGGCCATCGGGGTCATGTCGATCTGGCTGCGCCGCTTCGAGGCGCCGCCGCGGCCGCTCGCGCCGGGCGAGACGGCGCCCGGGCTCGGGCGCGTGCTCGCCTCGCTCGCGGTGTTCTGCCTCGCGCCGTTCCTCATCATGATGCTCGGGCTCGACCTGCCGCTCGCGCTGCTCGGGCTCACGGGGACGCTCGCCACGCTCGCGCTGCTGCGGCCAAGGCGGGCGGGGCTGGTGGAGGCGGTGTCGGCGGGCGCGTCGATGGATCCCTTCGGTCACACTAGCCCCACCAGCCCCACATGCATCACCGGTCCCGTGCACGGGCGCGACTCCTAGGCGTCCGCGGGCGCGCTGTCCCGAGCCCCTGGCACACTTCGCAGGAGATCCGCGCGGGGCGAGGGGTGCGTGACCGCGCGAGGCCCGTGATCATGCGGATGTCTGAGACTAGGCCGGGACGGCCGAGGGCGCGGCACTGCAGACTGTGCCAGGCAGCCGGCGAGACGAGGGCGGGCGCGCCGCGCGGCCCGCGGGCCGCGGGGCGCGGGGCGCGTCAGCGCATGAGGCGGCGGAGGAGGGCCATCCGGCGCGGGTCGATCGGCGGGAAGGCGAGCGCGAGGGTCTCGGGCCACATCGGCTTCGCGACGACGCCGCGCTCGTGGCTGAAGGCGCGGATCGACGCCTCGCCGTGGTAGCTGCCCATGCCCGACTCCCCCACGCCCCCGAAGGGCAGCGCCGCGATCGAGAGGTGCGCGATGGGCAGGCCGAAGGTGATCGCGCCGGACGACGTCCACTTGAGGAAGCGGCGGCGCACGGCCTTCCGCTCCGAGAACACGTAGAGCGCGAGCGGCTTCTCGCGCTCGCGGATGAAGCGGATGGCCTCGGCGTCGTCGGCGACCTCGAGGATCGGCAGCACGGGCCCGAAGATCTCCTCCTGCATGACGGGCGAGGCGGGGTCGACGTCGGCGAGGATCGTCGGCGCGAGGTAGCGCGCATCGCGGTCGGACTCGCCGCCGACGACGATCCGGCCCGAGCCGAGCAGGGCGCTCACCCGGTCGAAGTGGCGCTCGTTCACGATGCGGCCGTAGTCCTTCGAGACGGCGGGATCGGCGCCGAAGAGCTCCTCGACGGCGCGCGGCAGCTCGCGCTCGAGCACGCGGGCGGCGGCGGGGGTCGCGAGCACGTAGTCGGGGGCGACGCAGGTCTGCCCCGCGTTCGTGAACTTGCCCCAGGCGATCCGGCGCGCGGCCGCGATGAGGTCGACGCTCTCGTCGACGAAGGTCGGCGATTTGCCGCCGAGCTCGAGCGTCGTCGGGGTGAGGTGCTCGGCGGCGGCGCGGGCGATGATCCGCGCGACCGTGCCGTTGCCGGTGTAGAAGATCGTGTCCCAGCGCTCCGCGAGGAGGGCGGTCGTCTCGGGCGCGCCGCCCTCGACGACGCGGATGGCCCGCGGGTCGAGGTGCTTCGGCACGAGCCGCGCGAGGGCGGCGCTCGTGGCCGGGGCGAGCTCGCTCGGCTTGAGGACGGCCGCGCAGCCGGCGGCGATCGCGCCGATGAGCGGCGTGAGCGAGAGGTTGAGCGGGTAGTTCCAGGGCGCGATGACGAAGGCGACGCCGAGCGGCTCGCGGCGCACGGATGCCGTCGCCGGGGCGAGCATGATGCCCGCGGGCACCCGCTTCGGCCGCAGCCAGCGGGCGAAGTTGCGCTCGGTGTTCGAGAGCTCGGCGAGCACGACGCCGATCTCGGTGAGGAAGGCCTCCTCGGCGGGCTTGCCGAGGTCGGCCGCGAGCGCCGCGAGGAGCTCGGCCTCCTCCTCGACGAGGAGCCGGCGCAGGCCTCGGAGCTGCTCGCGGCGCCAGGAGACGGGGAGCGTGACGCCGGCGTCGAAGGTGGCGCGGAGCTCGGCGACGAGGGCGGGGGCGTCGAGGGCCGGGGCGGCGGAGGCCTTGGCGGCGCAGTCGTTCGCGGCGACGGCGCGGTCGTCGCGGTCGTCGCGGTCCTGGGCCGGGCTGGCGGAGTCGGCGGGCATGGCGGTCCTTCCGGGCGGGGCCTCCAGCCTGCCATCCGCGGATCGGGCGGAGCTGGGGCGGCGGCCATCCTGCGGCCTGCACGCCCGCGCGCCGGGGCACGGTTCCGCGAGCGCCCTTCGCCGTGCGCGAACTCCGGCGCCCATCGGGCGTTTCCCCGACCATCCCACAGCCTCGGCCGGTGGTCGGGCCCTAGCGTGGCGGCACCGCGCCTCGAGCGCGACGACGAAAGGCATCCGCAACATGGGGTTCTTCAGCTGGCTCTTCGGCTCGTCCTCCGACGACCGCTACTCGGCGCGCGACTACGGCTCGCAGCCCGGCGCCGGTCAGGGCATGGACGCCGGCGCCGGCCAGAGCGGCCAGCCGCGCTCGGAGGACGACATCGCCCTCGAGCGCTACCGCTATCTCCTGCGTACGGCGCCGCCCGAGCAGATCGAGGCGGTCCACGAGGAGGCCTTCGCGAAGCTCACGCCCGACCAGCGCCGCCAGCTCTTCCAGGAGCTCTCCGAGCGCGCCCCTGTGGGCGATGCGCCCCGCGCCGACGACCCGCGCTCGCTCGCGCAGGCGGCGACGCGAGCCGAGATCCGCCGACCGGGCACGCTCGAGCAGACGATGGCGGTCGGCATGAACCGGCCGGGCCAGCAGGGCTACGGACAGCAGGCCTACGGGCAGCAGGGCTACGGCGGCGGGATGATGGGCGGCTCGGGCTTCGGGTCGACCTTCGGCTCGACGATGCTCGGCACGGTCGCGGGCTACGTCGTGGGCTCCGCGATCATGCACTCGTTCCTCCCGCCGATGGGCTTCGGCTACGGCGGCGAGATGTACGCGGACGGGTTCCAGGACGGCAACGCGGGCGACGGCGGCGGCGACTGGACCTCCTCCGACGGCGGCTTCCGCGACGGCGGGGGCGACGGAGGCGGCGCGGTCGCGGACGGCGGCGGCGACTGGGGCGGCGGCGGCTTCGACTTCAGCGGCGGGGACATCGGCGGGGACTTCGGGTAGCGGGCGCTCCGCCGGCCCGACGGCCTGAGGGCGGGCGTCGGGGGATCGCGCGCGAGAATGGCCGCATGGAGCCGAACGACATGATGTCCGCCCTCGCCGCCTCGATGCGCGAGCGCACGGGCCGGGACCTCGACGAGTGGGTCGCCCTCGTCGAGGCGAGCGGCGTGGACCCGCTCGACCAGAAGGCGGTGCGCGGATGGCTCGCCGCCGAGCACGGCGTGAAGCAGACCACGCAGTGGGCGATCGCCGACGCCGCCGCACGGGCCGCCGGCTGGACGCCCCCGACGCTCGAGGAGTCGACGGAGGCGCTCTATTCGGGGAAGAAGGCGGCGCTGCGGCCGCTCCACGACCGGGTGCTCGCCATGGCGCTCGCGTGCGGCGAGGACGCTGAGGCGCAGGCGCGCGGCACGTACATCCCGGTCGTCCGCGGCTCGCAGTTCGCGGCGATCGCGCCCGGCCCGCGCGGCACGCTCCGCGTCGGGCTCCGCCTCCGCGACGCCCCGCCGGCGACGCCCGGGCTCGAGCCCGCGAAGGGCTTCGCGCAGGCGAGCCACTGGGTGCACCTCGAGCCGGATGCCTCGGATGAGGACGTCGCGGCGCTCGAGCCGCTGCTCGCCGCGGCGTACGCGCAGAACGGGTAAGGACCCGACGGCCGCGAGGCGCCGTTTGTGCGCCTCGTGACAGGCCGCTCGAGGTTCCAGGCATCCGCCTCGGGGTTCTCCACACCCTCCACGACCCCGTCACCTCCCGGGCATACGGTGTGGCACGTGAGCGGAACCGCACTCGAAGCCCAGGTCGCGCCCGTCTTCTCCCGCGAGCTCGACGATCTCCGAGCCGAGCTCGCGACCGACCCTTCCCAGGGCCTGGCGCCGGCCGAGGCCGCGCGCCGGCTCGCCGCGGACGGCCCGAACGAGCTCGTCGGGGCGCCGCCGGTGCCGCTGTGGCGGAAGATCCTCGCGCAGTTCCAGGATCCGCTCGTCTACCTCCTCCTCGTCGCCGTCGTCATCTCGCTCGTCGCCTGGTGGGCCGAGGGGATGCACGAGCTGCCGGTCGACGCGATCGTCATCGTCGTCATCGTCCTCGCGAACGCCGCGCTCGGCTTCGCGCAGGAGTCGCGCGCCGAGCAGGCCGTCGCGGCGCTCGAGCAGATGAGCCAGCCGCACGCGACCGTCGTCCGAGGCGGCGAGCGGGTCGAGATCCCGGCCGTCGAGCTCGTGCTCGGCGACCTCCTCGTGCTCGGCGAGGGCGACCAGCTCGCGGCCGACGGCCGGCTCGTCTCCGCGAACGCGCTGCGCATCGCCGAGGCCTCGCTCACGGGAGAGTCCACCGCGGTGCTCAAGCATCCGGGCGTCCTCGAGGGGAAGGTCGCGCTCGGCGACCGGACGAACATGGTCTTCCGCGGCACCGCAGTCACGCAGGGCACGGGCCTCGCGATCGTCACGGCGACCGGCATGGACACGGAGATGGGCTCGGTCGCGGAGCTGCTCGGCCGCACGAAGCGCGGGCAGACGCCGCTCGAGAAGGAGATCGCGCTCGTCGGGAAGACGCTCGGCATCGCGGTCATCCTCATCGCCATCATCGCGATGGCGGCCATCTGGCTCACGAGCGACATCCGGACGCTGCAGGACGCCGTCGGCGTGCTCCTGCTCGGCGTCTCGCTCGCGGTCGCGGCGGTGCCGGAGGGCATCCCGGCGATCCTCTCGGTCGTGCTCTCGATCGGCGTGCAGGCGATGGCGCGGCGGAACGCGATCGTGAAGACGCTGAGCTCGGTCGAGACGCTCGGGTCGGCGTCGGTCATCTGCACCGACAAGACGGGCACGCTCACGAAGAACGAGATGACCGTGCAGGAGGTGCGCACGGCGTCGGGGCGAGCGGAGGTGACGGGCCTCGGCTACTCCCCCGCCGGCGAGGTGCGGCTGCAGGACGGGCCGCACCGCGCGGAGGGCGAGCTCGTGCTCGCGGGCGCGGCGATGGCGAGCGATGCGAGCCTGCGGGCGCCGGGGGCGGAAGGCTCGGTAGAGGGCGCCCTGGATGACCGGGCCGTCGCGCCCGCCGTCGCTGGGGCCAGCGCGGGTGCCGCATCCGGCGACTGGGAGATCCTCGGCGATCCCACCGAGGCCGCGCTCCTCGTGGCCGAGCGCAAGCTCGACTCCCCCGCGATCGACCGCGAGGCGCGCTTCGAGCGCGTCGGCGAGGTGCCCTTCACCTCCGAGCGGAAGCGCATGTCGACGATCCACCGCGACGCCGAGGACGAGCGGCCCCTGCTCGTCGTGAAGGGGGCGCCGGACGTCGTCATCCGCCGCTCCTCGCACGTGCGCCGCGGCGACGAGGTGCACCCGCTCGAGGACGCGCACCGCGAGGGCGTGCTCGCGGATGTCGAGGACATGTCGGGGCAGGCGATGCGGACGATCGGCGTCGCGTACCGGCGCCTCGAGCCAGCCGAGCTCGAGGCGGTGCGCGCGGCCGACGGCACCGTGGATGCCGACGCCGCCGAGTCGCTCGAGGAGGGGCTCGTCTACCTCGGGACGGTCGGCATGATCGACCCGGCGCGCGAGGAGGCGGAGCAGGCGGTCGGGGAGGCGAAGCGGGCGGGCATCCGGGTCATCATGATCACGGGCGACCACCCCTCGACGGCGCTGCGCATCGCGCGAGACCTCGGCATCGCCGACGAGTCGAGCCGCGCGCTCACCGGGCTCGAACTCGATGAGCTGACGGACGCCGAGTTCGCGGACGCCGTGCGCGAGGTGAGCGTCTTCGCGCGCGTCGCGCCCGAGCACAAGCTGCGGATCGTCGCGGCGCTCCAGGCCGCCGGCGAGATCGTCGCCATGACGGGCGACGGCGCGAACGACGCTCCCGCGCTCAAGGCCGCGGACATCGGCGTCGCCATGGGCATCACGGGCACCGAGGTGACGAAGCAGGCAGGCGCGATGATCCTCCGTGACGACAACTTCGCGACGATCGTCGCGGCGGTCGACCAGGGGCGCGTCATCTTCGACAACATCGCGAAGTTCCTGCGGTACCTGCTCTCGTCGAACATGGGCGAGGTCATCACCGTGCTCTTCGGTGTGCTCTTCGCCGGGCTCCTCGGGCTGCGGGACGCCTCGGCGGCGGAGGGCGCGGTGCTCGTCGTGCCGCTGCTCGCGACCCAGATCCTCTGGATCAACCTCGTCACCGACTCGGGCCCCGCGCTCGCGCTCGGCGTGGATCCCGAGACGGATGACGTGATGGCGCGCCCGCCCCGGCGCCCGGGCCAGCGCGTCATCGACGGGCCGATGTGGGCGACGATCGTGCTCGTCGGCGCGGTCATGGGCATCTCGGCCCTGCTCACGATCGACATCTTCCTTCCGGGCGGGCTCATCCCCGGCTCGGACTCGCTCGAGGTCGCGCGGACGGCCGGCTTCACGACGCTCGTGTTCGCGCAGCTCTTCAACGTGTTCTCGGCGCGCTCGGCGACGTCGAGCGCCTTCCGCGGGATGTTCGCGAACACGTGGCTGCTGGGGGCGGTGGCGCTCGGGGCGGTGCTGCAGTTCGCGGTCGTGGAGGTGCCGTTCCTGCAGGCGGCGTTCGGGACGGCGCCGCTGGACGCCGCGCACTGGGCCGTCGCGCTCGCGATGGCGAGCTCGGTGCTGTGGGTCGAGGAGCTGCGGAAGCTGATCGTGCGGGCGACCGCCGGGCGCGGGCCGCGGCGCTAGGAACTCGGTGGTTGAGGAGGCCCCGCAGGGACCGCCTCGCCCCCCAGTGCGCCGGTGATCGAGGAGCGCCCGCAAGGCGCGTCTCGAAACCACTGCACACAGCACGAGGTGATCGCGGAGCTCCCTCTCCCCAGCCCCCCTGCTGGAGACCGACACACCCCTTGCTCCACTCGAACATCCGTTCTAGAATTAAGGCATCGCGAGGCCAGGGGGAGGTGACCGCGATGCCCGACCGCACCACGACCGACGCGCCCATGCTCGGCGGACTCCGCATCACGTCCTTCGACGGCGAGTCCTACGGCGAGCACCGCGTCCCGCAGCACCTCAGCGACCTGCTCGACGATCTCCGCGAGAGCCATCGCGCCGAGGCGCGCGCCTCCGCCCGTCGCTCCGCCCTGCTCGCCGACATGCTCCAGCGCGCGCTCGACGCCGCCGGCGACCGGGCGACGAGCCGCGAGCTGGCCGTGCGCTCCTGCGCGGCTGAGGCCGCGATGGAGCTCCGGCTCCCGCAGCGCGGCATGCAACGTCGGCTCCACGACGCATGGACCATCGCCGTCCGCTTCCCCGCCACGCAGGCGGTCTGGTCCGACGGCGACATCTCCGAGCGCCACGCGCTCGCCATCGCCCGCCACGGCGTCTCGATCGAAGACGACGACGTCCGGGCACTCTACGAGCACGAGCTGCTCGAGCACGCCCGCGAGGTCACCGCGCCCGAGCTCGAGGCGCTCGCGGAGCGGCTCGCGGCCGAGGCCGGCGAGCTCACCCTCGACGAGCGCTACGAGCGAGCCAAGCGCGAGCGCCACGTCCGCGTCACCGACGACGGCGACGGCATGTCCACCCTCCGCGCCCATCTCCCCTCCTACCTCGCGCACGCGATCGCCGACCGCCTCACTCAGCAGGCCAAGGCGATCCGCGAGGTGAACGAGCTCGAGGAGGCCCGCCGCCGGGCGGAGGCTCGCGGTCGCGCGGGGACGGGCGAGCCTCTCGGCGGCGCCCAGCCGTCCCGAGCCGGGCTCGGCGCGAAGTCCGACGCCGGCACGCGCGCCGCAGAAACCGGCGCGATGCCCGGCGACGCCGCTGTCGCTCCGATCGACGACCGCTCCCTCGACGAGATCCGCGCCGATCTGCTCGCCGATCTCGCGCTCGGCGGCGAGAGCCGGCAGATCGCGGACGTCCTCGGCGAGGGCGCGCCTCGCATCGTCGCGCGCATCGACATCGAGGTGCCCGCCCTCGCCCTCGCCGGCGCCTCGGCCGAGCCCGCGGAGCTCCTCGGGGTCGGCCCGATCCCCCGCCAGCAGGCGCTCGAGGCCTTCGGCGAGCACCCGGAGCTCTACCGCCTCGTCACCGATCCCGTCACGAGGCTGCCGCTCGCGAGCGAGCAGCGGCTCGCCTGGGGAGGCCTGCGGCGCACGCTCCTCGCCCGCGACCAGACCTGCCGCATGCCCGGATGCCGTCGCCCGGCCGGCCGCTGCGACGTCGACCACACGGTCCCCTGGTCCGAAGGCGGCGCGACCGAGCCGGACAACCTCGCCCACCTCTGCCGCGGCCACCACACGATGAAGCACGAGACGGCCTGGCAGGTCCGGCAGCTCGGACACGGCCTCCTGGAATGGATCTCGCCGAGCGGGCGCGTCGCCTGGGATCGCCCGCTCCGCACGCGCGTGGCCTTCGCCCGGCAGGCCGTCGAGGACGACCCGCCGAGGACCTCGAGCCCACCGCGGCCGGCCGACCCCGCAGACCCGCCCTTCTGAGCCCGATCAGTGCGGGGTGCTCGGCGTGCGCGGCTACTGGTACGAGACGAACACCGGGTGCGGCTCGATGGCGACCGTCTGGGCGGGGGTGAACGTGGGGGTGTCCTCGTCGATGAAGTTCTTCCAGCCCAGCTCGATGCCCTCAGGGAGGTCCTCCTGCAGGTGCTCCCAGGTGCCCATCTTGTCGCCCGGCGTCCCGTGGCCGTCGACGTGGAGGAGCAGCGCGAGCTCGTCGTACGTGGTGTCGAGCGTCTCGCGCTCGGTGACCATCGACGGAGTGAACTGATGGATGATCGCGATCTTCGGCGGCAGGCCCCGGCTCGACGTGAGCTCGGCGAGCCACGCCAGCGCCTCGTTCACCTCGGCAGCCGTCACGCTGCCGATCTGCTCGAGGTGCTTCTGCCCGGGCTTCAGCCGCCACTCCGAGGCGAGCGCGATGCCCACATGCGGCAGCGCGAAGAGCTCCTCGTACTGCTTCGCGCCCTCCTCGCCCGCCCGCTCGACCCACGGACGGATGACGTCGACGCTCGCCTCGTTCGAGTAGTCCCCGTCCCCCAGCGCGCCCGAGGCGACCGTCGTGATGATCTCGAAGGTCGGGACCACCGTCCGCCCGGTCACCCGCTCGTACTCCTCCGCACGCGCCTTCACCTCGGCGACCGCGGCGTCGAGGTCGCGCTCCCCCAGGACTCCGAGCACGGGCTCGCCCGGCTGGCCGTAGTGGGCGATGTAGAGCCGGCCATCGAAGCGCAGGAGGCCGCCGCCGGGCAGCTCGGGGTGGGTCGCCGCCGCCGCGAAGCGCGGACCGAAGCGCTCGCCGGCGAACGAGCCGCCCATCGCGAGCACGAGTTGGCCGGCGTGCTCGCGGGCGGTCGCCGTCGTCTCGCTCGTCGCCCGCGGATCGCCGCCGGGCATCGCCACCTCCGCACCCGAGGCGGCCGCGATCCCGGCGCGGACCACGGCATCCACCGCGGCATCGACGGCCGTCCCATCCGTGAGCAGAAGGGCGCCCGGCGACTCGACCGCGATCTCCACGCGGGGCAGGCCGGCGGCGTCGACGTTCGACGGGTCCACGGAGACGGTCGGCGTGCCGCCGGGGCCCGAGAGCACGTCGCCGGACGCCTGCGCCACCGTCGTCGCGCCGAGGCGGGCGAGCTCGGCCGCGAGGCCCAGACCGTCGACGAGGATCGGCACCCGGAGCCGGGCGGCGTCGTCCGCGAGGCCGGCGACCTGCGCCTCGCTCGCGACGAGCACGAGCTCGCTGCGATCGAAGAGGCGCTGGGACGCCTCGATCGAGACCGCGGCCGCGTCATCCGTCGACACGGCGGCGCCCTGGCCGACCGCCTGCGAGAAGGCGACCTCCGCGCTCGGGCCGAGCGGCGACCCCGCGCAGCCGGGAAGGGTAGCCGGGTCGAGTGTCCGACGCGCGCACGCAAGTAGGCCCCGGAGCGGGGAGCTCCGGGGCCTTGCCCGTGGACCTCCGTAGAGAGTTTGAGAACCCCTGCCCACACCTGAAAACTCTGTCTTTGCGCAGGTCACGGGGCTTCTACAACCACGACCAGCGCTCCTCTGAGCCTACTGTGTCCGACTCTAGGGGGCGAGTGGTGCGATCACTTGGGATGGCTCAAACCCTCCTTCGCCCGGAGCAGATCGACGATCTGGTGGCGCAGTACCGCGAGGGCGCAACGCTCGTGGAACTGGCATCCGTGTTCGGCGTGAACCGCCGCACGGTCGCCACCCACCTCACCCGGCGGGAGGTGACGATCCGCCGTCGATCTCGGCGACCGCCTCGTGGGCCTGCTCCGGGGTTGTGATGAACGGGATCTTGCGGCGTGTGAACTCCACGCTGGGGAACTGGTTGAGGATGAGGTTACCCAGCGTCTCGGCTGAGATACCCGTACCCCCGGCGAGGAAGCACACCGGGGTGGCGCCGCCACCCACACTGGGCCGTGCGTTCGAGCTCGTCACCGTCCCACCGTCCCATCAGCCGGTCACGAGGACGACGACGAGGGTGCGCGGTCCGTGGACGCCCTCGACGCGCTCGAGCTCGATGTCGCTCGTCGCGCTGGGACCGCTGATCCACGTCAGGGGGCGGGTGTCGCCCGCCCCCGGTCGGAGCCGGCGCACCGACTCGGGCACGTCGTGGACGACCTGGTCGGCGCGGATGACGCAGACGTGGGTGTCCGGGACGAGGGTGATGGCGCGGCGCCCCTGGTCCTCCCTGTGGTCGAGGACGATCGTCCCCGTCGTGGCGATCCCGACCGCGGAGGCGGTGACGACGCCGTCGATGGAGTCGAGATCGGCCGAGGTGAGGGAGAGGGAGTCCGGGACGACCGTGGCGACCGAGCCGATGGCGTCGACCCAGGCCTCGTCGAGGCCACCCGGAACGACGACCGAGCCGCACCCGTGCTCCCGGAGGGCGCCCGCGATGGCGTCGGCGACCCCGCCGGGCTCGACCCGCAGCACCTGCGCCCGGTAGTCGGCGACGTTCTCGGCGAACAGCTCGAGCGTCTCGGCCGGTCCGGAGGAGACCTCCTCGGTGACGGTTCCGCTCTCGCCGGAGCCCATCGGGGAGACGACGTCGGCCGTCGCCCCGCGGACCCGAGCGAGGATGTCCTCCCGGGCGCTCATCGGGACGCCCCCTTCCCCGAGCCGGAGCCCCGTTCGCGAGCCCACCACTGTCGGAACGTCTCCTTCGGCGGGGTCGGGATGTCGCGGGCGTTGGTCCAGGCGCCCAGACCCGGGACGGAGCGGATGGTCCGGTCGCCGAGGACCCGGCCGGCGAGGGTCGCGGCCCGCTGCGCCGCCGAGAGCCGACGCGGGTCGGAGAATAGCCAGGCGGTCGCACTCATGGCGGCCGACTCGGCGGTCCGCCCGCCCTCGTCCGCGACCTGCGCCCGCAGCTCGACGAGCATCTCGGGGATGTTGATCCGCACCGGGCAGGCGTCGAAGCACGCACCGCAGAGGCTCGAGGCGAACGGCAGCGACTTGTCGATGGCCGTGCCCGTGCCCCGCAGCTGCGGGTTGAGCACCGCACCGATGGGACCGGGATAGACGGAGCCGTATGCGTGGCCCCCGGTGCGCTCGTAGACCGGACAGGCGTTCAGGCAGGCTGAGCAGCGGATACACCGCAGCGCCTGGCGGCCGTGCCGGTCGCCGAGTACGTGGCTGCGCCCGTTGTCGAGGAGGATGACGTGGACCTCGGAGGGGCCGTCCCCCTCATGGACCCCGCTCCACATCGTCGTGTAGGGGTTCATCCGCTCGCCGGTGCTCGAGCGCGGGAGCAGCTGGAGGAGTGGGCTGAGGTCCTCGAAGGTGGGCAGGACCTTCTCGATGCCGACGACGGAGATGAGTGTCTCGGGCAGAGTGAGGCACATCCGGCCGTTGCCCTCGCTCTCGACGACGACGAGCGTGCCCGTGTCGGCGATCGCGAAGTTGGCCCCGGAGACACCGACCTTGGCGCGGAGGAACTTCTCACGCAGGTGCAGGCGCGCCGCCTCGGCGAGCCGGGCCGGGTCGTCGGTGAGGTCGGCCGGCGCCGGGCGGCCCACGGCCTGCATCTCGCGCAGGAAGATCTCGCGGATCTCGCTGCGGTTGCGGTGGATCGCGGGGACGAGGATGTGGCTGGGCCGGTCATGACCGAGCTGGACGATGAGCTCGGCGAGGTCGGTCTCCCAGGCGTGGATCCCCGCCTCCTCGAGGGCCTCGTTGAGCTCGATCTCCTGGGTGACCATCGACTTGACCTTGACGACCTCGTCGGCCTCCTTGGCCCGGACGATGTCGAGGACGATCCGGTTCGCGTCAGCGGCGTCCCGCGCCCAGTGCACCGTTGCGCCGTTTGCCGTGAGGCTCTCCTCGAGCCGGACGAGGTAGTCGGCGAGATGGTGCAGGGCCTCGTCCTTGGCGGCCGCCCCGGCCAGGCGCAGGTCCTCCCAGTGCGGCACCTCGGCGACGACCCGGGCGCGCTTGCCGCGGATGGTGTGGGTGGCGTGCCTCAGGTTCCGTCGCTGCTGGGTGTTCGCCAGGGCCTCGCGGGCCCCGGTGGGGAACTTCGGCATCCCGATGAAGGTCGGTGCGGTCTCCTGCAGCGGTCCCGGGACGGGCGGCCGCACGGACGACGGCGACGGGTTGGTCGTCACGCCTGGTCCTCCTCTGTCGAGGCGAGGATCTCGGCCAGGTGCATCCGGCGCACGCCGGAGCGCTGCCGTCCGAGGATCCCGCCGATGTGGGCCAGGCACGAGTTGTCCCCGGCGACGAGCACCTCCGCGCCGGTCCCGACGACCTGGCGGGCCTTCTCCGAGCCCATGGCGATCGAGACGTCGGCGTTCTTCACGGCGAACGTGCCTCCGAAGCCGCAGCACTCCTCCGCGCCGGGTAGCTCGACGAGGTCGATGCCGCGCACCGCCTTCAGGAGTCGGAGCGGCCGGTCGCCCACGCGGAGCATCCGCAGGGAGTGGCAGGTCGGGTGGTAGGTGACCCGGTGCGGGAAGTACGCGCCGACGTCGACGACTCCGAGGACGTCGACGAGGAACTCCGAGAGCTCGTACACCTTCGGGGCCACCTCGGCGACCCGGTCCGCCAGGACGCCGTCTCCGGCGTGCTCCGCGATCCCGGGATGCTGTTCGCGCACCGACCCGACGCATGACCCCGAAGGAGCGACGACGGCGTCGTACTCGCCGAAGACGTCGACGAAGCGGCGCACGAGAGGGAGAGCGTCCCGGCCGTAGCCGGTGTTCGTGAGCATCTGCCCGCAGCAGGTCTGCTCCGGGGGGAACTCCACGGTGACTCCGAGCCGCTCGAGCAGGCGCACCGTCGCCTTGGGCGTCTCGGGCCACATCGTGTCGTTGAAACACGTCGCGAAGAGGGCGACACGCAGCTCTGAGACAGGCTTGTCGAGCGTGGGGCGGGAGGTTTCGGTGCTCATGGCAGCATCCAGGCGAGGACGGTCGACTGCAGGCCGACGAGGATGCACATGGCGATGATGAGGCCTACGCTCCACGGCAGGACCTTGCGGAGGATGTCGGACTCCCGGCCGATGAGACCGACCGCCGTCGCCGCGATCGTGAGGTTCTGCGGGCTGATCATCTTGCCGACGACCCCGCCGGAGGTGTTCGCCGCGACGAGGAGGGTCGGGTCGATGCCGGCCGTCTCGGCCGCGCTCTGCTGCAGGGTGGCGAAGAGGGCATTGGCGCTGGTGTCCGAGCCGGTGACCGCGGTGCCGATCCAGCCCAGGGTCGGGCTGAGGAAGGCGAAGAGCGCTCCCGTGCCCGCGATCCACGTCCCGATGGTGATGGTCATGCCCGAGAGGTTCATGACGTAGGCGAGGGCGAGCATAGAGGCCACGGTGAGGAACGCGTAGCGCATCTTGTGGGCGATGGCCGCCACCTCGGCGGCCCAGCCGGAGAGGCCGATGCCGTAGACGAAGGCGACGACGAGACCGCAGACGAGGAGCATCGACCCCGGAGAGCTGAGCCAGGCCAGGGTGTAGGTCGTCGCGCCGCTCACCTCGCCGGAAGCGGTGAGGACCTCGCCGTCGAGGCCCGGCCAGGGGATCTTGAGGTCCGTGCCGGTGAGGAGGCCCTTGACCGGGGGGACGAGCTTGGCCACCGCGAACACCGCGATGACGAGGAGGTAGGGGAAGAGAGCGAGCAGGATCCGACCCTTCGTCAGACCCTGCGCGCGCTCCTCCAGCTCGTCGGCGGAGACGACGAAGTCGCTCGCGGGTCCGGAGGCGGCGATGTTCGCGTCACCTCCGACGAGGGCGAGCTCGCGCTCGCGGTCCGCGTGCATCACGGCGAGGGCCTCGTCGCGGCCACTGGGCTGCCATACCCGCAGGAAGAGCACCGCGGCGGCGAGGCCGACGAGCGAGGCAATGATGTCGGTCAGCTCTACGGAGATCCACGTGGCGGAGACCCACTGCGCGACGGCGAAGGCGAGACCGACGACGATCGCGACCGGCCAGGTCTCCCGGACCCCGCGGCGCCCGCCGGCCATGAGGACGAGGAGGAGAGGCACGAAGGCGGCGAGGATCGGGGTCTGGTGGCCGACGTACGCGCCGATCTCCTGGTAGGGGATGCCGGTGAGGTTGCCCGCGGTGATGATCGGGGTGCCGATGGCGCCGAACGCGACCGGTGCGGTGTTGGCGAGTAGAACGACGGCTGCCGCACGCAGGGGCGAGAAGCCGAGCGCCATGAGCATGACGCCGGTGATCGCGACGGGAGCGCCGAAGCCGGCGAGCGCCTCGAGGAGTCCGCCGAAGCAGAAGGCGATGATGATCGCCTGGATGCGCGGGTCGTCCGAGATGAGGTGGAACGTCGCGCGCAGGTCCTCGAAGTGCCCTGAGCGCACGGTGACCTGGTAGAGGAGGATCGCGGTGAAGACGATCCACATGATCGGGAAGAGTCCGAAGGCGGCGCCCTGGGTGGCCGCGAGGGCCGCGAGCTGGACGGGCATCCCGAAGAAGACGGCTGCCACGATGATCGCCACGAGGACCGCGCTCAGACCGGCCCAGTGCGCCTTCCACTTCAGGACCCCGAGAGTGACGAACACCGTCACGAGAGGGAGGAGCGCGATGAGCGCCGAGAGGGCGAGGCTGTCGGCCACCGGGGACAGGCCCGGTTGGTAGGCCGAAGGCACTGCGGCCGGTACCGAGATCAAGGTGGTCATGTGTCCTCCGGTTCGCACAACATTGGGCTGGACCTCTCAGGGCGTAATGGTCAGACCATTAGGGTTGGCACGACGCTAGGGGCGGCAGCTACTGCTGTCAATGGTCAGACCATTTATTCGCTCTCCACTCTGTGACGTCGGTCACGCGGGCGCTCTGTGCCATTCTGGGGCAATGGGGCAGCCGAGCGCGCGGGGAACGGCCATCGATTTGCCGGCCGTGTCCGGGCCCGGCTCCCGGGGCGAGACGAAAGGCGCCGCGGGTCGCGCCTACGAGGTGGTTCTGAGGTGGGTCGACGAGCGGATCCTCTCCGGCGACCTGGCGGTGGGCGACCACCTGCCTGGCGAGCGGGAGCTCGCCAGGGCGACATCGACATCGCCCGCGCATTCCTCGACCGCCTCGGCACCAGCGGCTATGACCTGGACGACTGCCCGCAAGCCCTCCTCGACGCTTGGATCACCACTGATCGCAGCCGACGCCTCGCGTTCGTCCGCTGGCTCACACGCGGCGGCTACCTCCGGCAAGTCCGGCTCCCTCAGCCGATTCCATCAAAAGACCCGGCACACGACATCGACCCCGAAGAACAACTCGCTCTGGCCCGCACGTTTCTCCACGAACCCGACAGCGCCAGCGTCGAAGACCGCGCCACCGCCTGCTTGATCCTGCTCTACGCCCAACCCGTCGCGAAGATCGTCAGCCTGACCACTGACGATATCGAGATCCGCGACGGCGACACCTACCTCGCGCTCGGCCCCGAGCCATTGCTGCTCATCCCGCCGCTGGATGATCTCGTGACGGCGCTGCCCGCCGCCAAGCCGTTCGGAGCGGCGAGCAAGCTGGCCGACTCCCGGTGGCTGTTCACCGGGAAGAACCCCGGCACCCACCTGCATCCCGCCTCACTCATGCTTCGAATGAACCGCCTCGGCATCATCACACGCGCCAGCAGGAACGCCGCGCTCCTGCACCTCGCCTCCACGACACCGCCCGCCGTGTTCGCCTCCCTCATCGGGATCAGCGTCGGCGCAGCCACCCGCTGGGTCGAACTCACCGGCTCAGCCTGGAACAGATACGCCACCACGCGACGCCGAACTATGCGATAACCCGGCTCCCGCCGGGAGGCCAATCAGCTCGCACGACCAGGAGGATGGAGCTTATAGGTCTCGGATATCCTCGACCCCTTGATCGCTGATCCGGAAGATCGCGACGTCAGGGTTCGTGTCAACGAGATACCTGTTCAGCAGGTCGCTGACACGATCGATGGTCTGCATCGCCTCGTCGACCGAGTCGTACAGCTTCCGATACAGCTCCGGGCTGTCCCAGCCAGGGATGCCTTTCCAGCCCCCATGATCGAACAGCAGGCGATGGACCAGGTAGTTCCGCGCCTGGACCAAGTTCCGGTACTCGGCCTGGAGATGATCTGGAAGCTCAGGTTCAACAGCCTTGGCCTTCGAGCCCAGCGTGCTCCGCTCACGAGGGGGTCTGCCCAGCAGCACTTGATGGATCGTCTCTGCGGATGCTTCGGCGACCTGGCAACGGGCGATCGCTCTGCCGAGCAGCAGGTACAGCAGTTGCTGAGCTTCCTCCGGGTTGCCGGGAACGGGCCTGCTCGCCAACTGCGCCGACATCTACACCCCTTCCGACGACACCAACCGGCGTCTGTGCAACCAGGCGTTCTTCACCAAGGTCTACATCGACGAAGACAACGAGCTGCGCGTCGAGAACAACCGGCCCTTCGAGATGCTCCTCGACCCCGAGATCAACGCCAACGCCCTTACCTGGGCCGAGAACGCAGACAAGACCCGAACCACCACCAACGATTCTGTTGGCAAGGGTTCGAGCCTTGTGCGTCGGGTGGACCCTAGGGGATTCGAACCCCTGACCTTCTCATTGCGAACGAGACGCGCTACCAACTGCGCCAAGGGCCCTTGCGAAGAACGACCTTACCACCTTACGCGATGGCTGCGAAATCGTCCACGCCTACGGCTTGGGGTTCGGCGTGTTGCTGAAACCGCCGTTGCCGTTTCCGTTGCCGTTGCCGTTTCCGTTGCCCGTGCTCGGCTGGGTGCTCGGCGCAGGAGCGGGCGCGGTGGGAGCGTCGGGCGGCGCCTGGGTGACGGCCGGCGCCTGCGTCGGGGCCTGGGTCTGCGCCGGGGCGGGCTGCGTGCTCGGCTTCGTGTTGTTGGAGGCCGGCGGCACGTACGACTCGTACTCCGACATGTGCTGGTTCTTCGCGGCGCTGAGCTGCTGCGGCAGCTCGATGACGGCGGCGACGAGGCCGGCGAGGTCGTGGCCGTCGGCGTTCGCCGTGATGAGGTCGCGGAGCTCGCCGAGGCGCTTCTCGGTCTTCCGCTCGAGGCCCCAGTACTCCTCGATCGTCGGGTCGACGAGGTCCGCGAGGCGCTGCGAGTAGACGGTGACGAAGTACGCGAGCGCCTCGTCGAAGGCCGTCTTCGCGCCCGCCGCGTCGTTCTGCGCGACGAGGCCCTTCGCCTTGTCGAGGAGCGCGCCCATCTGCTGCGAGGACTCCGCCTCGGCCGAGGCGCTCGACATGATGTAGGCGACGTCGATCTCGTCGATCTGGTCCTGGACGGCCTGCGCCTCCGGGCTCACGACGACGAGCGCGGGCGTCGGCAGCACGGCCGCCTCGGCCTCGATCTGCGCCTTGCGCACCGAGCCGAAGAGCGCGATGCCGGCCGGGATGATGAAGACGATGAGCGCCGTGAGGAGCACCGCCGTGAGCCAGCCGAGGCGGGCCTTCGTGGAGGCGGCGCGGAAGGTCGCGAGCGGGCCGCCCCGGGCCGCGCGGGCGTTCGTGGAGCCCGTGCGCTCCGCGGGGCCGGCCGCGCGGAAAACCCCCGGGGGCACCGAGATGGCGTCCTGATCGGCAACGCCGTCGAACGGGTCGCCGAGGTCGCGCTTGGCCATGGGGGTCCTTCCGTGGATCGGGTGGGCACGCCTGGGCGCGCGTCGCCAGGGTAGTTCATGCCCCTGCGCGGTCGCGGGCGCGGGCCCGCGCGCCGGGCGGTCCGCTAGGGGGCGGCGGTCGGCGCGGGAAGCGCCGCCGGATCGTCGGTGAGCGTCGCGGACTCCACGGAGGGCTGCGGCGCGAGGTCGGCGGCGGGCTCGGGCTCCTCGGCGGGGGAGAGCTCGTCGAGCGGGGCGGCGTCCTCGACAGGAGCGGCGTCAGCGGCAGGCACGGGATCGGCCGCCGGGGACTCGACCGGATCTGTCGCGGCGTCGGGCGCGCTCGAGATTGCGTCGGGCGTCGGGGCCGCGGGCTGCGTCGGGGCGTCGGCAGGGGCCGGCGTCGGCCCGGGAGCGGGGCTCGGCCGCGTCTGCGCCTGCGACTGCGACTGCGACTGCGCGGCGAGGATGACCGGGTCGACGCGCGGGTCGACGACCGGATCGACACGAGGGTCGACGACGATCGGGTGCTGGGGCGCCTTGCCGCCGCCGGGCAGCGAGTGCACGACGACCTGCCACGACGAGCCGTCCCAGCGGACCTCGACGACGAGGCCGCGAGCGTCGCGGATCCACCACGAGCCGTTCGAGAACCAGGGGCGGCCGGAGCCGCCGTCCTCAGTGAGGCCGTCGTCGGGAGTGCCGGCCGGCGGCGTCGTGTGGCCGGGGTCGGGCGTCGGCGTGGGATCCTGCGTCGGAGTCGGGTCCGGCGTCGGGGTGGGGTCCGGCGTCGGCGTGGGATCCGGCGTCGGCGTGGGAGTCGGGTCCGGGGTCGGCGTGGGCCCGGGAGCCGGCTGCTGACCGGTCTGGCCGCCGTCGCCCTGCTCGGGCACGGTCGGCTCGTCCGGGCGGAGCTCCGGCGGGAGGATCTCGGGCGCGGCGAGGCCGGGGGCCGCGGCGTCGGGCGCGGGGGCCGACTGGTCCGCCTGCTGCGCGGGCGTGCGGGGCATGATCTCCATGCCCGGCCACGTCACCGGCGGCGGGGTCGTCGGCTCGATCTGGAGCTCGGCGGGCGCCGTGAGCGCGCCGCCGTTCGCGACGTGCTCGGCCTGGGCCTGCGAGAGCATCGTCGTCGTGCCGCTCACGCCGGAGACGACGTGGTGGAAGCCCGCGACGCCCTCGGCGATGCCGCGGTCGAGGTCGGCGATGCGCTGGTCGAGGCCCGCGAGCGTCGTCGCGCTCGCCGCCGAGAAGGAGGCGCGGAGCGTGCGCGCGTTCGAGGCGAACTCGGGCGCGTAGGCCGCGACGAAGTAGCTCCGGGCCTGCTCGATCGTCTCCTCCGCCTTCGGGCCGTCGCCGGCCTGGTTGGCGAGGACGACGGCGACGATGAGGTCGCCCATCGTCGAGCCGGTCGTCGTCGAGGCGAGGCCGTAGGAGACCGAGTACGCGCTCTGCATCGAGGCGAGGTCGCTCGCGACGTCCTCCGAGACGCCGGGCAGGGTGGCGGATCCGGCGGCCGTGGCGGCCTGCGGCGTGAGCGTGGAGGCTGCGGGGGCGGTCGGCGCGTGGCCGGGGCCCGAGGAGAGCAGCGCGGGCAGCGCGAGCGCGGTCACCGCGGCGATGCCCGCCGTCGCGAGCAGCGCCGAGCCGCGGCGGCGGAAGAAGGAGTCGCCGGCCTGGCGGGGCTCGGCCGCGGAGGCGGCCGGCGCGGAGGCGGCCGGCGCGGAGGCCGCGGCGGCGGGGGCCGGGGCGCTCGAGGCGGCGGGGCGCGCGAGGAGGCGCACGGGACCGGAGGTCGTCACGATCGGCTCGACCGCGAGGCCCGAGGGCACGGCGGTCGCGCCGAGCGCGGCGGCGGCGCTCGCCTGCACGTAGGCGCGGTGGACGACGACGATGGGGACGACGCCGAGCAGGCTCACCCAGAAGCGGCGGCGGGCCTCGAGCTCGGCGCAGCGCGCCTCGCTTCCGGGGCCGTCGCCGAGCTCCTCGATCTCGATCTCGATCTGCTCGACGGCGCGATGCGCGAGCCGGCGGTCGACGGGCAGGCCCAGCGTCGGCCCCTCGCCGCCCGCGGGCGCGCCGGAGGAGGCCGTCCTGGGCCCATCTCCCGAGGCGAACGCCTCGCGCATCGATTCCGTCATACCCCTCTAAGATCCTCGTGAGTCAGCGGGCGCGCTAGGTACGCCGAGCGCGTCCTCCGCTGGGCGCCGGGGTGCGCTCACGCGGTGTCTGGTGTGGCGCCTTGGGTGAGGCGCACGGGCCAGATTACCTCGACGCCTGTGAGGAGGCAGGGAACCGTGACCGTTCCTTGACCTTCTTCGCTGCGGGCGGAGGAGATTCCTAGCTCGCCCGGCGGCGGCGCAGGATCTCGGAGATGTCGTCGAACTCGGGCTCGATGTCCTCGATGAGGCCCATGCAGGCCCAGCGGGAGCCCTCGCCCACGGGCGCCGGGCGGCTCGCGCGGCCGGGGAAGCCGGCTCCGGCCGAGGCCGCGGCGGCGCGCGCGACGGGGCGCAGCACCGGCTCGTCCGAGTCGAGCGTGATCGCGTCGATCGCCCCGAAGGTCGCGACGCCGGCCTCCTGGTGGGCCGCGCGGATGGCCTGCTCCGAGCGGCGGACGGCCGCGAGCAGCTCGGCCATCGGGTCCTCGCGGCGGGCCGGGAGGCCGCCGTCCGGGCCGTCGTCGGGGCCGGGCGCGAGATCGCGGTCGAGGTAGAGGGGGCGCGGCAGCGGCTGCGGCACCCAGCCGCTCGCCTGGGCCGGCGCGGGCGCCGTCTGCGCGGCCTCCTCGAGCGCGGCCTCGACGAGGCCGTCGTGGAAGAGCTGCTGGGGCACGCGGATCGGCGCCTCGTCGGCGGCGGCCGAGCGCGGCGCCGCTGCAGCCTCGGCGAGGCGCGCGCGGCGGCGGGCGGCGACGCGGCGCGACTGCTCGAGCATCGCGACGGCGGCGGCGACGAGCGCGAGACCGACGCCGAGGACCCACCAGGCGGCCGAGACGGCGCCCCAGACGCCGGCCGCGAGGCCGACGAGGAGGACGCCCGTCGAGAGGAGGCGCGCCCGGCGCAGCGAGGCCGCGGGCGAGGCCGCCTGCTCGGCCTGCGCTTCGAGCTGGACCTTACGGCGCTCCGCCTTCTCGGCCTGCTCGAGCGCGCGGCGCTGCTCGGCGACGGCGCGCGAGGTGGCCTCGACGCGGAGCTCGCGCGGCATCTCGGCGGTCTCGGCGAGGGCGCGGATCGTCTGCTGGAGGCGGATGGCGTTGCGCTCGACGGCGACGTCGTTATACCGGCGCAGCCAGATGGGCACGGCGTAGCACAGCCATAGCCCGACGGCCAGGGCGAAGACGATGCTGCTCGCTCCGGTGAACCCCATGGGGCAACGGTAGGCGCGGGCGGGCGCGCGGCCCGGCATTGGCGAAGGTGTGTTGATGGTGTGTCTGGTGTGACTGGTGTGTCTACTGGCGCCCCGGCGCGAACGGCCGCGCCGCGAGCGCCGCGTCCTCGTCCCGCACGCGCGCCAGCGTCGCATCGGCCCGACCCGAGCGCCATCGCGCGAGCACGCCCTCCGGCACCTCCTCGCGCACGACCGCGAAGCACACGTGATCCCGCCAGTCGCCGTCGATGTGGATGTACCGCCGCCGCAGGCCCTCGTAGCGGAAGCCGAGCTTCTCGACGACCCGCAGCGAGGGCCCATTCTCGGGCCGGATGCAGATCTCCATGCGGTGCAGCCCGATCGCGCGGAAGCAGTGGTCCGTCGCGAGCGCCACCGCCGTCGGCGCGAGCCCGCGGCCGGCGACCTCCGGCAGCACCCAGTAGCCGAGCGAGGCCGAGGAGAGCGCGCCGTAGGCCATGCCGGAGACGGTCAGCTGGCCGACGATCCGCCCCTCGACCTCGAGCACGAACGGCAGCGACTGGTAGCGCCGCGCCTGCTCGAGCAGCGAGCGGATGCCCGCGCGCACGTCCCAGCGCCCGCTCCCCTGCGGGTTCGTCGCCTCCCACGGCTCGAGCCACTCGCGATGGCCGAGCAGCGCCGCCTCGAGCTCGCGCGCATCGCGGAGCCGGACGGGCCGGAGCGTGAGCTCGCCGTCCCGCAGCGTCGCCGAGAAGGCGCTCACGCGGAGTCGCCCGCCGAGAGCCCGTCCGCGAACTCCTTCAGCCACGGCCGGAGGCGCTCCGAGAGCTCCGGATGGTCGACGGCGAGCTCGACGATCGCCTGGATGTACCCGAGCTTGTCGCCCGTATCGTGCCGGCGCCCGCGGAAGACGATCCCGAGCACGCCGCCGGCGAGCTCTCGATCCTCGGCGAGCACGTTGAGGGCGTCCGTGAGCTGGATCTCTCCCCCGCGGCCCGGCCTGGTCTCGCGGAGGATGTCGAAGATCTCCGGCCGCAGCACGTAGCGGCCGATGATGGCGAGGTTCGAGGGCGCGTCCTCGGGGCGCGGCTTCTCGACGAGGCCGGTCACCCGCACGAGCTCCGAGCCCTCGGGCCCCCCGCCGTACGGCTCGATCGCGGCGCAGCCGTAGGACGAGATCTGCGAGGGCTCGACCTCCATGAGCGCGACGATCGTCGCCCCGGTCTCGGCCTGCGCCGCGACCATCCGCTCGAGCAGGTCGGATCCCTCGTCGATGAGGTCGTCGCCGAGCAGCACCGCGAAGGGCTCGCGGCCGACGTGCATGCGCGCGCGGAGGACGGCGTGGCCGAGGCCCTTCGGGTCGCCCTGGCGCACGTAGTGGAGGTTCGCGAGGTCTGTCGAGGCGTTCACCTTCGAGAGGCGGTCGACGTCGCCGCGCGCCTCGAGGAGCGCCTCGAGCTCGGTGACGCGGTCGAAGTGATTCTCGAGGGCGTTCTTGTTGCGGCCCGTGATCATGAGCACGTCCGTGAGCCCCGCGCGGACCGCCTCCTCGACGACGTACTGGATCGCCGGGCGATCCACCACCGGCAGCATCTCCTTCGGCATGGCCTTCGTGGCCGGGAGGAAGCGCGTGCCGAGGCCGGCCGCCGGGATGACGGCCTTCGTGAGTCGAGAGTCGGTCATGGCGGGAAGCCTAGTTGCGCCCGGCCCGCGTACCCTTGGGCCATGCCCGATCCGCTCGCCGACGAGAAGCGCGCCCTCCGCGCCGAGATCCGACAGCGCCGCCGATCGCGCGGCGAGCTCGCCCACGCCGAGGACGCCGAGCGCCTCGCCGACCGCCTCCGCGAGCTGCTCGAGCGCACGGGCGCCCGCAGCCTCGCCTGCTACCTCTCGAACGACACCGAGCCCGGCACGCGCCCCTTCCTCGACTGGGCGCACGAGCGGGGCATCCGCGTCCTCCTCCCCATCACCCGCGAGGACGGCCTCCTCGACTGGACCGTCTCGGACGGCGTCTCCGAGCGCCGGCACGAGCTCGGCTTCCCCGAGGCCGTCGGCGAGGTGCTCGGGCCGATCGCCGTCGGCGAGGTCGACCTCATCCTCGTGCCGGCGGCCGGCGTCGATCGCCGCGGCGTGCGGCTCGGCTGGGGACGCGGCTACTACGACAAGACCCTCGGCTCGATGGAGCGCCGCCCGCCCGTCTACGCCGTCGTCGCCGACGCGGACGTCTTCGACGAGCTGCCCGCCGAGCGCCACGACGCGCCGGTCGACGGGGCCGTCACGCCATCCGCGATCCTCGATTTTCCCGCGCGTTCGCGCTGATCGTCGGGCATCGATCCCGGAAAGTCCTGGTCTGACGCTTGTCTCGACAAGCATCTCGAGTAGGCTGGCCCAGTTCAGCCGAGGAGGGGCATGCCCACCTATTCCTACCGATGCGCGGAGTGCGGACACGCCTTCGACGTCGTCCAGCCGTTCTCCGAGGACTCGCTCGTCGAGTGCCCGTCGTGCGGCGGGCGCCTTAGGAAGCTCTTCAGCGCCGTCGGCATCGCGTTCAAGGGATCCGGGTTCTACCGCACCGATTCGCAGTCGTCCGGCGCCACCAGCGCCGGCTCGAAGGCCGCCCCGAGCGAGAGCTCGCCGGCGTCGGCCCCCGCTACGTCCCCGACCGGATCCTCCGGCGCCGCCACCGGCGCCGCGGGCTCCTAAGAGCTCCGGCTCGCGCCACCGCGCGATCCGCTCCCATCTCGGCCCCCACCAGGGGCCTCTCCCCGTGCGCGCCGTCGTGCGCCGCGGCCAATGCGAAAGGAAACCCCATGAAGGGCTTCAAGGAATTCATCATGCGCGGCAACGTCATGGAGCTTGCCGTCGCCGTCATCATCGGCGCGGCCTTCACGGCCATCGTCACCGCGCTCGTCGAGGGCATCTTCAACCCGATCATCGCCGCGCTCTTCAACGCGGACGACATCGCCAAGGCGACCGTCCAGGTCGGCTCCGTCACGCTCGGCATCGGCGCGGTCATCGCCGCGATCATCCAGTTCCTCCTCATCGCGGCGGTCGTGTACTTCTGCCTCATCCTCCCGATGAACAAGCTCCAGGAGCGCGCCTACCTCCGCAAGCACGGCCACCCCATGTCGGAGGCCGAGGCCGAGGTCAGCGACACCGAGCTCCTCACGGAGATCCGCGACCTCCTCGCGGGCCGTCCGATCACCAACGCGTAGTACCCGCTCGCGCACGCACGACGCGCGGTCGCCCACACCGGGCGACCGCGCGTCTCGCGTTTCCGGAGAGGGCGCTCAGGCCCGACGCGGCTCCCGTGCGGGCAGCCACGCGAGCGCGCCCACGACGAGCACGGCCGCCGAGGCCGCGAAGGCCCAGCCGTAGCCGACGTGGTCGATGATGATGCCGGCCACGATGGGGCCCGCGATCGTGCCGACGTCCTGCGTCATCTGGAGCGAGGAGAGGACCTGCCCGCCGGAGCGCTTGCGGCCGACGAGGTCGCCGACCGCGGCCTGCTGGGCGGGGGCAGCGAGGCCGGAGCCGACGCCGCCGACGAAGGAGATCGCGAGCAGCACGGGGAGCTCGTGCGCGATCGGCGTCGCGAGGAGGCCGAGCGCCGCGACGAGGAGGCCGACGATGAGGTAGGGCCGGCGGCCGCGGCGATCCGAGCCCTTGCCCGCGAACTGGAGCGCGAGCACGTTGCCGACCGCGGCGACCGCGACGACGACGCCCGCCGCCCACGGCTCGGGGCTCACGGCGGCCGCGACGAAGAGGGGCACGACGGCCGAGCGGACGCCGAAGTTCGACCATCCGGCCGCGAAGCCGGAGATCATGCTCGCCCGGTACGCCGAGTCGCCGAGCACCTCGCGCACCCGCAGCGGTTCGCCCTTGGGGCCGCGATCGGGCGCCGCTCCCCCGCGCGAGGCGGGGCGGTGGAGGGAGAAGGCGATGATCGCGGCGGCGACGGCGAGCGCGACGGCGTAGACGATGAAGGGGATGCGCAGCCCGAGCTGCCCGAGCACCCCGCCGATCGCGGGTCCGGCGATGTTGCCGATGAGGAAGGTGCCGCCCCACATCGCCGAGATGCGGCCGCGGAGCGCCTCCGGCGAGTAGCGGATGACGAGGCCGCTCGCGGCGACCGTGAACATGACCGAGCCGATGCCGCCGAGCGCGCGGAAGATCAGCAGCTGCCAGTAGTCCCGCGCGAAGGCCGAGGCGAGGCTCGAGGCCGCGACGATGAGCAGGCCCGTCGCGTAGGTGCGCTGCTCGCCGAAGCGGTTCACGGCGGCGCCCGCGCCCGGCGCCGAGACGAGGCGCATGAAGGCGAAGGCGCTCACGACGACGCCGACGGCCGTCGAGTCGACCGCGAAGCTCGCCGCGAACTGCGGCAGCACGGGCACGATGAGGCCGAAGCCGATGGCGACGAAGAAGGTCGCGGCGAGGATGATCCAGATCTCGGCCGGGATCCGCTCCGCCTCGTCGTGCCCGGCCGCGCGCTCGCGCGCCTCAGGCATAGTGCGGAGGCCGCTCCGCCTCGAGGAGGGACGTCGTGTCGAGCGAGGCGTCGTCGTCGAGCACCGCGGGGGCGTCGTCGTCGAGCTCGACGAGGCGCAGCTCCGAGGGGCTCGGGGCGGACTCGCCGCCGGCGGGGGCGGGATCGGCGCCGGGAGCGGGCTCGGTGCGGACGCGGCGGGAGGGCTTGCGCATGGGCCCGATTCTCCCATGCGCGGCCCGGCTGAGGGGGCCTCGGCTACGGCAGCCGCGGCCTCGTGGGGACGTCCGTCGTGTCCTGCCGCTCGGCCTCGATCGCGCCGCGCAGCTCGGGCCCGTCGCCCTCGCGCGCCTCGAGCTCGCCGGCGCCGGCCGGCAGCTCCCCGGAGGAGCGGCCGCCCTCGAGCTCGCGGCCCTCCTCGGGCACGGGCACCTGGAGCGCGACGGCGATGCGGCGCGCGACGCCGTCCGGGTCGGCGAAGAGCTCGAAGGCGTGGACGCGGATGTAGTACCAGCCAAGCCGTTTGAGGAGCTCCGGCCGCAGCCGCAGCGCCTCGCGGAGCGTCGGCTGCGCGTCGGCGGCGACGACGGCGTCGAGGCCGTCCGTGTCGATCGCGATCGCCCGGCCGCCGTACGAGGCGACGAGCGGGATGCGGTCGCGGTACGCGAGCTCGATGCGCATGCCGAAGGCGTGGAGGCGGCGGGCGAGGTCGAGGAGCATGGGCGCCGCGTGGTCGTCGTCCTCGAGGCGGCGTCGCGTGGCCTCCTCGCGCGCGGCCTCGTCGGCCGGCACGAGCTCGCCGCGCTCGGCGATCTCGCCGAGGATCTGCGCGAGGCCGAGCGTGCCGCGGGTCATCCGCGAGGGGTCGAACTCGCCGGGGGCGACGCAGCTCACGACGACGAGCGAGCGGCGGGCGCGCGTCATGCCGATCGCGAGCGCGCGCTCCCCCATCGCCGTGCCGAGGATGCCGAAGGCCGAGAGCACGCGGCCGTGCGGCGTGCGGCCGTAGCCGAGCGAGAAGACGACGCGGTCCCGGGAGAGGGCCGAGGCCTGCTCGAGGCTCGCGACGACGAAGGGCTCGGCGCGGTCGTCCGTGAGGAAGGCCGCGACCTCGGGGCGCTTCGAGGCGACCGAGTAGACGGCCTGGTTCACGCGGGTCGCGTGGCGCGGGCTCGCGGTGACGACCATGAGCGACTCGCGGGGGCGGTGGAGGGCGTGGTCGACGACGAGCTCGACGACGCGCGTCACCTCGGCGTCGGGCGACTCGACCGAGCCGGTCACCTCGTCGGGCATGCCCGTGCCGCCCTCGACGTAGGAGTAGGAGAGGCTCGAGTGGCCGAGGTAGGAGCCCGCCCACGGGATGGACCGGATGCGGCCCTCGTAGAAGCGGCGGTTCACGAGCTCGGCGAGGTCCTCGCCGCCCGCGCGGTAGCTGCGGGTGAGCGAGTGCACGGGCGCGATCTGCGCGAGGCGCGCGAAGAGCGAGTCGTCGGCGCGGGTCTGGACGTCGGCGTCCTCGGCGCCCTCCCGCTCGGCGACGACCTCGGCGGGCGGCTGCACGCCGATCGAGAACGGCGCCGGGTACTCCGTCACCGGGTCGGCGAAGGCGACGAGCTGCGGGGCGCGGCGCACGGCGCCCACGGCCTCGGCGGTCGAGACGGCGCCGGCATCGACGACGAGGACGACGTCGAAGTCGATGGCGTCCGAGATGAGCGGAAGGTCGTACGGCGTCGAGAGCCAGACCGAGGTGATGGGCCGGGCGAGGCGGCCGGCGTCGCGCGCGAGGGCCGTCGAGGAGACGCCCGCGCGGCGGAGGAGCTCGCGGAGCGGCCCCTGCTCGGCCTCGTGGTCGACGAGCGCGACCTTCCACGACTCGGCGAGGCTCCAGGCGAGCTGGCTCGCGCTCGAGGCGGTGTGCGCCTCGTCGACGACGCGGAAGTCGCTCTCGAGGCGCGTGATGACGCGCGTGTTCGCGTTGAGGAGGGCCTTGTCGCGGGTGAGGCGGTCCTCGAGCACGGACTGCCACCAGGCGAGCTCGAGCTCGGCGTCGACGTCGTCGGGGGCGACGTGGCGCTCGGCGAGGTCGTCGACGAGGCCGCGCAGGCCCAGCTCCTCGAGCTGCTCGGTGATGCGGAGCCGCTCCTGGAGGTTGTCGAGCACCTCGCTGTCGGCGGCGAGCTCTTCGAGGCGGTCGTAGAGCTCCTCGAGCGGGAGGTCGGCGAGCGGCGAGCGGCCGGCGTCCATGAGGGGACGGTCGATGGCCTGGAGGCGGCCCGCGACCTCGCGGTACTCGGCGCGCACCTCCTCGATGCCGGTGGGGACGACGGGGGCGGATTCGTCCTCGACGTAGCGGTGCCAGAGGATCCGCTGCCGCTGGATGAGCTTGAGCGCCTCGTGGAGGTCGCCGGCCTGCAGGCCCGGGCGCACGTAGTCGCGGGCGAGCTGGCGCAGCTGGCGGCGGCGGGCGGCGGGCATCTCGGCGCTGTCGGCGCGGGGGCCGGTGGCCTGGATGAGGTCGGTGAGCGAGCGGTCGTAGACGTCCGGCTTGAAGCGGTCGAGCGTCTCGCGGATGTCGAGGAGCAGGCGCAGGTAGATGCCGAGCTCGGCGAAGCTCTCGGCGGGGCGCAGGCGCGTGCGGCCGACGAGCTCGCCGGCGCGGTCGACGACGGCCTTCACCTCGCCGCCCGCGAGGGCGCGCGCGGTGGCCTTCGCGGCGCGGGTCTCGCCCGTCGAGGCGAAGGCGACGCCGTACCAGGGCGAGTCGTCGGGTCCGTACTTGAACTGGCCGAGCGCGCCGAGCTCGCGGAGCCGGTCGGCGACCTCGCCGCGGCGGCGGGCGATGGCGACGATGGCGTCGCGATCGAGGCGGGCGGTCGTGGCGGGCGGCTCGTCGATGAGCTCGAGGCGCGAGAGCTCCTCGAGGGCGTCGAGGGCGGAGACGCCGAGCTCCGGGTCGGGCTCGGTGAGGGCGACGCGGTAGTCGACGAGCACGTGGCGCAGGCGCACGAGGGCGTCGTCGAGCTCGGCCGTGCTCGGGCGCTGCGCCTTCTCGTTGCGGGAGATCGCGGCGATCGCGTCGCGGCGGAGGGTGCGCGGGGTGACGGCGAGGCCCTCGAGGCCCGCGCCGCGCAGGCGCTGGCGGATGTCGCGCAGGCTCGCCGAGCGGGGCGTGACGACGAGCACGCGGCGGCCGTCGGCGACGAGCTGGCCGATCGCGTTCACGACGGTCTGGGTGAGTCCCGTGCCGGGCAGGGCCTCGACGGCGATCGTGTTGCCGGCGGCGATCGCGTCGACGACGCGCTCCTGCTCGGTGTCGGCGTCGAGGAGGAGGCGCTCGGAGGCGGGGTCGCGCTGGTCGGGGCTCGGGCGGTCGACGGGGCGCACGGCGGAGGCGGCGAGCGAGGCGGCGGCGTCCGGGTCGCCCGCGAGCGCGCGGAGGGTCCGCGATCCGGGCAGGGCGGCCGGGCCGGCCGAGAGCGCCTCGTCGAGGCGGGCGTCGCGGAGCATGGCGTCCGCGGCGTCGCCGAAGGAGCCGAGCACGGCGCGCGCCGTCACGACGAAGCCGGGGATGTGCGCGCCTTCGCGGCGGAGGTGCTCGAAGACCTGCTGCGGGAGGAACGACTCCCCCTGCTGGGCGAGCTCGAGGACCTCGGCGGGGCGGAGGCGGATGCCGTGCTGCTCGTGGAGCATCCGCACGAGCGAGGGGTTCACGTGCTGGCGGCCCCGGCGGGCGATCTCGTAGTCGCGGCCGACGCGGCGCAGGCTCACGGGGCGCACGAGGACGGGCGCGCGGTGGTGGAGGCCCTCGTGCGTCCACTCGGCGATGCCGGTGGCGAGCTGGATCGTCGACATGCCGCGGCCCGCGACGAGCTCGATGCTCTTCTGCACGATGAGGTCGGCGGCGGCGCGCGCCTCGCGGAAGGCGGAGTTCTCGCGGACGAGGTTCGAGAGGTGGGTGGTCTTGCCCGCGACGAACATCGCGATGCCGCCCGGGTGGGCGCTCGTGAGCTCGATGTAGGTGCCGGGCTGGTCGGCGAAGTAGCGCAGCGGGGCGGCGCCGCCGACGACGGCGAGCTCGTCGAGCCAGCGCGACTTCGCCTCGGCGATCGCGCGCTGGACGGCGGCGGGGTCGGGGGCGGGGGCGGGCTCCTGCGCCGGCTCGAGGTCGATCGGCGGGGCCGGCTCGGATGCCTGCTCCCCCGGCTGCCGGCGGCGGGCGCGGCGGTCGACGGCCTCGTCCATCCACTCGCTCGGCGAGCGGCCGTCGGGGTCGTCCTCGAGTTCGCGGCGGAGCTCGTCCGCGGCGCGGGGCTCGCGCTCGCCGCGATCAGGCTCCATGCCGAGGCGCTCGCGCACCTCCGAGAAGTCGGGCAGCGGCTCGGTCGAGAAGGCGTCGCCGCCGTGGCTCGGAGCCGGCTCGGGGGTCGACGAGCCGGACGCGCGCCCCTCGGGCTCGACGTCGTCCTGGCCTCGCTCACGGAACAGACCCCACATACGCGCCACTGTAGGCGCGCGAAGGCCGCGAACCCGGGAGCCCTCGCGGGTGTCCGCCTGATGCCGGGCGGATTCCTGGGTTCGCGGCCTCGGGTGCGCTAGCGGCGCGAGCCGTCCGCGTAGGGGCCGGCGGCGGGGCCGTTCTCGAAGCCCGGCGCGGACGGGTCCTCGAGGCGCGAGACGGGGCGATCGGCCGGGCGGGCCGAGGGGTCGAAGCCGGGGGCGTTCGGGTCCTCGAGGCGGCCGCGGGGGGAGGTCGTCGCGGGGGCCGAGGTGGCCGAGACGGGCTCGGCGACGACGGGCTCGGCGGCGGTCGTGGTCGCGGTGGTCGCGTCCGGGGCCGCGGTCTCGCGGCCGTCGCGGTGGCCGCGCTCGTAGGCCTGGTCGGCCACGCGCTGCTCGCGCCTCTCCGCGCGGGCGGCCGCGCCGCCGCGGGCGAACATGTTCACGATGAACGAGAGGCCGACGAGGATCATCGCGACCGGCCAGAGCTTGCCGATCTCGAAGCCCTGCATCACGCCCATGTTCTCGAGCAGGAAGACGACGCCGAGCGCGAGCGGAATGAGCGCCCACCAGTTGTGGCGCCAGTTCTCGAGCAGGAAGACGACGCCCGTCACGATGAGGGCCCAGGGCCAGATGAGACCCCAGTCGATCTCGAAGTTGAGGACGTTCTGCAGCAGGAACAGCACGCCGACGACGATGAGGATGAGGCCGGCGAGCAGCGGGCCGATCGGGAGCTTCCGGTTCATGCCGACGATCCAACCAGCTCGCGGTGCACTTCCATCCCCCGCCACCAGGGCTTTCAGGTGATCGTGATCTGGACTCGAGCATTCCGCGCCGCGACGCGAGTGCCCCCGGAGGGACTCGAACCCCCAACCCTTCGCTTAGGACGCGACTGCTCTTCCATTGAGCTACGGAGGCCGGCGGCCAGGGCGGCCGGCGCCCTCCATCGTACGATGCGGCCATGGGCACGACGATCCTCGACCTCCCCGCCGTCGGCTTCGGCACCTACACGCTCAAGGGCGAGGCGGGGGCGGATGCCGTCGCGGGCGCCATCGAGCGCGGCTACCGCCTCATCGACTCCGCCTTCAACTACGAGAACGAGGGCGCGGTCGGGAAGGGGGTGCGGGAGGGGCTGAAGCGCGCGGGCATCGACCGCGACGAGCTCATCGTCACCTCGAAGCTGCCCGGCCGTCGCCATGCCAAGGACGAGGCCCGCGTCACGATCGAGGAGTCGCTCCTGCGCACGGGGCTCGACCGGCTCGACCTCTACCTCATCCACTGGCCGAACCCCGCCGTCGACCGCTACGTCGAGGCGTGGGAGGCGCTCCTCGAGGCGCGCGAGCGCGGGCTCGTGCGCGAGGTGGGCGTGTGCAATTTCCTCCCCGAGCACCTCGAGCGGCTCGAGCGGGAGACGGGCGTCCTGCCCGCCGTGAACCAGATCGAGCTCCACCCGCGTTTCCCGCAGGCCGAGCAGCTCGCCTGGCACGAGGCCCGCGGCATCGCGACCGAGGCCTGGAGCCCGCTCGCGCGCGGGCGCGAGGTGCTCGAGCGGCCCGAGGTGACGGCGATCGCGGAGCGGCTCGGGGTCGCCCCGGGGCAGGTCGTCCTCGCCTGGCACGTCGCGCGGGGCGTCGTGCCGATCCCGAAGTCCTCCTCCCCCGAGCGGCAGGCCGAGAACCTGGCGGCGGCGGGCATCCGGCTCTCCGAGGAGGACGTCGCGGCGATCACGGCGATCGGGCGGCCCGACGGGCGGCTGAAGGACCAGGACCCGGCGCGCTACGAGGAGATGTAGCCGACGAAGGGAGATGTAGGCGATGTAGGCGCGGAGGCTGATCCGCCGGGACATCCGACCGCCATAGCCTGGACCGACACGACGACGCTGTCGACCAGCGGCAGCCCGATCCCCGGAGGCATGATGCGCAGTCCCCTCTTCGACCAGGCCAACCAGGAGCGCCAGACGAACCAGCGGTGGACGCTGCAGTCGTCGAAGATGCTCCGCACGGCCCTCAACGGCCAGCTCGACGTCCTCGCGTCGCAGGGCGCGATGGTCGCCTACCAGGGCCAGATGGAGTTCAAGTACGAGGGCTCCGGCGGCCTCGGCAAGTTCATGAAGAAGATGGTCTCGGGCGAGGGCGGCAACCTCATGCGCGTCCAGGGCATGGGCGAGGTCTTCTTCGCCCGCCAGGCCGAGGACATCTTCCTCCTCGAGCTCACGGGCGACGGCCTCACCGTGAACACGCGCTCGCTCCTCGCCTTCGACGCGAACCTGAACTGGGACATCAAGATGATCGGCAACGCGGGCCTCATGGCCGGCGGCCTCTTCAACCTCGTCGTGAACGGCCAGGGCGTCGTCGCCGTCACGAGCGACGGCCCGCCCATGCTCCTCGACTGCTCGCAGCAGCCGACCTTCGTCGACCCGCAGGCGGCCGTGTGCTGGTCGTCGAACCTCATCCCGGCGATCAAGAACGACTTCAAGATGGGCTCGCTCATCGGCCGAGGCTCGGGCGAGTCGTTCCAGCTCGCCTTCCACGGCCCCGGCTTCGTCGTCGTGCAGCCCTCGGAGGGCGTGCAGCTCGCGGCCACGACGGCCTAGAGCGGCGGGGACGGCGTGGGCGGCATCCTCGGGGACATCATCTCGAGCTAGCTAGCGCCGCACGCGCGCGTTGCCAGCACCCCAGCGCGGAACGGCCCCGAATCCATCTGGATCCGGGGCCGTTCCGCGTCCGCAGGGCCTGCGGAGGCGCCATCCCGAGCTAGCGGCGGCCGCCCTTGAAGAGCGTGCCGAGGACGCCGCGCACCACCTCGCGGACGACCGTCTGGCCGGTGCGCGAGCCGAGCACCTCCTCGACGATCGACTTGTCCTGGCGGCTCGAGGTGCGGGTGCGCGGCGCCTGGGCGCGCGCCTGCTTCTCGGCCTGCGCCTGCGCCTTCGCGGCGGCCTCGGCCTCCTCGGCCTGGCGGGCGGCCTCGGCGGAGGCGTTCATCTTCGCCGCGAGCATCTCGCTCGCCGACTCCGGGTCGACAGGCGTCGCGTACTGCGCGAGCAGCGGCGAGGCGTTCACGGCGGCCTGCATCTGGTCGGCGGGCGTCGGGTCCATCGAGGCCTGCGGGGCGCGCAGGCGCGTCCAGGCCACCGGCGAGGGCGCGCCCTTCTCGTTCATGACGGTGACGATCGCCTCGCCGATCGCGAGGGTCGTGAGGACCTGCTCGAGGTCGTAGCCCGAGTTCGGGTAGGTGCGGACGGTCGCGCGGAGCGCCGTCGCGTCGTCGGGCGTGTGCGCGCGGAGCTGGTGCTGCACGCGCGAGCCGAGCTGGGCGAGCACGTCGTCCGGCACGTCCTTCGGCGTCTGCGTGACGAAGAAGATGCCGACGCCCTTCGAGCGGATGAGGCGCACGGTCTGCGTCACCTGCTGGATGAACTCCTTCGACGCGCCCGTGAAGAGCAGGTGCGCCTCGTCGAAGAAGAAGACGAGCTTCGGCTTCTCGAGGTCGCCGACCTCGGGGAGGTCGTTGAAGAGGTCCGCGAGGAGCCACATGAGGAACGTCGAGAAGAGCGCCGGCTGCTGCGCGACGCCCGGCACCTCGAGGAGGCTCACGATGCCGCGGCCGTCGGCGGCGGTGCGGAGGAAGATGCTCGTGTCGATCTCGGGCTCGCCGAAGAAGACGTCCGCGCCCGCGTCGGCGAAGTTCACGAGCTCGCGGAGGATGACGCCCGCGGTCTGCTTCGAGAGGCCGCCGATCGTCGCGAGCTCGGCCTTGCCGTCGTCGCTCGTGAGGTAGGTGAGCACGGAGCGGAGGTCGGCGAGATCGACGAGCGGCAGGCCCGCCGAGTCGGCGTAGTGGAAGACGAGCCCGAGGCTCGACTCCTGCGTCCTGTTGAGGCCGAGCACCTTCGAGAGCATCGTCGGGCCGAAGCTCGTCACGGTCGCGCGGACGGGGATGCCCGTGCCCTTGCCGCCGAGCGCGAAGTACTCGACGGGGGCGGCCTGCGGGGCCCAGTCCTGGCCGATGCCCTGGGTGCGGGCGATGAACTTGTCGTTCGGGGTGCCGGCGGTCGCGATGCCGGAGAGGTCGCCCTTGATGTCGGCGGCGAAGACGGGGACGCCGGCGGCCGAGAGCTGCTCGGCGAGCACCTGGAGCGTCTTCGTCTTGCCCGTGCCGGTGGCGCCGGCGATGAGGCCGTGGCGGTTCGTCATCCCGATCGGGATGCGGATCGGCACGTCGGGCATCGCCTCGCCGTTCACGAGGGCGCCCATCTCGAGGGCGGGGCCGCTCGTCGCGTAGCCGGCCCGGATGGCGTCGACCTGGGCGGCGTCGAGGGGGCCGGAGGAGGCGGGGGCCGGCTCGGCGGCGGGCGTTGCGGCGGGCTGCTCGGCTTCGGCGGCGGAGGCGGCGGCCTGGGCTTCGGCTCGGGCGAGGGCCTCCTGGGCTTCCTGGAGGGCCTTGCGGGCGGCTTCGACCTGATCGGCCGACTGGGGATCGCTCATAGGGCAAGGCTAGGGGGTCAGATCCCTAGAATCGTGCAATGCCCCACGCGGAAGCGAGCGCCGTCGTCCCCCTCCCCCAGGAGCGCGCCTTCGCGCTCGCCCACGACCTCGGCGTCGTGCGGGCCGCGTGGGACCCGGAGGCGGCGACGAGCCGGCTCATCCGCGGCGCCGAGGCCGAGGGCGAGGGCGTGCACCGCTTCGTGAAGTCGCCCTCGGGGCGCCGGATGATCCTCCGCACGACGACCTGGTTCCCGCCGCTCGCCTCGAGCTCGGAGATGGCGAAGGGGCCGTCCTGGCTGCGCGCCTACGGCGAGAGCTGGCGCGTCGAGCGGATCGACGACGAGCGCAGCCGGGTGACGTGGAAGCTCACGGCGAAGGCCGCCTCCCCCGTCGCTCCGGACGCCGTGGGCGCGGCGCTCGGGCCGCTCCTGCGCCGGAGCGTGGAGCACCGGATGGCCGGGTACGTCGAGGCCGCCGAGCGGCTCGCGGCCGCGGGCTGACCTCCTAGGCCGCGGCGACCGCGGACGCGGGGAGATACGGCGCCCAGGCGGGCAGCTCCTCCTCGACCCCGCGTACGAGCACGGTCTGCGGGCGCGGGATGCGCGGCTCCCAGCGCAGGCGCCATCCCATCTCCTGCGGCGTGCGGTCGCCCTTCACGTTGTTGCAGCGCAGGCAGCAGGCGACGAGGTTCTCCCACGAGTCGGCTCCCCCGCGCGAGCGCGGCAGGACGTGGTCGATCGTGTTCGCGAAGCCCTCGCAGTACGCGCAGCGGCTGCCGTCGCGCCGGAGCACCCCGCGGCGGCTCACGGGCTGGATGCGCGAGGTGGGCACCCGCACGTAGCGCGAGAGCAGGATGACCTTCGGCCGCGCCCACTCGGCCGTGACGGCCCGCACGGGCTCGCGGTCGTCGGCCTCGAGGACGGAGGCCTTGCCGCCGAGGACGAGCAGGAGCGCCCGGCGATCCGAGATGATCCCGAGCGGCTCGTAGCCGGCGTTCAGAACGAGCGTGCGCATGCGGCCTCCCTGCCGTCGTCGCTGGTCGCGCGGCCGCCGGGAAGGCCCCGGAACGCGGCAACGGGCGCCGTCCGGCAGGACGGCACCCGTTGTGCGCGAAGAAGTCGGCGGAGCGGCGCTCCGGCGGCGGGCGATATCGCCTCGCCCGGACAGGCCTCGAACCCGCTGCCGGCGCGCCCGCGCGCGTCGCGGATGCGCTGCGCGGTGCCGTGCATGGGTCCCTCCCGACCTGTGCTCGCTCTCTGGTCCGGTTGACAGCGTACGCGACAGCATCCGCGCGGCCGCGGGCCTCGGCGCGACGCGCCGGGGATCGTCACCGAGGGTTCACCGGAGGTTCGCGTGGCGAGCTTCGCGGGAACGACGACGCGGGCCGCCCCCGGAGGGACGGCCCGCGTGCGGAGGTCGCGTCTCAGCCGATGCGGACGGCCGTGTAGTTGTAGTCGTCGATGCCCGCGATGACCGTGTCGTCGGCGGTGCCGTTCCAGCCGCCGTGGATGGCCTGGCCGTTGCCGATGTAGATCGCGATGTGCGGGGCCCTCGGGTCGCCGATGAGGTCGCCGGGCTGGAGGTCCGACCACGCGACGGGCGTGCCGAGGGCCATGAGCATGCCGACGCCGTAGTCGGCGCCCCCGTCGAAGCGGCTCTTCACGATGCCGGCGTAGGCGAGGGCGTCCTGGACCATGTCGGTGCAGTCGGTGCCCGACTTGCCGAGCTGCATCTCCGCGCCCTGGACGATGGCCTGGGCGACCGAGGAGCTCGCCGGGGCCGAGCCGAGGCCCGAGCCCGAGCCGGTCGAGGCGCCCTGGGTCGAGCCCGAGGCGCCCTGGGTCGAGCCCGAGGTGCTCGTGCCGGTCGAGGCGGTCGAGCCCGTGGCGGTCGCGGTGGCCGTGGGGGCCGGGGCGACGGCGGTGCCCGAGCCGGTCGACTCGGTGTCGATGCGGTCGACCGTCTCGGCCGGGGCGGCGACGATCGTCGTGACGACCGTCTGGACGCGGGTCTCCGGCGTCTCGGCGGGGGCCTGCGTGGCCTCGGCGCCCGACTTCGCGGCGGCGTCGAGGAGGTTCGCCTGGCCGGCGGCCGAGGCATCGGCCTGCTGGGCGACGGGGACGAGGATGCCGGTCGAGGCGACGGCGGCAGCGGCGGCGGCCGCGGCGAAGCCGGCGGCGGCGCGGCGGCGCTGCTTCGCGACGAGCGAGGCGGGCTTCGCGGCGCGGACCGTCATGCCGCGGTCGGCGGCGAAGGCGGCGGGCAGCTCGGCGACGGGCGCGAGCGCGGCGCGCTCGATGGCCTCCGTGGGGACGACCGAGACGAGGCTCGCGACGGCGTTGCGCTCGATCTCGCCGGTGTCGTCGCGGAAGGACTGGGCCACCGTCTCGGCGAGCGCGACGCTCTGCGGCGAGGCGGGGAGGGCGACGGGGCGGACGCCGGTGCGGCGCTCGATCTCGCGGGCCTGACGGCGCGTCAGGGGCGCGGCGGTCTGAGTGGTGGTGTCCAAGGGGTCCTCCGGGGGTTCGGTGTGACGCGCTCCACAGTACGGACACATCACGGAAATGTCACGCCCTGATGACGAAAAAGTGGCGGATCCCTCCGCTTCGCCTGGCCGTCGCGTGAGAGGCGAAACGACCCGGGTCCTCCGACATCCGCGTCATCATGCGGATCTCGGGTCTTTTCGACATCCGAGCGCCGCATCCGGATTCGCTGAATTCGATCACGGATTCGCCGCGCGAGATCACGGAAACGACACGAAGATCACGGCCGGAGCGCGACGACGCCCGCCCAGCCGGATGGCTGGACGGGCGTCGAGGTCCCTGGTCGGGGTGTCCGACTTAGATGCGGACGAAGTAGTACGAGCCCCACATGCCGCCGTAGCGGACGCCCTCGCCGTAGTCGACGGCGGAGAAGACGCGGCCGTTGCCGGCGTAGAAGCCGATGTGGCCGGCGCCGGGCCAGACCATGATGTCGCCCGGCTGCGCCTCGGACGCGTCGATGCGCGTGCCGAGGGCGGCGATGCCGGGGATGGAGTGCGGCGCGTCGATGCCGTGGAGGCGGAGGACGTAGGCCACGAGGCCCGAGCAGTCGAAGCCGCCGGGGGCCTCGCCGCCGAGGACGTAGTTGTCGCCGTTGAACTGGAGCGCCGTGTCGAGGAGGCTCGAGCCGACGTAGCTGCCCGAGGCCGACGAGGACACCGGGTCGTCCGAGGAGGCCGTCTGGGTCGAGCTCGAGGTCGAGGTGCCGGTCGAGGCCGAGGACGACGACGAGCTCGCCGTGGCCGTGGCGACCGGGGCGGCGGCCGTGCCGGCGTCGGCGTCGGCGGTGTCGACGCGGTCGACCGTCTCGGCCGGGGCGGCGACGATCGTCGTGACGACGGTCTGGACCTGCGTCTCGGGCGTCGGGGCGACGGTCTGCTCGGCGGCGGCGTCCTCGTCGGCCTGAGACTGGGCCGCGGCGTCGAGGAGGTTCGCCTGCGAGGCGGCGTCGGCCTGCTGCACGGCCGGCACGAGGAGGCCGGTCGAGGCGACGGCGGCGGCCGAGGCGGCCGCGGCGAAGCCGGCGGCGGCGCGGCGGCGGCGCTTCGCGACGAGCGAGGCGGGCTTCGCGGCGCGGATCGACATGCCGCGGACGGCATCGCCCTGCTCGCCGGCGAAGGTCGAGAGCTCGGCGACCGGGGCCATGGCGGCGCGGTCGATGATCTCGGTCGCGACGACCGAGACGAGCGAGGCCATCGCATTGCGCTGGATCTCGCCGGTGTCGTGGCGGAAGTCCGCGGCGACGACGTCGGCGAGCTCGGCCGCGGTCGCGACGGGGCGGACGCCGGTGCGGCGCTCGATCTCGCGAGCCTGGCGACGGGTGAGCGGCGCGGTGGTCGTGGTCCAGGGGGACCAGGCCGGCGGGCGGGATCGGAGCGCGCCGTCTGGGTGGTGGGACGCCGTGGCGCCCCGGGTGACAGGTGACGACGCGACGTCCAGATCTCGGGAATGTCACGCTCCGGTGAGGCTCAGGTGGCCGAAACCTCACAGGAAGCTGACCGAGTCCCGAGGTGGGCTCACTGAGCCCAACCCCCTGCGATCCCCGCGAGCGCGGGGACGTCGACGAGATTCGATTCGGACGTCCGACCTGGATCGCATCCCGGAAATTCCCGGGAAAAGATCACGGCCAGGTCTCGGCGTGTCGCACCTGTGACCAATCCTCCGCGGAAGGAGACCCGCGGAGACCACGACGCCCGCCCCTCGAGTCCGAGGGGCGGGCGTCGCGCGGTCGCGCTAGATGCGGACGATGTAGTGGTCGGCCCAGTCGATCGAGCCGTAGCGGACGCCCTCGCCGTAGTCGACGGCCGAGAACACCGTGCCGGGGCCAGCGTAGAAGCCGACGTGCGGGATGCCGGGGTAGATGACGATGTCGCCCGGCTGCGCCTCGGACTCCGGGATGACCGTGCCGAGCGCCGCGATGCCGGGGGTCGACTGCGGCGCGTCGATGCCGTGGAGCTGGAGCACGTACGAGACGAGGCCAGAGCAGTCGAAGCCGGTCGACGGCGAGTTGCCGCCGAGGACGTAGTCGTAGCCCTCGAACTGGAGCGCGGTCTCGAGGAAGCTGCCGCTCGGGGCCGCGGCGACCGTCGAGGTCGAGCCGCTCGTGCTCGTGCCGGTCGACGCCGAGGAGCTCGACGAGCCCGAGGACGAGTCATCCGAGTCGTCTGCGGAGGAGTCGGACGAGCCGCCGGCGGTCGTCGCGGGCGCCGGGGCCGGGGCGGCCTCGACGACCGCGTCGGCCTCGTCGGTCCACGTGCGGTCGGCGACCTCGGCCGGCGCCTCGTGGATCGCGGTGATGACGCGCTGCACCTCGGGGGCGCCGTGGCGGTCGCCCTCGTGCTCGCCGGCCTGGCCCTCGGCGCCGTCCTGGTGGGTCGCGGCGAGGAGGTCGGCCTGCGAGGCGGCCGCGGCGTCGGCGGCGGGCGCCTGCGCGGCGGGGATGAGCAGGCCGGTCGTCGCGACGGCGGCGGCCGAGGCGGCGGCGGCGAAGCCGCTCGCGACGCGGCGGCGGCGCTTCGCGACGAGCGAGGCGGGCTTGGCGGCGCGGACGGTCATGCCGCGCTCGTCGGCCTGCGGGCCGCCGAAGGCGGCGGGCAGCTCGGCGCGGGCGGCCGCGACGGCGCTGCGGTCGATGATCTCGGTGGGGACGACCGAGACGAGGCTCGCGACGGCGTTGCGCTCGATGCGGCCGGTGTCGTGGCGGAAGTCCGCGGCGACGGCGGCGGCGAGGTCGAGGTTCGCCCGGGTCGGGGCGATCGCGACGGGGCGGACGCCGGTGCGGCGCTCGATCTCGCGGGCCTCGCGGCGGGTGAGCTCGGCCGTGGTGGGGGATGCGTTCATGGGGGGTCCTCCTGCGCTCGGGCCTCTCGGCCTCCCGCCCGGTCCGTTCGTCCGGGATCCATGGATCCGAGGGCGGGATGGGAGCGCTCGGTCCGGATTGCGGCCGCTGGGGAGCGCGGCCTGATGGACGTCAAGATTACGAACAGGTCACGGCAATGTCACGCGATGGCATCGACGGTTGTCGACACAACCGTGAAGATGAGGCGCATTCGGCTCGGACATCCACGTCAGCATGCGGATCGCGGGCGGATGGGTCCGCGAAGGAAAGATCACGAGAAGATCACGGAAGGGTGACCGGCTTCGGCGTGTCGCGTGAACGGAACCCGGGGATCCGAGGGTTCGAGTGGCGCTACGCGCGCGGCTCGGGCCACGGCCCGAGCGAGAGGTAGACGTGCTCGGCGAGCTCGAGCGGCAGGCGCACGGCATCCTGCGCGTCGACGAGGCCGACGACGACCTCGCCCTCGCCGCGCTCGAAGGTGACGCTCTCCCCCGGCAGCAGGCGCGCCTCGGTGAGGAGCGCGATCGCCTGCGGGTCCGACTGCACGGGCTCCCCGAGCCGGCGGATGGCGCGGCGCTCGGAGCGGACGCCTGCGGCGAGCCCCGCCGCGGCCTCCGCGAGCGACTCCACGCCGTCGAGGAACTCCGGCGCGGCCTCGCGGCCGAAGGCCTCGAGCCCCGGGATCGGGGTGCCGTAGGGCGACTCGGCGGGACGGCCGAGCAGCTCGTAGATGCGCGCCTCGGCCTCGTCGCTCATGACGTGCTCCCAGCGGCAGGCCTCCTCGTGCACCGTCGCGAGGTCGAGCCCGAGCACCTGGGCGAGCAGGCCCTCGGCGATCCGGTGCTTGCGGAGGACGCGCACCGCGAGATCGCGGCCGGCCTCGGTGAGCACGAGGCGGCGGTCGCCGGCGACGCTCACGAGGCCGTCGCGCTCCATGCGGGCGATCGTCTGCGAGACGGTGGGGCCGGAGTGGCCGAGGCGCTCCGAGATGCGGGCGCGGAGCGGCGTGATCCCCTCCTCCTCGAGGTCGAGGATCGTGCGCAGGTACATCTCCGTCGTGTCGACGAGATTCGTCACGCAGCCCTCCCTCCGCTCGAGCGCTCGCCAGCCTAGCGCGACGGGGTGCGGCGCTCGCTCCGCGCGCTCCTACCCTTATACCTATGACCTCCGCGCCGACCGAACTCCAGCTCCCCCAGGACCTCCTCCCCTCCGACGGCCGCTTCGGCTGCGGCCCCTCGCTCGTCCGCGAGGAGCAGGCCCGCCGCGTCGCCGACTCGTGGCGGGAGCTGCTCGGCACCTCGCACCGCCAGGCGCCCGTGAAAGGGCTCGTCGGGCGCGTGCGCGCGGGGCTCGCCGAGTTCCTGCAGGCGCCCGAGGGCCACGAGATCCTCCTCGCGAACGGCGGATCGACCGCGTTCTGGGATGCCGCCGCCTTCGGCCTCATCGAGCGCCGCGCCCAGCTCGCCGTCTTCGGCGAGTTCGGCGGCAAGTTCGCGAAGGCCGCGGCAGCGCCGTGGCTCGAGGCGCCGGAGGTGCGCGAGGCGCCCGCGGGATCGGCCATCCGCTGCGAGCCCTCGGAGGGCGTCGACGTCTACGCGTACCCGCAGAACGAGACCTCGACGGGCGCCATGCTCCCCGTCGAGCGCGTGGCGGCCGAGGGCGCGCTCACCCTCGTCGACGCGACGAGCGCGGCCGGCGGCACGGTCGTCGACCTCGCCGAGACCGACGTCTACTACTTCGCGCCCCAGAAGAACTTCGGCGCCGACGGCGGCCTCTGGCTCGCGGCCGTCTCCCCCGCGGCGATCGAGCGCATCGAGCGCATCGCCGCGAGCGGGCGCTACATCCCCGAGTTCCTCTCCCTCACGCAGGCCGTCGACAACTCGCGGAAGGACCAGACGCTCAACACCCCCGCGATCTCGACGCTCCTCCTCATGGAGGCGCAGCTCGAGTGGCTCAACGGGGAGGGCGGGATGGCCTTCGCCGACGCGCGCACGAAGGCCTCCTCCCAGGCGATCTACGAGTGGGCCGAGGCGCGCGCGTTCGCGACGCCGTTCGTGGAGGACCCGGCGTTCCGCTCGCAGGTCGTCGCGACGATCGACCTCGACGAGGCGATCGACGCGAAGGCGGTCTCCGCGGCGCTCCGCGCGAACGGGATCGTCGACACCGAGCCCTACCGGAAGCTCGGCCGCAACCAGCTCCGCATCGCGACCTTCGTCTCGATCGACCCGGCCGACGTCGAGCGGCTTACCCGCGCGATCGACTGGATCATCGAGCGGATGGCCTAGCTCCGCTCCATCCGCGGCGTCTCGTCATCGTCGGTCTCGTCGAGCTCGTCGGCGTCGTCCTCGAAGCTCACGCCGTCGAGGCGCTCGTCCATCTCGTCCGCGAACTCGCGGATGTCGACGGCCGGGAGGAGGTCATCGGCGGCGTCGAGGTCGATGGCCCCCGGCTCGTCGAGCGAATCCGGGTCGAGCTCGCCGGCCTCGAGCGCCTCGGCGGCCGCGAGGTCGTCGGCCGGCACGAGCTCGGGCGCGACGATGCGGCGACGGCGCCGGGCGCGCTGCTCGGTGCGGCGCACCTCGCGGACCCGGGCGCGCTCGCCGCCCTCCTCCGCGAGCTCGGCGCGCGCGGCCTCGGCGGCGGCGGCGGCCTGCGCGGCGGCCGCCTCGGCCTCGGTGCCGCCCTCGGCCTCGGGCTCCTCGCCCGCGCGGATGCGGCGACGGCGGCGCTGGCGCTCGACGCGGCGCACCGTGCGCTGCTCCTCGGCTTCGGCCTCCTCGGCGGCGCGGTGCGCGGCCTGGAACTCGGCGAGGCGCTCGGCCCACGGGATCCACGCCGGGGCGAGGAGGGAGTCCTCGCTCGGGAGCATCTCGGTCTCGAGCACGGTGGGGCCGTCCTGGCCCTCGAGCTCGACGAGCGTCGCGGTCCAGCGCCAGTCCGGGTAGCCCTTGCGGGTCGCCGCGAACTGGATCGAGTAGACGCCGTCGCCCTCGTCGACGACCCCGACCGGATCGCCGAGGTCGGAGGCCTCCGTCGCCTCGAGGATCGCGGCGCGCGCGAGCTCGATGGGTGCCGCGAGCGCCGGGTCGTCGAGCGGAAGGCCGAGCGGGGCCGGGCGCGCGGGGACGTCGGGGCGGGCGGGGTCGAGCGCGGGGCCGACGTAGGGGGCGAGCTCGGCGTCGTCGTCGCCCTCGTCGTCCTCGGCGTCGTCGTCCGCGTCCTCGGGCAGCTCGAGCTCGGGCGACTCCTCCTGCTCCTCGGCGAGCGCGTCGGCGACGGCGTCGGCCGCGGCGCGCGGGTCCTCGGCGAGGGCCTCGGCGTCCACCGCGAGCTCGGCGTCGACCGCGGGCTCCGGGCCCTGAAGCTCCTCCGGGCTACGCATCGAAGTCGTCCGCGACTCGGCGCAGGAGCGCGGCGAGCTTCTGCCCGTGCTGCCCCTCCGGATAGCGGCCGCGGCGCAGCTGCGCGCCGACGCCGTCGAGGAGCTTCACGAGGTCCTCGACGATGACGGCCATGTCGTCCGCCGGCTTCCGCTTCATCTTCACGACGCTCGGCGGGGCCTCGAGCAGGCGCACCGAGAGCGCCTGCGCGCCGCGGCGGCCGTCGGCGATGCCGAACTCGAGGCGGGCGCCGGGGCGGAGCGAGACGATCCCCTCCGGGAGGGCCGTGCGGTGGAGGTAGACCTCCTGGCCGTCGTCGGTCTGGATGAAGCCGAAGCCCTTGTCCTCGTCGTAGAACTTCACCTTGCCGGTGGGCATTGGCGCTCCTTCGTGGCCGGATCCGCTCGTCCGGGCGGGCCGGGGCGGATGGGGGATGCGGATTCGCCGGCGGGCCCGGGGGCGCGCCGGCGCAGGCTGGTCGATCGCGGCGCGCGATCCTCCCTCCAGTCTAGAGAGCGCCGAGCGGGCGCGCGCCTGGTTCCGCCCGCGGCGAACCGGGCGGACCGGTCGGCGCGGAGCCGCTCGCGTAGACTGCATCGGGTGACCATCTCCGCCGACGCCGCCCGATCCGCTTCCCGCTCGAAGCTCGATCGCTGGCTCGCGGGCGTCGCGCTCGTCTCGGCGATCCTCGCCCTCGCCGCCTTCGCGGCCGTCATCATCGCCACCTTCTCCGGCGTGACGGGCGAGGCGTGGTCGTCCCCGATCTGGGTCGCGGTCTTCACCGTCGCCTACTGGGGCCTGCCGCTCGCGCTCGTCGCGATCATCGCCCTCGTCATCCGCCGCGCGGTCGCGCGCCCCGCGGCCGAGCCGACCCCGGAAGGCGGCTGAGCGCGTGGCCCCGCTCGCCGGCGGGTCCGGCCGCGGCGCCTCGGCGCCCGCGGAGGATCCGCTCGCGCTCCTGCCCGCGCTCCGCCCGCTCGACGGCGACGCCCTCGCCGCGCTCGTGCGCGACCGCCGCGTGCCGCTGCGCGGCGTGACGGGCCTCATCGACCTCTCAGAGGAGCTCCGCTCCCCCGCCTCCGTCGCGCGCGCCGTGGACGAGCTCGGATGGCGGTGGCAGCGCCGCGCGCTCGCCGGCGGCCGCCCAGAGCTTGAGCGCGCCGCCGAGCTCCTCCTCGCCGTCCCGGGCGAGGACGGCCCCGAGCTCCTGCCCGAGGTGCGCGCCGCGCTCGAGGAGGCCCTCGCCGAGGACGGCGGGCCGGCGGCGGACGCGGGCGCCGAGGCCTCCGGGATCGCCGACGCGCACGCCGCCGAGGCCGCCTTCGGCCACCTCGTCCTCGCCGCCGAGGTGCTCCGCGCCCTCGACGAGTCGCCCCGCGCCGCGCGCGAGGATCGCGAGGGCCCCCGGCTCGCCGGCGCCGACGCGCGCCGCATCGCCTCGGCCCTCGACTCGAGCGCCGAGCTCGTCGCGGCGCTCGCCCGCCTCGCCGTCCGGGCCGGCCTCGCCGCCCCCGCCGACGGCGCCCTCCGCCCCACCGAGGCGGGCCGCGCCTGGCTCGACGCTCCCATGCCCGAGCGCTGGCGCGCCCTCGCCGAGGCCTGGCTCTCCGCCCTGCGCCCGGCCGAGCGCCGCGAGCTGCTCGCCGACGGCGCGGGCCTCGAGGCCGCGGCGCTCGGCGTCGTCGGCGACGGCCGCCCCTCCTCCGCGGGCCGCCTCGCGCTCGACGACCGCCTCGACGAGGCCGCCGCCGCGATGGCCGTCGCCTTCCCGCAGCCGGTCGACCAGGTCTACCTGCAGCCGGACTGCTCGATCATCGCCCCCGGCCCGCTCCGCCCCGACCTCGACGAGCGCCTCCGTGAGATCGCCGATCTCGAGCAGCACGGCCTCGCCGCGCGCTACCGCCTCAGCGCGGCCTCGATCCACCGCGCCCTCGCCCACGGCGCGACGCCCTCGGGCATCCTCGCCGACCTCGAGGCCCTCTCGATCAGCGAGGTCCCGCAGCCCGTCGCGTACCTCGTCGAGGAGACGGGCGCCCGCTACGGCGCCGTGCGGGTGCGCCGGCTCGCAGACCCGTTCGCCCGCGGCTGCCGCATCCTCGCCGACGATCCGCGCCTGCTCGACGCGATCGAGATCGACCGCTCGCTCTCCGCCCTCGGGCTCGCGCGCGTCGAGGAGCACGCCCTCGCCGCGCGCTCGACCGCCGAGGGCGCGTACTGGTCGCTCCTCGAGGCCCGCTACCCCGTGGCCGCCGAGGACGCCGACGGCACGCGGATCGTCATACGCCGACGCCGCACCGCCTCCCCCGCCTCGGCCCCCGCGCCCTCCGCCGGCGCCGAGAAGCTCGCGCAGGCCCTCCTCGACGACCCGGCGCGCGCCGACGACGCCGACGGCGGCGAGGCGCTCCTGCGCCGCCGCCTCGAGCAGGCCCGCCGCGACAAGGCGCCCGTCCGGCTGCGGGTCGACCTCGGCGACGGCTCGCGCGTGCTCGAGCTCGTGCCGACGAGCGCCACCGGGCCGCGCTTCCGGGGCCGCGACGTGCAGGCCGACGTCGAGCGGACGCTCCCGTTCTCGGCGATCCTCGGCATCGAGGCATAGGGCATCGAGGGCGAGACGGCGAGGGCGAGCGAGCCGGGCGAGGCTCGCCGCGACTACCCCGGTTGGTAGCCTTGGGCGCTATGCCGAACGGCCCCCTCATCGTCCAGAGCGACCGCACCGTCCTGCTCGAGGTGAACCACCCCGACGCCGAGGACGCGCGGCACGAGCTCGCGGTCTTCGCCGAGCTCGAACGGGCCCCCGAGCACATCCACACCTACCGGCTCACGCGGCTCGGCCTCTGGAACGCGCGCGCCGCGGGGCACACCGCCGACGAGATGCTCGCGACCCTCGAGCACCACGCGAAGTTCCCCGTGCCCGCCTCGGTCGCCGTCGACCTCCGCGAGACCGTCGGCCGCTACGGCCGCCTCGTCATCGAGCGCGACGACGAGGGCCTCGTGCTCGCCTCGGACGACGCGGCCATCCTCCGCCAGGTCTCCGGCAACGCGAAGATCCGCGAGATGCTCGAGGGCGAGCTCGGCGAGGGCCGCGTGCGCGTGCGCGACTTGGCCCGCGGCGAGCTCAAGCAGGCCCTCGTGAAGCTCGGCTGGCCCGCCGAGGACCTCGCCGGCTACACGCCCGGCACCCCGCACGAGATCGACCTCGTCGAGGACGGCTGGGCCATGCGCGGCTACCAGCGGCAGGCCGTCGAGCAGTTCTTCCGCGGGGGCTCCGGCGTCGTCGTCCTCCCCTGCGGCGCCGGCAAGACGATCGTCGGCGCGGGCGCGATGGCCGAGGCCGACGCGACGACGCTCATCCTCGTCACGAACACCGTCTCCGCGCGCCAGTGGCGGGCCGAGCTCCTGCGCCGCACCGACCTGAAGCCCGAGGACGTCGGCGAGTACTCGGGCGAGGTGAAGGAGGTGAAGCCCGTCACGATCGCGACGTACCAGATCCTCACCTCGCGCCGGAAGGGCGAGTACGCCCACCTCTCCCTCCTCGACGCGCTCGACTGGGGCCTCATCGTCTACGACGAGGTGCACCTGCTGCCCGCCCCCGTCTTCAAGCTCACCGCCGAGCTGCAGGCCCGTCGCCGCCTCGGCCTCACCGCGACGCTCGTGCGCGAGGACTGCCGCGAGGGCGACGTCTTCTCGCTCATCGGGCCGAAGCGCTTCGACGCGCCGTGGAAGGACATCGAGGCCCAGGGCTTCATCTCGCCCGCCGAGTGCTTCGAGGTGCGGGTCGACCTCCCCTACGAGACGCGGATGGAGTACGCCGCCGCGAACGACGACGAGCGGTACCGCCTCGCCGCGACGGCCCCCGCGAAGATGGACGTCGTCCGCGCGCTCATCCGCCGGCACGAGGGCGAGCGGGTGCTCGTCATCGGCCAGTACCTCGACCAGATCGAGGAGCTCTCGGCGGAGTTCGGCGTGCCGCAGCTCACCGGCCAGACGCCGGTCGCGGAGCGCGAGGAGCTCTTCGAGGCGTTCCGCACCGGCGCCGAGCCCATCCTCATCGTCTCGAAGGTCGCGAACTTCTCCGTCGACCTGCCAGACGCCTCGGTCGCGATCCAGGTCTCGGGCTCATTCGGCTCGCGGCAGGAGGAGGCGCAGCGCCTCGGGCGCCTGCTGCGGCCGTCCTCGAGCGGCGTGAGCGCCTCGTTCTACACCGTCGTCGCGCGCGACACCGTCGACCAGGACTTCGCGCAGAACCGGCAGCGCTTCCTCGCCGAGCAGGGCTACGCGTACTCGATCCTCGACGGATCGGCCGTGCTCGCCCCGGCGTCCTAGGGGACGCGGAACGGCCGGCGCGGCCGCCTAGCCCGCGATCTCGACGAGCGAGATGCGCGCGCCGGAGCCGGCGTCGTTGCCCGGCGCCATCTCGACGAGGACGATCTTCGCCGGGAGGCCCGGCACCGCGACCGGCTCGCCGAGGATGACATCGAGGGTCTGCATCTCGACGGGCGCGCCGAGGACGATTGTCGCGACGAGCACGTCCCCCTCGCAGCGGACGCCGAGGAGGCCGACGCTCGCGCCGCTCTCGAGGTCGGCCGAGGAGCCCTCGACGACGGAGAGCGGACGGCCGAGGTCGCCGAGGTCCTCGACGCGCGCGCCCGAGCAGTCGCCGATGATCTCGCCCTGGCCGGACTCCGAGCCCGAGCCCGAGGTGGCGCCCGCCTGCTGGCGATCCTGCTCGGCGGGGCCGGCCTCCTGGCCCTGGGCCGCGGGATTCTCCGTCTCGGGAGCCGTCTTCATGACGCAGCCGGAGAGGAGCGCGATGCTCGCGGCGGCGATGATCGCCGCGCCGGCGCGTCGGGCGCCAGGAACGGCGCGGCGCGCGCCGTCGGTCGTCTCGGTCACGAGGGCTCCTCTCGACGCTCCGAGGATAGGGCCTCCGGGGCGGGAGCGCCTCACGCTCGCGACGGATCCCGGCCCCGATCAGCCCCGGAGCGGCCGAGGATCAGACCAGGGGCTGATCGTCCGCGCCGCCGACCCGGGCGACGAGCTCCGCGTTGGGGATCGAGAACCAGCCGTCGGGGTGCGCGCCGAAGCGCGTCCAGGCCGCCGAGATCGCCTCGAGCTCGGCCTGCGTCGCGTGCCCGCCCGCGAGCGCCTGCTCGGCGAAGCTCGAGCGCAGCGCGCGCTCCGACCACGTCTCACCCCAGAAGCGCACGGCGGCGGCGTCGGCGTCGGCGTAGGTCATCGTCGATCCCGTCGCCGTCGTCTCCTCGAGGCCCGCGGCGTGGACCCAGGCGCGGAGGTGCCGTCCGGCGTTCGGCTCGGCGCGGTTGCCGCGGGCGACCGCCTGGTGGGCGTGCACGAGGTCGAAGGAGGCGTCCTCGAAGGGCAGGGCGTAGACGTCGTCGGCGACGAAGGAGAGCGGCGCGCGCGGGGCGGTCCGCTCGGCCGCGAGCGCCCGGGCGGCCTCGAGCGCGGCCTCGGCGCGGTCGAGGCCGATGACCTCGGCTGCCGTGCCGTCGGGGCCCGCCTCCGCGCCGATCTCCTCGGCGAGGTCGACGGTGATCGACCCCGGGCCGCAGCCCACGTCGAGCACGCGCATCCCCGGCCGCAGGTGCGGGAGGAGGTACGGGATCGTCCCGCGCAGGGTGCGCGCGCCGTGCGAGCGCAGCACGCTCGCGTGGTGGCCGTGAGTGTAGGTCTCGGGCCCGCTCATGTGCCCATCATCCCGCGTCGATACGCGGCGATGCCTGCGGGATGCCGGCGGAGCGCGGCTCAGGAACCTGCCAGCCGACTCCCTCGATACTGTGTCGCATGAGTGACGGTCCCAAGATCCTGGTTGTCGACGACGAGCCCAACATCCGCGAGCTCCTCGCCACGAGCCTCCGCTTCTCCGGCTTCATGGTCCGCGCCGTCGGCAACGGCGCCGCCGCCATCTCGGCCGTCATCGAGGAGGAGCCGGACCTCATCGTCCTCGACGTCATGCTCCCGGACATGAACGGCTTCGGCGTCACGAAGCGCCTCCGCGCCTCGGGCTACACCTCGCCCATCCTCTTCCTCACGGCGAAGGACGACACCGAGGACAAGATCGAGGGCCTCAACGCCGGCGGCGACGACTACGTCACGAAGCCGTTCTCCCTCGACGAGATCGTCGCGCGCATCAAGGCGATCCTCCGCCGCACGATGGCCGACGAGGAGGAGGCCGTCATCCGCACCGGCGAGCTCACGATGGACCAGGACACGCACGAGGTCTTCCTCGGCGACGTCTCGATCGAGCTCTCGCCGACGGAGTTCAAGCTCCTCCGCTACCTCATGCTCAACCCGAACCGGGTGCTCTCGAAGGCGCAGATCCTCGACCACGTGTGGGAGTACGACTTCAACGGCGACGCCGGCATCGTCGAGTCCTACATCTCGTACCTGCGCCGCAAGCTCGACCAGCACACCGAGGAGCCGCTCATCCAGACCAAGCGCGGCTTCGGCTACATGCTCAAGGTGCCCTCGCCCAAGGCGTAGGCTCCTTCCCGACGTATGCCAACACGCGGGCTCCGCTGGAGCCGGATGTCGCTGCGGAACAAGCTCACGCTCGTCATCATCGCGCTCCTCACCTTCGGCCTCGTCGTCGCCGGCATCGGCACGACGCTCATGCTTCGTCCGACGCTCGTCGACCAGATGGACGCCGACCTCCGCTCGGCCGCAGCAGATCCGGCGGCGGTCATCGGCGGCAATCCGACGACGATGCGCTTCACGTACGAGAACGTGCGCACGGCTCCGCGGCCGTACTACGTCGCGCTCGTGAACGACGCGGGCCAGGTGCTCGTCGACAACTGGGGGCAGCAGTCGCGCGCCCTCGTGCCGGCCGCAGCCGAGGCGCTCGACCGCTTCCCCGCGCCGCAGCAGGTCGTGACGATCCACGACGGGCTCGGCGCGCAGTGGCGGGCCGTGGCGCTCCCGGAGGGCACCTACCCCGGCGACCAGATGCGCGGCACGCTCCTCATCGCGCTGCCGACCTCGAACGTCAACGCGACGATGGCGTCCTTCCTTGCGATCTTCTTCGGCTTCGGCGTCACCGTCGTCATCTTCGGCGCGGCGATCACCCGCCTGCTCGTCTCGGCCACGCTCATGCCGCTGCGGCGCGTGGAGTCGACGGCCATGTCGTTCGCGGCGGGCGACTACAGCGCGCGACTGCCCGCCTCTCCCCCGAACACCGAGGTCGGGCGGCTCTCGAGATCGCTCAACGCGATGCTCGGGCGCATCGACACGGCCCTCGACGAGCGCGACCGCACGATCGAGCGGATGCGGCGCTTCGTCGGCGACGCGAGCCACGAGCTGCGCACGCCCCTCGTCACCGTGCGCGGCTACGGCGAGCTCTACCGCATGGGCGCGCTCGACGAGCCCGAGAAGGTCGCCCTCGCCATGGACCGCATCGAGTCCGAGGCGAAGCGCATGACGGGGCTCGTCGAGGACCTCCTCCAGCTCGCCCGCCTCGACGAGGCGAAGGAGGACGAGAAGGAGCTCCTCGACCTCGAGAGCATCGTGCAGGACGCCGCGATGGACGCCCACGCGAGCGCGCCCGACCGCCGCATCCAGGTGCTGCCCGTCCGCATCCTCGTCGGCGACGACCCGCTCGCCGACGTCGCGCTCCCGACCGGCACGAAGCAGGGCTCCGGCTCGCACGCGCTCTCGCTCGAGCACACGCCGACGGTCGTCATCGACGGCGAGCGGATGGCCGTCCCCGACGCCCTCCAGCAGAGCGCCGACGAGCGCGAGCGCCGCGGCGCCGCGGTCGACGACATCCTCGCGAGCACGGAGTCGATCCCGATCGTCGGCGGGCCCGGCGCGATCACGGCGACCGCGCAGCCGATCGACGCGGACGGCGGCGGCGAGGGCCAGGAGGCCGAGGTCGCCGAGGCGGGCGGCCGCCGCTTCCTCCGGTGGCGTCCGAGCCGCAGCGCCGGGCGTCGCGCGCCGTCGCGCAAGGCCGGCCGCGAGGCGGACCAGCAGCGGCCCGAGGGCGGCTCCGGCCGTCGCCTCCTGCGCCGCCGCCGACCCGCCGGGCAGGACGTCGCCCACGAGCAGGCCGTGGCGGCCGTCGCGGCCGTGCCGGAGGAGATCCTCGAGATCCCCGCGATGATCCTCGGCAACGCGAACAAGGTGCGCCAGTCGATCCAGAACATCGTCGGCAACGCGCTGCGCTACACGCCCGCAGGGTCCCCCCTCGAGCTCGGGGTCACGATCGACCCGGGCCGGCGCGAGACGAGCGTCGAGGTCATCGACCACGGCGAGGGCATCCCGGAGCCGATCCGGGAGAAGATCTTCGAGCGCTTCTACCGCGCCGACACCTCGCGCACGCGCGAGACGGGCGGCTCGGGCCTCGGCCTCGCGATCGTCGCCGCCATCGTGAAGGCGCACGGCGGCAAGGTCGAGGTCGTCGAGACGCTCGGCGGCGGCGCGACCTTCCGCCTCACCTTCCCGCTCCTCCTCGCGGAGACTGTGGAGAGCTAGGCGTCCACAGGCGTCCGAGCTCTCCCGTGCGGCGCCTGCGCCCGCTCCCCTAGCGTGCCTGCCGGGCGCGGGAGACGCCGGCGAGCGGCGCCGGCGGCGCGCCCGCGAAGGGACGGCGGAGATGGCGGACTTCCGGGTCGACAGCGGCGAGCTCGAGCTCGCGGTGGCGCGGGTGGAGAGCTCGATGGAGTCGGTGCGGGCCGAGGTGGCGGGGATGCTCGCGAACCTCGGCGCGCTCGAGGGGACGTGGACGGGCCAGGCGGCGAGCTCGTTCCAGCTCGTCGTGGAGGACTGGCGCGGCGCCCAGGCGCGCGTCGAGGAGTCGATGACGCTCATCGGCGGCGCGCTCGGCACGGCCGCGCGCAGCTACGGCGCGGTCGAGCAGGACGTCGCGGCGATGTTCGCGGCGTAGCGGGCTGAAACGCCGAGCGGGCGGCTCCCCCTGAGGAGGAGCCGCCCGCTCTGGCGATCTGCGTGAGATCCGGGATGGCTCGGACTAGAAGTCCATGCCCGCGCCCGGGTCCATCGCCGGGGCCGGGTTCTTCTCCGGCTTGTCGGCGACGACGGCCTCGGTCGTGAGGAAGAGGCCGGCGATCGACGCGGCGTTCTGGAGCGCCGAGCGCGTGACCTTCACCGGGTCGAGGATGCCCGCGGCGATCATGTCGACGTACTCGCCCGTGGCGGCGTTGAGGCCGTGGCCCATCTCGAGGCCCTTGACGCGGTCGGCGACGACGCCCGGCTCCATGCCGGCGTTGAGGGCGATCTGCTTGAGCGGGGCCTCGACGGCGACCCTGACGATGTTCGCGCCGGTCGCCTCGTCGCCCTGGAGCTCGAGCGAGTCGAGGACCTTGGCCGAGGCCTGGATGAGCGCGACGCCGCCGCCGGCGACGATGCCCTCCTCGACCGCGGCCTTGGCGTTGCGGACGGCGTCCTCGATGCGGTGCTTGCGCTCCTTGAGCTCGACCTCGGTGGCCGCGCCCGCCTTGATGACGGCGACGCCGCCGGCGAGCTTGGCGAGGCGCTCCTGGAGCTTCTCGCGGTCGTAGTCCGAGTCGGAGTTCTCGATCTCCTTGCGGATCTGCGAGACGCGGCCCGAGATGGCCTCGGGGTCGCCCGCGCCCTCGACGATGGTCGTCTCGTCCTTCGTGATGACGACCTTGCGCGCGCGGCCGAGCATGTCGAGCGTCGCGTTCTCGAGCTTGAGGCCGACCTCCTCGGAGATGACCTGGCCGCCCGTGAGGATCGCGATGTCCTGGAGCATGGCCTTGCGGCGGTCGCCGAAGCCGGGGGCCTTGACGGCGACCGACTTGAAGATGCCGCGGATCTTGTTCACGACGAGCGTCGCGAGCGCCTCGCCGTCGACGTCCTCGGCGATGATGAGCAGCTGCTTGCCCGCCTGGATGACCTTGTCGACGATCGGGAGGAGGTCCTTGATGTTCGAGACCTTCGAGTTGACGATGAGGATGTACGCGTCCTCGAAGACCGCCTCCTGGCGCTCCGGGTCGGTGACGAAGTACTGCGAGAGGTAGCCCTTGTCGAAGCGCATGCCCTCGGTGAGCTCGAGCGTCGTGCCGAAGGTGTTCGACTCCTCGACGGTGACGACGCCCTCCTTGCCGACCTTGTCGATGGCCTCGGCGATGATCTCGCCGATCTGCGGGTCGGCGGCCGAGATCGACGCGGTCGCGGCGATCTGGTCCTTCGTCTCGACCTCCTTGGCCGAGTCGAGCAGCTCCTTCGTGACGGCCTCGACGGCCTTCTCGATGCCGCGCTTGAGCGAGATCGGGTCGGCGCCGGCCGCGACGTTGCGGAGGCCCTCGCGGACGAGCGCCTGGGCGAGGACGGTCGCGGTCGTCGTGCCGTCGCCGGCGACGTCATCCGTCTTCTTGGCGACCTCCTTGACGAGCTCGGCGCCGATCTTCTCGAAGGGCTCCTCGAGCTCGATCTCCTTGGCGATCGACACGCCGTCGTTCGTGATCGTGGGGGCGCCCCACTTCTTCTCGAGGACGACGTTGCGGCCGCGCGGGCCGAGCGTGACCTTGACGGCGTCGGCGAGCGTGTTGAGACCGCGCTCGAGGCCGCGGCGGGCCTCCTCGTCGAAGGCGATGATCTTTGCCATGTGGTTCTCGTCCTTTCCCGGACGTGGTCGAGCGAACGTTGTTGGCACTCAGGGGTGCCGAGTGCGTGCACCATCCTGGCACTCGGCATATGCGAGTGCAAGCCGCTCGACCCGGCCTTCGCGGGGAGCGAACCCGGGCCGGATGCCGCCCTTCCGGGCGCGCCGCTAGCGGCCCGCGACGTCCTCGCCGACGGTCACGACGATCGTGCCCTTCGGGGCCTGGCCGGGCGCGAGCGTGGGCTCGCCGCCGCCGAGGTCGAGGGCGATCTGCATGGCGGCGCCTTCGTCGGCCGGGTCGCCGTACGCGATGACCGTCGTGGTGTGGCCGGTCGAGTCGCCGTCGCCGACCTGCGCGTTCCAGCCCTTCGCCGTGAGCTTGGTCGTGGCGGCCGTCGCGACGCCGGAGCCGCCGGTGCCGTTGTTCACGGTGACGACGAGGTTCGCGTCGTGGCTCGGCGTCGGGGCAGGGGTCTCCTCGGCTGCCTGCTCGGTGGCGGTCGCGGTGGGGGTCGAGCTCGCCTGGCCGGGGCCGTTCACGATGCCGTCGACGATGTTCATCCCGATGAAGCCGAGCGCGACGAGCACGCAGATCGCGCCGAGTCCCCAGAGCCACGAGGCGATCTTCGAGGCGCGCGTGCGCGGGGCGCGGTGGGCGCCGCGGCGATCGAGGTCGACGGGGAGATCGTCGAAGCGATCCTTCGGGTAGTTCGTCACGTCTTACCGGATCTTCTCTCGGGTCGCCCGGGCGCCGGCCTGCCGGATGGCCCGGCGCGCCGCGCGCTGCTCGGCGCGGGTCTGCTGGATGCGACGCAGGCGTGAGACGAGCACGGGATCGTGCTCGAGCGCCGCGGGCGTCTCGACGAGGGTACCGAGGATTCGGTAGTAGCGCGTGGCGGTGAGGCCCAGCTCGCGCCGGATGACCTCGTCTTTGCGGGCGGAATGGCGCGGATGCGCGGCCTCGAGGGCGAGCACGGCGAGCTCGAGCTCGTCGAGCGCCGCGCCGCGCGAGTCGTCGCGCGCGCGGGCAGCCTCCGCCATCTCGTCGCCTCCCGTCCGCGATACTGACCTGATATGATCTGGTCCGATCCGCGTCAGCGTATCCCCGGGTCGGGCCCGCTCCCGGGAGGGCGCGCGTACGCTCGACGCATCCGCGGGGAGGCATCCGGCAGCGCCCGCGAGGAGGGAGCCGACATGGCGTACGAGATCGAGCGCAGCGACGCGGGGTGGCGCGAGGCCCTCTCCCCCGACGCCTACGCCGTGCTGCGGCAGGCCGCGACCGAGCGGGCCTTCACGGGCGAGCTGCTCGGCGAGGAGCGCGACGGGCTCTACCGCTGCGGCGCGTGCCACGCCGAGCTCTTCAAGGCCGGCACGAAGTTCGACTCCGGCTGCGGCTGGCCCTCCTTCTACGAGGCCGTCCGCCCCGAGGCGGTCGAGCTCGTCGAGGACCGCTCCCTCGGGATGGTCCGCACCGAGGTGCGCTGCGCCGCGTGCGGCTCGCACCTCGGGCATGTCTTCCCGGACGGCTACGGCACGCCGACGGGCGACCGCTACTGCATGAACTCGCTCGCGCTCGCGTTCGAGCCGGCGGAGTAGGCGTCCCAGGCTCGGCGCGGCCGACGATCAGAGCGAGTGGAGCGGCCGCTGCCCCGGCATGAGGCGGTCGCGGTCGACGATGTCCTTCCCGAAGGGGAAGCACGAGACCGGGATCATCTTGAGGCTCACGACCGCGTTGAGCAGGCCGACGATCGTGATGGCCTGCGTGAGCGCCGTCGAGATGTGGGCGAGGGCGAGCCACCATCCGGCGATGAGGAACCACACGACGTTCGCGACGACGGAGAGCCCGCCCGCGCCCGGGCGCTCGACGACGGCCTTGCCGAACGGCCAGATGACGTACTTCGCCATCCGGAACGAGGCGACGCCCGCCGGGATCGTGACGATGAGCAGGCAGGCGAGGATGCCCGCGAGCACGTAGCCGGCCCACAGCCACACGCCCCCGAGGAGCAGCCAGATGACGTTGAGGAGCGTGCGCATGGGATGTCCCTTCGAGGGGCCGTCGGGGGCCCGGAGCCGGCTGCGAGGATCGAACTCGCGACCTTCGCTTTACAAGAGCGCTGCTCTACCGCTGAGCTAAGCCGGCCAGCCGCGTCGCCGCGGCGGAGTGCCAGCCTACTTCGAGGCGGCCTCGGCGCGGAGCTTCGCGATCTCGTACATCGTGATCGAGGCGGCGATGCCCGCGTTGAGCGACTCGGTGGCGCCGTCGATCGGGATCGACACGACCGCGTCGCAGTGCTCGGTGACGAGGCGCGAGAGCCCCTTGCCCTCGGAGCCCACGACGACGAGCAGCGGCGAGGTCGCGAGCTCGAGGCCCGGCAGCGAGGTGTCGCCGTCGCCGTCGAGGCCGATGACGAAGACGCCCGCCTGCTTGAACGCCTTGATCGTCTGCGTGAGGTTCGCGGCCATCGCGACCGGGAGGCGCGAAGCGGCGCCCGCCGAGGTCTTCCACGCCGAGGCGGTGACGCCCGCCGCGCGGCGCGAGGGCACGATGACGCCGTCGCCGCCGAACGCCGCGACCGAGCGGATGATCGCGCCGAGGTTGCGCGGGTCGGTGATGCCGTCGAGGGCGACGAAGAGCGGCTGCGAGCCCTGCTTGAGGGAGGCGTCGAGGAGGTCGAGCGGGTCCTTGTACTGGTACGGCGGCACCTTGAGCATGACGCCCTGGTGGACCGCGTCGCGGCCGGCCATGCGGTCGAGCTCGGGGCGCATGACCTCCATGAGCGGGATGCCGCGCTTCATGGCGATCTCGAGGATCTCCTTCATGCGCTCGTCCTGCTCGGTGCGCATGGCGAGGTAGAGGGCCGTCGCGGGGATGCGGGCGCGGAGCGCCTCGAGCACGGAGTTGCGGCCGGTGACGAGCTCGGTCTCGTCGCCCGTGGGACGCCGGCGGGGGGCGCCGCCGTCGCGCTGCCCGGCGCGCTCCCCGGGTCGCTGGAGCTTCTGGGCGCCCTTGCCGCCGCCGGCGGCGGCGAGGCGCTCGCGCGCGGCCTTGCGCTTGCCGGCGACGTGCCAGGAGCGGTCCTCGGCCTTGGGCGTCGGGCCCTTGCCCTCGAGGGCCTTGCGCCCGTGCCCGCCGGTGCCCTTGAGAGGGCCCTTCTTCTTGGGTGCGCTCATGCGTGCGGCTCCTCGCTCGTGATCGTGGCGCCTCCATCATCCCGGGTTTGCCGGGGCGTGGGGGCAGAATCCCCGAGTCTACGGCGCGACCGACCAGCGGGGGCCCTGGGGCGTGTCCTCGACGGCGACGCCGGCGGCGGCGAGCTGGTCGCGGATGGCGTCCGCCCGCGCGAAGTCCTTCGCGGCGCGGGCCTCGGCCCGCTCGGCGACGAGCGCCTGCACGAGCGCGTCGAGGGCGCCGTGCTCGGCCTCGGCGACCTTGTCGCCCGCTCCGGCGGCCGCCCACTCGGGCGCCTCGGGGTCGATGCCGAGGACATCGAGCATGGTCTTCACGGAGGCCCGGCGCGCGACGGCCTCGGCCGCGTCGCCGCGGTCGATGGCCTGGTTGCCGCGCGTGACCTCCTCGTGGATCGCCGCGAGCGCCTGCGGCACGCCGAAGTCGTCGAGCATGGCGGCCTCGAAGGCCTCGGTGACTCGGGACTCGGGCGCATCGGCCGCCGCCTGCCCGCCATCCGTCTCGCCGCCGTCGATCTCCGCGAGCCGCGCCGAGCGCTCGAGGAAGCCCTCGATGCGCGAGAACGCCGCCTCGGCCTCGGCGAGCGCCTCGGTCGAGAAGTCGATCGTCGAGCGGTAGTGCGCGCCGCCGAGGAAGTAGCGGATGACGATGGGCCGGCCGAGCTCGAGCAGGTCGAGCCCCGAGACGACGTTGCCGATCGACTTCGACATCTTCTGGCCGCCGTAGGCGATGAGGCCGTTGTGCATCCAGTAGCTCGCGAAGCCGTGGCCGGCCGCGCGCGACTGGGCGAGCTCGTTCTCGTGGTGCGGGAAGCGGAGGTCGCGGCCGCCGCCGTGGATGTCGAACTCCGTGCCGAGGTACTTCGTCGACATCGCGGAGCACTCGATGTGCCAGCCGGGGCGGCCGGGGCCCCACGGCGAGGGCCAGGAGGCGTCCTCGGGCTCGGAGTCCTTGCGGCCCTTCCAGAGGGCGAAGTCCTGGGGGCTGCGCTTCGCGCGCGCGGGGCCGTCGGGGGCGGCCTCCATGTCGTCCGGGCGCTGGTTCGTGAGCTCGCCGTAGTCGGCCCAGCTCGCGGCGTCGAAGTACACGTCGCCCGAGCCGTCGTCGGCGGCGTAGGCGTGGCCGCGCTCGATGAGCGTCGCGATGATCGCCTGCATCTCCATGATCGAGGCGGTCGCGCGCGGCTCGTAGGTGGGACGGCGGATGCCGAGGGCGTCGTAGGCGCGCGTGAAGAGGCCCTCGACGCGGTACGCGAGCGCCCACCACGGCTCCTCGGGGGTCGCGTTCGCGAGCGTCTTGTCGTCGATGTCGGTGACGTTCCGGACGAGCGTCACGCGGAGGCCCCGATATTCGAACCAGCGGCGCACCTGGTCGTAGACGAGGGCGGATCGCAGGTGGCCGATGTGCGGCGCCGACTGCACCGTCGGCCCGCACACGTACATCGAGACCTCGCCCGGCCGGAGCGGCTCGAAGTCGCGGAGGGCCTGGGCCTTGGAGTCGTAGAGGCGCTGCGTGGCGGTGCGGGTCTCGGTCACCGCGCCAGTCTACGAGCGGGGCCGCGGTCGGCCCGGCCCGCGGCGTCACATGACGACGGGCGACGAAGCTCGGCATTCCGCGTCACGACGGCGACGGCGTAGGCGAGGACGCCCTCCTCGCGCCCGGTGAAGCCGAGGCGGTCGCTCGTCGTCGCCGAGCAGCGCACGGGGGCGCCGACGATCTCGGAGAGCACGGCGTTCGCCTCCTCGCGGCGGGGCGCGAAGCGGGGCTTCTGGCTCACGAGCTGCACGGCGACGTTGCCGATCGCGAAGCCGTTCGCCTCGAGCCGCTCGCGCGTGCGGCGGAGGAACACCTCGCCGTGGGCGCCCTCGAGCTCGGGATCGTCCGTGCCGAACATCCCGCCGATGTCGCCGAGGCCGGCGGCCGAGAGGAGCGCGTCGCAGATCGCGTGCGAGACGGCGTCGCCGTCCGAGTGGCCGGAGAGGCCGACCTCGCCGGGCCAGTGCAGGCCCGCGAGCCAGAGCTCGCACGAGGGGTCGAAGGCGTGGACGTCGACGCCGATGCCGACGAGGGGCGCGGCGGCGGCCCTCCGGCTCTGCTCCCCTGCTCTCTGCTCCCCTGACCCCTCGGCGCGGGCGATCGCGTCGGCGGCGCGCTCGAGATCGGCGGGGCGGGTCACCTTGAAGGCGGCGTCCTCGCCCGGGATCGTCGCGACCTCGCCGCCGAGGGAGGCCACGAGCGCGGCGTCGTCGGTGTGATCGGCGGCCGGGTCCGCGTAGGCGGCGCGCAGCAGCGCGGCCGGGAAGCCCTGCGGGGTCTGCACGGCGCGCAGCTCCGAGCGGTCGACGGTCTCGAGGATCGGCTCGGCGCCGCCCGACTCCGGCCCGACGCGCTTCACGGTGTCGACGACGGGCAGGGCCGGGATGATCCCCTTCCCCGTCGCGCGGACCGCGCCCGCGACCCGCTCGACGAGCGTGCTCGAGGCGAGGCAGCGGGCCGCGTCGTGGACGAGGATGACGTCGCAGCGGTCCGAGAGCGCGGCGATCCCGGCGCCGACCGAGGCCTGGCGGGTCTCGCCGCCGACGGCGCACGAGACCTCGACGCCGCTGCCGGCGAGGGCGCGCTCGGCGATCTCGCCCGCCTCCTCGACGCGATCCGCCGGCACGACGAGGACGAGCTCGACGGCGCCCGGCAGACCGCGGAAGGCGGCGAGGGAGCGCTCGAGGATCGTCGCGCCCTCCAGCTCGACGAAGGCCTTGGGAAGGCGTGCGCCGAGGCGCGTGCCGCTGCCCGCGGCGACGAGGACGATGCCGGTGGCCGACGGGCCGATGCTCTGCTGCTCGCTCACGCGAGCCAGGCTAGCGAGGCCGTGCCCCTAGGGCGTGTTGCGAAAGGGCGCCCCGCCCACCGCGGGACACCCTTTCGCAACACGTCCTAGCGCGCCCGGGGCGCCGACCGTCCTCGCCAGCTCCGACGAGGATCCATCAGCCGTCGACCACGCAGAAGCCGCGCTCGCGCGTGAAGGCGCCCGGCGCGTCCAGCGACACCATCTCCGGGCCCGCGTCGAGGTCGAAGGGCAGGTCCTCGGTCTCGTAGGCCGCCACCGCGCGACCGTCGTGCTGCAGGACGATCGCGCCGATGCTCGGCGAGCTGTCGAGCAGCCGCTCGTTGAAGGCCGCGCCCGTCTCGGCGGCGATGTCCCGGTATGTCGTCCGCGAGCTCGCGATCGTGATCCGGCTCCATTCCTGCTCGAACACGCCGGCCAGGTCCCCCGACGTGCCGTCTGCCCCGGCGTGGCAGCGCGCGCTCACCGAGGAGATGACCTCGGGCGCGTCCTGCACGATGAGCGTCCCCGGAGGGGAATCCTCGCCGATGACGATGCCGCCGTCCCGCACGGAGCATCCGCTCAGCGCGACGACGAGGCACGCGGCCGCCGCGAGCGCGCGGCGTGCGGCCGCCGCAGGGTCGAGGCGTCGGTCGGCACTCGTCATCGCGGGCTCCTCTCGGGTCGGCGTCACAGGGCGTACGGGTTGGGCCCCGGCCTCCCCTCTCCCACCGTACCGGGATTCGTGCCGGCCGGGTCGTCCTGGGGCTGGTCGTAGGTGCTCCCAGTCTGCCCGGGCGCGACCTGATCGCTCCACGCGAGGTTGCCGTCGGGCCCGACGACGATGAGCTCGCCGTTGCGCGCCGCCTGCTCGACAAGGCCTCGGAGCTCCTCGCGCGATGCATTGGGATGTGCGGCGGCGATGGCGCGGCCGACCTCGTTGTTGTAAAGGTCCATGGCCTCGGCGCGCGCCTCGTTGTCGGTCTTCTGCTCGTGCGAGGTGCCCATGTCATAGGCCGTCTGCTGGCCGAGCTCGGAGGCGAGCAGCGCATTGAGGTACGTGTGGCGCAGGGCGTCGCCGTGGCCGTCCGTCTCGCCCTCCCCTCTGCCGATCTCGTCCGCCAGGGCCTTGATCTCACGGATCCGGCCCTCGTTGCCGAGCGCCTTCTGCTTCGCGAGGTCGATCGCCTCGGAGAGTGGAAGCTGCTGCTCCCGGTCGTCGACGGTGACGGTGACCATGACATCCTCCTTGACCTGGTACCGCTCCTGGATGTCGGCGAGATCGGGACGCTGGTCGAGCGGCAGCGGCTCCGCCCGGGGCCGCTGCTCGACCGGGTCCGGGAAGAACGCGTCTTGGATGATGGAGCTGATGTCCATAGCGAGTCCGCTGGCGAACGGCGCCGGAGCCGGGGCCAGAGGCGCCGCGGGAGCGCCGCCGGAGCCGCCGCGGGCCGCGCTCGCCGCGTACTGCCGTCTGCCCGGAAGCTCGCGGCGCTCGAGGGCGTCGAGGCGCCGGCTGTGGCCGGCCAGCTCGCGGCGAGCACGCGCGGCCTCAGCGCCCGCGAGCTCGCCCAAGCGCTCGACCTCGCGGACCCGTCCGCGCCCGGCTCCGCCCCACCCCACCGGAGCACCGCGTGAGTTGCCACATGCTGGAGTCTCGGCGCGCATCACCCGCGCGTCGATGCCGGGGAGATCAGCTGACCACGTTCGGGGTCTGTCCCGGAACGGCTCCTCCCGTGTCCGAGCAGGGACGCCAGCCGCCAAGCTGGGCGCCGAAAGCCCATTCGGCGCCCCCTCACACCCCGCGGGGCTCGCGCTAGGAAGCCGCGAACTCGCAGGACGCGCCGCGCGCGGTGAAGGCGCCCGGCCACTCGACCGTCACGACGCCCTCGCGCCCGGACGCCACGGTCCCGTCGCGCTGCACCTGGACGGGGAGCCGCTCGGACATGTACGCCTCCCCGAGCTGCCCGTCGCGGACGACGACCACGATCCCGCCCGTCGTCTGACTGCCGGCCAGATGCCGCTCGAAGCGCACGCCGGACTGACGGGCAATCTCGTCGTACTCCGCGCCGTAGACGCCGACGGTGATCCGCTCCCACTCGCCGGGGATCGCATCCCTGAGATCACCGCGCCCGCCCTCGGCGTGCGCCGCGCACTCGGCGTCGATCGCGTCGATGATGTCCCCCGAGGTCGTGAGTTCGACCGCACCAGGCTCCGGACCGCTGCGCGGGACGCACCCGACGAGCAGGCTGGCGCTCAGCGAGGCCGCGACCAGCGCACCGACGCTCCGTCCGCGGCGCCGGAGCGGGCTAGGGCGTGTTGTCAAACTTTGCTGGTGAGCCAGTGGAGGGTGGCGGCGAGCGTGATGGCGGCGGCGTAGCTGCGGCGGTCTTGCAGGTGCGTATCGCGATGCCGCGCCATTGCCTGAGCTTGGCGAAGCACCGCTCGATCACGTTGCGCCCCCGGTAGGCGTCAGGGTCGAAGGCGGGCGGGCGTCCGCCGGCTGAGCCGCGTCGGCGCCGGCGCTCGGCCTGGTCGCGCCGGTCGGGGATGGTGGCCTTGATGCCGCGGGCGGCGAGCCGGGCCCGGTTCGCGCGGGAGGGATAGCCCTTGTCCGCGAGCACCCGGTCCGGGCGGGTGCGGGGCCGGCCAGGGCCTGTCCGGGGAACCCGGATCTGGTCCAGGACCTCCGGGAGCAGGCTCGTGTCGGCGGCCTGGCCGCCGGTGAGGACGAACGCGAGCAGGCGGCCCTTCCCGTCCGAGACGGCGTGGATCTTGCAGCTCAGGCCGCCTCGGGAGCGGCCGATCGCGTGATCGGCCGGTTCAGGCCCGAGATTCTTGGAGTTCGAGAGGGCCCCCTGTGTGGCGGGGAAGGGTCGCGGCGTGCTGGTGGGCGCGCACGATCGTCGAGTCGATCGAGCACACCCAGTCCAGCTCCCCGGCCCGATCGGCGGCCTGCTGGGCGCGCTCGAGCGCGCACGCCCACACGCCCGCTTTGGCCCACCGGTCGAAGTGGCGGTAGATCGTGTTCCAGTTCCCGAACCGCTCCGGCACGTCCCGCCACGGCGACCCGGTCCGGAACTTCCACGCGACCGCTTCCGCGACCAGCCGCCGATCCATCGGCGGCCTTCCCGTCGCCTTCGGCGCGGGGAAGCACGGCCCGATCAGCTCCCACACCTCGTCCGTGATCATGTCCCGATCGCTCATACCGAAAGGGTGCCCCGCCGCAGGCGGGACACCCTTTGACAAGACGCCCTAGGAGGCGAGGACCTCGTCGAGGACCTGCCCCGCGCGCTCCTCGTCGGTCTTCTCAGCGAGGGCGAGCTCGGAGACGAGGATCTGGCGAGCCTTCGCGAGCATGCGCTTCTCGCCGGCCGAGAGGCCGCGGTCCTGGTCGCGGCGCCAGAGGTCGCGAACGACCTCCGAGACCTTGATGACGTCGCCCGAGGCGAGCTTCTCCAGGTTGGACTTGTAGCGGCGGGACCAGTTCGTGGGCTCCTCGGTGATCGGCGCGCGGAGCACCTCGAATACCTTGTCGAGCCCCTCCTGCCCGATCACGTCGCGGACGCCGACGAGGTCGACGTTCTCCGCGGGGACCTCGATGACGAGATCGCCCTGGGCGACGTTGAGCTTGAGGAACAGCTTCTCTTCGCCCTTGATCTTCCGAGTCTTGACCTCGGCGATGGTGGCCGCGCCGTGATGGGGATAGACGACCGTCTCCCCGACCTCAAACTGCATAGATACGGACCCCTTTCGGGCAACAGCCTACCACGATGGTCCAGTGGTAAGGTTCGCCGCCGCCTCGGGAGGCCCCCGAGATCCGCTAGGCTGAACCGGACCTGGGCCCGCCCGCCGCTACAGTGGGAACCGCCCGCATCACCTTCTCCAGGAGGCACCCGCCGTGAAGTCCCGCGCCGTCGTTTCCCTCGCGCTCGCCGCCGCCCTCGGGTGCGGCCTCACGGCGTGCAACTACATCTCCCCCCAGCGCACCACCGAGTGGTACGCCGCGAGCGACGGCGTGAACCTCGAGGCCGGCGGCCTCTCGCTGCGCAACCTCATGATCGTCGTCCCCACCGAGACGGCCTCGCCCGCGGGCGGCTCGACCGGCCAGCTCGTCGGCGCCGTCGTGAACCCGGGCAAGGAGCAGGGCACGCTGAAGATCACGGGCGAGGGCATCTCCCCCATCACGATCCAGATCCCGGCGGGCCAGGACCTCGTCCAGCTCAGCTTCGGAGAGGGCGAGTCGGTCCCGGTGCAGGGCTCGAAGCTCACCCCCGGCACCATGCTCGAGCTCACCTTCACCCCGTCGACCGGCTCCTCCGCCTCGATCGAGGTCCCGGTCCTCGACGGCACGCTCAAGGAGTACTCGACGATCGCCCCCACGGGCGCCGCGAGCCCCACCTCGCTCCCCTCGACGACCGCGGGCGCGACGCCCGGCGCGACGGAGCAGGCCACGGAGACGCCGCAGCCGTAGCGATCCGCAGACCAGATGACGAAGGGCCCCGAGCGATCGGGGCCCTTCGTCGTAGGTCCGGCGCCGGCACGCGACCCCGGCGCCGCGCGCTACGCCTCGAAGCGGTAGCCGAGGCCGCGCACGGTGACGAGCAGCTTCGGCGAGGACGGCGTCTCCTCGATGCGCGAGCGGATGCGCTTGATGTGCACGTCGAGCGTCTTCGTGTCGCCGTAGTAGTCCGGCCCCCAGACGCGGTCGATGAGCTGGCCACGGGTGAGGACGCGGCCGGAGTTCCGCATGAGGTACTCGAGGAGCTCGAACTCCTTGAGCGGCATGGGCGTGACCTCGCCGCGGACGGACACCGTGTGGCGCTCGACGTCCATGCGGATGTCGCCGACCTCGATGATGCCGTCGTCCTCCTCCTCCTCGGCCGTCGCGTTGCGGCGGAGGACGGCGCGGATGCGGGCGAGGAGCTCGCGCGTCGAGTAGGGCTTCGTGACGTAGTCGTCCGCGCCGAGCTCGAGGCCGACGACGATGTCGACCTCGGAGTCCTTCGCGGTGAGCATGATGATGGGGACCATCGAGGTCATGCGCAGCTGCCGGCAGACCTCGGTGCCCGGGATGCCGGGGAGCATGAGATCGAGCAGCACGAGGTCCGCGCCCTCGCGGTCGAAGAGGTCGAGCGCGTCCGTGCCGGTCTCGGCGACGGCGATCTCGTACCCCTCCCTCCGCAGGAGGAAGCTGAGCGGTTCGTGGAGCGAGGCCTCGTCTTCGACGAGCAGGATGCGAGTCACCCCACCATTGTGCATACGTCAGGGAAACTCCCGGTGAAGCGGGGTGCGGTCGGCAGGAGGAGGGGTGCGGCCGGGCTTCCGCTAGCGCTGCTCGAGGTGGTCGCCGCCCGCGTGCGCGCCCTGCGCGAGGGGCCGGCCGCCGGCCGAGATCGCCTCGCTCGCGAGCGGGATGCGCACCGTGAACGTCGATCCCTTCCCCATGCGCGACCACACGCGGATGTCGCCGCCGTGGTTCTCGACGACGTGCCGCACGATGCTGAGGCCGAGGCCCGTGCCGCCGGTGTTCCGCGAGCGCGCCTGGTCGACGCGGAAGAAGCGCTCGAAGATGCGCGACTGGTCGTGCTGCGAGATGCCGATGCCCTGGTCGCTCACGGCGACCTCGACCGTGTCGCCGACGATCCGCGCGCCGACGCCGACGCGGGAGTTGCTCGGCGAGTACTGCACCGCGTTCGCGACGAGGTTGTGGAAGCACTGCAGGAGGAGCTCGTGGTTGCCGACCACGTCCGCGCCGCAGTCGGGGCCGATGACGAGGCGGATGCCCTTCGCCTCGGCCGCCACCCGGCTCTGGTCGGCGGCGAGGGCGAGCACGTCCTGGATGTGCACGGGCTCCGCGTCCGTCATCGTGTCGGTCGACTGCAGGCGCGAGAGGTCGATGATCTCGCGCGTGAGGCGCGAGAGGCGCTGGCCCTCGATCTGGAGCCGGTCGGCGAAGAAGCGCACCTGCTCGGGGTCGTCGGCCGCCTCGCCGAGCGCCTCCGAGAGGAGGAGGACGGCGCCGATCGGGGTCTTGAGCTCGTGGCTCACATTCGCGACGAAGTCGCGGCGGACGGACTCGACGCGGAGGGCCTCCGAGCGGTCCTCGGCGAGGATGAGGATGAAGCGGACGCCGAGCGGCGCCGCGCGCACGCGGAAGTGGAGCGAGGCGCTGCCGTAGGGGCCGCGCGGGACCTCGAGGTCCTCCGTGACGGCGCCGCCCTCCCGCCGGGCGCGGTCGCCGAGGCGCCCGATCGGCTCGATGAGGCGGTTGCCGACCTTGACGAGGCCCTTCGAGGCGACGCCGGGCGAGGCCTGGATGACGTTGTGCGAGGGGTCCGCGACGATGACGAGCGTGTCGAGGGCGTCGAGGAGGTGCTCGAAGCCGTCCGGCAGCTGCGGGTGGGTGAGCGCCCGCATGCGCTCGCGCCGGCGAGCGGAGATGACGAGCAGCCACGCGAAGCCGCCTCCGAGGACGAATCCGAGGGCGATGGCCGCGACGATCGCGACTGACGACTCCATGGCGCCAGCCTAGCGGCGCGGCGGATGCCCGGTCTCGACATGGGGCGTACACCTCGCGGTCATGTGCGCCGGATACGGTGAACGTGCGCTCGCGCGCCGACGCGAGCGCCCAAGCACATCCCCCGGCCGCGCCGCGCGGCAGATTGAAGGATCAGAACACATGCGCGTTGTCTTCCAGCAGGAGCTCGCCGAGATCGAGCAGGGCCTCGTCGACATCGCGGGCCTCGTCCGCGAGTCCGTCGAGCGAGCCACGAAGGCGTTCGAGACGAGCGACGTGAACCTCGCCGAGTCGGTCATGGCCGACGACGAGAAGATCGACGCCCGCGCCAACCAGCTCGACGAGCTCGCCATCGAGATGCTCGCCCGCCAGGCGCCCGTCGCCCGCGACCTCCGCGTCGTCGTCGCCGCCCTCCGCATCTCGGCCTCGCTCGAGCGCATGGGCGACCTCGCCGCGCACATCGCCCAGCTCGCCCGCCTCCGCTTCCCCGAGCAGGTCGGCCCGGCGAACCTCCGCGAGGCGCTCATCGAGATGGGCCGCCACGACGTCGCCATCGCAGGCAAGCTCGTCGACCTCATCAAGTCGCAGGATGAGGCCACCGTCGCCGAGATCAAGGCCGCGGACGACGCCATCGACGCGCTCCACAAGTCGATCTTCGACGGCCTCCTCGCCGCCGACCTCCAGGCCGAGGCCGTCCAGGTCGTCGACGCGACCCTCGCGAGCCGCTACCACGAGCGCTTCGCCGACCACGCCGTCTCGATCGCGAAGAAGATCCAGTACCTCACGAGCGGTGCCTGGACGACCGACGAGGCCGAGCAGCAGGCGTAGCCGACGCAGCGCTGAACGACGAGGGCCCCGGACCGATCGGTCCGGGGCCCTCGTCGTGGCGTCGGCGGCCGCTAGGGTGTGTTGCTAATGGGTTTCCCGCCACGGGCGGGGCACCCTTTGCTCATGCGTGAGCGAGACGTGATCACAGATGACGTCTGGGAGCTGATCGGGCCGTGCTTCCCTGCGCCGAAGGGGACGGGTCGGCCTCCGGTGGATCGGCGGCTGGTCGTGGAGGCGACCGCGTGGAAGTTCCGGACGGGCTCTCCATGGCGGGATCTCCCGGAGCGGTTCGGGAACTGGAACACGATCTACAAGAACTTCGACCGGTGGGCGAAGGCGGGCATGTGGGCGCGCGTGCTCGAGCGCGTCCAGCAGCTGGCTGACGCGCGGGGCGAGCTCGACTGGGTGTGCTCGATCGATTCGACGATCGTGCGCGCCCACCAGCATGCCGCCACCCTGCCCCGCCACACAGGGGGGCCCGTCGAACTACAAGAATCGCGGCCCTGAGCCGGCCGATCACGCGATCGGGCGCTCCCGGGGCGGGCTGAGCTGCAAGATCCACGCGGTCTCCGACGGGAAGGGCCGCGTCCTGGGGTTCGTGCTCACCGGCGGGCAGGTCGCCGACACGAAGCTGCTGCCCGAGGTCCTCGACCAGATCCGGGTCCCCCGCCAGGGTCCGGGCCGGCCGCGCACCCGGCCCGACCGGGTCCTGGCGGACAAGGGCTACCCGTCTCGCGCGAACCGGGCCTGGCTCGCGGCCCGCGGCATCAAGGCGACCATTCCCGACCGGCGCGATCAGATCCGGAACCGCCGCCGGCTCGGCTCAGCGGGAGGCCGGCCGGCCGGGTTCGACCAGGCCGCCTACCGGCGCCGGAACGTCGTCGAGCGCTGCTTCGCCAGGCTCAAGCAATGGCGCGGCATCGCCATGCGTACCTGCAAGACGGCACGCAGCTACGCCGCGGCCATCACACTCGCCGCCACGCTCCACTGGCTCAACGACATGTTCAGCAACACGCCCTAGTGGGCGGCACCGAGTTCGACCAGGAGAACGCCGCCGATGATGAGGGCGATGCCGGCGGCCATCACCCAGGTGAAGGGCTCCTTGAACAGGAATTTGCTGGCTACGGCGGTGAGGGCGACGCCGGATGCAGCCCAGATGCCGTAGGCAACACCGATGCCGAGCCCGAGGGCGAGGACTTGGGCGAGGAAGAAGAACGCCCCGAGGTAGCCGACGACGACGGCGAGGAAGAACCACTTCTTCCCGTTGGTCGCAACCCGGAGGGAAAGGGCGGCGGCGACCTCGAGGATGATCGCGAGGACGAGGAACAGCCAGACCATCAGGCGCTCGCCTCTCGTCTGCGGATCGCGGCTTGAGAGCCCATCTCGACGGTGAGAACGCCGCCGACGATGAGAACCAGTCCGATGATCATGATCAGGGTGAGGGGTTGGCCGAAGATGATTGCCGCGAACACTGCGGTGAGTGCGACACCCATCGCTCCCCAGATGCCGTAGGCGACACCGAGCGCCATTCCTTGACGGAGGACGAGGCCGAGCAGGCTGAACGCGGTCACGTAGCCGACGCCGACGACGATGTACCAGGCGGGGTGATCTTGGGCGGCTTGGAGGGCGAGGGAGGCGGTGACCTCGCTCACGATCGCTCCGGCGAGCAGGAGCCATTTCTTCATGGGTCAGTCCTTCAACAGGTCGAGGGCGAGCCGGCGAACGCGGGCGCGTTCGTCAGCGGTGGGGGGGAAGAATTCGGTGGCGTCGGCGAGCCATCCGCCGTCAGCGAGGAGTCGCACCGCGATCAGTCGCGCTCGGACGTCCGGGGTGAGGTCGGCGGGGAGCGCGAGCCAGGGGGTGCGGAAAGTGTCAAGGCGGGTGAGACAGATTCCGTCAGGCGGTCTGTATGAGGGCCTCCTGTGAGTGCTGGTTGATCCAGGCGGCCTCGGGCAGCTTGGGCGCCTGGGGTCGGCGGTGGCCGAAGCGCTCGGGACGGGCGGCGTAGGCCGCGTCCAGGGTGGCCTGGCGCTGGGCGCGGACCTGCCCGGCGGTGCCGAAGTGGACGCTGGCGGGGGTGTGCAGCCCGATCCCGCAGTGGCGGTGCTCGTGGTTGTAGTAGGCGAAGAACTGCTCGGCGAACGCGCCGGCGTCGGCCAGGGACCCGAAGCGCTCGGGGAAGACCGGGGCGTACTTCAGCGTCTTGAACGCCGCCTCGCTGTAAGGGTTGTCGTTCGACACGTGCGGGCGGGAGTGCGACCTGGCCACCCCGAGGTCGACGAGCAGCTGAGCGACCGGTTTGGAGGTCATCGAGGTCCCGCGGTCGGCGTGGATCGCCTCCGGCACGCCATGGATGCCCATGGCGTGCTCGAGCAGGTTCTTGGCGATCTCGGCGTCCTCGCGGGCCGCGATGGTCCAGCCCACGACGAACCTGGAGAAGATGTCGAGCACGACGTACAGGTCGTAGTACACGCCCCGCTCCGGCCCCTTGAGCTTTGTGATGTCCCAACTCCACACCTGCCCCGGCGCCGTCGCGACGAGCTCGGGCCGGGTCCGGGGCGGGTGGCTCGCCTGCCGGCGCCGTTCCCCGGCCATGTCGTGCTCGCGCAGGATCCGGTGCATCGTGGACATCGAGCACAGGTAGGTGCCCTCGTCCAGCAGCGTGGCCCAGACCTGGGCGACCGACTTGTCCGCGAACCGCTGGCTGGTCAACACGGCCAGCACGTGGGCCCGCTCGGCGGCGGACAGCTTGTTCGCCGGTGCCGGCCGCGGTGTCCGTGGACGTGGCGGTGGCGGGTTCTTGGCCCGGTAGTGACTGGCGCGGGAGCGACCCAGCAGCGCGCACGCAGCCGCGGTGCCGACGTGCTCGGCCAGCCCGTCGACGGCCGGGTTGATCACCGCGGCGACCGCGGCGGCTTGTCCGCGCTCTCGGAGAGCGTCTCCAAGAGCGCGTGTGCTTTTCCCATCAGGTCCAGCGCCGCCCTGGTCTTGGCCAGCTCGGCCTCGGCCTTCTCCGCCCGGGCCCGTAGCGCCTGCAGCTCCCGCTCGCGCCGGTCCCGCGGCTTGCTGCCCAGCCCGGACAGCGAGCCGGCGGCCGCGGCCTTGCGCCACTCGATGATGTGGGAGGTGTACAGGCCCTCCCGGCGCAGGATCTCCCCACGCCCAGAGCGGTCCGCGGCGTCGTACTCGGCCAGGATCGCCGCTTTGAACTCGGCGGTGAACGTCCGCCTCTTGGGCCGGTCAGCACGAGGAGCCATAGCCCCATCATCGGTGCCGACGTCAGCAACCGTCATCGTCATCTCAGTATTGGTCCGTTCTCGCCCCGTGCAGTGCGAAGGTCAGCAGTGCTGGTGTCTCACCCCATCCTGACGCACAGGGGTGAGGCGTTCCGCCCATCGGCGGGTGAGGGTGCGGCGCAGTTTCGGGTCACTCATCGCAACCAGATCGGTCTCGCTGAACTGCCCGGACAAGGACCAGTCCAGGTACGCGGAGACCCGTTCACGCGCACCCGCGTGGGACGGGGGTACGCCGAGCCGTGTGGTGAGCTCAGCCTCCCACCGGTCCAGGACCGAGTCGACCAAAGCCAGCAGGAGCGCCTCTTTGGTGGGGAAGTGATACATCACCCCGGGCTTGGTGAGTCCGACCGCGCGTGCCACGGAGTCCAGCGACACCGACCCGCCTTCCTCTAGCTGAGTGAAGGCGGCAGCGAGGATGGAACGCGGTGCATCGGTCGACATACAAGCAAGTTACCATCCGGAAGGTAAGCTTTTCTGTGAGGATGTTGAGATCCCCGGACCATGAAGGAGGCATTGTGGCGGAAAACCCGTCCCGAGGGCGCGGTGCACAGCCGTGGGGTGCGTATGCGGTCACCGTGGTTGAGGTGGCGACCGTGGTGGTGGCGGTCGGGTATGTGCTGTCGGGGAATGTGGGGGTTTTGATCGTCTGGGAAGCGCTTGCGGCCGCGTATCTGATCGGTGGGGCTCTCCTGGTCTGGCGGCAGAGTCTGCACGGTAGGACGGGGCTGCGGCGGACGGGGGCGCTGGACACGTTGTCGTGGGTGTTGCCGTTGATGGCGAGCCTGGTGGGGGTGAACGCAGCGGTTCTAGCGATCACGATCCGGGTGCCTGTCGAGGCACCCCGGGGTGAGACCGTGTTCCTAGGCGTCGCCGCAGCAGTTGGCATCATCGTGTCCTGGCATCTGTTGCACACCGGGTTCGCGCAGATCTACGAGAGCTTGCAGTACCGGGACCCCGAACAACCCGCGCTCGAGTTCCCCCGGACCGCGCACCCTGGACTGGCTGATTTCCTGTATTTCGCGTTCACGATCGGCACCTCGTTCGCCACGTCGGACGCGTCAGTGGCCACGGTGAGGATGCGCTGGCTGGTCCTCACGCACAGCATCGTGAGCTTCTTCTACAACGCTCTCGTCGTCGCCGTCGCCATTCAAGTCATTCAACAGATCGCCTCCGCCTGACGTGCGGGGAGGGATCAGGTTGATTCGCGGCGGATAACAACGGCCCGGGACCCGGGGGCGCGAAGGGTGTCCGTGCCGCAGCTCGTCGCAGCGCAACCCTCACCAGAACCGATCGCTTTCGGCCCGATCCCTAGGCAACCGATCGTTTTCGGTCCCGTCACCCTTGGCTGCGACGCTCGGCGCGCAACTCGTCGACGAGGGCCTGGTGCGTGGGGTGCAGGAACAGCACGACGAGGCCTTGATAGTAGCTATCCGGGCTGATCCCGTCGGTGAATAGGATTTCCAGCTCCGGCCGCTCGCGCAGCAGTCGGCGTACCCTAGTGCTTCGCGCCCTGCGCGGCGACCGCGGCGGCGCCTGCGGCGGCGGCCTCGGGGTCGAGGTACTCGCCCTTGCCGGCCGGCATCTTCGTGGCCGGGTCGATCCTGTAGACGAGCGGGATGCCCGTGGGGATGTTCAGCGAGGCGATCTCGTCGTCGCCGATGCCCTCGAGGTGCTTCACGAGCGCGCGGAGGCTGTTGCCGTGCGCGGCGACCATGACCGTGCCGCGCTCCTCGAGCGCGGGGAGCAGCTCGCCCTCCCAGTACGGGAGGAGGCGCTCGAGGACGTCCTTGAGGCACTCCGTCTTCGGCATCTCGGCGACGTCGGCGTCCGCGTATCGCGGGTCGTTCACCTGCGAGAACTCGCTCGCGTCGTCGATGGCGGGCGGCGGGGTGTCGTACGAGCGGCGCCAGATCATGAACTGGTCCTCGCCGAACTCGTCGCGGACCTGCGTCTTGTCCTTGCCCTGGAGCGCGCCGTAGTGGCGCTCGTTGAGGCGCCACGAGCGCTTCGCGTCGATCCAGCCGAAGCCGGCGGCCTTGAGCGCGAGGTGCGCGGTGTCGATCGCCCGCGTGAGGAGCGAGGTGTAGAGGATGGCGGGCGTCAGGCCCGCGTCCTTGATGAGCTCGCCCGCGCGCTGGGCCTCCGAGCGGCCCTTCTCGGTGAGGTTCACGTCGACCCAGCCCGTGAACAGGTTCTTCTCGTTCCACTCGCTCTGGCCGTGCCGGACGAGGATGAGCGTCATCGCGTCAGTCATGGCCGGATCCTATCGAGCGGGGGTGAACTCGGCGTCGCCGGGCCCGCTCGCCGTCGGCCGCCTGGGAGAATCTCGCCATGCCCGTCGGACGCCCCACCCGCGGCACGACGAACGTCAACCGGCTGCGCCGGGTCGATCGCTGGATCGCCGCGCACCCGGCCCTGCGCGCCGTGCCGGAGCCGATCGTCGTCGACCTCGGATTCGGGGCCTCGGGCGCGACCGCCTTCGAGCTCTTCGAGAGGCTGCATCCGAAGGCGCCTGGCGTGCGGGTCGTCGGCATCGAGATCGACCCGGATCGCCTCGCCACGGCGTCCGCCCAGCTCGCCGCGAAGCCCGAGCTCGTCCGCGAGCGCGTGAGCTTCGCGCGCGGCGGCTTCGAGACGCCGCTGCCGGCCGCGCTCGGACGGGGCGCGCGGCCCCAGATCATCCGCGCCTTCAACGTGCTGCGGCAGTACGACGAGGCGGAGGTGCCCGCGGCCTGGGAGCTCATGCTCGGGCGGCTCGCCCCCGAGGGCCTCCTCGTCGAGGGCACCTGCTCGGAGATCGGCCGCGTCTCGAGCTGGATCGGCTGCTCCCCCGACGGCCCGGAGACGCTCTCGATCTCGCTCCACCTGCCCTCGCTCGAGCTGCCGTCGATCGCGGCGGAGCGGTTGCCGAAGGCGCTCATCCACCGGAACGTGCCCGGCGAGCGCGTCCACGACTGGATCGCGGCCCTCGACGCCGCCTGGGTCAAGGAGGCGCCGCGCGCGCCCTTCGGCGCCCGCCAGCGCTTCCTCGCGACGGTCGAGCGCCTGCGCGACGAAGGATGGCCCGTGCTCGACGGCCCGACCCGGTGGCGCCTCGGCGAGGTGACCGTGCCGTGGAGCGCGGTCGCGCCGCGCGACGGGGCGCTGGGGCTCGGGTAGCCGGGGGTCGGGTAGCCGGGGGTCGGTGGTTTCGAGACGACCGCCGCCGCTAATCGGCGTCGGGGAGCGAGGCGCGGGCCTCCTCGGCCTCGAGGCCGGTAACCGTGAGGAGGTCGACGACGAGCGGGCGGCACTGCATGAACACCGTCTGGTCCTGGATGTCCGCCGCCGCGAGCGAGGGCGACTCCGGGTCGAGGCGGACGATCGCGAGCGTGAGGCTCTGGCGCGCGCGCATCCGCATCGCCGGATCGTCGACCGAGGCGCGGAGCTCGGCGATCCCGAACTCGATCTCGGCGAAGGTGTCCGCGAGCTCCGGGCGGGGCTGGCCGTCGACGAGCAGCTGCCAGACGCGGCGAGCCACCACGCGCGCGTTCCGGACGGCGTAGTCGAGGCCCGTCCGCCGCTCGCGCTGGGCCGCGATGTCGTCGCGGTGGCCGCGCAGGATCGGCGACACCTGCGCGATCGCGGCCGCCGACTCGAGCGAGACCTCCCAGTCGGCGAGGATCGGCTCCGTGCCGCGCAGGAGCTCGAGCGCGGTGAGCGCCTCGTCCTGGTCGCCGGCGCGGAGGGCGTCCTCGAGCGCGTCGACGCCGTGCTCGAGCCGCTCGAGGAGGGCCCGCTCGTCGCCGCGCGCGAGGCGCCGGGCGTCCCGCGGCACGAGCGCGACGGCGAGCAGCGCGACGATCGCGCCGATCGCCGCGTCGACCGGCCGGGTCCACTCCGAGCCCGACGCCACCGGGATGAGCTGGACGAGCGAGGCCTGGATGCCCGCCGAGATCGCGAAGCCGGGGCTGCGGTGCACGAAGCGGGCGAGCAGGAGCACCGTCGCGAGCACGACGACCATCTGCCAGAGGCCGCGGCCGAAGACGTGGAGCGAGAGGTTCGCGAGGAGCACGCCGAAGGTGATGCCGAGGGCCGTGTCGAGCACGCGCCGGGGGCGGGCGTCTCGCGCGAGCGAGAGGCTCGAGATGCAGACGGTCACCGCGAGGAAGGGGATCTCGTGGCCGAGTCCGAAGTGCGCGATCGCGAAGGCCGCGAGCGCCGCCACCGAGATCTGGACGACCGCGGGCAGGGAGTCGCGCACGCGGAGGCTCGCCGCGGCGAGGTCGAAGCTCGGGCGGAGCCGGCTCCTGCCGCGATCGCTCGCCACGGCGCTCAGCTCCGGCGGCCGAGGCGGGGCAGACGCGGCACCTCGACGGCGCGGCCTGCCTCCGGCGAGACGATCGGCGTCTGGCTCGCGGTCACGACGCCGCCGTCCGGGGCGGCCGTCTCGAGGACGGTGTCGACGGCGAGGCCCCGCTTGAGGAGCGCGAGGCCGATGGGGCCCTCGTCGACGTGCATCGCGACGGACGTGAGCCGCCCGACGACCGGTCGCTCGCCGTCGGCGCCCGCCGCGGCGCCGGCCTCGTGGAGGAGCGCGCCGGGCTCGGGCAGCTCGCCGCTCGAGCCGTCGAGGTGGAGGAAGGCGAGCCGGCGCGGGGGCCGGCCGAGGTTGTGGACCTTCGCGACGGTCTCCTGGCCGCGGTAGCAGCCCTTGTCGAGGTGGACGGCGCTGCGGAGCCAGTCGAGCTCGTGCGGGAGGGCGCGGGCATCGACCTCGGCGCCGGCGCGCGGGCGCCAGGCGGCGATCCGCGCGGCCTCGATCGCGAGCGTGCCGGCGGCGCGGAGCTCCCCGAGCCTGACGCGCTCGACGAGGCGCGCCTGCTCGGCCGCGTCGAGGAGGGCGATGCGCAGCGGCCAGGGCTCGGGCGACGCGGCGACCCGGCCGTCCGCGGCCGTCCCGCGGTAGCTCGTCCCCCACTCAGGCGGGTCGCCCCAGGGGTCCGACCACACGGGCGCCTCCCCCATGAGCGGGCGGATGCCGTCCGCCTCGTCGCCCTCGGCCGCGAGCCACGCGACCGGGCGCAGCTCGGCGGAGACGTCGGCGACGCGGACGTCGAGCATGAAGCGCATCCGGTCGAGGAAGGCGCGGAGCGGCTCGGCCGCGGCCGGCTCGACGAGCAGCCATGCCTCGGACTCGCCGGCCAGGACGCCCATCGCGTGCTCGATGCGGCCCTCGGGCGAGAGGAGCAGCGTCTCGGCGCTCTCCCCCGGCGCGAGCGCGCGGAGGCGCTGCGAGGTGAGCGAGTCGAGCCAGCTCAGGCGGTCGGCGCCCTCGAGTCGGAGCACGCCGAGGCCCGAGAGGTCGACGACGGCGCGGCCGCGGAGGAGCTCGCGCTGCTCGCGGAGGAAGCCGCCGTAGTGGAGGGGGCCGGCGAGCTCGCCGCCGGCGACGGCGCCGGGGAGCGAGGCGAAGGCGACGCTAGTCAATGCGCGAGAGGCGCGCCGAGGCGTGCGAGGCGAGCGACTCGCCGTTCGCGGCGAGGTCCCACACCCAGAGGAGGTCGCCGTCGACGTACCCGTACATGCGGGTGGAGGCGGCGTGCTCCTTCGCGTTCGGCGTGCGCGCGACGAAGTCGGTGGCGAGGTCGATGCGGGGGCCGCGGGCCTTGCCGTAGTAGAGCTCGGCGACGCCGGTCGGGTGCGCGAGGACGACCTCGACGGGGAACATCCCCTCGTCGTCGCGGAGCGCCTCGACGCCGTCGGCGTCCGAGATCGTCGGCGGGGCGGTCGGCGGGAGGACGCCCGGGCCGACGTCGCCCGCGTCGTGCGGGCGGGCGAGGCGCCAGTAGCCGGTCTCGCTCGTGAGCAGCTGGGGGACGGGGGCGTCGGCGTCCTGCTCGACGAGCCAGAGCTGCGACTGGTAGTTGAGCACGGGGCCGCCGTCGTGGCTGAAGCTCGCGCGCTGGCGGAAGCTCGCCTCGATGGGCAGGCCCTCGTCGTCGAGGCCCGTCACGATGCGGCCCTCGCCCTCCCAGACTCCGAGGAGCCAGGAGAACGGCACGATCTCGGAGGGGAGGTCGACGGGGATGTCGATCATTGGGGAGCCCTCGGGGCTTAGCTCTGGCCCTTGAAGAGCTTGACGATGACGCCGACCGAGATCCAGGTGATCGCGACGAGAGCGAGCACGAGGAGGCCGGTGAAGATGAGTTCGATGGCGAGCACGGAGTCCATGCCCCGATCCTACCGCCTGCGCGGGGGCGCCGAGCGGCCCTTCCGCGAGCGTCCGCGCGCCGCTACCCGGGGCTCACGCCGACGTGGCCGCCGGCCCCGAGCACGCCCATGATCGCCGAGGCGACGGCGAGGATGACGAGGGCCCCCACCGTCGCGAAGGTGACGCGGCGGATGAAGCCGCGGCTGTCGCCGGAGAAGAGCTGGCCGGCCCCGGCGGCGAGGAAGAGCCCGAGCATGAGCAGCGTCACGACCGTGAGCTGGCGCGGCTGGTCGACGAAGAGCCCGATCGCGAGCGCGCCGAGGGCCGCGGCGGCCCAGATGGCGCCGACGCCGAGCGCCTGCATCCTCGTCATCCCGCCATTGTCCCCGCTCTAGACTGGCGACGCGAGAGGCGCGCGCTCCCGCGCGGCTGCGGAGGAGGGTCGATGGCTGATCTGCTCCTCTTCACGCACGGCGATCCGGCCTCCTGCCTGCCCTCGCTCCCCCTCCTCGGGCACCGCGTGCGCACCGCCCCGCTCACGGCCGCCGCCCTCGCGAGCGCCCCGGAGGATCTCGACGGCTACCTCGTCGACGGCACCGTCGACCTCGCCGCCGCGCGCTCGCTCTGCACCCTCCTCGCCTCGCTCGACGGCGCGCCCACGCTCCTCGTCCTCACGGAGGGCGGGCTCGCGGCCGTCGCGAGCTCCTGGGGCATGCGCGACCTCGTCCTCCGAACGGCGGGGCCCGCCGAGATCGAGGCGCGGCTGCGGCTCCTCCTCAGCGATCGCGTCGAGCGGGGCGCGGAGCCCGGCGCCATCGTCGTCGGCGAGCTGCGGATCGACGAGCAGGCGTACACGGCGCGCTGCCGCGGCGGCATCCTCGACCTCACCTTCAAGGAGTTCGAGCTGCTGCGCCATCTCGCGGCCCATCCCGATCGCGTCTTCACGCGGGACCAGCTCCTCGACGAGGTGTGGGGCCAGGACTACTACGGCGGCTCGCGCACGGTCGACGTGCACGTGCGGCGCCTGCGCGCGAAGCTCGGGGAGTCGGAGAACCTCATCCAGACCGTCCGCAACGTCGGCTACCGGCTCGTGAGCCGGGGCGACGAGGCGGACGGCGAGCACGGCGCCGGCTGACGCCGGACGACCGAACGACCGAACGACCGAACGACCGAACGACCGAACGACCGAACGACCGAACGACGAGAGGACGGCCGATGGACCGGCAGCCGGAGACGACGACGATGCGCGCGGCGGATCGCGAGGCGGAGCTCCGCGCCCTCCTCGCGGCCTGCGCCGAGGCCGACGGCGTCGAGCCCTGCAACGAGGCCGCGATGCTCGAGCTCGCGGAGCGCGAGGCGCTCGTGCTCGGGAACCCCGGCGAGGAGGCGATCGCCGGTGCCGCCATCCTCGAGGAGCTGCCCGCTGATGGCGACGGCCCCGCGCCCCTCGGCGCCGAGCTCGCCGTCGCGCCGGACGCCCGGGGCCGCGGCTTCGGCGCCCGCCTCGCCGCCGCCCTCCGCGAGCGCGCCGCCGAGCGCCCGCTCCTCGTCTGGTCGCACGGCGACCTCCCCGCCGCGCGCGCCCTCGCCGAGCGGCTCGGCGCGGAGCGCGTCCGCGTCCTCCTCCGCCTCGGCCTCCGCCTCGACGAGGCCCGCCGCGCCGCCATCGCCGCCGAGGCTGAGCTGCCCGCCCCCGAGGGCGTCGAGATCGGCGCCTTCCGGCCCGGCCGCGACGAGGAGGAGCTCCTCGCCGTGAACGCCGAGGCCTTCCGCAGCCATCCCGAGCAGGGCCGCCTCGACCTCGAGGGCCTGCGCGCCCGCATGGCCGAGCCGTGGTTCTCGCCGGATCGCCTCCTCCTCGCCCGCGACGCCGCGTGCGGCGCGCTCCTCGGCTTCCACTGGCTCAAGCTCGACGGCGAGGAGGCCGAGGTGTACGTCCTGGGCGTCGCCGACGCGGCCGCGGGACGCGGGATCGGCCGCGCCCTCATGCGCCGCGGGCTCGCGATCCTCGCCGACTCGGGCCGCCCCGAGGCCTCCCTCTACGTCGAGGGCGACAACGAGCCCGCCCTCGCGCTCTACCGCTCCCTCGGCTTCGAGCGCCGCTCGATCGACGTCCGGTACCGGCTCGAGCCTCATCTTGAGCCGAGCCCGGCCGCCCGCTGACGCCGCGCCGGAGCCGCCCCCGCCGAATCGTTCTCGCCGCTGACCGGCCGCTTCATCCGACCGCGACGACGCGTTCACTCGCGTCCCGCCGCGAGCTGGCAGGATGTCCGGCATGAGCGAGACCCGCGCCACGGACGACCGACAGCAGCGCACGAGCGACGAGGCGGAGTGGAGCCGCGACCGCTTCATCGACCGGGAGCTGAGCTGGCTCGCCTTCAACCAGCGCGTCCTCGAGCTCGGCGAGGACCCGGCCACGCCGCTCCTCGAGCGCGCGAACTTCCTCGCGATCTTCGCCTCGAACCTCGACGAGTTCTTCATGGTGCGCGTCGCTGGCCTCAAGCGCCGCATCGTCACCGGCCTCGCCGTGCCGACGCCCGCGGGCGTCCGCCCCACCGAGCTCCTCGCGGAGATCCGCCGCCGCGCGAACGAGCTGCAGCTGCGCCACGCGCGCGCCTTCAACGACGGCGTCCGCCCCGCGCTCGAGGCCGAGGGCATCCGCGTCGTCTCGTGGGCCGAGCTCTCGGACGACGAGAAGGACCACCTCAAGGACGTCTTCGCCGAGCAGATCTTCCCGGTGCTCATGCCGCTCGCGGTCGACCCGGCGCACCCGTTCCCCTACATCTCGGGCCTCTCGCTCAACCTCTCCGTCCGCGTCGGCAACCCGATCACGGGCAAGGTCGAGTTCGCGCGCCTCAAGGTGCCGCCCATGCTCCCCCGCTTCTACCCGCTCGACGGGGACGGCGAGGGCCACCGCTTCATCCTCCTCGAGGACCTCATCGCCCAGCACCTCGGGCACGTCTTCCCCGGCATGGAGATCATCGACCACCACGCCTTCCGCATCACGCGCAACGAGGACATGGTCATCGAGGAGGACGAGACCGAGAACCTCCTCCAGGCGCTCGAGCAGGAGCTCCTGCGCCGCCGCTTCGGCCCGCCCATCCGCCTCGAGGTCTCGGACGACATGGACGCCGAGACGCTCGACCTCCTCAAGACCGAGCTCGACATCACCGACTCCGAGGTGTGCGTGCTCGAGGGGCCGCTCGACCTCGGCGGGCTCTTCGGCCTGGGCCGCATCCCCCGCCCGGATCTCAAGTACTCGACGCACGTGCCCGTGACGGCCGCGGCGTTCCGCACGAGCGACGGCGACGAGCACGCCGACTACTTCCGCGCGATCGCGCAGCGCGACATCCTCGTGCACCACCCCTACGAGTCGTTCTCGACGAGCGTGCAGCGCTTCCTCGAGCAGGCCGCCGCCGACCCGGACGTCCTCGCCATCAAGCAGACGCTCTACCGCACCTCGGGCGACTCCCCCATCATCGACGCCCTCATCGCGGCGGCCGAGTCGGGCAAGCAGGTCCTCGCCATGGTCGAGATCAAGGCGCGCTTCGACGAGCAGAACAACATCACCTGGGGCAAGAAGCTGGAGAAGGCCGGCGTCCACGTCGTCTACGGCCTCGTCGGGCTCAAGACGCACTGCAAGCTCCTCCAGGTGATCCGCCAGGAGGACGGGCGCCTGCGCACCTACAATCACATCGGCACGGGCAACTACAACCCGAAGACCTCGCGCATCTACGAGGACATGGGCCTGTTCACGCGCGACGAGCAGGTCGGCCGCGACCTCACCCGCCTGTTCAACCAGCTCTCGGGCTACGCGATCGAGAAGAAGTTCTCGCGCCTGCTCGTGGCCCCGCTCCACCTCCGCAAGGGCCTCCTCAAGCTCATCGAGCACGAGCGCAGGCTCGCCGAGCAGGGCAAGCCCGCGTCGATCCGCATCAAGGTGAACTCGATGGTCGACGAGCAGCTCATCGACGCGCTCTACGCCGCGAGCGCCGCGGGCGTGCCGATCGACATCTGGGTGCGCGGCATCTGCGCCGTGCGCCCGGGCGTGCCGGGCATGAGCGAGACGATCCGGGTGCGCTCGATCGTCGGCCGCTACCTCGAGCACTCGCGCATCTACGCCTTCGGCAACTCGGGCGACCCGCAGGTCTACATCGGCTCGGCCGACATGATGCACCGCAACCTCGACCGGCGCATCGAGGCACTCGTCCGCCTGGACGATCCGGCCCACCTCGCCGAGATCGACGCGATGTTCGAGCTCGCGATGTCGGACGGCACCTCCTCGTGGCGCCTCGGCCCCGATGCGACGTGGACGCGCGTCTCGACGGCCGAGGACGGCTCGCCGCTCCTCGACATGCACGACGAGCAGATGCGCCGCGTCGCGAAGCGGCCCCGCCCCGCGAAGGCTCTCCGATGATCGACGCGGACGAGCAGCTCGACCCCGCCGAGCCCGGCCACGACGCCGTCTACGCGGCCGGCGCCGTGATCTGGCGGATGGTCGACGGGCGGCCGCGCATCCTCCTCGCCCACCGCGACCGCCACGGCGACTGGTCGCTGCCGAAGGGCAAGGTCGATCCGGGCGAGACGCTCCCGGAGACCGCCGCCCGCGAGGTCTACGAGGAGACCGGCTATCGCGTCGCCCTCGGCGCCCCGCTCGGCTTCCTCGAGTACGTCCTCCCGAACGGCCGGCCGAAGGAGGTCCACTACTGGATGGCCGAGCTGCCGGAGGCCGACTTCGAGGCGTGCCCCTTCGCCGCGAACGAGGAGGTCGACCGCGTCGAGTGGGCGACGACGAAGCGCGCCCGCAAGCTCCTCACCTACGAGCGCGACCGCGAGCTCATGGATCTCGTCGACGAGCGCTTCGAGCGCGGCACCGCCCGCACCTTCGCGGTCATCGCCCTCCGCCACGGCAAGGCGACGCCGCCGCTGTCGTGGCCGGGCGCCGACGCGACGCGGCCCATCAGCGCCCGCGGCCACGAGCAGGCCGAGGCCGTCGTGCCGATCCTCCGCGCCTACGGCCCGACGTCGCTCCTCACGAGCCCGGCCGTGCGCTGCCGCGAGACGATCGCGCCGCTCGCGCACGCGCTCGGCGCCGAGGTGCGCGTCGAGCCGGCCGTCTCGCAGTCGGCGTACGACGAGGGCGCCTCGCTCGACGAGCTGGTCGCCGAGCTGCTCGAGGCGCGGGAGCCGGTCGTCGTCTGCACCCACTCCCCGGTGGTCCCGGAGCTCGTCTCGGCCGTCGCGAGCGCGACGGGCACGCGGCTGAGCCGTCTCGCCCGCACCTCGATGCTCTCGACGGGCGAGTGCGCCGTGCTCCATCTCGCCTCGGAGGACCCGACGCGCGGCGTCGTGGCCGCGGAGACGCACGGGCCGATCGCCTGAGGCCGGCCCGCCGCCGGGCCCCGCCGTCGGAGGGTCGCCCCCAGTTCTTCCGATATGTGATCGCGGACGCGCCATGCGCGCCCGTGATCACGGAGGCGTCGTTCTGGGCGGCATGCCCGTGGCGAGCGCGCCGGGCGCCTTCCTGATCCTCCGTCCCGGACAGATGCCCAACGGGCCCTCTCCGTTCACCTGGCGTTCACGTGCATCCGCGAGCTCCCCCGATTCCCGTAGGTCAGGCGGCATTCCCTGAATCGGTCCGGTCGTTCACCTTCGGTTCGCCTTCCCGCCCGCTCGCGGACATGAGGCGCACCTACCGTCGCGGATGAGCACCGTGCAGTGCTTGACCAGACAACGTCCCCGAAGGGAACACATCTCCATGAAGCTCACGCGTGTTGGCGCCTCGCTCGCCATGACCGCTGTCGCCGCCCTCGCCCTCTCGGCGTGCGCCGGCAACGAGACCAAGCCGCAGACGACGGGCGGTGCCGCCGAGACCGGCGCCGCCACGCAGCAGGCCGAGCAGCTCTCGGGCTCGCTCACGGGCTCGGGCGCCACCTCGCAGGGCACGGCCCAGTCGGCGTGGATCGCCGGCTACAACGCCGTCCAGCCGGGCGTCACGATCAACTATGGCGGCGGCGGCTCGGGCCAGGGCCGCACCGACTTCACGGCCGGCACCTCGCAGTTCGCGGGCTCGGACCGCGCCTTCAAGACGGACGAGATCTCGGCCGGCGGCTTCGCCCAGTGCGCCGAGGGCTCGGGCCTCGTCGAGATCCCCGCCTACATCTCGCCGATCGCGGTCGCCTTCAAGCTCGACGGCGTCAAGGAGCTCAAGCTCGACGCCGACACGCTCGCGGGCATCTTCGCCGGCCAGATCACCAACTGGAACGACCCGAAGATCGCCGCCACCAACGCCGGCGTCACGCTCCCGGACCTCCCCATCACGGCCGTCCACCGCTCGGACAAGTCGGGCACCACGCAGAACTTCACGGACTACCTCGCCCAGGCGGCCCCGTCGGTGTGGACCGAGAAGGCGGCTGAGGAGTGGCCGGCCGCGTTCGGCGGCGAGGGCGCGAACCAGACCGACGGCGTCCAGCAGGCGCTCGCCAGCAACGGCACCATCGGCTACCTCGACGCCTCGGCCGCCACGAACATGACGACCGTCTCGGTCAAGGTCGGCAACGACTTCGTCAAGCTCACGCCGGAGGCCGCCGCCGCGGTCATCGACGCGTCGAAGGTCGAGGACGGCCGCGCCGAGACCGACCTCGCCTTCAAGATCGAGCGCAACACGACCGCCTCGGGCGCCTACCCGATCGTCCTCGTCTCGTACCTCGTCGGCTGCGCCGAGTACAAGGACGCCGAGATCGGCAAGCTCGTGAAGTCGTACTTCCAGTACGTCGTCTCGGAGGAGGGCCAGCAGGCCGCCGCGACCGCCGCCCACTCGGCGCCGATCTCGGACGAGCTCCGCACCAAGATCGAGACCGCTCTCGAGCAGATGAAGTAGGTCCCCACGGTCCGATGACGGTGCCCGGCGACCCGCGCAGCAACTCGCGAGTCGTCGGGCACTGTCGGGTCCGGGCCCTGCGCCCGGTCCGCACCTGATCCATCCGTTCCGATCGAGGGAAGAGTCCCCCACCGATGAGTGCAGCCACCGCCGCTCCACAGGCCCCCGCCAAGGCCGTCCGCCGACCCGGCGACGCCATCTTCCAGTTCCTCTCGACCGCCTCCGGATCGCTCATCCTGGCGATCCTCGCGGCCGTCTTCTTCTTCCTCCTCTGGCAGGGCGCCCCGGCCCTCTCGCCCGAGGCCTCCGACGCGAGCCTGCCGATCACGAAGCACTCCGAGTTCCTCGTGAAGGCCCAGAACCTCGCGAACCCCGGGGAGCCCGGCAACTTCTTCTGGTACGTCCTGCCGCTGGCCTTCGGCTCGCTCTGGGCGTCCTTCCTCGCGCTGCTCATGGCCGTCCCGGTCGCCATCGGCGTCGCCCTCTTCATCACGCACTACGCGCCCCGCAAGCTCGCCTCGGCGCTCGGCTACGTCATCGACCTCCTCGCGGCGGTCCCCTCGGTCGTCTACGGCCTCTGGGGCATGATCGTCCTCGCCGAGTTCGTGCAGCCGTTCTACGCCTGGCTCTCGCAGACCCTCGGCTTCCTGCCGTTCTTCGAGGGCCCCGTCTCGGGCACCGGCCGCACGATCTTCACGGCCGCGATCGTCCTCGCCGTCATGATCCTCCCGATCATCACGGCCCTCACGCGCGAGGTCTTCCTCCAGACCCCGCGACTCCATGAGGAGGCCTCGCTCGCGCTCGGCGCCACGCGCTGGGAGATGATCAAGATGGCCGTGCTGCCGTTCGCCCGCTCGGGCATGGTGTCGTCGGTCATGCTCGGCCTCGGCCGCGCGCTCGGCGAGACGATGGCCGTCGCGATGGTCCTCTCGGCCGCCGGCATCATCACGGTCAACCTCGTGTCGAGCCAGAACCCGTCCACCATCGCGGCGAACATCGCGCTCAAGCAGGGCGAGGCGACCCCGATGGACATGCACGTCCTCATCGCCTCGGGTCTCGTCCTCTTCGCGATCACCCTCGCCGTCAACGGCCTCGCGCGCTACATCGTCGGCCGTCGCAAGCAGTTCTCGGGAGCCAACTGATGTCCACCGCCACCGTCACGCAGAACGCCCCCGCCCCGAAGCCCGACAAGGCCTCGCGCACCTCGAACCCGCTGACCGCGGGCCACCTCCCCGGCTGGTCCATCTGGGTGATCCTCGCCGGCGCGCTCCTGATCGGCGCCGTCATCACCTGGCTCATCATGCTCGTGAGCGGCGCCGACAGCTACAACGTCGTCGGCGCGATCGTCCTCGGCGTCGTGCTCTACCTCATCGCCGTCTGGGTCATCTCCCGGATGGTCGAGGGCCCGCGCCCGGCCGCGAACCGCTTCGTGACCTCGCTCGTCACGAGCGCCTTCGTGCTCGCGCTCGTCCCGCTCCTCTCGCTGCTCATCACGCTCATCACGCGCGGCGCCGCCCGCTTCGACGCGGAGTTCTTCTCCTCGTCGATGAAGGGCGTCGTCGCGGAGGGCGGCGGCGCCGTCCACGCGATCTGGGGCACGATCCTCATCACGCTCGTCGCCACGCTCATCTCGGTGCCGATCGGCCTCTTCACGTCGATCTACCTCGTCGAGTACGGCCGCGGCTGGCTCGCCAAGGCGATCAACTTCTTCGTCGACGTCATGACGGGCGTCCCGTCGATCGTCGCGGGCCTCTTCGCCTTCACGATGATCTTCGCGTCCATCCAGGCCACGGGCGGCTCGCTCTCGAACGCCAAGACCGGCATGGGCGGCGCGATCGCGCTCACCATCCTCATGATCCCGACGGTCGTGCGCTCCTCCGAGGAGATGCTCCGCCTCGTCCCCAACGAGCTCCGCGAGGCGTCCTACGCCCTCGGCGTGCCGAAGTGGGCGACGATCGCGAAGGTCGTCCTCCCCACGGCCCTCGCCGGCATCACCACGGGCGTCATGCTCGCCATCTCGCGCGTCATCGGCGAGTCGGCACCGCTGCTCATCGCGGCGGGCATCGCCCAGACCTCGGTGAACTACGACCTCTTCAAGAACCAGATGATGAGCCTCCCCGTCTTCGTCTACCAGATGACGAAGGGCCAGGGCGACGCCCAGGCCGCGTGGCAGGACATGGCGTGGACCGCCGCGCTCGTCCTCCTCCTCATCGTCATGGTCCTCAACCTCATCGCCCGCGCCGTCGCGTACTTCTTCGCCCCCAAGGGCGGACGCTAAGCCAGCGGCCAAGTCTCAGAAGCAGAGAGAGAACACACTGTGTCCAAGCGCATCGAAGTCAACAACCTCGACGTCTACTACGACAAGTTCAAGGCCGTCGAGGACGTGAACATGGTCATCGAGCCCCGCACGGTCACGGCCTTCATCGGCCCGTCGGGCTGCGGCAAGTCGACCTTCCTCCGCACGCTCAACCGCATGCACGAGGTCATCCCCAAGGCGTGGGTCGACGGCGAGGTCCTCATCGACGGCAACAACCTCTACGGTCCGGGCGTCGACCCGGTGCTCGTGCGCCGTCAGGTCGGCATGGTCTTCCAGCGTCCGAACCCGTTCCCGACGATGTCGATCCGCGAGAACATCCTCGCGGGCGTCCGCCTCAACAACCGCCGCATCTCGAAGTCGGCCGCCGACGAGCTCGTCGAGAAGTCGCTCCAGGGCGCGAACCTCTGGAACGAGGTCAAGGACCGCCTCGACCTCCCGGGCTCGGGCCTCTCGGGCGGCCAGCAGCAGCGTCTCTGCATCGCGCGCGCCATCGCGGTGAAGCCGGACGTCCTCCTCATGGACGAGCCCTGCTCGGCGCTCGACCCGATCTCGACGCTCGCGATCGAGGACCTCATCCACGAGCTCAAGCAGGACTACACGATCGTCATCGTGACCCACAACATGCAGCAGGCCTCGCGCGTCTCGGACCGCACCGCGTTCTTCAACATCGCGGGCACCGGCAAGCCGGGCAAGCTCATCGAGCACGACGACACGAAGACGATCTTCGAGAACCCGTCCGTCAAGGACACCGAGGACTACGTCTCCGGCCGCTTCGGCTAGGCCGTCCTCTCCCCCGCCTCGGCGGGATCGCGCGGGCGCGGGACCTTCGGGTTCCGCGCCCGTCGCGGTGTCCGGGGATGTTGCCGGGATGCGCCGGCCGATGCCTCGCGGGCATGAGAAAGCCGGGCCGCAGAACGCCTCTCGGCGCGAGGCCGCTCGAAGCGGCGAATATTGGAGCCCGGGGTTACTGCGGCCCGGCCCGACGACTCTAGCCGCTGCGCCGGGACGCGGCCAGGCCGTGTCGGCATCCGGGGTGCGCCGAGCGCGAACGGGGCGGATGGCCTGTCCGCCGGCGGCAGCCGGACGCAGGCGGCCCGGTGGCCGCCCTAGTCGAGGACGCCGTCGGCCCAGCGCTGGGCGCAGACGTGGAGGTCCTCCGCATAGCCGAGGTAGCGGGCGGCGCGGAGCGTGAGCTCGCGCGCGCGCTCGGGGCTGTGGTCCTCGCCTTCCGTCGCGGCGTCGATCGCGCCCTTCGACATGATGCGGCAGAAGGCGGACGCCCGCTCGAGCGCGATCTCGAAGTCGCCGACGAAGGCGCCGCGGAGGATCTCATCGATGAGCTGCTCGAGCTCGCGGGGGCCGGTCGGCGTCACGGCGCCGGCGACGGCGCGGCTGATCGTGCGGTCGATCTCGGCGCCGCGGCGGAAGGTCCAGGAGGCGCCGTCGGGATCGGCGCGCACGGCGGCGCGGATGACGTAGAGCCGCCAGAGGGCGCCGGGCAGCGAGTGGGCCGCGGCGCGGGACCAGAGCTCGGCGAACTCGTCGATCCCGTGCGCGTCGGTGTAGGCGACGAGGCGCTCGATCGCGGCTCCGACGATGCGGGCCGGCTCCGCTCCCCCGCGGATGCGGTGGAGGAGCGCCGCCGCCGTGTCGTGCGCGACTCGGCTCGTCGCCGCCGGGTCCGCGCCGCCGACGACGGCCTCGAAGGCCTCGCCGGGCATGCGGACTGGGCGGTGGAAGCGTTCGGTCACGGGGCTCCTGAGATGGGGTAGGTATGGTCGCGGACTGGGGGCTCGCGGTGGGGAGGTCCGCGGCGGCGAGGTTTCGCGGCGAGGCGGCCCCGACCAGTCTGCGCGCCCGAGCCGGGCGCCGCCAGGCGGAGGCGCTCCGAGGCGGCGGGCTCGCCGGCAGGGCGAACGCGCGAGCGGCGCCGAGGATTCCCGCGGGCGCGAGCAGGGCATCCGCCGGGCGGGAGGCCGCGATCACGGTCTGATCACGGGGCCGGGCTACAGTGACACGGTGCCTTCGAATCCCGAGCCCCAGTCCCGACGCGACGCGCTGAACCGCGAGGCGCGCCCCCGCGAGGCCGAGGCGGCCGGCTCCTCGGGCGCCCTGACCGCCGCCGACGCGCCCGCGCCCGCGCTCGACCCCGAGGCCCGCTCGCGCGCCGCCGTCGCGCCGACGCAGGGCGAGCGCCTCCTCTGCGGCGGCCTCGCGCTCCTCGCGCTCATCGCGAGCATCCTGCCCTGGTGGAACTCCGAGATCCCGCTCGACCGCACGGCACCGACCCTCAACCTCTGGCAGCTCCTCCTCGCGGGCCTCTCGATCCCGCCCCTCGGCGCCGCGACCGGCTACAGCTGGCTCGGCAACGCCCTCTTCGGCCTGCTCGGGACGCTGCCCACCCTCGCGCTCCTCGTCGCGCTCGCCGTCCGGGCCTTCCGCCCAGGCACCATCCGCGCGAGCCTCATCCGCCTGCTCGGCGTCGCCACGGCCTGCGGCGCGATCTGGATGCTCGTCTTCGCCGCGATGCGCGCGGACGCCGCGAACGGCCGCCAGCTCGTCTCGATCGGCGCCTGGGCGATGCTCGCCGTCGGCCTCGCCGCGGCCGTGCTCGGGCACCTCTGGTGGCAGCGCGAGAAGGTCCGCTACCCGCGCCGCGTGAAGGCGAAGGGCGGGGAGACGGCCTCCGAGGAGGGCCGGCTCGAGGAGATCGTCGGCCTCGACCTCGACGGCGACGGCGACGTCGCGGGCGCCGCGGGCGGCCGCACCTCGCGCACGCCGGAGCAGACGCACTTCGCGTTCACCGAGGACGAGGCGCTCGACGATGACGAGCCGGACACGACGTCGATCCGCATCGACACGCTCAAGGACGACGAGGACGGGCGCTGAGCCCGTCGCCCGCGTCGCTTCGGCCTGCTCGCGAGTAGGCTCGTACGGGGCCGTTCGCGGCCGTGGGGCCTGTAGCTCAGTTGGCAGAGCACCGGACTTTTAATCCGAGGGTCGTGGGTTCGAGCCCCACCGGGCCCACCCTCCGCTCGGGCGGCGTCAGCCCAGCCCCAGCGCCCCCATCGCGACGAGCGCGAGGTCGATGGCGACGATCGCGATCGCGATGAGCCAGGCGACGATCCGCAGCCATCCCGGGTTCGCGAGCTCGCCGCAGACGGCGCGCGAGGAGCTCAGGTGCGCGAGCGGGATGATCGCGAAGGGGATGCCGAAGGCGAGCAGCGTCTGCGAGAGGATGAGCAGCCCCGTCGTGTCCTGGACGAGCGCGAGCAGCACGACCGCCGGCAGGATGACGATGACCCGACGCCACATGATCGGCAGGTCGCGCGCGACGAGCCCGTCCATGACGCTCGCGCCCGCCGCTCCGCCGACCGCGGTCGAGGCGATGCCGGAGATGACGAGGCCGACGGCGAAGAGGAAGCCGACCCACGGGCCGATCCCCTCGGCGAGGGTCGAGTGGATGCCCTCGAGCGTCGACGCGGCGTGGCTGTCGCGCATGGCCGTCGCGGCGAGCACGAGCATCGAGATGTTGATCGAGCCGGCGAGCGCCATGGCGAGCACGACGTCGATCGCCGTGTGGCGGAGGAAGCGCGGGGTGCGGCCGTCCGGGCGGAGGGCGACGCCGTGGGGCCGGGCGTCCTCGACGCGGCGGCGGTCGCGGCCCATCGTCGAGTGGAGGTAGATGACGTGCGGCATGACCGTCGCGCCGAGCATCGCGACGGCGAGCAGCACCGTGTCGACGCCGTCGAAGCGCGGGACGAGGCCGCTCGCGAGCTCGTCCGGGTGCGGCGGCACGATCGCCAGCCCCGCGATGAAGCCGGCCGGGATGACGAGCAGGAGCCCCAGGATGACGAGCTCGAACACGCGCTGCCCGAAGCGGGTGTGCAGCCACAGCAGCGCGAGCGACGCGAGTCCCGTGATGACGCCGCCGGCGACGAGCGGGATGCCGAAGAGCAGCTGCAGGCCGACCGCGCCGCCGATGACCTCGGCGATGTCGGTCGCGATGACGACGAGCGTCGCCTGCGTCCAGTAGAGCGCGCGGCCCTTCGGCCCGAGCCGCTCGCCGACGAGCTCGGAGAGGGAGCGCCCGGTGACGAAGCCGAGCTTCGAGGAGAGGTACTGCACGAAGCAGGCCGCGAGGTTCACGACGACGAGCACCCACAGCAGGAGCGTGCCGTGGGCGGCGCCCGCGGAGAAGTTCGCGGCGAAGTTGCCCGGGTCGACGTACGCGACGGCGGCGACGAAGGCGGGGCCGAGGGCGGCGAGGAAGGCGCGGGCGGGGTGGCGGCGGCGCGGGGCCGTCGCGGTGGCGCCGGTGACCTGGTCGACGGGCGCAGGGGCGACCGCCGGGCGCTCGGCGTCGCGATCCGCGGCGTGCGGCACGGGGACTCCTTTCCAGCGCCCGCCTCGTGCTCGCGGGCGCGCCGGGGAGAGCAGTCTACTGAGTCGCCGGATGGCGGCGCGCGGCCGTGTCCGGGATCCGCCAGGCCCACGGCCGTCCGCGCTCTGCGCTCCCGGGACCGCGGCTCGCATCGGGATGTCGGCGGCCGGCGCTACCGTGGGCGCGAGGGACGGAGGCGAGCATGGGCGAGCGGCGCGACGACGACCCCGCGGACCGTGATCCGCGCCTGCCGGAGGTGCCGGACGGCTTCGACCTCGGCCTGCGGACGGGACGCATCCCGACCCTCACCGACCACGTGCTCGGCCACGGCGGCGGGCTCGGCGACGAGATCCCGGATCGCCACCGCATGGGCCCCGAGGAGCTCGACGGCGCCTTCGCGATCGGCCCGGACGGCGAGCGGCTCTGGGGGCGCTTCGGCGCCGCGGGCATCCTCGCGATCGACCGGCGGCGCGGCGTGCTCGTGCAGCACCGCGCGCACTGGTCGAGCCACGGCGGCACCTGGGGCATCCCGGGCGGGGCGCTCGACGAGGGCGAGACGGCGCTCGAGGGCGCGCTCCGCGAGGCCGACGAGGAGGCCTCGCTGCCGCCGGACGCCATCGACCCGCTCTTCGAGCGCGTCGTCGACCTCGGATTCTGGAGCTACACGACGATCGGCGTCGAGATGCTGCGCCGTGTGCGCGCCGCGCCGCGCGACGAGGAGACGGCCGGGCTCGCCTGGATCGCCCCGCGCGAGGTGGAACGGCTGCGGCTGCACCCGCGCTTCGCCGAGGCGTGGCCGACGCTGCGGCCCCTGCTCTCGGCGCGCGCCGAGCTCGTCATCGACGCCGCGAACGTCGTCGGCTCGGTGCCGGACGGCTGGTGGAAGGACCGTCCGGGGGCGGCCGAGCGCCTGGGGAAGGCCATCCTTCCCGTGCTCGAGGAGGGCTTCCCCGCCGCGCGCTTCGGCCTGGACGCGGCACGGGTGTGGCCGCGTGTGACGCTCGTGCTCGAGGGCGCGGCGAATCGGGCCCGGATGCCGGAGCATCCGCGCCTCGAGGTCGTGCGCGCTCCCGGCCACGGAGACGACGCGGTCGTCGAGTCGGCCGCCGCCGCCGTCGCGCGCGCCCGCTCGACGGGAGGGACGAGCGCGGCCGTGCTCGTCGTGACGAGCGACCGGCGGCTGCGCGTGCGCGTCGGCGAGCTCGGCGTCGCGACGATGACCTCGCGCGCCTTCCGCGACCGGGTGCCGGTCGGGCCCGGCGACGCGCCGACGGCCTGAGGCTGCGCGCGCTCGCCCGCCGCGACGCGCTCAGGTCGCAGGTTCCGCTCCAGGTATCGATTCCTGGAGCGGAACCTGCGACCTGAGCGGTGATGCTTGGTGCCGGGTGCGGCGGCCGGACGCGAGCGGCTAGCGGTCGCCCCACTGCGCGCGGCGCTGGGGGCGCGCCGGGCGGGAAGCGGCCTGGCCGGCGCGAGGAGACTGCCCGGCGCGAGCCGGCTGGCCCGAGCGGGCGCCCTGAGCCGAGCCGCCGCGCGAGGACTGGCCCTCGCCCGAGCGCGAGCTCGACGCCGAGCGTCCGCCGGCCTGCTGGCCGCGTCCGCCCTGGCCGGACGCCGAGCCGGAGCCCTGAGCCGAGCCCGCGCGCGAGCCGGAGCCCTGCCCGCCGCGACCGCGTCCGCGTCCCGCGCCGCCGCCCGAGCGCGAGCCCGAACCGCCGCGCGATCCGCCCTGTGGCGCCGCCGGCTGGTTGCCCGAGCCGGGGCCTCCCGCGACGGGCGCGACGTGCGGCGCGCGCTCGCCGACGAGCTCGACGACGGACGCCGAGTCGTGCGAGACCTGCTGCGGCTGCACCTTGATGTCGGCCTGGCGAAGCAGCTGCTGCGTGTCGCGGCGCTGCGTCGGCAGCATGACCGTCGCGACGTCGCCCGACGATCCCGCGCGCGCCGTGCGGCCCGAGCGGTGGAGGTAGGCCTTGTGCTCGGCCGGCGGGTCGACGTGCACGACGAGCTCGACGTCGTCGACGTGGACGCCGCGGGCCGCGACGTCGGTCGCGACGAGCACGCGCACCTCGCCCGAGGAGAACGCGGCGAGGCTCCGGTCGCGCGCGTTCTGCGAGAGGTTGCCGTGGAGGTCGACGGCCGGGATGCCCGAGGCCGTGAGCTGCTTCGCGAGCTTCTTCGTCTGGTGCTTCGTGCGGGTGAAGAGGATGCGGCGGCCGCGGCCGGAGGCGAGCGTCTGCACGAGCGTCGCCTTCGCCTCGGGCGAGGCCACCTCGAAGACGTGGTGGGTCATCGCCGGCACGGGCGAGTTCGCCTCGTCGATCGAGTGGAGGATCGGGTCCGAGAGGAAGCGCTGCACGAGCTTGTCCACGCCGTTGTCGAGCGTCGCGGAGAAGAGCATCCGCTGGCCGCCCTTCGGCGTCGCGTTGAGGATGCGCATGACGCCGGGGAGGAAGCCGAGGTCGGCCATGTGGTCGGCCTCGTCGAGCACGGCGATCTCGATCGCGTCGAGGCGCACGACGCCCTGCTTCATGAGGTCCTCGAGGCGGCCGGGGCACGCGATGACGATGTCGACGCCGCGGCGGAAGGCCTCCTCCTGGGGCTTCTGCGAGACGCCGCCGAAGACGGTCGTGACCTTGAGGCCGACGGCGTCCGCGAGCGGCTCGACGACCTTCGCGATCTGCGTCGCGAGCTCGCGCGTCGGGGCGAGCACGAGGCCGAGCGGACGGCCCGGCGAGCGGCGTCCGCCCGCGAGCTTTCCCGCGAGGCGGGCGACGAGCGGGATCGAGAAGGCGAGCGTCTTGCCCGAGCCGGTCTTGCCGCGGCCGAGGACGTCGCGGCCGGCGAGCGTCGAGGGCAGCGTCGCGATCTGGATCGGGAACGCGGTGGGGCGGCCGGCCTTCACGAGGGCGGCGACGAGCGGGGCGGGGACGCCGAGCTCGGCGAAGGTGACCTCGGCGGCCGTGTCGGCCTCGAGGAAGACGGGGGCGGAGGCGGCGGCCTCGTCGCGGGTGAGGGTCTGGGTCATGGTCGGGCGTGCCTTTCGCGGCAGGGTGCCCTCGAGATCGGCGCACGGCGGCGCGGGCGAGCCGGGGAAGGGCTCGGATGTTCGTCTCGGGAGCGTCGGCCTGCGCGGAGATCCCGCGCAGGTTCGCCGTCTCAGCGAGGTTTCGCAGCGCATCCCGGCCCCCTGCTCGCCGCCTGATGTGGCGGCCGCGCGGCCCAGATGAGATGTGGCTGTTCGAAGAACGACGATCGCGTCGCATGGATGCGGCGCTGGGACGACTGTACCACCCCGGCTCTCGGGGCTCTCAGGAACGGGCGCCCGCAGCACGGGAGCGGACGCGGGGAGAGGCCATCCGCCCGCCCCTCGGCTGATGCCCGGCCCGCCCGGATGCGCGTACGCTCGGAGAGGCCGACTCGCACGGCCGCAGGCTTCCGCATGCCGCACGGCGATGCCGTGCCCGACGAATCGAGGGGATCATGGCGCAGCTCGTCCGCACCGTCGCCGAGGGCTTCCGGTCGACGTTCGGCCGCGACCCGCAGGGCGTGTGGTCGGCGCCCGGCCGCGTGAGCGTCATGGGCGACCACACCGATCTCCAGGACGGCCTCGGCTTCGGCTTCGGCATCGACCGCCGCACGGCCGTCGCCGTCGCGACGCGGACCGACGGCCGCATCACCGTCGCGACGGACCTCACGCCCGAGCGCGCCGAGGCCGAGCTCGCGACCCTCTCGCCCGACGCCGGCATGGAGGACTGGAAGGCCTACCCGCTCGGGATGATCTGGTCGGTGCTCGACCACGCCCGCGAGAACCCGCCCGCGCGGCTCCAGGACGGGCCGGACGAGGCCGTCTTCCTCGGCACGGGCCTCGACGTCTTCCTCTCGACGGAGCTGCCGATCGGCGGCGGGCTCTCCTCCTCGGCGTCCATCTGCGCGGCGCTCGGCACGGCCCTCTCGGACCTTTGGGAGCTCGAGCTCACGCACCAGACCCTCGCCCGCCTCGGACAGCAGGCCGAGACGCACGCCGCCGGAGCCCAGACCGGCCGCGCCGACCACATCTTCTCGCTCTGCTCGAAGGAGTCGAAGGACGTCTTCTACGACGCCCGCGGCGACGACGTCTCGGTCATCGACGTGCCGGACCTCCCGGGCGCGAAGCTCGTCTCGGTCGTCGTGAACACGCGCGAGCCGCACCGCAACTGGTCGGACGCCTTCGCGGAGCGCCGCCGCGCCTGCGAGCGGGCCGCCGCCGAGCTCGGCTGCCAGACGCTGCGCGAGGTGAAGCTCTCGGAGCTCGAGGCGAAGGCCGGCGAGCTCGACGAGACGACCTTCCGCCGCGCGCGCCACGTCATCACGGAGATCTCGCGTGTGCTCGAGCTCACGCGGACGCTCCGCACCGACGGCCCCGGCGCGATCGCGGAGCTGCTCGACCAGTCGCACGCCTCGCTCCGCGACGACTACGGGGTGTCGACGGATCGCATCGAGCTCACGGTCGACCTCGCCCGGCACCTCGGCGCCTCGGGCGCGCGGCTCACGGGATCCGGCATGGGCGGCTCGGTGTTCTGCCTCATGCCCGAGGGCACGGAGGGCCGGCTGCGGGAGATGCTCGCCGAGGCCTACGCCGAGCACGGCTGGGAGGCCCCGGAGGTCTTCGTCGTCGAGTCCGCCGAGGGCGCCCGCCGCGACGTCTAGCGCCGGGCGAGCGCCCACCGGCAGGCCCTAGGCCTTCGCCGCCCGCTCCGCCATCTCGACGACGTTCTTGAGCAGGAGCGCCCGCGTCATCGGGCCCACGCCGCCGGGGTTCGGCGAGACGTGGCCCGCGATGTCCCAGACGGCCGGGTCGACGTCGCCGACGACCTTCGAGGTGCCCGTCTCCGGGTCGACGCGGCGGCTCACGCCGACGTCGAGCACGGCGGCGCCGGGCTTCACCCACTCCGGGCGCACGATCGCCGGCTGCCCCGCGGCCGCGACGATGATGTCGGCCTCGCGCGCGATCGCGCCGATGTCGGGCGTGCCCGTGTGGCAGAGCGTCACCGTCGCGTTGTGCTCGCGGCGCGTGGCGAGCGGGCCCATCGGGCGCCCCACCGTGATGCCGCGGCCGATGACGACGATGTGCTTGCCCGCGAGCTCGACGCCGCCCCGCTCGAGCAGCTCGAGGCAGCCGCGCGGCGTGCACGGCAGGGGCGTCGTGATCGGCGCGTTGACGTTGAGCACGAGCCATCCGAGGTTCGTCGGGTGGAGGCCGTCGGCGTCCTTGGCCGGGTCGATCCGGCCGATGATCGCGTCCTGGTCGAGGTGGCGCGGGAGGGGCAGCTGCACGATGTAGCCCGTGCACGCCGGGTCGGCGTTGAGCTGGTCGATCGCCGCCTCGACCTCCTCCTGCGTCGCGTCGCCCGGCAGATCGACGCGGATGGATCGGATGCCGACCTCCGCGCAGTCGCGGTGCTTGCCCGCGACGTACCACTGCGATCCTGGGTCGTCCCCGACGAGCACCGTCGCGAGCCCGGGCTCGTGCCCGGACTCGCGCAGCGCGGCGACGCGCTGACGGAGCTCGTCCTTGATGTCGGCCGCGGCCTTGGTCCCGTCGAGGCGGGCCGCTACCACTGCTCGAGGCCCTCGTAGAGCGGGAACGCGTCCGCGAGCGCCTTCGTGCGGGCGCGGAGCGCCTCGACGTCCGGGTTCGGCTGGAGGGCAAGGGCGATGATGTCCGAGACCTCGCGGAACTCGGCGTCGCCGAAGCCGCGCGTCGCGAGCGCCGGCGTGCCGATGCGGAGGCCCGAGGTGACCATCGGCGGGCGCGGGTCGTTCGGCACCGTGTTGCGATTCACGGTGATGCCGACCTCGTGGAGGAGGTCCTCGGCCTGCTTGCCGTCGATCGCCGCGTCGCGGAGGTCGACGAGCACGAGGTGCACGTCGGTGCCGTTCGAGCGGATGGTGATGCCGGCCTGCTTCACGTCGTCCTGCATGAGGCGGTCGGCGAGAATCTGCGCGCCCGAGAGCGTGCGCTCCTGGCGGTCCTTGAACTCGGGCGTCGCGGCGAGCTTGAAGGCGACGGCCTTCGCGGCGATGACGTGCATGAGCGGGCCGCCCTGCTGGCCCGGGAAGACGGCCGTGTTGAGCTTCTTCGCGATGTCGGCGTCGTTGGTGAGGATGAAGCCCGAGCGGGGGCCGCCGATCGTCTTGTGGACGGTCGAGGAGACGACGTGCGCGTGCGGCACGGGGTTCGGGTGGAGGCCCGCGGCGACGAGGCCCGCGAAGTGCGCCATGTCGACCCAGAGGAGCGCGCCGACCTCGTCGGCGATCTCGCGGAACTTCGCGAAGTCGAGCTGGCGGGGGTACGCCGACCAGCCGGCGATGATGACCTTCGGCTGGTGCTCGACGGCGAGGCGGCGGACCTCACCCATGTCGATCTCGGAGGTCTCGGCGTCGACGCCGTAGGCGACGATGTCGTAGAGGCGGCCCGAGAAGTTGATCTTCATGCCGTGCGTGAGGTGGCCGCCGTGGTCGAGCGAGAGGCCGAGGATGGTGTCGCCCGGGCGCGCGATGGCGTGGAGGACGGCCGCGTTCGCCGAGGCGCCCGAGTGGGGCTGGACGTTCGCGTACTCGGCGCCGAAGAGCGCCTTCGCGCGCTCGATGGCGAGGTGCTCGGCGATGTCGACCTCCTCGCAGCCGCCGTAGTAGCGGCGGCCCGGGTAGCCCTCGGCGTACTTGTTCGTGAGGACCGAGCCGACGGCCTCGAGCACGGCGCGCGGGACGAAGTTCTCGGAGGCGATCATCTCGAGCGTCGTGCGCTGGCGCGCGAGCTCCTTGTCGAGGACCGCCGAGATCTCGGGGTCGAGCTCCGCGAGGGGCTGGCTGAAGGCGGACGTGGCGTCGGTCACGGGATTCTCCTCGGAATCGGGCACAGCGTGGAATGGGTGCCGGCGAGCCCAGGCGTACGGCTCGAGATCCGTGGAGCCGCTCCCCGATGGTGATCCATCCGAACGCCAGTCGCGGCCGCCGTCGAGTCTAGCGCGCGCACCGGGCGGGATCGAGGGCGAGTCGGCCCGGATCGAGGGCGGGTTCGAGGGATGCCGTCCCTGCGCGGGCCCCGGCGGCGGATCCTCGTCATCCCGCGGGATGATCGGGGACCGCTCCCCGTCGACGGGTCGAGTGACCGTTGCCTACGATCCCGCCATGACGGACGACGAGCAGCCGACGACTCCCCCGCAGGACGCCCCCGCCGAGGGCGCCGCGGCGCCGGATCCCTTCCGCCTGGGCGCCTCGAGCTGGAGCGGCGCGGGGCTCCCCGCGCCCGCGCCGCAGCCGGCGCCGGGGTCGCCGGTGCGGATCGGGCCCGCGACGGCCGGCCCGGCCTCGAACGCGCCCTCGTCGCCCATGCCCGTCCGCCCTGCGCCGCCGCATCCCATGGACGCGCCCGCCGTGCTCCCCGACGGCACGCTCCGCTTCGGCCGCCCGAGCGCGCTCGCCCCGCACCTCCCCCGCGCCGGGGCGACGGGCGTGGTGGACGGGTCCGCGCGCGCGTCCGGCGGCGCGAAGCGCGGCGGCAGGGGCGGGAGGGGCCTCCTCATCGCCCTCGCGAGCATCGCGGCGGTCGCCGCGCTCATCGCCGGCATCATCGCGATCGTCGCGTGGCCGCGCGGCCTCAGCGACGCCGCGACGGCGAAGCTCCAGGAGTACACGGCCGCCATCGAGGAGGGCCGCTTCGACGACGCGAGCGTCATCGCGCCGGCGCCGAATCCCGACACCGGCGGCTCGGACGCCATCCAGCTGCTCACCGGCTCCGCCGCCGAGGCGCGCACCGAGGCGCCGACCGGCTTCGCCTTCGACCGGATCGACGCCGACAAGGCGCGCATCCCCGCGAAGCTCAAGTCGGGCGAGCAGGTCGTGCGCGTCACCTACACGCTCGGCGGGCAGGCCGAGCAGTCGGACCTCCGCATCCGCGAGGAGCACGGCGAGGTGACGATCATCGACCCGCTCGTCGTGCGCGCGAGCATCGTGCCCGAAGTCGCGGGCGCCGTGAACATCGGCTCGACGACGATCCAGCTCGACCACGAGCGCGGCTACCAGCCCGACGACGACGGCACGGTGACGATGGCCCCGATCTACGTCGACCTCTACCCGGGCGTCTATGAGCTCAAGGCCGACTACGCCGGCTACTACGACGCCGCGCCCGCGACGCTGCGGGCGACGGTGCTCGACAGCGGGCGCCCCTTCCTCACGCAGCCGACCCCGTTCGTGCTGCCGAACACCGTGGGCGACCAGGCGAGCCTCGCGATCGAGCCCTTCGCGGCGAACGGCGGTCCGGCGGTGCACCTCGCGGCCACCCCGACGCCCAAGCTCACGGAGGAGCTCGCGAAGCTCGTCGCGGACGGCATCGCCGCGTGCTACCCCAACACGACCGCCTCCCTGAAGAGCTTCGTGGACGTCACCGATGTCTGCGCGCAGATGACCGACGCGTACGTGAAGAACGGCCTCCAGGTGATCGACACGAAGCCCGTCACCTGGACCTTCACGCAGCCGCAGCTCTCGATCGACGGCTGGTGGTACACCGCGACGGGCGGCTCGGCGACGGTCTCGTACACGATCTGGGACGTCTCGACGGGCTACTACCTCGAGGTGCCGACGACGGAGACGCTCGGCATCGAATTCGAGGGGGCCGTGTGGCTCGAGGACGGCAAGCTGACCTGGTCGGTGGACACCCCGTACTAGCGAGCGGGCGACGGATCGCCTCGCCCGCGACGCGCAGAACGGCCGCGGCCCCGACGTCCTGGGACGTCGGGGCCGCGGCCGTTCCGAGCTCGAGCTCAGGCCATCCGGCCTTACGACCTGCGCTCGCTACACCGTGCCCGGTCCCGCGAGGATCGCGCTCGTGAGGCGCGAGGGCGTGCCGAAGCGGTGCTTCGTGATCGAGACCGCCTGCTCGCGGAGGAACGGCAGCATCTCGACGCGGCCGGCCTCGACGACCTCGTGGTCGATGATCGCGAGGTCGCAGCGGCCCTTCACGGCGGCGGCGAGCTCGGCGCGGCCCTCACCGATGAGGCGCAGGCGGCCCGGGGCGAAGCGGCCCGCGCGCGCGAGGAACTCGGCGTCCTTCTGCACGTCGATCGGGATGCCCGCCGAGACGATCGCGGCGCGCAGGCCCGAGGGCAGCTCGACGCCCGTCGAGACGCGCAGCTTCACGCCCGCGCGCAGGCCCGCGCCGAGCACGCGCACGAGGTCGGCCGGGCGCTCGCCCTCGGCGAGGCGCACCGTCGTCGTGCCGGGCATCGGCAGGTAGCGGAAGACGTTCCGCTCGGCGTAGAGGCCCTGCACGTCGCGCGCGACGCCGAAGTCCTCCTGCCAGGCGAGCTCGTCCGAGCGGAAGGCGCGCTCGAGGGCGGCGGCGTCCTCGGCCGAGACGTCCGGGCACGAGCGGGCGCCGTCGAGGAGGCCCTTCACGTGCGCGTCCGCGATCTCCGCGCCCTTCGTCGCCGCGGCCGTGTGCCAGTCGCCGAGGGCGTGGAGGTAGTTCGGGCCGCCGGCCTTCGTCGTCGGGCCGACGACCGACTTCTTCCAGCCGCCGAACGGCTGGCGCTGCACAATGGCGCCCGTGATGCCGCGGTTCACGTAGAGGTTGCCCGCCTCGATCGAGTCGACCCAGGTGGCGATCTCCTTCGCGTCGAGCGAGTGGAGGCCCGCGGTGAGGCCGTAGTCGACCTCGTTCGCGATCTCGATCGCCTCCTCGAGGGTGGCGGCGGTCATGATGCCGAGGACCGGGCCGAAGTACTCGGTGCGGTGGTACTCCGAGCCGCGGCGCACGCCCGAGCGGACGCCCGGCGACCAGAGCCTGCCCTCCTCATCGAGCTTGCGGGGCTGCACGACCCACTGCTCGCCGGCGCCGAGCTTCGTGAGGCCGTCGAGGAGCTTCCCCTCGGCCGGGCCGATGATCGGGCCCATCTGCGTCGTCGCCTCGGTCGGGTAGCCGACGTCGATCGAGCGGACGCCGTCGAGCAGCTGCGAGCGGAAGCGCTTCGAGCGGGCCGCCTGGCCGACGAGGATGACGAGCGAGGCCGCCGAGCACTTCTGGCCGGCGTGGCCGAAGGCGGAGGCGATGACGTCCTTCGCGGCGAGGTCGTAGTCGGCGCTCGGCGTGACGATGATCGCGTTCTTGCCGCTCGTCTCGGCGAGGAGCTCGAGGTCGGGGCGGAACGAGCGGAAGAGCTCGGCCGTCTCGAAGCCGCCGGTGAGGATGACGCGGTCCACGGCGTCGTCCGCGACGAGCGCGCGCCCGAGCTCGCGGTCCGAGAACTGGACGTACTGGAGCGCCTCGCGCGGCACGCCGGCGGCCCAGAGCGCCTCCACCATCACGGCGCCGCAGCGGGCGGCCTGGCGGGCCGGCTTGATGATGACCGAGGCTCCCGAGGCGAGCGCGGCGAGCGTCGATCCGGCCGGGATCGCGACCGGGAAGTTCCACGGCGGCGTCACGACGACGAGGCGCGAGGGGTCGTACTCGGCGCCGTCGACCTGCTCGAGGGCGACCGCGAGCTCGGCGTAGTAGTGCGCGAAGTCGATCGCCTCGGAGATCTCCGGGTCGGACTGGTCGAGCGTCTTGCCGGCCTCGGAGGCGGCGACCTCCATGAGCTCGCCGCGGCGGCGCTCGAGCTCGTCGCCCGCCTTGTGGAGGATGGCCGCGCGCTCGGCGGCCGGGAGGTCGCGCCAGATCGCGTTCGCGTCGAGGGCGGTGCGGATGCGCGAGGCGAGCTCCTCGGCGGTGCCGACGGTGTTCGCCTCGATCGTGTCGTTGCCGAGCGTCGAGGCCTTCGCGGCCTCGCGGATGCGGCGCGCCCACTCCTGGTTCGCGGGGAGGGAGGGATCCGAGTCGGCGGTGTTCACGAAGCCGTTCGAGACGTCGAGCGGCTCGGGGGCGGCGGTGCGGTCCTGCACGCGGTTCGGGGCGGGGACCTCCGCGTCGAGGGCGTCGACCGAGGCGAGGAAGCGGTGCGACTCGCGCTCGAAGAGGTCCTCGTTCTCGGCGAGCTCGAACACGGCCGACATGAAGTTCTCCGGGCTCGCGCCCTCCTCGAGGCGGCGGATGAGGTACGCGATCGCGACGTCGAACTCGCTCGGGTGCACGACCGGCGTGTAGAGGAGGAGCGAGCCCACGTCGCGCTTCACGACCTCCGCCTGGCCCTGGGCCATGCCGAGGAGCATCTCGTACTCGATGCCCTCGGTGACGCCGCGCTGCTTGGCGAGGAGCCACGAGAGGGCGACGTCGAAGAGGTTGTGCCCGGCGACGCCGATGCGGACGTGCTTCACGTGCTCGGGCTGGAGCGCGTAGTCGACGCAGCGCTTGTAGTTCGTGTCAGTGTCCTGCTTCGAGCCCCAGGTGGCGACCGGCCAGCCGTGGAGGGAGGCCTCGACGCGCTCCATCGGGAGATTCGCGCCCTTCACGAGGCGGATCTTGATGGGGGCGCCGCCGCGGGCGACGCGCGCCGCCGACCACTCCTGGAGGCGGATCATCGCGTCGAGGGCGTCCGGCAGGTAGGCCTGGAGCACGATGCCGGCCTCGAGGCCGAGGAACTCGGGGCGGTCGAGGATGCGGGTGAACACCGCCATCGTCATCTCGAGGTCGCGGTACTCCTCCATGTCGAGGTTGATGAACTTCGGCGTGGGGGCGTTCTTCGCGAGCTGGTAGAGCGGGAGGAGCTTCGCGATGACCTCCTCGACCGACTCCTCGAAGGCCCACGGCTGGTGCGGGGCGGTCGTCGCGGAGACCTTGATCGAGACGTAGTCGACGTCGGGGCGGGCGAGGAGCGCCTTCGTGCCCTCGAGGCGGCGGTCGGCCTCCTTCTTGCCGAGGACGGCCTCGCCGAGGAGGTTCATGTTGAGGCGGATGCCGGGCTTGCGGATCTTCTCGATCGCGCCGCCGAGCTTCGAGTCGGTCGCGTCGATGATGAGGTGGCCGACCATCGCGCGGAGGACGCGCCGGGCGATCGGGACGACGACCTGCGGGGCGACCTTCGTCGCGAGGCCGCCGGCGCGGATGGCCGAGCGCATGGTGAGCGGGAGGAAGCCGGGGGCGTCGCCCGCGATGCGATCGAGGTTGCGGCCTGCGACGGAGAGGTCCTCGGGGCGGACGACGCCGTCGACGAAGCCGACGGTGAAGGCGAGGCCCTTCGGGTCCTTGAGGACGCCCGCGAGCTGCGCGGCCGAGGCGTCGACGGGGATCTCCTCGGCGGCCTTGAGCCAGCGGCGCACGAGCTGCACGGCCTCGGGCGCGAGGGCCTTCATCTCGGCGAGCTGCTCGGGGGTGACGGCGGCGGGGCGGCGGCCGTCCGCGGCGGGGGCGAGCGTGGGCGAGGTCTCGGACATCGTCATCCTTCGGTGGGTCGTGGAGGTGTGGTGGAGGTGCGGGCGGGTCGCGCGCCGCATCCTCGCGGGTCGATCCGGGCGCGCGTCATCGCGCGCCGTCGGGGCAAGTCTGTCGGCCCGGTCTCATCGGATACAGTTCCAGTTCGCGAAGGATTCCGTTCGGGATGGCTTCATGATCGGATGCTGACGGACGATGGCGCAGGGAGGCGCGGATGCTCGACGCGAGGCGGCTGCGGCTGCTCAGGGAGCTGCAGACGCGCGGCACGATCACGGCGGTCGCGGAGGCGCTCGCCTACTCCCCCTCGCACGTCTCGCAGCAGCTCGCGATCCTCGAGCGGGAGGCGGGCGCGACGCTCCTGCGCCGGCAGGGGCGCGGCGTGCAGCTCACACCGCAGGGCGAGGTGCTCGCGGCGCACGCGCGCGGCATCCTCGACCGGCTCGAGCTCGCCGAGCGGGAGGTGCGCGCCTCGCTCGGCGAGCCGAGCGGCACGGTGCGCGTCGCGGTGTTCCAGTCGGCGGCGCTCGCGCTGCTGCCGGGCGTGCTGCGGCTGCTGCGGGAGGAGCATCCGGCGCTGCGCATCGAGATGGTCCAGCACGAGCCGGAGGCCGCCCTCGTCGACACCTCGGCGGGCGACTTCGACCTCGTCGTCGCCGAGCAGTATCCGGGGCATGCGGCCCCGCATCAGCCCGGCCTCGACCGGCAGCTGCTCACGACGGACGCCCTCACCCTCGCCGTCCCGCTCGAGTCGGGGGTCGGCTCCCTCGACGAGACGCGGGATGCGGCCTGGATCATGGAGCCGACGGGCGCCGCCTCGCGGCACTGGGCGGAGCAGCGCTGCCGGGTCGCGGGCTTCGAGCCGGACGTCCGCTACGAGACGGCCGACCTCCAGGCGCAGCTGCGGCTCGTCGAGACGGGGAACGGCGTGTGCATCGTGAACGAGCTCACGGTGGGGACGGCGCGGCCGGAGCTGCGGCTGCTGCCGCTGCCGGGGCATCCGCGGCGCGAGATCTTCACGTCCGCGCGGCACGCCTCGGCGGGCGACCCGGGCATCGCGGCCGTCCGCGACGCCCTCGCCCGCGTCGCCGCCGCCATCCCGGCGGCCTGACCCTGCACCCTGCCGCCGCGTGCTGGCACAGTTCGCAGGAGGTCCTCTCTCGCCGGCGATCCCGCGCGCGCAAGATCAGCGTGAGCGCGCGGAGTTCGCGCTGCGGAGTCGTGGCATGCCGACATCCGCACTGCAGAGTGTGCCGGCGGGTCAGCGAGCGGCGGCGGCCTCGCGGGCGCGGCCGGCGGCGAGGAGGCGGCTCGCGAAGAGGCCGAGCAGCAGCGCGAGCGCCATCCCGATCGTGAAGAACAGCGGCAGGAAGCCGATCCCGAGCCCGCTGAGGAGCATGCCGCCGACGAGCGCGCCGCCGCCGATGCCGACGTTGAAGGCGCTCGAGTAGATCGCCGAGGCGATGTCGCGGTGCCGGCTGGGCGCGACCGTGAGGATGCGCGACTGGAGCAGCGGCGGGAGGAACCCCATCGTCATGCCCCACGCCGCGAGCGCCGCGAAGCCCCACGCCGGGGCGCCGGGGGCGAGCCAGAGCATGACCATCCCGACGACGACGCAGACGGCGAGGTTGAGGAGGATGCCGAGCCGCGGGCGCGTGCCGAAGAGGAAGCCGGAGGCGCCGGTCGCGATCGCCGAGAGCAGGCCGTACGCGAAGAGCGCGAGCGCGAGGAGCGACTCGGGAATGCCGATGACCCCGGTCGAGTACGGCGCGATGTACGAGTAGAAGGCGTACTCCGAGAACATCGTCACGCCCGTGAGCGTCGAGACGAGCGCGACGGCCGCCATGGAGCGGGGCGCGACGGCGAGCCGCGGGCCGCGGGCGGCGGGGGCCGCGGCGGGCTCCGGCTCGACGCCGTACTCCTCTTCGATCGGCTCCGGCCCCGTGGGCGCGGCGACGACCTCGATCGGCGCGGTGAAGGCGTCCTCGGCCCGGTGGTCGACGCGGGGCAGGAGGCGCCACAGGAGCGCCGCGACGACGAGCGCGAGCCCGACGATGACGACGAAGGCCATCCGCCATCCCATGAGCTGGCCGAGCGCGGTGCCGAGCGGGACGCCGAGCACGAAGGCGACCGAGCCGCCGCCGAGGGTGATCGAGATCGCGCGGGCGAGCTGGTCCTTCGGCGAGATGAGCGCCGTGTAGCTCGCGACGATCGCCCAGAAGACGCCGTGCGCGATGCCCGCGACGATGCGGCTCGCGACGACGAGCGGGTAGGTGGGCGCGAGCGCGGTGCCGAGGGAGCCGAGGCAGAATGCGAGGATGACGCCGATGAGGAGCGTGTGCCGCGGCACGTTCCGCAGCCAGTGCGTGAGCGGGGTGCTCGTCACGACGACGCAGCCCGCGAAGATCGTCATGAGGTAGCCGATCTGGGCCTCGCCGACGCCGAGGTCGGGCGCCATCATGTGCATGAGGCCCGTCGGGAGCATCTCGATCGTCACCGCGAGGAAGGTCGAGCAGGCGAGGGCGAGGAGCGGGATGACCGGGAGCTTCGCGCTCAGGGCGGCGCCAGCGGTCTGGCCGGCGGCGGTTCGGGCGGCGGCCGCGGCGGGCTGCGCGGCGGAGGGGTCGGCGCCGGGCTCGGCGGAGAGGTTCGCGTCGGTCACAGAGGCCCTCGCGTCGGCTGCGTGCTCGCCGGCACGCCGGGGGCGCCGCGAGCCGCGACGCCGCCGGAGAGTCTATCCGGCGGGCGCCCTGCGGCAACGGGCCCTCCCCCGCAGGATCCCCGGCGCCGGTAGGCTCGAGCGGGTGACCGAGCTCCTCGACCAGCCCCACCCGGACGCCTCCGCGGCGCGCGCCGCGCACCCGGCCCCGCGCATCCCGACCGAGCGCATCCCGCTCGACCGCACGGACGTCCGCTGGATCCTCACCCTCGTCTGCCGCGACCAGCCCGGCATCGTGAACGCCCTCACGGGCGCGATCGTCGAGGTCGCCGGCAACATCCTCGAGCTGCAGCAGTTCTCCTCGACCGACACCGACCGCTTCTTCATGCGCGTCGAGTTCCGCACGGAGGCCGAGCGGGAGCGCATCGAGTCGGCGCTCGCCCCGGTCGCGGCCCGCCTCGGCGCGGAGATCCAGCTCGAGCTCGGCTCCCGGCCCACGCGCGCGCTCATCCTCGGCACGAAGGCCGCGCACTGCGTGAACGACCTCCTCTTCCGCCAGCGCTCGGGCCACCTCAACCTCGAGGTGCCGCGGCTCATGGCGAACCACGCCGTGCTCGGCGACCTCGCCGCGTTCTACGGCGTACCCTTCGAGCACCGGCCGATCGACTCTCCCGCCGACAAGGACGCCTTCGAGCGCCGCGTCCTCGAGATCATCGACGAGGAGCGGATCGACCTCGTCATCCTCGCCCGCTACATGCGGATCCTCTCCCCCGAGCTCTGCGAGGCGCTCGCCGGCCGGGCGATCAACATCCACCACTCGTTCCTGCCCGGCTTCAAGGGCGCGAACCCGTACCGCCAGGCGCACGCCCGCGGCGTGAAGCTCATCGGCGCGACGGCGCACTTCGTCACGAGCGACCTCGACGAGGGCCCGATCATCGAGCAGAACGTCGTGCGGGTCGACCACACGCGCACGCCGCAGCAGCTCATGGCGATCGGCGAGGACGAGGAGTCGCGCACGCTCACGCAGGCCGTGAAGTGGTTCTCGGAGCACCGCGTGCTCCTCGACGGCTCGCGGACGATCATCTTCAGGTAGCCCGCCGGCCGCCGCGGCCCCACTAGCGGCGGGGCACCCGGGCGAGCACGGCGTCGATGATCGTGCGGCCGGCGTCGTCCCTGAGCGTCATGAGCGACTCGGGGTGGAACTGCACCGCCCAGATCGGCTTCGTCCGGTGCTGGATCGCCATCGGGATGCCGTCGTCGTCCGAGGCGACGAGCACGAGCTCCTCGGGGAACGTCGCCGGGTCGATGTAGAGCGAGTGGTAGCGGCCCGTCTCGAAGCGCTCGGGCATGCCCTCGAGGAAGCCCGGCTCGACGAGCACGGCCTCCTTCTCCTTGCCGTGGAGCGGGTAGCCGAGCTGCCCGAGCGCGCCGCCGAAGTGCTCGCCGATGGCCTGCTGCCCGAGGCAGACGCCGAAGATGGCCAGGCCTCGCGCATCGAGCTCGGCGAGGAGCTCCGAGTCGCGGAAGTCCGAGGGGGATCCGGGGCCGGGCGACATGACGGCGAGCGTCGGGTCGAAGGCGTCGAGCTCGCGACGCACGGTCTCCATCGAGGCGCCGCCCTTGGGGATGCGGATCGTCCGCACCTCGGCGCCGGTCTCGCGGAGGTAGCCGGCGAGCATCTGCGAGAAGGAGTCCTCGTGGTCGAGCATGAGGATGCGGTGGCCCGCGCCCGTCTCGCGCGCGGCCGAGGGCGGCCCGGCGAGCTTCGCGGCCCGCGCCTCCGCGACCGTCTCGGGCGTCGCCTGCAGCGCCTCGAGGAGCGCGGAGGCCTTCATCTCGGTCTCCTTCTCCTCGTCCTCGGGCGTCGAGTCGATGAGGAGCGTGCCGCCGGCGCGCACCTCGGCGACGCCGTCGCGGATCATCGCCGTGCGGATCGTGAGGCCCGTGTTCACCGAGCCGTCCGCGAAGAGCGCGCCGATCGCGCCGCCGTACCAGGTGCGCGGCGAGCGCTCGTGCTCGTCGATGAAGCGCATGGCCCAGAGCTTCGGGGCGCCCGTCACGGTGACCGCCCACATGTGCGTCGCGAAGGCGTCGAGCCCGTCGAACTCCTCGCGGAGGACGCCTGTCACGTGGTCGACGGTGTGGATGACCTTCGAGTACAGCTCGATCTGCCGGCGGCCGACGATCCGCACCGAGCCGGGCTCGCACACGCGCGACTTGTCGTTGCGGTCGACGTCGGTGCACATCGTGAGCTCGGAGCGGTCCTTGTCCGAGTTGAGGAGCGTGCGGATGCGGTCGGCGTCCTCGAGGGCGTCGCGCCCGCGCGCGATCGTGCCCGAGATCGGGACGGTCTCGATGTCGCGCCCCTGCACGCGGACGAACATCTCCGGGCTCGCCGAGACGAGGAACTCGTTGCGCCCGAGGTTCATGAACGCGCCGTAGGGGGCCGGGTTCGCGATCGTGAGGTGCTCGAAGACCGTCGCGGGCGTCGCGGCGACCGGCGTGCGGAAGGCCTGGCCGGGGACGACCTCGAAGAGGTCGCCGCGACGGAAGGACGGCATCGCGTCGCGGACCAGCTGGGCGTACTCCCCCGGCTCGTGGTCGCGGGAGGGCGCCGTGCCCGCAGGGGCGGGCTCGAAGGGCGCGGGCGAGGGGTTGCGCGGCATCGTCGCGGTCGTGCGGCCGCCGTAGGCGAACTCGAAGTCGTAGCGGCGGGCGTCGCCGCGCTGGCGGTCGACGGCGAGGATCGAGTCGGGGAGGTAGACCGCGAGGTCCCTCTGCTCGCCGCGGTCGATCTGCTCGAGCGCCTCGATCTGCCGCACGAGGTCGTAGCCGAAGGCGCCGTAGAGGCCGAGGTGCTGCCCGCCCTCGACATCGCCGGGGATGGCCGCGAGGAGCGCGCGCAGGATCGTGAAGGTCGAACGCCGGCGCGTCCGCTGCTCCTCCGGGAGCTCGTCGTCGCGCTGGGAGGCGACCTCGAACTCGACGAGCCGGTCGCCGTCGTGCGTGACCGTGACGCCCTCGAGCGCCTCGACGGCGTCGCGGAACGCCTCGAGCGGCACCTCGCCGCGGACGTTGAGCGCCTCCATGCGCATCCGGAATCCGCGGCCCTCGATGCGCAGCGGCGGGTCGATGAAGCCGATGTCCCAGCGTGTGTAGCGGCCTGGGTACTCGACGCCCGAGGCGAGGATGACGCCGCAGCGCTCGTCGAGGCCGTCGCGCATGGCGTCCATCTCGGCGGGGTCGGCGGGACGGGCGGCGGCGGTGACGTCGATGACCGGGCTCACGCTGGCTTCCTCTGCTGGGGCGGGCGGTGCTTCGAGGGTAGTCGGACGGCGGCTCCCCGCCGCACGGCTCCCAGGTCTCGCCCGCGCCCCCCTCGAGAGCTCGACCTTCCAGGCGGCCGTCTCCGTGTCGATCGCGGCATTCGCGGCGGCGGCGGTCGGCTCGGCGGTCGACGTCCGGTCCATGCTGTCGCCGGTTCGGTCATGGATCGGATGGCGGAGACCCCGCGGCCGCTCCCGCGCCCAGGCGATGCCCACGCTCGGCGGCGGGGCCGGCAGCCCAGGCGGTCCGGAGCCTGCCAGGGAGGTGGCCCGCGGCCGGGGTCCAGACGTCGCGAGCTCGCGCGCGGACGCCGGGAGGCCCCGGCTCCTCGCGGCGCCGGGGCCTCCCGGTCGTGCTGCGGCGGATGGCCGGGGCGGAGGGCCCTAGGCCTCGATCCACTCCTCGAAGTGGCCGTCCTCGTCCGAGTCGAAGCCGGCGGCGTCGAACTGGCCGTCGCGGTCGACGTCGCCGACGATCGTGTCGAAGGCGCCATTCTCGTCCGAGTCGATGAGGACCGTGTCGATCATGCCGTCGCCGTCGGTGTCGGCGGCGTATGCGTCGTGGACGCCGTTGGCGTCGAGGTCGATCCACTCGGCGCCGTTCGGCTCGATCCGGAGGTCCATCGAGGTGGCGGCCTCGCCGGCGTCCGAGTCGGCGGCGACCGCGGTCTCGGCGTCGGTGGCGGGCTCGTCCGACCAGGCGGCCGTCTCCGTGCTGCTCGAGAGCGGGGCGAGCGTGCTCCACTCGAAGACGCCGTCCTCGTTCGTGTCGTAGGCGATCGAGTCGACGATGCCGTCGCCGTCCGTGTCGACGTGGGCGGTGTCGGCGATGCCGTCGCCGTCCGTGTCGTAGGAGTAGCCCTCGTACCAGGTGTACTCGCCCGAGGACGAGGCGCCCGAGGTGTCGGCGACCGTCTCGGCGCCCGAGTCCGAGGGCTCGGAGCCGGTCGGCTGCGAGCCGGCGTCGCCGCCCTGCTCGACGGTGTCGTCCGTCGTGCCCGTGCCGCCGGCGTTCTCGGTGCCGCCGGTCGTGTCCGTGCCGCCGGTCGAGGTGCCGCCCTCGGCGGGCAGCTCGTAGACGCCGTCGCCGTCCGTGTCATGGACGGTCGTCTCCTCGACGCCGTCGCCGTCGAGGTCGACCGTGGCCATGTCGTTGACGCCGTCGCCGTCCGTGTCGTACTCGGTGCCGGTCGTCTGCTGGATGTCGGTCTCCTGGACCTCGCCGTCGACGAGCGTCTCCGCGATGCCGTCGCCGTCGGTGTCCTGGTAGGTCGCGTCGACGAGGCCGTCGCCGTCCTGGTCGAGGAAGACCGTGTCGTAGACGCCGTCGCCGTCCGTGTCGGCAGCCGTCGCGTCGTTCACGCCGTCGCCGTCGGTGTCGTACTCGAAGCCGGCGGACTCCCCGGCGCCCTGCTCGGCGCCCTCGGGGGCCTCGCCGCCGGCGTTCTCCGTCGTGCCGGTCGTGTCCGTCGTGCCGGTCGTGTCGGTCGTGCCGCTCGGGTCCTGCATCTCGTAGATGCCGTCCGCGTCCGTGTCGTAGACCGTGGTCTCCTCGACGCCGTCGCCGTCCATGTCGACGGTGGCCGTCTCGTTCACGCCGTCGCCGTCGAGGTCGTACTCGGTGCCGTTCGCCGACTGGATGTCGGTCTCCTCGACCTCGCCGTCGGCGGCGGGCGCCTCGCCCTGGGCCTCGTCGACGGGAGCCGTGTCGACGTCGTCCTCGTCGGAGACGGCGGCCGGGTCGGCGGGCTCCGTGCCCTCGCCCTGCTGCGACTCGGCCGAGGTCGTCTCGGCCGGCTCCTCGCTCGAGGTCGTCGTCGTGCCCGCGTCGTAGCCCGCGTCGTACGTGCCGTCGTGGTCCGTGTCGACCGCGGCGGCGTCGTAGGTGCCGTCCTGGTCGTAGTCGGTCGCGGCGGCGTCGATCGTGCCGTCGTAGTTCTGGTCCTCGGCGGCGTCGTCGATGACGCCGTCCTGGTTCGCGTCCTCGTACTGGGCGTCGATCGTGCCGTCGTAGTTCGTGTCGTACACCATCTGGTCGTACGTGCCGTCGGCGTTCGTGTCGTACGCCTCGGCGTCGGCCGTCCCGTCCCCGTTCGTGTCGTAGAGCGACGCGTCCGTGGCGCCGTCGCCGTCGGTGTCGTAGTGCGCCTCGTCGGTGTAGCCGTCGCCGTTCGTGTCGTAGTTCGTCTGGTCGGTGACGCCGTCGCCGTTGTTGTCGTAGTTCGAGGAGCTCATCGTCGTTCCTTTCGCCGTGGTCGGTCATCGCGGCCGTGGTCGTTCCCTGCCATGTCGACGATTGGATGCGGCAGGGTCGGCGGAATGTTCCCGCGTCACCGGGAATTCATCTGAGCGGCGGATCCGGCCGCCTCCTACAGCCCCTCGGCGATGACCGCGGCCGCGTGGCGCCAGGCCTCGCGGGTGGCCGGCGCGAGGCGCATGACCTCGAGCTGCCCGCCGCCGACGAACTCGTGGTCGTAGGGCACCTCGACGACGGCGCGCGTGAGCTGCTCGAAGTGCTCGACGAGGCGCCGGGTGAGCTGGCGGTCATCCTTCTCGGCGGGGCTCGAGAGGATCGTCACCGCGTTGCGGAGCAGCTCCTCGTGGCCGCGCTCGCGGAGGCCGTCGGCGAGCCAGGCGGCGGAGGCTGCGGTGTCCTCGCGGTGGGTCGTGACGATGACGAGCTGGTCGGCGACGTCGAGGGCCGCCTCCCAGTTGCTCGCGCGCATGTTGTTGCCGGTGTCGACGACGAGGATCCGGTAGAAGCGCGAGAGCGTGCGGTGCAGGCGCGAGAACGCCTCGTCGTCGATGATCGCGGCGCTCGCCGCGTCGTCGTCGGACGCGAGCACGTCGAACTTCGCCTCGCCCTGGTTGCGGACGAAGCGGTCGATGTCGCCGATCGTCGCGCCGCCGGAGATCTCGAAGTGCGGCAGCTGGCGGAGGAGGTCGACGGCCGTGTTGCGGTGCGGGCCGGGCTTCGAGCGCCAGCCGAGCGTGCCGCGGGTCTCGTTGTTGTCCCAGGCGAGCGTGTAGCCGCCGCGGAGCATGCCGAAGATCGCCGCGATCATGAGCGAGGCGGTCGTCTTGTGCGCGCCGCCCTTCGGGTTCACGACGACGATCGTCTTCGAGCCGTCGAAGGTGCGCTGGATGGCCTGGACCTCCTCGCGCTCGCGCCGCTCGCGCGCGCCGGGGCCGAGCTTCACGAGGCCGCCGGTCGAGCGGCGGAGCGAGGCCCGCCATCCCTTCGTCGCGGGGATGTCGGCCGCCTCGTCGCGATCGGAGAGGAAGTCGTCGAGGGTCGGCACGGGCGTCGTGCGGCCGCCGGGGCGCGCCGGCGAGGTGCGGACCGGCTCGGCGTCGACGGGCGACGTGGAGGCGCGGCGCGCCCGCGGGGTCGGCGGGGCGTCCGGCAGCTCGAGGGGACGCTCCGGGTGGAGGCGGGCGCGGGGGTAGCTCGGCGTCCACTCCTCAGCCTCGGGCTCCATCGGCGCCTGATCGAGCTCGCCGAGGGCGGCGAGCGCCTCCGGGGCGGCGGGCTTCTCGGCCTCGGCCTCGTCGGCGGCGGCCGCGGCGAGGCGGCGGGACTCGTGCTCGCGCTCGATCTCGGCGAGCTCCTCCTCCGAGAGCGGCGGCGTCACGCGCGCGGCCGCGCGCGGGCGGCGGAGGCCGTCGAGACGGCCGGCCACGGATGCGGCCGGGGCCGGCTCCTCGTCGACGTCGCCGTCGGCGAGGGCCTCGTCGTGCTCGTCGAGGTCATCCGCGTCATCCGCCTCGCGCTCGGGCGCGGTGGCGGCGGCCTCGGCCTCGTCGTCGAGGAGGGCCTCCTCCGCGTCGTCCCGCTCGTAGTCGGGCTCGGCGTCGGCGAGCTGGGCGGCCTGCGAGGAGGTGGCGCCCGCGAAGACGTGGTCGGGGTGGCGGCTCATCATCTCGGGCCGCGGCAGGCGCAGCGCCGGGTGGAGGTCGGCGTCGTAGCCCTCGTGCCCGTCCCCCGCACGGCCGTCGCCCGGGCGCTTCGGCGCCGCGCCCTCGGGCGTGAGCTCGTCGTCGCGGTCCCGGAGCGGCTCGGCGGGGCCCTCCTCGCGGATCGTGCCGTCGGCGTCGATCGACAGGGGGTAGACGGCGTCGACGTCGACCGCGCGGAGGCTCACGCGCTCGCCGCGCTCGGCCGCGACCGCCATGGCCCGCTGGATGACGAGGGCGCGCACCTCGTCGGCGTTCGCGCCGCGGATGCGCGCGAGGAAGCCCTCGCCGCGCAGCTCGCCGAGGCCGTCGGGCCTGATGATGCCGATGAGCTCGCCGGATCCCTGGGGCATGCCGTCCGTCCGTTCTCGCGGGGGTGCCGCGCTCGCACCGCCGGCGCGGGGGGGCGCCGGGAAGGCCCCAGTCTACGAGCGGGGCCGTGGGGAAGCCGGGCGCCGGCGCTCGCGAGCGGCGAACGGCGGCGCCGGCGAGGCCTCGGGGAGGGTCGGCCGCTAGCCGAGCAGGCCGAGCTCGCGGACGGCGTCCCGCTCGCCCTCGAGGTCGGCGATCGTCGCGGCGAGCTTCTCCTGCACGCGCGGCGAGAGCTCGAGGCCCTCGACGACCTGCCACGAGCCGCCCGCCGACGTGACGGGGACGCCCGCGACGAGGCCCTCGGGGATGCCGTAGGCGCCGGTCGAGGGGAAGGCGGCCGTCGTCCAGTCGCCCTCGGGCGTGCCCAGCACCCAGTCGCGTACGTGGTCGATCGCCGCGCTCGCGGCCGAGGCGGCCGAGGAGGCGCCGCGGGCCTTGATGATCGCGCCGCCGCGGGTCGCGACGGTCTGCGTGAAGTCGCCGTCGAGCCAGGCGTCGTCGCCGATGCGCTCGCGGATCGCGACGCCGCCGATCGTGCCGTGGTCGACGTCCGGCACCTGCGTGTTCGAGTGGTTGCCCCAGACGTGGATGCGCTGCACCTCGGACACGGGCACCTCCGCGCGCGCCGCGAGCTGGGCGAGCGCGCGGTTGTGGTCGAGGCGCATCATCGCGTTGAAGCGCTCGGCGGGGACGTCCGGCGCCGCGGCGCGGGCGATCGCGGCGTTCGTGTTCGCGGGGTTGCCGACGACGAGCACCTTCACGTCGTCCGCCGCGCGATCGTTGATCGCCTTGCCCTGCGGGGCGAAGATGCCGCCGTTCGCGGCGAGGAGGTCGGAACGGTCCATGCCGTCCTTCCGCGGCATGGCGCCGACGAGGAGGGCGACGTTCGCGCCGTCGAAGCCGACGTTCGGGTCGTCGGTGATCTCGACGCGGCGCAGGAGCGGGAAGGCCGAGTCGGCGAGCTCCATGGCCGTGCCCTCGGCGGCGCCGAGCGCCTGCGGGATCTCGAGGAGGCGCAGCTCGACCGGCTGGTCGGGCCCGAGCATCGCGCCCGAGGCGATGCGGAAGAGGAGCGCGTAGCCGATGTTGCCGGCGGCTCCCGTGACGGTGACGCGGACGGGGGTCGAGTTCATGTCTGCCTCCAGGCGATCGATGCGCTCGCGAGCCTAGCGAGGGCCTCGGACATTCCCATGTGAGCGGCCGCGACCGCCTCATGCGCCCGCGCCGCCGTCGCCGTCCATCCGTCCACGGAGGGAGATCGCGGCGCGACGCGCCCTTCTCCAGCCGTCCCCGAGACGGTCGGGTATAGCCTGCGGCCATGGACGAGCTGCGCATCGAAGAGCTGAACGCGACGAACGTCGTCGCGGCGAACACGCTGAGCCTCAAGCCGGGTCAGGACCAGTTCGTGGCCCCGGTCTCGCACTCCATCGCCGAGGCCTTCGTGAACCAGGACACCATGTGGCCGCGCGTCGCCTCCTCGGGCGACGAGGTCGTCGGCTTCATCATGGGCAACTTCGACGAGGACAACGACGACGTCCTCTACCGCTGCACCATCCTCCGCATGAACGTCGACGCGGATCACCAGCGCCAGGGCATCGGCACCTTCCTCGTGCGCTCGATGCTCGACGAGGCCCGCCGCCGCGGCTTCGACAAGGTCGTCGCGGTCTGGGAGGAGGGCGACATGGGCCCCGGCCCGTTCTTCCGCGCCCTGGGCTTCGAGGTCGTCGGCGAGACGCAGTACGGCGAGTCGATCGGCGAGCTGCCGATCGAGCACTAGCGCTCGCGCTCAGCGGCCGAGCCAGGCGCGCTGCCAGGGCGTCTCGACCGCCCGCCGGTCGTAGCCGCGACGCACCCAGTCGATCGCCTCGTCGAGGCCGAGTCCGTCGAGCATCGCCATCGCCGCGAGCGCCGTGCCCGTGCGTCCTCGGCCCCCGCCGCACGCGACCTCCACCCGCTCCTCGCCGCAGCGCCGCCAGGCCTCCTCGATCGCCGCGCGCGCGTCGGCCTCGTCGAGCGGCACCCCGAAATCCGGCCACCGCACCCAGCGGCTCGGCCAGCTCGTCGTCGGCCGCGACCAGCGCAGGCAGAGCCCGAACTCCGGCTCCGTCGCCGCCGGGTGCGTGAAGCGCCGACCGCGGACGAGCCGCCCGCTCGGCAGCTCGAGGACGCCCGCGTCGCCCGCCGTCCAGCGCATCTGGCGGCCGAGCTAGACGATCCGCGCCGAGAGGCAGGTGAGGCCGCCCTCAGCCTTCTCGAACTCGGAGACGTCGAGCTCGACGACCTCGTAGCCGAGGCGGCGGATCGCGGCGGCCGTCTTCGGGGCCGCCGCCGAGACGGCGACCGTGCCCGCGTCGAGCGGGAGCACCGAGGCGCCGAGCGGCTCCTCGGCGCGGAGCACCCGCGGGAACGGGAGCGCGCCGTCGAAGGCGTCCGGGTTCGCGACGACGGTGCCGTCGGGCAGGGCGGTCGCGGCCGTCTTGAGGTGGAGCGCGCCGCGGACGGGCACCGCGACCGTGCGGTAGCCGAGGTCGCCCGCGATCCGGCGCAGCTGGCGGATGCCCTCCGCGTTCGTGCGCGAGGAGGCGCCGACGTAGACGGTCTCGTCGATGACGAGGACGTCGCCGCCGTCGAGCGTCGCGGGCGCCTCGAGCTCGACCTCGACGAGCTCCTCGGCCGCGAGGGCCGCGCGGACGCCTGGCAGCTCGGCGCGGCGAGAGGCGGCGCCGGTGCGGGCGAGGATCGCGACATCGCCGAGCACGACGACGTGATCCTCGACGAACACCGAGTCGGCCATCGTCGGGGCGGCCGGCACCTCGCGGGTCGCCCAGCCGTGCTCCTCGAGGGTCGCGACGTACGACTCCCACTGCTCGTTCGCGAGATCGAGGTCGATCGGGGTGCGCTCGAGGTGGGTGAGCTCGGCCTCGTCCATGTTCTCGGCGGGGATGCGGACGAGCGCGACCTTGCCGTCGTCGGGCAGCGGGGCGAAGCCGGATGCCCGGCGGGCGGCGGCCTCCTGCTCGAGCACGTCGGCGCGGAGCATCCGGCGCCAGATCCACGGGCCGGCGACGGCGCCGAGCAGCGCCGAGAAGACGAGGAACGGGAAGAAGAGGCCGAGGACCTGCCCGACGATGATGCTCCAGACCTCGCCCGTGAGCGCCACCTGGCCGCCGAGGAGGACGCGGAGCGCGTAGCCGAGGATCGAGGCGACGGCGCCCGCGAGCGCGCCCGCGAGGAGGCCCGTGAGCCAGCTGCGGAAGACGCCGAGGTAGCCCGCGATCCAGAGGAGGAAGAAGAGGACGAGCGCGGGGACGAGGTAGAAGTCGAAGGTCGCGCCGAGCGTCTGGGCGGGGCCGGTCTGGCCGGAGACGTCGGTCTCGTTCATGCGGACGACCGTGAGGAGGAGCGTGAGCGCGGCGATCGCGGCGGCGGCGGCGGCCGAGCCGCGGAGGCGGGCGCGCCAGTCGGCCTCGAGGTCGCCGGCGCGGGCGGCCGCGGCGACGACGGCATCGCGGCGGGCGTCGCCGGCGCGCGCGTCGGCGTGCGCGTCGGCGTCGTCCTCGGCGTCCTCGAGCTCGACGTCCGTCTCGTCGACCTCGAGCGAGCGCTCCTCGGTCGTGCCGTCCTCGATCGTCTCGTCGCGCGTCGTCTCGTCGCTCATGCTCGCCTCGCCTCTCGCGCCGCAGCGCTGCTCCCCCGCATCCGCGGAGGTCTCGTCGTGTCTGGCGCCGGTGATCCGGCGCGGTCGTCCTGGATGGATCAGTGGAAGAAGTGGCGCTCGCCCGTGAAGTACATCGTCACGCCGGCGGCCTTGGCCGCCTCGACGACCTCCTCGTCGCGGATGGACCCGCCCGGCTGCACGATCGCGCGGATGCCCGCCTCGATGAGCACCTGGGGGCCGTCGGCGAAGGGGAAGAAGGCGTCCGAGGCGGCGACCGAGCCGGCCGCGCGCTCGCCGGCGCGGTTCACGGCGAGGTGGCACGAGTCGACGCGGTTCACCTGGCCCATGCCGACGCCGACCGCGGCGCCGTCGCGGGCGAGGAGGATCGCGTTCGATTTCACCGCGCGGCACGCGATCCACGCGAACTCGAGGTCGCGGAGCGTCGCCTCGTCGGCGGGCTCGCCGGCCGCGAGCGTCCACTCGGACGACATCCCGGCGCGGCCCTCGAAGGAGTCGGCCGTCTGGGCGAGGAAGCCGCCGGAGATCTGGCGCAGCTCGCTCGCCTCGCGGCGGTACCCCTCGGGGAGCTCGAGCAGGCGCAGGTTCTTCTTCGCGGTGAGGATCTCGACCGCCTCGGGCGCGAAGCCCGGCGCGACGATGACCTCGGTGAAGATGTCCTTCACCGTCTCGGCCATCTCGGCGGAGACGACGCGGTTCGCGGCGATGACGCCGCCGAAGGCCGAGAGCGGGTCGGTGGCGTGCGCGCGGCGGTGGGCCTCGGCGATCGCGGCGCCCTCCTCGAGGCCCTCCGGGGCGACGGCGATGCCGCAGGGGTTCGCGTGCTTGATGATCGCGACGGCGGGCTGCTCGAAGTCGAAGGCGGCGCGGAGGGCGGCGTCGGCGTCGACGTAGTTGTTGTACGACATCTCCTTGCCCTGGAGCTGCGTCGCCTGCGCGATGCCCGCGCCGTTCGCGGCGCCGTAGAGGGCCGCGCGCTGGTGCGAGTTCTCGCCGTAGCGGAGGGTCGCCGCGAGGTTGCCCGCGAGGGCGAGCGACTGCGGCCACTCGTCCGAGACGGGGCCCTCGCCCTCGGCGAGCTTCTGCTCCCCGCGGACGCGCTCGGCGAACCATCCGGCGACGGCCATGTCGTAGGCGGCCGTGTGCGCGTAGGCGGCGGCCGCGAGCTCGAAGCGCTGCGCGAGGGTCGTGCCGCCGACGCGGACGGCCTCGGCGACCTCCTCGTAGCGCTCGGGCGAGACGACGATCGCGACGTTCGCGTGGTTCTTCGCGGAGGCGCGCACCATGGCGGGGCCGCCGATGTCGATCTGCTCGATGACGGCGTCCGGGGCGGCACCCGAGCGGACGGTCTCGACGAAGGGGTAGAGGTTCACGACGACGAGCTCGAAGCCCTCGATGCCGAGCTCGGCGAGCTGCGACTCGTGCGAGTCGAGGCGGAGGTCGGCGAGGATGCCCGCGTGGACGGCCGGGTGGAGCGTCTTCACGCGCCCGTCGAGCGACTCGGGGAAGCCGGTGATCTCGGAGACGTCCTTCACGGCGATGCCGAGGTCGCGGATGCGGGCGGCGGTCGAGCCGGTCGAGACGATCTCGACGCCGGCCTCGCCGAGGGCGCGGGCGAGGTCCTCGAGGCCGGTCTTGTCGCTCACGGAGATGAGCGCGCGGCGGACGGCGATGCGGTCGCGCTCGCGGCGGGGCTCGGTGCTGGGGGTGGCGCTCATGCGGGCTCCTGGGGCTCGGGCTTCGGGCTGGGGTGGGCTTCTGGATGGCTTGGGGCCGGTGCGGCGTGAGGGCGGCGGCGCGAGAGCGGCGCGCGCCCCGCGGCTACGCGCCCCGGGGCACGGCGGCGAGGTCGAGCTCGCCGGCGGCGATCCGGGTCACGGTGCGGGCGAGCAGCTCGCGCTCGACCCGCTTGATGCGCTCGTGGAGGGTCGGCTCGTCGTCGCCCGGCTCGATCGGGATGCGCACGCGCTCGACGACGGGGCCGGTGTCGACGCCGTCGTCGACGACGATGATCGAGGCGCCGGTCTGCGTCGCGCCCGCGTCGAGGGCGTCGCGCACCGCGTGCGCGCCGGGGAACTCGGGCAGGTAGGCGGGGTGCGTGTTGAGGAGGTTCGGCGAGAGCGCGGCGACGACGCCGTGCGGCACGAGGCGCATGAATCCGGAGAGGATCGTGAGGTCGGGCTCGTAGCGGCGGATCTCGGCGAGCAGCGCCTCGCCCCACGCGTCGCGGTCGGCGAAGTCGCGCGGGCGGACGACGAAGCTCGGGATGCCGAACTCCTCGGCGAGCGCGAGGTTCGCGGCGTCCGTGTCGGCGCCGATCGCGACGACCTCCGCGCCGATGGCCTCGCCGCGCTCGCGGGCGTCGCGGAGGGTCTCCAGCAGGGAGCGCAGGTTGGAGCCGGCGCCGGAGATGAGGACGACGATCGAGAGCACTGGTCGAGTCTACGCGGCGGGGCCGCGCGGCGAGGCGGGGCCGGGCTGCGAGCGAGCGGGCGGGACACGGCGCCGAAACGTTCTGGACGCTGGCCCCGCCCAGCTGTCCTGCGGGAGACTGGCACCCACCGCGCCCGACGACGAGCGCGCGATGTCGACGACGATGGTTGGAGGCCCCGCATGTGGGATGAGGGCAGGCTCGAATACGGATCGGACGAGCGTCAGGCGGTGGATCTCACGATCCCGGCGATCGGCGCCAAGGCGGCGAACGGGCTCGCCGTCCTCGTCCACGGCGCGCAGAGCGGCGCCGGCGGCAGCTCGAAGGCGATGGAGCCCCTCGGCGTGAACCTCATGGCGCACGGCTGGGTCGTCGCGAACGTCGACTACCTCAGCGAATCCGCGAAGGACGACGTCGCCTCGGCCTTCGAGGAGGCCCGCGGCTGGTGGACCGAGGTCGGCGGCGAGGGCCCCCTCGTCGCGGTCGGCCACCTCGACGGCGCGAGCTACGCGCTCGGCGCGGCGCAGGACGGCGACCTCGTCGTCGCGCTCGACCCGCAGCTCGGCGCGGGCGAGCCCACGACCTCGGCGAAGGCCGTCTGCCTCGTCACCGGCCCCGAGTCGGAGGCCGACGCGAAGGACCGCCTCTCGGCCGCGGGCGCGACGCTCGAGGCCATGGAGTCGCGCGACTTCTCGCGGGGCCTCGCGATCGACCCGATGGCCCCGCACTGGCCCGAGGTCGCGAAGTGGATCCACGACACGACGGGGGCCCGCTCGGATCCCCTCGGCAACAAGCAGTAGCGGCGCGCCGCGCGCGCACGGCGGCCCGGGCTTCGGCTCGGGCCGCCGTCGCGTGCGAGGCAGATGGCGTGCCGGCGAGCCTGGCGGCTAGTCCTCGTCGAGGTCGATGCCGGCGTAGATGTCGGGTTCGTCCTCGTCGGGGCGGATGGCCGCGACGAGGTCGCCGGCGGTGCGGGCCTCGCGGCGGTCGCGCTCGGCGGGGGTCTCGTCGAGACGGTCGGCGTCGTCGGCGTCAGGCTCAGGCTCGGAGGCGGGCCCGGCGTCCGCGGCCGCGTCGTCACGCTCGGGCGCCTCGTCGTCGCCGTAGTCGGGCTCATCCGCGTCGTCGTCGAGCTCGTCCGCGGCATCCGCCTCGTCGTCGTGCGACGGCCGCTCGCGACGCCACCAGGGCATCGCGTCGAGATCGTCGTCGACGTCCGCGCCGTCGCCGTCGCGGTCGAGCTCATCCGTCGCCCCCACGGCCGTCGCGCCGCGGCCGCGGCGAGCCGGGCGCGCGGCGGGGCGCTCGTCTTCGTCATCCGGCGCCTCGCCGAGGAGGAAGCTCAGGGGCGGCAGGCCGCCGAGGAGGCCGCCGAGCGCCAGCAGGCCGGCGCCGAGCAGGCCCGTCCAGAGCGGGCTCGGGCCGAGCTGCTGGAGGCGGCCGGGGCCGACCGCTCCCCCGCTCAGCCAGGCCGCCGCGGCGATGATGAGGCCCGCGGCGAGGGCGGCGCCGAGGTTGACGAGGATCCGGGTGCCGAGGGGCAGCCGGGGCGCCACGGCGACGTCGGCCGCCTCCCGCTCGTCCGATCCGCGCGCGTCGAGGCCGCGGGGCGCGAGGGCGCCGATGCCGCCGGCGATGATCGGCAGCGCGAGCGCGACCGCGAGCCACGGGGCCGGCGACTCGGGCACGACGCCGAGCATGGGGACGAGCGGCATGGGGGCGACCGTCGTCGCGAAGGGCGATGCGAGCGATCCCGCGCCGAGCTCGACGCCGGCGCCCGTGCACCAGGCGAAGGCCCACACGACGAGGTTCGGGAGGATCGCGAGCTGGCTCGAGCCGACCGCGAGGACGCCCGCCGGGTCGAGGTGCATGGCCTGGAAGACGCCGAGGACGCGGCCCATCCCGGCGATGAGACCGGTGAGGAGCGCGACGGCACCGACGGCCGCGCTCGCAGCGAGCATCCCGAAGAGGGTGCGGAGGAAGGCCTGGAGGGCGGTCGAGAGGGCGGATTCCGGGGCCGCTGCGGCCTGGTCGTCATCGCCGCCGTGGCGGCCGCCCGGGCTCGCGGCCGCAGCCGGACGCCGCCAGACGCGGGCGCCGGCGAGCGCCGGGATCCCGTACGCGAGCGCCGCGCCGAGCGCGGGCCGCCACGCCTCGACGACGGCGTAAGGATGCGAGGCGAGGCTCGCGACGATCGCCGCGAGCGCCGCGACGACGAGGACGGCGACGACCGGGCCGTCCCAGCCGAGCCCCGCTCGGCGGGTGCGGGCGCCGCCGCGCCAGCCGAACCACGCGGTGAGCAACGTGAGACCGAGCGGGAGGAAGGCGATCGGGAAGCGGAGGATCTCGGTCGAGCCGAGCGAGGCGCCCATCGTCGGGTCGAGGACGGCGTCGACCTCGGCCCCGTGCGCGAGCAGCCAGGCGTCCGCGCCGGCGCGGGAGGCGAGGCCCCAGCCGTCCGCCCCCATGCCGCGGGAGAGCCAGGCGATGACGGCGAGCAGCATGGGCGCCGCGAGCCCGGCGACGACGGCGAGCGCCGCGTCGGCGGCGGCGAGGAGGAGACCGAGGGAGCGCTTCATGCCGCCTCGAGGCTAGCCGCGAGCGCCCCCGAGCCCCGGATGCCGCGCGCGCGGCCCCCAAGCCCGCCCGACGCAGCCGCCGCGAGCGGAGCCCGGGAACGGCGACGGGGCGGCGATCCGAAGATCGCCGCCCCGCCAGGAAGCCAGCGGAGCCTAGAGGCCCTTCATGATCTCCTTCATGAGGTTGGCCGTCTCGGTCGGCGTCGTGCCGACCTTGACGCCGGCGGCCTCGAGGGCCTCCTTCTTCGCCTGGGCGGTGCCGGCCGAGCCGGTGACGATCGCGCCCGCGTGGCCCATCGTCTTGCCCTCGGGGGCCGTGAAGCCCGCGACGTAGCCGACGACCGGCTTCGTGACGTTCGCCTTGATGTACTCGGCCGCGCGCTCCTCGGCGTCGCCGCCGATCTCGCCGATCATGACGATCGCCTTCGTCTCCGGGTCGTTCTGGAACGCCTCGAGCGCGTCGATGTGCGTCGTGCCGATGACCGGGTCGCCGCCGATGCCGATGGCCGTCGAGATGCCGATCTCGCGGAGCTCGAACATCATCTGGTACGTGAGCGTGCCCGACTTCGAGACGAGGCCGATCGGGCCCGAGCCCGTGATGTTCGCGGGCGTGATGCCGGCGAGCGACTTCTCCGGGGAGATGATGCCGGGGCAGTTCGGGCCGATGAGGCGCGTCTTGCCCACCTTCTTGGCGTGGGCCCAGGCCTCGGACGAGTCCTTGACCGGGATGCCCTCGGTGATGGCGACGGCGAGCGGGATCTCCGCGTCGACGGCCTCGATGATGGCGTCCTTCGCGAAGGCCGGCGGGACGAAGATGACCGTGACGTTCGCGCCGGTCTGCTCCATGGCGTCCTTCACCGTGCCGAAGATCGGGAGCTTCTTGCCCGCGAGCTCGATGGTCTGGCCGGCCTTGCGCGGGTTCGTGCCGCCGACGACCTGGGCGCCGGCCTCGAGCATGCGCGTGGCGTGCTTCGAGCCCTCGGAGCCCGTGATGCCCTGGACGATGATCTTGCTGTTCTCGTCGAGGAAGATCGACATATTCGTTGTCCTTCGTTGTCTCGAGCCAGGGGCTACTTGGCGGCTGCGGCGAGCTCGGCGGCCTTGTCGGCGGCCTCGTCCATGGTGGGAACGACGGTGACGAGCGGGTGGTTCGCCTCCGCGAGGATGCGGCGGCCCTCCTCTACGTTGTTGCCGTCGAGGCGGACGACGATCGGCTTGGTGGCCGCGTCGCCGAGCTTCTCGAGCGCGCCGACGATGCCGTTCGCGACCGCGTCGCAGGCGGTGATGCCGCCGAAGACGTTGACGAAGACCGACTTGACCTGCTCGTCGCCGAGGATGACGTCGAGGCCCGCGGCCATGACCTCGGCCGAGGCGCCGCCGCCGATGTCGAGGAAGTTGGCGGGCTTCTGGCCGCCGTGCTTCTCGCCGGCGCCCGCGACGACGTCGAGCGTCGACATGACGAGGCCCGCGCCGTTGCCGATGATGCCGACGGAGCCGTCGAGCTTCACGTAGTTGAGGTCGAACTCCTTGGCCTTGAGCTCGAGCGGGTCGAGGCCGCCGGCCGCCTCGGCGAGGGCCTTGTGGTCCTCGTGGCGGAACTCGGCGTTGTCGTCGAGCGTGACCTTGCCGTCGAGGGCGATGATCTCGCCGTCCTTCGAGAGGACGAGCGGGTTCACCTCGACGAGCGTGGCGTCCTCCTGGTTGTAGACCTCCCAGAGCTTCACGAGCACGGGGGCGACCTTCTCGACGAGCTCGTCCGAGAACTTCGCGGCGCGCGCGATCTCCTTGGCCTTCTCGAGGTCGATGCCGTCGAGGGGGTTCACCTCGACGCGGGCGAGGGCCTCGGGCTTCTCGACGGCGAGCTGCTCGATCTCCATGCCGCCCTCGACGGAGCACATGGCGAGGTAGGAGCGGTTGGCGCGGTCGAGGAGGATCGAGAAGTAGTACTCCTCGGCGATCTCGGCGCCGGCCGCGATCATGATCTTCTCGACGATGTGGCCCTTGATGTCGAGGCCGAGGATGGCCTTGGCCGCCTCGTAGGCCTCGTCCGGGGTGCGGGCGAGCTTCACGCCGCCGGCCTTGCCGCGGCCGCCGGTCTTGACCTGCGCCTTGACGACGACGAGGCCGCCCATCTTGGCGGCGGCGTCGCGCGCCTCCTCCGGCGTCGTGGCGACGACGCCCGGCAGGACCGGCACGCCGTGGGCGGCGAACAGGTCGCGCGCCTGGTACTCGAAAAGATCCACAGTTCATCCCATCCGCGACCGTCGCGCGGCCGCGTCTCTCAGCTCATCGAGCGTTCGGAAACAGGCAGGGGCGCGACGCCACCGGGCATGACCGCCGACGATGGCGCATGACGTCCGAGGCACAGCCTAGCGCGGTGATGAGAACGGTTCGGACGCTCCCCGGGAGGCGCGGATGGCCCGTGGAGCGGCCTCGGAAGCGACCTACAGCTTCTCGATCGGCGCGAGGTTCACGAGGAGCTTCTTGCGGCCGGCGGTGTCGAAGTCGACCTCGGCGATGCGCTTCGTCTCGCTGCCGAGCATGGCCCGGACCGTCCCCTCGCCGAAGTCGACGTGGCGGATGCGGTCGCCGCGCTCGAGCACCATGCCCGAGTTGTCGCGCACCTGGCCGGTGATCTCGTTCGCCCACTTCCTCTTCGGCCGCTCGCTCGCCGCCGTGCGGCCGAGCTCGCGGCCGGCCTCCGGGTCCTTGAAGCGCACCGAATAGCCGGGCTCCCCCGCGGGCTCGCGCGTCGCGCGGCCGTAGCCGCCGTAGCTGCCGCCTCCGTCGAGGCCCGAGCCGCCGCCGAGCTCACGCCGACCGGAGCCGACCGAGCGCCCGAAGCCGAAGCCCGCGGCGTCCCCCGGCTCCTGCCGCCAGTCGATGAGCTCGTTCGGGATCTCCTGCAGGAACCGGCTCGGCAGCGAGGGGCTCGTCTCCCCGAAGGTCGCGCGCATCATCGCGAGCGAGAGGAAGAGCCGCTTCCTGGCGCGCGTGATGCCGACGTAGAAGAGGCGCCGCTCCTCGGCCTCGCCGCCGGGCTCCCCCGCGCTCATGCGGTGCGGGAGGAGCTCCTCCTCGATGCCCGTGAGGAAGACGGCGTCGTACTCGAGGCCCTTCGCCGTGTGGAGCGTCATGAGCGCGACGGCGCCCGACTCGTCATCCAGGTCGTCGGCGGCCGCGACGAGCGCGGTCTCGGTGAGGAAGTCGACGAGCGTGCCGTCGGGGTGCTGCTTGTCGTACTCCTTCGCGACCGAGACGAGCTCCTCGACGTTCTCGGCGCGGGCCTCGTCCTGCGGGTTGCCGGTCTCGTAGAGCTTCTCGACGTACTTCGTCTCGCGCAGGAGCACGGTGAGGAGCTCCCCCACCGTCGCGGCGCCGGTCGGCCGGCTCGGGTCCGTCGACTCGGAGGCCCGGTCGAGCAGGCCGGCGAGCTCGAGGATCGCCTTCGTCACCTTCGGCCCGAGCGCGAGCTCGTCGGCGCGGCGCATCGCCTCGCGGAAGGTGATCCCGTTGCGCTGCGCGAAGTCCCAGATCGCGGTCTCGCTCATGGGCCCGATGCCGCGCTTCGGGGTGTTGAGGATGCGCCGCAGCGCGAGCTCGTCCGCCGGGTTCGCGACCGCGAGGAGGTACGCCATGACGTCCTTGATCTCGGCGCGCTCGTAGAACTTCGTGCCGCCGACGATCCGATAGGGAACGGCGGAGCGGATGAGGATCTCCTCGAGCGCGCGCGTCTGCGCGTTCGTGCGGAAGAACACCGCCATGTCCGAGAAGCGGAGCCCCTCGTCGTGGAGCGCGTGGATCTCGTCGGCGACGAACTGCGCCTCGTCGTGCGCCGAGTAGCCCGCGAAGCCGACGATCTTGTCGCCGTCGCCGGAGGCCGACCAGAGGTTCTTCGCCATCCGGTCGAAGTTGTTCGAGATGACGGCGTTCGCGGCGGAGAGGATGTTCTGCGTCGAGCGGTAGTTCTGCTCGAGGAGCACGACCTTCGCCTGCGGGTAGTCCTGCTCGAACTCGGTGATGTTGCGGATGTCGGCGCCGCGGAAGGCGTAGATCGACTGGTCGGAGTCGCCGACGACGGTGAGCGAGGCGCCCGGGATGCCGCCGTTCGCGTCGAGCTCCATGCGGGTGTCGGCCGGCACGTGCTCGGGCGCGACGGGGCGGGTGAGCTCTCGGATGAGCGAGTACTGGGCGTGGTTCGTGTCCTGGTACTCGTCGACGAGCACGTGCCGGAAGCGGCGCTGGTACTGCGCGGCGACCTCCGGGTGCGCGCGGAAGAGCCACACCGTCTGCCCGATGAGGTCGTCGAAGTCGAAGGCGTGCGCCCGCTCGAGCTCGCGCTGGTACTGCCGGTAGATCTCGAGGAGCATGAGGTCGCGCGGGTCGCCGGACGACACCTGCCGAGAGAAGCCCTCGACGTCGACGAGCTCGTTCTTGAGCTTCGAGATGCGCGACTGCGCGCTCGCGGGGGTGAAGCCGAGCATGTCGGCCTCGAGCGCCTTGACGATGCGCTTGAGCAGGGCGCGCGAGTCGGCGGAGTCGTAGATCGTGAAGCCCGAGCCGTAGCCGAAGCGCTCGGCCTCGCGGCGGAGGATGCGCACGCACGCGCTGTGGAAGGTCGAGATCCACATGCCCTCGGCTGCCTGGCCGAGGAGCTGCTCGACGCGCTCGCGCATCTCGGCGGCGGCCTTGTTCGTGAAGGTGATCGCGAGGATCTGGCTCGGCCACGCCTCGCGGCTCGCGATGAGCGAGGCGATCCGGTGCGTGAGCACGCGCGTCTTGCCGGAGCCCGCGCCGGCGACGATGAGGAGCGCGGGGCCGCGGTGCTCGACGGCCTCGCGCTGCTGCGGGTTGAGGCCCTCGAGGAGGGCGTCGAAGCCGGGCGAACCGGAGAGCGGGGGCAGGAGCGTCATGGCGGGCACGAGTCTAGGCGGGGGCGGGGACAATCCGACCGGGGCCGGATGCCCTCCCCTAACGCTCCGCCGCCGCGAGCGCCGTCGCCTCGGCCTCCCGCCGCGCCGCTCGCTCGGGCGTCGCGAAGGCGTCGAGGAGCGGGGCGACGAGATCCGGCGCATCGGCGAACACCCCGTCGACGCCCGTACGCAGGAGCCCGAGCCAGTGGTCCTCCGGGCGCCCGCGGAACGCCGGCGGGAGGAAGCGGTCCTCGGGGCGCAGCGTCCACGTGAGCACCTCGAGCCCGCGCTCGTGCGCCGCGTCGACGAAGGCGCGACCCGCGGCGGGATCGGCCGCGCTCGCCTCGTCGACGACCCCGAAGCGCGAGAAGCGGGGGCTCACGCCGTCCGCCCACGCCGCGAGCCGGTCGAGCACCTCGGGCGACGGCGGGTCGGCGCCCTCGGCGAGCTGGCGCGCCTCCGGGCGCTCGTCGTCGACGAGCTGGACGAGCTTCGCGGGCAGCCCGAGCCAGCGCAGCTCCCGCAGCACGGCGCCCTCGAACGACTCGACGACGAGCCCGTCGAGCACGCGCGAGTCGCCGAGCGCCTCGAGCTCCGCGACGAGCAGGCGCGCCATGTCGAGGCCCTGCGAGGCGAAGAGCGACGGCGTCTTCACCTCGAGCACGAGCCGCGCGTGATGGCGGCGCTCGTCGGCGTCCATGAGCTCGACGAGGTCGCGCAGGCGCAGGATCGGCTGCTCGCCGTCGAAGACCGCGCTGCCGGGGCGGGTCTCGGGATGCGGCTCGCGGCAGCGCAGCGTCGAGAGCTCGTCCCAGCTGAGGTCCTCCGCGAACCAGCCCTCCTCCTCCGCCCCGTCGAGGGCGCGGCGGGTGCGGCGGTCGGCGAAGTCGGGGCGGGAGGCGACGTCAGTCGACTCGGCGAGCGAGTGGTCGTGGCGGATGACGAGGACGCCGTCGCGGCTCGGCACGAGGTCGGGCTCCACGGCGTCGGCCCCCTGAGCGAGCGCGAGGCGGTAGCTCGCGGCGGAGTGCTCGGGCCGGTAGGCGGGCGCCCCGCGGTGCCCGATGAGGAGCGGGCGGCCGTGGACGCGATAGAGCATGCGCGAGATGGTCGCGCACGTGAGCGACCGGAGGGTGTCCCGGGGGTGAACCCGCTGGCCGCGCCGCGGGGCGTAGCCTCGAGGCATGACCGACGCGATCCGCGACGAGCGCCCCGCGCGCCCGGCCGCCGCCCCCTTGCCCCGCCTCGCGCTCCTCGCCGTCGACCTCGTCGCCGTCGTCGCCTTCGCCGTCATCGGGCGCACCTCGCACGGGCTCGGGCTCGACCTCATGGGCATCCTCGAGTCGGCCGCGCCGTTCCTCGCGGGTCTCGCGATCGCGTGGGCGCTCCTCGTCGCCACCCGCCTCGACCCCCGGTCGATCGTGCCCGGATGGCTCGCGGTGTGGCTCGTCACGGTCGCCGGCGGCCTCGGCATCCGCCTCGCCCTCGGCGGCACGGCCGCGATCGCCTTCGTCATCGTGACGGCGGTCGTGCTCGGGCCGCTGCTCCTCCTGCCCCGGGCCGCCTCGGCGCTCATCCGCCGCTCCTCCGCGCGCCGCTCGGCCTAGAGCGGGGCATTCCCGGACGCGCCCCTCGAAGCGCGCTCGAAGCGCGCTCACGGCGTCTACGCCCTGGGCGAAGTCCCAGTCCCAGCAGGGTTCGGCGCACCCTGGCTTGATACCCTCTCGCCATCCGCCGGGGCGCAGCGTGCGCCCGCGGCGGCCTTCCAGATCAGGAGAACCAGAAGGACATGGCGAACTCGGCACTCAAGAACAACGACTTCTTCAACGGCCGCGCGGCGATGAGCGCGCCGGCCGCGCAGCAGCCGCACACCCAGCCGGGCTACGGTCAGCAGGGCTACGCGCAGCAGGGCTACGGGCAGGCTCCGCAGGCGCCCGCCTACGGCCAGCAGGGCTACCAGCAGCCCCCGATCATGACGCCGGAACAGCTCAACCAGCAGTTCCAGGCGCCGGCGGCCTCTCGCGACCAGATGGACCGCATGTCCTACGAGGACGTCATCGCGAAGACGGCCGGCCTCTTCGCCGTCGTGCTCGTCGCGGCGGCCGTCGCGTGGTTCTTCCCGGTCCTCGCCTTCCCGGGCGCGATCGGCGGCCTCATCCTCAGCTTCGTGCTCGCCTTCAAGAAGACCCCTTCGGCGCCGCTCTCCTTCGCGTTCGCGCTCTGCGAGGGCTTCCTCGTCGGCGGCTTCTCGTCGATCCTCGAGAACCAGGCCGAGCTCAGCGGCATCGTCCTCCAGGCGACGCTCGCGACCTTCTCGGTCATCGGCGTGACGCTCCTCCTCTTCATGAACGGCAAGGTCCGCACCTCGCCGCGCATGACGAAGATCGTCATGATCGCGATGCTCGGCTACCTCGTCTTCTCGCTCCTCAACTTCGTGCTCATGCTCATCCCGGGCGTCGGCTCGTCGATGGGCGCGTGGGGCATGCGCTCGGTCGAGGTCTTCGGCATCCCGCTCGGCATCATCGTCGGCATCTTCGCCGTCCTCATGGGCGCCTACATGCTCGTCATGGACTTCGAGTTCATCAAGCGCGGCGTCGAGTCTGGCGCTCCCCGCTCGTACGGCTGGATCGCGGGCTACTCGCTCGTGTCGACGGTCGTCTTCATCTACATCGAGATCCTCCGCATCATCGCGATCTTCCGCCAGAACTAGCGGATCGCGACGCGGCCACGGAGCCGGCGGCAGCCTTCGGGCGGCCGCCGGCTCCGTCGTCTTCCGGGCTGCTGTCGCGCGCGTCCGCCACCGAAATGGGCGTCCGCTACCGACATACGGGGAGCGAACGCCCGAATCGGTAGCGGATGCCGTGAGTGCAGGTCAGTCGAGGTGGGCCTGGGAGGCGTGGGCGGGGTCGACGTCGATGACGGAGAGCATCCCGGTCTCCAGGCGGGCGAGCTGCTCCTCGCGGGCGGCCCTCGCGGCCTCGCGAGCGGCCTCCTTCGCGGCGGGCGACGCCGGCGGGAGCGTGATCGGCAGCGTGATGGGCGCCGTGATCGGGCCGAGCGGGGCGTCGAGCGAGACGGTGTCGGGCGCGAGGCGCACCGAGATGACGCCCGCGATGACGAGCGTCGCGCCGAGCACCTGCACGCTCGTCGGCAGCTCGCCGAGCATGACGGCCGAGATGATCATCGTCGCGATGACCTCGAGGAGGCCGAGGAAGGAGGCCAGGCGCGCGCCGACGGCCTTCGAGGAGATGATCCCGCCGAGGTAGCCGACGACAGTGCCGACGAGCACGACGACGGCCATCGAGGCCCACCACGGCGCCTCGCCGCCGAAGAGCGAGACCGAGCCGAACACGAAGGTCATCGGCAGGATCCCGGTCGCGCCGAGCACGCCGATCGCGGCCGAGGCGACGAGGAGGCCGCCGCCCGCGAGGCCGACCGGCGGGAGGTCCTCCGGGATCGCCTCCGCGATGAGGTAGTAGCCGCAGACCGCGACCGCCGCGCAGATGCCGTAGAAGATGCCGATCGGGCTCACGGAGCCGGTCGACGAGAGGTCGAGCGCGAGCACGAGCCCCGTCACGGCGAGCGCCGCGCCGCCGAGCGAGAGCCACGCCGGACGGTGCTTCGTGCGCGCCCAGGCGACGAGCAGGAGGATGACCGGCGAGAGGTACTGGAGCAGCAGCGCGACCGCGACCGGCATGACCGCGAGCGCCGAGTAGTAGAAGAGCTGCGTCGCGGCGACGCCCGTGACGCCGTAGCCGACGATCCACTTCCAGCGGCGCAGGTAGACGCGGAGGTCGTGGCGGGCCGCGATGAGGCAGATCGGCAGGAGCACGAGGCCGGCGCAGGTGACGCGCATCCACACGGTAGCGGGGGCCGACCATCCCTCGTTGAGGAGGGGCTTGCCGAAGGGGCCGGAGCCGGCGAACGCGACGGCGGTGAGGATGGCGACGAGGAGGCCGACGTTCTTGGAGACGCGGACGCCCGATGCCGATCCCTGCGCCATGTGCTGCTCTCGTCTCCCGCTCGTGTCGTGGATGGTCCGCGCCCTTGCGCCTCCGGTTCGGGGAAGCGCGAACGGCGGCCGGGCGGGGCCGATGCCCCGCGGCCGCGCCGCCGACGACGACGATACGTCCTCGCGAGCGGGGCTCGCATTGTGGCGGCGCACAACGCGAGGCCTTCGAGGTGGTTGAGGAGGCGCCGCAGGTGGGTGGTGTCGAGACGCTCGCTGCGCTCGCTCCTCAACCGCCTGGTGACGGGACGAGGGCGCGCTCGGCAGATGCCGGCGCGCCCTAGGGGCCCTCAGACGGGGCCTACTCCCACTCGATCGTCCCCGGCGGCTTCGAGGTGACGTCGAGCACGACGCGATTCACGCCGTCGACCTCGTTCGTGATGCGGTTCGAGATGCGCGCGGTGACGTCGTACGGCAGGCGCGTCCAGTCGGCGGTCATGGCGTCCTCGCTCGAGACGGGGCGCAGCACGATCGGGTGGCCGTAGGTGCGGCCGTCGCCCTGCACGCCCACCGAGCGGACGTCGGCGAGGAGCACGACCGGGCACTGCCAGATCGACTCGTCGAGGCCCGCGGCCGTGAGCTCCTCGCGCACGATCGCGTCGGCCTCGCGGAGCAGGTCGAGCCGCTCCTGCGTGACCTCGCCGATGATGCGGATGCCGAGGCCCGGGCCCGGGAACGGCTGGCGCGAGACGATGACGTCCGGCACGCCGAGCTCGCGGCCGATCGCGCGGACCTCGTCCTTGAAGAGCGTCCGCAGCGGCTCGACGAGCTCGAACTGCAGGTCCTCGGGGAGGCCGCCGACGTTGTGGTGGCTCTTGATGTTCGCGGTGCCCGTGCCGCCGCCCGACTCGACGACGTCCGGGTAGAGCGTGCCCTGCACGAGGAAGCGGATGGCCTCGCCGCCCTCCTCCTGCGACTCCGCGACAAGCTGCGCCTCGGCCTGCTCGAAGGTGCGGATGAACTCGCGGCCGATGATCTTCCGCTTCGTCTCCGGATCGCTGACGCCGGCGAGCTCGCCGAGGAACTGCTCGCGCGCGTCGACCGTGACGAGGCGGACACCGATCGCGTTCACGTAGTCCTGCTCGACCTGCTCGCGCTCGCCCTTGCGGAGGAGGCCGTGGTCGACGAAGACGCAGGTGAGCCGATCGCCGACGGCGCGGTGCACGAGCGCGGCCGCGACGGCCGAGTCGACGCCGCCGGAGAGGCCGCAGATGACCTTCGCGTCGGGGCCGACCTGCGCCTGGATGCGCGCGACCTGCTCGGCGATGACCGAGCCCGGGGTCCAGTCGCCGGGCAGGCCCGCGGAGCGGTGGAGGAACGACTCGATGAGCTCCTGGCCGTGGGTCGAGTGGAGCACCTCGGGGTGCCACTGGACGCCGTAGAGGCGGCGCTCCTCGTCGGCGAAGGCGGCGACGGGGGTGTCGGCCGTCGAGGCGAGCACGGTGCAGCCGGCCGGGGCGGTCGCGACGGAGTCGCCGTGGCTCATCCACACGGTCTGCTCGGAGGGCTGGCCCTCGAGGAGGGTGGAGGCGGCGCCCGAGAGCGTCACGTCGGTCGATCCGTACTCGCGGCGGCCCGTGCGCGCGACCTCGCCGCCGAGCTGGGTCGCCATGACTTGGAAGCCGTAGCAGATGCCGAGCGTCGGGACGCCGAGCTCGAGGATGCCCTCGTCGAGCGAGGGCGCGCCCTCGGCGTAGACCGAGCTGGGGCCGCCCGAGAGGATGATCGCGACCGGGTCCTTCGCGCGCACCTCCTCGGCGGTGATGGTGTGCGGGACGATCTCCGAGTAGCACTTCGCCTCGCGCACGCGGCGGGCGATGAGCTGCGCGTACTGCGCGCCGAAGTCGACGACGAGGACGGCGCGGTGGTCGGTGCCGTTCGTCACGGCGGGCTGATCGGTCATGGAGCCTCTCGGGCGCGGGGCGGGCGGGATGGTGGGGACTGGAGGCGCCGGCGGCGCGGGCGGATGGCGGGGCTAGCGGCCCTCGGCGGCGCGGGCGGCCGCCTCGCGGCGGACGTCCTCGTCGAGCCGGGCGCGCTCCTCGGGCGTGAGCGAGGCCTCGACGCGGGCGAGCTCCTCGGCCTCGGCGGCCTCTCGGCCGTGCTGGACGGTCGCGGCCGCGATCTCGCGGTCGGCGCGGCGGCCGATGAGGTGCTCGGTGATGAAGGAGAGGAAGGGGACGACGCCGCCGGCCGCCATGGCGAGGAGCCACCCGAGGCCCCAGCGCAGGTGCATCCAGAGCCAGTACGAGGCGGCGAGGTACACGACGTAGAACCAGCCGTGGATGATGAGGATCCAGCGGCTCGCGTTGAACGCCGTCGTCGTGCCGTCCTGCACGGTCGCGATCGCGCCGAAGGGGCCGCCGATCTCGACCTCGAGGTGGAAGGCGTACTTGAGGATCATCTCCGCGACGAGGAGGAGCAGGAGCACGCCCGTGATCCACGCGGCGACCTTGTAGAAGACGCGGACCTTGCGGATCGTCGGGATGGCCTCGGGCCTGATCGCATCTGCTCGCGTCGCGTCGGTCATGGAGACCATTCTACGAGCCGCCCGAAGGCGGGCCGGCGGGCTCGGCCGGGCCGGACGCCTCGCCGGAGGCGCCCGCGGAGCCCGGCAGCCCCTCCCCCGCCGCGAGCCGCGCGTCGCGGATCGCCCGGAGCCGCTCGAGGCGGATGCGCTCCTCGAGGGCGGCGCCGCGGTCGGCGGCCGCGGCCTCGACCATCCGGCGCCGGTCGTCGACGACGAGGCGCCACCAGAGGTAGAGCGCGAAGCCGGCGAAGATCGCCCACTCGATGGCGTAGAAGATGTTGAGCCAGTTGAGCTCGCCGCCGGAGCCGGCGGTCTGCCGCTGGATGGGCTCGAGGCCGGCGGGCAGCGGGGGGGTGCCGTCGGAGAGGGTGACGTAGGCGCTGTAGGCGCTCGGACTCGGCGGCGACCAGCGGTTCACGAGGTACGCGGGGCTCATCTCGCGGAGCGTGCCGCTCTCCTGCCCGGCCTTCGGCGCGGTCGGCGCCTGCCCGTACTCGAGCGTGCCCTCGAAGCGGGCGGGGCCGCTCGGAAGGCCCGCGCGGATCGCCTCGAGCGCGCTCTGCGCGGTCGCGGCGTCGGGCGCCCAGGCGAGCGCGACGGCGAGACCGGGGGCCTGCGCGGGGTCGGCAACGACCGCGGCGGGATCGGCGCCCGCCGAGGCGTCGGTGACGTGGACGCGCCCGATGACCCAGGCGCCCTCGCGCTCGCCCTGGAGTCGCCCGTCGAGCACCTCGAGGTCGGCGGGGTCGAGGACGCCGTCGAAGCGCACCGTCGCGCCGATCGAGCGCTCGTAGAGGGGCTTCTGTGGCTCCAGGTGCTCGGCGAGCGGCGAGGCGATGGCCGTGGCCGGGTCGACGACGGGGCGCTCCGCGGACCGGATGGCGGAGTCGAGCTGCCAGCGGCCGAGCGCCGCGAAGACCGCGGCGACCGCGAGGCAGGCGACGAGCATGCCGATCCACTTGGGGAGCAGCGCGACCCTGAGCAGGGAGGGCACGCCCTCGGCCCCGGCTCCCCCGGCGCTCATGCCGCGGGATGCCGTGGCCGCCTGCGCGGCCTGTGAGACCTGGCGCGCCGCGGGCTCGGGGCCCGTCACGCCTCGCGCGGGGCGTCGCCGCCCGCGCGCTTCGCCTCCGCGATCGGCTTGGATTCGACGACCGGCTTCGCCTCCGCGGTCGGCTCCGGCTCCTCGACGACGCGCGCCTCGGCGTCGTCCTGGTCGCCCGCGGGGAGCGACTCGAGGCCGGCGACGGGCTGCGCGGCGTCGCCCTCCTCGGCGACCGCGTGGCGCCCGTGCGCCTCGCCCTCGCCCGAGGGCGCCGTGCCGACGGGCGTGCCGTCGCCGTAGGACGCGACGATCGTCGCGATGTCGGGGGCCTCGAGGCGCACGCGATCCGCCGACTCGTCGTCGGGCTGCTGCTGGCTCGCGATCTCGGCGGCGACGCGCTTGAGGTAGGCCTCGATCTCCTGCTCGCGGCGCGCGGCGTCCCAGCCGAGCACCTCGCCCATGAGCTTGGCGGCGACGGGGGCCGCGGAGACGCCCCGATCCCACGCCTCGATGGAGATGCGCGTGCGGCGGGCGAGGACATCGTCGAGGTGAAGCGCGCCCTCGTGCGAGGCCGCGTACTTGAGCTCGGCGAGCAGGTAGTCGTCGGCGCCGGGCACGGGCTCGGCGAGCTCGGGCTCGGCCTTGATGAGGTCGAGGATCTGGTCGGTGAGCACGCCGTAGCGGTTGAGGAGGTGCTCGACCCGCACGCGGTGGAGGCCGAAGGCGCGGGCGATCTTCGCGCGGCGGTTCCAGGCGGCCTTGTAGCCGACGGCGCCGAGGAGGGGGATGTCCTTCGTCGCCGAGCGGGCGATCGTGCCGTCGAGGGCCGAGACGGCGGCGTCGATGGCGTCCTTCGCCATGACGCGGTACGTCGTCCACTTGCCGCCGGCGACGAGCACGAGGCCGGGCACCGAGTGCGCGACGATGTGCTCGCGCGACAGGGCGCTCGTGTCGTCGGACTCGCCGGCGAGCAGCGGGCGCAGGCCCGCGTAGACACCCTCGACGTCCTCGCGCGTGAGCTTCACCGCGAGGACGCGGTTCACCTGCTCGAGGATGTAGTCGATGTCGGCGGCGGTCGCGGCCGGGTGCGCCTTGTCGAGGTTCCAGTCGGTGTCGGTCGTGCCGATGATCCAGTGGCGGCCGCGCGGGATGACGAAGAGCACGCTCTTCGAGGTGCGCAGCAGCAGGCCCGAGGTCGACTGGAAGCGGTCGCGCGGCACGACGAGGTGGACGCCCTTCGAGGCGCGGACGCGGAAGGAGGCGCGCTCGCCGACCATCCGGTTCGTGTCGTCGGTCCACACGCCGGTCGCGTTCACGACCTGCTTCGCGCGGATGTCGAACTGCTCGCCGGTCTCGACGTCGACGGCCTGCACGCCGACGACGCGCTCGCCGACCTTGAGGAAGCCGACGACCTTGACGCGGCTCGCGACGTGCGCGCCGTACTTCGAGGCGGTGCGCGCGAGCTCGCCGACGTAGCGGGCGTCGTCGACGGTCGCGTCGTAGTAGGTGAGGCCGCCGACGAAGGCGTCCTTCTTGAGCGAGGGCGACATGCGCGCGACCTGGCGCTTCGTGAGGTGGCGGTGGTGCGGGACGCCCGGGCGCAGCTCGCCGGTGTAGCTGAAGAGGTCGTAGAGCATCATGCCCGCGCCGATGTAGAAGCGCTCGATGACCGGCTTCTCGAGCGGGTAGAGGAAGCGGACGGGCTTCGCGAGGTGCGGGGCGATGCGCTGGAGGAGGAGGCCGCGCTCGAGGAGGGCCTCGCGGACGAGTCCGAAGTCCATCTTCTCGAGGTAGCGGATGCCGCCGTGGATGAGCTTCGACGAGCGGCTCGAGGTGCCCGAGGCGAAGTCGCGGGCCTCGACGAGGCCGACCGAGAGGCCGCGCGTGACGGCGTCGAGCGCGGCGCCGGTGCCGACGATGCCGCCGCCGATGACGAGGATGTCGAGGTCCTTCGTCTTGAGGGACTCGATCGCGGCGGCGCGCTCGGCGGGGCCGAGGCGGTCGGAGCGGGCCGCGGAGGCCTGCGGGGTCGGGGCGGCGGCCGGCCGGGCCGCGGACGTCGAGGCCGTCGCGCTCGTGTCGGAGGTGGTCGTCATGGTGCGGTTCGCTCGCTCTCGTATCGGAGGATGCGGCCCGGGATGCCGGGTCGCTGCTGGGCTTCGAGGCTAGGGGATCCGGCCGCGGGCGACCTCGGAGATCGCCCGCGACCAGGGGAAGTTCGGCGCGGCGCGGCTACGCCATGGGGAGGTACGGCGCGACGACCATCTCGGCGCGCTGGAACTCCTTGAGCTCTGAGTAGCCGGTCGTGGCCATCGAGTGCTTGAGGGCGCCGACGAGGTTCGAGACGCCGTCCGCCGATTCGGCCGGGCCGAAGAGGATCTCCTCCATCGGCGCGATCTGGCCGACCTCGACCCGGTTGCCGCGCGGCAGGCGCGGGTGGCGGGCCTCGGAGCCCCAGTGCCAGCCGCGGCCGGGCGCGTCGGTGGCGCGGGCGAGCGCGGCGCCGATCATCACGGCGTCCGCGCCCGAGGCGATCGCCTTCACGATCTCGCCCGAGGTGCCCACTCCGCCGTCGGCGATGACGTGCACGTAGCGGCCGCCCGACTCGTCCATGTAGTCGCGGCGCGCGCCCGCGACGTCGGCGATCGCCGTCGCCATCGGGGCGTGGATGCCGAGCACGCGGCGCGTCGTCGAGGCCGCTCCGCCGCCGAAGCCGACGAGCACGCCGGCCGCGCCCGTGCGCATGAGGTGGAGGGCCGCCGTGTACGTGGCCGCGCCGCCGACGATGACGGGCACGTCGAGCTCATAGATGAACTTCTTGAGGTTGAGCGGCTCCTGGTTCTTCGAGACGTGCTCGGCCGAGACGGTCGAGCCGCGGATGACGAAGAGGTCGGCGCCGGCCTGGAGGATGTCGTCCGTGAACTCCTGCGTGCGCTGCGGGCTCAGGGCGCCGGCGACCGGCACGCCCGCCTCGCGGATCTGGGCGAGGCGCTCGCGGATGAGCTCGCCGCGGATCGGCTCGGCGTAGATCTCCTGCATCCGGGCCGTCGCCTGCTTCGCCGGGAGGTCGGCGATCTCGGCGAGGAGGGGCTCCGGGTCGTCGAAGCGGGTCCAGAGGCCTTCGAGGTCGAGGACGCCCAGGCCGCCCATCTTCCCGAAGGCGATGGCCGTCTCGGGCGACATGACCGAGTCCATGGGCGCCGCGATGAGGGGGATCTGGAACTCGAAGGCGTCGATCTTCCAGGTCGTCGAGACGTCCTCCGGATCGCGGGTACGCCGCGTGGGCACGATCGCCACGTCGTCGAAGGAGTACACGCGACGCGCGCGCTTGGCTCGGCCGATCTCGATCTCAGTCACGGCCCCAGCCTAGCGAGGGGGCGGTCCTCGTCAGGAGGCGAAGGACGGCAGCGCCCGACTCAGCCCGCCGCTCGACCCGACGGGTCGTCGTCCGGCGCGGTCTCCCCGGCGCGGACCCGCCGGAGCGGCCACATGACATAGAACGCCTCAAGCAGCTGCTCGATGCGGCGCGTGCGCGGCGTCGGCTCATAGTCCTCGCCGATCCACTCGAACGACATCGGCAGCACCTCGCCCACGCGCTGCCTCTGCTCGGGCGTGGGATCGCCGGTCGCGTGAAGCTGTCGCAGCAGCTCCGGGTCATGCTCGGCCAGCAGTTCGACGAAGAGCTCGCGAGGCCCGTCAGGAGGAAAACGGTCGATGACGTTCACGGGTATCGGTATCCGTTCGAGGTATTCGGCCAGGCCGTGACGAGCACGCCGTCGGGATTGAGGACCACCGTGGCGTCCTCCCCCTCCACCCGCCACGTGTCCCGCTCCGCATCATAGGTCGGCTCCCCGACGGGGTTCGCCACCGCGTCCTCGATCGCGGCGTCGCTGACGCCATGGCCGCCATTGCGGCCCTCGATCTGCGCCTGACCGTGCGCGGAGATGCCGGTCACCTCGCTCGGCGCCTCGGTGCCGCCCCGGCTGTCGGTGGCGGGCGGCGGCTGGGAAGCCGGGGTCGAGTCGCCCTCGTCGCCGGACTCGACCGCCTCGACGATGGCGGGCACCGCCTGCGACGCTCCATACGCGGCGAGACCTGCGATCGCTCCGACGACCGCGCCAGCCGCTGCGCCGCCCACGGTCCCGGCAACCGGCAGCGCGACCGTCCCGCCCGCGGCGCCGGCCATCGCGCCCGTGCCGGCGCCGGCCGCGGCTGCGCCGACGACCGCGCCGACCAGGGCCCCGAGCGCAGCCCAGCCTGCGCCATCGAGCTCGGGGACGCCCGTCGGTGCGGCGAAGGCCACGAGCATGTCGGCGGACGCGGCGGGCGCAGCCGCCGTCGAGACGGATCCGTTCGACGCGCTCCCTGTCTGGGAGCACCGATCCTGATCGTCGGCCTGGCCGCGGAGCCGCTCCGCATCGTCCTGCAGCAGAGCCCCGAGGTCGGAGAGCCGCGTCGCGGCACGGGCACGATAGTCCGATCGGAACCGATCGGCGTCCGGGCCCTGCCAGCGGACATCGTGGACGCTTCAGCTCGTCATCGCCGCGGCCTCGGCCACGGAGCCGCTCAGCTCCTCGAATCGCAGCGCCAGTTCACGCAGCTTGTCGGTATCCGCACCGATCATGACCACGGGCAGCCCCCGTCCCCCAGCCAAGCGTCGTCCTCGACGCCGACTGCGCCGGCATCGAGGACGCGCAGGGCGCGCTCCCACCCCTCGGCGAAGCATCCTCTCTCAGGCTCCCACCCGCGACGAGGGTCGCCGTCTCGAGCGGCACGACCGAGTCCATGGGCGCGGCGATGAAGGGCAGCTCGAACTCGAAGGCGTCGATCTTCCACGATATCGAGACGTCCTCGGGGTCGCGGGTGCGCCGCGAGGGCACGATCGCCACATCGTCGAAGGAGTACACGCGTCGCGCGCGCTTGGCCCGGCCGATCTCGATCTCAGTCACGCCCCAGCCCAGCGAGGGGGCGCGGACGCGGGCCGGAGCAGACACCGGAGCGCAGGAGCGAAGCCGCTCGGCCGAGTCAGTCCCGGTCCGACGGCCCGGGCTCCGCATCCGGCGCGGTCTCCGCGGCGCGGACCCGCCGGAGCGGCCACATCGTGTAGAAGGCGTCGATGAGCTGCTCGAGCCTGATCGTCCGGGCCGTCGGCCGATAGTCGGGCCCTTCCCACTCGAAGCCGTCCGAGAGCGCATCGCCGACGCGCTCTCGCTGCTCGGCGGTCGGCTCCTCCACGGCTCGCAGCTCGTCGAGCAGCTCCGGATCGTGCGCTCGGATGGCCTCGACGAAGAGCTCGCGAGGTCCCTCCGCGGGAAATCGGTCGATGACGTTCATGGGTATCCATATTCCTTCGAGGTCTTCGGGCGGGCCACGACGAGCTCGCCGTCGGGATTGCGGACCACCGTGGCGTCCTCCCCCTTCACGTGCCACGTCTCGCGCTCGGGGTCGTCTCTCGGCTCGAGGACAGGGTTCGCTAGCGGCGGTAGTTCGGCGCCTCGACGACCATCTGGACGTCGTGCGGGTGCGACTCCTTGAGGCCCGCGCTCGTGATGCGCACGAAGCGGCCCTTCTCCTTGAGCTCGGGCACCGTGCGCGCGCCGACGTAGAACATCGACTGGCGCAGGCCGCCGGTGAGCTGGAAGACCGCCTGCTTCACCGTGCCGCGGTACGCGACCTTGCCCTCGATGCCCTCGGCGATGAGCTCGTCGTCGCTCGGGACGTCCGCCTGGAAGTAGCGGTCCTTCGAGTACGAGGTGCGCTTGCCGCGCGTCTGGAGCGCGCCGAGCGAGCCCATGCCGCGGTAGGTCTTGTACTGCTTGCCGTTCACGAAGAGGAGGTCGCCGGGCGACTCGTCGGTGCCGGCGAGCAGCGATCCGATCATCACCGTCGAGGCGCCCGCGACGAGCGCCTTCGCGATCTCGCCGGAGTACTGGAGGCCGCCGTCGGCGATGACCGGCACGCCCGCGGGGCCCGCGGCGAGCGATGCCTGGTGGACGGCCGTGATCTGCGGCACGCCGACGCCCGCGACGATGCGCGTCGTGCAGATCGAGCCGGGGCCGACGCCGACCTTGATGGCGTCCGCGCCCGCGTCGACGAGCGCCTGGGCGCCCTCGCGGGTGGCGATGTTGCCGCCGATGACGTCGACGTCCTTCGCGAGCGGCTCGGCCTTGAGGCGCCGGATCATCTCGAGGACGCCCTTCGACTGGCCGTTCGCCGTGTCGACGACGAGCACGTCGACGCCCGCCTCGATGAGGCGCATGGCGCGGTCCCAGCCGTCGCCGAAGAAGCCGATCGCGGCGCCGACGCGGAGGCGACCCGACTCGTCCTTCGTCGCGAGCGGGTACTTGTCGCGCTTGTCGAAGTCCTTCACCGTGATGAGGCCCTTGAGCCTGCCCTCGTCGTCGACGAGCGGGAGCTTCTCGATGCGGTGCCTGCCGAGGAGGTGGAAGGCGTCCTCGCCCGAGATGCCGACGGGGGCCGTCACGAGCGGCGCCTTCGTCATGACGTCCTTCACGCGGGTCGAGCGGTACTCGGACTCCGGCACGAAGCGCATGTCGCGGTTCGAGATGATGCCGACGAGCGTGCCCTCCTCGTCGACGACCGGCAGGCCCGAGACGCGGTACTCGCCGCAGATGCGGTCGACCTCGAAGACGGTCGCGTCGGGCGTCGTCGTGACGGGGTCGATGACCATGCCCGACTCCGAGCGCTTCACGCGGTCGACCATCTCGACCTGGTCCTCGATCGAGAGGTTGCGGTGGAGGATGCCGATGCCGCCCTGGCGCGCCATGGCGATGGCCATCCGCGACTCGGTGACGGTGTCCATGGCGGCCGAGAGGAGGGGCACCTTGAGCTCGATGCGGCGCGTGAGCTGCGAGGTCGTGTCGACCTCGGAGGGGATGACGTCGGTGTGCCCCGGCAGGAGCAGCACGTCGTCGTAGGTGAGGCCGGTGAAGGCGAAGGGGTCGTGCTGCTCGCTCATGTCGCTCCTGGTCCGATCCGGGTCGTCGGGGCCTGCCGGATCGGGCCCGCGCGCGGAGGACCGCGGCGACGGGCTCCTTCTCCGGCGAATGGCGTCGGGGGCGCTCGCACCGACGGATGCGCGGGCGTGCGCGGTACCCGGAATCCTAGTCGCCGAGCGAGGGGCGCGGATGCCCGGGGGTGTCGCGTTCGCGGTCGGCGGCGGCGGGCTCCGGCGTCGCTGCCGCGGCGGCGTCGCGCGCGGCCTCGCGTCGCGCCGCGCGACCGGCCCGGCCGGCCCGCAGCGCATCGATCGTGAACACGATGAGCGAGGCCCACACGAGCGCGAAGCCGATCCACCGTTCCGGCGACATCTCCTCGCGGAAGACGAGCACGGCGACGACGAACATGATCGAGGGCGCGTGGTACTGCATGATCCCGAGCTCGACGAGGCGCAGGTGCCGCGCGGCCGCGCCGTAGAGCACGAGCGGGACGGTCGTGATGACGCCCGCGAGCGCCATCGCGAAGGTGTGCCAGCCGGAGACCGTGCCGGCGACGAGCCCGCCGGAGACCGCGAGCCAGCCGAGGATGGCGAGGCCGAGCGGCAGGATGAGGGTCGTCTCGAGCATGATGCCCGCGAGCACCGGCACCTTGCCGGCCACGCGCTACTTCACGAGGCCGTAGAGCCCGAAGGCGGTCGCCATGGCGAGTCCGAGCCACGGGATCCGGCCGAGCGCGACGGCAAGGACGGCCACGGCGCAGCAGGCGATGCCGATCGCGGCCCACTGGAGGGGGCGCATCCGCTCCCCGAGCACGAGCATGCCGAGGAGGACCGCCACGAGCGAGTTGATGTAGTAGCCGAGCGAGGCCTCGAGGCCGTGGCCGAGGCTCACCGCCCAGACGAAGGAGAGCCAGTTCGCGGCGATGAGGACGCCCGCGACGGCGAAGGTCGCGAGCGCGCGGCGGTCGCGCAGGAGGGCCGTGAACTCGCCCCAGCGGCCGGTGGCGAGGAGGGCGGGGCCCGCGACGACGACGCTGAGGAGGATGCGCCAGCCGATGACCTCGAGCGGGCTCGCGGGGCCGAAGACGGCGAAGTAGAGGACGAGCACGCCCCAGAGCCCGTAGGCGAGGAGCGCCTGGAGGAAGCCGAGGCCGCGGCCGCGCGCGTCGTGCGCGTCGTGCTGCGCGGGGCGCGGGGGCTGCGCGGGCGCGGGCTGGGCGGGCTGGGTCACGGGGAGAGCCTAGGGGCGCTCGCGGGCGCCGGCACAGTCTGCAGGGGATCTCGGGCGGCGACGTGTCGCGCAGGCGCGGGCGGGCGCGTGACCAGGGGTTTCGCGGGCGCGCTCGAGACGGCCGGGCGCGCCGCACTGCAGAGTGTGACGGCCCCTCGGGGAGACCGGGCGCAGACCGGGCCACGGACGCGCCCGGAACGCGACGCGGCCGGCCCCTCGCGAGGGACCGGCCGCGGGGCTCGGCGCGCAGGGCGCCGAGCGTGGCTCGAGCCGTGCTGCCTAGACGAGCTTCGCGAGGACGTCGCGAGCCGAGAGCACGAGGTACTCGGCGCCGGCGTACTTGACCTCGGTGCCGCCGTACTTCGAGTAGATGACCTTGTCGCCGACCTGGACGTCGAGCGGGATGCGGTTGCCGTTGTCGTCGATGCGACCCGGGCCCACCGCGACGACCTGGCCCTCCTGGGGCTTCTCCTTCGCGGTGTCAGGGATGACGAGACCCGACGCCGTGACCTGCTCGGCCTCGAGCTGCTGGATGACGATGCGATCTTCGAGCGGCTGAATGTTCACCGACACGCTTGACCTCTTTCACGAAGTTCCTGGAGTTAGCACCCTCATGCCGAGAGTGCCAGGCGAGTCTAGAGCGCGCGGGCGCGCCTCGGCAACGCGAGGGCTCCGGGAGCGCCCCGTGTTCGCCGCTAGCGTGGGCGAGGTGGATCGCGACGAACTCCTCACCCTCCTCACGCCCGAGTCGATGCGGCTGCTCGGCGAGCTCGGCCCGCTCGACGCGAAGGCCGACATCCTGCGGCTCGTCGCGCGGCTGCGGGGCGAGGGGCATCCGCCGGAGCGGGTCGCGGCGGTCGTCGCGCAGGCGGCGCTGCGGCGGAAGGCGTCCGCGAAGCTCGGGCCGTTCGCCGAGCGCATGCTCTTCACCGAGGCGGGGCTCCAGCAGGCCACGCGCCTCAGGGTCGCCGCCCACCACGCCGAGCGCTTCCGCGCGGCCGGCGTCACGCGGATCGCCGATCTCGGCTGCGGCATCGGGGCGGACGCCATGGCCTTCGCGTCCCTCGGCTTCGACGTCCGCGCCGTCGACGCCGACGAGGCGACCGCGGCGATCGCCGCCCACAACCTCGCGATCTTCCCGAACGCGCGCGTCGAGCACGCCCGCGCCGAGGAGGTCGCGCTCGAGGACGGCGAGGCGGCCTGGCTCGACCCCGCCCGGCGCGCGGAGGGACGCGGCGGCCAGGCTCGCCGCAGCTGGGACCCGGCCGACTGGATGCCCTCGCTCGACTTCGCCTTCGGCCTCGGCGACGCGCGCCCGCTCGGCGTGAAGCTCGGCCCGGGCGTCCCGCACGAGGCGCTGCCGGCGGACGGCGAGGCGCAGTGGGTCTCCGAGCAGGGCGAGGTGGTCGAGGCGACGGTCTGGCGCGGCGCGACGGCCCGCGAAGGCGTCGGGCGATCGGCGCTCGTGCTCGGCCGCGGCCGCGCCGACGAGCTCGCGGCCCCCGGACCTGCCGCCGACGCGGAGCTCGGCGAGCTCGGCGAGTATCTCCACGAGCCCGACGGGGCGGTCATCCGCGCGGAGCTCATCGGCCTCCTCGCCGAGCGGCTCGGCGCGCGGATGCTCGCGCCCGAGATCGCGTGGATGACCTCCGATGCCCCGGCCGACTCCCCCTTCGCGGCGAGCTTCCGCGTGCGCGAGGTGCTGCCGCTCGACGCGGCGAAGCTCAAGCGCGCCATGCGCGAGCGCGGGATCGGGACGCTCGAGATCAAGAAGCGCGGGGTCGACGTCGATCCGGCGGAGCTGCGCAAGCGGCTCGCGCTGCGCGGGGACGGCTCGGCGACGCTCGTGCTCACGCGCATCGGCGATCGCCGCCGGGCGATCCTCGCGGATCGCGTGGCGGACGAGGCGGCGTCCTAGAAGAACGCCACCACGATATAGGTGACGACCGCGATGACGGCGGCGAGCGAGCCGCCCGCGATGCCGATCAGCGAGGGCAGCTTCGCCGAGCGGCGCAGGCCCATCGCGCCGAGCACGATCGCGACGCCGCCGAGGGCGAGGCCGATCGAGACTGGCAGGATGCCCGGCACGACGCACACGAGCACGAGCGCGACGACGGCGAGCGCCGCCGCGGCGATGCCGAGACCCGGCGAGCGGCGCTTCGGGGTCGAGCGCTCGTAGTCGGGCAGCTGCTGGGGCTGGGACATGCCGAAGCCGGGCTGGCCCTGGGTCTGCTGGCCGTGCTGGCTCTGCTGGCCGCCGCCCGAGGCCTGGCCCTGCCAGGCGAAGCCGGAGCTGTCGGCAGAGCCCTGCTGCGGCTGGCCCTGCTGGCCGTACGGCGCGGGCTGGCCGAACTGCGCGGGCGCGTGCTGGCCGAACTGCGTCTGCTGGCCGAACTGGCCGGGCTGCTGGTGCTGGCCCGGCTGGCCCGGCGCCGGGAAGCGCCCGAACTCCTCGTACGGCGAGCGGCCGACCATCTGGGAGAGGTCCTGCCCGCGGTACGCGCGCGCCTCCTCCGGCGAGAGCGCCTGGGGGCCCTGCTGGCCGTAGGGCACGGCCGAGGCGGGCGCGTGGGAGGACGGCTGCGGGGCCATCGGCGCCGGAGCCTGGCCGTGCTGCGCCGGCTGCGGCACACCGTAGGGGCGCGTCGCGTCGTCGGCCGGGCGCGGCGCGCTCGCGGCGCGGGCGCCGCCCCAGCCGGTCAAGCCGGAGGAGCCGAAGCCGGTCGCGCCGGAGGACACGGGCGCGCCGGAGGTCGAAGGAGAGCCGGACGACGCGGGCGCGCCGGCGAGCGGCGCGGGCGGGGCCGGGATCGTCGAGGGGGCCGAGGCCTCCTGCTGCGAGGGCCGGCCCTGCGATGCAGTGTGCTCCTTCGGCGCGGCAGTCTCCTGCGGCGCGGGCGGCGCGGCTGGCGCGGGGTGCTCGGCGGCGCCGTCGGCGCGCGTCTCGGCGAGCTCCGGCGCCGACTCGAGCGGCACCGTCGCCTCGCCCTCGTCGTCGCCGACAGCGGGTCGGGGGGACTGCGCGGACTCGTCGTCGCCGGCGGCCGCGGGGGCCGGGGGCACCGACATCCACCACGCGCCGGCCTGCCCGGCGGAGCGGGCGTCCGAGAGCGGGCGCGGCGGGATCGCGATCGGCTGCGCCGCCCCGTGCTCGGGCTCGCGGGGCTCCGCGGCGCGGTCCGGTTCCTGCTCGTGCTGCTCGCTCATTCGGCCTCTTCCTGGGCGCGGGCTCGGCCCGCGGACGCCGCCAGCGTAGCGGCCCGCCGCATCGGGCCGCCTCCGACCGAGGGCGGACCGGCTCGAGCGGCCGAGGACGGGCCGGGCCCGCGGCGGAGCGAGGGCCGGGAACGCGCGAGGGGCGCGGGCCGCCGTCATCCGGCGATCCGCGCCCCTCGCGGCGGACGGCGCGATCTAGTACGTCGAGTTCGTCGCGAGCAGCGCGATGAGCGCGATCGTCGCGACGATGCCGATGACGAGGCCGACGATGCCGAGGATCATGCCCCACATCGCCATCGTCTTGCCGGCGGGCTCCTTCTTCATGCCCATGATGCCGAGGATGATCGCCGCGATGCAGGCGAGGCCGCCGAGCCATCCGATGATGAAGGCGCCGACGGTGCCGGCGAGGCCGCAGACGAGGGCCGCGATCGAGAGGCCCTTCGACTGGCCCTGGTTCGCGGCGGCGTAGTTGCCGTACTGCTGCGTGTAGGGGTTCGCCGCGCCGCCGCCGTAGGGGGCCGCGGCAGGCTGCTGGCCGTAGGCGGCCGCCTGCTGGCCGTAGGCGCCGGCGTCCTGGCCGTACGGGGCGGCCCGGCCGTAGGGGTCCGCCTCGCCCGAGGGCGCGGTCTGGCCGTAGGCGGGCTGCTGGGCCGAGGCGTCCTGGCCGTACGCCGAGTCGCCGGCCGACTGGCCGTACGAGGGGGCCTCGCCGTAGGGCGGCGTCGCGGGGGCCTCGCCGTAGGGCGGCGTCGCGGGGGCTTCGCCGTAGGAGGAGCCCTGGGCGCCGTAGGCGGGGGCCTCCGAGCCGTAAGGCGAGCTCGTGCCCGAGCCGCCGTCGCCGTAGGCGCTCGCGCCCGTGTCGGCGCCGCCGCCGAAGGGCGAGGTCTCGGGGGTGCTCATGCTGTGCTGCGCGGCCGGGTCGAGCGGGTCGCCGTACGGGCTCGCGGCGTCGCCCTTGGGGTTCGACGAGTCGGTCATGGCCGGTCCTTCCGTTCGAGGGACGCCGCGGTGACGGCGTGGCCGGGAGTCTATGCGGGTCGATCCTCGGTTTCCTGGGCCGATCGGCGGCCGATCGCGGTCGTGACCTGCCGCGCGGCGAGGTCGTCCCCCGTCGGATGGCCCGGACCGAGCCCTCGTGCGCCCCGCGCTATCGGATGACGAAGACGAGCAGGGCGACCGCGACGAGGGCGAGGACGCCAAGCGCCGTCGCGATCGCGGCGCTCGCGCCGCGGCGGGCGCGGAGGCCCATCGCGCCGCCGGCGACGGCGAGGAGGCCGGCGATGAGGGCCGTCCAGGTCTGCACCTGCTCGGGCAGGCCGCGGCCGCGCGCGACGAGCATGAGGGCGGCCGCCGCGGCGGCGAGGACGCCGAGGAGGAAGGCGACGGTCGCGGGGCGGCGGCGGGCGGGGGCGTCGGGGGTCGTTGCGGCCGGTGCGGGCTCGGCGGCGGTGGCGGTGGGCTCCGCGGCGGCGGGCTCCGCGACGGCACGAGGCTCCTCGGGAGGCTCCTCCGCCGCGGTCGCCGCGGGCTCGGCCGGCTCGCGCTCGACCTCGGCCCGCGCCGTCCGCGTCGAGCCCGGGTAGTCGATGCCCGGAGGCGGGCCCGAGGGCCGGGTCGCGGCCCCGCGGCCCGCGGCCGGCGCGAGCTCCCCCTCGAGGCCTGGCGTCGTCGCGAGGTAGGCGGCGTTCGAGCGATCCGGCACAGGCTCGCGGTTGATCTCGGGCAGCTCGACCTCGGGGATCTGCGGCAGCTCGCGCTCGATGGGGGCTTCGGCCTCGACGCCCGCCTCCTCGAAGCCCGCCGCCCCGAAGCCGGCCTCCTCGAATCCGGCCTCCTCGAAGCCGGCGTCCGTCCGTCGCTCGTCGCTCATCGCGCTCCCTCCGCGGGCTGCGCCGCGTCGTCGTTCGTCGTCGCCACGTCGTTCGTCGTCGCCGCGGTCTCGCGGCCCGCCCGCGCCGCCGCCGTGCCGGCCTCGGCCGATCCCTCGGGCAGCCCGGGGGCGAGCGCCTGCGCGGCGGTCATGGGCAGGGTCGAGTCGGCGCCGATGTCGAGGGGGCTCGGGGCGCGGCCGGCCTGGGCGAGCAGCGATCCGGCCATCGCGATCATCGCGCCGTTGTCGGTGCAGAGCCGAAGCGGGGGGATCCGCAGCTCGATGCCGCGCTCGGCGCAGCGCTCCTCTGCGAGCGAGCGCACGCGGGCATTCGCCGCGACGCCGCCGCCCAGGAGGAGCCGCGGCACGCCGCGCTCCTCGCAGGCCGCGATCGCCTTGCCGACGAGCACGTCGGCGACGGCCTCGCGGAAGGAGGCGGCGACGTCGGCGACGGGCACGTCCTCGCCGGCATCCTGCTTCGCCTCGACCCAGCGGGCGACGGCGGTCTTGAGGCCGGAGAACGAGAAGTCGTATCGGTGGCGCTCGAGGTCCTTCGGGCGCGTGAGGCCGCGCGGGAAGGCGATCGCGTGCGGATCGCCGCCGGCCGCGGCCCGGTCGATCTCAGGGCCGCCCGGGTAGGGCAGGCCGAGGATGCGGGCGACCTTGTCGAAGGCCTCCCCCGCCGCGTCGTCGATCGTCTCGCCGAGCTGCTCGACATCCGACACGAGATCGCGCACGTGGAGGAGCGAGGTATGGCCGCCGGAGGCGAGCAGGGCGATCGTCGGCAGCTCGAGCTCCCCGGCGTCCTCGCGGAGAAGGTCGGCGGCGACGTGGCCGACGAGGTGGTTCACGCCGTAGAGCGGCTTGCCCGTCGCGATGGCGAGGCCCTTCGCGGCGCCGATGCCGACCATGAGCGCGCCCGCGAGGCCGGGGCCCGCGGTGACGGCGATCGCGTCGAGCTCGTCGAGCGTCACGCCCGCCTCGTCGAGGGCGGCGCGGATGGTCGGGGCGATGGCCTCAACGTGGGCGCGGGCCGCGACCTCGGGCACGACGCCGCCGAAGATCGCCTGCTCGTCCATCGAGCTCGCGACGGCGTTCGCGAGGAGGGTGCGGCCGCGGACGATGCCGACGCCGGTCTCGTCGCAGCTCGTCTCGATGCCGAGGACGAGCGGGCCGGCTGCGGTCGCCTCGCCCTCCGTCGCGGAGGCGGGCGCGGCGGCCGGCTCGAGGCCCGCGAGCGCGCGCGCGACGACGGTCGGCAGCTCGGCGCGCATGACGATCGCGTCGACGCCCTCCGCGCGGTAGTAGTTCGCGCGGCGGCCGATCTCCTCGAAGCCGAGCCGCTGGTAGAGGGCGCGCGCGGCGTCGCCGTTCTCGCGCACCTCGAGGAAGAGCTGCTTCGCGCCGCGGCCGATCGCCCAGCGCGAGAGCTCGCCGAGCAGGCGGCGCGCCCAGCCGCCGCGGCGGGCCGAGGGGTCGATGTTCACGGTCTGCACGTCGGCCTCGCCGGCGCCCTGGGCGGCCATGACGCCGCCGTAGCCGAGGATCCGCCCCTCGCGCTCGACGACGAGGAAGCGCGAGTGCTCGCTCTCGAGCGCGCCGCGCATCGAGCCCTCCGACCAGGGGTCGTGCGGGAAGCTCTCGCGCTCGAGCGCCATGAGCTGCTCGAGGTCGGCGGCGGGGTCCGCGAGGCGGATGACGGGCTCCGAGGTCATGCCCTGCGCGCCGCTCATGCGCTCACCCGCTTCGGGCCGGCCGAGGGGATGGCGTCGGGGACGCGGAGGTAGAGGAGCTCCCCCGTGGCGTCGGGGATGCCGGCGGCTCGGCGGTCGAGGAGCGCGAGCGCGAGCTGCGCGGCGTCGACCCGGCTCGCGTCGACGCGGGTCTCCCCCGGCGCGAGGAGCGCGTCGGCCTCGGCGGCCGCGACGAGGACGGGCGCCTCGGCGGCGGCCGGGGATCCGGGGACGTAGCGGCTCGCGGCGAGCTGTCGGCGGCGGGCGTCGGTGAGGACGAGGATCGGGACGTCGTGCTCGGGGTGGGCGGCGCGGTGCTCGCGGGCGATCGCGTCGTGGCTCGGGATGGCCGTGCAGGGGACGCCGATCGCGAGCGCGAAGGCGCGGGCCGCGGCGACGCCGACGCGCAGGCCCGTGAAGGGGCCCGGGCCGATGCCGGCGACGACCTCGCGGATGGCGGAGGGCTCGAGCCCGGCCTCCTCGAGGCAGGCGCGGATCGCGATGCCGATGGCCTCGGCGTGCCCGCGGGCGTCGTCGCGGCGCCAGGCGGCCAGGACGCGGCCGTCCGCGTCGACGACGGCGGCCTCGCAGCCGGCGGACGTGTCGATCGCGAGGAGCATGCGAACGAGCATACGCGGGGGCCGCCCGCCCTCCGGCGCCCGAGGTGGTCGAGGAGGCGCCGCAGGCTTCGTCTCGAAACCACCGACGGCGGGAGACCCCTAGCGCGCGGCGAGGGCGGCGAGAGCGGCGAGGCGATCGGGCGTGGTCCAGGCCGCGCCGACCGGCCGGAGCTCGGCGGTGCGGGGCGCGTCCTCGTGCTCCTCGTCCTCGGCATCCGCGTCGGCGCCCGCGTCGGCGGCGTCGGCGCCCGCGTCATCGACCGCCGCGCCGCCGGCACCGTGCGGCCGCTCGAGCACGAGCTCGAGCCACGAGTCGCCGAGCACCGAGACGGCGTCCGCGCCCCACTCGATGACGACGACGTTCGCCTCGACGTCGAGGTCGAGGTCCTCGAGCTCGAGCGGGTCGCGGAGCCGGTACGCGTCGACGTGGACGAGCCCCGGGCCGCCCCGCAGCGAGGGATGCGTCCGCGCGACGACGAAGGTCGGGCTCGCGACCGGCCCGCGCACGCCGAGGCCCTCGCCGAGCCCTCGCGTGAGCGTCGTCTTCCCCGCGCCGAGCGGTCCCGTGAGGACGATGAGGTCGCCGGCGCCAGCGATCCCCGCGAGCGCCCGGCCGAGCGCCTCGGCGTCGGCGCTCGTCGGCAGCGCGAGGCGCAGCGGGGCGGCGTTCGAGCCGTCGGATGCCCCGCCCGAAACGCCCGCCGCCGCGCCGGACGCCGCCGCGTCCGCGCTCATCGCCGCCCGCCCGAGCGCTGCGGCACGCGCTCGACGCGCGGCCCCAGGGTCGAGGTGACGACGTGCTCGGGCACCTGGCTCCAGCGCGCCCACTCGCGGATCGTCGGGTCCTGCGGCCGCGAGCCGAAGACGACGACGCCGACCCCCGGCCACACGTCGAGGTCGCCGAGGTCGACGACGCACTGGTCCATGGCGACCCGGCCGACGATCGGCACGCGCACGCCGCCGACGGCGACCACGGCACGGCCGCCCGCGCGGCGCGGGATGGCATCCGCGTAGCCGATCGGGACGAGCCCGAGCGTCGTCGCCCCCGGCGCGACCCACTCGTGCCCGTACGAGACGCCCTGCCCCGCCTGCACGCGCTTCACCGCGACGAGCTCCGTCAGGAGCGACATGAGCGGCCGCGCGGGCTCGGCCGGGTCGAAGCCGTAGAGCGCGCGCGAGGAGGCCGGCGGGTTCGGGTCGACGACGAGGTCGCCGCCCTGGCCGCGGCGGCCGCACTCCTCGGCGTCGCGCGCCGTGCGGACGAGCGGCCGCAGCCCCGCCGTGCGGATGAGCGGCACGAGGTCGAGCGCGCCGTGCCCGTACGCGTCGGCGCTCACGTCGACGAGGTCGGCGCCCCGGTCGGTGCGGCCGCGCGCGCGCGCCGCGAGGTCGCGGAGCCGCTCGCGCGCGAGGTCGAGGTCGATCCGGGCGTGGCGGATGGGCGCGAGGCGAGGCGTCGAGGGATCCTCGAGCGGCGGCCACGGCACGAGCACGCGCTCCTCGGGCGCCTCCGGCAGGTAGCGGCGGACGTGGCGGCGCGAGAAGCGCGTCGGGATCTCGTAGTTGATGGTGCGCCCGGCGGCGGCCCACGCGTCGGCGTCCGCGCTGCGGCTGAGCGGGTCGATGACGGCAAGGACGGGCGCGGGCTCGCCGGCGGCGGAGGGGGCGGCGCCCAGGACGGTCGGCTCGGCGGCCTCCTCGAGGGCGCTCGGGCCCTGTCCGCCATCGCGCTCGACGTCGGCGGTCATGGCTCCGGCGGTCATGGCTCCGGCGGTCATGGCTCCGGCGGTCGCTGCGCCGGCGGTCGCCTGCGCGACCGCGCCCGGCACCTCGACGAGCTCCACGACCGTCTCGACGTCGCGCACCTCGGACGCGCGCCAGCGGCGGCCGAGCTCGTCGGCGAACGAGATCCGGCCCGGCCCGATCGGCGGCAGCCCGTCGACGAGCCCGAGCTCGACGACGCGCTCGGCCGGGCGCCCGCGAGAGGGCGCGCGCTCGACGACCGGGGCCTCGACGCGCAGCGCCTGGCGCAGGGGCAGCTCGAGCGGACGCTCCGGCCCGAAGGGCGAGAGCCCGTACGCGCTCACGCCGAGGCGCACGAGGTCGTAGCGCGCGGCGGGGTTCGCGATCGCGCCCGCGGAGGCGGCGATGTGGCGTACCTCGGGGCGCAGGCCCGCACGCTCGGCAGTGGCCACAGCGAGGTCGAACTGGGCGAGCTGGGCGGCGTCGGCGTCCTCGCTCGTGCCCGAGAGGTGGCTCATGATGCCGCGGCAGCGCACGGCGCCGCGGCGCTCGAGCTCGGCGAGCTGGCGGAAGAGCTCGGCCCACTCGTGCGGCATGGCGCCGTTGCGGCCGAGGCCCGTGTCGACCTTGACGTGGACGCCCACGACCGCGGCGTGCCGGCCGCGGCGAGGGTCCTCGGCGGCCTCGGCGAGGAGGGCGAGCTGGCCCATCGAGGAGACGGCGAGGTCGAGCTCGGCGGCGAAGGCCGAGAACCAGGTCGTGCCCGGCGAGTGGATCCACGCGAGGATCGGCGTCTCGAGGCCGCCCGCGCGCAGGGCGACGCCCTCGGCCGCGTCCGCGACGCCGAGCCAGCTCGCGCCGGCCTCGACGGCGGCGCGCGCGACGGGCAGCATGCCGTGGCCGTAGGCGTCCGCCTTCACGACGGCGAGGAGCGGGGTCCGGACGGCGTCGGCGACGGCGCGGATGTTGGTGCGGATCGCGTCGAGGTCGACGCTCGCCGAGGGGAGGCGCTCGGGGGACATGCGGGGATGGCTCCTCGGTCGGATGGGTCGGATCAGGGGGTCCGATGCCGGGCGTGCCGCGGCGCGACCAGGCTACGCCGCCAGGCTATGCCGCCGAGGTCGGCGGCGGCCCGGAGGCGGCGCCCCCGCTCGGCGGCGCGGCGCGTTCCGCGACGACGAAGGCGATCGCGACCGGCCCATCGTGGGTCATCGAGAGGTGGAGCGCGCAGATGCCGCGGCGCTCGAGCTCCCGGGCGAGCCGCGGGCCGCGCGCGAAGGCGGGCTCGCCGCCGTCGCGCCGGACGACCTCGAGGTCGAGCAGCGAGATGCCGCCGAGGCCGCCGATCGCCTTCATGGCCGCCTCGCGCGCGGCCCAGCGGGCGGCGAGCGAGCGCGGCGGCAGCTCCCGCTCCCCCGGCGCGAAGACGCGCTCGAGGAAGCGGGGCGAGCGCTCGATCGCGCCCTCGAGGCGCGTGACGTCGACGACGTCGACTCCGATGCCGGCGATGGCGCCGGAGGCGGCCGGGAGGCCGGGCACCCCGGGCATCCCGGCCGGCCCCGACGCGAGCGTCATGCGACGACCGCTACTCGACCGTGACCGACTTCGCGAGGTTGCGCGGCTGGTCGACGTCGAGGCCCTTCGCGGTCGAGAGCTCGAGGGCGAAGACCTGCAGCGGCACGACCGCGAGGAGCGGCTCGAAGTACGGGCTCGTCGGCGGCACGCCGATGACCTCGTCCGCGAACGGCAGCACGGCCGCGTCGCCGGCCTCGCAGACCGCGAGCACGCGGGCGCCGCGGGCGCGGATCTCCTGGATGTTCGAGACGACCTTCGGGTGGAGCGTGTCGTCGTGGCGCGGGCTCGGCACGAGCACGAACACCGGCTGGCCCGGCTCGATGAGCGCGATCGGGCCGTGCTTGAGCTCGCCCGCGGCGAAGCCTTCGGCGTGGATGTACGCGATCTCCTTGAGCTTGAGCGCGCCCTCGAGCGCGATCGGGTAGCCCACGTTGCGGCCGAGGTAGAGGACGGACCGGGTGTCGGCCATCCACATCGCGAGCTCCTTGATGCGCGGGCGCACCTCGAGGACCGTCCGGATCTTCTCCGGGACGGTGACGAGCTCCTCGAGCAGCTCCCGCTCGAGCTCGGCGTCGAGCGTGCCGCGGACGTGGCCCGCGTGGATGCCGAGGAGGTACAGCGCCGTGATCTGGGCGAGGAACGCCTTCGTCGAGGCGACGGCGACCTCGGGGCCGGCGTGCGTGTAGATGACGGCGTCCGACTCGCGCGGGATCGTCGCGCCCTGCGTGTTGCAGATCGAGAGCGTCTTCGCGCCGCGCTCGCGGGCGTAGCGGACGGCCATCAGCGTGTCCATCGTCTCGCCCGACTGCGAGATCGAGACGACGAGGGTGCGCTCGTCGAGCACGGGGTTGCGGTAGCGGAACTCGTGCGCGAGCTCGATCGAGACGGGGAAGCGGGCCCAGGCCTCGAGGCCGTAGGCGCCGGCCATGCCGGCGTAGGAGGCCGTGCCGCAGGCGATGACGACGACGCGGTCGATCTCGCGGAAGTAGGCCTCGCCGAGCTGGTCGAGCTCGGGAAGCGAGACGTGGCCGTCGACGATGCGGCCGCGGAGCGTGTTCTCGACGGCGATCGGGTCCTCGTCGATCTCCTTCGCCATGAAGCTCGACCAGCCGCCCTTCTCGGCGGCGGAGGCGTCCCAGTCGACCTGGAACTCCTCGGCCTGGGCGGGCTGGCCGTCGAAGTCGGTGATCTCGATCGAGTCGGGGCGGACGGCGACGATCTGCTCCTGGCCGACCGCGAGCGCGCGGCTCGTGTGCTCGACGAAGGCGGCGACGTCGGAGCCGAGGAAGTTCTCGCCCTCGCCGAGGCCGATGACGAGCGGCGAGTTGAGGCGGGAGCCGACGACGAGGCCGGGCTCCTCCGCGTGGATGGCGAGGAGGGTGAACGCGCCCTCGAGGCGGCGGACGACGTTGCGGAAGGCCTGCTCGAGGCTGCCGGTCTTCGCGCGCTCGATGCCGATGAGCGCGGCGGCGACCTCGGTGTCGGTCTCGGAGGTGAACTCGAAGCCGGCGGCGACGGCCTCCTCGCGGAGGGTCGCGAAGTTCTCGATGATGCCGTTGTGGATGACCGCGAGCTTGCCGCCGTCGGCGAGGTGCGGGTGCGCGTTCGCGTCGGTCGGGCCGCCGTGCGTCGCCCAGCGGGTGTGGCCGATGCCGGTCGAGCCGTCGCGCATGGGGTGGGCGGCGAGGTCCTCGACGAGGACCTTGAGCTTGCCGGCCTTCTTGCGCACCTCGAGGACGCCGTCCTCGTCGATGACGGCGATGCCCGCGGAGTCATAGCCGCGATACTCGAGGCGGCGGAGCCCGCCGATGAGGATGTCCTGCGAGGGACGAGGGCCGACGTATCCGACGATTCCACACATGCGGCTCAGCGTAGACGACGCGGTGCGGCTCGGACGCGCGGCGCGGTGGGGGCTCGCGAATCCCGAGGCTCCGGATCTCGCGCCGGCTGATCGCGCGAGTCGATGGCCCCGAGCCGATGGTCCCTGCCGATCGCCCGAGCCCGTCGCGCGGCGAGGACATCAGCCCGCAGGCGGTCGAGGCTCGCGCGCCACGCCGTCTACGGTGAACGCATGATCTACGGTGAACGCATGAGCACGCCCGAGCGCACCGCGGCTGCCGACGCAGGCGAGCCGGCCCCGCCGAGACGCGGCGGGCGCGAGGCCCTCGCGCGCCCGACCCGCTGGACGGCGATCGCCGCCGGCGCCGCGCTCCTCCTCCCCGCCGGCATCTCGCTCCTCGGCGCCTCGGTGCCGGGCGGGCTCGACTTCGGGCTCGTGCTCTGGTGGCTCGGCGGCCTCATCGCCGGGGCCCTCCTGCTCCTCGTCGTGCTCGCGCTCGCGATCGCGCGCCGGCGCATGGCCTGGTCGCTCCTCGCGCTGCCCCTCGCCTTCGCCGGGGCGGTGTGGCTCGCCTCGACGCCCCTCCCCCGGGCGCTCCACTGGCCGGTCATCCGGGGCGCGCTCGCGGCGGCCGACGCTTCAGGCGAGTGCCCCGCCCTCGCGGGCCTCGTGCCCGTCGCCGAGTGCATCGAGCTCCCCGACGGGCAGCGCGCCTACGACTTCGACGGCGACGTCGGCGGCGGCTTCATCGGCGGCCAGGTCGCCATCGCGCACCTCGACGACCCAACCGCCTACTCGCCCGACGCCGCCGCGGAAGGCAGATGGGCGATCGACGAGGAGCTCGGCGACGGCTGGTACCTCATCTCGCTCGCCTAGGCCGTGTTGCTAGATCCATTGCAAGGCGGCGGAGAGGCAGATCCCTGCCGCGTATGACCGGGCAGTCTTGTCGTAGCGGGAAGCGAGTCCTCGCCACTGCTTCACGAAGTTGAAGCACCGCTCGACGACGTTGCGGCCCTTGTAGCGCTCCCGCTGGTCATCGCCGAAGTCGATCGGACGGCCCGGCCGCTCGCGGCGGTGCGCGATCTGGTCGCCCCGTTCGGGGATCGTGGCCTTGACGCCGCGCTCGCGCAGCCAGGCCCGGTTCTTCTTCGACGGGTAGCCCTTGTCCGCGAGCACCCGGTCCGGTCTCGTGCGCACAGGCCCTCGGCCGGGGACGTGGATCTCGTCGAGTACGCAGGTGAACATGCTCGTGTCTGCGACCTGCCCGCCAGTGAGGACGAACGCCAGCGCCCGGGCCTTCCCGTCGCAGACGAGATGGATCTTCGTCGTCAAACCACCCCGTGACCGGCCGATCGCGTGGTCAGGAGGCTCCGGCCCGGACTTCTTGTAGTTCGACGGATCCCCCTGTGACCCGGGGCAAGGTCGCGCCATGCTGATGGACACGCGCGATCGAGGAATCCACCGACACGACCCAGTCGATCTCACCCTGAAGCGACGCCCGATTCTGCACGTGGGTGAGCAGGTCCTCCCAGACGCCGTCGCTCGCCCACCGGCGGAAGTTCTTGTAGATCGTGTTCCAGCTCCCGAACCGATCGGGCAGGTCTCGCCACGCCGATCCCGTGCGGAACCGCCACGCGGTCGCCTCGACCACTGTGCGCCGATCCACCGGAGGACGGCCCCGTGTCCTCACCGGCGGGAACACGTCCCGGATCAGCTCCCAGACCTCGTCCGTGATGACATCTCGCGACACGACTCAAGGATCACCCGAAGGCCCCGAACCCATCCCGAGGCTCCGGATCTCGCGCCGGCTGATCGCGCGAGTCGATGGCCCCGAGCCGATGGTCCCTGCCGATCGCCCGAGCCCGTCGCGCGGCGAGGACATCAGCCCGCAGGCGGTCGAGGCTCGCGCGCCACGCCGTCTACGGTGAGCGCATGAGCACGCCCGAGCGCACCGCGGCTGCCGACGCAGGCGAGCCGGCCCCGCCGAGACGCGGCGGGCGCGAGGCCCTCGCGCGCCCGACCCGCTGGACGGCGATCGCCGCCGGCGCCGCGCTCCTCCTCCCCGCCGGCATCTCGCTCCTCGGCGCCTCGGTGCCGGGCGGCCTCGACTTCGGGCTCGTGCTCTGGTGGCTCGGCGGCCTCATCGCCGGGGCCCTCCTGCTCCTCGTCGTGCTCGCGCTCGCGATCGCGCGCCGGCGCATGGCCTGGTCGCTCCTCGCGCTGCCCCTCGCCTTCGCCGGGGCGGTGTGGCTCGCCTCGACGCCCCTCCCCCAGGCGCTCCACTGGCCGGTCATCCGGGGCGCGCTCGCGGCGGCCGACGCTTCAGGCGAGTGCCCCGCCCTCGCGGGCCTCGCGCCCGTCACCGAGTGCATCGAGCTCCCCGACGGGCAGCGCGCCTACGATTTCGGCGGCGGCTTCCTCGGCCAGCTCGCCATCGCGCACCTCGACGACCCAACCGCCTACTCGCCCGACGCTGCCGCGGAAGGCAGATGGGCGATCGACGAGGAGCTCGGCGACGGCTGGTACCTCATCTCGCTCGCCTGGTAGGGATCGGGCCTGGTCTCGCTCAGGCCCGGCTGCGGCCGGAGCGCCTGCGACGGCGCCGGCGTCGGCGCCGGTGCCGGTGCCGGTGCCGGTGCCGCCCGACGCTGCCCCCGCGGGCGCGCGGCGTCTCCCGCGGCGGCGGCCCCGCACGGCACAGGCCCACGCGGCGCGGCCACGGCGCCGCGTGGGCCTGCGCGCCGACCCGGCCCGGGCTAGGCTTGCTGCCTATGTCGCAACGCGAGCGCGGGGAGGCGGCGTCGATGCCGTCGACGCCGTTCGTCGAGATCGAGCGCGCCGAATGGGCCGCGCTCGCGCCGTCGACCCCGCTCACCCTCGACGAGCACGACGTCGTGCGCCTGCGCTCCCTCGGCGACCCGATCGACCTCGACGAGGTGCGCGAGGTGTACGTGCCGCTGAGCCGGCTCCTCAACCTCCACGTCGCGAACGCGCGCACGCTCCACCGCGCGACGAGCTCCTTCCTCGGCGAGCGGGCCGCGCCGACGCCCTTCATCATCGGCGTCGCGGGCTCGGTCGCGGTCGGCAAGTCGACGGTCTCGCGCCTCCTGCGGGAGCTCCTGCGCCGCTGGGAGGACACGCCCCGCGTCGAGCTCATCACGACCGACGGCTTCCTCTGGCCGAACGCGGAGCTCGAGCGCCGCGGCATCATGCACCGCAAGGGCTTCCCCGAGTCGTACGACCGCCGCTCGCTCCTGCGCTTCCTCACGGCCGTGAAGAGCGGGGCGAGCGAGGTGCGGGCGCCGTTCTACTCGCACCTCACCTACGACATCGTCCCGGACGCCGAGATCGTCGTGCACCACCCGGACGTGCTCATCGTCGAGGGCCTCAACGTGCTCCAGCAGCCGGCGCCCGGGCGGTCCCTCGCCGTGTCGGATCTCTTCGACTACTCGATCTACGTCGACGCGCGCACGCAGGACATCGCGCGCTGGTACGAGGAGCGCTTCCTCTCGCTCCACCGCGGCGCGTTCACGAACCCGAACTCGTACTTCCGCAAGTACGCGGAGCTCTCGGCCGAGGAGGCGACCCAGCAGGGCCGCCGCATCTGGGCCTCGATCAACGAGCCGAACCTCGAGGAGAACATCCGGCCGACCCGCTCGCGGGCGCGGCTCATCCTCCGCAAGGGCCCGGACCACGCGGTCTCGAAGATCCTCCTGCGGAAGATCTAGCGCGGCCGGGCCCTCGGCGGCGGTGTCAGGAGGCGGAGTCGCCCTCGATTCCGGCGCGCTCGGCGCCGATCGTCGTGTCGTCGCCGTGGCCGGTCTTCACGACCGTCTCGTCGGGGAGCGCCATGAGGCTCGCGCGGATCGACTCGAGGATCGTCGCGTGGTCGCTGAAGCTGCGCCCCGTCGCGCCCGGACCGCCGTTGAAGAGCGTGTCGCCCGTGAAGACGGTCCCGAGCTCCTCGGCGTAGAGGCAGCACGAGCCCGGCGAGTGGCCGGGCGTGTGGAGGACGCGCAGCGTCGTGCCGGCGACCTCGAGCACCTGGCCGTCCGCGAGCTCGCCGTCGGGCTTCCGCTCGTGGGTGAGCGCCCACACCGGCGCGTCGTCGGGGTGGAGGAGCACGGGCGCGCCGAGCCGGTCGGCGAGCTCGAACACGACGCGGACGTGGTCGTCGTGGGCGTGCGTGCAGACGATGGCCGTGACGCGGCGATCCCCCACCGCCTCGGCGATGGCCTCCGCGTCGTGCGGGGCGTCGATGACGATCGCCTCGCGGTCGTCGCCGACGATCCAGACGTTGTCGTCGACGTGGAAGGTCTCGCCGTCAAGGCTGAAGGTGCCGCTCGTCACGGCGTGGTCGATGCGGGCGTTCGCGGTCATTCGGAGGCTCCTTCCATGACGACGACGGAGCGGAGGACGTCGCCGCCGTGCATCTTCTCGAACGCCGCCTCCACGTCGTCGATGCCGATCTCCTCGGTCACGAAGGCGTCGAGCGGAAGGCGGCCCTGCTGGTAGGGGTCGATGAGCATCGGGAAGTCGCGCTCGGGCAGGCAGTCGCCGTACCAGCTCGACTTCAGCGCGCCGCCGCGGCCGAACACCTCGAGCAGCGGAACCGTGAGCTCCATCTCGGGCGTCGGGACGCCGACGAGGACGACCGTGCCGGCGAGGTCGCGGCCGAAGAAGGCCTGCTTCCACGTCTCGGGCCGGCCGACCGCGTCGATGACGACGTCGGGGCCGAAGCCGCCGGTGAGCTCCTTCATGGCCTCGACCGGATCCTGCTCCTTCGAGTTCACGGTGTGCGTCGCGCCGAGCTCGCGGGCGCGCTCGAGCTTCCGGTCGTCGAGGTCGAGGGCGATGATCGTCGTCGCGCCAGCGAGCCGGGCGCCCGCGATCGCGGCCGAGCCGACGCCGCCGCAGCCGATGACGGCGACCGAGTCGCCGCGCGTGACGCCGCCGGTGTTCACGGCCGCGCCGAGGCCGGCCATGACGCCGCAGCCGAGCAGGCCCGCGGCCGCCGGGCGGGCGGCGGGATCGACCTTCGTGCACTGGCCCGCCGCGACGAGCGTCTTCTCGCAGAAGGCGCCGATGCCGAGGGCGGGCGAGAGCTCCTCGCCGCCCTCGCGGAGGCGCATCCGCTGGGTCGCGTTCTTCGTCGCGAAGCAGTACCAGGGGCGTCCGCGGCGACAGGCGCGGCAGCTGCCGCACACCGCGCGCCAGTTGAGGATGACGTAGTCGCCGACCTCGAGCCCCTCGACACCGGGGCCGAGCTGCTCGACGATGCCGGCCGCCTCATGGCCGAGGAGGTACGGGTACTCGTCGCCGATGCCGCCCTCGCGGTAGTGGAGGTCGGTGTGTCAGACGCCGCACGCGAGGATGCGCACCACCGCCTCGCCCTCGACCGGATCGGGCACCTCGATCGCGACGAGCTCGACGGGGGCCTGCTTCGAGCGGGCGATGACGCCCTTGACGACCTGCATGGGGTCCTCCTTCTCCGCGGCGGATGGGCCGGAGGAGGGTCCGGCGTCGGCGGCGGAGCTCCACCATGCCAGCGCCAGCTGAGCGGGGCATGCGCGGAGCGGGAGCCGCCGGAGGCGGGACGCCGCACGCCGCAGACGCGACCGCGCCGGGCCCCAGCTGGGACCCGGCGCGGTCGAGCGAGTGCGCGGCGCGGTGCGGCGCCTAGCCCAGGCGCTCGCGCACGGCGGCGACGAGCTCCTCGGCCTTGGCGCGGGCGGTCGCCTCGTCGGCGGCCTCGACCATGACGCGCACGAGCGGCTCCGTGCCCGAGGGGCGCAGCAGCACGCGGCCGGTCTCGCCGAGCTCGGCCTCGACCCGCTCGACGGCGGCGCGCAGGCCCTCGTCCGTGCCGCACTCCTCCTTGCGGACGTCGCGCACGTTGATGAGCACCTGGGGGTACACCGTCATGCAGTCGGCGAGCTGGCGCAGCGACTTGCCCGTCGCCGCCATCTCGGCGGCGAGGTGGAGGCCCGTGAGGATGCCGTCGCCCGTCGTCGCGAACCTCGTGAGGATGACGTGGCCCGACTGCTCGCCGCCGATCGCGAGCTTCCGCTCCGAGAGCTCGGCGAGCACGTAGCGGTCGCCGACCTTCGCCTGGACGAGCTCGATGCCGGCGTCGCGCATGGCGATCTTCAGGCCGAGGTTCGACATGACCGTCGCGACGAGCGTGTCGTCGACGAGCTCGCCGCGCTCGCGCATCGCGAGGGCGAGGATCGCCATGATCTGGTCGCCGTCGACGATCCGGCCCTCGGCGTCGACCGCGAGGCAGCGGTCGGCGTCGCCGTCGTGGGCGATGCCCGCGTCGGCGCCGAGGCGCACGACCGTCTCCGCGAGGCGATCGAGGTGCGTCGATCCGACGCCGTCGTTGATGTTGAGGCCGTCCGGCTCGTCGCCGATGACCGTGACGTCGGCGCCGGCGAGCGCGAAGGCCTCGGGCGAGACGCCGGCGGCCGCGCCGTGCGCGCAGTCGAGGACGATCCGCAGGCCCTCGAGGGGCTTGCGGAGCGAGAGCTGGCCCTCCTCGGCGCCGCGCTCGAGCGACGACATGAGGTGCATGACGTAGCGGTCCTCGGCGTCGGCGAAGCGCTCGATGCGGCCGACCCCGGCGCCCGTCGGCGCGAGGCGCTCGCCGGCGTCGAGGCAGCGCTGGATGGCGTCCTCGACCTCGTCGGGGAGCTTCGTGCCGCCGCGGGCGAAGAACTTGATGCCGTTGTCCGGCGCGGGGTTGTGCGAGGCGGAGATCATGACGCCGAAGTCGGCGTCGATGTCGGCGGTGAGGAAGGCCACAGCCGGGGTCGGGATGACGCCGGCGTCGAGCACGTCCACGCCGCTCGAGGCGAGGCCGGCCGCGACGGCGGCCCCGATGAACTCGCCCGAGACGCGCGGATCGCGGGCGAGAACGGCGCGAGGCCGCCGCCCGGCCTCCCGGGATTCCCGGGAGAGCACGATGGCGGCGGCCTGCGCGAGGCTGACCGAGAGCTCGACGGTGAGGAGCCCGTTGGCGAGGCCGCGGACGCCGTCGGTTCCGAAGATCCGAGACATTCGGACAGCGCTCTCGATTAGCGCTTCGAGTACTGAGGCGCCTTGCGGGCCTTCTTGAGACCGGCCTTCTTGCGCTCCTTGACGCGGGCGTCGCGCGAGAGGAAGCCGGCCTTCTTGAGCTCGGGGCGGTTGTTCTCGCGGTCGATCTCGTTGAGGGCGCGGGCGATGCCGAGGCGGAGCGCGCCGGCCTGGCCCGAGGGGCCGCCGCCGACGATCGTCGCGATGACGTCGTACGAGCCCTCGAGGCCGAGGACCGTGAACGGGTCGTTGATGAGCTGGCGGTGCAGCTTGTTCGGGAAGTAGTCGGCGATGTCGCGGCCGTTCACGGTCACGACGCCGGTGCCCGGGACGACGCGCACGCGCGCGATCGCCTGCTTGCGGCGGCCGACGGCCGCGCCGGGGACGGTGAGCGCGGGGCGCTCGGCCGGAGCCTGGGCCGCCTCGGCGGCCGGGGTCTCGGTCGAGTAGCTCTGGGGCGTCTCGACCATGTCTTCGATGGTTGCCACTTCGTTGTCCTCTGCTTTCGTGACCGCTACTGGGCGACCTGGTCGAACACGTACGGCTTCGGCTGCTGCGCGGCGTGCGGGTGCTCGGCGCCGGCGTAGACCTTGAGCTTCTTGATCTGGGCGCGGCCGAGCGAGTTCTTCGGGAGCATGCCGCGGATCGCCTTCTCGACGGCGCGGGTGGGGTGCTTCTCGAGGAGCTCGGTGTAGCTCTCGGCGCGGAGGCCGCCCGGGTAGCCCGAGTGGCGGTAGGCCATCTTCTTCTGGAGCTTCTGGCCCGTGAGCGCGACCTTGTCGGCGTTCACGATGATGACGAAGTCGCCCATGTCGACGTGCTGGGCGAAGGTGGGCTTGTGCTTGCCGCGGAGGAGGGCGGCGGCGTGCGTGGCGAGGCGGCCGAGCACGACGTCCGTGGCGTCGATGACGATCCAGTCGTGCTGGATGTCCTCCGCCTTCGGGCTGAAGGTGCGCATGGTGATGCTGCTTTCGTTCGGAGTGAGTGGTCCGTGAATCCCGCTCAGTCGCGATGGTTAGCAGCCGGATGGGGCTGTGAACGTCGCAGTCGAGGGCTCACTTCGATGCTCGCGCAGGGGCGGGCAACTTCCATAGCCTATGCCACCGCGGCGGCCGGGCGCAATGGGCGCGGCGCGGAGATCGGCGCGGGGATGCGGATCGCGGGGTCGGCGCCCATCCGGGCATCCGTTCCGATGCGGACCGCCCGCCTACGCGGGCTCGGGATCTCCCGGCGGCGGCGCGAGCGGGTCGATCGGCGCAGGCGCGGCGCCGACCGGCTCGAGCCCGGATGCCGTCCCGCCGACGAGCCGCAGCGAGCGCCGCTTCGCCCGCGTGAGCTCCTGCCGGGTCGCGAGCTCCTCGGCGTCCGGGTAGCCGACCTCCATGAGCGTGAGCCCGCGCGAGGGCAGCACGGCGAAGCCCCTCCCCCGCTCCTCGGCCTCGAGCAGCTCGTCGACCTTCGCGAGCGGAAGGCGGCCGGATCCCGCCGCGGCGCACATGCCGACGAGCGAGCGCACCATCGAGTGGCAGAAGGCGTCGGCGACGAGGCGCGCGACGAGCACGCCGTCGTCGGCCCGGCGCCAGGCGAACTCCTGCAGCGTGCGGATCGTCGTCGCGTGCGGCCGCGGCTTGCAGAAGCCCGCGAAGTCGTGGAGCCCGATGAGCCGGTCGGCGGCCGCCTGCATGACGTCGAGGTCGAGCGCCTGCTGGACCCGCGCCGTGCGGTGCCGCTCTAGCGGATTCGGCGGGGCCGCGGCGTCCGCGAGGCGGTACTCGTAGCGCCGCCACGTCGCCGAGAAGCGGGCGTCGAAGCCCTCGGGGGCCGGCTCGCAGGAGGCGACGACGACGTCGGAGTCGGGGCCGAGGATGCCGGTCATCCGGCGCACGAAGTGGCTCGCGGGGTCGGCGCCCGAGTCGCGGCGGACCGTCGCCTCCCAGGTCTCGACGTCGAGGTCGAGGTGGCAGACCTGGCCGAGGGCGTGGACGCCGGCGTCCGTGCGGCCCGCGCAGGTCAGGAGCGGGCCATCGGGCAGGCCGCGGTAGAGGATGCGGAGCGCGTCCTCGAGCACGCCCTGCACGGTCCGGAGCCCGGGCTGCGCCGCCCAGCCGCTCAGCGCGGTGCCGTCGTAGGCGACGCCGATGCGGAGACGGATCGTGTCGGCCATGCCCCCATCCTGCCAGCCGGGCGCGGGCGGGGACGGTCGGCCGCCCGCCGGGCGCGCCGGGTGCTCGGATCCCCGCGCCCGAAGGCCTTCGCGAGCCGTACCACGCGCTTCCGGGTGCCGATGCCGTGGATGGGCGCGCTCGCCGCGGTCGTCGGCCTCGGGCTCATCGTCGACGGGCTCGCCTCGGGGGTCCAGGCGCCCGCGCCCGCGCCCCGAACGCACGCCCGGGCCGTCCCCCGCAGACGACGAAGGCCCCCGGTCTCCCGGGGGCCTTCGTCGTTCGCAGCGGAGCTCGGTCTACTTGTCCTCGCCCTCCGCGGGAGCCTCGGCGGGCTCCTCGTTCTTCGCCTCGACCGCGTCGGCGGCGACGTCGCCGCCGGCTTCGGCGTCGGCGGCGGCCTGATCGGCGCCGTCCTCGGCGGCGAGCTCGGCCTCGGCCTGCTCGGCCTCGACGACGGCCTCCTCCGAGATCTCGTCGACCGGCTCGGCGTCGGCGGCCGGGGCGGCCGGAGCCTGCTCGGCGGCCGGCTTGGCCTTCTTCGCCTTCGGGGTCACGGGCTCGAGGACGAGCTCGATGACCGCCATCGGGGCGTTGTCGCCCTTGCGGTAGCCGGTCTTGATGATTCGGGTGTAGCCGCCCTCGCGCTCGGCGACGAGGGGCGCGATCTCCGTGAAGAGCTCGTGGACGACCGACTTGTCGCCGATGGTCCGGAGCACGCGGCGGCGGGCGTGGATGTCGCCGCGCTTCGCGAAGGTGACGAGGCGCTCGGCGAGGGGCTGGACGCGCTTCGCCTTGGTCTCCGTCGTCTGGATGCGCTTGTGCGTGAAGAGCTGCGCGGCGAGGTTGCCGAGGAGGAGACGCTCGTGGGCGGGGCCGCCTCCGAGGCGAGGACCCTTGTTGGGCTTAGGCATGGATGTTCTCTCTCGTTGAAGTTCGGGCCTGGGTCAGGTCCGAGGCTTAGATGTACTCGCCGCTGTCGTCGCCGGCGCCGTAGAAGTGCGCGCCCTCGAACCCGGGGACCGAGTCCTTGAGCGAGAGGCCCATCTCCGTGAGCTTGTCGCGCACCTCGTCGACCGACTTCTGGCCGAAGTTGCGGATGTTCATGAGCTGCGTCTCCGAGAGGGCGACGAGCTCGGCGACCGTGTTGATCCCCTCGCGCTTGAGGCAGTTGTACGAGCGGACCGAGAGGTCGAGGTCCTCGATCGGGATCGAGAGCTCGTTCGTGAGGACGGCGTCGACCGGGGCCGGGCCGATCTCGATGCCCTCGGCCTGCTCGTTGAGCTCGCGCGCGAGCGAGAAGAGCTCGACGAGCGTGCGGCCGGCGGAGGCGACGGCGTCGCGCGGCGAGATCGCCGGCTTCGTCTCGACGTCCACGACGAGGCGGTCGAAGTCGGTGCGCTCGCCGGCGCGGGTGGCCTCGACGCGGTACGTCACCTTGAGGACGGGCGAGTAGATCGAGTCGACCGGGATCTGGCCGGCCTCCGAGAACTCGTTGCGGTTCTGGACGGCCGAGACGTAGCCGCGGCCGCGCTCGATCGTGAGCTCGAGCTCGAACTTCGCGTCGTCGTTGAGCGTGGCGATGACGAGATCCGGGTTGTGGACCTCGACGCCCGCCGGAGCGGAGATGTCGGCGGCCGTGACCTCGCCCGCGCCCGTCTTGCGGAGGTACGCGGTGATCGGCTCGTCGTGCTCGCTCGAGACGACGAGCTGCTTGATGTTGAGGATGACCTCGGTGACGTCTTCCTTCACGCCCGGGATCGTCGAGAACTCGTGAAGCACGCCGTCGATCCGGACGCTCGTGACCGCCGCGCCCGGGATGGACGAGAGCAGCGTGCGCCGCATCGAGTTTCCGAGCGTGTACCCGAAGCCCGGCTCGAGGGGCTCGATGATGAACCGCGAACGGTACTCCGAGATGTTCTCTTCGGTGAGCGTGGGGCGCTGTGCGATAAGCACTATGGGGTTCCTTTCGGCTGAGTGCCCGCTATATGGCACTCGGCGGTTCGCGGATCACATCCGCGGAAGGTGATGGGGTGTGGCTCGGCCGGAAGGTCCCCCTCCGGCCGACGATCCGGGGCGGCGCGAGGCCGCCGCCGGATCGGCGACGAAGGGAACTTAGACGCGGCGGCGCTTGGGCGGGCGGCAGCCGTTGTGGGTCTGGGGCGTGACGTCCGAGATCGAGCCGACCTCGAGGCCCGCGGCCTGGAGCGAGCGGATCGCCGTCTCGCGGCCCGAGCCCGGGCCCTTGACGAAGACGTCGACCTTCTTCATGCCGTGCTCCTGCGCCTGGCGCGCGGCGGCCTCGGCGGCGAGCTGCGCGGCGTAGGGCGTCGACTTGCGCGAGCCCTTGAAGCCCACGCCGCCGGAGGAAGCCCAGCTCACCACGGCGCCCGTGGTGTCGGTGATCGAGACGATCGTGTTGTTGAACGTCGACTTGATGTGGGCCTGGCCCACGGCGATGTTCTTCTTGTCCTTGCGGCGCGGCTTGCGAGCGGCGCTCTTCGGGGTAGCCATGTTCTGTGTCTCCTACGAATTCTTCGGCGAGTGCATCCGGGCGGGGATGGACTAGCGCGCCTTCTTCTTGCCGGCGACGGTGCGCTTCGGGCCCTTGCGGGTGCGGGCGTTCGTCTTGGTGCGCTGACCGCGGACCGGGAGGCCGCGACGGTGGCGGAGGCCCTCGTAGCTGCCGATCTCGACCTTGCGGCGGATGTCGGCGGCCACCTCGCGGCGGAGGTCGCCCTCGACCTTGAAGTTGCCCTCGATGTAGTCGCGGAGGGCGACGAGCTGGTCGTCGCTGAGGTCCTTGACGCGGATGTTGCCGTCGATCTCGGTGTCGGCGAGCGTCTTGAGCGCGCGCGTGCGGCCGACGCCGTAGATGTAGGTGAGTGCGATCTCGACGCGCTTCTCGCGCGGGAGGTCGACGCCTGCGAGACGTGCCATGGGAATGCTCCTAATGGGGTGCGAGGTCTGACGCAGCGACGGGGCCCCGGCCTCGTTCCGAGGGTGTCCCCGCCCCGGAGGGCGGATCTTGGCGCTGCGCGTCTGTATTGAGTTGTGTCACGCGGGCGGGGAGCCCGCGGCGATTAGCCCTGGCGCTGCTTGTGGCGCGGGTTCTCGCAGATGACCATGACGCGGCCGTGGCGACGGATCACCTTGCACTTGTCGCAGATCTTCTTGACGCTGGGGTTGACCTTCATGAGTCGTTCCTTTATTCGCTGGCCTCGTGCGGGCGCGCCCGAGCCGGGCGACCGCCGTTCCTTACAGCGGAGATGCTCGCTACTTGTAGCGGTAGACGATCCGGCCGCGCGTGAGGTCGTACGGGCTGAGCTCCACGATCACGCGGTCCTCGGGGAGGATGCGGATGTAGTGCTGGCGCATCTTGCCCGAGATGTGGGCAAGCACCTTGTGTCCGTTGGAGAGCTCGACTCGGAACATCGCGTTGGGCAATGCTTCGACGACCGAACCTTCGATCTCGATGACGCCGTCTTTCTTGGCCATGGCCTCACTGTCGCTAGCTTGAGCATCTCGCACTGGTCGTGCGGAGTCGGCGCCGCGCGCACGGGAATGCGCGCGCGAACACGCCGACTGTCAACTGTACGCCACGTGCCGCCGATCCGGCAAGGGCCGGGCTATACTCGCCCGCCCTCGGCGTGGCGCTGGGCGGGCGATCCGCCCGTGGCCCCCAGACGTCAGGCGCCGGCCGGGAGGACGGGGACGACGCCGTAGTCGCGCAGCCCGGCCGTGCCGCCGTCGAGCGCCGTCGAGACCCAGATGCCGTCGGCGTGGACGAGCACCGTGTGCTCCCAGTGCGCGGCGAGCGAGCCGTCGAGGGTGCGCACGGTCCAGCCGTCCGCGTCCTCCCCCACGTCCGCGGAGCCCCCCGTGAGCATCGGCTCGATGCACACGCACAGGCCGGGCTTCACGAGGGGGCCGCGCCCGCGCACGGAGTAGTTATAGACCTCGGGATCCTCGTGCATCGAGCGGCCGATGCCGTGGCCCGAGTAGCCCTCGAGGATCCCGAGAGGCCGGCCGTCCGCCTCGACGAGCGCGTCGACGACCGCCTCGACGGCGTCTCCGACGGCATTGAGGTGGCGCGACTTCGCGAGCGCCGCGATGCCGGCCCACATCGCCTCGCGCGCGGCCTCGGAGACGCGCCGGGCCTCGGCCTCGCGCGCGGCGTCGCCGCCCGGCACGAGGAAGGTGCGCGCCGAGTCGCCGTTCCAGCCGTCGAGGAGCGCGCCGCCGTCGATCGAGACGAGGTCGCCCGGCGCGAGCGGAGTCGCGCTCGGGATGCCGTGCACGACGGCGTCGTTCACCGAGCAGCAGATCGTGTGGCGATAGCCCTCCACGAGCGCGAAGTTCGGCTCGCCGCCCGCCACGCGGATCGTCCGCTCGGCGATCGCGTCGAGCTCGAGCGGCGTGACGCCGGGCCGGATGGCGGCCTCGACGGCGTCGAGCGCGAGGCAGGTGAGCCGCCCCGCGGGCACCATCGCGGCGACCTGCTCGGGGCGCTTGTAGAGGGAGCGCATCGGGCCAGTCTACGGGGGCCGCCCTCGCCGGCGGCAGGCGGAGGCGAGGATCCCTCGATGTGCAGATGCACACGATCCTCGCGCGAGCACGGGCCCGAAACCCCTCCGCGCGGACGCGCGGCCCTGCGAGGATGACGGCACCCGCGGGGCCGCGGATCGGCCCGCACCGCCTTCGATGATGAGGACGACATGACCGCACCCACGAGTCCCCGCGCCGGTGACGCCGGCCCCACCGCGGCCGAGGCCGCCGAGCACGCGAAGTCGCTCGAGCTCACCGAGCAGGAGGCGAACAAGGTCGCGATCGGCGCCCTCGTCGGCACCGCCATGGAGTGGTACGACTTCTTCCTCTTCACGGCCGCCGCCGCGCTCGTCTTCAACGTCCAGTACTTCCACACGCAGGACCCCGTCGCCGCCGCGCTCGCCTCCTTCGCGACCTTCGGCGTCGGCCTCGTCGCCCGCCCCATCGGCGGCATCATCTTCGGCGCGATGGGCGACCGCATCGGCCGCCGCCGCACGCTCATGATCACGATCATCGGCATCGGCATCGTGACCGGCCTCATCGGCCTCCTCCCGAACTACGAGGCCTTCGGCATCGCCGCGCCGATCCTCCTCGTGCTCCTGCGCATCGCCCAGGGCCTCTTCGTCGGCGGCGAGTGGTCGGGCGCCATGACCATCGTCGTCGAGCACGCGCCGCTCGCGAAGCGCGCCCGCTACGCCGCGCTCCCCCAGATCGGCTCGCCCATCGGCACGATCCTCTCCTCGGGCGGCTTCTTCCTCATGAGCCTCCTCGTCACGAAGGACTCCTTCGACGCCTGGGGATGGCGCATCCCCTTCCTCATCGCCTTCCCGCTCCTCTTCCTCGCGGTCTGGCTGCGCTCGCGCCTGGAGGAGTCGCCGGTCTTCACCGAGCTGCTCGAGTCGAACGAGCTCGAGAAGGCGCCCGTGCTCACGGTGCTCCGCCACAACTTCATCCACATCATCGTCGGCATGATGGCGGCCTTCCTCGGCGTCGGCGGCTTCTACCTCGTCACCGGCTTCGTGACCTGGTACGGCGCGACCTACCTCGGCTACGACAAGCCGACGCTCCTCATGGGCTCGATCGTGGCGGCGGTCGTCGAGATCCCCGTCCTCATCATCGCGGGGCGCATCGCCGAGAAGGTCGGAGCGAGCAAGGTCATCATCTGGGGCGCCGTGCTCTCGGCGCTGCTCGCCTGGCCCTGCTTCCTCATGATCGAGTCGAAGGTGCCGGCGCTGCTCATCCTCGGCATGACGATCGCGGTCGCGACGCTGTCGACGCCGTACGCGGCCTCGGGCACGGCCCTCACCGGCCTCTTCCCGGCGCAGCGCCGGTACACGGGCGTCGGCTTCGCGCAGAACTTCGCGGGCATGCTCTCGGGCTTCGTGCCGCTCATGGCGACGGCGCTCGTCGGCTCGGCCGCGAACGCCTGGTGGCCGGCCGCGCTCATGCTCATCGTCATCTCGGTGCTCACCGCGCTCGCGGGCCTGTTCATCCCGCGCCTCTCGGTGGACCTGCCCGGCTTCAAGCACTAGCCGCCCCCGCCCGATGCCCCCGCGCCGACCGGCCGGGGGCATCGGCGTCGGCGCGCCGAGCGCGCCGTGACCCAGCCCTTCGCCGTCCCGCCCGTCCCGCCCGTCCCGCCCGAAAGGACCCTCATGCGCCTCGACCTCCTCGTCCGCAACGCCGTGATCGTCACGATGGACCCGGATCGCCCTCGCGCGAGCTCGCTCGGCGTCTGGCGCGGCCGCGTCGTCGGGCTCGACGAGGAGCTCGAAGGCCTCGAGGCCGAGCGCGTCCTCGACGCCGGCGGACGCGCGATCGTCCCCGGCTTCGTCGACGCCCACTGCCACACCACGTGGTGGGGCCTCGGGCTCGCGGCCGTCGACCTCTCGGGCGTGCGGTCGATGGAGGAGCTCTACGCGGCGCTCGCCGCCGAGGCGGAGCGGCTGCGGGACGAGCAGCGCCCCGACGAGCGGCCTGCCTGGATCCACGCCACCGGCTACAACCACAAGCACACCGGCGGCGAGCTGCCCGACATCGACCGCCTCGACGAGGTCGCCGACGGCCACCCCGTGTACCTCCGCCACACCTCCGGCCACCGCTCCTTCGCGAACCGGGCGGCGCTCGCGCTCGCGGGCGCGCTCGACGCCTCGTTCCCCGATCCCGAGGGCGGCGAGATCGTCCGCGACGAGCGGGGCGAGCCGACCGGGATCGTCGACGAGAGCGCCCAGGAGGTCATCCAGGCGCTCCTGCTGCCCTACTCGGCCGAGGACATCGCCGACGCGCTCGACCGGGCGACGCGGCGCTACGCCGCGTGGGGCATCACGAGCTTCGCGGAGGCGGGCGTCGGCGGCGGCTGGATCGGGCACTCCCCCGCCGAGCTCGCGGCGTATCGGCTCGCGGCCGGGAGCGGCCGGCTCCACGCGCGCGCGACGCTCATGCCCGTGCTCGACGCGCTGCGGCCGATCTCGGCGAACGCGGCCGACTTCGCGGGCGAGGGCGCGTCGCTCGGCCTCGACCTCGGGCTCGCGAGCGGCTTCGGCGACGAGCGCGTGCGGATCGGCCACGTGAAGGTCTTCACCGACGGCTCGCTCCTCGGCGCGACCGCCGCCGTGACGGAGGACTTCTGCGGGCACCCGCACAACCGCGGCTACCTCCTCGGCACGCCGGAGGAGTACCGCGAGCGCGTGCTCGCCGCCTACCGGGCCGGCTGGAGCCTCGCCCTCCACGCCATCGGCGACCGCGCCGTCGACCTCGCGATCGAGCTCATCGCCGAGGCGCAGGAGCGCTACGGCCGCCGAGACGTCCCGAACCGCATCGAGCACTGCGGCATCGCGCGCCCCGAGCACCTGCCGCGCCTCGCCGAGCTCGGGATCGCCGTGACCCCGCAGGCCTCCTTCATCGGCCCCCTCGGCTCGCAGTTCATGGCGAAGCTCGGGCCGGAGCGCTCGCCGTGGCTCTACCGGGCGCGCTCCTTCCTCGACGCGGGCGTGCTCGTGGCCGGCTCGAGCGATCTGCCGGTGGCGGATGCGGACGTGCTGCGGGCCATGCGATCCCTCGTCGACCGCGTCACCGACGAGGGCGAGGTCTTCGGCTCGCGCGAGGAGGAGGTCACGCCCGAGCAGGCGCTGCGGATGTACACCGTGGATGCGGCCCGCGCGTGCGGCGTCGAGGGCGATCGGGGCATGCTCGCGCCGGGGAGGCTCGCCGACTTCGTCGTGCTCTCGCACGACCCCCTGTCCCGGGATGGCCTCATCGCGGCGCGCGTGGAGGCGACCTACCTCGGCGGGGAGGCGACCTTCGCGGCCGACGAGTCGGGGCTCGAGGCCTGAGGCCGCCGGGGACGACGGGCGGATTCCCCAGCTGATCCGCCCTTCTTCGTCACGCGTCTGGGGCGGATAACCCTCGCCGGACGGGCAGCGCTCGCCCTTGCACTCCCTCCCCGCGCCCGCTACGGTCCTTCCTCAATGCACCGACCGCGGTCAATGGAGACCGCACGCGGAGGGGGATTCCGATGACGGAGAGCCGCACGAGGCCGGCGACGACGCGGGCCCAGGCGAGGAACTCGACCACGACCACCACGACGGCGCCGGAGGGCGGCCGCTTCAAGCGCGAGCTCGGGCGATGGGACGTCATCGCCGTCGGCGTCGGCGCGATGATCGGCTTCGGATGGGTCGTCCTCACGGGCGACTGGATCGGCTCGGCCGGCACCGCCGGCGCCGCCCTCGCGATGCTCGCGGGCGGCGCGATGATGGCCGTCGTCGCGCTCGTCTACTCCGAGCTCGTGGCCGCCATGCCGAAGGCCGGCGGCGAGCACAACTACATCATGCGGGCTCTTCGGACTTCAGGTGGGGGTGGTGGGGTCGAGGCCGCCGACGACCAGGAGCATTCTGAGTCGGTAGTTGTCGTAGTTGGTGAAGCCGCGGGCGACGCGTCGGGCCAGCTCGATGAGTCCGTTCACGGCCTCGGTGCCGCCGTTGGATGACCGCTCGGTGGTCCAGTAGGCCAGGAACGCATCGCGCCACTGGGTGAGGGTGCGACCGAGTCAGGGATCTCGGGGATCGGGCAGGACGGGAACGAGTCGAGGACGTGCTCGGCGATCGTGCGTCCGGCGGCGAGGTCAGCGTGCTGGTAGGCGGCGCGGAGTTGCTGCGCGGCCTGCCAGGCGACTTCGACCTCGACGTGTTCTTCTCTGACCGCGAACGCGGCGGCGAGTCGCTGGGTCTGCCGGTCGGTGAGGTGCTCCCTCCCGGCGCGCAGGATGTTGCGGATCCCGTAGAGCGGGTCGCCCTTGCGCCCGCGATGCTGGAGAGTGTTCTGCTGAACACGGCGGCGGACCTCGTCCACGGCCTGCGTGCCGAGCTTGACGACGTGGAACGCGTCCATCACCGCGGTGGCGTCGTCGAGCTCGTCATCGAGGGCCTTCTTGTATCCGGCGAACGGGTCCAGCGTCGCGATCTGCACCTGATTTCGGAACGCTCCGCCACGCTGTTGCAGCCAGTCTGCGTAGGCCTTCGCCGACCGTCCCGGCACGAGATCCAGGAGCCTGGCTCGCACGCGCCCGCTCGCATCGCGGGTCAGATCGACCATGCCGGTCAGTTCCTTCGGGCCGCGTCCGCCGTCTTCGACGGGCCGGGTGGAGACATGATGCCAGAGGTGCTCGTCGACCCCGAGCGTCGTGACTCCTTGGAAACGGGACTCATCGGCCGCGCGACGCTCCAGCACCGGCTTGACGTGCCGCCACACCGTCTTCCACGACACCCCGAGTTGGCGGGCGATGCCCTGCACCGAGGCGTTCTCCCGCCGCATCTGCCCGACCGCCCACGAGATGGCCCGTGCCGTGAGCTGCGCCCTCGGGGCGGCGACCGCCGCGTCCTGCTCGGTGAACGACTTCTGCTCGCACATGGCGTCGGCGCACCGGAACCGGCGCTTGCGCCACCGGATACATACCGGGCTCGCCCCCATCGGCGCGTCGACCAACGTGAGCTGCTTGCGCCCTCTCGACTCGGCCACCTGCCCACACCTCGGACACCCGGCAGGGCCCGGCGGCGACTCGACGTCTATGACGAGCGCACCCTCGTCCGCCGCTCCACAGCGGTGACGCGAAGCCCACCAAGGCCGACGAGCACGTCGCAACGATCACAGTAGACAGCAGAAGATGGGCACGCTGCCGCGCACCCCGTAGGGTCGGACACGGGTCGAGGACTCCCGAAGAACGGTTGGCTTGGTCGCTACCGATCCTCGGGGCCTCGACCCGCCCCACACCATCACGACACGAACCGGCGCGTCGCCCAAACCCCACCTGAAGTCAGAAGAGCCGTCAATGGGGCCACGGAGCGCGCCTAGCGATCCTGCTGCACGGGATGATGGGGTCATCGGGCAGTTGGAATCGCGTCGGTCCGGTGCTCGCGGCTCGAGGCTATCGCGTCCTGGCGTTCGACCTGCCGGGCCACGGCCGATCCCCTCGGGACCCCCACCTCACTATTGACGGCGCAGTCGCCGCCGTGATCGAGACGTCTCGCCACCATTCAGCAGTGGCGCCGACGTTGGCCATCGGCCATTCGTACGGGGGAACGATTCTCGCAGCCGCCCTTGAACAGCTCCGGCCCGAGAACGCGGTGATCGTGGATGCCCCGACCTCGGCTCGTGGCGGCCGCGACCGCGACGAGGCACACGCCGGCTACGCGCAAGAGGCGAGAGTGCGCACGTTTGACTGGCTGCGGGCCACCCGCCCCTACTACAGCGAGGCCGACGCCCGCACTGAGGCCGAAGCCGCTGCACTCTTTGACCCAGCGACTGCGGCCGCCGTCTCTGCGGCCGCCGGTGGCTCCTGGCCCTTGCCCGCTGGGGCCGTCGTCATCCGCCCGGAGCCTAGTCTGTACGTTCCCGACGAGACCGTCGCCAGCCTTGAACGCTCAGGTGTCGTGGTCCGAGGAATTGCCGGTGCGGCACACACCATCTGGTACAGCCACTTCAACGAGTTTATCGCTGAACTCCCCTTGATCTGACTGCATTCGAACCAGTTACCCTCGCCCGGGTTCAGACTGTGCCCGGTCGAGGATCCCTACGGAACGTCGGCGCTCCGGACCACTCATCAGGCGCCGGAGTACCTGGGTTCGTCAGCGTGCTGCACCGCCAGCTTGACAGCGCCACGGTGTATTTGCCTGAGGAGGCCGTCGGGTGGTGGTCGCGGCCGTGGCCGGCGACGTCCGTCGTCGTCACGCGGGCAGGCCGAGCCGGTCCCGCAACGTCCCGGCCGTCGGCGTCGTCGGCAGCCGGCCGCGCCGGCGTAGCTCCGGGCTGACGCCGTCGACGAAGTCCTCGACCGAGGATGGGTACAGGGCCGGCATGATGGCGAACCCGTCCGCCGCACACGAGTCCACCAGGTCGCAGAGGTAATCGGCGACGGTGGCGGGTGAGCCGGTGGGCTGTGGCTTGAGCTGGCTCATCGCCTGCCGGAACGCGAGCCCCCGGACCGTCAGGTCCTCGGCCCGGGACGCCCGGATGAGCATCTCCTCGAAGCCGTCGCTGCCCGTCGCGCCCCGGTGCGCCTCGATCAGGGCGACGGCGTCCCCGTCCGGGTCCACCGTGGCCGGGTCGGCGTGGAGGAGCCGGGCGAGGATGGTCAGGACCTCGGTCTCGTCGAGGAAGGACTCCAGCTCCGCGAGCCGGTTGCGCGCGCCGTCGTCCGTGGCGGCGACGACCGGCTGGACGGCGGGCAGGACGAGCATCGCGTCCGGGTCACGGCCCGCCGCGCGCGCCCGCTCGCGCAGGTCGGCGCGGAGGGACCGCATCGTGTCGGGGCTGTCGGCGACGACGAAGACCAGCTCGGCCCAGCGCGCGGCGAAGGTCCGGCCGCGCTCGGAGGCGCCGGCCTGCATGAGGACCGGTCGGCCCTGCGGGCTGCGGGGCAGGGTGATGGGTCCCCGGCTGAGCTGACGGCCGCCCCGGTCGGGCACGCGCGAGACGAGGTCGGGGTCGGCGAAGACGCGGGCGTCGCCGTCGAGCCGGAGCGCGTCCGGCGACCAGGTCGCCCACAGGTCGAGGACGGTGCGGACGACGTCGTCGGCGTGGTCGTAGCGCTCGGCCTTGCCCGGGATCGCCGCCATCCCCATGTTCCGCGCCTCGGCGTCGGTGGTGGAGGTGACGATGTTCCAGGCCGTGCGGCCGCCGGAGAGGTGGTCGAGGCTGAGCATGGTCCGCGCGATGGCGTAGGGCGGGAGGAAGGTCGTCGACATGGTCGCGCCGATCCCCAGGTGGGAGGTGGAGGCGGCGACGACGGAGGCGACCACGACCGGGTCGAGGTAGATCGTCCCCTTGCCGCCGGTGCGGACCGTGGTGGCGTAGCTGCCGGTGCCGTCCTCGGGGATCGCCAGCGCGTCGGGCATGAACATCATGGCGAAGCCGCCGCGCTCGAGGGTGCGGCCGAGGTCGGCGTAGAAGCGCGCGTCGAACCAGTCGGTACGCGCCAGCGGATGACGCCAGTTCTCGGAGTACTGGCTCGTCGGCGGGTTGACCATCGCGACGAGCGGGATCTCACGCGAAGAGCGCACCGGGGCCCTCCAGGTGACCGAGCCACGCACTGGCCGAGACCACCAGGGCGACGACGGCGCTCACGCCGGCGAACATGAGCCAGTCGGCCGCGGTGACCCGGACCGGCCGCCAGGTGGTGCGCGGGGTCAGGCCCAGGCCCCGGGACTCGAGCGCCTGCGCCATGCGCTCGCCCTTGCGGACCGAGACCACCAGCAGGGTGAAGATCACCCCGGCGAGGTGGTGGGGTCCGCGCGGCGCAACCGCGCCGTCGGTCGCGTCGCGGCGCATCGGGGCGCGGACCGTATGGGCTGCCCGGATCGTCGCCCACTCGCGCGGCATCTCCTGCAGCATGCGGTAGCCGGCGAGCACGGCGTAGGTGATCCGCGGGCCGAGGCGGGCGTTCTGGTGGAGGCTGGTCATCAGGGCGACGCCGTCGGTGGAGAGCAGGAAGCCGATGGCGAGGATGCCGATGAGCAGCGTCCGGGCGGCGAGCGCCCCGCCGATCTCGAGGCCCTCGACCGTCACGCGCAGCGGACCGCCCTGCCACAGCACCTCCCCGGGGCGGGCCAGGGTGTTGACGATCAGCACGCCGAGCGCGAAGAGCACGAACGGCACGTGCGCGAGCGCCAGGGTGCGGGCCGGGGCGCGCACTGTGGCGGCGACGCCGACCAGCGCGAGCAGGTAGAGGACGGCGGGCGTCACCGGGTCCAGCAGGAACACGGCGACGACCGAGATCGCGAGGAGCAGCGCCAGCTTCACGGTGGGGTTGCGGCGGGCGAGGGGCGAGTCGGCGACCGCCGGCGCGGTCAGGGTGCTCATCCGGCCACCACCTGCCGAGAGCAGGCTCCCGCGCCAGAAGCAGGTGCTTGGGCGCCTGCTTCTGGCGCAACTCGCTGCTCTCGGCGTCCGACGGCGTCGTCCAGCCTGCGCAGCACCGTGCGCAGGTGGTCGCGGTGGTGCTCGAGGAGCCAGGAGACCAGGGCTGGGAGCCGCAGGCCCGCGCGGGCGAGGGTCTCGCCGTCGCGCAGCACGTCGGCGGTCGGGCCGTCGGCGAGGACGCCGCCCTCGCCCAGCACGACGACACGCGTGGCGAGGGAGGCCACCAGGCGCAGGTCGTGGCTCACCAGCACGACGGCACCACCGGCGTCGGCGACGTCGCGGAGCGTCTCGGCGGTGGCGATCGCGTCGCGGCGGTCGAGGCCGAGGGTGGGCTCGTCCGCGAGGAGGACCGGCCGGTCGTGGGCGAGCATCGCGGCCAGGCTGACGCGGCGCTTCTCCCCGCCGGATAGCCGGAACGGGTTCTGGTCGGCGAGGTGGGTGAGGCGGTGTCGCTCGAGCTGCCGGTCGACGATCGGCTCGCTCCTGTCCGCGGCCAGGCCGTGAGCGATCTCGGCCCGGACCGTGCTTGCGACGAGCTGGTGCTCGGCGTTCTGGAACACCAGGCCGGGGCGCGGCCCGGTCACCGTGCCGGTCCGCGGCCGCAGGAGCCCGGCCAGGGTCAGCAGGAGTGTCGACTTCCCGACGCCGTTCGCGCCGAGCACGGCGACCACCTCGCCGGCCCGGACCGTGAGGTCGATGCCGGTGAGCAGCGGCGGCGGTTCTGGGTCCCGGCGGCGCCGTCGGCCCGTCGACCGGGTGACGGCAAGGCCGCGCGCGGCCAGCACCGGCTCGTCTGCCTCCGCAGCCTGCTCTCGTGAGTCGGCGGCCAGCGAGTCCAGGAACGCGACGTTCTCGCGGTTGCTGAGGCCGCCGTCGGCCCCGGTGAGCGCCCGCAGCTCGGCGTCCAGCGGCAGCCAGCAGCCGGCTGCGTGCAGCCGTGCAGCCTGGTCGCGCAGGACGACGGCGGTGGGGCCGTCGGCCAGCACGGTCCCGGACTCGTCGAGCACGAGCGCCCGGGCGGGCAGCCCAGCCGCCCCGTCGGCCCCCGCCCACTCGTCGAGCCGGTGCTCGACCAGCACCACCGCGGGGCCGTAGCGCTGCACCGCTTGGACGAGGGCACCGCGGACCGCGGCCACGCCGTCGGGGTCGAGCATGGAGGTGGGCTCGTCGAGAAGGAGCACGTCCGGCTCGGTCACCAGGGCGGCCGCGAGCGCCACCCGTTGCGACTCCCCGCCCGAGAGCGCGGCCGTCGCCCGCCGCCGCAGGTGGCCGGCGCCGACCGCGGCGAGGGCATCGCCGATGCGGCGGTCGATCGTCGAGCGGTCGGCCGCGTGGTTCTCCAGCGGCAGGGCGAGCTCCTGCTCCACGTCCGGCAGGCACACCGCCGAGGAGGGGTCCTGCGCCACCACGCCGAGGTACCGGGACCGCTCGACCACGGTGGTCGCCGCCGTCGTCGTCCCGGCGACGGTGACCTCGCCGTCCAGCTCGGCGTGGACCGTGTGCGGGACGACGCCGGTGATCGTGTGCAGCACCGTCGACTTCCCGGACCCAGACGCGCCGAGGATCACCACCTGCTCGCCCGGCGCCAGGCGCAGGGAGACGTCCCGCAGCACCGGGGTGGCGCGGCGCGGGAACCGGACGCTGACGCCGTCGAGCGTGACGACGGGCGGCCCGGGTGGCGTCGTCATCGGTGCGCGGCGCGGCCGATGGCGAAGTTGTCGACGACGCCGGTGCGCGCCAGCGCGTCGACCACCACCTTGGCGAGCAGGCCGCCGAGGACCACGCCGGAGACGCACTGCATGATCAGACGCAACGGGAAGATGTCCTGCCCGTACCAGCCGGAGCGGAAGGCCGAGTAGAAGAACACCAGGAAGGCGCCGAGCAGCCCGGACAGGGCGAAGACGCCCCAGCCGAAGCGGCGGTACCGGGTGAGCGCGAACGGCAGCTCGCTGCCCGCGCCCTGGATCGCGGCGGCGAGGATCAGCAGCGGCCCCACGGGGGAGCCGAGGAAGACGACCTCGATGACGGAGGCGATGACCTCGGCGATGATGCCGGCGAACGGGCGCCGGATGATCGAGATGGCGATCGGCGCGACGATCAGCCACCCGCCGAGCAGGACGTGCTGCGCCAGGTCGCCAGCCGGGCCCATGAGCACGGCCAGGCCGTTCCACGCCTGGACGAGCGCCCAGTAGACGAAGCCGAAGACGACGCCCAGCACGACCATGAGGACGAGGTCCTTCATGGCCCAGCCCTGGCGGGCGCTCGGCGTCCGGCCGGTGCGCGGCGCGCCGACGCTGCCGTCGCCGGTCTTGTCGGTGCTGGTCATCGCTCAGCCCTCTGCCTGGCTCGGCGAGCCGACCGAGATCGTCAGGTGGGTGACGGCGTGCGGGACGTGGGCCCCGACCTGAGCCCACGCGTCGACGGCGGTGGCCAGCACCTCGGACACGTCACCGGTGAGCTTGGTGGCGTAGTGGTTCGGCATCGCCGCCGTCCCGCGATCGTGGGCGGCGGCGATGGCGGACTCGATGTGCGCCATGTGGTCCCCCGCGTCGCTGCCGCCGTCGAGCAGCGGGTACAGCGACCACTGGGCCGCGGCCCGGATGCCGGTCGGCTCCAGCTCGACGGGCGCCGGGCTGGGCAGGCCGGTCACCGACAGGTCGCAGGCGACCTCGCCCGGGCAGCCACGCGAGAAAAGCGCGTGGGCGACGACGTGCCCGCCGCCGGAGCGGCGGTAGGCCGCCGCGATGACCGCGGACAGGTAGGCGGCCAGGCGCTGCTCGGCGGGCGAGTCCTTGGCGCCGACGTAGGTGCTGACCTCGTCGGTCTCACTAACCAGGCCCTTGGTCAGGCCCGCCGCCGCGACGTCGGCGAGCGCGCCCAGGATGACGTCGACGAAGTCGTCGGTGTGGGGATGGATGCTGAACCGCAAGCCGATCCCGAGCTCGGCCGGGGTGGCGCCTGCGGTGGTTCCAGCGGTGGTCGTGGCCGGCCGGCTCGGCCGGGTGGTCGACGTGCTCATCACGGTCCCTCTCTCGGGCCCGAGGGTACCTCGACGAGACCCGCCATCGTCCGACGACGGCGAGTGCCCTGCTCCCTACGCCGGTACGAACCGGATCAGGTGTACGGGTCTGCGGACTTTCCGCACTCTCAGCGCTCTTCCCAGCGCTCCCCGGGGGTCGGTGACAATACTAGTCAGGCGGCGTTCGGTTGTCCACACGGCGTTCGTCAAGCGGTGCCACGCAGGTCATCTGGTCGGGACAACTCCCACCGAGTGGGTAAGTAGCCGGTGAGCCCTCGGGCCCTCCAGGAGCACCGTCCCATTCAGCGATCCCCTAACGGGGCTCTTCGGACTTCAGGTGGGGGTGGTGGGGTCGAGGCCGCCGGCGACCAGGAGCATTCTGAGTCGGTAGTTGTCGTAGTTGGTGAAGCCGCGGGCGACGCGTCGGGCCAGCTCGATGAGTCCGTTCACGGCCTCCGACCCTCGGGGCCTCGACCCGCCTCACACCATCACGACACGAACCGGCGCGTCGCCCAAACCCCACCTGAAGTCAGAAGAGCCATCATGCGGGCCATGGGCTCGCGGTGGTCGTTCATCGGCTCGTGGGCGATCACCGGCGGCTACGTCTCGGTCGTCGCCTTCGAGGCCGTCGCGCTGCCGCGCACGGCGCTCTACCTCTTCCCGGAGCTCAACCAGATCCCGCTGTGGACCATCGCCGACAAGCAGGTCCACCTCACCTGGGCGCTCGTCGGCTCGATCGCCGCGGTCGTCATCACGATCATCAACGTCATCGGCGTGAGGATCGCGGGCACCGTGCAGACCTTCGTCGTCGTGTTCCTCTTCGCGATCGGCGCGCTCCTGCTCGCGGGATCCTTCACGGGCGGTCACGTCGAGCACATGCAGCCGCTCTTCGTCGACGGCTTCGCCGGCTTCCTCGCCGTGCTCGTCGTCGTGCCGTTCATGTTCGTCGGCTTCGACGTCATCCCGCAGACCGCCGAGGAGATCGACCTCCCGCCGCGCCACATCGGCCGCATCGCCGTCATCTCGGTGCTCATCGCCGCGGCCTGGTACGTCATGACGATCCTCACGACCTCCTCGGCCCTGCCCATCGCCGAGCTCGAGCACGCGCGCCTCGCCACCGCCGACGCGATGGGACGCCTCTGGGGCAGCGACTTCTGGGCGAACGTGCTCATCGCCGGCGGCATCGCGGGCATCATCACGAGCTGGAACTCGCTCCAGATGGGCGCCTCGCGGCTCATGTACTCGCTCGCCCACACGGGCATGCTCCCGCCGATTTTCGGGGTGCTGCACCCGAGGTTCGGCACGCCGGCGAACGCCGTCATCTTCATCGGCATCCTCGCCGCGGCCGCGCCCTTCTTCGGCGAGGCCATGCTCGGCTGGATCGTCGACTCGGGCCCGCCCGCGATCGTCATCGCGTACCTGCTCGTCTCGATCTCGTTCCTCTTCCTGCGCCGGCGCGAGCCGGGCATGGAGCGTCCGCTGCGCATCGGCGGCTCGGGCCGCGGCGGCGAGATCATCGGCTGGGCGTCGGTCATCGTGTGCAGCTTCCTCGTCGTGCTCTACCTGCCCGGGATGCCCGCCTCGATCTCGGTGCCGGCGTGGATCATGTTCGGGCTGTGGTGGCTCATCGGGCTCATCCCGTTCCTGCGCACGCCCTCGGTGCCGCCGGGGCCGGAGGTCGAGGACACGCTCGTCGAGCTCGCCCGGCGCGGGCGGGCGGGGCGAGCCGACGCGCGCTCGGCCGAGGCCGCCGGCCGAGGCTCGGGAGCGTGACCCGGGCGCTGCCCGCTGCGAGCGCGGCCCCGCGTGCGGCTTCCGCACCGCGAGGCCGCGCCGCATCGTGCACCGGCACATCGCGGGGGCCTCGGCGGGCGCGATACGGTCGAAGGCGTCGGGCGATCGACGTCGAGCGCCCCTGAGGGAGGCGCGGGCATGACGGCACGGGACGACGACATGGAGCCCGCGGGCCTCCTCGACGGCATCCTCGTCGCCGACTTCTCGCGCGTGCTCGCCGGGCCCCTGCTCACCATGACCCTCGCCGACCTCGGCGCCCGCGTCGTGAAGGTCGAGCGACCCGGATCCGGCGACGACACGCGCTCGTGGGGCCCGCCCTTCTCCCCCACCGGCGCGACGTACTTCGAGTCCGTGAACCGCAACAAGGAATCGGTGACGCTCGACCTCCGCGACGAGAGCGACCGTGAGCTCGCCCGCGAGCTCGCCCGACGGGCGGACGTCGTCGTCGAGAACTTCAAGACCGGCGCGCTCGACCGGCTCGGGCTCGGCTACGAGGACGTCCGCGCCGCGAACCCGGGCGTCGTCTACTGCTCGATCACCGGCTTCGGCTCGGCGGGCGGCGCGGAGCTGCCCGGCTACGACTTCGTCGTGCAGGCGCTCGGCGGGCTCATGAGCGTGACCGGCGAGGAGGACGGCGAGCCGATGAAGGCCGGCGTCGCGCTCGTCGACGTGCTCACCGCGAAGGACGGCGCCATCGGCGTGCTCGCCGCGCTCCGCGACCGCGAGCGCACCGGCCGCGGCCGCCGCGTCGAGGTGAACCTCCTCTCGAGCCTGCAGACCGCGCTCGTGAACCAGATGCAGGCCGTCCTCGGGGCGGGGGCGTCGCCCCGCCGCCTCGGCAACGCGCACCCCTCGATCGTCCCCTACCAGTCGCTGCGCTGCGCCGACGCCCCGATCGCGGTGGCCGCCGGGAACGACGGGCAGTTCCGGGCGCTCTGCGAGGCGATCGGGGCGGCCGGGCTCGCCGACGACGAGCGCTTCCGCACGAACCCCGACCGGGTCGAGCACCGGGAGGAGCTCATCCCGCTCCTCGAGGAGGCGCTCGCCGCCCGCGACGCCGAGGAGTGGGAGGCGCGGCTCGTCGAGGCCGGCGTCCCCGTCGGGCGCGTGAACACCATCGCGGAGGGTCTCAAGCACGCAGAGGGGCTCGGGCTCGAGCCGATCGTCGAGGTGCGGGACGCCTCGGGCGAGGCCGTCGGGAAGGGCGTACGGCATCCGGCGCGCTACACCCCGGCCATCCCGCTCCGCGACGCCGCCCCGCCCGCGCTCGGCGAGCACGACGCGGACGTGCGCGCCTGGCTCGGCGCGGCCGCGCACGAGCCTGCGACCGCCCCTGGCCCGGAGAGCGCGTCCGCGACCGCACCCGCCTCCGCCACCGAGATCACCGAACCGCCCGCCGACGGAAGGACCACGCCATGACCGACCTCCACGACCTCATCGACCTCGAGGCCCAGCTCAGCGAGGAGGAGCTCGCCCTCCGCGACCGCGTCCGCGAGTTCGTCGACCGCCGCTTCCGCCCGAACATCGCCGAGTGGTACGAGAAGGCTGTCTTCCCGACCGAGATCATCCCCGAGATGGCGGAGCTGGGCCTGCTCGGCATGCACCTCGAGGGCTACGGCTGCGCGGGCCGCTCGGCTGTCGAGTACGGCATCGCCATGCAGGAGCTCGAGGCGGGCGACTCGGGCCTGCGCACCTTCGTCTCCGTGCAGGGCTCGCTCGCGATGAGCGCCATCTGGAAGCACGGCTCCGAGGAGCAGAAGCAGCGCTGGCTCCCCGAGATGGCCGCGGGCCGCGTCGTCGGCTGCTTCGGCCTCACGGAGCCCGAGGCGGGCTCCGACCCGTCGGGCATGTCGACGACGGCCGTCCGCGACGGCGACGACTGGATCATCACCGGCCAGAAGCGCTGGATCGGCCTCGGCACGATCGCGCAGATCGCGATCATCTGGGCGCGCACGGAGGACGGCGTCCGCGGCTTCATCGTCCCGACCGACTCGGAGGGCTTCGAGGCGGTCGCGCTCGAGCCGAAGCTCTCGATGCGCGCCTCGATCCAGACCCAGCTCACGCTCGACGGCGTCCGCGTCTCGGACGTCGAGCACCGCCTGCCGGGCGCGACGAGCCTCCGCGCGCCGTTCGAGTGCCTCAACGAGGCCCGCTACGGCATCATCTGGGGCTCGATGGGCGCCGCCCGCGACGCCTTCGAGACGGCCGCGCGCTACACGGGCGAGCGCACGCAGTTCGACCGCCCGATCGCCTCGTTCCAGCTCACGCAGGAGAAGCTCGTGAACATGGCGCTCGAGATCCAGAAGGGGCAGCTCCTCGCCCTCCACCTCGGGCGGATGAAGGACGCCGGCACGCTCAAGCACCACATGATCTCGGTCGGCAAGCTCAACAACTGCCGCGAGGCGATCACGATCTGCCGCGACGCGCGCGCGATGCTCGGCGGCAACGGCATCCTCCTCGAGTACTCGCCGCTGCGCCACGCGAACAACCTCGAGTCGGTGCGCACCTACGAGGGCACGGACGAGGTGCACACCCTCATCCTCGGCGAGCAGCTCACCGGCATCTCCGCCTTCCGTTAGGAGGACGCCGTCCGCCGCGCGTCGCGCGCTCCGGCCGGCGCGAGAGCGCTCGCGGGGTCCGGTGGTTTCGAGACGCTCGCTGCGCTCGCTCCTCAACCACCTCCACGCGCTGAAGACGGTTGAGGAGGCGGCCCAGGCGCCGTCTCGAAACCACCGCCGACGCGAAAGCGCCCCGGATGCCAGGCATCCGGGGCGCTTCCCTGCGTGCGTGCGGCGGCCTTAGGCCGAGACGCCCTTCTCGGCGAGGGCCGCGGCGATCCGCTCCCCCACCTCCTCGACCGTGCCCATGCCGTCGACCTCGACGAGCAGGCCGCGGCCGCGGTAGACGTCGAGCAGCGGCTCGGTCTCCTGGGCGTAGACGTGCTGGCGGTGGCGGATCGTCTCCTCGTTGTCGTCGACCCGGCCCTGCTCCTCGGCGCGCTTGAGGAGGCGCGCGACGACGACGTCCTCGTCGACCGTGAGCGAGATGACGGCGTCGAGGTCAACGCCCTCGCGGGCGAGGAGCGCCGTGAGCGCCTCGACCTGCGGGAGGGTGCGCGGGTAGCCGTCGAGGAGGAAGCCGCCCGCCGCGTCGGGCTGGGCGAGGCGATCCTCGATGAGCTCATTCGTGAGCGAGTCCGGCACGAGGTCGCCGCGCGCGGTGATCTCCTGCACGCGCTTGCCGAGCCCGGTCTGCTCCTTGATGTTCGCGCGGAAGATGTCGCCCGTCGAGATGGCGGGGACGCCGTAGCGCTCGGCGATGCCGGTCGCCTGCGTGCCCTTGCCGGCGCCGGGCGGACCGACGATGAGGAGGCGGACGGCGTTGTCTGCGGTGCGGTTCATCGGAGGAGTCCTTCGTAGTTGCGCTGCTGGAGCTGGGCGTCGATCTGCTTCACGGTCTCGAGGCCGACGCCGACGATGATGAGGAGCGAGGCGCCGCCGAACGGGAAGTTCGCGTTGCCGCCGAGGAAGGCGAGCGCGATGAGCGGCAGGAGCGCGAGCACGCCGAGGTAGATGGCGCCCGGGAACGTGATGCGCGTGAGCACGTAGTTGAGGTACTCGGCCGTCGGGCGTCCCGCGCGGATGCCCGGGATGAAGCCGCCGTGCTTCTTCATGTTGTCGGCGACCTCCTCCGGGTTGAAGGCGATGGCGACGTAGAAGTAGGTGAAGCCGATGATGAGGAGGAAGAAGAACAGCATGTAGAGCGGGTGGTCGCCCGTCGTGAAGTTGTTCTGGATCCACGTGACCCACTCGGCGGGCTGCTGGCCCGGCGCCGGCTGGTTGAACTGCGCGATGAGCGCCGGGAGGTAGAGCAGCGACGAGGCGAAGATGACGGGGATGACGCCCGCCTGGTTCACCTTGATCGGGATGTACGTCGTGTTGCCGCCGTAGGTGCGCCGGCCGACCATCCGCTTCGCGTACTGCACCGGGATGCGGCGCTGCGACTGCTCGACGAAGACGACGGCCATCATGACGAGCAGGCCCAGGGCGATGACGCCGACGAGGGCGCCCATGCCGCCCGAGCCCGAGGCGAGGCCCATGAAGGAGGCCGGGAACTGCGCCGCGATCGAGGTGAAGATGAGCAGCGACATGCCGTTGCCGATGCCGCGCTCGGTGATGAGCTCGCCGAGCCACATGATGATCGCGGTGCCCGCGGTGAGGACCGTGATGATGAGGAGCGTGCGGACGACGTTGAGCCAGATGTTCTCGGGCGTCGCGGCGGTCTCCGGAAGCATCTCGATGATGTTCGAGCAGGCGGGCGAGGCGGACGAGCCGAAGAGGGCGCCCGACTTCGCGACGGTGACGAGCGTCGTCGACTGGAGGATCGCGAGGGCGATGGTGATGTAGCGCGTGTACTGCGTGAGCTTCGCCTGGCCAGACTGCCCCTCCTTGTGGAGGGCCTCGAAGCGCGGGATGACCACGCGCAGCAGCTGCGTGATGATCGACGCCGTGATGTACGGCATGATGCCGAGCGCGAAGATCGACATCTGCAGGAGCGCGCCGCCCGAGAAGAGGTTGACCATGTCGAACAGGCCCGAGTTCGCCGGGTCGTTGTTCGCCGCGAGGCACTGCTGGACGTTCTCGTAGCTCACGAACGGGCCGGGGATGAAGGTCCCGAGCCGGTAGATCGCGATGATCCCGAGCGTGAAGAGCACCTTCGTCCGAAGATCCGGCGTCTTGAACACCCGCGCGATGGCACTGAACACGCTGTCGTCCTGCTTTCGATGGGGGTCGGGGCGAATGGAGAACGGGGGCCGGCGTGCGCCGACCCCCGTTCGAAGGGTGCTACTTGGAGACGCTGCCGCCGGCGGCCACGATCTTCTGCTCCGCGGAGCTCGAGACCTTGTCGACCGTGACGTTCAGCTTAACCGCAAGCTCGCCCGTGCCGAGCACCTTGACGGGCTCGTTCTTGCGCACGGCGCCCTTGGCGACGAGGTCGTCGATCGTGACGTCCCCGCCCTCCGGGTAGAGCTCGGCGAGCGTGTAGAGGTTCACGACCTGGTACTCGACGCGGAACGGGTTCTTGAAGCCGCGCAGCTTCGGCGAGCGCATGTGGAGCGGCATCTGGCCGCCCTCGAAGCCCGCCTTGACCTGCTTGCGGGCCTTCGAGCCCTTGGTGCCGCGGCCGGCCGTCTTGCCCTTCGAGCCCTCGCCTCGACCCACGCGGGTCTTCGACTTCTTGGAGCCCGGGGCCGGGCGGAGGTGGTGGACCTTCAGGACGCCGTCCTTGGTGGCCTCGGTCGAGGCCTCGTTCTGCTCGGTCATTCGCTGATCTCCTCGACCTTGACGAGGTGAGCGACAGTCTTCACGTAGCCGCGGTTCACGGGGTTGTCCTGCTTCACGACGGTGTCGCCGATGCGCTTGAGACCCAGCGAACGCAGCGTGTCGCGCTGGTTCTGCTTCTCACTGATGACGGACTTGATCTGGGTGACCTTGAGGTTCTTGGCCATTAGGCACCAACCTTTGCGGCTTCGGCGGCCGCGACGCGGGCCCGCTCCTCGGCGCGGAGGATCCGGGCCGGGACGACGTGGTCCACGTCGAGGCCACGGCGGGCGGCGACGGCGCGCGGCTCTTCGAGCTGCTTGAGCGCCTCCACCGTCGCGTGGACGATGTTGATGGTGTTCGACGAGCCGAGCGACTTGCTGAGGACGTCGTGGATGCCGGCGCACTCGAGCACGGCGCGAACGGGACCGCCCGCGATGACGCCGGTACCGGCGGCGGCCGGACGGAGGAGGACGACGCCTGCGGCCGCCTCGCCCTGCACCGGGTGCGGGATCGTGTTCATGACGCGGGGGACGCGGAAGAAGTTCTTCTTGGCCTCCTCGACGCCCTTCGAGATCGCGAGGGGCACCTCGCGCGCCTTGCCGTAGCCGACGCCGACGAGGCCGTTGCCGTCGCCGACGATGACGAGCGCGGTGAACGCGAAGCGACGGCCGCCCTTGACGACCTTCGAGACGCGGTTGATGGTGACGACGCGCTCGAGGAACTGGTTGTCCTTGTCGCCGCCGCGGGAGTCGCGGCCGCCGCGGCCCTGGCCGCGGTCGCGACCGCCGCCGCGGCGCTCGCCGCGACCGCCGCGCTCGCCCTCGCGGGTGGCCGACTCGCTCGACGCGGCCGTCTCGACCGGCGTCTCGTTGACGCTCTCGGGCGCCGTGGTGTCAGTGGTCTCGGTCACAGGCCCAGCCCTGCCTCTCGTGCTCCGTCAGCGATGGCCGCGACGCGGCCGGCGTACTTGTTGCCGCCACGGTCGAAGACGACCTGGTCGATGCCGGCCGCCTTCGCGCGCTCGGCGAGGAGCTCGCCGACGCGCTTGGCCTTGGCCGACTTGTCGCCCTCGAACGAGCGCAGCTCCGCCTCCATCGTCGAGGCGGACGCGAGGGTGTGGCCCTTCGCGTCGTCGACGATCTGGACGAAGACGTGGCGCGCCGAGCGCGTCACGACGAGACGGGGGCGAGCCTCCGTGCCGACGATCTTCTTGCGCAGGCGGTCGTGGCGACGGCCACGGGCAGCCTGCTTGCTCTTGCCTCGGGTACCGAGTCCCATGGTTACTTACCAGCCTTTCCGGCCTTGCGGCGGATCTGCTCGCCGGCGTAGCGCACGCCCTTGCCCTTGTACGGCTCCGGCTTGCGGAGCTTGCGGATGTTCGCGGCGACCTCGCCGACGGCCTGCTTGTCGATGCCCGAGACCGTGAGCTTGTTCTGGCCCTCCACCTGGAAGGTGATGCCGGCCGGCGGCTCGACGGTGATCGAGTGCGAGTAGCCGAGGGCGAACTCGAGGTTCGAGCCCTTGGCGAGCACGCGGTAGCCGGTGCCGACGACCTCGAGGCTCTTCGAGTAGCCCTGGGTGACGCCGATGATGTTGTTGTTGATGAGGGTGCGCGTCAGGCCGTGGAGCGAGCGCGACTCGCGCTCGTCGTTCGGGCGGGACACGAGCACCTTGCCGTCCTCCAGCTTGACCTCGATGGGCTGCGCGACGGTGAGCGTGAGCTCGCCCTTCGGGCCCTTGACGGTGACCTGCTGGCCCTCGACCTTGACGTCGACGCCGGCGGGGATGTCGATGGGGAGACGTCCGATTCGCGACATGTTCGGCTACCACACGTAGGCGAGGACTTCCCCACCCACGCCCTTCTGCTCGGCCTCGCGGTCCGTGAGGAGACCCGAGGAGGTGGACAGGATCGCGATGCCGAGGCCGCCGAGGACGCTCGGGAGCTCGGTCGAGCGCGCGTAGACGCGCAGACCCGGCTTCGAGACGCGCTTGATGCCGACGATCGAGGGCTCGCGGTTCGGGCCGAACTTGAGCTCGAGCGTGAGCGTCTGGCCGACGCGCGCGTCCTCGAGCTTCCAGTCCTTGATGTAGCCCTCGCGCTTGAGGATGTCCGCGATGTTGGACTTGAGCTTGCTGCCCGGCATGGACACGGTGTCGTGGTGCGCCGAGTTCGCGTTGCGCAGTCTGGTCAGCATGTCTGCGACCGGATCTGTCATCGTCATGATGGGTATGCCTTTCGCCTGGTTTCGCCGCCCTGTCCGAGGACGACGACCTGTGGTGGTGATGGCGCCGGCGGGTGCCGGCGCCCGGAATCAGACCAAGAGGTCCAGCTTATTAGTTCGCGAGACCCGAGTGGAAGGGGAAGCCGAGCTGCTTGAGCAGCGCGCGGCCCTCGTCGTCGGTCTTCGCGGTCGTGACGACCGTGATGTCCATGCCTCGCGTGCGGTCGATCTTGTCCGGGTTGATCTCGTGGAACATGACCTGCTCGTTGAGGCCGAACGTGTAGTTGCCGTTGCCGTCGAACTGCTTGTCCGAGAGGCCGCGGAAGTCGCGGATTCGGGGCAGCGCGAGCGAGAGGAGGCGGTCGAGGAACTCCCACATGCGGTCGCCGCGGAGCGTCACGTGGGCGCCGATGGGCTGGCCCTCGCGGAGCTTGAACTGGGCGATCGACTTGCGGGCCTTCGTGACCATCGGCTTCTGGCCGGTGATCGCGGTGAGGTCGGCGATGGCGCCCTCGATGACCTTGCCATCGCGCGCGGCCTCGCCGACGCCCATGTTCACGACGATCTTCACGAGGCCGGGGACCTGGTGGATGTTCGCGGCGCCGAGCTCCTCCTTGAGGGAGGGGAGGATCTCGCTCCGGTACTTGACCTTGAGGCGGGGCTGGATGTTGCCAGCCTCCGCGGCGTTGTCAGCCATGGGCTACTCTGCGTCCTTCGTCGTGGACTCGGCCTTGGCGGCCGTGTCCTTCTTCGTGGTCTTGGCGGCGGTCGTCTTCTTGGCGGCCGGCTTGTCGGCGCGGCGCGACGGCTTGAAGACGCGCTCGCGCACGACCTTCTTCTCGCCGTCCTTCGTGACCGTCTTCTCCTCGAAGCCGACGCGGGCCGGCTTCTTGGTGGCGGGGTCGACGAGCGCGACGTTCGAGATGTGGATCGGGGCCTCGATGTGCTCGATGCCGCCGGTCTTCGAGCCGCGCTGCGTCTGGCCGACGCGCGTGTGGCGCGTCGTGAGGTTGAGGCCCTCGACGATGACGCGCTGCTCCTTGACGAGCACCTCGAGCACGGTGCCCTGGGCGCCGCGGTACTGCTTGTCGTTCTTCATCTTCGGGCCGGTGATGATCTCGACGAGATCGCCCTTGCGGATCTTGGCCATGGACTAGATCACCTCCGGGGCGAGCGACACGATCTTCATGAACTTCTTGTCGCGCAGCTCGCGGCCCACCGGGCCGAAGATGCGCGTGCCGCGGGGCTCGCCGTCGTTCTTGAGGATGACGGCCGCGTTCTCGTCGAAGCGGATGTACGAGCCGTCGACGCGACGCGTCGACTTCACGGTGCGGACGATGACGGCCTTGACGACGTCGCCCTTCTTGACGTTGCCGCCGGGGATGGCGTCCTTGACGGTCGCGACGATGACGTCGCCGAGGCCGGCGTAGCGACGGCCCGAGCCGCCGAGGACGCGGATGGTGAGGAGCTCCTTGGCACCGGTATTGTCGGCGACTCGGAGTCGGGATTCCTGCTGAATCATGGGGTCTCCTTGGCTGAGTTCTCAGCGCGCAGCCCGAGGGCTACTTCGCCTTCTCGAGGATCTCGACGAGGCGCCAGCGCTTGGTGGCGCTGAGCGGACGCGTCTCCGAGATGAGGACGCGGTCGCCGATGCCGGCCGTGTTCTCCTCGTCGTGCGCCTTGATCTTCGTGGAGCGGCGGAGCACCTTGCCGTAGAGGGGGTGCTTCACGCGGTCCTCGACGAGGACGACGATCGTCTTGTCCATCTTGTCGCTCACGACGTAGCCGCGGCGCGTCTTGCGGTAGTTGCGCTTGGCCTCGTCGGCGGCGCCGTCCTGCTCGACGGTCGCCTCCGGCTTCGTGGTCTCAGCCATCACTTGGTCTCCTCGTTCTTGGCCTTCGTCGACTTCTTCGAGGTCGAGGCGGCGGCGGGGGCCGGCGTCGCGCGGATCCCGAGCTCGCGCTCGCGGATGACCGTGTAGATGCGGGCGATGTCGCGCTTGACGGCGCGGATGCGGCCGCGCTCCTCGCCCTGGCCGGTGGCGGCCTGGAAGCGGAGGTTGAAGAGCTCCTCCTTGGCCTTCTTGAGCTCGTCGACGAGACGGCCGTCCTCGAACGTGTCGAGCTCGACGATGGCGAGCTCCTTCGATCCGATAGCCATGGTTATTCGCCTTCCTCGCGCGTGACGATGCGTGCCTTGAGCGGCAGCTTGTGGATGGCGCGGGTAAGCGCCTCGCGGGCGAGCTCCTCGCTCACGCCGGCGACCTCGAAGAGGACGCGGCCCGGCTTGACGTTCGCGACCCACCACTCGGGCGAGCCCTTGCCGGAGCCCATTCGCGTCTCCGCGGGCTTCTTGGTCAGGGGACGGTCCGGGTAGATGTTGATCCAGACCTTGCCGCCGCGCTTGATGTGGCGCGTCATGGCGATACGAGCGGCCTCGATCTGGCGGTTCGTCACGTAGGCGGGGGTGAGCGCCTGGATGCCGAACTCGCCGAAGGTGACCTTCGTGCCGCCCTTGGCCTGGCCGGTGCGGGTGGGACGGTGCTGCTTGCGGTGCTTGACTCGACGGGGAATCAGCATGGGTTATGCCTCCGATCCTGCGGCGACCGGCTGCTTCTCGTCGCGGCGGGGGCGACGGGGACGGTCGTTGCGGTCGCCACGGGGCGACTTCTGGTTCGCCTGCTCGCGAGCGAGCTCCTTGTTGGTGAGGTCGCCCTTGTAGATCCAGACCTTGACGCCGATGCGGCCGTACGTGGTCTTGGCCTCGTAGAAGCCGTAGTCGATGTTCGCGCGGAGCGTGTGCAGGGGCACGCGGCCCTCGCGGTAGAACTCCGAGCGGCTCATCTCGGCGCCGCCGAGACGGCCCGACACCTGGATCCGGACGCCCTTGGCGCCGGCGCGCTGCGCGCCCTGCAGGCCCTTGCGCATCGCGCGGCGGAAGGCCACGCGGGCGGAGAGCTGCTCGGCGATGCCCTGCGCGACGAGCTGGGCCTCGGCCTCGGGGTTCTTCACCTCGAGGATGTTGAGCTGGATCTGCTTGCCGGTGAGCTTCTCCAGGTCGGCGCGGATGCGCTCGGCCTCGGCGCCGCGGCGGCCGATCACGATGCCCGGGCGGGCCGTGCGGATGTCCACGCGGACGCGGTCGCGGGTGCGCTCGATGTCGATGCGGGCGACGCCGGCGCGGTCGAGCGAGGTCGTGAGCATCTGGCGGATGCGGATGTCCTCGTTCACGTAGTCGGCGTAGCGCTGCCCCGGCTTCGTCGAGTCGGCGTACCAGCGCGACACGTGGTCGGTGGTGATGCCGAGACGGAAGCCGTACGGATTGATCTTCTGTCCCATTACTTGGCCTCCGCCTTCTCGTCGGTCTCCGGCGTGGCGAGCACGACCGTGATGTGGCTGGTGCGCTTGTTGATGCGGAAGGCGCGGCCCTGGGCGCGCGGCTGGAACCGCTTCATCGTGGCGCCCTCGTCGACGTACGCCGTCTTGACGTAGAGGTCGCGCTCGTCGAGGAACTCGTTGTCGCGGTCCGCGATGACCCGGGCGTTGGCGATCGCCGAGGCGACGACCTTGTAGACCGGCTCGGACGCGCCCTGGGGCGCGAACTTCAGGATCGCGAGGGCCTCGAGGGCCTGCTTGCCGCGGACGAGGTCGACGACGCGACGGGCCTTCTGAGGGGTGACGCGGATGTGTCGCACGCGGGCGATCGACTCCACCATTTCTTCTCCTCCTTTCGCCACCGCGCTAGCGGCGGCGACCCTTCTTGTCGTCCTTCTCGTGACCGCGGAAGGTGCGCGTCGGCGCGAACTCGCCGAGCTTGTGGCCGACCATCGTCTCGGTGACGAAGACCGGGATGTGCTTGCGGCCGTCGTGCACGGCGATCGTGTGGCCGAGCATGTCGGGGACGATCATCGAGCGGCGCGACCACGTCTTGATGACGTTCTTGCTGCCGGCTTCGTTCTGCTTGAGCACCTTCTGCAGGAGGTGCTCGTCGACGAAGGGGCCCTTCTTGAGACTGCGAGGCATCTTCTGGCTCTCCTACTTGCGCTTCTTGCCGGTCGGACGGCGGCGGACGATGAGCTTGTCGCTCTCCTTGTTGGGGTGGCGCGTGCGGCCCTCCGGCTGGCCCCACGGGGAGACCGGGTGGCGACCGCCGGACGTGCGGCCCTCGCCACCACCGTGCGGGTGGTCGACCGGGTTCATGACGACGCCTCGGACGGTCGGGCGGACGCCCATCCAGCGCTTGCGGCCGGCCTTGCCGAGGTTGATGTTCGACTGCTCGGCGTTGCCGACCTCGCCGATCGTGGCGCGGCAGCGCGCGTCGACGTTGCGGACCTCGCCCGAGGGGAGGCGCAGCTGGGCGTACGGGCCGTCCTTCGCGACGAGGCGGACCGAGGCGCCCGCGGAGCGGGCGAGCTTGGCGCCGCCGCCGGGGCGGAGCTCGATGGCGTGGATGACCGTACCGGTCGGGATGTTGCGGAGCGGCAGGTTGTTGCCCGGCTTGATGTCCGCGTTGGGGCCCGACTCGATGATGTCGCCCTGCTTGAGCTTGTTCGGCGCGAGGATGTAGCGCTTCGTGCCGTCCACGAAGTGGAGCAGCGCGATGTTCGCCGTGCGGTTCGGGTCGTACTCGATGTGCGCGACCTTGGCGTTCACGCCGTCCTTGTCGTTGCGACGGAAGTCGATGACGCGGTACTGGCGCTTGTGGCCGCCGCCGATGTGGCGGGTGGTGATGCGACCCTGGTTGTTGCGGCCGCCGGTCTTGGAGAGCGGACGGAGCAGCGACTTCTCGGGCGTCGAGCGCGTGATCTCGGTGAACTCCGAGACCGAGGCGCCGCGGCGGCCCGGGGTCGTGGGCTTGTAGTTGCGAATAGCCATGTTCGTGTCGTCCTTAGCCGGCGTTCTCGAAGATGTCGATGGAGCCCGACTTCAGCGTGACGATGGCGCGCTTGGTGTCCTTGCGCTTGCCGATGCCGAAGCGGGTGCGGCGCGTCTTGCCCTGGCGGTTCAGGGTGTTGATCGTCTGGACCTCGACGCCGAAGATCGCCTCGATGGCGAGCTTGATCTCGGTCTTGTTCGAGCCGGGGGCCACCTCGAAGGTGTACTTGCCCTGGTCGATGAGGCCGTAGCTCTTCTCGGAGACGACCGGCCGGATGATGACGTCGCGGGGGTCCTTGGTGTAGCCGCTCACGCGCGGTCCTCCTTGCTGGTCTTGGCCTCGACGAAGGCGTCGTAGGCGGCCTTCGTGAAGAGGACGTCGTCGGAGACGAGGACGTCGTAGGCGTTGAGCTGGTCCACGTAGAGGCCGTGGAGGTCCTCGAGGTTGCGCACCGACTTCACGGCGACGGAGTCGTCGCGCGTGAGGACGAGCAGCACGCGGCGGCGGTCCGTGATCTGGGCGATCGCGGCCGCGGCGGCCTTGGTCGAGGGGACGTCGCCCGAGACGAGCTGGTCGACGACGTGGAGGCGGCCCTGGCGGGCGCGGTCGCTGAGGGCTCCGAGGAGCGCCGCGGCGATCATCTTCTTGGGGGTGCGCTGCGAGTAGTCGCGCGGCACCGGGCCGTGGACCGTGCCGCCGCCGCGGTGCTGCGGCATGCGGACCGAGCCCTGGCGGGCGTTGCCCGTGCCCTTCTGCTTGAAGGGCTTGCGGCCGGAGCCGGAGACCTCGCCGCGGTTCTTGGCCTTGTGCGTCCCCTGGCGGGCGGCGGCGCGCTGGGCGACGACGACCTGGTGGAGGAGCGGGATGTTGGGCTCGACGCCGAAGAGGGCCTCGGGCAGCTCGACCTTGCCGGTCGTCTTGCCGGCGGCGTCGGTGACGTCGATCGTGGTGGCAGTCATTCGGCTAGGCACCCTTCACTGCGTTGCGGACGAAAACGAGGCGGCCCTTGGCGCCGGGGACGGCGCCCTTCACGAGGAGGAGCCCCTTCTCGGCGTCGATGGCGTGCACCGTGAGGTTCTGGACGGTGACGCGGTCGCCGCCCATGCGGCCGGCCATGCGCGTGCCCTTGAAGACGCGCGACGGGGTGGCCGAGGCGCCGATCGAACCGGGCTTGCGGTGGTTCTTGTGGGCACCGTGCGAGGCGGAGACGCCGGCGAAGTTGTGGCGCTTCATCGTGCCGGCGAAGCCCTTGCCCTTGCTCGTGCCGACGACGTCGATGCGGGCGCCGGGCTCGAAGATCTCGGCGGTGAGCTCCTGGCCGACCTCGTACGAGGAGGCGTCCGAGGTGCGGATCTCCGTGAGGTGGCGGCGCGGGGTCACGTCGATCTTCTTGTAGAAGCCGGCCTGCGGCTGGTTGACCTTGCGGGGGTCGATCGCGCCGGCAGCGATCTGGATCGCCGAGTAGCCGTGCTTGTCGTCGGTCATGATCTGGGTCACGACGTTCGGCGTGACCTGGATGACGGTGACGGGGACGAGGCGCTTGTCGTCGTCCCAGACCTGGGTCATGCCGAGCTTGGTGCCCAGCACGCCCTTGTACGTCTTGGTTGCGGATGCCATGAGTTCCTCTAGAGCTTGATCTCGATGTTGACGTCGGCCGGAAGGTCGAGGCGCATGAGCGAGTCGACCGCCTTCGGCGTCGGGTCGACGATGTCGATGAGACGCTTGTGCGTGCGCATCTCGAAGTGCTCGCGGCTGTCCTTGTACTTGTGGGGCGAGCGGATGACGACGACGACGTTCTTCTCCGTGGGGAGCGGAACCGGGCCGATGACCGAGGCGCCGGCACGGGTCACCGTGTCGACGATCTTGCGCGCCGAGCTGTCGATGACCTCGTGGTCATACGACTTCAGTCGAATGCGGATCTTCTGTCCCGCCATGGTTGTCTCACTTTCTCGTGACGTCTGTGCCGCCTCGCGGCGCAAGCGCACCCTGGGAGGGCCCCGGTGTCGCTGGTGCTCGCACCACTGTTCTTCTGTCAAGGTCCATCCGCCGAGCGCGACGTGGCGCGTTCGGACCGATGTACGGGAGCCCCAGCGGTGCTGGACGGCGGGGTCTCCCCCACCGGCTTCCCGGAGCGCTGCTCTGCTGCCGGCGGCGGCGCCTGCTCCGCTTCTGCGGGCGGCGACGCACATTCTCGGCAGTGATCCGACTGCATGCACGCACGCAGGACCGGAGTACTGAACTCGACGAGTCTAGGTCGGATTTCGGGTTTCGTGCAACCCGGGCGTGTCGCGCTCCGCGCGCCGTCGTCCCGCGCCACGGCGCGTCGCGAGGCGTGCCTCGGCGTGTAGGAGGTCCCGACCGGTGGGCTTCGGACGGCTTCCCCGGGGCATGCGAGAGGGCCCGGATCGCCAGGATCCAGGCCCTCTGCTTGTCAGGACGCCTGTCGGCTACCCACCCGGGCCGATGTTCGCGGCGTCGCCCGCGAGCTGCTCCGCCTCGGTCTCGCCGGCGACGGTGCCGGCGGTCGCCTCGGGCGTCGCGTCCGCGACGTCCAGGCGGCCGACGCGCTGGTCGGCGGCCTGCTGACCCTGCGAGATCTGGTCGGCGAACGTGCCGCCGGTCATCTCGTTCGCCTTGCCGGCCGCGCCCTGCAGCGCCTGGTCGCTCATCTGCTCGCCCTGCTCCGAGCTGAGGAACTCGTTCGCCTTGTCCATGAGGCCCATGTCGTGCTCCGTTCGCGAGGCCCGGCGGGATGCCGTGCGCTGGCGCCACTCTCCTCCGCACCGCTGGGCGGGGCCTCTCCCCCGGCTGGGCGGTCGCCGACCGGCGACGTCCCCGCGCGGCCGCCCCGCCGGGAACCGCGAAGGGCCCGGAGCGGATGGCTCCGGGCCCTTCGGCGCGTGCAGTGCGAGAGGGGAAGTCCCTAGGCGGTCGGCTCGGCCGCGTCGGCGGCGAGGCCCTGGTCGTCCGTGCGGACGTCCGGCGCGCGCATGCCGGAGTTCGGCATGCCGAGGCGCTCGTCGGCCATGTGCTGGCCCTGGGCGATCTGCTCGGCGTACTTGCCGCCGGTGACCTTGTTGGCGGCGTCCGCGCCGGTCTGGAGAGCCTGGTCGGTGATCTCCTCGCCCTTCTCGGAGTTGAGGAAGTCGTTCGCCTTGTCCATGAGACCCACGTGCTGCTCCTTGGGTTCGCGACGCGGCGCCGGTGCGCCCCGTTCGCCTCCACTCTCCCGGCTCCCGCCTGAGGATCGGCCGTGCATCGCCTCTCGACGATCCGCACACGCGCTCACGCAGACCGGGCGCACGCTGCTCTTCGGGTCGCTGCCGAACAGCAGCTTGCGCCCAGTTTGGGCAGGGCCACCCCGGAAACGGCGAAGCGGGCCGGGACCGAAGTCCCGACCCGCTTCAGCAGCAGAGCGGCTCTGACTACTTGATGATCTTCGTCACCGTGCCGGCGCCGACGGTGCGGCCGCCCTCGCGGATCGCGAAGCCGAGGCCCTCCTCCATGGCGATCGGCTGGATGAGCTCGACCGACATGTCGGTGGTGTCGCCCGGCATGACCATCTCGGTGCCCTCGGGGAGGGTGATGACGCCGGTGACGTCCGTCGTGCGGAAGTAGAACTGCGGGCGGTAGTTCGTGTAGAAGGGGTTGTGACGGCCGCCCTCGTCCTTCGAGAGGATGTAGGCGGTGCCCTCGAAGGTGGTGTGCGGCGTGACCGAGCCCGGCTTCACGACGACCTGGCCGCGCTCGACGTCCTCGCGCTTGGTGCCGCGGAGGAGGAGACCGCAGTTCTCGCCGGCCCAGGCCTCGTCGAGCTGCTTGTGGAACATCTCGATACCCGTGACCGTGGTCTTCTGGGTCGGGCGGATGCCGACGATCTCGACGTCCGAGTTGATCGCGAGGGTACCGCGCTCGGCGCGGCCCGTGACGACCGTGCCACGGCCCGTGATCGTGAAGACGTCCTCGATCGGCATGAGGAACGGCTTGTCCTTGTCGCGCACCGGGTCCGGAACGTTCTCGTCGACGGCCTCCATGAGGTCGAGGACCGACTGGACCCACTTCTCGTCGCCCTCGAGCGCCTTGAGGCCCGAGACGCGGACGACGGGGGCGTCGTCGCCGGGGAAGTCCTGCGACGAGAGGAGCTCGCGGACCTCGAGCTCGACGAGCTCGAGGATCTCCTCGTCGTCGACCATGTCCGACTTGTTGAGCGCGACGCAGAGGTACGGGACGCCGACCTGCTTGGCGAGGAGGACGTGCTCGCGCGTCTGGGCCATCGGGCCGTCGGTCGCGGCGACGACGAGGATCGCGCCGTCCATCTGGGCGGCACCGGTGATCATGTTCTTGATGTAGTCGGCGTGACCCGGGGCGTCGACGTGCGCGTAGTGGCGCTTCGGCGTCTCGTACTCGACGTGCGAGATGTTGATCGTGATGCCGCGCTGGCGCTCCTCGGGAGCCGAGTCGATCGACGCGAAGTCGCGCTGCACGTTCGTCTCCGACGGGTACTTGTCGGCAAGCACCTTCGAGATGGCGGCGGTGAGCGTGGTCTTGCCGTGGTCGACGTGACCGATCGTTCCGATGTTGACGTGCGGCTTGGTCCGCTCGAACTTGGCCTTGGCCACTGTGGTCCTCCTCAGGACGTTCTCGGGGTCCGGCCGCACGGGGACGCGCGGACGGGGGTCTGGATATTTTTGTGCAGTTAGGAATGGTACCTCGAGCGGGAGCGTCGCCGCTCCCGCTCGAGGGGAGGGACGAGCGCTACTCGCCCTTGGCCTTCTGGATGATCTCGTCGGCCACGTTCTTCGGGACCTCGGCGTACGACTCGAAGGTCATCGAGTACACGGCGCGGCCCGAGGTCTTCGAGCGGAGGTCGCCGATGTAGCCGAACATCTCCGAGAGCGGGACGAGGGCGCGGACGACCTTGACGCCGGTGGCGTCCTCCATCGACTGGATCTGGCCTCGACGCGAGTTCAGGTCGCCGATGACGTCGCCCATGTACTCCTCGGGCGTGCGGACCTCGACGGACATGAGCGGCTCGAGAATGACCGGGCCGGCCTTGGGCGCGGCCTCCTTGAAGGCCATCGAGCCGGCGATCTTGAACGCCATCTCCGAGGAGTCGACATCGTGGTACTGGCCGTCGAGCAGCGTGGCCTTGACGCCGACCATCGGGTAGCCGGCGAGGACGCCGACCTGCATCGCGTCCTGGATGCCCGCGTCGACCGAGGGGATGTACTCGCGGGGCACGCGGCCGCCGGTGACGGCGTTCTCGAACTCGTAGGTTTTGTCGCCCTCGACCTCGAGCGGCTCGAGCTTGATCTGGACCTTCGCGAACTGGCCGGAGCCGCCGGTCTGCTTCTTGTGCGTGTAGTCGTACTTCTCGACGACCTTGCGGAGCGTCTCGCGGTACGCGACCTGCGGCTTGCCGATGTTCGCCTCGACCTTGAACTCGCGCTTCATGCGGTCGACGAGGATGTCGAGGTGCAGCTCCCCCATGCCGGAGATGGTCGTCTGGCCGGTCTCCTGGTTGAGCTCGACGCGGAAGGTCGGGTCCTCCTCCGCGAGCTTCTGGATCGCGACGCCGAGCTTCTCCTGGTCGGCCTTCGTGTTCGGCTCGATGGCGACCGAGATGACGGGCTCCGGGAAGGTCATCGACTCGAGGACGATCGGCTCGGCGATGTCGCAGAGCGTGTCGCCGGTCGTCGTGTCCTTGAGGCCGATCGCCGCGTAGATGTGCCCGGCGGTGACGGAGTCGACCGGGTTCTCCTTGTTGGCGTGCATCTGGAAGAGCTTGCCGATGCGCTCCTTCTTGCCCTTCGTCGAGTTGAGCACCTGGGTGCCCGTCTCGGCGTGGCCCGAGTACACGCGCACGTAGGTGAGGCGGCCGAAGAACGGGTGCGCGACGACCTTGAACGCGAGGGCTGCGAACGGGGCGTTCGCGTCCGTCGGGCGCTCGATGACCGTCTCCTCGTCGTTGACCGGGTGGCCCTGGACGTTCGGGACGTCCGCCGGCGACGGGAGGAAGTCGATGACGGCGTCGAGCATCGGCTGGATGCCGCGGTTCTTGAACGCCGAGCCGCAGAGGACCGGGAAGGCCTCGCCCTCGAGGACGAGCTGGCGGATGCCCTGCTTGATCTCGTCGATCGAGAGCTCCTCGCCGCCGAGGAACTTGTCGAGCAGCTCCTCCGACGACTCGGCGACGGTCTCGAGCATCTGGGCGCGGTACTCCTCAGCCTTCGCCTGGAGCTCGGCCGGGATCTCCTCGTACGCGGGAGCGTCGCCGATCGCGACGACGCCCTTCGCGTCGCCGCGCCAGGTGATGGCGCGCATCTCGATGAGGTCGACGACGCCGATGAAGTCGTTCTCGGCGCCGATCGGCAGCTGGAGGACGATCGGCTTCGCGCCGAGGCGGTTGATGATCGTGTCGACCGTGAAGTAGAAGTCCGCGCCGAGCTTGTCCATCTTGTTGACGAAGCAGATGCGGGGGACGTTGTACTTGTCGGCCTGGCGCCACACCGTCTCGGACTGGGGCTCGACGCCCTCCTTGCCGTCGAAGACGGCGACGGCGCCGTCGAGCACGCGGAGCGAGCGCTCGACCTCGACCGTGAAGTCGACGTGGCCGGGGGTGTCGATGATGTTGATCTGGTTCTTGTTCCAGAAGCACGTCGTGGCGGCGGACGTGATCGTGATGCCGCGCTCCTGCTCCTGGGCCATCCAGTCCATCGTCGAGGCGCCGTCGTGCGTCTCGCCGATCTTGTGGTTGACGCCCGTGTAGAACAGGATGCGCTCGGTCGTCGTGGTCTTGCCGGCATCGATGTGGGCCATGATGCCGATATTGCGGACCTTCTTGAGGTCGGTAAGCACGTCCTGTGCCACGGAGTTCCTCCGAGTGAGAGTGGATGGATGGAGCGGGTGGAGCCTAGTGGAGCGAGGGAACCGGTCCCCGCGCCGCTACCAGCGGTAGTGCGCGAAGGCCTTGTTCGACTCGGCCATCTTGTGGGTGTCCTCGCGGCGCTTCACCGCGGCGCCGAGGCCGTTGGACGCGTCGAGGATCTCGTTCTGGAGGCGCTCCGTCATCGACTTCTCGCGGCGGGCCTTGGCGTAGTCGGTGAGCCAGCGCAGCGCGAGCGTGTTCGCGCGGTGAGGCTTGACCTCGACCGGGACCTGGTACGTCGAGCCGCCGACGCGGCGCGAGCGGACCTCGAGCGTGGGGCGCACGTTGTCGAGCGCCTTCTTGAGCGTGACGACGGCGTCCTGGCCGGACTTGGCGGCGACGCCCTCGAGCGCGTCGTACACGATCTTCTCCGCGAGGCCCTTCTTGCCGTCGAGGAGGATCTTGTTCACGAGCTGCGAGACGATCGGGGCGCCGTACACCGGGTCGGCGACGACGGGACGCTTGGGGGCGGGACCCTTACGGGGCATTACTTCTTCTCCATCTTCGCGCCGTAGCGGCTGCGCGCCTGCTTGCGGTTCTTCACGGCCTGGGTGTCGAGCGCGCCGCGCACGATCTTGTAGCGGACGCCGGGGAGGTCCTTCACACGGCCGCCGCGGACGAGCACCATCGAGTGCTCCTGGAGGTTGTGGCCCTCGCCGGGGATGTAGGCGGTGACCTCGGTGCCGTTCGACAGCTTCACGCGGGCGACCTTGCGGAGGGCCGAGTTCGGCTTCTTCGGCGTGGTCGTGTAGACGCGCGTGCAGACGCCGCGCTGCTGCGGGTTGGCCTTGAGGGCCGGCGTCTTGGACGCCGACGCCTTGGGGCTGCGGCCCTTGCGGACCAGCTGCTGAATGGTTGGCACGGATTACCTCTCGTTGATCTGTCGTATTGCCTGATGCGGGGAGCCCTCTCGGCTCCCAGGGGCGCAGGGCCCCTGCATGACCCACCGGCAATACCCACATGCTCGTATCGCTGGTCGGCGGAGCGGTGGCGGCCTGGGGCGGCCAGCGTCGCTCTCGGTTCACGGCGATCCGCGGTGAGCGGGATCGCACGGGAAATCGGCGCGCGAAAGTGCGCACTGGGAGAGTCTAAGCGCGCCGCTTCCGCAGGGTCAAGCGGGACGGCGCGGCCCGGAGTCCGCTCGGCGCGGCGCGGGGCCACCGCCGCGCCGGCGGCGGTCGTCCCGGGCGATGACGATCCGGCATCCGAGGACGACCGGGAGGGCCGCCGCGGGGACCGCGAGCGCGAAGCCCTGGAGGCCGAGGCCGGCCGCCGTCCCGATGGCGCCGGCCGAGCCGAGCAGCTGCGGCGAGCCCGCCGCGATGAGGCCGACGACGGCGCCGAAGACGAGCCACACCGCGCCGGACTCGGCGAGGGCCGAATAGAGCTGGCGGGCGGGGTCGGCGCGATCCGGCCGGATGCCGTTCCGCCGCGCGAACGCGACCGCGCCGCCGACGACGAGGCTCGAGGCCGCGAGGGCGAGCGGGTACATGAGGAGCGGATGGCCGGGCGGCACGACGTCGACGTCGGCGAGCAGCGACCCGAAGGCCCAGACCGCGACGACGAGCGCGAGGTGGAGGACGCCCGCGGCGATCCCCCACACGCCCCAGTCGCCGGGCCGCGCGCACTCGCGGGGCGTGCCGGGGTCGACGGCGCCGGAGTCGACGGCGCCGGGGTCGACGGCGCCGGGATCGGCGGCGCCGGTCACCGCTCGGCGGGCGCGCTCGCCCGGAGGCTCTCGACGATCCCGCGCAGCTCCTCGCCGATCGCGTCGGCCTGCGTCCGCGTGCAGGTGCCGACGGCGGTCGCGACGTCGGTGACGGGGCCGCGGCGGAGGAGGATCTGCCGGTAGCGGACGAGCATGGGGCCGCGCTGCGGATCGCGCTGCTCGGCGCCGAGGCTGAGGCCGAGCTCATCCGTCGCCGCGTCGAGCTCGCGGCCCTTCGCCATGGCGATGCGCTGGCGGAGGACCTTCGCGCCGTCCTCGTCGGAGACCTCGCCCGGCCAGCGCTCGATCATGACGAGCACGTTCGGCGCGAAGCCCGAGGTCGAGACGGCGTGGCGGACGCCCATCGCCGCGCCGGCCCAGGCGAAGGGCTCCCACGCGACGGGGACGTCGATGCCGAGCTCGGGGTAGGCGGGGAACTCCTCCCCCGGCATCGACATGGGGCGCGTCGCGCCCGGCGGCATCGACATGTGGCGCGTCGCGCCCGGCTGCGTCTCCGCCACGGCTAGCGCTCCGAGGCGCCGGCCGCGTCCTCGGCGACGAGGTCGCGGGTCGACTCGCGGCGCGCGGCGACGCGGGCGGTCTCGCGCTCGGCGAGGGCGTCCTCGTACTCGGCCTTCTCGCGGCGGTGGCGGCGGGTGAGGCGCGAGCCGCGGGCGGCGGCGAGGCCGCCGACCCAGGCGAACACCTCGCGGGCGGCGATGAAGGCGACGAGCATCGGGGCGAGGTTCGCCTGGTCGCGGAGCTTGTCGAGGTAGCCCGAGAAGTCCCAGACGCCCGTGTTGATCGACTCCTGCACGAGCAGGCCGAGCGGGTAGGCGGCGGCCGCGGCGACGGCGGCGATGAGGCCGCCGACGATGTACGACCACCAGCCGGCGCGGTTCACGAGCAGCGCCCAGATGAGCGCGATGACGAGGTAGACGAGCACCGGCACCCAGAACGGGGCGGTCATGCCGAAGTCGAGGGCCGACTGGAGCATGTCGCGGTTCTCGGTGAACAGGCGGCGCAGGAGCGCGAAGACGGCGGCGAAGAGCGCGCCGAAGACGAGCGTGGAGAGGATGGCGACGACGACGCCCCAGCCGCGGTTGCCGTGCTTGCGCGGCTTCTCGAGCGGCTCCTCGTCCTCGGAGAGGGCGAGCGGGGCGAAGGTCTCCTCGTCGCGGCCGCGGACGGCGTCGGTCGCGCCGGCGGGGCGGGTGCGGTCGATCTCGATCGTGCGGCGGGCGGGGACGGCGTCGGCCTCGGCGTCCGCGTGGGCCTCGCGGGCGTCGTCGACGCCGTCGAGGTCGAGGTCGTGGGCGCGGGTGGCCTCGAGCTCGTCGTCGACGCCGTCGCGGTCAGCGTCGGCGGAGGTCGCGCCGAGCGCGGCGGCGCCGGCCGCGGGCGCGGCGAAGGCGGCGGCGAGGGGGTGCGAGCCTGCGGCCGCGTGGCCGTCGGCATCCTGGAGGTCGGCCTCGTCGCCGCGGGCGTCCGCCTCGGCCTCGGAGCGGTCCGCCTCGTCGGCGAGCGCCTCGGCGCGGTCGCGGCCGGCCTCGGCGAGCGGGATGCCCGAGCCGATGGCCGGGTCGATGTCGTGGTCGCGGCGGTCGACGGCCTCGGCGCGGACGCCCTCGGCGAGCGTGGGCGCGTCGTCGTCGGCGGCGACCTCGCTCGCGCCGACCGGCGCGTAGGCGCCCTCGACGCGGTCGTCCACGCCGTCGAGCTCCTCGTCGGCGATCGTCGCGCCGCCGGCGCGGCGGGCGGCGGCGAGCTCCTCGGGGTCGAGCATGACCGTGGGCTCGCCCTCGTCGTCGCCGTACGAGGCGGCGCTGCGCGCGGAGACGGGGGCGGCCGCCGCGGCGGGCATCGCGAAGGCGTCCGCCTCCTCGCCGCGGAGGATCTCCTCGTGCTCGGCGGGGCGGATGTCGCCGAGGTCGCGGGTCGCGCCGACGCCGCCCTCGGGGTCGATGGTGCGGCTGCGGGCGACGGCGTCCGCGAGGCGGTCGCGGCCGATGCCCTGGCCGGCGTCATCGCCGACGGCGCTCGAGCCCGCCGAGACAGGGCGTCCGCCGAGCACGGTGCGGGGCGCGTCGCCGAAGTCGGCCGCGGGGGCGGATCCGCCCTGGGCCGAGGCGAGCTCGTCCGGCGTCTGCGGGCCGTCGTCGAAGGGGAATCGGTGCTGGGAGTCGCCGGTCATGGCGCCAGGCTAGGGGCGGCGCCCGCGCGACGCGCGCTGACAGGCCGATCAGGAGGCGGATTGAGATGCGCGCGCGGCGCCCGCGCGAAGTGCTGCAGATCGCGCGGCTCGGAACCGGCCGCCGGGCTAGGCCTCGACGTCCTCCGCGTCGTCGCCCCGCTCCTCGGTCTCGGGGTCGGCGAGGAGCTCCTCGAGCAGGGCGTCGACCGCCTCCTCGTCGAGCGGATCGCCGGGGACGATCTCGGGCTTCTCGGACGTGCCCGTGCCGCGGGCGAGGTCGAAGCGGCCCTCGACGGGCTCGCCGCCCTCCTCGGCCACGTGCGGGCGGAGGTACACGAGCTGGCCCTCCGGGTCCTCGACGCGGTCGATGATGAGGCCGATCGTCGAGCGGGGCGCGATCTCGAGCTGCGCGTCGACGAGGCCCCAGATGGTCTCGACGAGGCTCGGGCTGTCGTCGACGACCATGACGTGGTAGGCGCCGAACGCCCGGCGCTGGGCGAACACGGTGAGCCCGGCGCCCCGGAAGAGGAAGGCGTTGTCCTCGTTCTCGACGCCGAGGAAGGCGAGCGTCACCCACCGGGTCGCCTTCGAGGCCGCGTAGGCGATCGCCGCGCCGGCGTAGGCGGGGTAGACCTGCTCGTCGGGCGTCGACTGCAGGAAGCCGCGCGCGAGGAGCGACGAGACCGCGCCGAGGCGCACCTTGTCGTCGACGAGCGTCGGGTCGATGCGGAGGTTCCGCGCCGTGCGCTCGGCGGCCTCGGTGCCGCTCGCCTCGCAGAGGTAGAGGAGCTCGACCATGCCGAAGGAGAAGATGCCGGGCTCGGAGGGCGGGGTGAGCGCCCCGCCGACCGTCTCGTCTGCGGGGCGGTCGGCGGGCTCGGCGGCGGACTGCGCTGCGGTCATCGTCATCCCTCTCGTCGGCTGCGGAGCATGCTAGCGGCCCCGTGGGACCTCGCGGTTGCGGCCGGCGGAGCCGCTAGTCGAAGGGGTTCAGCGCGCTGAGGACCTTGGAACCGGTGTCGGCGACCGTGCTGCCGAAGCTCGTCACGCTGCCGATCGGGTCCTTCACGAAGGACTGCGCCGCGTTCGAGATCGTGTCCCAGTTCTCGTAGACGGCCATGCCCGCGCTCACGCCCGTCGCGACCCAGCCCACCGGGCCGGGGACGAAGCAGGCGCCGCCGACCACGGCCTGCAGGCCGTTCCAGGCGGCGCCCTTCGTCATGTCGCCGTTCGCGCCCGTGAGCCAATCGCCCTTCGACGCGGCCTGGATGCCCTCGACGCTGTCGAACATGACGCCGAAGGCGCCCATGCCGCGCGCGAGGCCGCGGCCGCTCTTGCCGACGAAGTCCTCGAGGCCCTGGCGCCACGACGGCTTGAGCAGGCCCTCGAGCCTCGCGCTGATGGGGTTGCCGCCGAGCATGTCGGTGTACCACTTCGTGCCGTTGTAGAGCTTGCCGAAGTAGTCGGCCGCCTTGCCTTCGATGGTGAACTCGGCCTTGAGCTTTTGCCCGCCCGTGCCGCGGATGAGGCCGGTGATGGTCGCCCAGTCACGGGCGTTGATGAGCACCCAGGGCGCCGCCATCCACGGGTTCTTCGCGAGGGCGAACGCCTCCATCGCGAAGCGGAGCGCCTGGCCCGGCTTGCGGAGGAAGTTCCACGACTTGTAGATGGTCTTGAGGGCGTCGTAGACGCTCATCCCCTGGCCGCCCGGGCCGGCGGGGCCCGTGGGGCCGCTCTGCGGCGCGCCCTTCGCCTGGGAGCACGTGTCCTGGTCGCCGGCCTGCTTGGTGAGCTCCGCCTGCGCCGTGCGCAGACGCGACGCGAGGTCGCGGATCGACGAGGCCACCACGGAGCCGTACTCGCGCTTGAACTTCTCGGCGTCGGGGCCCTCCCACTTCACGCCCTCGACCTCGGGCACGGTGACCCGCTCGGCGTTCGAGACCGCCTCGGCCTTCTTGCCGTAGATGCCCGCCAGCGCGCGCAGCTCGTCGGTGTTCGCTCCCAGCATCCCCGTGGCCATCGATCCCCCTGTCGCCTCGTCGTCGCGACCAGGCTAGGAGCGGAGCGCGCCCCTGTCGCTGGGGAGAACTCCCCATGCCCGGGGCCTCAGGGCGCGGCGGGCCCGTCCTCCTCCGACGTCCGGCGGTCGTAGTCGAGCGCGCGGCGGGCCTGCTGGATGCCGAGGGCGCAGTTCACGAGCATGACGATGGCCACCGCCCACGGCATCCACAGATCCCCGGGCCGGCCCGCCTCGAGGCTCACCGCGGTCCACCAGAGGATCGCCGCGAGGATGACGACCCCGATGCCGATCGTGAGGCCGATCTCGAGCTTCGGGTCCGCGTTGTCCGACATCGGACGGCCTCGCTCGTCGCGGTCGGGACGCGAGGACGGGCTGGGTCGGCGGGCCATGGCGCGTACGGTAGCCGACCTGCCGGACTCGCCGGTGACGGGTTCGGCGCCGCGGCGGCGCCGGCTCAGCCCGCGAGCTCGCCGATCCGGCGTTCGAGCTCCTCGAGCGAGGCGCGCGCCGTCGACGGCTCCTCGCCGGGGCCCTGCGTCGCGAGCTCGAAGACGGCCCCGTCGCCCTGGCCCTCGAGCAGGCGGACCGCGAGGAGGGACGGCTCGGCGTCCTCCTCCCCCAGCGATCGGGTCTCGATGGCGGCGGAGGCGTCCTCGGCGCCGAGGTGCACCTCGAGCGCCTCCATGAGCAGCGCGGAGGGTCGCGAGGAGGGGTCCATGAGCGCCACGCGGGCCGAGCCGATCGGGCCCGGGCGGACGGCGACGGAGCCGGCGGGCGCGACGGCGATCGTCAGGGTCGCGACGGGCTCCTCGTCGCGGAGGAGCGCCATCCCGTGCACGCGATCCGCCGCCCCGGCGAGGGCGCAGATGCCGAGGGCGGCGCCGCGGGGCGCGAGGGCCTCGTCCTCGCGGAGGGCGAGGAGGCCGCGGGCGGCGAGCGAGGAGGCGGCGGCGCGCATGGCCGAGGCGTCGGAGCGGAGCTCCGCGAGGCCGAGCGCGGAGGCCACGGCCGCGGCGCGATCGCCGCCGGCGAGGGCGAGGAGCAGGGCGAGCTCAGGGCCGCCGAGGGCCTCCTGCGAGGCGATGCGGGCGCCGTCGGCCTCCGGTGCGCCCTCCGGCCGGCGAGCGTGGCCGGTCGGATCTGCGTCGTGCTCGGATGCCTGCATGGTGGGTGACCCTCCTCCTGGCGGCGGTGCCCGCGAGCCCTCGCGCGGAGCCGTGGGAAGCCTAGCGAGGCCGTTCGCGCCGCCGCCCCGCGACCGCGAGCTCGAGCCGGGTGCAGTGGGGACCTAGCGACCCGAGGCCTCCCGGCGGCGGAGCGCGCTCGCGGCGAAGGCCGTGGCCGCCGCCGCGCCGCCGACCGCGACGAGACCGCCCGCGACGGAGAAGGCGGCGGCCATGGACGGCTGGCCGATCGGGCTCGAGCCGCCGAAGCGCGGCTCGGGGGCCTGCGGATGCGGGACCTCGCCGAGCTGGGCCGGCGAGGAGCCGCCGACGCCGTCGTTCGAGGCGGTCGGGGCAGCGCCCTCCGCGGACGCCTCGGAGCCCGAGGCGATGCCGTAGGCGCCGCCGGCGCCGAGCCCGCCGCCTCCGGCGGAGCCGCCAGAGGCTCCCGAGCCGCCGGACCCCGCTATGCCTGCCGATGCTCCATCGACGTACGACGCTCCATTCGCCGCGCCGGAGGCGCCTGCGCCCGAGCCCGCGGCACCCTCGCCGGAGACCCGCAGCTGCACGCCATCCGCCGAGACCAGCCCGTGCACCGGGTCGAGTCGATGCCCGGCGAAGGGCTCGCCGGTCGAGCCGAGCATGATGCGGTCCGCCAGCCCGAGCTCGCGCAGCAGCGTCGCGATCGCCGCGAGCTCGCCGAGGCGCAGCGCGGCGTCGAGCTCGGCGAGCCGCGCGAAGAGGGTCCCGTGAAGATCGAGCGGCGTCGACGCGATGGAGTGCGAGGGGCCGTCGGAAAGGTCGTCCCCATTTCGCGCGGGAGCGACGTCGCCGCCCGCGCCGCCGCCGATGACGCCTCCATGCCCGTGGCCGTGCGACGACGACGCCTCCTCCTGCGCCCACGCCTGGCGGAGCAGCTCCGAGCGCTCGTCCGCGAGCCGGTCGGAGAGGCCGAGCATGGATGTCGCGAGCCCCGACCAGAAGCGCTGGCGGAAGGACTCCGCGTCGCGGCCCTCCCACTGGAGATCGGCGATGACGCGCGCGACGAGCTCGAGCGAGTCCGAGACGTCCTGGGAATGGCGCGAGCAGTCGCCCGCGAGCTCGCGGAGATCCTCGATGACCGCGCCGACCATGCCCCGCATGCCGCCCCTCTCCCCATGTCGATGCCGACCGCCGAGTGTCGACCGCCGAAGCCCGGGCCCTCCTCCCAGCCGGAGGCCAGGGCGGGCCGCTCGCAGTCTAGGAAGCCCGGCGGCGGATGTCAGCGGGGAGGACTCCCCATGGACAGGACGGCCCCGCAGCGCAAGCGCACGCCGCCCGCACGCCCACACCGCCCGAACGCGACGCGCCCCCGAGACCCGAGTCTCGGGGGCGCGTCGCAGGATGCCGGATCGGCTAGCTGTAGGAGCCGCCCGTGAAGTCATCCGTCGAGAACGACTCGAAGTCGACGAAGGTGAGGTCGGACTCGTCGAAGCCGCCCTCCTCGCCGAGGCGGAACGGGTAGCGCTCCGCACGCGCCTCCTCGGTGGGCTCGACCGACATCTCGCGGTACTTCGCGAGGCCGGTGCCCGCCGTGATGAGGCGGCCGATGATGACGTTCTCCTTGAGGCCGACGAGCGGGTCGGTGCGACCCTCCATCGCGGCCTGCGTGAGGACGCGCGTCGTCTCCTGGAACGAGGCGGCCGAGAGCCACGACTCCGTCGCGAGCGACGCCTTCGTGATGCCCATGACCTCCTGGCGGCCCGAGGCGGGCTTGCGGCCCTCCGCGACGGCCTGGCGGTTCACCGCGGCGAAGTGCTGGCGGTCGACGAGCTCGCCGGGCAGCATGTCCGTCTCGCCGTGGTCGATGACCGTGATCTTGCGGAGCATCTGGCGGACGATGACCTCGATGTGCTTGTCGTGGATCGGCACGCCCTGCGAGCGGTAGACGCCCTGCACGCCGCCGACGAGGTACTTCTGCACCTCGCGGGCGCCGCGCACGCGGAGCACGTCCTTCGGATCGAGCGGACCCTCCTGGAGCTGCTGGCCGAGCTCGACGCGCTGGCCGTCCTCGACGAGGAGGTCGGCGCGCTTGAGCACGGGGTACACCTTCTCGGCGGCCTCCTTCTCGTCGGCCGGCTTCTCGTCGAGCTTGAGCACGATCTTGCGCGTCTTGTCGGTCTCCTGGACCTCGATGACGCCCGCGGCCTCGGCGAGGGGCGCGGCGCCCTTCGGCGTGCGCGCCTCGAAGAGCTCCTGGACTCGCGGGAGACCCTGCGTGATGTCGCCCGCGCTCGAGACGCCGCCCGAGTGGAACGTGCGCATCGTGAGCTGGGTGCCCGGCTCGCCGATGGACTGGGCCGCGATGATGCCGACGGCCTCGCCGATGTCGGCGAGCTTGCCCGAGGCGAGCGAGCGGCCGTAGCACATGGCGCAGACGCCGACCGCGGACTCGCACGTGAGCACCGAGCGGACCTTCACCGAGGTGATGCCGGCCTCGAGGAGCTGGTCGAGCACGATGTCGCCGACGTCCGTGCCCGCCTCGACGATGACCTTGCCGTCGGCGTCCGTGGCGTCGACCGCGAGCGTGCGCGCGTAGACCGAGTTCTCGACGTTGTCGTCGCGGACGAGCTCGCCCGTCGACGCGTCGACCGTGGCGATCGGCATGTCGAGGCCGCGCGAGGTGCCGCAATCCTCCTCGCGGATGATGACGTCCTGCGAGACGTCCACGAGGCGGCGCGTGAGGTAGCCCGAGTCGGCCGTGCGGAGGGCGGTGTCCGCGAGGCCCTTGCGGGAGCCGTGCGTCGAGATGAAGTACTCGCCGACCGTGAGACCCTCGCGGTACGAGTGGACGATCGGACGCGGGATCGTCTCGCCCTTCGGGTTCGCGACGAGGCCTCGCATGCCGGCGACCTGGCGGACCTGCAGCCAGTTGCCGTTCGCGCCGGCCGTGACCATGCGGTGGATCGAGTTCGTGTCGGGGAACTCGGCCTGCATCTCCTCGGCGACCTTCGCCGTGGCGGCCTCCCACTTCTTGATGACCTCGGCGCGGTACTCCTGCTCGGAGATGGCGCCGACGACCTGCCACTCCTCGCGGAGCTCGGCGACCTCGGCCTCGGTGTCGGCGACGATCTTCGCCTTCGACTCCGGGGTGATGATGTCGGAGAGCGCGAGCGAGATGCCCGAGCGCGTGGCCCAGTAGAAGCCCGCGTCCTTGATCTGGTCGAGCGTCGCGGCGACCTCGTCCTTCGTGTAGCGCTCGGCGAGGTAGTTCACGACGCCGGAGAGGCGGCCCTTCGTCATCGTCTCCTCGACGTAGGGGTACGTCGCGGGGAGCAGCTCGTTGAAGAGCGCGCGGCCCAGCGTCGTCTCGACGAGCACCGGGCCGGAGCCCGTGTAGCCCTCGGGCGCCTTGCCCTCGGCGAACGCCGGCGACTCGAGGCGGATCTTCACGGGGGCGTTGAGGTGGAGCGTGCCCTGGTCGTGCGCCATGATCGCCTCGGCGACCGAGGAGAACGCGCGGTCCTTGCCCACGACGTCCTCGCGGCGGAACGTGAGGTGGTAGAGACCCGCGACCATGTCCTGCGACGGGAGCGTCACCGGGCGGCCGTCCGACGGCTTGAGGATGTTGTTCGAGGCGAGCATGAGCACGCGCGCCTCGGCCTGCGCCTCGACCGAGAGCGGCAGGTGGACGGCCATCTGGTCGCCGTCGAAGTCGGCGTTGAACGCCGAGCAGACGAGCGGGTGGAGCTGGATGGCCTTGCCCTCGACGAGGAGCGGCTCGAACGCCTGGATGCCGAGGCGGTGGAGCGTCGGGGCGCGGTTGAGCAGCACCGGGCGCTCGCGGATGACCTCTTCGAGGACGTCCCACACCTCGGGCTTCGCGCGCTCGACCGCGCGCTTCGCGGCCTTGATGTTCGAGGCGTGGCCGAGGTCGATGAGGCGCTTGATGACGTACGGCTTGAAGAGCTCGAGCGCCATCTGCTTCGGCAGGCCGCACTGGTGCATGCGCAGCTGCGGGCCGACGACGATGACCGAGCGGCCCGAGTAGTCGACGCGCTTGCCGAGGAGGTTCTGGCGGAAGCGGCCCTGCTTGCCCTTGAGCATGTCCGAGAGCGACTTGAGGGCCCGGTTGCCGGTGCCCGTGACGGGGCGGCCGCGGCGGCCGTTGTCGAAGAGCGCGTCGACGGCCTCCTGGAGCATGCGCTTCTCGTTGTTCACGATGATCTCGGGAGCGCCGAGGTCGAGCAGGCGGCGGAGGCGGTTGTTGCGGTTGATGACGCGGCGGTACAGGTCGTTGAGGTCGCTCGTGGCGAAGCGGCCGCCGTCGAGCTGGACCATCGGGCGCAGCTCCGGCGGGATGACCGGGACGACGTCGAGGACCATCGCGGCGGGGCTGTTGCCGGTCTGGATGAACGAGTTGACGACCTTGAGGCGCTTGATCGCGCGGATCTTCTTCTGGCCCTTGCCCTCGGCGATCTGCGTGCGGAGCAGCTCCGCCTCGGCCTCGAGGTCGAAGGACTGGAGGCGCTTCTGGATCGCCTCGGCGCCCATGTACGCCTCGAAGTAGTCGCCGTAGCGGTCCATGAGCTCGTGGAAGTCCGTGTCCTCGGCCTTGAGCTCGCCGACCTTGAGGGTGCGGAAGGACTCCCACACGCGCTCGAGGCGCGCGATGTCCTCGTCGAAGCCCTTGCGGAGCTGCGACATCTCCTTCTCGCCCGCGTCCTTCGCCTTGCGCTTCTGGTCGGCCTTCGCGCCCTCGGACTCGAGGGCCGCGAGCTCCTCCTCGAGGCGCTGCATGCGCGAGGCGATGGCGGCGTCGCGCTGGTCGCCGAGGGTCTTGATCTCGCCGCGGATCTCGTGCTCGAGGCCCTGGAGGTCGTCGTGACGGCCCTCCTCGTCGACGGAGATGACCATGTACGCGGCGAAGTAGATGACCTTCTCGAGGTCCTTCGGCGCCATGTCGAGGAGGTAGCCGAGGCGGCTCGGCACGCCCTTGAAGTACCAGATGTGCGTCACGGGCGCGGCGAGCTCGATGTGGCCCATCCGCTCGCGGCGGACCGAGGACTTCGTGACCTCGACGCCGCAGCGCTCGCAGACGATGCCCTTGAAGCGCACGCGCTTGTACTTGCCGCAGGCGCACTCCCAGTCGCGGGAGGGCCCGAAGATCTGCTCGCCGAAGAGGCCGTCCTTCTCCGGCTTCAGCGTGCGGTAGTTGATGGTCTCCGGCTTCTTGACCTCGCCGTGGGACCAGCGACGGATGTCGTCGGCGGTCGCGAGCCCGATGCGGAGTTCGTCAAACGTGGTTGCGTCCAGCAATGCTCTGTTCTCCCTAGGAAAAGCTTCGATACTCAGTCGGGTCCGGCTTAGATCTCGTCGACCGACGAGGACTCGAAGCGGGTGGAGATGTTGATGCCGAGTTCCTCCGCGGCGCGGTAGGCCTCGTCATCGGTGTCGCGGAGGCTCACCGCGGTGCCGTCGGCCGAGAGGACCTCGACGTTCAGGCACAGCGACTGCATCTCCTTCATGAGGACCTTGAAGGACTCGGGGATGCCCGGCTCCTGGATGTTCTCGCCCTTGACGATCGCCTCGTACGCCTTCACGCGGCCGACGATGTCGTCGGACTTGATCGTGAGGAGCTCCTGGAGCGTGTACGCCGCGCCGTAGGCCTCGAGCGCCCACACCTCCATCTCGCCGAATCGCTGGCCGCCGAACTGCGCCTTACCGCCGAGGGGCTGCTGCGTGATCATCGAGTAGGGGCCCGTCGAGCGAGCGTGGATCTTGTCGTCGACGAGGTGGTGGAGCTTGAGGATGTACATGTAGCCGACCGAGATCGGGTCCGGGAACGGCTCGCCCGAGCGGCCGTCGAACAGGCGCGTCTTGCCCGTCGAGTCGACGAGGCGGTCGCCGTCGCGCGTGGGGCGCGTCGAGTCGAGCAGGCCCGAGATCTCGGCCTCCGTGGCGCCGTCGAACACCGGGGTGGCGAGCTTCGTGCCGGGGGCGACGTCGGTCGCGCCGTCGGGGAGGTGCTCGGCCCAGGCCGGCGAGCCGTCGACGACCCAGCCCTGCTTGGCGATCCAGCCGAGGTGCGTCTCGAGGATCTGGCCGAAGTTCATGCGCTTCGGGATGCCGAGCGGGTTGAGGATGATGTCGAGTGGGGTGCCGTCCTCGAGGAAGGGCATGTCCTCCTCGGGCAGGATCTTCGCGATGACGCCCTTGTTGCCGTGGCGGCCCGCGAGCTTGTCGCCCTCGGTGATCTTGCGCTTCTGGGCGATGAACACGACGACGCGCTGGTTCACGCCGGCGCCGAGCTCGTCGTCGCCCTCCTCCGCGTCGAACACCTTGACGGCGATGACCGTGCCCTGCTCGCCGTGGGGGACCTTGAGCGACGTGTCGCGCACCTCGCGCGACTTCTCGTTGAAGATCGCGCGGAGCAGGCGCTCCTCGGCCGAGAGCTCGGTCTCGCCCTTCGGCGTGACCTTGCCGACGAGGATGTCGCCCGGCTGCACCTCGGCGCCGATGCGGATGATGCCGCGCTCGTCGAGGTCCTTGAGGAGCTCCTGCGACACGTTCGGGAGGTCGCGGGTGATCTCCTCCTTGCCGAGCTTCGTGTCGCGGGCGTCCACCTCGTACTCCTCGATGTGGATCGAGGAGAGGGTGTCGTTCTTCACGAGGTTCTGGCTGAGGATGATCGCGTCCTCGAAGTTGTGGCCCTCCCACGGCATGAAGCCCACGAGGAGGTTCTTGCCGAGCGCGAGCTCGCCGTTCTCCGTGGCGGGGCCGTCCGCGATGACCTCGCCGGCCTCGACGCGGTCGCCGGCCGAGACGATGACGCGGTGGTTGTAGCAGGTGCCGTGGTTCGAGCGGTCGAACTTGCGGAGGAAGTACTGCTCCGTGCCGCCCTCGTCGAGGGCGACGACGACGTAGTCGGCCGAGACCGACTGCACGACGCCCGGCTTGTTCGCCGTGATGACATCACCGGCGTCGATGGCCGCGTAGTTCTCCATGCCGGTGCCGACGAGCGGCGACTCCGAGCGGAGGAGCGGGACGGCCTGACGCTGCATGTTCGCGCCCATGAGCGCGCGGTTCGCGTCGTCGTGCTCGAGGAACGGGATGAGCGAGGTGGCGACCGAGACCATCTGGCGCGGCGAGACGTCCATGTAGTCGACGTCGCCAGCGGGGACGAGCTCGACCTCGCCGCCCTTGCGGCGCACGAGCACCTCTTCCTCGGTGAAGCGGCTCTGCTCGTCGAGCGGGGCGTTCGCCTGGGCGACGACGAAGTCGTCCTCCTCGGCAGCCGTGAGGTAGTCGATCTGGTCGGTGACCTGGCCGTCGACGACCTTGCGGTACGGGGTCTCGATGAAGCCGAAGGCGTTGATGCGCGCGAACGAGGCGAGCGAGCCGATGAGGCCGATGTTCGGGCCTTCCGGGGTCTCGATCGGGCACATCCGGCCGTAGTGCGACGGGTGGACGTCGCGGACCTCGACGCCGGCGCGCTCGCGCGAGAGGCCGCCGGGGCCGAGCGCCGAGAGGCGGCGCTTGTGCGTGAGGCCCGCGAGCGGGTTGTTCTGGTCCATGAACTGCGAGAGCTGCGAGGTGCCGAAGAACTCCTTGATCGCGGCGACGACCGGACGCACGTTGATGAGCGTCTGGGGCGTGATCGCCTCGATGTCCTGGGTCGTCATGCGCTCGCGGACGACGCGCTCCATGCGCGAGAGGCCGGTGCGGACCTGGTTCTGGATGAGCTCGCCGACCGCGCGGATGCGGCGGTTGCCGAAGTGGTCGATGTCGTCGACGTCGAGCGTGATCTCGACCGGCTGGCCCTTGCGGACGCCGGGGAGCTTCGCGTCGCCGTTGTGGAGGGCGACGAGGTACTTGATCGTCGCGACGATGTCCTCGACAGTGAGCACCGACTCCGAGATGGCGGCGTCGATGCCGAGCTTGCGGTTGAGCTTGTAGCGGCCGACCTTGGCGAGGTCGTAGCGCTTCGGGTTGAAGTAGAAGTTGTCGAGGAGCGAGCGCGCGGCCTCGGTGGCGACCTGCTCGCCCGGGCGCAGCTTGCGGTAGATGTCCTTGAGGGCCTCTTCCCGCGTCTTGATGTCGTCCTTCTCGAGCGTGAGCTCCATCGACTCGTAGCCGGCGAACTGCTCGCGGATCTCGTCGGCGGTGAGGCCGAGCGCCTTGAGGAAGACCGTGACGGACTGCTTGCGCTTTCGGTCGATTCGGACGGCGACCTGGTCGCGCTTGTCGATCTCGAACTCGAGCCAGGCGCCGCGCGACGGGATGATGCGCGCGGAGAAGACGTCCTTGTCGGAGGTCTTCTCGGGGGTGCGCTCGAAGTAGACGCCGGGCGAGCGGACGAGCTGCGAGACGACGACGCGCTCGGTGCCGTTGATGATGAACGTGCCCTTGTCGGTCATGAGCGGGAAGTCGCCCATGAAGACCGTCTGCGTCTTGATCTCGAGCGTCTGGTGGTTCATGAACTCGGCCTCGACGTAGAGGGGGGCCGAGTACGTCTTGCCGCGCTCCTTGCACTCCTCGATGGAGTACTTCTCGGGCTCGAGGTACGGGTTCTGGAAGCTCAGCTGCATGGTCTCGCCGAGGTCCTCGATCGGGGAGATCTCCTCGAAGATCTCCTCGAGGCCCGACTGCGTGGCGAGGTCGGTGCGGCCGGCGGCCTCGCCGGCGGCCAGGCGCTCGCGCCACGCCTCGTTGCCGACGAGCCAGTCGAAGGACTCGGTCTGCAGCGCGAGGAGGTCGGGAACCTCGAGCGTGTCCGAGATCTTCGCGAACGAGAGGCGGTGGGCCTCGCGTCCGGTCTTGGGGCCAGGAGTTGCGTTGCGCGCAGCAGCCAAGGAACTATCCCTCCGCGGTCCCGCGCTCGGCGCGGGAAGCCAGTAGATTCAGATGAGGATGAAGCCCCGCCTTCCGGCGCGCGGTCCCGATCGACGCCCCAAGCGCCGCCGGGTGAGGCGGACGGTGAGCGGACCAGAAGCGCGAGCCCAAGCCGACCGCAATATGAAGGCATGGAACGACGAAGCGCAAATGTCAAGTGTATGTGCCGCAGGGAGCCCCGTCTAGGGCGTGTCGCGGGACGGTGAGGGCTCCGATCGGGTATCCGCGGCGCTCCGAGCCGCTGGCCGATCGACCACCCGCTGGTCATCCGCTCGCTCGACCCACGGAGCGCTGGCCGACCGCTCATCCGCTGGCCAGTCGCTCGCCCAATCCACGTACCGCTGGCCGACCGCTCATCCGCTGGCGAAAATCGGCCAGCAGGAGAGCGATCGGCCAGCGCCAGCCTCCGGGCCGGGGGCTGGCGGATCGCTCGAGCGCTCGCCATCTTCACGCCGCAGCCCCGCGCCGCTCGCCGCAGCCACCGAGCCGCCGCCCGAGCGCCCATCCGCTGGCCGAACGCTCGCTCAGCCCACCCACCGCCGGCCGATCGCTCGCTCGCTGGCCACCCGCTCGCCCACACGATGTACCGCTGGCCGATCGCGCATCTGCTGGCGCATATCCGCCAGCCGGAGAGCGAATGGCCAGCGCCAGGCGTGGATCGTGACGGCCCAGGAGCCGGGCGTGGGTCGAACGCGCCCGGCTCACGTCGCGGCAGGTCGGCACTGAGTCCAACCCCGCCGTCCGCGAGTCGGTCTTCGTCGTCGCCGCAGTGGACAGCCGGCGCTCCACAGACCCGAGGCGCGCGGCGTGCGAATGCGCGCCGATGGCGCGAGCCTGAGCGCCATGGAGATCCTCGACGGCCCGGATGCCGGAAGCTTCGGCCTCGCGTCGGCGACGCTGCGCCGCCGCCACGCGCGAGGCGCGCTCGAGCGGATCCGCCCCGGCTCCTACGCGACGCCGCTCGAGCGGACGCCCGAGGAGCGGCACGACCTCCTCCTCCGGGCGACGGTGCCGAGGCTAGGTCCCGGGACCGTCGTGAGCCACACCTCCGCAGCCCGCCTCCACGGCCTGCCCGTCCTCCGCTCGCGCCTCGACCTCGTCACAGTGACGCGCCCTCGCTCCAACGGCGAGCGATCGAAGCAGCTCCACGCGCGCCGGGCCCAGGTCGACGGCTCGGAGACGGTCGTGCTCGGCGGGATGATCGCCACCTCGCTCCCCCGCACGGTCGCTGACCTCGCGCGCACGCTGCCCTTCGACGAGGCGGTCGCCTGCGCCGATGTCGCGCTCGCCCTCGGCATGGATCGGAAGTCGCCTCCGCGACTCGGGCGGAAGGCATCCGCCATCGCCGCCGTGCTCGACTTCGCGGACCCGGCTTCCGAGAGCATCGGCGAATCGCTGAGCCGGGTGGCGCTTGCGGGCGCCGGGATGCCGACACCCTCGCTGCAGCACGAGATCCGCACCAGTTCTGGACGGTTCGTCGCGCGCACGGATTTCGCCTGGCCCCGCCACAAGGTCGTCGGAGAGTTCGACGGTGCCGCCAAGTACGCGGCCGAGCTCGACGACGACCGCGCGCCCGAGCAGCGGCTCATGGACGAGAAGCGCCGCGAATGGGCGATCCGCGACCTCGGCTGGGAGGTCGTCCGCTGGGACTGGCAGACGCTTCGCACTCCCGGGGCGCTCGCGGAACGGGTTCGCGGCGCGCTGCTGCGCGCCGAGCGCGCCAGGGCGTCCTGATGGCGCCCCTGAGGGAGGCGACGTCGGCAGGCCGCGGACGCGAACCGCTGGCCGTTCGCTCATCCGCTGGCGGAATTCCGCCAGCGGATGAGCGAACGGCCAGCGAGCGCAGGAAGAAGGGCCAGCCGATGAGCGGTAGGCGAGCGGATGAGCGATGCGCCAGCGGACGGCCGGCGTCATGGACCTCGATGCGGCGCTTGGTGCCGACGCTCCAGCCGCTGTCGATGCGCTTCGAGAGCGAGCCGAGGGTCGGGATGCCGGCGCTCCACTCGAGGCTGCGGCGGCGGTCGTCCATGTCGAGCACGCCGGGCCTGCGCGGCGTGAGGCGCGTCTCCCACACCTCGGTGAGGTGGCTGCGCTGCGCGAAGACCCACCAGGAGCGGTCGGCGAGATTCGCGCGCGCGACGACCGAATCGCCCTCGCGGACGACCTCGTAGCCGGTGCCCTGCATGCGGCGGTGCAGCTCCCGGCCGAAGGCGTCGAGGTCCGGGGCGCCGGGCGAGGCGGGGGCGGGGTGCTGCGTCATCGGGGCTCCTTCGCGTGGGTCGTGCGAGGCGGTGGGTCGTGCGAGGCGGTGGGTCGTGCGAGGCGGTGGGTCGTGCGAGGCGGATGGCGGGAGGGCCGGCCTCCCCGGCGGCTCCGCCGCGTCGCGGGCACGCTACCGGGCCCGCCCGGACGCGGACCGAGCGCGGCCGCGAGCGCCGGCCGCGACTGCCCCCAGCGAGCGCCACACCGCCATCCGAGGCCGATGCGGGCATCCGCTCCCGGTATGCGGGCAGTGGACGCCCGGATCGGGAGCGAACACCGCGCACGAGCTGTCCGAGTCCGTGCGATCCCCGCCCGGCCCGTCGCCGGTCCCGGGCCATCCCCCGCCGCTAGCCTGCCGACATGGCCACGGATCCCAGCGACCTCAAGCCCTTCGAGCCCGTCCTCGACGCCTTCGGCGGCGTCGAGATCTGGCGCGCGCGCGTCTCGGCGATGGACAACATCGCCTACCTCGTCGTCGACCGCGCGAGCGGCGAGGCCCTCCTCGTCGACGCGGCCGACGAGCCCATGCGCCTCGCCGAGCTCGTCGCCGTCGCCGACGACGCGATCGAGGCCGAGAACGAGGCGCTGGACCTCGACGTCCGCGAGCGCCCCGACGTCCGCGTCGTCGGCCTCGTCACGACCCACCGCCACGCCGACCACTGGCAGGCGCTCGAGACGATGCGCCGTCGCCTCGCCGTCCCCTCCTACGCGGGCGAGCTCGACGCGGACGCGATCGGCGCGACCGTCGACCGCCGCCTCGCCGACGGCTCGACGCTGCGCATCGGCGCCACGACGCTCGAGGCGATCCTCCTCCGAGGCCACACGCCCGGCTCGATCGCGCTCGCGATCGAGGCCGAGGGCGAGGCGCCGCGCCTGCTCACGGGCGACTCGCTCTTCCCCGGCGGGCCCGGCAAGACCTGGTCGGCGGATGACTTCTCCCAGCTCATGGACGACCTCGAGGAGCGGATCTTCGACCGCTTCCCCGACGAGGCCGTCGTCTACCCCGGCCACGGCGCCCCGACGACGCTCGGCGCCGAGCGGCCCCACCTCGCGGAGTGGCGCAAGCGTGGCTGGTGACTCTCCGCCGATCACGGGGGACGAACTCGGGCTCTATGCACACGAGATGGAGCGCGTCAAACTCCAGGTGACTGAAGCGCTCGCGCTGTTGGATGCGCCACACGGAGACGAACGTCATATCGTCTACGCGGCGCATCAGACTCGGTTGGCGCTCGACCAGGTCACCTTGGCGGGGTTGGTCAGCAATCGCGCTGCTCTAGAGGCAGCAGGGCGATCCTTGTCGAAGCACACAGACTTGGGACCCACGCAGAAGTTGATCCGGGGGGTCAACCCGGACTACTGGCCCAAGGGGGTCGAGCCCGCTCATGGCGAGACGGGTACCGAGTGGCGGGATGTGGCGGATGGCCTCTCAGAGGACGACGCGCGGAAGGCGTGGGGGCGCCTGAGCGCCTTCCTGCATGCACCCAACCCCTACCGGCCCCGACGACCTGCCCGCCGTCGAGCTGGTCAGCGAGACGCTCCGAAAGCTGGCGCTTCAGCTCAACGAGCACCTTGTGCGCCTCTCTGGAGGCTGGGGCATGGTCTGCTGCCAGGTTTGGGCCCATCCCGTTCGCGCGTACTACCTCGTGCGAGTCTCGTAGCGGGTATTGCCAAAGGCTCGATGGTCGCACGGCGGCCCCGGCAAGACCTGGTCGGCGGATGACTTCGCCCAGCTCCTGGACGACCTCGAGACCCGCATCTTCGCCCGCTTCCCCGACGAGGCCGTCGCCTACCCCGGCCACGGCGCCCCGACGACGCTCGGCGCCGAGCGGCCGCACCTCGCGGAGTGGCGCGAGCGCGGCTGGTAGCGGCGGAGCCCCCTGTTCTGAGGCGGCGAGGTCGACAGGCCTCGGCGGCGCGCGGCGCGGCGCTTGGCGCATCGTGCAGCCTCGCGCGCGTCGCGGCACCTACCGCACGGACGACGGCGCGCCACCCGCGCGATCCCGGCCGACCTCGCCACCTGAACCCAGCTCATCATGACGGCGCGCGTCGGAGGGGCTCGCGCACGGCGTCCGCGATCCCTACGCTCCCGTCCAGGCGCCCGGGCCCGGCGGGCTCTGTCGTCACCCGATCGCCCTCGACGAGGAGGCCCCATGACCGCACCCGATCCCCTTCGAAGCGAACCCGCCGCCACCCCCACCGCCACTGACACCGCCCCCGCCCAGTCCACGACGAAGACGATCCTCGGCACCGGCGTCGGCAACGCGCTCGAGTGGTTCGACTGGAACGTCTACGCGAGCTTCGCCGTCTACTTCTCGACGCAGGTCTTCAACAAGGACGACCCGACCTCCGCGTTCCTCTCCACCATGGCGGTGTTCGCCGTGGGCTTCGTGGCCCGCCCCTTCGGCGGCGTCGTGTTCGGATGGCTCGGCGACCGCATCGGCCGCAAGGAGGCCCTCTCGGCCGCGGTCGTCTTCGCCTCGCTCGGATCGCTCATCATCGCGATCTGCCCGACCTACGAGCAGGTCGGCTGGCTCGCCTCGGCGATCCTCCTCCTCGCACGCCTGCTCCAGGGCCTCGCCCACGGCGGCGAGCTCCCGAGCGCGCAGACGTATCTCGCCGAGCACGCCCCGCGCGAGCACCGCGGCCTGTGGGCGAGCTCGATCTACGTGACGGGCACGGCGGGCCTGCTTGTGGGCATCGCGCTCGGGCTCATCCTCGAGTCGGCCCTCAGCGAGGAGCAGATGAACGCGTGGGGCTGGCGCGTGCCGTTCGCCATCGGCGCCGTGCTCGGCCTCTTCGCCCTGTTCATCCGCCGTTCGATGGCCGAGAGCGAGGTCTTCGAGGAGCACCGCGCCGCCGAGCAGTCGCGCCCGGAGCGCCCGAGCCTCTTCGCCGCCATCGCCCGCAACTGGCGCACCGGCCTTCAGGTGATCGGCATGACCGCGGGCCTCACGGTGGCGTATTACATCTGGAGCGTGACGATGCCGTCGATCGCGCAGAAGTCGTTCGGCTACTCCCCGGACCAGGCCTTCACCGCCTCGCTCATCGGCAACGCGGTCTTCATCGTGGCGCTCCCGATCTGGGGCGCCATCTCGGATCGCATCGGGCGCAAAGTCTCGGCCATCGCGGGCCTGCTCGGCTGCGCCGTGCTCTACCTGCCGCTCATCCTCCTCATCGAGGGCGGCTCCGCGGAAGGCGGGCCCGAGACGTGGCGGCTCATCCTCGCGATCTGCGTGCAGCTCATCCTGCTCGCCGGGTTCCTCTCGCACGCCCCGGCGATGTACGCGGAGATGTTCCCCACCGAGCAGCGCACGGCGGGGTTCGGCATCTCCTACGCGATCGCGATCGCCCTCTTCGGCGGGACGGCCGGGTACGTGCTCACCTGGATCGGCGACACGCACGTGTTCGCCTGGTACTCGATCGCGCTGCTCGTCGTCTCCTCTGCGACGATCCTCTTCCTCCCGGAGACGAAGGGGAAGGACCTCTCGCACGCGGCCGCCTAGCCGCGACACGCGACGCGCCCGCCCGCTGCGAGCTGCAGCGGGCGGGCGCGTCCTGTGCCGGATCCCGCGCGGGCGGGAGCCCGTATCGGGCTCGGGCTAGCCCGTCACCTCATCGTGGCCGCCCTCGACGGGCGCCTTGTGGTCCTCATGCGGGTCGGCGCCGGGAACCTGGTCGCCGGCGTCGCCCTGCTTCGTCGCGGCCTCGGCGTCGGCCTTCACCTTCGCCTCGATGCGGGCGCCGATCTCGGCGTCGACGCTCTTCCAGTAGTTGAAGGCGTTCGTGAGCACCGGTTCCTTCACCGTCGCGAGCGCGCCCGCGACCGTGTCGACGAAGCGGTCGCGCGCGGCGTCGTCGAAGACCTCGCGCACGAGCTGGCCGGCCTGCGAGAAGTCGTCGTCGTCCTGGCGGAGCGTGTACGCCTGGCGCACGAGCTCGCCGTCCGACTCCCACGAGTTGTCGACCTGGCCCTGCTCGTCCGACCAGGGGCGGCCGAAGGAGTTGGGGGCGTACACCGGGGCGGCGCCCGAGTGGTGGTAGGTCATGCTGCCGTCGAAGGTGTAGCTGTTCACCGGGTTGAGCGGCTGGTTGACGGGCAGCTGGTGGAAGTTCGTGCCGATGCGGGCGCGGTGCGCGTCCGCGTACGAGAACACGCGCGCGACGAGCATCTTGTCGGGCGAGATGCCCGTGCCCGGCACGATGTTCGACGGCGCGAAGGCGGCCTGCTCGATCTGCGCGAAGAAGTTCTCCGGGTTGCGGTTGAGCGTCATCGTGCCGACCGGGATGAGCGGGTAGTCCTTGTGCGGCCACACCTTCGTGAGGTCGAAGGGGTTGAGGCGGTAGGTCTTCGCGTCCTCGTACGGCATGACCTGCACGGAGAGCCTCCACTGCGGGAACTCGCCGCGTTCGATCGCCTCGAAGAGGTCGCGGCGGTGGTGGTCCGCGTCGACGCCCGCGAGGCGGCCGGCCTCCTCGTTCGTGAGGAACTCGACGCCCTGCCGCGTGTGGAAGTGGTACTTCACCCAGAAGCGCTCGCCGGCGGCGTTGATCCACGCGTAGGTGTGCGAGGAGTAGCCGTTCATGTGGCGCCACGTCTTCGGGATGCCGCGGTCGCCCATGAGGTACGTGACCTGGTGCGCGGTCTCGGGGTTCTGGGTCCAGAAGTCCCACTGCATCGTGTTGTCGCGGAGGCCGCGGTCCGGGAGGCGCTTCTGCGAACGGATGAAGTGGGGGAACTTCATGCCGTCGCGGACGAAGAACACCGGGGTGTTGTTGCCGACGAGGTCGAAGTTGCCCTCCTGCGTGTAGAACTTCAGGGCGAAGCCGCGGACGTCGCGCCAGGTGTCGGGCGATCCCTGCTCGCCGGCGACCGTCGAGAAGCGGGCGAGCATCTCCGTCTTCGCGCCGGGCTGGAAGAGCCCGGCCTTCGTGTAGCGCGTGACGTCCTCGGTCGTCTCGAAGACGCCGAAGGCGCCCGAGCCCTTGGCGTGCGGGTTGCGCTCCGGCACGCGCTCGCGGTTGAAGTGGGCGAGGGTCTCGACGAGCTGGACGTCGTGGAGCATGAGGGGGCCGTCGGGCCCCACGCTCAGCGAGTTGCGGTCGCTCACGGCGGGCGCGCCCACGCCCGTGGTCGAGGGGACGCTCGGGTCGATGGGGTTGAGGCGGCCGTCGCCGGCACGCTGCTGATCGGTCCTGTCGCTCCTTCGGAGGATCGGCCCGCCGGTCGCCGGTCGTCGTCGACGGCGGGGGTCGTGCACTCGCACGCATTCGGCGTGCGAGCACTACTGAACCAGGCCCGGCCGGGCGAATCCAGACAGGGAAGGCTGGCCCGGCTCAGTTCGCGTCCAGGTTCGGCGCGACGCGCCGATGAGATCGGGCGGACGTCCGACCCGGAATCCCCGCGGCCCGCTCGTGCGAGCCGCATCCCCATACGGATCCCGGGGAGGGAGCCCACCTCGTCGCCACATCGGACATGAACAGGATTCAGCGACGCGACGCTCGACGTGATTGGATTCACGCGTGGGACGAGACGCACGACGGACCGGGCGCGGCGAGGAGCCGGCCGCGGCACGCGAGCACGAGCTCACGACCACCCTCTCGAACGGCGCGACCGCGACCCTCGCGCGGGACGGCGACGGCTGGACCCTCGTGGTCGACGGCACGCCCCAGTCGAACGTCTCCGTCGAGGATCCCCGCGACCTGCAGTTCGGGTACATCCGCCACATGGGCCACGTCATCGACCTCGCCTGGCCCGAGCACGAGCCGATCACGGCCGTCCACCTCGGCGCCGGGGCGATGTCGATCCCCCGCTTCGTCGAGGCGACCCGGCCCGGCTCCCGCCAGCAGGTGCTCGAGCTCGAGCCGAAGCTCGTCGAGCTCGTGCGCCGCGTCGCCCCGCTGCCGAAGCACGCGTCGATCCGCCTCCGCTACGGCGACGCGCGCGAGCAGCTCGGACGCCTGCCCGCCGGCCTCGCGGGGACGGCCGACCTCGTCGTCGTCGACATCTTCGCCGGCCCGCAGACCCCGGCCCACGTGACGAGCGTCGAGTTCTTCGAGCGGGTCGCCCCGCTGCTCGCGCCCGAGGGCATCGTGCTCGTGAACATCGCGGACGGCCACGAGCTCCGCTTCGCCCGGGGCGAGGCGGCGACGCTCCTCGAGGTCTTCGACTCGGTGCGGCTCATCGGCGATCCGGCGGTGTCGAAGGGACGCCGGTTCGGCAACCTGCTCGCCGTCGTGATGCGGGAGGACCGGGAGATCCCTGGCCTCGCCCGGCGGATCGCGGGCGAGTTCCCGCCGACGTCGATCCTCGAGCCGGATGCCGTGCGCGACTTCGCGCGCGGCCGCGCCCCCGTGCGCGACGCGGAGGCGATCCCGTCGCCGAAGCCCGGCCGCGGCGTCTTCACCGCGAAGCGCTCCGGCGGCTGGGAGTAGCCGGGCCGCCGGACCTGCATGTCAGCCCAGGCGTGCCTCGGTCGGCTCGTGGGAGGCCGCGGGTACCCTCGACGACGTGCCTGACGCTCCCATCATCCTCGGCTATGACCCCGACACGCTCCGCGAGCGCATCGACGTCGCGGCCGCGGAAGCGCGCCTCGGGCAGATCCAGCACCTCCGCTCCCTCGCGGCCCTGAACGAGCGCGTCGCCCTCCTGCGCATGCTCGGCCGCCTCGACGAGGCCTTCGACGACGCGCAGGCGGCCTACCGCCAGTCGCGCTTCACCGGCTCCCGCGAGGACGCCCTCGCCGCGCGCATCCGCCGCGCCGTCGTGCAGCAGTACCAGGGCAAGACCGACGTCGCCCTCCGCGAGCTCGACGGCTGCGTCGACGAGGCGCGCACCCACGAGTGGCTCTCGCTCGCGGCCTTCGCCCTCCAGCACCGCGGCAAGACCCGCTACGACCGCGGCGAGCTCGAGCCCGCCCTCGCCGACTTCGAGGAGGCGCTCAAGCTGCGCACCGACTCGGAGGCGCCGGCCGACCAGATCGAGTCGTCGAAGTTCGCGATCCGCGCCGTGCGCGCCCGCCTCGAGGGCCAGCAGCAGGGCGACGACGAGCTCCACGAGCCGATCACGAGCCACGACCTCTAGCCGGATGGCCGAGCTCGCGCGCGTGCGGGTGTGGGCCGAGGCCGCCATCCGCATGCACCTCGACCCGTCGTGGTCGTTCGCCTTCGACTCGGCGAAGAAGCGCGCGGGCGCCTGCGACTACACGCGCAAGCGCATCACGCTCTCGCGCTACCTCTCGGAGCTCCACGAGGACGACGACGTCCACCAGACGCTCCTCCACGAGATCGCGCACGCCATGGCCGGCCATGCCGCCGGGCACGGGCCCGAGTGGCGGCGGATCGCCCGCGAGATCGGCTACGTCGGCGGCCGCACGCACGACCTCGAGATCGCCTCCGCGCAGGCGAGGTGGATCGGCGTGTGCCCGAACGGCCACGAGATCGCCCGCTTCCGCCGTCCCGGCGCGAAGCCGATGTCGTGCGCGAAGTGCTCGCGCACCTTCGACCGCCGCTTCCTCGTGCGCTGGCGCGAGCGGAGCGAGACCGAGCTCGAGGCCGCGCGCGCCGAGGCCCGCGCGAGCGCCCGCGCGGCGCGCCGCGCGAGCTAGGGGTGCCGGCAGCCGGACGCGCCGGGCTCCGCGAACGCGCCACCTCCCTCGAACCCGCTGGGACGGCGCGGGCGCGGACTCCGTCGTCCGCCGCCCGCGCCGCCCCGAGCCCGCTCCCGCCTCCACCGCGGCGCATCCCGCCGACGCCGTTGTCGGCCGGCCGCGCGAAGGTCCCGGCGAGCTCGCGAGGGACGTCCGGATCGCTGCTGCTCCTCCTCGCTCCTACTCCTCCTCGTCCCCGTCTTCGCGCTGCACGACCGGCACCGGCAGGGTGAACATCCCCGTCGCCGCGCCGCTCGCGTCGGCCGGCCCCAGCGCGTGGATGTGGTCGAGCACGGAGCGGTCCTCGATCGTCGCCGGCACCTGCGGCTCGACGCCGTCGAGGATCTGCCGGATCGTCTTGCGGAGGATCTTCCCCGAGCGGGTCTTCGGCAGGCGCGGCACGACCGCGACGTCCTTGAACGACGCCACCGGGCCGATGTGGTCGCGGACGGCCTGGACGAGCTCAGTCCGCAGCACCGCCTCCTCCGTCTCGACGCCGTGCTTGAGCGTCACGAGCCCGTAGGCGCGCTGGCCCTTGAGCGGGTCGGCGACGCCGACGACGGCCGCCTCGGCGATGGCCGGGTGCTGGATGAGCGCCTCCTCGAGCGCGCCCGTCGAGAGGCGGTGGCCGGCGACGTTGATGACGTCGTCCGTGCGGCCCATGACGAAGACGTAGCCGTCCTCGTCGATGAAGCCCGAGTCGCCCGTCGCGTAGTAGCCGGGGAAGGCCTCGAGGTACGAGGAGCGGAAGCGCGCCGGGTCGCCCCACACGGTGAGGAGGTAGCCCGGGGGCAGCGGGAGGCGGATCGCGAGGTTGCCCTCGACGTTCGGCGCCGTGATGTCGTTGCCCTGCGCGTCGAGCACGCGGAGGTCGACGCCCGGCGAGGGGACGGTCGTCGAGCCGGGCTTCGCCGGCAGCAGCTCGACGCCGCGCGGGTTCGAGCAGATCGCCCAGCCGGTCTCGGTCTGCCACCAGTGGTCGATGACGGGGCAGTGGAGGCCGTCGTTCGCCCAGTGGTAGGTCTCGGGGTCGAGGCGCTCGCCGGCGAGGAAGAGCGCGTCGAGCGAGGAGAGGTCGTAGCGGGCGGCCAGCTCGAAGCCCGGGTCCTCGCGGCGGATGGCGCGGAGCGCGGTCGGCGCCGTGAAGAGCACCTTCACGCCGTACTGCTCGACGACGCGCCAGAAGGCGCCCGCGTCGGGCGTGCCGACGGGCTTGCCCTCGTAGATGATCGTCGTCGCGCCGAGCAGGAGCGGGGCGTAGACGATGTAGCTGTGGCCGACGACCCAGCCGACGTCGGAGGCCGACCAGAAGACGTCGCCCGGCTCGACGCCGTAGATCTCCTTCATCGAGCGCACGAGCGCGACCGCGTGGCCGCCCGTGTCGCGGACGATGCCCTTCGGGTTCCCGGTCGTGCCGGAGGTGTAGAGGATGTAGGCGGGGTGGCTCGCGGGCACCGGCACGCACTCGACGGGCTCGGCCGCGGCCTCCGCCTCCTTCCAGTCGAGGTAGCGCACGGCGCCCCCGTCGTAGTCGGCCGCGGACCCCGGCACGCGGTCGCGCTTCGCGACGATGACCGTCTCGACGCTGCCGGGCGCCTTCTCGAGCGCCCGCTCGACGATCGGGAGGTACTCGACGGCGCGGGCGGGCTCGAGGCCGCCGGAGGCGGTGACGAGCACCTTCGGCGCGGCGTCCTCGATGCGCACGGCGAGCTCGCTCGAGGCGAAGCCGCCGAAGACGACCGAGTGGACGGCGCCGATGCGCGCGCAGGCGAGCATGGAGATGATCGCCTCGGGGATCATCGGCAGGTAGATGAGCACCCGGTCGCCGCGCTCGACGCCGGCGTTCCGGAGCACGCCCGCGAAGCGCGCGACGTGGTCGAGGAGCTCGGCGTAGGTGATGCGCGACTGGGTGCCGGTCATGGCCGAGTCGTAGATGATCGCGGCCTGATCGCCGCGGCCGGCCGCGACGTGGCGGTCGACGGCGTTCCAGCAGGCGTTGAGCTCGCCGTCCGGGAACCAGCGCCACTCGGCGGGCTCGCCGGCCTCGGTGCGGGCCGTGATCTCGACGGCCTTCGTCGGCGCCGTCGTCCACTCGAGGCGCTCGGCGGTCTCGAGCCAGAAGCCCTCGGGGTCGTCGATCGAGCGCTGCCACTTGTCGGCGTAGGCGTCGTGGCGGTGCGGCGCGGACTCGGGCAGCGGGTGGAGGTCGGAAGCGGGAGTGCTGGTCATCGAGGTTCCTTCGGTCGCGTCGTTGCGAATCGGATGCCCCGGCAGCGGCGGGCGCTCCGTTGCGCCTCGTCCTGCGGTTGCTGCCCTCCACGGTAGCCCGGCCCGAGAGGAACGCGCAAGCGTAATGTATGCACTCTCGCGAAACTCGGGCTTGCGCATCCGCAGACGAGGGTTAATGTATGCATTACGCGGATCACCGTCGATCCGCCGCCGAGTTCGGCCGAGCCCCGGGAGGTGCCAGATGCGAGCGAGCGATCGCGCCTACGCGGCGCTGCGCGACGAGATCCTCGACGGCGAGCTCGCGCCCGGCGCCCCGCTCGCCGAGCTCGAGCAGGCCGCGCGCCTCGGCGTGAGCCGGACGCCCATCCGCGAGGCGCTCTCCCGACTCATCGCCGACGGCCTCGTCACCGCCCGCTCGCCCCGCAACCTCGTCGTCACCGAGCTCTCGGAGGAGCGCATCCGCAACGTCTACGAGCTGCGCCAGGCGCTCGAGACCGACGCCGCCGCCATCGCCGCCCGCCGCGGCGACCTCGCCGCCTTCGCCGCCCTCCGCGAGCGCCTCGCCGAGGCGCCCGCCCTCCTCGAGGGACCCGACGAAGAGGCCGGGATCGCCGCCTACTTCGCCGTCGTCGACGAGCTCGACGCCGCGATCGACGACGCCGGCGCGAACCCGATCTTCAGCGACGCGCTCGCGAGCGCGCGCCTCCACTCCGCGCGCATCCGCCGCCTCGCGCAGCACGACCCGGCCCGCCTTCGGGACGCCGCGGAGGAGCACCTCCTCGTGGTCGACGCGATCCTCGACCGCGATCCGGAGCTCGCCGCCCACGCCACCCACGTCCACCTCCACCGCAGCCTCCGCTCCGCGCTCGCGCGCGCGGCGAGGATCGCGGGCGGCGCCGAGTCGGACGCCGCGTAGGCGTCCCGGCAGGCACAGACCATCCAGACCATCCGTTCTTCCACGACCACCACGCGCCACCGCGCAGACCACCACCGCGAAGGGACCACCGTGAAGCAGCACCACGTCCGCGTCTACCGCTCCGAGGAGCACCTCCCCCGCGAGGAGCAGCTCGCCTGGAAGCTCGCCGAGGTCGCCGCCGACCCCGTCGAGGTCGACGCCGAGGTCGTCGACATGGTCATCAATCGCGTCATCGACAACGCCTCCGTCGCCGCCGCCTCGCTCAACCGCGCCCCGATCGTCTCGGCTCGCGGCCAGGCGATGTCGCACTCGGCCCCGAAGCACGGCGAGGGCGCGAACGTCTTCGGCCTCGACGCCGGCGAGCGCACGAGCCCCGAGTGGGCGGCCTGGGCGAACGGCGTCGCCGTCCGCGAGCTCGACTACCACGACACCTTCCTCGCGGCCGAGTACTCGCACCCGGGCGACAACATCCCGGCCGTCGTCGCCGTCGCGCAGCACCTCGCGACGAAGCGCGGGCTCACCGGCCGCGACGTCGTCCGCGGCATCGCGACCGCCTACGAGGTGCAGGTCGATCTCGTGAAGTCGATCTGCCTCCACAAGCACAAGATCGACCACGTCGCGCACATCGGGCCCTCGGCGTCGGCCGGCATCGGAACGCTCCTCGGCCTCCCGGCCGAGACGATCTTCCAGGCCATCGGCCAGGGCCTCCACACGACGACCGCCACGCGCCAGTCGCGCAAGGGCGAGATCTCGACCTGGAAGGCGCACGCCCCCGCGTTCGCCGGGAAGATGGCCGTCGAGGCCGTCGACCGCGCCATGCGCGGCCAGACCTCCCCCACCCCGATCTACGAGGGCGAGGACGGCGTCATCGCGTGGCTCCTCGACGGCCCGGACGCCTCGTACGAGGTGCCGCTGCCCGAGGCCGGCGAGGCGAAGCGCGCCATCCTCGACACGTACACGAAGGAGCACTCGGCCGAGTACCAGGCGCAGGCCTGGATCGACCTCGCCCGCAAGCTCCACCGCGAGCACCCCGAGCTCGTCGCGCACCCGGAGCGCGTGAGGTCCATCCTCATCACGACCTCGCATCACACGCACTACGTCATCGGCTCTGGCGCGAACGACCCGCAGAAGTACGACCCGACGGCCTCGCGCGAGACCCTCGACCACTCGATCCCCTACATCTTCACCGTCGCGCTCCAGGACGGCGCGTGGCACCACGTCGACTCGTACGCCCCCGAGCGCGCCGGCCGCCCCGACACCGTCGAGCTGTGGCGCAAGGTCACGACCGTCGAGGACCCGGAGTGGACGCGCCGCTACCACTCGCTCGACATCTCCGAGAAGGCCTTCGGCGGCGCCGTGGAGATCGAGCTCGAGGACGGCACGGTCATCCGCGACGAGATCGCCGTCGCCGACGCGCACCCGCTCGGCGCCCGGCCCTTCGCCCGCGAGCAGTACCTCGGCAAGTTCCGCACCCTCGCCGACGGCATCCTCGAGCCCGCCGAGATCGAGCGCTTCCTCGACGTGGCCCAGCGCCTGCCGGAGCTGCGCCCCGAGGAGCTCGGCCAGCTCACGATCGTCGCCAAGCCCGGCCTCCTCATCGACCCGCCCGCCGACGGCATCTTCTAGGAGATCGACATGCTCTACGCCTCCACCTCCCCCGCCGAGAAGCGGAAGGCCTTCCGCGAGCGGCTCGCGAGCGGCGAGCTGCTGCGCTTCCCCGGCGCCTTCAACCCGCTGTCGGCCCGCCTGATCGAGCAGAAGGGCTTCGAGGGCATCTACATCTCGGGCGCCGTGCTCGCGGCCGACCTCGGGCTCCCCGACATCGGCCTCACGACGCTCTCCGAGGTCGCCGGCCGCGGCAAGCAGATCGCGCGGATGACCGAGCTGCCGGCGATCATCGACGCCGACACCGGCTTCGGCGAGCCCATGAACGTCGCCCGGACGATCCAGGAGCTCGAGGACGCCGGTCTCGCCGGCTGTCACATCGAGGACCAGATCAACCCGAAGCGCTGCGGCCACCTCGACGGCAAGGCCGTCGTCGACACGGAGACCGCGACGAAGCGCATCCGCTCGGCCGTCGACGCCCGCCGCGACGAGAGCTTCCTCATCATGGCGCGCACCGACATCCGCGCCGCGGAGGGCCTCGACTCCGCGCTCGACCGCGCGAAGGCGCTCGTCGACGCCGGCGCCGACGCGATCTTCCCCGAGGCGATGCGCACCCTCGAGGAGTTCGAGGCCATGCGCAAGGCCGTCGACGTGCCGCTGCTCGCGAACATGACCGAGTTCGGCAAGAGCGAGCTCTTCAGCGTCGACGAGCTGCGCGACGTCGGCATGAACCTCGTCATCTGGCCGGTCTCGATGCTCCGCATCTCGATGGGGGCGACGGGCCGCGCGCTCGACGCCCTCACCGAGCAGGGGCACCTTCGCGACGAGCTCGAGCTCATGCAGCACCGAGCGGATCTGTACGAGCTCATCGACTACGAGGCGTACAACCGATTCGACACGTCCATCTTCAACTTCACGATCGAGCGATAGGGAGCCTCACCATGGAGGACAAGGAGATCTACAAGGGCCTCGCCGGGGTGCCGGTCGACTACACGGCCATCTCGAAGGTGAACCCGGAGACGAACTCGCTGCTCTACCGCGGCTACCCGGTGCAGGAGCTCGCCGCGAAGTGCTCCTTCGAGCAGGTCGCGTGGCTGCTCTGGCATGGCGAGCTGCCCACGGACGCCGAGCTCGAGGCCTTCGTCGCCGAGGAGCGCGGCCGCCGCGCCCTCGACCCGAACGTGCGCCAGGTCATCGACTCGCTGCCGACGACGGCGCACCCGATGGACGTCGTCCGCTCGGCCGTCTCGGTCATCGGCGCCTCCGACCCGACGACCGAGGAGAACACCGAGGAGGCGAACCTCGACAAGGCGAAGCGCCTCTTCGCGGCCCTCCCGGCGATCGTCTCCTACGACCAGCGCCGCCGCCACGGCCTCGACGTCGTCGAGCCGCGCGAGGACCTCGACTACTCGCAGAACTTCCTCTGGATGGCCTTCGGCGAGGAGGCCGCCCCCGAGGTCGTCGACGCGTTCCGGGTGTCGATGGTGCTCTACGCCGAGCACTCCTTCAACGCCTCGACCTTCACGGCGCGCGTCATCGCCTCGACGACGTCCGACCTGTACAGCGCGGTCACGGGCGCGATCGGCGCGCTCAAGGGCGCGCTGCACGGCGGCGCGAACGAGGCCGTCATGCACACCTTCGAGGAGATCGGGACCGCCGACAAGGCATCCGCGTGGCTCGATGAGGCGCTCGCGAGCAAGCGGAAGATCATGGGCTTCGGCCACCGCGTCTACAAGAACGGCGACTCGCGCGTGCCGACGATGCAGGCCGCGATGGAGCGGATGATCGACCACTACGGCCGCCAGGACCTCCTCGAGCTCTACCGCGCGCTCGCGGACGAGTTCACGAAGCGCAAGGGCATCCAGCCGAACCTCGACTACCCCGCCGGCCCGACCTACCACCTCATGGGCTTCGACACCCCCACGTTCACGCCGCTCTTCGTGGCGTCGCGCGTGACGGGCTGGACGGCGCACGTGCTCGAGCAGAACGCCGCGAACGCGCTCATCCGCCCGCTCTCGGTGTACCACGGCGTCGACGAGCGGCACGTGCCGTAGGGCGTCTCGCTCAGCCTTCGCCTGACGGTCTGGTCGTCTCGGCCCCGGTCGCCCGCGCGGCGCCGGGGCCGAGGCGCGTCCCGAGGCGTTCCGTCATGGCATCCGCAGCCGTCGACAGCCGGTCAGCCGCGCGGCGGGATGATGGATGCCATGGAACTCGCGCACGACCCCCAGCGGCAGGCCTTCGGCTCCGACAACTACGCGGGAGTGCATCCCGAGGTGCTCGAGGCGATCGCGCTCGCGAACGGCGGCCACGTCTCCGGATACGGCGAGGACCCGTACACGGCGCGCCTCGACGAGCTCGCGAGGGAGCGCTTCGGCGAGACGGCGACGCTGTGGCCGGTGTTCAACGGCACGGCCGCGAACATCCTCGCCCTCCAGTCGGCGACGACCCGCTGGCAGTCGGTCGTCGCGCCCGCGAGCGCCCACATCTGCACCGACGAGAACGGCGCGCTCGAGCGCATCGGCGGCACGACGATCGTGCGGCTGCCGCACCAGGACGGGAAGCTCCTCCCCTCGCAGCTGCTGGAGCTCGAGTGGGATCCGGCCTTCGTGCACGGCGCGCAGCCGGCCGTCGTGACGATCTCGAACACGACCGAGCTCGGCACGGTCTACTCCCCCGAGGAGACGCGCGCGATCGCCGACGCCGCGCACGAGCGCGGGTGGCTCCTCCACGTCGACGGATCGCGGCTCTCGAACGCCGCCGTCGCGAACGGCTGCGAGCTGTCGGATCTCACGACCGGCGCCGGCGCGGACCTCGCCTCCCTCGGCGCGACGAAGAACGGCGCGCTCGGCGTCGAGGCCGTGCTCGTCGCGCGCCCGGAGGCGGCGCCCGGCATCGACTACCTGCGGAAGATCGACCTCCAGCTCGGCTCGAAGTCGCGCTTCCTCGCGGCGCAGCTGCTCGCGATGTTCGAGGGCGACCTCTGGAAGCGCTGCGCGGGCCAGGCGAACGCCATGGCGGCGCGGCTCGCGGCGGGGCTCGGCGGGATCCCGGGCGTGACGGTGCCGGTGGCGCCGGGGGCGAACGCGGTCTTCGCGCTCATGGACCCGGCCCTCGCGGCCGCCGCGCGCCGCGAGTTCGCCTTCTACGACTGGCCCGAGGCCCCCGGCATGGTCCGCCTCATGTGCGCCTGGGACACCACCGAAGCGAGCGTCGACCGCCTCCTCACCCTCCTCCGCGAGGCCGCCGCCTAGCACCCGGGGGCGCCGCCTACCGCAGCACGACGGTGCGCGTGCCGTTGAGGAAGACGCGGTCCTCGCAGTGGGCCCTCACGGCGTCCGTGAGCGCCCGCACCTCGGCGTCGCGGCCGATGGCGACGAGGTCCTCGGGCGTCGCCGCGTGGTCGACCGGGATGACCGACTGCGAGATGATCGGGCCCTCGTCGAGGTGCTCGTCGACGTAATGGGCCGTCGCGCCCACGACCTTCACGCCCCGGTCGTACGCCTGGTGGTACGGCTTCGCGCCCTTGAAGCTGGGCAGGAAGGAGTGGTGGATGTTGATGCACCGCCCCGAGAGCGCCGTCGAGAGCTCGTTCGAGAGCACCTGCGTGTAGCGGGCGAGCACGATGAGCTCGGCGTCGAAGCGATCCGCGATCTCGAGCAGCTTCGCCTCCGCCTCGGGCTTCGTCTCGGGCGTCACGGGCACGTGGAAGAACGGCACCGAGTGCCACCCCGCGAGCCCCGCGTGGTCCTTGTGGTTCGAGACGACGGCGACGACCTCGATCGGCAGCTCGCCGGTCCGCGCGCGGTAGAGCAGATCGTTGAGGCAGTGGTCGAAGCGCGACACCATGATGAGCACCCGGGTCGTCGCGCCGGCCCGCCGAAGCCGCCAGCGCAGGCCGAGGGACGCCTCGAGGCCCGCGATCGCCGAGCGGAAGGCGTCCTCGTCGACGGCCCCGGCGGGCGCCGCGACGTGGAGCCGCATGAAGAAGCGGCCGCTGCGCCGGTCGTCGAACTGCCGCGACTCGACGATGTCGAGGCCGTGCTCGACGAGGATCCCCGAGACGGCGTGGACGATGCCGATCCGCTCGGGGGCGTCGAAGCTGAGGATGAACTCGTCCTCGCCGAGGGCCGGATCCACGTGGTCGCTCATGCGCGCTCCTCCTGCGCCGACGGGCGGGGCCGGCCGCCGGAGGCCGCGCGCGCTCGCAGCGCCGCGCCCTCCGTCCTCCGCCCTCGCATCGTCAGCATTCGATGACGTTCACGGCGAGCCCGCCGCGCGACGTCTCCTTGTACTTGATCTTCATGTCGCGGCCGGTGTCGCGCATGGTCTTGATCGCCTGATCGAGCGAGACCTTGTGCGCCCCGTCGGTGCGCAGCGCGAGCCGGGCCGCGTTGATCGCCTTCACCGAGGCGATCGCGTTCCGCTCGATGCACGGGATCTGCACGAGCCCGCCGACCGGGTCGCAGGTGAGGCCGAGGTTGTGCTCGATGCCGATCTCCGCGGCGTTCTCGATCTGCTCGGGCGTGCCGCCGAGGAGGGCGCAGAGCCCGCCGGCGGCCATCGAGCAGGCCGATCCGACCTCGCCCTGGCAGCCGACCTCGGCGCCCGAGATCGAGGCGTTCTCCTTGAAGAGGATGCCGATCGCGCCCGCCGCGAGGAGGAAGTCGACGATCTCGTCGTCGCCGGCCCCGCGGAACTCGACGGCGTAGGAGAGCACGGCCGGGACGATCCCCGCCGCCCCGTTCGTCGGCGCGGTGACGATGCGGCCGCCCGAGGCGTTCTCCTCGTTCACGGCGAGGGCGAAGAGGTTCACCCAGTCCATGGCGCGCAGCGCGTCGTCGGCCTCGGCCTCGGCCTGCGCGCGCAGCTGGGCGCGGAGCGCCGGCGCGCGGCGCGGCACCTGCAGGCGGCCCGGCAGGGTCGGCTCCTCTCGCGTGCAGCCGCGCTCGATGCACTCGGACATGACGGCGAGCCTGACGGCCGGTGATATGTCATAGACTACCCGCCTGGCGAGCCGATGCGATCCTCGCCGGCGACGCGGCGACGAGGCCGCGCCGCCGCCCACCGATCGGCGCCGAGAGCGAGGTGTCCGATGCCCGAGACCCGCATTCCCTACGTCGACTTCCACACGGCCGGCGAGCCGTTCCGGATCGTCGTCGCCGACGGCGCCCACGGGGTGCCCGAGCTCGACGGGACGACCGTCGCCGACCGGCGCGCGACCGCCCTCGCCGATCAGGCCGCCGACGGGCCGATCGACCGCGCCCGGCGCCTGCTCTGCCACGAGCCTCGCGGCCATCGCGACATGTACGGCGGCTTCATCACGCCGCCGGATCCCGTCGAGTCGGGCGCGCCGGCCGCCTTCGGCGTCGTGTTCTGGCACAAGGACGGCTACTCGACGGCCTGCGGCCACGGCACGATCGCGCTCGGCGTCTGGGCCGTGGAGGAGGGGATCGTCGAGGCGCCGCGCGACGGCGTCGTCGAGGTGCCGATCGACGTGCCGTCCGGCCGCGTCGCCGCGCGCGTGACGATGGCGGAGGGCCGGGTCGCCTCGGTCGGCTTCGTGAACGTGCCGAGCTCGGTGCGTCAGCTCGACGTGGACGTGCAGACCTCCGTGGGCGTCCTCCGCGCCGACCTCTCCTACGGCGGCGCGACCTACGCGCAGGTGCGCGCCGCCGACGCGGGGCTCGCGGTCGAGCCGCGCTGCTACGACGAGCTCGTGCGCCTGGGCCGCGAGATCAAGTGGGCCCTGAACGAGCATCCCGCCGCGAAGCACCCGAGCGACCCGCGCCTCGACGGGGTCTACGCGACGATGTGGTTCGACGAGCTCGGGTCGACGGACGAGGGGCCGCATCAGCGCAATCTGGTGATCTTCGCGGACGGCCAGGCCGACCGCTCGCCGTGCGGATCCGGCACCGCGGCACGTTGCGCCACCCTTCGCGCGCGGGGCATCCTTGGAGGACGCCAGACGCTCCGCCACGAGTCGATCGTCGGCACGACGTTCACCGCGGTCGCCGACGACGGCCCCGGGGAGGGCGAGGTGCTCGCGGTCGTCACGGGCGGGGCCCACCGCATCGCCGAGGGCACGGCCATCGTGCGCCCGGACGACGACCTCCAGACGGGATTCCTCCTGCAATGACGCTTCCGATGATCACCGCCGATCAGATCGCCCGCCACATCGATCACGCGGATGCGGTGGACGCCCTCGAGCGGGCGCTGCGCGGAGGCCTCGACCCGGCGGGCGACATCCCGCGCTCCAGCACGCCGGTGGATGCCGGCGAGCTGCTCTACATGCCGTCCCAGTTCGGGGAGGGCCCGGAGTCGCGCGTCGGCGCGAAGCTGCTCTCGATCGCGCCGGAGAACCCCTCGCGCGGCAAGGAGCGCATCCAGGGCACGTACCTCCTCATGGACGGCGAGACGCTCTCCCCCATCGCGCTCGTCGACGGCGTCGCGCTCACGGGCATCCGCACCTCGGCCGTCTCGGCGCTCGCCGCCCGCCACCTCGCCTCGGCGCGCGCCGAGAAGCTCGTCGTCTTCGGCTCCGGCCCGCAGGCGAAGTCGCACATCGCGGCGCTGCGGTCCGTGCTGCCGATCAAGGAGGTCGTCATCATCGGCCGCGACGGCTACAAGGCCGAGGGCCTCGCCGCCTGGGCGATCGAGCGGGGCCTGCGCGCCCGCATCGGCCAGGCCGTGCCGACGAAGCAGGCCCTCTCGGACGCCGACATCGTCGTCTGCGCGACGACCGCCGCCGAGCCGCTCTTCGAGGACGCCTGGCTGCGCCCCGGCGCGCTCGCGATCGCCGTCGGCTCGCACGAGCCCGCGAAGCGCGAGCTGCCCGGCGAGCTGCTCGGCCGCGCCTCGGTCGTGGTCGAGGACCCGGCCACCGCGATGCGCGAGGCCGGCGACGTCATCATGGCCGTGCAGGAGGGACGCCTCGAAGAGGGGTCGCTCATCGGTCTCCGCGAGCTCGTGCTCGGCGAGGCGGACCTGCGCCCCTCGGCCCCGCGCGTCTTCAAGTCGGTCGGCCAGTCGTGGGAGGACCTCGTCGTCGCCTCGGCGATCGTCGACCGCGTGCCGCGCCAGTCGCCGCGCTACCCCGTCGGCGGCATCGGCCGCTCGCGCCGGGCCTAGCCGCCCTCAGGTGGTTGAGGAGGCGGCGCAGCCGCCGTCTCGAAACCACCGCCCTCAGGCCCGCCCTCGCCTCTCCGCTACCGATCCGGGCATCCGCTACCGCAATACCGCTAGCGAACACCCGCTTCGGTAGCGGAAGCCGTGGTCTCCGCCCCTAGCGCTGGCCATCCGCTCATCCGCTGGCCCATTTCGGCCAGCCGGCGAGCGATCGGCCAGCGGATCGCGCCCGCGCATCTGTCGCGCCGGCGACTCGCCCACCAGCCGGCGCATTTCGGCCAGCCCGCGAGCGATCGGCCAGCGGATCGCGCCCGCGCATCTGTCGCGCCGGCGACTCGCCCACCAGCCGGCGCATTTCGGCCAGCCCGCGAGCGATCGGCCAGCGGATCGCGCCCGCGCATCTGTCGCGCCGGCGACTCGCCCACCAGCTGGCGCATTTCGGCCAGCCCGCGAGCGATCGGCCAGCGGATCGCGTCCCTGCATCTGTCGCGCCGGCGACTCGCCCACCAGCTGGCGCATTTCGGCCAGCCCGCGAGCGATCGGCCAGCGGATGACGCGAGGCGGATGGCTTGAGGCGGTGCCTTGGGGGCGGTGCCTTGAGGGCCGTGCCTTGGGGGCGGTGGTGTCGAGACGGCGGCGACGCCGCCACCTCAGCCCCCTGCAACGGAGTGACGCCAGCGGTCGAAGAGCGAGCGCCGCGCACGGCTCGACACCACGACCGCAGGGCCGCTCAGAAGAGCTCGGGGTCGACGGGGGACGGCGGGGGCCAGCCGGTCTCGCGGAGCAGGGGCGGGGCGTCCTGCGCGCGCTCGCGCAGCGTCACGCCGAGCACGCCCGGCTCGGGCGGGCGGCGGCGAACCGCGTCCTCGAGCACCTCGAAGTCGCGGCGGCTGAGCTCGAGCCATCCGGGGCGCAGCAGCTCGCCCCAGTAGCGGTTGCGCCGCGTGAGGTCGAGGAGGTCGCGGAGCGGGCGGATCGGCGCGATGCGCGCCTCCGGCATCCACTCGACGTCGCGGCGCCACGGCGAGGAGCCCCGGTCGCCCGCCTGATACGCCTCGCCGGGCAGCACGCGGCCGGCGGCGACGACCGAGCGCAGCGGCTCGCCGTCGGGATTCGACTCGCGCGGCGAGTAGATGACGACGCCGTCGGCCTCGCCCATCGCCTGCACCGGCTCCGGCACGCCCCAGGGCGCCTGGATGTACCCGCCCTCGACCATGGTGCGGGCTCGGTCGAGGGGCTGGACGACGAGCCAGGCGCGGATGGCCATGTGTCGATCATGCACCCGGGCGGGGACATCCCGAGCTCGGCGCGCGTCGACGTCGGTCTACGGATGCCGCGGGGTGGTGGTTTCGAGACCCTCGCTGCGCTCGCTCCTCAACCACCGAGGTCACCGCAGGTGGTTGAGGAGCGCCGAAGGCCCCTCTCGAAACCACCGACCGCACGACTCCCTACGGCCAGCCGCCGAGGTGGCCGATGGCGGTGCGGAGGATGCGCGAGCGGCCGCCCTCGAGCTCGTCGAGGAGGTCGGGGTCGAGCGCCTCCTGCGGCGTGAGCCAGGAGAGCTCGAGCGCGTCCTGCCGCGGATCGCACTCGCCCGCGACCGGCACGACGAAGACGAGCGCGACAGCGTGCTGTCGCTCGTCGACGAGCTTGCCCCACGGCATCGGCGCGTACTCGGCGACCGTGAACGGCACGATCGCGGGCGGCAGCTGCGGCAGGGCCATCGGGCCGAGGTCCTTCTCGAGGTGGCGCATGAGCGCGGAGCGCACGGACTCGCCGTAGTTCACGCGGCCGGAGACGAAGGCGCGCGTCATGACCCCGTCCTCGTTCGCTCGGAGGAGGAGCCCGAGGTGCTCGACGGCGCCGGCGGCGTCGAGGCGGACGGGGATGGCCTCGACGTAGAGCATCGGCACGCGCCGGCGGACGAACTCGAGGTCGTCGTCGGAGAGCCAGCCGGATTCCGGATCGGGGGTGCCTACCTGCATGGGGCCATTCTGGCCCGGCGTCCCTGGCATCGGCCAGAGTCGGATGCGGCGACGGGAGACCTCTGGCGCCGTCGGGCGCCCGCCCCGCGTCATCCGCCCCTCGGCCCGACGCGAGAGAATGCCCGCATGACGACTCCCCCGCGCCGCTCCGAGATCGACCCCGCCCGCATCGTCTGGAGCGCCGACCCGGCGTCGATCGAGGGCAGGCCCCTCGTCGTCCTCCTCCACGGCTACGGCTCGGACGCGCGCGACCTCATGAACGTCGTCCGCTACCTGCCGCAGGAGTACGCCTACGCCTCGCTCCTCGCGCTCGAGCCCTGCGGCTCGGCGCCGCTCGGCTACGAGTGGTTCCCGCTCCACTTCTCGCCGCAGGGCGACGTCCTCGACATGACGACGCCCGAGCTGCTCGCGGACTTCGCGACGAGCGCCTCCGAGGCGGGCGCGGCCGTGCTGCGCTGGCTCGACGATCTCGCGCCGAAGCCCTCGAAGGTCGCGCTCCTCGGCTTCTCGCAGGGCGGGATCGTCGCGCTCGGCGCCCTCCGCCGCGACCCGGGCCGCTTCGCCGGCACCGCGATCGTCGCCTCCCTCGCGGCCCCGCCGGCGCCGGGCGAGGAGGGGGCCGCGCTCGACGAGGCGCTGCGCGCGCTCAAGCCGAAGGTGTGGTGGGGACGCGGCACGGCGGATCCGGTCATCCCGGCCCGGGGCGTCGCCTACACGGAGGCGTGGATGGCCGAGCACGCGGACGCGACGATCCACGTCGAGCCGGGCCTCGGGCACGAGTTCTCGCTCGCCGAGCTCGAGGGCATCTCGGCCTTCCTCCGCGAGCGCTTCGGCGAGGCGGATTCCGCGGCCTGACCGGCCGCCCAGCGTTCCGGAGGGCGGCGCGGCGGTAGCCTGGAAGGCACCCCCGCCGAGGGCGCCGAGACGTTTCGGCTCGCCAGCCCCGGCATCCCCCTGCGCGCCCCCTCTGGCGCCGTCGAGAAGGAGCGCGACGTTGGCGTACGCGGAAGCGGAAGAGCTGGTCAGCTACCACATCCGCCGCGCGCAGCAGATGCACACGGCGGCCTGGGCCCGGCATGTCTCGCCGACGGTGAGCGGCGGGCAGTACGGCATCCTCGCCGCCCTCGTCGAGCAGGACGACCTCTCGCAGCGCGAGCTCGGCGGGCTCGTGCACCTCGACAAGTCGACGCTCGGCGAGCTCGTGCGGCGCATGGAGCGCAACGGGGTGCTCGCGATCACGAGCGACCCGGACGACCGGCGCCGGCGGCGCGTGACGATCACGGCCGCCGGGCGCGCGCTCCACGCGGAGCTGCGGCCGAAGGTGCTCGCCCTCAACGAGCTCCTGCTCGAGGGCGCGACGGCTGAGCAGCGCGACGGCCTCTACGCGGCGCTGCGGGCGCTGCAGGAGACCCCGCTCGCGCGCGGCATCGAGGCGGAGATCGACGCCGCGCGCGGGGCGAAGTCGAAGTAGCGCGCGCTCAGGGGCCGTCGCGGCTACTCGCTCGGGATGAGCAGCCAGCCGGCGAGGTAGGCGAGGATCTGCGGGCCCGGGAGGGCGAGCGAGCAGACCATGAGGACGCGGACGAGCGTCGCGGACCAGCCGAAGCGCCGCGCGACGCCGGCGCACACGCCGGCGATGACGCGGCCCTGGCGGGGGCGGGCGAGGATGGCGGTCATCTGGGGTTCCTTTCGGCGGCCGGGCGCTTCCCGGCTGCTGTCTCCATCGTCGGCGGGCGCCGGCCAGCGCGGCACCCTGCTGGCCGGAGAGCGGGCGGGGGCCAGCTGGGGGTGCGGGACGGGCCTCCAGGTCGAATTGTCCGCGGTGCGTGGAAGCATGGCGGGGTGGCGGATGCGCTCGATCGCTTCTCCCCCGCGACCAGGGAATGGTTCCGCGGGGCCTTCGCCGCGCCCACGCGCGTGCAGGAGGCCGCGTGGGCCTCGATCGCCGAGGGCCGGCACACCCTCGTCGTCGCCCCGACCGGCTCCGGCAAGACGCTCGCGGCCTTCCTCTGGGCGCTCGACCGGCTCGCCTCGCAGGGGGCCTCGCAGCCGCCGATCCTCGAGCCGGAGGACCTCGCCGCGCTCGAGTCGCAGGGCCTCGCGGGCGAGGAGGCGCAGGCCGCCGCGGCGTCCGCACCGCGCCGCCGCACGCGCGTCGTCTACCTCTCGCCGCTCAAGGCGCTCGGCGTCGACGTCGAGCGGAACCTCCACGCGCCGCTCGTCGGCATCACCCAGACCGCCCGCCGGCTGGGCCTGGAGGCCCCGCGCCCGAGCGTCGGCGTGCGCTCGGGCGACACGAGCGCGGCCGAGCGTCGCCAGCAGCTGCGGCAGCCGCCCGACATCCTCATCACGACGCCCGAGTCGCTCTTCCTCATGCTCACCTCGCAGGCGCGGACGACGCTCGCGGGCGTGGAGACGGTCATCCTCGACGAGGTCCACGCGGTGGCCGGCTCGAAGCGCGGCGCCCACCTCGCGCTCACCCTCGAGCGGCTCGACGCCCTCCTCGAGCGGCCCGCGCAGCGCATCGGCCTCTCGGCGACCGTGCGCCCGCTCGAGGAGGTCGCCCGCTTCCTCGGCGGCGGCGCGCCCGTCGACATCGTCGCGCCGCCGAGCGAGAAGGCCTTCGACCTCCGCGTCGTCGTGCCGGTCGAGGACATGTCCGACATCGGGCTCGCCCGCGCGGCCTCGACGGGCGACGACCCGCTCGCGCCCTTCGGCGACGTCGCCGACGGTGCCTTCGACGGCCTCGAGGATCCGGGCGGTGCGGCGGACGGCTTCGGCGACGGGATCGCGTACGGCTCGGCGTCCCGCTCCCTCAGAGACCCGGGCGCGCCCCCGGCGGGGTCGATCTGGCCGCACATCGAGGCCTCGATCGTCGACCGCGTGCTCGAGCACCGCTCCACGATCGTGTTCGTGAACTCGCGGCGCCTCGCCGAGCGGCTCACGGCGCGGCTCAACGAGATCTACGAGGAGCGGCTCGCGCAGGCGGCGGAGCGGGAGGGCGGCCAGGGTGCCTCGGCTGGGGACGAGGGCGATCGCGATCCCGCCTTCGCCGTCGACGACGGCTCGATCGTGTGGGGCGGCCCGGCCCGCGGGGGCGCGGGCACGGACGTCGACGATGAGCGCATCCCGCAGCCCGGCTCGGCCCGCCGCGAGTCTCGGCCCACGCCATCCTCGCGGCCATCCCGCCCGCCCGCCGAGGTCATGGCGCAGTCCGGGTCGACGAAGGGCGCCGACCCCGTGCTCGCCCGCGCCCACCACGGCTCCGTCTCGAAGGAGGCGCGCGCCGAGGTCGAGGACGCCCTCAAGACCGGGCGCCTGCGCTGCGTCGTCGCGACCTCGAGCCTCGAGCTCGGCATCGACATGGGCGACGTCGAGCTCGTCATCCAGGTCGAGTCGCCGCCCTCGGTCGCCTCCGGCCTGCAGCGCCTCGGGCGCGCCGGCCACCAGGTCGGCGTCGTCTCGAAGGGCGACATCTTCCCGAAGCACCGCGCCGACGTCCTCCACTCGGGCGTCGCGGCGACGCGCATGCTCTCGGGCTCGATCGAGGCGCTCCGCATCACCGCGAACCCGCTCGACGTGCTCGCCCAGCAGACGATCGCCGCGACCGCCATGGACGAGCTCGACGTCGAGGAGTGGTTCGACCTCGTGCGCCGCGCGGCGCCCTTCGCGAGCCTGCCGCGCTCGGTCTTCGACGCGACGCTCGACCTGCTCGCCGGCCGCTACCCCTCGGACGCCTTCGCCGAGCTGCGGCCGCGCGTCGTGTGGGATCGCGACGCGGGCACGCTCACGGCGCGGCCCGGCGCCCAGCGGCTCGCGGTGACGAGCGGCGGCACGATCCCGGATCGCGGCATGTTCGGCGTCTTCCTCCTCGCGGGCGCCGAGGGCGGGTCGGATGGCTCGGCCGGCGACGGCCCCGCACGGCCGGCGCGCACGGGCGGCATGCGGGTCGGCGAGCTCGACGAGGAGATGGTCTACGAGTCGCGCGTCGGCGACGTCTTCGCGCTCGGCGCGACGAGCTGGCGGATCGCCGAGATCACCCACGACCGCGTGCTCGTCACGCCGGCCTTCGGCGAGCCCGGGAAGCTGCCGTTCTGGACCGGCGACGCGCTCGGCCGCCCCGCCGAGCTCGGCGAGGCGATCGGCGCGGCGACGCGCGCGATCGTGCGCGGGATGCCGGCGCAGGAGGGGCCGGAGGCGCTCAAGGCGCGGGCGATCGCGGCGGGCGGGGGCGACGGAGACAGCGACAGCGACAGCGCCGGTTCCGGTTCCGGTTCCGGTTCCGGTGCCGGTTCCAGTTCCGGAGGCGAGCCGTCCGGCGCAGGGTCCGCCTCCGACGACCTCGGCGGCCTGGCATCCGTCCTCGACCCCCTCGCGCGCGGCAACCTCCTCGCCTACCTCGCCGAGCAGCGCGCCTCGACCGGGCACGTGCCCGACGACCGCACGCTCGTCGTGGAGCGCTGCCGCGACGAGCTCGGCGACTGGCGCGTCATCCTCCACTCGCCCTACGGCAAGCCCGTCCACTCGCCGTGGGCGCTCATCGTGAACGCCCGGATCTCCGAGCGCTACGGCGTCGACGGCGGCGCGGTCGCGAGCGACGACGGCATCATCGTGCGCCTCCCGGACGCGGAGGCCGACCCGCCCGGTGCCGAGCTCTTCGCCCTCGAGCCCGACGAGATCGAGCCGATCGTCGCCCGCGAGGTCGGCGGCTCCGCGCTCTTCGCGGCCCGCTTCCGCGAGGCCGCGGCCCGGGCGCTCCTGCTGCCGCGGCTCCACCCGGGCAAGCGATCCCCGCTCTGGCAGCAGCGGCAGAAGGCCGCGCAGCTGCTCGACGTCGCGAAGGGCTTCCCGACCTTCCCGATCATCCTCGAGACCGTCCGCGAGGTGCTCCACGACGTCTACGACCTGGATGCCCTCACCGAGCTCGCCAAGCGCCTCGAGCGCCGCGAGGTGCGGCTCGTCGAGACCGCGACCGAGGAGCCCTCGCCCTTCGCCCGCACGATGCTCTTCGGCTACGTCGGCGCCTTCATGTACGAGGGCGACTCCCCGCTCGCCGAGCGCCGCGCGGCCGCCCTCTCGCTGGACGCGGGCCTGCTCGCGGAGCTCCTCGGCCGCGTCGAGCTGCGGGAGCTCCTCGACGCGGGCGTCATCGAGCGCGTCGAGCGCGAGCTCCAGCGCCTCGCGCCCGGCCGTCGCGCGCGCGACCTCGAGGGCGTCGCCGACCTCCTGCGCCTGCTCGGGCCGCTCTCCGTCGCCGAGATCGCGGCGCGCCTCGAGGGGCCGGATGACGGGGAGGCGGTGCCCGTCTCGGACGCCTCCGCCGGCGTCGCCGCGGGTGCCGCGGGCGCCGTTCCGGGCCATCCGCTGCCGAATCGAGCATCCGCTCCCGACATTCCGGCAGCGGACGTCCGCATCGGCAGCGAACACGAGACAGGAGCCCTCGAGGCAGCCGACTCCCCCGCCCCCGGCGCCCCCGACGGCCCCGACGCCGACGCCGCCCGCGCAGCCGCCCTCCTCCCCCTCGCCGAGGCGCACGTCGCCGAGCTCGTCGCCGCGAAGCGCGCCCTCCGCGTCCGCATCGCCGGCGAGGAGCGCATCGCCGCGATCGAAGACGCCTCGCGCCTCCGCGACGCCCTCGGCGTCCCCCTCCCCATCGGCGTCCCGAGCGCCTTCATCGAGCCCGTCGCCGACCCCGTCGGCGACCTCGTCTCCCGCTACGCCCGCACCCACGGCCCCTTCCGCGCCGCCGAGCTCGCGAGCCGGATGGGCCTCGGCGAGGCCATCGCCCGCGAGGCGCTCTCCCGCCTCGAGCTCGCCCGCCGCGTCGTCGAGGGCGAGTTCCGGCCGGGCGCGAGCGGCTCCGAGTGGATCGACCAGGAGATCCTCCGCCGCATCCGCGCCCGCTCGCTCGCCGCGCTCCGCAGCGAGGTCGAGCCCGTCGACCAGCCCGCCTTCGCGCGCTTCCTTGCCTCATGGCAGCACCTCGAGCCCTCGCGCGGGAAGCGCCCGGCCTCGGGAGAGCTCGCGGGCGTCGACGGCCTCGTCACGGCGATCGACCAGCTCGCGGGCTGCCCCGTGCCGGCATCCGCCCTCGAGTCGTTCATCCTGCCCGCGCGCGTGCGCGACTACGGCCCGTGGATGCTCGACGAGCTCGCGGCGACCGGCGAGCTGCGCTGGGTCGGCCACGGCCCGATCCCCGGCGGCGACGGCTGGGTGAGCCTCCACCTCGCCGACACCGCGCACCTGACGCTCCCCCTCGAGCCCGAGGATCCGCCCGCCGAGCCGGACGCACTCGGCTTGCGCGTGCTGGACGCGCTCGAACGCGGCGGCGCGAGATTCTTCCGCGAGCTCCAGCGCGAGCTCGAGCTCGGCGACGACGGGCCGCTCGCCCGCGCGATCTGGGAGCTCGTCTGGCAGGGCCGCGTCACGAACGACGCCATCGCCCCGCTGCGCGGGCTCCTCTCCGGCGGGCCCGGCGGCACGAGCGGCGCCGCCCACCGCGCCCCGCGCCGCGCCGCCCGCGGGCGCCTCTACCGCGGCCGCGTCGCCATGGGCGGCGAGCAGCAGGGATCCGCCGCCTTCCTCCCCGCCCCGCCGAGCCTCGCCGGCCGCTGGTCGCTCGCGCCGAGCGGCGACGCGGATGCCGGGGAGCGCGCAATCGCCGCCGGCGAGCTCCTCCTCGACCGGCACGGCGTCGTCACCCGCGGCGCGGTCACGGCCGAGGGCCTCCCCGGCGGCTTCGCGCTCGCCTACCGCGTGCTCGCCCGCTTCGAGGAGTCGGGCCGCGCCCGCCGCGGCTACTACGTCGAGGGGCTCGGCGGGGCGCAGTTCGCCACCTCGGGCACCATCGACCGGCTACGATCCTTCTCGCGCGACCCCGGCGAGACGCCGCCGCGCGAGGCGATCACGCTCGCGGCGACCGACCCCGCGAACCCCTACGGCGCGGCGCTCGCCTGGCCCGAGCCGCCCGGCGAGGAGACCGCGACCGGCCACCGTCCCGGGCGCAAGGCCGGCGGCCTCGTCACCCTCGTCGACGGCGAGCTCGCCCTCTACGTCGAGCGCGGCGGCAAGACCCTGCTCGCGTTCACGGACGACGACGCCGTGCTCGGGGCCGCGACCGAGTCGCTCGCGCGCACGGTCGAGCGGGCGCGCATCCCGAACCTCGTCATCGAGAAGGCGAACGGCGCCTACGTCCACACCCATCCCATCGCGAGCTGGCTCGACGGGGCCGGCTTCCAGCGCACCCCGCGCGGATTCAAGGCGAGGACGAGCTGATGCCCGAAGGCGACACCGTCTACCGCGCCGCCGCGCACCTCGACCGGGCCCTGCGCGGCAGGGCGCTCACGGTCTTCGACCTCCGCGTGCCGCGCTTCGCGACGTCCGACCTCACGGGCGAGACCGTCGACGAGGTCGTCGCGGTCGGCAAGCACCTCCTCCACCGCATCGGCGGCGCGTGGACGCTCCACACGCGCCTCGGCATGGACGGCGCCTGGCACCTCTCCCGTCCGGGCGACCGCTGGCGCCGGCCGCGGCACCTCGCCCGCGCCGTCCTCGAGGTGCCGCAGGTCGTCGCCGTCGGCTTCGAGCTGCCCGTCGTCGAGCTGCTGCCGCGCGACGAGGAGGCGAGCGCCGTCGGGCACCTGGGGCCGGACCTGCTCGGGCCCGGCTGGGACCAGGACGAAGCCATCCGCCGGATCGCCGCGGACCCCGGCCGCGAGCTCGGCGCGGCCCTCCTCGACCAGCGCAACCTCGCGGGGCTCGGCAACGAGTACGTCGTCGAGCTCTGCTTCCTCCGCGGCATCGCGCCGCAGACGACGGTCGCCGAGGCGGGGCCGCTCGAGCCGATCGTCGAGCTCGCGCACCGGCTCATCCGCGCGAACCGCGATCGCGTCGAGCGGACGACGACGGGCGACACGCGCCGCGGGAGGCGGACCTTCGTGTACGGGCGGGCGGGTGAGCCGTGCCGGCGCTGCGGGACGCGGATCGTCCGCGAGCTCCACGGCGCGGGCTCGGGGCGCGGCGGCGGCGACCGGGCCTCGCGCTCGGGCGCGCCGCTCGACGAGCGCGTCTCCTTCCGCTGCCCCCGCTGCCAGCCCCGGCATCCAGATGGTTGAGGAGCGAGCGCAGCGAGCGTCTCGACACCACCGGGGGAACCAGACGGCCGTCCGTGGGTCGGTGGTTTCGAGACGGGCCTGCGGCCCTCCTCAACCACCTCAGGGCGCTAGGCGGCGGCGTCGATGACGCGCCACATGGCCTCGGCCGAGGCACGCCACGAGAAGTCCTCCGCCCGAGCGCGACCCCGCTCGGCGCACGCCTCGCGCGCCTCCGCATCCCCGAGGAGCCCGGCGATCGCCGCCGCGAGCCGCCCCACGAACGCCGACTCGGGCTCCCCGTCGCGCTCCTGCGCGACCTCGACGCCCGCGCCGCCCGCGACCTCGACGAGCGCCGGCGCATCCGAGTGGACGACCGGGCAGCCGAGCCGCATCGCCTCGACGAGCGGCAGGCCGAATCCCTCGTCGCGGCTCGGCATGACGAAGGCGTCCGCGAGCTGGTAGAGCGCGGCGAGGTCGGTGTCGGACACGAATCCGAGCGGCCGCACGCGATCCGCCCCCACGCCCGCCTCCGAGGCGAGCTCCGAGAGGTGCACGCCGCCCCAGCCCGAGGGGCCCGCGATGACGAGCGTCGCGTCGCGCAGCGGCTCTTCGCCGAGCGCGCGCACGAGGGCCGAGAGGCGCTTGCGCGGCTCGAGCGTCCCCACCGCGAGGATGAACCGCGAGGGCAGCCGATGCCGATCCGCGACGACCTCCATGGCGGCCGGCACGGCGCGCCCGAGCTCAGGGCTCGGCGCCCCCGGCACGACGTGGACGGGCGACGAGAGCCCGAGCACCTCCTCGAGCTGCCGCGCGACGGCGGCGGTCGGAGCGGTGATCGCGGCCGCGTGCTTCGCCGCGCGCTCGCCGAGCGCCCGGTGCCACGCGGCCCCGCGCGGCGTGAGCGTCTCCGGGCACGACCACGGCACCGCGTCGTGGATCGTCACGACGGTCGGCGCCCCCCGCCCGACGAGCGGCGCGAAGAGGCTCGGCGCGAAGACGGCGTCGGCGCCCTGACCCGGCAGCGTCCCCACGATCCCGCGCCGCCACGTCTCGGCGAGCACGCGCCGCGGCGCGGCGAGGCGCCGGATGCCGTCGAGCTCGGGCAGCCGCATGCCGACGCGCGCGGCCGCGGCCTCGGAGACCGCCGGCAGCAGCCCCTCGATGCGCCAGCGCCCGCCGTCGACGGCGGCGAGCTCGCGGACGAGGTTCTCGGCGTAGCGGCCGATGCCGCCCGGCACGGGCGCGACGAGCTGGTCGAGGACGACGCGGAGGGTGCGCATGCGGCTCAGCCTCTGGTGCCCCGGCCGGTCACGCCTCGTCGCCCAGGTACGCCGCGACGTGCGCCCGGGCGGCGTCCGCCCAGGTGAACTCGGCGGCGCGGGCGGGGCCGGCGGCGGCGCGCTCGCGGCGCTGCGCCTCGTCGGCGAGCAGCTCGCGGATGGCGGCGGCGAGGGCCTCGTCATCCGTCGCGTCGACGTAGGCGGCGACGTCGCCGCCCACCTCGGGCAGCGCCGTCGCGCGAGTCGTGAGCACGGGCGCAGCGCACTGCATCGCCTCCAGGACGGGCAGGCCGAAGCCCTCGGCGAGGGAGGCGTAGACGACGAGCTCGGAGCCGCCGAGCAGGCTGCGGAGCTGCTCGAGGCGGAGGTAGCCGAGCTCCTTCACGCCCTCCGGCTTCTCGTCGAGCAGGCGCGTCGCCTCGGCGTCCCAGCCGCGCTGGCCGCCGACGAGGAGCGTCGGGGTCGACGGGTCCTCCGCGCGGAGGCGGGCGTGGGCGCGCAGGAGCATCGGCACCTGCTTGCGCGGCTCGATCGTGCCGAGGAAGGCGATCCACGGCTCGTCGGCGCCGAGGCCCGCGGCCTCGCGGAACTCGGCGATCTCGGCCTCGCTCGGCGGGCGGAAGATCTCGCGGTCGACGCCGTGGTGGATGACCTGGACCGGGCGCCGCGGCTCGCCGAGGCGGCCCGTCACCTCGTCGACCGTCGCCTGGCTCGGAGCGATGAGCTCGACGTCCGCGCGGTAGCCGCGGTCGAGCCACCACGAGAAGAAGCGCGACTTCATCTGCGAGTGCGTCTCGGGGTCGGTGATCGCGGTCGCGTCGTGGATGGTGACGACCCGGCGCCCGTCGAAGCGGAGCGGGAAGGTGTAGTGCGGCGAGTGGATGACGTCCGCGCCGATCTCCTTCGCGAGCTGCGGCAGGCCGACCTGCTCCCAGCCGAAGCGGCCGCCGCGCGCGGCGAGCCAGCTCGGGGCCTGCAGGTAGCGCGGCGAGGGCGCGAGGCGGCGGAAGTGGCGCACGTGCGCGGGCTTCGCGACGACCCACGGCACGAAGCCGATCTCCTCGAATCCCTGGAGGAGGCCCTCGAGGTAGCGGCCGACGCCGCCGAGCTGGGCGGGCATCGCGGTGGCGTCGATGAGGACGCGAGCGCCGACGGGGGCGGACGAGTCTGCGTCGGAGCGGCCCGCGGGCTGGGGCGCGACCGAGGCGCGCGCGGCGTCCGGGGCCGAGGCCGTCGCCTCGCCGCCCGCGCCCGTCGTCGCCTCGTCCTGTGCCATCCGCACCATTATCGCCGACGCTCGGGGCGGGGCCTTCGCGAAGCCTGGACGGGCGCCCCGGCCCGCATCCCGGCCGCCGCCCCGCCGCGGGCGCTAGGGTGCAAGCGGGCCGCCCGACGCGGCCATTCCGCCGCCGCAGCCCGGCGCGGCCCCGCGCCCGAGGAGGACGCCGTGCCCTCGATCGCCGCGATCATCGTGAACTGGAACGCGCCCGAGCTCACGGCCCGCGCCGTCCGCTCGCTCCTGCCGGAGGCGCGCCAGCTCGATGCGCAGCTCGTCGTCGTCGACAACGGCTCGACCGACGGCTCGGCGGACGCCCTCGAGGCCGAGTTCGGCGGCAGCTCGCGCGTGCGCATCGTGGCGCTCCCCCGCAACCTCGGCTTCGGCGGCGGCGTGAACGCGGGCATCCGCGCCTCGAACGCCGAGCTCCTCGCCCTCCTCAACAACGACGCCGAGGCCCGCCCCGGCTTCCTCCGCGCGCTCGCCGACGCCTTCGAGGGGCCGGATGGCCGCCGCCTCGGCGCCGCGACCGGCCGCATCCTCCTCCGCGGGCGCTGGCGCGAGGCGACCCCCGCCGAGGTCGAGCGCGCGACGGAGTCCGGCGCGACCGTGCTCCGCGACGGCGCCGGCCGCGCCTTCGTCGAGGACGAGGCCCGCGGGGTCGAGCGCATCAACTCGACCGGCAACGTCGTCGACGCCTCCGGCAACGGCGGCGACCGCGACTGGCTCGCGCCCGCCGAGGGGCCCGGCGCCCCCGACTCCCCCGACGAGGTGTTCGGCTTCTGCGGCGGCGCCGCGATGCTCCGCCGCCGCGCGCTCGACGAGGTCGGCGTCTTCGACGAGCGCCTCTTCATGTACTACGAGGACACGGACCTCTCCTGGCGCCTGCGCCGCGCGGGCTGGGGCATCCGCTACGTCGCCGACGCGGTCGTCGTGCACGACCACGCCGCGAGCTCCGGCGGCGCCTCGGCCCGCTTCCTGCGCTGGAACGCCCGCAACCGCGTGCTCGTCGCGGCGCGCCACGGGGGCCCGCGGATGGCGGCCGAGGCGGTCGCCCGCACCGCGCTCCGCGCCGTCCGCACCGCCGTCTCGCCGCGGCGCCGCCTCGAGCACCGCGCCGTCGTCGCGGCCCTCGGCGACCTCATGCTCGGGCGGCGCGGGCGCTGAGCCCGGCGAGGGTCCGTCGTTACACTGGCGGCGTCCACGCGGCCCGAAGGGCCCCAGCCCCGGAAGCAGGCATGCGGAAGATCACGAAGGCCGGCCTCGTCCGCCGCATCGACGCGGCGCGGATGGCGCTCGGGCGCCGCATCGCCTCCGGGCCCGCCGAGCGGGATGACCCGGGCGCGCCGATCTGCGCGCTCAAGGCGCACCGCCGCCGCCGCGAGGGGACCGTCTTCGTCGGCCATCCGGCGTCGTGGCGGGTCGAGTTCCCGCCGCTCGCCGACCCGGCCCCCATCGGCGTCGTCCTCCACGCCCACTACCCGGAGCTCGTGACCGAGCTCGTCGCGCAGCTCGCGACGATCCCGGTCGACTTCGACCTCCTCGTGACGACCTCTGCCGACGCCGAGCTCGACCTCTCGGGCCTCGAGCGCACCCGCTGCCGCAGCCATCGCGTGCTGCCGGTCGAGAACCGCGGCCGCGATCTCTGGCCGCTCGCCCAGCTCGTGAACGCAGGCCTCCTCGACCCCTACGACCTCGTGCTCAAGGTGCACACGAAGCGCAGCGCCTGGCGCGAGGGCCACGAGCTCGCGGGCACGGGCGAGGAGTGGAAGGACGGCTTCCTCCGCGACCTCCTCGGCTCGGAGGCGAACGTCGCCGGCATTCTCGCATCGATGCTCGACGATCCCTCGCTCGGCATCGTCACGGCGGACGGCTCGATCTGCGGCCCCGAGCAGTGGGGCGGCGACGAGCGGATCGTCCGCGAGCTGCTGCGCCGCCTCGAGCTGCGCCTCGCCCCGGGCGCGCTCCGCTTCGCGAGCGGCTCGATGTACTGGATCCGCGGGTTCCTCCTCCAGGGCCTGCGCGCGCTCGAGCTCGAGGAGGGCGACTTCGAGGACGAGGCCGGCCAGATCGACGCGACGACCGCGCACGGCATCGAGCGGCTGCTCGGGATCGTCGCCGAGGAGGCGGGCTTCCGCGTCGCGGAGCGAAGCGAGCTGGCGGACGGCAGCTCGGAGGCTGCAGAGGCCGCGGGCAAGACATCCGCACACGTCGATGCGGATGCCCTCGCCGCGCGCCTCGCCGCCCCCGAGCCCATCGCCCGCGCCGTCGCCTACTACCTCCCCCAGTTCCACCCCTTCGACGAGAACGACGCGTGGTGGGGCGAGGGCTTCACCGAGTGGACGAATGTCGCGAAGGCCCGCCCGCTCTTCACGGGCCACGCGCAGCCGCTCCTGCCGAGCGACCTCGGGTTCACGGATCTCCGCCTCGACGAGGTGCGCGAGCGGCAGGCCGCCCTCGCCGAGCGCGCCGGCCTGGCGGGCTTCATGTACTACTACTACTGGTTCTCGGGCACGCGGCTCATGGACCTCCCCATCGAGCGCCTCGCCGCGAGCGGGCTCGAGCAGCCCTTCGCGATCATGTGGGCGAACGAGAACTGGACGCGCCGCTGGGACGGCGCCGAGCAGCACGTCCTCATCGCGCAGGAATACGAGCGCGTGCCGGCCGAGCAGTTCATCGACGACGTCATGCACCTGCTCAAGGACCCGCGCTACCTCCGCGTCGACGGCGAGGCGCTGCTCGCCGTCTACCGGATCGCGCAGATCCCCGACTACCCGCGCGTGCTCGAGCACTGGCGGCGCCGCGCCCGCGAGGAGGGCGTCGGCGAGCTGCACCTCGTCGCCGTGGACGTCGGCGCGGGCTTCGACGGGCTCCAGTCGTCGTACGAGGCGGCCGGCATGCAGGGCTTCGTCGCCTTCCCGCCGCACAACCACCTCCGCGCGCCGGCGAACCGCTCGGGCCTCGAGCTCGACCTCGGCTTCCGCGGCAACCTCTACGACTACGGCGCCATGGCCCGCGACGCCGAGCGCCGCTACGCGGAGGGCTTCCCGGCGAACGACTATCCCGGCGCGATGGCGAACTTCGACAACACGGCCCGCCGCCACCTCGACGCCGATGTGTGGGTCGGCTCGAACCCGTACACCTTCCGCCGCTGGCTGCGGGCGGCCGCCGAGGCCGTCGCCGATCGCGATCCCGAGCACCGGATCGTCATCGTGAACGCGTGGAACGAGTGGGCCGAGGGCGCCGTGCTCGAGCCCTCGCAGCGCTACGGGCGCACGTACCTCCAGGCGACGCGCTCGGCGCTCGTCACGGGCGGCACCGCATCGACGTCGGCGGATGACCTGGTCGCGGCCCCCGCCTCCGAGCGGGGCCGATGAGCTCCCGCCGCCCGCGACGTCCGGGGACGTCGCGCTCGACGCCGACGAGCGCGGGCTCCGGCTCGGGCTCCTCGTCGTCGAGCACGCGCCGTCGGAAGCCGGCCGCCGCGCGGAAGCCGGCCGCGTCGCGGGCGTCGTCCCGCAAGGCATCCGGCCGCTCCTCGTCCCGCTCGCGCACCTCGGGAGCCTCTGGCGCCTCCCCCATCACCCGCCTCCTCGACCGCCTCGGCGAGCTGCTCGCGCCCTCCGGCCCGCTCACGAAGGCCCAGCGCCGCCGCCGCGCCCTCGGCACGCTCGCGGGCGGGCTCGTCGGCATCCTCATCCTCGTCGCGCTCGGGGCGTGGATCGCCGAGCAGCGGCGCGAGGACGCCGAGGGCTTCCAGGCCGGCCGGATCATCGAGGACCGCGAGTTCTTCGCCGGCGGCACGATGAGCGCCGAGGAGATCCAGCGCTTCCTCGAGTCGAAGGTCTCGAGCTGTGGCGAGGGCGGCGCGTGCCTGCGCGACGTCGTCGTCGACCTGCCCGAGTACCCGGAGACCGAGCGCTGCGATCGCGTCGCCCCGCGGCCCGGCGCGACGGCCGCGCAGGTCATCGCGGACGTCGGGAAGGCCTGCGACATCAGCGAGCGCGTGCTCCTCGTCATGCTCGAGAAGGAGCAGTCGCTCGTCTCGAACGCCGACCCCGACCCGCAGCGCTACGACCGGGCCATGGGGTACTTCTGCCCCGACGATCCGAGCCGCCCGGGCTGGTGCGATCCGGAGTACGGCGGCTTCGCGAACCAGGTCTACTACGCGGCCGCGCAGTTCCAGCGCTACCGCCTCGAGCCGTGGGACTACGACGTCATCGCCGGCCGCGAGAACCAGATCGCGTACCACCCGAACGCCCCTGAATGCGGCACGGCGACGGTCTACGTCGAGAACCAGGCGACCGCGGGGCTCTACAACTACACGCCGTACGTGCCGAACGCCGCCGCGCTCGACCCCGCGACCCCCGACGGCGACGCCTGCTCGGCCTTCGGCAACCGCAACTTCTGGCTCTTCTACGAGACCTGGTTCGGCGAGCACGAGAAGCGCGTCGTCGCCCCCGCCCCGGCGCCCACCGCCTGACGCCCCGCCCCAGACTGGCCCCAAGTTGCTGTTCGGGAGGCTCCCGAACAGCAACTTGGGGCCACTTTGCGGCGCCGGCGGAGGCCGGGAACGCGGAAGGGCCCCGGTCGCGAGACCGGGGCCCTTCGAGCGCGCGCTGCGACGCGATCCGCCTACTTGTAGGGGTTCGGCGTGAGCGTGTACTTCGTGTAGAGGTACTCCTCGATGCCCTCGAAGGAGCCCTCGCGGCCGATGCCCGACATCTTCACGCCGCCGAAGGGCGCCGCGGCGTTCGAGAGGACGCCCACGTTGAGGCCCATCATGCCCGTCTCGAGGCGGTCGATCATGCGCTGGCCGCGGGCGAAGTCCTTCGTGTAGACGTACGACATGAGGCCGTACTCCGTGTCGTTGGCGAGGCGGACGGCCTCGTCCTCGTCGGCGAAGGTGATGATCGGGAGGACCGGGCCGAAGATCTCCTCCCTGAAGATCTTCGCGTCCTCCGTGATGCCCGTGAGGACGGTCGCCTCGTAGAACGAGCCGTCGCCGTCGATGCGCTTGCCGCCCGTGACGACCTCGGCGCCGTGCTGCACGGCGTCGTCGACGAGCTCGGCGACCTTGTCGACGGCCTTGTCCTCGACGAGCGGGCCGATGACGACGCCCTCCTCGGTGCCGCGGCCGACCTTGTAGGAGGCGACCCTCTCGGCGACGCGCTTCGAGAACTCGTCGGCGATCGACGACTGCACGAGGATGCGGTTCGCGGCCGTGCAGGCCTGGCCGATGTTGCGGAACTTCGCGGCGAGCACGCCCTCGACCGCCTGGTCGAGGTCGGCGTCCTCGAAGACGACGAACGGGGCGTTGCCGCCGAGCTCCATCGAGGTGCGGAGCACGTTCTGCGTGGCCTCCTGCATGAGCTTCTGGCCGACGCCCGTCGAGCCCGTGAAGGAGAGCTTGCGCAGGCGGCGGTCGGCGATGATCGGCGAGGAGACGCCGCCCGTGTTGCGCGTCGTGATGACGTTGACGACGCCCTTCGGGAGGCCGGCCTCCTCGAGGATCTTCACCATGTAGAGGGTCGTGAGCGGCGTGAGCGAGGCGGGCTTCACGACGCAGGTGCAGCCGGCGGCGATCGCCGGGGCGATCTTGCGGGTCGCCATGGCGAGCGGGAAGTTCCACGGGGTGATGAGGAAGCAGGGGCCGACCGGGTGCTTCGAGACGATCATCTGGCCGGTGCCCTCGGGCGTCGGCATGTAGCGGCCGTGGACGCGGACGGCCTCCTCGGAGAACCAGCGGAGGAACTCGCCGCCGTAGTTCACCTCGCCCTGCGCCTCGGCGAGGGGCTTGCCCATCTCGATGGTCATCAGGAGGGCCATCTCGTCGCGGCGCTCCATGAGGATCTCCCACGCCTTGCGAAGGATCTCGCCGCGCTGGCGCGCGGGCATGCGGGCGAACTCCTCCTGGGCCTCGACGGCGGCGTCGAGGGCCTTGATGCCCTGCTCGGGGGTGGCGTTCGCGATCTTCACGAGCTCCTTGCCCGTGGCGGGGTCGTTCACGGCGAAGGGGGCCTCGTCGCCGTCGACCCACTCGCCGCCGATGAAGAGCTGCGTGGGGACCTTGGCGAGGAGCTCGGCCTCGGTGGGATACGTCATGGTGATCTCCTTCAGGCTGGGGAGCATCGAGCGCGGCGCCGATGGTCCTGGGTGTGGATCAGGCTAGCCCCGCACGGGCCGACGCGCACTGGCCGGCGGCGCCCATCAGCGGCTCGGCGCTGTGCGAGCGCACGAGCGAGCAGGTCTCAGTCCGCGCAGGGCCGGATCCCGAGCCGCTCGTCCAGGGTCGCGCCCAGCGAGCCGCAGGCGATGCCGATGCGCCAGTACGCCCGCTCGACGCCGCAGGGGAAGATGCGGACCTCGGACCAGTCGGGATCGAACCGGCCGGGGGCGCTCGTGAGGAGCATCGAGCCGCCCGCGCCCGCCACCTCGATGCTTCGCTCGCTGCGCACGCGCCATGCGATCTCGCCCGTGAACGCTCCGTCCGCGGCTGGCTCGACGCAGATGGTGCCGTCGGGGCGCGCGGCCAGGTCGCCGAGGGGGGCGCCCGACACGGCGCCGACGCCGCCCTCGTCGAGCTCGATCGAGACGTCTCCGATGGCGGCCACCTCGGCCGGCACCGCGTCATCGCCGTAGACGAGCTGCGGTCCCGCGGACCACCGAATCGGAGGCTCGATGGAGGGGCTGGGTGCGCAGCCGGCGAGCGCGAGCGCGGGCGCGAGCGCGACCGGGCCCAGGACGACCAGGGCCAGCCGTCTACTTCGGGAGCTGCGCATCGTCCATCTCCTGCTGGAACTCCTCCTGGGTCATGCCGGCGGGATGGTCGCCGTAGATCTCGTACCCCTTGCGCACGGCGGCGTCGTCGAGCGGATCGCTGCCGATGCCGGCATCGCCGCCCGCGTTGGCGGCCCGCAGCGCGGTCTCCTCATCCACGCCCAGGTGGGCGAGCATCATCCCGTAGGCCACGTTCCCGAAGGCGTCGGACCGGGTCACGTTGCCGTCCGCGTCGCTCGTGTCGAAGGGACCCTCCGAGAGCGGTTGGCCGTACTCCTCGGCGAGGTACGGCTTGAGGTCCCAGGCGGAGTTCGTGGTCATGTTGTCGTAGAGCATGTACGCCGCAGCGCACATGTCCGGTGCGATGAGCGCGTAGAGCGCCATCTCCGCGATGCCTCCCGGGTCGCCGCTTCGCGCGCGGATCGCGGCGTTGAGCACTCGGTTGAAGAGCCAGGGGTTCTGCCGAGCGGTCGAGTAGATGGCCTGGTAGTCGTCGGACGCGATCCACTCGACGACCTTGTCGTAGGTGAAGTCGGAGACCTCGTCCATGTCGGGCGGGTCCGGTGCGCCGGGCGGACCCTGCGGCGCGCCACCGCCCCACGATCCGCCACCACCACCGCCGGATCCGCCGCCTGATCCGCCTCCGTGCTCGAACATCGGGCCGCCGGGGAGGCCCGCGATCGCCGCGTGGCCCAGACTCGCCTCGTCCTGCGCCTGTGCCTGGGCGTCGAGCTCATCGGCCGCGCACTCGAGACGCTCCGCCAGGGCCTCGAGCGCGGCCGCGACGCGATCCTCGAAGGCCGCGCGAAACGCGTCGGCGTCCGGGCCCTCCCAGCGCACCTCGCGCACCGCGGTCAGCGTCCCGGATCGGCCGCCATCCGCCGTCTCGGCGCGCTCGGCGAAGCGATCGCCGAGCGCGCGAAGCTCCTCGGTGTCAGCACCGACCATCCCTGCAGCCACGATGACCTCCCGGCGTCCCGTCGCCTACCGACGAGCGCACTCCGCGTACGCTAGCCCGACAGCCGCGCCAAGCCAATGGGGACCCGTGCCCATCTGCACGGGTCGAGCCCCGCGGGCCCGCGGGGTCGGAGGCGGGGAGTGAGGGCAAGGCTCCCCCCGCCGCGCTGCCTCGCGCCTGATGGCGAGCCGATCCCCGGGCGACCGCCGCGGCTGCGGACAGCCTGCACCGCCTGCTCGGACTCGACGAGCGCCTCACCGGCGCGCTCGTCGAGGCGGAGTCGCGCCAGCAGACCTCCATCTTGACGGATCTCCTCACCCACGCGCCGGGACGAGACCCGGCGGCGCTCGACGGCGAGCTGCGCGCCTTCGGCATCGGCTCCACCGCGGACGTCGTGACGCTCGTGACGGCGGCCCCCGCGCCCACTCGGCAGCTCGCGATCGCCGTGGGGCGCGAGCTGTGGCTCGGCCAGGGCGCGATCATCGCCCCGCATTCGGGCCACACGTGCATCGTGCTCGCGGTCGACGGCCGCTTCGCGGAGGGGGACGCCGAGGCGAGGATGCAGCGGGCCGGCCGCGCGCTTCACGAAGCGCTCGCGGCGCGCGGCGTTCCGGCCGTCATCGGCCTCGGCCACCGCTCCGGGCGCGACGCGCCGGGCGCGGCCGGCCTTGCCGAGGCCCATCGCCTCGCCGAGCGCGTGCAGGCGTCGGCTACGGCGCTCGGCTGGACCTCGGGCTTCGCGACGCGCAGTCGCCTCGGCCCCGCGGGCGCCCTCCTCGCCGGCGCTATGCCCGAGGCCATCGAGGCGGCAGTCGCCGAGGCGCTCGGGCCGGTCCTCGAGAACGACCGTGCGCGGGGCACCCGGCTCGAGGCGGCGCTGCTCGCCGCCCTCGAGACCTCGAGCGCGGCGGAGGCGGCCGCGAGGCTCCACATCCATCCCAGCACGGTGCGATAGCGGCTCGAGCGCGTCGACCGCCTCCTCGGCGCCGATTGGCGCACGCCACTGCGCCGTGCTGACCTCCACTTCGCGCTGCGGGCGTCGCTCCTGCGGCGGGATGGGCTTGCATGAGACGCGCGTCCGCTACCGCCGAGCCTCACGGCCGCGAGCGTCAGTGGTGGTGGATCGCCGGGTCGTCGAAGACCTCGAGCTCCGGCGCCTCGACCATGTTGTGGCCGATCTTCTCGTAGAGCTCCGGCTTCGACGAGCGGAGCATCATGCCCCAGATCGCCCCGATGATGCCGGGCACGATGACGAGCGCCGGCAGCAGGAAGGTGAGCGCGTTCGACTCCGTCTGGCCGAGCAGCATGTCCCAGTTCATGAGGATGAGCACGAACACGGTGCCGAGCGTGAGCACCGAGATGGCCGGCGCGATGAGGCGCTGGAAGGCGCCGACGCCGCGGTGGTCCTTGAGAAAGAACCCGACGACGGCCGCCGCGACGATCGCCATGAGCATGACGAGGCCGAAGGCGCCCGTGTTCACGAGCCACGTGAACATCGTGAGGACGGGGTAGAGCGGGTCGTCCGAGCCCGCGCCCGCGATCGCGAAGCCGGCGAGGACGAGCAGCGCGATGATCGACTGCGTGACCGAGCCGGCCCACGGCGCGCGGTGCTCGCCGCGCACCGAGCCGAGCCAGCGGGGCAGCACGCCCTCGCGGCCGAGCGAGAAGAAGTAGCGCGCGACGGCGTTGTGGAAGGCGAGCATGGCGGCGAAGAGGCTCGTGATGAAGAGCACCTGCGCGAGGTCGGTGATGAGCTCGCCCGCGCGCTCGCCGAGGAAGGCGAACACGATGCCGGGGCCGAGATCCTGGCTCTGCGGGATGATCTGCGAGGCGCCGACGCCGACCTCGAGCGCCCACGAGCTGGAGGCGTAGAAGAGGCCCGCGACGATGACGGCGATGTACGTCGCGCGCGGGATCGTCTTCTCCGGCTCCTTCGCCTCCTCGACGTAGATGGCGGCCTGCTCGAAGCCCATGAACGCCGCGACGCCGAAGGCGAGGACGGCGCCGAGGCCGGGGGCGAAGAGCGCGCCCGGCGAGAGGCCCTCGGCGCTCACGCCCTCCGGGGCCGCCATGAAGCCGAGGATGTCCGTGATGATGACGATGAGGAACTCGCCCGCGACGAGCACGGCGAGCACCTTCGCGGAGAGGTCGACGCGGAGGACGCCCATGATGCCGACGACGACGATGCCGACGAGCACCCAGAGCCACCACGGGGTGTCGATCCCGAATCGGGTGGAGAGGAAGTCGGAGATCGAGAAGCCGAACATCGCGGCGATGCCGATCTGCATGGCGTTGTAGGCGACGAGCGCGGAGAGCGAGGCGCCGATGCCGAGCGAGCGCGAGAGGCCCTGCGCGACGTAGGCGTAGAAGGCGCCGGCGTTCGTGATGAAGCGGCTCATCGCTGCGTAGCCGACGGCGAAGAGCAGCAGGATCGCGGCGAGCAGCAGGTAGCCGGCGGGGACGCCGAGCGACTCCGAGACGGCGAAGCTCGTCGGGACGCCGCCCGCGAGCGTGGTGAGCGGCGCGGACGCCGCGATGATCATGAAGGCGATGGAGAGGGTGCCGAGCCGGCGGCGGCCGTCGCCGTCGCCGGTTCCGGCGGCGGCGGGGGCGGTGCGGGCCGCGGCCGGGGCAGCGGATGCGGTGCTCATGGGTCCTCCTCGAGCGCGCGGGCCCCATTGCCCGCGCGGTTGCTCGATTGTCTGCCGCCGATCGAGCGGCCGGGTAGCGACGGGGCGCGGGGCGCTTGCCCACGAGCGCACGAGCGATGCCCGCCCGTCGCCCGGAGGCTGTCGGCGGCGCCGCGGGGGCAGAGGCGGAACGGCCCCGGGGCCGCGGCGGGAGGTCATCCCGTCGCGGCCCCGGAGCCGTCTGCGCCGTCCGAGCGCCGCGCTACTTGATCGACGAGGGCTCGAGCGCCTCGTGCGTCGCGGCGTCGTCGCGGCGCGCGGGGTCGAAGGCGCGGTACTCGCCCGACTCCTCGAACTCGACGCCGAGCGGGATCCCCTGGCGGTCGCGGAGGATGAGCGTCGCCGCGAGGCCGACGACCGACATGAGCAGCAGGTACATGGACACGGCGAGCGTCGAGCCGAAGACGTCGACGAGCCAGGCAGCGATCGTCGGGGCGAAGGCGCCGCCGAGGATGGCGCCGATCGCGTACGAGATCGAGACGCCCGAGGTGCGGACCGACGCGGGGAAGGTCTCCACGCACCAGGCGGCCTGCGGGCCGTAGGTGAGGCCGAGGCCGACGGCGAGCAGGCAAGAAGAAGAGGTCGTTGAACACGAGCGCGGCGGCGTTCGCGTAGATGAAGAAGTCGCACCACTCGATCGTCGTGCCGACGATCGTGGCGGCGGCGGCGGCGACGCGACGGCGCGCGCATGCCGTTCTGCCCAGTATCAGCCCCCTGGGAGTCCCCTGAGTGCGCGGTCTGACACGTGCCCGCAGCTGCGGGCGTGGAGTGCGCGATGATCGGAACGTCGCTTGGAGGCATCCCGCAAGCGACCCCTCGGGGACGCGTCCGGGCACGACGAAGGGTGGCCGGGAGCGCGTGGCTCCCGACCGCCCTGCCGTGCCCGGGCGCAGCCGCCCGGACGATCCGGCTACTCGCCGAGGATCTTGTCGGCGGCGCGCTCGCCGATCATGATCGACGGCGCGTTCGTGTTGCCCGAGGGGACGCTCGGCATGATCGAGACGTCTGCGACGCGGACGCCCTCGAGGCCGTGCACCTTGAGGGTCTTCGGGCAGACGACGGCGAGCTCGTCCGAGTCGGGACCCATCTTGCAGGTGCCGACCTGGTGGTGGTACGTCGTCACCCACTCGCGCATGTAGCGGTCGAGGTCCTCGTCCGACTGGACGTCCTCGCCCGGCAGGACCTCGCGCGCTCCCCAGCCCTCGACGAGCGCGGCCTGGCGGCCGATCTCGCGCATCTGCTTGATGGAGGCCATGAGCGAGTCGACGTCCTCCTGCTTGTCGAAGATGTTCGGGTCCATGAGCGCCTTCTCCTTCGGGTCGCTCGAGGCGAGGCGGAAGGTGCCGCGCGAGTTGGGGCGCACCATGCCGGCCTGGAGGGTGAAGGAGTTCGCCGGGACGTCCGTCCCCGGCGGCACCATCGGCACCGAGAAGTAGATCGGCTGCGTGTCTGGCGCCTCGCAGCCCTCGCGGAACGTCGTCCACGAGTGGACCTGCGCGACGGGCTGGTTCTCGCGGCGCTCCTCCATCTGCTTCGCCGTCGCCTCGAAGACGACCGGCACGAGGAGGTGGTCGTGGAGGTTCTCGCCGACGCCCTTGAGCTCGTGCTTCACCTCGATGCCGACCTCGTCGAGGTGGTCCTTCGGCCCGATGCCGGAGTGGAGGAGGATGCGCGGGGTGTCGAGCGCGCCGGCGCAGAGGATGACCTCGTCCGCGCGGTACTCCTTCTCCTCGCCGTCGACGTCGGCCTCGACGCCGACGACCTTGCCGTCCTCGACGATGAGGCGCGTGACCCAGGCGCCCGTGACCGCCGTGAGGTGCTGGTCGTCGATGCGGTCGTGGAGGTACGCGCGGTAGCTCGAGAGGCGCTGCTTGCCCCGGGTGGTGAGCTCCATCCACGAGACGCCCTCGACCTCGCCGTCGTTGTAGCGGTCGTTCTTCGGGATGCCGGCCTGCTGGCAGGCCTCGTGGATCGACTCGAAGATCTCCATGCGGTCGTAGTCGTCGGCGGAGACGTCCTGGAGGCCCTCGGCGCCGCGGCCATCGCGGGGGTCGCCCATCCAGTGCTCGGCCTTCTCGAAGTACGGCTTCACATCGTTCCACGACCAGCCCTCGGCGCCCTCCTGCTCCCAGCGGTCGTAGTCGGAGTTCGCGCCGCGCACCCAGATGGACGCGTTGAGCGAGTGCGAGCCGCCCATGACCTTGCCGCGCGGCCAGTGGATCTGGCGCTGGAAGGCGTTCTTCTGCGGCGTGGTGAAGTAGCCCCAGTCGTCATCCGAGAGCCAGAGCTCGCCGAGGCGGCCGAGGTCGTGGATGGCCGGGTTCTCGTCCGGCTTGCCGGCCTCGAGGAGCGTGACCTTGACGCCCGCGTCGAGCAGGCGGCGCGTGACCACGGAGCCGGCCGAGCCGGCGCCGACGACGATGACTTCGCGGGGTGCGTTCATGAGTGGGAGCCCTTCTCATCATTGAGTGGACGGCTGCGCCCGTGCGGCGCTGCACGTGGCGACCACTCTGCGGTGACCGGCTCGTAATCGTCTTGACGCGGGGCGCAGGGATCGTGACCGCCAGCGCCCACGCCCGTCTGCGCCCCTCCCGGAACGCCCGCGGATGGCGGATGATGTGGGCATCGCCGCGACAAGGAGGTCACGCATGGCTGATACGACGCACACCCACGGCAAGCGAGTGACGAGGATCGAGACCCCGGTCCACCCGCTCGATATGCTCACGCCCGACGAGATCACGAAGGGCCGCCGGATCCTCGCCGACGCGGGGAAGCTCACGGAGACGAGCCGCTTCCCGAGCATCATGCCGGTGGAGCCGCCGAAGGACGTCGTCCGCGCCTTCAAGCCGGGCGACGAGCTCGACCGCCGCATCGAGTACGTCGTGCTCGACACCGCGACCGGCACGTCGGTCGAGTACATCGTCGCCCTCAAGACGGGCGAGATCGAGCGGGAGACGCCCGTCGCCTCGGACGTCGCCCCCTACGGCCAGCCGCCGTACCTGCTCGAGGAGTTCTTCCGCGCCGACGAGATCGTGCGCGCGAACCCCGAGTGGCAGGCCGCCATGAAGCGCCGCGGCCTCGAGGACAAGATCGACCTCGCCTACATCGGCCCGCTCGCGCCGGGCTTCTTCGGCCGCGAGGACGAGCAGGGCCGCCGCATGATGCGCTCGGTCACCTTCCTCAAGGACTTCGAGGACGACTCCCCCTGGGCGCACCCGGTCGAGGGCCTGCTCGTCACGCTCAACCTCACCACGGGCGAGGTCATCCGAGTCGAGGACGAGGGTGACGTGCCCACGCACGAGGGATCCGGCCGCTACGACGAGGCGACCGTCGGCCCCGCCCGCACCGACCTCACGCCGATCTCGATCACGCAGCCGGAGGGCCCGTCGTTCACGGTCGACGGCTCGAGGGTCGAGTGGGCGGGCTTCTCGTTCCACGTCGGCTTCAACGCCCGCGAAGGACTCGTGCTCTCGCAGCTGCAGGTGAAGGACCCGGACGCGGGCGAGGGCGCCGAGCCGCGTCCGCTCCTCTACCGCGGCTCGGTGCCCGAGATGGTCGTCCCCTACGGCGACACCTCGATCAACCGCTACTGGATCTCGTACTTCGACGCGGGCGAGTACTACCTCGGCAAGAACGCGAACTCGCTCGCGCTCGGCTGCGACTGCCTCGGGGTGATCCACTACTTCGACGGCATGGCCCACGACGACGAGGGCAACCCGATGGCGATCCCGCAGGCCATCTGCATGCACGAGGAGGACGCCTCGATCCTCTGGAAGCACACCGAGCTCGGCTACGCGCCGGACGTGCGCCGCCAGCGCCGCCTCGTCATCTCGTACTTCGCGACGGTCGGCAACTACGACTACGGCTTCTACTGGTACCTCTACCTCGACGGCACGATCGAGGTCGAGGCGAAGGCGACCGGCATCGTCTACAACGGCTCCGGGGAGCCGGGGACCGAGGAGGCGCACCGCCTCGAGATCGCGCCGGGCCTGTTCTCGCCGGTGCACCAGCACCTCTTCTGCGCCCGCCTCGATGTCGAGATCGACGGCCCCGACAACTACGTCGACGAGGTCGACCTCGAGTCGGTGCCGATGGGCGAGGGCAACCCGTACGGCAACGCGTTCACGTGGAAGAAGACGCGCATCGAGACCGAGGGCGGCCGCCTCGCGGACAACCTCAAGGGCCGCACCTGGCACATCGGCTCGAAGACGCGGAAGAACCACGTCGGCAAGCCCACCGAGTACCAGCTCTTCTCGGAGGGCCTGCCCGTGCTGCTCTCGGACCCGGAGTCCTTCGTCGCGAAGCGCGCCGCGTTCGCGACGAAGCACACCTGGGTCACGAAGTACCACGACGACGAGCGCTGGCCCGCCGGCCGCTACCCGAACCAGCACGCCGGCGGCGCGGGCCTGCCCGCGTACGTCTCGGACGAGGAGTCGGTCGACGGCGGCGACATCGTGCTCTGGCACACCTTCGGCCCGACGCACCTGCCGCGTCCGGAGGACTGGCCGATCATGCCGGTGGACAGCTACCACTTCTGGCTTAAGCCGTACGGGTTCTTCGACCGCAACCCGGGCCTCACCGTGCCGGACTGGTCGACGCGCGCGGCGTCGTGCTGCGGGATCGACGAGGGCGAGCACGCCGAGGACGTCGCGCTCTCGGCGACGCACGCGGGGCCGAGCGCCGGCGTGACGGTGTCGGAGCAGTCCGAGGCGGTCGCGGAGCAGGCGGCGGGCGCCGGGGCGGATGCCTCGGGCGCTTCCGGCGCCGCTTCGGCTGACGCAGCCGGCTCGGCCGCGGGCTCGGGCAAGGGCCTGCCGATGGCGTGCGGCTGCAAGCCGGGCGAGTGCCGCTGCGCCGAGGGCGGCGACGGCACGTGCGGCTGCGGGGCGGACTGCCAGTGCGGCAAGGGGCACGGCTCGGCCGACGCCGGCGGCTCGTGCTGCGGCGGCTCCGGCGAGGGCTCGGTCGCCAGCTCGGGCGAGGAGCCGCTCCCCCGCTTCGGCGTCCCGCGCGGCTAGGCCGTGTTGCTAAATGCTGGTTCGGGGCCTTCGGGTGATCCTTGAGTCGTGTCGCGAGATGTCATCACGGACGAGGTCTGGGAGCTGATCCGGGACGTGTTCCCGCCGGTGAGGACACGGGGCCGTCCTCCGGTGGATCGGCGCACAGTGGTCGAGGCGACCGCGTGGCGGTTCCGCACGGGATCGGCGTGGCGAGACCTGCCCGATCGGTTCGGGAGCTGGAACACGATCTACAAGAACTTCCGGCGATGGGCGAGCGACGGCGTCTGGGAGGACCTGCTCACCCATGTGCAGAAGCGGGCGTCGCTTCAGGGTGAGATCGACTGGGTCGTGTCGGTGGATTCCTCGATCGCGCTGCGGCCACGACCTCGACTCGTGCACCGTGGTCAGCCCTGAGCTTCTGCGCGAGGCGGTCCAGCGCCTCACAGTTGCGGGCAGACAGGACGATCGCCCATCCCCGGCTCGCGAAGTACTCGGCGAAGGCGGCACCGAGACCCCCAGTGGCACCCGTGACCAGGACGACAGGGATAGTGTCCGGCTGCTGGGTGCTCATGGCGCGTCCTTCCGGGCGCGCCGGGTGCGCAGCACGAGGACAGCGGTGATCGCGGTGACGGCCAGGATCGCGCTGCCGACGATGAAGGTGTCGGTCATGGCCGTGGTGAAGGCATCGTTGACCATCGCGATGAACCCTCCCGCGGCCTCGCCGGGCAGTTCCCCGGCAACCATGTGGGCACCCCCGAGTGTCTCCTTCGCGGCATCGACCGCTTCCTCGGGAAGGCCGGCTGCGGAGGATTCGACCCTGTCGCGGTAGATGGACGTGCCGAAGCTGCCGAGGATCGCGATGCCCATAGCGCCACCGAGCTCGTATGCGGTCTCGCTGATCCCCGCGACGGCAGCGGCACGATTGGGTGGAGCGGTCGCGATGATGACATCGTTGGTGAGCGTGTCGGCCAGGCCGACTCCGCCACCGATCAGGGCTCCACCGGTAAACGCCAGGGCCATCATCTCGTCGACCCCGAGGCCTGCCAGCACCGCGTAACCGGCTGCGGCGATGATTAGGCCGATGCCGATGAGCCAGCCGATCGGGATCTTCCGAGCGAGGATCGGGGCGAGGATCGCGCCGAGGATCGCGCCGAACGCGATAGGCAGAGCCCACAGACCCGCTTGCAGAGGAGTCTTTTCGAGGACGAGCTGGATGTACTGGGGGAAGAAGTACAGCACGGTGACCAACGCGAACACGCCGGCAATGTTGGCCAGTACCGCCACGGAGAAGGGCAGTGAGCGAAAGAGCGTGACGTCGACCAGGGGGTTGGCCAGACGTCGCTGCCGGAACGTGAACCAGGTGCCGCCTACGATGCCGATAGCCAGGAACGCGATGGCGGACCAGCCCCATTCGTACTCGGCGGCGTGCTTGAGTCCGTAGACGAACGCGAGCACGGAGACGATCAGTAGTGCCGCCGAGGCGAGATCGAACCGGCCAGGGCGGGAGTCCTTGGACTCGGGAAGCAGGAATGGACCGGCAATGAGGAGCACGATCATCAGCGGCAAGTTGATGAGGAACACTGCCCCCCATTCGAAGTGCTCCAGGATGGCTCCACCCACGACCGGTCCGAGCCCGGCACCTCCGGCGAACGCTGCCGCCCACACCGAGATCGCCCGCCTGCGCTGATCAGGATCAGCGAAGATGTTGCGGATCAACGACAGGGTTGAGGGCATGAGCGTCGCACCGCCGATGCCGAGCAAGGCCCGAGCGGCGATGAGCATCTCAGGGCTGGTGGAGAACGCGGCGATCGCCGAAGCGGCACCGAACAGCAGTGAGCCAATCAGGAGAAGCCGTCGCCGCCCGATGCGGTCCCCGAGCGAGCCCATCAGGATGAGCAGCCCGGCGAGGAAGATGCCGTAGATGTCGACGATCCACAGCAGCTGACTTGCTGACGGGGCCAAATCCTCGCTGAGTTCCGGGACGGCCACAGCGAGGACCGTGAGGTCGATGCTCATCAGGAGCACCGGCATCGTCAGCAGCCCCAGCGCCACCCAGGACCGGGGCGTCGCACGGGGTGGAGCAGTGTTCGGACCGGTGGACACAGGGTCTCCTCTCATCGGGAACGGTGCCTCCGATCATAGGTTGGTCAACTGCCAAAGGCAAGCGCCCAAGGCATGTGTGATAGTTTTACCCCATGCCCGAGGAGAAACAGCCGAGGCCGCAGATCAGCGCCGATGTGCGCAGGCGCCTGCTCATGGACGCGGCGATGACGGTCATGAAACGCGAGGGGATCGCCGCCGCATCGACGCGCGCGATCTGCCAGGAAGCGGGGATGGCCCATGGCGTGTTCCACTACTGCTTCCGCTCCAAGCACGAGCTTTTCGCAGCCCTCATCGAAGCCGACTTCAACGCCCCCCTGGAGGCGGCATGGGGCAAGCTCGGCCCAACGACCGACCCCGAAGACGGATTCCGCGACCTGTTCGCCGAATACTGGACTAGCCTGGAGAAGGACGCCGGGCATCAGCTCGTGCTCTCAGAGCTGACGAACTACGCCTTGCGCGACGAGGAACTACGAGGTCTGCCGCAGTGGGAGCACGGTGCCTACCGCGACAAGATCGCTCACCATCTCCAGCAGTTCCAGACGCAGCTCGGCGTCGAGTTCACCATCCCCGCCGACGACCTTGCCGAGTTGATCTTTGCCGCGCTTTCGGGGGTGACGACCGCGTGGCTTGCTCATGGAGACGGGACGATCGCCCGGCGAAGCCTGGACCAGTTCGCCGCCGTGTTCGCCTCCTACGCCTCGTCCTCGCAGTAGGCGCACATGGAAGCGGCCCCGGCGAAGGGTGCATCGCCAGGGCCACGTTCTGGGCGCATCAGAACCCAACCGCATCGCGTATGCCCCGCAACGTCGCCGCGAAGCCAGCGATGTGCTCCTCGGTGCGGTCGATATTGGGCATCAACCGGAGACCGGCGCGCCCGCGCTTGACGGCCGGGTATCGGAAGACGGGCACGAGGTACCCCGCGTCGTGAGCACGCTCGCGCACCTGCTCCGCATCGCTCTCAGCACCGATCCGGGTAGTGGTGATGTCGCGCGTCAGACTTAGGCCGTGTTGCTAAATCCATTGCAAGGCGGCAGGGATCTGCCTCTCCGCCGCTTTGCAATGGATTTAGCAACACGTCCTAGCGCGCGGGCCCGGCTCCGATCCCCAAGGCTCCCGCCCCGTCGCCTCATCCGCGGCGGGGCGGTGTCCTTGGCGGGGCCGAGGTGCGGGTCGTCCGACCATTCGTGTCGCTCGGATGACCGCGCTCTCGGGCCCGAGCGGTCCGCCGCCGCGAGGTAGGCTTGCCCCACGGCGCGACGGCGCGCCGCGGCCGCGCCCCGGGCCCGATCTCGGGGTCCACACCATGTCCGATACCGCGCTCACCCCCCGAGAGCCCGCCCCGGACACCTCCGCGATCGAGGTGCCGAGGCTCGACCTCGCCGCCTTCCAGTCCGCCGTCTCGCAGTCGTTCGTGCCGCTGCGCGTGACGAGCCCGCGCGGCGACGGCTTCCGCGGATCGCTGAGCCAGACGATCGTGAACGGCGTCTCGTTCACGTCCGTCCGCGCCGACGAGCAGCTCGTCGAGCGCACCGCCGAGCTCATCGAGCAGTCGCCGCGCAAGTACTTCAAGATCTCCCTCCAGCTCGAGGGCTCCTCGCGGATCACCCAGGACGGCCGCGAGGTCGAGCTCATGCCCGGCGACCTCGCGATCTACGACACGAGCCGCCCGTACACGCTGAGCTTCGACTCGCCCTTCCTCGTCATGGTCATCCAGATGCCGCACGACAAGCTCGACATCCCGCGGGACCTCGTCGGCAAGATGACCGCCGTGCGCCTCGACGGCGACGAGGGCCTCGGCCGCGTCGTGTCGCCGTTTCTCGCGACGCTGGGCGCCGACCTCGACGCGCTCGAGGGTCCGGCCGGCGTGCGGCTCGCGCAGAGCGCGATCGACCTGCTCGAGACGCTCTTCGCCCACGAGCTCGACGTCGCGCGCCTCGCCGCGGATCCGCACCGCCAGCTCATGCAGCGCATCCGCGACCACATCGACGAGCACCTCGGCGAGCCCGACCTCGGCCCCACGACGATCGCCGCCGCGAACTTCATCTCGGTGCGCCACCTCCACGCGCTCTTCCAGGAGGAGGGCATCACGGTGTCGTCGTACATCCGCTCGCGCCGCCTCGAGCGCTGCTACCTCTCGCTCACGAACCCGCTCGAGCTGGCTCAGCCGATTTCCGCAATCGGCATGAAATGGGGCTTCCCCGACCCGGCGCATTTCTCGCGCGTCTTCAAGGCGGCGTACCAGGAGTCGCCGAAGACGGTGCGGGGGCGGATCCAGGGGCGGTAGGGGTCAGCCCGCCCCGTCGTCAGGCGATGACCCGAAGCGCCTCCGGGGCCCTGAACCGCTGAGGGTAGGTCCCCCCGATCGGCGCGAGGATTCCCAGCTCGACGAGCGGCTGGACGAGGTTGCTCGCCGCCTGATAGCTCACGCCGAGCTCCTTCGAAAGCCAGCTGACCGTCACGACGGGCTGGCCGATGAGCAGGCCGGGGACCTGCTCGATCGCTCCCCTCCTGCCGAGCGACCTGATGCGATCCAGGAAGTCCTTCTCGAGCGCGAGCATGTCCTCGAAGCGACGGGCGGTGTCCTGGGCGCTGGCCTCGATCCCCTCGGCGAAGAACGCGACCCAGGGATCCCACTCCCCCGTCTCGCTGACCCGGGCGAGCCCCTCCTGATAGGCCGCTCGACGGCGCTCGAACCAGGGCGACACGGAGAGCACGGGCGTCGCGACCGCTCCGCGGGCGAGCAGGTGCGCCACGATGAGGAGCCGGCCGAGCCGGCCGTTCCCGTCGTTGAAGGGGTGGATGGTCTCGAACTGGTAGTGCGACATCGCCGCGGACACCACCGGGCTGAGGCCGGGCTGCTCTGCCTGCATCCAGTCGAGCAGATCGCGGAGGAGCGCATCGAGGGCGACTCCGGGCGGCGGCGGAACGAACCTCGCGTCATCGAAGCCGCGGCCGCGGGCCCCGACGACGACCTGGATAGTCCGGACTCGCCCGGCGTCCGCGGTGTCGGCCCTCGTACCTTCGACGAGCGTCGCGTGAAGGCTCGAGAGAAGGCCGACGGTCAGGCGCCTCCCGCTCGCGAGCTCCTCCATGCACTGGTCTGATGCCCGCAGGTAGTTGAGCACCTCTGCGACGTCGTCGCTGGCCGCGAATCCGTCGAGCGCGGCGTCGCCGGCGACGATGTCCTCGAGAGGAGCGAACGTCCCCTCGAGTGCGGAAGTGCTCTCAGCTTCGCGGCGGAGCGTGGGGCGAGCGAGGATCGCCGGATTCGGCAGCAGCGTCGAGGCCTGGGCCAGCCGCCCGAGCGCATGCATCGCGTCGCCGACCGTCGACCATGTGCGTCCGGACAGATCGGGGACGCCGCCGAGCGGGTGCGGCACATAGGCATGGCCCTCGTAGCTGCGCCCGGTCGCATCCGTGCCGCTGATGGGCGTGAGGTCACCGATCGGGCTGCTCTCGAACCTCTTCATGCGATGCCTCCGACGACTTGAAACCACACCAGCAAGATTCAATTTTGGTCGACAAATATTGAAAGCTGGCTGTCCACTTTCAAGTCGCGGTACCCGCCCATGGCCCCGCAGCGACGCTCGACCCCGTGCAGAGCCGCATCGACGACGACCGCGAGCGCCGAGACGCCGCGCCGGCCCGCAGCTGGCGCGACCCCGACCACCCGGCCATCCGCGCCATCCGCGCCGTCGCCGGCCTCGTCACCGTCACCGCGGTCGTCACGAACTTCGCCCGAGCCGTCCTCGGCGTCTCGACGAACACGCCCGTCGAGGTGCTCTCGCAGTACACGAACCTCTCGTGCCTGCTGCTCGGCGGCGTCACCCTCGTCGGCGCCGCGGTCCGCCGCGAGCGCCTGCCCAGATGGTGGGATGCCCTGCGCGGCTGCGCCGCCTTCGCGCTCGTCATGACGGGCCTCATCTCCGCGCTCCTCGTCGCGAAGCCCGGCGAGATGCAGAGCTGGGACCTCCCCTGGTGGAACCTCACCCAGCACCGCTACCTCCCGATCGTCGCGCTGCTCGAGTGGCTCGTCGTGCGGATGGCCGTGCGCGGGCGCTGGACCCGCCCGCTGTGGTGGCTCTGCTACCCCTTCGCCTTCCTCGCGTACACGTGGATCCGCGGCGCCTTCGCGCACTGGTGTCCGTACGGATTCCTCGACCCGACGCGGGATGGCGGGTGGCCGGCGGTCCTGCAGACGACCGCCCTCGTCGTGCCCGCGTTCCTCGCGGTCGCGATCGTCGTGCACCTGCTCGGGGGGTTCACGGCGGCGCGCCGGCGCGAGCCGGCGTAGCGCGTCGACTCGCGTTCTCTCTTGACGAGCGGACGTCGGCGTCGCAGCGCCCAGGCGCCCGGAATACTCTCCCAGCACCCCCCTCTTGCGCGCGCCGCAGGATCGTATATGATCCCAGATAACGCCGCGAGGACGCGGATCCGGAGCCCCCGGAGACGCCCCGCCGGCCCCGCACCGACGCGAGAGGACGCCATGCCGACCGACTTCACGACCGGCGAGCACCGACCGGGCAAGATCGTCGCCCTCCACCTCAACTACCCGTCGCGCATCGCGCAGCGCGGCCGCTCCCCCAAGGCCCCCGGCTACTTCATCAAGCCGGCCTCCTCCATCGCGAGCACGGGCGACGTCATCGAGCGCCCGAAGGGCACGGAGCTCCTCGCCTACGAGGGCGAGATCGCGCTCATCATCGGCGAGACGTGCCGCCGCGTCTCCCCCGAGGACGGCTGGTCGAAGGTCTCCGGCATCACCGCCGCGAACGACTGGGGCCTCTACGACCTCCGCCACGCCGACAAGGGCTCGAACGTGAAGAACAAGGGCGGCGACGGCTACACGCCGCTCGGCCCCGAGATCATCCCGGCCGCCGGCCTCGACCCGAAGGCGCTCCGCGTCCGCACCTGGGTCAACGGCGAGCTCAAGCAGGACGACACGACCGAGGGCCTCGTCTTCCCCTTCGGCCAGCTCGTCGCCGACCTCTCGCAGCTCATGACGCTCGAGCCGGGCGACATCATCCTCACCGGCACCCCGGCCGGATCGTCCGTCGCCCAGCCCGGCGACACGGTCGAGGTCGAGGTCGACGCCCCGACCGCCCCCGGCGCCCCGACGACGGGCCGCCTCGTCACGAAGGTCGTCGAGTCGGAGTTCGAGATGGCCGCGTTCGGCGCCCTGCCGAAGGTCGACGACGAGCAGCGCGCCGAGGCGTGGGGCTCGCGCGAGGCCGCCGGCCTCCCCGACCCGCGCGCGATCCTCAACGACGAGATGCGCGCACGCATCGAGTCGGTCGCCGTCGCGACGATCTGGGCCCAGATGAACAAGCGCGGCATCCCGAACTGCACGATCGACGGCGTCACGAGCAATAAGCCCGGCCGCCGCATCCTCGGCTTCGCCCACACGCTCCGCTACATCCCCAAGCGCGAGGACCTCTTCAAGGAGTTCGGCGGCGGCTTCAATGCCCAGAAGCAGGCCATCGACTCCGTGAAGCCCGGCGATGTCGTCGTCATGGAGGCCCGCGGCGAGAAGGGCACCGGCACCGTCGGCGACGTCCTCGCCATGCGCGCCCAGTTCCTCGGCGCCGACGCGATCGTCACCGACGGCGGCGTGCGGGACTCGGCCGCCGTCGGCGAGCTCGACATCCCCGTCTACTCGGTCGGCAACCACCCGGCCGTCCTCGGCCGCCGCCACGTCCCGTGGGAGGTCGGCGGCACGATCGCCTGCGGCGGCACCGCCGTGCAGCCGGGCGACGTCATCATCGGCGACGACGACGGCATCGTCGTCATCCCGCCCGCCCTCCTCGAGGAGGTCATCGCCGACGCCGAGGCGCAGGAGCTCCAGGACTCCTGGGTCTTCGAGCAGGTGAAGCACGGCGAGAAGGTCGACGGCCTCTTTCCGCCGAACGCCGAGTGGAAGGCGAAGTTCGAGGCCTGGAAGGCGAGCCGCTAGCCATGTCCGACGAGCTCGCGATCGGCGGCGCCTCCGAGGCCGCGGAGGCGCAGTCCGCTGAGCCCCAGGCCTCGAAGGCGCAGCGCGCGCGCGAGTTCATCCGGGGCCGGATCGCCGACGGCACCTACACCCCGGGCACCCGCCTCGTCCTCGGCCAGATCGCGCGCGAGCTCGGCATGAGCCCCGTGCCGGTGCGCGAGGCGGTGCGGATGCTCGAGGCGGAGGGATCCGTCTCATACGCCCACAACATCGGCGCGCAGGTCGCCGTCCTCGACGCGGACGTCTACGTCGACACGATGCAGACGCTCGCGCTCGTCGAGGGCTACGCGACCGCCCTCTCGGCCCCGCACCTCACGCCCGAGGACCTCGAGGAGGCCCGCGAGGCGAACGAGGAGCTCGGCCGCGCCCTCGCCGACTTCGACCCGGCCGCCTTCACCCGCGCGAACCAGCGCTTCCACCGGATCCTCGCCGGCCGCTGCCCGAACTCGCACATCCTCGACCTCTGCGAGCGCGGATGGGCCCGCATGCAGACCCTCCGCGAGACGAGCCTCGGCTTCGTGCCGGGACGCGCCTCGACCGCGCACGCCGAGCACGTGGCCATCCTCGAGCTCATCGAGTCGGCGGCGAGCCAGGAGGAGGTCGAGCGCGCGGCGCGGAAGCACCGCCTCGACACCCTCGAGGCCTTCCTCACCCGGATGGCCGAGACGGCGCCGGCCGGGGCCATCCCGCCCGAGGCCGCGCCCTCACCCCAAGACCCCCAGCACCCCTGATCCCGTCACCCACCACCCAGCACAGCAAGGACGCTCACCATGTCTGCTCTCTCCGACCGCACGATGACCTCGTCGGGCTTCTACGTCACGAAGGAAGCCCCGATCGAGACGAACAACCCGGTTCCCACCCCGTCCGTCCCCGCGCCGGACATCCTCCGCTGCGCCTACATGGAGCTCGTCGTCACCGACCTCGCCAAGTCGCGCGAGTTCTACGTCAACGTGCTCGGCCTCACCGTGACGGAGGAGGACGACGAGGTCATCTACCTCCGCTCGCTCGAGGAGTTCATCCACCACAACCTCGTGCTCCGCAAGGGCCCCGTCGCCGCCGTCGCCGTGTTCTCGTACCGCGTGCGCACGCCGGAGGACGTCGACAAGGCCGAGGCCTGGTACCAGGAGCTCGGCTGCCGCGTCGAGCGCAAGAAGGACGGCTTCACCAAGGGCATCGGCGACTCGGTGCGCGTCACCGACCCGCTCGGCTTCCCCTACGAGTTCTTCTACGAGACCGAGCACGTCGAGCGTCTCGCGTGGCGCTACGACCTCTACACGCCTGGCGCGCTCGTCCGCCTCGACCACTTCAACCAGGTCACGCCGGACGTCCCCCGCGCCGTCCGCCACTACCAGGACCTCGGCTTCCGCGTGACGGAGGACATCCAGGACCAGGAGGGCACCGTCTACGCCGCGTGGCTGCGCCGCAAGCCGACGGTCCACGACACCGCCGCGACCGGCGGCGACGGCCCCCGCATGCACCACGTCGCGTTCTCGACGCACGAGAAGCACAACATCCTCGCCATCTGCGACAAGCTCGGCGCGCTCCGCATGTCGGACGCCATCGAGCGCGGCCCCGGCCGCCACGGCGTCTCGAACGCGTTCTACCTCTACCTCCGCGACCCGGACGGCCACCGCGTCGAGATCTACACGCAGGACTACTACACGGGCGACCCGGACAACCCGGTCGTCACGTGGGACGTCCACGACAACCAGCGCCGCGACTGGTGGGGCAATCCGGTCGTCCCGTCCTGGTACACGGACGCATCGCTCGTCCTCGACCTCGACGGCAACCCGCAGCCGGTCGTCGCGCGCACGGACGCCTCGGAGATGGAGAAGACCATCGGCGCCGACGGCTTCTCGTACACGCGCAAGGAGGACGGCACGGCCGAGGGCTTCAAGCTCGGCAACACGCTCTAGGCCGCTCGGCCGTCCTGCGGCCGCCCGTCCCGCTGCGCTTCGCGCTGGGTCGCTTCGCCCTCGGCGATCTGGCGCAGCGCGAAGCGCAGCTCGCGCGCGACGGTCTTGCGCGCCGACCCCGGCGTCAGCGTCGCGCCGCCGCGCACCTGACGCACGAGCCAGCCCTGCACCGCCACGACCGGAATCGCAGCGAGCACGAGGGCGCCGACGGCGATGAGGGCGGCGCAGGCGAGCTGGGTGGGCTCGTCCCACGTCGACGTCGGAAGGGCCGAGTCGACCGCGACGATCGCGAGTTGAACGACGGCCAACCAGGGGGCGAGTGTCGCCGACAATCCGAAGGCGGCGGATCCGCCCCAATCCCAGCATGTCGGCGCGGGGCGGTGAGGCGCCGGTGCCGCGAGCGCCATGACGCCGTAGGCCACGCACGTCATCCCGATCAGGATCACCGACGTCGCCGTCGAACCCGCCTCGTGTGGCTCCACGCCCGGCAGCACGCCCTTCAGCACCATCGCGCCCAGCACGCCCCCCGCGGGGACGGAGAGCCCCGCGAGCACGAACGCCCGCTTGACGAAGCGGGCGAGCGAGGGCGACCGATCAACGCTCCTGAGCGCGCGGAGCTGACGAGCGAGCCCCGCCGCACGCTCCTCCGCGTACCGCGCTCGACGTGCCCGCTCGCCGGAGGTGAGCCCGAAGAGCCAGATGAACCCGGCGGCGACCGCCGCGACGACGAGGGCAAGCGCGCCTATCGCCACGTCGGCGAAGCTGAGGCCTCGCCCGAGGGGCAGCCCGACAAGCGAGAGCGCGAGGTGCGCCATCGCGGCGAGCCCAGCGAGCAGCTGGACGCCGAGGTGCATGCCGGCGAAGCCCGAGGCGCTTCCGCCGCCGGCGTCAGGTACCGCCTGCTCGATCACACCGGCGATCCCGAAGCCGACCGAGAAGGCGGTGATGATGCCGAGCACGGCGATGGCGTCGTATTGGCCGCGTGTGCAGTCCACCCACGCGGCCACCGCGCCGATCCCTCGCCGCAGATCGGGGCCGTCGTCGCTCCCGAACTCCGCGACGAAGCCGGCCATGGGGACGAGGAGGGCGATGACGAGGAGCCACGCGAACATCGTGATCGCGATCTCGCGCCCCGACCGGCTGCTCGGCGCTCCGCCGAGGTCGGGTCCCGCGAGCGCGGCGGCATGGCGCGGGGCGCGGAGATCGCATGCCGCCGCGTCGAGGAGCACCGGTCGCCAGGCGTCGCGATCGCGGCGCCCTAGGCCGCTTCGGGCGAGCGCCTCGAGCGGCTCGCGGCCGTCGAGCGCGAGCATCGCCGATTCGAGCCGCGCCCGCCCCTGGCTCGGCGCGGCGACGGTCACCGTCCGACCCGTCGCTGCGAGGAGCCAGATCCCCGCGAGGCGAGCGAGCGCCTTTTCGCGCGTGGCCGCGTTCGTCAGCGACTCGACGGCGGGAGCCGCGACCTCCGAGGCAGGCTCGCCGGACGGGGCCCACCGGATCGCCCCGCCGTCGCGGAGGCGGAGCGTGGCGCGCTCGTCTTCCAAGACGACGCGCCGCGCTGCGCTCGACATCGACTGCCCCCTTGCTGAGGTCCGGCAACCTCGCCTCCGATCCGGACCCTAGCTCATCTGCACCGCCGAGCAATGGGGAGGACTCCCCTTGTGCCGAGCTGGACGCCGCCTGTATCTTCATCGTGAAGACGGCGCGAAACCGTACCCAGAAAAGCGAGGTATACTTATGTCCCTTCGTCGTCGGCGCCTCGGCGCCCTCGCCACGGCCGCGCTCGCGACCGCATCGCTCGCGTGGCTGCCCGCCACGTCGGCCCAGGCCGCCTCGGCAGGCGACCCTGTCGAGATCATCGGCGCCAGCATCGCCGGCTACTCGATCGAGACGACGCAGGGACGCCATTCGCCGCAGCTCTACGAGGTGCGCATCAACGGCTCCGTGACGACGCAGTCCTACTGCATCGAGACCCAGGTCTTCTTGGGCAGGAGCACTGCCGGGAGCGTGCTGCGACCGTGGGCCGACTTCGCGGGGACGAACGCGTTCAAGACCGACGCCTCGGTGCGCGAGCACGTCTCGTGGATCACGCGCAACACGTACCCCGCCGTGTCGCTCGACGCCCTCGAGCAGGCCTCCGGCATCGCAGACCTGTCGACTCGCGAAGCGGTCACCGCCTCGCAGGCCGCCATCTGGGCCTACACGGACGGGAGCATGCTCACCGGGGTCATCGACGCCCCGCTCCCGGACGCCGCCGACATCAAGGCGCTCTACGAGTACCTGCGCGGTCCGGCAAACGTCGGGGCCCCGGAGAACACGGGCACCGACTCGCTCGAAGTCGCCCTCGACGGCCCTCGCACCGCCAAGCCCGGCGAGCGCGTCGGCCCCTACACCCTCGCGGGCACGCACTCCGCCACCGTCACGGTGCCCGGCGGTCTCACGGCGGTCGACGAGCAGGGCGCTCCGATCGACCTCACGAACGTCGCCGTCGGCACTCGCTTCTACCTCCAGGTGCCCTCAGATGCCGCCCCTTCGACGAGCTACGAGCTCGCGGCGAGCGCCAAGGCGATCTCGCTGTCGAGCTTCATCGTCCACACGCCCGGCGACCCGAGCACGGGCGCCGACCACCAGCAGACGATCATCGTCGCCGACGACGCGACCCGTACGACGCGGACGGCCCTCACGCTGACCATCCAGAGCGCCCCCACGCCGACGCCGACGCCGACGCCCACAACGCCGGCTCCGACGACCCCGGCCTCGACGACCCCGGCCTCGACGGCCCCGGCTCCGACGGCCCCGGCCTCGACGACCCCGGCTCCGACGACCCCGGCTCCGACGACCCCGGCTCCGACGGCCCCGGCCTCGACGACCCCGGCTCCGACGGCCCCGGCTCCGACGACCCCGGCCTCGACGGCCCCGGCTCCGACGGCCCCGGCTCCGACGGCCCCGGCTCCGACGGCCCCGGCCTCGACGGCCCCGGCCCCGGTCCCGACGACCCCCGCGACGACGAGCCCGGCCTCGCCCGTCCCCACGACGCCCGCTGAGGGCACGGGCCTCGCCACCACGGGCGCGGATGCCGCACCCGGCATCGCCCTCGCGGCGGCCGCCATCGGCCTCGCCGCGGCCGGCTTCATCCTGCGCCGCCGCGCCCGGGCGTAGCGACGGCGACGAGCGGGGGCCGAGGGATGCGCATCCCTCGGCCCCCGCTCGTCGCGTCCATCCCATCTCCGCACGGCCCCTCGGGCGGGCCCGGAGGCACACCGGCCGGGCCCGCGGTCGGCCTGCTACGCGCTCGCGGCGAGCTCCGCCGCGGGCGCCGGCGCCACGGCGTGCGCCGGCTCGGCCGGACGGGGGCGCAGCGACTTCAGCACGATGACGAGCACGGCCGAGACGAGCACCCCCGCAGCGAGCGCGACGAGGAAGCCCCAGAACGGGTCGATCGCGAACCACACGAACAGGCCGCCGTGCGGGGCGCGGAGGGCCACGTTGAGGACCATCGTGAGCGCGCCGGTGACCGCGCCGCCGGCCATCATCGAGGGGATGACGCGCAGCGGGTCGGCCGCCGCGAACGGGATGGCGCCCTCCGAGATGAACGAGGCGCCGAGCAGCCACGCCGCGCGGCCGTTCTCGCGCTCGACCGGGGTGAAGAGCTTCGGCCGCACGGCCGTCGCGAGCGCGAGGGCGAGCGGCGGCACCATGCCGGCGGCCATGACCGCGGCCATGATGTGCATCGAGGCCTCGGTGCCGGCCGAGAGCCCGGCCGTGCCGAACAGGTACGCGGCCTTGTTGACGGGGCCGCCGAGATCGAAGCACATCATGAGGCCGAGGATGGCGCCGAGCAGCACCGCGCTCGCGCCGTTCATGCCGTTGAGCCAGTTCGTGAGGCCGGTCATGATCGCGGCGATCGGGCCGCCGAGCAGGAGGTACATGAGCAGGCCGACGATGAGCGTCGTGACGAGCGGGATGATCACGACCGGCATGAGGCCCGACAGCCAGCGCGGCGCCTTGAGCCCCGCGAGCCACATGGCGATGAGACCCGCGAGCAGGCCCGTCACGAGACCGCCCAGGAAGCCGGCGCCGAGCGCGACGGCGATCGCGCCGCCGATGAATCCTGGCGCGATGCCGGGTCGTCCGGCGAGGGCGTAGGCGATGTAGCCGGAGAGCGCGGGCACGAGGAAGCCGAAGCCGAGCGCGCCGATCGTGAAGCAGATCGCCCCGAGGTACGCGGCGAGGCCGCCGTCCGCGGGGAGGTTCGTGAGGCTGCTGTTCGCGAGGATGTCCTTCGCGGTGTTCGCGATCTGGTAGCCGCCGAGCGCGAAGCCGAGGGCGATGAGGAGGCCGCCGGCCGCGACGAACGGGATCATGTAGGAGACGCCGGTCATGACGGCCTGCTGGATGCGCTTGCCCCAGCCGAGCCGGCCCTCGGACGATCCGGACTCGGCCTCGGAGCCCGCCTCGGCGCCGCCCGCGATGCGGTGGCCCCTCGGATCGTCGACGGCGGCGAGCGCCTCGTCGATGAGCGCGTCGGCGTGCGAGACGGCGCGCTTCACGCCCGACTCGACGCCGGGCTTGCCCGCGAAGCGGGCGCGGTCGCGCACCCCCACGTCGGTGGCGAGGATGACGGCGTCGGCGTCGCGGATGACCGCGGGGTCGAGCGCCTGGTAGCCCGAGGACCCCTGGGGCTCGACATGGAGCTCGACGTCGTCGCGGCGCTTGCCCGCGAGTTCGAGCGCATCGGCGGCCATGAAGGTGTGGGCGATGCCCGTGGGGCAGGCCGTGACGGCGACGATGCGGCGGACGCGGGCGGGGGCCGAGGAGGCCGTTCCGGGGCCGGCAGCGCCGGCGCCGGCGGCCGCACCGGCGGCGGGCGCGGCCGCGGAGGCGCCGGTCTCGGCCTCGGCCGAGGCCGCGGGCGTCTCGGCGACCTCGGCTGCCTCGGCGGGCTTCGTGCCGATCGCGCCGTCCACGATGTCGACGATCTCCTGCGACGTCGACGCCGAGCGGAGCGAGTCGAGGAACTCCGGGTGGACGAGGCTGCGCGCGAGCTTCGAGAGTAGGGCGAGGTGCTCCTCCGCCGCGCCGTCCGGGGCGGCGATCATGAAGACGAGGTCGGCGCCGCCGTCGCCGCCGCCGAAGTCGACCTTCGGGGCGAGCCGGGCGAAGGCGAGCGAGGGCTCGCGCACGGCGGCCGACTTCGCGTGCGGGATGGCGATGCCGTCGCCCATCCCGGTCGCGTCGGACTCCTCGCGGGCCCACGCGTCGCGGGCGAGCCCCTCGGCGTCGGCGCGGCCGTCGGCGGCGACGAGTCCGGCGAGGGCGGTGATGACGTCGCGCTTGCCCGGCCCGAGGTCCGCGTCGAGGCGGACGAGCTCGGGCGCGATGAGCGGCCTGGTCGGTTCGGTCATGGTCGGTTCCTTCCGTGGGGTCCGCGTCGTCGCGGGGAGAGGCAGGCGGTGCAGTTCGATGCGGTGGGGTGCAGTGCGGTGGGGTGCAGAGCGGCGCAGTGCTGTGCGGCGCGCGGTCGTGGCCGTCAGACCCGGATGGGCCGGACGACGGTGCGCTCGAGGTCGAGCTCGTCGGGGGCGGGCACGCCGCTGCCGGGGAGCGCGGCGGCGGCCGATCCGCAGGCGACGGCCATGCGGAGGCGCTCCGCGGGGCCGAGGCCCCGCGTGCGGGCGATGAGGTAGCCGGCGAGGGAGCTGTCGCCGGCGGCGACGGTGCTCCGGGGCCGGATGGGCGGAGGCGAGGCGAACCAGACGCCGTCCGGCTCGGCGAGGATCGCGCCGGCGCCGCCGAGGGTGAGGAGCACGGCGCCCGCACCGCGGGCGACGAGGGCGGCGGCGAGGCGGGCGGCCGGGGCGGGTTCGCCGGCTGCCGCGAGGGCCTCGAGCGCGTCGCCGCTCGCGTCGGCGGGGGCGTCCGGCCCGAGCAGCTCGAGCAGCTCGCGGGCGTTCGGCTTGAGGAGGGCCGGCAGCGGGCCGCGCCCGACGGCCGCGAGCGGGGCGCCCGAGGTGTCGATCGCGACGGGAATGCCGACGTCGGCGAGGCGGACCGCGGTGCGGGCGTGCCAGTCGTCGCCGAGCCCGGGCGGGAGCGATCCGGCGAGCACGGCCCACTCGGCGCCGGCGGCGAGCTCGTCGACGGCCGCGTCGAGCGCCGCGGCCTGCGCCGCGTCGAGCGGGACGCCCGGCTCGTTGAGCTTCGTCGTCCGCCCCTCGCCGTCGACGACGGTGAGGTTCGTGCGGACGGCGTCGGCGGGCGTCGCCCGGAGGTCGATGCCGAGCCGGGCGCCGAGCTCGAGGAAGCGCGAGCCTGGCGGCGCCGGCGCGAGCGCGATCGAGGGGAGGCCCGCGAGCGCGAGCACCCGCGCGACGTTCACGCCCTTCCCCGCCGCGACGTCGTCGAGCTCGCGCAGGCGGAGCACGCCGCCGACCTCGAGCGGCCCGTCGAGGCGGGCGGAGCGGTCGATGCTGGGGTTCGGAGTGATTGCGAGGATCACAGCAGGAGCACCTCCACGCCGGCCTCGCGGAGGGCGGCGGCGAGCGGGGCGGGCGGGGCGGCGTCGGTGACGAGCGCGTCGAGCTCGTCGAGCCGGGCGAAGCGGTGCACGTGCTCGGCGCCGTGCTTCGAGGCGTCGGCGAGGACGGCGCGCTGCCGGGCGGCACCGACCATGGCGGCCTTCGTCGCGGCCTCGACGGCGTCGGGCGTGCTCACGCCGTGCTCGGACGAGAGGCCGTTCGCGCCGAGGAGGGCGAGGTCGGCGCGGATGCCGCGGAGCCGGGCATCCGCCTCGGAGCCGGCGATGGCGTGGGTGACGCCGCGCACGGCGCCGCCGAGCACCTCGAGCGAGATGCCCGGGACGCCCGCGAGGACGGCGGCGGCGGGGACGGAGTTCGTGATGACGAGCAGCTCCCGCGCGGGCTCGGCGGCGGGCCGCGCGGACGCCTCCTCGGCGAGCAGCTCGGCGACGCGGAGGGTCGACGAGCCGGAGTCGAGCACGAGCGAGCCCTGGGCGGGCACGAGCTCGAGGGCGCGGCGCGCGATGGCGGACTTCGCCTCGGCGTCCTGCGCGAGCCGCTCCGCGAGGGGCGACTCGACGAGCCGGAGGGCGCCCGCGGGGAGGGCGCCGCCGTGGACGCGGCGGACGAGCCCCTGCTCCTCGAGCGCGGCGAGGTCGCGACGGACGGTCTCCTCGGAGACGTCGAGGGCGACGGCGGCGCGGGAGACGCGGAGGCGGCCCTCGGCGGAGAGCGCCTCGATGAGGCGCGCGCGGCGTTCGTCGGCGAGCATCCCAGCTGACCTCCTCGCCTCGATGCGAGCGGACCGCCGCGTGGCGGCGCGGAGTCGAAGACCGGCCCCACTGGTCCCATTCACACACATTCCACCACGCCTGTCAAGGGATTCCCACAGAACCTCACATCGATCCGGTCAGGATGGCCGCCGAAGCGGCCCTGTCCGCGCCCGACATGCGATGTCCCGCCGGGAGTCGCCCACAGCCCCCGGCCGAACCGCGCCCGCGTGGGAGAATCCATGCATGCTTGAGCAGTCAGTCATCGAGTCCATCGCGGCGGAGCTCGCCGCGGCCGAGCGCGACAAGACGATCATCCCGCGCATCACCGCCCGCTACCCCGACGCGACCGTCGAGGACAGCTACGCGATCCAGGGCGTGTGGCGCGACAAGGCGCTCGCCGAGGGCCGCCGCCTCGCCGGCCGCAAGATCGGCCTCACCTCGAAGGCGATGCAGGCCGCGACGGGCATCACCGAGCCCGACTACGGCGTGATGTTCGCCGACACGGTCTACGAGAGCGGCGCGGTCATCGAGCACGCCCAGTTCTCGAACGTCCGCATCGAGGTCGAGCTCGCCTTCGTGCTCAAGGAGCCGCTCGAGGGGCCGAACTGCACGCTCTTCGACGTGCTCCGCGCGACCGAGTACGTCACCCCCGCGCTCGAGATCCTCAACTCGCACATCGAGCTCGAGGGCCGCACGATCGTCGACACGATCTCTGACAACGCGGCCTACGGCGGCATGGTGCTCGGCGGCAACCCGATGCGCCCGGACGACATCGACCTGCGCTGGGTCTCGGCGCTCCTCTACAAGAACGAGACGATCGAGGAGACCGGCGTCGCCGCGGGCGTCCTCAACCACCCGGGCATGGGCGTCGCCTGGCTCGCGAACAAGTTCTCGCAGCACGGCGCGCGCCTCGAGGCGGGCGAGATCATCCTCGCCGGCTCGTTCACGCGCCCGATGTGGGTCGGCAAGGGCGACTCGGTCGTCTGCGACTACGGCCGGATGGGGACGGTCTCGTGCCGCTTCGTGTAGAGCTCCCGCCCACCTTCGCGGACCGCCTTCGCGCGGATGGCCGCGACCGCGCCCTCGCGGGAATGTGGGTGTGCTCCGGCTCGCCGCTCATGGCCGAGATCGTCGCGGGCGGCGGCCTCGACTGGCTCATGATCGACGCCGAGCACTCGCCGCTCGGCCTCGAGTCGATCCAGCACCAGCTCATGGCCGCGGCGCCGTACCCGACCATCCCGGTCGTGCGCGTGCCCGTGAACGACGCCGTGCTCATCAAGCAGTACCTCGACCTCGGCGCGCAGAACCTCCTCGTCCCGATGGTGAACACGGCCGCCGAAGCCGAGCAGGCCGTCGCGGCGATGCACTACCCGCCCCGCGGCATCCGCGGCGTCGGCTCGGCGCTCGCGCGCGGCGCCCGCTGGAACCGCGTGCCCGACTACCTCGCCCGCGCCTCCGAGCTCGTCTCGCTCACGGTGCAGATCGAGACGGCGCAGGCCGTCTCGAATGCGGCCGAGATCGCCGCGGTCGACGGCGTCGACGCGCTCTTCATCGGCCCGAGCGACCTCGCCGCCTCGATGGGCGTGCTCGGGCAGCAGGACCACCCCGACGTCGTCGCCGCGGTCGAGCAGACGATCAAGGCCGTGAAGGCCGCCGGCAAGCCCGTCGGCGTGAACGCCTTCGCGCCCGCGATGGCGAAGCGCTACCTCGAGGCCGGGGTCGACTTCATGCTCGTCGGCGCGGATGTCGCGGTCGTGGCGCGCGCGGCGGAGAAGTTCGCGGACGACTACTGCGCCGAGGCGCCCTCCGAGGGCGAGCGCGCGAGCTACTAGGCATCCGGCGGCGGCACCTCCGGAGCCGCGACCGAGCACGACGACACGACACGACACGAGACGGACTCTCCGTCTCAGGCCGGAGAGTCCGGGCCGTTCCGGTCACGAATCGGGCACGGCCGATACGGGCAGGATGGCCTGCCCGGAAGCCCCCGCGATCCGCACGGCCGTGCGGATCGCGGGCTCTCGAGACGCCCGGGATCGAGCGCATGAGCACGCGGATCTCGGCCCTCTTCGCCTCAGATATCTCACGAGCGAGAAAGAGACCTACCGTTCGGTTATCGCATCCAGTAAGCTCCCAGGCGCGGACGATGCGTCCGTGCGAGCCCAAGGCACGCCGAGCCCGACTGCGATCAGCGACGACGCACAGGAATCGGACTCGCCAGCGGCCGTTCCCGCGATTGATTGGACTCCCCCTTCTCATGACCTCCACGACCGCGCCGGCGATGCCGCCGGCTGTCGCCTCGCCGGCCGAGCGCCGCCGCGTGCTCGCCGCGACCCTCGTCGGCACGACCGTCGAGTGGTACGACTTCTTCATCTACGCCTTCATGGCGTCGCTGCTCTTCAACGAGCTCTTCTTCAAGCCGCTCGGCGAGACCGGCTCGACCCTCGTGTCGATGGCCTCGATCGGCCTGTCCTTCCTCTTCCGCCCGCTCGGCGCCTTCCTCGCCGGCCACTTCGGCGACAAGCTCGGCCGCAAGCCGGTCCTCATCGCGACGCTCATCCTCATGGGCGCGGCGACGGCCCTCATCGGCCTCCTCCCGACCGGCTCCGAGTGGGTCACCTTCTCGGCCATCGCCCTCCTCGTGCTCCGCATCATGCAGGGCATCTCGGCGGGCGGCGAGTGGGGCGGCGCCATCCTCATGGCCGTCGAGACCGCTCCCCTCGGCTCGCGCAACCGCGCCGGCGCCTTCCCGCAGCTCGGCGTGCCGTTCGGCATGCTCATCGCCACGGGCATGCTCTCGGTCCTCCAGCTCACGCTCGGCAAGGAGCAGTTCGCGGCCTGGGGCTGGCGCATCGCGTTCCTCTTCTCGATCGTCCTCATCGTCATCGGCTACATCGTCCGCCGCGCGGTCGAGGAGTCGCCGGTCTTCAAGCAGATCGCCGAGTACGCGAAGAAGGAGACCGCCCCGATCGGCGTCGTCTTCAAGAAGCACTGGCTCCTCGTCATCCTCGCCGCGATCGTCTTCGCGGGCGACAACGCCGTCGGCTACATGCTCGTCGGCGGCATCGTGAACAAGTACGCGTCGACCCCGCTCGACAAGGGCGGCGTCGTCGGCATGGACGGCGGCCAGGTCTCGCTGTTCATGAACCTGGCGGCGCTCTCCTGGGCGTTCTTCACCTACTTCGGCGCGTACCTCGCCGACAAGTGGTCGGCCAAGAAGGTCTTCATCGTCGGCTACATCCTCATGGCGATCTGCTCGGCCGCGCTCTTCCCGCTCGTGAAGATGGGCGCCGAGAACCCGATCTGGTTCGTCGTCGGCACCTGCCTCCTCGGCGTCCCGCTCGGCTTCTGCTATGGCCCGCTGTCGGCCTGGTACGCCGAGATCTTCCCGGCCTCGATCCGCTTCTCGGGCGTCTCGATCACCTACGCCATCGGCTCGATCATCGGCGGCGCCTTCGCCCCGCTCATCGTCCAGGCGATCTTCCAGGCCACGAAGAACGACTGGGTCGGCGCCGCGATGTACCTCGTCGGCATGTCGGTCCTCGGCCTCATCGGGTCGATCGCCCTCCGCGACCGCGACGGCATCCCGCTCGGCGCGGACATGGAGAACTCCGGCAAGTGGGAGACCTGGAAGCCGGGCGACCCGGTGCCGGCCGGCGTCAACCCGGTCCACTAGGACGGCCGGTCTCCGGACCGCACCCGCAGCACCCTGCATCGAGGGCCCGAGCGATGCCGCTCGGGCCCTCGGTCCGTTCCGGGCGCGCCGGCCTCGCGCAGCTCGCCGCGGCACCGCCACGCAAGTGCGCGAAATACGGGGGTCCGGGGGATACCCCCCGGACCCCCGTATTTCGCGCAGTTCGGTGGGGCCATCGCGCGGCCGTCGGAAGCGGCCGCGGCTAGGGGTGAGCGCGGGCGGCGTCGGCGGCGATGGCGACGAGGGTGCGCAGGCGCGGCGAGCGCGCCGCGGCGCCGGAGCGGACGGCCGCGACGAGGCTGATGGCGCCCGGCTCGCCGTCCGCGAGCTCGATCGGCACTGCCGCCACCGGCCGCCCCGACTCCGTCACGTCGCTCGCGGGCACCTGGTAGACGAGCGACCAGCCGAGCCCCTCCCCCACGAGCGAGCGCACGAGCTCGAAGTGGTGGGTGCTCAGCCGCGTCGGCGGCGCGATGCCCGCGCGGGCGAAGAGCGCCGCGGTGTTCTGCGAGCTCGGGTGGTAGTCGAAGCGCACGAACGGCTCGTCCGCGAGCTCGGACAGGCGCACCGAGCGCCGCTCGGCGAGCGGATGCCCGTCTGGCAGCAGCGCGTGCGGCCGCCGGGTCGCGATGGGCCGCGCGGCGAGCTCCGGCCCGAGGTCGACGTCGTAGACGAGCGCGACATCGAGCTCGCCCTCGCGGAGCGCTCGGAGCAGCTCGTCGTGCTCGTCGTCGACGATCCGCACGCTCGCCTCGGGGTGCTCGGCGTCGAGGCGGGCGAGGATGCGCGGCAGCAGCGTGCCCGCGAACGGCCCGTAGACGCCGATCGAGACCGGGCCGGCGAGCCCCTGCTCGGAGCCGATCCGCTCCAGCTCGCGGCTCGCCTCGAGGATGGTCCGCGCCCGCTCGAGCGCGATGCGCCCATCGGCCGCGATGGTCGCGCCGTGCGCGCGGCGACGCACGAGCAGCGCGACGCCGAGCGCCCGCTCGAGCTCGCCGAGGGCCGCCGCGATCGTCGACTCCGAGACGTGGCAGGCGCGCGCCGCGCCCGCGATCGAGCCGGCCTCCGCGACGGCGTCGAAGTACTCGAGCTGGCGCAGGGTGAAGCTCAGCATCCGCCTCCGCTCCCCTCGTCATGGCGTCCGCGTCGTCGCGCGGCGGCGAGGCCCGCCTCGACAGCATCATCGCCTGAACCGAGGATATCCCTCGGAAACCTTCGCTTATCCCGCGGAAGCGTCGCTGGCAGGCTCATCCCAACGACGAAGGAGTCGCCCATGACCATCGAACTCGCCCCCGGCACCCCCGTCTCGGAGGTCACGCTCGAGGAGCTGCACCGCGACCCGTTCCCCGCCCTCGCCCGCTTCCGCGAGGACACCCCGGTCGTCTACGTCCCGGCCGCGAAGCGGTTCTTCGTGACCCGCTACGAGGACGTCCACCGCGTCGACAACGACCCCGACACCTTCTCGGCCGACGAGACCGACTCGCTCATGAAGCGCTCGATGGGCCACTCGATGCTCCGCAGGGACGACCCGGCCCACGCCGTCCAGCGCGCGAGCTACGGCAACGTGCTCAAGCCCAAGGCGATCACCCAGACGTGGATGGCGGTGTTCCGGGAGTCCTTCGAGCGCTACCTGGCGGACCTCCTCGCCGCGGGCCCCGGCGTCGACCTTGTGAGCGTCTTCGCCGGCCCTTACGCCGCCGAGAACCTCCGCCGCATCATGGGCTTCGAGAACGCGACGGCGGACGACATGATCCGCTGGAGCCAGACGATGATCAACGGCACCGGCAACTACGCCGACGACCCCGAGGTGTGGGCGCTCGCGAAGCGCAGCTCCGAGGAGGTCGATGTCGCGCTCGACGAGATGATCGAGCGCGTGCGCCGCGAGCCCGACGAGTCGCTCATCTCGCAGATCGTCCACGGCGCCCACGGCGACGTGACCCTCGAGGACACGCGCGCGAACCTCAAGATGTCCATCGGCGGCGGCATCAACGAGCCCCGCGACGCCCTCACCACCGCGCTCCACGCGCTCTTCCAGCACCGCGACCAGCTCGAGCAGGTCCTCGCCGACCCGAGCCTGTGGAAGCAGACCATGGAGGAGGCCGTGCGCTGGATCGCCCCGATCGGGATGTACCCGCGCCAGACGACCCGCGAGGTCGAGCTCGGCGGCGTGCTGCTGCCCGCGGGCGCGAAGCTCGGCGTCGTCGCCCTCTCGGCGAACCGCGACGAGACGGCCTTCGAGCGAGCGAGCGAGTTCGACGTCTTCCGCGAGAAGAAGCCCCACCTCGCCTTCGGCGGCGGCATCCACTTCTGCGCCGGCGCCTGGATCGCCCGCGCCGAGGTCGGGCAGGTCGCGCTGCCGGGCCTGTTCGAGCGGCTCCCGAACCTTCGCCCCGACCCGGACCAGGAGGCGCAGGTCGCCGGCTGGGTGTTCCGCGGGATGACGTACCAGCCGGTCGTCTGGGACGCGTAGCGGGGCTGCGACTCCGCCTGTGCCAGCGCCTGGGCCTTCCCCCGCCGCCGGCGCCTCCTCCCTCAGCCATCCGGCGCCGCCCCATGACGCGGCCGCGCCCATCCACCAGAAACGAACCATCACCATGCCCAAGATCACCTACCTCCATCCCTCCGGCGAGCGCGAGACGCTCGAGGTCGCCGAGGGCACCTCGGTCATGCGCGCGGCGCTCGAGCACTCCGTCGACGGAATCGTCGGCGAGTGCGGCGGCCAGCTCATGTGCGCCACCTGCCACTGCTTCGTCGACGGCCCGCTCGGCGAGGGCGCCGAGCGCTCGGACGACGAGGAGGAGATGCTCGAGTGCACCTCCGAGCCCGCGACCGCGCGCAGCCGCCTGAGCTGCCAGCTCGTCGCCGGTCGCGACTTCGATGAGCTCGAAGTCGAGCTGCCCCAGTCGCAGGTCTAGCGGTGGACATCGTCATCCTCGGCGCCGGCCATGCGGGCGTCCAGGCGGCGGACTCGCTGCGCGAAGAGGGCGTCGAGGGCCGGATCGTCCTCGTCGAGCGCGATCTCGCGCTGCCGTACCAGCGCCCGCCGCTCTCGAAGGACGGACTGGCGGGCGGCCTCGACCCGCTGCCGCTCCGAGGCGCCGAGTGGTACGGGGATCGCGGCGTCGAGCTGCGGCTCGGCGTGGAGGCGCTCGGCATCGACGTCGACGCGCGGAAGGTCGTCACCTCGGCAGGGACGATCGCGTACGACGAGCTCGTCCTCGCGACGGGCGCGGCGGCGCGGCCCTTCGGGGGGCCGGGTGCCGGGCTGAGGGGCGTGCACGCGCTCCGCACGGCCTCGGACGCCTCGGCGCTACGCGACGCGCTCGAGACCGCCTCGCGCGCCGTCGTCATCGGAGCCGGGTACATCGGGCTCGAGTTCGCGGCGGTCGCGGCGGCTCGCGGGCTCGACGTGACCGTCGTGGCGCGGAGCGGGCGGATCCTCCGGCGCTCGGCGTCGGCGCCGGTGGCCGCACGCCTGGCCTCGGGTCTCAAGGGGCTCGGGGCGCGGCTCGCGCTCGGCTCGACGCCGGTCGAGCTCGTGGCGGACGCCTCGGGCGAGGCCGTCGCCGGCGTCAGGCTCGAGTCGGGCGAGCTGCTCCCCGCGGATCTCGTCGTCGTCGGCATCGGGATCGCGGAGCCGGGCCATCTCGCCGCGGCAGCGGGCTTCGACGAGCCGTCCGGCGTGCGGGTCGACGCCGAGTTCCGGACCTCCGCGCCGGGAGTGCGGGCGATCGGCGACCTCGCGGTGTTCCCCTCGCCCCTCGACGGCGCGATGATCCGCGTCGAGAGCGTGCAGCACGCGGGCGACTCGGCCCGCTGCGTCGCGCGCTCGATCGCGGGGCGCGGCTCGGCGTACGACGCGACGCCGTGGTTCTGGAGCGTGCAGGGCGGGCTCAAGCTGCAGACGGCGGGGATCGTCGGCGAGGGCCGAGATCTCGTCGTCCGCGGCGATCTCGAGGGCAAGTTCAGCGTCTTCGCCTTCGAGGGGTCGCGACTCGCGAGCGTCGAGTCGATCGCCTCTCCGGCCGACCACCTCGCCGGCCGCGCGCTCGTCGCCGCAGGCGGCGGCGGGCTCACGCGCGAGCAGGCCGCGGACCCGGGCTTCGATCTCCGCGGCTTCGCGAAGGGGCTCGCGGCTCCTGCGGCCTAGCCGCCCGCTTCCCTACCGCGCCTGCCCCACCTAACTGCGCGAAATGCGGGGGTCCGAGGGGATATCCCCCTCGGACCCCCGCATTTCGCGCAGTTGCGTGAGGGGACCACGGGCTCACGCGCGCGCCGAGGGCCGCGGGCGCATGACGAAGGCCCCCGACTCCCGCGGAATCTCGCGGAACTCGGGGGCCTCGTGGTGGCGGTGACGGTGGGATTTGAACCCACGGTAGGGGGTTGCCCTACACGACTTTTCGAGAGTCGCACCTTCGGCCGCTCGGACACGTCACCGTCGTCCATCATAAGCAGGTCGAAGATGCCGGGGCAAGTCGGGGTTTCGAGGGGGGGCGCCGGCGGGCGTGTCGGAGGGCCTGGGGGTCGGATGGCCTGGGGCGGTGGTTTCGAGGCGGCCTGCGGCCGCTCCCCAACCACCTCAGGCTCGGGACGCGCGCGCAGGTGGTTGAGGAGCGAGCGCCGCAGCGAGCGTCTCGAAACCACCGATCGACCAGCCGCTGCCTACCCGCGCGCCGTCCCGCGCAGCAACCTCCACGCCGCCGGCACGACCTCGAGCTCGACGCGGCCGCCCACCGCGAGCGGCTCGCCGTCCGCGTAGATCGGCACGCCCGCCGGCACCTCGACGACGAGCCGGCGCGCCCGCCGCTCCTCGAAGAACGGCAGGCTCCGGTGCATCCCCGCGAACGCGAGCGGGAAGAAGCTCGCGAGCGTCTTCCGCGCGACCGGCCGCACCATCGCGAGGTCGAGGAGGCCGTCGGCGAGGTCGGCGTCCGGCGTGATCCGGATGCCGCCGCCCACGGACGTCCCGTTCATCGCCGCGACGAGGACGTGGCTCGAGATCGCCGGTTCCGCCCCGTCGATCCCGATGCGGAACGGGATGGCCCGCAGCCGCCGCAGCGACTGCGCGAGCGCGACGACGTAGCGCGTCGTCCCGCGCAGTCGCGTGAGCTCGTTCGCGCGCCGATTCACCTCGGCGTCGAAGCCCATGTTCACCGAGTTGGCGGCCCACCCGCGGCGTCCGTCGACGGTGACGCGGATGGCGTCGATCGCGCGGATCGAGGCATCCGGGTGCTCGAGGCCGGAGAGGATCGCCTCGATGGCATCCGCGGGGTTCCGGCGCGGGATGCCCATCGCCCGCGCGAAGTCGTTGCCGGAGCCCGCGGGCACGATGCCGAGCGGCACCTCGGTGCCGGCCACGAGGCTCACGCCGAGCTGCACCATCCCGTCGCCGCCCCGGACGATGACGGCGTCGAGCCGCTCGCTCCGCGCGATGGCCCGGCACGCCGCCGCGAGCTCGGCGGGGGTCGCCGCCTCGGGCACGATCGCCTCGACCTGCATGGAGCGGCGCTCGAGGATGCGGCGCCTCGCCTCGGCGAGGTGCTCGGCGGCGCCCATCCCCGAGTGCGGGTTGAGGGCGACGAGCACGCGGCGACGCGGTCCGCCCTCCCCCACCTCCGTGCCGAGGAGCGGCGTCTCGACCGGGACGCCGGCGAGCTCGGTGGGCCGGAGGGCCGAGCCGGGCGGGGCGATCCGGGAGGTGCCGGCGTCGGCCGCGGACGGCAGGCCCGCGTGCGCGCCCGCGCGGCGGAACGGCAGCTCGGGCCGGCAGCGGCGTCGATGCGGCATCGTCCGGCCCCTCTCGCTCGATCCGGCGGCCGACGGCGCCCGGCCGCGCCCGGGAATGTCCGAGGTCGAGCCTACTCTGGAGACATGGCCCGGCCCCGAGAGAAGACGCCCCCGTACGTGTGCACGGAGTGCGGCGCGACCTCCCTGAAGTGGCTCGGCCAGTGCCCCGAATGCCAGGCCTGGGGCACCGTCGTCGACCGCTTCGAGTCACGCACCGCCTCGCGCGCGCAGCCGGCCGCGATCCCCGTCGGCCACGAGGCGCGGCCCATCACCGAGACCCCGATCGAGCGGGTCACCCACCGCCCGACCGGCATCGGCGAGCTCGACCGCGTGCTCGGCGGCGGGATCGTCCCGGGCGCGGCCATCCTCTTCTCGGGCGAGCCGGGCGTCGGCAAGTCGACGCTCCTGCTCGAGACGGCGTCCCGCGTCGCCTCGACGGGCGCCCGCGTGCTCTACGTCTCGGCCGAGGAGTCGGTGAGCCAGGTGCGGCTGCGGGCCGAGCGCACGAACGCGCTCCACCCGACGCTCTTCCTCGCGTCGGAGACCGACCTCGCGACGCTGCTCGGGCACGTCGAGCAGGTCGATCCGGCGCTCCTCATCGTCGACTCGATCCAGACGGTGGCGTCATCGGAGGTCGACTCGCTCGCGGGGCAGCCGAGCCAGGTGCGCGAGGTGGCGTCGGCGCTCATCCGGCTCGCGAAGTCGCGGAACCTGCCGGTCATCATCGTCGGCCACGTGACGAAGGACGGCCAGGTCGCGGGCCCGCGCCTGCTCGAGCACCTCGTCGACGTCGTCGCGCACGTCGAGGGCGACCGGCAGACGGCCCTGCGCTTCGCGCGCACCCTGAAGAACCGCTTCGGCCCGACCGACGAGGTCGGCTGCTTCGAGATGACCGGCGCCGGGATGCGCGAGGTGCCCGACCCCTCGGGCCTGTTCCTCTCCGAGCGTGGGACGCCCGTGAGCGGCACCTGCGTCACCGTCGCGCTCGAGGGCCGGCGAGCGCTGCCGGTGGAGATCCAGGCGCTCGTCGTGCCGACCCAGGCGCCGAACCCGCGCCGGGTGACGAACGGCGTCGACGCGAGCCGCGTCGCGATGCTCCTCGCCGTGCTCGAGCGGCGGGTCGGGATGAAGCTCGCCCAGTGCGACGTGTACGTGTCGACCGTCGGGGGCGTGAAGCTCGCGGAGCCCGCCGCCGACCTCGCCATCGCGGCGGCGATCGCCTCGGCGGCCGCGAACCGGCCGATCCGGCCCGAGGCGGTCGTGTTCGGCGAGGTCTCGCTCGCGGGCGAGATCCGGCGCGTGGCGCAGGCGAAGCTGCGGGCGCAGGAGGCGGCGCGCGTCGGATTCCGGACGGCGATCGACACCTCGGCGGGCACGGTGTCGGATGCCCTCCGCGAGGCGCTCATGCCCGGCGGCGCGAGCCGCGGGCCGGCGTCCGAGGCGCCGCCGGCCGCGCTCGCCGAGTAGCCGGAGCCTCGGCCGGGCGTCAGCAGTTCAGAATCCGCAGATACGGGGGTGATGTCCCGAATACGAGGGCATCTCGCGCTCTTTGCGGATTCTGAGGTGTCGGTGGTTTCGAGACGCGGCCTTCGGCCGCTCCTCAGCCACCTCGACGCGCGGAGGCCCGAGGCGGCCGGCACAGTCTGCAGGAGATCCTCGCGGTCAGCTTCGGTGGCCGTGAGATCGTCCGCGCCAGCATGCGGATCGTGGACGCACCCGGGGCGGGGTCCCGGCCAGCGTCCTGCAAAGTGTGCCGACCTTCAGACCTGCCGACGGCTGAGGAGCGAGCGGAGCGAGCGTCTCGAAGCCATCCGGTGACCGAGCCGGCATCGGCGCTGCACTTCGTCTGTTCACTACCGAAACGGGCGTCCGCTACCGACATCGTGCTAGCGGACGCCCGAATCGGTAGCGGATGCCGGCCCGCACGCGACGAGGCCCCCGGATCCGCGGGAATCCGGGGGCCTCGATCAGCTCAGGCTAGGCCTGGCGGCGGCGGAGGAGCACCGCGCCGCCGAGGAGCGCGGCGAGCGCGCCGATGACGCCCGCGAGTCCCGGGAGCGCGTCCGCACCCGTGTTCGCGAGGCCCGGCTGCGCCGGAGCCGTCGGCGGGACGGTGACGATCGACGGGCCGGCCGTCGTCGTCGGCTCGGCGGTCGGCGCGACCGTCGGCTCGGCCGTAGCGGTCGGCGTCGGGGTCGGGCCGTTCACGAGGAGCGGGAGGTACGAGACCGTGTCCGAGCCGTCGAACTGGAGCACCACCGTGTAGGCGCCCGAGGCGAGGTCGGCCGGGATGGTCGCGAGGATCGACGCCATGTCCGGAGCCGAGGGGTCGATCGTCGCCGTGCCGATGGCGACCGGCGCGGCGAGCGTGCCGCCCTGAATGTAGGCGGTGACCGCCGTGTTGCGCGTGAAGCCGAGCGAGGCGAGGTCGAACTTCGACGCGTCGATCGTGAGCGTCGTGCCCGCGTCGACGCTCTCCGTGTACGGGTAGCCCGCCGTCCCCGCGAGGGCCGGGACGATGACGCCGTTGCGCGCGTCGTCGTTCGGGAGGCTGCCGTTCTGCTTGATCCAGTTCACGAACGACTCGAGATCGACGAGGCCGGTGTCGGCGACGGCCGAGGCGTTCCGGAAGGCGGTGAAGTTGTCGCCGCCGGCCGTGAGGAAGTTCGGCGCGACGACGTTGTAGACCGTCGCCGGGTCGAGCTGGACGCCGTTGAGCGCGATCGAGAGGATCCGGTCGCCCTCGGCGCGCGTCGGGTCGTACGTGTACGTGAGGCCGTCCGAGATGCCGAGCTGGAGGTACGGGCGCGAGACCGTCGCCGGCTGCCACTGCTGCTCGAGGATCGCCTTGATGTCGGCGCCCGTGAGCTGCGCGTACGTGAGCGTGTTCGCGAACGGGAGGACCGACGCGGCCTCGCGGTACGTGACCTGGCCGTCGTTGTTGAGCAGGTCGGCGCGGAGGCCGCCCGGGTTCATGAACGCGATGTCGACGGCGCGGCCGGTGGCCGAGACCATGTCATACATCGAGTTCGCGACGATGCCGCCGAGGTTCGACTCGTTCGCGCGGTCGTCCTGAGTCGTGACGACGCAGCCCGAGGTCGTGCCGTCGGCGGCGACCGTGAGCGGGACGGCCGGGTCGCACACCTTGGCGCGCGTGGCGTCGACCGTCTGCGTGCCGATGACCTGGGCGCCGAGGACGTCGGCCGTGGCCTTCGCCTCGGCCATGATCGCCTGGATCTGGAGGATGCGCGGGTCGGCCGCGAGCTCGGCCGGGACGGCCTTCGGCGTCGGGATGATCGACGACTGCGAGGCCGTGACGCTGCCGGTGGCCGGGTCGACCGTGAGGACGATCTGGCCGATCGAGGCGCCGTAGGCGTCGGCCTGGACGACCGGACGCGTCGTCGCGCCGATCGGGGCGTCGTAGGCGTACGGCATGTGCGTGTGCGCGTTGTAGATCGCGTCGACGAGCGGCGACGTGTCGTTGACGAGGTGCGCGAAGGTGGCGTTCGTCATGTTCGTCGCGAGCTGGTCTGAGCCGGCCGTCGGCGCGCCCTCGTGGTACGAGGCCACGATGACCTGGGCCTCGCCGTTCGCGGCGTTCCCGTCGGAGAGCTGGGCGGCGACGCGGTTCACGGCGGCGACCGGGTCCTCGAAGGTGTAGCCGGAGATGCCGTCGGGCGAGACGAGCGAGGGGACGTCGTCGGTGACGGCGCCGATGACGGCGACGGTGACGCCGTTCACGGTGAAGAGGGCGTACTCGCCGAAGGGGTGCGCGCCGGACGCGTCCGTGACGTTCGCGGCGAGGTCGACGCCGGAGGTCCCGGGCGCGATGCGGCCGGTCGCGTCGGCGGCCCCCTTGTCGAACTCGTGGTTGCCCTGCGTGTACGACTCGACGCCGAGCGCGTTGAGGGCGTCGATCGTCGGCTCGTCGTTCTGGATGGCCGACTCGAAGAGCGAGGCGCCGACCTGGTCGCCGTTGCCGAGGATGATCGTGCCCGCCTCGCCGTACGGCGCCTGCGCCGTGAGGACGTTCGAGGCGAAGAGGTCGGCGGTCGTGATGCGGCCGTGGAAGTCGTTGAAGCCGACGAGGTTGATCTGGGTCGCGCCGGCCGTCGGCTGGATGACGGCGGGCGAGAGGACGGCGGCGTTCGCGGGCGCTGCGAGGCCGGTCGCGAGCATGGCGGCGCCGAGGCAGGCGGCGCCGGCGCCGGCGAGGACGCGGGTGAAGGACTGCACGGACACTCCAGTGGTCGGGGTGGAACGCTGAGGGGGACTCCGAGACGGCATCACGCTTCGGTGACATTCAGGTGAACCGCGGCGTGTTTCCAGGCCGACCCCATGAGGCTGCGCGGCCAGGATCGGCGTGTCGTGCATCGATTCAGATGGACGGATGACCAGCTCGCGGCTCCGCGGTGCGCGGAGGGCGTCTACGGAACGCGCTCGGAGGTGCGCCGTCGAGCGCCCGGGCGGGCTAGTCGAGGGTGAACGCGACCGGCGCCGAGGCGATCCCGTCGACGGTCGCGACGAGCTGGTACGTCGCGCCGCCGCCGACGGCCGCGGGCCGCTCGCCCTGGCAGGTGTCGGTCGAGGAGCGCTCGCGCACCCAGCTGATCGCGGGCGCCGTGAGGCTCTGGCCGGGCGCGAGGGTCGCGAGCTGCGAGATCGGCTCCGTCTGGCAGTGCGTCGAGACCCAGATCGTGTCCGAGCCGCTCGTGATCGTGTAGACCTGCTTCGCCGTGCCGACGTCGAGGACGCACGGCGTCTGGCCGGCGTTCGCGAGCGTGAGCGAGAGCTGGGGCTGGACGCCCGGGGCGTAGCTCTGCGCGTCGACGTGGGCGGTCACGGTGACCGCGGGCGCGGAGCAGCGCGGTGTGACGGGCGGCTGGCCGGCGGCGGGCGCGGTGGTGGCGGGCGCGGAGGTCTCGCCGGGGCCGGGCGCGAGGTCCTCGGCGGTGACGCCCGTGGGGGTCGGCTCGGCGGTCGGGGTCGCGACGATGCTGGGGAGCTCGGGCTTCGCGCCGGCGCCGATGGCGATCCAGGCGATGACGCCGATGATCGCGGCGAGGCCGAGGAGCGCCACGAGCCGACGCCGACGCGCGACGGCCGGGGATGGCCTGCGTCGGGGGGTCGTGGCGGGCATGCCTGCCACCGTAGCGGCGGCGGCCGGGCGGACGGCCGGGGCGCGCGGGACTGGAGGTGGCTGAGGAGGCGGCGCAGTCGCCGTCTCGAAACCACCGGCGGCACCCGGGGCGAGCGGCGTCAGGCCTCGCGGGGGCGCAGCTCGCAGATCATCCGGGTGTTGCCGAGGGTGTTCGGCTTCACCCACGGCAGGTCGAGGAACTCGTGCACGCCGACGTCCGGCGAGCGGAGCAGCTCGAGGTACGTCGCCTCGTCGACGAGCTGCTCCTCGACCGCGACGAAGCCGTGCCGCGCGAAGAAGGCGGTCTCGAAGGTGAGGCAGAAGAGGCGCTCGAGGCCGAGCTCGATGGCGTCCCTCTTCAGCTGCTCGATGAGCGCGTGGCCGACGCCCAGGCCGCGGTGGGCGCCGGTCGTCGCGATCGTGCGGATCTCGCCGAGGTCCTTCCAGAGCACGTGGAGCGCCCCGCAGCCGAGCAGCTCGCCGTCCGGGGCGACCGCGACGCGGAACTCCTGCACGGCCTCGTAGAGGACGACGAGGTCCTTGCCGAGGAGGATGTTCGCCTCGACATAGGGGCGGATGAGCTCCTGGATGCCGACGACGTCCCGCGTCGTGGCGCGGCGGACGGTGACGGGATGCATCCGTCCAGGCTACGCCCGCGGCCGCGCGGCGCGCGATGGGCAGACGCTTGGGCGCGCGATGACGTGCCCCGGCGGCGCGCGCGGCCCGCTCCCCCGGCGGTACGATCGCCCCTATGCGCCTCGGAGTCCTCGACGTCGGATCGAACACCGTCCACCTCGTCGTCGTCGACGCGCATCCGGGCGCCCGCCCCGTGCCGATGGCCTCCCAGAAGAGCGTCCTGCGCCTCATGCGCTACCTCCAGCCGGACGGCTCGATCAGCGACGAGGGCGTCGAGACGATCATGGCCGCGATGCACGAGGCCGCGAAGGTCATCCGCCGCTCGAAGCTCGACGAGCTCCTCCCCCTCGCGACGAGCGCGCTCCGCGAGGCGAAGAACGGGCCGCGCCTGCTCGAGCGGATCCGTCGCGAGACCGGCATCGAGCTGCGCGTCATGTCCGGCGAGCAGGAGGCGTCGACGACGTTCCTCGCCGTCCGCCGCTGGTTCGGCTGGGCCGCCGGGCGCATCATGCTCGTCGACATCGGCGGCGGATCGCTCGAGCTCGCGGTCGGCGGCGACGAGCTCCCCGAGCACGCCGTCTCGGTGCCGCTCGGCGCGGGCCGCTCGACGGTGAACTACCTCCGCAGCGATCCGCCCCTCGAGGACGAGATGAAGCAGCTGCGCACGCACATCCACCGCGTGCTCGGACGCCACGTGAAGCGCTTCGGCGAGCTCGATCGCGCCGACCAGTTCGTGGGGACGTCGAAGACCGTGCGCTCGCTCGCGCGGCTCGCGGGGTCGGTGACCGAGGGCATCGGGCCGAACGACCGCGTCACGCTCCGCCAGTGGCAGCTCGAGGACTGGGTGCCGCGGCTCGCGCAGATGCCGTCGAGCGCGCGGCCGGCGCTGCCGGGCGTGACGGCGGATCGGGCGTTCCAGATCGTCGCGGGCGGCGTCGTGCTGCTCGAGGTGATGCGGATGTTCGACATCCAGGAGCTCGACGTGTGCCCGTGGGCCATGCGCGAGGGCGTGCTGCTCGACTACCTCGACCGGCTGTAGCCAGATCGCAGGTGGTTGAGGAGGCCGCGCAGCGGCCTCGAAACCACCGGAGTTGCCTGTGGGTCGGTGGCCACCCCGCGCCTCCCGCCCCTACTCCCGCTTCGGCCCGTAGCGCGGCGCGTAGCACGCCATGAGCCCCGTCCCCGCGACGCCGATCGCCGCGAGCGAGGCCGCGACCGCCGGCAGCCCCGCCACCGCCGCGAGGCCGGACACGAGGAACGGCACGACGCCCGTCGCGAGGTCGGTGATGAAGTGCCATGCCGCGAGGAAGGGCGCCGGCCGCTCGGGCGGCGCCGCATCCGCCCCGAGGGTCATGATGATCCCGGACCCGATGCCGTTCGCGAGCCCGATGACGATCGCGACGGCGACGAACCACGCCTGCGCGCTCGCGAGGTCGTGGGTGAGCGCGAGCGCCCCGAAGCCGAGCGTGAGGCCGGCGAGGGCGGGGACGCCGCTCGCGGCGCGACCCCAGCGGTCCATGATCCAGCCGGAGGCGAAGAAGAGGGCGAAGTCGAGGCCGCCGGAGATGCCCATGACGAGGGCGACGTCGGCATCCGACATCCCGATCGAGAGGCCCCACACGGGCAGCAGCACCTGGCGTGCCGTCCGCAGCAGCGCGACGATGCCGACGGTCGTGCCGAGGCGGGCGAGGACGGCGCGCGAGCGGCGCATCTCGGCGAAGATGCCGCCCGGTTCCTCGGCCTCGAGGTCCTCGAGGAGCTCGGACGAGCGCGGATCGCCGGGGACGGGCTGCGCCTCGTCGAGGGTGGCCTGGCCGACGACGCCCTCGGCCTCGGCGGCCGCGGCCACGGCATCCGTCGGGCCATGGGCGGCCGAGGTCGCGCCTTCGGAGGTGACAGAGGGAACAAGCCCGGCCGAGGCCGCCGCGGCCTGCGCCTCGGCCGCGATCTGCGCGCCGGGGGCGGCCGTGCCGACGACCGCGCCGCCCGGGGCCGCCTCTCCGGGCATCCGCTCCCCCACCGCCGCGCTCGCGACGGTCGCCGCGCGTCCCGGAGAGCCCGGACCCTCGGTCGCGAGGGCCGCGCCGGGCGCGGGGGCCATCTCCTCGGGATCCGGCGCGAGCAGGAGCACGGCGATCGCGACGAGCTCCGCGACGAGCGCCGCCCAGAACACGGCCTGCGGCGAGCCGGTCGCGGAGATGATCGCGGCCGCGATGAAGGGCCCGACGAAGGCGCCGGCGCGGAAGACGCCGCCGAGGGTCGAGAGCGTCCTGGCCCGGTACTTCACGGGGACGGCGAGCGTGAGGTAGGCGTGGCGGGCGAGCGCGAAAGTCGCCGAGCAGACGCCGATGAGGAGGACGCCGGCGAGGATCTGCCACTCGGTCGGCGCGATGGCGCCGAGGACGACGCCGATGATGGAGCCGACCGCGGCGACGAGCATGGAGCGGCGCTCGCCGATCCGCGCGACGAGGGCGCCGGCGGGCAGGTCGCCGAGGATGCCGCCGAGGACGACCGCGCCCGCGATGAAGGCCGCCGACTCGAGCCCGCCGCCGAGCGCGCGCACGGCGCTCGGGATGATCGGGACGACGGCCCCCATGCCGATCGAGGCCGCGAGCGTCGGCAGCATCGCGATGACGAGGACCCTCCGGAAGCTCGGGTCGAGCCCCGCGGGGGTCGGGGCGGTGCGGGTGGCGGGCATGACGGAGACCGTATCGAGGCGCGATCCGAGCGGGCTGGGGCGGGCCGGGGCGGGGGTGGACGGTCGCGTCGCGGGGTCGAGCGCTGGGACCTGACCGGATTCCGGCCTTCGAGCCGAATGCGCGCTCGAGTGCCGAAATCTGGCCGGATTCCAGCGCCGGCGCCTGCCAGGCGAGCTGGCCGAAGCCGGAGGTGCGGCGGGCGGAGGGCGGAGGGCCGCGCCCCTAGGCCTCGGGCCCGACCGTCGGCGCCGAGCCGCGGCGGCGGCGCAGCTGGCCGGCGGCGCAGCCGCCGAGGATGAGCGCGCACGAGGCCAGCAGGAGCGCCGGCGCCTGCTCGCCGAAGAACATGACGCCGAAGATGACGCCGAAGACGATCATGAGCGCGTTGAGCATCATCGCCGCGGTCACCGTCGTGAAGCGGACGGCGAGGGTGAGGCATCCGAGCGCGACGCCGTTGAGAGCGCCGGCGCCGAGGAGCGTCCAGAGCTGCCGGCCGTCGAGCTCGGCGAAGTGCCGCCAGGCGTCGCCGCCGTTCGCGACGACGATCCAGAGCGCGAGCGAGATGCAGGCGCCCAGCGTCATCGAGCCGAGGACGGGCACGAAGCGGCCGCCGCCGCTCTGGGCGCGACGGTTGATCGTGGTGCCGATCGCGTAGCTCGCGCCCGTGAGCACGGAGAAGACGAAGCCGAGGATGGCGAGGGCGAGCTCCGTCGGCGTCCCCGCCGCCGAGGCGCCGGCGAAGACGAGGCCGGCGAGCATGAGGCCGATGCCCGCGAACTGGGCGGCGGTGGGGCGCTCCTTGAGGACGATCCAGCTCAGCATCGCGCTCGTGACGAGGTTGCCGCCCGTGAGCGCGGCGGTCGCGATGCCGAGGCCGACCCAGCCGAGGGCGGCGAAGAGGAGGGTGTTGCCGAGGAAGAGGGCGACGATGCCGCCGACGAAGGCGGCGCCGGCGAGCTTCGGGCCGATGAAGGCCGGATGGCTCGGGCGCATGGAGGCCGGCCGCAGCGCGATCGCCATGATCGCGAGCGCGAGCAGGAGCGGCACCTGGCGCAGGAGCGAGGAGACGAAGGGGTCGACCTCGTGGGCGACGGATCGCAGGAGCGCGTTCACGCCCGCGTAGGCGACCGCGCTCGCGAGGGCGAGGAGGTTGCCGAGCGTCGCGTCGCCGAAGCGCCCGCCGGGTCGGTTCGGGTCGGGCGCGGCCTGGGTCATGGAGCGAGGCTACGCCCGTTCGCGGCTCGCGATGCGACCGAGGGATCTGAGGTGGTCGAGGAGCGAGCGCGGCGAGCGTCTCGAAACCTCCGGACTCCAAGACATGCGCTACCGAATCGGGCGTCCGATGCCGGAAACGCGGTAGCGGACACCCGCATCGGCAGCGAACGCGGCCGGCGCTGGCCGATCGCTCGACGGCTGGCGGATGTCGGCCAGCGAATGAGCGAACGGCCAGCACGACGGCGAGGCGACGCACGTGAGGCGGCCGAGGAGCGAGCACAGCGAGCGTCTCGGAACCGCCGGCGGACCCGGAAACGGCACAGCCTGCAGTGGATTCGGACCCAAGCGGGAGCGGGGAACTCGGCGATCCGCGGGATCACGAGGCTCGCCGAGTGCAAGCCGCGGAATGCACTGCGAAGTGTGCCGCCTAGTCTCCGGGAACGCCGAAGGCCCCGAGACCGTGGGGTCTCAGGGCCCTCGCGCGTAGAGCCGGGCTACTCGGCCGAGTCGCCCGCGGGGGCCTCGGGGCCGGAGCCGACGCCCGCGCCCGCGCCGACCGGCTCGAGGCGGCCTCGCGTGGTGAAGGTGAACTCCGTGCCGTCGTAGTCGACCGACACGTGGTCGCCCGCGGTGAGGTTGCCGCGGAGGATCTCCTCCGAGAGCAGATCCTCGACCTCGTGCTGCACCGCGCGGCGCAGCGGTCGGGCGCCGAGGGCCGGGTCGAAGCCGATCTTGATGAGCTGCTTCTTCGCCTCCTCCGACACCTCGATGGTCATGTCGCGGTCGAGCATGCGCTCCGAGAGGCGCTTCACGAAGAGGTCCACGATCTGCAGGAGCTCCTTCGAGCTGAGCTGCGGGAACACGATCGTGTCGTCGACGCGGTTGAGGAACTCGGGCTTGAAGTGCTTCTTGAGCTCCTCGTTCACCTTCGCCTTCATGCGGTCGTAGGACGTCTGGGTGTCGCCGTCGGCCTGGAAGCCGACCGGGCCGCCCGCGATGTCCTTCGTGCCGAGGTTCGTCGTCATGATGATGACGGTGTTCTTGAAGTCGACGATCCGGCCCTGGCCGTCGGTGAGGCGGCCCTCCTCGAGCACCTGGAGCAGCGAGTTGAAGATGTCCGGGTGCGCCTTCTCGATCTCGTCGAAGAGCACGACGGAGAACGGCTTGCGACGCACCTTCTCGGTGAGCTGGCCGCCCTCCTCGAAGCCGACGAATCCGGGAGGAGCGCCGAAGAGGCGCGAGACCGTGTGCTTCTCGCCGAACTCCGACATGTCGAGCGAGATGAGCGCCGACTCGTCGTCGAAGAGGAACTCCGCGAGCGCCTTCGCGAGCTCGGTCTTGCCGACGCCCGTGGGGCCGGCGAAGATGAACGACCCCGAGGGGCGGTTCGGGTCCTTGAGGCCGGCGCGGGTGCGGCGGATCGTCTTGGAGAGGGCCTTGATGGCCTCGTCCTGGCCGATGACGCGCTCGTGGAGGGCGTCCTCCATGAACACGAGGCGGGCGGTCTCCTCCTCGGTGAGCTTGTAGACCGGGATGCCCGTGGCTTGCGCGAGCACCTCGGCGATGAGCCCGGCGTCGACGGTGCCGGACGCCTTGACGTCGCCGTCCTTCCACTTCTTCTCGAGGCGTACGCGCTCGTCGAGCAGCTGCTTCTCGTCGTCGCGGAGGCTCGCGGCCTTCTCGAAGTCCTGGGCCTCGGCGGCCTGCTCCTTCTCGCGGCGGACGGACGCGATCTTGTCGTCGAGCTCACGCAGCTCGGGCGGCGAGGAGAGCACCGAGAGGCGCAGGCGGGCGCCTGCCTCGTCGAGGAGGTCGATGGCCTTGTCCGGGAGGAAGCGGTCCGAGACGTAGCGGTCGGCGAGGTTCGCGGCCGCGACGATGGCGTCCTCGGTGATCGTCACCTTGTGGAAGTCCTCGTAGCGGTCCTTGAGGCCCTTGAGGATGTTGATCGTGTGGGCGATCGAGGGCTCGTCGACGGTGACCGGCTGGAAGCGGCGCTCGAGCGCGGCGTCCTTCTCGAAGTGCTTCTTGTACTCGTCGAGGGTCGTGGCGCCGATCGTCTGGAGCTCGCCGCGCGCGAGGAGCGGCTTGAGGATCGAGGCGGCGTCGATCGCGCCCTCGGCGGCGCCCGCGCCCACGAGGGCGTGGATCTCGTCGATGAAGACGATGATGTCGCCGCGCGTGCGGATCTCCTTCGTGACCTTCTTGAGGCGCTCCTCGAAGTCGCCGCGGTAGCGCGAGCCCGCGATGAGCGAGCCGAGGTCGAGGGAGTAGACCTGCTTGTTCTTGAGCGTCTCCGGCACGTCGCCGTTCACGATCGCCTGCGCGAGGCCCTCGACGACGGCGGTCTTGCCGACGCCGGGCTCGCCCACGAGGACGGGGTTGTTCTTCGAGCGGCGCGAGAGGATCTGCATGACGCGCTCGATCTGCTTCTCGCGGCCGACGACCGGGTCGAGCTTGCCGTCGCGCGCGGCCTGCGTGAGGTTGCGGCCGTACTGGTCGAGGACGGCCGAGCCCTGCTGCTGGCTCGAAGGGGCGGGCTGCTCGCCGCCGGCGGCGACGGGCTCCTTGCCCTGGAAGCCGGAGAGGAGCTGGAGCACCTGCTGGCGCACGCGGTTGAGCTCGGCGCCGAGCTTCACGAGCACCTGGGCGGCGACGCCCTCGCCCTCGCGGATGAGGCCGAGGAGGATGTGCTCGGTGCCGATGTAGTTGTGGCCGAGCTGGAGCGCCTCGCGGAGCGAGAGCTCGAGCACCTTCTTCGCGCGGGGCGTGAAGGGGATGTGGGCGGTCGGACGCTGCTGGCCGGTGCCGATGATGTCCTGCACCTGCTCGCGGACCGCGTCGAGGGAGATGTCGAGCGACTCGAGCGCCTGGGCGGCGACGCCCTCGCCCTCGTGGATCAGCCCGAGCAGGATGTGCTCGGTGCCGATGTAGTTGTGGTTGAGCATCTTCGCCTCTTCCTGGGCGAGGACGATCACTCGACGCGCGCGGTCGGTGAAGCGTTCGAACATCGATTCCTCCTTGCTTCGCGGCCATGGAGCTCGATCGTCGAGGGATCGGCCGCGAGCCGTCGCGATCAAAGATACGGACGGCGACGGGCCCGCGGGGGGCTGTTCGCCAGGGGCGGAGGGGGCTTCGGCGGGCGCTCAGGCCGGCGTCGCGGCGGGCATCCGGACAGCCGACCCGGCGAGCATCCGCGCAGGCGACCAGGCGGTCATCCGGGCGGGCGTCCGGCGGCGCGCCGCTACGGCTGCGGCGAGGCCGAGCCGCCCGCCGCCGTCGGGTCGGCGACGAGGCTCGGCGACACCGAGCAGCGGCCGGTGGCGACCGAGCGGGGATCGACCGTGGCGCGGTGGCGCAGCCACGACTCCGCGAGCGCCGAGCTCGCCTGCGGCCAGTCGGCGTCGCCCGTGAGGACGCAGCCGCGCACGCTGAGGCCGAGCTCGAAGTTGCCGGCGTCCTGGAGCGGGTTGGCGAGGAGGGCGACCTCGAAGTCGGATCCCGTCTCGTCGAGGCTGTCGACGAGCGCCGTGAGCGGCTGCCACGCCGCGCTCTGCTCGAGCTGCGCCTCGGCGGTCGACTTCGTCGCGCTCGCGAGGGTGTCGTCGAAGACCATGAGCTCGGCCGAGAGCGGCGGGGAGGCGGCCGGGTCGGCGTCGAGCTGGAATGCGGCGTGCGCGTCGAGGGCGGCGAGCGCGGCGCCGAACTCGGCGAATCGCGACACATCGCCCGCGGTCGGGAGGGCGGGCTGCGCGAAGGTGGCGCGGGCCTGGTCGTCGTAGGCCGTGAGCTCCCACTCGCCGTCGGCGACGCCGGGGTCGCCCGCGGCACGGGCCTCCTCGACGAGCGAGGCGAGCCCGGCGGCGTCGGCCTCGTCGGGGAGCTCGAGGAGCACGTAGCGCCCGGCCGCGCTCGGAGAGGCGGGTTCGGCTCCTGTGCCCGAATCGTCCGTGTCGGCCGACGAGCCGGTCGTCGTGTCGGGCGAGGACGCGAAGGAGTCGTAGGAGGCGATCTCGCGCATCGTCACGCGCTCGAAGCCGAGGCGGGCGAGGGCGAGCCAGTAGTCGAGCTGCGAGGCGATCGCGGCGTCGTCGCCGGCGTCGAAGTAGGAGAACTCGGATTCGCCGAAGGCGATGACGCGCTGCCCCGGCAGCGATCCGTCGGCGAGGCGCTGCTCGCCGAAGGCGTGGACCGCGCTCGCGATGATCGAGAGGTCCGGCGTGGAGACGTCGTCGCGGAGGACGACATCGAGGTCGACGCGCCCGGTCGTCGGGTTCTCGCTCGTCACCGCGGAGAGGACGCCGGGCAGGGCGGCGATCTGGTCGCCGGGCGCGGCGCCGGGGGCGACGAGGGGCACGTGCGCGCCCTCGGAGCAGCCGACGAGGCCGGCGGACACGGTCAGCCCGAGGGCGCACGCGGCGAGGGCCGCGCGAACGGTGCTCCGCATGATCGCCTCCCTTCGGCATGGCCGCGGACGCGGTGACGCTGAGCCGAGGCGGACCCGCTCCGGATTGAGGACACGCTAGGTCGCCTGCCCCGGAGCGGGCTGTATGGGAGGTGGGAGAAGCGAAGCTTCTTCAGCGATGCGCGTCGATCAAGCAACCGAGTCGGGCGTCGCGGCCTCGTCCTCCGGCCCGTGCTCCCCCGCGGCGCCGATGGCCGGGATCATCCGCCACACGATCGCGAGGACGACCGCCGTCCCGATGCCCGCCCACCACATCGTCGTCGTGACGCCCGCCTGCTGGGCGAGGAGCCCGCCGAGCGGCGAGCCGAGCGCCGTCCCGCCGAACATGCCGAGCAGGTAGACGCTCGACACGCGGCCGCGCATCCGCGAGGGCACCGCGCGGCCCCGGATGGTGCCGGAGATCGTGCCCCAGATCGTCCCGTAGGCCCCGAAGACGAAGAGGATGGCGGCCGCCACGGCCCAGCTCGTCGTGAGCGCGAAGCCGAGATGCACGAGCACCTCGACGCACAGGAGCGTGCGCATCATGCCCGCATAGCTGAAGCGCCGCTCGAGCATCCCGTAGCACGCGGTGCCGAGCAGCCCGCCGATCGCCGACGCGGTCATGAGGAGGCCGTAGCCGGCGGCGTCGAGCCCGAGCACCTCCTTGGCGTAGACGACGAGCACGCCCCACGTCATGCCGAAGGTGATGTTGAAGGCGAAGAGGATGATCGCGAGCGAGCGGATGGCGGCGTGGCCCCACAGCCACCGGAACCCGGAGCCGAGCTCGCGCCGCACGCGCGCGATGGCGCCGCCGACGGGCATCGAGCCGGTCGTCTCGTCGCGGTGCTCCGGCATCCGCAGCCCCGCGATCGCCCAGAGGGCGAGCAGCGTCGTGACGCCCGCCGCGCCGTACGGAAGGGCGGCGCCGAGCGCGAAGAGCGCGAGGTAGAGGAGCGGGATAGTGAGCGCGCCCGTGAGCAGCAGCGCGACGAGGCCGCCGAGCACGAGCGCGCGGCACGTCGACGCGAGCACCATGAGGCGCACGCGCGGCATCCGGTCGGCGAGGATGCCGGCGAACAGGCTCAGCGCGATCCACGGCAGCTGCGAGGCGACCGGCGCGAGGGAGATGAGCAGCGGGTCGGGCGTGAGGCGCGCGACGAGGAGCGGACCGGCCGAGAGGAGGAGCCCGTCGCCGAGGTTGCCCGCGAGCGAGGAGGCGAAGACCCGCCGGAACGGTCCGCCGAGCTTCGCGGGGAGGAGGCGCTCGAGGACCGGCTCGAGCGCCGGCACGCTAGCGGCTCGCCTTGGGCTCGGGGCGCGGCGGGAGGCCCATGCGGGCTCGCTCCTCGGCCTCGACCTGGGCGTGCATCCTGCGCTCGTTGCGATCGCCCACGATGCAGGCGCGGACGATGAACCCGAAGAAGGTGCCGATGACGACCGTCGGGGTCAGCGACCAGAGCGCGTTCATCCAGAAGTCCATGATCCCGCCAGTCTACGCGGCGAGGGTGGGGGCGGCCAGAGGTCATGGATGCAGATGGTTGAGGAGCGGGCGCAACCCGCGTCTCGAAGCCATCCGGTGACCGCGTGGCGATTCAGAAACCGCAAATAACGGCCGATGCCCCCACGTACGGGACATCGGCCGCCTATTTGCGGAATCTGAACGCGAATCCCTACTTCACCAGCGGGAAGAGGACCGTCTCGCGGATGCCGAGGCCCGTGATCGCCATGAGGAGGCGGTCGATGCCCATGCCCATGCCGCCCGACGGCGGCATCGCGTGCTCGAGCGCGGCGAGGAACTCCTCGTCGAGGGGCATCGCCTCGTCGTCGCCGCGGCCGGCGAGCTTGGCCTGCTCGACGAAGCGGGCGCGCTGCTCGACGGGGTCGATGAGCTCGGAGTAGCCCGTCGCGAGTTCGAAGCCGCGCACGTAGAGATCCCACTTCTCGACGACGCCCGGGATCGAGCGGTGGTTCGCCGTGAGCGGGGACGTCTCGATCGGGAAGTCCATGATGAAGGTCGGCCGTTCGAGGCCCGACTTCACGAAGTGCTCCCAGAGCTCCTCGACGTACTTGCCGTGCGTCGCGGTCTTCGCCGGGACGTCGACCTCGACCTTCGCGGCGAGCGCCGCGAGCTCCCCGATGGGCGTCTCGGGCGTGATCTCGACGCCCGCCGCCTCCGAGAGCGAGGGGTACATCGAGAGGCGGTCCCACTCGCCGCCGAGGTCGAACTCGGTGCCGTCGGCCCACGTCACGACGTGCGAGCCGGCCACCGCCATAGCGGCGTTCTGCACGAGCTCCTGCGTGAGGTCGGCGATCGAGTGGTAGTCGCCGTACGCCTCGTAGGCCTCGAGCATCGCGAACTCCGGCGAGTGCGTCGAGTCGGCGCCCTCGTTGCGGAAGTTGCGGTTGATCTCGAAGACGCGGTCGAGGCCGCCGACGACGGCGCGCTTGAGGTAGAGCTCCGGCGCGATGCGGAGGAAGAGCTCCGTGTCGAAGGCGTTCGAGTGCGTGACGAAGGGGCGGGCCGCGGCGCCGCCGTGCATCGTCTGGAGCATCGGCGTCTCGACCTCGACGAAGCCGCGCTCGGCGAAGGTGCGGCGCAGGCTCGCGTTCGTCGCGGCGCGGGCGAGGACGGTCTTCCGCGCGCCCTCGCGCTGGATGAGGTCGAGGTAGCGGGCGCGCACGCGCGTCTCCTCGGAGAGCTCGGCGTGCATGTTCGGGAGCGGGCGGATCGCCTTCGAGGCCATCCGCCACTCGTCGACCATGACCGAGAGCTCGCCGCGCTTGGAGACGACGACCTCGCCGTGCGCGAAGACGTGGTCGCCGAGGTCGACGAGCTCCTTCCAGCGGGCGAGCGCCTCCTCGCCGACGTTCGCGAGCGAGAGCATGAGCTGGATGCGCGAGCCGTCGCCGGCCTGGATGGCCGCGAAGCAGAGCTTGCCGGTGTTGCGGACGTGGATGACGCGGCCCGCGACGCCGACCTGCTCGCCGGTCTCGGCGCCCGGCTCGAGCTCGGCGACGGGGTGCGCGGCGACGACCTCGCCGATCGAGTGCGTGACGGGGACGGTGAGCGGGTAGGGCGCCATCCCCTCGTCGAGCATGCGCTGGCGCTTGCCGAGGCGCACCTGCTGCTGTTCGGAGAGCTCCGCGGCGGCCTCGGCCTCCGTCAGCTCCGCCTGATCGGGAGCGGCCTGCTGCGCGGGCTTGGGCGTCGAGGCCTCGTCCGTCGCGGGGGTCTGCTCGGGTGCGGTGGCGGGCTGCTCGGCCATGGGGCTCCTGCGGGTCGGGTCTCGGTCGGCGCGCGCGGTCGGCGCGGGCCGGGGTCCATTCTCCCCCGCGGGCGGGGGTGGTGGCGAACCGAGGACGCCGGCGGCCGGATGGCAGGGGCCGAAGCCCGCGTCATCCGCGCCCCGCCTGCGGCGCTAGCTGTTCGGGCCCCCGATGAACGTCGCCATGTTGTCGATGAGGCGGGTCGTGCCGACGCGGGCCGCGATGAGGGCGAGCGCGGGGCCGCGGTAGGCCTCATTGACGAGCTGGAAGGTGTCGGGGTCGACGATCGAGAGGTAGTCGAGCTTCACGAGCGGCTCGTCCATGATCGCGCCCTGGCCGAGGGCGAGCATCTGGTTGAGGCCGAGGTCGCCGTTGTCGGAGACGGCGCGGAGGGCGCGCGCGAGGGCGAGGGCGGCCTGGCGCTCCTCGGGGCCGAGGTAGATGTTGCGGCTCGAGCGGGCGAGGCCGTCGGGCTCGCGGATGATGGGGGCCCCGATGACCTCGATCCCCATGTCGAGGTCGATCGACATGCGGCGGATGAGGTGCAGCTGCTGGGCGTCCTTCTCGCCGAAGATCGCGAGGTGGGGGCGGGTGATGTTGAAGAGCTTCGCGACGACGGTGAGGACGCCGTCGAAGTGCGAGAGGCGGTGCTGGCCCTCGAGGATCGCGGCGGCGGGCCCCCCGACGACGCGGGTCTGCTTGAGTCCGCGCGGGTACATCTCGTCGACGGCGGGGGCGAAGACGTAGTCGACGCCGGCGGCCTCGAGCTTCGCGACGTCCTCGTCGAAGGTGCGGGGGTAGCGCTCGAAGTCCTCGCCGGGCGCGAACTGCATGGGGTTCACGAAGATCGAGACGACGACGGTCTCGGCGCGCTCCTTCGCGATCTCGACGAGGGAGAGGTGCCCGTCGTGGAGGGCGCCCATGGTGGGGACGAGGGCGAGCGGCCCGGAGGCGCGGGCAGGCTCGAGGGCGGCGCGGGCGTCGGCGATCGTGCGGAGGATCTGGATCACGTGTCGAGGGTATCGGCGCGGGCCCGGGCGCCCCGGGCGCAAGCCGGGCGCGAGTTGCTGTTCGCGAGCCTCTCGAACAGCAGCTTGCGCCGAGTTCGGGGTCGGGGTGAGGAGCGGTCGGCCCTAGACCACGGAGAACGCGCCTGGGAGGCCCTCGCGGCCGGTCGCCGCGAGCAACAGCTCGAGCCGCTGTCGATCATCGGCGAGCGCGGCGACCAGGCTGAGACAGTCGCTCAACGTGGAGAGGAGCACGCCGGGAGGCTCCTGCCCGCTGGCGCGAGCGAGGTCGACCGAGTGCACGCTGAGCTCGAACGACCGCGTCGGCAGGTAGGCCGAGACCCGCATGGTGCCGAGGGGCGTCGCGACCAGCGCGTCGTCGGCGGCCCGATCGAGCACCGACCCCACCCGATCGACGATGTCGAGCGCCGCACCGATCGGGTCGTCGCCGAGCGCCGCGCCCGCTTCCCGGCCCCGATGCGTCACCGCGCTGGGTTCAGCGAGCGTCCCCACGGCCGCCCGGTAATACTCGACCGCCGACGCGATGTCGACCGGAGTCCGGTCGTCGAGTTCCGACCCGGCGGCGAGGTAGGACTCGAGGGTGAGGCAGGCCCTGCACGTGTGGCCCAGGAGATCCCGGACGGACCACTCGCCGAGCCCCGGGGAGTCAAGGCATCCATCGAGGCCAGGGAGGAGCGCCTGCAGTCCCGCGGACGCGGCAGAGAACCAGGATCGGGAGTCCATGGCCAATTCCTACCCGCGACCACGAGTTCGCGTCAATGGCCGGCGAGGGGCCCGTCCGCATCGCCCTCGAGGTCCGCGGCGTCGCGCGCGGTGGGCGAGGCGTCGGCGAGGGCGTTGTCGACGGCGGAGCGGACGATCGAGGAGAGGAAGTAGCCGGGCTCCTCAACGCCGATGCGGGAGAGCGATTCGGTGGCCTGCTTCACGATCGAGCGGGTGAACGAGGTCGCGGTCGCGATGGCCTCGGCGTAGTCGGGGCGGTCCTCCTCCGCGATGACGACGGGCTCGGCGCCGAGCTCGACGACGAGCGCCTGCGCGATCGGCAGCACCGGCCGCGGCGCGGTCACGGCGCACCAGGCCTCCCGCAGCCGCACGAGGTCGAGCGAGGTGCCGGTCGACTCGATGGCCGGGTGGACGGCGAGGGGGATGACGCCGCGGTCGAAGGCCCGCGCGAGCACGGCCGTCCCGTGCCCCGGCGCCGTGTGGAGCACGAGCTGGCCCTGCACCCAGCGGCTCTCCTCGGTGAGGCGGTCGACGAGGGCAGGCAGCTCCTCGTCGTCGGCGGCGAGGATGACGAGCTCGGAGCGCTCGACGATGGCCGCCTCCTCGGCGATGGGCGCGTTCGGCACGATCGCCTCGGCGCGCTCGCGGGCGTCGTCGTCGGCCGCGGCGATGCCGATGAGCGCGTGGCCGGCGCCCGCGAGGGCGGCGGCGAGCACGGGGCCGATGGGGTGGGCGCCGATGACGCCGATGCCGAGTCGTCCGTCGCGGCGGGTCATCGGGGGCCTGCCTCGGGACGCTGCGCGGGCTGGTGCGCGGACGGCTGCTGCGGGGAAGGGTGCGGCGGCTGAGGCGCGCGGGCTCCGGGACCTCCGGGCCAGGGAGCCTGCGCGGACGCGGGCGCGGACTGCCGCGCGGGCATGGCATCCCACTCCCGCTCGGCCTCGAGGATGGCGCGGGTGCGCGCGTCGAGCGGACCCCCCGTGCGCTCCGCGTCGGCGGCCTGCATGCGCGCCGAGGCGACGGCCGAGCGCGCGGCGGCCTCGGCCCAGCGGTGCGAGGTGTCGTCCGCGGCGGCGGCGATGGCGGCGTCGAGGAGGAGGTCCTGGATGCGGCTCGCGTCCTCGTCGGCGACGAAGCGGAGCTCGGCGGCGACGGGGCCCGCGACGACCTGGGCCGAGACGGTGGCGGTGCCGCGCATCCGGTCGACGATCCCGCGGCCCTGGCGCACCGACTGGATGCGCTCCGCCGGGACGATGACGGCGCGGCGGGTGAGGATGCCCGCGCGGATGACGAGCGCGCGGCCCACGAGCCGCCAGCCTACGCGCTTCACGACGAACGGGTGGAGGATCGCGGCGGCGTGGTCGGCCGAGGCGAAGCGGTCGTCGGGCTCGCCGCGGCGGCCGAGCATGGCCCGCTCGATCGCCTGCGAGAGCTCGGGGCCGTCGTGCATCGGGAGCGCGAGGGCGAGCACGCGGCGGACGTCGTCGACCTTGCCGACGGGCAGGAGCACGTTCTGCGCCCGCAGCGCCTGCTGCTCGGCGCCCTCGCCGCTCGACTTCGCGCGGGCGGCGCGCGTGATGCGCACCTCCCACCATCCGAACGGCCGCCACAGCAGCGGCTGGCGCACCTCGAGGGCGTGGATGCGGCCCGGCGGGAGCGTGTCGTTGAGGGTGGAGACGAGGCCTCGGCCGATGCGGAGGCCGTCGGGGGTGCCGGCGATCGTGAAGCGCGCCATCTGCTGCGCGCGCGTCACGCCCGAGCCGATGAAGGCGAGCGCGGCCGGGACGGCCGAGGCGCCGAAGGCGATGAGGATGAACGGCCAGCTCTCGACGAACTCCGGATCGCCCTGGAAGGCGAGCCAGAGCACGCCGAGCCCGATGCCGATGAAGGCGCCGATGGAGAGGGCCGCGAGCGCGGCCGAGAGGAGCTGGGCGGCGAGCATCCGGCCGAAGCTCACGTCGATGACGGACGACTTCGCCGCGAGCTCGGGGTCGAGCTCGGGGCCGGTGACGGCGTTCACGCGGTCGCGGAGGAAGTCCTCGAAGCTCGCCGGCCGGGCGGGCTGCGCAGGGGCGCCCGGGGAGGCGCCGGGACGCGGGGCGAGGGCGCCGACGACGTCGGGTTCGCCGGGGCGTCCGGGGGCGTACGAGGACGGGTCGGCGAGCGCGGGGTCGCCGGGGCCCGCGTATCCGGGCGCGGCCGAGCCGGCGCCGGGGCGCGCGGCGGCCCGGGCGCCCGAGGCGCGGCGGAGCACTTCGGCGCGGAGGGCCTCGGCGACCTTCTCGCGGAGGTAGGCGAGCGCGACGTTCGCGTCCTCGCCGGCCGCGTCGAACTCGAGACGGGCGGCGCCGACGATCATCCCGAGCACGTTCTTGCCGACGTTGACGCCCTGGATGCGGTCGAGGCGGATCTGCCGGTGGCGCCGGGCGAGCAGGCCAGTGCGCAGCTCGATGACGTCGCGGCCGACCATGAACGACTCGACCCGCCACGAGAGCCACGACCAGATGATCGTGGCGACGACCGAGAGGGCGAGGACGGCGCCGATGATGAGCGGGGCGATCACGTCCTCGCGCGCGTTGTCGCCGGCCGCGGCGCCGAAGGCCGACTGGAGGAAGCTGTCGAGGAAGGTGCCCGCGAGCCAGGCGACGATCGCGAAGACGACGATGCCGCCCTTGAGGAGCGGGGTCGCCCAGTGGAGGCGGTGCCACTCGCCGTCGGCGAGGTCGGTGCGGGGGCCGGATGGCGGGGTCTGGGGCGCGGCGGGCGGGACGGGCTGCTGCGGCGCCTGCCCGAACTGCGGCGCCTGCCCCTGCTGCGCCGGCCACGACGGTGCGGGCGCCTGGGGCTGCTGCCCGTACGGCGGCTGCGGCTGCGGCGATCCGCCCCCGCCGGGCGGCTGCGCGCTCACAGGCCCGCCCGGCGGGACTCGGCGACCTGCACGAGGCGGTCGCGGAGGGCGTCCGCCTCGGCCTTCGGCAGGCCCGGCAGCGTCGCCTGGGTCGCGGCGGCCGCCGTGACGAGGCGGAGCTGGGCGAGGCCGAGCATCCGCATGATGGGACCCGCCGTCACGTCGACGAGCTGCATGCGCCCGTAGGGCACGGCGACGACGCGGGTGAAGAGGAGGCCGCGGCCGACGACGAGATCGTCGTCGCGGAGCGCGAAGCGGATCGAGCGGGCGCTGAAGTAGCCCACGATCGCGCCGATGAGGAGGAGCGCGGCGAGCGCGGCCGGCCACGCCCACGCCCACCAGGGCCCCTCGTTGAGGACGATGACGACGGTCGCGATGACCGCGACGACGGCCCAGATGAGGCTCGACACGACCTCGACGACGGGGTACTTCGGTGAGACGCGGCGCCACTGGACGGCGTCGATGGTCGGGGTGGGCATGCGACCTCCTGGCTCGGATCGGCGCGCTCCGCGGGGGAGCGCCGCGCGCACCCCACGGTAGCGGCGACCGGGGACACGGCGGATCCCGCGCGCGGGTGATGCTCGCGGGCCGCGAGCGGGCCCGCCTCCCCCGCGCGGCCGAGGCCCGTCGGGGGGTGGAGCCGGCGCCGGCGCGGGCGCCACCGCCGAAGCCGGGTCTAGTCGAGCGCCGCGATCCCGCGCGGCGCCGTGCGGCGGTCGTCCGGCGGCAGCGAGCACCACGACTCGACGAGGAGCCCCGTCGCGAGCAGCACGAGGGCCGAGAGCGCCGAAGCGCCCGCGAGCCACGCGGCGCCGGCCTCGACGAAGCTTCGGGTGAGCGCGAAGCCGAGGATCGCGAGCGTCCCGCCGCCGATGATGGCGCCGGAGAACGCGGAGGCCTTCGCGAGCGCGAGCACGCGCATGGCGATGAAGGGGTCGGGGCGCTTCGGGGCGGGATCGTCGGCGTCCGAGCTGCGACCTGCGGCCCGGGCGCCCTCGCGGCCGAGGTCCGCTTCGAGCTCCGCGTCGTCGAGCTCGGCGGGCGCGATGCCGGCGGCGAGGGCGGCCTGCGCGCGGCGGTCGCGCTCGCGGCGGAGCCAGCGCGTGTAGCGGCGGATGGGCCATCCGAAGGCGAGCAGGATAGCGGCGATGACGACGAGGGTGATCGGCAGCGTCGCGGCCGGGATGAGCATCGCGCGGCCCTGCGCGTGGAGCCAGACCTCGACCGCCCAGGCGAGCGCGCCGGCGGCGATCGCGAGGAGGAGGAGCGTCGTCGCCTTCGTGCGGGTCATCGGCCGGGCTCCGCGAGGCCGCAGGCGGCGTTCGCAGGCGCCTCGCCGCCGGCGGCGCCGTCGAGGACGACCCGGACGGACCGCTCCTCCGCCTCCGCTGCCTCGCGGTCGACGACGATCCGCCCCACCGGGTCGACTCGGTCGGCCGCCGCCGCGCGCAGCTCGGCGATCGGGCCGCGGCCGGCGAGGACGGCGTCGGGCTCGAGGTCCATCCACGGGGCGAGCACGAAGGCGCGGTCGCCCGCGCGCGGGTGCGGCAGGGTGAGCACCCGCGTCGACTGTTCGAGCCCGCCGAAGTCGACGATGTCGAGGTCGAGGGTGCGGCTGCCCCAGCGCACCTGGCGCTGACGGCCGGATTCGTCCTCGAGGGCCCGGAGCACGTCGAGCAGCGCGCGGGCCGAGAGCGTCTCGGCGACCTCGAGGAGCGCGCAGGCGTTGAGGTAGCGGGGCTCGGTGTCGTCGATGCCCGTGAGGGTGAGGGCGGGCGTCTCGTAGACGCGCGAGCCGGCGACGACCGCGATCTCGGGGCGGGCGTCGAGGTCGCGGAGGGCGGACTCGATCGTCGCGGCGCGGTCGCCGAGGTTCGCGCCGAGGGCGAGGATGACGCGGCGGGTCACGGCCGGGCCTCCCCCGCCTTCGCGGCGGGCTCAGAACCCGACTCGAGCTCGTCGCGGCGGCGCAGGATGCTCACCGAGAGGTCGCCGAAGTCGAGCGGCACGGGCGCCTGCGGCTTGTGGATCGTCACGCGCGCCGCCTGGACGCCGCGGAACCCGAAGCACACGGCGACGAGGCGCTCGGCCACCGTCTCGAGGAGGTCGACGGGCTCGGCGGCCGCGCTCGCGTGGATGGCGCGCATGAGCTTGCCGTAGTGGACGGTGTCCTCGAGGTCGTCAGAGCGGGCGGCGGCGCGGGTGTCGGCCCACACCTCGCAGTCGACGTAGAAGTCCTGGCCCTGCTCGCGCTCGTGGTCGTGGACGCCGTGGTGCGCGCGGACGTGGAGGCGGCGGAAGCCGATGCGGTCGAGCTCGGGCTCGGGCAGGCCGATCATGCGCCGCCTCCTCCGAGTCGCCCGGGACCCCCGCCGGAGGCCTGGCCGAGCCGCGTGACCCGCCGCCCCGCCGCGACCGACTCCGCGACCTCGAGCGCGAGCCGCGTGGCGCGCACGTCGTGCACCCGCACGCCCCATGCGCCGCGCTCGGCGACGAGGGCCGAGAGCACGGCGGTGAGCAGATCGCGCTCGCGCATCTCCTCGGCCACCCCCAGCATCTCGGAGCCCGGGGCGACGACCTCGCCGAGGAAGCGCTTGCGGCTCGCGCCGATGAGCAGCGGATGCCCGACGGCGAGGAACGCGTCGAGGTGCGAGAGCACGGCCCAGTTGTGGTCGCCCGTCTTGGCGAAGCCGAGGCCGGGGTCGAGGACGATCCGCTCGGGCGCGACCCCGCGCGCCAGGGCCAGGTCGCGCATCCGTACGAGCTCGTCTCGGATGTCGCGTGCGGGGTCGTCGTAGCGGGCGAGCGTGGCCATGCTGCGAGAGTGGCCGCGCCAGTGGCTGAGGATGAACGTCGCGTCGCTCGCAGCCGCGACGTCGAGCATCGCCCCGTCGGCTCGGCCGCCCGAGACGTCGTTGAGAACGCGCGCGCCCGCGTCGAGCGCCGCTGCTGCCGTCGAGGCGCGCATCGTGTCGACGGAGACGGCGACGCCGCGGGCGGCGAGGGCGCGCACGACCGGGAGCACGCGCGCGAGCTCCTCGTCGGGGGGCACCCGATCGGCCCCGGGCCTGGTCGACTCCCCGCCGACGTCGATGATCGTCGCCCCCTCTGCGAGCATCCGCTCGGCCTCCGCGATCGCCGCCGCCGTGCGCAGCTCGGGGTCGTCGCGCTCGAAGCGGCCCCCGTCCGAGAAGGAGTCCGGGGTGACGTTGAGGATGCCCATGATCTCCGCGGCCGGGCGGGGCGGTCCGGCCGGGGCCGTCTCGCCGGCTGCCGCAGCGGCGCGCGGGCCGACGATGCGCCCGGGCAGCGGCGCGTACGAGGTCGTGCCGACCGTGCCCCCGGTCGACGCCACATCCGCGAGTCGCGCCGGATCGCCGACGCCGAACGGAGCCGTCCCCGAGCGGCCGACGGCGGCCCCCTCCGCATCGCGCACGCGATCCAGCGCCTCGCGGCCGGCGCGCAGGCCCTCGCGGCCGGATTCGGGGCCGCCCAGGCTGCCCCGCGCGTGGGTCGAGACCGTCCGGCCGCGGCCGTGGCGTCCGCCTCGCGACGCGACGCAGGCGTGCGTGGCGTCGACCACGGCGATCGCGCCGCGTGCGTCGAGGCCCGCCATGAGCGCGTCGACCAGGAGCTCGCCCATCCGCTCCTGGAGCGTGAGCCGCCGGGAGACGAGCTCGACGAGGTCGTAGAGCCTGCCGAGTCCGACGAGATGCTCGCGGGGCTCATAGGCGAGGTCGACGGTGCCCGTGAACGGCACGAGATGGTGCTCGCAGAACGCCGTGAAGGGGATGCCGGCGAGGGCGACCTCGGCCGGCGCGTCGGCTCCCCCGAGGAAGCGGGCCTCGCGCAGGGCCTCGTCGGGCTCGGCGTCCGAGCCAGCGAACCACTCGCGCGCGGCCGCCGCGACGCGCTCGGGGGTGCGGGCGAGCTGCGGGCGCGAAGGATCCTCGCCGAGGGCCTCCAGCAGCTCCGCGACGGCGCGCTCGAGCCTCCCCGCGTCGATCATGGGAGCGTCCTAGGCCTCGGGGCCCGCGGCGGCCGGCGGCTGCGGGGTGCGCTGCTCGCCGAGCTCGTCGACGCCCACGCGCGGCTGGATCTGCACGGGCGGCAGATCGCTCACCGGGCGCGAGGGGCTCGAGAGCCACTGCGGGCGCTCTGGGAGCTTGCGGATCGGCGCGAAGATCTGCTCGAGGCGCACATGGTCGATCGTCTCCTTCTCGAGGAGCTCGGCCGCGAGGGCGTCGAGGATGTCACGGTTCTCCGTGAGCACCTGGTAGGCCTCCTGGTGGGCCTGCTCGATGAGCCCACGCACCTCGGTGTCGATCGCGAGCGCGACCTCCTCCGAGTAGTTCCGCATGGCGCCCTGCTGCTGGCCGTAGACCGTCTCCGCCGAGGAGTCGCCGAGCTTCACCGAGCCGATGCGGGCGGACATGCCGTACTCGGTGACCATCTTGCGGGCCGTCTTCGTGGCCTTCTCGATGTCGTTCGAGGCGCCCGTGGTCGGGTCGTGGAAGATGATCTCCTCCGCGACGCGGCCGCCCATGGCGTAGGTGAGCTGGTCGAGCAGCTCGTTGCGGGTGACGGAGTACTTGTCCTCGAGCGGGAGCACCATCGTGTAGCCGAGGGCCTTGCCACGGGGCAGGATGGTCACCTTGGTGACGGGATCCGTGTGCCGCATCGCCGCCGCCGCGATGGCGTGGCCGCCCTCGTGGTAGGCGGTGATGAGCTTCTCCTGGTCCTTCATGACGCGGCTGCGGCGCTGGGGACCGGCGATGACGCGGTCGACGGCCTCGTCGAGGGCGCGCTCGTCGATAATCTGCGCGTTCGAGCGGGCCGTGAGGAGGGCGGCCTCGTTGAGGACGTTCGCGAGGTCGGCGCCCGTGAAGCCCGGGGTCTTGCGCGCGATGACGGCGAGGTCGACGTCCTTCGCGAGCGGCTTGCCCTTCGCGTGCACCTGGAGGATCTTCGTGCGGCCGAGGAGGTCGGGCGCGTCGACGGCGATCTGGCGGTCGAAGCGGCCGGGGCGGAGCAGGGCCGGGTCGAGGACGTCCGGGCGGTTCGTCGCCGCGATGAGGATGACGTTCGTCGTGGCGTCGAAGCCGTCCATCTCGACAAGGAGCTGGTTGAGCGTCTGCTCGCGCTCGTCGTTGCCGCCGCCGATGCCGACGCCGCGGTGGCGGCCGACGGCGTCGATCTCGTCGACGAAGATGATCGCGGGCGCGTTCGACTTGGCCTGCTCGAAGAGATCGCGGACGCGGCTCGCGCCGACGCCGACGAACATCTCGACGAAGTCCGATCCGGAGATCGAGTAGAAGGGGACGCCCGCCTCGCCCGCGACGGCGCGCGCGAGCAGCGTCTTGCCGGTGCCGGGAGGGCCGTAGAGCAGCACGCCCTTCGGGATCCGGGCGCCGAGCGCCTGGAACTTGGCCGGCTCCTTGAGGAACTCCTTGATCTCCTGGAGCTCCTCGAGGGCCTCGTCGGCGCCGGCGACGTCGGCGAAGGTGACCTGCGGGGCCTCCTTCGAGATGAGCTTCGCGCGCGACTTGCCGAACTGCATGATGCCGCGGCCGCCGCCGCCCGCGCCGGACAGCATCATCCAGGCGAAGAGGCCGATGAGCACGAGCGGGAAGAGGAGGGAGAGGAGCGAGAAGAGCCAGCTGCCCTGCGGCACCTCGTCGTCGTAGCCGCCGGCCGGGTTCGCCATCGAGACGGCGTTCACGACGTCCTGCGCCCGGGCGTTCACGAAGGTGAACTGGACGTGGTCGCCGTAGACCGGGTCGGCCTCGGTGAGCTTCATGTCGACGCGGTTCTCGCCGTCGACGATCTTCACCTCGTCCGCCCTCTGCTGGAGGAGGAGGGTGATGCCCTCCTGCGTCGTCACCTCGCGGACCCCGGAGCCGTTGACGAGGGAGAACCCGACGCCGATGAGCAGCACGGCGAGCGCCACGATGGCGAGCGGGCTCTTGAAGAGCTTCAGGACATTCTTCATGCGTCGGATGGGCGAGTGGCGAGCTCGCGACCTTCTCGTGAAACGGGGCCGGATGACGGCGCGCAGGCCCGTCAGGACGGCCCCGCGCGAATAGGCGACAGCGTAGCCGAGGGCCGCCGGGCGCCTCCCCCGTGTTCGCTCCGGGCCGAGCGGGGGCGCAGGTGGTTCCTGCTGCGGCACGCTTCGCAGGAGATTTCGCAGCGCGGTGGCCTCTCGGCCGGCGCGATCCGCATGTCCGCGCGGATCACCTCGCGCTGTCCGTCCGCCCGCACTGCAGATTGCGCCAGGCCCGCGGAGGGGGGCGCCCGGGCGGCTCGCGGAGTGCCGGGTCTAGGGTGGCGCTCGTGCGAGGAGTCCATGCCCACGAGCTCACCTTCGAGGACCTCCGCGAGGAGTTCCGCCTCCCGACCGGCTTCCCGGACGAGGTCGAGGCGGCGGCGAGCGCGGCCGTCGACCGCTTCGCCGGCGAGCGCCGCGACGCCCGCGACATCCCCTTCGTGACCATCGATCCGCCCGGATCCCGCGACCTCGACCAGGCCGTCCACGTCGTCGAGAAGGACGGCGGCGGCTGGACGCTGCACTACGCCATCGCCGACGTCGGCGCCTTCGTGCCGCTCGGCTCGCCCATCGACCTCGAGGCCCGCAAGCGCGGCCAGACCGTCTACGTGCCGGACGGCTCCGTGCCCCTCCATCCGCTCGCGCTCTCCGAGGGCGCCGCGAGCCTCCTCCCCGACGAGGACCGCCCCTGCGCGCTCTGGACGATCGAGTGCGGGCCGGACGGCGTCATCTCCTCCGGCACCGTCGAGCGCGCCGTCATCCGCTCGACCGCCCGGCTCGACTACGCGACCGTGCAGTCGTGGGTCGACGAGGGACGCGAGCTGCCCGAGGCGGTCACGGGGCTCAAGAGCTTCGGCGAGGCGCGGCGGGCGCTCGCCGTCAGGCGCGGCGCGATCGAGCTCGAGCTGCCGGCTCAGGAGATCGCGCGCGGCGACGACGGCAGGTGGGCCGTCCGGCTCGAGGCGCGCACCGAGGCGGACGCCTGGAACGCGGAGTGCTCGCTCGCGACCGGCCACGTCGCCGCGACGATCATGATGCGCGGGAAGGCGGGCATCCTGCGCACGCTGCGCGCCGCGACGCCGGAGTCGGAGCTCGAGTTCCGGAAGGCGGCCGCGGCCCTCGGCCTTTCCTGGCCGGATGGCGTCGCGCCGGGCGAGTTCCTCGCAGGGCTGCCGCGCGGCGACGTCCGCACGCTCGCGATCAACACGGCCGCGACGCGGCTGCTGCGCGGAGCCGACTACCTCGCCTTCGACGGCGAGGCGCCGAACGACGCGGACGCCTGGCACGCCGGCGTCGGCCAGGTCTACGCGCACGCGACCGCGCCGCTGCGCCGGCTCGTCGACCGCTTCGTCATCGAGACCTGCCTCGCGATCGAGGCCGGCCAGGAGGTGCCGGCCGAGCTGCGCGCCTGCTACGACGAGGTGCGGCAGACGATGAACGACACGAACCGCTCGGCCTCGGCCGTCGAGCAGGCCGCGCTCGACAAGGGCGAGGCCGTCGTGCTGCAGGATCGCGTCGGCGAGGCCTTCCAGGTCGCGGTGACGCGCGCGGCGAAGCGGGAGGGCACGAAGACGCGCGCGGCGGAGGTGTTCCTCGTCGAGCCGCCGGTGTTCGCGAAGTGCGAGGGCGACTCGCCCGCGGGGGCGGTCGTCTCGGCGACGCTCGTCGAGGCCGATCCGGCGAAGCGCGAGGTCCGCTTCCGCGCGGCCGAGGCCGCGGCCCCTGCCGTTGCGGGCGCACCGGCCGCGGATACTCCGCCCGCCTAGACCTCCGGGTGCTCGCTCGGGCCGGCGCCCTCCTCGAGCTGCTCGCGCTCGGGCTCGACCGTCTCCTCGCCGCCGTAGACGTGCGGCTTGAGCACGACGACGTCCCGCAGGTGGCGGTACGCCTCGTCGTAGTCGAGGCCGTAGCCGACGACGAACTCGTTCGGCACGTCGTAGCCGATGTACTTCACGGGCACGTCCGACTTGAGCCGCGAGGGCTTGCGCAGGAGCGTGCAGATCTCGACCGAGTTCGGGCCGCGCGACTCGAGGTTCGACTTCAGCCACGAGAGCGTGAGGCCGGAGTCGATGATGTCCTCGACGATGAGGACGTCCTTGTCCGTGAGATCCGTGTCGAGGTCCTTCACGATGCGGACGACGCCGGACGAGGTCGTGCCCGAGCCGTAGGACGACACGGCCATCCAGTCCATCGTGACGGGGATGCGCAGCTCGCGCGAGAGGTCCGAGACGACCATGACGGCGCCCTTGAGCACGCCGATGAGCAGCGGCTCGCGGCCCTCGTAGTCGCGCTCGATCTCGCGGGCGAGCTCGGCCAGGCGGGAGCGGATCTGCTCCTCGGTGTAGAGGACCTCGCGGACGTCGTCGCGGCAGTCGTCGGCTCGCATGCGCTACTCCTGGGGCTGGGTGGGGGGCTGGTAGGCGGGGGCGTCGCCGGCGGCGGCAGGCGCGTCGCCCGCTGCGCCGGCGGGCCCGGACGCGGCGGTGTGGGGCGCGGACCCGTCGGCGCCGTCGGCCGCGGGCGCCGCGATCGTCTCGCTGGGCAGCGGATCGAAGATCTGCCGCGCGCCGCCGCGGCGGGTGCGGCGCTCCGCCTCGGCGGCCTCGGCGTCGCGGGGCGCCTCGTCGAGGTCATCCGCGTGCGGCTCGACCGCGCCGAAGAGGATGCGCCCGCGCTCGCGCTCGACGCGGATGCCCGGGAGGTCGACGGGCCCCTGCCCGCGCCATTCGGTCACGAGGGCGGCGACGGCCATCGTGTGGCGGCGCGAGAGCGAGACGCCGAAGCCCTGCTGGGCGACGATGCGGCAGATGCGCTGGCGCAGGGCCGGGGGCTGGGCGACGAGGCCGCCGACGTCGATGGAGATCCGGCCGTCCTCGTTCTCGTCGATGATCTCCCGGGCCCACTCCATGGCGAGCTCGTCGAGGGTCTCGGCGTCCTCGCGGAGGGTCGTCGCGGTGCGGGCGAGCGCGACGGCGATGCCGGGGCCGAGCTCCTCCTCGAGGAGCGGCAGGATGCGCGAGCGCACGCGCACGCGGAGGAACTGCGGATCGTCGTTGTGCGGGTCGCGCCAGGGCTCGAGGCCCATGTCGGCGCAGGCATGGTGCGTCTGCTCGCGTCGGATGCCGAGCAGCGGGCGCAGGAGGGGGCCGTTCACGGCGGCCATGCCGTGGAGGCTCGTGCCGCCGGATCCGCGGGCGAGGCCGAGGAGGACGGTCTCGGCCTGGTCGTCGAGGGTGTGCCCGAGGAGGAGGGCGACGGCGCCGAGCTCCTCGCGGGTGGCCTCGAGCGCCTCGTAGCGGGCGGTGCGGGCGGCGGCCTCGGGGCCGGATCCCTCGTCGCGGACGTCGACGCGGACGACCATGACGGGGTCGAGGCCGAGCTCGCGGGCCTGCTCGGCGGCGCGCTCGGCGACCTCGTCGGATCCGGGCTGGAGCTGGTGGTCGATGATGACGGCGCCGGCGCGGATGCCGAGGCGGGGCGCCTCGACGGCGGTCGCGGCCGCGAGCGCGAGGGAGTCGGGGCCGCCGCTCAGCGCGACGAGGACGAGCTCGCCCTCCCGGGCGTCGGCCTTGAGGGCCACGCGGACGGCGCGGCGGATGTCCGCGACGGGGGGCGTGAGGCGAGGGCGATCGGGCACGTCGACAGCCTAGCGGCGCGGCCGGGGACGGCCAGGGGCGGGGCGCCGCTGGCGGGCGTCCCAGAGATTCGCCATGGTGACAGCGGAGCCGTATAGGGGATCGCTGATCACCTAGACGATTTTCTGGGAAGGTTCGGCGCTGCCGGCACGGGTGGGGCTCGGTCGGGGCCGGGCCGCCTGCAGGACCGGGCTGGGTCCGGGCCCTGGCTTTCCAGAAATTCGCCATGGTGACAGCGGAGCCGTATAGGGGCTCGCTGATCACCTAGACGAATTTCTGGGCGGCCGGGGCGCTCCGGCGGGCCGGAAAGCAGCTCAGGTCGCAGTTTCCGCTCCAGGTGAGGACACCTGGAGCGGAAACTGCGACCTGAGGAGTGCGGGGCTCGGCCGCGCCCAGCTGGCGGCGCTCCGGCGGGCCGCGGCTAGCGCTCGAGCTTGCGGCCGCCGAGGAAGTAGACGATGGGGCCGATCCAGTTGATGGTCTGGGCACCGTACCAGAGCGCCTTCGGGCCGTTGAGCTGCGACTCGTCGCGGCGGGCGATGTCGACGATCGCGGCGACCGCGAGGCCGACCTGCGCGAGGCCGATGATCGACACGGCGGCGAGCTTCGGGGCGGAGGCGCGGAGGACGTTCCCGAGCGCGCGTCCTGCGGCGGGAGCGACGGCCGAGACGGCGGCGGTCGCGAGACCGACGAGGACGCCGCCGTTCGCGTCGCCGGCCGGGGCCGAGGCGTGGCGGGCGCTCGAGTCGGCCGTGCCGGCGAGCGGGCGGACGTCACCGCGGCAGGAGGTCGTGCCCTTGCCGGACGACTTGCCCGACGCCTTGCCCGAGCGCGCCGAGGCGTTCGCCGGGGCGTGCGCGGCGCCGTCGAGGGCGTCGCCGTGGAACTGGCCGGATCCGAAGGAGGTCGCGCGATGCTTCGTCATGCGGCCCACGCTCGCACAGCCATCCTGGGGAAGCCTCCGAGCGACGGCGACGGATGCTCGCGAAGCCGGCCCCCTCAGGCTGGCCATCCGCCCAGGCGCCCGCGGTCCGATCCGTCCGCCCCGGCGCCCGCAGGCCCGGCCATCCGCTGCGGCGCCCGCGGCCCTGGCTGTCGGCCCCGGCGAGCGCGGGGCGGCTCGGCGCCCCCGGCCATCCGCGCCCCGCCCGCCGAGTAGCCTGGGATCCACATCATCCGCAACCGGACACAGGAGCACGGCATGGGCACGTACGACGTCGTCATCGAGATCCCCAAGGGCAGCCGCAACAAGTACGAGGTCGACCACGAGACTGGTCGCGTCTACCTCGACCGCGTCCTCTTCACCCCGTTCATGTACCCCGTCGACTACGGCTTCTTCGAGCACACGCTCGCCGACGACGGCGACCCGCTCGACGCGCTCGTGCTCCTCGAGGAGCCGGTGTTCCCGGGCGTCGGCCTCAAGGTGCGTCCGGTCGGCGTGCTCCGCATGGCCGACGAGGCGGGCGGGGACGACAAGGTCCTCTGCGTCCAGTACAAGGACCCGCGCTGGCAGCACATCCAGTCGCTCGACGACGTCGACCAGTCGACGAAGGACCAGCTCCAGCACTTCTTCGAGCACTACAAGGACCTCGAGCCCGGCAAGTGGGTCAAGGTCGAGGCGTGGGGCTCGGCAGAGGAGGCCGAGGAGATCATCGAGCGCTCGCTCAAGGCCTACAAGCCGGCGAACTAGCTCGGGCCCGCGGCGCCGGCCGCCGCCAGAGCCCCCGCAGGCAGACAGCCCGAAGGCCCCGATCCGCGCGGATCGGGGCCTTCGGCGTCCGGGCGAGCGCCACGCAACTGCGCGAAATGCGGGGGTCCGAGGTGGATATCACCTCGGACCCCCGCATTTCGCGCAGTTCGGCGAGCCCCGCCCGCTACTCCGTGTAGTGGACGCCCACCGTGTCGAGCCACGGCAGCGGGTCGATGTACGTGTCGCCGATGAGGACCTCGAAGTGGAGGTGGCATCCGGTCGAGGCGCCGGTCGTGCCGGCGTAGGCGATGACGTCGCCGGCGTTCACGTACTGGCCCACGTCGACGGCCGTGCCGCCGTCCATGATGTGCGCGTAGGCGTTGTAGTTGCCGCCGCCGATGTCGATCATGACGTAGTTGCCGTACGTGCCCATCGGGGCCGCGTAGCTCACGACGCCCGAGGTCGCCGCGTGGATCGGGGCGCCGCAGGTGCCGCCGGGCACGTAGAGGTCGAGGCCGTTGTGGTTCTTCCAGTAGCCGTAGACCGGGTGGAGGCGCGGGCCGAAGTAGTCCGAGATGTACGCGCCGTTGAGCGGGGCGGCGTAGCCGGGCCAGATGCCGGTGTTCGACGTCTCCGGCGCGGGCTGCTGCGTGATCGGCGGGTCGACGGGCGCCGGATCGACGACCGGGGCCGGGTCGACCGGGACGGGCTCGACGGGCGCGACCGTGGGCAGCGGCTCCGAGGTGGGGGCCGTGGCGGATCCGCCGGCGCCGCCGGGCTGGCCGGTGCCGGGGTGCTCGTCGCCCTGGTCCTCAGGGGTCGGGTTGGCGGGCGCCGGGTCGGCGGGCTGCTCGACCGGGGGCCCCGGCTGAGCCGGGGCCTGGGTCGGCTCGGCGGCCGGCTGCGACGGCTCGGGGGCCGGGGCGACCGGGGTCGCGACGGGGGCCGGGGCGGGCGCCTGCGTCTGCACCGGGGCCTGCGTCTCGACGACGGCCGGGGCCGGCGTGGCGGACGGCGCGGCCGACGGCTGGGCCGCGGCGCCGGGCTGCGCGGCGGCCGGCTGGCCGGCCTGCGGCTGGGCCTGGAGGAGCGAGGGGTTCTGGAGCGCCGGCGGGGCGGGCGGGGCCGGGATGCCGGCGGCCTCGGCCGCGGCGACGGCCTCGTCGTGCGACTGCTGCTGCGCGGCGAGGGCGGCCTGCTCGCGGGCGGCCTGCTCCTGCGCGGCCTGCTCGGCGAGGATGCGCTCGCCATTGTGGAAGTCGGCCTCGACGACGGCGCGGTGCTCCTGGAGCGGCACGAGCATCGCCTGGAGCTCGGCGCGCTGCGTCTCGGCGGCGCTCTGCTGCTGCTGGATCTGGCTCTGCTCGGCCTGCGCGGCGTCGAGCTTCGACTTCGCGTCGCTCTTCGCGGCGGCGAGCTCGTCGGCGGCCGACTTCGCCTGCTCGGCGAGCTGGTCGGCGACGTTCTGGTCGGCGACGGCCTGCGCGTAGATGCCGTCCGTCTGCTCGGCGAGGCCGGAGAGCGTCCCGAGCTGGTCGAGGAGGTCGTCCGCGCGCTCGGGGTGCATGAAGAGGGTGAGCGAGGGATCGCCGCCGCCGCGGTTCGCCATGGCGGCCGCCAGCTGGCCGGCCTGCTCGCGCGAGGTGGCCGCGGTCTGGGCGGCCTCGTCGGCCTGCTGCTGGAGCTGGTCGTACTCGGCCTGCTGGCGGTTGAGCTTCTCGACGGCCTCGGAGTAGGCGTGGCCAGCCTGGCTCGTCTGCTGCGAGGCGGCGGCGAGCTGGGCATTGAGGCCGGAGATCTGGCCGGAGATCTCGTTGATGAGGGACTGCTGGCGGTTCACGTCGTTCTGGGCGGCGACGACGTCGTCCCAGGTCGCGTAGTCGTTCTGGCTCGCCGACCAGGCGGGGCTCGCGAGCGCGCCGCCGCCGAGGATGCCGAGCGCGACCGCGCCGATCGCGACGGTGCGCGCGCGCCACGAGAGGCGTCGTCGCTGAGGGCGCGTCGCGGCGCTCGTCGAGGTGGGCTCGGTCATCGGATCTCCTCCGGCAGGGGATTCGCGGGGCGGGGTCGCCGGCGCTGCGGCCGGTCGTCGCGCCCAGGGGGACGCACGCGGCCCACATGCCTCATGGTGCGCGTCAGCGCACACAAGTCACATAGACCACACAGGGAACAGTAACAACCGCGACACGCCTTGCATAGGGCGCGGCGCGGTTTTCGGGCCGGAAGGGTGGACAATCATCGGTTCGCCTCGGGGTCCCCGAGGTCGTCGAGGAGCTCGCGTAGCGAGCGTCTCGGAACCACCGGACGCCAGCGATCCTCCGCTCGCCCGGTGGTTTCGAGACGGGCCTGCGGCCCTCCTCAACCACCTGCATGCTCAGCGGGGCTGCACACTCTGCAGTGGATTCGGGCGGGCGGGATGGCTTGCGGCCGGGCGATCCCCGTGGTGGCGCGGATGGCGAGACGCGCCACTGGCCCCGGCGCTGCGAACTGTGCCGGCATCGCACTGGCGGCGGTTGAGGAGCGAGCGCGGCGAGCGTCTCGAAACCACCGGACACCCGCGAACCGCCTGCCCCCCGGTGGTTACGAGACGGCGGCTGCGCCGCCTCCTCAACCAACTCGGGCGTCGAGACGGCGCCTGCGGCCCCGTCGACCACCTGGGGCCGGGGCGCGACACGCCGAAGGGGCGCTTGACGACGCGGCGAGTTTGGCGATCCGGCGATCCATCCGTATGCTTGCTCGTCGGTAGTCATGCGACATCCGCTCGGCCCCATCGTCTAGCGGCCTAGGACCCCGCCCTTTCACGGCGGTAGCACGGGTTCGAATCCCGTTGGGGTCACGGACCTGGGACGAAGCGGATAGAGTAGACCACCCCAGCAATTCAAGATTGGCCCTGTGGCGCAGTTGGTTAGCGTGCCGCCCTGTCACGGCGGAGGTCGCGGGTTCAAGTCCCGTCAGGGTCGCGAGTCGCATCGCCCATTCGAAAGAGTGGGCGTTGCTGTCTCCGACGGAGGTTCGTCCTCCACTGGCTCTGTAGCTCAGTTGGTAGAGCGTTCGACTGAAAATCGAAAGGTCACCGGATCGATGCCGGTCGGAGCCACGAGCAGCCCCGAGATCTGATCATCTCGGGGCTTTTTCGCGCCCGCCGGGCGGCGCCCCGCGTCCGTCGGCCCTGCCCGCTCCCCTACTGCCCCATGAGCGTCTGGAACTTCTCGAGCACTGCGGCGTCGGCCCACGACCACGCGTCGTCGCCGCGGAGGACGACGTCCGAGCCGCCGTCGCAGTAGATCGTCTGGCCGGCGCAGTGCGTGTTCTGCTCGCTCGCGAGCCAGATGAGGAGATTCGCGATCGACTCCGGAGACTGGTGGTAGTTGAGCGGCATCGGGACGACCGCATCGACGCCAGCGGTGCTCTCGGGTGTCGCGAGGAGGTCCGTCGTCATCGGCGTCGTGACGATGCCCGGGTCAACGGCGTTGAGCGGGATGTCGGCGCCCGCCCATTCTGGCGTCACCGAGGCGCGGCGGACCCAGCGCGAGAGGGCGTGCTTCGAAGAGCTGGAGACGAGGTTTGCGGTCTGCGGGTCGGCGGCGAGCTAGTCGGCGATCGCCATCGCGGTCGCCTCGTCGCCATCGAGGAGGGCGTCCACCAGGTGCGGCGCGTTGGGCTGGACGGGGGCCATCGACGAGACGACGACGGCGCGCGGAGCCTCCGACTCGGCGAGCGCGGGACGGAGCTCCCCGAGGACGCCGACGGCACCGTAGTAGTTCACGGCCGCGGTGACGGCCATGGGCAGCGAGAGGCCGGCGGAGGCGGCCGCGCCGCGTTGCCGGGCCGCACCGCTTCGCACCCCGGCGTCAGAGCCGGAGATCGCCGTCGAGCGCGCGGAGCTCGGCGCGGTAGCCCAGCGCGCCTGCGGGGCGCTCGATCTGCTCCCACGCCCCGACGCGGAGCCATCCGAGACGCCGGAGGCGGTCGTCGGCGGACACCCGCGTCAGCTCACGAATCCGCTAGGCGCGCCGCGCCCTGCGCGCGCATCGGCCTCGACCGCCACGGCCTTCTCGGGCTCCCGGTCGAAGCGCGGGATCGGGGCGAGCTCTCCGCCGAGCTCGATGTCGAGTCGACGGCGTCGCCGCTCGTCGGCGCCGTGCGCGAGGCGGGGATCGACGCGACCCGGGACCCGTCGAGGTCGGGGGCGGTACGTGAGGGCCTTCCTGGCGCTCGTAGAGGCGCTCGTGGAGGCGCTGGCGGCGCGGACGGTCTCGGCGCCTCCGGTGGATTCGAGACGCTCGCTGCGCACGCTCCTCAACCACCTGCATTCCCCACACCCGATGGTTGAGGACGCCCGAGGGACCGTCTCGAAACCACCACCACTCCAGACACCCGGGGGTCGAGGAGGCGCCGCAGGCGCCGCCTCGACACCACCGACCCGGCGGCTCAGGCCGCCTGCGGCGACGCGCCGCGGGCCGCCGGCGCGGCCTCGCGACGTCCCGTGCGGAGCAGGATCGCCGCCGCGACGAGAAACCCGGCCCACGCGACCGCCTGGAAGCCGACCATCCCCGGCCCGTCGGTCGGCACCGCCGCGAAGGCCTGCTGGCCGCCGAGCACGAGCGAGTTGAGGATGGCGTGCCCGACCACCGCCGGCCACACGCTGCCGGCGCGCTCGCGGAGCGCCGTGAGGAGCACCGAAGAGAAGGCGATCGATCCGAGCGCCGCAGCCCACTGCCATCCGCTCATGGCCCCGGTCACGGCGAGGAACGGGACGTGGAAGGCGACCCAGAGGCCGGCGGTGACGACGGTCGTGGCGACGAGGCCGCGGGGGCGCAGGCGGGTGTGCAGCCATCCGCGCCAGCCGAGCTCCTCGCCGGTCGCCGCGAGGAGCATGATCGCGAACTGCACGGCGATCGCGACGCCGAGCGCGGCGGGGTCGGCCGGGAGGGCGACGTCGACGATGCCGAGCGCGGGGGCGACGAGCAGCTGCGCGCCGAGGACGCCGAGGAGGGCGACGAGCGCGAGCAGGATGCCCACCCAGACGCGGCGGGGGCTGCCGCCGGTCGCGAACACCGCGGAGAGCTTCGGCCGCGGGGCGGTGCGGGCCGCGGCGCGCTCGACCTCGAGCCCGCGCGACCCGAGCTCGACGAGGATCGCGATGAGCGCCGGCACGGGCATTCCGAGCACGGCGAGCCCGGCGGCCGCCTCGGGGCCGACGAGGGCGACGAGGCCGAGGGAGAGCGCGGTGACCGCGGCGAGCGCTCCGGCCGAGAAGATGATCACGTTGCGAGGCATAGCCCCTCCGTTCTCCGTCGGGGCCTCCTGCCCCGTCTCGATCGACGGTACGGATCGATGCGGATCGCTAGGAGCGGGGTTTCCGTCCAAGAGCCTGGGGCTATCCCCCGGTGGCCCGCACCTTCATCATCGGCAGCTGGCCGACGGAGCCCGGACGCTGTTGGTCGAGGAAGCCCCAAGGGCCTTCTCGAATCCACCGGAGGCGCCCGTGATCCGATGATGTCGCGACGCGGCCTTCGGCCCCTCCTCGACCGCCATGGTGAACAGCCCCCAACTAAGGTGTACCTCAGCTCCGGGAAGGAGGCGCCGTGGACGATCAGCCGATCGGACTCGTCTTCGCGTTCTTCTTCGCGGGGGCGATGCTGCGCGGGCAGGCCACGTACTGGCTCGCGCGGATCATCACCGAGCAGGGCCTGAAGCGCGTCCCGCGCCGCGTCGGCCGACTCGAGAAGGTCCGCGCCTGGCTCGAATCCGAGCGCGTCGGCCGCGGCCGCCGCGTCATCGACCGCTGGGGCTGGCTCGCGATCGCCGGCTGCTACCTCACGGTCGGCGTCCAGTCGGTCGTCATCGCCGCCGCCGGCATCATGCGGATGCGCTGGATCGTGTTCACCGCGGCCCAGATCGTCGGCGCGCTCGCGTGGGCGACGATCTACACGACGGTCGGGTTCGCGGCGTGGAACGCCTTCCTGCTCGCCGAGATCGAGAGTCCGGCCGGGATCGCGGCGATCGCGGTGCTCGCGATCGCCGCGGGCGTCGGCATCTGGATGACCGTCCGCCGCGGACGCCGCCGCACCGGCACGCGCGCGGACGGGCCCGGGTCGACGACCCGGGCCCGTCCGCGGCAGCGCGCGTCGCGCTAGACGGCGCGTCGGCGCGCGATCAGGAGGCCGGCGCCGGACAGCGCGAGGCCAGCGAGGACGGCGGCGATGGCGGCACCCGAGTCGGCACCGGTGCTCGCGAGCGATCCGCTCGGGGCGATCGACGACGGCGTGACGACGGTCGGCGTCGCGGTCTCCGTGGCCGTGGCCATCGGTGTCGGCGTCGCGGTCTCCGTGGGCATGGCCGTCGCGGTCTCCGTGGCCGTCGCCGACGGAGTCGCCGTGGGCGTCGACTGCACGCGGATGGCCACCGCCGCCTGGTCGGAGGAATCCTCGACGGTGGTCGTGCCGACGTAGGTGACGGCGGGGTTCGCCGCGAGATTGAACGTCCGCGCGTAGGAGAAGGTGCTCGGCGTGACGTCGTCGCCGATCGTGCTCGGCGCGGTGTTCCGCGTCACGGCGCAGGCCGGAGAGCCTGCGAGGCTATCCGCGGTCACCTGGCTCGCGGAGATCGCCGAGGCGAGGGGCAGATCGGGCGAGCGGAAGTCGTGCAGGCTCTGGCACCCCTCCGCATAGCTGCCCGGGCTTGCTCCACCCTCATAGCTGCCCGGGCCTCCGACGCCGACCTCCTGGGAGCACTTCCGTCCCCATTCGGCGCGGATCGCCGAGTAGGCGAGGTCGGCCGTGGCGGGCACCTGGTAGCTCACGCGCACTGTCTGCGGGGAAGGGGTGGGGGCGGCGCGACGATCTGGTAGTCCGTGTAGCCCGCGCTGATGGCGTCCTGGGACGTGGCCGTCATCGCCCCGGCGAGCACCCGGGGCCCGAGCACGGCGCCGGAGGCCTGCACCGCGCCGATCTCCGTGACGGTCGGGAGCGCCCGGAGCAGGCCAGAATCGCTCGTCACCCCGAGCGGCAGGCTCGTCGGCTGCGTGTCGGCCATCGTGAGCGTGCCCGCCGCCGTGTCGACCCACCAGGTCGAGTCGGTCAGCGCGTTCACGAGCGCGAACGACACGCCCTGCGCCTCGACCGAGATCGACAGCAGGATCCCGCGAACGGTCTGGACGTGGTCGTCGGAGAGCATGGGCGTGAAGGTCACGTGGTGGGAGACGGTCGCGAGGTCGCCGACGGCCTGGACCACGGCATCCGGGCCGGGAGTGACGTTCACGCCGCCGAACTCGGCGATGTTGCCGGTCACGGGCACGGTGGCGGCGGCCGGCGCGGCAGCCCCGAGACCGAGACCGGCGGTGGCCGCCGCGACGAGGGTCGCGAGCGCGAGCGAGCGAGCGCTCGGCGAGGCGCCGACTGGTCGAAGGTCTCCTCCGCCGCTCGGCACTGGCCAGTCGAGCCGGCCGCCGGGCGACGCTCGCCCGCTGCCGCCCGCCCAGGGCGCCTCGCGCTATGCCGACGGGGCCGTCATGCAGCCCGCGAAGAACTCGCCGAGCTCCTCGGTCGCGTCGAGCGGGAGCACGTGCGCGACGTACTGGTCGGGGCGGACGACGACGATGCAGCCTTCGTCCGCAATGCCGCGAGCCGCGAAGATGTCGTTGCCGCGGCCCGTGCCGAAGATGCCCTCGAGGTCGAGGAGGTCGTACTTGCCGACCTTCGGGCGGAACGCCGCCGGCGCCATCGACACGTCGAACTCGGTGAAGTCCTGGCGATAGATGACCTTGACGTCGAAGAGGCTGGCCTCGTCGCGGCCCGCCTTGCGGTACTTCTGGCGCGGCGACTCCGCGGAGCCCCACCACTCGGCCCAGTCGGCGACCTTGCCGGCTTCGCCGGGCTTGGCCTGGTCGGCGAAGACGTAGATGCGCCAGCGGCCGTCGGCCCTGTGGAGGTGCCCGATGTGCTGGTTCGTGTCGTCCGAGATGCGGACGGCCTTCTCCGACTTGAAGCGGCGGCCGATCGGGAAGCCGGTCGCGAGCTCCTGGTGCGTCTCGGGGCCGACGATGATCGACTCGTCGTAGTCGGTGAGGAAGCCGGACGCGAACTCCTGGCGCTCCATGTAGAGGCGGCCGAGCTCGGTCGGGTCCTCGAAGTCCTCCGGCTTCTTCGCCATCGCGCTCGACCACTCCTTGTCGAAGTCGATGAGGTTCTGCGCGGCAGGCTGGCGCTCGGCGGAGTACGTGTCGAGCAGCGACTCGGGGGCGAGGCCGTCGACGACCTGGCCGAGCTTCCAGCCGAGGTTGAAGCCGTCCTGCATCGAGACGTTCATGCCCTGGCCGGCCTTCGCGGAGTGCGTGTGGCAGGCGTCGCCCATGACGAAGATGCGGGGCTCGCGGGTGTCCGAGCCGTCCTCGGGGATGTCGTCGAACTTGTCGGTGAGTCGGTGTCCGACCTCGTACACCGAGTACCAGGCCACCTCCTTCACCTCGAGCGTGTACGGCGAGAGGATGCGGCGGGCCTGCTCGACGGCCTGCTCGACCGTCGTCCTGCGGACCTCGCCCTGGCTGCCCTCGGGCACCTCGCCGAGGTCGACGTAGATGCGGAAGAGGTGGCCGCCCTCGCGGGGGATGAGGAGGATCGAGCCGTGCTTCGAGGTGATCGCGCACTTCGTGCGGATGTCCGGGAAGTCGGTGACGGCGGTGCAGTCGACGACGCCCCAGGCGTGGTTCGCCTGCTGGCCCTCGAGCTTGCCGCCGATCGCCTTGCGGACGCCCGAGCGGGCGCCGTCCGCGCCGACGACGTACTTGCACTTCACCGTGAAGTCCTGGCCCGCGCCGCCGCCGGCGTCGCGCTCGTCGACCCACGCGGAGTCGATCGTCGAGCCGGCCTGCTCGCGCTTGCGGAGCGTGACGGTGATCGGGTACTCGCCCTCGTCGGTGCGCTCGAGGCTCACGAACTCGATGCCGTAGTCGGGCTCCATGCGGGTCGGGGCCCACTTCATGAACTCGGCGAAGTAGTCGATGACGCGCGCCTGGTTCATGATGACGTGCGGGAACTCGGAGACGCCGATGGGGTCGTCCTCGGTGCGCGCCGTACGGATGATGTGCTCGGGGTTGTCGGGGTCGATGGACCAGAAGTTCATGACCTCGAGGTGGTACGCCTCGTCGCTCACGCGGCCGGCGAAGCCGAAGGCGTTGAAGGTCTCGAGCGAGCGGGCCTGGAGGCCGTCGGCGCGGCCGATCTCGAGGCGACCGTCGCGGAGGTCGACGATGCGGGTGACGACGTCCGGGTACATCGACAGCTGCGCCGCGGTGATCATGCCGGCCGGGCCGGCCCCGACGATGAGGACGTCGATCTCCGAGGGGATCTCCGCGGGGCGGTCCACGCCGACGCCTGCGGCGGGCTGGACTCGGGGGTCGATGGACACGTATCCGTGGTGGTGGAATTGCATCGGTTCTCCTCTGCCGGCGTCGTCGCCGGTCCCGTGTGAATTCTACGACCGCGTGGAGTCCATCGGCCGTGGCGCTGGCAGGATGCACAGGCTGGGCCGCCTACTCCGCGCATCGTCGCGGAGCGGTCTGTATCGAGACGCGCTCGAGCGTACCGCGCGTCCGCTCAAATCGTATTTGAAACCGGATACGACGCAAGATGCAATCTCGGGCGGATGGCCGAGGGCGTCGGCGTCCGAGCGCTGGGCGCCGCAAGACGGCCGGATCCGGGCCTACGAGCGCGATGGGGGCTCGAAGGGCCGGATCCGGCCGGCGTTCAGCAGTGTGCGGCTGGGCCGCCCCGCGCTACTTCGCCTCGGGGTCGGGCTGGTGGAGGCCGAAGACGTTGCCCTCGGTGTCGAGGAAGTAGCCCTGCCAGGCCATCCCGGGCAGCGCGTACTTGGGGAGGGCGACCTGGCCGCCGGCGGCGACGAACTTCTCGGTGTCGGCGTCGTAGTCGGCGGATCCCATGGTGATGACGGCGCCGGCGACGGGGGCGCCCTGGGCCGGGGCCTCGCCCTGGCGCGCCATGATCGCGCCGTCGATGCCGGGGGCCTCGGAGCCGGTCTTCACGCCGAAGTACGGCATGCCGGCGTACTCGCTCCAGTCCTCGAGCTCCCAGCCGAAGACGGTCGAGTAGAAGGTGCAGGCGCGGGCGACGTCGCTCGCGTGGATCTCGAAGTGGACGGGGCGGGACATGCTGGCCTCCTGGCGCTCGGCCGCGCGGGGCGCGCGGGCTCGGCATCAGCATCCCGCCGCACCGTCCCGGATGGCTGTGAGCCGAGCTCGCCTCCGGGCGGCCAGGCCCCGGCGGCCGTCCCCTCCAGTCGCTTCAGGTCGCAGGTTCCGCTCCAGGTGCGCTCACCTGGAGCGGAACCTGCGACCTGAAGCGCGGGCGTGGGGCGACGGGCGCCGCGGGCGGGTCAGGCGCGGTCGCTGCCTACGCCCCGAAGAGCGTCTCGCCCACGTACGAGCGGTCGGTCGGCGCGCCGGGCGGGACGGCCCAGATGCCGGACCCCTCGTGCCGGATGTACTCGTTGAGGAGATCCGTCGCGAGCGAGCGCTGCACGTCGATGAACTGCGCCGGGTCGCGCTGCATCGAGATGAAGAAGAGGCCGGCGTTGAGCCGCCCGAGCTCGTCGTTGCCGTCGACGAAGTTGTAGCCGCGGCGGAGGATGCGCTTCCCCGCGTTGTTCGCGGGATGCGCGAGCGCCACGTGCGCGCGGGCGTCGATCGTCCCGGCCGCGAAGTCGGGGCTGTCGAACTCGCCGGATTTCCCGAGCGGGGCGCCCTCGCGCTTGTCGCGCCCGAAGATGCGCTCCTGCTCGCCGAGGCCCACGCGATCCCACGACTCGATGAGCATGCGGATGCGCCGCGCGACGAGGAAGGTGCCGCCGCGCAGCCACTCCGGGCCCTCGTCGCCGACCCACACGTAGTCGCGCACGGCCTCGCGCTCCTCCGCCTTGATGTTCGCGGTGCCGTCCTTGAAGCCGAAGAGGTTGCGCGGCGTCGCCTGCGAGGTCGAGGTCGAGGAGGTGCGGCCGAAGCCGAGCTGCGACCACTTGAGCAGCGCCGTGCCGAAGGCGATCCGCGTGAGGTTGCGGATGGCGTGGACCGCGATCTGCGGGTTCTCCGCGCACGCCTGGATGCAGAGGTCGCCGCCGGAGACCGCCTCGCGGAGGTCGTCGCCCGCGAATCGCGGCAGCGGCTCGAGGCCGGCGGGCTTCTGGGCGGCGAGGCCGAAGCGATCCGCCCCGCTCTCGTCGACGAAGAGGCCGGGGCCGAAGCCGAAGGTGATCGTGAGGCCGGAGGGCGGGAGGCCGAGCGCCTCGCCCGTGTCGTCCGGCGGGGCGACGGCGGGGCCGCCGACGGCGCCGGATGCCGAGACGTCGAGGCCCTGCGTGAGGCGGGAGGCGGCGTAGCTCCACTCGCGGAGGAGCTTCGCGACGTCATCCCGCGTCTTGCCCTCGCGGATCGTGAAGGCGGCGAAGTGGAGGCGGTCCTGCGCGGGGGTCGTGATGCCCTGCTGGTGCTCGCCGAAGTAGGGGTACGAGCCGGCGACGGCGGAGGCGGCGGCCGGCCCGAGGAGGGTGCGGTCGGCCGCGGCGCCGACGCCCGCGCCGAGCGCGAGGCCGCCGCCGACGGCGAGGAGCGAGCCGAGGAGGCCTCGGCGGGAGACGCCGTCGGCGTCCGACTCGGCGGCCGCGGCGGGCTCGTCGGACGCAGGGCGATCGCTCATGCCACGATCCTAGCGCATCCGCCGCCCGCCGCGCGCGCCGAGCATCCGGGCTAGGCCCCGATCCCGAGCACGGTCGTCGTGAGCTTCGAGAGCGGCTCGGAGAGCGCGTCGACCTGCTGCGAGAGCTCGCGCACCTGCTCGGTCGTGAGCGTGTCGTACGTCACGAAGCCGGTCTCGGGCGATCCGTACTGCGTCAGGAGGTCGGTGAGCGCGAGGAACTCGGCGTCGATCTGCTCGACGAGCGCCGCGCCCTCGTCGCCCTTCGAGGCCGCGAGCTCGCGCACCTCGCCGAACGCGACCTGCGCGCCCTCGACGTTGCCCCAGAAGTCGTAGAGGTCGGTGCGCGACCACCAGTCCTCCTCACCCGTGATCTTGCCGGTCGAGACCTCGTCGAGGAGGCCGATCGCGCCGTTCGTGATGTCCTCGATCGTGATCGAGAACTCGGGGGCGTGGACGAGGTCGTAGAGCTCCTGCGCGTCGGCCTTGAGCTGCTCGCCGAACTGCCGGCGCTGCTCGGGCGTCGAGGGCGCCCAGCCGGCGAAGGCGTCGGTGTCGTCGGAGTTCTTCGCGCCCGGGGCCGGGGGCCAGAGGTCCTTCTCGATGCGGTGGAAGCCCGTCCACTCGAGGCCCTCGGCGACGGCGTCGACCTCGCGGTAGTCGAGGCGGGGGTCGAGGTCGCCGAACGCCTCGGCGGTCGGCTCGATGCGCTCGTAGAACAGGCGCGTCGTCGGGAAGAGCTCGCGCGCCTTCTCGTCGTCGCCGGCGATGTACGCGTCGGCGAAGGCCTGGGCGGCCGGCACGAGCTCGGCGACCTGGTTCTTGATGTAGGCCGTGTAGTTCGCGACGGCCTGGTCGATCGCGGCGGCGTCGTCCGCCGAGACGGCGACCTGCTCGCCCGTGACGGTGAAGGACGCCTGGCCGACGCCCTCGCCCACCATGCCGGGCTTGCAGACGGTGAAGTAGCTGCCGGGCTGGGCGACGATCGAGAGCGTGCGGCTCGCGCCCGGGGCGATGTTCTCGACCTCGCCGATGATGCGGAGGCCGTCCTCGGCGAGTACGTAGAACTCGGTCGTGCGCTCGCCGGCGTTCGTCACCTCGAAGGTCGTCGGGCCGGAGGTCGTCGTCGCGGCGGACACCGTGCACTCGGACTCGGTGCTCGTGACCCGCAGCGTCGACGATCCTGCGGCGCCGCCCTGGGGCGCGTTCGGGACGCAGCCGGCGAGGGCGGCGGTCGCGCCGAGCGCGAGGAGCGCGGCGGCGGCCGGGCGGGCGGCGCGGCGGCGGGCGGGGCGGGCGGGCGAGGGCTGCGTCATGGCGGCTTCCGGGTCGTGGTCGTGAGGCTGGTCGAGGTCGCGGAGGGCGTGCGCCGCAGGCGCGCGGGGGCGCCGCGGAAGGGTGGCGGTGCGGGCTAGGCGCCCGAGGCGAGGGCCGGCTCGGCGTGGATGCGGTGGGCTGGCCGGGGGCCGGGGGCGTCGGCGGCCCCGGTCATGGCCGCGGGGACCTTCGCGGTGGCCGCGGCCGTCTCGTCGCCCGCCCGCGCTGCGGCGGCGATCCGCGCCTTCGCCTCGCGGCAGGCGCGCGCCTTCTCCTTGGCCTGGAGCGCCCGGCGGACGAAGAGGCCGAGCACCGGCACGAGGTAGCAGGCCCAGGCGACGAGCTCGAGCTTCGTCATCTCGGGGGTGAAGCCGATCGTGCCCTTGAGGAGGGCGGCGAGGACGCCGTCGGGCGGGATGATCTCGGGGATGCGGAACGCCCACGCCTCGGCGCCCCACCAGGCGGCGAGCGCGGCCGGGACGCCGGCGGGCGCGGCGCCGAACGGGCCGGGCAGGACGTTCGCCTCCTGCAAGTCGTGGATCGCGTACGCGACGACGCCCGCGGCGACGATGACGAGCAGCGCGCCCGTCCAGCGGAAGAAGACGCCGAGGTCGATGCGGAGCATGCCGCGGAAGATGAGCCAGCCGAGGGCGCAGGCGGCGAGGATGCCGAGGACGGCGCCGGCGAGGCCGCCCAAGCCGTCCGTCGCCCGCGTCGTCGACCACACGAAGAGGGCCGTCTCGATGCCCTCGCGCGCGACCGACATGAAGCCCACGGCGACGATGCCCCAGCCGGCGCCGGCGAGGTGGGCGGCCGCGTCGTCCTCGAGGTCGTGCTTGAGGGTCGCGGAGGTGCGGAGCATCCAGAACACCATCCAGGTGACGAGCCCGACGGCGACGAGCGACATCGTGCCGCCGATGATCTCCTGCGCCTGGAACGAGAGGCCGTAGGCGCCGAAGGTGAGGATGGCGCCGAGGGCGAGCGAGCCGAGGACGGCGCCGGCCACGCCGAGCCACATGCGGCCGATGACGTCGCGGCGGCCGATGCGGCGGAGGTACGCGAGCAGGATGCTCACGACGAGGGCGGCTTCGAGGCCCTCGCGGAGGCCGATGAGGAAGGTTCCGAGCATGTGGCTGGTGACGTCGGGGACGCGGGGTCCGGTGGCTTAGGCACGCCTTACTCAGGCGAGCCTTACCTTATGCGCGGGACGTTCCCGCCCGCAAGCCCCGGCGCTGGCCTGACACGACTCAGGTCGCAGTTTCCGCTTCAGGTGAGCGCACCTGGAGCGGAAACTGCGACCTGAGCGAGGGGTCGGGGCTGTCCTAGTCCTCGACGACGTCGCGGCCCTCGGCGATCCACTCGCCGGTGCCGCCCTCGACGTTGACGACCTCGCGACCCTGCGTCTCGAGGTATGCGCAGGCCTTCGCGGAGCGGCCGCCGGCCTGGCAGATGACGTAGACGGTCTCGCCGCCGGGGATCTCGTCGAGGCGCTCGACGAGCTCGGAGAGGGGGACGTTCACGGCCCACGGCACGTGGCCGGCCTCGAACTCCTCGGGCTCGCGGACGTCGATGAGCGTCGCGTCCTCGCCCATGCCGGCGAGCTGGTCGGTGGTGATGGACTCCATGGCGGGCTCCTTCTGGGGGCGGGGATGGCGCGGTGCGCGCGCCCCCGAGCCTAGAGCGGCGTGCCCTGAGGTGGTTGAGGAGGCGCCGGCGCCGTCTCGAAACCACCGGCGGGACGAGACCCGCCGTCACCCGCCGGGCGTGAAGCGGTAGCCCATCCCCGGCTCCGTGCGGAGCCACCGCGGCGAGGAGGGATCCGGCTCGACCTTCTGCCGCAGCTGCGCGAGGTAGACGCGCGCGTAGTGCCGCTCCTCCTCGTACCCGGGCCCCCACACGCTCGCGAGCAGCTCGCGCTGCCCCACGAGCCGATCCGGGTTCCGCGCGAGCAGCTCGACGATCCGCCACTCGGTCGGCGTCAATCTCACCGGCGCCCCGTCGAGCAGCACCTGCGTCGCGGCGAGGTCGATGACGAGGCGCCCGTCGGCGGTCTCGACGCGGGACGCCTCCTCCGCGTGCCCCGCGACCGCGCCCGCGGCCCGGCGCAGCGCCGCCCGCAGCCGGGCGAGCAGCTCGTCCATGGCGAAGGGCTTCGTGATGTAGTCGTCCGCCCCCTCGTCGAGCGCGATGACCTTCTGCGATCCCTCGTGCCGCGCCGAGACGACGAGGATCGGCGCGCTCGACCATCCGCGCAGGCCACGCACGACGGCGACGCCGTCCATGTCGGGCAGGCCGAGGTCGAGGAGGACGGCGTCAGGCGGCCGCCTCGCGGCGATCTCGAGCGCGGCGGCGCCGGTCGCGGCGAGGTCGACCTCGTACTTGCGAGCGCGGAGGTTCACGGCGAGGGCGCGGCCGATCTGCGCGTCGTCCTCGACGACGAGGATGCGGCTCATCGCTCCCCCTCCGCTCGAGGTGCTCCTTCACGCGCGGCCGAGACGTCCGGCGCGGAGTCCGAGCCTGCCACGGCGGCCTGCGACCGGGCCGGGTCGGCGGCGGACGCCCGCGCCCATGCCGAGTCCGGCACCGCGGACGACGCCGCCCCGGACGTCTCCGACCCCGCGACCGTCCGACCCCCGCTCCCCGCCCCCGCCGCCGGCACCGCGAGCACCATCGTGAGCCCGCCGCCCGGCGTCGGCTCGGCCTCGAGCGATCCGCCCATCGCCTCCGCGAAGCCGCGCGCGACCGCGAGCCCGAGGCCCAGGCCGTCCCGCGTCGTCGTGTCGCCGAGCCGCTGGAACGGCGTGAAGAGCCGCTCGAGGTCGCCCTCGGGCACGCCCGGCCCCGCGTCGACGACCCTGAGCTCGACGCGATCCTCGACCCGCCCGATCTCGACCCGCAGCCCCGCCCCGGCCGCGTAGTGGACGGCGTTCTCGAGGAGGTTCGCGAGGATGCGCTCGACGAGCCCCGGATCGGCCTCGCACTCCGCGTCGAGCTCGCCGCCGAGCCTCGCCGACGACGCGCCCGCGACGCCCGCGATCGCCTCGAGCGCGGCCTCCGCGGCCCCGAAGCGGAGGCGGTGCACGGGCACGCTCCCGGCCGTGATGCGGCTGAGGTCGAGCAGGTTCGCGACGAGCGCGTCGAGCCGGTCGGCGCTCTCCTCGATCGCGGCGAGGAGGGCGGCGCGGTCCTCCTCCTCGAGCTCGACGTCGTCCATCCGCAGGCTCGAGATCGCCGCCTTGATGCCGGTGAGCGGGGTGCGGAGGTCGTGCGAGACCGCGGCGAGGAGGGCGGTGCGCATGTCGTTGCCGGCGGCGAGCTCGCGCGTCTCGATGCGCGCCCGCTCGAGCTCGCGGCGGTCGACGACGCTCGCGAGGCGGCCCGCGTAGGCCTCGAGGATGCGCTGATCCTCCGGCGCGATCTCCCGCGCGCTCGACCGCAGCTCGAGGTCGCCGGGCAGCGCGAGCCGCAGCGGGGCGCCGGGGCCGACGGGCGCGCCGGCGTCGCCGAGCCGCTCCTCGGCGCCCTTCCCGTCGCCTGGGCCCCGCCCGTCGCCTGGGCCCCGCCCGTCGCCCGGACCTTTCCCCCCGACCCGCACGAGCTCCACCGCGCCGAGCCCCAGGGCATCCCGCAGCCGCACGAGCAGCGAGGGCACGTCGTCGTCCCCCGAGAGCACCCCGCTCGAGAGCTCGGCGAGGATGGCCGCCTGCCGCGTCGCCGCGTTCGCGACCCGCGCCGTCCGCGCCGCCGAGTCGACGACCCACGCGACCGCCGCCGCGACGCCGACGTAGACGATGAGCGAGAACATCGACTCCGGCGAGGAGATCGTGAGCGTGCCGATCGGCGGCGTGAAGAACCAGTTCACGAGCGCCGCCCCGATGAGCGCCGTCGTGACGGCCGGCAGCATGCCGCCGACGAGCGCGACGACGACGCAGAGCGTGATGTAGCTGAGGAGGTTGATGCTCAGCGAGACCTCGCGCCCGATCGCGAGGAAGGCGGCCGTGAGGAGCGCCGGGCCGAGCAGCGCCATCGCCCACCCCGCGATCCGCCGCCGCGCGCCGAGCGCCGTGTGCTCGCGCGCGGCCGGGTCGATGCGGCCCCGGCCGGCGGCGTCGTGCGTGACGATGTGGACGTCGATGTCGCCCGCCTCTCGGACGATCCGCGCCCCCACCCCCGCGCCGAGGAGCCGCTCGAGCGGCGAGCGACGCGACTGCCCGATGACGAGCTGCGAGGCGTTCATCGAGCGCGCCGTCTCGAGCAGCGCCCGCGCCGGATCGTCGCCGCGGATGGCGTGCCACGAGCCGCCGAGCTCCTCGACGAGCGCCCGCTGCCGCTCCATCGAGGCGGGCGAGCCCGAGGCGAGCCCGTCGTCGCGGAGGACGTGGATGGCGTGGAGCTCGCGCCCCGCCCGGCGGCCCACGATCCGCGCCCCGCGGCGGATGAGCGTCTCCGACTCGGGTCCGCCCGTCACCGCGACCGCGATCCGCTCGCGCGCGGGCCAGGACGCCTCGATGGCGTGCTCGCGGCGGTAGGCGATCATCCGGTCGTCGACCTGGTCGGCGAGCCAGAGCAGGGCGAGCTCGCGCAGCGCCGTGAGGTTGCCGACGCGGAAGTAGTTGCCGAGCGCCGCGTCGATCTTCTCGGCGGCGTACACCTCGCCGCGGCCGAGGCGGGCGCGGAGGGCCTCGGGCGCGAGGTCGACGAGCTCGATGTCGTCGGCGGCGCGGAGGACGGCGTCCGGGATCGTCTCGCGCTGGCGCTGGCCCGTGATCGCGGCGACGACGTCGTTGAGCGACTCGAGGTGCTGGATGTTCACGGTCGAGAGCACGTCGATGCCGGCGTCGAGCAGGAGCTCGATGTCCTGCCAGCGCTTCGCGTGCCCGGCGCCGGGGCCGCGGCGGGCGGCGTCGCCCTCGTCGCCGGCGGGGATGGCGTGGGCGAGCTCGTCGACGAGGACGACCTCGGGCCGCCGCTCGAGCACGGCCGCGAGGTCCATCTCCTCGAACCACGCGCCGCGGCGGCGGATGCGCTGCCGCGGGAGAACCTCGAGGTCGCCGACGGCCTCGCGGGTGCGGACCCGGCCGTGGTCCTCGACGAGCCCGACGACGACGTCGCGGCCCGCCGCGCGCAGCTCCCGCGCCTCCCGGAGGCACGCGTAGGTCTTGCCGACCCCCGGCGCGAAGCCGAGGTAGACCTTGAGCCGCCCGCGGCGGGCCGTGTCGTCCATGCCCGCGAGGCTACTTCGCGCCGCCGAGCGAGGCGGCGAGCTGCTCGAGGTCGGCGTTGAGGAGGAGGACATTCACCCGCGGCTCGCCGATGAAGCCGAGGTCGGGCGCCTCGACGCGCGCCTCGACGAGCTGGGCGACGGCGTCCGCCGGCAGCCCGCGGGCCTCGGCGACGCGGGCCGCCTGGAGCCGGGCGTACGCGGGCGAGATGTGCGGGTCGAGGCCCGAGCCGGACGCCGTCACGGCATCCAGCGGCACCTCGGCGGGGTCGACGCCGTTCTCCGCGGCGACCTCCGCGCGCCGCTCCTCGACGGCGGCGAGCAGCTCCGGGTTCGTCGGCGAGAGGTTCGAGGCGCCCGAGCTCATCGCGTCGTAGCCGTCGTCGCCCGCGGCCGAGGGGCGGCCGTGGAACCACTCGGGGCCGGCGAAGTCCTGGCCGATGAGCGAGGAGCCGATGCGGGTGCCGTCGGCCGCGACGACGGGCGATCCGCCCGCCTGGCTCGGGAGGAGCAGCCCGACGCCCGCGATCGCGAGCGGGTAGCCGATGCCGAGGATGACGGTGAGGGCGAGGAGCGCGCGCAGCGCGGTCCAGAGGTTCGCGGCGGCGCCGCGGGGGCTGAAGTGCATGGTTCGCGTCCTTCCGGGATGGCCGCGCGTCAGGCGAGGCCGGGGATGGCGCTCACGACGAGGTCGATGAGCTTGATGCCGAGGAACGGGGCGATGAGGCCGCCGAGCCCGTAGATGAGGAGGTTGCGCGTGAGGAGGCCGTCCGCCGACATCGGGCGGTACCGCACCCCTCGGAGCGCGAGCGGGATGAGCGCGATGATGACGAGCGCGTTGAAGATGACGGCCGAGAGGATCGCCGACTCGGGGCTCGCGAGGCCCATGACGTTGAGCGCCTTCAGGCCCGGGAACGCCGCCATGAACATCGCGGGGATGATCGCGAAGTACTTCGCCACGTCGTTCGCGATCGAGAAGGTCGTGAGCGCGCCGCGCGTGATGAGCAGCTGCTTGCCGATCTCGACGATCTCGATGAGCTTCGTGGGGTCGGAGTCGAGGTCGACCATGTTGCCGGCCTCCTTCGCGGCGGAGGTGCCGGTGTTCATCGCGACGCCGACGTCGGCCTGAGCGAGCGCGGGGGCGTCGTTCGTGCCGTCGCCGGTCATCGCGACGAGGCGCCCGCCCTCCTGCTCGCGGCGGATGAGCGCGAGCTTGTCCTCCGGGGCGGCCTCGGCGAGGAAGTCGTCGACGCCGGCCTCGGCCGCGATCGCCTTCGCGGTGAGCGGGTTGTCGCCCGTGATCATGACGGTGCGGATGCCCATGGCCCGCAGCTGCGCGAAGCGCTCGGCCATCCCGGCCTTCACGATGTCCTTGAGGTGGACGACGCCGAGCACGCGGCGGCCGGCCGGCGTCTCCTCGGCGACGACGAGCGCGGTGCCGCCGTCGTTCGAGACGCCGTCGACGAGCGGGCGGGTCTCGTCGGGCACGGGGGCCCCGGAGGACTCGACCCATTTCATGATCTCGCTCGCGGCGCCCTTCACGACCGTCCGGCCGTCGGGCAGCTCGACGCCCGACATGCGCGTCTGGGCGGTGAAGGGGATGAACGTCGCGCCCTTCGTCGCGGCCGAATCGAGCTCGGCGAGGCCGTAGGTCGTCTGCGCGAGGGTGACGATCGAGCGGCCTTCGGGCGTCTCGTCGGCGATCGAGGAGAGCTGCGCGGCCGCCGCGAGCTCGTCGACGCCGGCGCCGCCGACCGGGAGCACCTCGACGGCCTGGCGGTCGCCGTAGGTGATCGTGCCGGTCTTGTCGAGCAGGAGCGTCGACACGTCGCCGGCGGCCTCGACGGCGCGGCCGGACATCGCGAGGACGTTCCGCTGCACGAGGCGGTCCATGCCCGCGATGCCGATCGCGGAGAGGAGCGCGCCGATCGTCGTCGGGATGAGGCAGACGAGGAGGGCCGTGAGGACGGTCATCGACTGCTCGGCGCCCGAGTAGACGGCCATCGGCTGGAGGGTGAGCACGACGAGCACGAAGATGATCGAGAGCACGGCGAGGAGGATGCTCAGCGCGATCTCGTTCGGCGTCTTCGCGCGGGAGGCGCCCTCGACGAGGCCGATCATGCGGTCGAGGAAGGTCGCGCCGGGCTTCGAGGTGATCTTCACGACGATCCGGTCGGAGAGCACCCGGGTGCCGCCGGTGACGGCGCAGCGGTCGCCGCCGGCCTCGCGGATCACAGGGGCCGACTCGCCCGTGACCGCCGACTCGTCGACGCTCGCGGCGCCTTCGACGACGTCGCCGTCGCCCGGGATGGCCTCGCCCGCGCTCACCTCGACGAGGTCGCCGGGCGAGAGCTCGGAGGCGGCGACCTCGCGGGTCTCGCCGTCCGGGCCGAGCAGGCGCGCGGTCGTCGCGACGCGGGCCGAGCGCAGCGAGTCGGCCTGCGCCTTGCCGCGGCCCTCGGCGACGGCCTCGGCGAGGTTCGCGAAGAGGACGGTGAGCCAGAGCCAGATCGAGATCGCGACCGCGAACCAGCTCGGGTGGAGGATCGCGAGGACGAGCGTGAGGAGCGCGCCGACCTCGACGATGAACATGACGGGGGTGTGGAACATCGTGCGCGGGTCGAGCTTGCGCAGGGCGAGCGGGAGGGCGGCGAGCAGCTGGCGCGGGCCGAAGGCCTGGGCCGAGCGGCGCTTGGAGCCTCCGCGGCGGCGGCCGCCGCGGCCGGCGGGCTCGGGGCGCTCGCGTCCGGACGCCTGGACGGCGTCCTCGACGAGGCCGCGGGGCGCGTCGCCGCGAGGGGCGCGCGCGTCGTCGATGTAGGTCATGAGAGGGCCTCCGCGATGGGACCGAGAGCGAGAGCGGGAAGGAAGGTGAGCGCGCTCACGAGCAGCGCCACGCCGACCATGAGGCCGGAGAAGAGGGGCGTGTGCGTGGGCAGCGTGCCGGCGGTGGCGGGCATCCGCCCCTGCTCGGCGAAGGAGCCGGCGAGCGCGAGCGCCGCGGCGATGGGCACGAAGCGGCCGAAGAGCATGGCCAGGGCGATCCCGACGTTGTAGAACATCGTGTTCGCGTTCAGGCCCGCGAAGGCCGAGCCGTTGTTGTTCGAGCCGGACGTGAAGGCGTAGAGCACCTCGGTGAGGCCGTGCGGGCCGGGGTTGAGGATCGACTCGCGCGCCTCCGGGATCGCGAGCGCGATGCCCGTGCCGAGGAGGACGAGCGCCGGCATCGTGAGGAGGTAGATCGCGGCGAGCTTGATCTGCCGCGGGCCGATCTTCTTGCCGAGGTACTCGGGCGTGCGGCCGACCATGAGTCCGGCGATGAACACCGCGAGGATCGCCACGATGAGCATGCCGTAGAGGCCCGTGCCGACGCCGCCGGGCGAGATCTCGCCGAGCAGCATGTTGAGGTCGAGGAGGCCGCCGCCGAGGGGCGAGTAGCTCGAGTGGAAGGAATCGACGGCGCCGGTGGAGGTCATCGTCGTCGTCGTGCCGAAGAAGGCCGAGGCGATGACGCCGAGCCGGGACTCGCGGCCCTCGAGGTTGAGCGGGTTCGCGAGCTCGCACCAGATGAGCAGGCCCAGGGACGTGAGGTAGAGCGCCGACATGGCGCCGAGCACGGCCATCCCCTGCCGGCGGTCGCCGACCATCGTGCCGAAGGTGCGCGGCAGGGCGGTCGGGATGAGCAGGACGAGGAAGATCTGGACGAGGTTCGTCCACGCGGTCGGGTTCTCGAAGGGGTGCGCGGAGTTCGCGTTGAAGAAGCCGCCGCCGTTCGTGCCGAGCACCTTGATGACCTCCTGGCTCGCGACGGGGCCGACCGGGATGGTCTGGCTGCCGCCCGCGAGGGTCGTGACGGTCGTCGGGTCGGCGAAGGTCTGCGGGGCGCCGCCGATGAGGAGGACGATCGCGAAGACCGCCGCGATCGGGAGGAGCACGCGCAGGCTCGCGCGGACGAGGTCGACCCAGAAGCTGCCGATGCGGTCGGTGCGCTGGCGCGAGAGGCCGCGGATGAGCGCGACGGCGACAGCGATGCCGACGGCCGCCGAGACGAAGTTCTGCACGGCGAGGCCCGCCATCTGCACGAGGTGACCCATCGTCGTCTCGCCGCCGTAGGACTGCCAGTTCGTGTTCGTCGTGAACGAGACGGCGGTGTTCCAGGCCTGGTCGGGCTCGACGGGGGCGTTGCCGAGCGAGAGCGGCAGCCACTGCTGCACGCGCTGGAGCGTGTAGAGCAGGAGGACGGAGCAGAGGGAGAAGGCGAGCAGGGCGCGGAGGTAGCCGCGCCAGCCCTGCTCGGCGTCCGGGTCGATGCCGCAGACGCGGTAGATCGCGCGCTCGGGGGCGAGGTGGCGCTCACTCGAGAAGGTGCGGGCCATGTAGTCGCCGAGGGGGACGTGGCAGGCCGCGAGGGCGGCGAGCACGAGGAGGATCTGCAGGATGCCTGCGAGGACGGGGTCGATCACGAGAACCGCTCCGGGTCGATGAGGGCCGCGAGGAGGTAGCCGAGCGCGGCGAGGCAGAGGATGAGGCCGATGGCCGGCTCGACGCTCACAGCCGCTCGACCCCCTCGCCGAGGAGGGCGACGAGGCCGAAGCAGGCGACGGTGAGCGCGACGAAGACGAGGTCGAGCACGGGAGTCCGCTTTCGTGGTGGTGGTGCGGGGCGGCGGGCGGCTGGGCCGGGCGGATCGCGTGGATCGTGGATCGTGGATCGTGGGTCGTGGCTCGGGGCCGGGCGCCGGCCGCGCGGGCTGCGCGGCGAGATCACTGTGCGCCCGGCGGCGGGGCCGGATGGCCGATCTTGACGCGCTCTTGACGCGCGGGCCCCGACTCTTGACGCGCCCTTGACGCGGGGGGCGTGCAGGTGGTTGAGGAGGCGCGAAGCGCCGTCTCGACACCACCGCCCCACGCCATCCAGATCAGACGCCCGACCTGCCCCCGCGCCCGGACGCCTCGCAATGGGGAGCACTCCCCATGCCCGAGCCGGGCGGCGCCGCGGCCCCGTGGGTAGCGTGGTCGCGGGCACCGGAGCGTCCGGCGATCCGGCGACGAGGCGGCGAGCGCCGCGGGGGTGGATGACATGGGCGAGGGGCAGGGCGAGGACGCCGCGCCGCGCGATGCCCTGAGCGAGCCCGACGTGGCCCGGTCCGGCTCATCCGCGGCGGAGGCCACCGCCCGCGCCCTCGACAGCGCCGAGACCTACGGCGGCCGCCGCCGCTCGCGCGCGACGCTGCACCGCACCGGCGAGCTCTCGCGCCGCGATGCGCCGCTCGCGCCGCACGTCGAGGAAGCCGTGCGCTACGACCCGAAGACGGGGCAGATCGAGCTGCCGGGCGCGGCCGCCGGCGCCGCGGCGCCCGGCGCCTCCTCGGCGAGCGCCGGGTCGCGACCGGAGGTGTCCCCCGACTCGGCGGGCGGCCAGCCGATGACGCGTCGCGAGGCGAAGCGGCGCTGGCGCGTCGACGTCGAGGTCGACACGACCCCGCGCGAGGAGGTCGAGGCGCTCGCGAAGGCCGTGCGGGAGGGTCGGGCCGCTGACGACGACGGTGCGGCAGCGTCCGCCGCCGACATGGGCGCCCCTCCGCATCCGCCGGCGCCGCCGTCGTCTCAGGCCGACGCCGCGCCCACGCCCATCGACCCAGCCCCGGACGCCGCGCGCGACCGCGATCCCGAGCGCTCGCCGTGGCGCGAGCGGCGCGGCACCCGGATCCCGGGCGGCGCCGCGCTGCCCATGCCGTCCATGCAGACGGCGCGCGCGCCGATGCCCGCCGCGCCCGTGGCGGCTGCACCGGGTCCGACCCCGCCTGTGCCGGCCGCACCGGCGCCGACCGCCACCATGCCCAGCGCGCCGGCACAGTCCGAGGCCGCGCCCGCGAGCGCCGCGCTCCCGGCCGTGTGGCCGCCCCGCGAGGACCGCGCGGCGACGACAGCCGCCACGCAGCGATCCACCAGCGCGATCGCCCCTGCCGCGGGGTCCGCCGCGCCCTCCCCCGCCCCGCGCGCGACAACGCTCCTCGAGCGCCCGCCAGCCTCCGACGGCGCGCTCCGCCTCGACACCGGCGCGATCCCCGTGGCGCCGGCCTCGGACGACCTCGCCCCCACCTCCTCCGCCACGATCGCCGAGCCGCACCCCGCTCGCCCCGACCCCTACGTGAGCCGCCGCACCACCGCCGGCGGCGCGGCCCAGCAGCCGTCAGCGTCGGCCTCCACGACCACGGCCCCCGATGCCTCCGCGAGCGCCGCCGCCACCGCCGCCACCGCCGCCCCCGGCGCCCCCGCTCGCACGCGCCCCGCCGACGCCTTCCGCGCCGCCATCGCCTCGCCCGCGACGCTCGTCGGCCTCGCCGCCTTGCTCGTCACCGCCCTCGGCAGCTGGCGCCCGAGCCTCTGGTACGGCGAGGCCGCCGTGCTCTCGGGCGCGCGCCGCGGCTTCGGAGAGATGCTCGCGATGCTCGTCCAGGGACCGCCCTCGCACGCCCTCGCGACCGCCTGCACCTGGGTGTGGTCGCGCATCGCCGGCGAATCCGAGCTGCTCCTGCGCCTGCCCTCCGCCGTCGCGGTCGGCCTCGCCGCGGCGGGCGTCGTCGTGCTCGGCATGAAGGGCGCGAACGCGCGCGCGGGCGTGCTCGCCGGCATCCTCTTCGCCGTCATGCCACGCATCACCGGCATCGGCATGGACCTCGAGGGCTTCGCCTGGTCGATCGCGCTCGCGGTCTGGAGCACGGTCGCGCTCCTCTGGGCCGTCGCCTCGACCGCGCGCGATCCGATCGTCGGGCTCGATATGCCCCGCCGCCTCATGCCGCCCGCCCTGCGCCGCTCGCGGGCCGCCGCCGGCCGCCGCCTCGCCGGCCGCTGGGCCGTCTGCCTCGGCCTCGCCGTCCTCGCCGCCTACGCGTTCCCGACGGGCGGGCTCGTGCTGCTCGTCCACCCGACCGCACTCGTGCTCGCCGGCGCCCGCCGCGGGGCGCTCCGCGAGTGGGCGCTCGCCGCGATCCCCGCCGCCCTGCTCCTCGCGCCGCTCGTCGTCGGCATCGCGCTCGCCGGCGGCCTCGACTTCCGCGCCGAGTTCGCGGGCGGCCCGGCCTGGCAGCAGACGCTCGGCGTCATCGCGCCGGGTGCGTGGGGCTGGCTCTTCGTCTTCCCGCTCGTGGTCGCCACGGTGCGCGGGCTCCTGCGCATCCGCTCGATCATCGACCGCTTCGGGACGACGATGCTCGAGCTCTCGCTCGCGTGGATCGTCCTCCCCACGCTCGCCCTGCTCCTCCTGCACGCAGCGGCTCGGCTGCCGCTGCACCCCGACTACTTCGCGATCATCGCGCCGGGCGTCGCGCTCTTCGCCGGCTACGGGCTTGCGACGGGACCGCGCGCGACCGCCGTCATCGCGATCGTGCTCGCGTGCCTCTGCGCGCTCCCCTCCTATTCGCTCCAGCGCATCCCGCCGGGCATGTACGGCGCGGACGGCCGCGACGCCGCCGCCTACGTCTCCGCCCGGGCGCTCCCCGGCGAGGGCCTCCTCCTCGACGGCGCCGACCCGCTGACACATCCGCGCCAGCTGCTCGCCGCCTACCCCTCGGCCTTCGAGGGGCTCGTCGACATCGGGATCGCCGAGTCGGCGGCGTCCTCCGCGAGCCTCTGGGACGCCTCGGTCTCCGGCGGCGTCGCGGGCATGCGCCTCGACGGCATCGACCGGCTCTGGGCGATCCGCCCGTCGACGGATCCCCTGCGCACCGACGACCCGGAGCTCGAGACGATGCGCTCGGCCGGCTTCGCGGTCGTCTCGACGGCCGAGTTCCGCACGCAGATCGTCTACGAGCTCGTGCGCACGGACGCCTTCGGCCTCGAGCCCGACGGATCCCCGCCCGCCGGCCCGGAGCTCCCCCCGGTGCCGACGGCCCCGCCGACGACGTACCCGGAGCCGAACACGCCGGTCGCGACGGTGCCGACGACGATCGGGCCGGATGGCATCCCGACGGCGATCCCCTCGCCGACGCCGACCGTCGACCCGCTCGCCCACACGACGCCGACGCCGTAGGGGCGGGGCCGCGGGGCGCGGCGGGCGCCCGAGGCGCCGGCCCTGTTCCGCTGGCCGATCGTTCTTCCGCTGGCCGATCGCCCTTCCGCTGGCCGATCGCCCTTCCGCTGGCCGATCGCCCTTCCGCTGGCCGATCGCTCTACCGCTGGCCGTTCGCTCGCCCACTGCCGCAACCGCTGGCCGATCACTCTTCCGCTGGCCGTTCGCTCGCCCACTGGCGCAACCGCTGGCCGATCACTCTTCCGCCGGCCGTTCGCTCGCCCACTGCCGCAACCGCTGGCCGATCACTCTTCCGCTGGCGAATCTCCGCCAGCCCACGAGCGATTCGCCAGCCGCTGGCCGTTCGCTCGGCGCTTTCACCTGCCGCTGGCCGATCGCCCATCCGCTGGCGGATCGCTCGCCCCCACGCCGTTCCGCTGGCCGATCGCTCATCCGCTGGCGGAGATTCGCCGGCGGATGAGCGATTCGCCAGCGGGAAATTGAGACGGCGGCCGGCACCGGCGGCTCCCCCGCCGGGCGCACCGGGCGCACCGGGCGCACCGGGCGCACCGGATCGCCGTCCACAGGGGCGTCTCGCGGCGGCCGCCCCCAGGCGTCCGGCCGCTCCCGACGGGATGTCCGAGGCGCGCCCTATCGTGGTCGCCATGAGCCCTCGCGAGCCCTTCGACGACTTCGGCGCGCCCCCTCCCGACCCCATGTGGGACGAGGTCGCGCCGCCGGAGGACCCGTTCGACGGCTGGGCCCCGCCGCCCGAGGACCTCGCCGAGGCCGCCTCCGCCGCGTGGGCCGGCGGCGCCGCTCCCGATGGCGGCTCCCCCGGCTCCGAGCGCCCCCGCGCCTCCGCGGGCTGGTCGCGCGCGGCGACTCCCCGCTCCGCGGCCCCGCATGCATCCGGCCCCGCCGCGAGCGCCACGGCCGCCTGGGCCGCCGACGCCGCGATGGGCGAGGCGTCGAGTGATCCCGAGCATCGCGTCGTCGGCACGGCCGCCGACGGCCCGCCCACCCTCGGCCCCGAGCAGGCGCTCGAGGTGCTGCGCCGCGTCTTCGGCTACGAGGCGTTTCGCGGCGAGCAGGCCGAGATCATCGACCACGTCTCCCGCGGCGGCGACGCCCTCGTGCTCATGCCCACGGGCGGCGGCAAGTCGCTCTGCTACCAGATCCCCTCGCTCATCCGCCAGGGCACCGGGATCGTCATCTCCCCGCTCATCGCCCTCATGCAGGACCAGGTCCAGGCACTCGAGCAGCTCGGCGTCCGCGCCGCCTTCCTCAACTCGTCGCAGTCGGCCGAGGAGCGCCGCGAGGTGGAGCGGCGGCTCCTCGCCGGCGAGCTCGACCTCTGCTACCTCGCGCCCGAGCGCCTGCCCGTCGCCGCGGCCCTCCTCGACCGCGCGCCGATCTCGCTCTTCGCCATCGACGAGGCGCACTGCGTCGCCCAGTGGGGCCACGACTTCCGGCCCGATTACCTCAACCTCTCCGGCCTCGCCGAGCGCTGGTCGCACGTCCCCCGCATCGCGCTCACGGCGACCGCGACGGTCGAGACGCGCGACGAGATCGTGCAGAACCTCGCGCTCTCCGACGCGCGCGTGTTCGTCTCGAGCTTCGATCGCCCGAACATCGAGTACCGCATCGAGCCGAAGCAGGATGCCCGTCGCCGCGTGCTCGCGCTCATCCGCGACGAGCACCCGGGCGAGGCCGGCATCATCTACTGCCTCTCGCGCGCTTCCGTCGAGAAGACGGCCGCCTGGCTCGTGAGCCAGGGCATCGACGCGCTGCCGTACCACGCGGGCCTCGACCAGGGCACGCGCGCCCGCAACCAGTCGCGTTTCCTCCGCGAGGACGGCATCGTCATGTGCGCGACGATCGCCTTCGGCATGGGCATCGACAAGCCGGACGTCCGCTTCGTCGCCCACATGGACCTCCCGAAGTCGGTCGAGGGCTACTACCAGGAGACCGGCCGCGCGGGCCGCGACGGCCAGCCCTCGACGGCGCTGCTCTGCTACGGCCTCCAGGACGTCGTCCAGCAGCGCCGGATGATCGAGGACGGCGAGGGCGACGCGCAGCGCAAGCGCGCCCAGACCCTCCACCTCGACGCGATGCTCGCGCTCTGCGAGACGATCACCTGCCGCCGTGTGCAGCTGCTGCGCTACTTCGGCCAGGAGTCGGAGCCCTGCGGCAACTGCGACACCTGCAAGACCCCGCCGAAGTCGTGGGACGGCACGGTCCCCGCGCAGAAGCTCCTCTCGACGGTCGTCCGCCTCAAGCAGGAGCGGCGGCAGTCGTTCGGCGCGCTCGCCGTCATCGACATCCTGCTCGGGCGCGAGACGGATCGCACTCGGAAGTCGCGCCACGAGCAGCTCTCCACCTGGGGCATCGGCACCGAGCTCGGCGAGCAGGAGTGGCGCGGCGTCGTGCGGCAGCTGCTCGCGCAGGACCTCCTCGCCGTGCGCGGCGAGTACGGCGTGCTCGAGGTGACGGATGGCTCGCTCGAGGTGCTCGGCGGACGCCGCGAGGTGCGGTTCCGCGAGGAGCCGAAGCGCGCGGCCGGCGGGCGCGGGTCGGGCTCGGGCTCGGGATCCGGCTACGGCGGCTCGCGCGGCGGCGGCTCGGCGGCCAAGGCCGCGCTCGACGAGGCCGGCCAGGAGCTCTTCGAGTGCCTGCGCGCGTGGCGGACGACCGAGGCGAAGGCGCAGGCCGTCCCCGCCTACATCGTCTTCAACGACGCGACCCTCGCCGGGATCGCCGAAGCGCGGCCCTCCTCGATCGACGAGCTCTCCGGCGTCTCCGGCGTCGGCGCCGCCAAGCTCGAGCGCTACGGCGACGCCGTCCTCGCGGTCGTCGCCGGCGAGGAGCCCCCGGCGCCCGAAGAGGCGTAGGGACCGGCAGCGCCGTGTCCGCCCCGCGCTTCGACGGATGCCCCTCGCCACCCGCATCGCCGCCAGCTAGGGTCGAACCATGAGGCTCCGTCGCAGCACCCTCGCCCCGCTCGCCCTCGGACTGGCCCTCGCCGCCTCCCTCGCGGGATGCGCCGGAGGATCCCCGTCGGCGCCGACCGCGAGCACGGACGCAGTCGCCGCGACGCCCGAGCCGGTCGCCGCCGAGACGCCGACCTCCACCGGCGACGCCGCAGTCTCCCCCAGCACGGCCGCCAGCACCGCGGCCTCCGCGACGCTCCAGCTGCCCCGCATCACGTCCACCGCCGACTGCGAGGCCTACATCGGCTCCATCAACGCGACGACCGCCGTCACCGCCGAGACCGTCCCGCTCCAGCAGACCTTCCCTGTCGGCCAGCTCCTCACGCGAGCCGGCGCCGACACGGAGCCGGCGTGCCGCTTCACCGACCCGGCCACCTACAAGAACTCGTACACGCTCCACTTCGGCACGACCCCCGACGGCTCCCCCGTCGACGTCTCCGCCTTCGTGATCTTCCCCGGGGCTTCCGAGGGCATGTCCTTCCCGGAGGAGTACGAGTCCGATCCCGAGGGCGCCGGCACCATGTACTTCGTCGACGGCGTCTGCGGCGAAGGCCCGCGCTGCGGCGTCTGCCACTACGTCGAGGGCTCGAGCGTCGTCACGCACGTCCGCCCCCAGGACGGCGAGTGCCGCACCACCCTCCGCGCCCTCATCGCGACGCTGCGGCCCTAGCCGCACAGCAGCAGCGGCCTCAGCTCTGGGGGCGCCCTCGCCGCCGGATGCGCGCCGTGCAGCCTTCCGCTGGCCGATCGCTCACGGGCTGGCGGATGTTCGCCAGCTGCTGAGCGATCGGCCAGCCGTTCGTCGATTCGGCGCGCGAACGGCCAGCCCGTGAGCTATCGGCCAGCGCCTTGCCGTCAGTCGGCGAGCGATCGGCCAGCGCCTAGCGCGTGTCGGCGAACGGACGGCAAGCCGTAGAGCGAACGGCCAGCGCGTGAGTGAACGGCCAGCCCCTGGGCGCGCGCCGGCGAGCGAACTGCCAGCCCGTGAGCGATCGGCCAGCGGTTCGGGGAAGAGCTAGCCGGCGACGACCTCGGCCGACGCGGCCGCGTCGTCCTCGCCGTCCCCCTCGCGACGCGCCGCGCCGCGCCCGAGCGAGCTCGACGCCACGAGCGCGATCCCCAGCAGCCCCGCCGCCGTGAACGTCGCGATCCGCGTGGCGTCCGCGAAGGCCTCCTGCGCGAGCTCGCCCGCGTGCGGGTCGCGCTCGCCGACCGCGCCGATCGCGGTGCCGGCCGAATCCACGACCGCCGAGACCACGCCATCCGAGGCCAGCGAGGGGTAGCCCGCGTCCGTGAACGACGTCGAGAGCAGCGATCCGGTCGAGCCGAAGAGCACCGTGCCGAGGATCGCGATGCCGAGCGCCGAGCCCACCTGGCGGCTGGTCGACTGCGTGCCCGAGGCCTGGCCCGAGAGCTCCTTCGGCACGTCCGCGAGGATGACGCCCGTGAGCTGCGCCGTCGCGAAGCCGACGCCCATGCCGTAGATCGCGAGCGGGCCGGCGATCTGCCACCACACGGTGTCCGCGGCGATGCCCCACGCGAGCAGCGCGATGCCGAGGATCTCGAGCGCGAGGCCGATCCGGACGATCCACACCGGCGCGAGCCGGCGGCCGAGCGGCTGCACCGCGCCCGACGACACGAAGGAGCCGACCGCGAGCGCCGCGAGCGCGTACCCCGCGTGGAGCGCGTCGTAGCCGAGCACCGACTGCATCCACAGCGGCAGCGAGAGGATGATCCCGAACTCGCCGAGCGAGACGAGCATCGCGACGAGGTTGCCGTTGCGGAACGAGGTGATGCCGAAGAGCCCGAGCTCCAGCAGCGCCGGCTTCCCCGCCTTCGAGCGCGCGCGGCACCAGACGATGAAGAGGATGATCGACACGAGGGCGATCGCGAAGGCGACCGGCACGGGCGAGAGGCCGTCGGACCCGGTCATCCCGAGCAGGTCGAAGGGCTTCTCGAGCGTCCACCAGCCGTAGGTGCGGCCCTCGATGAGGCCGAACACGAGCGTCGCCGAGGCGATCGTCGCGAGGAGAGCGCCGACGAGGTCGATCGAGCGGGCGTCCGGGTTCCGCGACTCGCGCACCGTGAGCAGGATGCCGAGGAGGATGAGCAGCACGATCGGCACGTTGATCGTGAACGCCCAGTGCCACGAGAAGCTCGTCGTGAGCCCTCCGCCGAGCAGCGGCCCGAGCGCCGCCATGCCGCCGATCGTCGAGCCCCAGACGGCGAAGGCGATGCCGCGCTCGCGTCCGTGGTAGTTCGCATTGATGAGGGAGAGCGTCGCGGGCATGATCATCGCGCCGCCGACGCCCTGCACGAGCCGGGCCCCGATGAGCGCGGCGCCGTCGGGCGACATCGCGACGGCGAAGCTCGAGAGGCCGAAGAGCACGAGGCCGATGACGAGCATCCGCCGGCGGCCGAAGCGGTCGGCGAGCGCGCCGAACACGAGCAGCAGCGCCGCGAACATGAGCGTGTACGACTCCTGCGCCCACTGCACGGCGCTCGAGTCGAGGCCGAGGTCCTTCACGATCGCGGGCATCGTGACGGCGACGATCGTCGAGTCGACGATGATGATCGCGACCGAGAGCGAGATCGTGAGGAGCGCGATCCAGCGGCCCGGGTCCTTCGGCTCGGCGGCGGTCGCGGCGGCTGGCGCGGCGGATGCCGGCGAGCTCGCGGCGGCGTGCGCGGCCGAGCGCTCGGCGGCGGGCACGGGCGCGGTCACGGCCTCGGCCGCGGGGGCGGCGTCCGGCTCGGAGTCGGGGAGGGCGTGTCGGGGCATGCCTCAAGCATCCGCCCGCGCCCCCGTGCGCGCGCACTCGATCGGCTGAAGTTCATCCCAACGGACGCACCCGGGCCGGCCGGCTCACGCGTATCCGCTGCCGATGCGGGTGTTCGCTACCGGAATCGCGGTAGCGAACACCCGCATCGGCAGCGGATGACGTCACGAACGCCACCCAGCACCCCACGCCGAAGCGCCCCGCCCCGCCGCGTCTGCGGGGCCGAGGCGCTTCGAGGGAAGGTCTCGCGGTGCGGAGGGCCTAGAGCTGGTTGCCCGCCACGCCGAAGGTGTCGCAGGACTGCCAGCCCGACTTGTAGCCGGTCGTGAACCAGCGCATGCGCTGCTCCGAGGTGCCGTGCGTGAACGACTCGGGCGAGACGCGGCCCGACGACGACTGCTGGATGTGGTCGTCGCCGACGGCCGAGGCGGCGCCGAGCGCGTTCTGGATGTCGGCGTCCGTGAGCGGCTGGATGAGCTGCTGGCCGCTCGCGTCGGTCGTCTGCGAGGCGTTCTGCGCCCAGGCGCCGGCGAGGCAGTCGGCCTGGAGCTCGAGGCGCACCGCGTCGCTGTCCGGGCCGGTCGCCTGCTGGTCGATCTGCTGGAGGATGCCCGTCTGGTGCTGGATGGCGTGGCCCCACTCGTGGGCGACGACGTACATCTCGGCGAGCGGGCCGTCCTTCGCGCCGAACTGCGACTCGAGGAGGTCGAAGAACGAGGCATCGACGTACATCGACTTGTCGCTCGGGCAGTAGAAGGGGCCGACCGCGTTCGAGGCCGTGCCGCAGGCCGACTCCGTCTGGCCCTCGTAGAGCACGAAGCCCGGCGTCTGGTACTGGATGCCGAGGCCCTGCTGCTGCGACCGCCAGTACTGGTCGAGCGAGTTCTGGGCGCCCGCCATGCGGCACTCGACGTTCTTGTTCGCGTCGGCGCCGGTCTGGCATCCCTCGACGCCCTGCGACTGGGTCTCGCTGCCCGAGCTCTGGCCGCCGCCGGCGAGGCCGGTGAGGTCGACGCCGAGGAACTGCGACACGAGGAAGAGGAGGAGCGTGACGAGGATGCCGCCGCCGCCGACGACGGCTCCGGTGCGGCCGCCGCCGCGCTTCGTGATCCCGCTCGTGTCGATCCGGGCGTTGCCATTGAACGTCATGCTCGCGACAGTAGCGGCCGCCGACCTGAAAAGCCCGGGGAGGCGGGTCGGTCGACCGCATCCGATACCGAGTTGATGCGGATGGCCTGGCGGCATGCGGTTTCGGGCGCGCGGCGGTGCTGGGGATGCCGATGGCTTCGAGACGCGGCCTGCGGCCGCTCCTCAACCACCCGCGTGCGGGCATCCGCTAGCGGAACGGGTGTCCGCTACCGGAACAGCGGTAGCGGACACCCGTTTCGGTAGCGAACGCGATGCGCGCGGCCTACCTGCCCTGGGCCGCCTCGCTGTCCGAGCGGTCCGTGCGCTCGGTCGCCGCGCGGGCCGCCTGCTCGCTCGAGGCGCGGTCGGCCATGCGCGCCGCCTGGCCGCCGTGCGTCGCCGAGCGGCCGACCTCCTCGCCGGACGCCTTGCGCTTCGCCTTCTGCTCCGCCTTGTAGCGGGCCGCCTCGCTCACCGGCGCCTCGCCGGACTCGCGCTGGGCCTTGTAGTACTCGCGCGCCTCGTCCTGGCGGCGCTGCTCGGCGCCCGTCGCGATCTGCGCGCGGAGGAGCTCCGGGCCGTAGCCGAAGGCGTCCACGAGGTCCTGCGCGTGCGGGCGCAGGCGGGCGAGCAGGCGGTTGATGTACTTCGAGACGAGCGCCCCGCGCTGCGGCGAGATGCGGCCGTTGAGGAGGTGCCACTCGAGGTGCTGCTCGATGAGGCGCAGGCCGAAGAGGTCGCGCAGCCACGTCATGATCCGCTTCGTCGGGATGTCGCGGATCTCGCCGAGCGCGTCCGTGAACGCCTCCCACTGGAGCAGCTCGCCGTGGGCGCGCGCCGCCTCGATGAGCTCGTGCTGGTTGTCGTTGAAGAGCGCCGCGGCCTCGGCCGGCGAGAGCTTCTTCGCGTTGCGCATGCGCGAGGCGATGTCGGCGATCATCGTCTCGACGCGGGTCGCGAGCAGCTCATGCTGGGTCGCGGGGTTGCGCAGCCAGCCGACCGAGCGGCCGGCCTGCCCGAAGTCGAGCACGGTCTGGCCGATCTGGCGCAGACCCGAGCCGTGGAAGATGCGATCCGCCACCTGCCCGGCGATCTTGCCCGCCGCCTGGCGCTGGTCGAGGCCCTTGAACTGCGCCGAGTAGTCGGTGAGCAGGCGCTTGCCGACGAGCTGGAGCAGCACGTTGTTGTCGCCCTCGAAGGTCGTGTAGATGTCGAGGTCGTAGCGCAGCTGCGGGAAGCGGTTCTCGGCGAGGAAGCCCGCGCCGCCGCACGCCTCGCGGCACTCCTGGAGCACCTCGAGCGCCTTCCACGTCGAGAGCGGCTTGAGCGCCGCGGCGAGGGTCTCGAGATCCTCGCGGTTCTCGGGGGTGTCGAGCTCGCCGGAGAAGACGCCGTGGAACTGGCGCAGGAAGTTCTCGTGCGCGAAGGCCTGCGCGTACGTCGTCGCGATGTGCGGGATGAGCCGGCGCTGGTGCAGCTGGTAGTCCATGAGCACCGTCTCCTCGTGCGGGGTCGCGGAGGAGAACTGGCGGCGCTGGTTGCCGTAGGTGACGGCGATCTGGAGCGCGGCCTTCGAGGCGGCGGTCGCGGCGCCGTCGAGCGAGACGCGGCCCTGCACGAGCGTGCCGAGCATCGTGAAGAAGCGGCGGCCGGGGCTCTCGATGGGGCTCGTGTACGTGCCGTCCTCGGCGACGTCGCCGTAGCGGTTGAGGAGGTTGCGCCGGGGCACGCGGACGTCGGTGAAGCAGAGGCGCCCGTTGTCGATGCCGTTGAGGCCGCCCTTCACGCCGTCGTCCTCGCCCTGGATGCCGGGGAGGAACTGGCCCTCGTCGTCGCGGATCGGCACGTAGAAGGCGTGGACGCCGTGGTTCACGCCCTTCGTGATGAGCTGCGCGAACACGACCGCGGCCTTGCCGTGGAGGGCGGCGTTGCCGAGGTAGTCCTTCCAGGCCCCGCGGAAGGGCGTATTGATGACCCACTCCTGCGCGGCCTCGTCGTAGGTGGCCGTCGTGCCGATGGAGGCGACGTCGGAGCCGTGGCCCTGCTCGGTCATCGCGTAGACGCCGGGGACCTCGAGCGTCATGATGCCCGGGAGGAAGGTGTCGTGGTGGTACTCGGTGCCGAGGTGGAGGACGGCGGCGCCGAAGAGGCCCCACTGCACGCCCGCCTTGATCTGCATCGAGGGGTCGGCGAGGACGAGCTCCTCGAAGGCGGCGATGTTGCCGCCGTGGTCGTCCTCGCCGCCGAGGCGCTTCGGGAACGCGCGGTTCACGGCGCCCTCCTCGACGAGGAGCTTGAGCTGGCCGAGCACGCGGGCGCGGTGCTCCATGTACGGGAGGGTGTCGTCGCGGTGGAGCTCGGGGCGCGAGGCGTTCTTGCGGCTGCGCAGGCGCGCCTCGGCCCAGGTTCCGAGGAGCTGCTTCGAGAGCGCGTCGACGTCGATGCGGGACGAGTCGAGCGCGAGCGGCGCGTCGAGCTCGGGATCGGAGATCTTCTGGTCGGCCATGGAACGCTCCTTCACGTCGTGCCGGCATGCCGGCGGAACCGTCGAGCCGGGGCGCCGAGCGGCGCCGCTGCTGGCTCGTCGCGGGCCACCGTATGGCCCGGATCTGACGGGAGGCAGGGGCGATGCGGGCCCCGACAAGGGCGCGCCGCGGGGGCCGCGTTTCCTTGCAGGGTTCGCACAAGCGGGCCTCGGTCGGGCCGCTCCGGCGGGCTCGGCCGACCATCGGTCAAGCGACCGAGACGAGGGAGGCGTCCCAGATTCCCACCCAGACGGGCCACGAGGAAGTATCCGCCCTCTGGCCCGTGTGGGTGGGAATCTGGAACGCCTCCCGGCCCTACGACGCCCTCATCGCGTCGGCGAGCTTCACCTTCGCGCCCATCCGCAGGATCGAATTCTCGTAGATGCGCGCGCCGATCCAGATCGCCGCGGCTGTGGCCCCCAGGAGGATGGCGAGGGCGACGAGCGGCTCCCACCAGAGCGCCTCGCCCATGATCATCCGCACCGGCATCGCGATCGGGCTCGAGAAGGGGATGTAGCTCATCGCCGTCATGGCGCCCGGGTTGTCGTTGAGGAACATCGTCGCCATGTACGGGAGCATGATGAGCATCACGAGCGGCATCGTCGCCGAGGCGACCTCCTCCTGCCGCGAGACGAGCGCCCCGGCGCCGGCGTAGAGCGCGGCGAGCATGACGAAGCCGATGACGTAGAACGCCGAGAAGACGAGCATCGCGGGGAGGATCATCGCGAGCATCGGCAGCTGGCCGCTAGCCGCCATGGCCGCGGCCGAGGCGAGCGCGAGGATCGCCATCTGCCCGAGCGCGAGGATCGAGTTGCCGATGACCTTGCCGGCCATGATGAACTTCGGGGTCACGGTCGCGAGGAGGATCTCGACGATGCGGGACGCCTTCTCCTCGACGACGACCTGCGCGATGCGCTGGCAGTAGCCGAGCGTGCCGAACATGAAGGCCAGCGCGAAGAGCAGCGTGAAGGCGTAGCGCATGCCGTCGTCGGCGCCGCCGGGACCGATCTGGAAGGCCTGCGGCGTCACGGTGAGGGCGTCGACGAGATCGCTCGGGACGCCGCTCGCGCCGACGACGACGAGGTCGGAGTGCCCGGGCGCCGGCGCGAGCGCGGCGGGCTGCCCGGTGCCGTCGTAGAGCTGGATGCCCTGCGCCTCGGCGACCGTGAGCACGAGCTCGTCGGCGCCGCCGGTGCGGAGCAGCTCCGCGCCCTCGGCGGCGGACCCGACCTGGGTCTCCGTGAGCTCGAGCTTCGACTCGGCGGCCGCGTCGGCGAGCGGGATGTCCATGGCCTGGGCGGCGGCGCTCGTGACGGCGACGGTCTTCGCGCTGCTGTCGCCGAAGATCGCGCGCCCGGCGGAGCCGAGGAGCGAGGATCCGATGATCATGGCGACGACGAGGACGACCATGATCGCCATGCCCCAGAGGAACGACTTCTGGCGGATCTCGGTGAGGATCTCGCGGCGGACGACGAGCATGACGCCGCGCATGGGGGCGACGCCGTAGGAGCGGCCGTCGCGGTCGGCGCGGGGGCCGGGCCCGCCGGGGGCGTGCGGGTCTGCGGGCGCCGGCGTCGCGGCGCCCTGACGGTCGATGTCGATCATGCGACGACCTCCTTGTAGATCGCGGAGAGCTTCTCAGTGCGGGGACCGAAGGCCGCGACGCGGCTGCGGTCCATGGCGGCGCGCAGGAGCGCCTGGGCGGCGTCGGCGTCGTCGATCCGCAGCGTCGCGTCGCCGCGGTCGAACTCGAGCACCTCGACGCCCGGGAAGGCGCGCATCCAGCCGGCATCGCCATCCGTCTCGATGCGGTAGAGGCCGCGCGAGTGGGCGGCCTGCAGCTCGGCGCGGTCGCCCGCGGCGCGGATCTTCCCGCCCGCGATGATGACGAGGTCGTCCGAGAGCCGCTCGACGACATCGAGCTGGTGCGAGGAGAAGAGCACGGGCGCGCCGGAGGCCGCGTGGCGCTGGAGCACACCGAGCACGACGTCGACGGCGACCGGGTCGAGGCCCGAGAACGGCTCGTCGAGGATGAGGAACTCCGGGTCGTGCACGAGCGTCGCGGCGATCTGCACGCGCTGCTGGTTGCCGAGGGAGAGGTCCTGGAGCTTGTCGTCGAGGCGCTCGCCGAGGCCGAGCTCCTCGAGGAGGGCCTTCCCGGATCGCTTCGCCGCGGCGGCGTCCATGCCGTGCAGCTCGCCGAAGTAGGCGACCTGCTCGAGGATCCGCATCTTCGCGTAGAGGCCGCGCTCCTCCGGCATGTAGCCGAATCGGGCGCGGTCGCGCACCTCGACGGGGCGGCCGTCGATGAGGGCGCGGCCGGCGTCCGGGCGGACGAGGCCGAGGATGATCCGCATCGTCGTCGTCTTGCCCGCGCCGTTCGCGCCCACGAAGCCGGTGAGGCGGCCGGGGCGGACGGAGAAGGCGACGTCGTCGAGGACCTTCCGCGACCCGTAGGTCTTGGAGACGTGGTCGACGTCGAGCACGTGGGGCTCCTTCGGTCGGGCCGGCGGGAGCGCCGGCGGGGTGTGATCCGGAGGGACGCGGGGCCGCCATCCGATGCCTCGAAGGTATGGCGGGACGGGATGGCGGCGCCTCGGCCGTGCGGGCGAACGGGCGCGCGGGGGCTCGGCCGCGCGGGGGAATCGGATGGCGGGGAATCGGGTGGCGGCGGGCTCGACAGGGGGCCGGCTCCGCGGGGCCGACTCGGCGGGGGCCGGCTCGGCGGGGGCCGGACGCGGTCGCCGCGCTACTCGCCGTGCGGCGTGACGAACCCGTGCTCGTACGCGTAGATGACCGCCTGGATGCGGTCGCGGAGGCCGAGCTTCGCGAGCACGTTCGAGACGTGGGTCTTCACCGTGGCGTCGGAGACCCAGAGGCGCTTCGCGATGTCGGCGTTCGAGAGGCCCTCGACGAGGCCGAGCAGGACCTCGCGCTCGCGCTCGGACAGGCGCTGGAGCTCCGCCGGCTCCGGGCGGGGCACCGCGGACCTGGCGGCGCCGCCCGCCTCGACGCTCCCCGCCCCCGCCGCGCTGAGGACGTCCGGCGGGGAGGCGATCGGCTCGCGCGCGACGGTCGCGCTCGGCTCGGTGCGGCCGGAGACGCCGCCGAGGGAGGCGGGGTCGACGGATCGCTCGGCTGCGGCGCGGGGGTCGTCGCGCATGGCGGCGATGACCGATCGCGTCACGGCCGGGTCGAGCAGCGCCTCGCCCGCGTGGATGACGCGGATGGCCTCGACGAGCGTCTCCGGCGGCGCGTTCTTGACAAGGAATCCGCTCGCCCCGGCGGCGAGGGCGCGACGCACGGACTCGTCGTCGCGGAAGGTCGTGAGCACGAGCACGCGGGAGGCCGCGAGCGCCGGGTCGGCGGTGATCTCGGCGGTCGCGGCGACGCCGTCGAGGACGGGCATCTGGAGGTCCATGCAGACGACGTCGGGCGAGAGCTCGCGGACGCGCTCGACGCCCGCTCGGCCGTCCTCGGCCTCGCCGACGACCTCGATGCCGGGCTCGGTCTCCAGGAGGAGGCGGAAGCCGGTGCGGACGAGCTGCTGGTCGTCGACGAGCAGGACGCGGATGGCCGGGGCCCCGCCGTCGCCGCCCTGGCCGGTGATCGTGTCGTCCTGCGTCATCGCGGTCCCCCTCGTCGTCGTCCCCCGCGCAGGCTATCGGAGTCACTGGCCCTGCTGCGATGTCGAGTCGGCGCCGCGCCGCCTCCTCGGCCGCCTGCGCACCGGAGATGGTCGAGGATGCCGCGCGGCGGCCGTCTCGCGACACGACCCGCGAGGGACCTGCGCGCTACCGGGAGCGGGCGGCGGGGAGGCGCAGGCGCACGCGGAAGCCGCCGTCGGGGCGCGGCCCGGCGGCGAGCGATCCGCCGACCGCCTCGGCGCGCTCGCGCATGCCCTGGATGCCGCGGCCTCCGCCCGGCATCGACGGCGCGGCCGCCCGCGAGCCGAGCCCGTCGTCGGTGACGTCGACCTCGAGCGCATCCGGCTCCCAGCGTAGGCGCACCTCGGCCGTCGCGCCCGGGCCCGCGTGCTTGCGGGTGTTCGTGAGCGCCTCCTGCACGACCCGGTACGCCGTGAGATCCGCCGCCGGCGAGAGGGGCGTGCGCTCCCCGATCTCGACGAGCCCGACCGAGCCTTCGGCCGAGCGCACCTGCTCACGAGCGCGGGCAGCTGGCCGACGCCGCGCGTCGACGACGACTCCGTCGACGAGGCGCCGGCCGCGAGCGCCGCGGCGCCCGCCGTGTGCGCGGAGGCGTCGGACGCCTCGGCGACCGGCGCGCCGTCGCCCTCCGCACCGGGACCGGGCGAGCCGCCTCCCCGTCCAACCGCCGCCCCCGCCCCGCTCGCCTCGTCAGAGCGCAGCGTCGCGAGGATCCCCTGCAGCTCCTCGAGTGCCCCACGCGCGCTCGCCTCGACCTGCTCGAGCTGCGCCGCCGCGCGGGCGCGGCCCTCCCCCGCCGGCAGCGAGCGGCGGGCGACCGCCGCCTGCAGCCCCATGAGCGAGACGTGGTGCGCGACGGCGTCGTGGAGCTCCCGGGCGATCCGGATGCGGTCGAGCCGCACCGCCTGGTCCGCGAGCTGCTCGCGCTGCGCGGCGAGCTCGCGCGCCTGCTCCTCCGCGAGCGCCGCGCTGCCGGTGCGCAGGTAGTCGATGTTGCCGAGCGTGTGCGCCGCGAAGTAGTAGGCGATGTTGAGGACGATCGAGAGGAGCGCGTACGCGCCGCCCGACTGCACCTGCGAGCCGTCCGGGAGCGTCGAGTCGGCCGAGGGGTCGCCGCTCGCCGACATCGCCGCGAGCATGATCGAGTTCAGCGTCACCCAGCCGACCGTGCCGACCGCGATGACGAGACGCGTCCAGGCGGCGGCCGTGCGGTTCCGGCTCCAGGCGCCGGTGCTGTAGAAGATCGCGAAGTAGCCGAACTGCGTGAAGGACATCTCGCGGTACGGCGCGAAGAAACCGCCGAGGAAGAGGATCGTCGCGAGCACGAGCGCCGCGAGCGGGTGCGAGCGCCGCGTCGCCACGGCGATCGCGTAGCCGAGGGGGAAGGCGACGAGCGCCCAGGGCGGCGTCGTCTGCGCCCAGGCGGTGTAGAGCCCGGCCTGCTCCCCCGCCCAGGTCGAGAGCGCGAGCAGCGCGGCGAGGAGGAGCCCGAAGAGCGCGTCGTTGCGCCGCTCGGCAGCAGTCGGCCGGCGGCGGACCCACCCCTCGGGCGCGCGGAGCGGGATGCCCGCGATCCGCTCCCAGAGGGTCGGGGCGGGGGTCTGGATCGTCTGGCTCACGCGGTCACCGTATCGGCGGAGCGGATGACCCCGGATCGGCCGCGCGGCCGAAAGATCCCGCCGCCGAGAGGATCCGGCCGCCTGCGGGATGTCGGGATGTCCGAGGCGCTGGCTACCATGTGCGCGGCCGCGCGCCGAGCGGAGCCCTCGCCTGCGGGCGTCAGCCCAGCCGCCAGCACGCCATCCGCCCGCCTGCCCTGCCAGCCGCCCACGACGCCGGAGACGACGCCATGACGACCGACACGCACGCCGACGAGCACGTCCCTGCGACCGCGGACGCGCGCCCGCACGCCGCCGCCTCCGCGAGCGGCCGCCGCCCCCAGCGATCCCTCTGGATCCGCACCATCGCCTCGCTCATCTTCATGAGCCGCTGGCTGCAGGCGCCCCTCTACCTGGGCCTCATCATCGCCCAGTTCGTCTACGTCGCCGTCTTCCTCATCGAGCTCTGGCACCTCGTCGAGCGCGTGCTGCTCCACTTCACCTTCACCGAGGCCGACGTCATGCTCGCCGTCCTCGGGCTCATCGACGTCGTCATGGTCGCGAATCTGCTCATCATGGTCATCATCGGCGGCTACGAGACCTTCGTCGCGCGCATGGACCTCGACGGGCACCCGGACGAGCCGGAGTGGCTCTCGCACGTCAACGCGAACGTGCTCAAGACGAAGCTCGCGATGTCGATCATCGGCATCTCGTCGATCCACCTGCTCAAGACGTTCATCGGCGTCTCGACGCTTCACGGCCCCTACGACACGGGCATCTACACGTGGGATGGCGTGTTCTGGCAGGTCATGATCCACCTCGCCTTCATCATCTCGGCGCTCGCGCTCGCGTGGATCGACAAGTTGGGGCGCGACGCGCACTAGGGGCGGAGGCCGCCCCGCGCAACGCTCTGCGAGACGGCGTCCGCTATCGAAACGGGGGTCCGCTGCCGGAATGTCGGTAGCGGACCCCCGTTCGGGTAGCGGATGGCGACGGGCTACTGCTCGTCGCGCTGCGCGGCGTCCTGGGCCTCGGCGATGGCGTCCGACTCCTCGTCGGCGCGCGCCTCGGCTTCGACGGCGGCCGTCTGGCCGGCAACCGCCTGCTCGGCCTCGACGCGCTCCGCCTCGGCGGCCCGCGCCGTCGCCTCGGCGCGCTCGGCCTTGGCCTCCGCGCGCTCGGCGACAAGCTGCTCGTCGCGCTCCTGCGAGGCCTCGAGCGAGAACTCGTCGAGCTCGCGGCCGCCCGGGCGGGCCGGGATCATCGGCGCGTCGATGCCGGCGCGGTCGAGCAGCGCCGCCATCTTCTTGCGGCGGGCCGGCGCGATGAAGGTGATGACGGTGCCGCGGTTGCCCGCGCGGCCCGTGCGGCCGGAGCGGTGGAGGTACGTCTTGTACTCCTCCGGCATGTCGGCCTGGAGCACGAGGCGGATGTCGTCGACGTGGATGCCGCGGGCGGCGACGTCCGTCGCGACGAGCACGTCGACGCGCCCCGAGGTGAGCTGCTGCAGGTTGCGCTGGCGCTTGGCCTGGTTGAGGTCGCCGTGGAGGGCGACGGCGCGGACGCCGGCGTCCTCGAGCTCGTCGGCGACCTTCTCGGCGCCGAGGCGGGTGCGCGTGAAGATGAGCACGCGGCCGCCCGAGCGGGCGAGCTGCTCGATGATCGGATCGCGGTCGCCGCGCTCGACGACGAGGACGCGGTGGTCGATGTCCGTGTGCTGGTCGGTCTCGCCGGCGACCTCGTGCACGGCCGCGTCGACGAGGAACTCGTCCACGAGCTGGAGGACGGCCTGGTCGAGGGTGGCCGAGAAGAGGAGCTTCTGGCCGCCGGGCTTCGTCATGCGGAGGATCCGCTGCACGGGCTCGAGGAAGCCGAGGTCGCACATCTGGTCGGCCTCGTCGAGGACGGTGATGCGGATGTCCGAGAGGTCGAGGTGGCCCTGGCGCTCGAGGTCCTCGATGCGGCCGGGCGTGCCGATGATGATGTCGACGCCGCGGCGGAGGGCCGTGACCTGGCGCTGCTGCGGGACGCCGCCGTAGACCTGGGTCGTGAACAGGCCCACCGAGCGCGCGATCGGCTGGATCGTGCGGTCGATCTGGAGGGCGAGCTCGCGGGTCGGGGCGACGATGAGGGCGCGGGGCGCGCGGCCGATGCGGCGGCGGGCGTTGCGGTCGTCGCCGCGGAGCATGAGGAGGCGCTCGACGAGCGGGGCGCCGAAGGCGATCGTCTTGCCGGAGCCGGTGCGGCCGCGGCCGAGCACGTCGCGGCCGCCGAGGACATCCGGGATCGTCGCGACCTGGATCGGGAACGGGCTCTCGGCGCCGAGGCCCGCGAGCGCGCCGATGATCTCCTCGCCGAGGCCGAGGTCGGCGAACTCGACGCCCTCGGCGGCCTCGGCCGTGATCGGGGTCGCGTTGAAGCGGGCGAGGACGACGTCCTCGGTGAGCTGCTGCGGGCGGGCGCTGGCGCCGGATCGCTGGTCGCGGGCGCCGCGGTCGTCGCGGTTACCGCGCTGCGGGCGGTCGCGGCGCTCCTCGCGGAAGCGGGAGCGGGCGGCCTGGAAGTCGTCGTCGTGGCGCGCGGGGCGGCGGTCGTCGCGGCGCTCGTCGCGCTGCGGACGGTCGTCGCGGTCGGCCCGGTCGTGGCGCGGACGGTCGTCGCGCTGGGGACGGTCATCGCGGTCGAAGCGCTGCGGGCGGTCGTCGCCGCCGCGGCCGTCGAAGCCGCCGTCGCGATCGTCACGCTGCGGGCGGCCCTGGAACCCGCGGTCGTCGCGCTGCGGGCGGCCCTGGTAGCCGCCGCGGTCGTCCCGCTGGGGACGGCCCTGGTAGCCGCCCTGGCGGTCGTCGCGTCCCTGGAAGCCGCGGTCGTCGCGCTGCGGACGGCCCTGGTAGCCGCCCTCGCGGTCATCCCGGCGGCCCTGGTAGCCAGCGCGGTCGTCGCGCTGCGGGCGACCCTGGTACCCCTGGCGGTCGTCGCGGCCGCGGTAGCCGCCGTCACGGTCGTCGCGCTGGGGACGGCCCTCGAAGCCGCGGTCGTCGCGGACCCGGGCGCCGCCGTCGCGGTCGTCTCGGCGGCCGGAGCCGCGGTCGTCGCGCTGGGGGCGTCCCTGGTAGCCGCCCTCGCGGTCGTCCCGGCGGCCGAAGCCGCGGTCATCGCGCTGGGGGCGTCCCTGGTAGCCGCCCTCGCGGTCGTCCCGGCGGCCGAAGCCACGGTCATCGCGCTGGGGGCGTCCCTGGTAGCCGCCGCGCTCGGGGCGGTCGAACCCGCCGCGCTCGGCGCCGTCGACGGGGCGCGCGCGGCGAGGCACGTCGCCCGGACGGGCCGGTCGATACGGACGGCCGCCCTTGGCGCCGTCGCGGGGAACGTAATTCTTGGCAGGCCTGAACCCGCCCTTGCCCTTCGGCATGGCTTCTCATCTCCATCAGTCGGCATGCATTGCCCACAGTGGATACGGCGCACACCTCTTCTTATTCGCCACCATACGCGAGCCCCCTCCGCCCGGCGTGGCGGATTCCCTCCGAATCCCCTCCGACCGGCCCCGTTCCACGACCTCAGGTGGTTGAGGAGCGGCCGCAGGCCGCGTCTCGAAACCACCGTCCGCTCGGAAACCGCAAAGAGCGCGCGATGGGCCCGTATACGAGACATCCACCCCGTATCTGCGGATTCTGGACCGCTCCCGACGCCTACGCCGGCCGGTAGAGCGGCCGCAGCTCGTCGGCGCCGCAGGCCGACACGGCGCCGTTCTCCCAGCGCACGACGTACTCGACGACGATCGTCCCGCGGACCTCGATGATCCAGCCGACGGTCCCCCTGCGGACGCCGGACCCCTGCGGGGTCTCAACCGCCATGACCTGCGTGCCCGTCCCGAGCGCCATGCCCCCATTCTCCCGAACCCCCTCAGCTTCGGAAATGCCGCGGTCGCCGGGGCGAGTCGCCCGCCGGCTCGCCGAGCGCGGGCGCCGGCGCGCGGCCGCATCGCCGCCTGCTGCGGACCCCGCCCAGAATGACGTCTCCGTGATCGCGGAGCCGTATGGCGCCTCGGCGATCACATATGCGAAGAACTGGGCGCCGCCTCGGCCTCGGCGGCGAGCTCGGCGTCCCGGCGGGCGCGACGGCGCTCGCGCGGAGTCTCGACCGCCTTGTAGAGCGCCGGCAGCACGAGCAGCGTGAGCACCGTCGACGAGAGCAGTCCGCCGATGACGACGATCGCGAGCGGCTGCGAGATGAAGCCGCCGTGCCCGGTGATCCCGAGCGCCATGGGCGTGAGCGCGAGGATCGTCGCGAGCGCGGTCATGACGATCGGCCGCACACGCCGCGCCCCGCCCTCGACGATCGCGTCCTCGACGCCCATCCCCCGCTCGCGGAACTGGTTCACGAGGTCGATGAGCACGATCGCGTTCGTCACGACGATGCCGACGAGCATGAGCACGCCGATGAGCGAGGGCAGCCCGAGCGGCACGCCGGCCGCGATGAGCAGGAAGATCGCGCCCGTCGCCGCGAACGGCACCGAGATGAGCAGCAGCAGCGGCTGCAGCAGCGAGCGGAACGTCGCGACCATGACGATGTAGACGATGAGGATGGCCGCGAGCAGCGCGAGCCCGAGCTGCGCGAACGACTCCGCCTGGTCCTTCGAGACGCCGCCGATCGAGGCGTGCGCGCCGGTCGGCAGCTGCGCCTCGTCGAGCGCGGCCTGGAGCGCGGCGTTCGAGGCCTTGAGGTCCTCGCCCGAGGGCACGACCGTGATCGTCGCCGTCGGCGTGCCGCGCTCGGCGGTGATCTGCACGGGGCCGTCGACGACGGCGACCTGCGCGAGCTCCGAGAGCGGGCGCATGCCGGTCGCCGAGGGGATCTGAATGGCGCGGATCTCGTCGATCGTCGCCGGCTGCGAGCCGGGCACGAGCTCGACCTTCACCGCGCCGCCGTCGATCATGACCTGCCCGACCGGCACCGGCATGAGGTGCTGGGCGACGATGCCGCCGATGGCGAGCTCGGAGAGGCCGGCCTGCGCCGCCGCCGTGCGGTCGATGTCGATCCGCACGAACGGCCGCGTCTCGGAGAGGCTCGAGCTCGCCGAGACGATGCCCTCGCGGCCGTCGAGCGCGGCGAGCACGGCGTCCGAGGCCTGCTGGAGCGCCTCGGTCGTCGGGGCGTCGAGGTCGATCTCGAGCGAATCGGAGAACCCGGCGGCGCCGGACTGCCCGAAGGTGAGCTTGCCGACGTCCGGCAGCTGCCCGAGCCTCTCCTCGAGCGCGGCCTGCACCTTGGCGGGGTCGGCGTCGTCGGCGACGGTGACCGAGTAGCGCGCGGAGGAGCCGCCGCCGGCGAACATCCGCATGAGCGACGATCCGCCGTAGGTGAGCTGCACGGTCTCGACGCCGGGCTCGGCGAGGATGGCCTGCTCGACGGGCTTCGTCCGGGCGTCGACGGCGTCGAGGCTCGCGTTCGGCGGCACGCTCTGCGAGATCGAGAGCGTGGACTGGCCGGCCGAGCCGAGGAAGTTCGTCTGCATGAGCGGCGCGAGGGCGCCCGTGAGGACGAGGATGAGCAGCGCCGCGCCGAGGGTGGCGAGCGGGCGACGAAGCGTCCAGCGGAGGATCGGCGCGTAGCCGCGCTGGAGGAGCCCGTCGGGGGCCTCGTCGTGGTCGTGGAGCGGCCCGAGGCCGGCGGCGAGGCGGGGGGCCTCGGGTCGGCGGGCGTCCTCGCGGTCGGCGGCGGCCAGGTCGGCGGCGGATGCCGTGCCGGACAGCGCGTCAGGGCCCGAGCCCGTCGTCGCGAGCGCGCGCTCGTCGGCGGCCGCGTCCGCGTGCGGCGCCATGGGCGCGAGCGCGAGCTCAGCGTTCGCGAGCGAGGCGTGGCTGCGGGCGGCGAGCGGCGGCGCGTCGACGGCGCCGGCCTCGCGCTCGGTCGGCGCGGCCTCGGCCTCTTCGGCCGCGAGCGCCTCGAGCTCGTCGCGGCGGCGCCGCTCGCGGCGGGTGAGCGTCGCGACGTCGGCGGCGAGGAGGGCGCGGTCCTCGTCCGAGAGGCCGACGCGGGCGGGGGCGGGATCGTCGGACTCGAGATCTCCGAGCGCCTCGGCGCCGAAGGCCTGAGCTGCCGGCGGCTCGGCCTCGAAGGCCGGAGCCGCGAGCGTCGCCGGCGCGGCGGACTCGGCAGATGCGGCCGATGCAGCCGGCTCGACCGCCGCGGACGCCTCCTCCGCCGGCTCCTCATCCCGCAGCCCGAGCGGCGCGAAGCGATCCCGGTCGCGCTGGGCGAGCAGCTTCTTGGGCCGGATGCGTCGCATCGGCGCCTCCTCGCTCGCGACGGACGCTGCGCCGACGGGAGCCGGAGCGGACACCGTCGCGCTGCGGGGCTCGACCAGGGAGCCATCCGCCCCCGCGAGCGGGGTCTCACCCACCGGCAGCGGCGCCGGCGCGAGGCCGGATCCGCCAGAGCCGCGCGATCCGCGCCCCCGCAGCAGCGCCCGGGCCGTCCGCCCGCGCCCGCCGAGCAGCCAGTACGCGAGCACCGGCACGATCGTGAGCGAGACGATGAGCGAGGCGAGCAGGGCGATGACGCTCGTGAGCGCGAACGGCCGGAAGAGCTCGCCCGCGATGTCGCCGACGAAGGCGATCGGCAGGTACACGGCGACCGTCGCGATCGTCGAGGCCGTGATCGCGCCCGCCACCTCGCGCACGGCGCGGATGATGATCGCGCGGCGCTCGGCCGGACGCGGCTCGCCCTCCGGCCCGAGGTGCCGGCGGATGTTCTCGATGACGACGATCGAGTCGTCGACGACGCGGCCGATCGCGATCGTGAGGGCGCCGAGCGTGAGGATGTTGAGCGAGTACTTCGCGCCCTGGAGCGCGATGAAGGTGATGAGGAGCGACGTCGGGATCGAGATCGCCGTGACGAGCGTCGAGCGGAACGAGCGCAGGAACGCCCAGATCACCGCGACCGCGAAGAGGAGCCCGAGGAGGCCCTCGACGATGAGCGTCTCGATCGACTGCTCGACGAAGGGCGCCTGGTCGTAGACCGAGCGCAGCGTCACGCCCTGGCCGAGGTCGGCCTGGAGCGCCTCGAGCTGCGCGCGCACCTCGCGCGACACGTCGACGGTGTTCGAGGCGGGCGTCTTCGTCACGGCGATCGTGAGCGCCTGCTCGCCGTTCACGCGCGAGATCGACTCGACGGGCTTGTCCTCGAGGCGGACGGTCGCGACCTGGCCGATCGTGACGGGCGTCGAGGGCCGCGTGGTCGAGGCCGCGCCGCCCGCGCCGCTCGAAGCCGAGAGCGGGATGGCCGCGACATCGTCGGCGCTGTGGAGGAGCGATCCGGCCTGCACGGTGAGCGTCTCGTCGCCCTGCGTGATCGTGCCGGCGGGGACGAGCACGCCCGAGTTCTTCAGCGCGTCCGAGATCGCCTGCGTCGTGAGGCCGTTCGCCGCGAGCGCCTCGAGGTTCGGGGTGATCGCGATGCGCCGCTCGGGGGCGCCGGAGAGCGTCGCGTCGCGGACGCCGTCGAGCTTGAGGAGGTCCGGGATCGTCTGGTTCCGGATGCGGTCGGCGAGCGCCGTGCGGTCGCCGCCGGTGGCCGCCAGCTGGATGATCGGCAGATCGCTCACCGAGCCCGAGAGCACGTTCGTCGTGACGCCGTCGGGGAGGCGGTCGTCGATGCGGCTCAGCGCCTGGCCGATGCGCTGCTCGGCATAGACGAGGTCGGTGCCGTACGCGAAGCTCACGCGGATGCTCGCCATCCCGGCCGTCGAGGTCGAGCTCGTCGACTCGAGGCCCTCGAGGCCCTGCATCGCGGCCTCGATCGGCTGCGCGACCTCGGCGTCGACGACGTCCGGCGCCGCGCCCGGGTACTGCGCGGTGACCGAGACGATCGGCAGCGAGAGCGAGGGGAAGAGCTCCTGCTTGAGCGAGCTCATCGAGATGACGCCGAAGAGGCCGACGGCGAGCGTCACGAGCGCGATGAGCGCACGCTGCCGGAGGGAGAGTTCTGCGAGGCGATGCACCGTTTCAGTCTCGCACCGCGCGGTGACGGGGCGCGGAGGGCCGCCGCGAGGCCGAGACGTCGGGCCGGATCGGCCTGCGCGCGAGGCCCCGGCGAGCGCTGCGGCGAGCCCACGGCGGGCCCCGGGCGCTTTCCCAGCCACGGCGTCCGAAACGCGACATATCGTGTTTCCAGACGCGATATATCGCGTTCACGCCGGGCGCCTTCCCCGCCCGCGCCCCAGCTGTCATCCGTCCCGCATCCACCCGCCTCGCCCCGAGGCATCTCCACCGACGCAGCACCAGGGAGCACCGTGGCCATCGAGCAGTGGCTCGTCACCGAGCCCAAGACCATCGACCTCGCGACCGTCCGCGCCGTCCGCGCGAATCTCCTCGGCGGATCGCTCAACCTCATCGCCTCGGAGGGCCCCGGCGCCCGCGTCGAGGTGACCTCCGTGACCGGTCGCGACCTCAAGGTCGCGATCGACGGCGACACGCTCGTCATCGACCATCCGCAGCTCACGACCGCCGACCTGAAGGGCTCGGCCCGCACGCTCTGGGAGGGCACCTCCGCCGCCGACATCTCGGTGAGCGTGCCCGCGAGCGCCCCGATCAAGGTGCGCGCCTCGAGCGCCGAGGTGCTCGTCTCGGGCGCCAGCGCGGCCGTCACCGTCACCACCGTGAACGGAGACCAGTTCCTCGACGGCGTCACCGGCCCCGCCCGCCTCACGGCGACCGGCGGCGAGATCTCGGTCCGCGGCCACCGCGGCGCGATCACCGCCCGCACCGTCTCGGGCGACCTCGTGCTCGAGGGCGCGATCGACAACGCCGAGCTGCTCACGGTCAGCGGCGAGGCGATCGTCGACGTCTCCGGCACGCTCCCCGACCACGTGAGCCTCCAGTCGGCGACCGGATCGCTCACCCTGCGCCTCCCCGAGGACGCCACCCCCGAGTACCAGCTCAACACGGTGCTCGCGACGGCCGACCTCGACGACGTGCGCATCCCGGCCCAGCACGGCCGCACCTGGCGCTCGCCGAAGACCTCGTACGCGAAGGAGCTCACCTCCGTGCGCGTCTCGACCTTCTCGGGCCGGATCTCGGTCGTCCGCGGCTCCGACACCCGCGCCGGCCAGGCCGCACTCGCCGACCGCCAGCCGATCGGCCAGCTCGACGCCACGCTCGACCAGGACATGGACGAGCGCCTGCGCCGCGCGGGCGAGCGCCTCGAGGAGGGCTCGCAGTCGTCGGAGACGCCCGCCTCCGTCGACGCCGGCTGGGGCGCTCCCCCGGCGCCGGGCGCCGAGCAGCAGGCCCAGCCGAGCCAGTCGCTCCCGGGCCAGCCGCTCGCCGACGAGGCATCCGCCGACACCCCGATCTTCGGCGACGTCGCGGCCGAGGCCGCCCAGCAGGAGCAGACGGGCCAGCAGGAGACCGACGCCCGGCAGGAGCCCGACTACGGCATCCCGCAGCACGACCAGACCACGAACGACTCGCGCCCGCAGGGCACCGAGGAGCACGACGGCACCGAAGGAGCCCGCGCATGAACCCGCCCGTCTTCGCCCACGGCCACCTCCGCCTCTACCTGCTGAGCCTGCTCGAGGAGCAGCCGCGCCACGGCTACGAGCTCATCCAGGCCCTCTCCGAGCGCTTCGACGGCGCGTACGCCCCGAGCGCCGGCACGATCTACCCCCGCCTCGCGAAGCTCGAAGAGGAAGGCCTCGTCACGAAGGAGACCTCCGGCCGCAAGACCGTCTACGCGATCACGCCCGCGGGCCGCGAGGAGGTCGAGCGCCGTCGCCACGAGCTCGACGAGATCGAGTCGAACGTCGAGGTGTCGGTGCGCCGCATCGCCGAGCAGGTCCGCGAGGGCCTCACGACGGCGACGGCCCAGCTTCGCGAGGAGCTCAAGCCCTTCGCCGCCGACGCGAAGGTGTTCGGCGCCCAGGCGCAGCAGTTCGCGACGGAGACCGCCGAGCGCGCCCGCCGCGCCTTCGCGCAGCAGCAGGCGCCGATCGACCCCGAGTCGCAGCCGCGCCCGCAGGACGCCCCGGAGGAGCCGGCCGACGGCCGTCCCCGCGGGTTCGCGGACGAGGGCGCGGGCTCCGGCCCGGCGCCGTCGGCGGGCGGCGAGCAGGAACGCGGCTCGCAGGGTGCTCCCGCCGCGGACGCCGCCGCCGCGCCCGCTGCCGAGGCGCCCGACCTCGCCGCCGCGGGCCTCGCCCGCAAGGCCGAGCTCGCGATCGAGGCCTTCCGCCAGGACCTTCGCCGCGAGCTCCGCGAAGCGGAGCGGGGCGACCGCCTCTCCCCCGCCATCCTCGCGATGATCGAGGGCGAGCTCGAGCGCGTGCGCCAGATGACGCGCCGCGCGCTCGGCCACCGCGACTAGACGTCCCCGACGGTCCCCGCCCTCGACGGCCTCGCCGTCGATGGCAGGGGCAGGCGGCCCGCGACCGGATCCCCGTCCGTCGCGGGCCGCCTTCCGTGTGGGCCCGCGCCGCGGCCGTCATCCCGCCTCAGCCGCCGTCCCGTCTCGGCGGTCATCCCGTCTCGGGCGCGATCCCGTCTCGGCCGCCCTCCCGCCTCGGCCGCCACCTCGTCTCGGCCGCCACCCCGGCCGCCGGGGCTAGCCTCGTTCCGCGGCATCCGCCCCACGCCGTCCGCTCCGACCCTGAAGGCCCCATGCGCCCCGACGCCCGCCTCCTCCTCGCCGTGTTCCTCGGCGGGGCGCTCGGCACGCTCGCGCGCTTCGGCATCGGCCAGCTCGCCCCCGGCGCGCCCCTCGAGGGCACGCTCGCGATCACGACCGGCTGCAACCTCCTCGGATGCCTCCTCCTCGGCGCCATCACCGGCCTGCCGCCCACCTCGCCCCGCTTCGACGCCCTCCGGCTCGGCGCGGGCACCGGATTCTGCGGCGGCTTCACGACGCTCTCCTACGTCGCGAGCGCCGAGGCCGCGCTCCTCACCGCCGACCCCGGATCGCGGGCGGCCTGGGCGCTCCTCGTCATCGGCGTCATCCTCGGCGTCGGCTTCGCCCAGCTCGGCGCGCAGCTCGGGGCGTGGGCCGGCCGCCGCTTCCAGATCGGCGTGCATCGATGACGGACGGCTGGACGATCCTCCTCATCGCGATCGCCGGCGGCGTCGGCGGGGTCGTCCGCTACCTCGTGCACGCGCGGCCGGGCGCCCGCCCGCGGCTCGCCTGGAGCGGACCCGTGCCGCGGCCCGCGAAGCCCGGAATCTGGGATTCGCCGCACACGCGCCTCTTCGCCGTGAACGTCGCCGCCTCGCTCATCGCAGGCTTCGTCTCGGCGTTCCTCACGGGGCCGTGGGGCGTCATCCTCGTGACGGGATTCTGCGGCGGGCTGAGCACGTGGTCGACGCTCATGAACGACGCGCGCCTGCTGCTCGATGACGGGCGGCTGGGCCGCGGCCTCGGCATCCTCGCGCTCGCGCTCGCGTGCTCGATCGCCGCCGTCCTCGCCGGATGGCAGCTCGCGGGGCTCCTCGCCGGCCTTCTCGCCAGCTGAGCCGCGTCTCCCCCGGTGGTTTCGAGATGCGGGCTCCGCCCGCTCCTCAACCACCTGCACGCACCGAAGGTGGTTGAGGAGGCGCGAAGCGCCGTCTCGAAGCCACCGACCCGACCAAACGCCCCTACGCCCGCAGCCGGTCGAGCGCCTCGATGGCCTGCTCGGCCATGGAGATGCCGTCGTCGAGCGCCTCGTGCGGCCCGCGCCCCGGCCCGTACCCGAGGAAGGCGATCCGCCGATCGCGCCGCGACCAGCCCTCGCGCACCCGCGCCATCCCGCCCGACTCCCGGAGCCGCAGCGGCGCGAGGTGGCGGATCGACTCGCGGAAGCCCGTCGCCCAGAGCACGACGTCGAGCTCCGCCTCACTCCCGTCCGCGAAGCGCACGCCGCGGGGCATGAAGCGCTCGATCGGTCCGCGTGAATGCAGGTACCCCGAGCGCACCGAGGAGGCGATGCGCCGCGTGAGCGGGATGCCCGAGAGCGACACATCCGAGGGGAAGGCCGAGCCGCGCGCGAGGATGCGCTCGATTCGCTGATCCGCCTCCGCCGACGCCGGCACGACGCGGCCGCGGCCCATCGACAGGCGCGGCGCCTCGATGAAGTCCGGCGCTCGCCGCGTCGCCCAGAGCGTCTCCGGCGCCATGAACTCGAGCTCCTGGAGCACCGCGAGGGCGCTGCGGCCGCCGCCGACGACGAGCACGCGGCGACCGCGGCACTCCTCGAGCGACTCGAGCTCGGCGACATGGAACTGCCTGCCCTGGAATCCGAGCACGCCCGGCGTGAAGGGGATGAACGGGCTCGACCAGTGGCCCGTCGCGTTGAGGATGATCCGCGCCCGCAGGCTCCGCTCGCGCGCCTGCTCGCCGATCCCGAGCCGGTAGCTCACGGTGAGCTCGGGGCGGCGCCGGATCGGCTCGACCCGCGTCACGCGGGCCGGGCGCATGACGAAGAGCTCGTACGCGTCCTCGTAGCGGCGGTGGAAGGTCGGGACGGCCTCGCGGGTCGGCGTCTCGGGGTCGAGGGCGCGGTACTCGAGGCCGAGCTCGGGCATGCCGGGCAGCTCGACGACCTCCTTGGCGAGGCCGATGCGGGAGAAGTCCCAGCCGCGCTGCCAGGTGCCGCCCGGGGCGGGCTCGGCGTCGAGCACGACGAAGTCCTCGAAGGGCACGAGGCCGAGCGCCTTGAGCGAGTAGGCGGCGGTGAGGCCGGCCGCGCCTGCGCCGAGGACCGCGATGTCGATGTCCGAGATCACTGCACTCCCCGCTCGCCGCCTCGGGACCGGGATGCCGGTCGTCCCCGCCTCGCCCGCGCGGCCCGACGGGCCCGCGGCGGCTCCCAGCATAGGGACCGGCGCCTGCGCCGGCCTGGCAGGCCGCCGCGCCCGGGGCGGCGCGGGGGCGCCATGGTAGAGTGTCCCGAGATTTTCGTCCATCACCCGGACCTGCGCTGGCGCACGGCGCGCGCGGTCATCTCGAGTCAAAGGGGGTTGCGCATGGGGCGCGGCCGTCAGAAGGCGAAGCACACCAAGGTGGCTCGCGAGCTGAAGTACTCGGTCCCCGAGACCGACTACGACAAGCTCCAGCGCGAGCTCGGCGTGACCGGCTCGCACGACTCGCAGGGGGCTCCCGTCGACGAGCTCTCGAAGTGGGCCGAGTACCTCGACGACGAGGACGACGCCGAGGACGACGGCTACGAGCCGATCGCCCATCAGAAGCTCGCCTAGGGGCGCGCTCCCTCCCGCATGGATTCGCTCCAGCCGCCGCCGTTCGGCAACGCGCTGCTCATCGCGGCCATCCTCGCGATCGGCAACGCCTTCGTCATCCTCCAGGTGTGGCTCGGCGCCCGCGGCTCGCTCGACGTGACCGGCTACGCCGGGCTCCGGACGCCGTGGACCCGCCGCTCCCAGCATGCCTGGGAGGCCGGGCACCGCGCCGCGCTCCCCTGGGCCGTCACGGGCGCCGGCTGCGCGATCCTCGCCGCCATCGCCTCCGTCTTCTTCTCGGGCACGGCGACGGGCTACCTCATGGCGCTCGCCATCGCGGTCGCCTGCGCGCTCATCGGAACGGTCGGCGGATGGATCGTCGCGAACGCGGCCGCGAAGCGCGAGGAGCTCTCGCGCGACCCGTCGGCGCGCTAGCGCGAGTACTGCCCGACGAGGCGCACCGCGCCGCCGTCGACGCCCTTCGCGCCCTGCTCGAAGCCCTCGAGCGAGCGCTCCGCCATCGAGACCTCGCCGGCGCGCCACGAGGGGAGCCCCGCGGCCTCGAGGGCGCGGACGACGTCATCCGCGCGCGTCGGGTCGACGATCGCGAACATGCCGATGCCGAGGTTCCACGTGCCCTCGGTGGAGGCGAGCTCGGCGCCCGCCATGTCGGCGAGGACGCGGAAGACGGGCTGCGGCGACCATCCACTGCGGTCGATCTCCGTCCAGGATCCCTTCGGCATGACGCGCGCGAGGTTCGCCGCGATCCCGCCGCCCGTGACGTGGCTCATCGCGCGGACGGCGCCCCCGAGCGACTCGTCGGCGAGGAGCCGCACGAGCGGGCCGGTGTAGAGGCGCGTCGGCTCGAGGAGCGCCTCGCCCCAGGTCGTCCCGAGCTCCTCGGAGCGGTCCTCGTAGCGGATGCCCCGGTCGGCGAGGATGCGGCGGATGAGCGAGTAGCCGTTCGAGTGCGGGCCGGAGGAGGCCATCGCGATGATCGCGTCTCCGTCCTGCACGCGCTCGGCGCCGAGCACGCGGTCCGCCTCGACGACGCCCGTCGCGGCGCCCGCGACGTCGTAGTCATCCGGCCCGAGAAGCCCCGGGTGCTCGGCGGTCTCGCCGCCCGTGAGCGCCGTGCCGGTCTCGGCGCAGGCGCGGGCGATGCCGGCGACGATCGCGGCGATGCGCTCGGGCACGACGCGGCCGCAGGCGATGTAGTCGGTCATGAAGAGCGGGCGCGCGCCGACCACGACGATGTCGTCGACGACCATGCCGACGAGGTCCTGGCCGATGGTGTCGTGCTGGTCGATGGCCTGCGCGATGGCGACCTTCGTGCCGACGCCGTCCGTCGAGGTGGCGAGGAGGGGCTTCCGCATGCCGACGAGCGCGGAGGCGTCGAAGAGGCCCGCGAAGCCGCCGACGCCGCCCAGGACCTCGGGCCCGTGCGTGCGCTGCACGGCCTGCTTCATGAGCTCGACGGCGAGGTCGCCGGCGCGCGTGTCGACGCCGGCCTGCGCGTAGAGGTCCTGCTCGGGGTTCATCTGCTCATCGGCCACCCGCCCAGCCTATCCGGCCGGATGCCCGCCGCCCCGGCTCGCGGGCAGGCCCGCTGCCCCTGCCCGCTGCCCCTGCCCGACGCCCTAGCCGCGCAGCCGCGCGACGAGCGCGTCGAGCTCGGCGTCCTCGAGCCCCGCCCGCGAGAGCGCCGCGCGGGCGTCGAAGCCGTCGAGCTGCTCCGCGAGGGCGTCCTCGAGCGTGAAGCCGCGCTTCGCGAGGTTCTCCTCGACCCAGCCGCTCGGGTCCGGGAAGTCCATCCGCGCGAAGAAGGGGCGCAGCTCCTCGACCGAGCGGACGTAGTCGTCGACGATCGCCTCGGGCTCGACGCCCGCGAGCGCGAGCAGGGCGAAGGTCGTGAGGCCCGTGCGATCCCGGCCGATGGCGCAGTGGTAGAGCACGCCGCCCGGCGCCTTCGCGATCGTGCGGAGCACGGCGACGACGCGGCGCGGATGCTCCTCGATGACGGGGCGGAAGAAGCGCGGCGAGCCGAGCCGCCCCTCCTCGCGCATCCGCGCCCAGAACGCCCTGTCGGCCGTGTTGTCGAGCGGCACGCGCACCGCGAAGACGCCCTCGGGCATGGGCGGCTCGGGCGTCGGCGGCACCCGGTGCGCGTTCGCCTGCGCCTCCTCCGCGCTCTTCGGCTCGAGGCGCGTCTCGAAGTCGTTCCGGAGGTCGAGCACCGTGCCGATGCCGTGCGCCTGCATCGCGATGAGCGCCTCCTCGGTGGCGTAGCGCAGGTCGGCCGAGCGCACGAGCGAGCGGGATCGCGTCACCTCGCCGTCGACCGTCGGCAGCCCGCCGAGATCGCGCGCGTTGTAGACGCCCTCCCAGCGGAGGGCGCGGTGGTCGGAGGCGGGCCGGTCGTCGACCGCGGGGACGTCGCGCGAGCTCATGCGGGCCATGGTGCCCGGCCATCGTGAACGCGGCGAGCGGCCGCGCGCGCATCGGCCTCACCCCGGCCCCGCCGACGCCCCCGCGTCGCGTGAGAGAATCGGAGAAGGCCCTCGCGACGCCCGCGCCCCGCGGATCGCGCCCCGGCCCGCTCTCCCATCCCCGCTCTCTCCTCCCTAAGGAGCCACCCCAGCGTGTGCGGCATCGTCGGCCATGTCTCGTCCGGTCCGGTCAACCAGCAGATCTACGACTCGCTCCTGCTCCTGCAGCACCGCGGGCAGGACTCCACCGGCATCGCCACCGCCGACGGCGCGACCTTCCACATGGTGAAGACGAAGGGCCACGTCCGCGAGGGCTACCGCACGCGCGACATGCGCTCGCTGCTCGGCAACATGGGCCTCGGGCACGTCCGCTACGCGACGGCGGGCTCGGCGAAGCGCGAGGACGAGGTCCAGCCGTTCTACGTGAACGCCCCGTACGGCATCATCCTGGTCCACAACGGCAACCTCACGAACACGCGCGAGCTCAGCGACGAGCTCTACCGCGTCGACCGCCGCCACCTCAACTCCGAGTCCGACACGGAGCTGCTCCTCAACGTCCTCGCGAACGAGCTCCAGGCCCGCATCTCAGGCGACGAGCTCACGCCGGACGAGCTCTTCGACGCGATCTCCGGCCTCCACGAGCGCGTGGAGGGGTCGTACGCCTCGATCGCGCTCATCTCGGGCCTCGGCCTCGTCGCCTTCCGCGACCCCTTCGGCATCCGCCCGCTCATCCTCGGTCGCCGCGACGGCGAGCACGGCGCGGATGAGTGGGTCGTCGCCTCGGAGTCGCTCGTGCTCGAGTCGGGCGGCTACGAGATCGTCCGCGACGTCGCGCCCGGCGAGGCGATCGTCATCACGGAGTCCGGCGAGCTCTTCTCGCGCCAGTGCGCGGCGACGACGCGCCTCGCGCCCTGCTCGTTCGAGTACGTCTACCTCGCGCGCCCCGACTCGGTCATGAACGGCATCTCGGTCTACGAGTCGCGCCTGCGCATGGGCCAGAAGCTCGCCGAGAAGGCGAAGCGCGAGCTGCGGGCCGGCGACATCGACGTGCTCATGCCGATCCCCGACTCGGCCCGCCCCTCGGCGATGGAGATGGCCGCCGTGCTCGGCGTCCCGTACCGCGAGGGCTTCTACAAGAACCGCTACGTCGGCCGGACGTTCATCATGCCGGGCCAGAAGGTGCGCAAGAAGTCGGTGCGCCAGAAGCTCAACGCGCTCTCGCGCGAGTTCGAGGGCAAGAACGTGCTCCTCGTGGACGACTCGATCGTGCGCGGGACGACCTCGAAGGAGATCGTCGACATGGCGCGCCAGGCCGGCGCGAAGTCGGTGACCTTCGCGAGCGCGGCGCCCGCCGTGCGCCACCCGCACGTCTACGGCATCAACATGCCGACGCGCGGCGAGCTCGCCGCGAACGGCCGCTCGACCGAGGAGGTCGCGGCCGCGATCGGCGCCGACCGGCTCATCTACCAGGACGTCGAGGATCTCGCCGAGGCGATCACCCGCGGCTCCGACATCGCCGAGCTCGACCTCTCCTGCTTCACGGGCGAGTACGTCACGGGCACCGTGACGCCGGAGTACCTCGCCTGGCTCGAGGCGAACCGCACGAGCTAGGCGCGGGCCGAATCGACTCGCGCGGGCCAGGTGCGGCATCGTCGCGTCTCGATGCCGTTCGCGGCCCGGATCGCTCGACCTTCGGCTGCTGCTGCGTGATGCAGTGGATGCCGCCGCCGCGCGCGAAGAGCGGCCGCGCATCGACCGCCACGATCTCGCGCTCCGGGTAGGCCTCGCGCAGGATGGCCGCCGCCTCGGCGTCCGCGGGGTCGTCGAAGGCGCAGGCGATGACCATCCCGTTCGCGACGAGGTGGTTCACGTACGACCAGTCGACCCAGCCCTCGGCGTCGGAGACCTGCCGCGGGGCGGGGAGCGGGAGGAGCTCGAGCGAGCGGCCGCGGGCATCCCGCGCGGCCGCGAGCTCCGAACGCAGCTTCGCGGCGATGCGATGGTCGGGATGGCGGTCGTCGCGCTGCTCGTGGACGAGCACGCGCCCCGGCTCCGCGAAGGCCGCGACGAGGTCGACGTGGCCGCGCGTGCCGAACTCCTCCGAGTCGCGCGCGAGGCCGCGGGAGAGCCAGATCGCCGTCTCGGCGCCGATCGTCCGCGCCATCACGGCCTCGATCTCCGCCTCGGAGGCACCGGAGTTCCGGCCCGGGTCGAGCTGGACGGTGCGGGTGAGGAGCACCGTGCCCTCGCCGTCGACCTGGATGCCGCCGCCCTCGTTCACGATGGGCGCATCGACGCGCGTCGCTCTGGCAAGCTCGGCGACGACGCGCCCGACCTCGGCGTCGTGCCGCCAGATCGCCCAGGCCTGCTGGCCCCAGCCGTTGAAGCGCCAGCACGCCGCGCCGAGCTCGCGCGAGCCGTCCTCCCGCTCGCGGACGACGAAGCTCGGGCCGATATCGCGCATCCACGCGTCGTCGAGCGGGCACTCGACGAGCTCGACCTCCGAGCCGAGGCGGCGGACGGCGTGCTCGCGCTGCGAGGGGTCGACGAGCATCGTGACCGGCTCGGCGCCCGCGACGGCGTTCGCGACGGCGGCCCAGGCGTCGCGCGCCTCCTCGGCCTCCTCGAGCGTGTCGCCGAGCGTGTAGCCGCCCGTGGGCCAGGCCATCCAGGTGCGCTCGTGCGGATCGCCCTCATGCGGCATCCGCCAGCGCGGCTCGGGTGCGCCGTCGGCGCGGTGGTCGCTCGGTGACGTCACGGGGATCTCCTCGTCGCGCGGCCGGCCTCGTCGCCGGCATCCGGCGCCGCCGCGGATCGCGCGGGCGGGCGCCTCGCGGCGAGGCTACCAGCGGGCGGCGCAGCTGTCAGGACCGGCGAGCGCCGCGGCTTCCCAGGCTCAGCACGCGGCGTGCGGCACCCGCGTGAGCGGCGCCGTCGAGGCGCGCAGGCGCAGCTCGACCGGCACGACCGTGCGGCGCTCGGCGTCGGAGAGCTCGCCGTCCGAGGCGACGATCCGCTCGATGAGCTCCGCCGCCGCGGCGCCGAGCGCGCGCGACTGGAGGTCGAGCGAGGTGACGGGGCTCGGCGAGGCGCGGTTCGCGACGCCGTCGACGCAGGTCGCGAGCATGAGGTCCTCGCCGACGACGCGGCCGACGCGCGAGGCGGCGGCGCGGATGCTCGGCATGGGGCCGTCCGGGGCGACGAGCACGGCGTCGACGTCCGGGTTCCCGCGGAAGAACTCCTCGGCGAAGGCCACGAGCTCCTCGCTCGAGACCTTCGGCAGCTCGACGATCCGCACCTCGATGCCCGTCTCGGCCGTGAAGCGCGCGAGGCCGTCGCGGAGCATGCGGCCGCGGGTCGAGCGGATGCCCGGGGCGAAGAGCGCGGGGCGCCGCGCGCCGGAGTCGCGCATGTGGAGGAGGATGTCGCGCGTCGCCTCCGGGACGGTCGTGCTCACGACGCCCTGCGCCTCGCCGGGCACGCCCTCGGGCAGCTCCTCGATCGAGACGGCGGGGGTGCGGGAGCCGAGGATGCTCGCGGCGACAGGGTCGCCGTCGTGCACGTCGATGAGGATCGCGCCGTCGATGTGGGCGCTCGCCGCCGCGTTCGGGCATCCGCCGATGAGGGTGAGCGAGTGTCCGTGCTCCTTGAGCACGTCGAGCACGCCGAACACCACCTCCATGTAGAAGGCGAGGTTCGTCGCGTGCTCGGGGAGGTAGACGCCGATGGCGCCCGCCGAGCCGCGGCGGAGGTTCCGCGCGCCGACGTTCGCGACGTAGCCGAGCTCGTCGGCGGCGGCCTTCACGCGACCGCGCGTCGCCTCGGAGACGCCGGGGCGGCCGGAGAGAGCGACCGAGGCTGCGCCGATGCTCACGCCGGCGCGCTGCGCCACGTCGCGCAGGGTGACTCGCTCCCGCTTCATCGTCCCGGTCCTAGCGCTCTGCCCGGCCGAGGTCGGCGGCGTCGCCGGCGGGGGCCGAGGCGGCCGCGTCGGGGTCGGTGACGTGGAGCGGCTCGTCGGCGTCCTCGCGGCGCAGGAGCACGGGCTCGCCCTTCGAGCGGCCGAGGAGCGAGCCGATGAGGCCGAGGAGGCCGATGCCGGCGGGCACGAGGAAGAGGGCGAGGAAGCCGAAGACCTGGCCGTCCGAGTACTGGCGCTCGCCCATGGGCACCGGCTGGTCGGGCCAGAAGTACGCGAGGCCGAGCGCGAGGAGGAGGCCGAGGATCGCGCCGAGGCCGAGGAAGACCTCGATGCGCGGGACGCGGCGGAGGACCGCGGGCTGCTCCGAGGGCAGCTCGGGCTCCGCGTCGGCCGCCTCGGCGCCATCGGGAGCCTGCAGCTCGAGGTCGAGGCGCTCGGCGCGGTCCTCGATGCCGTCGCGCGCCGTGGAGGGCGCGAGCGGGTCCTGATCGGAAGCGGTCATGACGCCCATTGTCGCCCATCGAGGCGCGCATTCGGATCTCGTGACCGAAGGTGACGGCGCGAAGCCCGTGGTGATGGTCCCCACGCCCTGCCTGCGCCAGCGCGCCTCGGTCCGAGGCCGCCCGATCGCCATCGATTCGGTCGCGTTCGCCCAGGTCCCGTCGGCGCGTCGGGGGGATGCGCAGAGGTGCGTCCGAAACGCGCCGAGCGGGCTGCGCCGCGAGGATGCACGCCGCTGCGTCAGACAGCCGGCGAGCCGGCGCGGCACCCCTCAGCCGCGCCGGATGATCGGCAGCAGCGGCGCGAGATCCGCCCGCGTGCCCGAGGCGAGCACGCGGCCGGCCTCGAGCTCCTCGTCCCAGCCGAGCCGACCGATCGCGAGGCCGAGCCACACCTCGGGCGCGAGCTCCACGACGTTCGGGGGCGTCCCGCGCGTGTGCCGCGGGCCCTCGACGCACTGCACCGCGCCGAAGGGCGGCACGCGCACCTCGACGCTCGAGCCCGGGAAGCGCTCGGCGAGGGCCTGGAGCGTCCAGCGGACGGCCGTCGCGACGGTCATCCGCTCGCGCCCGCCCGCGAGCCACGCGTCGAGCGCGGAGAGCCCCGCCGCCTCGTCGATGCGCCTCGTCGCCATGCCGTCCATGCTCGCACGCGGGCCGCGACCGCGCCGGGCCCGCCGGTATCCTGCGAGGGTGAAGATCCTCGTCCTCGGCTCCGGTGCCCGCGAACACGCCCTCGTCGCCGCCCTCGCGGCGGAGGGCCGCCACGACCTCATCTGCGCCCCGGGCAACCCGGGCATCGCGCAGTCCGCCGCGACGATCCGCATCGACGCGAACAAGCCCGACCTCGTGGGCGACTTCGCCGAGGAGGAGCGCGTCGACCTCGTCGTCGTCGGCCCCGAGGCCCCGCTCGTCGCGGGCGTCGCCGACGAGCTGCGCCGCCGCGGCATCCCCGTCTTCGGCCCGAACCAGGCCGCCGCCCGCCTCGAGGGCTCGAAGACCTTCGCGAAGGAGGTCATGGAGGCCGCGGGCGTCCCGACCGGCGTCGCGCGCCTCTGCGCGACCCGCGAGGAGGCCGAGGCCGCGCTCGACGTCTTCGGCGCCCCCTACGTCGTGAAGGCCGACGGCCTCGCCTCGGGCAAGGGCGTGCTCGTCACGAGCGACCGCGACGCCGCGCTCGTCCACGCCGACACCTGGCTGCCCGCCGGCCCCGTGCTCATCGAGGAGTTCCTCGACGGCCGCGAGGTCTCGCAGTTCGTCATCACCGACGGCGAGACGTGCCGCGCGCTCCCGCCCGCCCAGGACTTCAAGCGCCTCCTCGACGGCGACGAGGGCCCGAACACGGGCGGCATGGGCGCGTACACGCCCGTCCCCTTCCTCGACGCGGCCTACGGCTCGCAGGCGGCCTTCTCCGAGGAGGTCGTCCGCGCCGTCGCGCAGCCGGTCATCGACGAGCTGCGCCGCCGCGGCGAGCCGTTCCAGGGCGTGCTCTACTGCGGCCTCATCGTGACGGCGCGGGGCATCCGCGTCATCGAGTTCAACGCGCGCTTCGGCGACCCCGAGACGCAGGTCGTCCTCCCCCGCCTCGCGATGCCGCTCTCGGAGCTGCTGCTCGCCTCGGCGAACGGCACGCTCGCGAGCGCCCCGCAGCCGCTGCCGCTGCGGCCCGAGTCGGCCGTGACGCTCGTGCTCGCGAGCGAGGGGTACCCGGATGCCCTCCAGACGGGCCGTCCGCTCTCCGGGCTCGACGAGGCCGCGCAGGTCGAGGGCGCCTCGGTGCTCCACGCCGCGACCGGCGACGCCGGCGAGGGCGAGGGCCTGCGCGCCACGGGCGGCCGCGTGCTCAACGTCGTCGCGCTCGGCGCGGACCTCGCGGAGGCCCGCTCGCGCGCCTACGAGGCGATGGGCCGCATCGGCCTCGAGGGGGGCCAGGTGCGCCGCGACATCGCGGAGGCGGCCGCGGCCGAGCAGGCGGAGCAGACGCGGGAGGCGCACGCGCCGACGCCGACGCTGCAGCTCCCGACGCAGCCTGACGCGACGCAGCAGGGCTCGGCCCAGTGAGCTTCGGCCGCAGCGCCCAGACCGGCGACGTCGCGCCCGAGCTCCCCGGCTGGCGCCACGTCTACACGGGCAAGGTCCGCGAGGTGTACGAGTCGGCCGACGACCCGGGCATCCTGCTCATCGTCGCGAGCGACCGCGTGAGCGCCTTCGACCACATCCTCTCCCCCGCCATCCCGGGCAAGGGCGCGATGCTCACGCGCCTCACGCGGCACTGGGTCGGCGAGCTGGGCCTCCCGAGCCACCTCCGCGAGCCGGATGGCTGGGACGCCGGGCTCCCCGAGGAGCTCGCGGCCCGCTCGATGCGCGTCGCGCGCCTCGAGATGCTCCCGATCGAGTGCGTCGTGCGCGGCTACCTCACCGGCTCCGGCTGGAAGGAGTACCGGGCGTCCGGCACGGTGTGCGGGATCGCCCTCCCCGAGGGCCTCTCGGACGGCGACCGGCTCCCCGAGCCGATCTACACGCCGGCGTTCAAGGCCGAGCAGGGCGACCACGACGAGAACATCAGCTACGAGCGCTCCGTCGAGCTCGTCGGCGAGGAAGCCGCGCGCGCGCTGCGGGATCGCTCGCTCGAGCTCTACCGCCGCGCAGCGGCGATCGCGGAGGCGAAGGGCGTCATCCTCGCCGACACGAAGCTCGAGTGGGGGCGCGACCGGGAGACCGGCGAGATCACGCTCGGCGACGAGGTGCTCACGAGCGACTCGTCCCGCTACTGGGACGGCGCCGCCTACGCCGACGAGACGCTCCCGCTCGCGAAGCGCCTCGCCTCCTTCGACAAGCAGATCGTGCGCGACTGGCTCTCGGCGAACTGGGACGGCGAGGGCACCCCGCCCGAGCTCCCCGCGGAGATCGTCGCGACGACGCAGGCGCGCTACCGCGAGCTCTTCACCCGCCTCGGCATCGCGTAGCGGGGCGCTCGCGCCCCGCGCTTCACCAAACTGGGCCCAAGTTGCTGTTCGGGAGGCTCCCGAACAGCAACTTGGGCCCAGTTTGCGTGCGCGTGGAGCGCGTGGAGCGGGGCGGGGGCTAGGCGCCGGTGCGCTCCTCCTGCTCGGTCTCGAGCGCGAGCTCGCCGAGGGGCTCGTTCCACGCCTTCACGAGCGCCCACGCGACGGCCGCGATGGGGACCGAGAGGAGCGTCCCGATGATGCCGCCGAGCACCGTGCCGACCGTGAGCGCGAGGAGCACGACGAGCTCGTGGAGCTTCAGCGAGCGGCCGAGCACGAGCGGCGAGAGGAGGTTGCCCTCGAGCTGGTTCACGAGCAGCACGATGCCCACGACGATGATCGCCGCGGTCGGCCCGTTCGTGACGAGCGTGACGAGCGCCGCGATGGCGCCCGCGAGCGCTGCCCCGACGACGGGGATGAACGCGCAGATGAAGACGACCATGGCGAGCGGGAAGGCGAGCGGGACGCCGACGATCCACAGCCCGATGCCGATGAACACCGCGTCGACGAGGGCGACGATGACCGTGCCGCGCACGTAGCCGCCCATGACCGCGACGGCGCGGCGGCCCATGAGCTCGAGGCGAGCCCGGCGGGCGCCGGAGGCCCCGGCGAGCGCGAAGCGCCAGATCGAGGGCCCGTCCTTCATGAAGAAGAAGAGCACGACGACGAAGAGCACGGCGCTCGTCGCGAGGTTCGCGGCGGTCGAGAAGCCCGCGCCGAGGCCGGACGCCGCGGCGCCGCCGGCCTCCTTCGTGAAGACCATCGCCTTCACCTGCTCGATCCAGGCGTCGATCTGCGGGCCGTCGATCGCGATGCCGAAGGTCGAGGAGACCCACGCCGTGAGCGACTGGACGCCCTCCGAGGCATGCTGCGCGAGCGAGTCCCACTGTCCGCGCACGAGCACGACGACGAGCGCGATCGCCCCGCCGAGGAGGAGCAGCACGCCGCCGAGGACGGCGAAGGTCGCGAGCATCGGGGGCCAGCGGCGGCTCGTGAGGGCGCGGATGAGCGGCCACGTCGCCGAGGCGACGATGAGCGCGAGGAGGACGGGGATGACGACGATCGAGACCTGCGTGAGCAGGAAGATGAGGGCGGCGGCGAGCACGCCGATGAGGAGGATCTGCAGCGAGCGCAGCGCGGTGCGGCCGAGGGCGTCCGTCCAGAGCAGGCCGACGGCGGCGGGGCGGCGGCCGCGGCCCTCGTCGACGGCGGCGTTCTCCTCGGCGGCCGCGGCGGCGACGAGATCGTGGGAGGCGCGGGCGGCGAGCGCCGGGGCGGCGGCCGAGCGCGCGGCGGTGGAGGCGGCGGAGGCCGGGGAGGTCGACGCGGCGGACGAGTCGGCGCCCGCGGGTCCCGTGACGGCGGGCCGGGCGGCGAGCTCGGCGGTCTCGGGGGTCGGCGCGAGGGGATCCGTCGCCCGCTTCGGCGCCTCGTCGGCGCTCGTGATCTGGCCGAGGCCGAAGGGCAGCTTCATGTCCGGGGTCTCCTAGGTCGAGGGCCGGGCCAGGATAGCCGCGCGGCTCGGTAGACTGGCCCGAGCCGTCCGCCCTCGCACCGCAGGAGCCCTCCATGCCGAAGATCGTCGTCCAGGTCATGCCCAAGCAGGAGCTGCTCGACCCGCAGGGCAAGGCCGTCGCCGGCGCCCTCCACCGCCTCGGCAAGGGCCACTTCGACGACGTCCGCGTCGGCAAGCGCTTCGAGATCTCCACCGACCGCGAGATCTCGCAGGAGCTCATGGAGGAGGTCGCGCAGATCGCCGACGACCTCCTCGCGAACGGCGTCATCGAGGACGTCATCTCGATCGACGTGCTCCCGGAGGACGCCGAGGACCTCGTCGACCTCGGCGACGAGCAGGACGCCGACGACGAGACGACGATCCCCCTCGACGCCTCGACCGACGCGCAGGCCCACCTCGACGAGCAGGCGCAGGCACCGCAGGCCGCCGCCGAGCACGGAGCGCAGGCCTGATGCGCGTCGGCGTCATCACCTTCCCCGGCTCGCTCGACGACCGCGACGCGCAGCGCGCCGTCCGCCTCGCCGGCGGCGAGCCCGTCGCCCTCTGGCACGGGAACCACGACCTCGAGGGCGTCGAGGCGGTCATCCTGCCCGGCGGCTTCTCGTACGGCGACTACCTCCGCTGCGGCGCGATCGCGAGCCGCTCGCCGATCATGCGCGAGGTCGTCGACGCCGCGAACGCGGGCATGCCCGTGCTCGGTATCTGCAACGGCTTCCAGATGCTCACCGAGGCGCACCTGCTGCCCGGCGGGCTCATCCGCAACGACCACGGCCGCTTCGTGTGCCGCGACCAGCGCCTCCGCGTCGAGAACGCGTCGACGGCGTGGACCGGCGCCTACGAGGAGGGCGAGGAGATCGTCATCCCGCTCAAGAACGGCGAGGGCGGCTTCATCGCCGACGACGAGACGCTCGCTCGCATCGAGGGCGAGGGCCAGGTCGCGTTCCGCTACCTCGAGGTGAACCCGAACGGCTCGCGCAACGACATCGCGGGCCTCACGAACGAGCGCGGCAACGTCGTCGGCCTCATGCCGCACCCCGAGCACGCGGTCGAGCCGGGCTTCGGACCGGACACCGACCGCCGCATGAAGTCGGGCGTCGACGGCCTCGGCATGTTCGCGAGCGTGCTCCAGTCGCTCGTCGGCCGCGCGTAGCGCGCGCCCGCACCCCGTGACCCCCAAGCGCCTCCTCCGCCTCGCCTCGACCGCCGAGGCGATCACCTGGGCGCTCCTGCTCGCCGGCATGTGGCTCAAGTACGGGCCGGCGCAGAACGGGCTCGGCGTCGCGATCGCCGGATCGCTGCACGGCGCCGCCTTCCTCGCGTACCTCTTCGTCGGCTTCATCGTGGGGACGAATCAGCGGTTCCGGTGGCGCGAGCTCATCCTCGGCGGGCTCTCCTCGATCGCGCCGTTCGCGACGATCCCCTACGACCGCTGGGTCGAGCGCCGGGGCCTGCTCGAGGGCGACTGGCGCCGCGCGAGCGTCGACTTCGGGGCGGCGGATGACGTCGCCGACGCGCACGATCACGACTCGGCCCCGATGCCCCGCGCGACCGCCCCGACCGCCCCGACCGCCGGGCCCGGGGGCACGGGCGCCGCGGGCGACTCCGCGAGCGCCGCTCCCGCCATCCGCCGCACGGCCCCGCTCGACCGCTTCCTCCCGGTCGTCACGTGGTCGCGGTACCACCCCTTCACGCTCGGCAGCATGCTCCTCATGGTCGCCGCGCTCATCCTCACGAGCGCCCTCGAGTCGCAGCTCGGCGCCTAGCGCCCGCCCGCCCACCCGCCCGCCCACTGGCCCCAAGTTGCTGTTCGGGAGCCTCCCGAACAGCAACTTGGGGCCACTCGGCGTCGGTGCGACGAGCAGGCGCCCGCGCCGCAGCCGGCTCCGGGCCCGCGCCGGGGCCGCTCCGCCGCGCCGGTAGGATCGAAGGCGCCCCGCGCGCCGGATCCAGGCCGCGGCGGGCCCGCCGACGCCCCAGAAGGAGCCATCCGTGACGACGCAGCGCGCGACGCCCCGCCACCAGCCCGACACCGTCGAGCACGCGAAGGCCACGCCGGAGAAGCACCAGCCGTACGACGCGCTCGGCCTCAAGGATGACGAGTACGCGAAGATCGTCGAGATCCTCGGCCGCCGCCCCACCTCGGGCGAGCTCGCCATGTACTCCGTCATGTGGTCGGAGCACTGCTCGTACAAGTCGTCGAAGGTGCACCTGCGCCAGTTCGGCCAGAAGGTCAACGAGAAGATGCGCGAGCGCCTCATCGTGGGCATGGGCGAGAACGCGGGGGTCATCGACGCGGGCGACGGATGGGCCGTGACCTTCAAGGTCGAGTCGCACAACCACCCGTCGTACATCGAGCCCTTCCAGGGCGCCGCGACCGGCGTCGGCGGCATCGTCCGCGACATCATCTCGATGGGCGCGCGCCCGGTCGCCGTCATGGACGCCCTCCGCTTCGGCGCGATCGACGACCCCGACACGGCCCGCGTCGTCCACGGCGTCGTCTCCGGCATCTCGTTCTACGGCAACTGCCTCGGCCTTCCGAACATCGGCGGCGAGACCTGGTTCGACCCCTGCTACCAGGCGAACCCGCTCGTGAACGCCCTCGCCGTCGGCGTGCTCAAGCACGAGGACCTCCACCTCGCGAACGCGAAGGGCGCCGGCAACAAGGTCGTCCTCTTCGGCGCCCGCACGGGCGGCGACGGCATCGGCGGCGCCTCGATCCTCGCCTCCGACTCCTTCGACGACGGCGGCCCCGCGAAGCGCCCCGCCGTGCAGGTCGGCGACCCGTTCGCCGAGAAGGTGCTCATCGAGTGCTGCCTCGAGCTCTTCCGCGAGGGCGTCGTCGAGGGCATCCAGGACCTCGGCGCCGCCGGCATCTCCTGCGCGACGAGCGAGCTCGCCGCCGCGGGCGACGGCGGCATGGAGATCGACCTCGACTCGGTGCTCCTGCGCGACCCGACGCTCACGGCCGAGGAGATCCTCATGTCGGAGTCGCAGGAGCGCATGATGGCGATCGTGCGCCCCGAGCAGCTCGAGGCCTTCCTCGCGATCACCGCGAAGTGGGAGGTCGAGACGAGCGTGCTCGGCGAGGTCACCGACACGGGGCGCCTGCGCGTCTCGTGGCAGGGCGAGCTCATCGTCGACGTCGACCCGCGCACCGTCGCGATCGACGGCCCCGTCTACGAGCGCCCCTACGCGCGCCCGGAGTGGCAGGACGCGCTCCAGGCCGACTCCGCCGCAAACCTCCCCCGCCCCGCCGGCGGCGACGAGCTCCGCGAGCAGGCGCTGCGCCTTCTCGGCTCGCCGAACCTGGCCGACCCGCGCTGGATCACCGACCAGTACGACCGCTACGTGCTCGGCAACACCGCCTTCGCCGCGCCCGAGGACGCCGGCGTCGTCCGCATCGACGACTCCACCTCGCGCGGCTTCGCCGTCTCGCTCGACTGCAACGCCCGCTACGCGCAGCTCGACCCCTCGGAGGGCTCGAGGCTCGCGCTCGCCGAGGCGTACCGCAACGTCGCCGCGACGGGCGCCGTGCCGGCCGCCGTCTCGGACTGCCTGAACTTCGGCTCGCCCGAGAACCCGGACGTCATGTGGCAGTTCCAGCAGGCCGTCGAAGGGCTCGCGGACGCCTGCCTCGAGCTCCAGATCCCGGTCACGGGCGGCAACGTCTCGTTCTACAACCAGACGGGCGACACCCCGATCCACCCGACGCCCGTCGTCGCCGTGCTCGGCCTCATCGACGACGTCGCGGGCCGCGTGCCCTCCGGGTGGCAGGACGAGGGCCAGAACCTCTACCTCCTCGGCGAGACGGCGCTCGAGCTCGACGGATCGGCGTGGGCCGATGTCATCCACGGCCACCTCGGCGGCCGTCCCCCGAAGCTCGACCTGGCGCGAGAGCGCGAGCTCGCCGACCTCGTCGTCGGCGCCGCGAAGCAGGGCCTCCTCTCGGCCGCGCACGACCTCTCCGAGGGCGGCCTCTTCGCCGCGCTCGCCGAGGGCGTGACGCGCTTCGGCATCGGCGCCCGCGTCGTGCTCACGGAGCTGCGCGAGCGCGCCGGCATCGACGCGGCGACGGCGCTCTTCTCTGAGTCGGCGGGCCGCATGCTCGTCGCCGTGCCGCACGAGGACGACGTCCGCTTCCAGGCCATGTGCGAGGCGCGCGGCTTCCCGATGCTCCGCGTCGGCGTGACCGTCGGCACGGGCGAGGACGCCTCGCTCGAGGTGCAGGGCGAGTTCGAGGTCTCGGCCGCCGAGCTGCAGGCGGCGCGCGCCGCGACGCTGCCCTCGCGCTTCGGCGCGCTCGTGGGCAAGGGCGCGGACGCGGAGTAGTCCGCGCTCGGCCTCGGCCTGCGGAGGACCCCTCGGCGCCGGCCGGCGGGCCCTCCGCCGTCCGGGCAGGATGCCCATGTCGGTCCTTCCGGCGCGGAAGCGCCTGCAGCGTCGGCCTCAGCTCCACGCGGACCGGTACTCGGCCATCCTGCCCTCAAGCAGCTCGAGCGCGGCCACGACCGTGCGGCGGACGACCTCGTCCGGCTCGCCCTCGAAGTTCCGGCGCTCGGTCGTCGTGCCGTCGGGGCCGGCGACGGCGAGGTGGACCGTGCCCGCGGGCTTCCCCTCCTCCGGTCCGGGCCCGCCCGCGCCCGTCGTGGAGACGGCGAAGTCGACGCCGAGGAGGCGGCGCGCGCCCTCGGCCATCTGGGCGGCGCAACGGGACGTCACGACGGGGCCCTCGTCGACGCCGAGCACCTCCTGCTTCACGCGGGTGTCATAGGCCACGACGGCGCCGGCGAACCAGTCGCCGGACCCCTCGCTCGCGCCGAGCCGGGTCGCGAGCTCGCCGCCCGTGAGCGACTCGGCCGTGGCGACCTGGAGGCGCGCCTCGGGCGCGGCGCCGTCGGGGAGGGCCAGCCTGCCGACCGCGGCGGCGAGCCGCTCGCTGCCGTCGCCGCGTCCGTCCGAGTCGTCGAGCTCAGGCATCGCACCTCCCTGCCCCGGCAGGCGGAATCCTGCGCGGATCAGGACCTTCTCGCACGCGCTGCCGGGAGCGTCCTCCCAGCGGCGGCTCCAGGGTGCCAGCGGCGGCTCCGGGGCGCGCTACTCGCCGAGCACCCGACGCGTGTAGCCGTTCTGGAAGCGGCGGTCCGGGTCGAGGCGGTCGCGGAGGGCGAGGAACTCGGGCATCCGCCGGTATTCGCCCGCGAGCTCCTCGGCGCCGAGGGAGTGGAGCTTGCCCCAGTGCGGACGGCCCGCGTGCGCGCGCATGATGCGCTCGACCTCGCGGAAGTACTCGGAATCCCGCACGGAGTTGAATCGGTGCACGGCGATGTAGCCGGAGACGCGCTCGAAGGCCGTCGAGAGCGCGACGTCGTCCGCCGCCGCGGCCCGGACCTCGATAGGGAACTCGATGCGCCAGCGCCGCTCCTCGATGAGCCGCCGCACGGCCCGGACGCACTCGGGCACGGCCTCGAGCGGCACGGCGTACTCCGTCTCGCGGAAGCGCGTGCGGCGGGGCGAGACGAACACCTCGTGCGAGCGCTCTCGGTACTCTCGGCCCGAGACGAGCTCGGTCGAGAGCCGGTTGATGGGGCCGACGAGCGGGCGCACTGCACGGCCGACCTCGCAGGCGAGGCGGTGGATGCCGTTGCCGAGGAGCTCGTCGTCGACGAGGCGGCCCAGGCGCGAGCGGCGCCCGGCCTCGGTCTCCTCGCCGGGGTGGAGGCGCCGGTTCTCCTTGATGAGCGCGCCCTCGGCGTGCGGGAACCAGTAGAACTCGGTGTGGTCGACGGCTTCGCAGCGCTCGAGGAAGCCGTCGACGGCCTCGGCGAAGGTCGCGCCGCGCTCGACGGCGTGGAGGTCGAAGGCGTCGACGCACTGGAGAGTCAGCTCGGTCATGACGCCGAGCGCGCCGAGCGAGAGGCGGGCGAGCTCGAGCTCCTCGGGATGGCTCGCGGCCGAGAGCTCGCGCACCTCGCCGTCGGCGGTGACGAGGCGCATGCCGACGACCATCCCGGCGAGCCCCGTGAAGCCGAGGCCCGTGCCGTGGGTGCCGGTCGAGACGGCGCCGGCGATCGCCTGGCGGTCGATGTCGCCCTGGTTCGGGAGGGCGAGTCCATGGGCGTCGAGGAGCGGGAAGAGCGCGTGGAGGCGCGTGCCCGCGCGCACCGTCGCCGTGCGCGCCTCGCGGTCGACGGCGACGAGCCCGGCGAGGTGGTCGAGCGAGACGAGGATGCCCTCCGTCTCGGCGCACGGCGTGAAGGAGTGGCCCGCCCCGACGACGCGGACGGGCAGGCCGAGCTCGGCGGCGCGGCGCACGACCTCGCGCACCTCGTCCTCGTCGCGCGGGCGGGCGATGGCGGCCGGATGGCCGACGACCGCGCGGGACCAGTTGCGCCAGAGGCGCCCGGGCTCGAGGAGTCCGGGGCGCAGGGCCGGAGCGGCGGCGGATGCGCCGCCGGCGGCGTGCGCCGCGGTGCCGGCGGCGGGGGCGACTGCGTCAGGGGCGCCGGGCGAGGCGGGCGACGGCGCGGACGGTGCGGTCGAGGTCATGGGTGCTCCCTCTCGCGGCATCGTCGCCGCGTGATGCAGGCACGCTACGCCGCCGCCCCTGGACGATCCCCCACTGCGCTCCGCCCGCGGGGGCTCGCCCGAGGCCCTCCGCGCGTTCAGGATCCGCAATTGCGAGGTCGATGTCGCCTCTACGGGAGCATCTCGCGCCATGTGCGGATTCTGCACGGAGCCGGGGCGAGGGCGCGGCCGATGCGGTCCCAGATTTCCACCCGCACGGGGCGCAGGGAAATCTTCGCCGTCTGCGCTGTCTGGGTGGGATTCTGGGGACCGGCGAGGGCGACGGCGAGGCACGCAACGGACGACCGCGGCGCCTAGAGGAAGGCGTGGCCCTCGCCGCGATAGGTGGGCCAGCTCGCGATGCGGGCGCCGTCGGCGACGACCTCGAAGGCGTTCACGCGCTCGGCGAGCTCGCCGGCCTTGGCGTGGCGCAGCCAGACCTGGTCGCCGGCGCCGAGCACCGCGACGCCGGGGCCCGTGATCGGCGACTGCACCTCGCCCGCGCCCTCCATGGCCGTGAAGCGCGCGCCCTCGGGCCACGCGATCGTCGGCACGCGGTCGGCGCCGGGCGGGCCCGAGGCGATCCAGCCGCCGCCGAGCAGCGTCGCGATGCCCGGTGCCGGTGTCCGCGCGACGGCGCAGACGAAGTACGCGGCCGGCCGGTGGCGGAATCCCCGGTAGCCGTCGAAGAGCCCGGGAGAGAGGATGCCGGAGCCCGCCGCGAGCTCGGTCGAGACGCCCTCGGCGGCCGTGCGCTCGAGCGAGCCCGTGCCGCCGCCGTTCACGAACTCGATCGGCCCCGACTCCCTGACGGCGTCGACGAGCGCTCGCCGGCGAGCCGCGAGCTCGCGCGCCGAAGCGGCCTGCATGGCGCGCGTCGCAAGGCCGGAGACGCCCGAGGCGCCGTCCGCGACGCCCGCGATCTGCGCCTCGTAGGCCATGACGCCGACGAGCCGCACGCCCTCGCGACGCCGGATCGCCTGCGCGGCGGCCCGGGCCTGGGCGGGCGTCCGAATGCCGGATCGCCGCGTGCCGATATGCACGCGTCCGCCGATCGCCTGCTCGAGCGGCCGGTACGAGGCGTCGAGATCGAGCGCGAGCCGCAGCTCGCCCGCGAGCTCGACGCCCTCGATCGCCCGGTCGATGAGGTCGAGGTGCGCGGGCGAGTCGACCATGAGCGCCACGCGCGCGAGGAGCCCGGCATCCGCCGCGAGCTCGCGGAGCGCGGCCCGATGCGCCGTCGGGTACGCGACGACGACGTCGTCGACCCCTCCCCTGGCGAGCATGATCGCCTCAGGCAGGGTGAAGGCGAGGACGCCCGCGAAACCGGGATGCGCGAGCGCCCGACGCACGAGCTCGAGGCAGCGCAGCGACTTCGAGGCGACGCGGATCGGCATGCCGCCGGCCCGCGTCGCGAGGGCGTCGAGGTTCTCGTCGACTGCGTCGAGGTCGAGCACCGCCAAGGGCGGGTCGAGCTCGCGCACGGCGCGGCGGAGCGTCTCGGGCACTCCGCCCCGGGTGCGCGCCGCGGGCGCTGTCCCGGCCATCCCGCTCAGAGCTCCCGCTCGGCGGCGCCCGGGTCGGCGCCCTCGGCGATGCGCTCGTGGTGGCGGATGACCTCGGCGATGACGAAGTTGATGAAGGTCTCCGCGAACTCCGGGTCGAGCTCGGCGTCGGCCGCGAGCGCCCGGAGGCGCGCGATCTGGCGCTCCTCTCGGGCCGGATCGGCCGGCGGCAGCCCGAACTCGGCCTTGAGGCGGCCGACTGCCTGGGTGCACTTGAAGCGCTCGGCGAGCAGGTGCACGAGGGCGGCGTCGATGTTGTCGATGGAGCCGCGGAGGCGCCCGAGGCGCGCGAGCGGCTCGGCCTGGTCGGCGGAGGGCCGCCCGCCGGCCGCCGCCTGCTCGGCCGCGTCGTGCCGCTCGACGGCCCCCTTCTGCTCGCGCACGGCTAGATCTGGTCGCGCGGGAGCGTCGGCGTCTCCGCCTCTGCCCCGCGGGTCTCGAGCGAGGGGTCCATGCGAAGGACTTCTGCCGGGTCGCGGCCGTCGCCGGCCGGGGCCTCGGGGTCGTCCGCGATCGCGTCCTCGGCGTCCGACTCGACGTTCATGACCGACTGGATGGCGTCGTCGAGCTCGCGGATCGGCTCCGCGCCCTCGGGCGCGGCCCCCTCGCCAGGAAGCTCGCCGCTCATTTCGGGGCCCCCTCGAGGACCGCCGCCGTGCCGGAGAGGCCGAGGCGGCTCGCGCCGGCGTCGATCATCGCGACGGCGTCGGCCCAGCTGCGGATGCCGCCGGAGGCCTTCACCCCGAGGCGATCGCCGACCGTCTCGCGCATGAGCTTCACGGCGTGGACGCTCGCGCCGCCCTCCGGGTGGAAGCCCGTGGAGGTCTTCACGAAGTCGGCGCCCGCGCGCTCGGCGGCCTCGCAGGCCGCGACGATCTCGTCGTCCGTGAGCGCGGCCGACTCGATGATGACCTTGAGGATCGTCGGCTCCGGCGCCGCATTGCGCACCTGCGCGATGTCGGCCTCGACGAGGTCGGCGCGGCCGGCCTTGAGCTGGCCGATGTCGATGACCATGTCGATCTCCTCGGCGCCGTCGGCGACCGAGCGGGCGGCCTCGACGGCCTTCACGCCGGGGTGGTGCTTGCCGGAGGGAAAGCCGCAGACCGTGGCGATCCGCACCTGGCCCTGCTCCCCCTCGACGGGGAGCATCGACGGCGAGACGCAGATCGAGTACGTGCCGAGGAGCTTCGCCTCCTCGAGGAGCGCGCTCACCTGCTCGGGCGTCGCGTCGGTCTTGAGCAGGGTGTGGTCCACGTACCGGGCGAGCTCGGCGCGCGTGAGCGCGGCCGCGCCGCCCTCCGCCGAGTCGACGTCCAGGGGTGCGTCCTGCGTGGGGTCGGTCATCTGCGGCTCCTTCGCGGCGGGATCAGGGGATGCCGGGCGAGGCGCATCGATGCGCGCGGATGCCCGGGGGACGGCTCGGCCCCGCGCGGCCCGTCCGGAGCGGCGCGGGGCCGAGGCGATCGGGCTACTCGACGATCGAGAGCGTCACCTCGACGTTACCGCGGGTGGCGTGCGAGTAGGGGCAGATGTCCTCGTGCGCCTTCTTCGCGACGGCCTCCGCGTCCTCCTTGGAGAGATTCGGGGCGTGGACATCGTGCTGGACGGCGATCTCGAAGCCGCCGGCGGCGCGCTTGCCGATCGAGACGGAGGTCGAGACCTGGGCGTCCTTCGTGTCCTTCTCGAGCTCCTTGCCGGCCGCGTGGAACGCGCCGAGGAAGCAGGTCGAGTAGGTGGCGGCGAAGAGCTGCTCGGGGTTGAGGCCCTCGCCGGAGCCGCCGAGCTCCTTCGGCGGGCGGGTGTCGGCGTCGAGGCGGTCGTCGTCGGTGCGGACATGGCCGTCGCGGCCGCCGCCCGAGGCGTGAGCGAGTGCGGTGTAGAGAGCTTCCATGCGGGACATGCAACCAGCGCCGCCCGAACGTCCCCTGCGAGCTCGCGCGCGCCCCTCCCCGTGCAGGTGGCCCCAAGTTGCTGTTCGGGAGCCTCCCGAACAGCAACTTGGGGCCAGTTAGGGGTGAGGACGCGGGGGCTACCCGGGGGCGGCGAGGCGCGCCTCGAGGTTCGCGCGCACCGTCGGCCACTCGACGTCCTTGAGGATCGCGTGCGTCACCGTGTCGCGCCAGGTGCCGTCCGGGCGCGGGCGGTCGCGCCGCAGCACGCCCTCCCTGGTCGCGCCGAGCTTCGCGACCGCCCGCAGCGAGCGCGCGTTCTGATTGTCGACGTTGAGGATGACCTTCTCGTAGCCCCGCTCGAAGCAGGCCTCGAGGAGCGCGAGCTTGCACGCCGGGTTCACCATGCCGCCCCAGACCTTCGGGGAGTAGGCGGTCCAGCCGATCTCGACGAGCTCGCGGGCGCGGTCGAGGTGGCCGAGGGAGGTCATCCCGACGAGCTCGCCGACGCCGTCGTCCGCCGTCTCGTCGAGGAGGTGCACGGCGTAGCTCTCGCAGCCCTCCTGCGTGAAGGCGGGCAGCCAGCCGCGGAGGAAGGCGACCCAGCCGTCCTCGGTGCCGGGCAGCGCCATCGGCCCGCCCGCGAAGAAGCCCGCGAAGACCTCGGGGACGCCGACGACGGGATGGAGCGCCCGGAGGACGGCTTCGGCCGCGGCCTCGTCGGAGGCCGGGATCGGCACGAGGACGACGCCGCGGCCTCGGATCGGCTCGGCGGGCAGCGGCTGCGCGGTCATGCGCGGATCCTACGCGCGCGCACCTGTCATCCCACCGGATGACCCAGGCTTCGCCGCCGGGGCGACGACCCGCCTGGCGCCGTTCGCGAGACTGGCCTCACGCGATCGACGAGGCCTCGCGCCGAGCGATCGCCGCGAGACCCCCACCGGGCGCGGCCCGGCGTCGGGCTCGCCCGCTCAGAGCAGGCTGTCGCGGACGCGCCGTCGGGGGACCGCGCAGACTCTCCGCTCGCAGGCGGGCGCGACGAGGCGGGGATCATGCGGGCGCCGGCTCCGGGGAGGCCGGCGCCCGTTCTCGTCGCAGGAATGGATGGCGTGGGGCGTGTCGCCCAGCCGGCGACCGGCGCGGGCGGGCTACTCGTCGTCCGAGCCGAGCAGGTCGAAGCGCTGGATGATCTCGTCGCGGGCCGGTCCCACGCCGATCGCCGAGATGCGCGCGCCGATCATGCCCTCGATCGCGAGGACGTAGTCCTGCGCGTTCTCCGGGAGCTCGTCGAAGGAGCGGCACTTCGAGATGTCCTCCGACCAGCCCGGGAACTCCTCGAAGATCGGCGTCGCGTGGTGGAAGTCCGACTGCGAGACGGGCATCTCGTCGAAGCGCGTGCCGTCGACGTCGTAGGCCACGCAGACCGGGATCGTCTCGAGGTCCGAGAGCACGTCGAGCTTCGTCATGACGAAGTCGGTGACGCCGTTGATGCGGGCCGTGTACTTCGCGACGGGGACGTCGAACCAGCCGGTGCGGCGCGGGCGGCCGGTGGTCGTGCCGAACTCGCCGCCGCGGGTGCGGAGCAGCTCGCCCCACTCGTCATCCAGCTCGGTCGGGAACGGGCCGGCGCCGACGCGCGTGATGTACGACTTCACGATGCCGATGATGCGGTCGATCTCGCGCGGCGAGATGCCCGAGCCCGAGGCGGCGCCGGCGGCCGTGCACGTCGAGGACGTCACGAAGGGGTACGTGCCGTGGTCGACATCGAGCATGGTGGCCTGGCCGGCCTCGAAGACGACCGTCTTGCCGCTCGCGAGCGCCTCATGCACCTCGAGGCCGGTGTCGCCGACCATCGGGTGCAGGCGCTCGGCCTTCGCGAGGAGCGACTCGAGGATCTCGTCGACCGTGATGGCGCGGCGGTTGTACACCTTCACGAGGAGGTGGTTCTTCTGGAAGAGGGAGGCCTCGATCTTCTGGCGCAGGATGTTCTCGTCGTAGAGGTCCTGGATGCGAAGGCCGACGCGGTTGATCTTGTCGGCGTAGGCGGGTCCGATGCCGCGGCCGGTCGTGCCGATCTGGCGCTTGCCGAGGAAGCGCTCGGTCACCTTGTCCAGGGTCTTGTGGTAGCCCGTGATGATATGGGCGTTCGCGGAGACGCGGAGCTTCGAGGTGTCGATGCCGCGCGCCTCGAGGTGGTCGATCTCCTCGAAGAGGACGTCGAGGTCGATGACGACGCCGTTGCCGATGACGGGCGTGACGCCCGGGGTGAGGATGCCCGAGGGCAGCAGGTGCAGCGCGTACTTCTCGTCGCCGATGACGACGGTGTGGCCGGCGTTGTTGCCGCCGTTGAACTTCACGACGTAGTCGATGCCGCGCTCGCCGAGGAGATCGGTGGCCTTGCCCTTGCCCTCGTCGCCCCACTGGCCGCCGATGATCGCTACGCCTGGCATCGCTGCTCGATTCCGTCTCGTGGCACGTCCGCGCGCCGTCCGCTCGGCCGTGGCGGCGGGTCGGAGACCTCCTGGCCGCGGGCCGTCGACCCGCCATCGGGTCGCCTCCAGTCTACCGGGCGGCCACGTGCCGCTCGGGGGCCGAAGCGAGCGGCACTGATGGCGCCGACGACTGCGAGCCCGGTCCGCGACCGCAGCTGCACGCCGAGGGGCCCCCGGTCGGAGACCGGGGGCCCATCGGCGTGCAGGGGTGTCGACCCTATCGCTGGACGCGGCGGCGGAACGCCATCGCCGCGAGGCCCGCCAGGGTGAGGAGCGAGGCCGCGGTCGCGAGCGGCGCGAGGTCCGCTGCACCCGTGTTCGCGAGGCCCGGCGTACCCGGCTGCTCGGGAACGTCAGTGACCGGCGGGAGCGGCGTGCCCGTCGAGGTCGGCGTCACCGTGACCGGCGCGGTCGCGGTGGGCGTCGGCGTGACCGGCGCGGTCGCGGTGGACGTCGGCGTCGGGGTCGGCGTGTCCGTCGGCGTCGGCGTCGGGGTCGGCGTGTCCGTCGGCGTCGGCGTCGGCGTGTCCGTCGGCGTCGGCGTCGGGGTCGGCGTGTCCGTCGGCGTCGGCGTCGGGGTCGGCGTGTCCGTCGGCGTCGGCGTCGGGGTCGGCGTGTCCGTCGGCGTCGGCGTCGGGGTCGGCGTGTCCGTCGGCGTCGGCGTCGGGGTCGGCGTGTCCGTCGGCGTCGGGGTCGGCGTGTCCGTCGGCGTCGGGGTCGGCGTGTCCGTCGGCGTCGGGGTCGGCGTGTCCGTCGGCGTCGGGGTCGGCGTGTCCGTCGGCGTCGGGGTCGGCGTGTCCGTCGGCGTCGGGGTCGGCGTGTCCGTCGGCGTCGGGGTCGGCGTGTCCGTCGGCGTCGGCGTCGGACACGGCGTGTCCGTCGGCGTCGGGGTCGGCGTGTCCGTCGGCGTCGGCGTCGGCGTCGGCGTCGGGACCGGCGTCGCGACGTTCGTCAGCCGGACCGCGGTCTGCTTCTGGTTCGCGATCGTGAAGGTCGCGGTGCTGGACGGCGCGCCGCCGTCGACCGAGAACGTGGGCTGGCCCCAGGTCACCGCCGTCGCGGCGGGATTCGCCGTGTTCGGATCCTCGGTGAGGGTGACCACCGTGCCCACGGGGAGCGGGATCGCGTTCACGGCCGTCTGACCGACGGTCACCGTGAGCGGGATGGGGTTCGCGGGGGGCGTCCAGCCTGCGTAGTCGGCGGGCGTCTTCCCGTCGGGGAGGGTCCACGCCGCGAGCACCTGGAACTGCGTGCCGGCGGGGACGGCGCTGGCGCCGGTGCCGTCGAGCAGCTTCGTGACACCGAAGTTGCCGAAGCCGTCCTTCATCTCGACGGTGATCGTGAACGTCTCCACGTACTGGGTCTGCTTCGTGACCGTCTGACCGGCGACCTCGACCGAGTTGCGGTAGACGACGCCAGGCTGGACCACGCCGGTGTCGGGAAGCGTCTCGTACGTGATCGTGTAGTTCGCGTTCGGGTCGAGCTTGCCGGTGAGGCGGATCGTCGCGACGTTGCCGGTCACGCTGACCTGCAGCTTCGGAGAGCCGTAGCCCGTGGCGCCGAAGTCCGTCCCCGCCCCGTTCGTGATCGCGACGGCCGAAGCGGCCGGGTCGGCCTTCGTGCCCTGGCCGTAGAGCACCCACTTCGCGGGATCGAGCTCGAAGGTCTGGCTGCTGCCGAGCGTGTCGACGAAGGTGACGTCGATCGCTTCCGGAGACTGATTCATGCTCGTCGCGAGCCATTCGCCGCCGAAGGCGATGGACCAGTAGAGGCGGTCCTGGCCCTTCATGAGCTGCGGCTCCCACTTGTCGAGCTCCCACGGGGTGTACGTAGCGTTGGGCACGCCGATGGGCGCGTCGCCCGGGAGGGGCACGACGGTGGCCTGGCCGTTGAGATGGAAGGTGACCGTGCTCGTCGTCGTCGACTCGATCGCCTGCATGACGGCGGAGCCGGTGCCCTTGATGTCGGTCTTGCCGGCGATCTGGTCGTTGAACGTGCAGGTGACCTGCGTGTACTTCACGTCGCAGCTGCCGACCTCGGTGCCGGCCGCGTCGCGGAGGGGGACGGTGATCTCCTCGCGGAGCTTGAACTCGGCGGGGAACTGGATGTTGAACGAGTCGCCGGGCTGCGGATTGGCGTTCGAGGCGTCCCAGGCGAACGAGTACTTCGCCCAGTCCCACTGCGTGAGCGGCTCGTCCGGGATGGGATTGCCCTGGCTGTCCGACTTCTCGAACGACGTCGTCGTCACGACGATGCCGGGGTTCTGGGCGGCGCGCGCGATGGAGGGCGCCATGAAGGCGGTGAGGATCGCGCCGGCGAGCGCGAGCAGCGCGAGCAGCGCGCCCGCTCGCGAGCGTCGGCCCGGCCGTGCGGCGATCGGGGACAAGTTGGCCATGGAGGTGAGACCCTTTCGGTCGTGGAAGCGGATGATCGTCGGCCGTTGCCGATCGGGCCGGCGGACACGGTGCGAGGGACCCGGGGGGAGGGCCGCACCTGCGGAATCGTATCAAACGATTCGGCTCACCCGAACCGCGCCGTCAGTCCCGCCGCCGTGCGGATCTCGGCGCGCAGAGTGCGGGGCTGCGGGCACACTCAGGCCGCGGCCGAACGTCTCCCCATCCCGCGGCAGCAGCTCGCCGCGTCGTCGCGGCGGGCCTGGTCCCCTCCCTCCCCCTCGGAGCTCCCATGTCCCAGCCCTCCGCGCTCAGCGCGCTCCTCGCGATCGTCGTCGAGGTCACCGCGCTCGCCGGCGCCGGCCCGGCCCACGCCGAGCCTACGCCCACCGATCCGCCCGCCTCCGCGCCGACCCTCCCATCATCGGTCGAGATCCCCGCGAGCGGCTCGACGCCGATCCCCTCCCCGGCGGCGGCCTCGACGGCTCCCGCCGCGAGCGACGCCCCCCGCGAGACGCCTTCCGATGCATCCTCGCCGAGCGCCGCGGCGACCCCGCGGCCGCGCTCGCGCCGACGGCGCTCGCCCCCCAGACCGCGTCGACGACGATCGGCGACACGACGATCGCCGCCTCGATGACCCGGCTCACGACCGGCACGGGGCACGGGACGCCCTCCGCGTGCTTCATCACGTCGGCCAACGGCCACGACCCGGCCGATGACACCCCGGATGACGCGTACGTCTGCTCGGGAGACGAGGTCACGTACCGCATCGACGCGAACGTCAAGACCCCGCGCAGGACACCGTGCACGTCCACACGGGCGCCGCTCCGGCGCTTGCGATCGAGAAGCTCATCGCGGGCGACGAGGCCGACGCGGCACCCGGCGTCCGCCTCGCGGCCGGCGTCCCGGCGACGGTCGAGGCCGTCGTGTCGAACGTCGGCGACGTGCCCGTCACGGGCATCCGGGTGGCGGACGACGTCATCCCCGGCGGCCTGTACTGCCCTGCGGACGAGCTCGCGGCCGGCGCGTCGATGACGTGCACCGCGACGCTGCCCGGCCTCGCACCATTCGCGCAGCACGCGAACACGGCGACCGTGACCGGCATCGGCCCGACCCTCGCCGACGGGACGCGCGTCGACCCCGCGCCCGTCTCGGACGGCGCCCACGCCTTCGCGGACGGCGCCGCGACCCTCGCCCTCGAGAAGCGCTTCAACGGCGAGGACGCCGACGACCAGCCGGGCATCCTCGTCGGCGCCGCATCGCGGGTCGGCGTGACCTACACCGTGACGAACACCGGCCACCCGCCCCTCACGGGCGTGACCGTGACCGATGCGGACCCCGCGGCGGGACCGATCACGTGCCCGACCGCCGAGCTCGCGCCGGGGGCGTCGACGGACTGCGTCGGGTCCCGGACCGCGCCGTCGCCCGGCAGCGGGACCTTCGGCGGCATCGCGACCGCCACCGCGGACGAGGTCCGACTCGCCGACGGGACGCCGGCGGGGCCGAGCCCCGCGAGCGATCCGGCGTGGGGGCACGTCCCCGACACGGCCGCCGAGACGCCGGGGGAGACGATCGTGCCGCCCTCCTCTCCGACGCCGGTGATCCGCAACCCCGACGGCTCGCTCCCGCAGACGGGTGTCCAGGGCGACCAGATGCCGGTCGTGCTCGGACTGGGGCTCCTCTTGACGGGCGGGGCCCTCTTCCTCATCCGCCGTCGCCGCGCGCGAGCCTCGGCCGAACGCGGGTAGACCGCGGAGGAGGGCGCAGCGAGAGGCGGCCGGCAGCCGATGGCCGCCGGCCGCCTCTCGCATCAGGGGCGACGGGTGGACGGCCCGATCGCCGAGGACGACGCGTCGCCCCTCGCCGTCGCGATGGCGTTCAGCGCGCCCGCGTCGCAGTCGGTCAGAAGCGCGTCGAGCCGCTCGGGCTCGCCGGCCTCGCCGATGGCCTCGGCGGCGGTGCGCAGCGCGGCGAAGGCGCGGAGGACGCCGCGGTTCGGCTCGTGCGACCACGGCACGGGCCCCTGGCCGCGCCATCCGGCCTTGCGGAGCGCGTCGAGGCCGCGGTGGTAGCCGACGCGCGCGTAGGCGTAGCGCTCGAGGGCGGGCTCGGTGGCCTCGGCGAGCGCGGCCCAGGCGAGCGAGGACGCCGGGTGGGCGGCGGCGACGGCCGCGAGCGCGGCGCGGTCGGACCCGGCCTCGGCCACGGCCGCGACGACCTCGGGCTCGGCGGCGAGTCGGGTCTCGGGGATGCCCAGGAGGTTCGCGTGCTGCATGCCGCCATCGTATCGGCGGCGGAACCGACGCGACCGGCGCGGAGAGCCGGAAGCGGCTAGACGGCCGCGGGCTGCGGCGGCAGGACGAGCGCGAGAAGCGCGTCGGCGACCTCCTCGAGCGTGCGCTCGGGCTCAAAGGCGAGCCACTCGAGGCCGGCCGTGAGCGTCGCGCCGAAGAGCGACATCGCGGGCACCATCGTGTCGCCGTGGGCGGCGAGCTCGGGGCGGGCGGCGAGGATGGCGCGGCAGAAGCTGCCCGCGATCGCGTCGCGGAAGGCGCCGAGGGTCTCCGACCAGTTCCGGTCGGAGCGGAAGACCTCCGAGGCGAGGAGCTTCGCGAGATCGGGCTTGGCCTGGAGCCGCCCGAGGAGCGTGCGGACGACGCCGACGAGGGGCTCTCGCCCCTCCCCCGCCACCGCCTCCTCGAGGAGCGGCACGAGGGTGCGGCCGGCCTCGTGGAAGAGAGCGCCGAAGAGCTCGTCCTTGCCGGCGAAGTTGTAGTAGACGGATCCCTTCGCGACGCCCGCGCGCGCGGCGATGTCGTCCATCGTCGTGGCGGAGATGCCGCGGCTCGCGGCGAGCTCGATGGCCGCGTCGAGGATCGCCTCGCGGCTGCGGTTCGGCCTGCCCATCGCTCTGGCCCCTCTCTGCGCGCGGCGCCGCGCCCTGGTTGCTGGACGCCAGCCTAGCACGTTCTTGTACCGACTGGTCAGTTCAGTTATGCTCGTCGTGTCCCGGGGCGCCCGCCCCAGTCCACCGACGGAGATCGAAGGCCACCATGCGCGTCACGCTCGAAGGAGCGTCGAAGGGCCGCCACGGCGAGGTCCTCGCGCCGACGAGCTGCGTGCTCGAGACCGGCCGCGTCACCGTCGTCGCCACCGACACCGAGCAGGGCCCGAGCGTCCTCTCGCTCGTGCTCGCCGGCCGCATGGCCCCGACGAGCGGCGAGATCCACGCCGACGGCGGCCACTCGCGCCGACGCCTTCGCCGCGCGACCGCGCTCATCGACACCCCGTCCGTCTGCGAGCCCGCCCCGACCGTGACGCTGCGGACGGTCGTCGCCGAGGAGCTCCTCTTCGCGCGGCTCCCCGCGGGCCCGCTCGCCGTCGGCCGGTGGCTCGACGAGCACGGGCTCCGCGAGCTCGGCGACCGCACGATGATGCACATCCCCGGCTTCACGCGCCTCCAGGCGCTCACGGAGCTCGCGCTCCTGCGGCCGAGGATCGAGGCGGTCGTCCTCACCTCCCCCGAGCGCTTCGGCACCGAGGTGCGCGAGCTCGTCGGCTACGCCCGCGAGGTCGCGGCCCGGGGCTTCGCGGTCGCCATCGTGTGCGGCGAGACGACGGCCCGCCTCGCCGAGCCGCTCCTCGGCGAGCTCGCGGCGCCCGTGCTCGCCTCGCCGGCCGCCGCGGCGCCGTCGATCGCCGCGCCCTCTCGCTCCCCCTTCGGCCCGGCGCCCGCCGAGGCCCGCGAGGACCCAGCGGCCGAGGCCGTCGCCGCCCAGGCCGGCGGATGGACCGAGGCGCGCGTCGAGGTCGAGCGCGAGCTCGCGGCGGCCGACGCCGCCGAGCCCGCCGGCGTCGGCTCCGGCCGCGACCCGGGCGCCGAGGAGCCCGCCGCCGACCTCCCCCGCGAGCGCTCCTCCCTCGAGCGCGCCGCCGCGGCCGCCGACCTCCCCGAGGCCCGACTCGCCGCGACCGCCGACCCCGCCGCCGCCCCCGATGCCTCCGGCCCGGCCCCCGACTCCGCCCGCGCCCCGCACCACGCCCCGCGGCACCTCCGCTGATCCGCCATCCGGCAAGGAACCCCAGCACCATGAACCTCCCCCGCTTCCGCACGCTCGACGTCCCGGCGCTCGTCCGCCAGGAGCTCGCGCGCCTCACCTCGACGAAGCTCGGCACGCTCGCGCTCATCGCCCTCATGTGCGTCCCGCTCCTCTACGGCGGCCTCTACCTCTGGGCGAACCGCGACCCGCAGGGCAGCCTCGACCACCTCGCCGTCGCGATCGTCGTCGAGGACGCCGGCACGACGAAGAGCGACGGGACGGCCCTGAACCACGGCCAGGACATCGCCGACGAGCTCATCCGCGACCGCAGCTTCGACTGGGAGCAGGTGACGGCCGACGCCGCGCGCCTCGGCGTGGAGAACGGCGCCTACGGCTTCGCGGTCATCCTGCCGCCCGAGTTCTCAGCCGACCTCGAGTCGGCCGCCGGCGACGACCCGCGCCAGGCCCGCATCGAGCTGCGCACGAACGACGCGAACAACGCCATCGCCACCCAGACCGGCCAGCGCGCCATGGAGAAGCTCCGCGCGACGATCGCCGAGAGCATCGGCAACACCGCGTCGCTGCGCCTCCTCGACGGCCTCGCGACGGTGCGGGACGGCCTCGACCAGGCGCAGGACGGCGCGGGCCAGCTCCGCGACGGCGAGACGCAGGCGATCTCGGGCGTCGACCAGCTCTCGAGCGGCGCGACGCAGCTCCACGACGGCGCCGCCCAGCTCGCGGACGGCGCCGCGCAGGCCCACGACGGCGCCTCGCAGCTCGTCGACGGCGCCTCGCAGCTGAGCTCGGGCGCCCGGAGCGCGGCCTCGGGCGCCTCGCAGCTGAGCTCCGGCCTCGCGACGCTCGACGACAAGGCCTCCGCCCTCCCCGACGCGACGAGCCGCCTCGCCGACGGCGCCCGCCAGGTCGCCGACGGCAACGCGGAGATCGCCGCCGCCGCGAACCAGGTCGGCTCGACCGCGCAGACGCTCGCGAACGACCTCCCCGCCATCCGCGCCGACCTGAAGTCGCGCCTCGAGGCGCAGGGCCTCACCCCGGCGCAGGTGCAGCAGGCGATGGACGCCCTCGCTCCGCTCGACACGAAGCTCTCGACGGCGAACACCGACATCCAGGCGAGGGTGAGCGACATCAACCGCCTCGCGGACGGCGCGAACCAGGTCGCGGACGGCGCCGCCCAGCTCGCCGCGAGCGCCCCGGCCCTCGTCGACGGCATCGGGCAGGCGGCGGACGGCGCCTCCCAGCTCGCCGACGGCACGCAGCAGCTCGCGACGGGCGCCTCCCAGCTCGAGGACGGGGCCGTGCAGCTCCGCGACGGCACCGGGCAGCTCGCGGACGGCGCCTCCCAGCTCGTCGACGGCACCTCGCAGCTCTCGGACGGCCTCATGACGCTCCGCACGGGCCTCGTGCAGCTCCAGGACGGCGCCTCCCAGCTCCAGTCGAAGCTGGCCGAGGGCCGCGACGGCATCCCCGCCTCGACCCAGCAGCTGCGCACCGGCCAGGCCGACACGATCGCCGACCCCGTGCGCGTCGACGAGATCTCCACCGCGAAGGCTGAGAACTACGGCGCGGGCCTCGCGCCCTTCTTCGCGACGCTCGCGGCCTGGATCGGCATGTACGCGCTCTTCCTCATCGTGAAGCCCTTCTCCCGCCGCGCCGCGACCGCGATGTGGTCGCCGCTGCGGGTCACCCTCGCCGGATGGGCCACGCCCGCGGTGCTCGGCGCGCTCCAGATGGCGATGCTCTCCGCGATCCTCACGAAGGTCGTCGGCTTCCACTTCGTGCACCCGTGGGCGACCTTCGGGCTGCTCGTGCTCGCCTCGATGACCTTCGCCTCGATCATCCAGGCCCTCAACGTCTGGCTCGGCAGCGTCGGCCAGTTCATGGGGCTCATCCTCATGGTGCTCCAGCTCGTGACGGCGGGCGGCACCTTCCCGTGGCAGACGCTGCCGGCTCCCCTCGACGCGATCCACCACGTGCTGCCGATGTCGTGGAGCGTGACGGCGCTGCGGCAGGCGATGCTCGGCGGCGACCTCGGGCTCGCGGTCGGGATGGCGACGCTCCTCGTCACCGTCCTCGCCGGATGCCTCGCCGCCTCGGCTGTCGGCATCGCCCGCGTCACCTCGACGCAGGTCATGCGGGACATCGCGCCGAGCATCATCGGCTAGCGGCCGGGTCCGCGACTCGGAGCCCGGGTCTCCTCTCCGATGGAGCGGCACGGCGGCAGAAGCCGCCGAGTGATGATCACTCATCTCTTTTCGGTGCGCCGTCCGCGGGCGCGTGCGCCCGCACCCACTCGTGCAGGACGATCGCCGCAGCGGCCGCGGCGTTGAGCGAGCGGGTCGAGCCGAACTGGCGGATCTCGACGATCCGCTCGGCCGTCGCGAGCGCCTCCTCGCTGAGGCCGGGCCCCTCCTGGCCGAAGAGGAGCGCGCACCGGGCCGGCAGGGGGCGCGCGTCGACCGGCTCGCACCCGGGCACGTTGTCGACGGCGACGATCGGGATGCCCTCCCCCGCCGCCCAGTCGGCGAAGGCCTCGGCCGTCTCGTGGTGGCGCACCTCGAGGTAGCGGTCGGTCACCATGGCACCGCGCCGGTTCCAGCGCCGGCGCCCGATGATGTGGACGGCCTCGGCGTTGAAGGCGTTCGCCGTGCGCACGATCGAGCCGATGTTGAGGTCGTGGCGCCAGTTCTCGATGGCGACGTGGAAGGGATGCCGCCGGGCCGCGAGCTCGGCGACGATGGCCTCGACGCTCCAGTAGCGGTAGCGGTCGAGCACGTTGCGGCGGTCGCCGTGCGCGAGGAGCTCGGGGTCGAGGCGCGGGTCGTCCGGCCAGGCGGCCGGGCCGCCGGGCCAGGGGCCGACGCCGACCTCGTGGGCGGGGTGGGTCTCGTGGGCCGGGTCGCCGTCGTGGGCCGGGTCGCCGTCGTGGGCCGGATCGGCCGTGGGCGCCGCGTCTTCGGGCATCCCGCTCCCCCGCTCCTCGCGCACGGCCATCCGCCTACGCGCTCGGCAGGTAGTCGTTCGTCGAGCAGTCGTCGACGGTCGGCTGCTGGCCCGAGAGCAGGCCGTGGTCGGCCATGAACGTCGTCATGCGCAGCCACGTCTCCGGGTGGTTCTGGAAGCGCGCGTCGACCGCGGACTGGAGGAACGGCACGGTCGCCTGGAGCGTCGCGAGGGCGTTCGACTTCGCCTCGGGGCTCGTGAGGGTCGGGATCTGGCTCGTCGAGGCATCGACCGCCGCGTTCGGGTCGGCGATGAGCTCCTTCGTCGCGCGCTCGACGGCGGCGAGGATGGCGCGCACGGCGTCCGGGTGCTCGGCGAGCACCGCGGAGCTCGCGCCGAGGGCCGGGCCGACGAGCGACTCCACGCCATCCGGGAAGGCCGAGATCGTGCGCACCGGGAAGCCCGACTCCCGCAGCTGCACGGCGTCGTTGTTCGCGAAGCCCATGACGCCCTCGACCTTGCCGCCCGTGAGCGCGGCCTGCTGGGTGTAGCCGATGTGCTCGATCGTGAGGTCGGAGGTCGTGAGCCCGGCGCCCGCGAGCATCGCGAGGAGCGCCGAGTAGGTCTGGCCGTACGGGCCGGGCACGCCGACCGTGCGGCCGCGGAGGTCGGCGGCCGACTGGATGGGCGAGTCCGCCGGCACGATGAGCGCAGCCGGGTACGAGCCGTAGAGGGTCGCGACGCTCGTCACGTCGACGCCGCCCGAGCGGGCCTGGACGATCTCGTCGCCGCCGGCGTAGACGAGGTCCTCGGCGCCGGTCTCGAGGGCTCCGAAGAGCTCCTCGGACTGGCCGTGGTGGCGCAGCTCGACCTTCACGCCGGCGTCGTCGAAGTAGCCGCGCTCGGCGGCGAGGTAGAAGGGGGCGAACTGGATGTTCGGCGTGTAGGTGAGGCCGATCGTGATCGTCTCGCCGGCGGCGCCCGTGCCGGCGGCGCCGGTCGTCGCGCCCGGGGCGCTCTGCGGCGCGCAGCCGGCGAGGCCCGCCGCGAGGGCGAGGGCGCCGAGCGCGGCGGCGACGCGGCGGAGCGCGCGGGCGGGGCTGACGGGGCGGAATCGGGACGTCGTCATCGGGATCCTTCCGATCGTGCGGCTGGCAGGAGGCGCTCGGCGAGGCCGAGCAGGACGAACAGGCCCACCGCGAGCGCGACGAGCATGAGGAGCGTCGCGAAGATCCCCTCCGTGTCGTTCGCGTCGCGGAAGAGGGTGAGGAGCATGCCGAGGCCCTTGCCGCCCATCGTGAACTCTCCGACCACGGCGCCCGTGATCGAGAGGGCGGCGCCGGCGCGGATGCCCGCGATGACGCTCGGCAGCGCGAGCGGCGCCTCGATCCAGACGAGGCGCTGGAGGACGCCCGCGCCGTCGAGGCGGGCCGCGTCGAGGACGTCCCGATCGAGCTGGCGGACGCCGAGCACGGTCGTCACGAGCATCGGGAAGAACGCGGTGATCGCGCAGAGGACGACGATCGGGGGAAGGCCGTAGCCGATCCAGAGGGCGAGCAGCGGTGCGGTCGCGATGGCCGGAATCGCCTGCGAGGCCGCGATGTAGGGGCTCGCGGCGAGGTCGAACCAGCGCACGCGCGCGATGAGGTAGCCGATCGGGATGGCGATGAGCACGGCGACGAGGGAGCCGAGGAGCGCCTCGAGCAGGGTCGTCCCCGCGTAGCGGACGAGGTTCCCGGCGGCGAGCTCCCGGCCGAAGCGGATCGCGAGGTCGAGCGGCGCGGGCAGGAACTGCCGCGGCGCGAGGCCGAGCGAGCAGACCGCCTGCCAGAGCGCGAGGACGATCGCCGCGAGGAACGCGGGCGCGAGGTATCGCGCCGCGGGGCGGGTCGTCGTGGTGCGCATCTCCGGTGCCTTCGTCGTCGAGGCTCCGGGGCGTGCGGGAGAGTGGTCGCGTGGCCGGGCGGACGCCGACGGCTCCGCCGACCGCGGGTCCGGCGAGGCCGTCGCGGGTGCGCGGGATCGCCGAGCCCTCGCGATCTCATCGCGAGCGGATCGCGGCCGAGGCCGAGATCCCGTGCGCCTCCCATCCGGACTTTCACCGTCGGTCCCGGAATTCCACCGGATCAGGCCTCCTCCCGAGGGAGGGGGCTTCGCGGACTGTCACCGCCGGCTCGGATTTTCACCGACCCCGGAGCACGTGCTCTGGGCACGACGATAGCACCGGGGCGGATGGCCGCCGCAAGGTGTCGGGGATCCGGAAAGGCGGCTCCGGCGCGGGCGCGGCCGCCCTGCCGCGGCGGGCGCCGGTCGTGCCGGGCTCGCCGCTAGCCGTCGATGAAGCGGCGCTCGACGTAGAGCTTGGCGCGGCCCAGCTCGTCGCGGAGCGCCTTCGAGGCGATCGGCTTCGCGAGGCCGAGGCGCTCGGCCATCCCGCCCGCGTCGAACTCGGCGTCGATCGTCACGTTCGTCGAGTCGGGGCCGGTCGCCTCGGTGCGGGCCTCGATCGTGAAGGGCTGGCCGGGGGTCGCCGACTCCCAGCGGAGGAGGCGGTTCGGCTCCTGCGCGACGAGGCGGGCGTCGAAGGCCTTGCGCTGGCCCGCGAAGCCGACGACCCAGTGGGTCGTGTCGGGCGAGACGGGGGTGACCGACTCGATGAAGGAGAGCATGCGGGGAAGCGTCTCGAGGTCGGTGAAGAGCGGGAAGACGCGCTCGACGCCGACGCCGACCTGGGCGGATTCGCTGACTCGGGTCATGCCCCGACCGTAGCGGCGCCGCCTGAGGAGGACCGTGAAGGTGGTCGAGGAGGGCCGAAGGCCCGTCGTGACACCGCCGACCCACAGGTACCTCCGGTGGTTTCGAGACGGCGGCTCCGCCGGCTCCTCAACCACCTGCACGCCAGCGCACGACGCTGCCCAGCGCACGCGCTGGCCGATCGCTCATCAGCTGGCGCATGTCCGCCAGCTCGTGAGCGAATGGCCAGCGGATGGCTTCTGGCGCGAGCGATCGGCCAGCGCATGAGCGATCGGCCAGCGGCTGCGGGCGGGGGCGCCGCAGAATGGCCGGATGAGCCCGCCCCACGGCATCCGCTGCCGATGCGGGCATCCGCTACCGAGATTCGGGCAGCGGATGCCCGCATCGGCAGCGAACGCCGAGACCGAAGGGGTCGTCAGGAGGCGGCGAGGGAGCCCTGGAGCATGCCGCCGCCGGAGCGCGCGACGAAGCAGGAGTAGCTCTGCTGCCCGGCATCCCACTCGAGCGCGCTCGGCGCGTAGGCGACGTCGACGACGAGGTCCTCGTAGGCGGAGGCGGCCGCCGTGTCGAGAACGGTCTTCGCCTGGCACGCGAACTGGGCGCGCGAGCGGAGGGCCTCCTCGCCCGGGTAGGCCCCGCCGGCGTAGGGATCCGCGGGCACGGTCGCGACGAGCTGCGCGGCGTGGTCGCCCGTGCAGTCGGTCGGCTCGAACTCTGCCGCCCAGGCGCCCGGGAAGCTCGCGAGGCACTGGCCGACCTGGAGGGCCGCGGCGGGCACCCCTGTCGGCTGCGGGTGCGCGACGGCGCTCGTCGCGAGCTCCTCAGCCGAGGGGCCGCGAGAGCGGAACGGGTCGAGCACCGCGCCGAGCACGAACGCGAGGATGGCGACGCCCGCGGCCGCCGTGAGCACGAGCCCGAGGAAGCGGCGGCGGGCCTTGCGGGCCGCACGCTCGGCTGGCGGGATGGCCGCGGCGGCAGGGGCGAGGCCGGCATCGGCGCTCGTCGAGCGGGCGGCGCGCTCCTCCTCGAGGCGGCGGCGGCGCTCGTCCTCGCGGGCCGCGAGCTGCGCGTTGCGGCTCGGGATGAAGCGGGGCGGGACGATCGGGGTGCCGGCAGCGTCCGCGCGGCCGGCGGGGTCGGCCGCCGCGGGAGCGGTGCGGTGGCCGACGGATGTGGCGGCGGGCGCGAAGCCGGCGGCCTCGGAACGCCCGGCGGCAGGCGACGATCCGGGCACGCGCGGCTCGGCGGGCCGAGGCGAGGCGGGGGTGGACGAGGCGCGGCTGGACGAGTCCGGACTCGGCGCCGCCGGCCGGCGGACGGACGGCGTCCGCGGCCCGAGCTCGGCCTCGCGGGCCTCCTCGAGCCGCCGCTGCAGGCGCCGCGGGAGGGCGCTCTGCGGGCGCGGCTCGAGGTCGTCGGTCACGGGGATCCGGTGCTTCGTCGGCCCCGCCTAGGCGAGGCCGAGGTCCTCGAGGCCGATGGCGTAGCGGTACGGGTAGCCGGCGGCCTCGATGCGCTCGCGGGCCTCCGTGCCGCGGTCGACGATGACGCACACCGCGACGACCTCGGCGCCGGCCTTCTCGAGCGCCTCGATCGCCTTGAGCGGGGATCCGCCGGTCGTGGAGGTGTCCTCGAGCACGACGACCCGCTTGCCGGAGACCTCGGCGCCCTCGATCTGGCGGCCGCGGCCGTGGTCCTTCGGCTCCTTGCGGACGACGAACGCGTCGATGTCGCGCCCCGCGATGACGCCCTGGTGGAGGACGGCGTTCGCCAGCGGGTCGGCGCCCATCGTGAGCCCGCCCACGGCCGCGACGGGCGCGAACTCGTCGATGAGGCCGAGGAGGATGCGCCCAATGAGGGGGGCGGCGCGGTGATCCAGCGAGAGCTTGCGGAGGTCGATGTAGTACGACGCCTTCTTGCCGCTCGTGAGGGTGAAATCGCCGTGGAAGACGGCCTCCTCGCGGATGAGGTCGATGAGGGCTGCGCGGTCGTCGGTCACGCCACCAGCGTATCTCCGCGCGTCGGCGACGAGCGGCGCGGTACCCGGAATTCCGGGCCAGATACGTGACGACGCGTCCATATGTGCGCTCAAGCCTGAGTGTGGCCCGCCTTTCCGAACTCGCTATGCGGCGTCGCTCCGGTAGCGCCAGCCCGTGACCGGCTCCGGCAGGCCGAGTCGCCGCCAATGGGCGGTTCGGCGCGACCAGCGATGCTCGCGGGCGGCGACGATCGTCCGCACTCTACGCTGGAGCGGCGCGAGATCACTCATCGCCTCCTGCCAGGTCACGCGGATGACGAGGTAGCCGAGCTCGAGCGCCTGCGCGTCCCGTCGGCGATCGGCCGCGAACGCCGCCGGATTCGCGTGATGCTCTCGCCCGTCGACCTCGATGATCAGGCGATCGCCGACGAGGAAGTCGGTGCGCCCCACGCCCGCGATCTCGACCTGCGCGCGGAAGCCGATGCGCAGGCGGGTGAGCATGAGGCGCACGAGCGTCTCGGTGCCGGACTCCGAGCTCGGGTGGCAGCGGGCGACGAGGCGCTCGGCGCCCGGGCCGAGCGCGGTGCCGATCTCGGCGAGGTCGTCCGGGTGGATGACTTGCAGCCGCACCGCCGAGTCGAGCACGGCGACCGCGTCGCCCGCCTGCTGGCAGCGCAGCGCGCAGGCGATCGCCGTCGCCGGCGGGTCGATGGCTCGCGTCACCCCGACGCCGAGCCGACGGGGGAGCACATGCGCCACGACGCCGCGGGCCCGCTCGGGCTGCCGGCGGAATCGCACGTGGGCGCCGTCTCGGCGTGGCCGCCATACGCCCAGGCGCTCGAGCGCGCTCACGCAGGCCAGCGCGCCGCCCGCCCGCACCGCCGACACCACGAGAGGATCCGCGCCGGGGGCCGCGAACCACCCGTGCCGGAGCGGTGTCAGCGCACCCCTCCGCACGCGGCGCTCCCGCTCGATGCGGTCGATGCCGATCGCGCGCAGACGCTCGGCCGAGACGACTCCGCCGTCGGCGGCGAGCAGGCTCTCGTAGGCGTCCACGAGCTCCGATTTCAGCAGCGCTCGCGGCCGGGCGTCGGCGATTCTCCACAGGCTGTCTGCGTTGTTCGGATCTGCGGGCCGAATCCGGCTGTGCGCCACCATATGCGTGTCCGGGCCGAGAATCGGCCCGCGTTTCCGAAGCGCCGACGGCCGCCGCCCGCGGGTCGCTAGCGTGGGGGCATGCGCATCGCGACGTGGAATGTGAACTCGATCCGGGCCCGCGTGGGGCGGGTCGTCGACTGGCTCGTGCGGGAGGACATCGACGTCCTCGGCATGCAGGAGATCAAGTGCAAGCCCGAGCAGTTCCCCCGCGAGGCCTTCGAGGAGGCGGGCTACGAGCTCGAGATCCACGGCCTCAACCAGTGGAACGGCGTCGCCTTCGCGAGCCGGCTGCCGATGACCGACGTCGAGGTCGGCTTCCGCGACATGCCCGGCTTCGGGACGCCCGGCGACGACGGCAAGCTGCCGCTCGAGGCGCGCGCGCTCGGGGCGACCGTCGAGGACGTGCGGCTCTGGACGCTCTACATCCCGAACGGCCGCGAGCTCGAGCATCCGCACTACGCCTACAAGCTCGACTGGCTCGAGAAGCTCGGCGCCGCGACGACCGCGTGGACGGCCGAGAACGAGGGCATGCCGCTCGCGCTCATGGGCGACTTCAACATCGCGCCGGAGGACCACGACGTCTGGGACCTTGCCGCCTTCGAGGGCTCGACCCACGTCTCGCCGCAGGAGCGCGCCGCGTTCCAGAAGCTCCTCGACGGGGGCCTCGTCGACGTCGTGCGCGAGCGCGGCGTCGAGGGCTACACGTACTGGGACTACAAGCAGCTGCGCTTCCCCCGCAACGAGGGCATGCGGATCGACTTCATCCTCGGCACCCGCAGCTTCGACGAGCTCATCGTCGACGCGCGCATCGACCGCGACGAGCGCAAGGGCGACGCCCCGAGCGACCACGTGCCGGTCGTCGTCGAGCTCGACGTGAAGACGAGCCTGGACGACGATCGGCCGATGATCTTCTAGGCGGGCGCCTCGGGCTCCTCGGCGAGGGCGTCGTCTCGGTTATCCGACGCGTCGTGTGACCAGGCATTCCTGCCCCGGCGGTACTCGGGGACCGCTCATCTCGGCGTCGCCTCGCTGGAGTACCGTGCGGTTCGCAGGCACCGGAGCGCGCCAGGATCGCGCGCCGCGCCGCCCCCGCTCGCCCTCGACCCCGGAGGACTCGCCGTGTCGCATCCCGCCGCGCCGCGCCGCAACCAGACGCTCCCCTCGGTGAGCTGCGTCATCTCGAACCGCTGGAGTCCGCGCGGCTTCGACGCCGGCTACGAGCTCGACGACGAGGCGATGTCGACCCTCCTCGATGCCGCCCGGTGGGCGCCCTCCGAGAGCAACACGCAGCCCTGGTCGTACGTCGTCGCGCACCGCGGGACGCCCGAGTTCGACCGGATCGTCGGCACGCTCACCGGCTTCAACTCGGCCTGGGCCCCGAGCGCCTCGGCCCTCCTCGTCGGCGTCGCCGAGACCGAGCGCGACGGCAAGCCGCTGCGCTGGGCCGAGTACGACCTCGGCCAGGCCACCGCGTACCTCATCCTCCAGGCCGCGCACATGGGCATCGACGCCCGCCAGATGGGCGGCTTCGACCCGGATGCCCTCGCGTCGGCGTTCGGCATCGAGGCGCCGTTCGTGCCCGTCGTCGTCTTCGCGCTCGGCCGCCACGACGCGACGGACGCCGTGCCGGCGGAGATCCGCCTCCGCGACCAGGCCCCGCGCGAGCGCAAGCCGCTCGAGGCGATGCGCTTCGGGGCGTAGCGAGCCGACGCCGAGGCTCGCCTCCCGCGATGAGATCATCGCGCAGGGCCGCGAGCCGGCGGCCTGGGCGCCCAGATCTTCGGCTCCGTGAACGCCGACGCACATGGGGGCGACGTGATCACATATCCGTCGATCTGGGACGAGCCCGGAGGTGGGCGGGCCGAAGGCGGACACGGGGAGGGCCTCGGCGGAGCATCCGCCGGGCCCTCCCCCGCTTCGGCCGCTACTCGAGCTCGCCCTCGACGACCTCGGCGTCCTCGATGCCGTCGTCACCATCCGCCGAGTCAGAGCCCGAGGCCGAGCCCGAGCCCGCCTCGGCCCGGTGCGCCGGGCCCGACACCTCGAGCCCCTCGCCGTCGAGCCGCACGCGGACCTCGACGCGGTCGCCGTCGCGGATCGCCCCGGAGAGCAGCCCCTTCGCGAGCCGGTCGTCGATCTCCTTCTGCATGAGGCGGCGCAGCGGGCGGGCGCCGTAGATCGGGTCGTAGCCGCGCTCGGCGAGCCAGGCGCGGGCGTCCTCGTCGACCGAGATCTCGAGGCGCCGCTCCCCCAGGCGCTGCTGCAGCCGGTGCACCTGGAGCTCGACGATCCGCGCGAGCTCGTCCTGCGAGAGGGCGGAGAACACGACGATGTCGTCGAGGCGGTTCACGAACTCCGGCTTGAACGCCTGCCGCACCGCCGCCATGACCTGGGAGCGCTTCTGCTCCTCGCTCGTGAGCGGGTCGACGAGGTACTGCGAGCCGAGGTTCGAGGTGAGGACGAGGATGGTGTTCCGGAAGTCCACCGTGCGGCCCTGGCCGTCCGTGAGCCGGCCGTCGTCGAGCACCTGCAGGAGCACGTCGAAGACCTCCGGGTGCGCCTTCTCGACCTCGTCGAGGAGGATCACCGAGTACGGGCGCCGGCGCACGGCCTCCGTGAGCTGGCCGCCCTGCTCGTAGCCGATGTAGCCGGGAGGGGCGCCGACGAGGCGCGCCACCGAGTGCTTCTCGCCGTATTCGGACATGTCGATGCGCACCATCGACTTCTCGTCGTCGAAGAGCAGCTCCGCGAGCGCCTTCGCGAGCTCGGTCTTGCCGACGCCCGTGGGGCCGAGGAAGAGGAACGAGCCGGTCGGCTTCTGCGGGTCGGAGACGCCCGCCCGCGAGCGCCGGATGGCGTCGGCCACGGCCTGCACCGCGCCCTGCTGGCCGATGAGGCGCTTGCCGAGCTCCTCCTCGAGGTGGAGGAGCTTCTCCATCTCGCCCTGGAGGAGGCGGCCGACGGGGATGCCCGTCCACGAGGCGACGACGCCGGCGATGTCCTCGCTCGTGACGTGGTCGTTCACGAGGCGGGGGCCGCCGTCCTCGGCGCGCTCGGCCTGGTCGAGCTCCTTCTGGATGCCCGGCAGCTCGCCGTAGAGGAGGCGGCTCGCGAGCTCGAGGTTGCCCTCGCGCTGCGCCTTCTCGGCGCGCATGCGCACGTTGTCGAGCTTGCCCTTGAGCTCGCCGATGCGGTTGAGGCCGGCGCGCTCGACCTCCCAGCGGCGCTTCAGGCCGCCGAGGGCGGCGTCCTTCTCGGCGAGGTCGGCGCGGAGCTTCTCGAGGCGCTCCTTCGAGGCGGGGTCGTGCTCCTTCTTCAGCGCGAGCTCCTCGATGCGGAGCCGGTCGACCTGGCGCTGGAGGGTGTCGATCTCGACGGGCGCCGAGTCGATCTCCATGCGCAGGCGCGACGCGGCCTCGTCGATGAGGTCGATGGCCTTGTCGGGCAGCTTGCGGCCGGTGATGTACCGGTTCGAGAGCGTCGCCGCCGCGACGAGCGCGGAGTCGGCGATGGCGACCTTGTGGTGCGCCTCGTAGCGCTCCTTGAGGCCGCGGAGGATCGCGACCGAGTCCTCGACCGAGGGCTCGCCGACGAACACCTGCTGGAATCGGCGCTCGAGGGCGGGGTCGGCCTCGATGAACTCGCGGTACTCGTCGAGCGTCGTCGCGCCGATGAGGCGCAGCTCGCCGCGCGCGAGCATGGGCTTGAGCATGTTCGCGGCGGAGATGGACGACTCGCCGCCGCCGGCGCCCATGAGCGTGTGGAGCTCGTCGATGAAGGTGATGATGCGGCCGTCCGACCCGTTGATCTCCTTGAGGACGGCCTTGAGCCGCTCTTCGAACTCGCCGCGGTACTTCGCGCCCGCGATGAGGCTCGCGAGGTCGAGCGAGACGAGCTCCTTGCCCTTGAGCGAGTCGGCGACGTCGCCCGCGACGATGCGCTGGGCGAGGCCCTCGACGACGGACGTCTTGCCGACGCCCGGCTCGCCGATGAGGACGGGGTTGTTCTTCGTGCGGCGCGTGAGCACCTGGCTCACGCGCCGGATCTCGGCATCGCGGCCGATGACCGGGTCGAGCTTGCCCGAGCGGGCGATGTCGGTGAGGTTGACGCCGTACTGCTCGAGGGCGCTCTTCGCGTCCTCGTTCTGGGCCGGCGCGCCCTGCATGTTCGCCATAGAGGCGCCTCCTTGGTCCGGATGTCCCGGTGGTCGTGGTGGGTTTGCGGCTCACCTTGAGCCGTGATGACTCAAGTTTAGGAAGAGGAGCGAGTCAGGCATAGATTCCGGCGTGCGCTCACGGCGAACCCGAAGGATCGGACGTCCTGCCGGTGGTTGAGGAGCGAGCGCAGCGAGCGTCTCGACACCACCACCCCAGGTGCCTCCGGTGGTTTCGAGACGCGGCCCGCGGCCGCTCCTCAACCACCTGCGCGCATCCGCGTCTACGCTCGTTCGCATGGCTTCCGGCGTCCCTCCCCGCGCGACGCGATCCGACCTCGAGCGGCTCGTCGCGACGCGCGGCGAGGCGCCGCGCGAGCTGCAGCGCCGCATCGTCGACCGTCCGCCCTCGCAGGCCGAGATCCGCGCCTGGTGGACGTCCACCCCCGAGGAGGAGCGCCGCCGCCTCGAGTCCGACGCCACGCTCGTCGTCGGCAACCTCGACGGCCTGCCCTGGGGCGCCCGGGTGCGCGCGAACCACGTGAGCCTCGGCCGCATCCTCGACGGCGTGGAGGAGGCGCCGTTCCGCGAGCTCGGCGCCAGGTCGTCCCACCTCTCCGCCGCGGACGCGCGCGCGGCCCGGCTCCGCGAGCGCCTCGGCCTCCTCCAGGCCGGCGCCGGCTTCTTCGAGCGCGGGCCGCTCCCCCGCTTCCTCCTCGCCTTCGACCCCGAGCGCTCGGCGATCGCCGAGTACCTCGGGCCGGCGATCGCCGAGCACGACGATCCGCACCGCTCGCCGCTCGCCGAGGGCGTGCGCGCGCTCGGGATCTTCGTGCCCGGCAACGACTCGGACCTCCTCCACTTCGAGGGCAAGGGGCACACGATGTCCGAGCCGGTCATCCTCGCGAACCAGACGGCGGGACGCGACGTCGCCGGGATGATCGCGTGGCAGGGCGGGCCGTTCCCGCGCGGCCTCGGGGCCCTCCGCGCCGAGCCCGCCGCGGCCCTCGCCGCGCGGCTGGCGCGCTTCGCGAACGGGATCGTGCGGGAAGACGGCGTCCCCGTCACCGCCTTCGGCTTCAGCTACGGCGGCGCGGTCGTCGGGCTCGCGCTGCGGCGCGGGATGCGCGTCGACCGGGTCGTGCACCTCGCGAGCGCGGGGCTCGGGCACGGCATCCGCTCGCTCGCGCACCTGCCGGAGGCCGCGCGCGTGCCGCACTTCGCGATGCTCGCGCCGGGCGACGCGACGGTCGGGCCGATCCAGGGCCTCGAGGCGCGACTGCCCTGGCTCGGGCGCATCGGCCACGGCGGCTCGCCCGTGCGGGCGCGCGGCGTGACGCGGCTCGAGACGGGATGGCTCGACGACCCGGGCCCCCTCGCGTCGCCCGCCTCGCAGGGCGCGGCGGCGCGGCGCGGCACTCCGACGTCGGAGCGTCCGCTCACCGGCCACATGCCGATGCTCGAGCGCTGGGGCACGACGGCGAAGCGCGGGATGTCGGCCGTCCTCGCGGGCGGCGCGGCCGAGGCGGCGGCGCCCCGCGGCCCGCTCGACCGGCTCGCGGAGCGGCTCGGGCTGCCGCGCACGCCGATCCGCCGGCCCGGCTACGTGCGCCGCGAGCTCCGCATCGACGGCCCGCTCGCGGAGGACTAGCGGACAGCAGGTGGTTGAGGAGCGGTCGCAGGCCGCGTCTCGAAACCACCGGAGGCACCGTGACCTCGGTGGTTTCGAGATGGCCGCTGCGCGGCCTCCTCAACCACCTCGAGCGCGAGGTGGCGTTCAGAATGCGCAAGGAGCGGGGCGATGGGTCGAAAGACGGGACATCGTCGCCCTATCTGCGGAATCTGAACGCGCCCGCCCGCTGCGGTCGTCAGGCGAGGATGCGCTCGATGGCGCGCATGGGGATGGGCAGCCAGCCCGGCCGGTGCAGCGCCTCGTAGCGCGCCTCGTAGACGGCCTTGTCGAGCTCGTACGCCGCGAGGAGCCGCTCGTCGACGGCCCCCGCCTCGGCGCCCTCGCGCTCGACGAGGCCGCGGCGGTAGCCGTCCAGGAACGCCCGCCGCGCCCCCTCGGCCCAGTCGCGCGCCTGCTCCGAGCCGGCCTGCATCGAGAGCGATCCGGCCACGTAGTCGAAGGAGCGGAGCATGCCGGCGACGTCGCGGGCGGGCACGTCCGGGAGGTTGCGGGAGGCGAGCGGCCGCAGCGGCTCGCCCTCGAAGTCGAGGAGCACCCAGCCGCGATCCGGCACCGCGAGCACCTGGCCGAGGTGGTAGTCGCCGTGGATGCGCTGGAGCGTGGGCCAGCTCGCGTGCGCCGCGGCCTCGTACGCCGCGAGCGCCGCGTCGCGGTGGCGGGCGAGGTCGGGCACCGCGTGCGCGGCCTCGTCGAAGCGCGCCCGCATCTGGCCGATCGCCGCCTCGATCTCGGCGCGGCCCGCGACCGCCGTCGGCATGACCTCGCGGAGGATCGCGTGCGTCTCCGCCGTCGCCTCGCCGAGCGAAGTCGCGGCCTCGAGGAAGTCGTCGCCGGTCTCGGCGGCGCGGAGCGCGACGCGCCAGGCGTCCTCGACGCCGGGCAGGAACTCCTGCGCGAACGCGAGATGCCCGCTCGCGAGGCGCCCGGGCACGCGCGGGTCGATCCACGATCCCGAGACGTGGCCGAGCACGGGCGGCACGCGCAGCGATCCGGCGCTCGCGAGCGCGGTCTGGAGGGTGACGTCCGGGTTCTCGCCGTCCGAGATGGTGCGGAAGACCTTCACGATGAGCGGCGACGCGGCCTGCCCGTCGCGGCGCATCTCGTAGATGATCGAGGTGTTCGACTGCTCGCCCGAGAGCACGCGGCTCGTCGCGTACTCGCCGGTCTTCGCGCCCGGCATCGGCATGCCGAACGCGGTCGTCGGATCGCTCGGCCGCTCGCCGCCCGCGCGCCCCTCGGCCTCGACGAGGCGCAGGAGCGCCCGCGCGAAGGCGGGGTCGCAGGGGCCGTCGACGACCGCGTGCGTCTCGCCGTCGTGGACGACCGAGCCGAGGTAGCCGCTCGCCTCGACCGAGGTGTCGACGTCGCGGAGCACGAGGGGCACCTGGTAGACGATGGGCGCGCGGCCCGCGGCGGCGCCGGACTCGTCGGCGATGAGCGGCACGATGATCGCGCGCACGCCGGGCTCGGGGGCGGGATCGTCGAGGACGTAGCTGCCGAGATGGCGCAGCGCGGGGGCCGCGGATCCGGCGAACCAGCGTCGGCTCGGCATCCAGTCGGTGAGCAGCTCGATGAGCGTGGGCATGGTCCTCGCCTCCGGTCTCCGGGCGCTCGCCCGGCTGGCGTGCCCAGGCTAGCGAGCGGGGCCTGGACGACCGCGCAAGGGCGGGGCGGGGCGGGGCGGGGCGGGTCAGGGCCGGGCGGGACCGGGCGGGACCGGAGCTGGCGCAGGGACCGCGGGGCCGGGAGGCCCGCCGTCGCTATCCTCGCGAGGAGAGCGCCCCCCAGCAGCCAGAGGAGCCAGAGGATGTCCGAGACCAGCCCGCACGATGCCCGTCCCGCCCCCGTCCGCGAGGTCTGCGTCGCCTACCTCCTCCGCGGCGCGCTCGGCGGCGACGAGGTCCTCCTCGGCGAGAAGCGCCGCGGCCTCGGCGAGGGCCTGCTCGTCGGCCTCGGCGGCAAGCTCGAGCCGGGCGAGGCGGCGCGGGATGCGGTCGTCCGCGAGGTGCGCGAGGAGTCGGGGCTGCGGGTCGAGCCCGCCGACCTCGAGGAGATCGGCGTCGTCGACTACTGGTTCCCGACGAAGCCGGAGTGGAGCCAGCGCTCGCACGTCTTCCTCGCCCGCGAGTTCCGCGGCCGGCTCCTCGAGGAGTCGGAGGAGCTCGTGCCGGGCTGGCACCAGACGGCGCGGCTGCCGGTGCACCGCATGTGGTCGGATGCCATGCACTGGCTCCCCCGCGCGCTCGCGGGGGCGCCCATCCGAGCCGAGTTCGTCTTCGGCGACGACCTCCGCACGGTGGTCGCCTCCTCGGACCCGGTCGCGGGGCTGCCGCCGGTGGAGGACGCGCAGCGCATGAGCGTGTAGGGCGTCGTGGCTAGGCGTCGCGGCCGCGCTCGGCCAGCAGCGCCCGGCGTCCCGCGAGCCCGCCGATCGGCGGCGCGGGCCGCCGCCGCAGGCTCAGCGTCACCGTGAACTTCGGGTCGCGCGCGAGCTGCCGCGTGGGCCCGACGAGCCTCGCGAGCGAGGAGCGGTGCGGCAGGTGCGAGTTGAAGACCGTCACCATGACGCCGCCGGGCTTGAGCGCGCGGCCGGCGCCCTCGAAGATCGGCGCCGCGAAGCTCTCGCTCACCTCGTAGCCCTCGTGGAAGGGCGGATTGCAGAGGATGAGGTCGACGCTGCGCGGCGGCACCGAGCCCGCGGCGACGTCGCGCTCGACGCGCACGCGGCCCTCGAGCCCGTTCGCCGCCATGGTCGCGCGGGCGCTCTCGACGGCCGCCCAGGAGCGGTCGCTCGCGAGCACCTCCGCATCGGGCCAGCGCACGGCGGCCGCCGCGGCGAGGATGCCCGTGCCGCAGCCGAGGTCGAGGATGCGCGCGCCCGCGGACAGCTGCAGCTCGAGGGCATCCGCCTCGTCGATGGCCGTGACGAGGGCGCGCAGGAGGGCTCGGGTGCCGAGGTCGAGGCGGGGACCTGCGAAGGCCGAGCCGAGGGCGACGACCTCGAGGTCGAGGCCGAGCTCGGGCTCGACGACGCGGGCGCGGCGCGGGCGGGGCGCGGCGGCAGGATCGTCGTGGGGAGTCGCCGCCGAGGCCTCGGGGCGCGAGGCGACGAGGGCGCGGGCCTTGCGCTTGCCGAGCGAGGCGCGGACGCTGCCGAAGCGCTCGCCGAGCACGTCGTTCTGCGAGCGGTGGAGGTGCTTCTCGCGGCCGCCGATGACGAGCGCGACGGACGGCGAGGCGTGGGCCGCGGCGAGCTCGGCGATGGCGCGGAGCTCCTCGTGCGACTTCGGCATGCGGGCGAGGACGAGGTCGGCGCCCGCGACGAGGGCCGGCTCGAGGCCGTGGACGCTCGCCTCCACGCCGGCGGACGCGAGGGCGACGTCGGCGAGGCGCTCGGCGTCGAGGGCGTCGGCGTGGCGGCGGATGGCCGAGGGCGCGAGGCGCTCCGCGGCGCCGAGCGCGAGGCTGCCGTCGACGTCGCCGACGACGGCCACGACGGGCGCGGACGGGAGGCGCTCTGGGGCGGTGCCGGCGAGGAGCTCGGCGGCCTCGTCGAGGATGCGGGCGTCGACGTGGTCCGGCACGGCCGGGCGCTCGGCGGTGTCGGACTCGAGCTCGGCCTCCTCGCGGGCAGCGCCGTTCAGGGCCTCGCCGTCGTCGAGGCCGGGGTCGGCGGCGGGGTCGGGCACGGGGCTCGAGTCGCGGGCGACGCGGGTGCGCGGGAGGCGGCGGGCGGCGCGGGGCTCGGCGGGCTGAGCGGGCTGGTCGGGCTGGTCGGGCTGGGTCGCCTGGGCGCCGGAGGCGCCGGTGTCTGCGGCGTCGTCCGCGCGCTCGGCGGGGGCGCGATCGTCCGCGGGCCGCGGCGTCGCCCGTTCCCGATCGGCGCTCATGGTGTCCACGCTACTGCGGTCGGGGCGGCGCGGCGATCGCGGGCTCGCGGTCGAGGTCGACGACGCCGGTCCGGGCGGCGGTCTCGCGGACGAGGCGGGCGAGCTCGGAGTGCTCGTCGCGTCGGCGGACGATGACCGTCGGCGTCGACGATCCCGTGCGGACGGTCGGCACGGGGGCCGTCCGGGCGGCCACCGCGGCGCGGCGCCACGGCGAGGCGGGGCCGATCTCGCGCGGCCACTCCTGCACCGAGGTCGCGGCGCGCTCGGCCTCGCGCCAGGCGGCGCCGGGGTCGGCGGCGGAGGGACGATCGGAGGGGCGATCGGCGGGGCGAGGACGGTCGACGGATCCCTGCGCGGAGGCGGGGGCCTGGCCGGCGGACGGGCCCTCGGCCCGACGCTCCTCGGCGCGCGCCGCGGGCGGCGCCAAGCGGGAGCCGAGCGCGCGGGATGCCGTCGGCACGGCATCCGGCGTCGGCAGCCGCACGGGCTCCGCGGGCTCGCCGGGGCGTCGTCCGAGGGCGGTCGATCCGGCGGAGCGGCCGAGCTCGCCGAGCACCGCGCGACCCACGGGGCCGACGGTCGGGACCGGCGCGGGGCCTTGGGCCGGGCCGGGGAATCCTCGAGTGCCGGGATGGCCGGGCATCCCCGCGCCCATGCCGATCTGGCGCGTGGGGTGCCAGGGCGCCGGAGCGCCCTGCGGTCCGGAGGCCGGGGCCGGACGCCATGCGGTCGGCGCGTGGGGCGCGAACTGGCCCTGCGGTCCGAACGCGCCCGGCTGGCCGAACCCTGCCGGCTGGACCGGCTGGCCCTGCTGCCCATACGGCCCGTGCTGCCCGAACTGCCCATGCGGCCGCGGCCCGATCGGCGCGGGCGCAATGGCCGGCGCCGCGGCGGCCCGCATCGGCCCCGAAGCCCAGGCGCCCGGAGCTCCAGGCGCCCCGTGCACCCCCGGCCATCCGCCCGCCTGCGGCCACGGCGCGGGCCCGCCGAGCGGGGCCGCCGGCCAGCCCGGGCCGGCGACGACGGCCGGCTGGGCGCGCTTCGAGCGCCGCGAGAGGAGCACGATGAGCCAGATGATCCCGATGCCGATGCCCGCCGTGAGCATCGACTCCCCGATGATCCGCGGGAGCATCTCCGGCTTCCAGTTCCACGCGATCGGGTTGCTCGGCCGCACGGTCGGCTCGGCGGTCGGGAGGGACGTGCCGCGCTCGCGCTCGACCGTCGCGATGCCGAGGTCGGCGGCGGCCATGCCCGGGCCGAGGATCTCCTCGACCGTCGGCGACACGGGGCTGCCGTCGCGCGTCTCGTTCACGAGCAGCGGGTTCACGTCCGGGTAGTCGCGGGGGTCGACGGCGACGAGGTTCTGCGGCGAGATGAGCCCGAAGCCCTCGATGTCGGTGCGCTCGAGCTCGCCCCAGCCGTTCGAGGTGTGGCGGATCGCCGACTGGAGGATCTGGTTCGGCGTCGCCCCCGGCCACGCGGAGAGCGCCATCGCGAAGGCGCCGCTCGTCCACGCGGTCGCGGGCGAGGTGCCGTAGTAGGTCTCGAAGCGGTTCCAGTCGCCCTTGGGCATCACGCCGCGGATGTCGATGCCCGGCGCGACGAAGTCGAGCGTCTCGTCGGTGACCTCGAAGGCGTCGGACATCCCGTGCTCGTCGACGTTCTCGATCGAGACGACGCCGTTCGCGTTCGCGATCGCGTCGGCGACGCCGGTCTCGTTCGGCACCGCGACGTCGAGGATGAGCCCGGCCTGCAGCGCCGGGAGGAACGCCTCGTGGATGTCGGGCCGGCTCCAGCCGCCGATCGAGAAGCTGAGGATCTGCGCGCCCTGGTCGACCGCGTCCTGCACGGCCTCGGCGAGCGTCGGCTGGCAGGGCTGGTCCTCGTTCTCGATGACCGCGTAGTGGAGCAGGCGCGCATCGGGCGCGAGGCCGCGGACGGCCGGCTCGGAGGGCGTCCCGGTGCCCGTGCCGACGATGAGCTCGGCCATCTTCGTCGCGTGGTCGGCGGTCGCGCCGTCGTCGCGGCCGTCCCAGCGCCCCTCGCAGAGGTCGTCGGTGCGCAGCTCGATGGCGGCGCCCTGGAGGTCGACGGCATCCGGGTTGATGGGCGAGTCGAAGAGGGCGACGGTGACGCCGGCGCCCGTCGCGCCGCGCTCGTGGAGCTCGGAGATGCCGAAGTCCTGCGAGAACCAGGCGCCCTCGATCGCGGTGTCGTTCGAGAGGGCCGAGGCGGCGGCGGGGCCCGCGGGAAGCGAGGCCGCGGCGAGGCCGAGCGCGGCCGCGAGCGCCGCGACGGCGCGCGTGAGGCGCGTGCGCGGTGGCATCTGCTCGGCCATGGCCCCTCCTGGGCGTGACGGCGGCCGCGGGGATCGCGGAACCGCGCCCGGGGAGAGCGACGGTCGACGGTTGGATGCGGGGCGAGGCTGGGATGTTCCCGATCCGCGCGATCCGATTCCGGCGCGTCGCGCGACGGGCTCGACGCTCCGGACCCAGCGCCCGGCGCGGCGGTCGGCGATCGCGCCCTAGCCCTGCGGTCGGATCCGCAGCTCGTCGACCGAGCCGCCGCGGGGCGTGTCGACGGCGAGGCGGACGGCCTCCGCGACGGCCTCCGGGCGCAGGTAGTCCTCCTCCCGGTACTCGCCGCCCTCGGCCGCGCGGAGCTCGCGCTGCATGTCGGTCGCGACGCGGCCCGGATGGATCGAGCTCACGCGCACGCGGTGCTCGCGCTCCTCCTCCCGGAGCGCGTCCGTGAGCGCGCGGAGGGCGAACTTCGAGCCCGAGTAGACGGCCCCGCGGACGCCCGAGGTGTAGCCGGAGCCGGAGTTGATGGCGACCACGAGGCCCTTGCGGGCGCGCAGGCGCGGCAGGACGAGCCTGGTGAGGTCGGCGACGGCGATGACGTTGAGCTCGAAGGTGCGGCGGAAGTCATCCCGCGTCAGCGCGTCGACGCGCTCGTAGGCGCCGATGACCCCGGCCGAGTGGACGAGGACGTCGAGCTTGAGCACGCCCGCGGCGGCCTGGGCGACGGCGTCCGCGTCGGCGAGGTCGGCGACGAAGGGCTTCGCGTCGGGCAGCTCGCGGCAGACCGCCTCGCAGGCGGCGCGCTCGCGGCCGCCGACGAGCACGCGGTGGGTGCGGCCGAGCTCGCGCGCGATGGCGAGGCCGATGCCGCGGGTGGCGCCCGTGACGAGCGCGACGGGCTTCTCGTCGAGGCCCGACTCGATGTCGAGGAGGTCGTCGAGCTGGGCCTGGAATCCGCGGCGGGCCTGCTCGCGGGCGAGGTCGAGGCGGGGGCGGGCGTCGGTCACGATGGCTCCTTCGTCGGATGGCGCGCGGCCCGGCGCCGGGCGTGCTGTGCGAGGCTGGCAGGCGAGGCGCCGCACGGGCGGGCCTCGAGGCGCGGCGATGGGCCGCGCCGGCGGTCCGGGCATCCAGTCTCGCACCGCGTCGCCGACCGGAAGCCCGGTCGGCCGGGAAGGACCGCATGACCGCCCTCACCTCCGGGCCCCGCCTCGCGCGGCGGCTCCTCGGCGCCCTCGCCATCGGCGTGCTCGCCGGATCGGCCCTCGCGGGCTGCACGACGAGCGACAAGGTCGACGGCCCCGCCTCCACCGGCGAGGCCGGGCAGCTCGCCGACGAGCTCGCCGGCGACACGACGCTCTCCACGCCCTCCGGCGACGAGCAGGCGCGCCTCGCGCAGCAGGCGCTCGCCGTGCTCGCGACGATGCCCGTGAAGCCGAAGACCGAGTGGGACGGCCCCTTCGACCGGGCCGGCAGCTTCGGCGAGGGCTGGGGCGACCCGGACGGCAACGGCTGCGACGCCCGCAACGACGCGCTCCAGGCGAACATGCTCGACGAGAAGCTCCTCCGCGACGGATGCCGCGTCGAGTCGGGCACCCTCAACGACCTCTACACGGGCGAGCAGGTGCCCTTCGTGAAGGGCGACACCACGAGCGACGACGTCCAGGTCGACCACGTCGTCGCGCTCTACAACGCGTGGCGCACGGGCGCGCAGGACCTCACCTTCGAGCAGCGCTTCGCGCTCGCGAACGATCCGCTCAACCTCCAGCCGACGGCCGAGGCGAACAACGACGACAAGGAGTCGAAGGACGCCTCGCAGTGGCTGCCGCCGAACGCGGCGTACCAGTGCACCTACGTCGAGCGGCAGATCGCGGTGAAGGCGACGTACTCGCTCTGGGTCACGCAGGCCGAGCACGACGCGATGGAGCGGGTGCTCGAGGGCTGCGCGAGGTAGGGGTCCCGACGGCTGAGGAGACGGCGGAGCCGCCGTCTCGAAACCGCCGGGTACCGCTAGGGCCGGTGCTCCTCGACGTCGAACTCGACGCGGTTGCGGCCGCGGGACGACCAGACGACGAGGTCGGTGCGGCGGCGCGCCCGCGTGCCGTGGGCGAGCGGGATGACGTCCCCCTCGGCGCGGGCCGCGAACACGCGCCCGCCCGGGCGCCGCAGCCGCTCGTCGGCGAGCTCCGACTCGAGCGCGCGCACGCGCTTCTCGAGCGCGCGCACCTGCTCGCGGAGCGCGATGATCCGCGAGATGCCCTCGAGGTTGAGTCCGTCGGCGACGAGCCGCGCGATCTCTCGCAGCTCGGCGACGTTCCGCAGCGAGTAGCGGCGCACGTTGCCGCGCGGGCGCTGCGGCACGACGAGGCCGAGGCGGTCGTACTGGCGGAGGGTCTGCGGGTGCATGCCCGCGAGCTCCGCGGCCATGGCGATCGCGAAGACGGGGGCGTCCTCGTCGAGATCCTCCGGGCGGATGGCCATGGCTAGCGCCGCGCCTTCCGCAGGAGGTCCTCGCGCGGCGACTCGGCCGGGCTCGCGGCCTGGAACGCCTCGAGCGCCTCCTCCTGCGCCTTCGTGAGGTGCGACGGCACGGCGACCTCGAGCGTCACGAGCAGGTCGCCCGTGCCCGACTTCATCTTGATGCCGCGGCCCTTGACCCGCAGCGTCTTGCCGTTCTGCGAGTGCGCGGGCACCTTCACCTTCACGGTCGAGCCGTCGATCGTCGGCACCTCGATCGTGGCGCCGAGGACGGCCTCAGGGAAGGTCACGGGGACGGTGACGGTGAGGTTCCGGCCATCCCGCCCGAAGACGGGGTCGGGCTTCACGGAGACCTCGAGGATGAGGTCGCCGCGCTCTCCGCCGTTCGGGCTCTCGCCGCCCTTGCCGCGGAGACGGATCTTCTGGCCGTCCTCGACGCCCGCCGGGATGCGCACGTTGATCGTGCCGCCGGAGGCCTGCTGGAGGGTGACCGTGTCCCCGCGGATGGCGGTGAGGAAGCTCAGGGTGGTCGACGCCTTCTGGTCGCGGCCCTTCTGCGGACCCGCCTGGAATCCGGTCTGGAAGCCGGAGGCGCCGCCGCCGAAGCCGGATCGCCCGGCGCCGCCGAACATCTGGCCGAGGAGGTCCTCGAAGTCGGCGTTCGTGTACTGGCCGCGGGCGCCGCCCTGGCCGAACATGCCGCCGAAGACGTCCTCGAAGCCGCCGGCGCCGCCCGCGCCGGGGCGGAATCGGGCGCCCGCGCCCATCGCGCGGATCTGGTCGTACTCGGCGCGCTGCTCCTTGTCGGAGAGCACCGAGTACGCCTCGGAGATCTCCTTGAAGCGCTCCTCGGCCGCGGCGTCGCCGGGGTGCGAGTCGGGGTGGAACTCGCGCGCGAGCTTCCGGTACGTCTTCTTGAGGTCGGCCTCGGAGACGTCCTTGTCGACGCCGAGGACCTTGTAGAAGTCCTTGTCGAACCAGTCCTGGCTGGCCATTGATGTCCTTTCGATGCAGATGGAGGGGCCGGAGCGCGGCTCCGGCCCCTCTCTGCGCTGCGCGTGCGCGCGGCCAGGCGGAAGGGGCGGCGGGCGTCGGCTCGTCGCTCCCGGCTACTGGGCCGGGACGAAGACGGCGACCTTCGCGACCCGCACGACGCGCTCGCCGTGCTCGTAGCCGCGCTGGACGACGTCGGCGATGGTCTCGCGCTCGACCGCCGGGTTCGGCAGCTGCGCGATCGCCTCGTGGCGGTTCGGGTCGAACGCCTCGCCGGCCTCGCCGAAGGGCGTGACGCCGTGGCGCTCGATGATGCCGCGGAGCTTGCCGCCGATGACGGCGAGGGGCGAGCCCTCGACGAGGTCGCCGTGCTTGTCGGCGAGGTCGAGGTCGTCGAGCACCGGGAGGAGCGTGGAGAGGACGTCGGCCGTCGTGCGGTCCTTCGCCTCGGCGCGCTCGCGGTCGGTGCGGCGGCGGTAGTTCGCGTACTCGGCCTGGACGCGGAGGAGGTCCTGGAGGCGCTCCTCGGCGAGCTGCGCCTCGGGCGAGGCGGGACGGTCGGAGCCGCGCGTCGCCTCATCCTCGACGGGGGCCTCGTCGGCCCCCTCGCCGGAGAGGAGCTTCTCGAGCTCGTCGTCCGAGAAGACGCCGTCCGAGTCGGACGCCGACTCAGCGGCCGGCTCGCCCCAATCGGCGCCCGAGGGGTCCTCGCCGAGCACCTGCTCGGCCGCGCGCTCGTCGGCGGACGCGCCCGCCGAGCGAGCCTCGTGGGCCGGGCCCGGGGCCGAGGGGGACTGCTCCCCCTCGGCCTCCTGGCCCCCGATGCCGCGGACCTGACCGGCTCGCACCTCGCCCGTCTCGGGGTCGATGCGCCGCTTGTCGAAGACGCGCGGCGGCTCGTCGTGCTCGTTCTGGTCTCGCTGCTCGTCGGTCATGGCCTACTTGCTCTCCTCGTCGTCGACCACCTCGGCGTCGACGATGTCGTCGTCGCCGCCCTGGGCGCCGGTCTGCTCGCCCGTGGGGGCCTCGGCGCCGCCGGCCTGCGCCTGCGACTCCTGCTGGGCCGCGGCGTAGATCGCCTGGCCGAGCTTGGACTGCGACTCCGAGAGCTTGTCGAAGGCGGTCTTGATCGCCGCGTCGTCCTCGCCCGCGAGGGCGGTCTTCAGCGCGTCGACGTCCGCCTGGACCTCGCTCTTCACGTCGGCCGGCAGCTTGTCCTCGTTCTCCGAGATGGCCTTCTCGACCGAGTAGACGGTCGTCTCGGCCATGTTGCGCTGCTCGGCGGCCTCGCGGCGCTTCTGGTCCTCGGCCGCGTGCTCCTCGGCCTCGCGGACCATTCGCTCGATGTCCTCCTTCGGGAGGCTCGAGCCGCCCGTGATGGTCATCGACTGCTCCTTGCCGGTGCCCTTGTCCTTCGCCGAGACGTGGACGATGCCGTTCGCGTCGATGTCGAAGGTGACCTCGATCTGCGGGACGCCGCGCGGGGCCGGGGCGATGCCCGTGAGCTCGAAGGTGCCGAGGTTCTTGTTGTCGCGGGTGAACTCGCGCTCGCCCTGGAACACCTGGATCTGCACGGACGGCTGGTTGTCGTCGGCCGTCGTGAAGGTCTCCGAGCGCTTCGTCGGGATGGCGGTGTTGCGCTCGATGAGCTTCGTCATGATGCCGCCCTTCGTCTCGATGCCGAGCGACAGGGGCGTGACGTCGATGAGGAGGACGTCCTTGCGCTCGCCCTTGAGGACGCCGGCCTGGAGGGCGGCGCCGACGGCGACGACCTCGTCCGGGTTCACGCCCTTGTTGGGCTCCTTGCCGCCGGTGAGCTGCTTCACGAGCTCGGCGACCGCGGGCATGCGGGTCGAGCCGCCGACGAGGACGACGTGGGCGATGTCGCTCACCGAGACGCCGGCCTCGCGGATGACGTCCTCGAACGGCTTGCGGGTGCGCTCGAGGAGGTCCTTCGTGAGCTCCTCGAACTTCGCGCGCGAGATCGTCGTGTCGAGGTTCGCCGGGCCGGACTCCGTGAGCGAGAGGTACGGGAGCTGCACGCTCGCCGACATCGAGCTCGAGAGCTCCTTCTTGGCCTGCTCGGCGGCCTCCTTGAGGCGCTGGAGGGCGATCTTGTCGTTCGCGACGTCGACACCGGTCTGCGACTTGAACTCCTGGATGAGGTACTTGACGATGCGGTCGTCCCAGTCGTCGCCGCCGAGGCGGTTGTCGCCGGCCGTGGCGCGGACCTGGATCGTCGAGAAGTCGTCGTCCTTGCCCACCTCGAGGAGGGAGACGTCGAACGTGCCGCCGCCGAGGTCGTAGACGAGGATGAGCTCGTCCTCCTTGCCCTTGTCGAGGCCGTAGGCGAGGGCCGCGGCGGTGGGCTCGTTGATGATGCGGAGCACGTTGAGGCCCGCGATCTCGCCGGCCTCCTTCGTGGCCTGACGCTCGGCGTCGTTGAAGTAGGCCGGGACGGTGATGACGGCGTCCGTGACCTTGTCGCCGAGGTACTGCTCGGCGTCGCGCTTGAGCTTTGCGAGAATGCGCGCCGAGATCTCCTGCGGCGTGTACTGCTTGCCGTCGATCTCCTTCTTCCAGTCGGTGCCCATGTGGCGCTTGACGGAGGCGATCGTGCGGTCGACGTTCGTGACGGCCTGGCGCTTGGCGGTCTCGCCGACGAGGACCTCGCCGTCCTTCGTGAACGCGACGACCGACGGGGTCGTGCGGAAGCCCTCCGCGTTCGGGATGACCTTGGGCTCGCCGCCCTCGAGGACCGCGACGCAGGAGTTGGTGGTGCCGAGGTCGATGCCGACAGCTCGAGACATAGGTGGTGCTCCTTCTTGTACGGGGGTTGACTGCCCGACCGGGAGCACGTGCGGCGCACGTCCCTGAGCCGGGATGACTCAAGTATTCGACTTGAGCCCCGGCGGCGCAAGTCACGCGGCTGTGAGTTGAGTGGGAGCGGCTCAAGGACGGCTGGACCGGCAGGTGGGAGCCGGGTTCCCTGCCGCCGGGAACCACGTCTCCGCTACAGATCCCGGAGCGGCGAGGAGCCCGGACTCCCCGCCAAGGATCTGGCACCGGACGGCTCCGCGACCGCGTATCCGAGGGCCCGAAGCGCCTCCGCCGCGGAGTCGGGCGCATCCCGCACCAGCGCCTTGAGCTGGATGCGCCGCCAGCGCTCGCGCCCGTCCTGGAGCCGGCGCCGCCAATCCGGATCAGCGGGCTCGACGCCGAACTCCTCGACGAGCATCTCGAGCACATCCTCCAGCGCGGGGCGCAGCCGGGCTCCGCCCACCGGGAAGTGGATGGCCTTGAGCGCCGCGATCTTCGTGGGATCGGCGACGCGCTGACGCGCACGGCGCGACCCCGCGCCGGGCTGGACGAGGGCGTGCGCGATCGCATCGCGATGGGCATGGATCTGGAGATGAGCCTGAGGGACCTGGTCGGTGATGGACCGGTCGAACTCGTATCGGAAGAGGGGTTCTCGATCGTCGACGTGGAGGACGTGGAACTCGGATTTCCGGACGGACACCCACTGCGACGAGCGGTCGAGGCTGCACTCGTACATGACTCGGAGCCTGAGCAGGGGGTGCGCGCCGACGCCGAGCCGGATCGGCGCATCGCCCTGAGGAGTCACGACGAAGCGATCGCCCTTCACGGTGGCCGTGAGGGCCGCGGCCTCGTCTCCGACGACGGCCGCCAGCGTCTCGCTGATCTCCTCCGCGAAGGCGCGGACGAGCTCGCCGAGATCGGCCACTGCGCTCAGGAGGCCTTCGCCGCGAGATAGTCGAGGGTGGCCAGTCGACGGACGAGGCGGACCACCTCGTCGTCGTAGCGGCCGAGCATGGCGTTCTCGCGCAGCACGGCGGGGTCGGCCGTACCCACGGACTCGCTGAGGCGACTCGCGATCTCGCGTCGCTCGGCCTCGGCCTGTTCAGCCGTCAGCGTCTCGATCTTCACCATGGCCCCATCCTCTCTCTCGGGGCACGAGGATCGCATCAGCCACGGACATTTCCTTCGGCACGACCTCAGCCGGAGCACCATCCGGTGTCGCCGAGGCAGGCGCCGGAGGCGTCTTCGACGGCCGCGATCGAGCCGTCCTTCGCGAGCCAGACGCGGCTCGTCGGGCCGCTCGGCCCGATGCCGAATGAGGCCGCGGGCTCGGCGCCGGGCTTCGGGCGGCGGAACTCCCAGTCCCAGACCTGCCCTTCGAGGCCCGCGCGGGAGACGACGTCCCTCTTGGCCTGCAGGATCGGGAGCGGGCCGAAGGCGGCCGGGTCGAAGGCGAGCGCGGGGTCGAGGGGATCCGGGTCGATGACCATCGCGTGCGGGGCCTCAGTCGGCCGGCGCACGAGGCGGAAGACGCCCGTCGCGCCGCCCTCCGGCTGCGCGACCGCCCCGTCGACGTGGACGAAGCCGTTGAAGGAGCCGATCATCCCGACCTGCGGGGCGTACTCGGCGACGATCTCGTCGACGGCGGCGCGGACGTCCTCGAAGGCGTCCGGCGAGCGGTGCGGCACGCGCTCGACGCGGTCGATCGTGAGGCCCATGGCATCCGAGGAGCCCTCGGGGTCGGGCATCGAGAGCTGCACGTGCATGGCGTCGTCGATCGTGAGCGTGGGGCCCGAGCTGTAGTCGTCTTTGCGGAGGCCCCAGGCGCGCTCGACGGCGGCGAGCGGCAGCTCGGCGGGCGTGAGGGCGATGCGCGGATCCCAGCGCTGGAGCTCATCCGGCGAGAGGGTCTCCTCCCACTTCGACCCGGGCATGGCCGACTTCGAGAGCCCGCGGATGACGTCGCCCGCGAGGAGCGAGACGGAGAGGAGCTCGTCGGAGGCGCGCACCTGGCGGTAGCCGACGGCGCCCGGCGTCTCGGCCATGAGCGCCTCGAGCTCGCGGCGGAGCGTCCCCTCGCCGCAGAAGCCGTTCGGGTCGAGCGAGAAGCCGCGGACGGCCCACTGCGCGATCGGGGCGGAGAAGATCGGGAGGGCCGCGGCGCCGTTCCGCGGTAGAATCGTCCTGCGAGCGACGCGAACCCAGACCAGGGCACGGCGGATGCCCGGGAGGCAGGGCACCCCGTCATCGAGCCGAGCCGTCTCCGCCGGGCCGTCCTCCTCGTCGCGGGCCTCAACCTCGCCTACTTCGTCGTCGAGGGCGGCGTCCCGCTCGCGATCGACTCGGTGTCGCTCCTCGCGGACTCGGTCGACTTCCTCGAGGACACGGCCGTGAACCTCCTCATCGCGCTCGCGCTCGGGCTGCCGCTCGCGAAGCGCTCGCTCGCGGGGAAGGCGATGGCGCTCATCATCCTCGTCCCGGCGCTCGCGGCGGCCTGGCAGCTCGTCGCGAAGCTCGGGGCGCCGGAGCCGCCGGACCCGCTCTCGCTCATCGTCACCTCGAGCGGGGCGGCGCTCGTGAACCTCGCCTGCTCGGTCATCCTCGCCCGCGTGCGCGCCCACGGCGGCTCGATGACGACCGCCGCCTTCGTCGCCGCCCGCAACGACGTCATCGTGAACCTCGCGATCATCGCGATGGGGCTCATCACGATGTGGACCGGCTCGGGCTGGCCGGATCTCCTGCTCGGCGCGATCATCATCGGCCTCGCGCTCTGGGCCGCTCGCGAGGTGTGGGAGGTCGCCGAGGAGGAGCGGCTCGCCGCGAAGGCGCTGGCCGGCGAGGAGATCGACCAGGGCACCGGCGGGCCACGCGCCGTGGCTAGCATGCGCGCCATGACGACCCCCGACGTCCCCCGAGCCGAGCGCGAGCCGCAGGCCGTCGGCGCCGCCCCCGGCGCGGTCACGACCACCGACGGCGCCGAGCAGGTGCCCGCACGCGAGCTCTCGCGCCGCGCCCGCGCCTGGATGCTCTACGACGTCGGCAACTCCGCCTTCCAGGCCATCTGCGTCACCTTCGTCTTCGCGACCTACCTCGCGAGCGACCTCTTCCTCGACCCGGCCGTCGCCGCGCTCGGCAAGGCGAACCCGCAGGACCCGGCCTACCTCGCCGCGCAGGCGTCCTCGACCTCGCTCATCGCGATGTTCGACACCGTCGCCGCCGTGCTCGTCGCCCTCATCGCCCCGGCCCTCGGCGCCCGCTCCGACGGCTCGGGCCGCCGCAAGCTCTGGCTCGGCGTCTTCTCCGGCATCATCATCGCCGCGATGGTCGGCATGTTCTGGATCGCGCCCGACCCGAAGCTCCTCTTCTGGGGCGCGCTCCTGCTCACGATCGGCGTCGTCTTCTCCGAGTTCGCGGGCGTGAACTACAACGCGATGCTCTCGCAGGTCTCGACGCCGAAGAACGTCGGCCGCGTCTCCGGCATGGGCTGGGGCTTCGGCTACCTCGGCTCGATCGTGCTCCTGCTGCTCCTGCTCGTGCTCTTCATCCAGGGCTTCGGCAAGGACGGCGTGGCCGGGCTCCTCGGTGTGCCCTCGGGTGCCGGCGGCGAGGCGCTCAACATCCGCATCTCGGTCCTCGCCTCGGCGTTGTGGTTCGCGGTCTTCCTCGTCCCGATCCTCCGCCGCGTGCCCGAGCTGCCCCGCGACCCCGCGCGGGCGAAGCGATCCTTCTTCGCCACCTACGGCGAGCTCTTCCGGACGATCGCGAACCTCGCGAAGAAGGCCCCGAAGGTGCTGCTCTTCCTCGTCGCGAGCGCCGTCTACCGCGACGGGCTCAACGCCGTGTTCAAGTTCGGCGCCATCCTCGCCGCGCAGGTCTACGGCTTCAGCTCGAGCGAGGTCATCTACTTCGCGGTCGCCGCGAACCTCGTCGCCGGCCTCGGCACGCTCGCCGCGGGCGTCGTCGACGACCGCTTCGGGCCCAAGCGCGTCATCGTCGGCTCGCTCATCGGGCTCGTCGCCGTCGCCGCGATCGTCTACCTCCTCGGCGAGGACAAGGTCGTCTTCTGGATCTTCGGCCTCGCGCTCTGCCTCTTCGTCGGGCCCGTCCAGTCGTCGAGCCGCTCCTACCTCTCGCGCATCACGCCCGCGAACCGCGAGGGCGAGCTCTTCGGGCTCTACACGACGACGGGACGCGCGGCGAACTTCCTCGCCTCGGCGCTCGTCGCGATCTTCCTCGCGATCTCGAGCGACCCGAAGCTCTCGATCGTCGCGATCGGCATCGTCATCCTCGCGGGCCTCCTGCTCGTGCTGCCGGTCGAGGCGCGGCCGACGCACGCGCGGCTCGGCGCCGCCCCGGCGGGCTAGTCGGAGTCGCTCCGCCTGGGGATTCCGCAGAGAGCGCCAGATGCCCCCGCATGCGGGACATCTCCCGCTCTGCGCGGATTCCGGATCGGGCGAGGCGCCGCCTCGAGACGGCCGCTTGCGGCCCCCTCGATCTCCTCAGCGTCGTCCAGATTTCCACCCAGACGGGGTGGAGGCCGGATATTTCCTTGTGCCGCGTGTGGGTGGAAATCTGGAACGTGGGCGACGACCGGACATGCGACGAGCCCCGGCGCGGGTCGCGTCGGGGTTCGTCGGTCGCGAGGGGAAGGCTCGCGGGGCGGCGAGGGGAAGGCTCGCCGTCCGGCTTTGTGGCCGGGTTCGGTGGGCCCAGGTCGGGATGATCGGGCCGGGCGCTCGCTAGAGCGGGTCGGCCGTGTGCTCGGAGCGCGTGACGCGGCTGCCGGTGGCGGGGTCGACCTGCGTGCGGGCGGTCGTCTCGACGGAGCGGCGGCGCATCATGTTGATGAGGCCGATGACGACCATGAGCGCGCCGGCGCCCATGAGGATGTAGCCGACGAGGTCGAGGTCGATCCAGTCGACGCGGACATCGAGCGCGAAGTTGAGGATCGCGCCGATGACGTTGAGGAGGATGCCGGAGCCGATGCTCATGGCGGGGCCTTAGGTTCGGGGATGCGAGCCGCGGGAAGTCGGCTCGCGAGGACGGATAGGGACGCTATCGAGCCTCGCTCTCGAAGGATCCCCGGATCAGGGGAATCCGGCCATCCCGTTGTCGACGCGTAACCCGGAATCATGACCCACCTGGATTTCGCCGCACTCGCCCCTGATGCACCCCATGCGTCCGCACAAGCCTCCGCACGACCCCGCAAGTGGCCCCAAGTTTCTGTTCGGGAGGCTCCCGAACAGCAACTAGGGGCCACTTGGGGACGGGTGGGGGCGCAGGGCGCTACGCGAAGCGGAGGCGAAGGGCGTTGCCGACGACGAAGAGCGAGGAGCACGCCATCGCCGCACCCGCGACCATCGGGCTGAGCAGGCCGAGCGCGGCGAGCGGGATCGCCGCGACGTTGTAGCCGAAGGCCCACACGAGGTTCTCGACGATGTTGCGCCGGGTGGCGCGGGCGAGGCGGATGGCGTCCGCCACGGCCGAGACGTCCTCGCGCACGAGCGTGATGTCGCTCGCCTCGATGGCGGCGTCGGCGCCGGCGCCCATCGCGATGCCGAGGTCGGCGGCGGCGAGCGCGGGGGCGTCGTTCACGCCGTCCCCCACCATCGCGACGCCGTGCCCGGCCTCCTGCAGCTCGCGGATCGCCTCGAGCTTGCCCTCCGGGGTCATGCCGGCGCGGATGTCGGAGATGCCGAGCTCCCCCGCGACGCGCGCGGCGACCCGCTCGGCGTCGCCCGTGAGGAGCACGGGCTCGACGCCGAGGCGGCGCAGCGCGGCCACGGCGTCGCGGCTGGTGGGGCGGATGGCGTCGGCAACGGAGAGCACCGCGGCCGGGCGCCCCTCGACCTCGAGCACGACCGCGGTCTCGCCGCGATCCCAGGCCCGCTCGACGGCCTCGGCCGCGAGGCCCGCGGCCTGCTCGGACGCGCCGGGCTCGCCGATGCGGATCGGCGCGGCGGCCTCGAGGGCGTGCCGATCGGGGCGGCCGATCCGCAGCTCGCGGCCCTCCACGACGCCGCGGACGCCGGCGCCGGGCTCGTTCTCGAAGCGTTCGGGCTCCGGCAGCCGACCCGCGCCGACGGCATCCGCCTCGGCCAGGGCGGCCGTCGCGATCGCGCGGGCGATCGGGTGCTCGGAGGCATGCTCGAGGACGCCCGCGAGACGCAGGACCTCGGCGCGGTCGAGGCCGAGGAGGCCGGCGTCCGGCAGCAGCTCGATCGAGCGCAGCGCCATCTCGCCCGTCGTGAGCGTGCCGGTCTTGTCCATGACGACGACGTCGATGCCGCGCGCGGCCTCGAGCGCCTCCGGCCCGTGGATGAGCACGCCCTTGCGCGCGCCCTGGCCGGTGCCGACGAGCAGCGCCATCGGCGTCGCGAGACCGAGCGCGCAGGGGCAGGCGATGATGAGGACGGCGACCGCGGCGCCGACTGCCTGGCTCGCGGTGCCGCCGAGGAGCAGCCATCCGGCGAACGTCGCGAGCGAGAGCCCCACGACGACCGGCACGAACACGGCCGAGACGCGGTCGGCGAGCCGCTGCACGGCGGCCTTGCCCGACTGGGCCTCGTCGACGGTGCGGGCCATGCGCGAGAGCGTCGTCTCGGAGCCGACCCGGATGGCCCGCACGACGAGCGTGCCGTTCGCGTTCACGGTGGCGCCGGTGACCTCGTCGCCGGGCCCGACGTCGACGGGGACGGACTCGCCCGTGAGCATGGAGGCGTCGACGGCCGACTCCCCCGACTCGACGACGCCGTCGGTCGCGATCCGCTCGCCCGGGCGGACCCGGAAGCGGTCGCCGGCGCGGAGCTCCTCGACGGGGATGCGGACCCCGGAGCCGTCGGGGGCGATCCGCTCGACCTCGCTCGCGCCGAGCGTGAGCAGGGCGCGGAGGGCCGCGCCCGCCGAGCGCTTCGCGCGCGCCTCGAGCCAGCGCCCGAGGAGCATGAAGCACGTGACGGAGGCGGCGACCTCGAGATAGAGATGGCTGGAGGCGGACGCGGCGCTCCCGGCTGCGTCGCCGGGCATCCCGGGCATCTCGCCCATGTCCATCGTCATGCCGATGCGGCCGGCGTCGCCGAGGAAGAGCGCCCAGGCCGACCATCCCATCGCGGCGAGGATGCCGAGGGAGATGAGCGTGTCCATCGTCGCGCCGCCGTGGCGGAGGTTGGCCCAGGCCGCGCGGTGGAACGGAGCGGCGCCGAAGACGGCGACGGGCACGGCGAGGGCGAAGGCGAGCCACTGCCAGCCGGGGAGCTGGAGGGCGGGGACCATCGAGAGCAGGACGACGGGGATCGCGAGCGCGAGGGAGGCGAGGAGCCGGTTCCGCAGCGCGCGGGACTCGGCGCCGCGGCGCTCCCCGGCGTCGCGCTCGGCGAGGAGGAGGGCCTCGCGGGTGGCCGTCGCGTCTCGGACGCGGGCGCCGTAGCCGATCGACTCGACGGCGCCGACGAGGCGCTCGGGCGCCCGCTCGGCGGCGGGGGCCTCGGGGTCGAAGCGGATCTCGGCGCGCTCGAGGGCGAAGTTCACCTGGGCGTCGACGCCCTCGAGGCGGTCGAGGGTGCGCTCGATGCGGGCGGCGCAGGCGGCGCAGCTCATGCCGTCGAGGTCGAGGACGAGGTCGGCGGGGGCGCGGCGGTCGGCGGGGGCGGGGGCGCCGGCCGACTCGTCGGCGCCGGTCGGCGGGGCGGCCATCGGCTCCACGGCGGGCTCCCCGGCCGCGAGGGGCGTGCGGGCCTCAGGCATCCGCGAGCTCGTACCCGGCCTCCTCGACGGCCGCGGCGAGCTGCTCGCGGGAGACGGGGGCCTGCGACTCGAAGGCGGCGGTGCCCTCGGCGGCCGAGACGCGGATCTCGGAGATGCCGGGGAGCTTCGCGAGCTCGGCGGTCACGGCGCGCTCGCAGTGGGCGCACGTCATGCCGTCGATGCGGAGGGTGGTGGTCATGGTGCGGTCCTTTCGGGGGTCCGAATGGCGTGTCGGGCGCGGGCGTCCGGCGCCGGATCAGCTGGAGAGGAGGCGGCCGATCGCCGCCGAGGCCTCCTTGACCTTCGCGTCGACCTCGGCGGTGTCGCCCGAGGTGACGGCGGCGGTCGCGGCGCCGGCGACGCAGTGGCCGAGGTGGTCCTCGAGGAGGAGCAGCGCGACGCGGTCGAGGCCGCTCTTCGCGGCGGAGACCTGCGTGAGGACGTCGATGCAGTACTCGTCCTCGTCGATCATCCGCTGGATGCCGCGGATCTGGCCCTCGATGCGGCGCAGGCGCTTCTGGATCGCGTCCTTGTCCTCGAGATAGCCGTGGTGGCCGGCCGCCTCATGGGCGCTGCAGTGCTCGGTCATGTCGCCTCCTGACGAGGACAACGATACCCCCTGGCGGTATATTCCGCCGAACCTGAGGTGGTTGAGGAGCGAGCGCAGCGAGCGTCTCGAAACCACCGGCCCCCGACGGCCCCTACATGAACGCCGGCTCGAGGAACCCGAGCTCCACGAGCTCCCGGATTGCCGGCGCGAGCGCCGCGCGGATCGCCGTCTCCTCGACGTCGAGGATCGCCGCGAGCGCCGGCGCGATCTGCGATCCGGCGAGCTCGCCGTCGCACACGCCCACGAAGCCCGCGAGCTCCGTCGAGAGCGGGTACGTCCGCCGGAAGCCGCCGCCCTGCCGGAGCAGGATCGCGCTCGGGTGCTCGTCGCCGGGCCGCGAGTGCCGCTCCTCCGTGACGTCGCCCGCCACGACGAAGGTCTCGTCGAAGAGCGCCTCGTCGTCGAGGGATCGCAGCCAGTCGATGCGATCCCACGACACGGCGACGACCGGCCCGAGCGGCTGGCCGAGCTGGTGCGGCAGCGACTCGAAGCGGCGCAGGGGCGCGGGCGCGCCCTCTGAGCCATCGGGGTTCACGGCGTCCAGCCCGCCGTCGATGCGGCGGAGGCAGAGCAGGCCCATCCCGACCCCGCGCACGCCGCGGGCCGCGAAGTCGCGCAGGTAGGCGGCGAACGCCTCGCGCCAGGAGTCGAGCTCGGCGTTCTCGGCCGCGTCGCGGAGCCACATGTCGGCGTACTCGACGGGCGTCGCCTCCTCGCGGAGGACGACGCGCGCGTCGAGGTCGTCCGCGAGCCACGAGCCGAGGCGGTCGTGCCAGGTCTCGTCGCCCTCGTGGATCTCCCAGTTGCCGAGCATGCAGGCTCGGCCGCCCGGCTCGAGGATGCCCGGCAGCCCGGTCACGAGGTCGTGCACGATCCGGTCGCCCTCGGCGCCCCCGTCCCGGTAGGTGAAGCGGGCTGCCGCCGTCTCGGACGCGCGGCGCGGGGTGATGACGAAGGGCGGGTTCGAGACGACGAGGTCGAAGCGCTCGCCGGCGACGGGCTCGAGCATCGAGCCGAGCCTGAGGGCGACGCGATCCTCGAGGCGCTCGGGGTCGAGGCCGAGGGCGGGCGCGTTGAGCAGGAGGTTGAAGCGGGCGAAGGCGAGGGCGCGGGCCGAGATGTCGGTCGCGGTGACGTGCTCGGCGTGTGAGAGCAGGTGCATCGTCTGGACGCCCATGCCGACGCCGAGGTCGAAGGCGCGGGCGACGGGCTCGCGCGGGGTGAGCTGGGCGAGCATCGTCGTGGCGGGGCCGATGCCGACGACGTGGTCGCGGCGCAGGGATGCCTCGCGGCCGAGGCCCCGGGCGGCGCGCTCGCCGAGCTGGGCGCCGCCGAGGTCGGAGGCGATCCACCAGGTCGCGCCGTCGGCCTCGTAGGGGCGCAGGTCGGCGAGGGCGACGGCCCAGCGCTCGCCCTCGCCCGTCGGCAGCTCGGTCTGCTCGGCGAGGCGGAGGCGCTCGAGGAGCGGGAGGGCGGGGACGCGGGCGGGCTCGACGGGGACGCCGAGGAGGAGCAGCTCGATGAGCGCGCCGAGGTGGCCGCCGCGCTCGGGGGCCTGGGCGAGGGCGCGCTCGGCGGGGACGAAGAGGTCGCGGTGCATGGCCTCGGCGGCCTCGGCGCCGAGGAGGCCCTCGGTGCCGTCGACGTCGAAGCGGGCGCGGACGAGCAGCTCCCTCAGCTCGGCGAGCGCCGCGGCGTCGCCGCTCTCGGGCGCGTCGCGCGGGTCGTCGAAGGCGTGGGCGTCGGGGGTCTGCTCGCTGGGGCTCGGCACGACCCCAGTCTCCCAGTCCGTCGGCGCGCCCGTTCCGCCGCGTCGGCCGCCTAACTGCGCGAAATACGGGGGTCCGAGGGGATATCCCCCTCGGACCCCCGTATTTCGCGCAGTTGCGTGGGCCGACGCCGGGCTATTCGGCCGGCAGGTAGGGCGCGAGGGCCTCGAGGGTGTCGATCCGGGTCTGGATGTCGTACGTCGTCGCGGCGAGGAGGAGCTCGTCGGCGCCCGTGCGCTCAGCAAGCTCCGCAAGCTGGCGGGCGACCTGCGCGGCCGGGCCGAGCAGCTGGGTGCCGGGGATCCGGTTGAAGAGCTCGCGATCGACGATGCGCGCGGCCGTCTCGGCTGCGTGCTCGGGCGAGAGGACGCGCTTGGGCCGGCCCATCCGGATCTCCCACGAGGCGATGCGGCTCGGCAAGGCGAGGCGCCGCGCCTCCTCCATGTCCTCGGCGACGATGACGCTCGCCGACATGAGCACCTTCGGCTCGGGCCAGCGCTCGGACGGCGTGTAGTGGCGGCGGTAGTGCTCGACCGGCGAGACCGGGTTCGCGCCCATCCCGAAGTGGTTCGCGTAGGCGTACGGGAGGCCGAGGGCGGCGGCGAGCTCGGCACCGAAGAGGCTCGAGCCGAGCACCCACACCTCAGGGGCGACGCCCTCGGCCGGGGCGGGCGTCGCGCGGATGCGGCGCAGCCAGTCGGCGTCGTGCTCGGGTCGGCGCTCGCCGACGAGCCCGAGCACCTCGACGACGTGCTGCGGAAAGTCCTCGACGGAGCGCTGCCCGAGAGATCCCCGGACGGCGGCGGCCGTGATGGGGTCGGTGCCGGGCGCGCGGCCGAGGCCGAGGTCGATGCGTCCAGGGAACATCGCCTCGAGCAGCTGGAACTGCTCGGCGACGATGAGCGGCGAGTGGTTCGGGAGCATGACGCCGCCGGATCCGAGGCGGATGCGCTCGGTGCCCTGCCCGAGGTGGGCGAGGAGGACGGCGGGCGAGGTCGAGGCGACGAGCTCGGTGTTGTGGTGCTCGGCGACCCAGTAGCGGCGGTAGCCGAGGCGGTCGGCGGCGTCGACGAGGCGCTTCGAATCGGCGATCGCGCTCGCGGTCGTGGCGTCCTCGCTCACGGTGACGAGGTCGAGGACGGAGAGCGGGGGCAGCGCGGGCGCGACGGTCATGACGATGGCAACGCGGGGCGGATGGCGGGGATTCCCGGGTGTCGGGGCAGCCGGCGCTCTCGAGACGGCGCCATCGGCGCCTCGTCAACCGCCCGCATGCCGATGGCGAGGAGCCGGCGCTACGCCGAGGCGGTGCGGATCCGGCGATCGGCGAGGAGCTCGCACTCGGGGCCGCCGGCGACGGCCGAGCGGATGCGGTAGGCGAGGTCCTCGCGCATCGGCGGGAGCGCCGCGACCGGATACCAGGCGACCTCGGTCGACTCGTCGTCGCCGACGGCCCCCTCCCCTGCGATCCAGCGGCAGCGGAAGGTGAGGTCGAGGTACTGCGCCTGGTCGCCGTTCGCGTGGGTGACCTGCTCGGTGACCGAGAGGAGCGTGAGCCGCTCGACGTCGATCTCGACCTGCGCCTCCTCCATCGCCTCGCGCGCCGCCGTCGTCGAGGGGTGCTCGCCCGGGTCGACGATGCCGGTGACGGGCGCCCAGTTGCCGTTGTCGCTGCGGTGCACGAGGAGCACCTCGAGCTCCTCGGCGGAGGCGCCGTCGATCGGGGCCGAGGGATCGGCCATCCGGCGCAGCACGACGGCGGTCGAGCCGGGCAGCCAGAGCGGGTCGTGCCCGATGCGCTCGCGGAGCGCGACGACGAAGTCCGGGATCGGCACCGCTAGCCGCCGACCGCCCCGCCGAACGCGAGGCCGAGCACGTACGTGACGGCCGCCGCGCCGTAGCCGATGAGCAGCTGACGCAGGGCCCGCTTCCACGGCGTCGTGCCGGAGAGGACGCCGACGATGCCGCCCGTGAGCAGGAGCGCGAGGCCGACGACGATCGCCGAGACGATGATCGCCGCGAGCCCGGACATCCCGAACAGGTACGGCAGCACCGGGATGAGCGCGCCGATCGCGAAGAAGCAGAAGCTCGAGATCGCGGCGGTCCACGCCGTGCCGAGCTCCTCGTGCTCGCCCTCGTGCGGCACGGCGATGGGGCCGGAGTCGGGGTCGCGGCCCTGGAGGCGGAACATCCGCTCCGCGCGCGCGTTCGCCTCCTCCTCGCTGAGCCCGCGGGCGCGGTAGACGAGGGCGAGCTCGTTCGCGTCGACGTCGAGGCGCGGCACGCACGAGCCGGTCTCGGGGTTCGGGGCGGACGCCTCGAGGAGCTCGCGCTGCGATCGCACCGACACGTACTCGCCCGCGCCCATCGAGAGCGCGCCGGCGAGGAGGCCCGCGATGCCCGTGGCGAGCACGTAGCTCGTGGGGACGCCGGTCGCGCCGACGCCGAGCACGAGCGCGAGATTCGAGACGAGGCCGTCGTTCGCGCCGAACACGGCGGCGCGGAACATCCCGGACATCCGCGAGCGGGAGCGCTCGGCGAGGCCGCGCACGACCTCCTCGTGGATGCGCTCGTCGGCGGCCATCTGCGGCGTCGCGTCGCCCTCGCTCGCGTACGGCGAGCGGGCCTCGGCCTGCTGCATGAGCGCGAGCACGAACACCGAGCCGAAGCGGCGGGCGAAGAGGCCGAACAGGCGGGTGGAGAAGTCGGGCGCGACGGTCTTCTCGGCGGCGGGGCCGAGCAGGCGGCGCCAGTGCTCCTCGTGGCGGCCCTCGGCCTCGGCGAGGCGGAGGAAGATCTCGCGCTCCTCGCCGTCGCGGCGGGCCGCGAGGTCGCGATAGACCGCGGCCTCGGCGCGCTCGTTGGCCAGGTACTTGCGCCAGCGGGCGAGGTCGCGGTTCGAGGGAGTGCGGGCGAGATCGCCCGTGCCGGGCTCGGCGCGCGTGGGGGACATCGGCCTCGAGTCTACCGGCGGGGCCTCGCGCGGCCCGGGCCTGCGGAGAGCTGTCGCGGCCTCCCGGCCGCTCCCCTGGGCCGGCTACACCGATCCGCCCGCGCTCCCCGCATCCCCGGCCCCCTCGAGCCGCGTGAACGCCTCCGTCTCGCGCTTCGTCCCGGCCACGAGCACGAGGTCGTCCGAGCCGAGCACGGTGTTCGACTGCGCGACGGTCCACGCGCGCCCCGGCTTCTTCACGGCCGTGATCGAGACGCCGTAGCGCCGCCGCAGCTCGAGATCGCCGAGCGGCAGGCCGATCGCCGCCTTCGGCGGCCGGTTCTTCACGAACACGAAGTCGTCGCCGATCTCGATGAAGTCCTGCAGCGCGAAGCGCACGAGGTGGGCGACTCGGCGCCCCATATCGCTCTCCGGGTAGACGACGTGCTCGACGCCGAGCTGCTGGAGGATCTCGCCGTGCTGGGCGCTCACCGCCTTCGCCCAGATGCTCGGCACGCCGAACTTCAGCAGCAGCGAGGTGGTGAGGATCGACGACTGCAGATCGGAGCCGATCGCGACGACGACGCGCGAGAACTCGTGCACCGAGAGCGCCCGCAACGTCTCCTCCTTCGTCGAGTCGGCGCGGACGACGTGGGTGAGCTGCCCGTCGAGCGCCTGGACGTGGTCGTGGTTCGCGTCGATGCCGAGCACCTCGACGCCGTCGGCCATGAGCTCGAGGGCGAGGGCCGAGCCGAAGCGCCCGAGCCCGATGACGCACACGGCGTCGTCGAGGGCGATGGACTTCGCGCGGGCGCCCGCGCTCCAGGGGAAGCTAGCCAATGAGGGGCCTCTCTTCGGGAAGGTCGTACGGGAGGGGATGCCGCGCCTGGGCGAGCGCGATGCCGATGGTGAGCGGGCCGAGGCGGCCGATGAACATGATGAGGACGAGCAGCGCGAGCGCGTGCGGCGGCAGCGTCCCGGTGAGGTTCGCCGAGAGGCCGACCGTGCCGTAGGCGGAGATCACCTCGAAGAGGGACGCGGAGAGGCTCGCCTCGGTCGTGCTCACGAGCACGAGGACGCCCGTCCCGACCGTCCCGGCCCCGAGCAGCCCGACGGTGATCGCCTGCTGGAGCGCGCCCTGCGGCATGGTCTTGCCGAAGAGGTGCACCCGCTGCGATCCGCGGATCTCCGCCCACACGTAGGCGAGCATGACGAGGAAGGTCGTGAGCTTGATGCCGCCGGCGGTGCCCGCGGGGGCGGCGCCGATGAACATGAGCACGTCCATCCCGAGCATCGTGACGGGATCGAGCGCGCCCATGTCGATCGAGTTGAAGCCGGCCGTGCGGGTCTGCACCGAGGTGAAGAAGGAGGCGAGCAGACGCGTGCCGACATCGAGGCCGCCGAGGGTCTCGGGGCGCTCCCACTCGCGGACGGCGACGCCGAGCCAGCCGGCGACGAGGAGGACCGGCGTCATGACGAGCGCCATGCGCGTCGTGATCGACCATCCGCGCGTGCGCAGCCCGTGCTTGCGGATCTGCAGGATCGTCGGGAAGCCGAGGCCGCCGATGATGATGCCGGCGCAGATCGGCAGGCAGATCGTCGGGTCGGAGACGAAGCCCATCATGTTGTCGCTGAAGAGCGCGAAGCCGGCGTTGTTGAAGCACGAGATCGCGTGGAAGACCCCGAGCCAGAGCGCCTCCCCGACGGCCTTCCCGTGGAGGAGCCAGAAGCTCAGGAAGAGCAGGACGGCGATCGTCCCCTCGACGATCGCCGTGATGCGGAGCACGCCGAGCACGACGGCCTTCGCGTCGTCGAAGTCCACCGTGCGGGCCTCGGCGGAGGAGGCGAGCCGCTGGGAGAGGCTCATCCGACGCGCGAACCCGATGCCGATGATCGACATGAAGGTCATGATGCCGAAGCCGCCGACCTGGATGAGCACCATCATGACGGCCTGCCCGAACGGGCTCCAGAAGGTGGCCGTGTCGACGGGGCTGAGGCCCGTGACGCAGACGCAGCTCGTCGCGACGAAGAGCGCCTGCACGAACGTCGCGGGCTCCCCGGCGGCCGAGATCGGGAGCATGAGCAGCGTGGTGCCGGCGAGGATGATGAGCGCGAACGCCATCGCGACGGTCTGCGCCGGCCGCGGATGCCATCCGACCCGCAGGCTCGTGCCGTCGGCGGATCGTCGCACCTTCGGCGCGCGGTGGCGCAGGGCGAGGGCGGATCCGGAGCGTCGGGCGGGTGGCCGCGAGGCATGGCCGTCTGAGGTCACAGAGGCACTGTAGACGCGCGGGCCCTCGCGCGGGAAGCCTGGCCGGACGGCGGAGGCCGGCCCCGCCGAGCGGACGGGACCGGCCTTCGCGCGATGCGGCTGGCGCTACGCCTTGAGGACGACCTTGAGGGCCTTCTCGTCGGCGGCGTTCGCGAAGACGTCCCAGGCCTTCTCGACCTCGTCGAGCTTGAAGGTGTGGGTGCCCATCTTCTCCGAGGGGAGGCTGCCGGCGGCGACCATCTTGAGGAGGGTGGCCGTCGACGTCGCGTCGACGAGGCCCATCGTGAGGGTCGTGTTCGAGATCCACATCGTGTCGAGCGGGATCTCGACCGGCTTGCCGTGGACGCCGAGGTTCGCGATGTGGCCGCGGGGGCGCACGAGCGAGCAGGCGAGGAGGAGCGTCTGCGGGTAGCCGACCGCCTCCATGGCGACGTCGACGCCGAGGCCGTCGGTGAGCTTCATGACCTCGTCGCGCGTGTTCTCGCCCGACATGATGACGTCGGTCGCGCCGAACTCCTTCGCCTTCTCGAGGCGGAACTCGTTCGTGTCGATGGCGATGACCTTCGAGGCGCCCCAGAGGCGGGTCGTCATGATGGCCGAGAGGCCGACGGCGCCGGCGCCGACGACGGCGACGACGTCACCGGGGCGGACCTGGCCGGCGAGGACGCCGACCTCGTAGCCGGTGGGGAGCGAGTCCGAGAGGAAGACGGCCTGCTCGTCGGTGACGTGGTCCGGGACGTGGTGGAGCGAGCCGTCGGCGAAGGGGACGCGCACCTGCTCGGCGAGCGTGCCGTCGATCATGTGGCCGAGGATCCAGCCCACGCCGGCCTCGTTCGACTGGCAGTGGTCCGGGAAGCCCTTCTGGCAGTACTCGCAGACGCCGCACTTCGTGATGCAGGAGACGATGACGCGGTCGCCGACCTTGAAGTTGTTCACGGAGTCGCCGACGGCGATGACGTGGCCGACGCCCTCGTGGCCGAGGATGCGGCCGTCGGTGACGGCCGGGACGTCGCCGCCGAGGATGTGGAGGTCGGTGCCGCAGATCGTGGTCGTGTCGATCTTCACGATCGCGTCCGTGGGGGCGAGGATCTGGGGGGCCGGGACCTCCTCCCACGCCTTCTTGCCGGGGCCGTGGTAGACGAGTGCCTTCATGATCGAGTTTCTCCCTCGAGCTCGGATCGCAGCGCCGAAGCGGTCGACCGGCCTGCACGAGCGGCAGCGGTCGTCGGCCTCTCCGAGGCTAGCGACGGCAGGTGAACTCGACACCGTGGGCAAGGCTGGGAAAACCCAGGTCAGGCGACCAATCGAGACCTGTTTTCAACACCCTGCGGGTGACCGAGGAGCAGCCGCAGGACGCGTCTCCGCCGGAGGCCTACTCGCCCCGCGCCCCCGCGTCCGTCACCGACACGTCGACCTTCGAGAAGTTCTGGAACGAGCGCGACGCCGTCGGCCCCCGCTGCCCGAAGTACCGCGACTGCGTCTGCGCCGAGCCGTACGGGATCTCGGCGGCGCTCGTGAGCCGGAAGAAGCAGAGCTGCCCGATCTTCATGCCGGGCCAGAGCTTGATCGGCAGCGTCGCGACGTTCGAGAGCTCGAGCGTGACGTGCCCCTGGAAGCCCGGGTCGATGAAGCCGGCGGTCGAGTGGGTGAGCAGGCCGAGGCGTCCGAGCGAGCTCTTGCCCTCGAGGCGCGCGGCGACGTCGTCCCCGAGCGTCACCTGCTCGAAGGTCGAGGCGAGCACGAACTCGCCCGGGTGGAGGATGAACGGCTCGTCGGGCTTCACCTCGACGAGGCGGGTGAGCTCGGGCTGCTCCTCGGCGGGGTCGATCGAGGGGTAGCGGTGGTTGTCGAAGAGCCGGAAGTACCGGTCGAGGCGCACGTCGATCGAGGCGGGCTGGATCGCCTTCGGGTCGAAGGGGTCGAGGCCGACGCGCCCGGACTCGATGCCGGCGCGGAGATCGCGGTCGCTGAAGAGCATGCGCTCAGCGTAGAGCGTGCACTTGGGCCGCGGGTTCGGGGCAGGTAGACTTCCCCGAGCCGGTCGCGAGGCCGGCATGGGGCTGTAGTTCAATGGCAGAACTTCTGCTTCCCAAGCAGACAGCGCGGGTTCGATTCCCGTCAGCCCCTCCATCCCTGCCACGACCGGAAGGCCCCGTCGGCACGCCGGCTCGGCGGCAACCGCCCAGCTACGCCGCGAGCAGGGCGAGCACCGCGCGCTCGGCGCGATGCTGGCCCTCGCCGCCGTCGCCCGCGTCGAGGGCGTCGTGGGGGTCGATCGTCCGGCCCTCCTCGTAGCGGTCGAAGACGCGCGGATCGATGTACGACGATCTCGCGACGGTGGGCGTATTGCCGAGGTAGTCGGAGACCTCGACCGCCGCGGCCCGCATGGCCCTGTTCCGCGACGCCTTCGTCACCCCGGCCTCCTCGGTGAGCGCGAGCGAGCAGGCGGCGCGTACGGTCGCGTGCCAGGTGCGGAAGTCCTTCGCCGTGAGGTCGCCCTCGAAGACCTCCGAGAGGTACGCGTTGACGGCCGCGGCGTCGAGCACGCGCCAGGCCTTCCCCTCGCGGTAGGCGAAGAGGCGGTCGCCGCCTCGCCGCTTCCGCATCGCCTCGATCGCGGCGATCGCGCGCTCGTCGGCGACCTCGATGGAGTGCTCGATGCCGCTCTTGCCGCGGAAGGCGAAGACGAGCGCGTCACCGCGGCGATGGACGTGCCGGCGCTCGAGCGTGGTGAGTCCGTAGGAGCCGTTCGCGTCGGCGTAGGCGTCTCCGCCGATGCGGAAGCAGCCGAGGTCGATGAGGCGGACGGCGGCCGCGCGGGCGCGGTCGAGCGGCATCCCCTCGAGCTCGAGGTCGGCCGCGATGCGGCGGCGCGCGTCGGGCAGCTCCTCGGCGACCTGGATGACGCGGCGGAACTTCGCGCGGTCGCGGCGGAGCCGCCATTCGGGGTGGTACAGGTACTGGCGGCGCCCGGCCTCGTCGGTGCCGACCGCCTGGAGGTGGCCGTTCTCGTGGGGGCAGATCCACACGTCGGTCCAGGCGGGCGGGATGGCGAGGGACTTCACGCGCTCGACGTCCGCCTTGGCGAGCTTCTCGCCGTGCTCGTCGAGGTACGTGAAGCCGCGCCCGGCCCGGCGGCGCGACCATCCGGACTGGGCGGCGCTCGTGCGGCGGAGGCGGGTCATGCCGGGAGCGTAGGCGCGCGGCGCCGCGGGTGGGCTGGGAAGTTCGCCCCGCGGTCGGCGACGGGAGCGCCCGGACCCGTCCACGACCTCGTCACCGCGGGCTGGAGCCGGCCCGAGCGCACCGAACGGGCGTCCGCGGGGGATGCGGACGCCCGTTCGGGCTGGTCTGGTCGTCGGGGCGGGCGATGCTCACCGGATCCGCCCCGGCCGGGGGACCAGAGGCCGAGCATAGCGAGGCGCGGGGGGACGCTCGCGGCGACTCGGCGTTCGGGAACGGCTACTGGGCGAGCACGGCCTGGATGTCGAGCTCGATCTTCACCTCGTCGCCGAGCGTGAGGCCGCCGGCCTCGAGCGGGGCGTTCCACTCGATGCCGAACTCCTTGCGGTTGACCTTCGCGGAGGCCTCGAACCCGAGCTTCGTCTGGCCGTAGCCGTCGACGATGACGCCGCCGGGCTCGACCTCGAAGGTGACCTGCTTCGTCACGCCGCGCATCGTGAGGTCGCCCGTGACCTCGAGCTCGTCGCCGTCCTGGCGCACCGCGGTCGAGACGAAGGTGAGCTGCGGGAACTCCTCGGCCTTGAAGAACTCGCCCGAGCGGAGGTGCTCGTCGCGCTGGGCCTGGTTCGTGTTCACCGAGGCGACCTCGACCGAGGCGCGCACCGACGACTGCTCGGCGGTCTCGCCGGTCGTGATGACGCCCTCGAACTGCTCGAACGCGCCCTTCACCTTCGAGATGGCGAGGTGGCGGACGGTGAACGAGACGGTGCTGTGGGTCGGGTCGATGTTCCAGGTGCCGGCGGGGATCTGCTGCGTCATGGGATGCCTCCAGGGATGTGGCCCGGCGGGATGCCGAACGCGGTCGTTGCTTGCGGGTACAACCAACGTCCCCTCGACGCTATTCCCGGATCGGGGCGATTCGCTCGCACGGCGTGTCGCGGGCGACTCAGGCGCCCTCCGGCGGGGGTGCGGCGGCCTCCCGCTGCCGCTGCTGCGCCTCGGCGATCCCCGCCATGAAGCGCATGACGTGCTCGTCGACGAAGATGTCGCGCGGCGCGAGCGGACGCTCGAGGTAGAGCCCCTCAAGCGAGCGGATCCGCGAGAGCGCGACGTACGTCTGCCCCGGGCTGAACGCGCCGTTCCCGAGGTCGACGATCGCCCGGTCGTACGTCTTGCCCTGCGACTTGTGGATCGTCACCGCCCACGCGAGCCGCAGCGGGAACTGCGTGAACTCCCCCACGACCTCGCGCTTCAGCTCCTTCGTGAAGGGCGAGTACGAGTACTTGAGCTTCTCCCACACGAGCGGCTCGACCTCGTGCTCCTCGCCGTCGATCTCGACGTAGACGGTGCGGTCGATGCGCGTGACCTCGCCGATCGAGCCGTTCACCCAGCGCCCGTCGGCGTCATTGCGGAGGAACATCACCTGCGCGCCGACCTTGAGGTCGAGCTCCTCCTCGGCCGGGTAGTTGCGGTTCGAGCCGAAGTCGCCGGAGATCTCGGCGCGCGCGGTCATCGACGATCCGGGCAGGCGGTCGAGGCGCTGCGCGTTGATGCGGGCCACGCGGTCGTTGCGGGTGGCGAGGGTGATGACGCCGTCCTCGGGGGCCGGGCGGGCGCCGACGGTGTTGAGGCGGTGCGCCATCTCGGCCGTCACCTGGCCGTACCGGACGGCGTTGAGGATCTGCTTGTACTCGTCGTCGTGCTGCCGGTGGATCTCGCGGAGCGCGTAGATCCGCAGCTCGGCGTCGCGCCACACCTTCGCGTCGAAGAACCAGAGCGAGCGGTACGTGTCGTCGAAGTACGCGCGCTCGTCGGGGTCGCTCGGCGGCACGGGCGAGAGCTGGAACGGATCGCCGAACATGACGACCTGGCATCCGCCGAACGCCTCCGCCGGGCGCTGCCTGGCCTGCCGGAGCGAGCGGTCGATGGCGTCCATGAGGTCGGCCGACACCATCGAGATCTCGTCGACGACGAGGGTGTCGATGCGCTGGAGGAGCTTGCGCACCTCGGAGCGCTGCTCGATCGCGCCGTCGCCGATGACGCCGATCGGCAGCTTGAAGAGCGAGTGGATGGTCTGCCCGCCCACGTTGAGCGCCGCGACGCCCGTCGGCGCCGCGATGACGATCTGCTTCGAGGTGTGCCACGCGAGGTGGTTGAGCAGCGTCGACTTTCCGGTGCCGGCGCGGCCGGTCACGAAGAGGTGCTCGGTCGTCGTCTCGATCGCGTCGAAGACGGCCTGCTGCTCGGGGGTGAGGGTGATCGTCACGCGCGCGGCTCCGGCGCGGCCGCGTCCTCCGCGGCGGGCTTCGCCGTCTCCGCGGTGTGCTCCGTCGTCTCCTCCGGCAGCGCCTCGCCGCGGTGCACGGCGGCGCGCTTCGCGTCGAGCTCGGCGAGGTGGCGCAGGCGCGCGTTGTACGCCTCGAGCTCGGCGTCCTCCCCCGCCTTCTCGACGCGCGCGTCGCGGCGCTTCGCCTCGCGGTTGTCGCGGCGGGCCCACTGCATCGCGACGACGACGGCGAGGATGACCGTCGGGAACTCGCCGATGCCCCACGCGGCCGCGCCGCCCTGCTGCTGGTCGAGCAGCGGGCTCGGCCCCCACGTCCGGCCCATGTTGCCGAACCAGTCGGCCACGAGCAGGCCCTGGCCGGTCATGAGGCTGAGGCCGAAGAAGGCGTGGAAGGTCATGACGAGCACGAGCGAGATGAGCCGCATCGGGTAGGGAGCGCGCTTCACGGGATCCACGCCGATGAGCGATGAGACGAAGAGGTACCCGACGGTGAGGAAGTCGGCGATCATCCACATGTGGCCGACGTGGTCGGTGACCGCCCAGCGGAACAGCGGCGTGTAATAGAAGGTGAGCAGCGACCCGGCGAACATGACGCCGGCCGTGATCGGGTGCGAGACGAACTCGCCCCACTTCGAGTGGACGGCCTTGAGCGCCCACTCGCGCGTGCCCATCGAGCCGTCGCGGCGGGGCTTCACGGCGCGCAGGAGGAGCGTGATCGGCCCGCTCATCCCGAGGAAGATCGGGATGAGCATGGTGAGGATCATGTGCTCGACCATGTGGTGGCTGAACATGAACTTGCCGTAGACGACGAGGGCGCCGTTCACGAGCCATAGCAGGAGCAGGTCGCCGACGATGAAGCAGATCGTGCGGCCGATCGGCCAGCGGTCGCCGCGCTTCGCGAGGCGGCGCACGCCGGCGAGGTAGAAGAAGAGCCCGAGGAGGCAGAGGAGCGTCCAGATCGGGTCGAAGCGCCACTCGGTGAACAGGCGCACGAAGGTGAACTCCGGCGGGTGGAGCTCCCCCGTGAGGATCTGCGCGGGCGTCGGGTCGGCGAGCTCGGCGCCCGTGACCTGCGTCACCGGGGTCGGCGTGCGGCCGAGGGCAGCGGCGAGGCCCGCGACGACGCCCATGACGCCGAGCTCGAGCACGAGCAGCCACACGAGCGGGCGGGCGGTGCTCTCGCGCTTCGTGGCGCGCTCGCGCATGGCGTCGATGAGGCGGCGGCGCTGGAGGGCGCCGAGCACGCCGAGCACCGCGAGCACGGCCGCCTTGAGCAGGATGATCTCCCCGTAGCCCGTGCCGAGGGCGCTCCATGAGCCGAGGTTGACGATCGAGGAGACGACTCCCGAGAAGGCGACGACGATGAAGCTCAGGAGGGCGAGGCTCGAGTAGCGCTCGAGCATGGCGAGGCGGCGCAGGCCCGGCATCCGCGGCGCGAGGAGCGCGACGACGAGGAGCCCGCCGAGCCAGACGGCGGCGCCCGTGTAGTGGAGTGTGAGGCTGCCGACGGCCGTCTCGTGGCCCGCGGCGCCCGCGGCGTGGCCCTGCGAGGCGAGCGGCCAGAGGCAGAGGAGGCCGAAGACGGTCGTGAGGCCGACGCCCCAGGACGAGCGCACGGCGAAGGCGAGCGTCGAGAGGATGGCGATCATCACGAGCGCCATGAGCCAGTTGCGGCCCACCTCGATGGTCGTAAGGAAGAACCAGAGCTGCTCGCCGAAGCCGGGGCCGGTCGAGAAGGGCAGGTTCGTGATCTGGAGGAAGGCGAGGAGGATCGTCCCGAGCGTGATGACGACCCAGGCGGCGGCCGCGCCGCCGGCGAGGCGCATGGCGCGCTCGAACTCGGGCTCGTCGCGGGAGACGACCCAGGTCGCGGTGACGAGGGAGCCGATCGTGACCGCGGCGGCGAGGTTCCAGAGCATCCGCGAGATCGGGACGCCGATCATGACGACCGGACCCGGGTCGGCGACCGCGAGCGGGCGGGCGCCGCCGCCGATGGCGAGGGCGAGCCAGAGGGCGAGGAAGGCGGCGACGGCGAGGGCGATGGGGCCCCAGCGCAGCAGGCGCGCGCTGAGCTCGGGGCTCGGCCAGCCGACGTTCGGGTCGCCCGCCGGGGCGCTCTGGCGCTTCCGGGTCGCGGTGCGCTTGGGCTGCGGGCGCTTGGGGGCGCGATCCGCCGTCGCGGACGTCGAGCCCGCCGGAGTCGAGGACGAGGGCATGGTGCCTCCAGCCTACGCGGGCCTCGCCGCGGAGCCCCGCCCGCGCCCGCAGACGAGCGCGGGCCGCCTCCCGGAGGAGACGGCCCGCGCTGCGGAAGCGCCGGAGGCTACTTGACGGCGGCCTTGAGCTTCGAGCCGGCCGTGATCTTCACGCCCTTCGACGCGGCGATCTGGATCGCCTCGCCCGTCTGCGGGTTGCGGCCCGTGCGGGCGGCGCGCTGGGTCTGCTCGACGGCCATCCAGCCGGGGATCGAGACCTTGACGCCCTTGGCGGCGTGCGCGGCGAGCGAGCTGAAGAACGCGTCGATGACGCGCGAGACCTCGGCCTGCGAGAGGTCGGTGGCGCCGGCGATCTCAGCGACGAGCTCGGTCTTGTTCACGGTCTTGTCTGCCATGTGTCCTCCTCGGACGGTTGCCCGACACGGCGGGCGTTCGCTTGGGTGCTCCGCCTTGCGGCGGCCGGGATCCGCATGGTTCCGCGGTTCCCGACGCCCACACGGGGTGGGCGCACGGTCGTCACGCTACCGGCGGGGCTCGCGGGATCCGCGCAATTCCGCGGAACACGCCGCGATTTCCGAGGATTTCGCCCATTTTCGCAGGCGATTCGCCGGATTCGGCGCCGGATTCCGCGTGGTTCCGGGGTTCTCGCCCGGTCGGATGACCTGGGCGGCGGACCCGCGCGGGATGCGCGTCGTGGGCCCTTCGCTCCTTCACCGCCCTCTCGCCGCCCCGCCCAGCACCCGCGCCTAGCCTGCCGGGCATGAGACGACCTGCGCGCACCAGTCGAACGAAGGCGACCATCAACCGCCGCACCCTCGGCGCCGCCGCCCTCGCCGCGCTCTCCTGCGCGAGCCTCTCGGGGTGCATCATCGTGTGGTGGGGATGACGCGAGGGACGGGCATGCCGCGCGGGGCCGCCCGCCTCGGCGCGGCGTCCGGGCTCTCGATGCTCCTCGCCCTCGCGCTGCTCGGCTGCTCGGGCGGGCAGGGCGGCGGCGGGGCCGCAGCCGGGACGTCCGCCGCGAGCTCGTCGCCGTCATCCGCCGGCGCGGGCTCCTCGGGATCCGGCGGCCCGCAGGGCACGCTCGGTCCGGTGAGCCACGGCACCTACCCCGAGCTCGACGCGGCCGCCGCGGCGCTCGGCGGCGCGTGGTCGCGGCCCGAGGTGCGGATCCACACGGCCTGCGCGGAGGGCGCGGCGGAGGGCGTCCGCACGCTCGCGATCTCGCGGCCGCAGGGTGACGAGCCGTCCGTCGAGGAGGCGGCCGCCGCCTTCGCCGCCGCGGGCCTCGGCTCGGCGACGCCGCGCGGCGTCGCCGAGGGCGCCGTCGCGATCCCCGCGGAATCGGACGGCGTCGTCGAATACGGGACCTTCGAGGGCCGCGGCGGCCTCGTCTACGTGAGCCGCTGCGACACCGTCGTCGGCTAGGGGGCCTGCGGCCGGCCGTCCGCCCGAGAACGCGACAGCGGCGGGCCCCGAAGGACCCCGCCGCTGACGGATGCTGCGTGCTTACCAGCTCGACTTCGTGATGCCGGGGAGCTCGCCGCGGTGCGCCATGTCACGGAAGCGGACGCGCGAGACGCCGAACTTCGTGAGGACGCCGCGGGGGCGGCCGTCGATCGAGTCGCGGTTGCGGACGCGAACGGGCGAGGCGTCGCGGGGGAGCTTCTGGAGGGCCACGCGGGCCTCCTCGCGCGACTCGTCGGTGCCGTTCGGGTCGATGAGCTGCTTCTTGAGCTCCGCGCGGCGCTCGGCGTAGCGCTCGACGATGGCCTTGCGCTGCTCGTTCTTGGCGATCTTGCTCTTCTTGGCCATGCTTAGCGCTCCTCTCGGAATTCGACGTGCTTGCGGATCACCGGGTCGTACTTCTTGAGGACGAGACGGTCGGGGGTGTTGCGACGGTTCTTCTTCGTCACGTACGTGTAGCCGGTGCCCGCGGTGGAGCGGAGCTTGATGATCGGACGGACGTCCTGGGCCTTCTTCGCCATTAGAGCTTGACCCCCTTCGCCATGAGCTGCGCGACGACGGCCTCGATGCCGCGGGCGTCGATGACCTTGATGCCCTTCGCCGAGAGCGTGAGCGTGACGTTCCGCTTGAGCGAGGGGACGTAGTACGTCTTCTTCTGGATGTTCGGGTCGAACCGGCGCTTGGTGCGGCGGTGCGAGTGCGAGATCGTGTGACCGAACCCGGGCTGGGCTCCGGTCACCTGGCACACTGCGGCCATAGCTTCCTCCATCGATACCGTGGCCCCGGACGGGACCACCCAAGATCTCTTGTCTGCGGGATGCCGGCATCGGGCCGGTGTTCCCGCGGTGTCGCTCCGAGGGGAACCCAGAACGCACCAAGGGTCGAGCCTACGCGGTCGGCGGAAGGCGCCGCAAGGGCGTGTCACGAGGCGCGGATGCCGTCGGCGGAGGCTACTTCGCGGCCGCCGCGCACTCCGGGCAGATGCCGAAGACGTCGACGATGTGGCGCGGATCGCTGAAGCCGTGCGCGGCCGCGACCTCCGAGGCCCAGCGCTCGACCGGCTCCGCCTGGATCTCCTCGGCGCGCCCGCAGGAGCGGCAGATGAGGTGGTGGTGGTGCGACTCCATGTCGCAGAGCCGGTAGAGCGCCTCGCCGCCGCCGGACTGCAGCGAGTCGGCCTCCCCCGCCTCGGCGAGGGCGGAGAGGGCGCGGTAGACGGTGGCGAGGCCGATCTTCGTGCCGCGCTCGGAGAGGGCGGCGTGGAGGGCCTGCGCGGAGACGAAGCGGCCCGACGCGGCGAGCGCCTCCCGCACGGCCTCCTTCTGCCAGGTGTTCCGGCGGACGGGGGCCTGCTCGGCGGGCGCCTCGGCCGGGGCCGGCGCGGCGTGGTTCGTCATGTCGCGTGTCCTCCTGCCGTCAAGCCTAGGCGGATGCCCGGGCGAGGGGCGCGGTTCCGCCGTCGGCGGAAGGCGGGGCCTCCGCGGGCGAGGCGGGCTCCTGCTCGAGCGCGCGCTCCTGGCCGCCATCCCGGCGCTCCCGCTCCCCCGGCAGCACGCGGCTGAGCCCGAGCGCCGCGAGGTAGATCGCGGCCGCCGCGAGCGCCATCGCGCCGCCTGCGGCGAGGTCGAGGGCGCGCGAGGCCCAGAGGCCCAGGAGCGCGGCGGCGACGCCGAAGAGCACCGAGAGCGCGAGCATCCGCCCGATGCGCCGGGTGAGCAGGCGGGCGGCCGCCGCGGGGGCCGCGATCATCGCGATGGCGAGGATCGAGCCGATGGCGGGCATGGCGGCGACGACCGCGCCGGCGATGATCGCGAGGACGGCGAGATCCGTCGCCCCCTCCGCGTAGCCGGCCGCCTGGTAGCCGCGGCGGTCGAAGCTCGAGAAGAGGAGCTCCTTGCCGAAGGCGAGGTACGCGGCGACGACGAGCCCGAGGAGGATCTCGAGCAGGAGCAGGTTCGCCGGCGGGATCGAGAGGATCGAGCCCGTGAGGAAGGCGTCGACCTTCGTCGTGAGGCCGGGCGCGAGCGACATGAGCACCATGCCGAGCGCGTAGCCGAAGGAGAGGATGACGCCGGCGGCGACCTGGCGGCCCTGGCGGCGGATCGTCGAGAGCCACGCCATGAGGCCGACGAGCGCGAGCCCCATGACGCCCGCCCCGAGGACGACGTTCACGCCGAGGATCGCCGCCGCGACGCCGCCCGGGAAGGTGGCGTGCGTGAGCGCCATGGTGAAGAAGGCGCGGCGGCGCAGGAGCACGAGGACGCCGACGAGGCCGCAGAGCGCGCCGACGACGGCGCCCGCGAGCAGGGCCTGGGCAAAGTAGTCGGGCGAGGCGGCGCCGGCGCCCTCGGCGAGGGGCGAGACCGAACCGGCGAGGCGGCGGGCGAGCCCGGCGCTCATGCCCGGGCATCCTGGCGCGCCCGCTCGCGCTCGCGCTGCTCGCGGTCGCGCAGCTCGGCGGCGATCGCCCAGGTGCGACGGCGTGAGGCGCGGCGCCCCGCGGCGGCGTCGGCGAGTGTCCGCAGCGCCGCGGCGAGGAGGTAGACGGCGGTGAGCGCGATGACGACGAGCCCGCTCGGCGAGACGTTCGCGCCGCCGTGCATCGAGAGCCACCACGCGAGCCAGAGCCCGCCGATCGAGGGCAGGAGCGCCGCGAGCACCGAGATCGGCGCGACCCAGCCGATGCGGCGGCTCGCGAGGCGCCCGACGGCGGGCGGGATGATGAGGATCGCGAGCACGAGGAGGTTCCCGATCGCCCGCGCCCCCGCGACGACGACGAGCGCGATGGCGACGTTCAGCGCGAGCTCGTGGAGACCGATGCCGAGCCCGGCCGCGCGGGCGCCGGCCCGGTCGAAGGAGATCATCGTCTGCCCGCGCCAGGTGCCGAGCACGATGATCGCGGCGGCGGCGCAGAGCGCGGCGACGATCGCGAGGTCGGAGGCGTCGACGGTGAGGAGCTGGCCGAAGAGGAGGTGCTCGAGGCCGCCCGTGTACTGCGTCGTCGTCGAGACGATGACGACGCCGAGCGAGAAGGCGCCGGAGAGGACGACGGCGGTCGCCGCATCGTCGCCGAGGCCGCGCCGGGCGGCGAGCGTGAGGAGGATCGTCGCGGCGAGCGCGGCGATGCCGGCGCCGAGGTACGTGCCGTCCGCGCCCGCGACGAGAAAGCCGATGACGACGCCGGGGAAGATCGAGTGGACGAGCCCGTCGCCGAGGAATTCGAGGCCGCGGAGGTTGAGCTGCACGCCGACGAGGCCGCCGGCCGCGGCGAGGATGCCGAGGACGAGCATCGCGTTCGCCATGAACGGCGGCAGGAGCGGCGCCGCCTCGACCGCGGGCCCGGCCGCGATGGCGAGCGGGGTCACCGGCGTCCCTCGGGGCCGGATGCCGGCCCGGCCGCGGCCGCCGTGGCCGCGGCGCCGCCCGGCAGGTGCGCCTCGACCGGCCCGTGCTCGTCGGCGATGCCGCGGAATCCGGTGTCGTGGTAGTGCCCGTGGCCGTGCGAGAAGTGGGCGTGCGCCTCGTCGTCGGCGGTCGCGTGGCCGAAGGTCTCTTCGAGGAGCGCGCTCGTGAGCGTCTCGGCGACGGGGCCGGCCGCGATCTGGCAGCGGTTGAGCAGGAGCGCGTGCGTGCACGCCTCGGTCGCGATCTCGAAGTCGTGCGTCGAGACGACGATCGCCGAGCCGTGGGCGCGGAGCTCGCGCAGCAGCTCGAGCAGGGATGCCCGGGACACGCGATCCAGCCCGTTGAAGGGCTCGTCGAGCATGAGCAGCCGCGGCTCCCCGACGATGGCGCGCGCGAGCATGCCGCGCTGCTGCTGGCCGCCGGAGAGCGAGCCGAAGTGCGCGTCCGCCTGATCGGCGAGGCCGACCCGCTCGAGCGCCGCGGCTGCGGCCTTCCGGTCGGCGGCGGCCGGCCAGCGGAAGGGGCCGAGGCCCCGGTAGCGGCCCATCATGACGACCTGGCGGAGGGTGACGGGGAACTCGGGGTCGATCTCGTCGGTCTGCGGCATGTAGCCGACGCGGCGCGCGGCACGGCGGGGCGCCTCGCCGAGCACCTCGACCTCGCCCGAGATCGCCGGGATGAGGCCGAGGCAGCCCTTGAGGAAGGTCGACTTGCCCGCGCCGTTCGGGCCGATGAGCGCGAGCGCCTGGCCGGGCTCGAGCGCGAGGTCGACGCCCGTGAGCGCGGGCGTGCGGCCGTCGTAGGCGAAGGTCGCCTCGGCGAGGCGCAGCGCGGGCGCGGCTCCGGTCATCCGCCCCGGCGCGGGCGCGGCTCCGGTCATCCGCCCCGGCGCGGGCGCGCCGGATGCCGACGGCCCCGATGCCATCGCATCGGGGCCAGTCGGTCGCGTCGGGGATGCGTCGTCGTGGGTCATGCGGTCAGGTCGGCGGGCGCCGCGCTCGCCGTGCGGCCCCAGCTTTCCATGAACATCTGCGTGTTGTGGATCGTCGCGCCGAGGTAGGTGCCGCCGTCCGTGCCGGCCTCGCCGAGCGCATCCGTGTAGAGGGCGTCCTCGCCCGAGTAGACCTTCGCGCCGGTCTGGCTCGCGATCGTCTCGGCCGTGGCGGGCGAGAGCTGAGTCTCGCAGAAGATCGCCTTCACGCCGTTCGCCTTCATCGCCGCGATGAGCGCGTCGAGGTCGGCCGCGCTCGGCTCGGCGGCGTCGTCCCAGCTCGGGATGATCGTGCCGACCTGCGTGACGTGGAACTGCTCGGCGAAGTACTCGAGCGCGTCGTGGTTCGTGACGATCATGCGCTCCGCCTCGGGGACGGTCTCGATGTTCGACTCGATCCACTCCGTGAGCTCGTCGAGCTTCGCGAGGTAGGCCTCGGCGTTCGCGCGGATCGTCGCGGCGTCCTTCGCGTCGGCGGCCTCGAGGCCCGCGGCGATGTTCTGCACCATGAGCTGCGCGCCGGCGGGGGCGACCCAGAGGTGCGGGTTCGGGCCGTCGCCGTGGTCGTGCCCGTCGCCGTGGCCGTGGCCGGCGTGCTCGTCGGCCGACTCGGATGCCGTGGCCTCGGCGCTCGAGGAGGCGTCGGCGCCGTGGTCGTGGGCGTCCTCGCTGGCGTGGGCGTCCTCAGCGGCGTGGCCGTCCTCGGTCGCGTGCGCGCCCTCGCTCACCTCGCCCGTCGCGGCGGGGTCGCCGTGGCCCGCGTGGCCGGCGTGGAGGATCGACTCGTCGAAGCCCGTGGAGGCGTCGATGCGCTGGCCATGGAAGCCCGAGGCGGAGATCGCGTCGGCGAGCCACGACTCGAGGCCCATGCCGCTCTCGACGACGACGTCGGCCGCGCCCATGGCGGTGAGGTCGGCGGCGGTGGGCTCGAAGCCGTGGGCGCTCTCGCCCGGCTGGAGCAGCGGCGTGATCTCGACCTTCGTGCCCGCGGCCTCGAGGCCGGCGGTGAGCTGGGTGACGAAGTCGTGCACCTGCGTGGTCGTCGTGACGATCTGGAGGCCGTCGGCGAGGTCGACGTCGCCGCCGGCGGTCGGGGTCGCGGCGGTCTGGCCGGAGCAGCCCGCGAGGGCGAGCGTCGAGGCGGCCGCGAGCGCGGCGAGGCGTGCGGTGGATCGCATGGAGGGAAGGTCCTTCTAGCTCGGCTGGCGATGGGCTCCCGCGACGTCGCCGGCGGGCGGCGCGGGGCATGACCGCGTCAGGCTAGCACTAATGAGAATCGACTTCATCTCGGTTCCGCGCGGCGACCGGCCGGCCTGCGCTCGCGGGACTTGACCCCGCCTCCTCGAGCGAGCAGAGTCGAGGCATGACCGATCGCCCCCTCCTCGTCTTCGTCTGCGTGAAGAACGGCGGCAAGTCGCAGATGGCAGCCGCCCTCGCCCGGCACCGCGCCGGCGACGCGGCCCGCATCGAGAGCGCCGGCACGAAGCCCGGCGCGGCCCTCAACGAGGAGTCGCGCGCGAGCGTCGAGGAGCTCGGCGCCGACATGCTCGGCGAGCACCCGAAGGCGCTCGACCCGGAGCTCGTGCGCGAGGCCGATCGGATCGTCATCCTCGGCCGCGACGCCGTCGTCGACCCGGTGGAGGGGATGCGCGGCTCGATCGAGCGCTGGGACACGGAGGAGCCCTCCGAGCGCGGCATCGAGGGCATGGAGCGCATGCGGATCATCCGCGACGACATCGATGCCCGCGTCGCGCACCTCCTCGAGGAGCTCGGCGTCGCGGATCGCACGACGGCCTAGGCGCGCGATCGCCGCCGAACCGCCCGGCCGACGCCGCCCGGCGCCTAGTCGAGCAGCAGCGCCGGCTCCTCGACGATCGTCGCGACGTCGGCGAGGAAGCGGCTCGCGACGTCGCCGTCGACGAGACGGTGGTCGAAGCTCGCGGTGAGGGTCGTGACATGGCGCACGCGCACCTCGTCCTCGACGACCCACGGCTTCGGCTTGATCGTGCCGAGCGCGAGGATGCCGACCTCGCCCGGGTTGAGGATCGGCGTGCCGGAATCCATCCCGAACACGCCGATGTTCGTGATCGTGAAGGTGCCGCCCTGCTGCTCCTCGGGCGTCGTCTTGCCGTCTCGGGCGCGGAGCGTGAGCTGCTCGATCGACTGCGCGAGCTCGAGGAGCGTCATCTCGTGGGCGTCCTTGATGTTCGGCACGAGCAGGCCCCGCGGTGTGGCCGCGGCGAGGCCGAGGTTCACGTAGCGCTTGATCGTGTACGCCTCGTCGGTCCAGGCGGCGTTCACGGTCGGGTTGCGGCGGATGGCCCACATGACGGCCCTCGCGACGATGAGCAGCGGCGAGACCTTCACGCCCGCGAAGTCGGGCGAGGCCTTGAGGCGCTTCACGAACTCCATCGTGCGGGTCGCGTCGACGTCGACGAAGAGCGTGACGTGCGGCGCGGTGAACATCGAGGAGACCATCGCCTGCGCGATCGCCTTGCGCACGCCCTTGACGGGGTGCACCTCCTCGCGCGCGGCGTCGGGCGAGGGCGCGGGCGTCTCGAGGTTCTTGAAGACGCTCGCCTGGTGGGCGTGGCGGATGACGTCGTCGCGGGTCGTCTCGCCCGCGAGGCCCGTCGGCTCCACCTCGGCGAGGTCGACGCCGAGGTCGCGCGCGAGCTTGCGGATGGGCGGCTTCGCGATGATCGGCGCCGCGAGGCTCGCGGGGACCGAGCTCGGGCGCGCGCCCGGGCGCAGGCGGCGGCCCGGGGCGACGGGCGCGGCCTCGCCGCCGGCGTGCTCGACGGCGGCGCGCTTCGTCGCCTCGGCGCCGAGGCCCTGGGCGCTGCCGCCGGCTCCCCCGGCGCGCTGGGCGTGGCGGCCGCGGCGGCGCGAGGCGGGGGCGCTCGCGGTGCCGTAGCCGACGAGCACCGATCCGGAGCCGGCGTCCGCGCCGGCGTCCTCGCCGGCGCTCGCGGCGTCCTCCTCGCGGGTCACCGTCGAGGCGGCGTCCTCGCGGGCGGCGGCGAACTCGGGGTTGCGGTTCGCCTCGGCGATCCGGCGCTCCTCGGCACCCGCGGCCTCGCGCTCGGCCGCGGCGTCGGCCTCCGCGCGACGCACCTCGTCCGGCGGGAGCATGGCGTCCGCGCCCTCGCTGGAGATAGTGAGCAGCGCCTCGCCGACGGGCACGGTCTCGCCCTCGGCCGCCTTGAGCTCGACGACGGTGCCCGCGAAGGGGCTCGGCAGCTCGACGAGCGACTTCGCCGTCTCGATCTCGACGACGGTCTGGTTGAGCTCGACGGCGTCGCCGGGCGCGACCTTCCACTCGACGATCTCGGCCTCGGTGAGGCCCTCGCCGACGTCGGGCAGCTCGAACTCGAAGATGGGCATGTCTGGCTCCAGGCGGTCGATGAGGGAGGGAGATGGGGGCGGAACGGCGTGCGGGGGACACCGCCTCGGCGTCAATACTCGAGCACGCGGTCGACGGACTCGAGGATCCGGTCGACATCGGGCAGGAAGATCCGCTCGAGCTTCGCGGGCGGGAAGGGCACGTCGAGGCCCGAGACGCGCATCGGCGGCGCCTCGAGCGAGTAGAAGGCGCGCTCGGTGATCTGCGCCGAGAGCTCGGAGCCGACGCTGAACGAACCCGAGGCCTCCTGCGCGATGACGACGCGGCCGGTCTTCCGCACCGACTCGAGGATCGGCCCGAAGTCGATGGGCGAGATCGAGCGGAGGTCGACGACCTCGAGACTCACGCCCTCCTCCTCCGCGAGCGCCGCGGCCTGGAGGAGCATCGTCGTCATCGCGCCGTGGCCGATGACTGTGACGTCGGTGCCGGGCCGGGCGATGCGGCTCGCGTGCATGGGGCCGGGCTCGCGCGAGAGGTCGACCTCGGCCTTGTGCCAGTAGCGCGACTTCGGCTCGAAGAAGACGACCGGATCGTCGCACGCGATCGCCTGCTGGATCGTCCAGTACGCGTCGTTCGGCGTCGAGGGCGCGACGACGCGGAGGCCCGGCGTGTGGGCGAAGTACGCCTCCGGGCTCTCCTGGTGGTGTTCGATCGCGCCGATGTGGCCGCCGTAGGGGATGCGGATGACGACGGGCATCGAGAAGGCGCCCTCGTTGCGGTTCGCGAGCTTCGCGAGCTGGGTCGTGATCTGGTTGAAGGCCGGGAAGACGAAGCCGTCGAACTGGATCTCGCACACGGGCCGGTAGCCGCGCATCGCGAGGCCGATGGCCGTGCCGAGGATGCCGGCCTCCGCGAGGGGCGTGTCGAGCACGCGCTCCTCGCCGAACTCGGCCTTGAGGCCCTCGGTGATGCGGAAGACGCCGCCGAGGGTGCCGATGTCCTCGCCCATCTGGATGACCTTGGGGTCGCGGCGCATCGCGCGGCGCAGGCCCGCGTTGAGCGCCTTCGCCATCGGCAGCTGCTCGATGCGGGGCGCGCCGCCGGGGCCGGCGAGGGGCTCGTCGAGCTCGGGCTCGAGGCGCGGGCGCTGGGGCGAGCGGACGCCGACGGGCGAGAGGTCGTCGGGGGCGAGGCGGCTGAAGTCCTGCTCGGTCATCGCCGGGCTCCTTCCGTGTCGAGGCCCGCATCGCCGGCGGCGTCGGCGTCCGCGTCTGCGTCTGCGTCGGCGAAGGACGCCTCGTAGCGCGCGAGCCAGGCCCGCTGCTCCTCGATGACGGGGTGCGGCTCGGCGTAGACGTGGTCGAAGAGGTCGTCGACGACGGGCGCGGCGAGCTCGAGGCAGCGGCGGCGCGCGTCGGCGGCGAAGTCGCGGGCGGCCTGGTGGGCGCCCTCGAAGAACGAGGCCTCGACGCCCTCGGACTCGAGCCAGGTGCGCAGACGCCGCACGGGGTCGCGTCGCTTCCAGTGCTCGAGCTCGGCGTCGTCGCGGTATCGGGTGGGGTCGTCGCTCGTCGTGTGGGCGCCCATGCGGTAGGTGAGGGCCTCGATGTAGGCGGGGCCGCGGCCGGCGCGCGCCTCGTCGAGGCGGCGGCGCGAGACGGCGTAGCTCGCGAGCACGTCGTTGCCGTCGATCCGGTCGGAGCTCATGCCGAAGCCCCGCGCGCGGTCGGCGATCGGGGTGCGCGACTGCCGCTCGACGGGCACCGAGATCGCCCAGTGGTTGTTCTGGAGGAAGAACAGGATGGGCGCCTGGTAGCTCGCGGCGAAGACGAGGGCCTCGTTCGCCTCGCCCTCGCTCGTCGAGCCGTCGCCGAAGTAGACGATGGTCGCCTCGTCGCGCTCCTCGTCGCCGGTGCCGCAGGCGCCGTCGAAGCGCTGCCCCATGGCGTAGCCGGCGGCGTGCAGGGTCTGGGCGGCGAGGACGAGCGTGTAGTTGCGGACGCGGTGCTCGTGCGGATCCCAGCCGCAGTGCGAGAGGCCGCGGAAGATGCGGAGGATGCCGACGAGGTCGACGCCGCGGACGTGGCAGACCCCGTGCTCGCGGTACGAGGGGAAGACCTCGTCCTGGGGCCGGAGCGCGAGCGCGGAGCCGATCTGGGCGGCCTCCTGGCCCTCGCACTGGGCGTAGAGGCCGAGCTGGCCCTGCCGCTGGAGGTTCGTGGACTCGTGGTCGAAGGCGCGGACCTCGACCATGCTGCGATAGGCGTCCTGCCAGTGCTCGATGCCGAGGCCCTCGAGCTCGTCGAGGAATGGCTCGGCGAGGGCGTTGGGCCGGAACTCGCCCTCGGGCGTGAGGATCTGCACGAGCCCGCGCTCGCCGCCGTCCGCGGCCTCGCGCGCCTCGTCGCCGGATGCCTCGTCGCTGGATGCCACGGATGCGCCTCCCCTCGTCCCGGGCCCTGCGGCCCCATCGCCCTGCCCGGCGTTCCGGGGCCTGCTCGACCCCACCGGACCGCGCCAGTCTAGTGAGCCGAGGGCACCGGATTCCGGCGGAACCCTCCAACGGTCCACCGCGATCGATTGTGCGATTCCCCAACGATGTCCCGCTGTCAGCGGTCTCCGACGCGGCCGCGAGAGGATCGGGGCCATGCGGCTCCTCGTCTCGATCGTCGTCAACGCCATCGGCCTCTGGCTCACGACCCTCCTCCTCTCGGGCGGCATGTCGGTGACCCCCTTCGAGCAGACGACGCTCGGCGTCGTGCTCACCTACCTCGGGCTCGCGGCGATCTGGGGCCTCGTGAACGGCATCCTCGGCGGCATCCTCCGCACGGCCGGGTTCTGCCTCTACGTCATCACGCTCGGGCTCATCGCCCTCGTCGTGAACGGCTTCCTCTTCTGGGTCGTCGCGTGGATCAGCGAGCAGCTCGGCTGGGGCCTGCGGGTCGAGAGCTTCGGCTGGGCGATCCTCGGCGCGCTCGTCATGTCGATCATCACGACGGTGCTCGGATGGCTCGTGCCCGACCGCTCCGACCGCCGCCGCCGCTCGGACGACGACTAGCCCGCGTACTCCCGCTCCTCTCCTCCTCCCCTTCCCCCTCGGGTCGGTCGTCGATCGGCCTCACCCCCGCGTCACCCGGTACGCCTCGCTCGAGACGAGCGTCGCGCCGCCGTAGACCGAGTCGAACTCCTGCCGGAGCTCGGCCGAGCGGGCGTCGTCGGCGTCATCCGTCGCGTGCGCGGTCTCGACGTAGAGCTCCTGCGCGTGCGCCCCGACGAGGCTCGACTGCGCCCGCGGATCGTCGCCCACCGAGGCGACGACGAGCTCGGAGCCGTGGTCGAGCTGGCGGATGCCCTCGAGCGCGGGCACGACATCCTCGGCGTGGACGAACTCCACCGCGGAGCCGGCCGAGGAGGTGTCGATGTCGCCGATCGGCGAGCCGGCCGTGACGAGCAGCGCCACCTCATAGTCGCCGGAGGCGGCGAGCTGCGCGGCGACGAGACCGCCCTGCGAGTAGCCGGCGAGCACGACGCGATCCCCCGCCTCGATGCCCGCCGCGGCCATGGCGGCCTGCACGGCGGCCACCGACTCGGAGTCCATGCCCGAGAGGGACGCACCGTTGCCCGCGAGGTCGAAGGGGTTCTCCGTCTCGCCGAGGCCCCAGTCCGAGGTGCCGGCGATGAGCACCTCGTGGAAGGTCTCGCCGTCGGCGCCGACGTACTCGGTGATGCGCACCTGCGGGCCGTCGGCCTCGCAGGGCGGGATGCGGTCGAGGAGCTCGCCGTAGCCGGAGGTGGCCGAGCTCGGCTCGGCGCCGGCCGTCCCGGCCCCGCCGTCCGCGAGCGCCGCGGCGTCGCCCGGGAGGGCCGGCCGCCCGGAGTCCGCGCGATCCTGGGCCGCCTGCGCCGTCGCGGTGGGCGCCCCGCCCGCAACGGGCGCCGCGGTCATCGGCCGTCCGAGCCGCGGCGAGGCGGTCGGCGCGAGGCCCGTCGAGGGGCCGGGGCCGATGCCGAACCCCGTGCCCACGTAGGGCGGGGCGCCGGACCATCCGCCCTGGCTCCCGTCGAGCGGCTCGGGCTTCGGCCCGGGCGAGAGCGTCTGCACGCCCCACTGCCCGCTCGCCGCCTGGTCGGCGAGCTCCGCCGCCCCCATCGCGAGCCGGACGATCGGGGTCGCCCCGAGCGGCGCCCACGGCCCCGGCGTCGCGGCGCCGCCGAGCGCCTCCACGCCGGCCCGCACGATCGCGGGCAGGAGGGGCGAGCCGTTCGGGCTCGAGAGGAGCTCCTCCGGCGTCGGCGGACGGCCCTGGTCGCGCCAGATGGCCGCCCCGCGCGGCGCCGCGAGGCCGGCCCCGAGCAACAGCGCGCCGAGGCCGAGCAGCCCCGCGATGCCGAGCGGGCCGGTCGAGACGAGGAGCGCGCCGAGTCCCAGGCCGACCGCGCCCACGCCGCCCGCGGCCCCGATCGCCTGGCGAGCCGCCGCCTCCGCGCCCTCGTAGGCCGAGGCGGCGAGGCGCAGCTCCGCGGCGATCGTCTCGGCGCCGCGCACGGCCTCCTCGAGCGCTCCCTCGGCGTCGGCGAGCGCGAGCGCCGCGCACGAGATCTCCCACCCGGCCACGCCTCCGGACTCGGGCGGCGCCGCCTCGCGGGCGCATTCGGCCGCCCGCCGGAGGTGCCCTGAGGCGTCGTCGAGGCTCAGGGCGGCGAGCCGGAGCTCCGCCGCGCGCACCGAGATGGAGGCCATCCCTCCGGTCGAGGCCATTCCGCCGCTCAAGGCCATCCCGCCGAGCGCCATCCCCCCGCTCACGACGGCAGCCCCGCGAGCTCCTGGCGGGCCGCCCCTGCCGCCGTGCCGAGCGCGAAGCCGGCGTCCTCGAGCGCGTCGACGCCCGCGAGCCGACGCGCCTCGAGGCGCTCGAGCGCGCCCGCGAAGGCATCCGCCGCCGGCCCCGACCACTCCGTGCACCGTGCCGCGGCGACCTCCGGACCGGCCGATCCGTCGGCGAGCGCGATCGCCTGCACGATGAGCGCGAAGCCCTCCTCGAGCCGCGTCGCGAGCAGCTCGAGCCGCTCCCGCTCCGCGCCGAGGCCCGCGAGCCGGACGCCGTCCATCGCCGGCCCGTCCGTCGGCGTCGCCGCCCAGGCCGTCTCCGCCGTCGTCATCCGCTCCCCTTCCCGAGGTCCCTCCGCCCGGAGCCCGCGCCGCCGCACCGCCGCGCCGCCCTCCGGCGCCTTGCGGGAGAGGAAAGCCCATCGACGGCGCCCTCGCATCCCGGCGGCCGGGGGCCTGGGGGCCATCCGTCGTCCACAGCCCGAGATCAGGCGACCGCCGCGCCCGAGATGTGCGCGAGAATGGACCCGATGGCGAACCCGAAGAGCCCCCTCTTCCGCCTCTGCTTCGTCTGCACCGGCAACATCTGCCGGTCGCCGATGGCCGAGGCGATCTTCCGCGACCTCGTCGCGAAGGCCGGGCTGTCCGAGCAGATCTCCATCACCTCCGCCGGCACCGGCGAGTGGCACGTCGGCGAGAAGGCCGACCCCCGCACCCGCGCAGCCCTCGCCCGCGTCGGATACTCCGGCGAGCAGCACCGCGCGAAGCAGTTCGACACCGACACCTTCGACGACTTCGACCTCATCCTCACCTTCGACCGCGGCCAGCAGCGCGTCCTCCGCGCCTGGGCCGAGACCGACGAGCAGCGCGCCGTCATCCGGAGCCTGCTGAGCTTCCACCCCGACGCCGGGAAGCGCGACGAGATCCCCGACCCGTACTACGGCGACGACGCCCTCTTCGACGACGTCCGCGACCTCATCGAGGCCGCCTGCATCGGCCTGCTCGCCCAGATCGAGCCCGTCGTGCGCGCCGCGGCGAAGTCGAAGCGCCGCTGACGCCCTCGCCAGCCTCACCGCCCGCCAGACTGCCCGCCCGCCAGCCAGACCATCCATCACCCCGCCCGCGACCACGGAGAACCCGAATGAGCCCCCTGCCTCCGCAGCTCCTCAGCCCGCTCGACACCCGCTACCGCGCCCCCATGGAGCCGCTCGGCGAGCACCTCTCCGAGGCCGCGCTCAACCGCGCTCGCGTCTTCGTCGAGATCGAGTGGCTCATCTACCTGACCGACCGCAGCATGTTCGGCTCGAGCCCGCTCGACGCCGAGCAGCAGGAGTCGCTGCGCGCCATCGCGACCGAGTTCGGCCAGGCCGACATCGACGAGCTCGCCGCCGAGGAGGCGAAGACCCGCCACGACGTGAAGGCCGTGGAGTACTACGTCCGCCGCCGCCTCTCCGAGCGCGGCCTCGACGCGATCGCCGAGCTCACGCACTTCGCCTGCACGAGCGAGGACATCAACAATCTCTCGTACGCGATCACCGTGCGCGACGCGATCGAGCAGGTGTGGCTGCCGAAGGCCCAGGCCCTCGCCGAGCGCTTCGCCGAGCTCGCCGTCGCCCACCGCGACGACGCGATGCTCTCGCGCACGCACGGCCAGCCGGCGACGCCGACGACGCTCGGCAAGGAGATGGCCGTCTTCGCGCACCGCCTCCGCCGCCAGCTCGCGCGCATCGAGGCGACCGAGTACCTCGGCAAGTTCGCGGGCGCGACCGGCAACTTCGCCGCCCACCGCGCCGCCGCCCCGGAGGCCGACTGGCAGGCGATCGCCTCGGAGTTCATCGGCGGCCTCGGCCTCACCTGGAACCCGCTCACGACGCAGATCGAGTCGCACGACTGGCAGGCCGAGCTCTACGCCGACATCGCGCGCTTCAACCGCATCCTCCACAACGCGTGCACCGACATCTGGACGTACATCTCGCTCGGCTACTTCCGCCAGATCCCGCAGGCGGGGACGACCGGCTCGTCGACGATGCCGCACAAGATCAACCCGATCCGCTTCGAGAACGCGGAGTCGAACCTCGAGCTCTCGTGCGCGATCCTCGACTCGCTCGGCGCGACGCTCGTCACGAGCCGCCTCCAGCGCGACCTCACCGACTCGTCCTCGCAGCGCAACATCGGCGTCGGCCTCGGCCACTCCTACCTCGCGCTCGACAACGTCACGAAGGGCCTCGGCGAGATCGACGTCGACCGGGATGCCCTCGCGGCGGACCTCGACGGCAACTGGGAGGTGCTCGGCGAGGCGATCCAGACGGTCATCCGCGCCGAGATCGTGGCCGGCCGCTCGACGATCTCCGACCCGTACGCCGTGCTCAAGGAGCTCACGCGCGGGCGCCGCATCGGCCGCGACGACCTCCGCGAGTTCGTCGAGGGCCTCGAGATCGGCGAGGAGGCGAAGGCGCGCCTGCTCGAGATGACGCCGGACGGCTACACGGGCGACTCGTCGAAGCTCGTCGACTACCTGGAGCGCTAGGCGCCGAAGCTCAGGAGCGGCCGGCGGTTTCGAGACGCGACCTCCGGCCGCTCCTCAACCACCCCAGGGAGTCGAAGGCGGTCGAGGAGGCGCGCAGCGCCGTCTCGAAACCACCGACCCCCTAGAGGCCCCTACAGCTCGCCGCGCTCCTGGGCCTCGCGCTGCTCGCGCGCCGAGGGCTCGCGGTCGGCCGCGCGGTCGCCGAGCGTAACGTCCGGGTCGACGCGGAGGCGGTGCTCCTCCTCGCCGTCCTCCGTTTGGAAGCGGTCGAGGTAGACCGGCACGTCCGGGTTCGGGCGGTACGAGAGCACGAGCATCGCGAGCACGACGAGCACGACGATGAACACGACGCCGAAGGCGATGCCGGCGATGTCGATGCGGCGGATCGTCAGGAGCACGATGAGCGCGGCGAAGAGCCCGAGGCCCGCCGCGATCGCGAGCAGCTGGAACGGCTTGAGGAGCGCCTTGCGGGGAGCGGTCACGATGCGATGTCCTTGTCGGCCCCGACGGCCGCACCGGCGCGCTGGTCGCCGATCCGGAGCGTGAGGCCCTCGATGATGAGGAGCACGCCGAGCAGCGCGAGGTACGCGCCGATGAGCCCGACGGCCTGGGTGGAGGCGGTGAGGGCGCCCTCGACCTGCTCGACCCCGCCGTACTCGATGCGGAGGTCCGGCGGCACGATCGCCACGAGGAGGCCCAGCAGGAGCGTGAGCGCGCCGGTCGCGAAGGCGTCGCGGCCGAGCGGGCCGAGCCGGCGGGCGCGCCATCCGGCGATGAGCTCGATGACGCCCGTGACGAGCGCCCACGCCGCGACGAGCAGGATGAGCGCGCTCGCGGGCGCCGCGAGGCCGTGGACGGCGGCGAGCACGAGGGCGATCGCGCCGGCGGCCGCGGTGAGCACGCCGCGCGCGAAGGTGAGCCCGCGGGTCGGGTGCCTCTGGATGCCGATCGCCTCGAACGCGACGAGGATGCCGCCGAGCAGCGAGGCGCCGCCGAAGACGGTGAGCCCCATCCACGGCGAGTGGTCCGGCGAGAAGGTGATGACGGCGGCCGCGATGAGGGCCGGCACGGCCCGCGCGAGCATGGAGACCCAGGCGCGACGGGGGACGCCCGCACCGTGATCCGCGGCGACCCGCGCGTGCGTGGCGGCGAACGACGTCTCAGGCATGGCGGTCCTCATTCGGGGCGGGGCGGCGGTCGATCGGATGACGGCCGGGCGGCGGGCGGCGGCGGCGGGGAGGGCGCGGGCCGACGGACGCCGACCTCCCGATCCTACCAAGCGCGCCCCCGCGGCCCGAGGGCGGCGGGGGCGCGAGGCGGCCGGAGCCGGGCGGCGGGAGCCGCCGCTAGAGCTTGAGATCGATCGAGAGCCACTGCTTCGCGGCGTTGATGGCGCCGTGCGAGAGGTTCCCCTTCGTGCAGGTGAGCGCGAAGATGAGCTCCGTGCCGGAGCCCGCGAAGGTGCGGGACATGACGTACTCGACGTCCTTCCCGCCCTTGTACTCCATCTGGTACTGCGTCATCTCGAGGGTGTCGCCCTGGTTCGTCACGAAGGTCGTCGTGGTGGGCTCGACCGTGCCGGTCGCGTTCTCCTTCGTGTCGAGCGTGTAGCGGTTCGCGGTCGGGGTCGCGTCGCTCGCGTCGCTGTAGGGGGCGTTCTGGAACGTCCAGACCGCGGCCGTGCACTTGCCATCGTCCGACTTGTAGCGCGAGACCGTGCCGCCGTCCACCGACTCGGTCTTCTCGTTGCCGTAGCCGTGGCCGGTGCCGGCGAAGGCCATCGTGGCGACGGTCGGGGTCGTCTTCTCGGAGAGCGGGATGGTCCGGCCCGTGGCCGCCGGCTGCGTGGGGCCGGCCGAGGCGGTCGGCGTGGGCGTGGAGGACTGCGTCGGGGCGGTCGTGCTCGTCGTGACGGTCGTCACGCTCGGCGTCGGGGTGTTCGCCTGGTGGTTCCCGAAGGCGCCGGGGAGGACGATCCCGAGCACGAGGCCGATGATGGCGACCGCCGCGACGGCGATGAGCGCCCAGCCCCAGATGGGGAAGCCCTTCTTGGGCGGCGTGGAGCCGGAGCCCGATCCGCCGCCGTAGGCGCTCGAGCCGTACGAGGTCGCGGTCGAGGACGATCCGGACTGGCCGTAGGCCGAGTAGCCCTGGCCCGAGTCGGCCTGGCCGTACTGGGAGTACTGCGAGGTCTGGGGGTACTGCGAGGTCTGGCCGTACTGCGACGTCTGGCCGTAGCCGGCGCCCTGGCCGTACTGCGCCGTCTGGCCGTAGTCGGTGCTCGAGTACGAGGGCGCGCCCTGGGCCTGGCCGGTGCCGTACATCGGGGCGCCGTAGGGCGAGCCCGGTCCCTGGTACTGGCCGTACGCCTCGGTCGGCTGCGAGTCCTGCTCGCCGGAGCCGTAGGGCGCGGCGGGGTTCGATCCGTAGCCGCCGCCCTGGCCCGAGTCGCCGTAGGGGGAGGATCCGCCCGCGCCGTAGCCGGGCTGCTGGCCGTCGGGGTTCCAGCTGGGATTCGTCATGATGCTCCTCGGGGGGATGCGTGCCTGCGCCAATCCTCGCACCGAGGGGCCGACCCCGCGTCCGCCGCGACGATGATCTTCCGGGGGCGCATGGGAGCATGTGGGCGGAGGTGGCGAGATGAGGATCCGCACGGAGATCACGGGACGGCGCACGGCGGTCGAGGGCAGGGAGGCTCTCGTCCTGGAGCGGGCGCTTCCGGCGTCGCTCGAGCGGGCCTGGAAGGCGATCTCGACCGACGAGGGGCTCTCGCCCTGGATCGGCGAGCTCGAGACGACCCCGGCGGAGGACGGCGGCCTGCCGAAGGTGCGCTTCCGCATGACCTCGGAGTCGCCCGACGCCGAGTGGGATGACGTGGACCTCCGCGCCTGCGAGCCGCGCGAGCGCGTCGAGCTCGTGACGGCGAACGGCTGGCACCTCGGGATGAAGCTCGCCGCGACGGGCCCCGAGTCGGCGGCGCTGCGCTTCGTGCACCGGCTGCCGGAGCCCTCCGACCTCGAGGGCGTCGACTGGATCGGCATCGGCTGGGAGTACTACCTCGACCGGCTCGAGCGCTCGCTCGCCGGCGACGACCCGAGCGAGATCTCGTGGGAGCGCGGCGGCTACGAGGAGCTGCGCCGCGAGTACGGCGACCTCTTCGGACTGCGCGCCGACAGCGACGCCGCAGCCGTGCTCAACACCGCCGAGGCCGAACGCGCCGAGTCGAGCGAGTAGCGACCGCTAGGAGGTCGCCGAGTCCTCGGCGTTGGCCTCCTCGGAGGCGTCGCCGAGCGTCCACTGCGGCGGGGTGATCGAGCCGGTCGGGCGCTGGACGCCCTCGATCATGCCCTCCGCCGGGTCGGCGCCGACCTGGACGATCCGGTTCGCCGCATCGACGTGGACGACGGACGGCGTGAAGCTCGCGGCCTCGTCGCAGTCCATGAGGCCGTAGGCCATGATGATGACGAGGTCGCCGACCGCGCCGAGGCGGGCCGCGGCGCCGTTGAGGCCGATGACGCCCGTGCCGCGCTCGCCCGGGATGAGGTAGGTCTCGAAGCGCGCCCCGTTGTTCACGTTGACGATCGTGACCTGCTGGCCGGGCAGGAGCTTCGCGGCGTCGAGGAGCTCCTCGTCGACGGTGCACGAGCCGACGTAGTGGAGATCCGCCTGCGTCACCGTCGCGCGGTGGATCTTCGAAGTGAACATCGTGCGGAGCATGGGGGCGCCTCCAGTGCGGTCGTCGGCCGCGGCGGCGGCCCGCAGGATCGTACCAAGGGGGGCCCGTGCGGCCCGGGGGCGGGCGAGTCGGATCGCCGACGGGACGCCGGCCTAGGACCAGGCCTTCACCTCGACGTCCATCCCGCTCGAGATCGGCAGCGAGGCGCGCACCTCGAGCGTGACTCCCGGCGCGAGCGTCGCCTCGATCGAGCGCGCGGTCGAGCCGTGCGAGGAGCCGCTCCAGGTGAGCTTCGCCTCGGCCGACTCGCCGGGCCCGAGCGTGACCGGCTTCGACGATCCCGAGCCGTCGACGGTCACGTCGAGCGCCGAGCCGCGATCGGAGAGGAAGCGGAGCTCCGGCACGGCGTCGATCGTGCAGGCCGAGCGGCCCGTGTTCGTCACGACGAGCGTGCGCGACTTCGATCCGCCGCCCTCGATCGAGAGCTCGAGGTCGCGGGCTCGGCACTCCCCCGCCTCGGAGGTCGAGCTGTGCGTCGGCGAGGCGCTCGGGCCGTGCGAGGAGCCGGACGTCGAGGAGGGTGCGCCCGCGCCGCCCGCGGACGACTCGTCGGAGGAGCCGTCCTCGCTGGCCTCCGGGATCGAGGTCTGGGTTGCCCACTGCGACCCGGCATCCGCGCTGGGACCGGCGCCGCCGGAGGCGAGGTGGAGGGCGGTGGCGACGACGATGGCCGCGACGACGACGAGGCCGACGACGGCGACCGCGATGCCGATGAAGCGGCGGCCGCCGGTCATGCCGAGGAGCCGCCGAGGTGCGCGCCGCCCTGGTGCCCGGCGGGGGCCGGCGGGTAGGCGGCACCGGGGCCGCCCGTGTCGCCGGGACCATTCGGCCCGCCCATGCCCGGAAGGCGCGGCGGCGGGGGCGGCGGCTGGGTCATGACCCGAAGGATACGGAATCCGCCCGAGCCGGCGCCTCGGCCCGGGGGACTGCCTCGGGCCTCGCCGTCGGTCGCCGTCTGTCCTCGCCATCCACCCTCGCCGCCCGCCGGGCTGCGGCTCCCTCTGGACTCCCCGCCCGCGCATCCCTAGGCTTCCCTCGGCCCCGACACCCCGGGGCCGGAACGGCGGCCCCACCAGGGCCCGAGACGACGAGGTCTCGGCCAGCAGCCGAGCCTCCGCGACAGGAGGACCGATGCGCGACGACGCGCGCCGACCGCAGCGCATGCACGACCACTCGGACGAGACGAAGGCCATCGTCGACCTCGTCCTCGACTACTCGCGCCGGCGGGTGCTCTTCGAGGACGTCCCCCTCGACAAGCCGCTCTCGCCGCGAGAGCTTCGCCGGCTCGTGCCGCCGACGGTGACCGAGGACGGCATCGGCGCGACGCGCGCCCTCGCGGTCTTCGAGAACGTGCTCGCCCCCGCGTGCCTCTCGGTCGACAACCCGAGCTACGTCGCCTTCATCCCCTCCGCGCCCTCGAAGGCGGCCATCGCCTTCGACCTCGTCGTCTCGGCCTCGGCGGTCTACGGCGGCTCGTGGCTCGAGGGATCCGGCGCGGTCTACGCCGAGAACGAGGTGCTGCGGACGCTCGCCGCGGAGTTCGGCCTCCCTGAGGGCGCCGGCGGCGTCTTCGTGCAGGGCGGCACGATCGGCAACCTCTCCGCCCTCGTCGCGGCCCGCGACCACGCCCGCCGAGCCCGCGAGGAGGCGGGCCTCGGCCGCCCCGAGGAATGGATCGTCGTGTGCTCGGACGAGGCGCACTCCTCGATCGCCTCGGCCGCCCGCGTCATGGACGTCCGCGCGATCGCGGCCCCCGCCGACGCGGAGGGGCGCCTGCGGGCGGACGCCGTCCGGCCCATCCTCGACGAGCACGGCGACGCGGTCTTCGCGATCGTCGCGACGGCAGGATCGACGAACTTCGGCATCGTCGACGACCTCGAGTCGCTCGGCGAGCTCGCGTCGGAGCGGGGCGTGTGGCTCCACGTCGACGGCGCCTACGGTCTCGCCGCGGCCCTCGCGCCGGAGGCCCGCGAGAGGTTCCGCGGCCTCCATCGCGCCGACTCGCTCATCGTCGACCCGCACAAGTGGCTCTTCGCGCCCTTCGACGCCTGCGCGCTCCTCTACCGCGACCCCTCGATCGCGCGCGCTGCGCACACGCAGACGGCGGGCTACCTCGACCCGCTCACCGAGGGCACGGACTGGAACCCCTCGGACTTCTCGATCCAGCTCACGCGCCGGGCGCGCGGCCTGCCGCTCTGGTTCTCGATGGCGACGTACGGCCTCGGCGCGTACCGGGAGGCGATCTCCGCGAACCTCGCGACGGCGCGGAAGGTCGCGGCGGCCGTGCGCGAGCGGCCGTGGCTCACGCTCGTCCGCGAGCCCGAGCTCTCGGTCGTCGTCTTCGAGCGGGAGGGGTGGACGGCGGCCGACTACGCCGACTGGTCGGCGCGGCTCCTCGAGGAGCAGCGCGCCTTCGTCACGCCCTCCTCGCATCGCGGGCGGCCGTGCACGCGCTTCGCGATCGTGAACCCGCGCACGAGTGCGGAGGAGCTCATCGGGCTCCTCGACACGATGGCTCCGGAGGGCGGAGGCGAGACGGAGGCCGAGGGCGGAGCGGCCTGAGATCCGCTCGGCTTCCTCAGAGTCCGCCGGGATGCCTTGCGGACCGCGGCGCGTCCGCGGGAAGGTGGCGGCGAGGCCGCATCCGTCCCCGCATTCCGCGCGTGAGCGCATCACCGAAAGGCATTCCCCGATGGCGAAGCTCGTCTCCTACTTCAACTTCCCCGGCACCACGGCCGAGGCCATGGCCTTCTACCAGTCGATCTTCGGCGGCGAGCTCACGCGCGCGACCTATGCCGACTTCCAGGCCGTCCCCGCCGACCACGAGCACGCGAACCGCATCATGCACTCGCAGCTCATCGGCGACGTCGTCACCCTCATGGCCGCCGACGAGCTCCCGGGCATGGGCCCGGAGGTGACCTACGGCAACAACGTCACGATGGCGTTCGTCGGCCCGGAGATGGAGCTCTTCCAGGGGTACTTCGACAAGCTCGCCGAGGGCGGCGAGGTGCTCATGCCGATCGCGCAGCAGGTCTGGGGCGACTACTACGGCATGGTCAAGGACAAGTACGGCATCGGCTGGATGTTCAACATCGACAACCCCGAGGCGCAGGACCAGCGCAAGATGGCTGAGGCGTAGGCCCCGGTCTCACGGCCTCCGAGCCTCTTCGACGGCCCCGCGCCCGCTCCCCCGAGCCGGCCCGGGGCCGTCGGCGTTCCGGCCGCGCTCAGGGGCGGAGAGAGCGGGCCTTCGCGAGGGCGAGGGCGTGGGCGGCCTCGTTGAGGGGGTCGCCGCGGTGGGCGCGGACGTGCTCGAGCGCGAGGGCGGATGGCGGGAGGCCGGCCCCCTCGAGCCGCCCGCGCGCCTCGGCCAGGGCCGCGAGCGCCCGCTCGAGCTCGGCTCCGGCCGGTCCCTCGACGGACCTCCCCTGCGAGACCGCCCGGCGCAGCGCCGCGAGCGCCGCCGTGCTGTCGGTGAGCACGCGGGCGCGCATCGGCGGCCGCTCGAGGAGCGCCTCGAGGGCGAGGGCGATCCCGCGGAGCTCCGCGGCGAGGGTGTCGGCGGGCGCCGACTCGGCGCCCTGCGCGCCGTCCGAGGCGACCCAGGCGGCCGCGGCGACGGCCGACGAGGGCTCGGGATGCGGGCGGGACGGCAGGAGCGAGGCGTCGGTCGCGAGGACGAGGACCGGCTCGCGGGCCCCGGGCGTCTCCCCCGCGAGCTCCGCGGCAGCACCGCGGGAGCCGCGGGTCGAGGCGGCCGTGGCCTCGGCCTCCGCGCGACAGCGCAGCGCGGCGCCCCGGCGGATCCTGCCGCGCGCGCTCCGAGCCATCCGCCGCTCCCTGCCTCTCACCCGCGGCCTCTAGCCCGCGACGAGCTGGATGACGCCGCGGATGAGCGCCGCCGCGCCGCCCGCGCCCGCGAGCACCATGGCGAGGCTCTGCGCGCCGTCGTGCGAGACGCGCTTCGAGAGCTTCGTGCCGATGGCGATGCCGATGAGGACGACCGCGATGATCGCGGGCAGCGCCCACCACGGCGGCGCCTCCGAGAAGCCGCTCGCCCCGATGACCGACTTCAGCGCGACCGACATGGCGCCCATGCCGAGGAAGATCGGCTGGAGGGTCGCGGCGAAGGGCGACTGCTCCCAGCGCGAGAGCCGCGAGTAGACGACGAGCCCGGGGCGCCGACGCCCGCGGTCGTGTTGAAGGCGCCGCCGACGAAGCCCGAGACGGCGAGCGTCGGGAGGTTGTCCCAGTGCGGGAGCGTCGGCGAGTGGCGGGTGATGAGCACCGCGAGCAGCACGATGCCGCCGATGATGATCTGCAGCCAGGCGTTCGAGAGCCAGAGCACGAGATACGCGCCGAGCACGGCGCCCGGGGCCGCGAAGAGGAGGACCTGCCAGGCCTTCTTCCACTGGATCCGCTTCCAGACGGCGAAGATCATGAGGGAGGCCGAGACGATCGGCGTCGAGTTCGCGGCGAAGACGCCCACGGCCGGCCCGAAGAGGAGCACGAACACCGGGGCGACGATGAGGCCGACGCCCGCGCCCGCGAGGCGCTGCAGCACGACCCCGATGAGGAGGGCGGTCACGGCGACGGCGAGCTGCCACGGCTCGTGGATCATGCGTCGCCTCCGGTCACCCGACGAGGGTACTCCCGCGGTCGGATCTTGCTTCCCCGCGAGTCCCGCCGCCTCGCCATCAGGCAGAATCCCTGCGGCGCGGCTCCTCCGTGGGCGTCGCCCGAGGAGGGGGTACGGAGACGCGATGTCGGCTGCGGGCGAGGGGATCTTCGGGACGGGCCCGTCGTTCCCGCTCGTCGTGTTCATCATCTATGCGGCGATCATGATCGTCATCCGGATCGCTTCGGCGTCGATGCACGGTCGGCGGGCGACCGAGCAGGACGGCTGACCGCGCGTCCCGGGCGTCGTCGTCGATCTGCTGCGCGAGGCCGGCGCCGGCGAGCGGCGCGTCGTCGAGTACACGGTGCCGGACGGCCGAACGCTCCGGTCGGTGCCGTTCGCCTCCCCCCGCTCGTCGGCGTACGCGACCGGCGACCGCGTCGACCTCGTCGTCGACCCCGCCGACGCCTCGCGGGTCGCCGTCCCCGGTTCGTCGGCCCGGATCGCGCGGAACCGCCTGTCGAGCGTGGGGGTGAGCGTGCTCATCCTCATCGCCGCCATCATCTTCTTCGCGATCCGCAGCGGCGCCGACAAGGGAAGCCCGCTGCTCCGCTCGGGCCTGGAGCTCGTCCCGACGCTGCTACCGATCCTGCTGGCGGTCATCGGCGGGGGCGTCGCCATCGGCATCCTGCGCGCCGGCCGCGTGCCCGCGGACGCAGTCCGCACCACGACCGAGATCGTCGACATCGCCGTCATCCGGCGCGCCCGCTCGGACGGGCGCCCTCGGTACTCGCGCCTTCCGATCTTCGAGTTCCCGACCCGGGACGGCCGCAAGATCGTCGGCCAGAGCCAGGTCTGGTTCTCGGGCGGCGTCTTCGACATCGGAAAGCGGGTCGAGCTCCGCTACGACCCCGCGGACCCTCGCCGGTTCTGGACCTCCACCTCGGTCGGCTCGATCTTCGGCGTCGCGCTCGGCCTCGTGTTCGTCATGGTCGGCATCGGCGTATTCCTCGTCGCGAGCCCGCTCTCGCCGCTGCGGATGGGAGGCTAGGGGCATGATCGCGGACCTCGCCGGATTCGTCGCCGCGGCCGTCCAGCTCGCCGAGGGCTCCGGCTCGAGCGACGGCGTCTTCGTCGGCCTCGTCGCCGGCGCGCTCGGCATTTTCAGCGTCATCGGCGGCATCGTGCAGCTCGCGACCGGACGCGGGAAGCCCGTCGAGCGCTGGCGGCGCGGCTCGTCGAACACGCGCTGGGCGCCGTGGCCGATCCCGGGCATCACCTACCTCGCGCTCGGCCTGCTCCTGCTCGCCGTGGCGGGCTCGGCGTTCGGCTCGCTCGCGGGCTAGCCGCCCGAGGGCTCGCCCGAAGGGTCGCCTTCCGGCGGGGACGCCGTCGGCGCAGGCGCCCGGCCTGCCGGCATCTCGATGGGCGTGCGGACGCCGAGATCCGACACCCCCGTGATGCCGCGCGTGATCGCGTGGACGACCTGCATCCCGAGCCCCATCGCCGCCGGGCGCGGCAGCTCGCGCATCGGGCCCTGCGTGGCGAGCGTCGCGAAGCCGTGCACGGTCGACCAGCAGGTCGCGGCGACGACGTCCGCCCGCCCCGGGCTCACGACCTCGAGGCGGACGAGCTCGGCGATCGCGCCCTGGAGCCGCTCATACGGCGTCGGCGGCGCGCCCTCCTCGGAGCGGGTCTCGGCGAGGTCGTCGAGGCCGAAGAGGGCCGTCTCGAAGAGCCCCGGCTCCGCGAGCGCCGCGGCGACGTAGCCCTCGCCGATCGCCGCGAGATCGCGCGCGGCGATGACCTCCGGCGACCCCTGGCGGACGACCTGGCCGAGGCGCCGGGCCATCTCCTCGCCGATCCCCCGCAGCGCGACGCGGGAGACGGCGCGCACGAGGGCGTCGCGATCGGCGTAGTGGCGGTAGGCGGCGCGCGGCGTGACGCCCACGTCGCGGGTCACCTCGCGGAGCCCGATCGCGCGCGGTCCGCCCTCGCGGGCCCGGGCGATCGCGGCCTCCAGAAGCGCCTCGGCGAGCTGCCCGTGGTGGTACGGGCGCTCGTTTCCTGAAGATCCGGTGTGAGGGGTTGCCGGGCTCATGTCGCTAAGTCTACGTTGTAGACATCAAGTATACATCGTGGACATCACCGCGGACGACATCGAAAGGATCACGACCGTGCACATCCTCCCCTACCTCAACTTCGACGGCTCGGCCCGTGAGGCCATGGAGTTCTACGCCGACGTCCTCGGCGCCGAGCTCAGCGTCGTCACCTTCGGCCAGGGCGGCGCAGTGCCGGCCGACTCGCCCTTCGCGGACAAGGTCATGCACTCGGCTGTCGTCGGCGACGGCGTCCGCATCTACGCCTCCGACTGGGTGCCCGAGTTCTGCGGCGGCGCCCCCTACGCGGCCGGCTCGGACGTCACGACGACGCTCGAGGGCGGCCAGGAGGACGCCGACCGCCTCCGCGCGATCTACGAGCGCCTCGCCGAGGGCGGCGAGGTCTTCATGCCCCTCGGCAAGCAGGACTGGGGCGACGAGTTCGGCTCGCTCCGCGACCGCTTCGGCAAGTGCTGGAACATCGCCATCCAGGCCCCGAAGGCCTAGTCCAGGCGACTGGACGAGCTGAGCCGCTAGGTTCCGAGCCATGACCGCGATCACGATCTGCCTCTGGTACGACGGCCAGGCCCAGGAGGCCGCCGAGCTGTACACCTCCCTCGTCGAGGGAGGCCGGATCCTCCACGTGCAGGATCTGCCCCCGTCGCCCGGCACGGACCACCCGAAGGTCGTCGAGTTCGAGCTCGCGGGCACCACGTTCTCCGCGCTCGACGGCGGCCCCGGCCACCCCCACACCGACGCGGCCTCGATCATGCTGCGGCTCGGCTCGCAGGAGGAGGTCGACCGCGTCTGGGAGGCGCTGCTCGCCGACGGCGGGCAGGAGGTCCAGTGCGGATGGCTCACCGACCGCTTCGGAGTCTCCTGGCAGATCGTGCCCGAGGGCTTCTTCGAGCTCCTCACGAGCGAGGACCAGGAGGCCGTGGGCCGCGCCTACGCCGCCATGATGACGATGAAGAAGCTCGACCTCCCGGCCCTCCAGGCCGCCTTCGACGGCGTCGTCGAGTAGCGACGCTCCCGCCCCTCCCAGACCCACAAGCACTACCCGCTTCACCCGAACCGCCGGCCTCGCCGGACTCCATCACCCGCGCGGTCGCGCTCCACGAAAGGGACCGCCCATGTCGCAGTACCTGCTCGCCGTGAACCACCAGCCCGGCGTCCACGCCGCCGGCTCCGCCTACCAGGACGAGGCCGCCATGCAGGAGGCCTTCCAGAAGGTCGGCGCCTTCAACCAGTGGCTCGAGCAGTCGGGCCGACTCGTCTACGCGTGCGGCCTCGAGGCCCCCGAGACGGCGAAGATCGTCGCGAAGGGCGAGGAGGCCAAGGACGGCCCCCTCGACGACTCGGGCTGGCAGCTCGGCGGCTTCTGGGTCGTCGAGGCCGACGACGACGCGGCCGCTCTCGAGCTCGGCACGCAGGCCACCGAGGCCTGCGGCCAGACCATCGAGATCCGACGCATGCAGGGCTAGCACCGGCCCGCCCTGCAACTGCGCGATTGGCGGGGGCTCGAGGTGGATATCCCCTCGGGCCACCGCCATTCGCGCACTTGCATGAGTTGCGGCCGGCACCCGCGCGCGGCCGGGCCCGCCGAAGTGAGAGAACTGCGGGGGGTCGAGGGACTATTTCCCTCGGACCCCCGCAGGTCTCTCAGTTCGACCGGGATGATGGGTCGCACCGATCGCGGCGCCCAGGCCGTGTGCCCACAGCAGCGAGCAGAGAGCACCGAGCAGAGAGGCAGCCGCCATGGCCGACGCCGAGAAGACCCCGTCCGAGCACATCGACGAGCGGATCGCCGAGCTCGGCGACTGGCGCGGCGAGCTCCTCGCCGAGGGCCGCCGCCTCCTCCTCGTCGCGGGAGAGGAGGCCGGCGAGCCGATCGTCGAGGAGTGGAAGTGGCGCGGCGTACCCACCTGGTACGGCCACGGCAAGATCGTCACGACGGGCGAGACCTACAAGGGCAACGTGAAGCTCGCCCTCGCCGAGGGCGCCTCGCTCGACGACCCCAATGGCCTGTTCAACGCGAGCCTCGAGGGCAACGCCCGCCGGGCCATCGACCTGTTCGAGGGCGACGGGCTCGACGCCGAGGCCTTCACCGCCCTCGTCGTCGAGGCCCTCAAGGCGAACGCCGGCTAGGAAGGTTCGGAAGCTCCATCCCCGCCGCTCGGCGGCGGAGGGGGCACCGACACCGCCATCCACTCGGCCACCCGCCGTCTGATGTCCGCGTCGCGGATGAGGTCGCGAAGCTCGAGCTGCGCCTCTACCACTTCTCGACGGATCCGATTCTTCGTGCGGCCGCCGAGTCGTCGATCCGAGTCGATGCGGCAAGCAGCGATGCGATCTTCAGCGAAGAAGAGCGTCCACGGACGCCCCTTGGAGGCCCGCCCCAAGTACGGGCTCTTGACCCTGGTCCGCGTCGTCTTGATCCGCGCGTCGCCGGCCCGTCCCCACTCGTACCCGCGACTGTAGGGAACGAGGAACGCGCCGGCCTCGATGTCGAAGCCGAGCAGCTCGGCCTTGAGCTTGACGAGCTGCTCCTGAGCGGGGTTCGGCACCACGGTCGACGTATCGCCGCCGAGTCGCCAGGTGTGGTCGCCCGGGAGGAACACCCACCAGCACACGATGCCCGCCTGCCGGTAGGCGAGCTCCTTGTCGTGGACCTCCTTCGCGCTCCCCGCGGAGCGCTGGACTTCGACGGCGATCCGGCTCCCGTCCCGGAGCTGGACGAACACGTCGGGACGCAGGGGGCCCGCGTCGGTCTCGAGCTCCCACTCCTCGACTGACACCATTGCGACGTCGTCGCAGGTGTCCTCGAACCAGTCGGCGATCGCGTGCTTCGACAGGAGGTGCTGGATCGACTCCTCGCTGCCCCCGTCGCAGCGCCTATGGCTCGGGTGGCGGAAATAGGCAGAGACTTCGACGACGCCCTGACGATGATGGCCACTCGCGAACGAGGCGAACGGGCCGCAGCCGGGTTCGGGGCAGTGGATCTTCCCCTCCAGCGCGAGCGTCTTGAGGGTCTTGGTCGGGTGAATCCTGCGCGCCAGCTCCACGAGGTCGCCCCTGCGGACGTCCACCACCACGATCCGACCCTCAGGCGGCCGGTAGATGCCGACGCCGCACCCGCGACGCGAGCTCCGTCGACCAGCCCCGGACATGTCCGCTCCTGGTCCGCCTAGTACGCCGCCGGAGCGAGGTCGACGAAGCGGGAGAGGTGGCCCTGGAAGGCGACCGCGATCGTGTCGGTCGGGCCGTTTCGGTGCTTGGCGACGATGAAGTCGGCCTCGCCCTCGCGCGGGTGGTCCTTCTCGTACGCCGCCTCGCGGTGGAGGAGGATGACCATGTCGGCGTCCTGCTCGAGCGATCCGGACTCGCGGAGGTCGCTGATCGCGGGGCGCTTGTCGGCGCGGTCCTCCGACTTTCGGTTGAGCTGCGAGAGCGCGATGACCGGCACCTCGAGCTCCTTCGCGAGGAGCTTCAGCGCACGCGAGAACTCCGAGACCTCCTGCTGGCGCGACTCGACGCGCTTGCCGCTCGTCATGAGCTGGAGGTAGTCGATGACGATGAGCTTGAGGCCGACCTTCTGCTTGAGGCGGCGGCACTTCGCGCGGATCTCCACGAGCGTCATGTTCGGCGAGTCGTCGATGTAGAGCGGAGCGTCGGCGATGTCGCCGCGGATGCGGGCGATGGCCTTGAGGTCCTCGTCGTTGAGCCCGCCCGTGCGCATGCGCTGGAGCAGCACGCCCGCCTGCGCCGACATGAGGCGCATGGCGATCTCGGCGCGGCCCATCTCGAGCGAGAAGAAGATCGAGGGCATGCCGTGCTTGATCGAGGCCGAGCGGGCGAAGTCGAGCGCGAGGGTCGACTTTCCGAGGCCGGGTCGCGCCGCCACGATGATGAGCTGGCCGGCGTGGAGGCCGTTCGTGAGCTTGTCGAGGTCCGCGAAGCCCGTCGGGACGCCCGTGAGCGAGCCGTCCCGGTTCTGCGCGGCGTCGATCTCGTCGGCGGCGGCCGCGAGGGCCTCCATGAGCGGGACGTAGTCCTCGGACTCGACGCCGCCGGTCACGCCGTAGATCTCGGCCTGCGCGTGATTCACGAGGTCCACGACCTCGCCCTCGCCCTGGTAGCCCATCTGCACGATGCGGGTGCCGGCCTCGACGAGGCGGCGCAGCACGGCCTTCTCGACGACGATCTGCGCGTAGTAGCCGGCGTTCGCCGCGGTCGGCACGACGCCCGCGAGCGTGTGGAGGTACTCGGCGCCGCCCGCGCGCTGCAGATCGCCGGTCTTCGTGAGCTGGTCGGTGACCGCGATGACGTCGTTCGGCTCGCCGTTGGCGTAGAGCGTGTGGATCGCGTCGAAGATGATCTCGTGCTTGGGGATGTAGAAGTCCGCCGCGCGCACGGTCTCGACGACGTCGGCGACGGCGTCCTTCGAGAGGAGCATGCCGCCGATCGTCGACTGCTCGGCGAGGAGATCGTGGGGAGGCGTGCGGCTCGCATCGCGCGCCTCGCGCGGCTCGTCGCCGGCGAGATCGAGATGGGCGATCGACATGCTTCCTCCTGTGCTGGGCCGGGTTCGGGGGGCGGGCCCGCGCTGCCGAGATCGTGTCGCGCACCGCGGACATCCGCGGTCTCGCGGGCATCCGGCGTCGCCTCGATCGAGAGGCTGGCCCACCGTATCGCGTCCCGCGGATGGCCTGTGGATATCTCTGTGGACGATCACGGCGCTTCGTGAACAGCCCTGTGGGCGAGATGTGGACCGTTGGGGCTAGCGCGCATACGGACGAATTCAGAATCCCGTGCTGACCCGTGTTTCGCCGACTCCAGGGCTGTGGACAAAACCTGTGTGAAGTCGAACTTGAAGGTTCCTGACGATGAATCGATGCGGCATCCACCTGTGGGAAACCTCCATGCGATCGGCCCGCTCCGAGGGCGCGCGAAGGGCCCCCGGATCGCTGATCCGGGGACCCTTCGAGACGTCCTGTCGACGTCGCGCGGAGCTAGCGCGCGGCGATGACCTGGAGCTTGAGGACGGCCGAGATGTCCTCGCGAAGGCGGACGGTCGCCTCGTGCGTGCCGATCGTCTTGATCGGGTTCGGGAACTCGACCTTGCGCTTGTCGATCGTGCCGAGGCCCTGGGCCTCGACGGCGTCGGCGACGTCCTGCGCGCGGACCGAGCCGAAGAGGCGGCCCTCGGCGCCGGACTTCACGGCGATCTTGATGAGCGCGGCCTCGAGCTGCTGCTTCGCGGCCTGCGCGTCCTCGATCGACTTGTGCTCGCGGGCCTCGCGGCCGGCCTTGAGCTGCTCGACCTGGAGCTCGCCGCCCCGGGTCCAGTTGACGGCGAAGCCTTGCGGGACGAGGTAGTTGCGGGCGTACCCGTTCTTGACCTCGACGACGTCGCCGGCCGAGCCGAGGCCCGACACTTCGTGGGTGAGAATGACCTTTGCCATGTGCGTCGCTCCTTAGCGGCCCGAGCCGGCGTAGGGGAGAAGCGCCATCTCGCGGGCGTTCTTCACCGCGCGGGCGATGAGGCGCTGCTCCTGGACGGAGACGCCGGTGATGCGGCGGGCGCGGATCTTGCCGCGCTCGGAGATGAACTTGCGAAGCGTGGCGACGTCCTTGTAGTCGATGACGCCGACGCGGATCTGCTTCGCGGGCGCGACGGGCTTGGCCTTGCCGCGGCCCGGCTTGCGGCGGTCGCCGCTTGCCTTTCCAGCCATGTTGATGAGTCCTTACGTGAAGAGTGCGATGTGGGGAGCGCCCGCTAGAACGGGGGCTCCTGGAAGTCGGCGCCCGCGCCGGGCGTGGCCCAGCCGGAGTCGCCGCCGAAGGGGGCGTTGCCGCGCGGCTGGCCCCAGGGCTCCTCGACGGGAGCGGACTGGCGCTGAGCCGGCTGCTGGCCGCCCTGCGAGGAGTCGAAGGAGCGCTGGCCGCCCTGGCCGCCCGAGGTGCGGGTGATCTGGGCGGTCGCGTAGCGGAGCGAGGGGCCGATCTCGTCGATCTCGAGCTCGAACGACGTGCGCTTCTCGCCTTCCTTCGTCTCGTACGAGCGCTGCTTGAGGCGGCCCTGCGCGATGACGCGCGACCCCTTCTGCAGGCTCGCCGCGACGTTCTGGGCGAAGTCGCGCCAGACGGATGCGCGGAGGAACAGCGGCTCGCCGTCCTTCCACTCGTTCGCCTGCCGGTCGAAGACGCGCGGGGTCGACGCGATGGTGAAGTTGGCGACGGCGAGGCTGTTGTGCGTGTAGCGCAGTTCAGGATCCGCGGTGAGGTTGCCCACCACCGTGATGATCGTGTCGCCGGCCATCGCTACGCCTCCGGCTTCTCGGCGGGAGCGTCGGCCTTCGGCGCGGCCTGGGCGGCCGGCTTCGAGGCGGCGGCGACCTTCGCGGCCGGCGAGGAGGCCGGCTTCGAGGCGGGCTTCGACGAGCGCGCGGGCGCGGCCTTGGCGGCGGCGGCCGGGGTCGACGGCGTCGAGACGGGCTTCGTGCCCTTCTTCTCGCGGCGCTCGGCCTCGCGGGCGACCATCGCGATGGCCTCCTCGGCGCGGAGGACCTTCGTGCGCATGACGGCCTCGGAGAGCTTGAGCTGGCGGTCCAGCTCGTTCGCCGAGGCGGGCTCGGCGGTGAAGTTCACGACGGCGTAGATGCCCTCGGACTTCTTGTTGATCTCGTAGGCGAGTCGGCGTCGGCCCCAGATGTCCGTGGAGTCGATCGTGCCGCCGTCGTTGCGGATGACGTTGAGGAACTTGTCGAGGCTCGGGGCCACGGTCCGCTCGTCGATCTCGGGGTCGAGGATGACCATGAGCTCATACTGATGCACGGATAACCCACCTCCTTTGGTCTAGAACGGCTGCGGACGGTCCGCAGCAGGAGGGTTCATTGCATCGTCGCCCGATGCGCGGGATGCGCGGGGCAACCTCGACAGCCTATCCCGGCGGGCATCCGCGCCGCCACCCCGGGTGTCGGGGCGACAGGCGAGCCCGTGCGCACGGGAGCCCGGGCGCGACACCATGCGCCCGGGCTCCCTCCGGGGCTCCCCTCCCCCCGGGCGGGCCGCGATCCCCCGATGCGGCCCGCGTCCTCGCGCCTACGACACCGCGAGCGCCTCGATCGGCGTGACCTTCGTCGCGCGGGCGGCGGGCCCGATCGCCGCGACGAGGGCGAGCGCGACCGTCGCGATGACGATGGCGATCGGCAGCTGCCAGGGCACGACCGGCCAGGCGACGCCGCCCGCGAGCGATCCGTAGGTCGACTGCGCCCCGGCCCATCCGTAGAGGATGCCGAGCACCGCGCCGAAGCCGATGGCGACGATCGCCGTGACCGCCGACTCGATGAGGATCATCGAGCGGATCTGCGAGCCGTCCATGCCGACCGCGCGGAGCAGCCCGAGCTCGCGGCGGCGATGGATGACCGCGAGCGCGAGGTTCGAGATCATCCCGATGGCGGCGAGCACAGCCGAGACCGCGACGAGCGTGAACATGACCGCCATGCTCTGGTCGAAGGCGGCGAGGTCCTCGGCGCTCGGGCCGCCCTCCTTCGCGAAGTAGTCCCACACGATCTGGCGCATCGTCGCGAGCGCGACCGCGAACATCACGATGAGCGCGACGCCGATGATCATGCCGATGACGGCGCGCGTCGTGGCGCGCGGGGCGCGGAGCGCGTTGCCGCGGGCGAGCGCGGCCGAGGCCGATCCGCCGAAGAGCCCGCCGATCCACGCGACGAGGCGCGGCACGATGAACACGGCGCCGACGACGACCGCGGTGAAGCTCAGCACGCCGCCGTTGAAGGCGACGAGGACGCCGAGCGGCGTCGCCGCCCCGATCGCGCAGCCGCCGAGCAGGAGCGCGAGGCCGGGCGCCATGAGGAGCCAGAAGGCGATCTTGCGGCCCTTGCCGCTCGTCGCCTGCTCGACGGGCGCCTCGACGGAGGCCGAGAGCGCCTGCACGGGCGAGACCTTCGCGCCGGCGCGCGAGCCGAGGTAGGCGGCGATCCAGACGGTGAGGATGGCGAAGACGGCCGGCAGCGGCGAGGAGGGCGCGATCCACGTGTACTCGGAGACGCCCGGCACGGGCGCGGGCAGCGCGCCGTCGGCGACGACGACGGTGCCGAGGTTCTCCGAGCCCGGCGGGAGGAGCCCGATCATCTGCACGGCCGCCGAGCCCCAGGCGAGCGCGAGCGCGAGCGCCGGCGTGCGTCGGCGCACGAGGATGGCCGCGGCGATGAGCGCGAGGTCGGGCCAGAGCAGCCACGCGCGGGCGTGGTCGAGGCCGGGCGCCGACTCGGAGCCGACGTGGGCGACGAGGGCGAGCGCGACGACGCAGAGGGCGAGGAGGGCGTCCGGCACGAAGTCGCGGACCCGCGACGGCCGGGGCACGAGCACGGGCTCGACGCGATCGGGCGCGGCGCGGCCGGGCGCGGACGTCTCGGACGCCCGGCTCTCCCCGCTCGCCTCGCTCACGGCATCCGAGCCTATTCGGCCGTCGCCCGCCGGGTCAGCCTCCAGCCGCGCCCCCGTCATCTTCCCGGGGGACGATCCGCGTCGCCGCGCGTGCCTATGCTGATCGCCGGATCCTTCCCCGAGCCGCCGCGTCGCGGCCCCTCGGACATCCCTCACGCAGCAGGAGGAGCGCCCGCCATGGCCGATGAGCAGAACCGGTTCCCCTCGTACGGGGGCTACGACCAGAGCGGCCAGCAGGGCGGCCAGCAGTACGGCCAGCAGGGCTACGACCAGACCCAGCAGTACGGCGCGACCGCCTACGGCCAGCAGGGGTACGACCAGGGCCAGGGCTACGACCAGACGCAGCAGTACGGCCAGGGCGGCTACGACCAGTCCCAGCAGTTCGGCTCGGGCTACGACCAGTACGGCCAGCAGGGCTACGACCAGACCCAGCAGTACGGCCAGGGCGGCTACGACCAGTACGGCCAGGCCGGCTACGACCAGGGCTACGACCAGTACGGCCAGGCAGCGCCGCTCGCCGACGCGAACGCGAACCCCTACGGATCGGCCGGGCAGACGGGCCAGGGCGGCCCCTCGGGCCTGCTCGCGATCCTCGCCATGGTCTGCGGCATCGTCGCGATCCTGCTCGCCTTCGTCCCCTACGCGGGCATCGTGCTCGCGGGCCTGTTCATCATCGGCGGCCTCGTCATGGGCATCATGGCGCTCACGATGCGCCAGTTCAAGGCGCGCAAGCCGATGGCCATCGCGGGCGTCGGCCTCGCGGGCGTGGCCCTCGTGCTCGGCATCGCGAACCCCTTCGTCTACACGGCCCTCTTCACCCGCACGGACGGCACCGCCCAGGTCGAGCTGCGCGTGAGCGGCACCGGCACCGGCAGCTCCTCGGCCGACATCACGTACAGCGTGAGCAACTACCTCTACGACCAGAACCGCGTCTACGAGTACGAGAGCGACAACGCGGTCTCGGTGCCGTGGTCGATGACCTTCGACGTGCCGTACCGCGAGTCGGAGTCCAGCTCGTACCTCTCCATCACGGCGAGCTCGTTCGACTACCAGAACTCGCCCGAGTACACGTGCGAGATCCTCATCAACGGCAAGGTCGTCGCCTCCGACACGGGCACCTACGCCTGGTGCTCCTACGACGACTCGCTCGCCGAGGCGGCGAAGGGCAACTAGCCCGAGCGCGCCGCAGGCTCCCGGCGGGCCCGTCCGATCCGCTCGGACGGGCCCGCCGCCGTCCTCGGGCGGGAGGACGCCGGCGGCGCCGGGGCCGTGGGGAGCGGGACGGCCGATCATCTCCGCGCAGGGCGCGGCGTACGCATCTGGGGTGACGCGGGCGGCCTCTGAGCCTCCGTACCCTGGGTAGCCGAGGCTTCCGCCGCGCGAGCGGCCGGACGCCATCCCGGAGCACCATCCCCACCACACCTTCCCCCGAGCGGCCCTCCCCCGGCGAGGGCCCATCACAGCGAGGAGCGCGTCATGGCAGACGAGCAGAAGCCCAACGACCCGTACGGCCAGTCGCCGTACGGCCAGAACTCCGACCCGTACGGATCGCCGGAGTCGTCGCCGTTCTCGTCGTCGGCCGGCGTCGGCGACCAGTCGCAGGGCGGCGCGACCGCCTACGGCCAGGGTCAGGACGGCTACGGCTCGGACTATCAGGCCACGCAGTCGTACGGCCAGTCCTACGACCAGGGCCAGCAGGGCGGCTCGGACTACCAGACGCAGTCCTACGACCAGGGCCAGTACGGCCAGTCGTACGACCAGACGCAGTCCTACGGCCAGACCTCCTCGTACGACCAGACGCAGTCCTACGGCCAGACCTCCTCGTACGACCAGGGGCAGTACGGCCAGACGCCGTCCTACGACCAGGGCCAGTACGGCCAGCAGGCCGCGGCCTACGGCGGCGGCTACGGCGCGAACCCCTACGGCCAGCCGACGACCGCGGCCGACGTGCCCGCGAAGTTCAACGTCTGGGGCCTCATCGCCGTCATCCTCGGCGGTCTCGGCATCATCCTCGGCCTCATCCCGATCATCGGCTGGTTCGCGCCGCTGCTCGGCTTCGTCGCGATCATCCTCGGCATCCTCGGCCTCGTCCTCAAGGGCTACAACAAGAAGAAGGGCCTCGCGATCGCGGGCATCGTGCTCGGCGTGCTCGCGGGCCTCGCCACGATCATCGCCCAGGTCGCGTGGGGCGCCGCCTTCGTGAACCAGGTCACGAGCTCGTACACGCCGTACTCGACGTACTCCTCGGGCTCCGGCTCGGGCTCGGGCTCGTCCTCGTCCTCGCAGCCGACCTCGACGAGCGCCTCGGGCTCCGGCTCGACCTCGGGCACGTCCTCGGGCGCGATCGTCACGGACGGCGTCGCCGACATCGAGATCACCGTCACCTCGTCGAAGCCGATCGACGTCACGATCTGGATCAACAACTACATGTCGGGCGCCGACAAGGTCGACGTCTCGAAGGACCTCAAGTCGCAGACGAGCCCCTTCACCTTCACGCAGTCGATGAAGCTCGACCCCGACTTCGACCTCTCGAGCGTCACGGTCATGTCGAACACCTCCGACTACCAGGGCGAGTCGACGTGCGAGATCAAGATCGACGGCAAGGTCGTCGCGACCGACACGAGCACGTTCCTCACGAACTGCTCAGTGAGCAACCTCGCGGGCTAGCTCCCGCGGGCCGGGATCGTCCGGCCGATCGGAGGGCCCGGGGCGCACGCCCCGGGCCCTCCGGCGTTCCGGCGAGAGGGGGACGAGGCCGCGCCCCAGGTGGATTCCCGAGCCACGGCCTCGCTCCACGCTGGAGGCGCCGCCGGGAGACCGGCCCGATCGAGACGCAGGGAGGCGCCCGTGAGCCAGCCGCAGCAGCCCGGACCGTGGGACGAGTACGCGAAGATCCCGCCGCGGACGGCGGGCGGGCCCCAGGGCCCGGCGATGGGCCAGAGCCAGCCGATGGGCCAGAGCCAGCCGATGGGCCAGAGCCAGGGCCAGCCGCAGGGCCAGGGTGCACCCGACTCCCGTCAGCCCGGCCCCGCGCAGCCGTCCGGGCCGCAGCAGGGCGCGGGCGGCTACGTCCCCTACGGCGCCTCGGGCCAGGGCGCCCAGGGGCAGGCCCCCGCATGCAGAGGCAGAGCCTCCCGAACCACGGCAGCCAGAGCCAGGGCTTCCCGAACCACGGCGCCCCGAAGCCCGCCGGCATGTTCAACGTCGCCGGGCTCCTCGCCATTCTCGCCGGCGGACTCGGCTCGATCGTCGGCGGCGCGACGCTCCTCCTCCACGGCGTGCTGCCCCGCTGGGTCGGCTGGATCGCCGTCGTCCTCGGCGTCATCGCGCTCCTCCTCGCGCTCCTCGGCCTCGTCCTGCCCGCCTTCAAGGGCCGCCGCGGCCTCGCGATCGGCGGCGCCGCCGCCGGCGTGCTCGCCCTCGTCCTCGGCCTCCTCTCGCCGGGCATGCTCGGCCACGGCGGATCGCCGAGCGCCGAGTCCTCGAGCACCCCGACCGCGACCCAGGCTCCGAGTCCCTCGCAGACCCCGAGCCCGACGCCCTCGTGGAACACCTCGGAGCCGAACTCGAGCGTGACGATCGAGCTCAGCGGCACGACGAGCGACGGATCCCCGATGCGCGTGACGTACAGCTACTCGAACAACCTGCCCGGCGCGAACGAGACGCGCGGCACCGAATACCTCGACGACCAGCCCTCCGGCTGGAGCACGACCTTCGTCCTGCCGGTGAACACGCTCAAGGACGACACCTACATCCAGTTCTCCACGAACAGCCAGCACTACACGGGCCAGTCGACGTGCACGATCAAGGTCGACGGCGTCGTCCGCTCGCAGCACACGAACAACAACGGCAACTGCACGGTCTCGCACGTCACCGAATAGCCGCCCGCCGCGCGCATGAGGAAGGGCCCCGGGGATCGCTCCCCGGGGCCCTTCCTCATGCGATCCGCTAGGCGGCGGCGTTGCCCGCGTCCTGCGCGGCCTGCAGGCCCGCGGCCGGCTCGACCTGGCCGGCGAAGACCTGGCCGAGCAGCGGCGAGTAGGCCGAGAGCATGGCGCCGAAGTTCTGGCCGGTCACCGGCGGGAAGGGCTCCTTGCCCTCGAGCACCGAGAAGAACGGCGTGACGTCGACGTTCTGGCCCTGCCAGTACGCGTCGTAGACCTCGCGCGCGCCGGTGACGGCCGGGACGGCCGCGCCGGTCTCGCCGAGCGCCTGGTTGCCCTCGGTCGATCCGAGCCACTCGAGGAGCGCCTTCGTCGCCTCGGGGTTCTTCGAGTTCGCGTTGCCCGCGGCGATGACGCCCGGCGAGGTGGTCACCTTGCCGGCGGGGCCGGCCGGGATCTCGGTCACGCCCCAGTTGAAGGAGGCGCCGTCGTGGACGTTCGCGAGGTTGTACGTGCCCGACTCGAAGAGCGCGATGTTCCCGCGGAGGAACTCGTCGCGCGTGAAGTCGCCGTTGTCGTTCGTCGACGAGGCCGGCGGGGCGACGTGGTACTCGTTGATGAGCTTCGAGAGGTAGGTGAACGCCTCGACGGTCTTCGGGTTCGTGAAGGTGAGCTTGCCGTCGGCGTCCTGGAAGGTGCCGCCGTTGCCGCCGATGAAGTTGAGCATGATGTTCTGGAGGTCCATGCCCGCGTTGAAGGCGTACTGCTTCACGTTCGAGGCGTCGAAGGCGGGGTCGAGGGCGTTGCGGCCGCTCGAGTCGATCGTGAGCTTCTGGAGGATCGGCAGGAAGGTGTCCTGCGTCGGGTCGGTCGGGTTCCACTTCGCGGCCGAGATCTCCTCGGGCGTGACGCCCGCCGCGGCGAGCGCGTCGGCGTTGTAGTAGATGGCCGAGCCGCCGTCGGTGATCTGCGGGACGCCCCAGAGGTGGCCGCCGCTCGTGTACTGGCCGACGACCGACTCGTTCCAGGCCTTCGACGCGTCGGCGCCGAGGGTCTCGTCGATCGGCAGCAGGTAGCCGTTCGTGGCGTAGTCGCCGTAGTAGGCGCCGTTGAGCCAGAAGACGTCGTCGGCGGAGCCGGAGGCGACGTCGTTGCGGAGCGTCGTGAAGTAGTCCTTCCACGGCACGACGTCGACGTTCACGGTGACGCCCGGGTGGGCCTCCTCGAACGCGGCGAACGAGGCCTCGTACGCGTCGGCGGCCTTCTCGTCCCAGAGGCGGAAGGTGACGTCGCCGGAGATCTCCCCGGCGCCTGAAGTGGAGGTCGCGGGGCCTCCCTGGGCGCAGCCGGCGAGCGCGAGCAGGGCGGCGGCGCCCATCGCGATCGGTGCGAGCCTGCGAAGCTTCATGTGGTTCCCCTCGGTCGGCGCCCGCGGTCTCGGGCGGTCTGCCCTGGAAAACCTATTACGGCGCATGGATCTTCCCCATTCTCCTCCTTTTCGGGCATCCCGCGCGCGTCGGGGTTGCGCCGAGGGCGAACAGGAGGCGGATGCGCAGGCGTCTGGGGCGCGCCGATTGCGCCCGGATCGCCGTGCAGCGAGGCGCGTCCGGGCGTGGAGGCCCCCGCCTAGCGGAAGCCCGTGATCGCGATCGAGCGGACGATCTGCCGCTGGAACACGAGGAAGAGCGCGAGCAGCGGCACGAGCGCGAGCGTCGTCGCCGCCATGACGAGGGTCGTGTTGTTCGAGTACTGCTCCTGCAGCGAGCTCGTCGCGGTCGTGAGCACGTGGATGCGGTTCCCGCCGATGATCCGCGGCCACATGAAGTTGTTCCAGTGCGAGACGACGGTGATGAGCGCGAGCGTCACGAGGATAGGCCGATTGAGCGGCACGACGAGGCCGAAGAGGATGCGGAGCGTGCCGGCCCCGTCCATCCGCATGGCGTCGATGAGCTCGTCAGGCACCTGACGGAACGACTCCCGCAGGAGGAAGATCGCGTACGGCGAGCCGAAGAGGTAGGGCAGCACGAGGCCCCAGAAGGTGCCGCGCAGCTCCATGCCCGAGAGCATGAAGTAGAGCGGGATGACCGTGACGGCCTGCGGCACCATGAGCGTCGCGAGGAAGACCCAGAAGAGGAGGTCGCGCCCCGGGAAGCGGAGCTTCGCGAAGGCGTAGGCGGCGAGCACCGAGAAGAGGAGCTGGCACACGAGCACGATCGCGACGACGCCGACGGTCGTCCAGATCGCCTCGGAGAAGTCGATCCGGCGCCCGAAGAGGTCGACGTAGTTCTCGATCGTCGGCGGGATGGCCGGGGCGAGCGGCCCGCCCTTGATGAAGCCCTGCTTCGTCTGGAACGAGGCGTTCACGGCGAGGAGGAAGGGCGCGAGCATCGAGAGCGCCGCGACGACGAGCACGAGGTAGGTGCCGAGCACGCCGAGCGGCGACATCCTCTGCCCGCTCGGGGTGCGGAAGCCGGATCGGCGGGCCGGGCGGGGCGCGGGGGCGGACGGGCGGCTCATCTCGCTACGAGCGCTCATACGTCGTCCGTCCGCTGAAGTACCGGTTCTGCACGAGGGTGATCGCGACGAGCACGGCGAAGAGGAGGAGCGCGACGGCGGCCGCGCGGCCGAGGTCGTTCGCCGTGAAGGCCTCCGCGTAGATGCGCGCGGCGATGAGGTCGGTCGCGCCCTGCGGGCCGCCGTTCGGGGTGAGCGAGTAGATGAGGTCGAAGGTCTGGAAGCCCTCGATGATGCTCGTCACCATGACGAAGAAGAGCGTCGGGCGCAGCATCGGCAGCTCGACGCGCCAGAACGACTGGAGCGGGCTCGCGCCGTCCATGCGGGCGGCCTCGGTGATCTGCTTCGGGATCGACGCCATCCCCGCCAGGAAGAAGAGGGTGACGTAGCCGACCTTCGTCCACACGGTGACGAGGACGGCGATCGCGAAGGCGAGCTCGGGTGTGCTCGTCCACTCGATGCGCTCGCCGATGATCGAGTTCACGACGCCGGTCGGCTCGAAGATCCATCGCCAGACGATGCCGAGCACGAGCGGAGCGCACACCCACGGCAGCACGAGGATCGTGCGGATGGCGGAGGACCCCGGCAGCTCCTTCGAGAGGAGCCGCGCGAGCCAGATGCCGAGGGCGATCTGGATCGGCACGGCGAGCGCGACGAAGAGGAGCGTGACGCCGAAGGAGTGCCAGATGGCGGGGTCGGAGAGGACCGACTGCCAGTTCGCGAGGCCGACGCCCGTGATGGGGCCGAGGAGGTCCCAGTGCTGGAAGCTCAGCCAGGCGAGCACGCCGATGGGCACGAGGAGGAAGGCCGTGATGCCGAGGAGCGCGGGCGCGACGAGCGCGTAGCCGGCGGCGGCCTCGCGGCGGCCTCCCGGGCTAGGCATCGCGGGGCCCGTCGTCGGCGGGCTGGGCGTCGGCGGGCTGGTCATCGGCGGGCTCGGCGTCAGGCGCCGCACCCTCACGCGCCGCCCACCACGCGAGGAGCCGCTCGCGCGCCTCCTCCTTCGGCTTCGGGCCCTCGTCGAGGCGCATCTCGAGCAGGAACGCGTACGCCTCGCCGACCGTCCGGCTCGGCGGGATGCCGAGGATCGCCATGATCTCCTCGCCGTCGAGGTCCGGGCGCACGGCGCCCAGCTCCTCCTGCTCGCGCAGCTCCGCGATGCGCCGCTCGAGGTCGTCGATCGCGAAGCTCAGCCGGTCGAACTTCCGCCGGTTCTGCGTCGTGATGTCGGAGCGGATGAGGATGAGCAGGCGCTCGAGCTCGGGCCCGGCGTCGCGGGCGAAGCGGCGCACCGCGGAGTCGGTCCATCCGGCGTCCTCATAGTTGAAGACGCGCATGTGGAGCTCGACGAGGCGCGAGATCGACCTGATCTGGTCGTTGTCGAATCGGAGCGCCTGGAGGCGCTTGCGGGCGAGCTTCGCGCCGACGACATCGTGGCCGTGGAAGGTCACCCGCCCGCCCGGGGCGAAGCGGCGCGTCTTGGGCTTGCCGATGTCGTGGAGGAGGGCCGCCGCGCGGAGACGCAGGTCGGGGCTCGACTCGGGCGCGCGCTCGGCCTCTAGGGCGATGGCCTGCTCGAGCACGGTGATCGAGTGCTCGTAGACGTCCTTGTGGCGGTGCGCGGCGTCGTGCTCGAGGCGCAGCGCGGGCAGCTCCGGCAGCACGAGCTCGGCGAGGCCGGTCTCGACGAGCAGCTCGAGGCCCATGCGCGGGCGGTCGGAGGAGAGGAGCTTCACGAGCTCGTCGCGCACGCGCTCGGTCGAGATGTCGGCGATCCGCCCGGCCATGTCGGAGACGGCCGAGAAGGCGTCGGCGTCGAGGTGGAAGCCGAGCTGAGAGGTGAAGCGCACGGCGCGCATCATGCGGAGCGGGTCGTCGCCGAAGGAGACGGCCGGATCGATCGGGGTGCGCAGGAGGCCCGCGATGAGGTCCTCCATGCCGCCGGTCGGGTCGACGAGGCGCAGCCCGGGCAGGCTCAGCGCGAGCGCGTTCACCGTGAAATCGCGGCGGAGGAGGTCGCCCTCGATCGAGTCGCCGAAGGCGACGACGGGCTTGCGCGAGACGCCGTCGTACTCGTCGGCGCGGTAGGTCGTGATCTCGACGATCTCGCCGTCGACGCGGGCGCCGATCGTGCCGAACTCGCGGCCGATGTCCCAGTGGGCCTCGGCGATGGGCTTCACGAGCTCGAGGATGCGCTCGGGGCGCGCGTCGGTCGTGAAGTCGAGGTCGGTGATGGGCCGGCCGAGGAACGCGTCGCGCACGGGGCCGCCGACGAGGGCGAGCTCGTGGCCGCCCGCCTCGAAGGCCGCGGCGAGCTTCGCGACGGAGCCCGACGACGCGAGGGCCCGGAGCCGCTCGAGCGCCGTCTGCACGTTCTCCATCCCGCCATCTTAGGGCGGCGGTCCGGCTAGCGACCTGGCCGTGCCGCCTGTCCGGTCAAAGCGAGGTAGCTCTCGAAGAGGAGGCGCTGGCGGGTGGCCTCGTCGCGGATCATGCCGCGGGCGCCGAAGGCCTTGTCGACCTCGCGGTCGAGCGCGTCGTGGGCCTTGACGAGGGCCGGGTCCATAGCGAGCGGGCTGTAATGCTCGGCGAGGGAGCGCTCGGGGTGGAGCTCGCGGGCGGCGAGCACGCCTTCGCCGGCGGCGATGATCCTGGCTCGAGCCTCGTCGGCGACGTGGGGGAGGGGGAAGGTGTACCAGGTGAGGGTCGATGCGAAGCGCAGGCGTGATTCGAGGCGTCCGCCGATGGCTTTCTGCCAGGTGATGAACATCGAGGAGGAGATGATTGCGAACTGGAAGCCGTCGGGGTCGGCGAGCTGGAAGACCAGGTCGCTCACGATCGTCTCGGGGGACAGCCGCAAGACGGGGAGGTAGCGGCGCCGTTCGCTGACGACGCGTGGCACGGCCAGGTAGGGCTGGTCCTGTGCGGCGAGCTGTCGAAAGAGATGGTGGTGGGGATACTCGCGCGTGCTTGTGGCCTTCGATCTGCCTCGAAAGGCGCGGACTGCTTCGACGCGCCGTCGGAGGACAGCGGACTGCTGGAGGTCTTGTGGGTCAGCGTCGGCGAGCCAGAGACACCAGCGCTCCTCACCGTGCAGGAGCTCGCGTCCACCGAGGAACGGTCGTAGGTACTTTGACGCGCGCGGATCGGACCGTACTTCTGTGAGCGCGGCGGGTAGCACGATGAGGTTGCCGTCGTCCGTGGGTTTGGAGCCGTACTCCGTCTTGTTGAGCTGGCTGCTGAGGAGCGTGGACCGCTTCTCGACCAGCGCCATCGGTCCGTCGATGAGGTACGGGTTGATCTGCTGGGTGACGGCGATCTCCTGCGGGTCGCTCGCCGGCGTTGGGTACTCGAACAGTCGCGGCCGGCCGGTTGCCGTCTTTGTGAAGCCGACGATGACGCAGTGCACCGCGGCGGCGCCGGGGGCTTCGGAGGACCAGCCGAAGGTGCGGTGGCCGAATTTGATGCGCCAGCCTGCGTCGAAGATCGGGCCGAACAACCGTGGCACCTGGTCGCCCTGGGTGATCGAGTTCGTCGTCACGAACGCCCAGTCGCCCGTGCGTCCGGGCAGGGCGTAGAGCTTGAGCGCGGTTGCGTGCCAGGCGGTGACGTAGTCGAGGCGGGAGAGCGTCTTGTCGCCGCCCCACGCCGCCTGAAGCTCGGCCTTCTGCGCTTCATCTCGGGTGTTGTCGCCGAGGAACGGCGGGTTGCCGAACACGAAGGTGCGGCCGCTCGCCTGCGGGATGGCCGCGTTCCAGTCGGTCGTGAGCGCGTTCCCGTGGGTGATCCTCGCGCTGATGGTGATCGGGAGGCGGTCGGGGGCGTGGCCGAGGGCCTTGGCCATCTCGAGGTTGGCCTGGTGGTCGACGAGGAACATGGCGGTCTCGGCGATCTTCGCGGGCCACCAGTTGATCTCGATGCCGGCGAACTGGTCGAGGCTCACCGCAAGGCCGATCGTCACGTCGAGCGCCGAGTCGGTGACGCCCGAGAGCTCCCGCAGACGCGTGATGATCGACAGCTCGATCGCGCGCAGCTCGCGGTATGCGACGACGAGGAAGTTGCCGCAGCCGCAGGCCGGGTCGCAGTACGCGTTCGTGGCGAGCTCGGCCTGGATCTCGCGGAGCTTCTTCGCGCTGTCCCACGCGGCGCGAACGCGGGCCCGGTAGTCGTCGAGGAAGAGCGGGCCCAGCGTCTTGAGGATGTTCGTCTCGGTCGTGTAGTGCTCGCCCGCGAGCCGGCGGGCCTTCTTCGACTTCACGGCCTGGAAGAGGGAGCCGAACACGGCGGGGGAGATCTCGGCCCAGTTGAAGCGGCAGGCGCGGATGAGCGCGTCGCGCATGGTGCGGTCGAACGCGAGGATGCCGAGGTCCTCGGCGCCGTCGAAGATGCCGCCGTTCACGTACGGGAAGCGGCGCATCGTCTCGTCGAGGCGCGCGGGCCGACGCTGCTCGGGGGTGTCGAGCACCTTGAACAGGAGCGTGAGCTGCGAGCCGAGGTCGCTGCCGTCCTCGCTCGTGCGCTCGACGAGCCACCGCTCGAACAGGCCCTTCTCCCACAGGCCGGCGTCGTCGCCGAACATGAGGAAGAGGAGGCGGGTGAGGAGGATCGCGGTGGTGTGGATCTCCTCGTCCTCATCGGCCTCGTCTTCGACCGGGAAGGCGTAGTCGTCGTCGGCGTCGCTCGTGAGAGCCGCGTAGAGATCGGCCATGACCTTCGCCGCCTCGATCGAGGCAGCCTCCTGGGCGGCGGTGTCGATGGAGACCGCTTGGTAGCCGCCGAGGAAGCCGAGCTCCTCGGCGTGCTGGCGGATCTCCGAGAGTGGGAAGTAGGTGGAGGCCGGGCCGCCCTCGGCCTCGAGGTCGGTGACGCGCATGTGCGCGTAGTCGGTGGAGATGACGTAGCGCGGGAAGTCCTCTGCGGCGATGGAACCACCCGCGAGGTAGTCGAAGGCCTGCTGCTCGGCGACCTCGCCCTCGGCGCCCATCTTGCCGAGGCTCTTGTGCTCGCCGATCGCGACCTTCGGCCAGAAGAAGTCGACGAAGCCGATGTTCTTCGTCGAGGCGCGCTCGGCCTGCTGCTGGAACGTCGCGACGCGGCGGCGCTGCACGCCGTAGCAGGCGAGCAGCTGGTCCCAGAAGGAGGCGTACTCGGCATGCTCGCGCGACTCGCCCGCCCACTCGAGCGCAAACTCATCGAGGTTCTTGCGGATCTCGTTCCAGGAGAGGGGCTTAGCCATGGCCCAACCCTGGCAGAGCACGGAAATATCAGGGACTACGACACCGGGATTCCCGGAAGCCAGCCTTCGTCGCGCGGCGTCGGCTCGCGGAGCTCCTCGATCTCCGCCAGCGCGACGGCGATGTCGAACGGCCACTCCCAGCCCGGCCGCACGTCGGCTGCAGCCTTCGCGAACGTGCGCGCGCAGTCGGCGGCATGATGAAGCGCTCGAAGCTCTTCGCCCGGGATCGGCTCGCTCAGATGTCGCTTGCCTTCGCTGGGGAGCCGCAGAATGGCCGCACCCCGACCGACCGCGTGCCACCGCCAAAACTCGAGCAACCCGAAGTCGAAGATGTCATCACGGTCGAGGAACTCTCTGCAGAGCTGCACGGACATCGGTCGCCCGAGCGAGGCGATGAGCCACGAGACTCCCGAGCTCTTCACGAAATGCGAGACGATTGTGCGGGCCAGAAGCTCCACGGTGCCTTGGGCGAACGCGCTGTTCGGAGCGAAATCCTCGCCGGCACGCCACGGCTGATCGACCGCCCTGAGACGAGCGGCGAACGCGAGGAGCGCCGCCGGCTCGACGGACGACCGTGAGCGCGCGGCATAGAAGAGGTTGAAGAGGAGGATCCGTCGGAGCGTCGCGGGATCGTCGATCAGCGCCAGCAACATCTCCAGATAGGGCAGGCTTTGCGGGAGCAAGCCGTCGAAGAGAAGGCGACGGGCCCCCGCCGCGATCGAACCTGGGGCGTCGGCGTCAACCCCTGCGCCGCCCGGCGGGCGCGGTACCTCCTGCTCGTGCCGCCCGAGGACATCCGCGCGCATCGCCTCGTCGTCAGCCGCATACCGCAGCAGACGATCCACGACCATGTCGGCGTACGCGTCGCGCGTGTCGCCGTGCGCGAGCCTCGTCAGCGCCTCGCGCAGCCTCCAGAGCTCCTGCGCGGTCAGAGGCGCGGCCGCGCCCCATCCCAGGAGCTCGCTGAACAGGATGGCGGCCACTTCCAATACCTGCTGCGGAGGATCCCCCTGCCGGAAGCGCACCGGATATCGGTCGTTCACATCCGAGGGACCCAGCAGCGTCGAAGCGCTGCCATCGGGGCGGTCGCCGGCGCTCCACTCCCGCCAACAGACGTCAGCAGCGCGAAGCGCGGTCACGAGCTCCGAAGTGGTCTGCTCGAGCAGGTCCTGCCTCGCCGTCTCCGGTACGGCCAGGTGACGCCTCGCGTCCACGAGCCCCCATGCCCAGTCGCGGAAGAGCGACGCGATCGCGTCGCCCCGGGCCACTGGGATGAGACGCCGCCACGGCGATGACGCTGGCCGAGTCGCGAGCCAGTACAGCTCAGACCTTGGCGACGTGCGCTCGAGATACGCCACCGACTCGACCGGAGCGAGACGCGCGGCGTATTCGTATCGACGAACCGTGCGGGTACGCAGCATGCGCGCGCCGCTGAAGCGCATGGCTCGGCGCACGAGTGCGCGCTCTTGCTCGTCGACGTGGAACTCGAGACTCTGCTTCGTCCCCTCCAGTCCGAGTTTGAGGCCGAACTCCGACCGCAGCGCTCGCGTGACGTCAAGCAGCAGCACCAGACTCACGACCGCGACCGCGCCGCACCAGAAGGCTCGCGCGATGAGGCGGACGGGCACCACGATGCCTTCGGCCACGTGCCATGCCGCGGGAACCGTCGAGTCGGCGAGCGGGAGAATGAAGAGGGCCAGCAGCAGACCGCCGGTCAGCGGAAGCCGCAGCAGGCGCGAGGGTGTTGAGCGCTGCTCGAGGAAGGCGCGGAGGTCGTAGCCGAGATGCGTCGGCGAGTCCGTCTCCGCGAACCGCTCACGCCGTTCTGCCGCGAACACGATGAGTGCGACGAGCGCCGCGCTCACCGCGAGCATGACGGCGACCGGCTCCTCAGCATTGACGATTCCGGTGCCCCACGGTGTGCCCGATCGCGTGCCTGCCACCAAGGCCGCAACGGCCAACACGGCGCACCAGAGCAGCTCGCGGTCATGGCGGCGCAACGTCGATCTCACTTTGCCCCAGCCGAGGCGGTACGCGACCATGAAGACGAGCTGCTCGAGGAACGGCCAGACCACGCCCGCCATCAAGAGCGCGAGCCAGACCCACCAGATGTCGCCTCCGGCCGGCCCGCGCAGCATGCGGCACAGGTTAGACCCTCCTCGTGACGCGAAGCGAGCCGCGATCGACACGCCCCGATTCGCAGAAGGAGCCCCATGGTCACCAGCGCCGCCCCCAGCGTCGAGGCGTACCTCGAGGAGATCGAGCCGCCGCGCCGCGAGCCCTTCGAGCGCCTCCTCGGGATCATCCGCGAGCGCCTCGACCCGCGCTTCGAGGAGGGCATGGACGGGATGGTCCACTGGTCGATCCCGCACTCGATCCACCCGGCGGGCTACCACTGCGACCCCGAGCAGCCCGTGCCCTTCCTCGCCCTCGCGAAGCAGAAGCGCCACCTCTCCCTCTACGACATGGGCCTCATGGCGATGCCCGAGCAGAGCGCATGGTTCGAGCGGGAGTTCGCCGAGCGGCATCCGGGGTGGCGGCTCGACCGCGGGAAGAGCTGCCTGCGCTTCGCGAGCATGTCGCGCATCCCCTTCGAGCTCATCGGCGAGCTCGTCGCGCGCATCTCGCTCGACGACTACCTCGAGGCGTATCTGCGCTACGCCGATCGGGCGACGCGCGGCGCGTGAGCCGGGGGCCGGGGGCCGAGCGGGGCCGGACCCCGACCCGCGGGCGCCCCCGTCATACACTGGGCCGCATGAGCCGGGCACCTGGAAGGGCTGCGCGTCGGCTCCTGCAGGGGATCGCCACCCGCACGGCGCTCGCGGGCGCGGCCCTGGCGATGCTCGCCGCAGGAGGCGCCGTCGCGCCGTCGACCGCAGCCGCGGCGCCCGTCTCGGCGGCCACCTCGGCGCTCGCGGGGTCATCGCTCGCGGACTCCGCCTTCGCCTCGCCCGCCGCTCTCTCCGCAGCATCCGAGGCTCCGCTCGCGGGCTCGGCCGCCGCCATCCCCGACGGCGAGTACGGGATCGTCGTCTCCCCGCGCCCCGACGGCGTCCTCCAGCCCGGCGCCGACCTCACGGTCGACGTCGAGATCGTGAACCGCTCCGCCGACGCGCTCGACGCCGGCGAGGTCGTCCTCTATCTCGGCGACGCGACGATCGACACCCGCTACGGCCTCGAGAAGTGGCTCGCGGCCGCCGACGCCGGCCCCCGCAACGACCTCGGCACCGAGATGGGCCGCGTCGCCGCGCCCGAGGTGCCCGCGGGCGAGCGCCGGACGGTCTCGCTCACCGTGCCTGCCGCGAGCATCCGCTACGACGAGACCGGCGTCTACGCGCCTTACGGCATCGCGGCCCGGCACATGATCCACGGCGGCGAGTTCTCGCAGGGCCGCTCGACGATCGTGTGGAACGGCCGCCTCGACACGGCCGCCACCCAGCTCGCGACGATCGTCCCGATCACCGCCCCGCTCTCGGCCGAGCCGGTCATCTCGGCGACGACGCTCGCCGCGCTCACGGCGGAGGGCGGGCGCCTCGACCTCCTGCTCGACGCCGTCGAGGGCACCCGCGCGACGCTCGCGATCGACCCCCGCGTGCCGGCGTCGATCCGCGTGCTCGGCTCGCGGGCCCCCGCCGAGGCGACGGCCTGGCTCGAGCGGCTCGAGTCGCTCTCGAACCCCTCCTTCGCGCTGCCGTACGCGGACGTCGACGCCGAGCTCCTCCAGGCGGCCGGACTGCCGGACGGCCTCGCGCCCGCGAAGCTCGGCGCTCTCGTCGATCCGGCCGGCTTCGCGCCCCCGCAGATCGAAACCCCGGGCCTCTTCCCGCCGCTCGGCACGGACCCCGGCACGACGGCGAGCCCCGACGCGAGCGCGACGGCGACGGATGCCCCGGACGCGACCGCGAGCGCCGCTCCGGATGCCGGCTCCCCTGCCCCCGACGCCGCCGCGACGCCGTCGGGCCCTCCGACGACGACGGCCGCCCAGCCGACGCCGGACGACGGCGCCGCCGAGGCCCCCGCGATCCCGAGCGACGCCGAGCTCCTCGCCGTCCCGGCCACGATGACGGGCGTCGCCTGGCCGGCGGCGGGATCCCTCTCCCCCGGCGACCTCGACCGCCTCGCCGCCGAGGGCGCCTCGCTCGCCGTCCTCGACCCCGCGAACGTCGAGCTCGAGGACGTCGGCGACGCCACGCCGGACGCCGCCGCGACGGTCGACGGCCGCGGCGCGGTCGTCCTCGACGCCCAGCTCGACGCGGCCCTCGCCGCCGCCGCGGGCGCGACGAGCGAGGCGGAGTGGGACGCCGCGGCCGCCGAGCTCGCGACGACCCTCGCCGTCGTCTCCCGCGAGCGCCCCGAGACGGCCCGCACGCTCGCGGCGGCCGCCCCGCGCGTCCTCCCCGACGACCCCCGCTTCCTCGGCCGCACCCTGCGCCTCCTCGACTCGCTCGCCTGGGCCGATCTCGCCCCGCTCGCGAGCGCCGCCGCCCCCTCGGGATCCGACGACCGCGAGCCGCGCACGGGCACGCTCCTGCCCGCCGTCGAGGACGCGGCCGCCGTCGAGCGCGTGCAGCAGCTCCTCGGCGCCGAGCAGCGGGCCTTCGCGCTCTCCTCCATGTACGACGATCCGCCCCGCTTTCGCGAGACGATGCACGCCTCGCTCTACGCGGCCCTCTCGAGCGGCTGGCGCTTGCAGCCCGAGCAGTGGGCGGCGACGGTGGACGCGTACCGCAACTACGTCGCCGCGAGCGAGGGCTCGGTCGTCATCGTGCCGACGAGCGACATCCAGCTCGTCGGGCAGTCGGCCGACCTGCCCGTCTTCATCCAGAACAACGGCTCGGAGCGCGTGACCGTGCAGGTCGCGCTCAAGCCGAACACCGCCCTCCTCGAGGCCCGCGACCCCGTCACGATCACGATCGAGCCCGGCTCGATGTCGCGCGCCTACCTCGGCGTGAACGCCATCGCGAACGGCGTGACGAGCGCGGACGTCTCGCTCCTCACCCCCGACGGCGTGCCGATCTCGATCTCGCAGACGCTCAACGTGAACGTGCGCGCGGAGTGGGAGTCGATCGGCCTCGGGCTCATCATCGCCCTCATCGCGGTGCTGCTCGTCGCCGGGATCTACCGCACGATCCGCCGTCGCCGCATGGCCGCCGGCCGCCTCGAGGACGGCGACGACCTCGGCGCGCACGCCGCCGACCACGACCCGGAGCGCCCGCGCTCCGAAGGGACCGCATGACCGACGACCGCATGACGACGAGCCGCGAGACCCCCGAGCCGAGCCCGGCCCCTAAGCCGACGGAGCAGCCCGCCCAGCCCGAGCGGCCCGCGCCCGCGGGCGCCCGCCGCCAGAGCGTCGGCGTCGCGAGCCTCCTGCTCGCCTCGGGCACGATCGTCTCCCGCGTGCTCGGCTTCGTCCGCGTCATCGTCCTCGCCCAGACCATCGGCGTCGTCGGCTCGAAGAGCGCCGACGCCTTCGCGAACGCGAACTCCCTCCCGAGCGCGATCTACGCGGTCATCGCGGGCGGCATGCTCAACGCGGTGCTCGTGCCGCAGGTCGTCCGCGCCGCGAAGGACGAGGACGGCGGCCAGCGCTACATCAACCGCCTCGTCACCCTCGGCATCGTGCTCATGGCGGCCCTCGCCGCGGTCGCCACCCTCGCGGCGCCGATCCTCTCCCGCGTCTACGGCGCGAGCCTGCGACCCGACGACCTCGCCCTCGTCATCGGCTTCGCGTACTGGTGCCTCCCGCAGATCTTCTTCTACGGCCTCTACGCGCTCCTCGGCGAGGTGCTCAACGCGCGCGGCTCCTTCGGCCCCTTCACCTGGGCGCAGGTGCTCAACAACCTCATCAGCATCGCGATGCTCTTCGTCTTCAGCGGGATGTACGGCGCCGATCCGGGCGGCGACCGGAAGCTCTCCGAGTGGACGCCCGAGATGATCGCGATGCTCGGCGGCACGACGACCTTCGCCGTCGCCTGCCAGGCGCTCATCCTCTTCCTCTTCTGGAAGCGCGTCGGCCTCACCTACCGCCCCGACTTCAACTTCCGCGGCACGGGCCTGCGCAAGGCCGGGCAGCTCGCGAGCTGGACCTTCGGGATGCTCCTCATCGTGCAGGCGACGGGCATCGTCGAGACGATCGTCGCGAACCTCGCCTTCGGCGAATCGGCCTCGGTCGCCGCGATGCAGAACGCGTTCCTCCTCTTCGTCCTGCCCCACTCGATCATCACCGTCTCGATCGCGACGGCCTACTTCACGCGCATGAGCGAGGCCGCGAGCGAGGGCGACGACGCCGGGCTCGTGCGCGACTTCTCCGCGAGCGCGCGCATCATCGGGCTCTTCGTCGTGCTCTCGGCGGTCGTGCTCGCCGTCGTCTCGACCTCGTTCTCGCGCGTCTTCGAGGCGCGCCACGAGGGCACCCTCGCGCTCGCGGCGATCCTCATCGCCTTCCTCGTCGGGCTGCCCTCGTACTCGGGGCTCTTCCTCGTGCAGCGCATCTTCTTCGCCCGCGAGGACACGAAGACCCTCTTCTGGGTCTTCCTCGCGACCGCGCCCCTCCACGTCTTCGGCATGGCGCTCGTCACGCTCGGCCCGCCCGAGCGGATCGCCGTGGGCCTCGCGCTGCTGCAGTCGATCATGTCGACGCTCCGGCTCGCGATCCTCCTCGTCATCCTGCGGATGCGGATCGGTCCCCTCGACTTCGGCCGGATCGCCCGCTCGTACGCGATCTTCGCGATCGCCGCGGTCATCGCCGGCATCGCGGGCGCGCTCGTCATGTGGCTCATCGGCGCGTACCGCCCGGACGGCTTCGCGGTCTCGGGCATCGTCCCGGCGCTCGTCGGCTGCGTCATCGGCGGCTCGGTCATGCTCGCCGTCTACCTCGTCGCGCTGCGGCTGCTGCGCTCCCCAGAGCTCGCGGACGCCATGGACGCCATGCTCTCGCGCATCGGCCGCGGCCGCCGCTCGGGGGCCGACGATGACGAGGCCGCGGATGACGTCGACTCGGGCGTCGAGGCCCCGTTCGCGCCCGAGGGGCCGCACGGACCGGCGGGCTCCGACGGCGGCCGCCCCGCAACGCCGGCTGCGCCCGCGCTCCCGCCCCTCCAGGTGCCCGCGCCGCCCCCGCTCGGCCGCCACGTCGACACGGCCGAGGTCGAGCGCGAGGCCTCGCTGCTCGAGCTCGCGGAGTCGAACGCGCACGGCCCGCTCGCGGCCGGTCCGATGGTCACGGGCGAGCTGCCGCGCGGGTGGATGGCCGGCCTCGAGGCGCCCTCCGCCCGCCGGGCCCGCACGCGCTGGAGCGCGCCGCACCGGCCGGACGCCCCCCTCGCGCCGGGCGCCGGATCGTCGGCCGTGCCGGACGCGTCGGCCGCGCCCTCCGCCCCGTCGACTCCGTCGTCGACCCCGCCCGCATCCTCGCACCGGGCCGACCGCGACGAGCACGACGGCCCCGGCCTCAACGCCCCCGCCGCGCGCCGCCGCTTCGGCCAGATGCCGCGCTTCCGCTCGCGCCGCGAGCGCCTCGAGGCCGAGCGCGCCGCGGAGGAGGCCGCCACGATCGACCGCACGCAGGACGTCCGCCACCTCGTCGAGCGCGTCCGCGCCGGCGAAGGCCGTCCGGCCGGCTCCCGGCCCGAGGCCCTCGACGCCGAGCAGCCCGGCGCCTCCGGCCAGCAGCTCCTCCGCAGCTGGTTCGCCGACGACGACGGGGACGACGAACCCCGCCGCTGACGCCTCGGCCGTCGGCCCGCGGGGGCCACGCCCTCCCTGCGCCGGCCGGCGCCCCGCCTCGGGGAGCCCCGGGGAATAGCGGCTAGCATCTTCGCGTTCCCACGGGTGCCGATCCGCACGGGGCCCGCGCATCCGCCGCGGCCCGCCGATCGGCCAGCATCGGAGGCTTCATGCGCAACGTCGTCATCATCGGCTCGGGACCGGCCGGCTTCACCGCCGCCGTCTACGCCGCCCGCGCCGGGCTCCGCCCGGTCGTCATCGCCTCGAGCGTCGAGATCGGCGGCGAGCTCATGAACACGACCGACGTCGAGAACTTCCCGGGCTTCCCCGAGGGCATCCTCGGCCCCGAGCTCATGCAGAAGATGCAGGAGCAGGCCGAGCGCTTCGGCGCCGAGATCGTCTACGACGATGTCACGGCCGTCGAGCTCTCGGGCGAGGTGAAGCGCGTCACGACCGCCTACTCGGGCGACGTCGAGGCGCTCGCCGTCATCGTCTCGACCGGCTCCGCGTACCGGAAGCTCGGCCTCGAGGGCGAGCAGCGCCTCTCCGGCCGCGGCGTCTCCTGGTGCGCGACCTGCGACGGCGCCTTCTTCAAGGACCAGCACATCGCGGTCGTCGGCGGCGGCGACTCCGCGATGGAGGAGGCGACCTTCCTCACGCGCTTCGCCTCGAAGGTCACGCTCATCCACCGCTCGCGGAACCTCCGCGCCTCGAAGATCATGCGCGAGCGCGCCGAGGCGAACGAGAAGATCGAGTTCCTCCTCGACACGACCGTCGAGGACGTCCTCGGCGAGCAGAAGGTCGAGGGCCTCCGCGTCCGGAACGCGGTGACCGGCGAGACGAGCGAGCTGCCCGTCACGGGCCTCTTCGTCGCCATCGGCAACGACCCTCGCATCGACCTCGTGAAGGACCAGCTCGAGATCGCGCCCGAGGGCACGATCAAGGTCGAGGGCCGCTCCTCGAAGACCTCGCTCCCGGGCGTCTTCGCGGCCGGCGACGTCATCGACCCGAGCTACCGCCAGGCCATCACCGCGGCCGGCTCCGGCTGCGTCGCGGCCCTCGACGCCGAGCACTTCCTCGCCTCGCTCCCGGAGGAGCTGCGAGCGAAGGTCGAGGGCGAGGAGGCCATCGAGGGCGATCCGCGCCCCGACGAGGCGCCCCAGCCGACGATCGCCTAGCCGCGCTCCGGCCACCCCTCCCCCAGTCCCAGCCTCATCAGCCATCCGCGCCGGTCCGGCGCACCAGCACGATTCGAGAGGAACCTCCCCGATGTCGAACGCCACCGCCGTCACCAGCCAGACCTTCCAGCAGGAGGTCCTCGAGGCCGAGGGCCCCGTCCTCGTCGACTTCTGGGCCGCGTGGTGCGGCCCGTGCCGCATGGTCGCGCCCGTCCTCGACGAGCTCGCCGCCGCCCACCCGAAGCTCAAGGTCGTCAAGGTCGACGTCGACGCCGAGCAGGACCTCGCCATGCAGTACCGGATCACCTCGATCCCCGCGATCAAGCTCTTCTCCGAGGGCAAGGTCGTGAAGGAGGTCGTCGGCGCGCGCCCGCGCCAGGCGCTCGAGCAGGACTTCGCCGAGTGGCTCTAGCCACCTTCGGCCCGCGCCGCGGCTGAACCCAGCAGCGCCCTGAGCGCATCCGACGGCCCCGATCTCCCCGCGGAGACCGGGGCCGTCGCCGTCCGCGGGCGTATGCTGGCCTCTCGACACGAAAAGGACCCTCGTGAGCACCCCCACCTCGCGCGGCCCCGAGACGGGCCGCAATCTCGACCCCTGGTACAGCAGCTACGCGGATCGCACCGCGGGCCTCACCGCGAGCGAGGTGCGCGCGCTCTTCGCCGTGGCATCCCGCCCCGAGGTCGTCTCGCTCGCCGGCGGCTCGCCCTTCGTGAAGGCGCTCCCCCAGGAGCTCATCCACTCCGCCTTCGAGACGATGATGCGCGAGGAGGGGCCGCAGGCGCTCCAGTACGGCGGCGGCCAGGGCATCCCGACGATCCGCGAGCAGATCCTCGACATCCTCGCCCTCGAGGGCATCGACGACGCCTCGCCGGACGACATCGTCACGACGACCGGCTCGCAGCACGCGCTCGACCTCGTCTCGAAGCTCTTCCTCAACCCCGGCGACGTCGTCATCGCGGAGTCGCCGAGCTACGTCGGCGCCCTCGGCACCTTCAAGTCGTACCAGGCGGACGTCGTCCACGTGGACATGGACGAGGAGGGCCTCGTGCCAGCCGCGCTCGAGCGCACGATCGCCGAGCTGCGCGCCGCGGGCCGCGCGATGAAGTTCCTCTACACGATCCCGAACTTCAACAACCCGGCCGGCACGATGATGACGCTCGAGCGCCGCCGCGAGGTCATCGAGATCTGCCGCCGCGAGCACCTGCTCATCGTCGAGGACAACCCGTACGGCCTCCTCTACTACGACGAGACGCCGCCGCCCGCCATGCGCTCGATGGACCCGGACGGCATCGTCTACCTCGGCTCGTTCTCGAAGATCCTCTCGCCGGGCGTGCGGGTGGGCTACGCGCTCGCGCCCCACGCCATCCGCGAGAAGCTCATCCTCGCCGTGGAGGCGTCGATCCTCTCGCCGTCGACGTTCAACCAGTACCTCGTCTCGGAGTACCTGCGCCAGGCCGACTGGCAGGCGCAGATCGCGAGCTACCGCGACGTGTACCGCGAGCGGCGGGACGCCCTCGACGCGGCGCTCCGCGAGCACTTCCCCCACTTCACGTGGACGCGCCCGAACGGCGGCTTCTTCGTGTGGCTCCAGATGTCGGAGCAGCTCGACTCGAAGCAGATGCTCCCCCGCGCGGTGAAGGAGCTCGTCGCCTACACGCCCGGCACGGCGTTCTACGCGGACGGCCGCGGCCAGAGCGCCATGCGCCTCGCCTTCTGCTACGAGACGCCCGAGCGGCTCGCCCTCGGCGTGCGCCGCCTCTCGAACGTCGTGAACGGCGAACTCGACCTGCTCGACACCTTCGGCGGCATGCCGATGCGCTCGCGCCCTGAGACGGGCGTGACGATGCCGCCGCCGGACACGCTCTAGCGGTACCAGCCGCTTCCCTGCAGCTCCCCTACCGATCCCCGCGGAGACCCCGCACCCCGTCAGCCCGACCGCCGCCCCGATAGCCCGCCGAACGCCACCAGCACCCTCCGAAGGACGAGGCCACCATGACCGCACCCCTGTCCGTCGCGATCCTCTCCGGCGGCATCTCGCACGAGCGCGAGGTGTCGCTCCGCTCCGGACGCCGCGTCGCCGACGCCCTCGCCCGGGCAGGCGCCGAGGTCGTCATCCGCGAGCCGAACAGCGAACTGCTCCCCTACCTCGCGAGCGAGCGTCCGGATGTCGTGTGGCCGGTACTGCACGGCCAGAGCGGCGAGAACGGCGCCCTGTACTCGCTCCTGCGCGCCTCCGGCTTCGCGTACGTCGGCTCGCGGCCGACCGCCGCGCGTCTCGCGTGGAACAAGGCCACGGCGAAGGCCATCGCGAAGCGCGCGGCGCTCCGCACGCCGCCGTCGATCGTGCTCGAGGCCTCGACCTTCCGCGAGCTCGGCGCCCGCGCGGTCATCGAGTCGATCGCGCAGGGGCTCGAGCTGCCCGCCGTCGTGAAGCCGGTCGAGGGCGGATCAGCGCAGGGCGTCTCCTTCGTCGAGACGCTGGATGACTTCCCGCAGGCCCTCGTCACCGCATTTACGTACTTCGATACGGTGCTCATCGAGCGCAAGGTCGAGGGCATCGAGGTCATGGTCGGCGTCGTCGACCTCGGCGAGGGCCCCGTGGCGCTGCCGGCCGTCGAGGTCGCCCCGAACTCGGGCGTCTACGACTACTCGGCCCGCTACAACGCCGGCGAGACGACGTACTACGCCCCCGCCCGCCTCGAGCCTCCGGTCGCCGCCGCGGTCGCCGACACGGCGCTCACGGCATACAAGGCGCTCGGCCTCGCCGACCTCGCGCGCGTCGACCTCATGGTGGACGGCGACAACGAAGTGTGGTTCATCGAGGCCGACCCGATCCCGGGCCTCACGGAGACCTCGATCGTGCCGCTGGCGCTCGATGCCGCTGGGCTCGACATCGGCGAGACGTACCGCACGCTCGCGCGCATCGCGAAGGAGCGCGGTCCCCGCACGACGCCGGAGGTGCTCCCCGCGGGCGCGGGCTCCGTGGCGCCGGCGGTCATCCAGCCCGGCGAGCCTCTCGTGCCCTCGAGCCCGGACGACGCCGCCGCCGAGCAGCCGCTCGACGAGGACGGGCCGGACGCCTAGCGTCGCCGCCCCGCCTGCCTCGCATCGATTTCTGACGATACGAAACGAAGGGCCCCTCGCCGATGACGACGGGCCCTTCGTCCGTTCTCGTGTCTTCCTGCGTGGTCGTCCGTCTGCAGCTCGCCGCCTCCTCGACGAGCGTCGCGCGCCGCGGAACCGCTCCGGCCTGCTACTCCCCGACGTCGACGCCGAGATCCGCGAGGATGCGGTTGAGGTCGTTGACGGCCGCGAAGTCGATGACGATCTGGCCCTTCGTCTTGCGGAGCGAGATGCGGACGCGCGTGTTGAGGCGGTCGCCGAGCCGCTCGGCGCAGTCGTCGAGGTAGCCGGTGAGGCCGCCCGTCTTCTTGCGAGGAGCGCCCGCACCGGGGCGCGTGCTCGCCTGCTTCGAGGCGGCGGCCTCGGCGGCCCGGACGGAGAGGTCCTCGTTGACGATCTTGTCCGCGAGCTGCGTCATCGCGGCGGGCTCGCCGACGCTGAGGATGGCCCGCGCGTGGCCGGCCGAGAGGACGCCCGCCGCCACGCGGCGCTGCACCTCGACCGGGAGCTTGAGGAGGCGGATCGTGTTCGAGATCTGCGGACGCGAGCGGCCGATGCGCTGGGCGAGCTCCTCCTGGGTGATCCCGAAGTCGTCGAGCAGCTGCTGGTAGGCGCTCGCCTCCTCGAGGGGGTTGAGCTCGGCGCGGTGGATGTTCTCGAGGAGGGCGTCGCGGAGCATGTCCTCGTCCGCCGCCTCGCGCACGATCGCGGGGATCGCGTCGAGGCCCGCCGCTCGGCTCGCCCGGAGGCGACGCTCGCCCATGATGAGCTCATAGTCGGCGCGGTCGGCGCTCGGGTGGTCGGCCGGGATGCTCCGGACGACGATCGGCTGGAGCACGCCGAACTCGCGCACCGAGGTGGTGAGCTCGGCGAGGGCGTCCTCGTCGAACTCGTGGCGCGGCTGCTTGAGGTTCGGAGCGACGCGGCGCGGGTCGAGCTCGATGAGCCGGATGCCGGGGACCTCGACGAGCTCGGGGCCATCGGTCTCGGCGTCCGCGTCGTCCGAGACGTCGTCGCCGAGGTCGACGGTGTCGGCGTCGGTCGCGGGGAACGGCTCGAAGTCCGGAGCGTCGCCGGCCTCGGCGACCTGGCCGGACGCGCCGACATCGCCCGCGGCCTCGGCGACCGCGCCCGAGCCGCTGGCAGCTGCGGCCATCCCCTCCTCGCGCTCCTCGGTCTCGACGGCGCCGGGAGCGCCCGTCGCCGCCTCCCCCCCGCGCGCGGCCTGCGCGAGCTGGGCGGCCGCCTCGGCGGCCTTCTCCTCCACGATCGCCGCGGCGACGGTGGCCCGCTTGGCGCGCTTCGGCTTGGCGGTCGTCGCCTCTGCGGTCGTCGCCTCTGCGGGCTGCGCATTGTCGATCGGCGACTCCGATCCGGCGTCGACCCGCCCCGCTCCTGCGGCTGCGGTGGTGCCGGTCGCCTTGCCGCGCGCGGCACCGCGCGCTCCGCCCGATCGGGACGACGCGCGTCGCGCCGCCGCAGCACGAGCCGGGCCGTCGAGCTCGCCGAGGAGCGCCGCCGCGGCGGACGAGCGCGTCGCCGGCTTCCCGGCATCCGCCTGCCCGGAGGCCCCCGCGTGTGCATCGGCCTGCGTCGATTCTTGTGTGCCCGGGAAGAAGACGTCCACGGGTCGATCAGAGCGGTCCGGACGGGCCGGGTAGGCGGCCGCGGCCGGCTCCGCCGGCTTCGTGGGGATGAGGGCGCCGATGCCCCGTCCGAGTCCAGAGCGCTTCTTCGTGGCCATGGCTAGCGGTCTCCTCGCTGTGCGATCTCGAGGGCGGCTTCGCGGTAGGCGACGGCTCCGGTCGAGGTGGGGTCGTACGTGATGACGGTCTGCCCGTAGCTCGGTGCCTCCGAGACGCGGACGGATCGCGGGATGGAGCGGTCGAGGGTCTCGTCCGCGAAGTGGGTGCGGACCTCCTCGGCGACCTGCTGCGAGAGGTTGGTGCGCCCGTCGAACATCGTGAGGAGGATCGTCGTAAGGCGCAGCTCCGGGTTGAGGTGCTCGGAGAGCAGATTCACGTTGCTGATGAGCTGGCTGAGTCCCTCGAGCGCGTAGTACTCGCACTGGATCGGGATGAGCACCTCGCGCGCGGCCACGAAGGCATTGATGGTGAGGAGTCCGAGCGAAGGCGGGCAGTCGATGAAGATGTAGTGGAACATCGACGTGGGTGAATCCGTCTCGGCGAGCAGTCTTGCGATGGCCTGGCGCAGGCGGTATTCGCGGTGCTCGAGGTTCACGAGCTCGATCTCGGATCCGGCGAGATCGAGGGTGGCCGGCACGCCCCAGAGGTTCTCCAGGTCAGGACTCTGCTGCATGAGCTCGCTGAGCGGCTCGGAGTCGATGAGCGCCTCGTAGGAGCCGGCGATGTCGCCTCGATGCTCGATACCGAGCGCGGTCGAAGCGTTTCCCTGGGGGTCGAGGTCGATGACGAGGACCCGGGCGCCCTGCTCGGCGAGTGCGGCGGCGAGGTTCACGGCCGTCGTGGTCTTGCCCACGCCGCCCTTCTGGTTGGAGACCGTGAAGATGCGCGTGTGGTCCGGCAGCGGAAACTCGGCAGCGGAGAGGCGCTTCCGTCGGCTCGCGAGGTCCGCGAGCTCTCGCGCGATCGGCGAATCCTCCAGATCGGGTGCGGATTCGGTCGCCGGTGTGTTCTTCTTCGTCGCCACGCATCCTCCAGAGTCAGGTCCCACGATTCTGCCGTACCGGTCGTTCCATTCTGGGATGTTTCACGTGCAACAGGCCACCCGTGCCCTCCCCAACTGTGGATGACTTGCTCACAGCTGTGCACGGATCTTGACGGGATTCCCTCTAGGGCGCGGATTTCGCTGTGCACTCCTGGTGCATCGAAGGACCGGCGCCCTCCCGATCCTTGCACATCTCAGCAGTTCCACGTGGAACATGCCCACTCTCTCTCGCGGCAGACGACGCTGCCCGGAAGGAACACTGCTCCCTCGCATCGGCGATCTGGTCGCTGTCGGGGCCAAGACCGACTCCCGAGCGTGCGAAGGCGGCGATGTCCACGCGCGTTCCACGTGAAACGTGAGGATACGACGTCCACGAACTCCCTAGCGACGACACCGCGTTGGCATCCTTCGAGGAGGCGGATTCCACGGCGCCCTTGCGTATCTGCGCCGTCCGAATCGACCACCAGGTGAAGGTCTTCAGTCAGCGCGCTTGATGCCGGCGGCTGACCCGCAAACGTGAATGGCGTGTGGCGCGTGGTTGCACTTCGGCGGCGCGGTGGCCGCATTCCACGTGAAACACAGATTGCGAGAGTCGTGCGAACGCGTTCCCAAGGCACCGCCTTGTACCGGGCTGACTGCTCGGACCTCCCACGTACTTCTGAGCTCGAGCTGTTCCACGTGAAGCGGGATCGCGGTTGGCGGAGGTCGACGACATCGTCACGGAGCCACTCGCGATCAGATTCATCGCCAGAGGGATCGGCCTACTGGGACGAGTCGGCCGTGCCGGTGGGAGCCGCCATATCGCTGACCAGCATGTTGCGGGCGGGCCCGCTTCACGTGGAACGTCATGCTCTGAGAGCGTGGAAGGGAGCTCAACGTCTCAGCACGGTTGCGGAGTAGGCCTGACCGCTCGCCACCTACGCAGACGCCGGCAACCAGTTTCACGTGCAACCACGCGCCGGTCATCCCGACAATGGAACCCCTCTGATCACCGATCGCCCTGTGCCCGGAGACCACATCAGAGAGCTTCGGTCGTTCAGCGGCGATGTCCCAGCCGTCTGGGCCGCCAATAGCCACCGCGGCATCCCCGGACGTTGTCGGACCAGGACGACGTGGGAATGGTGGCGTAACCAACGATCCCGTCATTCCCGTTCCACGTGGAACATCGCTGACACCCGACAAACCCGGTCGCGGGTCGAATCATCCACGCGCCGGACAACAGCCATCGCGCACTGACGCAGGCCAAGTCCACGAGTCCGCTCTTCCGAAGGTGGAAACGCGAATCCGAAGTGATGTTTCACGTGTAACGTCGCGCCCCAGCGGGGCTCATACCATCGAACCCGGTGGCGGCTGAACACCGTCGAGCGCTCGGCAAGGCGCGAGCTCTACGGCGGCGAAGTCTAGAAGCGACGCAGCCGGGCAGCGCGGCCATGGGCCCAACTGACTCCTCGCCACCGGATCACCCGGCGTCCAACAGCGGTGACGACCTCAGGCGACGGAGAACCACGTTCCACGTGAAACTTCGCAGCCCGCTCACATCGCGCGCCGGGAAACCGAGGACGGAAGTCCAACATCCCTGAGCCAGCCTCTCTACGCTGGCGGTCGTGCATGGCTCGTGTGACGTCGCCTTCCACGCCCAGATCGCATGCGAGCACTGAAGCCATGGGGTCAACGGCAGTCGCCCAAGGACGGCTTCACCGGCGGATCCTGGGGACAATACCCGCCCGCATATCGACCGCTCTAGATGCTACTCAACGCGGGCGCGAACGACGCGGGTCGGCTCCGTGTCGAGATCCGCACCGAGCTCCTCGACGCGGACGTCCACCAGGCCGAACTTGCGGATCGGCTTGGCTGCGGCCTCGATCTCCGCCGCAGCCGACTTGCCCTTGAGCAGCACGAGCTCGCCACCGTGCACGAGCAGCGGCACCGCGAGGGGGATGAGCTTCGAGAACGCGGACACCGCCCGAGCCGTAACTTGATCGACGGTGATCGAATCATGGACCTCTTCGGCCCGCGCCCGCACGATCGTCACGTTGTCGAGTTCGAGGCGATCGACGCAGCGCTGGAGCCATTCGACGCGGCGCTCCATTGGCTCGATGAGCGTGAACTCCAGATCCGGCCGGGCGATCGCGACAGGGATGCCGGGCAGGCCGGCACCCGACCCGAGATCCGCGACGCGTCCCAAGAGCAGGGGCGCGAGCAGGGCGGAGTTCACGAGATGGCGCGTCCAGAGGCGCGGCGGCTCGAGCGGGCCGAGCAGGCCGAGCGGCTCGGCGTGCCGGGCCAGGTCGTCCGCGAAGCTCCGGGCGAGGTCGATCCGGTCGCCGAAGAGCGCGGCGGCGACGGCGGGTTCGGGCTCGACGTCATCGGGCAGCGGGAAGGTCATGTCGGCTCCTCGAGGGTCGGACGGCCATTCTCCCATCAGGGACATCGGCGTGCGCGAGCCTCGAGAGCGCACCTGCCTTGACGGCGTCGAGCACGATTGCCGCCCCTCCAGGGGAGGGAACCGCACGAACCGCCAGCCCGGGTGCGGGAACGCTGCAGCCGATCGGACCCGCACAAGACCGTGTCCGGTGTGTCGGACCTCTCCACACCTGTGGATAACTTCCTGTGGAGATCGTGGAGAACCGGCCATTCATCCACATCGCGCGTTCTCCGCCCGCCAGCCGGCAACGGAAGAGATCGACACGCTCACGTGATCAGCACACGCGCCCACGTAGCGCTACGGGAAGAGACGGGGGAAGCGCGGCGGGAGGAGATGGCGCGCCTACGCCCGGCGCAGCACCGGGTGACGGTCGCGCCCCTCGCCCTCGGACTCCGAGACGCACCCCTGCTCGGCCGCGAGGTCGTGCACGATCTTGCGCTCGTACGAGCTCATCGGCGGGAGCGCCGCGCTCGAGGCGCCGCCGTCGAGGCGCTCGATCGCGGTGGCGACGAGGCGGGCGAGCTCCGTCTTGCGGGCATCCCGCGATCCGGCGATGTCGAGGATGAGCCGGGAGAACTCGCCGGTCTCGGCCTGGACGGCCAGGCGCGCGAGCTGCTGGAGGGCGTCCACCGTCTCGGGGCCGCCGAGCTTCGAGAGGCTGCTCGCGCCCTCGCCCTCGGCGGTGATCGAGATGAGGATGCGGCCGTCGCGGTCCTCGATGTCGAGGTCGCCATCGATGTCCGCGATGTCGAGGAGCTCCTCGAGGTAGTCGCCGGCGATGTCGCCCTCGTCGCGGGGCTCGTCGTCGTCCGAGTCGTCGTCCTCGACGTCGTCCTCGCCCGCATCGCTCGCCGCGTCGGCAGGCGCTGAGGCGGCGGACTCGAGCGCATCGTCGATGACCGCGGGGCCCTCGTCGGCGCCGAGCTCGGCGGCGTGCTCGGCCTCGAGCTCGGGCTGGTCGGACTGGGTCTCGTCGAGCGGGGGAGTGTTCATGGGATGCGACTTCCTCGTGGGTGATCCGGACCAGCGTACTCGGCGGCGTCCACCCGCGCCGGGGCGGCCCGCGAACCGCGGGCTCGCGGCGGGCGCGACGGCCCGCCGATCAGCCAGCCGGCCGCGTGTACGGAAGAGGGAGGAGAGACGGGAGAGGGCGGGACCGCGCTCAGCGATCCCGCCCTCGGGGCCCTACCGGCCTGCGTCCTCGTCCGAGACCGCGTCGGACTGACCGCCCGAGCCGGCCGCGGAAGCCCCCGACCCGCTCGAGCCCTGCGATCCGGCGTTTCCGCCCTTGCCCTTCTGCTTCTTCGCCCGCGCCTTGCCCACAGGCTGCTGGCGCTGACGCGAGCGGCGCTCCTCCTCGGCGGCAGCCGCAGCGGCGGCGGCCTCCGCGGCGGCCTGGGCCTTCTTGCCTTTGAGCGGCCTCGCGGCCTGCTCCTCCTCGACCCACTTGCCCTTCGCGCGGAGGCGAGCCTCGCGGGCCTTCGCGGCCTCCGAGCCGGGCGTCGGCATGTTGCGGACGACGATCCACTGCTGGCCAATGGTCCAGAAGTTCGAGATGAGCCAGTAGACCATGAGTCCGATCGGGAAGAAGATGCCCGAGACCGCGAAGATGAGCGGCAGGACGTAGAGCATCATCTGCTGCTGGCGGTACATGGGCGACTCCTTGGTCGCCTCCGAGATGTTCTTCGACATGATCTGCCGCTGCGTCACGAACTGCGACACGGCCATCACGATGATCATGACGATCGCGAGCACGACGACGGAGATGTTCTCGCCCGCCGTCTGGAACGTCGCGCGCAGGGGAGCGCCGAAGATCGACGACTCCGAGAACTTCACCGCCAGCTCCTGGCTGAGCATGCCGACGCCGGCCTTCTGGTGCTGCGCGTCGTTGATGACGTTGTAGAGGCCCATGAGGATGGGCATCTGGACGAGTATCGGCCAGCAGCCCGCCATCGGGCTCGAGCCGGTGCGCGCGTAGACCTCGGTGGTCTCGCGGCGCATGGCCTCCATCGAGAACTGGTCGCGCTTGCCCTTGTACTTGTCCTGGATCTTCTTGATCTCGGGCGCGGCCATCATCATGTTCCGCGACGACTTGATCTGCCGCACGGTGAGCGGGATCATCGCAGATCGCACGACGACGACGAGGCCGAGCAGCGCGAGGACCCACGTCCACCCGCCGGAGCCGTCCATGCCGAGGCTCGTCCAGAGCGAGTGGAAGCCGACGAGGATGAGCTCGATGACCCAGCGGATCGGCCAGAGGATGAGGCCGAAGATGTCTGGCATGGTGCGGTGGCGCCTTTCGGTCAGCGTCCGGGGGTGACGAACCCGGAGTCCGTGATGTGGATGGGGGCGGGGGAGTGCGGCTCGGGCACCTCGTCGATGCCGCCGCGGGCCCAGGGATGGCATCGCATGATGCGCCGCCACGCCATCCATCCGCCCTGCAGCAGGCCGTGGAGCTGGACGGCCCTCAAACCATACGACGAACACGTCGGGTGGTAGCGGCACACGTCCCCGTAGAGGGGGGAGATGAATCGGCGCCAGACCAGGATGATCGCGATCGCGACGTTCCTCGGCACGAGCCCGATCGCCGAGGTGCGGCGCGATTCCGGACCGGCCGGGGCGTCGCCGGTCATCGGGCCGCCTCGGGAGACGGCGTCCGCGAGTTCGCGGAGGGCGGAGCGGTGCGGCCCTCGCGGCGCGCGCGATCGACGGCGCGGCGCGCGGCGGATCGGCCGGACTCGCGCAGCTCGTCCCACGCCATCGCGGCGGCCTCGGGCTGGAGCCGGTAGACGACGTCGGCGCCGTCGCCGAGCTCGGGGAGCAGCTCCGCGCCGATCGCCTTCAGCCGCCGGCGCAGCGTGTTGCGCACGACGGCGACGCCCACCCGCTTCGAGATGATGAATCCGAAGCGGGTGGGCGTCGAGGGGTCTGCTCGCAGGATCGCGAAGGCCATGACCGGCCCCGCTGCTGCGCGGGCGCCTCGGCGGACGGCGGTGCGATAGTCGTCCGCTGCCGTCACCCGATGACGCCGGGCGAGCACCTGGACTAGGCCGTGAGGCTCGCGCGGCCCTTGCGGCGGCGCGACGACACGATGGCGCGGCCGGCGCGCGTGCGCATGCGCAGGCGGAAGCCGTGGACCTTGGCGCGGCGGCGGTTGTTGGGCTGGAAGGTGCGCTTCGACATGGAAATCTCCGTGGTGGATGAGTCGCACGGCGGCGCCCGTGCGGTGAAAGCGTTCGGTGCCCGGTCGTGGGCACAACTGAAACAGCGTATTCGGCGCAGGCCCGATGAGTCAAGGCGCGTGGCGCTCCGCACGATCTATCACGCGCCGGAGCGGATCCTGTGAGCGACACGCCGCGATCCCGACAGCCGGTTGACGGGACGGGTCCGGCGTCATCTATTCTGGCTCGACATCGCTCGCTTTATGCACAGTTCGCGTTCGTTATCCACAGTTTTTGTGGATAACCTGCTGTCGACGTGCGGTCCGCGGCGATCGCGACGGCCGATCCCCCCGATCGAGCCGGTCATCGACGCGCGCACGCGATTTCGGAAGGAGCGAGGCAGGTGACGACGGACCCCGCTGCCGAGCTCTGGCGCCGCGCCCTCGATCTCCTCGAAGACGACCAGCGCATCGCGCCGAGCCTGCACGGGTTCCTCCAGCTCGTGGTCCCCAAGGGGATCATGGCCGGGATGATCTACCTCGAGGTCCCCAACGACCTCACGCGCTCGATGATCGAGCAGCGCGCCCGCATCCCTCTCCTCGAGGCCTTCGAGCGCCTCGACGGCGGCCAGACCGTCTCGAACTTCGGCGTCGTCGTGAACCCGGACGCCATGGGGGAAGAGCCGGACCGCGGCGAGCTCGCCGGCGCGGGCTCCGCCTGGCGCGACGGCGACCCCCGCGCCGAGGTCCGCGAGCCCTCCCGCCGCGAGCACGACGAGGACCGCCGCTTCGACCGCGACCGACGCGACTACCGCGACGCCCGCGATCCGCGGGACGACGAGGCCCCGCGCCGCCGCCTCGAGCCCGTCGCCGTGCTCGACCCCGTGAACGTCGGCGACGCCGACCGCGAGCGCGAGCGCCCCGAGTCGGTCGCCGGCGTCTTCGCCGAGACCCCGGCCCGCAACCGCACCGATCCCGACTCGCGCCTCAACTCGAAGTACACCTTCGACAACTTCGTCATCGGCGGCTCGAACCGCTTCGCGCACGCCGCCGCGGTCGCCGTCGCCGAGGCGCCGGCCCGCAGCTACAATCCGCTCTTCATCTACGGCGAGTCCGGGCTCGGCAAGACGCACCTCCTCCACGCCATCGGCCACTACGCCGAGTCGATGTACCCGGGCATCCAGGTCCGGTACGTCTCGAGCGAGGAGTTCACGAACGACTTCATCAACTCGATCGCGAACAACCGCGCCCAGTCGTTCCACGCGCGCTACCGCGACATCGACATCCTCCTCATCGACGACATCCAGTTCCTCCAGGGGCGGGACTCGACGCAGGAGGCGTTCTTCCACACCTTCAACACGCTCCACGACCACAACAAGCAGGTCGTCATCACGAGCGACCTGCCGCCGAAGCGCCTCACCGGATTCGAGGACCGCATGCGCTCGCGCTTCGAGTGGGGCCTCATCACCGACGTCCAGTCGCCGGACCTCGAGACGCGCATCGCGATCCTCCGCAAGAAGGCGCAGATCGACGAGCTCACGATCCCGGACGAGGCGCTCGAGTTCATCGCGAGCCGCATCACCTCGTCGATCCGCGAGCTCGAGGGCACGCTCATCCGCGTCATGGCGTACGCGAACCTCAACCGGCAGCCGATCGATCTCGCCCTCTGCTCGACCGTGCTCAAGGACCTCGTCTCCGACGACGAGCAGAACATCGTCTCGCCGATCGACATCATCAACCACACGGCGAGCTACTTCCGGCTCACGGTCGACGACCTCTACGGCTCGAGCCGTTCGCAGGCGATCGCGACGGCCCGCCAGATCGCGATGTACCTCTGCCGCGAGATGACGAGCCTCTCGCTGCCGAAGATCGGGCAGCTCTTCGGCGGCCGCGACCACACGACGGTCATGTACGCCCACCGCAAGATCACGAAGCTCATGACCGAGCGGCGCGACGTCTACAACCAGGTCACCGAGCTCACCTCGCGCATCCGCCAGAACGGCTTCGAGCCCCGCTAGCCGGCCGAGCCCCCGTCGGCCGACCCCGGAGGCATCCCGCGCCGTCGCGACCGACCGGTCCGGCGGCGCTTCCGCATGCCCACTGACCGCCTCACGGGGCTCGACACCCTCCCCGCGCCCTGTGGATCAAGGTGTGAGTCTTCACCGCGTGTTCGACACAGGATCTGTGCACTCGGGCCTCGACCCTGTGGAGGCGATCCGGCTCTCCACGGATCCGAGTGCCGCGCCCCACAGCCGATCCACCCCGGCAGCACATCTTCCACGGATGTAGTTCCCCTGGGCCCATGCGGGACGACACGGTTCTCCACAGTTTCCACACCGGCTACGACGACGATGAATCTCACCTCTTCCTGTCATCCCGGAATCCATGGCATGTGCACGAGGGACGGATCGGGGCCCCGAGCGGCGCTTCGGGCCCTGATGGAGCACACGATCCCCGCCGCAGGCGCGACCACTACGATGAGAGGCCCCGAAGAGAGGACCTCGCCGTGAAGTTCGTCGTCAACCGTGACGTCTGCAGCGACGCCGTGTCGTTCGTCGTGAAGCTCATCCCGCAGCGTCCGACGATGCCGATCCTCGGCGGCGTGCTCCTCGAGGCGAAGGACGGATCCCTCTCCCTCAGCAGCTTCGACCACGAGGTCTCGAGCCGCACCACGGTGAAGGCGGAGGTCGAGACCGAGGGATCGGTGCTCGTCCAGGGCCGCCTCCTCGCCGACATCGCGAGCCGCCTCCCCATGGCCCCCGTCGAGTTCAGCCTCGACGACACGGGCGTGACGATCCGCTGCGGCTCCGCGTCGTTCCACCTCCCGACGATGCCGATCCTCGAGTTCCCGAAGCTCCCCGAGGTCTCGGGCCGCACGGGCACCGTCGACGGCCACGCCTTCGCCGAGGCCGTCGGCCAGGTCGCCGTCGCCGCCTCCCGCGAGGACGTCGCCCCCGTCATCACGGGCGTGAACCTCACCCTCGGCGAATCCGCGCTCGGACTCGTCGCGACCGACCGCTACCGCGTCGCCATCCGCTCGCTCGAGTGGAAGGGCGACTTCGCCGAGCCCGAGACCGCGCTCGTGCACGCCCGCACCCTCGCCGAGATCGGCAAGTCGCTCGGCGCCGCCGACGAGATCGAGATCACGCTCATGCAGTCGGGCGAGCGCCGCCTCATCGCCTTCAGCGCCGCCGGCAAGACCGTCACGAGCAACCTCATCGCCGGCAAGTTCCCGCCGGTCGAGAAGCTCTTCCCGGAGGAGGCGCCCCGCTACGCCGTCCTCCAGGTCTCCGAGCTCGTCGACGCCGTGCGCCGCGTGCAGCTCGTGCTCGAGCGCGAGGCCGCGCTGCGCTTCACCTTCGCCCCGGACGGCCTCAACCTCGAGGCCCTCGGCTCCGAGCAGGCCCAGGCCTCCGAGCAGATCGACGCCGTCCTCCACGGCGACGAGATCGTCGTCTCGCTGAAGCCGCAGTTCCTCCTCGACGGCGTCGGCGCCATCCGCTCGGAGTTCGTGCGGATCGCCTTCACCCGCACGGAGAACCCGAGCAAGCCCGGCCCCGTGCTCCTCACGGCGCAGACCTCCCGCGACGAGGGGCAGAGCGAGACCTTCCGCTACCTGCTCCAGCCGAACCTCCTCATGCGGTAGGCGTGCACGTCTCCCGCCTCGAGCTCCGCGACTTCCGCAACTACGAGCACGCCGAGCTCGAGCTCGACCGCGGCCCGCACCTGCTCGTCGGCAGGAACGGGCAGGGCAAGACGAACCTCGTCGAGGCGATCGGGTTCCTCTCGACGCTCTCCTCGCACCGGGTCTCCTCGGACGCCGCGCTCGTGCGGCGGGGCTGCGATCGCGCGCTCGTGCGGGCGCAGCTGCGGCACGGCGAGCGCGAGCTCGGGATCGACGTGGAGATCACGCGATCCGGCGCGAACACGGCCCGCATCGGCGGCCGTCAGGTGCGCTCGCGGGAGCTGCCGCGCTACGTGACGAGCGTGCTCTTCGCGCCCGAGGACCTCTCGCTCGTGCGCGGCGACCCCGCCACGCGCCGGCGCTTCCTCGACGAGCTCCTCGCGATGCGCTCGCCGCGGCTCGCGAACCTCGGCGCCGAGTACGAGCGGGTGCTCAAGCAGCGCAACTCGCTCCTGCGCTCCGCCCGCTCCGTCTCGCTCAAGCTCGAGCAGCTCGGCACGCTCGATGTGTGGGACGACCGGCTCGTCGAGCTCGGCTCGGAGCTCATCGCCGAGCGGCTCCTGCTCGCCGCCGAGCTCGGCCCCTTCGTCGCAGCCGCCTACGCGCGGCTCGTGGGGGAGGACCACGGCGCGGGACTCTCGCTGCGGCTCACGGTGCTCGCCCACACGGGATCCGTGCTCGGTGAGGAGGAGGACGAGTCCGCCGGCGGCGAGGGCGGCGACATCACGCTCGAGGAGCTGCGGGATCGCTTCGCGGCGCGACTCGCCGAGGTGCGGCCCAAGGAGCTCGAGCGCGGCGTGAGCCTCGTCGGCCCGCATCGCGACGACGCGGTGTTCTGGCTCAACGGCCTGCCGGCGCGAGTGACCGCGAGCCACGGGGAGTCGTGGTCGTTCGCGCTCGCCCTGAAGCTCGCGGCGGCCGAGCTCGTGCGGGAGCAGTCGCGCGCGGGCGACCCGATCCTCATCCTCGACGACGTGTTCGCCGAGCTCGACGCGCGGCGGCGATCGCGGCTCGCGGAGGCGGTCGGCGAGTTCGAGCAGACGCTCATCACGGCCGCCGTGCTCGAGGACGTGCCGGAGGCGCTGCGCGCCCACGCGATCGGCATCCGCTCGGGCGCGATCGTGCCGGTGGACGACACGTCGATGGGTCGGGAGCCCGCGACCGAGACGGAGCCCGGCGCATGAGCGAGGCCGCCGAGGTCTACGCCCGATTCCGCGAGGTGTTCGGGGGCCGGACGACTTCCCTGCGCGCGCGCCTGCGCCGCGCGAAGGAGCTCGAGGATCCCCAGGACGGCGAGGCGAGCCTCCCCTTCGGCTCCGGCCGCGACCCGCTCGGCGTCGGCGCCGTGCTCGACCGCGTCATCACCACCCACGCCTGGAAGGAGCCGCTCGCGCAGGCGGCCGTGCTCTCCGACTGGGCCGAGCTCGTGGGGCCCGAGATCGCCTCGCACGCCGAGCCGCTCCACGTCGAGGAGGGCGTGCTCCTCGTGCAGTGCGACTCGACGGCGTGGGCGACGCAGCTGCGCACCCTCCGCTCGAGCCTCGTCACGACGATCGCGGCGAAGCACCCGGACGCCGGCGTCGAGTCGATCCGCTTCCTCAACCCCGGCGCCCCCTCGTGGAAGCGGGGCCTGCGCTCGGTGCCCGGCCGAGGACCTCGCGACACCTACGGCTAGGGAGCGGCGTCCCGCCCGGAAGTCCCCGGTGCGCCCTCCTCCCGGCATCGATTTGGGGCCCGAACGGCGCGAACGCCCCTCGGGAAGGCAAATCAGTCCGCCCAGGCCCGGAAATCGCGTCCACGGGGCCGTCAAAGCCCGGGAAGGGGGCGGTTCCGCGGTAGGATGAAGGGTCACCTCCCGGCGCGCTCGCGCACGGGCCGAGGTCAGAGAGTGTGAGGAGCGCGGTCCATGGCCGATGCATCGATCGAATCCGCAGCGCAGCCCGAGCCGGGCGCGGAGGGCGGCGCGCAGGCGCCCGCCGGCCACGCCGACCACCAGCTCGCGGGCACGCGGAAGGTCGAGGCCGACTACGGCGCGAGCCAGATCCAGGTGCTCGAGGGCCTCGAGGCCGTCCGCAAGCGCCCGGGCATGTACATCGGCTCGACCGGCCCCGAGGGCCTCCACCACCTCGTGTACGAGATCGTCGACAACTCCGTCGACGAGGCGCTCGCCGGCTACTGCGACGAGATCGAGGTCGTCCTCCTCGCCGACGGCCGCGTCCGCGTCACCGACAACGGCCGCGGCATCCCCGTCGCGACCCACCCCGTCGAGGGCATCTCCACCCTGGAGGTCGTGCTCACGAAGCTCCACGCCGGCGGCAAGTTCGGCGGCGGCGGCTACGCGGTCTCCGGCGGCCTCCACGGCGTCGGCTCCTCCGTCGTGAACGCGCTCTCCTTCGAGTTCGCGGCCCGCGTGCAGCGCGACGGCAGCATCTGGGAGATGGACTTCGAGAACGGGGTCCCGACCGGCCCGATCCGCCAGCTCGGCGACACCGACGAGACCGGCACCGAGATCACGTTCCTCCCGAACTCCGACATCTTCGAGACCGTCGAGTTCGACTACGACGTGCTCCGCACGCGCTTCCAGCAGATGGCCTTCCTCAACCGCGGCCTCAGCATCACCCTCGTCGACGAGCGCGACCCCGCGACGCTCTCGACGGAGGACGGCATCGTCTCCGTCACCGAGATCGACGAGGACGCCCAGCCGCAGGACGCCGCCGAGGAGGCCGAGCAGACCGCCGAGGCGATCGCGAACCCGGACGAGGCCGAGGCGAAGCCCGCCGAGCCCCGCCGCGTCACCTTCAAGTTCGACCGCGGCATCGTCGACTACGTCGCCCACCTCGTCTCGCGCAAGAAGGTCACGCCCGTCCACGAGGAGATCATCGAGGTCCTCGCCGAGGACGAGGAGCGCCGCATCTCCCTCGAGATCGCCATGCAGTGGACGGAGGCCTACTCCGAGTCGATCCACTCCTTCGCGAACACGATCAACACGAAGGAGGGCGGCACCCACCTCGAGGGCTTCCGCGCCGCGCTCACGACGGTCATCAACCGCTACGCGCGCGAGAAGGGCCTCCTCAAGGAGAAGGACGAGAACCTCTCCGGCGAGGACGTCCGCGAGGGCCTCGGCGCCGTCATCTCGATCAAGCTCGGCGAGCCCCAGTTCGAGGGCCAGACGAAGATGAAGCTCGGCAACACCGAGGCGAAGTCCTTCGTGCAGCGCGAGCTCGGCCAGGCCCTCCAGGACTGGTTCGACCGCAACCCGTCGACGGCGAAGGACATCGTCCGCAAGGCGACCCAGGCCTCGGCCGCGCGCCTCGCGGCCCGCCGCGCCCGCGAGCAGACCCGCCGCAAGGGCCTCCTCGAGTCGAGCGGCATGCCCGGCAAGCTCAAGGACTGCTCCTCGAAGAACCCGGCCGAGTCCGAGATCTTCATGGTCGAGGGCGACTCCGCCGGCGGCTCGGCAGTCCAGGGCCGGAACCCCGCGACGCAGGCGATCCTCCCGCTGCGCGGCAAGATCCTCAACGTCGAGAAGGCGCGCATCGACCGCGCCCTCCAGAACGCCGAGATCCAGGCGATGATCACCGCCTTCGGCGCCGGCCTCGGGGACGACTTCGACCCCGAGAAGGTCCGGTACCACAAGATCATCCTCATGGCCGACGCCGATGTCGACGGGCAGCACATCACGACGCTCCTGCTCACGCTGCTCTTCCGCTACATGAACCCGCTCATCCAGCTCGGGTACGTGTACCTCGCGCAGCCGCCGCTCTACCGCATCAAGTGGTCGAACGCCGAGCACGAGTACGCCTACTCGGATCGCGAGCGCGACGGCCTCCTCGAGGCCGGCCGCGCCGCCGGCAAGCGCATCCCCAAGGACAACGCGATCCAGCGCTACAAGGGCCTCGGCGAGATGAACTACCAGGAGCTCTGGGAGACGACGATGAACCCGGACACGCGCCAGCTGCTCCAGGTCACCGTCGCCGACGCAGAGGCCGCCGACGAGGTGTTCTCGACCCTCATGGGCGAGGACGTCGACTCCCGCCGCACGTTCATCCAGCAGAACGCCCACGACGTCCGCTTCCTCGACATCTAGCAGGCAGGCACAGACATGACCGACGAGACCGATCTCAGCACGACGGCTCCCGAGCAGCCCGGCGACCGCATCTCCCAGGTCGACCTCCAGCTCGAGATGCAGCGCTCCTACCTCGACTACGCGATGAGCGTCATCGTGGGCCGCGCGCTCCCGGAGGTCCGCGACGGCCTCAAGCCCGTGCACCGCCGCGTCATCTACGGCATGTTCGACGGCGGCTACCGCCCCGAGAAGTCGTTCTCGAAGTGCTCGCGCGTCGTCGGCGACGTCATGGGCCAGTTCCACCCGCACGGCGACTCGGCCATCTACGACGCGCTCGTGCGCCTCGTGCAGCCGTGGTCGCTGCGCTACCCGCTCGCGCTCGGCCAGGGCAACTTCGGCTCCGCCGGCAACGACGGCGCCGCCGCCCCGCGATACACCGAGACGAAGATGTCGCCGCTCGCCATGGAGATGGTGCGCGACATCGACGAGGACACCGTCGACTTCGTCGACAACTACGACGGCCAGACGCAGGAGCCGTCCGTCCTCCCGGCCCGATTCCCGAACCTCCTCGTGAACGGCTCGGTCGGCATCGCGGTCGGCATGGCGACGAACATCCCGCCGCACAACCTCCGCGAGGTCGCGGACGGCGCGCTCTGGCACCTCGCCAACCCCGACGCCCCGCGCGAGGAGCTGCTCGAGGCGCTCATCCAGCGCATCAAGGGCCCCGACTTCCCGACCGGCGCGCAGATCCTCGGCCGCCGCGGCATCGAGGAGGCCTACCGCACGGGACGCGGCTCGATCACGATGCGCGCGGTCGTCTCCATCGAGGAGCTCCACGGCCGCACCTGCCTCGTCATCACCGAGCTGCCGTACCAGGTCAACCCCGACAACCTCGCGATGAAGATCGCCGACCTCGTCAAGGACGGCCGCATCACCGGCATCGCCGACATCCGCGACGAGTCCTCGGGCCGCACGGGCCAGCGCCTCGTCATCGTGCTGAAGAAGGACGCCATCGCGAAGGTCGTCCTCAACAACCTCTACAAGCACACGCAGCTGCAGGAGAACTTCGGCGCGAACATGCTCGCGATCGTCGACGGCGTGCCCCGCACGCTCGCGATCGACGGCTTCATCACCGCGTGGGTGCAGCACCAGGTCGAGGTCATCGTCCGCCGCACCACGTACCGCCTCAAGAAGGCCGAGGACGAGGTCCACATCCTCCGCGGCTACCTCAAGGCGCTCGACATGCTCGACGAGGTCATCGCGCTCATCCGCCGCTCGCCGACCGTCGACGACGCGCGCGAGGGCCTCATGGAGCTGCTCGGCGTCGACGAGCTGCAGGCGAGCGCCATCCTCAACCTCCAGCTGCGCCGCCTCGCCGCGATGGAGCGCCAGAAGATCATGGACGAGGCCGAGCGCCTCGAGCAGCTCATCGCCGAGTACCAGGACATCCTCGCCTCGCCGCAGCGCCAGCGCGAGATCATCTCGGAGGAGCTCCAGGAGATCGTCGACCGCTTCGGCGACGAGCGTCGCACGCGCATCGTGCCCGGCGGCGACGGCGAGATGTCGATGGAGGACCTCATCCCCGAAGAGGAGATGGTCGTCACCGTCACGCGCGGCGGCTACATCAAGCGCACCCGCTCGGACGCCTACCGCTCGCAGCACCGCGGCGGCAAGGGCGTGAAGGGCGCGCAGCTCAAGGCGGACGACATCGTCGAGCACTTCTTCGTCACGACGACGCACCACTGGCTGCTCTTCTTCACGAACTTCGGCCGCGTCTACCGCGCCAAGGCGTACGAGCTGCTCGAGGGCGGCCGCGACGCGAAGGGCCAGCACATCGCGAACCTCCTGCCGCTCCAGCCGGACGAGCAGGTCGCGCAGATCCTCGACATCGCCGACTACGAGCAGGCCGAGTACCTCGTGCTCGCCACCCGCTCGGGCCTCGTGAAGAAGACGCGCCTCGGCGAGTACGACACGAACCGCCAGGCCGGCATCATCGCCGTGAACCTCCGCGACGGCGACGAGCTCGTCTCGGCGATGCTCGTGAACGCCGAGGACGACATCTTCCTCGTCTCGAAGCAGGGCATGTCGTTGCGCTTCGAGGCGACCGACGAGGCCCTGCGCCCCATGGGCCGCTCGACCTCGGGCGTGAAGGGCATGTCGTTCCGCGACGGCGACGAGCTGCTCGCGGCAGCGGTCATGAACGACCCGGCGCTCGCGGTCTTCGTCGTCACCGAGGGCGGCTACGCGAAGCGCACCCTCGTCGACCAGTACCGCGTGCAGAAGCGCGGCGGCCTCGGCATCAAGGTCGCCCAGCTCACGGAGGACCGCGGCGACCTCGCGGGCATGCTCCTCGTGGCGGAGGACGACGAGGCGCTCGTCATCCTCGCCTCGGGCAAGGTCGTGCGCTCGGCCGTCGCCGAGGTGCCCGCGAAGGGCCGCACGACGATGGGCGTGACCTTCGCCCGGATGGCCGAGGGCGACGCCGTCCTCTCCGTCGCGCGCAACACGGACCGCGAGCTCGAGGAGCCGGCGGATGGCGCTGAGTCCGAGGGCGCTGAGGGAGCCGCTTCGGGCGATGCCTCCGCCGCCGCGGATGCTCCCGCGAGCGAGGCCGAGGCCGGCCCCGGGGTCTCGGCGGCGGCTGCGGCGATGATGTCCGCGGGCGAGGGCGACGACGAGAATGTGCAAGACTCGGACGCGTCCTCTGGCGAGGACGAGACCGAGTAAGGGGTACGAATCCGATGACGAGCGTCGCCGATCGGCTCGCGCAGAAGACGAGCCGCCGCACCGCGAGCAAGCAGGTCCGCCTCCGCCTCGTGCACATCGACTTCTGGTCGTGCGTGAAGCTCGCCGCCCTGCTCGCCGTGTGCCTCGCGGTCATCGGCGTCGTCATGACCTTCGTCGTCTGGACGGTGCTCGAGCAGACGGGGGTCCTCGACTCGGTGAACAAGCTCCTCAACGACGTGACCGGCTCCGAGAACTCGACCGGCGTGCAGGTGAGCAGCTTCGTCAACCTCGGCGGGCTCATGCTCTTCTCGCTCGGCGTCGGGCTCCTCAACCTCGTCGTGCTGCCGGCGCTCGCCGCCGTCGCGGCCTTCATCTACAACCTCACGGTGAAGGTGACGGGCGGCCTCGTCCTCGGCTTCACGAACGGCTAGCACGGCGCACCGCGGCCCTTCGCGTGTCGGACACGCGGAGTTTGCTCCGCCTCCGGAATGCTGTAAGGTTTGGAGGTCGCCTCGCGACGCAAGGGGCTATAGCTCAGGCGGTCAGAGCGCTTCACTGATAATGAAGAGGTCCCAGGTTCAAGTCCTGGTAGCCCCACCACCACGAAGGCGCCCGACTCAGGTCGGGCGCCTTCGGCGTTCCCCAGGACCTCTGCGTGTTCCCTCCGGCCGCGCTCGCCCTCCTGCGTTCCCGAGATCGGCCGCGCGACGCCGAGGTTCGTTCTCCGGTCGTTCGTCCCGACCTCGACGGATGTTCACGTCGATCCGCCTCGGGTGCGATCCGCGCCGCGACCGCCGCTGGCTACTTCGCTTCGCGAAGGGCGCAGGGGACGGCCCGGAACGGGGATGACGATGACGCAGCAGCCCACGCGCGCCGGAGCGCGCCCGACCAGCGCACAGGCCGCGATGAGCGCGCAGCCCGCGCCGCACGCCTCGACGACCCCACGCCCGCAGACTCCGCCCGCTCCGGCCGCGGCGGTCTCGGCCAGCCTGAACACCGTCGCGCTCTTCATGAACGCCACCGTCGCCATGGTGCTCGGCGCCCAGCTCATGCTCCTCCTGCACGAGCTGGGGCATGTGGCGGGCGGCCTCGCCTTCGGGCACGCGGGCACGCTCTACCCCTTCGCATTCCTGCCCGCCGAGGAGTCGACCGGCGCAGCGAAGCTCGTCGAGGTGGCGGCCGGGCCGCTGCTGAGCCTCATCACCGGCCTGCTCGCCGTCGCGTGGCAGCCCCTGCGCCAAGGCGGCGGGTTCTGGCACCTCGTCTGGACGTGGTTGGGCTTCGCCTCGCTCATGGAGTTCTTCGGCTATCTCGTCATCACGCCCTTCGGCGCCGGCGACACCGCGGTGCTCGCCGAGGAGCTCGACGTCGCGGAGCCCCTGCGCTGGGCGATCATGGGCGTCGGCATCCTCGGCATGCTCGCCGTCGCGTGGGCCTTCGCGCGCTTCGTGGAGCGCTCGGCGGGCTTCGCCGACAAGCGCCGCTCGTGGGCCTTCGCCTTCTGGCCGTGGATCGCCGCGACGGTGCTCTGCATCGCGCTCTCGCTCCTCTTCACGACGATCTCGCCCGCGCAGCTCACCGAGGATGAGCAGGTCGCCGTCGCCATGGTCGGCACGGAGCTCTTCGTGTGCGCGCCCATGTCGTTCATGTTCTCGAAGATGGCGAAGGACGTCCCGACCGAGGGCCTGCGCCTCGCGCAGTGGCCGGTCGCCGGCGGCGTCGTGCTCGCGCTCGTCATCGCGGCCGACATCGCGCTCGCGCAGGGGCTGCCGATCGGGCAGTGACGGCAGGAAGAAGGGCCCCTGCGTGTGCCGGGGCCCTTCGTCATGTCCCCTTGAATGGGGCAGATCTGGTGGAGACGAGGGGAATCGAACCCCCGGGACGCGGTCGAGCGTTCCGGCCCCCGGCCCAGGGCGACCATCTCGGTTACTGGTGGAGACGAGGGGAATCGAACCCCCGGGACGCGGCCGAGCGTTCCGGCCCCCGGCCCAGGGCGACCATCTCGGTTACTGGTGGAGACGAGGGGAATCGAACCCCTAACCCCCTGCTTGCAAAGCAGGTGCTCTGCCAATTGAGCTACGTCCCCGCACGGCGCGCGCGCCGACCCGCAATGCTACCCCGAATCGCGAGCCGTGCACAGGGCATCCGGAAACGCGGGATGATGGACGCGACGAACGGCCGCGCGAGCGGCGGATGGAGGAGCGGATGTCGCCGCGCAAGGGTCGCCCCGCGAAGCCCGGAGCCCAGGACACGGGATCCCAGGACGCCGCGTCCGAGAACTCCGGCGAGTTCGTGCCCGGCTTCGCGCCGGAGCCCGTCGAGCCGGCGATCGTCGAGCCGGAGGGCGAGCTGCCCGCCTCGGGCCTCGAGCGGGCGCTCGGGATCCTCGTCCTCATCGGCGTCCTCGCGATGATCGTCGGGATGGGCATCACGCTCTTCGGCTCGTGGTCCGGAGCGCTCACCGATCCGACGTGGTCGTTCCTCGTCATCCTGGCCGGCGCGGTCGTGACGATCGGCTGCGTGCTCGCGCTCCAGTCGCTCCGCGCTCGGGATCGCCGCCGCGCCCGCGGCGAGGACGCCCGCTAGACGAGCCCTCTGCCGACCGGCGCTTGGCCCTGCCCGCCTACACGAACGCGTCCGGCGCGAGCTCCGACTCGGGGACGCCCGGCGCGTAGCGCTCGAGGTCGGTGACCCCGGCCTCGAGCAGCACGTCCTCGCAGAGCAGCGTCGCGCCGCTCGGCATCTCCGGGTCCGTGAGCACGAGGTGCGCGGCGTCGGCATAGAGCTCCGGCGTGCGCGAGCGGGCCGAGAACTCGTCGCCGATGACGTTCCGGACTGCGGCCGTACGGATCATCGTCCGCGGCCAGAGGCACGCCGCCCGCAGGGGCGCCCCGCGCTCCCCGGTCTCGCGCTCCCCGGTCTCGCGCTCGCCGATCCCGCCCGCGAACTCCGCGGCGAGGCCGAGCGTCGCGAGGGTCATCCCGTACTTCGAGAGCATGTAGGCGGGGAAGGCGCCGAGCCAGCGCGGCTCGAGGTTGAGCGGCGGCGAGAGCGTGAGAACGCGGGGATCCGCCGACTTCGCGAGCCACGGCAGCGCCGCCTGCGAGAGCAGGAAGGTGCCGCGGGTGTTCACGTCGTGCATGAGGTCGAGCTTCTTGGCCGACACCGAGGTCGTGGGGGAGAGGTCGATCGCGCTCGCGTTGTTCACGACGATGTCGATGCCGCCGAACTCGGATGCCGTCCGCTCGACGGCCTCGCGGATCGAGGCCTCGTCGCGCACGTCGCCGAGGATCGGCAGCGCCCGGCCGCCGGCGCGCTCGATGGCCTCGGCGGCCGTGTGGATCGTGCCCTCGAGGCGCGGGTGCGGCTCGGCGGTCTTCGCGATGATCGCGATGTTCGCGCCGTCGCGGGCCGCGCGCTCGGCGATCGCGAGGCCGATCCCGCGGCTGCCGCCCGACATGAGGATCGTCCGGCCGGCGAGGGTGCGGGCCTCGAGCGCGTCGGGGCGGGGGGACTGCGTGGACTCCGTCTTCATGGGTGCCAGTGTGCCCGATCGGGGTGCGGGGCGGGGTTTCTGCGTCCGGTGGTTTCGAGACGCTCGCTGCGCTCGCTCCTCAACCACCTGCAGACACGCGAAGCGGGCGGGCCCCAGAGGAGCCCGCCCGCTTCCGGGTGGTCGATTCGCGAGGCCGAGGCCCGCGGGCGATCGCTAGCGGCGCGTGCCGCCGCCGAGGAGGTCGCCGAGCACGCCGCCGAGGATGCCGCCGAGGCCGCCCTGGGCCTGCGGCTGCGCCGACTGCTGCTGCGCGGGGACGTCGTTCGGGCCGCGGAGGCCGCCCTCGGTCGGCTGGACGTTCGCCTGGTCCGGCATGGCACCCGAGACCGAGGCGTCGGCCTGCTGGCCCCCGCCCAGCACCGATCCGAGGATGTCGCCGAGGCCGCCGCCCTGCTGGGCCTGCGTGGTCTGCTGCGACTGGCCGCCGCCGAGGATCGAGCCGAGGATGTCGCCGAGGCCGCCCTGCGAGGCCTGCGGGGGCACCTGCGCCGGCTGCTGCGTCGAGCCGCCGAGGATGGAGCCGAGGATGGAGCCGAGGCCGCCGCCCATGCCGCCGCCAGCCTGCTGGGTCGCGGCGCCGCCGCCCATGTTCTTCATGACCTGCGAGGCGATGAAGGAGAGGACGATCGGGGCGAGGATCGGGAGGAGCTTCGAGAGGAGCGAGGACGAGCCGCCGCCGGCGACGGCGAGGCGGTCGACCACGGCGTCCTGGTTCGCGCCGAAGATGTGGCGGGCGATCTTCTCGCCGTCCTGGACGTCGATCTGGGACGGGTCGACGCCGCCCTCGACGAGCGAGCCGTCGTGCTCCTGGAGCGCCTCCATGAGGGCCTGCTCTCCGCTCGGGTCCTGGGCGTTGGCCTCGAGGCCGGAGAGGAGCGTGGGGACGAGCGTGTTGATGGCCTGCTGGGTCTCCTCGGGCGAGGCGCCGACCTGCTGGGCGATCTGGTCGGTGGGGATCTGCTGGAGGAGCGAGGCGATCTCGGACATGGGTCCGCCTTTCTGGGTGGCCGCCTCGGGGAATCTGAGGACGGTCGCTGTTCGCGAGGCTATCGGCCCGCCCCTGGCGAGGACCCGGGAACCGTCCCGCCAGCCTGGAGAAACGCCGTGCGGTGAGGGATCCGCGGCAGGGCCGGGGTGACGCCGTGCGACGGCGACGCGAGGCCGATCGAGCCGAGCGTCCTTCATGATGACGATTCGTGTCGCCCGATGACGGCCGGTCACTGCGATCTGCGTCGTGTGACGGCCCGACTCGTGCCGGCCCCCTCGCCCCCCTATCGTCGATCCCATCGCAGCCCGCGCACCCGGCGCGGCCGATGGAAGGAAGCCGATCATGACCGCCAGCACCCGCAGCCGCACGGACCGACGCACCTCGCGCCCCGCTCGCATGCTGCGCATGGCCGCCGTCGCGGGCGCCCTCTCCCTCACTGCTGCCCTCGCGGGCTGTTCCGCCCCGGCCTCGGGATCGACTCCCGAGGGCACGCCGCAGAACCCCATCCGCCTCGGCGTCGTGGGCGCCTCCGAGCCCTACTGGCAGACCTACGAGCAGGCCGTCGAGGACGCGGGCATCAGCCTCGAGATCGTGGACTTCGCCGAGTACTCGCAGCCGAACCCGGCGCTCTCGGCGGGCGAGATCGACCTCAACCAGTTCCAGCACGTGCTCTACCTCGCCCAGTACAACGTCTCCGCGGGCGAGGACCTCGTGCCGATCGGGTCGACGGCCATCTACCCGCTCGGCCTCTACTCGCAGAAGTACCAGTCGGCCGCGGAGATCCCGGCCGGCTCCGAGGTCGCCATCCCGAACGACGAGTCGAACCAGGCCCGCGCGCTGCTCGTGCTCCAGTCCGCGGGGCTCATCACGCTCAAGGGAGGCGGCTCGCCGTACTCGACGCCGGATGAGATCGACGCGGCCGCCTCGAAGGTGACCGTCCGCCCCGTCGAGGCGTCGCTCACCGGCACCGTGCTGCCCGATGTCGCCGCCTCGATCATCAACAACGACTTCGTCGCGGACGCCGGCTTCACGCCTGAGCAGGCCATCGCGACCGACGACCCGAGCAAGCCCGAGGCCAAGCCGTACATCAACATCTTCGCGGCACGCGCCGAGGATGCCGCGAACCCGACGTACCTCAAGCTCGTCGAGATCTACCAGAACGACCAGGCCGTGCTCGACGGCGTCGTCGAGGCGGCGGGCGGCGCCGCCGTGACGCTCAAGACCCCGACCCAGGAGCTCGTCGAGTCGCTCACGACGACCCAGGGCCAGTACCAGGCTCGGAAGAGCTAGCCGGATGGCCCTCATCGAGCTCCGCGACGTCGTCAAGGAGTATCCGGGGACGGGCCGGGGCCGGGGGGCCGTGCGTGCCGTGGACGGAGTCGACCTCGACATCGAGGCCGGCTCCGTCACCGGCGTCATCGGCTATTCCGGCGCCGGGAAGAGCACGCTCGTGCGACTCGTGAACGCCCTCGAGCCGGTGACCTCCGGGTCCATCCGCATCGACGGGCAGGAGCTCGTGGGCCTGCCCGAGCGCAGGCTCCGCGGCATCCGCGCGGGCATCGGCATGGTCTTCCAGCAGTTCAATCTCTTCGCCTCGCGATCGGTCGCGGGCAACGTCGCCTACCCGCTGCGGGTGGCTGGCGTCGAGCGCGAGGAGCGCGAGCGTCGCGTCGCCGAGCTGCTCGAGTGGGTGGGCCTCGCCGACCGCGCGAAGGCCCGCGTCGACGAGCTCTCGGGCGGCCAGAAGCAGCGCGTCGGACTCGCGCGCGCGCTCGCGAACGCGCCGCGCATCCTCCTCGCCGACGAGGCGACGAGCGCCCTCGACCCGCAGACGACCGCTGAGGTGCTCGGGCTGCTCCGCCGTGCGAACGAAGAGCTCGGGCTCACGATCATCGTCATCACGCACGAGATGGACGTCGTCCGCGAGATCGCGAGCCAGGTGGCCGTCATGGAGCGGGGCAGGGTCGTGGAGCGCGGGGACGTGTTCGACGTCTTCGCGACGCCGAGCCATCCGGCGACGCGCCGCTTCGTCGAGACCGTCGTCGAGGGGACGCCCTCGGGCCGCACGCTCGAGGAGCTGCGCTCCCGTCACCACGGGGCGACGCTCGCGACGGTGAGCTTCCACGACGGCGCGGGCGACCAGCCGGCGCTGTTCCGGATCCTCGGCGACGCGGCGCGCGAGCGGGGCGTCTCGGCGCAGCTCGTGGCGGGCGGCATCGACGAGATCCGCGGCCGCACGGTCGGGCGCCTCACCTTCGCCCTCGACGGGGCGGCCGAGCACGTCGACGCCGTGCTGCGGCAGGCGGCGGACGTCGGGGTGGTCGAGAGGCTCGGGGATGGCTGGGCGGAGGCCGCCGTCACCTCCGAAGGCACCGCGAACACCGCTTCGGGAGCCCTCCGATGAGCCCCGACCAGCTCTGGCCGAAGCTCCTGGAGGCGACCGGCCAGACCATCGGCCTCGTGGGCCTCGCCTTCCTCTTCGGCGGCCTGGGCGGGCTCGTCCTCGGCACGGCGCTCTACGTCTCCCGCTCTGGTGGGCTGTTCGCGAACCGCTGGGCGCACGGGGGGCTCAACCTCCTCGTGAACCTCTTCCGGCCCATCCCCTTCCTCATCTTCCTGGCCGCCGTGCAGCCGCTCTCGCGCCTCGTCGTGGGCACGGGCATCGGCGACCGGGCGATGGTGTTCGCGATCTCGCTCGCGGCGATCTTCGGCATCTCGCGGATCGTCGAGCAGAACCTCCTCACCGTCTCGCCCGGCGTCATCGAAGCGGCGCGGGCGTCGGGCGCGAGCCGGATGCGGACGCTCCTCACGATCGTGCTCCCCGAGGCGCTCGGCCCGCTCATCCTCGGCTACACCTTCGTCGTCGTGGCGCTCGTCGACATGTCGGCGGTGGCGGGCTACGTCGGCGGCGGCGGCCTCGGCGCCTTCGCGATCCAGTGGGGCTACCGGCAGTTCGATCCGCTCGTGACCTGGTCGGCGGTGCTCATCATCATCGTGCTCGTGCAGCTCGTTCAGGCGCTCGGCAACGTCCTCGCCCGCCGCGTGCTGCGGCGATAGGGCCGGACGGCGCGGCGGTAGGGCGAGCGCGAGCAGCGGGGCCCGGGGACGATCGTCCCCCCCCGGCCGTCGAGCGCTGCTCCCCTAGTGCTCGACGGCCTCCTCGGCGCCATAGCCGGTGAGGGAGCGGACCTCCATCTCGGCGGCGACGCGCGGGTCCTCGCGGCGCGACTCCGTGATCGATCCGAGCCATCCGAGGATGAACCCGACCGGGATCGACACGATGCCCGGGTTCGAGAAGGAGTGGAGCGCGAAGTTCACGTCCGGCCCGAGCAGCGCCTTCTCCGAGCCCGACATGACGGGCGAGAACAGGATCATGAGCAGCGCCGCGGCGAGGCCGCCGTACATGCTCCAGAGCGCCCCCCGGGTCGTGAACCTCTTCCAGAACAGCGAGTAGAGGATCGTCGGCAGATTCGCGCTCGCGGCGATCGCGAAGGCGAGCGCGACGAGGAACGCGATGTTCATGCCCTGCGCGCCGATGCCGCCCAGGACGGCGATCGCGCCGAGCACGACGACGACGATCTTGCCGACCTTGACCTCCTGCTCGGGCGTCGTCTCGCCCTTCTTCAGCACGTTCGCGTAGATGTCGTGCGCGAACGAGGCCGCCGCGGTGATCGCGAGGCCGGCGACGACCGCGAGGATCGTCGCGAACGCGACCGCCGAGATGAAGCCGAAGAGGATCGGGCCGCCGAGCTTGAGCGCGAGCAGCAGCGCCGCCGAGTTCACGCCGCCGGGGGCGCCCTTGATCGTCTCCGAGCCGACGAGCGCCGCGGCGCCGTAGCCGAGGATGAGCGTGAAGACGTAGAAGCCGCCGATGAGCCAGATCGCCCAGACCACCGAGCGACGCGCCTCCTTGGCGGTCGGCACCGTGTAGAAGCGCATGAGCACGTGCGGGAGGCCCGCCGTGCCGAGCACGAGCGCGAGGGCGAGCGAGACGAAGTCGACCGGGTTCTTGCCGTACTGCAGGCCCGGCGCGAGCACGGCCTCCTGCGGGTTCGACACCGAGGCGGCGACCGCCTGGTCGAGCACGTGCGAGAGATCGAAGCCGTTGATGACGAGCACCCACACGGTCATCGCGGCGGCGCCGCCGACGAGGAGGAACGCCTTGATGATCTGCACCCAGGTCGTGCCCTTCATGCCGCCGACGAGCACGTAGATGATCATGAGCACGCCCACGATCGCCACGATGAGCGACTGCCCCGCCTTGTCGGTGATGCCGAGCAGGAGGGCGACGAGGCCGCCCGCGCCCGCCATCTGGGCGAGGAGGTAGAAGAAGCAGACGACGAGCGTCGAGATCGCCGCGGCCAGGCGCACCGGGGTCTGGCGGAGGCGGAACGAGAGGACGTCCGCCATCGTGAACTTGCCCGTGTTGCGCATGAGCTCTGCGACGAGCAGGAGCGCGACGAGCCAGGCCACGAGGAAGCCGATCGAGTAGAGGAAGCCGTCGTAGCCGTTCACGGCGATCGCGCCGACGATGCCGAGGAACGACGCCGCCGAGAGGTAGTCGCCGGAGATGGCGAAGCCGTTCTGCATGCCGCTGAACGAGCGTCCGCCGGCGTAGTAGTCGGCGGCCGACTTCGAGTTCCGGCTCGCGCGGATGACGACGATCATCGTCACCGCGACGAAGGCCGCGAAGATCGAGATGTTGAGGACGGGGTCGTTCGAGGCCATGAGCTCGTCGGCCATGGGGCGGGGGCCCGCGCCGAGCGCGGCGCCGAGGAGGATCGCGCTCATCGGGCGTCCTCCGCGGCGAGGTCCTCGCGCATCTGCGCGGCGAGCGGGTCGAGCGTCCTGTTGGCGAACGAGACGTACCACATGGTGATGCCGAAGGTCGTCACGAACTGGGCGAGGCCGAGCAGGAGCCCGACGTTGATCCGGCCGATGACAGGCGTCGCCATGAAGTCGTGCGCGAAGGCCGCGAGGAGCACATACGCGAGGTACCAGACGATGAACGCCACCGCGAGCGGGAAGACGAAGCGGCGATGGCGGCCCCGCAGCTCGCGGAAGCGGGGCGAGGCCACGGCGCGCTCATAGTCGACGCCGCCGCCGTGGCGGATGTCCGAGCCGGGATCGCCGGGCTCGAGGGGGGCGCTCCGGTCGGGAGCGCTGCGATCGGGATCGATGGGGTCGCCCAAGGGGGCCTCCTTGCCTCCAGGTGTTCGCGATCACGCCCGGCATCGTCGTCGGGCGTCAGGTGGTCCGGCCCGCTCGTCCGTCGCCGTTGACGTCCGCATGGGGAGGATCCACCGGAAGCGTAAAGAATCTCGACGTCGAGAGTCAATGTCCGCGTGCGGATGATTTCGGCCCTGGGGTGTCGCGGCCCTCGCACGGGCGTCGCGGTCCGGCCGACGCCCCGCCGCGCGATCGATAGCATGGGGGATCGCGCCCGCTCGGGCGCCGGAGGAGAGTGGACCATGCGCGTGAGGATCGCCGCCTACGGCGTCATCGTGCGGGATGGCGAGATCCTCCTCGCGCACTGGAACGAGCGCGGCCGCTCGGGCTGGACGCTCCCCGGCGGTGGCGTCGAGCCGGGGGAGTCGCCGATCGAGGGCGCCGTCCGCGAGATCTGGGAGGAGACGGGCTACCACGCGCGCATCGACGCCCTGCTCGGCATCGATTCCCGGATCATCCCCGCCCGGGATCGCCGCGCCCGCGCGCCCATGCAGGCGCTGCGCATCCTCTACTCGGCCTCGATCCTCTCGGGCGAGCTCCGCGCAGAGACGGACGGCTCGACGGACGAGGCGCGCTGGTACCCCCTCGACGAGGTGCCGACGCTGCGCACGGTGTCGGTCGTCGACGCGGGGCTGCGGCTCTACCGAGAGCGGCCGTCGAACGGCCAGCTCTGATCGCGGGCGATCTCGCCCCGTGACGCGAGGCGACAGCCCGTGACGCGACGCGACGGCCCGTGACGCGAGGCGACAGCCCGCGACGCGACGCGACGGCCCGTGACGCGAAGATGACGGCGTGGCTGGGCCGAGCGCGGGGCGCCGTCTACCGTCGCGGCCATGACGCACACCACGTACACGCAGCGGCCGCTCGAGGCGGCCTCGAAGACCATCCGCGCCGGAGCCAGCTGGCGCGGCCGCGGGCGATCGGAGGTCCGGGCGCGCGACTTCCGCTTCCTCGTCGACCAGCCCGCGGCGCTCGGCGGCCGCGACGAGGCGCCGACGCCGATGGAGCTCGTCGCGGGCGCCGTCGGGGCGTGCCTGGGTGTCGTCGCGGAGCAGGTCGCCGACCGCCGGGGCCTCGCCGTCGAGGGCCTCGAGGTGTATTCCCTCGCGCGCCAGGACCGCCGCGGCGCGGCCGGGACCGCGGATGTGCAGCCCTACTTCCACCGCTTCCGCCTGCAGGTCGCCGCAGCGACGCCGGGCGCGGATCCCGCCGAGCTCGAGGCCTTCGCGGACGAGGTCGAGCGACGCTGCCCCGCGCTCGGCCTCGTGCGCGACGCGAACGTCGAGCTCTCCGTCGCCTGGCGCTTCGCCGATCGGCTCGAGCCGGGCGACGCGGAGGCGGCCTGCAACGCGGCGCTCGGGTACGCCCCCGTCCGCGACGCAGCTCCGGCGCGCCCGGTGCCGACGCTCACGCTCGAGCGGCAGGGCGCCCGGTGAGCGCGGCGGGCTGGTGGACCCTCACGCTCGCGCTGGCGTACACGCTGTGCCTGGTCGTCGGCGGCCGTCTCGCCGCTCGACGCCGAGCCGAGGGACGAGACGGCTTCTTCGTCGGCGGCCGCAGCTTCGGCCCGTGGACGGTCGCCTTCTGCATCACGGGCCTGTTCTCGGGCTCGTCGTACATCGCCATCGTCGAGCTGAGCTATCGCACCGGGATCTCCGCGGTGTGGTACGGGGTGGCGGAGACCATTCAGATCCTGCTCATCGCCGCGCTGCTCGTGAAGCCCCTCCGCGAGCGGCTCGTCGTCACCGTGACCGGCATGATCGGAGCGAGATTCGGGCGCGTGGCCGCCGCCATCGCGTCGGTCATCACCGCGATCACCTTCCCCATGTACTCGGTCGCGACGACGATCGCGTTCGCCTCGGCGCTGCACGGGGTCACGGGTCTCAGCCTCTCCCTCTCCGTGGCCGCGACGGCGGTCGTGCTCCTGGCCTTCCTGGCCGGCGGCGGGATGAGCTCGGTCGGGTTCACCCAGACGATGAACGTGGTCGCGATCGGCGCCATGGCGCTCGTCGGCGTCTGGGCGCTGCTCGCGAGCGGCGGGGCGGCGGGCGAGGCGGCGCTGCCGGCGCGCCACCTCGATCTCGGCGGGGCCGGCGTGCCGCTCATCGCCGCGTGGTTCGGGACGTTCCTCGTCAACGTCCCGCTCGCGCAGGCGGCGTTCCAGATGTCGATGTCGGCCCGCAGCCCCGAAGACGGCCAGCGCGGACTCCTGCGCGCCGCGGCGATCGGCGTTCCGCTCATCCTGCTGGGCGTGGCGATCGGCGTCGTCGCCGCGGTGACGGTCCCGACCGACGGTCCGCCGCTCGTGGCGATCGCGGAGTTCATCTCGCGCTCGGTGCCCCCGTGGGCGGCCGGCGTCTTCTTCCTGGGCCTGTGGGCGTGCGCGCTCGGGTGGGCGGGACCCTGCCAGTTCTCGGGGGCGACCTCCCTCGGCCGCGATCTCGGCCGCGCCATCGCGCCGGCGGCGAGCGAGGCCGCGCTGGTGCGGGCGACTCGAGTCGCCCTCCTCGGCCTCACCGCGCTCCTCATCGGATTCGCCCTGCTGCGGAGCGAGCAGGCCGCGTGGTGGAACGTGCTCGCGTGGACGCTCCGGAACGGCGCCACGCTCGCGCCCGTCCTCGCGGTGCTCTTCTGGCCGCTCGCCACCCGGCGCGCCGCCATCGCCGGCATGCTCGTCGGCTTCGGCTCCGGCGTGGCCTGGTACACGCTCTCGGGGTTCCAGCCGACCGGCTTCGCGCTCGGCGTGCATCCGGTGTGGGTGGGGATGTCGGCGAACCTCGCGACGCTCATCGCGGTGACGCTCGTCACGTCGGCGATCCGGGTCACCTCGGACGGCGCGCGGCGCGCTCGAGGGCGGCGATGGCTGGCCGCCTCGGCGCTCATCGCGGTCATCTCGGCCCTGGGGGCGGGGTGGCTCGCTCCGCTCGGCCTCATCGGACCCGCCGTGCTGCTCGCGCTCGCGGCGATCTTCGGCGCGGCTTCGCAGCTCGCGGAGCTGCCTGCACGGGAGCTCGCGGCGACCCCGGACCGCCATGACCGCGGCGCGACGTCCGTCGACGACTCCGCCGACCACGTCGGCGTGCCGTCAGGGGAGACCTCTGCCGAGTCCCCCTCGCGAGCCGGGCCCGGGCAGCTCGCCTCGCCTCTGCCGTAGCGGGCGTCCCGGGATGCCGATGGCCTCCCGGCGACGAGCACGGGGGATGCCGAGCTCTGGTGGCGCCGATCGGGACGAGCGAGGGGACCGGTCGTCCGACCGGTCCCCTCGCTGACCTGCGGGGCCGCGCCGCGCGGCCCCGCCTCACGGTGCCTTCTGCGGCGCGGCTGCCCTTTCGGGCCGGCTAGCGCCCGACGCTGGGCGCCTGGTCCTTCTCGCTCTGCGAGAGGTGGTGCGTCGTGACGTCGCTCGTCGACTCGCCCGCCGCGGCGGCCTGCGAGGGCTTCACGGTCGTGATGGGGGCGTCGAGCTCCTCGTCGGCGATCCAGAGGTCGTCGTCGGCGCGGAAGGTCTGCCAGAGGGCATAGCCGAGGGCGGCGAGCGCGGCGGCGCCCGTGCCCACGAGGACCCAGCCGCCGGCGCCGAGGCCCGACTTGCCGGTCTTGCGGTCGTACTCCTTCATGGCGAGCTTGGCGCGCTTCTCGAGCTCCTTGCTCGTCTGCTTCGCCGTCTTCGCGGTGGCCTTGAGGTCGACGCCCTTGATGTTGATGGAGTCGTTCTTCGAGGCGTTCGCGAGCAGCGTGGCGACCGAGGCGGCGCCCGCGGCGAGCGTCGGGAGGAGCTTGCTGCCCATGCGGATGCGGGCGTCGTCGGCGACGTCGCGCGCGACGGCGATGCCGCCCTCGACGCGGGGACGGAGCTGCTGCTCGTAGGTGCCCTTGAGGGCCGGGACGAGCTCGGTCTGGCCGAGCTCGACGGCGTGGCTCTTCGCCTTGCCGAAGACCTCAGCGGCGCGCGCGTTGACAGCCCGCTGCTCGGCCCACAGCTTCGCGGCGTCCTTGCGCAGGCGCTTGAGCTTGCGCTCGTTCTTGCGGGACAGGTTCATCTCTACCTCCGAGACGGTCGTGGTCTGCGGCAAGTCTGGCACGCGACGGCTGAGCGAACCTGAGTCCGCAGCGGCGGTCCGGAGGCCGGTCGCCGAGGTCCGCCGTCTGCGGATTCCCCGCGTCGCCGGCCGCGAGCTCGTCCGAATCCCGCCAGGGCCGCTGTGGAAGAATCGCGCCATGTCCATCGCTACCGCACACGCGACGATCCACACGAACCACGGCCCGATCCAGGTCGAGCTCTACGGCGACCACGCCCCGAAGACGGTGAAGAACTTCGTCGGCCTCGCGAACGGCTCGCAGGAGTGGGCCGACCCCGCCACGGGCGAGAAGATGTCGACGCCCCTCTACGACGGCGTCATCTTCCATCGCATCATCCCGGACTTCATGATCCAGGGCGGCGACCCGACCGGGACCGGCATGGGCGGCCCCGGCTACACCTTCGACGACGAGATCCACCCGGAGCTCACCTTCCAGCAGCCGTTCCTGCTCGCCATGGCCAACGCCGGCAAGCGCCTCGGCCGCGGCACGAACGGCTCGCAGTTCTTCATCACGACCACCGCGACGCCGTGGCTCCAGGGCAAGCACACGATCTTCGGCGCCGTCGTCGACGACGCCTCGAAGCAGGTCGTCAAGGAGATCGAGGGCGTCGAGACCGGCGTGAACGACAAGCCGGTCGCCGACGTCGTCATCGAGCGCATCGAGATCTCGGAGCAGTGACCGCCTCGCCCGGCGCTCCCGGCGCCTCCGGCCCCCAGGGCCCGGACCGCGCCTGGAGCGCCGGGCCGGACGACCGCTGCTACCGCCACCCCGACCGGATCAGCTTCGCCCTCTGCCAGCGCTGCGCCAGGACGATCTGCCCCGAGTGCCAGACGCAGGCCCCGGTCGGCGTCGTGTGCCCCGAGTGCCTCCGCGGCGCCGACGGCTCGAAGCCGGCACGGACGCTCGGCGGGGCGCCGCGGCTGCGGTCGGCCACCGGGCGCGGCGGCGCCGCGCTGCCCTTCGGCCTGCGGCTTACCGCGACGAACGTCATCCTCCTCGTCACGGTCGCCGTCTCGCTCGTCCAGCTCGCGATCTCGACGATCACCGGGCGGGATCCCATCGCCGGCGCCCTCGAGTACGCCGCGCTCTACAGCCACCTCGGCGGCGGCCGCTTCGAGCCCTGGCGCGAGCTCACGTACGCGCTCGTGCACGGCTCGATCCTCCACCTCTTCTTCAACGCCTTCACGCTGTGGATCTTCGGCCGGGCCGTCGAGGACGTCCTCGGCCCGCTCCGCTTCGCGCTCCTCTACGTCGCGGGCGCGCTCGGCGGCGCCGCGGCCGTCGCGCTCCTCGCGCCGAACACGGCGGTCATCGGCGCCTCGGGCGCGATCTTCGGCCTCATGGGCGCGTACCTCGTCGTCATGCGCAAGCGCCGGATGGACCCCCGCTCGCTGCTCGTCCTCCTCGGCATCAACCTCGCGCTCGGCTTCACGGGCGGCATCTCCTGGCAGGCGCACGTGGGTGGCCTGCTCGTGGGCCTGATCGCCGGACGGCTGCTGCTCCGCGACGTGGACGCCATCCGCCCCGCCGGCGCAGGGCCCGCGCGCGCGGGGCTCATCGCGACGAGCGGGATCACCGTCGCGCTCGCGCTCGCGCCGCTGCTCGTGACGGTGTTCTACCGCGCGGGCACCGGGTTCTAGGCGCGAGCGACCGGGCTCGCAGAGTTATCCACAGGGTTCTCCACATTGGGGAGAATCACACGGTGGTAGTTCTGTGGAAGCCGGTGGAGAAGCGCCGAGGACGGCTCGGGAAGGGCTGATCCGCCCGGCTATTTCCAGTTCGTCGTCATGAGGAAGCCGATGAACGCGATGCCGAAGCCGACGGCGATGTTCCACGCGCCGAGCTCTTGGATCGGGAGGCGTCCCTGCGAGAGGTAGTAGACGATGATCCAGAGGAAGCCGAGGATGAGGAAGCCGAACATGAGCGGCTTGAACCACGGCGGGTTCGCGTCGGGGTCGCGCGCGACGCGCTGACGCTGCTGTGCCGCGCGGGCCGCGGCCGCGACGGCCGACTCCTCGGAGGAGCGGTGCTTCTTCGAGCCCGCCGGGGTCACGGTCTTCGCGGACGCCTTCGCGCCGCGGCCGGCCTTGGCGGAGGTCTTCGAGCCGGACTTGGCGCCGCCCTTCGCCGAGGTCGCGCCCTTGCCGGAGCGGGCGGGAGCAGCGGCGACGAGCGCGTCGTCATCCTCGTCGTCCTCGAGCTCGTCGTCGTCCAGCTCGTCGCCGAGGTCGTCCCCGTCGAGCTCCTCGTCCCCGAGCCCGTCCTCGTCCGCGAGCTCGTCGTCGCCCTCGAGCACCTCGTCCTCGCGGCCGTCGCCGTCGAGATCGGCGCCCGCGAGGGCGTCGTCCGAGGCCCCGGAGGCCGTCGACTCGAGGTCGAGCTCGTCGGAATCGGCGGCGGAGGAAGGCTCACGGGTCATGCGGACGAGTGTACCTACACTGGGACGCATGGCCCCTACTCCGCCGTCCTCCTCGGAGCGCGACTTCGATCGCCTCCTCGCCGGAGGCGACGCCCGGGACACGATGCGCCAGGCGACGTCCTCCGGCCCCGCCCCCTCCGGCCGCGCGACGCCCGACGCCCAGGCCCGGCCCCGCGCCGCCGCCTCGGGCGGACGCCGGCGGACGAAGGGATCGAAGGGAAGCGCAGGCTCGAGCGCCCCGAAGCGGCGCCCCCGCGTCACCGTCGTCGGCGTGCTCGGCGAGACGCTCATGACCTTCGGCGTCATCATGCTGCTCTTCGTGGGCTGGAAGTACTGGCTCAACGACCTCATCGTCGGCCACCAGCAGAATCAGGCCTCCTCGAGCCTCAGCTCGGAGCTCGCGGCGCAGCAGGGCGCGACGCAGGTCGACGCCGAGGGCGTCGTCATCGGGCAGGCGCCGGCGATCGACAACACCCGCTTCGCCATCCTCTACGTGCCCGCCTTCGGGCCCGAGTACATGCGCCCCATCGCCGAGGGCACCGGCTACTCCGAGGTGCTCGACGAGAACATCGGCCACTACACGGACACCGCCATGCCCGGCGAGGTCGGCAACTTCGCGATCGCCGGCCACCGCCTCGCCTACGGCGCCCCGATGCAGAAGATCCACGAGCTCAAGGTCGGCGACCCGATCATCGTCGAGACCTCGGCGGGCTGGTACACCTACATCTTCCGCTCGGGCGAGTACGTGCAGCCGACGCAGGTCGACGTGCTCGACGACGTGCCCCGGATGCCGGAGGCCGAGGGCGGCGACCGCATCATGACGCTCATGAGCTGCAACCCCTACTGGTCGACGGCCGAGCGCATCATCGCCTACGCGACCTTCGACTCGTTCACCCCGCGATCGGCGGGCGCGCCGGCGATCATCACGCCGACGCTCGAGCTCTACGGGGTGCAGAGCTGATGCGCGCGACGCCCACCACGATCCGCGAGACGGGAGCCTAGGCATGTACGGCGCCATCTGGCGGGCCCTCCCCGGCCCGGCCTTCATCAAGCTCCTCTTCGCGCTCATCTTCATCGCGGCGATCGCGATCTCGCTCGTCGCCTGGGTCTTCCCCTGGATCGACGCGATGCTCATGCCGCAGGACGTCACGCTCGGCGAGGCCGCCGTCGCGTGGGCGTCCGCCGTCTCGGACTGACCGGCCGACCGCGAGCCGAGACGACGAAGGGGCCCCTCGAACAGGGCCCCCTCGTCATGCGCGGCGTCCGGCTACGGGTTCGGCGAGTTCCCGTTCCCGTTGCCGTTGTTGCCGCCGCCGTTGCCGTTCCCGTTCCCGTTGCCGTTGCCGTTGTTCCCGGCCCCGGTCGTGGCGGTGCCCGTCGGCTGCGGCGCGATCGTCCCGACGTTCGTCTGCTGGGGCGCGCCCGTGCAGTAGGTGATCGAGACCGAGGTGCGCTGGTCGACGCTGCCCGGGGCGACCGACTGCTTCGTGACGGGCTGGCCGTCCTGGGCGAGGCAGGTCTTGTCCTCGACGGCGACGGTGATGAGACCGAGCTCCTGCAGCTTCGCCTGCGCCTCGGCGCGGGGGAGCCCCGTGAGATCGGTGAGCGTCACCTTGCCCGTCGAGATGACGAGGTCGACCTTCGAGCCGGGCGCGACCTGGCCGCCCGACTTCGGATCGGTCGAGATGACCGTGCCGGCGGCCGCCGTGGGGGAGTCCTGCTTCGTCACGGCGCCGAGCGTGAGCCCGTTCGCGGCGAGGGTCTCCTCGGCCTTCGCCTGCGTCATGCCTGCGAGGTTCGGCATCAGGACCGACCGCGGGCCGGTCGAGACGTTCACGGTGACCACCTGGCCCCTCGGCACGTTGAGGCCCGCGCCCGGCTTCGTGTCGATGACGTGATCCGCCTCGACCGTCTCGCTCGTCGTGGTCTCCTTCTGCGGCACGAGCCCGGCGTCGGTGAGCTTCGCGCTCGCGTCCTCCCAGGTCATCCCCGTGACGTCGGGCACCTGGATGCCGGCCTCCGCGATCTGGTCGTGCCGCGGCAGCGTGAGCACCCAGATGCCGATCGCGGCGATGATCGCGAGGATGACGACGCCCGCGCCCCAGATCCACATGGCCGGGGGACGGCGCTGCACCTGCGGCGCGCGGTCGTCGTTCTCGGAGAGCGAGGTGAGCGCGGCCTCCGTCGCGGCGACCGAGGTGGGGGCGGCGCCGAAGAGGGCCGTCTCCTCCTGGTCCTGCGGGAGGTGCTCCGCGAAGGCGGGCATGATGCCCTGCGCGGCCTGGTCGAGGTCGCGGCGGAACTCGGAGGCCGTCTGGAAGCGGTCGTCGCGGTTCTTCGCGAGGGCCTTGAGCACGACGGCGTCCATCGCGGGCGAGACGCTCGGGTCGATCTCGCTCGGGCGCACGGGCGCCTCGGTGACGTGCTGGTACGCGACGGCGACGGCCGAGTCGCCCTGGAACGGCACGCGGCCCGTGAGCATCTCGTAGAGCATGACGCCCGCCGAGTAGAGGTCGCTTCGGCCGTCGACGGTCTCGCCGCGGGCCTGCTCGGGGGAGAAGTAGGAGGCGGTGCCGAGGATGGCCGTCGTCTGCGCGATCGTGCCGGCCGTGTCGGAGATCGCGCGGGCGATGCCGAAGTCCATGACCTTGATCTCGTCGTCCGGCGTCACCATGACGTTGCCGGGCTTGATGTCGCGGTGGACGACGCCCGCGCGGTGCGAGTACTCGAGGGCCGTGAGGACGCCGCTCATGTACCTGCGGATGTGCGGGAGGTCGAGGGGCCCCTCCGCCATGAGGTCGCGGAGCTGGTGGCCCGGGACGTACTCCATGACGATGTAGGGGACGATGATCTCGTGGCCGTCGGGGCGGAGGAAGGTGTCCTCGCCGGCGTCGAAGACGCGGACGATCGTCGGGTGCGTCATGCGGGCCGCGGCCTGCGCCTCGGCGCGGAAGCGCTGGCGGAAGGCGGGCTCGCCCGCGAGCTGCGTCGAGAGGAGCTTCACGGCGACCTGGCGGCCGAGGCGCGAGTCCGTGCCGAGGTAGACCTCGGCCATGCCGCCCCGTCCGAGCCGGCGCCCGATCTCGTAGCGGTCGGCGAGGGTGCGCTCCCCAGCGGTCACGGCGCGGTCCTTCCGGTCGTTCGATCGGGATCCCCGCGGCGGGGCCGCGAGGCATTCGCCTAGCGTACCCGGCGACGGTTCCCCGCTCCGGTCGGGGAGGGGACCTGCGCGGGATGATCCGACTCGAGGGCTACGGGCGCCCCCGCTCGGCTACGGGCTCGGCGAGGTCGTGGTCGTCGAGTTCCCGCCGTTGCCTCCGTTGCCGCCGTTGCTCGCGGGCACCGAGAAGTTCACCGAGCCGGAGCTCGCGGTCTGCGTTCCGCAGTGCACCGTGTAGCTCGCCGAGATCGTCGAGCCCGGCTTCGCGCCGGTGAGGCCGACGGTCGTCGCCTTGATGCCCTGCGTCTGGCCGCCCTGGACGCTCGCGCCCGAGACGGTGACGTCGTAGCTCGCCGTGGCGCCGGCGGGGCACTGGTACTCGGGCCAGCTCATCGTCGTCGCCGTGAGGGTCGCGTCGCCGGGGGCGTCGAGGGCCGCGAGCTCGTCGTAGACCTTGAGCTCGATCGTCGCGCCCGGCTCGAGGTTGCCGGTCGGGCTCACCTCGTAGACCTTGCCGACCTGGTCGGGGGTCTGCGCGGCCTGGCCGGTCAGCGGCTCCGGCTGCAGTCCGAGCGCGATCGCCTTCGCCGCGGCCTCGTCGTAGCTCAGCCCGACGAAGTCGCCCTCCTTCACGGAGATCATCGTCGCCGTCGGCTTCGCGGTCGTCGTCTGCTGCGCCTGCGCGGTCTGCGTCGCCGTCGCGGTCGGGGTGGCGGTCGTCGTCGCGTCGGGGCCCTGCTTGTCGCTGAGCAGCGCGAAGCCGAGGAAGGCGAGCGCGATGGCGAAGAGGACGATCGCGGCGATGAGGATCCAGCGCCAGGCGGGCGTCTTCTGCGGCTCCGGCTGCGCGGTCGCGAGCGCCTCGCCGCGGCGCACGGCCGCGCGCGAGTCGGCGTCGCCCGCGAGGAGCGAGTCGATGCCGTCACGCGACTGAACGAGCGTGGGCTCCTCGGCGTTCGCGCGGGACGCGCCGAGACCCGCGGCCGCACCGGCGCCTGCCGTGGCCCCCACCGCGCCCGCGCCGAGCACCGTCGTCGGCTCGCCCTCGCCGGCCGCCGAGCTCATGAGCTGCGTGCGGTCGTACTGGAGCGTCGTGTTCGCGCGCGCCGTGTCGCCGAGGATCGCGGGCACGATCTGCGCCGCGCGGTCGACGTCGCCCTCGCGGAGGGACTTCGCGGCGCGGCCGAAGGCGTCCGCCGACTCGGGGCGGTCGGCCGGCTTCTTCGCGAGGGCGGAGAGCACGAGGTTGCGGATCGGCTCCGGCACGGTCACCGGCAGCGCGGGCGGGGCGTCGTTGATGTGCGCCATCGCGATCGCGACCTGCGACTCGCCCGTGAAGGGGCGGCGTCCGGCCAGGCACTCGTACGCGACGATGCCGAGCGAGTAGACGTCCGTCGCCGGCGTCGCCGCGTGGCCCGAGGCCTGCTCGGGGGAGAGGTACTGCACCGTGCCCATGACCTGGCCGGTCGCGGTGAGCGGAACCTGGTCGGCGATGCGGGCGATGCCGAAGTCGGTGATCTTCACGCGGCCGTCGGGCGTGAGGAGCAGGTTGCCCGGCTTGATGTCGCGGTGCACGAGGCCCGCGCGGTGGGCGGCGTGGAGCGCGGAGGCGGTCTGCGACACGATGTCCATGACCTGCTCGGCCGGCAGCACGCGCTCGCGCTCGAGCACGGTCGAGAGCGCCTCGCCGGGCACGAGCTCCATGACGAGGTAGGCGGAGCCGTTCTCCTCGCCGTAGTCGTAGACGTTCGCGATGCCCTCGTGGTTCACGAGCGCGGCGTGCCGGGCCTCGGCGCGGAAGCGCTCGAGGAAGCCCGGGTCGCCCATGTACTCGTCCTTGAGGATCTTGATGGCGACGGTGCGTCCGATGACGAGGTCGGTAGCCTGCCAGACCTCGCCCATGCCGCCGATGGCGATCCGGGAGCTGAGCTTGTACCGATCGCCGAACGACACCCCGGGGGCTGGTCTCATTGGTCTAGCACCGCCTTCATCACATCGTGCCCGATAGTCGCCGCGAGGCCGTTGCCCGTGCCGGACTGGCCCATGCCGCCGCCGTCCTCGAGGACGACCGCGACCGCGATGTCGTGGGATCCGGAGGCCGCGAACCCCGTGAACCACAGGGAGTACGCCTCGCCCTGGCCGTTCTCGGCCGTGCCCGTCTTGCCCGCGACGTCGATCCCGTCGATTCTGGCGTTCGAGGCGACGCCCTTCGACACGGAGTCGATCATCATCGAGCGCAGCGCGTCGGCCGTCGAGGCGCTCATGACGGTGCCGAACTCGCTCGTCTTCGGGCCCTGCAGCTGGGTGAGGTCCGGCGAGAGCACCTGCTCGACGAGCTCGGGGTTCATGAGCCTGCCGCCGTTCGCGATCGCGGCCGAGACGAGCGCCATCTGCATGGGGGTCGCGCGGACGTCGAACTGGCCGAAGCCCGTGAGGCCGACCTGCGCCGGGTCGAGCGCGCCAGCGGGGTAGGTCGACGCCTGCACGGCGAGGGGGATCTCGAAGTCGTGGTCGAAGCCGAACTTCTCGGCCTGCGCGCGGAGCCTGTCGGCGCCGAGCTGGATGGCGAGGTCGGCGAAGGGGATGTTGCAGGACTGCTCGATCGCGATCCGCAGCGTCGTCGTCTCGCCGGAGCCGCACGGGGAGCCGTGGCTCGGGTTGTTCACGATCGAGGTCGAGCCGGGGAGCGTGTACGTGGCCGGGTTCGGCAGCGGCGAGTCGGCGGTCGCGAGGCCGTTCTCGAGCGCGGCGGCCGCGACGACGAGCTTGAACACCGAGCCCGGCGGGTTGAGGTCGCCGCCGATGGCGCGGTTGTAGAGCGGGTTGTCCGGGTCGGTGAGGAGCTGGTTGTACGTGGCCAGCATCTGGTCCGAGTCGTGGACGACGAGCGAGTTCGGGTCGAAGGTCGGCTTCGAGACCATGGCGAGGATGGCGCCCGTCTTCGGGTCGATCGCGACGACCGCGCCCTTCATGTCGCCGAGCGCGTCCCAGGCGGCCTGCTGCGCGATGGGGTCGATCGTCACCTCGACGGCGGCGCCCGCCGGCTTCGAGCCGGTGAAGAGGCCGGTGAGGCCCTGGAAGAACTGCGCGTCCGACTGGCCGGAGAGCTCGGCGCCCATGGCCTCCTCGAGGCCGGTCGAGCCCTGCGTGTGCGTGTAGTAGCCGGTCACGGCCGAGTAGAGCTCGCCCTGCGTGTAGACGCGCTCGTACTTGTACTCGGTGTCGACCGGCGTCGACTGCGCGATCGGGGTGCCGTTCACGAGGATCGGCCCGCGCTCGACGTCGTAGCTCGCGAGGAGCGTGCGGGTGTTGTACGGGTTGCGCTTGAGCTCGTCGAACTGGAAGACCTGGATGATCGTCGCGGCGACGAAGAGGCTCAGGAACATGGCGATGACGCCGACCGAGACGCGGCGGATGGGGGTGTTCATCGGCAGCGCACCTCCAGGCGCACCAGGACGGAGGCGCGGCGGAATCCGGAACGAGCGCGGGTGTTCATCAGGCGCTCACCTCCCGGTCCGCTCGCACCGTGTCCGAGAGCCGCAGCAGGATCGCGACGATGATCCAGTTCGCGAGGAGCGACGATCCGCCCGAGGCCATGAACGGCAGCGTGAGGCCCGTGAGCGGGATGACGCGGAGCACGCCGCCCGCGACGACGAACACCTGCAGCGCGATGATGAACGCGAGGCCGGTCGCGAGCAGGCGCCCGAAGTCGTCGAGGCCCTGGTGGCCGATGCGGAAGCCGCGCGCGACGAGGATGACGAAGAGCGCGAGCACGACGAAGACGCCGGAGAGCCCGAGCTCCTCGCCGACGGCCGAGAGGATGAAGTCGCTCGAGGCGAGCGGCGTGATGTCCGGGCGGCCCTGGCCGAGGCCCTGCCCGAGGAGGCCGCCGTTCGCGAAGCCGAAGAGGCCCTGCACGAGCTGGTAGCTGCCGCCGTCCGCCTCATACATATCGGGCGAGAACGGGTCGAGCCAGGTGCGCACGCGGAAGTGGACGTAGTCGAGCACCTGCGCGGCGAGGAAGCCGCCGACGAGGAAGAGCCCGCCGCCGATGACGACCCACGAGATGCGCGCCGTCGCGACGTACATCATGACGAGGAAGAGTCCGAAGTAGAGCAGCGAGGTGCCGAGGTCGCGCTGGAAGACGAGCACGGCCATGCAGGCGAGCCAGACGACGACGATCGGGCCGAGGTCCTTCATGCGCGGGAAGCGGATGCCGAGCACCTTCGGCCCCACCGACTCGAGCGACTCGCGCGCCGTGACGAGGTAGCCGGCGAAGAAGATCGCGAGGCAGATCTTCGCGATCTCGCCGGGCTGGAACGAGAAGCCGGCGACCGAGATCCACACCTTGGCGTTGGCGTCAGCAGCCAGGCCGGGGACAAGCGGCAGGATGAGCAGCACGATCGCCGCCACCATGAAGGTGTACGTGTACCGCTGCAGCACGCGATGGTTCTTGAGGAACAGCAGCGTGACGATCGCGGCCGCCGCGCCGACGCCCGTGAGGATGATCTGGCTCGTGGACGCCGTGAAGAACACGCCCTCGTTCGCGCTGTCGGCGAGGTCGATCCGGTAGATCATCGCGATGCCGAGGCCGTTGAGCACGGTCGCGATCGGCAGGATGAAGGGATCCGCCTGCGGCGCCCGGAAGCGCAGCACGATGTGGATGCCGAGCATGAGGATCGCGACGAGGCCCGCGAGCGTGATGACGTTGACGTCGAAGGAGCCGCGCACGCCGAGCTGGACGAGCAGGATCGCCGAGAAGACGATCCCGACCGCGAAGGCGAGGAGCAGGAGCTCCATGTTGCGCAGGCCCTGGGTCGACCGCTTCCGCGCGCCGGGCACGGCGACGCGGCCGGAGCGTCCGGCGGTGCGGGGCGTCGTCGCGGTCATGGGGTCGTCTCCCGGAGTCTTCCGACCAGGTCCTGGGCGTGTTCGAGGGTATCGACGTTGATGGTCTGCTCGACCTGCGTGCGCTGGTACTCGGAGAGCGCGGAGACCGGCACGTCGCTCACCTCGACGACGTGGCTGAGCTCGATCGGGCCGATCTGCTGCTGCACGCCCTGGTAGATCGCGACGTTCCCCTCGGACTCGCCGACGTAGTACCGCGTCTGGGTCCAGTTGTAGGCGAGGGCGCCGGCGCCGAAGACGGCGGCGACGAGGAGGAAGATGGCGCTCCACCAGAGCACGAGGCGGGTGCGCTTGCGCCTGCGCTCCTCGGCGATGAGCTGGTCGAGGAACTCGTCGGTCGGCGGGATGTACTCCTCGTCCTCCGGGCGGGCCGGCGGCGTCCGGCGGAGCGGGTCGAGGACCGCCGAGATGGGGGAGTGGCGGCGCTTCGCCGGCTTGCCGAACCGCAGCTCGTTCGCGGCCGAGCCGACGAGGCGCGTCGTCATCGGCTCGAGGACCTTCTCGCCGACCTCGAGGACGACGACGGTGACGTTGTCGGGGGCGCCGTTGTCGAGCGCGAGCTGGACGAGGTCGTCGCAGACCTCGCGCGAGGAGAGCTCCATGCGGCTGAGCACCTGGAGGATGTCGTCCTCCTCGACGTAGCTCGAGAGCCCGTCGGAGCAGAGCAGCCAGCGGTCGCCGTCGACCGCCTCGCAGATCTCGGTGTCGCACTCGGGCTTCGTCTCGACGTCGCCGAGGACCTTCATGAGCACGGAGCGGCGGGGGTGGACGAGCGCCTCCTCCGGCGTGATCCGGCCGGCGTCGACGAGCTTCTGCACGAAGGTGTGGTCGGCGGTGATCTGCGTCATCTCGCCGCCGTGGAGTCGGTAGATGCGCGAGTCGCCGATGTGGCCGATGACGAGGCGCCCGTCGACGAAGGCGAGGCACGAGGCGGTCGTGCCCATGCCGCGCAGCTCGGGGTGCTCCTCGACGGCCTCGACGATGAGCGAGTTCGCCTCGACGAGCATGGCGGCGAGGCCCTCGGCGGCGGCCTCCGGCGTCTCGTAGAGGACGTCGTGCTCGGCGAAGTGCTTCGCGGCGATGGCGCTCGCGACGTCGCCGCCCGCGTGGCCCCCCATGCCGTCGGCGACGGCGAAGAGGTGGTCGCCGACGAAGCCCGAGTCCTGGTTGTTGGACCGGACCCGGCCGACGTGCGAGACGGCGCCCGCGCGGCTGATGAGGGTCATGCGCGAAGCTCGAACGTCGTCGTCCCGATGCGGACGGACTGGCCGGCCGAGAGGGGGACGGATGACGAGATCCGGCGGCCCTCGACGAAGGTGCCGTTCGTCGAGTCGAGGTCCTGGAGCATCCAGGACGCGCCGCTCGGCACGAGCCGGGCGTGGTGGGTGGAGGAGTAGTCGTCGGCGATGACGAGGTCGGAGTCGGGGTGGCGGCCGATCGAGAGGGGTCGCGCGTCGAGGTGGAGCTCCTGGCCGCGGCGGGGGCCGGAGGTGAGGAGGAGGCGGCTCGGGCGGACGGGTGCGGCAGCCTGCGCGGACTCGGGGCGCGCGGCGGGGCGCTGCTGCGCGACGGCCTGGGTCGGGATGTCGGCGTTGCTGAGTCCCGTCGAGACCGGCTCGGTCCGCGCCCCGCGGTTCGAGAGCGGCGCGGGGGCGGGCATCGGGGGCGCGACTGCGGCGCTCACGGCGACGGGCGCGGCCGCGGCGACGGGCGCGGCGGCCGGCGTCCCGTTCACGGCCGCCCCGAAGGTCTGCTGGCGCGACTGCTCGAGCGAGCGCTGGTACTCCGAGGCGCGCGTGCCGAAGAGGTCCGAGCGGAGGGCGTAGATGATCGAGAAGACGAAGATCCACAGCACCGCGAGGAACGCGAGGCGCAGGACGAAGAGGGTGAGCTCGCCGGTCATCGCTGGCCCCCGATGCGGGGCACGAAGCCGGTCTCGTCCTGGGGCGCCGACTGCGGGATGACGCGGAAGACGAGCTCGTGGCGGCCGATGAGGATGACCGAGTCGGGCTCGAGCGCGGCCTGCGCGATGGGGCGGCCGTTGAGCTTCGTGCCGTTCGTCGAGCCGAGGTCGCGGACGCCGGCGCGGCGGCCGTCCCAGACGACCTCCGCGTGGCGGCGTGAGGCGCCGGAGTCGTCGATCGTGATGTCGGCGTCGGTGCCGCGGCCGATGACGGTCGAGCCGATCCCGAGGCGGATCCGCCGGCCGTCGACGTCGAGGACGGGGGTCCACGCGACCTGGCCCTGCACGGAGCGGGAGGCGATGTCGATCTGGCCCTCGGCGAGGGTGTCGTCCTCGAGGAGCTTGATGGAGAGGCCGCCGGCGAACTGGTAGTGCTGGCGGGCGGCGTGCTCTTCGACGACGCGCATGAGCTCGTCGATGAGGGGCTGTCCCTGCGCCGTCATCCGCTCGAAGTCGGCGGGCGAGAGCTGCACGTGGAAGCGGTTGGGCACGAGGATGCGGTCGCGCGAGACGACGGACGCCGTCGTGTCGAGCTCGCGCTTGAGCGCTGCCGAGATCTCGACCGGCTGGAGGCCAGACCGGAAGGTCTTCGCGAACGCTCCGTTGAAGAAGCGCTCGAGCGTGCGCTCGAAGCGGTCGAGGATGCCCACGTGACTCCTGAGGTCGGCGTGCAGGTCTGGCGCGGGAGGCCGGCGTGCCGGCGTCGTCGCGGCGGCCGGCGCGCACCGGGGCGCGTCCGCCCGCGGAAAGGCGTCTCCCCGCATCGTAGCCGCCTCGGCTCCGAGCGTGCGCGCGGGGGCGTCTCGACCTCCTCCTGTGGCTCACGCCGACGGCCCCGCCCCCGAGGGAGCGGGGCCGTCGCAATCGCAGTTCGCGGGCCGCGGCTCGCGGCTCGCGGCCGGCTCGGCGCCGCAGGCCCGCGGCTAGCTCGCCGACTTGTCCTTGAAGCGGATGAGCTTGCGGTTGAGGAACTCCTGGATGCCGAGCGTGCCGAGCTCGCGGCCGAAGCCCGAGTTCTTCACGCCGCCGAAGGGGAGCTCGGCCGAGTCGCCGCCGACCTCGTTGATGAAGACCATGCCGGTCTCGAGGCGCGAGGCGACGTCGAGGGCGAGCTGCTCGTCCTGCGTGATGACGACGGAGCCGAGGCCGTAGGGCGAGTCGTTCGCGATGCGGATCGCCTCGTCGACGTCCTTCGCGCGGTAGACCTGGCCGACGGGGCCGAAGAGCTCCTCGCGGTAGGCATCCATCTCGGGCGTGATGCCGGTGAGCACGCCGCCCGGGTACCGGGCGCCGTCGCGCTCGCCGCCGGAGGCGAGCTGGGCGCCCTCGGCGACGGCGGCCTTGACCTGCTCCTCGAGGCGCTCGGCGGCCTTGACCGAGGAGAGCGGGCCCATGTCGGAGCCCTCCTGCATGGGATCCGCGGCGATCTTCTGGCCGGTCATGGCGGCCGTGTACTTCTCCACGAACTCGTCGTAGAGGCCGTCGAGGACGATGACGCGCTTCGAGGCGTTGCAGGCCTGGCCGGAGTTCTCCATGCGGCCGGCGACGGCCATCTCGACGGTGCGGTCCATGTCGTCCGTGTCGAGGACGATGAAGGGGTCGGAGCCGCCGAGCTCGAGGACGACCTTCTTGAGGGCGCGGCCGGCCTGCTCGGCGATGATCGCGCCGGCGCGCTCGGAGCCGGTGAGCGAGACGCCGCGCACGCGCGGGTCGGCGATGATCGCCGAGCACTGCTCGTGGGTCGCGAAGAGGTTCGTGTAGACGCCCTCGGGGGCGCCGGCGTCCTTGAAGATCTGCTGGATCGCGAGGGCCGACTCGGGGCACTGCTCGGCGTGCTTGAGGAGGATCGGGTTGCCGGCGACGACGTTCGGGCCGGCGAAGCGGGCTACCTGGTAGTAGGGGAAGTTCCACGGCATGATGCCGAGGAGCGGGCCAATCGGGTCCTTGCGGATGACCGCGTAGCCGCCCGCGGCGGCCTCGATCGGCTCGTCCTTCAGGAGGCCCGGGCCGTTGTCCGCGTAGTACTCGTAGATCGCGGCCGAGAACTCGACCTCGCCCTTGACCTGCTCGATCGGCTTGCCCATCTCGCGCACGATGATGGCCGAGAGCTCGTCGAGGCGCTCGTTGTGGAGCTCGCCGACGCGGCGGATGATCTGGGCGCGCTCCTCGGCGGTCGTGCTGCGCGACCACTGCCGGTAGGCGTCGAAGGCGGCGGCGATCGCGTCCTGGATCTCGGCGTCGCTCGCGTCGGGGAAGGTCTGCTCGACCTCGCCGGTGGACGGGTTGGTGACGGCGTAGCCGGTCATGGTGCTCCCTCAGTGCGTCATTGCGGTGGGTGGGATGGCGTGTGCGGACGGTGCCCGGACTCGTGCTGGTGCTCGCGACCGGAGTCGTGCGCGTGCTGGTGCTCGCGCCCGGCGCCCGGACTCGCTCGGCGTCCGTGCGACGGCGTCCGCCCGGCCGGGCTGCGTCGTCCGGATCCGGGGTGACGATCGTGCCACCGCCGAGTTAATGAACGACAGTAGTTTAAGGGCGGCCGGACCGCCAGAGGCTGGGACGAGACCGTCTTCGGGCGCTCGCCGGGCGCTCGTCGGGTGGAGTCCGGACGCCGCATGACCCGATTCCGGACGCGATGCTGGCTGGCTGTGAACGCCTCGACAGCCGAATGCGGCCGCTGCGTCGGCCGTCTCCGGACCGCTGCAGCGCCGCCTCCGGGCGCGTCGCGGGACGGATCGCTGGCGCCCGGGCTCGACGGAGCGCTAGACTCGCTGAGTTCGCGGCATCCACGTGCCGTGATCGCTACGCGCAAGTGGCGGAATTGGTAGACGCGCACGGTTCAGGTCCGTGTGTCTTCGGACGTGGGGGTTCAAGTCCCCCCTTGCGCACCACGGCTTCACTCGACGGCGAGGAGGGCGGCTCGATGGACGACGAGCGCCTCCTCCCTTCCGACTCGCATGTCCACGCATTCGGCGCGACGTTCGAGCCGGTCGCGTCATTCGGCCCGGGCGAGCGCGTCCGCATCGCGACCCGCGACTGCTACTCCGGCCAGATCGCGGATTCCGCGGCCCTCCGCCCCGGCATCGACGCCGCGCGGCTGAACCCCGCGACCGGGCCGTTCGCGGTGCGCGGCGTGCGCGCGGGCGACCGCGTGGCGATCAGGATCCATGCGGTCCACGTCTCCGAACGGGGCGTGATGCCGCTCGCTCCCGGCCTGGGTCTGCTGGGGGATCGCGTCGTCGAGCCGAGCACGGCCATGGTCGAGGTCCGCGACGGCATGGCGATGCTGCCGGGCGGCATCGGCGTGCAGGTCCGCCCGATGATCGGCGTGCTCGGCGTCGCGACCGGCGGCCCGACGGTGCCGACCTCGACCCCGGGACCTCACGGCGGCAACCTCGACACCCGGCTGCTCGGCGCCGGCGCGACGCTGTGCGTCACCGCGCGGGCGGACGGCCTCGGCCTCGCCCTCGGCGACCTGCATGCCGTCCAGGGCGACGGCGAGCTCGGCGGCACCGGCGTGGAGATCGCGGGCGAGGTCGTGCTCTCGGTGCAGACCCTGGCGGGCGCGGCGGGGGATGCGGAGCTGCCGGCTGCGGCCACCGACACGCACCTGCCGGTCGTCGTCGACGAGGACGGCATCCGGGTGCTCGCGAGCGCCGAGACCCTGGAGGAGGCCCTGCGCCTCGCCTTCCTGGAGACGGTCGAGCTCATGAGCGCCTGGAACGGACTTGAGTGGCCGGACGCCTACCGCCTCGCGAGCGTCACGTGCCACGCCGAGGTGAGCCAGGTCGTGAACCCGCTCCGGACGGCGCGGATCTTCGTCCCTCGGGACTGGGTCGGCGCACCGTACGACGAGCTGATGGGCGGGGCGTAGCCGCGGGAGCCGCGCGCACCGCCGAAGCCTAGAACGGCGGCGGGTCGGCGGTGGATGAGCTCGTTCGCGCTCGCCGATCCGACCCAGCCGGCGGGCTCGGCTCGGTTTCAGCTCCGTCACGTCCTGTCGACGGCTTCCCGGGGGCAGGTCCTCCGGGCGGGCGTTCAGAGCCTGGCGGATCCGGCGGCTTGAACCGCGGTCCGGCGGCGTCCGGTCGGTCGGCGTAGACGCGGCCGGCGGGGGAGGTCCACTCGAGAAGGCCATCGTCGAGCTGGCGCACGCTCCACTTGCTCTGGTGCTTGAGGGTGTGGTGCCAGCGGCAGAGGTGGGCGAGATTGCCCATGGCCGTCGGCCCGCCCTTCACGGCGTCGATCGTGTGGTCGAGGTCGCAGCGGTCCGCGGGGCGACGGCATCCGGGGAAGCGGCAGCGGCGGTCGCGGACTGCGAGCGTCGTGCGCATCGCGGCGCTCGGCACGTAACGGTCGACGGCGACAGGAACCTCTCGGACGGGATCCGTGAGGATGCGCGCGAGCGACGGCGCCTCGGACGCGAGGGTCCGGGCGGTCTCCATCGGGACCGGCCCGACGCCGAGCAGCTCGGCGGCGTCGCGAACGCCGCCCTCCCCGTCGAGCAGGGCGAGCGCGGGCACGGTGATGCTCACGCGCGCGTCGATGCGGGGCGCGCCGCGGTCCGCGCGCTGGACGATCTGCGCGGCGTCCGAGGTGAGGAGGAGGTCGGCGAGGCAGTCGGCCATCTTGGCGGCGAAGCTGCGGCGGTCGACGGGGATGCCCGCAGGCGACTCGGCACCGTTCGCGTCGCCGTCGGCCGCGGTCGGGCGTGCCTCCGATCCGTCATCCGGCCCATCGCTCGGGCAGCCCGCGATGGTCTCGTCGGCGGCCGCCCGCTCTGCGTCGCAGCCATGCGTCCCGGTTCCAGCAGGCGGCTCGGACAGCGCCTTCGCGTGCTCGACAAGCCGATCGCGGATCGCGTGCGCGAGCACCGTCGGCAGATATGCGGTGAGGAACGACATCCCGTCGCCGGCGTCGTCGACCCACACGCGGCGCTCCTCGGCGGCCGTGCGGTGGCGCTCGTCGAGCGGCAGCTCGCGGGCCTCCTCGGCGAGGCTCCGGGCGACGGGGACGAGACGGCCCGGCGACAGCTCCTTCGCGGCCTCGACCACCGCAGCCTCGTAGATTCCCCGCCGCTCCTCGCACTCGATCGCGTGGCCGTAGCGGACGACGATCTCCGCGTGCTGCTCGCCGATCTCGCCGCGAGCCCAGGCTCCGTGCGCGGTGGGGAAGCGGGTCACGAGGGCGTGCGCGGTCGCCATGGCCTTCGCGGTCGTCCGCTCCGAGCGGCGGATGGCGAGGGCCGCCTCGGCCGTCGTGGCGCGCACCTCGTGCTCCTGCGCCTTGCCGCCGAGCCCCTCCGATCGGGCGAGGGCGCGCTCCTGCAGCGTCGCGAGCACGAGCGATCGGGCCGAGGTCGCGTAGGCGACGAGCCGCTCCGCCGCCTCGAGCGCCTCGATGGGGTCGGCGGACGGGTGGAGCGACGGCTCGATCGAGCGCCCCGCTGCCTTCATGCGCGCACCTCCCCCGGTTCGCCATCCACGCTATGAGCCACCACGGACATTTCGAGTTTCGAGCCCGGACGCCGCCGCGTGACCACTCCGGTTCCGACTCATCGCCACGCTACGAGCGACCACGGACATTTCGAGTTCCGAGCGCGCCGCGAGGGCGCCACCGTCGAACGTGCCGCGGCTCCCCGCCGCAGCTCGCCTCACCGCCGGCGGAGTCGAGCCCTCTCGCAGCGACGCCGGCCGGGAGGGCTCTCGGAGCCGAAGCCGATGCGCTCGGCTTCGCCTCGCAGCCGCGCTGACCGGGAGGTCGCGGTGCCGCGCTCAGCCCCCTGGCACGGTCACGCCCGGGCCGGCAGGTAGTGAAAGCCCTGGCCGCGGCGGGACGGCCACGAGGGTGCGAGCGCGCCCTGCCCCTCGAGCTGCTTGAGTACGATGCCCGGGTTCGAGCGGCCGGTGAGGGCGCCGAGCTCGGTCGAGCTGATGCGGCCCTGCGCTCCGGCATAGTCGATGGCCACAGTCGCGGGGGAGGGCAGCGGCGTCGGCTCGCCGGCGTCGTCGTAGCTGTCGCCCAGGAGCCTCCGCCCCTTCGGGGCCAGGCACGCCGCCGGCGTCGCAGTGGAGGGCTGACCGTCGACGGGTGCGACGACCGCCTCGCGCTCGACGCGGATCGAGAGGAGGCTCCGCATCGCGTCACCGGCTTCGGCGAGGCTCACCTGAAGGAAGGGCGCCAGCGTCTCGGCATCGACCCAACCGCGCCGGGTGAGCTGCCACAGCGACATGAGCACGCGGAGATCGCGGATCTCCTGTCGCAGCCCGTCGACACGGATGAATGCGATCCATCCGCCGTCGACGTGCTCGCCGTTCAGCGAGGTGACGACGCTCGGCGACGGCGTCTCCTCGATCGTCGGCATCCGGAGGCCGGCGGAGAGGCTCTCGAGCACGAGGCGATCGACGCCGATGCCCTCCCGCTCGGCGAGCTTGAGCGAGGCGAGGAGCTGGGCGAGGGCGGGGTTCCGCGACTTCGACGGGTGCGTGATGATATTCGCGGTCGTCACGCCGCCGTAGAAGCCTCCCGGGCTCGTGACCCGCAGCGTGCCGCCCACGTGCTCGACGGTCGTCGGGTCGGACGAGCCCCAGTCTCGATGGGCGATGCCGTTGATGATCGCCTCGCGAAACGCTCGTTCGGGAATCTGCCGCAGCTGCCCGCGGGAGAGTCCGGTGCCGACGTGGCGGACGGGATTGTGTGCGGTGCCGGCGGCGAACACCTCCGCGAGCTGCTCGATGAGGCTTCGATCTGCACGGCGGATCCGTGTTGCGCTATCGGCCCCGTGCACGTCTCGACGCACGTAGTCGAGGCACGAGTCGGTTCGCCCGACGAACACGAGCTCGGCCGCTTTGGTGAGTCGACCCTCCCCGTCGATCGCGTTGAGGCGACTCAGCAGGGTGCGATCATCTGCATCGGCGAGCTCGGCCGAATGAGGGTCGCCCGCGTCGCGGAGCGAGTCGCGGGCCTTCTCGAGGGCGCCGGCTCGAACGTCGCTCCACCTGGAGGCGCTCGGCTGGGCCGACCAGTCGAACTGGAGGTGCGCGTGCCGCCGCGCATGCCAGCTGGCGGCGTCGATCTCCTGGCAGGTGTCATCGACGCGCCACCTGATCTTGTGCCGCCACCGGACGGGCTCGACGGCTTCGACGAGCCGAAGCACGAGCAGTCGCACCCCCCTCACGTGCACCTCGCGGATGTCGGGGGTGACGAGTCGTTGCAGGAGCTGGAAGATCCGGGCCCGGAGCCACTCGGCGTCGAGCTCTGTGCCGATGAGCGTGCCGTCGTCGGCCACGCCCAGCACGAGCGCTCCTCCGCCGGGGGTGTTGGCGATGCAGGCGCACTCTCCCGCGAGGTACGCGGCGGCCTCCTCGCTCGTGCCTTGGCCCGGGAGGATGACCCCTCCGCGCCCCCTTCGCCCGGGTTCTTCCTTGAGATCGAGGTACCGCCGCTCGAGGACGGGCTCGCCGGTCTCGAGCCGCTCAAGTGCGGCAGCGATCTCGGCCTCGAGGGCGCTCATCGGCAGCATGGGGTCTCCTTCGGGGGCGTTATGTCAATCATCGCCGCCCGTGAGCCGGTTCGTTGTATTAACGCACCGGCTTAATTGAACGCAGGGCGGCGAGTGGCCGGGGCGTCGCCTTAATGGGCTGGTCTTCGCCATCCCGGGCGACCGGCCGCCGCCTCGCCCGACGAGCGCCCGGCCGCCGCCTCGCCCGGCCACCCCGCCGCCATCCCCACCGCCTCCGCGGCCGACCCGACCGGCGCCGCCGGCCCCCGCACTGTCCGAGGCTCCCGATACCCTCATGCCATGATCACCGGCGATGTGAAGAGCAAGGTAGACCGCCTCTGGGACGCGTTCTGGTCGGGCGGCATCTCGAACCCGCTCGAGGTGATCGAGCAGATCACCTACCTCCTCTTCATCCGCCGGCTCGATGAGCTGGAGGCCCGCGAGGAAGATCGTGCGACGATCACCGGCGAGCCGATGCGCCGCCGCCTCTTCGACCCCGCGCTCGGTCAGGAGAAGCTTCGCTGGAGCGAGCTCAAGGGCCTGGCCCCCGCCAGCATGCATGCCGCCATGGGCGATGCCGTCTTCCCCTTCCTGCGCCGCCTCGGCAGCCAGGTGGCCGGCGGCGAGGGCACCTACGCGGCGCACATGCGCGACGCCCGCTACACGATCCCGAGCCCGGCGCTGCTCGCGAAGGTCGTCGACATGGTCGACGCCCTTCCGATGGATGACCGCGACACAGCCGGCGACCTCTAAGAGTACCTGCTGTCGAAGCTCTCGTCATCCGGCACGAACGGGCAGTTCCGCACGCCGCGCCACCTCATCGAGCTGCTCGTCGACCTCATGGCGCCGACGCCCGACGACACGATCTGCGATCCCGCGTGCGGCACGGCGGGCTTCCTCGTCGTCGCGAGCGAGTACCTCCGCGAGCATCACCCGGGGGCGCTCCTCAACGCGGCGCAGCGCGAGCACTTCCATCGAGGCATGTTCCACGGCTACGACTTCGACGCGACGATGCTCCGCATCGCGAGCATGAACATGCTCCTCCACGGCATCGAGGCGCCGGAGATCCGCTACCGCGACTCGCTCTCGCAGGAGGGCGCGAAGGAGCGCGAGGCCTACAGCCTCATCCTCGCGAACCCGCCGTTCTCGGGCTCGCTCGACTCCGAGCAGACCTCGAAGGAGCTGCTCGCCGTCGCGACGACGAAGAAGACGGAGCTGCTCTTCCTCGCGCTCTTCCTGCGGCAGCTGAAGCCCGGCGGGCGTGCGGCGGTCGTCGTGCCCGAGGGCGTGCTCTTCGGGTCGACGAAAGCGCACGAAGAGCTGCGGCGGATGCTCGTGGAGGAGCAGAAGCTCGACGCCGTCATCAAGCTGCCCGCGGGCGTCTTCCGGCCGTATGCGGGGGTCTCGACGGCGGTGCTCTGCTTCACGAAGACCGAGTCGGCCGGCACCGACGAGGTGTGGTTCTACGAGGTGCGCGCCGACGGATTCTCGCTCGACGACAAGCGGAACCCGGTCGAGGCGAACGATCTGCCCGACGTGCTCGCCCGCTGGGCCGAGCGCGCGGGAGCGGAGCGCGAGCGGGCGCGCACGGAGCAGTCGTTCACGGTGTCGAAGGCGGAGATCGCCGAGCAGGGCTACGACCTCTCGATGAACCGCTATAAGGAGGTTGTGCTCGAGGAGGTCGAGCATCGCGACCCGCTCGAGCTCATCGCCGAGCTCGAGGCCCTCGACATCGAGATCGCGCGGGGTCTTGCCGAGCTCAAGGAGATGCTGCGGTGACCTGGCCGATGGTGCCGCTGGGTGAGGTTCTCGCGTCGTCGAGATCCGGCTATTGGGGAGATGTGCCGGGCTCGCGGGACGTCAACACCCTTGCCGTGCGGAACGGTGACATCGGTGCCGGGCTCGTGAACTGGACGCGTGTACCGACACGCTCTGTGACTCGATCCGAGTATGAGCGCGCGCGGATTAAGTCGGGCGACATTCTGCTCACGACGTCCGGCGACGTTGGCAAGACGGCTCTCGTCACCGAGGTGCCGACCGAGGCTATCGCCTCGAACTTCGTGAGAATTCTCAGAGTCGACCCCGATCGGATTCTCCCCGATTATCTCGCGCACTGGCTCGGCAGCCCAGGCTTTACCGCGGGAATCGCTCCATTCACGCGCGGCACGACGATGCAGAATCTGTCGGTCGCCGCGATGGAGACTGCAGTGCGCGTCCCCCTCCCTCCCCTCCCCGAACAGCGCCGCATCGCCGCCATCCTCGACCGCGCTTCCGCTCTCGTTACGTGGGAGCGGCGTCGACTTGCGCTCAAGGTAAGGTTGGCCCCTTACGGTCACTCAGAGAGCCGGGTCATGCAGGTGGGCGACGTCTTCACTGAGCTCCGCAACGGCGTGTCGCCCTCACGGACTGGTCATGTGCTCGAACGTGTTCTGACGTTGGGGGCAATCACGACGGGAAACCTGATTCCTAGCGAAGCGAGGAGCGGAACTTTTAGGGATTCTCCCCCCACGTCGCGGCGTGTCGGGTCGGTCGACTATTTGGTGGCGCGCGGCAGTGGCACGAAATCGCTCGTAGGACGCGGGGCGGTTGTGAGGTCGGAGGGGGCGCAGTTGGTATTCCCCGACACCATGATCGGCGGCCGACTTAACCAGGACGAAGTGGACGTCGACTTCTTTCACCACGTGTGGAACGGTCGTCTGATGCGCCTAGAAATCGAACGGCTCGCAAAGACGACGAATGGCACGTTCAAGGTTAACCAGGAGGGGCTCTCCGCCCTTCCCATCGGACTTCCCCCGCTTGGGGAACAACGTAGAGTCGGGGACTTTCTTCGTGCTCGAGGCGAGCTTTCGGAAAGGCAGGCGCGAGCCATCGACGTCTCGGTCGCCCTCCTCTCCGCCCTCCGCGACCGCGCCTTCAAAGGGGAGCTTGAGTCATGACCGATCTCCGCGACGACGTCCCGATCTGGCCCCGGTTCGTGCCAGCCGTGCTCGCCGTGCTCGAACGCAGCGGCGAGCTCCACCGCCGCGAGATCATGCAGCTCGCGATGGACGAGGCTCGGCTCAGCGAGCACGCGAGGACCGTCATGCTCGACTCCGGCAAGCCGCAGGCCACCAACCGCATCGGCTGGACCATCTCTCACCTTTACAAGGCCGGATGGATCGAGCGCACCGGCCGCGCCCGCTACCGCATCACTGAGGCCGGTCGCGCCTGGCTCGACGCGAACCGTGGCGTCGAGCTCACCTTCGCCGAGGCGAACCGGCTCTTCCGTGAGTACTGGCCGACCCACGAGGCCACGTCCCGCTCGGACGAAGCGGTAGCCGTCGCCCTCAGCGCCGAGCTCGAGCCGAAGGAGCAGATCGAGGCGGGTATCGCGCGGCTCCGCGGCGACGTCGAATCCGACCTCCTCGAGCGCCTCCGCGCCGCCGATCCGAGCTTTTTCGAGGAGGCCGTCGTGAAGCTCCTCCTCGCGATGGGCTACGGCGGCGCCGAGAGGCGCGGACGTGTCACCGGCGGCTCTGGCGACGGCGGCGTGGACGGTTTCATCGACCAGGACGCCCTCGGTCTCGAGCGCATCTACGTGCAGGCCAAGCGCTATGGAGAAGGCAACACAGTCAAGCGCGACGCGCTCCAGGCCTTCATTGGCGCCCTCCAGGGCAAGGGCGCCAGCGGCGGTGTCTTCATCACGACGAGCACCTTTTCGAGTGGCGCCCGCGATTACGCTGAGCACATCCGGCCGCGAGTCATCCTCATCGACGGCGCGCGGCTCGTGAAGCTCATGGTGACGTACCTCGTCGGCGTGCAGGTGGCCCAGACCTACCAGGTCGTCGAAGTCGACGAGGACTTCTTCGAGTAGTGAGGCCGCCGCGCGATGGGCAACTTCGACTTCGTGAGGCAGACGATGCCCGAGCTGCACGACGACTGCGCTCGGGCCGAGTCGTATCTCGCGGCCGATCCGCGCAGCGCGTGCTTCTACGCGCGCCGCGTCGGGGAGCGGCTCGTCGAGCGGCTCTACGAGGTGCTGGGCCTTCGCCCTCCATATCAGCGCGACTTCGCCGCCCTCATCCACGACCCGGCCTTCGCGCGCGCCGTCGGCCCCGCCATCAAGGCCAAGCTCAACCTGCTCCGCAAGCTCGGCAACGTCGCCGTCCACGACGGCCGCCCTGTGCGGCCCGATACCGCACTCCAGGCGCTCCGCGACCTGCACCACGTCATGGTGTGGGCCGGCTACGAGCACTCGAGCGCGCCCGAGGCCTCCCCCGTCCAGGCCGCCTTCGACCCCGACCTCGCGAAGCGCTCCGCGCCCCTCAGCCGCGACGAGGTGAGCCAGCTGGCCGAGCGGTTCGCCGCCCAGGACGCCGCCCACGCCCGCGCCCTCGCCACCCGCGACGCCCAGGCCGCCGAGCTCGAGCGTGAGATCGCCGAGCTGCGCGCGCAGGTCGCCGCCGCGCAGGACGCGAAGACCCTCCCCTTCGCCCGCGACCTCTCCGAGGCCGCCACGCGCGACGCGTTCATCGACCTCCTCCTTCGCGAAGCGGACTGGCCGCTCGACGACCCGCGCGACACCGAGTTCCCGGTGCACGGCATGCCCGGCCCGAGCGGCGACGGCTACGTCGACTACGTGCTCTGGGGCGCCGACGGCCGCCCGCTCGCCCTCATCGAGGCGAAGAAGACCGGCGCGAGCCCCGAGTACGGCAAGCAGCAGGCTCTCCTCTACGCCCACTGCCTCGAGCGCGACCACGGGCGGCGCCCCGTGATCTTCCTCACGAACGGAGCCGAGCACTGGATCTGGGACGACGCCCGCGGGTACCCGCCGCGCCCCATCCACGGCTTCCTCACCCGGAGCGAGCTCGAGCGAATCGTGTCCCGTCGCGACAGCGCCCGACCGCTCATCGAGGTGGCGCCGACGCCGGAGATCGCCGGACGCCCCTACCAGCTGCGCGCCATCCGCGCCGTCGGCGACGCCTTCGAGGCCAAGCAGCGCGACGCCCTGCTCGTCATGGCCACCGGATCGGGCAAGACGCGCACGGTCGTCGCCCTCGTCGACCAGCTCATGCGCGCCGGATGGGTGCAGCGGGTGCTCTTCCTCGCCGACCGCACGGCGCTCGTGCAGCAGGCGGCCGGGGTCTTCCGCACGCTGCTCCCCTCCGTGCCGACAGTGAACCTCATCAGCGATCGCCTCGCCGACGGACGCGTCTACGCCTCGACCTACCAGACGATGCTCGGCCTCATCAACGAGACCGACGAGGCGAGCGGCGTCCGCCGCTTCGTGCCAGGGTTCTTCGACCTCATCGTCATCGACGAGGCGCACCGGTCCGTCTATGCCAGATACGGCGCCGTCTTCGAGTACTTCGACGCGCTGCTCCTCGGCCTCACCGCCACGCCGAAAGACGAGATCGACCGCAACACCTACCGCCTCTTCCACCTCGAGGACGGCGTGCCCACCGACGCGTACTCGCTCGAGGATGCCGTCGCCGACGGCTACCTCGTGCCGCCGGTGGCGGTCTCGGTGGGCACGAAGTTCCTCCGCCGAGGCATCCGCTATGACGAGCTCAGCGAGGCCGAGAAGGACGACTGGGACGCGATCGAGTGGGGTGACGGGGAGCCCCCCGAGGCGATCGACCCGGAGGAGCTCAACCGCTTCCTCTTCAACGCCGACACGGTCGACAAGGTGCTCGCCACGCTCATGCGAGACGGCCACACGGTCGACGAGGGGGAGCGGCTCGCGAAGACGATCATCTTCGCGAAGAACCAGGACCACGCCGAGTTCATCGAGCGGCGCTTCAACGCGCAGTATCCCGAGCTCGGCGGCCAGGCCGCTCGCGTCATCACCTACCGCACCAGCCATGCGCAATCGCTCATCGACGCGTTCAGCGACCCGAGCCGGGAGCCGAGCATCGCCATCAGCGTCGACATGCTCGACACCGGCATCGACGTGCCGGAGGTCGCGAACCTCGTCTTCTTCAAGCTCGTGCGCTCGAAGGCGAAGTTCTGGCAGATGATCGGCCGCGGCACTCGCCTGCGCCCCGACCTCTACGGCCCCGGTCGCGACAAGACCGACTTCTTCGTCTTCGACTTCTGCGGCAACCTCGAGTTCTTCAGCCAGGACCTGCCCGAGCAGGGCGGCTCGACGCAGAAGTCGCTCACCCAGCGTCTCGTGGAAGCGCGGATGGCGCTGCTGCAGCAGCTCGACGCGGCTGGGGATGCCCCGGGCGCCGACGTCGGTGAGCGTGGCTCGCTCGCCGAGCTCCGCGGCGACACCGTCGACGAGCTGCGCGCGTTCGTGGCGGGGATGACGCTCGACAACGTGCTCGTGCGCCCCCACCGCCGCGCGGTCGAGCGTCTCGGCGACGATGAGGCGTGGCGCGGCCGGATCGACCTCGTCGCGACCGAGCTGCTCGAGGTCGCCGGCCTGCCGTCCGCGCACCGCGACGCCGACGTCGTGGCGAAGCGCTTCGATCTCGTCATCCTCGAGCGGCAGCTCGCCCAGCTCGAGGGCGACGTCGCCGTCGGCGAACGCTGCCGGGTGACGGTGCAGCGTCTCGCCGAGGCCCTCCTCGCCTCCTCGACCGCGATCCCCGCCGTCTCCGCCGAGCAGGCACTGCTCGAGGAGGTCGCCTCCGATGCCTGGTGGGTGGGCGTCACGCTGCCGATGCTCGAGTCGATGCGGCGGCGCCTGCGGGGGCTCATGCGCTTCATCGAGCGCCGTCGGCGCGAGCCCGTGTTCACCGACTTCCAGGACGAGCTCGAGGGCCGCGAGCAGATCGCGCTGCCGCACGTCACCCCGAATGTCGACTACGAGCGCTTCCTGCAGAAGGCCCGCGCCTGGCTGCGCGAGCACGAGAACGACCTCGCCCTCCAGAAGGTGCGCCGCAACCGCCAGCTCACGACCGCCGACCTCCACGCGCTCGAGGCGCTCCTCGTCGCCGATGGCATTGGCGAGCAGCGCACCGTCGAGCGCGCGGCGCGCGAGTCGGGCGGCCTCGGGCTCTTCATCCGCAGCCTCGTCGGGCTCGAGCGCGACGCCGCCAAGGAGGCGTTCGCGGAGTTCCTCAGCGAGGGGGCGTACAGCGCGAGCCAGATCCGCTACATCGAGCTCATCATCGACGAGCTCACCGCGAACGGAGCCATGGAGGCGAGGCGGCTCTTCGAGTCGCCGTACACCGACCTCGCGTCCTCGCCGACGTCGCTCTTCGACACGGCGCAGGTCACCTCGCTCGTGGCGCGCCTGGAGGGGGTGCGGCGGACGGCCGAGCCGCCGGCGCAGGCGCAGGCGTGAGCGCGCCCTTGGTCGCGAGCCATGCCGGTCGACGGCGTTCGGGCGGCGAGTTCAGCACTCCCGCCCCACCTGTCGCGGCGCGGCGAAGCTCGGCCGTCTTCGTCGCGTTCCGGAACGAGCGTTTCCCTGTGGGCTGACGAGCGCGCTTCCGGTCTCTCACGCGGAGTCCGGCCCGGGCCCAACCTCGCCCGACTCCAGCCGGGCGACCGTCGCGCGCGCCGCTGCGAGCCCCGCTTCGGATCCCACCAGGAGCGCTTCGAGCGTGTTCACCGGCCGGAGGACCTCGAAGGCGACCTCGGGTTCGCCTGAGGCGGCCGAGTCCGGTGTCCGCGCCTTCGCGATGCGAGCGCCGAAGCTCGCCGGAGCCTGGAGCGAGTGTTCGGCGAAGTGGCTCGACGCGTCGTACGCCCCGCTGTCGAGTAGGACGGCCACGTCGCCCTACTGAGCCGAGGGGAGGGGCCGCCTGCGGGCGAGAAGGTCGCCCGAGAAGCACGCCGGCCCCGCGACAGCCTGCTCCACGAGAGGCGCGTCGCGCAGGCGGCCTCGGCCGTCGTCGCACGGACCTCATGCTCATCCCCCGGCGGACGACCACGGTAGGAACGAGCACGGACCGTTCGCGTGTCGGGGGAGGTGGTCCCGCGATTCGGCCGGACCTCCGACTACCCGAACACCCCCCGCATCTCCTCCCCGCCGAACATCTCCGCCGTCATCCGCCCGCTCGGCGTCCCGGCGTCCGGGTCGGCGCCGGCGTCGAGGAGCGCCTTCGTCGAGTCGAGATCCTGCTTGAACACGGCGCACGAGAGGGGCCGCTGGCCGCGGTCGTTCTCGGCCTCGAGCTCGGCGCCGCGGGCGATGAGCATCCGCACGGTCGCGGGCTGCTCGTGGTACGCGGCGAGGTGGAGGAGGGTGTCGCCCTTCGCGTTCCGCATGCCGATGGGGGCGCCCGCGTCGAGGTAGGCCGCGAGCCGCTCCGCGTCGCCGTCGCGCGCCATGTCGAAGAGCGCGTTGGCGAGCTCGATGGCCTCGCGCGAGGGCCCGCCGGCGGGCGCGGACGGCTCGGGCGAAGCCTCGGGGGAGGTCGGATGGGCGGAGGCCTGCGGAGCGTCGTTCATGCCGTCCATCCTGGCCAACCGCAGCTGAGACCGCGTCCGGCCGAGAACCCCGCCGACGAGACCGCGTCCCGCCGAGAAGACCACGGAAACCCCCTACCCCCGGGGCACCTGCTCCTCCGGCACCCCCGCGACCGGCACGATGACCGTGTCGCGCACCCGCCAGTCGATCCGCGTCGCCCGGCGCCGCGCCTCCGCCAGCCGCTCGAGCGTCGGCTCCTCGCCGGGCTTCGGCACGACGAACGCCTCCGAATGGAAGACGTGCCCCTCGTCGCGCATCCGCACGCGCGCCTCGCGCACCCAGAGCAGCGAGCGCAGCTCCTCCTCCATGCGCTCGAGCACCGGCTCGGGGCTCTTGCCGTCATAGGTCGTCGGGCGCGCGTCGGCGAGGTCGCGGACGGCGTCGCGCAGCAGCGTCACGCCGTCCTTCACGATGCCCGCGCCGACGAAGAGCGCCGCCGCCGCGTCCGCCCACCACAGGCCCGCCCCGACGCCGAGGATGCCCACGATCGTCGCGAGCGCCGACTGCCAGTCGGCCTTCGATATGTCCGCGTCCGCGTAGAGCACCTTGTCGTGGAGGATCCGCGCCGGCTTCTGCTTGAGGTGCCCGAGGATCGGCGGCGCGATCGAGACGAGCGCCATCGTCGCGATCATGAGCCAGCCCGACCAGATCTGCCATCCCGTGCCCGGCTCGCCGCCGAAGAGCACGACCGAGCCCATCGGCGGGCGGTCGCCGCTGATGAGGCCCACGCCCGAGTCGATGACGAGGTAGGCGCCGAGCCCGAGGAGCGCCACCGCCGCGACGAGGTGCGCGACGCCGATCGCCCGGTGGTACCCGTACGGATGCCGGTCGCTCGGCGCCTTCCGGATGACCCGAGCCGCCACGAGGAACGCGATCGGCGGCAGGAGCGAGAGCGTGTCCTCGATCCACGCCGCCTTCATGGCCTGCGACGACCCCGAGACGAGGAAGACGATCACGACCGAGAACGCCATCATCGCGAGCGTGATCCACTCGAGGCGGATGGCCTGCTTCAGCGCCTTCCGCTGCTCCTCGGGAAGCTCCGTGTGGCCGAACTTCGGCGTCTCCGAACCCGAGCCGGCCGAGCCCTGCCCGCTCGAGCCCTGGCCGCCCGCGCCGCGCCCGCTCACGCCTCGTGCCCGTTCTCGTGGAGGAAGCGCTCGAGATCGTTGAGGAAGGCGTTCTCGCCGAGCTTCGTGAGGAAGACGAGCTGCTCCTCCTTGCCCTCGCCGTCGATCCCGCTGCCGTAGGGGCGCGTCATCGCGGCCACCTCGGCCCAAGGGGTGTCGTCGGGGAAGCCGCCGGCCGCGATGTCGATCTCGCCCCGCTCGAGCATCCCGACGATGTCGGTCTCGGAGCCGTGCTCGAAGCGGATGGCCGCTCCGAGGGACTCGGCGTAGGCGGCGAGGATCTCGGCCTCCTGGCCCTCGATCGCCGCGTCGTCGCGGACGCTCACGTGCCCGGCGTCCTCGGTGACGCCGACGACGAGCTCGCCGCCGCGCACGCGCTCGAGCGTACCGTCGACGTCTGCTGGATAGCCGCCGCTGCACCCGGCGAGCGTGAGCGCGCCGAGGAGGGCGAGGAGGACGGCCGCGATCGCGCGTCGCATGGGGACTCCTGACCATGCCGGGAAGGGGGAAGGGATGCCGATGCTAGGGCCGCGAGCCGTGCGGGATCCCTGGAAATGCGCCTCCCATCAGCACCTGTGCCCGAACCGAGACGCGGATCGCGGCGTCATCCGGAGGACGACACGCCGTCGGCTCCGGGTAGGACGGCTCTGCTACCGTGCCCGCGGCCGCGTGGCGCTGGGGGGTGCCTCGCACGGCGGATCCGTCCGCCAGGCCGACGTTCGACGGGGGATCGCGCGCCGCGCGCTGCCTCGTCGCGGCGGGCTCCGGCCCGCCCGACCACGGGGGGAGCGGCGCAGTGCGCCTCGACGAGCAGGGGATCCGGCACGAGCACGCGCGACCGGGGGACTGGAGCGCCGACGCCTGGGCCGCCGCCGACGACTGGGATCGCCTCGCCTCCGCGCGCCGCGATCGCACGGGCTCGAGCACGCGCTCGACCGACGGCACCGCAGCGGGCGGCGCGGGGGATCTCGCGCGGATCGCCGAGCTCCGAGCCCTCGTCGCCCGCGCGCGCGTCGTCCGCCGCCCCCGGGAGGCCCGCCCCGCGCGCGCCGCTCGGCCTATCCGGTCTGGCCGGCCCACGCGCCCGGCTCGCCGGGCGCTCGCCTCGATCGCCGCCCTCGCCCTCGCCGTCGGCGCCCACCTCGCCTCCGCGCCGCCCGCCGCGCTCGCGGCCACGGCGGCCGCCGAGCCGCCCGCGACGCCCGCGCCTGACGCGCCCTCCATCTCGTCCGGACCCGCCCCCTCCGCCGATCCCTCGCCGTCGGCCGATCCGGCTCAGCCCGGCCCCGTCGGCACGATCGACTTCGGGGCCGGCGTCGGCCCCGACGGCCAGCCCATCGCCCAGCAGCCTGGCGCCCCGGCCGCCTCCGCGGCCCCCGAGCAGCAGTCCCAGCAGCCGGCGACGACCTGGGACGAGGTCGGCGCCGCCGCCGGCAACACCCTCGCGGCCGACGCCCTCATCGGCTCGATCAACGCCCAGATCTCGGCCCTCGAGACGGCCGTCGCCTCGGCCGCCGAGACCGCCGCCGCGGCCGGCGCCGCCTACGAGCAGGCCCGCACCGAGGCCGAGAACCGCCGCTCGGACGTCATGGTCCTCGACGCGCAGATCCTCGAGGCCGAGCAGACCGCCGACGACTCGGCCGCCTCGCTCGGCACGATGGCCGTCCACCTCCGCGATCACACCGCCGGCTTCGAGCCCGGGGTCGTGACCTTCTTCAACACGAGCCCCGACGACGACTTCCTCTACCGGATCACGGCGATCAATCGCTTCTCCGACAACGAGGACGCCATGTACCAGCAGGCGATGGCCGACCAAGAGACCCTCGGCGCCCTTCGCGTCGACGCCCAGGCCGCCCTCGACGAGGCCGTCGCGCTCGAGGCCGAGGCGCAGTCGCAGCGCGATGCGGCGATCGCGGCGCAGCTCCAGCTCCAGGCCCAGCAGGGGGCCGCGATCGAGGCGAAGGCGCAGTTCGAGGCGATGCTCGGCGTCCTCGGCGAGGGCCGCGCGCCGACGCAGGCCGACCTCGACGCCGTCCTCCAGGCGCAGCAGGACGCCTTCGCCGCGGGCCAGGCCGCGTTCGCCCAGGCCGGCCTCTCCGCGGAATCCCTCGGTGCGAGCGCGACCGGCGCCTACTCGCCGATCCTCGGCGCCCGCATCACCGACAGCTTCGGCATGCGCCTCCACCCCGTCGAGCACGTCGTGCGCATGCACTGGGGCACCGACTACGCGATCGACGGCGGCACCTGCGGCGCGCCCCTCTACGCGGTCCGCGGCGGGACCGTCCTCTACGCCGGCCCCATGGGAGGCCTCGGCAACGTCGTCCAGCTCGACCTCGGCGACGGCACGCGCCTCCTCTACGGCCACCTCCTCGACGGCGGCATCGGCGTCGGCACGGGCACCTCGGTGGCGGCCGGCCAGCCGATCGGCCTCGCCGGCTCGACCGGGCAGTCGACGGGCTGCCACCTCCACCTCGAGGTCGAGTCGAACGGCGCGCGGCTCGATCCCCACGCCTGGGTCGTCGCCCAGGGCGCGGCGCAGTAGCGGCGGGTCCCCGGCCGGGCCTCGGCCGCACTCCGGCCCGTCGCCTTCGTCGCGCCGACTACCCTGGAGGGCATGAAGGCGCTCCTCCTCGAGAACATCCACCACGACGCGGTCACGGCACTCGAAGCACGGGGGATCGAGGTGGAGACCCGCTCGGGCGCCCTCGACGAGGGCGAGCTCATGGAGGCGCTCCACGGCGTCGACCTCCTCGGCATCCGCTCGAAGACGAAGGTCACGCGCGAGGTCCTCGAGGCGCACCCCTCCCTCATGGCGGTCGGCGCCTTCTGCATCGGCACGAACCAGATCGACCTCGAGGCCGCGAGCGACACGGCGACCGCCGTCTTCAACGCGCCCTACTCCAACACGCGCTCCGTCGTCGAGCTCGCGATCGGCTGCATCATCTCCATGGCCCGCCGCCTCTCCGACCGCAATGCGAAGATGCACCAGGGCGTCTGGGACAAGTCGGCCGAGGGCTCGCACGAGGTGCGCGGCCGCACGCTCGGCATCGTCGGCTACGGCAACATCGGCTCGCAGCTCTCGGTGCTCGCCGAGCAGCTCGGCATGCAGGTCTACTTCTACGACATCGTCGACCGCCTCGCGCTCGGCAACGCGCAGCGCTGCCGCTCGCTCGACGAGCTCCTCGACACGGTCGAGACGGTGTCGGTCCACGTCGACGGCCGCGCGAGCAATCGCCACCTCTTCGGCGAAGAGCAGTTCGCGAAGATGCGCCCCCGCTCGATGTTCCTCAACCTCGCGCGCGGCCACCTCGTCGACCTCGACGCGCTCCACCGCCACCTCGAGTCGGGCCACCTCTCGGGCGCCGCGGTCGACGTCTTCCCGGAGGAGCCGAAGCGGGCCGGGGATCCCTTCTCCTCGCCGCTCCAGGGCATGCCGAACGTCATCCTCACCCCGCACATCGGCGGCTCGACGATGGAGGCGCAGGTCGACATCGGCCGCTTCGTCGCCGGCAAGCTCAACGACTACACCTCGACCGGCTCGACGACGCTCTCGGTGAACCTCCCGACGATGCAGCTCGACCAGGAGGTGCACGGCACGCGCCTGCTCCACCTCCACCGCAACGTGCCGGGCGTGCTCGCGCGCGTGAACGGCGTCTTCGGCGAGCACGGCGTGAACATCGACCGCCAGCAGCTCGCCACCCGCGGCGAGATCGGCTACGTCGTCACCGACGTGAGCGCCGGCTGCACGCAGCAGGTCTTCGACACGATCCTCGGGATGCCCGAGACGATGCGCCTCGCCACGATCGACTCGCCCGCAGGCTCGGCCGGCTCGCAGGCCGTCGAGGGCCACGGCGAGGAGGAGCTCGGGAACCCGGACCCGGAGGCGTAGGCCGCCTGGGGCGGTGCGCGAGCCGTACGATCGTCCCCTGGGCTGATCCGCGCCGATCGGACGCCCCGATAGCCTGCCCGCATGTCGACGCAGCGCTTCGAGCAGCCGGGATCCCGGCCGTACTCGCCGTCGCCGAGCGCCCCGGGCCCCGGCCCGCACGGGCAGGACGGCGGCGGCTACGGCCGGAGCACGACCGCCGACGGCGGCACCGCCGCCGAGGCCCGGCCCGCCCAGGCGCAGCAGGGCCAGCAGGGCTCCACCTGGCCCGCGGCGGGCGCCGCCGCCCCGCAGGCCGCGCCCGCCGCGCCCGCGCGCACCCGGGGAGGCGCCAAGGGGATCGCGATCGCCGCACTCGTCATCGTCCTCCTCGCCGTCGCCATGTCGTTCGTCTGGCAGCTCTCCGGCCGCCTCGCGGCCTCGCCCCAGCAGATTTTCGCCCTCGCGCCCGCCGTCGGCGTCATCCGCGTCGTCATGGCGATCATCGCGACGGCCCTCGCCGCCCTCGCCGTGGCCCTCTCGCCGCAGGAGCGCCGCCGCCTGCCCGGCATCGCGCTCGGCGCCTCCGCGGCGCTCGTCATCGCCTCGCTCGTCTCGACCCTGTCGACCTTCCTCATGGGAGCGTTCTCGTGACCGGGCGGCAGGGCTGGAGCCTCCCGGACGGCTTCGAGGCCGGCGCGGAGGAGTCGATCTCGTACGACGGGGCGCCCCCGAGCGGCCAGGCCGACCGGCCGACGTCGGACGCCCAGCACTCCTCGGACGCCACGTATTCGCCGACGTCCCAGCACTCGCCCGCGTCCCAGCACACGCTGGCGGCCCAGCACGCGCCGGCGGCCCAGCACGCGCCGGCCGGCTGGCCCCAGGCGCCCGGCTCCGGCCAGGCAACGTGGCAGGGCGGCGACGAGCCCTCGACGCAGAGCGGCCGGCCCGCCTCGCCGTCCGCCGCGCAGCCCGGCGGCCAGGCCTCCTGGCAGCCCGCCGCGGCCGCGTCCTCGCAGCCGTCCGGCGCCAAGCGCGGCCTCCTCCCGCTCATCCTCGCCGCGGCGGTCGTCGTCCTCGGGCCGATCACCTCCGCGATCACGACCTTCGTCGTCGTCCGCTTCGACCTCTACGCGAACGTCGGGCAGACGCCGTACCTCCTCCTCCAGCTGCTGTGGCTGATCGTCTCGATCGTCGCGCTCATCCTCGGCATCAGGGCGATGCTCGCGATGCCGGACCGCCCGCTCGTGCCCGCCCTCGCGATCGGCGCGGCGGGCCTCGAGCTGCTCAGCGGGATCAGCGGCTCGATCGCCGTCCTCATCGGCTTGATCTTCGACTGATCGCGGAGCGGCCCGCCGGCTCCGGCCGCGGCCGCTCCGCGGCGACCCCGCCGACCTCCTCGGGGCCTGGTCTACCCTGGACACCGCGCGAGGCGGCACCGCCCGCCACGGGGGGAGCGACCCGCGCGGCCGAGGGCTCCGCAGAGCCCGCTCCCCAGGGCCCGCCGGGCCCGCGAACGAAGAGGCGCATCCTGAACGCTCCCGCCAGCCCCCACCCCAAGCCCGCCAGGGGCCACGTCGTCCCCGCCGAGCACGCCCGCTCGTGGCTGCTCGTGCCCGGCTCGAAGCCCGAGCGCTTCGACCGCGCCCGCGGCTCGCGCGCCGACGTCGTCATCCTCGACATCGAGGACGCCGTCGATCCCGCCCACAAGGACGAGGCCCGACAGGGCGTGCTCGACTGGTTCGACGGGAAGATCGAGGCCGCCGCGGCCTCGGCGAAGACTGACGCCAAGGGCGAGGCGAAGGCCCGCCCGACGAAGCTCGCCCGCCCGCGCACCGCGTGGGTGCGCATCAACGACGTGACGACCGAGCACTGGCTCCGCGACGTCGAGCAGCTCCGCGGGGCCGCCGGCCTCGAGGGCGTCATCCTCGCGAAGACCGAGGCGCCGGAGCAGGTCACGGAGACCTACCACCGCCTCGGCGGCACCGTCCGCGTCGTCCCGCTCATCGAGTCGGCGCTCGGCCTCGAGGAGGCCACCCGCATCGGCCGCGCGGCCGGAGCCTTCCGCCTCGCCTTCGGCTCGGGCGACTTCCGCCGCGACACCGGCATGTGGGCGAGCCGCGAGGCCATGGCCTACGCGCGCTCGCGCCTCACCGTCTCCTCGCGCGCCGCGGGCCTGCCCGGCCCCATCGACGGCCCGACGACCGACGAGTCGCTGCGCACGCTCCGCGAGCAGAGCGAGTGGACGCTCGAGCACGGCATGACCGGCAAGCTCTGCCTCCGCATCGAGCAGGCCGCCGTCGTGAACGAGGTCATCTGCCCGCAGACCTCGGACATCCTCTGGGCGCGCGAGTTCCTCGCCGACTTCGAGGCCTCGGGCGGTGTCGTCCGCGACGGCTCGGACCTGCCCCGACTCGGCCGCGCGAAGAAGATCCTCTCGCTCGCGGAGGCCTTCGGCATCGACGTCGAGGACCCGGAGCACCACGAGGAGGACTAGCACCCGGGCTCCTGCCTGCGGCGCCGCTCCCAGAATGACGGATATGTGATCGCCGAGCTCCCATGCGCGTCGGCGATCACCTATCCGAAGATCTGGATCGACCCGGGCGGCTCAGATGCTGAGGCCCAGCCTCCGCCTCCGCCCATGAGGCGCTTCCCAGAATGACTGATATGTGATCGCCGAGCTCCCATGCGCGTCGGCGATCACCTGTCCGAAGATCTGGGAGCTCAGGCCTGGATCAGCCGGGGCACCGCCGGCCTCGGCGCTCGGCCGGGCTAGGCGCTGGGCCCGGCCTCCACCTCGCCCTTGGCCTCGGCGACGATGTCGCCGTCGAAGGGCGGGGCGTCGTCGTCGAAGCTCACCTCGAGCACGAGCTCGTGGTCGCCGCCCTGCGCGATGATCTCGCCGGTGCCCGCGATGCCCTCGAGCTCGCCTGTGCCGGAGTCGGGCACGATGACGAGGTGGCTCGAGCCGTCGACCTGGCGTCCGCGGCGCATCGTGTTCGCGTGCCAGAAGGCGCAGGTGCCGCGGCGGCCGAGGATCTCGCCGTCGAAGGCGTCGATCGCGACGTAGGTGCCGGAGCCGTGCTCCTCGCTGAAGGCGCCCGCGAAGAGCACCTCGCTGCGCCCCTCGATGTCGCCGCCGGAGAGCGTGCGGACGATGAACGCGCCCGCGACGGGCGTGCCGGTCTCGACCCCGACCTTGCGGCCGTTCGGGTCCCAGGCGTCGATCGTGAACGGGCTGGCTGCGCGCATGGCGCGACGCTAGCTGGGATGCCTCGAAGATCGCCGCGAAGGAAGGTCGCGCGAGCGGGAGCCGGAGCCCGCGTCTCCGGCTAGGCCTCCGGCAGCCCCAGGATCCGGCGCAGCTCCGCCGGCGTCGTCGCGACCCAGCTCGCGCCCTGCTGCTCGCCGATGATGCCGTAGCCCCAGGTCACGTAGCAGGAGGGGACGCCGTTCACGGCCGATCCGGTGACGTCGTAGTGACGGTCGCCGATCATGAGCACGTTCGAGAGGTCGACGCCCGCCCCGTCGAGCCGGCGCAGCGCCTCGCGGACGACGTCGGCCTTGTCGCTGCGGGTCTCGTCCTCGGTCGCGCCCGTGATGAAGTCGAAGTCGTCGGCGATGCCGAAGTGCTCGAGGATGCGCGTCGCGGACGGCTCGGGCTTGCTCGTCGCCGTCGACTGCGGCATGCCGCGCGTGTGCAGCTCCGTCACGATCTCGGGGATGCCGGCGAAGGGCACCGTCTCGCCCTCGCCCTGCTCGCGGTAGATCTCGCGGTACATCGCCATCGCGTGCTCGAGCTCGACGGCGTCGTCGAGGCCGTTGCGCTTGAAGGAGTCGAGGATCGGCGGGCCGACGTAGCTGAGGAGCTCGTCGTAGCTCGGGATCGGCAGGCCGAAGGCGTCGAGCATCTTCGCGATCGCGCTCGTGATGCCGGGGGCGGAGTCGGCGATCGTGCCGTCGAGATCCCAGAGGACGGCCGTGAAGGGGCCGCGGCCGGTGCCGTGCGGCAGCTCGACGAGCGTGGGCTCGGGCGTCGCCTCGGGCTGGCGGCGGACGCGGGCGTCCTCGGGAGCGTCGGCCGGCATGGGCGCGTACTCGTTCATGGCGCGCATGCTAGCCGCGCCGTGCGACGGGGCGACTCGGGGCGGCGTTCCCAGTCCGCAGCAGGGCGGCACAGTCTGCAGTGCGGATGCGCGCGCGGTTCGAGGCCGGTCACGGAGATCGGCGCCGGCATGCGGATGCCGGTCATCGGCGCTGTCCAGCCGGGCGAATCCACTGCGAAGGGTGCCAGCCGGCGTCGACTAGAACAGCCGCGCGTGGCCGGTCTCGACGCCGCGCATCTCGTCGTAGTCGAGCACGACGCAGCGGATGCCGCGGTCCTCCGCGAGGGTGCGGGCCTGCGGCTTGATCTCCTGCGCCGCGAAGACGCCCTTCACCGGCGCGAGGAGCGGGTCGCGGTTCATGAGCTCGAGGTACCGGGTGAGCTGCTCGACGCCGTCGATCTCGCCGCGGCGCTTCACCTCGACGGCGATCGAGCCGCCGTCCGCGTCCTTCACGAGGAGGTCGACGGGCCCGATCGGGGTCATGTACTCGCGGCGCACGAGCCGGTGCCCCTCGCCGAGGAGGTCGACCTGCTCCGCGAGGAGCTCCTGGAGGTGCGACTCGACGCCGTCCTTCGTGAGGCCCGGGTCGACGCCGAGCTCGTGGCTCGTGTCGTGGAGGATCTCGAAGATCCGCACGATGAGCTGGTCCTGGGTCTTCCGCTGCGTGACGCGCCAGAGCTCGATGACGCCGGCCTCCATGAGCTCGTCGGTCGGGTCCTCGACGACGAGGGAGCAGGGCGGGCTCATCCAGTTGAGGGGCTTGTACGAGCCGCCGTCGGAGTGGACGAGGAGCGATCCGTCGGCTTTCACCATGAGGAGGCGGATCGCCTCCGGCAGGTGCGCCGCGAGGCGGCCGGCGTAGTCGACGCTGCAGCGGGCGATGACGAGGCGCATGCGTTCGAGGGTAGCGGGGCGGGCGACGGCGGCGAGTCCGGCCTAGCCCGCCTCGCCCGCCCGCATCCAGACGTCCTGCCGCGCCCGAAGGCCGAGCACGAGCGCGCGGCCGCCGAGGAAGACGAGCCCGAAGACGAGCCAGATCGCGGCGACCGAGGTGAGCCCGTGGAGGCCGAGGGCGGCGACGATCCCGTACGCGACGAGCGAGGCCGCCATCGGGATGAGCCCTGCGAGCGCGAGGTAGCGCACGTCGCCCGCGCCGATGAGGATGCCGTCGAGCACGAAGACGTACCCCGCGAGCGGCCCCGAGACGGCGAGCGCCGCGAAGCCGATCGGCAGCAGCTCGAGCACGGCCGGATCGCTCGTGAAGACGCGCCCCGCGACCCAGGCGAGCGCGAGACCGAGCGCCCCGCAGGCGGCGCCCGAGACGAGCCCCCACATGACGAGCCGCCGCGTCGCGGCGCGCACGGCGTCGAGGCGTCCCGCCCCGAGGTCGTGGCCGATCATCGACTGCCCCGCGATCGCGAGCGCGTCGAGCGCGAAGGCGAGGAGCGAGAACGCCGTGAGGAGCACCTGCAGCGCCGCGAGCTCGGCGACGCCCGCGAGCGAGCCGACCCCGACGACGGCGATGAGGACGGCGCGGATCGTCACGTTCCGCAGGAGCATGAGCGAGGAGTCGGGGAGCGCGCGCCGCACCCCGCCGACGCCCGGGGCGAGCGAGGCGCCCGTGCGGCGGGCCGCGCGCACGGCGATGGCGACGTAGACCGCGGCCATCCCCCACTGCGCGATGACCGTGCCGAGCGCCGAGCCGAGCACGCCGAGCCCGAGCCCGTAGATGAGGATCGCGTTGAGGACGGCGTTCGCGAGGAAGCCGGCGCCCGCGACGACGAGCGGGGTGCGGGTGTCCTGGAGGCCCCGGAGGAGGCCCGCGGCGGCGATGACGAGGAGCATCGCCGGGAGGCCCCAGCAGCTCGCGGCGAGGTAGACGGTCGCGAGGCGCAGCACCTCCGGGTCGCTCGCGAGCAGGCGCGGGAGGGCGTCGGCGGAGAGGAGCCCGGCGATCGCGAGGGCGAGGCCGACGGCGATCCCGAGCCACATGCCCTCGATGCCGGCCCGCACGGCGCCCGGCTCGTCGCCGGCGCCGAGGCGGCGGGCCACGCGCGGGGTCGTCGTGTAGGCGAGGAAGACGCAGAGGCCGACGGCCGCCTGGAGGATCGTGCTCGCGACGCCGAGGCCCGCGAGGGGCGCGGCGCCGAGGTGGCCGACCATGGCGGTGTCGGCGAGGAGGAAGAGCGGCTCGGCGACGAGCGCGCCGAGCGCGGGGACCGCGAGCGCGAGGATGCGCCGGTCGAGGGCGCGCGCGTCGGTCATGGCGGACAGTCTGGCAGTGCGGAGGCGGGGACGGATGCTGATTGCTGAGGAGCGACCGGAGGGAGCGTCTCGAAGCCACCGGGGATGCAGAATCCGCAACGAGCGGGCGATGTGGCGATATGCGGGACATGAGCGCCCAATTTGCGGAATCTGAAGCGGCGGGCCTGGGGGCGGTGGTTTCGAGACGGCGCCTGCGGCGCCTCCTCAACCACCTGCATGCGTCGGGGAGCGGCCAGCCGCCCGCGTCTAGGCTCCTGGGCATGGTCGAACCGCTCGCTCCGAACACGCCCGCCGCCCGCACCTCCGGCATCGACACGGCCGATCTCGACGCCGCCGTCCGCCCGCAGGACGATCTCTTCCGGCACGTGAACGGCGCCTGGCTCGCCCGCACGGAGATCCCCGCCGACCTGCCCGCGTACGGCTCGTTCATGCGGCTGCGCGAGGAGTCGGAGGCCGCCGTCCGCGCCATCCTCGAGGAGGCGCAGCAGGCGCCCGAGGGCTCCGAGGCGCGCAAGCTCGGCGACGCCTACGCCGCCTTCATGGACACCGAGCGCCTGGAGCGTCTCGGCGTCGACCCCATCTCGCAGGACATCATGCATGCGCTCGTCGTCTCTTCCATCGACGACTTCCTCCTCGTGCTCGGCCGCCTCGAGCGCCTCGGCCTCGGCGGCTTCCTCGGCGCCTACGTCTACCCCGACCTCGGCGAGCCCGACCGCTACGCGCTCTACCTCGAGCAGTCGGGCCTGGGCCTCCCCGACGAGTCGTACTACCGCGAGGAGCAGCACGCCGAGCTCCGCGAGCAGTACCGCGCCCACATCGCCCGCATGCTCGAGCTCGCCGAGGTGCCGAATCCGGCGCCGCGCGCCGAGCGCATCCTCGCCCTCGAGACCGCCATCGCGAAGGGCCACTGGACGAACGTCGAGGCCCGCGAGGCCGACAGGACGTACAACCCGCACACCTGGGACGAGCTCGCCGCCCGCTTCCCCGGCATCGACCTCGAGGGCTGGATGCTCGAGCTCGGCGCGCCCCAGGGCGCCTTCGACCGCGTCATCCTCCGCGAGCCGAGCTTCGCCGACCACCTCGCGACCCTCCTCGTCGCCGAGCGCCTCGACGAGTGGCGCGACTGGCTCATCTGGCGGATCGTCGCGCAGCACGCGGCCCTGCTCACCCCCGAGATCTCCGCCGCGAACTTCGACTTCTTCGGGAAGACCCTCCAGGGCACCCCGCAGCAGCGCGAGCGCTGGAAGCGCGGCGTCGCGCACGTCGAGGGGATGCTCGGCGAGGCGATCGGCCGCGAGTACGTCGCCCGCCACTACCCGCCGACGGCGAAGGCCCGCATGGAGGAGCTCGTCGCGAACCTCATCGCCGCCTACCGCGACTCGATCTCCATGCTCGAGTGGATGACCCCGGCCACCCGCGAGCAGGCGCTCGCGAAGCTCGAGCGCTTCGTCACGAAGATCGGGCACCCCGAGCGCTGGCGCGACTACTCGGCGCTCGAGATCGACCCGCGCGACCTCTTCGCGAACGCCCGCCGCTCGGCGATGGCCGACGCCGCCTACGAGTACGCGAAGCTCGGCGGCCCCGTCCGCCGCGACGAGTGGCTCATGACGCCGCAGACCGTGAACGCCTACTACTCGCCGGGCGAGAACGAGATCGTGTTCCCCGCGGCCATCCTGCAGCCGCCGTTCTTCGACGCGGACGCCGACGACGCCGCGAACTACGGCGCGATCGGCGCGGTCATCGGCCACGAGATCGGCCACGGCTTCGACGACCAGGGCTCGAAGTACGACGGCGACGGGCGCCTGCGCGACTGGTGGACGGACGCCGACCGCGAGGCCTTCGCCGACCGCACGAAGGCGCTCATCGGCCAGTACGACGCCCTCGTGCCCGCGGGCCTCGAGCAGCACGTGAACGGCGCCCTCACGATCGGCGAGAACATCGGCGACCTCGGCGGGCTCGGGATCGCCTGGAAGGCGTACCAGGCGAGCCTCGGCGGCGAGGAGCCCCCGGTCATCGACGGGCTCACGGGCGCCCAGCGCTTCTTCCTCAGCTGGGCCTCCGCGTGGCGCTCGAAGCCGCGCAAGGAGTACGCCGAGATGCTCCTCGCCGTCGACCCGCACTCGCCGGCCGAGTTCCGCTGCAACCAGATCGTGCGCAACCTCGACGCCTTCCACGAGACCTTCGGCACGACGCCGGAGGACGGACTGTGGATGGCGCCGGAGGAGCGGGTCGTCATCTGGTAGCCGACGTCGCGCCGGGACCGCGCGGCCAGACGCCGCCGGGCCGCGTGGCGCGCCCTCGGCGTCATCCCGCAGAATGATCTCCATGTCCCCGCGCGCCGAGCCCCGCGAGGCGAGCGGAGGCCGCTCGCCCGAGCGCTCCGTCGCGCTCGCGGGAGCCGGGCTCGCGGCGCTCCTCGTGCTCGCCCTCATGGTCGGCGTGGGCCCGGTCGCCTTCAAGTTCCCGGCGCACGCCCCCATCGCGGCGTCCGTCGACGCGACCCGCGTCGTCGACGTGCCCGATCCGGCGGGGGAGGGCCCCGCCTCGCCGAGCGTCGTCGACGAGAGCGGCACCTCCATGCGCCCCTTCGAGGCGCAGCTCATCGAGGGCCTCGTCGGCATGCGCGTCTACTCGACCCACTCGGGCGGCCCCATCGCGGCCCGCTGGGCGTACCTGCCGGGCGACCACCCCGTGAACGCCGAGATCGACGCGTGGATCCGCGCCCAGCTCGACGCGCACGCCCGGAACTACGGCGACGGCGCCTACCACCCGCGCGCCGGCACGCTGCCGGGCGGCCTCGGCGCCGACCGCACCTGCAGCCGCGGCGGGTCGCTGCGCCCCCTCGGCCAGATCGCGGGCGACCTCGACCAGCTCCCGCCCATCGCGAGCGGCGACACCGGCCTCGTCATCTCCTGCGACATCATCGTCGCGAACGGCGACGCGTACGGCATCCGCCTCCGCGCGAGCGAGCTCGCCGACGACGGCCTCTCGCTCCGCGTCCTCTCCGACGTCACGCAGACCTTCTTCGCCGACCTCGGCGGCCGCGAGACCGGCGTCGGCGCCGACCTCGTCGCCGAGCCGCAGGGCACGCGCGTCACGGCGATCGTCGCCGACGCGCTCTCGGCCCTCCCGATCGTGAAGCCGACCGGGCATCCGCCGACGCTCCGCTCCGAGATCGACGACGCGGCCCTGCTCCACGACGTCGCGTTCGGCCCCTCGGGCGAGCTCATCGTGCGCCTCGCCCCGGACCTCATCGAGGGCGGGCGCCTCGGCGACGCGCCGATCGAGGTGCGCATCCCGCCGGTCGAGCTCGCGGGCGCGTTCTCCCCGCTCGGCGTCGCGGCGCGGACGGCCGTCGCGAACGGCGAGGCCTGGAACGGCGAGGCCCGGCCGGCCGGCCTCAACCGCCTCTCCTGCGACCTCGTGCCCTGCATCGGCCTCACCTTCGACGACGGCCCCGGGCCGTACACGGGCGCGATCCTCGACGCCTTCGACGCGGCGCACGCGACGGGCAGCTTCTTCGTGCTCGGCGAGCGCGTCGCGGCGATGCCGCAGCTCGTGGCGCGGATGGCCGACGAGGGGCATGTCATCGGCAACCACACCTACTCGCACATGAACTTCTCGATCAACGCCGTCTGGCGCATCCAGGACGAGCTCCGGATGACGAACGAGGCGGTCGAGGCGGCCGCGGGCGTGCGGCCCGAGTACATGCGCCCGCCGTGGGCCATCTTCTTCGTGCAGGACACGAAGTGGTACGGGCTGCCGGTCGTGCTCTGGACCGCCGACTCGAAGGACTGGAAGGACCCGGGCGTCGGCGCGATCGTCCAGGGCGTCATGCGCAACGCCGTGCCCGGCGCGATCATCCTCTTCCACGACACGCACGCGGGCACGGCCCAGGCCATGCCGGACATCCTCGAGCAGCTCGAGTCGGAGGGCTACTACGTCGCGGGCCTCGACGACCTCATCGGGCACCCCACGATGACGACCGTCACCATGCACGGCCAGCGCTAGGCGAAACCCAGGTGGCTGAGGAGCGGCCGCAGGCCGCGTCTCGAAGCTGCCGCCGTGCAGGACGCCTCGGCGGGTCGGTGGCTTCGAGGCGCTCGCTGCGCTCGCTCCTCAGCGATCGGCAGTGTCGGCGATCGCTACCGATTCGGGCGTCCGCCACCGCGATGTCGGCAGCGGATGCCCGAATCGGCAGCCGACGTCGCGCGAAGGGCTGGCGGATCGCTCGAGGGCTGGCGGATCGCTCGCGGTCCACGCCATCCGCTGGCCGATCGCTCGCCGGCTGGCCGAACTGCGCCAGCGGATGGGCGATCGGCCAGCAACCCGGGTGAGACGCGTCGCGCGGGCGAGTGCCAGGGCCGATCCGCGCGGTCACCGGTGGCTTCGAGACGCTCGCTGGGCTCGCTCCTCAGCCATCGGCATGCAGGTGGTTGAGGAGGCGCGAAGCGCCGTCTCGAGACCACCGGCGTCAGGCGCGCCTTGGGTCGGTGGCTTCGAGGCGCTCGCTGCGCTCGCTCCTCAGCCACCTGCGGCGCGGAAGGCGCCTACGCCCGGTGCATCGGGCACTCGGCCGGCGGCTCGGGGTGCGAGCCGGCCGAGCCGGCGGGCGCGTCCGCCCCGCCCGCGCGCAGCGTCCGGGCCGCCGCGACGACCCGCGTCGGCGGGATGACCGGGATCGCCGTCGTCATCGGCCGCTCGACCTCGAGGCCGTAGAGCGTGCCGAGCGCCTCCTCGAAGTCCTCGCGCCGGCCCTCGCGCGCGAGCTGCTTGCCGCGCGTCATGGGCTCGTGGAGGAGCGTGTTCGCGAGGCGGCGCAGCGAGACGGCGATGGCCTCCGCGTCCTCGCGCCCGGAGACGCGCTCGATCTCGGCATCGACGAGCTCGTGGATGCGGCCGCGCAGGGCCGAGAGCGCGGGCGCGAGATCCGACTCGGCCTGCTGGCCGGCGAACTCCGCCGCCGCTCGGGCGACGATGCAGCGCGCCTCGTTCGCCGCGTCGAGCTCCTCGATCGGGGCGTGGATGCGGAGGCGCTCGAGGTCGAGGAGATCCACTCCGTCGAGCAGCGCGACGTCCGGGTCGACGTTGCGGGGCATGCCGAGGTCGATGACGAGCAGCTGCTCGGGGCCGCCGGGCGCGAGGCGGGCGGCGCGGACGTCGTCGTAGCGGAGGACGACGTCGTCCGCGGTCGTGCAGGTGACGACGAGGTCGGCGTTCGAGACGGCGTGGGCGAGGCGTCCCTCGTCGACGGGCACGACGCCCTCGCGCTCGGCGAAGCGGTGGGCGCGGCCGGAGGGGGAGTAGACGCCGACGCGCTCGACGCCGCGGTCGCGGAGCGCCTTGAGCGTCGCCCCCGCGTAGGCGCCGGTGCCGATGAGGAGCACCTGCGCGCGCGACCAGTCGCCGAGGCGGCTCGCGGCGAGATCGAAGGCGAGGCGCACGAGCGAGCGGCCGAGACGGCCGACCTCGGTGCGCGCCTTCACGCCCTTCGAGGTCGTCGCGGCGGTCTGGAAGAGGCGCTCGAGGCGCGGCGTCGTCGTGCCGGCGTCGTGGGCGGTCTCGAGGGCGCGGCCGACCTGGCCGGAGATCTCGCCCTCGCCGACGGCGACCGACTCGAGGCCGCTCGAGACGGCGAAGAGGTACTCGGGCACGTCCTCGTCCGGCACGAGGCGGAGGTGCTCGGAGAGCATCGCGACGGGCGTCTCGAGCACCTCGGAGAGGTTCGCGACGATGCGGGCGCGCAGGGCCGCCTCGTCGCCGAGGGGGCGCAGGTCGAGGTAGAGCTCCCAGCGGTTGCAGGTCGAGACGCAGACGCCCCCGCGGAGCTCCGGGATCCGCGAGCACAGCTCGGCGACGACGGGCGCATCGCTCGCGCTGAGCCGCTCGAGCATCGCGAAGGAGGCGCTGCGATGGCTCGCGCTGAGGCAGAGGAGCATAGGAGGGGAGTCTACCGCCGACCGCCGCGGCGAGCGGGTCGGATGACCGGGATTCGGCCCCCGAGATGGCCCGCCCGTCTGCCCCGCGGCGCCCCGGGCCCCGGTCCCGAGATGCGCCCGCCCGCCCCGCGGGGGGACAATGGCGCGGTGACCGACCACGTCCCCGCCGCGCCGCTGCCGTCCGACCATCCGCTCGCCGACGGCCGCACCGCCTCCTCCCCGCTCATCCGCGCCGCCCGCGGCGACCGGCCCGAGACGCTGCCCGTGTGGTTCATGCGCCAGGCCGGCCGCTCGCTGCCCGAGTACCGGAAGGTCCGCGAGGGCATCGGCATGCTCGACTCGTGCCTGCGCCCGGAGCTCGCGGCCGAGATCACGCTCCAGCCCGTCCGCCGCCACGGCGTCGACGCGGCCGTCTTCTTCAGCGACATCGTCGTGCCGCTCAAGCTCGTCGGCGAGGACGTCGAGATCGTCCCCGGCACCGGCCCCGTCTTCGCGCAGCCGGCCCGCACGGCCGAGGAGGCGCGCGCCTTCGCCGCGCGCATCCGCGCCCGCCTCGGCGACCCCGAGCTCTTCGCGCCCGTCGAGGAGGCCGTGCGCCTCACGGTCGCCGAGCTCGGCTCGACGCCGCTCATCGGCTTCGCGGGCGCCCCCTTCACCGTCGCCGCCTACGTCGTCGAGGGCGGCCCCTCGAAGGACCACCTCCGCACCCGCACCGCCATGCTCGCCGACCCGGCCGCCTGGCTCGAGCTCGCCGACGCCGTGGGCGAGCTCTCGGCGGCCTTCCTCGAGGCGCAGGTGCGCGCGGGCGCGAGCATCGTGCAGCTCTTCGACTCGTGGGCGGGATCGCTGAGCCGCGAGCGCTACGAGGCCTCGGTCTCGCCCTCCTCGCGCATTGCGATCGAGCGCGTCGAGACGCTCCGCACCGAGTCGGGGCTCACGGTGCCGTCGATCCACTTCGGCGTCGGCACGGCCGAGCTGCTCGTCTCCATGAAGGCGGTCGGCGCGAGCGTGTCGGGCGTCGACGACCGCATTCGCCTCGACGTCGCGGCGCGTCGGCTCGGCGGCGACATCCCGGTGCAGGGCAATCTCGACCCGGCCGTGCTCGGCGCGGGCCCGGAGGTTGTCGAGCGGCAGGTGCGCGAGGTCGCGCGCCGCGGGCTCGCGGCTCCGGCCCACATCCTCAACCTCGGTCACGGCGTGCCGCCGGCGGCCGACCCGGAGGTGCTCACGCGGATCGTCGAGCTCGCGCATTCGCTCGGGCCGGACGAGATCGGAGCCGAGGCGCGCGAGGCGGTGCTCTCGGGCGCGGCGGAGATGGTGCCGGGCGCGCCGCCCGAGGCCGCCGCCGACGCGCAGGCCGACGCCCCCGCGCAGGCCGACGCCCCCGAGGCCCCCGCCCCCGCCGACCGCGCATGAACGCGCCCCAGATGCTCGCCGGCCAGGCCGACCTCCTCGTCGTCGGCTCCGGCATCGCGGGCCTCGTCGCGGCCCGCCGCGCCGCGATCGCCGGCGCCTCGGTCGCCGTGCTCGAGGCTTCGGACCGCGCGGGCGGCATGCTCCGCCGCGCGACGCTCCAGGCGCCCGGAGAGCCCGCGCTCGAGATCGACCTCGGCGCCGAGGCCTTCGCGAAGCGCGGCGGCGCCGTCGAGCCGCTCCTCGAGGAGCTCGGGCTCGGCGGCGAGCTCGTCGACCCGCGCGTGCTCGGCTCCTGGGGCTACGCCGACGGCGAGGCGTACCGGATGCCCTCCGGCGGCATCCTCGGCATCCCCGGCGATCCGACGTCCCCGGAGGTCGTCGCGGCGCTCGGCGAGGAGGGCGCGGCCCGCGCGGCGCGCGACCTCGAGGGCGGCGCGGCCGTCGCCGACGCCTCGCTCGACGCCCCCTCGCTCGACGAGCTCGTGCGCTCGCGCATGGGCGACGCCGTCGCGGACCGCCTCGTGACGCCGGTGGCCCGCGGCGTCTACTCGCTCGACGCGAGCGAGCTCGACCCGCGCCAGCTCGTGCCCGGCCTCGCCGCGCGGCTCGCGGATCGCGGCTCCCTCGCCGCCTCCATCCGCGAGCTCCGCGAGGCCGCGCCCCCGGGCGCCGCCGTGCGCGGCGTGCGCGGCGGCATGCACCGCATCGTGACGGCGCTCCTCGCGGAGCTCCGCGAGCTCGGCGTGCCCGTCCGCACGGGCGCCCGCGTCGTCGCGCTCGAGCGCGGCGAGCAGGGCTGGATCGCCCTCCGCGAGGGCGGCCGCGAGGTGCGCGGCGCGGGCGTGCTCGCGACCGTGCCGGTGCCGGGCATGCGCGCGGGCGACGCGCTGCAGGCGGAGGAAGGCCCGGCGCTCGACACGGGATCCGGCGACGCCGCCGGCTCCGACGTCGTGCCCGTCGAGGCCGTCGCGCTCCTCGTCGACGCCCCCGAGCTCGACGAGGCGCCCCGCGGCACCGGCGTCCTCGTCGGCGAGCCGCAGGGCCCCGTGCTCGCGAAGGCGCTCACCCACTCGAGCGCGAAGTGGGAGTGGCTCGACCTCGCGGCCGGCCCCGGACGCCACGTCATCCGCCTCTCGTACCCCGTGCGCTCGGGTTCCGTGCCCGTCACGGCAGCGCTCGACGAGGCCGCCCTCGCCGAGCAGGCGCTCAAGGACGCGGGGGAGCTGCTCGGGACAGCCATCCCCGCCGACCGCCTCCTCGCCCTCGCCCGCCAGATCTGGTGGATGCCCGCCCCCGCGGCCCGCATCGGCCGCGCCGAGCGCCTCGCCGCCCTGCGCGCCGAGGCCGAGGCGATGCCCGGGCTCGCGCTCGCCGGCACCTGGATCGACGGCACCGGCCTCGCGAGCGTCGTCCCAGGCGCCGAGCGCGCCGTCGCCCGGCTGCTCGGGTGACCAGGTACCGACCCACCCTGACCCGCACCATAACGATCCGGCCACGCCCGGCGAGGTGACCGCCGGGAACCCCGCCATCCGCCCCGCTTTCCACGGAGTCATCAGGTTTCCGCTGGAAGAGTGGACGACGGCCGCCTTCCCCGGCCTCACCCATCGAGGAGGACCTCATGATGAAGAAGCTCACCTTCGTGCTCGGCGCCGCCGTCGGCTACGTCCTCGGCACGCGCGCCGGCCGCGAGCGCTACGAGCAGATCGCCGCCTCCGCCCGGAAGCTCTGGCAGAGCGAGCCCGTCCAGGCCCGCGTCGAGCAGGCCGGCGAGGCCGTCTCGCAGGGCGTCAAGCAGGCCGCCCCGCACCTCGGCACGCTCACGGTCGACGGCGTGAAGCAGGTCACGAAGCTCGTCCAGAACGCCACGCAGAAGGGCGGCTCGCGCCGCGGCGGCGCGGACGCCCCGGTCGGCACCGTCCAGAACCCGGCCGAGTAGCACCAGCCCACCGCACCGGCCCCGCACCGGGCCCGCCGCGCCTTCCCCGCGGCGTCCCGATCACCGGACCACGCAAAGGACCGAACCATGGCACACACCCCCGAGGAGCCCTACCGCGGCTCCTTCCCGAACCCCGGCCTCGGCGCCGAGCCGGTCTTCGACAACACGAAGAAGCAGCTGTCGCTCGGCCAGCTCATCGCCGACACGCCCCGCCTGTTCATCGGCCTCGCGAAGGACGAGCTCGAGCACGCGAAGCGCGAGGTCGTCGGCAAGGGCAAGAAGATGGGCGTCGGCGCGGGCCTCCTCGGCGCCGCCGCGTTCTTCGCGCTCACGATGTGGGCCTGCCTCGTCGCGGCCGCCATCATGGCGCTCAACCTCGTCCTGCAGCCCTGGGCCTCCGCGCTCATCGTGGCGGGCGTCTTCCTCCTCATCACGATCGTCCTCGCGCTCATCGGCGTCTCGGCCCTCAAGAAGGCGGGCTCGCCCGCCCCGGCCCAGACGATGGAGAGCGTGAAGCAGGACCTCAACGCCCTGAAGGGAACCGGCCAGTATGAGTGACCTCGAGAAGCCCAAGCACGTGGAGCCCATCACGGCCCACGGCCACCCCTCGCCCCCGCCGGCCGTCCCCGCCCCCGCGAAGAAGGACGAGCCGAAGGCGAAGGACACCCGCTCGGACGAGCAGCTCGAGCGCGACATCCGCGCCCAGCGCGACGAGCTCGCCCGCACGCTCGACGCCCTCGAGTACAAGCTCGACGTCCCCGCCCGCGGCCAGGAGCTCCTCGCCGTCGGCAAGACGAAGGCGCTCAACGTCTGGGACGAGAACCCCGTCCTCGTCGCGGGCATCGCCGCGGCGGGCGTCATCGCGACCGTCGGCGGCATCGTCGCCTCGATCCTCATGAAGCGGGATCGCTAGGGTCCACGCCCCGCGACCGCCCGCCCCGCGCGCCCGCTGGCCCCGACTCGGGGCGGCGGGCGCTCGGCGTTCCGGGTCATCCGACCGGCTCTGGCCGCGGGCTCCCCGCCGCCGCTCGTAGGATGGGGGCCATGAGTGCCTCCGATCCGATCGGCGCCGCGCCGGCGCAGTCCCGTCCCGACGAGGTCGAGAGCGAGGTGACCCGCGCTCCCGGAGCCGAGGCCGCGCAGCCCGACGCCCAGGCCGTCCCGCTCACGCAGTACACGATGTTCTCGGTGTTCCGCCGCGACCCGCAGAACGAGCTCGAGCTCAACCGCCACGACATCATCCGCGCCGTCGAGGAGCTCGACGGGGTCGTCGCCGACTTCGACCCGGAGCGCATCACCGTGCGCGGCTTCTACGACGTCTCCGGGTTCCGCCACGACGGCGAGGTCATGGTCTGGCTCCACGGCCCGGACGCATCGGACCTGCAGTACGCCCTCCGCCAGATCCGCCGCACCGAGCTCTTCCGCCCGCTCATCCCGAGCTGGCAGTGCGCCGGCGTGCACCGCGCGGCCGAGTTCAACGCCCGCCACATGCCGTCCTTCATGCTCGGCAAGGAGCCGAAGGAGTGGGTGACCGTCTACCCGTTCGTGCGCTCGTACGACTGGTACCTCCTGCCCGAGGAGGAGCGCAGCCGGATGCTCGCCGAGCACGGCCGCAAGGGCGCCGCCTTCACCTCGGTGCTCGCGAACACCGTCGCCGCCTTCGGCATCTCCGACTACGAATGGCTGCTCGCGCTCGAGGACGACGAGCTCATGAACCTCGTCGACATGATGCGCGACCTCCGCTACACCGACGCCCGCCTCCACGTGCGCCACGAGGTGCCGTTCTACCCGGGCCGCCGCATCACGACGACCGAGCTCATCGAGGTCCTCCAGTGACCGCCGAGCAGCTCCCCTCGACCGGCTGGACCCCCGGCACGAAGCCCCCGGCCGCGACGAGCGCGCCCCTCGCCCCCGGCGCCGTCGTCTCGGCCGCCTCGGCGCCCGCGCAGTCTGGCCCCGAGCACGTCGAGGCGCCGGTCGCCTACGATGGCATCCTCCTCGCCTCCTTCGGCGGGCCGGAGGGGCAGGACGACGTCATCCCCTTCCTCCGCAACGTCACGCGCGGCCGCGGCATCCCGGACGAGCGCCTCGAGGAGGTCGCCGTCCACTACCGCCACCACGGCGGCGTGAGCCCCATCAACGAGCAGAACCGCGAGCTCAAGGCGGCCCTCGAGGCCGAGCTCGAGCGCCGCGGCGTCGACCTGCCCGTCTTCTGGGGCAACCGCAACTGGGCGCCGTACGTGCCCGACGCCCTCATGGAGGCGAAGGCCGCCGGCTGCACGAGCCTCATCGCGATCGCGACGAGCGCGTACTCGAGCTACTCGAGCTGCCGCCAGTACCGCGAGGACTTCGCGGACGCCCTCGAGGCCGCGGGCCTGCAGGGCGAGATGACGATCGACAAGGTGCGCCAGTTCTTCGACCACCCGGGCTTCGTCACGCCCTTCGTCGACGGGCTCCGCGAGGACCTCGCCGCGCTCCAGGACGAGGTCGAGGGCCTCGACCTCGAGCGCGAGGTCGAGGTGCTCTTCACGACGCACTCCGTGCCGACCGCGGACGCCGAGAAGTCCGGCCCCGCCGAGCGCGGCTTCGGCGAGGGCGGCGCCTACGAGGCGCAGCACCGCGCCGTCGCCGAGGTCGTCGTCGAGTCGGTCCTCCGCGAGCTCGCGGAGGAGCACGGCGACGAGGCCCCGAAGGCCCTGAGCTGGAAGCTCGTCTACCAGTCGCGCTCGGGCCCCCCGAGCCAGCCGTGGCTCGAGCCGGACATCAACGACGTCATCGAGGAGCTGCCCTCGCAGGGCCGCCGCGCCGTCGTCGTCGTGCCCCTCGGCTTCGTCTCCGACCACATGGAGGTGCTCTGGGACCTCGACAACGAGGCCAAGGAGACCGCCGAGGAGGCGGGCATCGCGTTCCGCCGCTCCGCCACGCCGGGCGTCCACGCCGAGTACGTGAAGGGCCTCGTCGACCTCGTGCTCGAGCGCCGCGACGGCACGCCCGTCGCCGAGCGCCCCGCGCTCACCGAGCTCGGGCCCTGGTACGACGTCTGCCGACCCGGCTGCTGCGAGAACCAGCGCCTCGGCTTCAAGCCGGCGACGGCGGGGCTCGCCCCGTGATCGCGGGCGAGGGGACGACGGGCGTCGCGGGCGCCGCGGGTGTCGAGTCCGGCGCGGGCGATGCGGCGCAGGCCGCGCCGCTGCGCATCGGCACGCGCGGCTCGCAGCTCGCCGTGACGCAGACCGAGTGGGCCGCGCGCCGCCTCCAGGAGGCGTCCGGCCGCGGCTTCGAAATCGTCCGCGTCACGACGCACGGCGACGTGAACCGCGCCTCGCTCTCGACCCTCGGCGGCCAGGGTGTCTTCGCGACCGAGCTCCGCGAGGCGCTCCGCGAGGGCGCGTGCGAGCTCGTCGTCCACTCGCTCAAGGACCTCCCGACCGCGCCCGCCCCGGGGCTCGAGATCGGCGCGTACCCCGTCCGCGAGGACGCCCGCGACGCGCTCTGCTCGGCGGGCGGCGCGGCCGGCCTCACGCTCGATCAGCTCCCCGCGGGCGCGAAGGTCGGCACGGGCTCGCCGCGCCGCATCGCGCAGCTGCGCGCGGTGAGGCCGGAACTCGACATCCGCGACATCCGCGGCAACGTCGACACGCGCCTCGGCTTCGTCGAGTCGGGCGAGCTGGACGCCGTCCTCCTCGCCTGCGCCGGCCTCGAGCGCCTCGGCCGCACCTCGGTCATCACCGAGCGCCTCCCGCTCGACCGCTTCCCGACCGCGCCCGGCCAGGGCTGCCTCGCGCTCGAGCGGCGCGAGGGCGAGGAGATCCCCGGCCTCTCGGAGCTCGACGACCGGGCCGCGCGCCTCGCCGTGACGGCCGAGCGCGCCGTGCTCGCCGCCCTCGAGGCCGGCTGCGCGGCGCCCCTCGGCGCGAGCGCGGTGCTCGAGGACGGGCGTCCGGAGGACGTCGACGCCGCGGGCGACACCCTCACCTGCACGGCGGCCGTCTACTCGCTCGACGGATCGCGCAGCCTCGAGGCGACCGCCTGGGTCGCCGACCCCGACGAGACGGCCGCGCGCGAGCTCGGCGAGGCCCTCGCGGCCGAGCTGCTCGAGCGCGGCGCTGGGGGGCTGCTGCGCTGATGCCCCTCGGGACCCCGCTCAAGGGCTGGAAGATCCTCGTGCCGCGCGGCGGCTCGTGGGGGAGCGACGTCGCCGAGGCGGTGCGGGCGCGCGGCGCCTTCCCGATCGTCGCGCCGCTCATCAACTTCGCGAGCCCGCGGCCCGAGGACGCCCCGAAGCTCCGCCGCGCCCTCCGCCGCCTCGAGGCGGGCGACTACCGCTGGCTCGCCATCACGAGCGCGACCGCGGTCGACGTCATGCACTCGATGGGCGCGGTCGTCCCCGAGGACACCCTCATCGCCGCCGTCGGCGAGACGACCGCGGCGGCGCTCGCGGCCGCCGGCTACCGCGTCGACTTCGTGCCGACCCACGACAACTCGGCGAAGGGCCTCCTCGTCGAGTGGCCGGAGGCCGGCCGCGGGATGCCCCCTATCGACGTCCTGTGGCTGCGCAGCGAGGTCGCGAAGCCGGTGCTGAGCCAGGGCCTCGAGCGGCGCGGCCACCACGTCGACTCGGTCATCGCGTATCGCACGGTGGGCGTGCCCGCGGCGGAGAGCATCCGCTACGACGTCCGGAACGGCCGCATGCGCGCGATGCTCGTCACGAGCGGCTCGGTCGCGGAGGAGATCCAGCGCCAGTTCGGGCCGGTGCCCGAGGGCATCAAGCTCGCCGCGATCGGCCCGCGCACGGCGAAGGACGCCCGCCAGCTCGGCCTCCGCGTCGACGTCGTCGCCCAGGAGCGCTCGGTCGCCTCCCTCCTCGACGGCCTCGAATGGCTCGCGATGGGCGGCTCGATGCCGGTGACGACGGTCATCGACCTCTCCGCCATCCGCGAGCTCCAGACCGAGGCGGCCCTCGACGCGGAGCACCGCGACGGGGAAGGCGCCGCTTCGGGCCCCGCCTCCGGCGCCGCCTCCGCCCCCTCGGACGCCGCCGACACCCCGCACGACCCCGCCCTCGACATCCCCGTCGTCGACGAGGCGCGCCCCTCCCCACGAAAGGACGAGTCCGAGTGACCTCGACTCCCCGCGCGCTCGACCCCGAGCTGCGCCCCTTCGCCCGCCCGCGGCGCCTGCGCCAGTCGGCCGCCATGCGCCGCCAGATGCGCGAGCTGCGCGTCGACCCCGCCGAGCTCGTGCTGCCGATGTTCGTCCGCGAGGGCCTCGACGAGCCGCGCGAGATCGGCTCGATGCCGGGCGTCATGCAGCACACCATGGACTCGCTCCGCGCGGCCGCCGCCGAGGCGGCCGGGGCCGGCGTCGGCGGCATCATGCTCTTCGGCGTGCCGGCCGAGCGCGACGAGCGCGGCTCGGGCGCGACCGACCCGGACGGCATCCTCAACGTCGCGACGCGGGCGCTCGCCGAGGAGCTCGGCGACGCGCTCGTCGTGCAGACCGACCTCTGCCTCGACGAGTTCACCTCGCACGGCCACTGCGGCGTGCTCGCCGCGAACGGCTCAGTCGACAACGACGCGACGCTCGTGCGCTACCAGGAGATGGCGGTCGCGCAGGCCGAGGCGGGCTCGAGCCTGCTCGGCATGAGCGGGATGATGGACGGCCAGATCGCCGCCGCCCGCGAGGCGCTCGACGCCGCCGGCCACGAGGACGTCCTCCTCCTCGCGTACTCCGCGAAGTACGCGACCTCGCTCTACGGCCCCTTCCGCGAGGCCGTCGACTCGCAGCTCAAGGGCGACCGCCGGACCTACCAGATGGACCCGGCGAACCGTCGTGAGGGCCTCCGCGAGGCCATCCTCGACCTCGAGGAGGGCGCGGACGTCGTCATGGTGAAGCCCGCCTCGTTCTACCTCGACGTCCTCTCCGACGTCGCCGAGGAGTCGACCGTGCCGGTGTGGGCGTACCAGGTCTCCGGCGAGTACGCGATGATCGCGGCCGCCGCCGAGCGGGGCTGGATCGACCGCGAGGCCGCGGTGCTGGAGTCGATCCTCTCGATCCGCAGGGCGGGCGCGGATGCCGTGCTCACGTACTTCGCGGTGGAGGCGGCCCGCGCCTACCGCGCCCAGGGAGGGATCCGATGACCGACGCTTCGCAGACCGACGCCGCGCAGCTCGCGCACCTCGACGAGACGACGTCCGCCGAGTGGTTCGAGCGCGGCCGCGCCGCCATCCCCGGCGGAGTGAACTCGCCCGTGCGCGCCTACGGCTCGGTCGGCGGCGTGCCGCCGTTCATCCGCTCCGGCCGCGGCGCCTTCGTCACAGACGTCGACGGCAACGAGCTGCTCGACATGGTCTGCGGCTGGGGCCCGATGCTCCTCGGCCACGGCCGTCCCGAGGTGCTCGAGGCCGTGACCGAGGCCGTCTCGCGCGGACTCTCCTTCGGCGCCCCCTCGACCGTCGAGGTCGAACTCGCGGAGGAGATCGCGCGCCGCGTCGAGCCCATCGAGCAGGTGCGCCTCGTCTCGACGGGCACGGAGGCGACGATGACCGCCATCCGCCTCGCCCGCGGCGCGACCGGCCGTGACCTCGTCGTGAAGTTCGCCGGCTGCTACCACGGCCACTCGGACGGCCTGCTCGCCGCGGCGGGCTCCGGCCTCGCGACGCTCGCGCTGCCGGGATCCGCCGGCGTGCCCGAGGCGATCGCCTCGCAGACGATCGTCGTCCCCTACAACGACCTCGAGGCCGTGCGCGCCGCCTTCGCCGAGCACCCGGGCGAGATCGCCGCGATCATCACCGAGGCCGCCCCCGCCAACATGGGCATCGTGCCGCCGGACGCCGGCTTCAACCGCGAGCTCGCCGAGCTCTGCCGCGCCGAGGGTGCCCTGCTCATCTGCGACGAGGTGCTCACGGGCTTCCGCACGGGCCCGGCCGGATGGTGGGGCGAGGAGCAGTCGGGCCGCACGCTCGGCGGACCGTCCGTCTCGGGCGGCTGGACGGCCGACCTGTACACCTTCGGCAAGGTCATCGGCGGCGGCATGCCGGTCGCCGCGCTCGGCGGCTCGGCGGCGCTCATGTCGCAGCTCGCACCGCAGGGCCCCGTCTACCAGGCGGGCACGCTCTCCGGGAACCCGGTCGCGGTGACGGCGGGCCTCGCGACGATGCGCCTCGCGGACGCCTCGGTCTACGCGGCCGTCGACGCCGCGGCCGAGCGGGTCATCGGCCTCGTCACGGAGGCCTTCTCGGCGGAGGGCGTCGCGCACTCGGTGAACCGGGTGGGGAACCTCTTCTCCTTCGCGTTCGGCGACGGCGCGGCGCTCGGCTGGACCGGCGCCCACGGCGGCCCGCGGAACGAGGCCGAGGTGAAGCGGCAGGAGACCTGGCGCTACCCGGCGTTCTTCCACGCGATGCTCGACGGCGGCGTCTCGCTGCCGCCCTCGGCCTTCGAGGCGTGGTTCTGCTCGGCGGCCCACGACGACGCGGCCCTCGACCGCCTCGCCGCCGCGCTCCCCGCCGCCGCCACGGCCGCGGCGGCCGCGACGCAGAAGCCGGAGTAGCCGCCGGCCCCGCGCCATCCGCTCCCGATTCGGGCGTCCGGTACCGCGATTCCGGTAGCGGACGCCCGTTTCGGTAGCGAACGCGCGCGAAGCGCCCGCGTCGGCCGCTGCCCTCTCCCGAACCGCTGGCGGATCGCTCTTCCGCTGGCGCAGTTCGGCCAGCGAGCGAGCGATCGGCCAGCCCTTGCGAGCGAATGGCCAGCACCTGAGCGATCGGCTAGCGCCTGTCGGTCGTCGGGTGCACGGAGGTGGTCGAGGAGCGGCCGCGGGCCGCCCCCTCCCGAAGGGCTGGCGGATCGCTCATCCGCTGGGGCAGTTCGGCCAGCGAGCGAGCGATCGGCCAGCCCTTGCGAGCGAATGGCCAGCACCTGAGCGATCGGCTAGCGCCTGTCGGTCGTCGGGTGCACGGAGGTGGTCGAGGAGCGGCCGCGGGCCGCCCCCTCCCGAAGGGCTGGCGGATCGCTCTTCCGCTGGCGCAGTTCGGCCAGCGAGCGAGCGATCGGCCAGCCCCTGCGAGCGGTCGGCCAGCGCGTGAGCGATCGGCCAGCGCTATGGGCATCCGCTCCCGATTCGGGCGTCCGCTACCGCGATTCCGGTGGCGGACGCCCGTTTCGGTAGCGGATCCGTCCAGGCTGGGTGGACGCGGCCTAGGCGTCGGCGGCGACGCGGATGACGGTGCGGCCGGCGACCTCGCCGGCGAGGATGCGCCGCGCCTCGGCGCCGGCGTCCTCGAGCGCGATCTCGCTCGTCGACGCGCGCAGCGCCTGGAGGTCGAGCCGCTCGGCGAGCTCGCGCCACACGGCGATCCGGGTCTCCTGCGGCTGCTCGACCGAGTTGATCCCGCGCAGCGTGACGCCGCGGAGGATGAACGGCAGCACGGTGGCCGGCAGGTCCGGGCCCTGGGCGAGGCCGAAGGCGGCGACGATCCCCTCGCGCCGGGTCTGCGCGATCGCGTTCGCGAGCGTCGTCGAGCCGACCGAGTCGACGACCGCCGACCAGCGCTCGCGCTGCATGGGCTTTCCGAGCTCCGCGCCGAGCTCCGCGCGATCGACGACCTCGGCCGCGCCCAGCGACCGCAGCCGCGGCCCCTCCTCCTCGACGCGCCCCGTCGAGGCGACGACGTGCGCGCCGAGCCGCGCGAGCAGGTGGACGGCGATCGAGCCGGCGCCGCCCGCCGCGCCCGTCACGAGCACGGGCCCGTCGAGCGCGCCCGGGTGCGCCTCGAGCGCGCGCACGGCGAGCTGGGCGGTGAAGCCGGCCGTGCCGATCGCGGCGGCGTCGCGCGGGGCGAGGGCATCCGGGATGCGCGTGAGGAGCGCGCCCGGCACGCGGCAGCGCTCGGCGAGCCCGCCGTCGCGCTCCTCGCCGAGGCCCGCGCCGACGATGACGCCCACCTCGCCCTCCCGCCATCCGTCATCGCTCGAGCGGATGACCCGCCCCACGACGTCGATGCCCGGCACGAGCCGCTCCGCCCGCGCGACGCCGGGCTTCCCGGCGAGCAGCAGCCCGTCCTTGTAGTTGAGGCACGACCAGAGCACCTCGAGGTCGACGTCGCCCCCCTCGGGGGCCCCGGCCATGCCGAGCTCCTCGTCGGAGAGATCCCGGAACTCGACCTCGATGTCCCGCCCCTGCACCGTCGCCAGATATCCGCGCGTCATGGCGCGAGCGTATCGTCGTCATCCGCGCGCCGGCTTGTCGCGCACCTCCAATCGACCTGCGCGGTTCGCCCGCCTCGCCTAGCCTTCCGCGGGTGAAGTACCCGATCCGCATGCTCCTCGTCTGGCTCCGCGCCCTCCGCGCGCCGAGGCTCGGCATCGACGACGTCTGCCGCACGCCGCTGCGCGTCGTCGTCGGCGACCTCGACTGGTACCGGCACGTGAACAACGGCACGTACCTCACGCTCGCCGACCTCGGCCGCCTCGACTGGATGCTCCGGACGGGCCTGTGGAAGGCGTTCGGACGCCGCGGCTGGTACCCGATCATCGCGAACTCGACGACGACCTACCGCCGCACGCTCCACCTCGGCCAGCAGCTCGTCATCGAGACGCGCCTGCTCGGCGCCGACGCGAAGGCGATCTACGTCGAGCACCGCTTCGTCGTCGACGGCGAGGTGCACGCGAAGACGATCCTGCGCTGCCGCTTCCTCTCGAAGGAGGGCACGCTCACGCCGGCGCAGATGCAGGCGCAGATCCCGGCCCTCGCGACGCTGCCGGACCGCGTGCCGGAGTGGGTGCTGCGCTGGGGCGAGGACACGAAGCTGCCGCCCTCGCGCGCGGAGTACCCGAGCGTCTGGGACGACGAGCCCGAGCGCTAGGCGCCGCCGCGGGGCGGATGGCGGGAGCCGGATGCCCTGTCGAACAGCGCCCTCCGCGCCCGCGCTCGTCGCCGCGCCCGCGGCCTCCTCGTAATGTCCGCGGCCCCGCCTAGCGTCGACGCCATGACCTCGCCCGCGATCGGCGCGCGCCCCCGGCGCCCGCACCTCCCGCAGCATCCGCCTGCGGGCCGCGCCCTCGCGCGCCCGCCGGCGCTCGGCCGGCAGCGCCTGCGGCCCGAGGCTCCAGCCGCGCCGGTCCCGCGCGCGGAGACCGTCTACCGCCCCGCCGATCCGCTCGACGTGCGGCTCACCCTCGGCCCGCTCCTGCGCGGCCGCTCCAACCCCGTCGCGAAGCTCGACCTCCGGACGGGCGACGTCTGGCTCACGACCCTGCGCGGCGGCGGGGCGACGCTCGTCGTCCGGCCGGTCCGCGACGGGGCGCGCGTCGTCGCCTGGGGTCCCGGCGCCGAGCAGGCGGTCGCCGACGCGCCGGAGCTCCTCGGCCGCGGCGACGCGCGCGAGGAGCTCGACCTCGCCGGGCATCCCTGGCTCGCGGAGACGGCGCGCCGACACCCGGGTCTTCGGCTGTGCCGCACGAACGCCGTCTTCGAGTCGCTCGCGCCCGCGATCCTCGAGCAGAAGATCACCGTCGTCGAGGCCCACCGGGCCTGGGCGGCGCTCCACCGCGCGTACGCGGACCCGCCGTTCGGGCCGGCCGAGCTCGTGCCGCCCGGGATGACCATGCCGCTGCGCCCCGAGCAGTGGCGGAGCATCCCCTCGTGGGCCTGGCACCGGGCCGGCGTCGACTCCTCCCGGACGACGACCCTCCTCCGCGCCGCCGAGGTCGCGAGCGCGCTCGAGCGGACGCTCGGCCTCGACGGGCTCGAGGCGCGCGCGAGGCCGGAGCCGGCTACGGGCGCGCGGACGGGCACCGCGGAGCGGGCCGCCGCCATCCCCGGCGCCCGCGGCGGCGAGGAGATCACGCGCCGCCTCCGCTCCCTCCGGGGCGTCGGAGTGTGGACCGCGGCCGAGACGACCCAGCGCTCCCACGGCGATCCGGATGCCCCGAGCTTCGGCGACTACCACCTCGCCGCCCACGTCGGATGGGCCTTCACCGGCGGCCCCGTCGACGACGAGGGCATGCGCGAGCTCCTCGAGCCCTGGCGGGGGCAGCGGCAGCGGGTCGTCCGGCTGCTCATGCTCTCCGGCCGCGGCAAGCCCCGCCGCGGGCCGCGCATGACCATCCAGGACCACCGGGCGATCTAGCAGCAGCCGAACTCGGTGGTCGAGGAGGCCGCGCAGCGGCCGTCTCGAAACCACCACCCCGGACGGCGGGCCGTGCCGCCGGTGGTTTCGAGACGCCGCCTGCGGCGGCTCCTCAACCACCTGCAGTGCGCAACCGCCCCGTCGCGCGCGCATGCCACAATCCGAGCCATGCCGCACGAGGACGTCGCCGCCCCCGAGCCGCTCGACCCGATCGCCGTCCTCGGCGACGCCCTCGTCGAGGAGCTGCGCCCCCGCAAGGCGCCCGCCCGCGAGCGCCCCGGCGGCGGCGCGCTCCGCGTCGCGATCGACCTCGCCCGCCTGGGGGATCCCTGCGTCCTCATCGCCCCGCTCGGCAAGGACGACGACGGCAAGGCCCTCCGCCGCGCCCTCCGCGACGCCGGCGTCCCGCTCCTGCCGAGCGTCGACGCCGAGCGCGGCACCGGACGGGTCGTCCTCGCCGAGAAGAAGAAGCGGATCGACGTCGAGTTCAGCGAGGCGGCCCGCGGCCGGCGCGTCCGCTTCGACGAGGTGCAGCAGGCCGCGATCGCCCGCGCGCCCTTGGTCGTCGTCGCCGGCTTCCCCTTCGACGACCGCCGCCAGCACCGGCGCCTCCTCGAGCACCTCGCGAGCCCGCAGCTGCGTCTCGTGCTCGACGCGAACCCGCGATCGGGCCTCGTCGAGGACGCCGCCGCCTACCGCGCGAACTTCGAGCGGCACGCCTCGAGCGCCCTCCTCGTGCACCTCTCGTCTCGCGACGCCGAGCTCCTCTTCGCGGCGCCCCTCGACGAGGTGACGAGCCACCTGCTCGACCTCGGCGCCGCGCACGTCCTCGCGACCGAGGGCGAGGCGGGATCCCGCTGGGTGACGCGCGAGGGGATCGACGTCCACGTCCCGATCGCGACGGGCGAGGGCCCCATCGCGAGCCCCTCGGGCGCCGGCGACCTCGTCACGGCCGTCGCGGCGAGCGAGCTGGCGCGCTTCGGGCCGCCCATCGACGACGCCGAGGCGAGGGCGATCCTCGAGCGGGCGATGGCGCTCGCGGCGAAGGCCATCCGGGGCGAATCGGGCGTGCTCGAGCCGGGGATGCTCGAAGGGCTAAGGTAGCGAGCCCTCGCGCCGGCCCCGCCCGCGCCGATCCCCGCGCGCCCTACCGCTCGATCCCCAGCTCCCGCAGCGCGCCCGCGATCGTCTCCGCCGAGGCCTCGAGCCGCCGCCGCTCGAGCTTCGACATCGGCACCTCGAGGATCTGCCGCACCCCGTGCCGGTCGAGCAGCGTCGGCACCGAGAGCGCGACGCCGCGGATGCCCCACTCGCCGTCGAGCACGCTCGACACCGGCACGATCGCCCGCTCGTCGCGGAGCATCGCCTCGACGAGGCGCGCGCCCGAGAGGCCGATCGCGTAGTTCGTCGCGCCCTTGCCCGCGATGACGTGGTACGCCGCCTCGCGGACGTCCTTCGCGATGCGCTCGAGCTCCGCCTCGTTGAACGGCAGCTCGCCGTCGCGCTCCCACTCGAGGATCGGCACGGGCCCGATCGTGGCCTGCGACCAGAGCGCGAACTCCGAGTCGCCGTGCTCGCCGACGATCATCGCGTGCACCGAGGAGGGCGAGACGCCGCCCGCGAGCTTCGCGAGGATCCACCGCAGGCGCGAGGTGTCGAGCAGCGTGCCGCTCGAGAGGACGCGGCTGCTCGGCAGGCCGGAGATCCGCTGCGCGACGACGGTGAGCACGTCGCACGGGTTCGTGACGAGCACGTACACGGCGTCCGGCGCCGCCTCGACGAGCTTCGGCATGAGGTCCTCGAGGATGCGCACGTTCGTCGCCGCGAGGTCGAGGCGCGTCTGGCCGGGCTTCTGCTTCGCGCCGGCCGTGATGATGACGATGTCGGCGTCCGCGACGACCTCGAGGTCGTCGCCGCCGTGGATCTCGCTCGATCCGGTGAACTGGGTGCCGTGCGCGAGGTCGAGGATCTCGGCCTCGACCTTCGGGCGGTCGATGTCGTAGAGCGCGATCTCGCGGGCCGAGCCGCGGATGAGCGCGGCGTAGGCGAGCGAGGAGCCGACGCTCCCGGCGCCGATGATCGCGAGCTTGGTGTTCGAGGCGGTCGTCACGTCGTCTCCAGACGCTGGGCGGTCGTCGGGCGGATGCGCGGGGCCGGGCATCCGTCGCGAGGCAGGGTAGGGGATCGGATGGTCGGGAAGCTGGCCTCGGCGTGTCCCCGGCGCGCGCGGCCCGCGCCGAGATCCCGTCGTTACCCTCGAAGCATGGTCGACACCCCCCTGCCCGGAGACGCCAGCGCCGACCGCACCTCGGGGGCCGACCGCCCGCCGCACCGGGCGCGCATCGAGGGGCGCGACCTCGAGGAGGTCACCGCGCGCCGCGTCGAGCGCGCCGAGCTCGTGCGCTCCATCCGCGAGCGCCGCGGCGAGGCGGCGGCCGAGGACGCGGACGCCGCGGCCGACGCCGGCGAGCACGTCGAGCGCCTCGACCGCGAGGCCCTCGCGGCCGCCGCCGCGGGCGAGCGCCCCGTCGACCTCGCGCCGGACGACGAGCCGGAGGACCTCCCCACCCCGCAGACGCGCGGCGAGGACGGCGAGTACCTCGACGTCGACACCGACCCGACGGAGGTCGTGGAGCACGCGGGCGAGCAGGCCGAGATCGAGCCGGCGGAGGCGGACCAGCCGGAGGCGCCGTCCGAGGCGCCGGAGCCCGACGCCGAAGCCCGGCACGACGGCGCCCGGCACGACGACCAGCACGCCGCGGACGCCCCCGCCCCCGCCATCCGCCCCCTCGCCGACGACCCCGAGCCGCCCACCGCCGCGCTCCCCGTCCTCGACGTCGCCCCGCAGGCCTCCGAGATGACGGACGCCGTGCCCGCCGCCCTCGCCCGCCTCGCCGCCTGGCGCGAGGCCGCCGACGAGGCCCAGCGCACCGCCGAGCAGGCGGTGTTCGAGGCCTCCTCCGCCCGCGCCCGCGACGCCGCCGATCCGAGCGGCGACCTCGATCGCGCCCTCCGCGAGCCCGACGGCGAGCGGTTCCTCCTCGACCTCCTCGACGACGTCGTCCGCCCCGACAACGCGATCGCCCGCGGCAACGGCCTCGGCGACCTCTCGCAGCGCCTCCCGCTGGGCCTGCGCCGCCGCACCCGCCGCGCCCTCCGCATCGGCGCCCTCGTCGGCCCGGGCCTTCCCTGGGTCGCCGTCCGCGCGATCGGCAGCACCACGCGCGGCGTCTTCGGCGACGAGGTCGTCCTCGACGTCGACCCCGAGGCGCGCTCGGCCGCCCTCGCGAGCGCGCGCGAGCACGGCGCCCTCATCCGCGCCCTCCCGCTCGGCCGCCGCATCCTCGGCGAGCAGGGCCTCCGCGAGCGCCTCGCCCGCTGCACCGTCCTCGCCGAGGAGCCGCACGTCGACGAGCTCGACCTCGACCTCGCCTCCCTCGAGCCCGCCCTCGACCTCTGGGACATGGACGGCGTCGTCGAGCGCCTCGCCGCCCGCGTCGCGCCGATCGTGCACCTCGGCGCCTCGCTCGCCCAGCCGCGCCGCGTCATGCTCCGCGTCTCGCGCTCCGAGCACCTCGAGCTCGGCGTCGCCGTGCTCCAGCGCCTCATCGCGCTGCCCGAGCTGCGCGACGCCCAGCTCGGCCTCACGATCCCCGCCGCCTTCCCGGAGAGCATCGGCCTCGCCCGCCGCCTCGCCGGCCTCGCCCACCTTCGGCGGGAGGACCTCGGCGCCCCCATCATCCTCGCCGTCACCCGCGAGGCCTCCATCGGCCGCGAGCGGATCGCCGCCGCCGAGCACGGCTGGGCGCTCGCGAGCTTCGCGAGCGAGGAGGAGGTCGACGCGAGCGTCGCGCGCCTCCTCGACCTCCTCCTCGACCCCGAGCACGCGAACGCCGTGCGGGTCGAGCTCGACTCCCCGCACTGGCGCGACCAGGCGCTCGCCCTCTCGCTCGCCGAGGCCCGGCGCCTCCTCGCCTCGCTGCGGATCGTCCTGCCCTGGGGCGAGCGCGCCGAGGCGCTCGGCCGCCTCGCCGACTCGGGCTGCCAGCTCGTGCTCCGCGCCCCGCTCGCGCCCGACGCGACCCTGCGCGCCGCCGTGCCGTACCTCGTGGGGCGCGTGCGGGCGAAGGCCGCGGCGCTCGCGGGGCTCGAGCGGACGGCCATCCTGCCCCGCGGAGCGCGCGCCGCGAGCCGCGACGCCGACGGCGGCCACCCGGACGACATCCGCCTCCTCGACGCGGTCGGCTCCCGCGGCGCCCTCGCGACCGGCCCGCTCCGCTCGCAGGAGCGCGTCGATGCCGACGACGCCGCGACGGTCACCGCCGGCATCGAGCTCGAGCTCTTCCCCGCCGGGATCTTCGCCGACGACGACCCGGGCTACGAGCGCGTCCGCGAGAGCGGGGGCCGGATGGCCGCCGACCGCGCCGCCGCGCCCGGCTCCGCGCTCCCCGAGCTCGAGGGCAACCCGGCCGAGTCGGGCCCGCTGCCCGGCCTCACGCAGGTCGTGCTGGGCCTGCGCCGCGGACGCATCCTCCGCAACACCTTCCGGCACGCGCCGGCCACCGACCCGTCGATCGCGGCGAACCGCGAGTGGGGCCTGCGCATCCAGCGCCGCGTCGCCCGCAGCGAGCTCGGCATCGCCGAGGCCGAGCACCACCGCGTCCGCAGCGCCGAGCAGATCGAGGACCTCCTCGCCTCCGCGAAGGCCGCGAGCGGGCCGTGGGGCGAGCGCCCCGGCTGGGAGCGCGCCGCCGTGCTCGAGAAGGTCGCGAAGGCGCTCGAGGCGAACCGCGCCCGCCTCATCGAGACGGTCATGAGCGAGTCCGGGACGCCCTTCAACGAGGTCGACCACGAGCTCAGCCGCGTCATCGACTTCGCGAGCCACTCCGCCCACCTCGCCCGCCAGCTCGACCGGATGCAGGGGGCCGCGTTCTCGCCCGTCGGCATCTCGCTCGTCGTCCCCTCCGGCATCGCGAACCTCTCGGCCTCGGCCTCGTCGACCTTCGGGGCGCTCGCGGCGGGCTCGGCGGTCATCCTGCAGTCCGAGCCCGGCGTCATGCGCGCCCACGCCGTCTTCGCGCGCGTGCTCTGGGACGCCGAGCTGCCGCAGGATCTCGTGCAGCTCGCCGTCTGCGACGACGACCGCTTCAGCGACGAGGCGCTCTCGCGCGAGCTCGTCACCGACCGCCGCGTCGAGCGCGTGCTCCTCACGGGCGAGTGGGAGGCGGCGCGCGACATGCTCCGATGGCGCAAGGACCTCCCGCTCATCGGCGGCGCGAGCGGGAAGAACGCGATGATCGTCGCGCCCTCGGCCGACCTCGAGGACGCCGCGTGGGACATCGTCCGCAGCGCCTTCGTCGGCACCGGGCAGACGCCCGCGCACCTCTCGACGGTCATCCTCGTCGGCTCGCTCGGGCGCTCGGAGCGCTTCCTCGAGCTGCTCGCCGACGCCGCAGCCTCGATCCGCGTCGGCTACCCGAGCGACCCCTCGGCGATCGTCGGGCCGCTCGCGCGTCCGGCGACCGGGCAGCTCCGCTACGCGCTCGGGGAGCTTGGCGAGGGCGAGTCGTGGCTCGTCGAGCCGCGCCAGCTCGACGACACGGGGCGGCTGTGGACGCCGGGCATCCGCCTCGGCGTGCAACCCGGCTCCTTCGTCCACACGACGAGCTTCGCGGCGCCGGTCATCGGCGTCATGACAGCGCTCACCCTCGACGAGGCGATCCGGATGCAGAACGCGACCGCGTACGGCCTCTCCGCGGGCCTCCACTCGCGCGACCGCACCGAGATCGCCGAGTGGATCCGACGCGTCGAGGCGGGCAACCTCTACGTGAACCGGGACCTGCTCGGCAACCAGGTGCAGCGCATGCCCTTCGGCGGCTGGAAGCGCTCGAACGTCGGCACCCGCTACAAGTCGGGCGGACCGAACCAGCTCATCTCGCTCGGCTCGTGGCGCCCCGACCACGGCGAGCAGTCGCAGACCCTTCACCTGCGCGGGCTCGAGCCGCGCGCCCGCGAGCTCATCGAGGCGGCGCAGACGCACCTCGCCTACGAGGAGTTCGAGGTCGTGCGCCGCAGCGCGCTCTCGGACCAGATCGCCTGGAACGAGGAGTTCGGCGAGGCGGCCGACGTGACGAGCCTGCCGTTCGAGCGGAACCTGCTCCGCTACGTGCCGGTGCCGGCGACGATCCGTGTGCAGGAGGGGGCCGAGCTCGCGGAGCTCGTGCGCCTGCTCGTCGCCTCGCAGATCGCCCGCTCGCGCCGCGTCGACCTCACGACCGGCATCGAGGTGCCCGCCCCGCTGCGGACGCTCGTCGAGGCCTGGGGCATCACGGTCCGCGACGAGACGGACGCCGCGTTCCTCGCGCGCCTCGAGGCGGGCGGCGGCGACTCCCTCCGTATCCGCCTCGTCGGCGGCGGCCGCGGCTCGGTCTGTCAGGCGCTCGGCGCCGACGCGGACGCCTCGGTCTGGTCCGACCCGGTCACGCCCGCCGGCCGCGTCGAGCTCCTCCCGTTCCTCCGCGAGCAGTCGATCTCGCTCCGCGCCCACCGCTTCGGCGAGCCCGATGACCTCGTCGCCGAGCTCTTCCCCCACGAGAAGCTCGTCGACCCCTCCGCCCCCATCTCCGACCCCGGCAACCCCGTTCACGGATAGCCGCGCGTCCCCGCGCGCCCGCCGGCTGCCAGATTCCCACCCGCTCGCGGCACACGGAAATACTCGGCGTCTGCCTCGTCTGGGTGGAGATCTGGAGTATCAGGCGGTTCGTCGGGCGGCCCAGCGGAGCGCGGCGGGCGACTCGGCCGGCCCGAGGTTGGGGTCCGGCAGCCCCAAGCGGGCCCAGGTCCGGTTGGTGTCGGTCCAGCGGTGGTCTCGGCGCCGCACCGCCGTCATGATCGTCTGCGCGACCTTGTCGGGTTCGTGGATGATGTCGGCGTAGGTGAAGCGGAGGATGTCGAAGCCGAGGCGACGGAGGGCGTTCGCGCGGTCCGCATCGAGCTGGATGGCGGCGGGCTGCGAGTGCCAGGCGCGGCCGTCCGCCTCGATCACCAGCCGATCGCCGACGAGGAAATCGACCCGGCCGACGCCGACGATCCTCACCTGCACGGCGAAGTCGAGGCGAAGGCGACGGAGGAGCAGGCGAAGGTAGCTCTCGATGCCGGACTCCGCGGAGGGGTCGAGCGCCTCCGCGATGAGCCCGCCGGCCTGCGACGCCCGGAGCACGCGGTCGAGTGAGCCGGCGTCGATCGCCCCGAGCCGAAGAGCGCTGTCGAAGACGGCGACCGCGTCGTCGCGCGGGATGCAGCGGACGAGGCAGATCGCCGCCAGGTCCGCGGGGTCGATGGCCGCCAGGACCGGTTTCACCCCGGTCGACCTCGGCATCACGTGCGTCGCCAGGGACGGGTGCGCGGCGGTCGGCGCTCGGTCGGCGAATCTGACGTGGAGCCCGGATGCCGAGGGAGGCACCCAGCACCCGAGCCGCTTGAGGGCGTCGACGCACGTGAGCGCGCCGCCCGCCGCGACGGCCCGGCAGGCTTCCGGGTCGGCGCCTGCCGCCGCGAACCAGCCGGGGCGGAGCCGCGTCAGGCCACGGCGGCGGACGGCGGCCTTCGCCTCCTCCCGGGGCAGACCGCCGGCGACGAGCGCGCGGAGCGAGACGATGCCCGCCCCGTGCGCGAGCTCGCGATCGATTCGATCCATGTGCACCAGATAGCCCGATCCGGGTGAAGACGGCGGGCGGTTGTCCACAGGCCGAGCCGGGCGGCCCCGAGAAATCCACCCAGACGGGGTGGAGGTCGGATATTTCCCTGCGCGCCGCGTGGGTGGGAATCTGGAACGGCGCGAGGGCGGGGCCTGCGGCCCGGCGCGAGGGCGGGGCCTGCGGCCCGGCGCGGGGGCTAGCGTTGACGGCATGAACGACGACGACGTCCTCGGCAGGCTGCAGGCGGAGCTCGGCGCGCGGGTCGATGTCGATCCCGAGGCGCTCGAGGCGTGCCGCACGGACCGCGCCGGCACGCTCGCCAAGGGCCGCCCGATCGCGATCGTCCGCGCCGAGACGGTCGAGGACGTGCAGGCGACGATGCGCATCGCCACCGCGACCCGCACGCCCGTCGTCACGCGCGGCGCCGGCTCCGGCCTCGCCGGCGGCGCCATCGCGGGCGAGGGCGAGATCGTCCTCTCGACGGCGTGCATGCGGAAGGTCCTCGAGATCTCGGCCGACAACCAGCTCTGCGTCGTCGAGCCCGGCATCCTCAACGGCGAGCTCAACGCGATCCTCGCCGAGCACGGCCTCTGGTGGCCGCCGGACCCTGCCTCCAAGGACATCTCCTCCGTCGGCGGCAACATCGCCATGAACGCGGGCGGCCTGCTCTGCGCGAAGTACGGCGTCACTCGCGAGGCCGTCCTCGCCCTCAAGATCGTGCTCGCGGACGGCGAGCTCCTCGAGGTCGGCCACCGCACGGTGAAGGGCGTGACTGGGCTCGACCTCTGCGCGCTCATGATCGGCTCGGAGGGCACCCTCGGCGTCATCGTCGAGGCGACGCTCAAGGTGCGCCCCGCGATCACGGGCACGGTCCCGACGATCGGCTGCTACTTCCCGACGATCGCCGCGGCCGCCGGCGCCGCCGCGGAGGTCACCCGCGCGGGCCTGCGCCCCGCGATCATGGAGCTCCTCGACGACAAGATGCTCCGCGCGACCTCCGAGTTCACGGGCGTCGACCTCGCGAGCCGCGGCGACGCGTACCTCCTCGTGCAGACCGACGGCGCGGACGCGCTGGGCGAGGCCGAGCGGATCGCCGAGCTCGCGCGCGCCGCGGGCGCCGAGGTCGAGGTGACGACCGACCCCGAGGCCGCCGCGAGCCTCGTCGACGTGCGCCGCAGGGGATTCCCCGCCCTCGAGGCGATGGGCGGCGCGATGCTCGTCGAGGACATCGCCGTCCCGCGCGACCGCATGGTCGAGATGTTCGAGATCATCGACGACATCTCGCGCCGCTACGAGGTGTTCATCCCGACCCCGGCCCACGCGGGCGACGGCAACCTCCACCCGACCTTCGTCTTCGAGGGCTCGGCGGACGACGTCCCCGAGCGCATCTGGGACGCCGCGGCCGAGATGTTCACCGCCGCCCTCCGCCTCGGGGGCACCCTCTCCGGCGAGCACGGCATCGGCGTGCTCAAGCGCCGCTGGCTCGGCGACGAGCTGGGGGAGCGGCAGTACGTCATCCAGCGCGAGATCAAGCGCGTCTTCGACCCGCTCGGCATCCTCAACCCGGGCAAGGTGTTCGCGGACGGCCCGGACCCGGAGCCCGAGTCGGCCCCGCTGCCCTAACGCCCGGCCGTCCGCCCTCCCTCCGCCCGAGTACCCTCGAAGGACCACCCTCGACGGATCGTCCGGCACGTGCCTGCCGGAGGGAGCAGGAGCAGCATGGCCAGCGTCACCTTCGACCGCGCGACGCTCGTCTACGACAAGGCGGCGAAGCCCTCGGTCGACGCGCTGAGCCTCGACATCGCCGACGGCGAGTTCCTCGTCCTCGTGGGACCCTCGGGCTCCGGCAAGTCGACGGCGCTGCGCATGCTCGCCGGCCTCGAGGCGATCACCGACGGCCGGATCCTCCTCGACGGCAAGGACCTCGCGGGCGTCGAGCCCGAGCACCGCGACATCGCCATGGTGTTCCAGAACTACGGCCTCTACCCGCACATGACCGTCGCGCAGAACATGGCGTTCTCGCTCAAGCTCAAGGGCACCCCGAAGGCCGAGATCGCGAAGCGCGTCGAGGAGACGGCCGCGATGCTCGACATCGGGCAGCTCCTCGACCGCCGCCCCTCGCAGCTCTCGGGCGGCCAGAAGCAGCGCGTCGCGATGGGCCGCGCGATCGTCCGCGAACCCGCGGTGTTCTGCATGGACGAGCCGCTCTCGAACCTCGACGCCCAGCTTCGCCGCCAGACGCGCGCGCAGATCAAGGAGCTCCAGGCTCGCCTCGGGACGACGACGATCTACGTCACCCACGACCAGGACGAGGCGCAGACCCTCGGCGACCGCGTCGCGGTGCTCAAGGACGGCGTGCTCCAGCAGGTCGCCGCCCCCGCGGAGCTCTACGACCGCCCCGCGAACGCCTTCGTCGCCGGCTTCATCGGCCAGAACCCCATGAACCTCATCGCCGCGACGGCCGAGGAGGGCGGGATCGTGCGGATCGGCGCCGAGGAGCTGCGCGTCCCGGCCGGCGCGCCCCGCGAGCTCACGGTCGGCGTCCGGCCCGAGGATCTCCTCGTCGACCCGGAGGGCGGCATCGAGCTCGACGTGACCCTCGTCGAGTGGCTCGGCGCCGAGGCCTTCGCCTACGGCCGCCTCGCGGGCGCGAGCGCGGAGGGCGCCGCGGGAGCAGAGGGCGCCGCGGGAGCAGAGGGCACCGCGGACGCCGCCGCCCCCGCGCACCAGATCGTCGCCGCCGTCGACCCGCGCCGCGCGCCCGTCGCCGGCGAGAGGATCCGGCTCCGCCCGCGCCCCGAGCGGCTCCACTTCTTCGACGCCGGCACCGGCCTGCGCATCGAGGCCGGCGCCCGCCCCGAGGGGGCGCAGCGCTGATGCCCCTCATCTGGATCGCGAGCGCCGGGATGGTCCTCGCCGCCGTCCTCGTCGTCGTCGCGCTCGAGCGCGGCATCCGCAAGGGCGTCGACGCAGCCTCCCGTCCGCCCCGCGGGAGCGGGGAACGGCTCGTCCAGCCGACGCTCGCGCCCGAGGCGAAGGCCGCCGGCTGGCGCGCCTTTCGCGGCTGGGGCTGGGCCGGCGCGATCCTCCTCGTCGCCGGCGCCGCCTTGCTCGGCTTCACGGGCTTCGACCAGGGCTTCACCCCGAACTTCGGCCTCACCCTCGCCGTCATCGCCTCAGGCGTGCTCGCCTGGACCCTCGGCGGCGGGATCGGCGTGACCCGCGCCTTCGACCCGCCCGAGGGCCCCGGCCGCCGCGCCGAGCCGCGCCGCGAGCCCGGCCGCCCCCGCGGCGACCGCGGCGGCCTGTAGACCCGTCCCCGCCCCTCTCGGGAACCCCGTCAGGAAGCCCGTCAGGAAGGCCCCGCATCGCGCACTACGCTGATCGCATGGGCGACCTCTTCGACGGCTACGGCAGCGCGATCGCCAGGCAGCGCGAGACGACGGCGATGGAGCCGTACGACGAGATGTTCGCCGCGAGCGACGCCTCCGACGACACCGCGCTCGAGCCTCGGCGCACCTACAAGGACCTCTACGACGTGCTCTCCGGGCTCACCCAGGAGCAGCTGCGCCAGCGATCCGACTCGCTCGCCGACTCGTACCTCGCGCAGGGCGTCACCTTCGACTTCGCGGGCGAGGAGCGGGCCTTCCCCCTCGACGTCGTCCCGCGCGTCATCGAGCGCGCCGAATGGCAGACGATCGAGGCCGGCATCAAGCAGCGCGTGCGCGTGCTCGAGGCCTTCCTCGACGACGTGTACGGCGAGCAGACGGCGATCGCGGACGGCCTCGTCCCCGCGAAGCTCGTCTCCTCGAGCACCCACTACCACCGCGTCGCGCGGAACATCCGCTCCTCGAACGGCGTGCGCATCCAGGTCTCGGGCATCGACCTCATCCGCGACGAGCACGGCGCGATGCGCGTCCTCGAGGACAACGTCCGCGTCCCCTCGGGCGTGAGCTACGTCATCTCGAACCGCCGGGCCATGGCGCAGACGCTCCCGGAGCTGTTCGCCCGCATGCGCGTGCGCCCCGTCGGCGACTACCCGCACCGCCTCCTCGGCGCGCTGCGGGCCTCGGCTCCCGACGGCATCGACGACCCCACCGTCGTCGTCCTCACCCCGGGCGTCTACAACTCGGCGTACTTCGAGCACACGCTCCTCGCCCGCACGATGGGCGTCGAGCTCGTCGAGGGCCGCGACCTGTTCTGCTCGAACGGCCGCGTGTGGATGCGCACGACCTCGGGCCCGCGCCGCGTCGACGTCATCTACCGCCGCGTCGACGACGACTTCCTCGACCCGCTGCAGTTCCGCCGCGACTCGATGCTCGGCTCGCCCGGCCTCATGATGGCCGCCCGCCTCGGCAACGTGACGATCGCGAACGCCGTCGGCAACGGCGTCGCCGACGACAAGCTCGTCTACACCTACGTGCCGGACCTCACGCGCTACTACCTCGGCGAGGACCCGATCATCCAGAACGTCGACACCTGGCGCCTCGAGGAGCCCGAGGCCCTCGAGGAGGTGCTCGACCGCCTCGACGAGCTCGTCGTGAAGCCGGTCGACGGCTCGGGCGGCAAGGGCCTGCTCATCGGCCCGCGCGCCTCGAAGGAGGAGCTCGACGAGATGCGCCGGAAGCTCCTCGCCGACCCGCGCGGCTGGATCGCGCAGCCGGTCGTGCAGCTCTCGACGATCCCGACCCTCGTCGAGGAGGGCATGCGCCCCCGCCACGCCGACCTCCGCCCCTTCGCGGTGAACGACGGCAACGACGTGTGGGTGCTGCCCGGCGGCCTCACGCGCGTCGCCCTCCCCGAGGGCCAGCTCGTCGTGAACTCCTCGCAGGGCGGCGGCTCGAAGGACACCTGGGTCGTCGGCCACGAGCGCTCGTTCCAGACCCAGACCCCGCACGGCGTCGAGGAGCTGCTCGACGACCAGGCCGACCACACCGAGACCGCGCACCCGACGACGGGCGTGCTGCGGATCATCCCGCACGCGCAGGACCACATGCCGGCCGACGCCCCCACGAAGCGCGAGCAGCAGCAGACGCAGCAGCAGGGCCGCGACGGGATGACGCAGTCGCAGACGCTCGGCACCATGACGCAGACCCAGTCGCTGCCCTCGACCGCCACCGCCCCCGCCCGCGCCCGACAGGAAGGCCGCGACGCATGCTGAGCCGCATCGCCGAATCCCTCTTCTGGATCGGCCGCTACATCGAGCGGGCCGACGGCACCGCCCGCATCCTCGACGTCCACCTCCAGCTCCTCCTCGAGGACCCCTGGGTCGACGAGTCGACGGCCTGCCGCTCGCTCCTTTCGGTCATGGGCGCCGCGAACGTCGAGCCCGAGCGCGAGCTCACCCGCGCGGACGTCTTCTCCCTGCTCGCGACGAACCGCCAGCAGCCGGCGTCCATCGCGTACTCGGTGAACGCCGCGCGCGAGAACGCCCGCCGCGCCCGCGAGATCGTCTCGACCGACCTCTGGGAGGTGCTCAACACCACCCACGCGCGGATGCCCTTCGGCGTGCGCCCCGAGAAGGTCCACGATCTCTTCGACTGGATCCGCGAGCGCACGGCCCTCGCGGTCGGCATCGTCGAGTCGGCCTCGAGCCGCGACGACGCCTACCAGTTCATGATTCTCGGCCGCTCGCTCGAGCGCGCGGACATGACCGCGCGCCTGCTCGCCACGCGCTCGCTCACCGAGGCCTCGGGCGCGAGCTGGACGACGATCCTCCGCTCCTGCGGCGCGTACGAGGCGTACCTGCGCACCTACCGCGGCATGCCCTCGGCGGCGAACGCGGCGGAGTTCCTCCTCCTCGACCGCCTCTTCCCGCGTTCGATCCTCTTCTCCGTGTCGACGGCGCTCACCTGCCTCTACGACATCCAGCCCCGCCACGAGCGCCAGGGACGCGTGGGGGTCACCGACCAGGCGCAGCGCCTCCTCGGGCAGATCCGATCGGACCTCGAGTACCGACCCATCCACGACACGCTGGCCGATCTGCCGCGCTACATGGAGGGCGTGCAGGAGGCCTCCTCGGCCGCCTCCGAGGCGATCCGCCAGCGCTACTTCCCCGCGATCACCGCGCCGAGCTGGGTGGGAGAGCACGCATGAGCCGCATCCGCATCAAGCACTCGACGGGCTTCCGCTACGCGGGCGAGGTCAACACCTCGTACAACGAGGCGCGCATGCTGCCCTCGGGCGTCGACGGCCAGTTCGTCCTCTTCTCGCACCTCGACATCTCGCCCCTCACCTCGACGCACATGTACGTCGACTACTGGGGCACGAAGGTGACGGCCTTCGAGGTGCTCAACGCGCACGACGAGCTCTCGCTCACCGCCTCGAGCCTCATCGAGGTGGGGGAGCGCCCCGCCGCCGGCGTCGAGCACCTCGGCTGGGACGAGATCGACCGCGCCCGCGAGCGCTCGGTCGAGCTCGTCGAGCAGACCGCCCAGACGAACCTCACGCTCCCGCCGGACGAGGTCATCGCCCTCGCTGAGGCCGCGAAGGCGAAGGGCGCGAAGCCCGGCGTCGTCGCGATGGACCTCCTCAAGCAGGTGCACGAGGCGGTGGAGTACGAGGGCGGCGTGACGGGCGTGCGCACGACCGCGCGCGAGGCCTGGGTGCACCGCCGCGGCGTCTGCCAGGACATCTCGCACATCGCGCTCGGCGCGCTGCGCTCCTCGGGCATCCCGGCCCGCTACGTCTCCGGCTACCTCCACCCGCGCCCGAAGGCCGCGATCGGCGAGACGGTGACGGGCGAGTCGCACGCCTGGGTCGAGTACTGGGACGGCGAGTGGCGCGGCTGGGACCCGACGAACGACATCCCGATCGGCGAGCGCCACGTGCTCGTCGGCCGCGGCCGCGACTACAACGACGTCCCGCCCCTGCGCGGCGTCTACGCGGGGCCGTTCTCCTCGCAGCTGTTCGTCAAGGTCGAGATCACCCGCGAGGCGTGATGCGGGCGGATGACCTGGGCGCCGCGCGCCCGCAGCCCGCTCGCGTGCCCGCCGCCGCCCGCGAGCCCGCCGCCTCCCGCGGCTTCGACGACCGCGAGTTCCTCCGCACGCGCGGCGGCGAGGAGCTCGTCGTGCACCTGCGCCGGTCCTCCGACGGCGCCCCACCGCGCGCCGTCGTGCTCCTCGCGCACGGCGCGGGCGAGCACGCGCGCCGCTACGGCGCCTTCGCCGACGCGCTCGCGGAGGCCGGCTTCGCCGTCGTCGCCCCGGACCAGCTCGGCCACGGCGAGACCGGCCGCCGCGCGGGGCGCCTCGGCCGCCTCGGCCGCGGCGGCAACCGCCGCGCGCTCGCCGCCCTCGTCGACGTCGCGGCGCTCGCGGCCGACCGCTTCCGCGGGGCGCCGCTCGTGCTCTTCGGGCACTCCTGGGGGTCGCTCCTCGGCCAGCGCCTCCTCGCGAAGGAGGGCCGCCGCGTCGCCGCCGCGATCTTCAGCGGCTCGACGCTCGCCCTCCCCGGATGGCTCAACCCCGGCCGCCTCAACGCCCGCTTCGAGCCCGACCCCACGGGCCTCCAGTGGCTCACCCGCGACGCGGCCGCCCGCGACGCCTTCGCGGCCGACCCGGACTGCTTCGACATCGCCGAGACGCCCGTGTGGTCGGCGACCGACTCCCTCGCGCTCCTCAGCCGCCCCCGCCGCGCGGGGATGCCGGGCGGGCCGGGCGACGTGCCGATCCTCGTCATGTCGGGCTCGGAGGATCCCCTCGGCTACGGCGTCCGCGGTCCGCGCGCCCTCGCCCGCGCCTTCCGGCGTCGCGGGGGGCACTCCGACGTGACGCTGCGCATCTACGAGGGCGCCCGGCATGAGACCCTCAACGAGACGAACGCCGCCGAGGTGCGCGCGGACGTCGTCGCCTGGCTCGACCGCCGCTTCCCGCGGGCCTAGAGCCCCGCGCCGCTCTACCCTGGACTCGCCCGCCAGCCCGCCAGCTCACCCGACCGAGGAGGCCCCCATGCCCGCCACCATGCACGGCGAATACAAGGTCCCCGGCGGCAAGCTCGTGGTCGTCGACCTCGAGGAGCGCGACGGCCGCATCGCCGAGCCGCGCCTGGCGGGCGACTTCTTCCTCGACCCCGACGAGGCGCTCGAGGCGATGAACGCGGCGCTCGCGGGGCTGCCGATCCAGTCGTCCGCCGAGGAGATCTCGCGCACCGTCGCCGCCGCGATCCCCGAGGGCGCGACGCTCATGGGCATCACTCCCGAGGCCGTCGGCATCGTCGTGCGCCGGGCCGTGACGCGCGCCGCCGACTGGCGCGAGCTCGACTTCCGCATCCTCCACCCGGGTCCGCTCGAGCCGCGCGTGCACGTCGCCCTCGACCAGGTGCTCACCGAGGAGGTCGGCGCGGGCCGCTCGCGCCCGATCCTCCGCTTCTGGGAGTGGGAGGCCTCGGCCGTCGTGCTCGGCTCGTTCCAGTCGGTGAAGAACGAGGTCGACCTCGAGGCCGCCGAGCGGCGCGGGGTCGAGGTCATCCGGCGCATCACGGGCGGCGGCGCCATGTTCATGGAGGCCGGCAACGTCGTCACCTACTCGCTCTGCGTGCCGGTCGAGCTCGTGCAGGGCATGAGCTTCCAGGAGTCGTACGCCTTCCTCGACGCGTGGGTGCTCGACGGGCTCCACGCCCTCGGCATCGAGGCGACGTACCAGCCGCTCAACGACATCGCCTCGCCGCAGGGCAAGATCGGCGGCGCCGCGCAGAAGCGCCTCGGCTCGGGCGCCGTGCTCCACCACGCGACCCTGAGCTACGACATCGACGCCGACGCGATGGTCGACGTGCTCCGCATCGGCCGCGAGAAGCTCTCCGACAAGGGCACGACCTCGGCCAAGAAGCGCGTGAGCCCGCTGCGCAGCCAGACCGGCATGCCGCGCGCGGAGATCATCGACTCGCTCATCGGCACCTTCCGCGCCCAGCACGGCGGCGAGATGGACGAGCTGCGGCCCGAGGAGCTCGAGGCCGCCGAGGCGCTCGCCGCGTCGAAGTTCGCCTCGCGGGAGTGGACGCACCGCATCCCCTAGCCGGGCCGTCCCGCCGCGCGCGTACCATCAGGGCGGTGCGCCCGAGCGGGCGCGGGAGGCAGGCGAGGATGACCGACGGACGCGAGCGCGAGACCGAGCCCGAGGGCGTCGAGCCCCTCACGGCCGAGTACGTCGAGCCGGACATCTACGCGGACGTCGACCTCGAGGTGCCCCGCCCCGCGAGCCGCCGCACGAACGCGGCCCCGAGCGGGCGGACCGCCGGGACGGCCGCCGCCGGCGCCGCCGCGAGCACTGGGGCCGCCGCGGGCGCCGCGGCCTCGCGCCCCGCCGCCGACGCGGCTCGCGCGTCCTCCGCCGCGAAGCCGACCACATCGGGCACGGCCTCCTCGAAGCCCGCCTCCTCGAAGTCCGCCTCCTCCGCCGACCGCACCGTCCCGCCCGTCCCGCGCCCCGATGCCGATGCCGACGCGCGCACCCCCGGCCGCGCCGTGCCCCTCGCCGCCTCGGCGACCGCCGCCCGCACCGCCGCCCCCGGCGCCGCGCGCCGACGCCTCCTCGTCGCGGGCGTCCTCCTCGTGCTCGCGGGCCTGCTCGCCTGGCTCCTCCTCCCGCGCCTCTTCGGCCAGGGGCAGGGCCAGGAGACGGGATGGCAGCAGTCCACGGCCACGCCGAGCGTCCAGGCACCCGGATCGACGCAGGCCCCGGCCTCGACCGAGGGCGCGGCCGCCTCGCAGGCCCCCGCGGAGTCGGGCGCCGCGGCGAGCACGAGCGCGCCCGGCACGGGATCCGCCTCGAACCCCGCCGGCCTCGACATCGCGAGCGCCTCGAGCCTCCAGGTGCTCGTGAACAAGCACCACCCGCTCTCGCCGCAGGACTACGCGCCGGACGACCTCGTCGCGATGAGCGACATCGGCGTCTCCTCCGCGAACGGGCACTCGCTCCGGCACGACGCCGCGATGGCCGTGAAGGACATGTTCGCCGCCGCCGCGCAGGACGGCCTCGAGCTCGACATGACGAGCGGCTACCGCGACTTCGAGCTGCAGACGAGCCTCTACGACCGGTACGTCGACCAGCTCGGGCAGGCCGGCGCCGACGCGACCTCCGCGCGCCCCGGATTCAGCGAGCACCAGACGGGCCTCGCGGCCGACATCTCGACGGTCGGCGGCGCCTGCCCGCTCGAGGGCTGCTACGCCGAGCAGCCGGGCGGCCAGTGGCTCGCCGCGAACGCCTGGAAGTACGGCTTCATCCTCCGCTACCCGGACGGCCAGACCGGCACGACCGGCTACGAGTTCGAGCCGTGGCACTACCGCTACATCGGGCCCGAGGCCGCCGCGGCGTACCACGCCTCCGGCGCGGCGACGTACGAGGAGTTCCTCGGCTCGGACGCGGCGCCGGACTACAAGGGCTAGGCGCGGCTGCGGGCCCGGGCGCCTCGGCGGTCGGGCGGCGTGCGGCCGGACTAGCGCTGCGTGAGCGGCAGCAGCTCCGGGTGCTTCCGCACGTACTGCGCGGCGTAGGTGCACTCCGGCACGATCCGCTTGCGCGAGCCCTCGCCGAGCTCGGCGAAGGCGGCCTCCGAGAGGCGGGCCGCGAGGCCCTCGCCCTGGCGATCCGGGTCGACGATGGTGTGCTCGATCGTGATGGCGTCTTCGTCCTCGACGTAGGTGAGCTCGCCGAGCCGGCGGCCGTCCTCGACGATGACGAAGCGGGACTCGCCGGGGCGGTGCTCGACGCGGGGCTCGGCGGCGTCGGATGCGGTCTGGGCGTCGTCGATGCTCATGGCGGCGACGCTAGCGAAGCCGCGTGGACGTCCCCCGAGCGTCGGGCCCCGCCGTCCGCCGTCCGCGATCCGCGATCGCCTCGACGACCCGAGCCCTCCTCGCCACCTCCCCGCCGGCATGTGATTGGCTGGACGGGTGACGACCGCATCCCCCCGCCGAGACCGTGCCCGCGTCCGCTCCGAGCGCCGAGCGCGCCCGGTGGCCTGGGTCGTCACCTCGCTCCTCGCGATCGGCGCCCTCGGCGTGAGCTGGCTCGGCGTGAACCAGATCCTCCACGGCGCGCCCATCCCCGGCGCCGTGTCGGCGACCGGCGTCGCGACCCCGACGCAGCGGCCGACGCCGACCCTCGCGATGGACGTCTCGACCCCGTCCTCGCCGAGCGTGCTCGTCGGCCCGCAGTTCCCGATCGCGCCACTCGACTACGCGCCCGCCGACCTCGTCGAGCTCTCCTCGATCTCCGTCCCGGCCGAGGACGGCGTGCTGCTCGAGCACGACGCCGCCTACGCGCTCCTCCACCTCTTCGCCGACGCCCGCTACGTCGAGGGCTTCGAGCTCTCCGTCGCGAAGGGCTACGTCTCGGTGGCCGAGCAGGCGAAGGAGTACGAGGAGGCCGTCGCCTCGATGGGCGAGGACGCCGCCCGGACCCAGGTCGGCGAGCCCGGCCACGACGAGCACCAGACCGGCTACGCCGCCGACCTCGCCCTCGAGGGCTCCGACTGCTCGCTCAAGGCCTGCTTCGCGACGACCGACGCGGGGGAATGGCTCGCCGAGCACGCCGCCGACTACGGCTTCATCGTGCGCTACCCGGCCGGATCGTCGTCGGCGACGGGCGTCGCGGACCGCCCCTTCCAGCTCCGCTACGTCGGCGACGAGCTCGCGGCCCAGATCGCGGCCTCGGGCAAGCCGACCTACGAGGAGTACCTCGGCCTGCCGCCGCTCGGCTAGGCGAACCGGCGCGGACGATCCCGCCGCCGGATCCGGTCCCTCCGGCGGGAATCCGTCCGACCAGAGCACGATTCGGCCGCATGCGGAGTGGTCCCGGCGGGCGCGCGGCCGCATCCTGTAGGCATGGAGGGCGCGGAATGCCCGCGAGCCAGGAGGTCCAGCCCATGACGACGTGTCCCACGTGCGGCGCGCAGGTCCGCGAGACGCAGAAGTTCTGCGGCGAGTGCGGATACCGGCTCCAGCGGCCGAGCTCGCCGCTGCCCGCCGCCGACGTCGACGCGTCGCGCTTCGGGGACGGCATCCGCCTCGGCGATCGCGCCGCCGCCGCGCCCATCCCGGACGAGGGCGAGGACAACGCCGTCTCGGAGTCGCCCGCCCCGCCCGTCTCCGCGCGCCAGGTGACCGAGGGCTACCGCTTCAACCTCTCGGGCGCCCGTCCGCAGCCGGAGGAGCAGCCGGCGCCGCAGGTCGAGGAGGACGACTTCTTCTCGCGCTACCGCCGCAAGGGCACGGTGCAGTCCTTCGGCCTCGCCGAGGACCCGCACGCCGACCTCCCGACCGACCTCCCCTTCACGCGCCGCTCGCGCCGCCGCTTCAATCCCGACCTCACGAGCATCACCGGGCCCATCGAGGGCGAGGAGCGCCGCCCCTCGTGGGTCGCCGACGTCGCGGCCGGAGCCGCCGGGGCCGCCGCCGCAGGCGCCGGCTCGGACGAGGAGCGCGCCGAGCACGGCCGCCACGCCTCGAGCGAGGCCCCTCGCGTCGAGCCCGAGCAGCCGCAGGATGCCGAGCAGCCGCAGGACGCCGAACAGCCGCAGGACGCCGAGCAGCCGCAGGACGCCGCCGAGCCCGAGCAGGAGCCGACCCCGCTCGAGCAGCCCGACGCCGTCCACCCGGCGACGAAGATCCTCGAGGTCCCCGCCGACTCGGCCGTCGACGAGCCCGCCCCGACCCAGCTCATCGACCACGCCGCCGCCGAGGAGCCGGCCCCCACGCAGCTCATCGACCAGGCCCCCGGCCACGACGACGCCCCCCTCCACGACGATGCCCCTCTCCACGACGACATCGGCGCCGTCGAGCCGGATGCCGACGCCGCGGCCCCGCTCGCCCCGAGCCCGCGCGTCCCCGGCTGGTTCAACGAGCTCTTCGACGAGCCCGGCCCCGACGCCACGGGCGAGGCGCCGCGCCTCCGCGAGTCGCGCGAGCAGGACGCCGCCGAGCAGGCGCCCGCGGAGCACCAGGAGCCCGAGGCCGCCCATCCCGCCGCCCCGCCGGACGCCGAGATCCCCACGCACGTCGAGCCCATGGGCGCCGCCCCGCAGGAGCCCGCCCCCATCCCGAGCCCCGAGTCCGTCGACGACGCCCTCGTCGGCGCCGGCTTCGCGGGCGCCCTCGAGGAGCCCGCCGCGCACGAGCAGGCCGCGCACGAGCAGGCCGAGCCCGAGGCGGCCGAGACCGCGACCCAGGAGCCCGCCGAGCCGGCCGCCCCCGCCGGCCCCCGAACGGTCTTCTCCTGGCCGCAGCCGCACCCCGCCGAGCCCGAGCTCCTCCAGCCTCGCCCCGAGGCCGAGACGCCCGCGCCGGAGGCCGAGCCCACCCCGTACGCCGCCGAGGCGCCCCACGCCGAGCCGCAGCCGGTCGAGCAGGCCCAGCCGTTCGGCCAGCCGCAGCAGCCCTTCCCGCCGCAGCAGCCGCAGCCCTTCGAGCAGCCCGTCGCGTTCGGGCAGCCGGCCCAGCTGCAGCAGCCCGCCGCCTTCCAGCCGGGCCAGCCCCAGCCCTCCCAGCCCTCCCAGCCCGCCCCGCCCGCGCCCCACGACCAGCGCCCGCCGGTCCCCGGCGAGCAGGCCCCATTCTGGGCAGAGGTCCAGCCCGCGGCCCCCGCCCAGGGCGTCCCGCTCGCGCCCCGCCGCGCGCCCGCGACGCAGGGCCAGGAGGACGAGGACGACGACGGCTGGCTCCCGAGCTGGCTCTCCGACAAGGACACGCAGGCCTTCCAGCCCGCGCGCCCCGTCTCGGCCCGCGGCTCGATCTCCGACCCCGAGCCGGAGCAGGACGCGTGGCCCGAGGCCGCCGAGCGCCACCCGGACGCCGACCTCAGCCACCCGACGGGCGCCCCGCTCGCGAGCGCGCCCGCCCCCATGGGCATCGACGGCCACCGTACCGCGGACGAGCCCGTGCTCCCCGCCTTCGCGCCCGACCCGCTCGGCGACGCCGCCCCCGCGGGCCCGCGCCGCCACGGCCCGGAGGCCGCCGTCGGGATCGCCGGAGCCGGAGCCGCCGCGGCCGCCGCTGCAGGGCTCGGCGCCGCCGCGCTCCACGGCGCCCGCGGTGACGGCGTCCCGAGCACCCCGCCCGTCCCGCCCGTCGAGCCCGAGCCCATGCCCGCGACGATGGCACTCCCCGCGCAGTCGCGGGAGCCCGTCGTGCAGTCCGGCGCCGGCGCCCCCGAGACCCTCGGCGACTACGGCGACGACCGCGACGCCGCCGAGCTCGAAGCGCGCCTCCTCGCCGCCGACGACGCGAGCACGGAGGATCCCGAGGCCCGCCAGCAGCTCCTCGCCACCTGGTTCGGCGACGAGGACGACGACACGGCCGACCGCGCCGCCGCGCCGCGCGCCCCCTGGTACGAGACGGGCGTCGACCCGGCGCTCGCGAGCCAGGGCGGCCCCGCCGAGGGCCCCTCGGCGACCGTCCGCCCCGGCCTCTCCGGCCGCGGCGAGCGCGCCGGCGCCGCCCCGCACGCCGGCATGACCGTCGCGGGCGCGACCGCGGGCGGCGCAACGGGCGTCGCCGCCGCCTCCTCATCGGGCGCCGGGCGCGCCCACGGCATCCGCATCCCCGGCCGCACGCCCCAGCCCGCCGCCCTCGACGGCGACGGCACGGGCGGCGGCTCCGGCGGCGGCTTCATCGAGCGCCTCCGGGAGCTCGACCGCCCCGACCGCCGCCGCCTCCTCGCGATCGTCATCGCGGCCCTCGGCTCGCTCCTGCTCGTCATCAGCGCCGTCATCATCGGCGGCGCGATCGGCGCGCGCGACCAGCACGGCCCCGGCCCCGTCGACCCGAGCGCGCCCGCGACCCAGTCCGAGGAGGCGCCCGCCGAGCCGAGCGAGGAGGCCACCGAGGCCGCGCCCTCCGGCCCCGTCGCCGACCCGGACTTCGCCCCGGTCGCCTTCCGCAGCGAGTCCGGCAACATCGCCTGCACGATCGACGGGACGATGGGCGTCGTCTGCCAGCAGTTCGCGACGAACTTCCGCACGCCCACGCAGAACTGCAAGGCGCAGGGCGTCACGGGCGTCGTCATCGGCCTCACCTCGAACGGCAACACCTGGCCGTGCCTGCGCGAGGACATCGAGACGAAGCACGTCGTCAGCTACGGCCAGACCGTGAAGGCGGGCGAGTTCACCTGCGTCATCGACTACAAGACGGGCGTGCGCTGCGTGAACGCCGCGCAGGACAGCTTCGTCATGGAGTACACCGCAGGCGTGAACCAGGGCGGACGCCAGGACCCGACGACCCCGACCCAGGCGCCGACCCCGACGAGCACCTCGGGCGCCACGTCCTCGCCGAGCCCGACGTACGGCAGCCCGACGCCGGAGCCGACGCCCACGCCGACGCGCTAGGCGCTCGGCAGGCGAAAGGGCCCGGGAGCAGCGCTCCCGGGCCCTTCCACGTGCTGTGCGGCCGGCGCAGGCGGGCTACTCCGCCGCTCCGAGCGCCGCGTCGACGATCGCCTTCGCCTCGCGCTGCACCTCGGCGAGGTGGTCCGCGCCCTTGAACGACTCGGCGTAGATCTTGTAGACGTCCTCCGTGCCCGAGGGGCGGGCGGCGAACCACGCCGACTCGGAGGCGACCTTCACCCCGCCGATCGCGGCGCCGTTGCCGGGCGCGTGCGACAGCTTCGCCGTGATCGGCTCACCCGCGAGCTCCGTGGCGTCGATGGCATCCCCGTCGAGCTTCTTGAGCGCCGACTTCTGCGCGGGCGTCGCCGCCGCGTCGACGCGCTGGTACGCCGGGTCGCCGTACTCGGCCGTGAGCTCGCGGTAGCGCTGCGAGGGGGTCTTGCCGGTGACGGCGATGATCTCCGCCGCGAGGAGGGCGAGGAGGATGCCGTCCTTGTCGGTCGTCCACGTCGAGCCGTCCTTGCGGAGGAACGACGCGCCCGCCGACTCCTCGCCGCCGAAGACGACCGTGCCGTCCGAGAGGCCCGGCACGAACCACTTGAAGCCGACCGGCACCTCGACGAGCTCGCGCCCGAGCGCCGCGACGACGCGGTCGATCATCGAGCTCGAGACGAGCGTCTTGCCGACGCCCGCCGTCGCCGGCCACTCGGGGCGGTTCGCGATGAGGTAGTCGATCGCGACGGCGAGGTAGTGGTTCGGGTTCATGAGGCCGGCGTCGGGCGTCACGATGCCGTGGCGGTCGGCGTCCGCGTCGTTGCCGGTGAGCACGTCGAAGTCGTCCTTGCGGGCGAGCACGGACGCCATGGCCTGCGGGCTCGAGGGATCCATGCGGATCTTGCCGTCCCAGTCGAGCGTCATGAACGGCCAGCGCGCGTCGATCTCCGGGTTCACGACCGTGAGGTCGAGGCCGTGCTCGTCGCGGATGCGCTCCCAGTAGCGCAGGCTCGCGCCGCCGAGCGGGTCGGCGCCCATGCGGACGCCCGCCGTGCGGATCGCCTCGAGGTCGATGATCGTCGCGAGGTCGGCGACGTACTCGGCGACGTAGTCGTGCGTCGCGACGTCCTCGACCTTGGCTCGCTTGACACCCTCGAGACCGGCCTCGAGGAGGGCGTTCGCGCGGTCGGCGATCCAGCCGGTCGCGTCGGTGTCGGCGGGGCCGCCGTGGGGCGGGTTGTACTTGAAGCCGCCGTCGGTGGGCGGGTTGTGGCTCGGGGTGACGACGATGCCGTCCGCCTGCTGCTCGGCGTGCGCGGGGTCGCGGTTCCAGTTGATGATCGCGAGCGAGAGCGCGGGGGTCGGCACCCACTCGCCGCGCGCCTCGACGCGGACGTCGACGCCGTTCGCGACGAGCACCTCGAGCGCCGTCGCCTCGGCGGGCGCGGAGAGTCCGTGGGTGTCGCGGCCGAGGAAGAGCGGGCCCGTGATGCCCTGCTCCGCCCGGTACTCGCAGATCGCCTGCGTGATGGCGAGGATGTGGTCCTCGTTGAAGGAGCCCTTGAGGCTCGAGCCGCGGTGCCCGCTCGTGCCGAAGGCGACGCGCTGGGTCGCCTCCTTCGGGTCGGGCTTCGTCTCGAAGTACGCCGCGATGAGGGCGTCGAGGTCGATGAGGTCTTCAGGCTTGGCAACGGTGCCGGCACGCTTGTCCATGGCCGGATTCTCGCAGGCGCAGGTGGCCGCCGGGTGAGCGCGGCGCCGCCGGGTCGCGGGGCTCCGGACGTCCGCCCTCACTAGGCTTGGGGCATGAGCGACCCGTCGAGCGAGACCCCGTCGAGCGAGACCTATTCCTACCTGGGCCCCGCCGGCACGTTCACGGAGATGGCGCTGCGGATGGCGCCGGAGGCCCAGGGCCGCCGCCGTCGCGCCGTGAACAACGTCCCGGACGCCATCCAGGACGTCGTCGAGGGCCGCTCGGTCGGCGCGATGATCGCGATCGAGAACAGCATCGAGGGCGGCGTCACGGCGAGCCAGGACGCGCTCGCGACGGTGCCCGGCCTGCGCATCCGCGGCGAGTACGTCGTGCCGATCCGCTTCTCGCTCGCCGTCCGCCCGGGCACGCGCCTCGAGGACGTCCGCACGATCGCCGCCCACCCCGTCGCGTACGGCCAGTGCCGCAGCTGGCTCGCCGAGCACGTGCCGCACCACGCGCACCTGCCGGCCGCGTCGAACATCGCGAGCGCCGCCATGCTCTTCGACGCGAACGGCATCGCCGACGCCGCGATCACGCCGCCGACCATCCGCGAGCAGCTCCGCGTCGACATCGCGGCGGAGGACATCCAGGACAATCGGCTCGCCCGCACCCGCTTCGTGCTCGTCGGCCTCGACCGCCGCCTGCCGCCGCGCACGGGCGCCGACAAGACGAGCATCATCGTCGAGCTGCCGGAGGACCGCCCGGGCGCGCTCCTCGAGATGCTCGAGCAGCTCTCCACGCGCGGCATCAACATGTCGATGATCACCTCGCGGCCGATCCCCGAGCGGCCGGGCAGCTACCGCTTCGTCATCGACCTCGACGGCCACCTCCGCGACCGCCGCGTCGCGGACGCCCTGCTCGGCGTGCGCCGCTTCTCGCCGAACGTCGTCTTCCTCGGCTCGTACCCGCGCGCCGACCACGCACCGCGGACGGCCGAGCCGGCGCACTCGGACGAGCGCTTCGAGCTCGCCTCGTCCTGGCTCGCCTCGCTCGAGGACGCCCCGCAGGGCGAGATCCGGCCCGAGGCCGCGCCGAAGGCCTAGCGCCCCGCCCCGCCCGACTCGGGGCCGCTCGACCCGGCCTCAGGCTCCTCGTGGGCCTTCGGGTCCGGCTCCGTCGCCGCGCCGGCGGCCTCGGCCGCCTTCGCGGCGCCCGAAAGGCCCTCGCCGTCGAGCTCCTCGCGCGCCGCGGCCTCCTCGCCGGCATCCGCGGGCACCGACTCGAGCCCGGCCTCCGCGGGCGGGACGTCCTCCGCGACCGGGCGTCCCGGCGGCGCGCCGGCGCCCGCGGCCCGCGCCCCGCCGAGCCCCATCCCGAGCCCGGGCCGCGCGAGCGAGCCGAGCGCCGTCGTCCCCGGCAGCTGCCCCACGACCGACTGCAGCCGGGCGATCGCGGCGTCGGCGGCCTCGACGGCGGATCGCGGCGTCTCGGCGGGCGCCATGACGACGAGGCCCCGCGGCCGCACGCGCACGCGCGCCGCGACGATCTCGCCCGCCGCGTCGCCGTCGACCTCGAACTCCTGCGGGCCCGAGTCGAGGCGGATGACGATCTCCTCGCAGCGCGAGTAGTTGAGGGCCCGGATCGGCCGCCCGTCGATGAGCATCCGCTTGCCCCACTCCGTGCGCTGGAGGAGGCCGGACTGCACGAGCATGCGGATCCAGATCTGCAGCCATCCGAGCAGCCCCTTCGGGCGCAGCAGGGCGATGTCGAGCTCGCCGTCGTCGATCGTGGCGTCGGGCAGGAGCACGACGTTCCCCGGGAGGATGCCGCAGTTGCCGATCATGATCGTGTTCGCGTGGGTCGTCTGCGTCACCCCGCCGTCGATCCGGAAGCGCAGGCGCAGCGAGCGGCCGCCGCGCACGGAGCGGAGAATGCCGCCGACGTAGGCGAGCCAGCCGACCTTCGCCTTGAGCTCGGAGTCGGTGTTCGCGATCATCGCCGCGTCGATGCCGACGCCGCAGAGCACCGTGAAGGCGGTGAGCTCGCGCTCGCCGTCGGGGCGCTCGATCTCGGCGATCCCGTAGTCGATCTCTCGCTCGCGGCCGCCGAAGGCGACCTCCACGGCCGCGGTGATGGAGCCGATCTCGACGCCGAGGTTGCGGGCGAGGAGGTTGCCGGTGCCGGCCGGGATGGCGCCGAGCGCGGCGCGGCCGCCGCCGTCCGCCAGGTGCTCGCCGAGCACCTCCGCGACCGCCCGCACCGTGCCGTCGCCGCCCGCGGGCACGAGCAGCGTCGCCCCGCGCTCGAGCGCCTCGCGCGCCTGCCCGAAGCCCGGGTCGTCCTCGCTCGTCTCGAGCCACAGCGACTCGGGCCACCCGTGGGCCCGCTCGGCCTCCGCGACCGCGCGCCGGAGCGCCGCGACGTCGACCTTGACGGGATTCGCGATGATCGCGGCGAGACGGGGGGAGGCGCCCGTGGAGTCGTCCATGCCGCGAGCCTAGGCGAGCCGCCCGAAGCGGAGCCGCGAACCTCCCCGGGGCCGCGAACCTCCCCGGGGCCGCGAACCACCCCGGGGCCGCGAACCACCCCGGACGCCGCCGGTCGTTACCATGTGCGATGTGATCGACGCCCAGCTCCTCCGCGACCAGCCGGACCTCGTCCGGGCCTCCCAGCGAGCGCGGGGCGCCGACCCCTCGCTCGTCGACGCGGCCCTCGAGGCGGATGCCGCCCGCCGCGCGGCCATCGGCGAGTTCGAGTCGCTGCGCGCCGAGCAGAACGCCTTCTCGAAGCGGGTCGCGAAGGCTTCGAAGGAGGAGAAGCCCGCCCTCCTCGAGCACGTGAAGGAGCTCGCGGGCCGCGTGAAGGCCGCGAGCGCCGCCGCGAGCGAGGCCGACGAAGCCTACGCGCAGGCCGTGCGCCGCATCCCGAACCTCGTCATCGAGGGCGTCCCGGCCGGCGGCGAGGACGACTTCGTCACGCTCCGCACCGTCGGCGAGCGGGCGTCCTTCGACTTCGCGCCCCGCGACCACCTCGAGCTCGGCGAGAAGCTCGGCGCCATCGACATGCAGCGCGGCGCGAAGGTCTCCGGCGCCCGCTTCTACTACCTCCGCGGCATCGGCGCCCGCCTCGAGCTCGCGCTCATGACGATGGCCCTCGACAAGGCGATCGCGAACGGCTTCACGATGCTCACGACGCCGACGCTCGTGAAGCCCGAGATCATGCAGGGCACCGGCTTCCTCGGCGAGCACGCCGACGAGGTGTATCGCCTCGAGGCCGACGACCTCTACCTCACCGGCACGAGCGAGGTCGCGCTCGCCGGCTACCACGCTGACGAGATCCTCGACCTCTCCGCGGGTCCTATCCGGTACGCCGGATGGTCGACCTGCTACCGCCGCGAGGCGGGCTCGCACGGCAAGGACACCCGCGGCATCCTCCGCGTCCACCAGTTCAACAAGCTCGAGATGTTCGTCTACTGCGATCCGGCCGAGGCGGAGGCCGAGCACGAGCGCCTCCTCGCCTGGCAGGAGGAGATGATGGCGGCGCTCGGGCTCTCCTACCGCGTCATCGACACCGCCGCGGGCGACCTCGGCACGAGCGCGGCCCGCAAGTTCGACATCGAGGCGTGGATCCCGACGCAGGACGCCTACCGCGAGCTCACCTCGACCTCGAACTGCACGACCTTCCAGGCCCGCCGCCTCGAGACCCGCTTCCGCGGCGAGGGCGGCCGCACCTCGCCGGTCGCGACGCTCAACGGCACGCTCGCGACGACCCGCTGGCTCGTCGCGATCCTCGAGACGCACCAGCGCGAGGACGGCTCGGTCGCCGTGCCCGAGGCGCTGCGCCCCTATCTCGGCGGCCTCGAGACGATGGAGCCGATCGCATGACCTCCGGCGGCCGCCGCCTCATCTGCCTCGACATCGACGGGACGATCCTCGGCCAGGACGGCTTCATCCCGCCGTCCACGCACCGCGAGGTCGACCGCCTCCGCGCCGAGGGCCACGAGGTCATGCTGGCGACCGGCCGCAGCTGGTTCGACACGAAGCCGATCCACGACCGGCTCGGGCTCGACTCGCGCTTCGTCGTGAGCGCGAACGGCGCGACCACGCTCGAGCGCGACGAGGCGGCCGAGGCCGGCTACTCGCCGCGCTGGATCGAGACCTTCGACCCGACGGCCGTGCTCGTGCGGCTGCGCGAGGGTCTCGGCGAGGCGCACTATGCGATCGAGACGCCGGAGGGCGAGTTCCTCTTCGCGGGCGGCGCCTTCCCGGAGGCGTCCTTCGAGGCGGTCGGCCGCGACGTGTCCTTCGAGGAGCTCCTCAACCAGGAGGCGACCCGAGTCGTCGTCGTGGCGCCGGATCGCTCGACGGAGGAGTTCATGGAGGTCGTCGAGGACTCCGGCCTCCACCAGGTCTCGTACTCCGTCGGCTGGACGAGCTGGCTCGACATCGCCCCGGAGGGCGTGAACAAGGCGACCGCGCTCGAGCGGGTGCGCCTCGAGCTCGGCATCCCTCGCGAGCTCGTCTTCGCCGCCGGCGACGGCCGCAACGACATCGAGATGCTCAGCTGGGCGGCCGAGCACGGCCACTCGGTCGCGATGGGCCAGGCCCCGCAGGAGGTCTTCGACGTCGCGAGCTCGATCACGGCGAAGTGGGAGGACGAGGGCCTCGGTCAGGCCCTCGCGAAGCTCCGCTAGCGGGCGCGCCGCGCTGCTCGGCGCCACCGCCGCCTGAGCGATGCTCGGCGTGCTCGGAGGAGCCGTTCCGGCGCGCCCCGGTGCGCGTCGACTAGCATGGACACAAGCGCTGAATGATATGCAATCGTTGCGCGCTGTCTGGAGGGCTGTCCGAGCGGCCGAAGGATCCGGTCTTGAAAACCGGTGGGCAGCGATGTCCCGTGGGTTCGAATCCCACGCCCTCCGCGCCCCGGCTCCCCGGAGGAGCCCCAGCACCGCCCCTTCCCGCACCTCCGATCCGCCGCTTCCATGAGGCAGCCCGTCGACGACCGAACCGAGGACCCGTGACCATCCGCAGCACCAGCCGAGCCGCCCGCCGCGGGCGCCGCGCGAGCGCGCCCGCGGAACCGCTCGTGGGCATCGCCCGCCACGGCCGCCTCCACGAGACGACCGTCTCGGCCTCGATCGGCAAATTCGTCGCGCACGCCCTCGTCGTCATGCTCGTCGCGGGCGTCGCGGTCGGCGGCCTCGCCTACGCCCGCCTCATGGGCGGCATGGGGATCATCCCCGACCAGCCCGGCCAGACGGTGAACCCGATCGCCGAGCAGCCCGGCGGCATCAACATCCTCCTCGTCGGCTCGGACGACCGCACCGGCCAGGGAAGCGAGTTCGGCGAGGGCGAGTCGGACGCGACCGGCCGCCTCAACGATGTGAACATGGTCATCCACATCGCGCAGGACCTCACGCACGCCGAGGTCATCTCCATCCCGCGCGACACGATCATCGACGCGCCGGCGTGCACGAACGACCAGGGCCGGAAGATGGACGCCCAGGAGGGCGTGCCCGTGAACTCGATCCTCGAGGAGGGCGGCATGCGCTGCGTCACCTCGACGATCGAGGCGGTCTCGGGCCTCGACATCCACTACTCGGCGATGGTGAAGTTCAAGGGCGTCATCGCGATGTCGAACGCCGTCGGCGGTGTGCCGGTCTGCGTCTCGCAGACGATCGACGACACCTACGTCGGCCTCTACCTCGAGCCGGGCGAGCACATGCTCCAGGGCGAGGACGCGCTGAAGTTCCTCCGCTCGCGCCACGGCGTGGGGGACGGCTCGGACCTCGCGCGCATCTCGAATCAGCAGGTGTTCCTCTCCTCGCTCATCCGCACGATCAAGAGCTCGGACACGCTCACGAACCCCGCGAAGCTCTACGGCCTCGCCTCGGCCGTGACGCAGAACATGGCGCTCTCGAAGTCGCTCAGCGACCTCAACACGCTCATGTCGCTCGCCTCGGCGGTCGCGAGCATCCCGACGGAGAACATCGCATTCATCTCGCTGCCGGTCGCCGACTCGTCCGACTGGGCCGGCAAGGTCGAGCCGATGGAGCCGGACGCCGACAACCTCTGGGCGTTCCTCCGCCAGGACCTCTCCTTCGCCCAGGTCGCCCCGACGACCGAGCCCACGACCGCCTCGGCTCCGACCGCGCCCGCCGAGCAGCCGGAGGAGAGCGAGACCGCGACGCCCACGCCGACGACGGACCCCGCCGCCACGGACCCTGCCGCGACCCCCGCCGTGCCCGCGGACGTGAGCCACCTCAACGCCGACCAGGTCACCTGCGCCAACACCGGCGGCACCCAGTAGCGCCTCGGCCTGGCGGCACACTTCGCAGGACCTTCCGCCGTCGTCGCCCCGTCCGCGCGGGGTCATCCGCGCCGGCATGCGGATCGCCGCGGCCCGCCCGCCCCCTCGACGGCAGATCCACTGCAGACTGTGCCACCCCCGCACCCAGGTGGTTGAGGAGGGCGCGCAGCGCCCGTCTCGACACCACCGGCGGCACACGCGCACGCCCCCGCCGCGCCCCGGTGTTGGGCGCGCCCGCGCGAGCGGCTACACTGGCACGGCCTGGAGACGTCGCATAGTCAGGCCGAGTGCACCACCCTGCTAAGGTGGAGTCCCCCTTTCGGGGGACCGAGGGTTCAAATCCCTCCGTCTCCGCCAGCTTCCGAGGCCCCGACCCCCGCGTGATCCCGCGGGAGGCGGGGCTTCGTCCGTTCCGCGGCAGGCTCGCGCGGCACGGGTCGCGGCCGATGGCCGATCATGGAGCCATGGAGAACCCTGCCGAACGGGAGTCGGTGAACGAGCTGCGCGACCGCGTGTTCGAGGCCGCGTCCGAGCACGACCGCGAGTGCATCGAAGAGTACGTCGATGGAGTCATCGCCATCGGCAAGCTGGACGCGGCGCGCGAGATGCTCGAGGACATCGAGCGCCGCCCCATCCCCGACCGAGGACCGGATGGCGTGGCCCTCCGCGGGTAGAACCACTGGCCGATTTCCGGCTCGCGTGCTCGCCGACGCCGGCCACTACGAGCTCGGCATCATCGAGGAGTGCGTCGACGGGGCGCGGGCCGCAGGTGTCCGTGAACATGTGCGCGAGTCGCTCGGGTGCCCGTAGCGGAATCGCTGAGCCCGCGACTAGCCGCGTGTCGCTTTCGGCAAGCCGAGATCTCCGGGCGCATAGACTTCCGGTCATGGCTGAGATGAAGCGACCCGTGCAGCGCACAACTTCGCGCCCCGTGAAATCGGGCACGAAGGTTCTCGTCGCCTCTGCAGCTCCTACCCGTCGCGTCATTAGTCGCGAGCAGGCTCTGCAGTCCGCGGGCCGCATCGCTGAGCGGAACGCCGAGCTCATGCGCCGCCTGGCTTGACCGCGGAGGACTTCTACTACCTGGACTACGACGCCGTTGAGGCGATCAACCAGGCGTTTTGCGGCGAAGGTGCCGGGATCCGTGAGCCGCAAGGGGTCCCGTCGGAGCCGGTTCCAGATAACCGAGCCTCCACGAAACCCGGGGCGCTTCATCCACCGCTTCTCGGGACTCCCGCGGCCTGGGCCGGGGGCCGGAACGCGGTGCGTTCCGGGGGTTCGATTCCCCTCGTCTCCACCGCTTCTCGGGTCTGACGCGCCTCGGACCGGCGTCTGAGCGGGTCGAGGCCGAGCTGCGTCAGGGTGCCAGTCGCCGAGCTCAGGCCCTGAGCAGCCCCGAGGTGTAGGCCAGCACCACGAGCTGGGCGCGGTCTCGCGCCCCCGTCTTGGCGAGCGCCCGAGCCACGTGCGTCTTCGCGGTGAGCGGGGAGATCACGAGCCGCTCGGCGATCTCGCTGTTGCTCAGCCCCTCGCCCACCATGGCCACGACCTCACGCTCGCGCTCCGTGAGCGCCTGCAGGGCCGCGGGACCCGGCGTCACCACGGGACGCTGCAGGAAGTGCTCCACGAGGCTGGAGGTGGCCGCAGGAGAGAGCAGGCGTTCCCCGGCATGGATGGTCCGGACGGCCGCCGCGATACCCGTCGCATCGCCGCCCTTGCCGAGGAATCCGCTGGCGCCAGCCAGCAGCGCCTCGAAGACGTACTCGTCCAGCTCGAAGGTGGTGAGCACCAGCACCCTGGTCGCGGTCAGCTCCGCGTCCTCGCAGATGGCGCGTGTGGCCCACAGCCCGTCGCCGTCCGGCATCCGGATGTCCATCACCACGACGTCGGGCCGCAGCGCGCGGCACAACGCCACGGCCTCACGGCCGGTCCCGGCCTCACCCACCACGGCGAGGTCGTCCTCCCCGCCCAGGAGGGCGCGCAGCCCGGAACGGATGAGCGGCTGGTCGTCGGCCAGGAGGACCGAGATCATGCTGGCTCGACCGGCAGGACGGCGCGGACGCGGAAGCCCCCGTCCGGGGTGGCGCCGGCTGTGAACGCGCCGCCGACGGACAGGACCCGCTCCCGCATTCCCAACAGCCCGTGCCCGCCGGACGACGCCGGCGGGGCGCTCCGGCTCGTGGGGCCATTGACCACGTCCAAGATCACCCGCGGGCCCTGGCGGCTGAGGGTCACCCGCACCGTCGCGCCGGCGGCATGGCGGGCTGCGTTGGTCAGGGCCTCCATCAGGAGCCGGTAGCAGGTCACCTGGGCCTTCTGAGGCAGGCCCGCGAGGTCCACTCCGTCGGTCTCCACCCGACCGCCGGCCGCCTCCACCGGGCGGGCCAGGTCCGCCAGCGGCGCGTCGGCCACGAGGGCGGGGGTGAGCGGCAGGGCATTCCTGCGCAGGTCGCCCACGAGGGCCGCGGTCTCGGCGATCGCCGCCCGCGCGGCGTCCTGGATCCGGGCCAGCATCGCGGCGGCGGTCTCAGGGTCCCGTTCCAGCACGCGCCCTGCCCCGGTCGCCTGCAGGTTCACCACCGCAAGGTGGTGCGCGACGGAGTCGTGCAGATCCCGTGCGATGCGGAGGCGGTCCATGGCCGCCAGGCGGTGCGCCTCGGCCTCCGCGCCGCGCTCCGCGGCCTCGGTGCGCGCCGCGGCCTCGGCGGCGAACGCGCGATGGTAGCGCATCGACAGCCCAGCCACCGCCGACAGGGCAAGCAGGAGCACGACGGCCACGAGATCGTGATCCTCGCCCCGACTCTCGGCGCTCACCACCTCCACGGTGCCGAGGAGGGCCATGGCCGCGGCCAGGAGGATCCAGGTGACGACGGCGGGGGCCCGGAGGCCCACGACGAACAGGAGGGCCACCACCACGACGATGCCGGCGGGGGGGACCCCGCCCAGCACCAGGACGGCTTGGCCGGCGGCGGTCAGGATGAACGCCCCCGCCACCGGCCTCCAGCTGACCTTGCCCTGCACGCTCCCAGCCTACGGGGCGTCCGGGAGGCGGAGCAGCGGTGCGAGCTCGAGCCCCCAGGCGGCGATGGCCCCCCAGTCCCGGTAGTCGCCGGTGGTCATCGTGCGCGAGACGCCCATGTAGACCATCCCGGCGGCGCCGCCCATCACGTCCAGGTCCACCGCCCCGGCGAACGGAGCCACCGCGACGGGTCGGAGCCCTTCACGGCTGGCGGTCTGCTGCAGCAGGTCCGTCTTCTCGCGCTGCTGGCCGGGCCGGTCGGGGTCGAGGGCAAAGGACATGGACGTGAGGAACAGCGCATGGGGGATCGTGGCGAGGGTCTGCCGGTGCTCGTGCAGCCATGCGGCGGCGCCGCTCTTCCACGCGTTGGCGTGCACGGGCGCACCCGCCACGACCGCGTCGTAGCCACTCGGATCTGGGGCGGTGCGAACGTGCCGCACATCGACCTGGGGGCCGTGCGCGGCGAGCGCGGCGCCGAGGACGTCAGCGACCTCCCCGGTCGTGGAGTACTGGGAGTCGTAGGCCACCAGCACTCGGCCTCGGCCACCCCCAGGGTGGGAGGCCTCCGGCATCGGCGGCACGTGCGGCACGGCCTCCCACGCGACGACACCCAAGCCGCACACACCGGCCGCGCCGAGGAGCACGGAGCGACGCGACACCCGTCGTGTCGTCTCAGCCACGCTGCACCGCCAGGGCGGCGCGGCTCTGCTCGCGCTCAGGGGTGCTGGCCGCCGGCCGAGCCGACAGGGCAGCCCAGCTCACCAGGGCCATGCACACGCCCGCGGCCACCGTGCGGATGCCGTTGTAGAACTGCCAGCCGGACGAGTACTCCTGCCAGATCGCCCGGGCGGATGCCTCGTCGGCGGGCACGGGGGTCGCCGCCAGCGCCTCATTCATGGGCACGTTCACGGTGGACGTGAGGATGAGGCAGCCGCCCAGGTAGAGCACTGTGGCCGCGGCGAGCAGATGGGTGGACAGTCGGGCGCCGGTCAGCCAGGTGACCACGGCGCTGAGGCCCGTGGCCAGCGGCGGCAGGAAGAAGATCGGGAAGAAGGCGAAGTTGCGGACGGTGGCGTTCATGGCCTGCATCGACTCCATCGCGACGCGAGGGTCGATGTCGTCGAGACCCCAGAGGGTCGAGCAGAACCAGGCGTAGAAGAAGCCGAAGATGGCACCGGTCAGCATGAGGCTGATCAGCAGCGCGGGTTTCACCAGGCGGTCCATGGAAGTCCTTTCGAGCGGGGTGGCTCCATGGTCCCCAGAGCGGGCCGCCGGGACATCCGCCCAGCACAGCAACGTGAATCTACTCCACCGGGAGTATGCGCTCCCCGGCGGGCGCCGGTGCGGTGTTGTTCGGGTCTCCCGCGAATTGGGCCGGGGCCGGACCGCTGGCGCGCCTGCCCCTTCCTGCGGTCATGCTGCTGGGTGCGCTCGCAGAGCCTATGCGCTAGCAGATTGCTATCATCTGGCCATGGCGACGCTCTACGTCCGCGAGGTTCCCGAAGAGGTGGCCGCCGTGCTCAAGGAGCGCGCCGCGGCGCAGAACCAGTCGCTGTCCGCGTACGTGAACACGCAGCTGGCCATGATCACTGCGCGCCCGAGCAATGCCGAGATCGTCGAGCGGCTCCGCACCCGCGTCCGCGAGCCCGAGGTCACCACGGAGCGCATCCTCGACGAGGTGCAGGCTGGTCGACGGTGATCGTCGTCGATGCGTCGGCGATGGTCGAGGCCCTCTGCGGGGCGGCGCCGGCGAAGGCGCTGCTCGCCATGCTTGCCGGCGACATCCATGCCCCGCACCTGCTCGACCTCGAGGTGACTTCGGTCCTGCGCGGCCTCGAGCTGGGTGGTGTCATCACGCCCGACGGGGCTGAGCTGGCCCTCGGCGACTACTGGGCCTTCGCCATCGAGCGTTACGACATGGCCCCGCTCCGCGAACGCGTCTGGCAGCTGCGTCACCAGTTCACCACCTACGACGCGAGCTACCTCGCCCTCGCCGAAGCCCTCGATGCCCCGCTCCTCACCTGCGACCGGAAGCTCGCGACGAACGGCCATCGTGCAGCCGTGACCCTCTTCTCGTCGACGACGCGCTGACCGGCTTCCGCGCTGCCAGGGGTTCGATCGACCTCGATTCCGCCAGCACCGCGGGGGCTCGGCGGGAGGCCTGATCACGGCAGGCGATGGTGCGCCGGTGCGCGTGCGCCATCAACTTCGAACGACGCGAGGTCGTGTCAGCGGACGCCGTAGAGCCGCTCCTGCGTGCGGGCGATCTGCTCCCGGGCGTCCTCGCCGCGGAGCGCGCTGACTCCAGCCAGCGCGCGGCGAAGCTCCGCGGCGTGCTCGTCGGCCTCGGCCCGGACAGCACGATCCGCGTCCGCCTCCGCGGTGCCGGTGGGCCAGGACGCGCGCGGCAGGTCGCTCTCGAGCAGCAGGCGGTCGGCCGGCATGGAGGCGACGGCGGCGGGCCCGCGCCGGCCCTCGAGCATCGAGGTGTGGACCGAGAGGCAGCCGCCGAGCTCGACGAGGCGGCGGAGCTCCTGCTCGCCGCCCGGGAAGCGGTGCATGACCGGCACGAAGTTCCGCTTCGCGACGCGCGCCTCGGCGAGGAGGTTGATGACCTGCCCGCCCGAGCGCACGGAATGGATCGAGAGCACCACGGGCTCGCCCCCATCCCGCTGCTCACCGGCCGCGCAGGCGAGCTCGAGCACGCGCCGCAGCACCCGCCCCTGGAGCTCGGCGCGCGCGGTCGCGAGCCGGCGAGGGGAGTGGTCGAGCCCGATCTCTCCGACGAAGCGCGTCATCGACAGCGCCTTCTCGAGCGCGGCGAGCTCGCGCTCGGCCTGCTCCTCGCCCTCGATCCGCCAGGGATGGAAGCCTGCCGACCAGAGCGGTGGGGCGACGCCGCGGAGCGCCTCGTCGGCCTCCGCCGTCAGCTCGAGGAAGGACGACGGCGTCAGCGTCTGCGCGACCACGCGGATGCCCGCCGCCCCGATCGCCTCGAGGTATCGGCGGCGCAGCTCCCAGCCCTCGAGGAAGTCGAGGTGGTGGTGGGCGTCGAGGAGGATCATGCGCCGGCCGGCCGCCCGCCGTCCGCGCCGCCCCGCAGCGAGGGCGGCGGCGGCATCTCGGCGAGCCCGGCGAGCCGCTGGATGACCATGCCCGCGAGCATCTGGCCGATGATCGGCGGCATGTAGCTCATCGATCCGAGCGACTGGGCCTTCGTGACCGAGGTCGCGCCGCCCTGGCCCCCCGGCTCGCCCGGGCCCTCGGAGCGCCCCACCGCGAGCGGCGCGGGCAGCTCACGGGACGAGAGCACCTCGAGCCCCGCGATCCCGCGCCGGCGGCACTCCTTGCGGATGACGCGCGAGAGCGGGCACGAGCGGGTCTCCTCGATCGGCGCGAACTCGAGCTGGCGGGGGTGTGCGCGCTCGTCGGCCTGGTCGGCGGCAGCGCGCTCGGTCGCTCGTTCGAGCAGCAGGCCGCGGCGGACGCCGCGGCGGCGCAGGCGGCGGCTGCGGAGGCCGCGAAGTCGAGCCTCTTCGAGGACGCGCTGAACAAGTGCGGCGCGAGCTCGAAGGCGACCGTGGAGGACGACGGCCGAACGCTCATCCTCGACATGAGGGGGAGCAAGTCGCTGTCCGGGACCCTCACCGCGACCGAGACCTACTGCGTCCTCGACGCGCTCGACGTCCCGACCTCGGTGAAGTCGCTCATGGACACGACCCGAGCGCTCGACGGCCGGCAGACCGGATCCTGGGGCGACATCGAGGCCTCCTGGTCGTACCACCCGGACCAGGGGCTCGACATCGTCCTGACCCTCGACTAGCTACGGCAGCGGGTCCCCGAGCTGCCACCCCGGCGGCCGCCACGGCAGGAACACGAGCGTGAGCGCGACCGCAGCTGCGATGAGGCCGAAGACGACGAGCGCGAGGCCCGGCCATCCCATCGCGACGAAGGCGAGGCCGCCGATGAAGCCGAAGGTGCTCGACCCCGCGTAGTAGCCGAGGTTGTAGAGCGCCGTCGACTGGGCGCGGCCCGTCGTCGCGGAGGCGCCGGCCCATCCGGATGCGACCGAATGGGCGCCGAACAGGCCCGCCGTGAGCACGAGCAGGCCCGCGACGATCGCCCAGAGCTGCTCGACGAGCGTGAGGGCCAGGCCCGCGGCCATGATCGCCGAGAAGAGGAGGATCGTCCGCTTCCGGCCGCTCGCCGCCGCCATCCGCCCCGCGATCGGCGACGACACCGTGCCCGCGAGGTAGGCGAGGAAGACGAAGGCGACGATCCAGGTCGGCAGCCCGTACGGCTCGCCCGTGAGCCGGTAGCCGAGGTAGTTGTAGACGGCGACGAAGCCGCCCATGAGGAGGAACCCGAGCGAGTAGAGGGCGACGAGGCGCGGGGTCTGCAGGTGCCGACCCACGTTCCGGAGCGCGGCCCGGGCGGCGCTCGCGAAGGTCTCCTCGGAGCGCGGCTTCGGCGCGAAGCCCCGCGAGGCGGGCATGACGGCGAGGAAGATGCCGGCGGAGACGAGCGCGAGGGCCGTCACGGCGACCGAGCCCCACTGCCATCCGAACGCCTCGCCGACCGGCCCCGAGATGAGCCGGCCGCTCATGCCGCCGACCGTGTTGCCGGCGACGAACACGCCCGCCGCCGCGGGCGCGGCCTTCGGGTGGAGCTCCTCGTTGAGGTAGGCGTGCGCGATCGCCGGGACGCCGCCCATCGAGAGCCCCTCGAGCAGCCGCGCGAGCAGCGAGAGCTCGTAGCTCGGCATGAGCACCGAGATGAGCGAGAAGACGACGGCGAGGCAGATCGACCATCCCATCGCTCGCACGCGGCCGATGCGGTCGGCGATGATCGACCACGGCAGCACCGAGAACGCGACGCCGAAGGTCGCCATCGAGACCATGAGGGCGGACGTCGGCGCATCCACCCCGAAGGCGTGCGAGATCTCCGGCAGCACGGCCTGCGGGGCGTAGAGCTGCGCGAAGATCGCGAGCCCGCCGAAGAACATGCCGATCATGATGCGGCGGTACTCGCGGCTCGCGCGGTCGTGCCCCCGCCAGCGGTCGCCCGGCTCCCGATCGGGAAGGGGCGCGGCGGGGGAGGACATCCCCTCCAGGGTACGTCCGGGCTCGGACGTCCAGGCTTCGCGAGCCGAGCCCCCGACGCGCCGAGCTTGCGGCCAGGTGAACGGGCGGTATAGGCTTCTCGACGGCCCAGCGATGGGCCGTGCGCCCGTAGCTCAATGGATAGAGCATCTGACTACGGATCAGAAGGTTGGGGGTTCGAGTCCCTCCGGGCGCGCACTGGTTGAGACAGTCCCGAAGGCCCCGCAGCAATACGGGGCCTTCGTCGTTCCCAGGGGGTCGTTCTCCCGGCCGCCAGAACACCGCCGCCCCGCCATCCCCGCTGGCTAGGGCGTGTCTCCCATATGTGGGGTGAGGCTCGCGGCAGTCTGGTCTGGTGAGGTCTGAATCGCGGTTGAGGGTGTTCACGGACGAGCAGTGGGAGCGGATTGCGCCGTTGTTGCCCTCGAACGAGGGCCGGCGTGGTCACCTGTTCGGTGATAGTCGCCGTGAATCGGCCTGGGTTTCGTTCCTATCGGTTTCCCTGTCCGGCGGTCGCCGGGAGGCCTGATTCGAGGTCAGCGTAGTACGCGTCCTCGATCTCGATCGGGGTGCGCATGCCGAGTTCGCCCTGCAGGCGTTGATGGTTCCACCACCACACCCATTCGAGCGTCGCGAGCTCGACCTGCTCGACGGTCCTCCAGGGGCCGCGCTGGCGGATCAGCTCGGTCTTGTAGAGGTTGTTGACCGCCTCGGCGAGGGCGTTGATGCTCCTATAGTTGTCAACTCGCGATTTCGCCGGTTCTAGGGTCGGTCTTGACGAGGTGGTAGACCTCGCGGATGACGTAGCGCTTGAGGCAGCGGATGATGCGCCTACCTGGCCGGGGAACGCTCCCCGGGCGTCCGCAAACCCGCCGGGCCGGACACGTTCGCCGTGTTCGTCGACTACGTCACCGCGAGGCTCACCGAGGACCCCCACCTCTGGGCCGTGACGCTTTACGACGAGCTGCGCCCGTTGGGCTACGAGGGCTCGTATCAGACGTTGACGCGGCAGATCCGTGACCGTGGCCTCAGGCCGGCTTGCGCGGCCTGCGCGCACGTCACGAAGCGTCCGAACGCGATCATCGAGCATCCGCCGGGTGAGCAGACCCAGTTCGACTGGGTGGAGCTTCCCCACCCGCCTGCCGGCTGGGGGTTCCCGCGGAAGAACGCTTACGCGCTGGTGGGGTCGCTCGCGCATTCCGGTGTCTGGCGGGGCGTGTTGTCGCCGTCGATGGACACCCCGCATCTGCTGGCGGCGATGACGAGCCTGCTGGCGCTGTTGGGCGGGTTGACGAGGGTCTGGCGATTCGATCGGATGCGGACGGTTCTCGACCCGGGCACGGGCGATCTGACGGGAATGTTCGCGGCGTTCGCGACGCATCACGGTGTTCAGGCCGTGGTCTGTCGGCCGAGGTCGGGGAACCGGAAAGGCGTCGTCGAGAAGAACAACCACACCGCCGCGCAACGCTGGTGGCGGACCGTTCCTGACGACATCACTCGAGCAGGCGCAAGCCAGTTTCGAGGCGTTCGCGGCAGGTCAGGACGACCGGCGTCGGGAGGGGCCGGGCGGGACGACGACGGCGGCAGAGATGTTCGCCGCGGAGAAGCTCGCGCCGTTGCCGACAGTGGTGTTCCCGGTGATCGTCGCGGAGGAGCGAACCGCGACACGGCAGGCGCTGGTCGACTGGCGAGGGAACCGCTACTCGGTCCCTCCGGAGCTGGCCGCATCGCGAGTCATCGTCTCTCACCGCCTCGGCGCGGCGAGCATCGACATCGCCACGGTCTCGGGAACGGTCATCGCCCGGCATGACCTGCGCGAGGCGGGGCTGGGAGTCACGGTCCGCGATGGCGGTCACGTCGCCGCGCTCGAGGCGATCGCGGCCGCGTCGACTGCTCCGGGGCGACCGCATCGCAGGAAGGAGCGCATTCCTCCGGGCGAGACGGCCCTTGCCGCCGCACGCGCCCTCACTGGCACGCCCAGCAGCTCGCGGGCGGCGACGGTGATCGATCTTGCCGCTTACGAGAAGGCCGCGAAGAACAGGAACACGCTCCAATGACCAGCACGAACACCACCACGACAGCGACGGCCACGGCGGCGGCACCGGCATCTCACGCGTCGGTCTATCAGCAGCTGCGCGGTCACCTCGCGGAGTTGAAGCTCACCGACGCTGCCGAAGCGCTCCCGAGCATCCTCGACCAAGCCGCCAGTGAACAGTGGTCGCTCACACACGCACTCGAGCGTCTGCTGCAGGTCGAGGTCACCGCGACCGAAGCGCGCCGCCTGGCCGGCAGGTTCCGGTTCGCGAACCTCCCGGCCGGGCACACGCTCATCGGGTTCGATCTCGACGCCGCCAGCGGCATCGACCGGCCGCTGCTGGACGAGCTCGGCACCTGCCGGTTCATCGACACCGCCACGAACGTTCTGCTGATCGGCCCGCCCGGCGTCGGGAAGACCCACATCGCTACCGGTCTCGGGCACGCCGCGGTCACCGCCGGGTATCGCACCTACTTCACCTCGGCGGCCGATCTCGCCGCGCGCTGTCATCGCGCCGCGATCGAGGGGAAGTGGGCGACGATGATGCGGTTCTTCGCCGGACCGACCCTGTTGATCATCGACGAGCTCGGCTACCTCCCGCTCCCCGGCGAGGCCGCGTCGGCACTGTTCCAGGTCATCAATCAGCGGTATCTGAAGACCTCGATCGTGATCACCACGAACCGTCCTGTCGGAGCCTGGGGCGAGGTCCTGGGCGACACGACCGTCGCGGCCGCGATGCTTGACCGGCTCCTGCATCGCAGCGTCGTGGTCAACCTCGACGGGGCCTCGTATCGACTGAGGGAGCATGCCACGGCCGCGGACGAGATCCGACGCGCGACAACGGGCACGAACCTGCGTTAGCCTTCTCCCGCGACCTGGGGAGTTTCGATGAGCAACTCCGGGGAAATCCGATGAGCGCCATCACCCCGTCCATGAGAGCAGTCTGCGCGCCCCGTGACGTGGTCATGACTCAACGGAGCCGCCTCACGTCGCGTGAGGGTCAAGCACAGATGCCGAGGATCCGGACAGGGCGCCCGGGACTTTTCCTCGGTGGCTGGTAGGACCTAGGGAAATTCGGATCTGGTGCGAGGGGTGGGATCATCGGGCGATGAAGGGGACGAGGGTCAAGGGGACGAGGGTCATTTCGGTGGCGCTGCTGGTGCTGTGCGTGGCCGTCGTCGGGATGCTGATCTTCGCGAAGGGGGAGGACGTGGACGACGAACCGGGCCGAAGGATCACCCTGCCGCCGCTCGGTGGCATCGCGGACTACCAGATCGGTGGGGCCTACCCGCCCGACCCCGAGGTGGAGATCGTCACCAGGGACCGGTCGCAGGATCCAGTCGACGGGGTGTACTCGATCTGCTACGTCAACGCCTTCCAGGTCCAGCCCGACGAGCTCGCTCAGTGGGAGCGGGACCGTCCGGATCTGGTGCTGCGCGGCCGCGACGGAGCGGTGGTCATCGACGCCGACTGGGACGAGGCGCTTGTCGACACCTCGAGCGCCGCAGCCCGAGAGCGGCTCATGAGTGAGGTGATCGGACCGTGGCTCACGGACTGCGCGAGCCGCGGGTTCGACGCCGTTGAGCCGGACAACCTCGACAGCTTCACCCGTAGCGGCGGCGCGCTCACTCGTAGCGACAACCTGGCGCTCGCCTCGCTCATCACCTCCCAGGCCCATGACCTCGGGCTGGCCGTGGCGCAGAAGAACACTGCTGAGCTCACCGCAGCCGAGGTACGAGCGGTCGGCTTCGACTTCGCGGTCGCCGAGGACTGCGGCCGCTACTCCTGGGGCGAGGGCACCGAGTGCGACCGCTACCGCGCGATCCATGGCGGGCGCGTGATCGAGATCGAGTATGCGGACGGCGGGGTGGACGCCTTCGAGCGCGCGTGCGCCCGCGCAGACGGGCCCGCCTCGATCATGCTCAGGGACCGCGCCGTCGTGCCGCGAGGTGCTCCCGGGTACGTCTACCGGACGTGCTGAGCGCGCCGCGACGTGGGCCCGAACCAGCCTACCTCACCCCACGGGTGAGGTAGGGCGCCGGGACTGACCCCGAGCAGCGTCGCGCCCAGCTCGCGGCTCCGGCGGACCACTGCGGCCACCTGGTCGGGTCGGCACCCGTGGATCAGGTGCCAGACGTCGCCGGCATCCCCGTCACTGAGCCAACCGGGCGGATCGAGCCGCAGGTGGGTTTCGACGTCGCACTCGCGCACGCAGACCGCATCGCAGAGGTCGAGCAGTGCCGGGTGGCACAGCGTGCCGGGATTGGCGGAGACCCGCGATGCGCCAGCGGAGCGGACTGCGCCGACAACCCGCTCGAACGACGCGGCTGCCGAATGGTCCAGCACACCGGTGCCGGTCACCGCGGACGGCGCGCAGTCGAGGAAGATCGACTCGACCCCATAGAGGTCCTGCCACCGACGCACATCGGCGACGATCTCGGCGATGGCTCGGCGCCCGTAGTCCATCGGGACGTACCCGTGCACGCGGCTGCCCGGAACCCGCCCGTCCTCACGGTCGAGGAGGGCATCACGATAGGCAGAGTCGGGGGTCGAGCCAGGCCCCGAGTCGACGTTGACGACGAGGACCGACACATCGGGGCTCTGCAGGCAGCGTCGCCAGAGGCCCGGGTCCTCGACGGGATGCCGGTACAGCGGGATGCCGGCACGCATCTCGACCATTTCGGACCTACCAGCTACGGGGGTGGCAGGTGGTGTCGATGGCGCGTGCCGCCGTGAGGACAACGCAGGCCGTGAGCACTGCTGCGCCCAGGGCCGTGGAGAGGTGGGTGACGGCGAGGATACCGATGAGACACAGACTCGCGAGACGCACCGCTCCCATCGCGCGTCCAGCGCGCAGCGTCATCGCCGTCGCCATGGTGAACAGCCCGAGCGCAGGGGCGATGACGAAGAAGGCGACCTCGTCGCTGACCCGTCCGGCGTCGGCGACCGACCGATGGTCGAGCGCAACGGCAACCGTGACGGTGGTGGCGCCGGCGATGAGGCCAGCGAGGGCTAGGTAGGTCAGGGTTCGCGCGATCACCCCGGCCCGCACGGTAGACCAGGCTGAGCCGCGCCGGGTGAGAGCGCGCAGCCGGACCGCGAAGTCAACCATGATCGGGTCGCACAGAGCGGCGGCGATGACCAGGCCGAGCGAGAGCGGGATCCGCGCCCCGAGGCCGACTGAGTAGAGCGCGACGACCACTGCAGCGGAGAACAGCGCGGCCTGGACCGCGGCGACGGCGCTCGCACCGAGGTCCCGCCGGTCCGGCAGCCTCGGAGCCCGTCGACCCACGCTCGTCGTTCGCCGATAGCTCGCCGTCGCGAGGACGCAGGTTCCCACCGCGAGGGCGACCAGTGCGGCGCCGGGCAGCCAGCGTGCGCCGGCCAGGTGGCCCGTCCCGGCCGCGACGAGGCAGGCGGCGGCCAGGGCGGCCAGGACCCGCAATCGGCCGAAGACCGTGGTCATGGCCTGGGCGGCGACGAAGGGCAGCCACAGCAGGGCGATGAGGCCGACGACTACTCGGTGGTCGCCCGCCATCGCTAACACGAGGAGGATCGCTGCCGGGACAGCGAGGATCGCCAACGCAGCGCTGCGCCTCGCTCCGTCGGCCGGCTGAGCGAGCCCGACGCGACGCCAGGCCACCGCGCCGACGAGGTTGCCGGTGATCCAGCCGGCAAGGCCGATCGGGACGACCGCTCGCGCGACCGCCTCGATCTGCACGAGGTTGGCCGCGGCGAGGGCCACGATGAGGGCGCCGGAGAGCAGGACCACCGCCCGCAGCCAGCCTTCCGCCCGAGGGCTGGCATCACTCCGGACCGCTCGCCGGCGGGACGTGCTGCCGGTGGGGAGGGTTCGCGCGTAGTGGTAGACGTCGGCGAAGCCGTACTCGCGCGCCATGGCATCGCTGAAGCCAGCGGCCTCGAGGCGCGCAGTGGCGTCCAGGCTGTCCACCGTACCGGCGACGAGTCTGGCGTGCCGCGCGGCCCGGCGGCTCGCGACGGGTCCGTCGAGTCGCTCGGAGAAGGAGGCGCTCACGAGCTCGACCCTAGCGGACGAACGACCGGACCGGCTGGTCGAGCATCCGCGGTGGGCGCCACGGAGGCCGGCAGGAACGCCGCGGGCGTCGTTTCCCCTTCGCCGGCGAGCTCGGCATACCAGCGGCGGAACGAACCGACGCAGCTCTGCAGGGTGAGGTGCTCTTGGGCGTGCCGACGGGCTGCCGCGCCGACGCGCGCCCGGTGGGCCCGGTCGGTCAGGAGGCGGATGCACTCGGTGGCGAAGGCTTCCGGGTCCTTCGGCGGCACGAGGGCACCGCGGTCGCCGGATCGCCCGACGAGCTCGACGACGCCGCCGACATCGGTGCTCACGGTGGCCTTGCCGCTCATCATCGCCTCGATGAGGGTCAGCGGCAGCCCTTCGGAGACGGAGGACAGGGCGACGACGTGGCCGGCGAGGAGCGCCGGGCGTGAGCCCTCGCTCGGGCCCTCCCAGGTCACGGCGTCCTCGATGCCCAGGCTGGCACTCTCGGCGAGCAGGTCAGCCTGGTATGCCGCCGCGGAGTCAGAGCAGGGTCCGAAGATGCGCAACCGCGCCTGGGGGACCTTTGTCCGGACGAGGGCGAAGGCGCGCAGCAGGGTATGCAGGTCCTTCAGCGGGTCGATACGGCCGACGAAGCTGATCGTCGGGACGTCCGGCTCGGTCTCGATCGGCGGGTACGCCGTTGGGGCGACGCCGTTGAGCACCGGGCTAGGCCGTGTTGCTAAATGCTGGTTCGGGGCCTTCGGGTGATCCTTGAGTCGTGTCGCGAGATGTCATCACGGACGAGGTCTGGGAGCTGATCCGGGACGTGTTCCCGCCGGTGAGGACACGGGGCCGTCCTCCGGTGGATCGGCGCACGGTGGTCGAGGCGACCGCGTGGCGGTTCCGCACGGGATCGGCGTGGCGAGACCTGCCCGATCGGTTCGGGAGCTGGAACACGATCTACAAGAACTTCCGCCGGTGGGCGAGCGACGGCGTCTGGGAGGACCTGCTCACCCATGTGCAGAAGCGGGCGTCGCTCGCTGGCGAGATCGACTGGGTCGTGTCGGTGGATTCCTCGATCGCGCGTGTCCATCAGCATGGCGCGACCTTGCCCCGGGTCACAGGGGGATCCGTCGAACTACAAGAAGTCCGGGCCGGAGCCTCCTGACCACGCGATCGGCCGGTCACGGGGTGGTTTGACGACGAAGATCCATCTCGTCTGCGACGGGCAGGCCCGGGCGCTGGCGTTCGTCCTCACTGGCGGGCAGGTCGCAGACACGAGCATGTTCACCTGCGTACTCGACGAGATCCACGTCCCCGGCCGAGGGCCTGTGCGCACGAGACCGGACCGGGTGCTCGCGGACAAGGGCTACCCGTCGAAGAAGAACCGGGCCTGGCTGCGCGAGCGCGGCGTCAAGGCCACGATCCCCGAACGGGGCGACCAGATCGCGCACCGCCGCGAGCGGCCGGGCCGTCCGATCGACTTCGGCGATGACCAGCGGGAGCGTTACAAGGGCCGCAACGTCGTCGAGCGGTGCTTCAACTTCGTGAAGCAGTGGCGAGGACTCGCTTCCCGCTACGACAAGACTGCCCGGTCATACGCGGCAGGGATCTGCCTCTCCGCCGCTCTGCAATGGATTTAGCAACACGTCCTAGCGCGCTGGCGCGATGAGCCCTGCGAGCTCGGCGAGCCGCTCGGGCACAGGCGAGTAGAGGCTCCACGTGCCGCGGCGCTCGCGAGTGAGGAAGCCGGCGTCGGTGAGCACCTTGAGGTGGTGCGAGACCGTGGGCTGGTGCAGGCCGAGCTCGGCGACGAGGGCCTTCACGGTGACGCCGTCGGGGTCGAGCGAGGCGAGGGAGAGGATTCGGACGCGGGCCGCGTCGGCGAGCACGTGGAAGGCGTGCGCGAGGCGGGTCGCCTCGGCGGCGGCGAGCGGCTCGGTGCCGTCGGTGCCGGGCCATGCGGCGGACTTCGGAAGACGCGCGGTGCTCATGGTATGCCTCATTGCTGTGGGGAGTGCCTCGAGCCTAGTCGCGAGGGGGCGCGACCCGGTCGGTAAGCGCCGGTCGGCGGACCTGCAGATGCTCAGAACGTCCTGATGGCAACGCTAAGCCTGGTCGATCCGCGCAAGCTGGGCATCTGCCTCGGACCCGCCTCGGTCAATACCTCGACGTCGGGTCGCGGGCCTACGCCTCCGGCGCCGGGTGGCGCTCGCCCGCGAGGAGCTTGCCGCAGATGGCCTGGAGGGCCGCGAGATCCGACTCGTCGAGCACACCGAGGCGCTCCTCGATGCTGCGCATGTGGACCGCCGCGGAGCGCTGGAACTCCTCCAGCCCGAACGGCGTGAGGCAGCAGATCGCGCCGCGCGCGTCATCCGGGTCGCCGCACTTCTCGAGCAGGCCCCGCGCGACGAGGCGATCGACGAGGCGGCTCACCGACGACTGCGTGATGAGCACGTTCCGGTTGAGCTCGCGCAGGCGGATGCGCCGCTCGGGCTCGCGCGCGACGTTGAAGAGCACGTCGTACTCGTTCATCGTCATGCCCTGCCTCGTGAAGTCCATTCGCAGGTCGCGCATGACGGACACCTGGGCGCGGAAGAGCGCCTCCCACGCATCGACGGGCGTCGCGGCGCGCGGCGCGGCCGCGGCGGAAGGGCTGATCTCCGGCATGATCCCCCCAGTCTACGAGCGGGGCCGGATCCCCGGAATCGAGGGAAGGCCTAGAAGCGCTCCGGCGAGCGGCCGGGCGCGAGGAGGATCTCCACATCCGCGTGCCGATCGAAGCGGTAGCCGACGCCGCGGACGGTCCGCACGATGTCGGCGTAGCCGCCGAGGCGCGCGCGGAGGCGTCCCACGTGGACGTCGATCGTGCGGTCGCTCGGGCGCTCGCCGTCCTCGGCGCGCCAGACGAGGTCGAGCAGCTCGGCGCGGCTCACGGCGCGGCCCTCGCGCAGCACGAGCGCCTGGAGCAGCTCGTACTCGGTGTAGGTCGCGTGGACGTTCTCGCCGTCGATGAGGATGCGGCGGCGGGTCGTGTCGACCGTGACGCCCTCGATGCCCTCCTCGACGAGCTCGCGGCGGCCGCCGGGACGGTGAGTCAGGTGGCTGCGGCGGGAGCGCTCGTCGGCCTCCCGGCGCTCGCGGGCCTCGCGCTCCTCCTGCGCGCGGCGGCGGGCCGCGTGCGCCTCGGGCTCGCCGAGGGCGAGGCGCACGACGTCGACGTCGCGCCCTCCGGCGCCCGCCGGCGCGAGGGCCACGGCGGCGTGGGTCGTAGCGCTCGGGGCGAGCTCGGCTGCGAGCTTGCGGAGCGCCGCGACGAGCTCGCCCAGGGCGACGCCGTCCTCGAGGGCCTTGGCCTCGTCGAGGCCGACGTAGAGGGCGAAGCCGCGCGCTTCGGCGGCCGGGGCTCGGTGCCGTGGATGGGAGGCAGGCGCGGCACCTCGAGCAGCGTCGAGGGCGAACGAGCCCTCGATGTCGGCGCGGCGGGCGGCGCCGATGGGCGTGACGTTCGACTGGGCGAAGTTCGGCTGGGCGAGATTCGGCTGCGCGCGATTCGACGGGCCGAGGTGCGACGGGGCGAGGTGCGACATGGGCGGGTGACCTTCCGGTGCGGCGCCGGGGCCCGGGCGGATGATCTCGGGTGAGGATCAGCGGGCGGCGGCGGATGCGCGGCGCTGGCGGAGAGCGCGGAACGCGGGAGCAGGGCGAGCGGGGAACGCAGCCGGGGGATCCGGCTGGGGGAGCGCCTCGTCCGGGAGCGAAGCTCGACCGGTCTGATCTCGTCTCAGCGGGGGCGCTCGAGCAGACTCGAGTCGCTAGCGCATTCGACAGCGCTCGGCGCGAGTCGGCATCATCATGCCGAACTCTCCCGTCGCCGCGAGGGCGGGCAGGGGGCGCGTCGAGATGGTCATGCGGATAAGTATTCGCCCGAGGATGGCCGCGCGTCAAGCCCGCGAGCCGCATCGGCCCGCGCCGGAACACCTGTTCATCAGACCAGACGGGAGACCAGGCGGGGCGCTGCCGGGCCTCCTACTTCGCCGTCCCGTAGAGGCGGTCGCCCGCGTCGCCGAGGCCCGGCATGATGTAGCCGACCTCGTTGAGCCCGTCGTCGACGGCGCCGACGACGAGCGTGAAGTCGCGGTCGCCGACGGCCTCGCGCATCCTCTCGATGCCCTCGGGCGCGGCGACGAGGCAGATCGCGGTGACGTCGACGGCGCCGGCCTCGAAGAGGTAGTCGACCGTGGCGGCGAGCGATCCGCCCGTCGCGAGCATCGGGTCGAGCACGAAGCACTGGCGGTTCGAGAGGTCCTCGGGCAGGCGGTTCGCGTAGGTCTCGGGCTCGAGCGTGTCCTCGTTGCGGCGGATGCCGATGAAGCCCACCTCGCAGCTCGGCACGAGCTTCACGAAGCCGTCGAGCATGCCGAGGCCGGCGCGGATGATCGGCACCGCGAGGGGGAGGGGCTGCGAGATGTGCAGGCCCGTCGTCTCGGCGACCGGGGTCTGGATGCGGATCTCCTCGGTGCGGACGTCGCGCGTGGCCTCGTAGGAGAGGAGCGTCACGAGCTCCTCGACGAGCTGGCGGAAGGTCGGCGAGGGGGTCGTCTCGTCGCGGAGCACCGTGAGCTTGTGGGTGATGAGGGGGTGGTCGGCGACGTGGATGCGCATGCTCCGAGCGTAGCCGCGGCGGGCGGCGCTTTCGAGACGCGGCCGGTGGTTTCGAGACGCGGCCCGCGGCCGCTCCTCAACCGCCTCGGTCCTGTGCGGCACGATGGACGCATGCGCCACTCCGATCGGGACCTCGCCCTCATGCGGGAGGCGCTCGCCGAGGGCCTCGCGGCGAGCGCTCACGGCGACGTGCCCATCGGCGCGCTCGTGCTCGGCCCCGACTGCGCGGTCATCGGGCGCGGTCGCAACGAGCGCGAGCTCCACGGCGATCCCACCGCCCACGCCGAGATCGTCGCGATGCGCGAGGCCGCGCGGGCGCTCGGCACCTGGCGCCTCGACGGCTGCGAGCTGGTCGTCACCCTCGAGCCCTGCGCGATGTGCGCGGGCGCGGCGCTCTCGGCCCGCATCGGCCGCATCGTCTACGGCGCCTGGGACGACAAGGCGGGCGCGGTCGGCAGCGTCTACGACCTCGTGCGGGATCGCCGCCTGCCGCAGCGCGCCGAGGTCATCGCGGGCGTGCTCGCCGAGGAGTGCGCGGAGCCGCTGCGGGAGTTCTTCGAGAGCGCGCGCTGAGCGAGCCCGGCGCTCGCTAGTTGTTCTTCCCCGACACGTTGTGAACGGCTGAGGTAGGCGAAGACCTCCGGGAACGATGTGGGTACCACCCTCACATCCGCTCCACGGAGGTCTTCGTGATTCACGCTAACGCGCCTTTGACGCCGGAGGGGCGTCGCCGACTCGCTTCCCTGATCGTCGATGACGGCTGGACCGTCAGGCGGGCCGCGGAACGGTTCCAGGTCTCACCGGCGACCGCGTCGCGGTGGGCCCGGCGATACCGGGCAGGACAGCCGCTGACCGACCGGCCGTCACGCCCACATCGCTCGCCGTCACGCTTGTCGGCGCGGCGGGAGCGGCGGATCGTGTCGTTGCGGTTCACCCGACGATGGGGACCGCACCGCATCGGCTACCACCTCGGGATCCCGCGCTCCACGGTCGGGCGGGTTCTCGCCCGGTACCGGATGCCGCTGCTACATCATCTCGACCAGGCCACCGCGCTCCCGGTCCGCAAGACCGCGCCGGTCCGCTACGGGAAGCAGATCCCGGGCGAGCTGGTGCACGTGGACATCAAGAAGCTCGGCGGATCCCGGACGGCGTCGGCTGGCGCATGCTCGGCAGGCAGGCCGGGAATCGCAACAACAAGAAGCAAGGCCTCGGCTACGCGTTCCTGCATCACGCGGTCGACGACGCCACCCGCCTTGCCTACTCCGAGCAGCTCGGGGACGAACGCAAGGAGACCGCCGCGGCGTTCTGGGTCCGAGCCCGGGCGTTCTTCGCCGAGCACGGCATCACCGTCACGGCCGTGATGACTGACAACGGCTCCTGCTATCGCTCCCACGCGTTCGCTGACGCGCTCGGCGCGGGCGTGAAGCATCGCCGCACCCGCCCCTACCGACCCCAGACGAACGGGAAAGTCGAGCGCTTCAACCGCACCCTCGCCACCGAGTGGGCCTACGCGCAGACCTACCGGTCAGACGCCGCTCGCGCGGCGACCTACGACGCACTACCATCACCACAGACCCCACACCAGGCTCGGAGGCTCCACCCCCGCCGAACGCGTTCACAACCTCACGGGGAAGAACAGCTAGTCGAGCGAGCGGATGACGATCGCCTCGGTCGAGAGGTCGAACGACCGCTCGGCGTTGACGTCCGGCTCGATGAAGATGACGGCCGTCGGCACGATCTCGCGGATGCGGGCGCGGAGCGTCGCGATGACCGGCATGATGTCGGTCGCCACGGTCACGCCGACGAGCGAGACGCGGACGCCGACGAACTCGGCCCCCGACACGTGGAACGAGCGCACCGTGTGGACCTGCCCGACCGACGGGCTCTCGAGGAGCGCGGCCTTGATCTGGGCGTTGAGTTCCGGATTCGTCACGGCGCGGCCTTTCTCGGCGGTGAGCGGGCCCTGGCAAGGGGGGCTTCTCAGCATAGCCAGCCCTCCCGGCTCCCGTCGGCGCGCCGACCTAGACTCGGGGACGTGACCGCCGCCGACGCCACCGCCACGCCCTCCGCCTCCGACGACTCCGCCGCCGTGACGGGGGCCGCCGCCTCGACACCGCTGCCGGTCGTCGCCATGCTCGGCGGCGGCAACATGAACGGCGCGATCCTCTCGGGGCTGCTCGCCTCCGACCGGCTGCCCTCCGAGCCCATCCGCGTCACGACGAAGTCGCGCGAGTCGGCCGCTGCGCATGCCGACGAGCCGCGCGTGCGCGCTTTCGCCGTCGAGGAGGACGCCGAGGCGAACCGCCGCGCCGTCGAGGGCGCGGGCGTCGTCGTGCTCGGCGTGAAGCCGTACGGCATCGCGGCGATGCTCGACGAGATCCGCGGATCGCTCGACCCTTCGGCCGTCGTCATCTCCGTCGCGGCCGGCATCACGACCGAGTCGATGGCCGCGCACCTGCCGGAGGGCGCCCGGATCGTCCGGGCCATGCCGAACACGCCCGCGAGCGTCGGCCTCGGCATGACCGGCATCGCCGCCGGCACCGGCGCCGACGAGGAGGCCATGGCCCTCGCGCGCGCGGTCTTCGAGACGGTCGGCGAGGTCGTCGAGGTCGACGAGACGCTCATCAACGGCATCGGCGCGGTCTCCGGATCCGGCCCCGCCTTCGTGTACCTCCTGGCCGAGAAGATGATCGCCGGGGCCGAGGAGCTCGGCTTCGACGCCGAGACGGCCCGCACGCTCGTCGTGCAGACCGTGCGCGGGGCGGCCGAGATGATGGACCGCCAGCCGGACGTCACGCCGGGCGAGCTGCGCCGCCGCGTCACGAGCCCGAACGGCACGACCGAGCGCTCGATCGCCGCGCTCGAGGACGGCGGCATCGGCCCGGCCGTCGCGCGCGCGATCACGGCGAACGTCGAGCGCGCCGGGGAGCTGGCCGCCGAGTACGGCTCCGCTGCGCCCGCCTCCTCCGCCTCCTCCGCCTCAGCCTCCCCCAAAACCGAGACGGCGTAGTGGCCCAGCGGCACGAGTTCACCGAGGACCTCTACGCGGTCCTCGGCGTCTCACGCGATGCGAGCGCGGAGGAGATCCGTCGGGCGGGGCGCTCGCGGCAGCGGGCGACGCACCCGGACTACGGCGGGGACGCCGGCGAGTTCGTGCGGGTGCGCATCGCCGTCGAGGTGCTCGAGGACGAGTCGATGCGCGCCGAGCACGACGCGTGGCTCGTCATGCGCGAGCGCGGGGGACGCTCGGGCGCCGCGACCGCCGCCGGACGGACCGCCGCGACCGCGGGCCCGCGCGTGCGCCGCCAGCGCCGCGGCGGCGGTACCGCCGATGCGCCCACGCGGGAGGCGCGCCGCGATCCCGGGCCCGAGGCGCCGCCGGCGCCCGCACCGCGCGAGACGCCGCCGCCCCAGCGCATCCCGACCCCCGACTCGGACGTGCGCCGGATGGCGTGGTTCCGCACCGCCTGGCCCGCCGAGCCGCAGCTCTGGCCGCCGACCTCGGCGCCGCGCCCGGGCCTCTCCGGCGGCGAGCTCGCCGCGGCCGCGCTCTACGCCGTCGTGCTCCTCGGCGCGACCTTCCTCCTCATCTGGCCCGACTCGCCCGCGCGCCTCACCCTCCCGGACGGCGACCCGGCGACCGACGGCCCGAGCGGATGGCCGATGGCCTCGCTCTACGCGCTGGCCGGCCTCACGTGGCTCGCGCTGCGTCTGCTCGTCGTGCGCCCCGGCCTCTCGCGGGGACTCCTGCTCGCCCTGACGATCTTCGCGTTCGCGACGTCCGGCATCGTGCTCGTGCTCGGGATCTTCGGCCTGCTCGTCTCGGGGCAGGGCGCCGAGCCGACGACGGGTCCGACGCTGCTCGTGCAGGGCGTGCTCTACGCGCTCACGGGCGGCTCGATGCTTATCGCGTCGTTCGCGCTGCGGGGCCGAGCGAAGGCGTACCAGCGGGATCGCCTGCTCGTGCAGCTCGCCGAGGAGTCGGCGCCCGCCGAGGACCTCGCGCGCCGCTCGTGGGGCGAGCCCGCGAAGACGGTCATGGGCGGCGCAGGGATGTACCCCGGCGTGAACCCGATGCGCGCGATCCTGGCGCAGCGCGAGGTGGGGAAGGCGCTCGAGCAGCTCGAGCGCATCCCGGGCGTGCGGATCGTCCATGGCCTCCGCGTGCCCGGTCGCACCGCGGGCTCGGTGCCGCACGCGATCATCGCGGGCCGCCGCATCGCGCTCGTCGACGCCCAGCTCTGGGCGCCGGCGGCGTACGCGATCGACCGCCAGGGCCGCATCACGGCCGACGGCGTGCCCTTCGAGACCGCCGCATCGGCCTTCCCGCACGCCGTAGAGCGCTACCACGAGCTCTTCGGCGACGGCGCCGAGGTGCGCGGCTGGATCACGATCCTCGCCGAGCGCGAGGGCCAGCTCGCCGTCGACAACGCCCTCACCTGGGAGCGCGCCCGCCTCGCCACGATGAGCTCGATGCTCCGCGAGGTCGGCGACTGGCTCGCCGGCGATGGCCTCCGCGTCGACCGCCTCGTCCTCCGCGATCTTCTCCGCCAGCGCCTCTAGGAGGCTGCGCGCCGCGCGCCCGGCAGCCTTGTCGCGCTGTGGTGTCGGGGTCACCTGCCTCGACCAGTCGTCGGCTCCGGTCTCGCCTGCTTGGTCGGGAGTCCGCTCGGGCGGTCGGCTCCGGCCATCGCGCCTGGCCGCCACCCCGAGGCGAGCACGCCGAATACCCCTTCCGTGGAGGTCATGGCTAGCTCGGCACCGTCCAGGCGGAACGCGACGGTCAGAAGGGCGGGGGCTGAAGCCCCGCGGTCTCGAGCAGCGGCGGTCGTGGTGATGCTGGTCTCGGTTCGGGATCCGGCTTCGGCTTCGGCTCCGGCTCCGTCGTGCGTTCCTCCGGCCTCGGAACGAACTCGGGTCCGCTGCGGGAGGGCCGATCGACCTTCACGCGGCCGCTCGGCGAGGTCCACTCGATCACGCCGCCCTCGAGCTGCCTGGCCCGCCAGGGCGTCTGGTGCTTGAGGACGTGGTGCCGGCGGCAGAGGTGCGCGAGGTTGCCGACGCTCGTCTCGCCGCCCTTCGCGGCGTCGTGCGTGTGGTCGAGATCGCAGCGCTCCGCGCGCCGCACGCAGCCCGGGAAGCGGCAGGTCTCGTCGCGCACCGCGAGCACGCGCCGCATTGCCGCCGAAGGGCGGTAGCGGTCGACCGCGAGCGGCACCTCGGTGATCGGGTCGGTGAGGATGCGCTCGAGCGTGGGCTGCTCGGCGGCGAGGGATTTGGCGGTCTCGAGCGGCACGGGGCCGACGCCGAGCAGCTCCGCGGGCTCCCGCGACTCCCCGAGGATCGAGAGGATCGGCACGGTGATCGAGACGCGCGCGTCGACGCGGGCGGCGCCCCTGTCGGGGCGTCCGACGATCTCCGCCGGATCGGCCTGAAGCATGAGCTCCGCGAGCGTGTCGGCACGCGCCTCGTCGAGCGTGCGGAGGGGCGCGGCGGCCTCGGCGTCGGCGTCATCGGCCTCGCCATCGTCGCGATCGTCGCCGTCGGTCGAGCGCTCATCGGCGCGGCCCTCTGCGTCCGGCCGGTCGTGGCCCGCATCCCCGGGCGCGTCATCGCCAGTCGAGTCGCCGGCGGAGGACGGAGCGTCCTCGCCGGCGTGCGCGGACGTCCGCGCCGCGCTCTCTCGCGCCGCTTCCGCACGCGCCTCGGCGCGGGCCTCCTCCTCGGCCGCGAGTGAGTCGAGGGCCATGGTCGTCACGCGGTCGTAGATCGCGTGGGCCTGCCATTCGCGAAGGACGAGGGTGAGCGCGGCCATCCCGTCGCCGAGCGATTCGACCGAGACTCGGCGGAGGCGGACGGCCTCGCGGGCGCGCTCGTCGAGCGAGAGCTCGCGCGCCTGCTCGGAGAGGCGGCGCAGTACGGGCTCGAGCCGGCCGGGCGTGAGCTGCTCGGCGTGCCAGAGGGCCTCGGCCTCGTAGGTGGTGCGGCGGGCCGAGTCCTCGATGGGGGAGCCGTGGCGCTCGACGAGCTCAGCCCGGGCGCGGTCGATGCGGCCGGCCTCCCAGCGGTCGAGGGTGACCGGGAAGCGCTCGGCGAGGGCGTGGGCGACGGCCATCCGCCGCATCGCGGAGCGGCAGGAGCAGTCGAGGGCGAGCCCCATCTCGGCCGTGGCGGAGCGGAGCTCGAGCTCGCGGGCGGCATCGGGGAGGCCCTCGGTCGCGGCGAGGGCGGCGGCGTACGCGGCGCCCAGGCGTCGAGCCAGGCGAGCCTCGGCGCCCCGCACGACGCGCTCGTCGGCTTCGACGGCGTCGAGGAGCGCGGCGCGCTCGGGCTCGGTCCAGCTTGATTCGCGGTCGCGCTCGCGGTCGCGGTCGCTCGCAGACTGGTCGCTCCCCGCCTGCTCGGACAGCGCGAGCGCCAGCTGCTCGGCCCGCGCCTGCAGAGGCACGCCCAGCGTCGGCATCTCGTACTCCACTGGCTTGGGCACGCCCGGCGTCGGCACCGCGCGCCCAGGCTGCTCGGGCGCCGTCACCACACCCTCGCGCAGCGCCGCATCCTTCCGGGCGCCCCCGCTCCCGCGCATCGAGTCCATCCGCCTCACCTCCCCCGAAGCCCGGCCTCGCGGAAAGTGTAGCGAACATGCGTTCGGATGTGCAAGAGCGCGTGTCGTTCTCCTGTTCGCATGCTGTGGAAAGCCCCGCCCCACAAGGGGCCGAAGGCGCCACCGCCCCGAGCCGACCCGCCCGAGGCGCCCGCCCCCTACAGCGTCGCGAACTTCTCCACGTCATCCGACGACCCCGACACGATGATGAGGTCGTGCGAGGAGATCACCGTGTCCGCCGTCGCGTACGTGAACGGGCGCCCCGGGCTCTTCACGCCGACCACCGTGACGTGGTGGCGCGAGCGCACCGCCGAGTCCTTGAGCGGCACGCCGCGGATCGACTTCGGCGGGTAGAGCTTCGCGAGCACGAAGTCGTCGTCGAACTGGATGAAGTCGAGCATCCGTCCGGTGAGCAGGTGCGCCGTGCGCTCGCCGGCCTCCGCCTCGGGGTAGATGACGTGGTGCGCGCCGATGCGGGCGAGGATCTTCCCGTGCGTCGCGCTCATCGCCTTCGCCCAGATCTGCGGGATCTTGAGGTCGGCGAGGTTCGCCGTGACGAGCACCGACGCCTCGATCGAGGTGCCCACCGCGACGACCGCGACCGAGAACTCCTGCGCGCCGATCTGGCGCAGCGCGTCGATGTTCCGGGCATCCGCCTGCACTGCGTGGGTGACGCGGTCGGCCCACTTCTGCACGAGCAGCTCGTCCGTGTCGACGACGAGCACCTCGCGGCCCTGCCGCTGCAGCTGTCCGGCCGTCGCGGCGCCGAAGCGCCCGAGGCCGATCACGAGCACGGGCGCGTCGTGCGGGATCGGTTCACCCAACGATGGTCCTTTCCTCGGGCAGCCGGAAGAGCTGCTTCTTTTCGCTGGAGGCCAGGGCGGCCGCCATGGTCACGGTGCCGACGCGGCCGAGCCACATCGTCGCCGAGAGGATGTAGCTGCCCGAGTCGGGCATGTCGGAGGTGAGCCCCGAGCTCAGGCCGCACGTCGCGAAGGCGCTGATCGCCTCGAAGAGCGCGTGCTGGAACGACGATCCGGTCACCGTCTGCAGCGCGATCGACGCGATCGCGACGATCGTCGCGCCCCAGAGCACGACCGAGACCGAGAGGCGCAGCACGTCGTTCGGGATGCGGCGGCCGAAGGCCTGGATGTCGTTCACGCCCTTGGCCTCGGCGAACGCCGCGAGGAAGAGGATCGCGAGCGTCGTCACCTTGATGCCGCCGGCCGTCGAGGCCGAGCCGCCGCCGACGAACATGAGCATCGAGAGCACCTGCATCGTCGCCGGGTTCGTCGCCGAGATGTCGATCGTCGAGAGGCCGCCGGAGCGGGTCATCCCGGAGAGGAAGAAGGAGGTGAAGGGGCGCATCCACGGGTCCTGCGCGCCGATCGTCGCCGGGTTCTGGCCCTCGAGCAGGTAGATGACGATGCCGCCGAGGAAGAAGAGCAGCGCGGTCGTCACGAGCGTGAGCTTCACGTGCACCGAGAGGCGCTGGCGCGTGCGCACCCAGCGCGCGAGAGCGAAGATCACCGGGAAGCCGACCGAGCCGAGGAAGACGGCCGTGAGGAGGCACGTGAGCATCCACGGGTCGTGCGTGAAGGGCTCGAGGCCCTCCTTGTTCGGCGTGAAGCCGGTGTTCGTGAAGGCGGACGCCGCGTAGTAGAAGCTGTCGAGCACCGCCGTGAGCGGGTCGAGGCCGAGCATGAGCATGCGCGGCAGGATGAGCACGGCGATGACCGACTCGATGACGATGAGCGAGATCGCGACGGTGGCGAGCATCCCGCCGATGTCGCCGAGGCGGACCGCCTGCGACTCGGAGACCGGCCCCGCGTGGAGCCGCAGCGAGTTCGAGTCGCTCGCGGCCATGAGCTTCTGGCGCAGGCCCAGCCGGCGCGTGACGACCGCGCCCATGATGCTCGCGAGCGAGAGGACGCCGATCGCGCCCACCTGGATGCCGACGAACACGAGCCCGTTCCCGAAGGGCGACCAGTACGTGGCCATGTCGACGACCGAGAGGCCCGTCACGCAGATCGTCGAGACCGCGGTGAAGAGCGCCACGTGGAAGGGTGGGACCTCGCCGGTCGCGGTCGAGATCGGGAGCATGAAGAGGGTCGTCCAGATGAGGATGATCCCGGTGAAGACGAGCACCGCGAAGCGGGATGGCGAGTGCTGCGCGAAGCCGTTGAACCAGTCGCGGATGCGCTGGGGCACGGACTTCCTGCCGGGGAACAGCGCCGCGATCGGCGAGCTCGGACGGCCCAGACCCATGGCGCTCCTCTGACGTGCGGGACCGGATGGCCGGCCGTGTGACCTTGTCAGCCTAGACCTGGCCTCGGACACGGCGAACCGGCGAGGGTCCAGCAGGATAGGCGGACGTCGAGCCCAGTCAAGCACCGCGCCGCGCGCGCCGCGATTCTGGATCTTGTCTCATGTCCCACTCTGCAACTATGCTCACCACGGAGCGCACGCTTCACATCCGTCACGCGAGCACATCCCGTGCCCGCACGTCGCCGCGGCGCCGGCCGAGGCCGGCCGCAGACCAGCGACACCGCAACAGGGGGACCACACCATGCCGAACGATCTGTCCGACGTCCGGTTCCTTACCGTCGCCGAGGTCGCCGAGCTCATGCGGGTGTCGAAGATGACCGTGTACCGCCTCGTCCACTCGGGCGAGCTCCCCGCCGTCCGCTTCGGACGCTCGTTCCGCGTGCCCGAGTCGGCCGTCGCCGACGCGATCGCGCAATCGGGCCGCGCCGAGATGGGCGAGCAGCACACGGCGTAGCGCCTCCGCGCGGCCTCCGGATCGCCGTCCCCCTCGGCTCCCGGCTCGCCGCGCCCTCGACCGCTCGCGGCCCGAGGTGTAAGCTCGACCGAGCGCGAAAACTCCGCGATGTCCCGCATCGCCAGCGCGCGAACACGACCGTTAGGAAGATCCCATGGGCTCTGTTGTCAAGAAGCGCCGCAAGCGCATGGCGAAGAAGAAGCACCGCAAGCTCCTTCGCAAGACTCGCCACCAGCGTCGCAACAAGAAGTAGCGACCGCGATCAGCACGTCGAACGCGCCGGCCCCTCGGGGCCGGCGCGTTCGCGTTCCGGCCCGCGAGCCCGCCTGGACATCCGCCCCGCCCCTCCGCGTAGACTGTCCCCCTCACTGGTGTGCCGGGAAGTCTGGTCGGCGGCGCGTCGCCCGCGCCCCGCTCCCCTCGGAAGGACCTCATGGCCCGCGACCCGCTCCAGCACCGCAAGCACCGCCCGGACGACACCTTCTCGCTCAAGGACCGCCTCAACGGCGAGACCCTCGGCGGAGCGCTCCTCCTCATCGCCGCCGCGATCGGCTTCGCGCTCGCGAACTCGCCCCTCGGCGGCTGGTTCGCCGAGCTCTCGCACGCCGAGATCGGCCCCGAGACGCTCGGCCTGCGCATGTCCGTCTCGCACTGGGCCGCCGACGGCGTCCTCGCGATCTTCTTCTTCGTCGTCGGCCTCGAGCTCAAGCGCGAGTTCGTCACCGGCTCGCTCCGCGACCCCCGCCGCGCCTCGCTGCCGATCCTCGCCGCGGTCTTCGGCATGGCCGTCCCGGCGATCGTCTACTCGGTCATCGTCGCCTCGGCCGGCCTCGACGGGGCCGCGCGCGGCTGGGCCATCCCCGTCGCCACCGACATCGCCTTCGCGCTCGGCCTCGTCGCCGTCTTCGGGCGACGGATGCCGCCGGCGTTCCGCGTCTTCCTCCTCACGCTCGCCGTCGTCGACGACCTGCTCGGGATCGCCGTCATCGCGGTCTTCTACACGGCCGGGCTCTCCGTGCCGTGGCTGCTCGGCGCCGTCGCCGCGATCGCCGTCTACTGGGTCGTGACGCACCGCGGATGGAACCCGCGCTGGCTGCTCATCCCGCTCGGGCTCGTCGCCTGGTACTGCATGCTCCAGTCGGGCGTGCACGCGACGATCGCCGGCGTGCTGCTCGGCCTCGCCGTGCCGGCGCGGCCCGTGCGCGACGACGAGATCTCGCTCGCCGAGGACATGGAGCACGACTGGAACGCCCTCTCGCAGGGCGTCGCGCTGCCGATCTTCGCCTTCTTCTCGGCCGGCGTGCCGGTCGCCGCGGGCGGCGGCGGGCTCGCGGAGTCGTTCTCGGACCCGGTGGTCCTCGCCGTCGCGGTCGCCCTCTTCGTCGGGAAGCCGCTCGGCATCCTCCTCTGCGTCGCGATCTTCCGCAGGGTGCCGGGCTTCCGCCTCGACGAGTCGCTCTCGCTCAAGGACATCCTCGCCCTCGGCGGCCTCGCCGGCATCGGGTTCACGGTCTCGCTCCTCATCGGCGAGCTCGCCTTCCGCGGCGACGAGCTCCACATCGACCACGCCCACCTCGGCGTGCTCGTCGGCTCGGTCGCGGCGGCCATCGTCGGCGCGCTCCTGCTCGTCTGGCGCGGCCGGGCGCACGCGGCCGCGGGCGACGCGGGCCTCGAGGACGGCGACGCCGAGCGCGCTCCGAGCGCGATGCCGCAGGATGGCCGCGAGGAGGCCACCGCATGATCGGACGCCGCCAGCCCTTCAACGCGCACCGTGGCGGCCCGGGCTCCGCGAAGGTCATCGACTTCTACGCGCGCGAGGGCTGCCACCTCTGCGCCGAGGCGCTCGCGATCGTGCGCGAGGTCGCGGCGGGCTTCGGTGCGCGGGTCGTCGAGCACGATGTGGACCGCGACCCCGAGCTTCGCGAGCGCTACGGCGAGCTCGTGCCGGTCGTCCTCGTGAACGGGGAGCCGCATGCGCAGTGGCGGGTGGACGCGGATCGCCTGCGCCACGCGCTCCGGCCGGGGCCGCAGCGGCCCGGGCCGCGCGGACGCGGCGAGCGGCCGTCCTCCCGCTAGCGGGTCGGCGCTCCCACGGGGACGGGCCGAGCCGACGCCGCAGCGCCTTCGGGACCTACCCCGCCGCCGTCGCGACCGAGAGGAAGAGCGCGATGACGACCGTGTTGAACGCGAAGGCGATGACGGAGTTCAGCGAGACCCAGCTGCGCGCCCGGGTCGTGCGGGTCTCGACGTCCGAGCTCGCGAAGGTCGTCGCGACCTGCACCGAGGCGTAGACGAAGTCCGCGAAGCGCTCGCGCCCCTCGCCCGGGATGCGCAGCCCGCCCTCGCTCGCCCACACGCGCAGGTACGTCACGGCGAACGCCGCGATGAGGAGCACCCACGAGCCCGCGACGAGCAGGAACGCCGCCGCGACGACGAGCCAGTCCGAGCGCAGGGCCGGCATGAGCAGGAGCGCGACGACGCCGGCGAAGCCATACACCGCGCCCATGAGCGGCAGGGAGACGCCGTCCATGCCCGAGAGCCAGAGCATGAGCCGGGCGCGTCGTCACGGGCGTCGTGAGCCGGACGACGCGGCGCAGCCCCGCGCCGGAGTAGGGGCGGAAGGCGAGCCAGGTCCACGCGAGGTAGACGACCGCGTAGAGCGCCCAGATGATCGACATCCCGACGAAGGAGAACTCGAGCTGGCCGAGATCCGGCCGCCACGTGCGCACGGCGACGGCGAGCCCGAGGCCGGCCGGCACCGAGACGAGCGCGGCGAGGTTGATCCGCCAGGCGTCGGACGCGGATCGGGGCGGACGGCCGCTCGTCGCAGCCGTCCGCCCCGTCGCCTCGGGAGCCGAAGCCATCCGCGCCGTGCCCTCGTCTCGCCTACGGCGTGAGGCGGTTCGGCCCGCGGAAGAGGAAGGTCACCTCTCGCAGGTTCGGCTGGTGGAGCATGAGCATGAGCATGCGCGCGAGGCCCATGCCGAAGCCGCCGTGCGGCGGGGCGCCGTAGCGGAAGAAGTCGAGGTAGAAGCCGATCTCCTCGAGGTCCATGCCCTTCTCGAGCGCCTGCTCCTCGATCTTCGCGATACGGTGCTCGCGCTGGGCGCCCGTCGAGATCTCGACGCCGTTCCAGATGAGGTCGTAGCTCTTCGTGAGCGTCGCGTCGTCCTCGTGGCGCATGTGGTAGAAGGGGCGGATCGAGGCCGGGTAGTCGGTGAGGAACACGAACTCGTGCCCGTAGGTCTCCTTGACGTGCGCCGCGATCTGGCGCTCGCCCTCGGGGTCGAGGTCGAGGTCGCCGCGCTCGATCGTGTGGCCCCGCTGCTGGACGATCTCGCGCGCCTCGAGGAGGGAGATCCGCGGGAAGGGGAGCGTCGGGACGACGACGTCGACGTCGAAGAGCTCCTTGATCTCGTCGCCGTGGCGCTCCTTCACCGCGGCGAGGCCCGCGGCCATGAGCTCCTCCTGCATCTTCATGACGTCCTCGTGCGAGTCGATCCACGAGATCTCGGCGTCGACGCCGGTGAACTCGGTCGCGTGGCGCGAGGTGAAGGAGGGGTCGGCGCGGAAGACGGGGCCGACCTCGAAGATCTTGCCGAAGCCCGCGGTCTGCGCCATCTGCTTGAACAGCTGCGGCGACTGCGCGAGGTAGGCGGGCTGGTCGAAGTAGTCGACCTTGAAGAGCTCGGCCTTCGACTCCGACGCGGACGCCATGAGCTTCGGCGTGAAGACCTCGATGAAGCCCCGCTCGACCCAGTACGTGCGGAGGGCGTGGAGGAAGGTCGTCTGCACGCGGAAGAGGAGGTTGTTGCGCGGGGTGCGCAGGTCGAGGAAGCGCCAGTCGAGGCGCTTGTCGATCGACGAGTCCTCGGCGATGGGGGTCTCGGGGATGGCCGCGGTCTCGACGACGAGCTCGGACACCTTCACCTCGAGGCCGCCGAGCTTCACGCGCTCGTCGTGCTTGAGCTCGCCCTTCACCGTGAGCATCGAGCCCTGCGCGAGGCCGGAGATCGTGTCGGCGATCTCGGCCGTGTCGTCGGTGCGCGGGTTCACGAGCTGGAGGGCGCCGGTCTCGTCGCGGAGCACGACGAACTGGACCTTCTTCTGGTCGCGGACGGTCTCGACCCAACCCTGGACGGTGACGGGGCCGTCGGCGCGGTCGGCGAGCTGCTTGATGAGGGTGCGATCGGTCACTCGGCCAGGGTAGCCGCTCGGGTTCGCTCCAGCGCGGCTCCGTACCATTCGGGGCATGGTCTCCCAGCGCGTCCACCTCGTCCGGCACGGCGAAGTCGAGAACCCGAACGGCCTCCTCTACGAGCGCCTCCCCGGGTTCGGCCTCAGCGAGCGCGGGCGCGAGATGGCCCGGCTCGCGGCCGAGGACCTCGCCTCCCGCGGCATCCGCGCCACGAAGCTCGTCGTCTCGCCCCTCGAGCGCACGCGCGAGTCGGCGCAGCCCATCGCCGAGCTCATGGGCCTCGAGCCGGAGCTCGACGAGCGCGTCATCGAGCCGTGGAACCGCTTCGCGGGGAAGAAGGTCGGGGGCCGCTACGGCGCGGTCCGCCGCCCTGCGAACTGGCGGCACCTCGTCAACCCGCTCACGCCGAGCTGGGGCGAGCCGTACGCCGAGATCGCCGCGCGGATGAAGGAGTCGATCCTCGAGTGGACCGCGGCCGCCGAGGGCGGCGATGTTATCGTGGTGACGCACCAGCTGCCCATCTGGATGGTCCATCTGCGACTTCGCGGAGCGCCGCTCGTGCACGACCCGAGGCATCGGCGATGCGCGCTCTCGAGCATCACCGACTTCGAGTACCACCCGGCCACTGGGCTCGTCGAAGTCGACTATCGCGAGCCCGCCGCACCCCTGCTGGCCGGCACCGTTGACGAAGGAGCCGTATGACCCGACGCGCGCAGGTGACCCGCCGCGGTCTGCGAGGCCGCGCCGCGACCGCCGCCGCCGCGCTCGCGATCTGCCTCGTGCCCGCGCTCGGCCTCACGGCCTGCTCGAACGAGAGCTGGGCCGCCGGCACCGACAAGGGCACCTCGGCCGAGAACGGCGCCTTCACCGAGCTCGCCCCCGAGCAGCGGGGCGCCCCGGTCGCCTTCGAGGGCCCCGGGCTCGACGGCGCGACGATCTCGTCGTCGCAGTACGCCGGCCGCGTCACGGTCGTGAACTTCTGGTACGCCGCCTGCCCGCCCTGCCGCGCGGAGGCGAAGGACCTCGAGACCGTCGCGCAGCGGTACGCGGCGCAGGACGTCCCCTTCCTCGGCGTGAACATCTACGACATGGCCCCGACCGTCGAGAGCTTCAACGCGTCGTACGGCGTGACGTACCCGACGATCCTCGACGTCGACTCGGCCGCGGTGCGCCTCGCCTTCGCGGAGACGGTGCCGCCGCAGGCGATCCCGTCGACCGTCGTGCTCGACCGGCAGGGGCGCGTGGCCGCGGTCATCCGCGGGCCGATCGACGTCTCGGTGCTCGGCGCGATGCTCGACCGCGTGCTCGCCGAGGCGGCGTAGTGGCGGCCGGGGCGGCGATGGTCGCCTGGGAGGGCTCGAGCGCGCCGCTGGCCGCCTGGATGGCGGGTGCCGCCACGACCGCGCAGACCGCCGCGTCCTCCGCGACCGCAACGCTCGCCGACGACCCCGGCGCCGTCATCATGCACGGGCAGCTCTTCCTCGCCATCCCGCTCGCCGTGCTCGCGGGCATCATCTCCTTCGCGAGCCCCTGCGTGCTCCCGGTCGTGCCGGGCTACCTCGGGCTCGTCGGCTCGGTCGCCGAGGGCCGCGCCGGCGCGGGCTCCGGCTCGGGATCGTCGTCGTCCGCGCCCGCCCGCCCCGCCCGCAGCCGCGTCGTGCTCGGGGCCGCGCTCTTCGTGCTCGGCTTCACGCTCGTCTTCGTGCTCACCGGCGCCGCCTTCGGCCAGCTCGGCGCGTGGCTGCTGCAGTACCAGTCGACGGTCCTGCGGGTGCTCGGCGTCGTCGTCATCCTCATGGGCCTCGTCTTCCTCGGCCAGATCGGCGCGCTCCAGCGCGAGCGCCGCTCGCACCGGCAGCCCGCGGGCCTGCTCGGCGCGCCTCTGCTCGGCATGATCTTCGCCGTCGGCTGGGCGCCGTGCGTCGGGCCGACGCTCATCGCGATCAACGCGCTCGGCTTCGACTCCGGGTCGGCCTGGCGGGGAGCGCTCCTCGCCTTCTGCTACTGCCTCGGCCTCGGCATCCCCTTCGTGCTCGTCGCGCTCGGCCTCGGCGCCGCGACGAGCGGGATGGCGTGGCTGCGCCGCCACGTCCGCACGATCAACCTTCTCGGCGGCGCCCTCCTCATCGCCATCGGCGTCCTCATGGTCGCCGGCGTCTGGCACCAGCTCATCGCCTCCCTCGGCGCGATCCTCCCCGGCTATGTCTCGCCCGTCTGATCACATCGACGCGGGGAAGGACGGCTTCGAGCCCCGCGATCTGCCCCGGAAGCCGCGAGCGGGCCGCGCAGGCGGCTCGGGCGCCACGTCGTCCGCGCCCGCCCCGCGCGTGAACGCGGCCATGTCAGCCCTGCGCGTCGTCTGGCGCCAGCTCACCTCGATGCGCGTCGCCCTCCTGCTGCTGCTTCTCCTCGCGATCGCGGCCGTGCCCGGATCGCTCGTGCCGCAGCGCCTCAGCGACCCGAACGGCGTCACGAAGTTCTTCGACGAGAACCCGGACCTTGCGAAGGTCTACGACGCCGTGCAGCTCTTCGACGTCTACAGTTCGGCGTGGTTCACGGCCATCTACCTGCTGCTCTTCCTCTCGCTCGTCGGCTGCATCATCCCGCGGATCATCCACCACTGGCGGGCCCTCCGCTCGGCGCCCCCGGCGACGCCCGCGCGCCTCGAGCGCCTCGACGCGTACTCGACGCTGCGGGTCACCGGCGACTCGGTGCCCGACCGCGGCGAGATCATCGCGGCCGCGAAGCGCGTGCTCGACGCCCGCCGCTACCGCACGGTCGTCATCGACCGCGGCGCCCGCGGGCTCTCGGTCTCGGCCGAGCGCGGGTACCTGCGCGAGACGGGGAACCTCGTCTTCCACATCGCGATGCTCGGGATCCTCCTCTCCGTCGGCATCCTCGGCGGGATGAGCTGGCACGGCCAGCGCGTGCTCGTCGAGGGCCAGACCTTCGCGAACGGGCTCGTGAGCTACTCGAGCTTCACGCCGGGCCGCTTCTTCTCGCCCGACGACCTCCAGCCGTATTCGGTGCGCCTCGACAGCCTCGAGGTCGCCTACGAGCAGGAGAACCAGCACGCCCTCGGCCTGCCGATCGACTACGACGCGGGCGTCACCGTGACCGAGCCCGGCCAGGCGCCGTACGCCGCGAGCGTCAAGGTGAACCAGCCCCTGCGCGTCGCCGGAACCGACATGTACCTCCTCGGGAACGGCTACGCGCCGCACCTCACCGTGCGGAACGCCGACGGCGCCGCGGTGTTCGAGGACACCGTGCCGTTCATCCCGCAGGACACGAACCTCACCGGGCTCGGCGTGGTGAAGGTGCCGGATGGCCTCACCCAGGACATCGGCATGATCGGCTTCTTCTACCCGACCGCCGCCCAGCTCTCGACCGGCGCCTTCACCTCGTCGTCGCCCGAGCTCGCCGACCCGCTGCTCACGCTCAACGTCTACACGGGCGACCTCGGGCTCGACTCGGGCATCCCGCAGTCGGTGTACCGGCTCGACACGAGCGGGCTCACGCAGATCGCGGGCGGCAAGTCGGGCGTGAAGGGCCTCCAGCTGCGGCTCGGCGACACGGTCGAGCTGCCGAACGGGCTCGGGACGGTCACCTTCGACGCCGTGCCGCGCTACGCGTCCTTCGACATCCAACACGACCCGACGCAGCTGCCGGTGTTCCTCTGCGCCTCGTTCGTCATCCTCGGGCTGCTGCTCTCGCTGCTCGTGCCGCGCCGCCGCATCTGGGTGAAGGCGACGCCGGTCGCGGGCGGCGTGCTGCTCGAGTACGCGGGCCTCGCGCGCGGCGAGGACCCGAAGCTCGTCGCGGCCGTGAACGCCGTCCTCGACGCGCACGCCGCCGAGCTCGTAGGCTCGAAGGCCACCAGCACCACCCCTGCACCCCCTGCAGGATCCGCTCCCTCCACCCGCGACGGGGCCGCCGACGGCGACGCCCCCGAGCACGACAGCCAGGCGGCCGCCGAGCCGACCGGGCGCCCGGCGCAGGCCGCCGGCGCACCGGACGATCCGGCCGCGGAATCGACGGAACCGTGACCCAGCTGCTCTCCGACTGGTCGAACGCCCTCATCTACGTCGCCATGGCGGTGTACGCGATCGCGTTCATCCTCTTCGCGATGGACCTCGCGAACCGCTCGGCCGGGCGCGACGCCCTCGCCGGCGCGGCGCGCGGCACCTCGGCGCTCGGCGCGACGAAGCGCGAGCGCGCGGGCGCAGGCGTGGCCAGCCGCCGCCGCGGGCTCCGCGCACGGCGCGACGGCGCGGCGCGCGAGGCCGCCGCGGGCGCCGGCGCGGACGCGCTCTCGCCCGCCTCGGCCGGCACCCTCACCCTCGAGCGCGGCGGCGCGGCAGGGGACGCCGTCGCGCGCGTCGAGACCGAGGCCTCCGCCCCGGGCGTCGCGATGAGCGAGTCGCGCGCGGGCGACGCCGACGACTGGGTCGACCGCCGGGCCTCGCGCTCGCTGCGGATCGCCATGCTCGTCACGGGCCTGGGATTCGCCATCCACCTCGCCTCGACCCTGCTGCGCGGCCTCGCCTCGGGCCGCGTGCCGTGGTCGAACATGTACGAGTACACGATGACGGCGACCCTGCTCGTCGTGCTCGTGTTCCTCCTCGCGCAGCTCTGGAACGACCTGCGCTTCCTCGGCACCTTCATCACGGGCTTCGTCACGCTCTGCCTCGGCATCTCGGCCGTCGGCTTCTACGTCGAGGTCGCGCCGCTGCAGCCCGCGCTCCAGTCGGCGTGGCTCGTCATCCACGTCTTCGTCGCCTCGCTCGCGACCGGCTGCCTCGCGCTCGGCTTCGGGCTGAGCATCCTCCAGCTCATGCAGCGCTCGCGCACGAAGGCGCTGCTCGAGGGCCGCCGCTCGCGGATGGGCTTCCTCGGCGCCCTCCCGGGCGAGGCGCGCCTCGAGGACCTCGCCTACCGGATCATCGTCGTCGGCTTCATCCTCTGGACCTTCACGCTCATCGCCGGCGCCATCTGGGCCGAGCGCGCCTGGGGCCGCTACTGGGGCTGGGACACGAAGGAGGTCTGGACCTTCATCATCTGGACCGTCTACGCCGGCTACATCCACGCCCGCGCGACGAAGGGCTGGCGCGGCACGCCCTCGGCCTGGCTCGCGATCGTCGGCTTCGGCACGGTGCTCTTCAACTTCGGCGTCGTGAACGTCTTCTTCAAGGGGCTGCACACGTACTCGGGGCTGTAGGCGCCCCTTCGCCCCACCCCAAACTGGGCGCAAGTCGCTCTTCGGGAGGCTCCCGAACAGCGATTCGCGCCCAGTTTCGTGCGCGCGGTGTCGCGGCACGTCGGGCTCAGACGCGCTCGGTCGCGCCCGGCTCCGGGAGGCCGGCGCCGGAGACGGGGCCGGCGAGCGGGAGGCAGCGCTCGAGGCGGGCGAGCCACCAGGCCGTCCGCTCGGGCGAGGCGGCGAGGCGATCGAGGGCCTCCGGATCGGGCGCGACGTCGGCGAGGGAGACGGCGCCCCCTCGGGGTCGGCGGGGCTCGGCGGCGATGTCGTCCGTGAAGAGGGCAGCGGTGCCGAGGCCGGCGGGGGCCGGCGCCTCGCCCTGCTCGGCGGCGATGCGGGCGGCGAGCTGGGCGCCCATGGCGATCCCGACGGAGGTGTCGAGGGCGCTCGAGACCGTCGCGGGCAGGCCCGAGGCGCGGACGATCTCGCAGGCGCGCTCGATGCCGCCGAGGGGCTGCGCCTTCACGATGATCCGGTCGGCGGCGCCGAGGGCCGCGACGCGGAGCGGATCGTCGGCCTTGCGGATGCTCTCGTCGGCCGCGATCGCGACGCGGCCGTCGAGGCGGCGGCGCAGCTCGGCGAGCTCCTCGACGCTCGCGACGGGCTGCTCGGCGTAGTCGAGCTCCATGGGGGCGAGGGCGCGGAGGGCGCGCTCGGCCTCCTCGAGGCTCCACCCCCCGTTCGCGTCGACGCGGACGAGCGCCTCGCCGCCGACGGCCTCGCGCACCGCGCCGACCCGGGCGACGTCGTCCGCGAGCGACTGGCCGGGCTCGGCGACCTTCACCTTCACGGCGGCGCACGGGCCGAACCGCTCGAGCACCGCGGGCACGGCCTCGGGGGCGACGGCCGGGACGGTCGCGTTCACCGGCACCTCGCCGGACTCGGGCAGGACGAGGCCCCCCGAGAAGCCGTACTCGAGGGCGCCCCCGAGCCAGACGGCGGCCTCCGCGTCGCCGTACTCGGCGAAGGGCGACCACTCGGTCCAGCGCTCGGTGCCCTCGATGAGCATCGCCTCGCGGGCGTCGACGCCGCGGAACCTCGTGGAGAGAGGCAGCGAGACGACGCGGACGCGGGGGAGGAGCTCGGCGAGGGAGAACATGCGCTCCAGTCTGGCCCCTCGTCGGCGGCCGATGCGTCGCGCTGCCGGGCGCGGGGCCGAGGGATCCGGCCGGTCGGCGCCAGATTCCCACCCAGGCGAGGCAGAGGCCGGATATTTCCTCGTGCGCCGTCTGGGTGGAAATCTGGAGCGCCTTCTCGACGGTGCGGGGCGAGGAGGCCGTTCAGAATCCGCAAATAGAGAGGGGATGGGCCGCATATGCGGCCATCGGCCGGTATTTGCGGAATCTGAATTGCCGCGACCGGGCACGCCGGCCGGATCGGGTGCGGTGCGGCCCGGCGGCATCGCCAGCAGCGCCCGAGCATCGCTCAGGTCCTGGTCAGGCGGCCAGGGCGCGCCGCGCGGCCCGGCCTTTCCCGAGCGCGGGGCGCTAGGCTTGCTCGACCGAAGCGCCGACCATCCCTCCCCAAGGGCGCCGACGAGAGCGAAGCATGACGACCGAGACCCCCGCCTGGCAGCGCTGGCTGCAGGATGACGGCACCCCTCCGGGCATGGAGCGGCGTCCCGAGTTCCGCCACGGCACGGTCGTCCCCTCGGCCTGGTTCGCGGTCGTCTTCAACCCGGTCGTCTGGAAGGCCGGCCACTGGGCCCTCTTCGGCGCGGTGCTCACGATCATCGCCGACCTCATCACGTTCCTCTACATCGCGAACATCCTCGGCGTCGGCCACGAGTTCGAGATCGAGATGTGGCTCCTCGTCTCCGGCGTCATCGGCTTCCTCACCTTCACGCTCGCGCTCTGGGCGATCTGGAAGAAGCAGGCCCGCGGCCCCGCCATCTGGGCGCTCGCGCTCGGCCTCGCCTTCGGCGCCGTGCCGGCGTGGCTCGTGGGGAACACGATCATCCAGCTCATCCTCAACGGCGGCCAGCTGCCGAAGCCGGAGCCGATGTTCTAGACGGCGCCGCCGTCGACCTCGCCGGGCCGCCCTCCTCGCCTGGTCGGCCTCCGCGGCCGCCGCGGTAGCGTGTTCGGCATGAACGCGACGACCGTCTCCGAGCTCTTCGATCCCGCCGAATGGCAGGAGGTGGACGGCTTCGACTTCGAGGACATCACGTACCACCTCGACGTCTCCGGCCGCATCGCGCGCATCGCCTTCGACCGCCCCGAGGTCCGGAACGCGTTCCGCCCGCGGACGGTCGACGAGCTCTACCGCGCCCTCGACGACGCCCGCATGAACCCGCGCGTCGGCGTCGTCCTCCTCACCGGCAACGGCCCGAGCCCGAAGGACGGCGGCTGGGCGTTCTGCTCCGGCGGCGACCAGCGCATCCGCGGCCGCGACGGCTACAAGTACGCCGACGGCGAGACCCGCGACACGATCGACGAGGCCCGCGCCGGGCGCCTCCACATCCTCGAGGTGCAGCGCCTCATCCGCTTCATGCCGAAGGTCGTCATCGCGGTCGTCGGCGGCTGGGCCGCCGGCGGCGGGCACTCGCTCCACGTCGTCTGCGACCTCACGATCGCCTCGCGCGAGCACGGCCGCTTCAAGCAGACGGACGCCGATGTCGGCAGCTTCGATGCCGGCTACGGCTCGGCCTACTTCGCCCGCCAGGTCGGCCAGAAGATCGCCCGCGAGGTGTTCTTCCTCGCCGAGGAGTACTCGGCCGACCGCGCCTACGAGATGGGCACGGTGAACCGCGTCGTCGCGCACGAGGACCTCGAGAAGGAGGCGCTCGCGATGGCGCGGACGATCCTCACGAAGTCGCCGACCGCGATCCGCATGCTGAAGTTCGCCTTCAACGCCGTCGACGAGGGGATCGTCGGCCAGCAGGTCTTCGCAGGCGAGGCCACGCGCCTCGCGTACGGCACGGACGAGGCCGTCGAGGGCCGGGACGCCTTCCTCGAGAAGCGCGACCCGGACTGGGCGCCCTTCCCCTGGCGCTTCTAGGCCCGCGATGAGCGCGCGCGAGCTCCTCGTCGTGAACGCCCGGCACCCCAGGGCGGTGCTCGACGCGCTCCGGCTCGCGCTCGACGGCACGGGGCCGGCCATCCTGCCGCGTCGCGTCGAGGCCGACGTCGCGACGATCGACGGCGAGCTGCTCGAGCCGGGGGCGGGGGAGGACGCGGAGTCGCTCGCGCTGCCCGCCGATGCGCCTTCTGACGCCTGCCTCGTCATCGAGACGAGCGGCTCGACGGCGGCGCCGAAGCGGGTCGTGCTCACGGCGCGGGCGCTGCGGGCCTCGGATGCCGCGACGTACCGCCGCCTCGACGAGCTCGCGCGCCGCGAGCAGGCGAGCTCGGAAGCCTTCCCGACGCGGCAGTGGCTGCTCGCGCTGCCGGTCGAGTACGTCGCGGGCGCCCAGGTGCTCGCGCGCTCGATCGCCGCGGGCACGGAGCCCGTCGCGATGCCCGAGGGCCCGTTCACGGCGGAGGCGTTCCTCGCCGCGTGCCGCGAGATGACGGGGGATCGCCGATACTGCTCGCTCGTGCCGGCGCAGCTCCTGCGGCTGCTCGAGGCGGCGGAGGGGGCCAGGGCCCAGGGGGCGGGCGTCCACGCCGACGCCGAGCCCTCGCTCGCCGCCGAGCTCGCGGAGGCCGTGCGCGCCTTCGACGCCATCCTCGTCGGCGGCCAGTCGACGCCGCCCGAGGCCCGCGCCCGCGCCGAGTCGCTCGGCTGGCGCATCGTCACGACCTACGGCTCGAGCGAGACGAGCGGCGGCTGCGTCTACCTCGGCGAGCCGCTGCCCGGCGTGCTCGCGCGCGAGGAGGGCGGCGAGATCCTCCTCTCGGGCCCGACGCTCGCGCTCGGCTACCTCGACGACCCCGAGCGCACGGCCGACCGCTTCGTCGAGGTCGGCGGCCGCCGCTGGTACCGCACGGGCGACGCCGGATGCGTCGAGACGGACGCCTCCGGCCGCGTGCGCGTGCGCGTGACCGGGCGCCTCGACGACGTCATCATCTCCGGCGGCGAGAAGGTGCTGCTCGGCGCCGTCGAGGGGATCGTGCGCGGGATGCCCGGGCTCGAGGAGGCCGTCGTCGTCGGCGCGCCCTCGGCGGAGTGGGGCGAGGTGCCGGTCGTCGTGGCGGCGGGAGACGCGGACGCGGGGAACGACGCCGCGTTCCTCGAGGCCGTGCGCGACGCCGTCGGGGCCTCGCTCGGTCGGGCGGCCCGGCCCTCGGCCATCCGCCGGCTCGAGGCGATGCCGCTGCTCCCGAGCGGGAAGCCGGATCGCCGGGCGATCGCGGCGCTCCTGCGCGAGGCGTCCGCCGCCGACGGACGCTGAGCGGGCCGAGCCGCGCTCGCGTCCCGGGCTAGCATGCTCGGGTGAGCGCGAAGCAGAGCAGGAACCGCAGGCCCGGCGCGAAGGGCGCGGACGGCGCGACGGCCGCGAAGGCGACACCGAAGGGCGGCGCGACCGCGGCGAAGGGCACCGCGGCCAAGGCGGGCGCGGCCGGCGCGGGCTCGGAGCCGAAGAGCCGTCCGACCCCCAAGCGATCCGGCCCCGGCGCGAAGCGCTCGACCCGCGCCGCCGCCATCCGGCAGCATCAGCTCGCCCACGCGCCCGCCCAGCCCAAGCGCCGCAACCCCACCCAGCGGTCGCGCCGCCGGGCCGAGGCCGGCGGGCCCTCGGCGCTCGCGATGTGGGTGGAGGGCGCGCGGCTGCGCACCCTCCCGCTCGCGGCCGTCCCCGTCATCCTCGGCACGGCCGAGGCGCGCGCGATCTCCGGACCCGGCGAGTGGCACTGGGTGCGCGCGCTCGCCTGTCTCGCCGTCGCGCTGCTGCTCCAGATCGGCGTGAACTACGCGAACGACTACTCGGACGGCGTGCGCGGCACGGACGACTTCCGCGTCGGCCCGCCCCGCCTCACGGGATCCGGCTTCGCCCGCCCGCAGACCGTGAAGACGGTCGCCTTCGTCTGCTTCTGGCTCGCGGCGCTCGCGGGGCTCTTCCTCGTGTGGCGCACCGAGCAGTGGTGGCTCCTCGCGGTGGGGGCGCTCGCGATCCTCGCGGCCTGGTTCTACACGGGCGGCAAGCGGCCGTACGGGTACTACGGGCTCGGCGAGGTCTTCGTCTTCCTCTTCTTCGGGCTCGTCGCGACGGTCGGCACGACGTACGTGCAGACGCTGCAGATGCCGACGGACGCCTGGGTGCTCGCCGTCGCCTCGGGGCTCTTCTCGTGCGCGGTGCTCATGGCGAACAACATCCGCGACATCGCGCAGGATCACCGCGCGGGCAAGCGCACGCTCGCGGTGCTCCTCGGCGACCGGAGCTCGCGGATCGCGTACGCGGTCATGGCGCTCGCGCCGTACGTCATCGCGGGCATGTTCACGCTCACGACGGGCAACGCGATCTACTCGTTCTTCTCGCTGCTGCTCGTCGGGCCGGCGGTGCTCATCGTGCTCATGGGGGATCGGCCGAAGGACCTCATCCTCGCGCTCAAGCTCACGAGCCTCGGGGCGCTCGCGTATGCGCTGCTGCTCGGCTGGGCGATCGCGTTCGGGTCGTACGCGCTCGAGGGGCGGATCTAGGGGCCGGTGCCGCCGGCGGTTTCGAGACGCCCGCGGCCTCCTCAACCACCTGGTGACCGTGCCGCCGGTGGTTTCGAGACGGCGCCTGCGGCGCCAGCCCGCTCGGCCCTAGCCGCGGCGGACGGAGTCCGGGTCCTCTTCGGCGAGGATCGAGTCGGGGGCGACCTCGAGGGAGGAGGCCGTCGAGGCGTCGACGTCCTCCGGGTCCTCGGCGCCGTCGACGGGCTCGAGGTCGTGCGCCTGCGGGCGGCGCTCCTCCTCGAAGGCCTCGTCCTCGCCGTCGCCGTCCGAGTCGAGGGCGATGTCGCGCTCGAGGGACGACTCGGCGGCGCGGTCCTGCCCGTCCGACGCGGCGTCGAGCTCGGCGTCCTCCGCGAGGTCGTCAGCCCCGCGGGTTTCGCGGCGGGCGGCTCGGGCGGCGAGGCCCGCGGTCATCGCCTCGCGCTGGCGGCGGAGGAAGAGGTAGGAGACGAGACCGCTCACGAGGGCGCCGACGACGGCGCCGAGCGCCCAGTTCCACTCCCAGGTCGGGAGCGCGAGCATGACGGCGGCGCAGGGGATCGCGAAGGCGAGGACGCGGACGACCGTGTAGACGATCCAGGCGCGCGTGGCCTCGGCGGGGTCGACGGCGGAGACCTCGGCCTCCTCGCGGGCGGCGGCCTCGCGGGCGGCGGCGCGCTCCTCGTCGGCCTCCGCGTGCTCGGCCTCGAGCTCGGCGAGGTGCGAGGGATCGTCGGCGCCGACGGGGGCGTCGAGCTCGAGCTCGTCCTCCGCCGCGTCCGTCGGCTCCGCCGGCTCCGCGTCGATCCGCGTGGCGTCGGCGGCCGCGGCGCCGCCCTGCGCGGGGAGGCGCTCGTCATCGTGATCCGTCGCGCGGTCCGCGCCCGTGGTGTCCATTCCGCCAGTCTACGAGCGCGCCCCGGACGGCCGGGCGGACGCGGCCCCGCCGGAAGCGCTCGGGCGCCCTCGCCTAGACTGCGTGCGATGCCTCGCTTCCTCATCCTCGCCATCGTCGCGGTCGTCGTCCTCACGGTCTACGCCGTCATCGACTGCGCGATGACGGACGCCCGCCGTGCCCGCGTGCTCTCGAAGCCGGTCTGGCTCATGGCGATCCTGCTGCTGCCGGTCGTGGGCCCGATCTGCTGGATCCTCTTCGGCAAGGGGCTCATCTCGATCGGCTCGGGCTCGGGTTCGCGCTCCGACGCCGCGGGCGCCGGCGGCCGCTCGGGCCGAGCCGGGCGAGGCGCCGCCGCCCCCGCCGCGCCGGACGATGACGAGGCCTTCCTCCGCCGCCTCCGCGAGCAGGCCGCCGAGGATCGCCGCCGCCAGGAGGCCGCCGGCTCCGAGACGCCGTCCGGCGACGAGGCCGCGACCGGGCCGACGGCCGCGCCGACGGCCGACGAGCCGCCGGCGAGCGAGGGGCCCGATCCGGACGCCCCGCGCGCCGATCGTGGCTGAGCCGGCGCCGATCGCGCCTGCCCCGACCGCGTCGGCGCCCGCCCCGATCGCGTCGGCGCTCGCCCCGATCGCGTCGGCGCTCCCGCCGCGCTCCGGCGACGCCTCGACCGACACGGCCCTCGCGCTCCTCTGCGCGGCCGTCGAATCGGGCATCCGCGACGTCGTGCTCTGCCCGGGCTCCCGCTCGCAGGCCCTCGCCCTCGTCGCGGCCGAGCTCGAGCGGGTCGGGGCGATCCGCCTCCACGTGCGCATCGACGAGCGATCCGCCGCCTTCTTCGCCCTCGGCCTCGCGCGCGAGTCCGGCCGGCCGGTGCCGGTCGTCGTGACGAGCGGCACGGCCGTCGCGAACCTCCACCCGGCCATGCTCGAGGCGCGGCATGCGGGCGTCCCGCTCATCGCGCTCACCGCCGACCGTCCGCCCGAGCTCATCGGGATCGCCGCGAACCAGGCGACCGTGCAGCCCGGCCTCCTCGGGCCCACGATCGCGCTCGCCGACCTGCGGCCGCGCGGCGCGGATGAGCCGGTCGACGCCGCCGTCGAGCTCGGCCGCCGCCTCGGCGCGCTCGCCGGCGGGCCCCTCCACGCGAACATCGCCTTCCGCGATCCGCTCTCGGGCCAGGTGCCCTCGCTCGAGGCGTGGGCCGCGGCGGTCGCGGCCGAGACGGCCGACCCGGCCTCGGACGCCGGGGCCGCGGCCTCCGCCGACCCTTCCGGCGCCGAGGTTGCCACCGCCGATGCCGCTGACGTTCCCGGTGCGGCCACCGCGGTGGCCGCCGCCACCGCCGCCGCCCGGCGCGAGCGCCTCATTCCGGACGCCATCCCCACCCTCGTCCTCGCCGGCGCCGACGCGGGCCCCGAGGCCGAGGCGATCGCCCACGCCGGATCCTGGCCGCTCCTCGCGGAGATCTCCTCCGGCGCGCGCTTCGGCCGCACGCTCGTCACCCACGTCCGCGCCCTGCTCGGCGCCGCCTCGCCCGCGCCGAAGCTGCGCGACGGCATCCGCCGCGTCATCGTGCTCGGGCATCCGACGCTCACCCGGCAGGTGCCGGGGCTCATCGCCTGCGAGGGCATCGAGGCGATCGTCGTCGAGCGCCCTGGCGGCGACCCCGTCGGGCGCGACCGAGAGGGACTGCGCCGCGTGGCCGGGATCGAGGTCGCGGCCGATGAGCCGGAGGCGCGCGCCTCGCTCGCCGAGCGCCGCGCCTGGTTCGGCGCCTGGATCGCCGCCTCCCGCGCCGCTGCCGAGGCCGCGAGCTCCGACGCCGCCGCCCCGGACGTCGACGCCGCGCGCTCCGAGGACCGCGCCGAGCGCGCCCGCTTCGCCCGCTCCGAGCTCGCCGTCTCGCGCGAGCCCGTCGACCGGGACATCCTCGTCGACGCCGTGTGGCGCGCGAGCTGGCCGCACGATCGGCTCGTCGTGGGCGCATCCCGGCTCATCCGCGATCTCGACGAGCGCGCGGTCGGCAAGCCGCTCCGCGTCCACGCGAGCCGCGGCCTCGCGGGCATCGACGGCACGATCGCGACGGCGCTCGGCGTCGCGACGGCGAGCCAGCTCGGCGACGGCGATCCGCGGGCCGCGATGGGCGTGACGCGGGCGCTGCTCGGCGACCTCACCTTCCTCCACGACGCCTCCTCGCTGCTCGTCGCGCAGGGCGGCGAGGCCGCGCCGCGCGTGCAGCTCGTCGTCGGCAACGACCGCGGCGGCGCGATCTTCTCCTCGCTCGAGGTCGCGCAGACCGCCGGCCCCGCCTTCGAGCGCGTGCTCGGGACGCCCGTCGACGCGGACCTCGGCGCCATCGCGCGCGCCTACGGCTGGCATCACGTCCTCGCCTCGACGCGCGCCGAGCTCGAGGCCGCCCTCCTCGACCGCGGCCCCGAGCGCGTCGTCATCGAGGTGCCGCTCACGCGCTAGGCGGATGCCGGCCGACGCGGGCCGAACCGCATCGGATGCCCACGATCAGCTAGCGCCCGGCCGCCGACGGTAGCGTGCGGGAATGGCTCAGCAGCACGCCCTCACGTCCGAGGAGGCCAAGGCGCTCCGCGTCGGCCCCGACTTCCGCCTCGCCGACGTCGATCCCGACTCGACGCCCGGCTACGCCGGCTCGAAGAAGGACGCCGCCGCCCAGTTCGACGTCGACGACGCCGCGCTCGACGAGCGGCAGGAGCTCCTCTTCGCCAATGCCCGCGCGGGGAACCCCGAGGTGCCGACCGTCCTCCTCGTCCTCCAGGGCATGGACACGGCCGGCAAGGGCGGCACGATCCGCCACGTCATGCGCGGCATCGACCCGCAGTCGGTGCGGATCGCCTCCTTCAAGGCCCCGACCGAGGAGGAGCGCAAGCACGACTTCCTCTGGCGCATCGACCGCGCGCTCCCCGAGCCCGGCACGATCGGCGTCTTCGACCGCTCGCACTACGAGGACGTGCTCATCCAGCGCGTCCGCGGCTTCGCGCCGCCGGAGGAGATCGAGCGCCGCTACGGCGCGATCGTCGACTGGGAGAAGGAGCTCGTCGAGGAGCGGAACTTCCGCATCGTGAAGTGCATGCTCCACATCTCGAAGGACGAGCAGAAGGAGCGTCTCGGCGAGCGCCTCGTGCGCCCCGACAAGCACTGGAAGTTCAACCCGGGCGACATCGACGAGCGCGAGTACTGGGACGAGTACCAGGAGGCGTACGAGATCGCCCTCCAGCGCACCTCGACCGACGAGGCGCCCTGGTACTGCGTGCCCGCGAACAAGAAGTGGTACGCCCGGATGGTCGTGAAGCGGCTCCTCAAGGACACGCTCGACTCCCTCGAGCTCGAGTGGCCGAAGGCGACCTTCGACGTCAAGGAGCAGCAGCGCCGCCTCGCGGCGAGCTAGGGCCGCGCCATCCGCCCCAGACTGGGCCCAAGTTGCTGTTCGGGAGCCTCCCGAACAGCAACTTGGGCCCAGTCTGCGCGGGGGTGGGCGCGCGGCGGCGCGTGGGTGCGGCGCGTGGGGCGCGCTACTCGCCGGGGCTGAGGGGGCGGTCGAAGGCGGCGGCGCCGCCGCGGCCGAGCGCGTCGAGGAGGGGGCGGAGCTTCCACTCCGTCTCGCGGAACTCCTCGAGGGGGTCGGAGGTCGCGACGATCCCCCCGCCGGCGTACGCCGTCACCGCGCCATCCGGGTCGATCTCGGCGCCGCGGAGCGCGATCGCCCACTCGCCCTCGCCCGAGGAGGACAGCCATCCCACCGGCCCGGCGTAGCGCCGCCGGTCGAAGGGCTCGAGCCGGTCGATCGCGTCGAGGGCGCGGTCGCGCGGCGTGCCGCCGACGGCCGCGGTGGGATGCAGCGCCTCGACGAGGTCGAGCACGGTGCGGCCCTCCGGCAGCTCGCCGCGCAGGTCGCTCGCGAGGTGCCACACGTTCGGCAGCTTGAGGAGGAACGGCTCGGGCGAGGCCGTGAGGCTCGTGCCCGGCTCGTCGTGGTCGTCCGCGTCGAGGGCGCCGAGCGAGGCGAGCGCCGAGTCGACGGCGAAGGCATGCTCAGCGCGGTTCTTCCGCGAGACGAAGAGGGCGGCGCCGGTGGAGCGGTCCTCGGCCGGATCGTCGGCGCGCGGCGCGGTGCCGGCGAGCACGCGCGCCGTGACGGCCCGGCCGATGACGCGCACGAGCGTCTCCGGGCTCGCGCCGAGGAGGCCGTCGACGGCGTAGGCCCAGCACTCGGGATAGCCCGACGACAGGCGGGCGAGCACGTGCCGGCGGTCGGCGTCGGCGGGGATGCGCCCCGCGACGTCGCGGGCGAGCACGAGCTTCGAAAGCTGCCCCTGGTTGATGAGGTCGATCGCGTGGTCGACCGCGCGGCGGTGCCGGTCGACGGTCATCTCGCCGTCGCGGAACGCGGCGCGCGGGTCGGGACCCTCCGGGCGCGGGCGGGCGAGCTCGTCGAGCCGGTCGAGGATGGCACCGGGGTCGCTCCCATCCGCCGTCGCGGCCGTCGCGAAGACGGCCCCGCCGCGGCGTCCCACGAGCAGCGTCGGCACCGCGAGCACGCTCGCCTGCGCCGAGCCGGCCGCGAAGGCGAAGGCGCCGAAGGCGAGCAGGCCCGTGCCGGGCATCCGCGCCTCGTCGTCGATCTCGGCCGCCTCGAGGAGGGACGCCCAGGCCCCGGCCGCGTCCTCGAAGCGGCGCTCGCCGCGGAACTCCGCGCGCCAGGCGACCGCGGGCAGGCCCGAGTCCTCCGGCAGCGCGACGCCGACGACGCCCTCGCCGCGGCGCAGCCAGAGCAGCGGCGCGAGGGGATCGGCGAGGCGCTCGAGCGGCAGGGCCGCGAGCGCGTCGGCGAGCGGGCCCTCGACGCGGATCGTGCGCGCGCGGAGCCGGGGGAGGGACGCGGTGGACATCGCGCGCCAGCCTAGCCCGGGGCGTCCGCGAGGCCGGGCGGAGGGGATCCGACCCCTGCGGGCCCCGCGGAGGCCACCGATCCGCTCCCGCGTAGGATGGGCGCGATGAAGCCGGATCTCTCCAAGCAGCCCGAGCACGTGGCGTCGATGTTCGATCGCGTCTCGCCGAACTACGAGCGCATGAACAACGTCATGACGCTCGGCAGCCACGTCTACTGGCGCGCGCTCACCCGGCACGCCGTCGCCGCCCGCCCCGGCGAGCGCATCCTCGACGTCGCGGCCGGCACCGGCACGATGTCGGCGAAGTACGCCGCCGACGGCGCCCACGTCACGGCGCTCGACTTCTCGCAGGGCATGCTCGACGAGGCCCGCCGCCGCCACGGCGACGACCCGCGCATCGAGTTCGTGCAGGGCGACGCGACGAAGCTCCCCTTCGACGACGCCACCTTCGAGGCGACGACCGTGAGCTTCGGCATCCGCAACGTCAACGACCCGCAGGCCGCGCTCCGCGAGATGCGCCGCGTCACGAAGCCGGGCGGCCGCATCGTCGTGTGCGAGTTCTCGCGCCCCGTGAACGCCGCCGCCTCGGCGTTCTACGACACCTGGAACACCTACGTCATCCCGGTGCTCGCCAAGGTCGCGAGCACCGACCCGGAGGCGTACGAGTACCTCGACCAGTCGATCGACGCCTGGGCCGACCAGCGCACCTTCGCCGGATGGCTGCGCGAGGCGGGCTTCCAGGATGTCCGCTGGCGCAACCTCAGCTTCGGCATCGTCGCCCTCCACAAGGGGCGCGTGCCCGTCAGCTAGCCGGCCGGCACCGATCCGGGGCATCCGCCCGCGGCCGGTGCGCAGCCCGCAGCAGTCCATCCCGCCCAGCGCCCCGCCGATCCACGCCCCGAGAGAAGGAGCACGCGAGTGAAGCCCACCGCACCTGAGGCCCGTCGCACCCCGGCGACCTCGATGAGCGGCACGCCCTACTTCACGGGCGACGGCTCGGCGGAGCTCCAGGCGCAGGTCGAGGCCGGCCTCGAGCGCGTCGAGGCGCTCCTCCACGACGAGGTCGTCTACGCCGACGAGATCGCGCGCGTCACCGCCACCTACCTCATGGACGCCGGCGGGAAGCGCCTCCGCCCCATGCTCGCGCTCCTCACGAGCCGCTTCGGGCCGGACGCCGACTCGGACGACGTCATCCGCGCCGGCGCCGCCGTCGAGATCACCCACCTCGCCTCGCTCTACCACGACGACGTCATGGACGAGGCGGACCTGCGCCGCGGCGTCCTCGCCGCCCACCTCAACTGGTCGAACTCCGTCGCGATCCTCGCGGGCGACCTCCTCTTCGCCCGCTCGAGCCTCATGTTCGCGGCCCTCGGCCAGCGCGCGATCGAGCTCCAGGCGACGACCTTCGAGCGCCTCGTGCTCGGCCAGATGCGCGAGACCGTGGGCCCGAAGGCCGGCGAGGACCGCATCGCCCACTACATCGAGGTGCTCGCCGACAAGACCGGATCGCTCATCGCGGCCTCCGCGCAGTTCGGCGCGATCTGCGCGAAGGCGCCGGAGGAGCTCATCCCGGCGCTCGCGGAGTACGGCGAGAAGGTCGGCGTCGCCTTCCAGATCGCGGACGACGTCATCGACCTCTCGCCGCAGAGCGAGGCGACCGGCAAGCTCGCCGGCACCGACCTCCGCGCGGGCGTCGAGACGCTGCCGGTGCTCCTCCTCGAGCGGGAGGCCGGCGCGGGGGATGCCGAGGCCGGCGCCCTCCTCGAGCGCATCCGCACGCGCGTCGCGGGCTCCGCGAAGCCGCGGCAGCTCGGCGCCCCGGCGCCCGGCACCGTCGCGGGCGGGGTCGAGGCCGCGCCCGAGCAGACGCCGGCCGCGGACGGCGCGACCGAGGCGACCGGGGCGGCCTCGGCCGCCGAGGTCGACGCCATCGTCGAGGAGCTCCGCTCGCACGCCGTCACGGGCGAGACGCTCGCCGAGGCGCGCCGCTGGGCCGACGAGGCCGTCGCGGCGCTCGCCCCGCTCCCCGAGGGCCCTGCGAAGGACGCCCTCATCGCCTTCGCGCGCTCGGTCGTCGAGCGTGACCGGTAGGCGCCCGGCCGGACGCCGTCCGCCGCGCGCTCGCCGCTCCCCAGCCATCCGCCCCGCAGCTCCCAGCCCCGCCCGCCGCCCCGGCGCCGCGCAGGGCGCACCGTCAGGAGGACCCCGAATGACCGAAGGCCAGCCCGCGAAGCTCCGCCTCGCCATCGTCGGCGCCGGCCCCGCCGGCATCTACGCCGCCGACATCCTGCTCAAGGCCGAGCGCGCCTTCGACGTCTCGATCGACCTCTTCGACCGGCTGCCCGCGCCCTACGGCCTCGTCCGCTACGGCGTCGCGCCCGACCACCCGCGCATCAAGGGCATCATCACGGCCCTCCGCGAGGTGCTCGACCGCGGGCAGATCCGCGTCTTCGGCAACGTCGACCTCGGCCGCGACCTCACCATCGACGACCTCAAGCGCCACTACCACGCGGTCATCTTCGCGACGGGCGCGATCGAGGATGCCCCGCTCGACATCCCCGGCATCGAGCTGGAGGGCTCGTACGGTGCCGCCGACTTCGTGAACTGGTACGACGCGCACCCGGACGTCCCGACGACGTGGCCGCTCACCGAGCAGTCGGTCGCCGTCATCGGCAACGGCAACGTCGCGCTCGACGTCGCCCGCATGCTCGCGAAGCATGCCGACGACCTCCTCCCGACCGAGATCCCCGCGAACGTCTACGAGGGGCTCAAGGCCTCGAAGATCACCGACGTGCACGTCTTCGGCCGCCGCGGCCCCGCGCAGGTGAAGTTCACCCCGCTCGAGCTGCGCGAGCTCGGCGAGGTGCCCGACGTCGACATCGTGCTCGACGAGGACGACTTCGGCCGCGACCCCGAGGCCGAGGAGCTCGCGAAGACGAACAAGCAGCTGCTCGTCATCTCGCGCATCCTGAACTCCTGGCGCGAGCGCCCGGAGGGGACGGCCTCGCGCCGCATCCACCTCCACTGGTACTCGAAGCCCGTCGAGGTGCTCGGCGAGGACGGCCGCGTCGTCGCGCTGCGCGTCGAGCGCACCGAGCCGGACGGCGAGGGCGGCGTGCGCGGCACCGGCGAGCAGCGCGAGTTCCCGATCGGCCAGCTCTACCGCGCCGTCGGCTACTTCGGCTCGCCGATCGAGGGCGTGCCCTTCGACGAGCGCCGCGGCGTCATCCCGAACCGCGAGGGCTGCGTCATCGACGACGAGAACGAGCAGATCCCCGGCATGTACACGACCGGCTGGATCAAGCGCGGCCCGATCGGCCTCATCGGCCACACGAAGTCGGACGCCATGGAGACGATCCAGCACGTCATCAACGGCCAGGCGAACTGGTGGCACCCGGAGGCGCCGGAGGAGTCGGCGATCGACGAGCTGCTCGCCTCGCGCGGCATCCGCGCGACCGACCTCGACGGATGGCACCGCCTCGACGCGCACGAGATCGCGCTCGGCGAGCCCGAGGGGCGCGCGCGCATCAAGGTGCAGGACCGCGAGGCGATGGTGCGCATCTCGCGCGGCGAGTAGCGACGGCCGCGTGCGCGGCATGCTCTGAGGGCCGGCATGGGGAGCGGTGCCCATTGATGCGGGCGGATGGCCGAGCCTAGGGTCGGCGGCGAGCCGGGCGCGGCTGCCGGCTCGCTGGAGGTGGGCCATGGCCGGAGCGGGGATGCTCGGGGCGGATACGGACGCCCTCCGCGCGATCGCGAGGCGCTTTGACGCCCGCGGCGGCGAGGTCGGGGGCGTTCCCGCGACGACCGACCCTGAGCTCGCCCGCGAGGAGCTGTGGCGCGGCGAGGACGCGGAGCGCTTCCGCGCCGCGTGGAAGGCCGGGCCCTCGACGGCGCTGCCGCGGCTCGGGGAGCTCCTCGCGGCGCTCGGGCGCGAGCTCGTGCGGCAGGCGGGGGAGCAGGACGCCTGCTCCTCGGCGGGCAGAGCGGGCGCAGGCGGCGCGGCGGGCTCGGGCGCCGGCGGCGCCGGCCCCTTCGGCGTCCCGAGCGAGCCGATCCCGAACGCCCCTGGCGGCCCCGATCCCGCCGACCCCGCGCCGACGGTGCGCGATCTCGCCGCCATCCAGGACCCTGCCGAGCGCCGCCGCGCGTGGGAGGCGCTCGACGAGGCGACCCGCGGCGCCGCCATCCAGGCGGATCCGGGCGGGATCGGCTCGCTCGACGGCATCCCGCTCGCCGACCGCGCCGACGCGAACGAGGCCCTCGCCGAGCGCATCCTCGCCGAGGGCGGCCAGGGCCTCGGCGAGCGCGAGCTCAGGGTCGTCGAGAAGGTCGCCTCGGGCGAGCTCAGGGCCGTCCTCTTCGACCCGCACCGCGGCGACCTCGTGCAGATGCTCGGCGAGCCCGGCCCCGGCACGACGATGGCGATCCTTTGGGCCCCGCCGACCGGCGCCTCGATGCTCGACTTCGACGGCGGCGGGTACCTCGGCATCCCGAACCACCTCGCCCAGATGCATCCGGACGCCGTCGTCTTCGTCTACCAGCGGGGCGACTGGTCGCAGAAGATCGCGCCGATCTTCGGCGAGGCCGAGCGCTACTCGAACGACCCGCGCGTGGCGGCGAACAACGGCGCCCAGCTCGCCGCCTTCCAGCAGGCCGCGATCGCGACCGACCCGTTCCTCGCGACGGCCCGGCAGGCGGGCATGGGCTTCAGCTACGGCCACTCCGTCATCTCGGAAGCCGAGGTGCACGGCGCCCGCTTCGACCGCGTCGCTTCGGTCGCGGGCGCGAACATGCCGCTCGGATGGCAGCCGACCGAGGGCACCCGCTACGCGAACTTCGAGCACGTCAACGACATGCTCAACATCCCGCAGGGGGCGAAGACCTCGCGCGTCCCGTTCGCGGATCTCGTCATGCCCGGACTCGTGCCGGACGTCCACCCCGCCTACGAGCAGCACGACTACGGCTACTACTCCGACAAGCCCGCCATCACCTTCCCGGAGCGGAAGACCATCGACACGCGCCTCGGCCCGGTCGAGATCCCGTGGGGGAAGCCGGGGTTCAACGTCCGGCACCTCGACATCGGCGAGGCGCACGCGAACATCGCGCAGGCGGGGCCCACGAACGAGAAGGCGGTGCGGGATATGGAGGAGTTCCTGTTCGGCAAGTAGCTCGGCGCGGCCTCGGCGGGCCCGCTCGCCTCGCGCCACACCGGCGGGGGCGCCGCCCGCCCCGGCATCCGACCCGTAGCCTCGACACGACCCCGCCGGCAGTCCCGGCGCCGACGACGGAGGGCCCGACATGACCGAACGCGACGAGCTGCTCGCCGAGCTGCGCCACCGCCAGGCGGCCGTGATCCAGGCGGCGGTGCCCGATCTGCGCGAGCGCAAGGCGGTCGCGACGCCCCGCGACGGCGAGCTCCTCGGCGGCGCGGTGGTCTCGCAACGCGTCCAGATCGAGCTGCCCGCCTCGACCTTCCACGCCGACCGCTTCGATGAGGACGCCGTGCTCGACGCGGCGCTCGCGGCGATCCGGCCCGAGCGCGAGGACGTCGAGGGGCTGCTCAAGGCGGACGGCGTCCGCCGGCTCGACATCGTGGCGCCGGACGGCTGCTACCACTCGCTCACCTTCCTGCACGGCGCGCGCGTGCTGCAGATGACCTCGTTCACGCCGCTGCCGGACGAGGCGCCCGGGCTCGACGAGGCCGAGGACGACCCGCGCCGGCTCGCGCTCGACGCGGAGGAGCAGACGGTCGGGCCGGACTACGGGTTCGGGGCGTAGCGGGCGTCGCGGCCTCCCGTGGTTTCGAGACGCGGCCTGCGGCCGCTCCTCAACCACCTGAGTCGCTGAGGTGGCTGAGGAGGCCCGACGGGCCGTCTCGAAACCACCGACCCCCGGCGCCGCTACTGGATGACGCTCGTGAGCCGCGCGATGTTGTCGAACGCCCGTGTCGCGATCGGCCGCGCCCGCCACGCCTCGAGCGTGAGCTCCTCGGAGCGGTGCCGGTAGCCGTTCTCGACCTCGCGCATCCGGTCGACGAACTCCTCGCCGCACACCATGAGCATGAGCTCGGCGTTGAGGGTGAACGAGCGCATGTCCATGTTGCTCGAGCCGATGAGCGTCACCGAGTCGTCGAAGGTGATGTGCTTCGAGTGGAGGATGTACGGCCGCCGGTAGAGGCGGATTCGCACGCCCGCGCTGAGGAGGGCGTCGTAGTACGAGCGCTGGGCGTGGAAGGCGAAGAACTGGTCGCCGACCTCGCCGACGTAGAGCGTCACCTCGACGCCGCGCTGCGCCGCCGTCGTGATCGCGTAGAGGAGCGAGTCGTCCGGCACGAAGTACGGCGAGACGATCGTGATGCGCTCCTGCGCCGCGTAGATGAGCTGGTTGAACAGGCGCAGGTTGTTCTCGTGCTCGTAGCCGGGGCCGGAGGGGACGAGCTGGCAGGGGTAGCTCGAGCGCTTGCGGAGGTCCTCCATCTCCTCGGGCGGCTCCACGACGGGCCGCAGCTCGCTCGGGGAGGCGAGCAGCTCGCCGGTCTCGCCGAACCAGTCGCTGATGAACACGGCGTTCACGGCCGCCGCCATCGGGCCGTCGATCTGCACGACGAGGTCCTTCCAGAGCCGCTCGGCGTCGCCGGTGCGCTCGTGGTGGTAGTCGCGGCTGATCATGTTCTGGGATCCCATGAACGCCGTGCGGTCGTCGATGACGACGAGCTTGCGGTGGTTGCGCAGGTCGAGCCGCTGGAAGCCGCCCTGCCACGGCCAGATCGAGAGGATCGGCCGGTGCTCGACGCCCATCGAGCGCAGGCGCCGCAGCATCCGCCGGTAGCCGGAGTAGCGGAACGAGCCGACGTGGTCGTAGAGCACCCGGACGGTCACGCCGCGCTGAGCCGCCCGCTCGAGCGCGTCGAAGACGGGGCGCGTGACCTCGTCGTAGGCGAGCGTGTAGTAGAGGACGTGGACGCGATCCGTCGCGGTGTCGATCTCGGCCGCGATGCGCGAGATCGCGCGGTCGTAGGAGCCGTGGAGGGCGAGCCGGTTGCCCTCGGCGAGCGGCATCGAGGTGAGCCGGCGGTTGAGGCGGATGACCTGGGCGAGCCAGCTCGGGCCCTTCGTGGGCACGGCGTCATCCTCGATCGAGCGCGTGGCCTCGCGGATGACGTCGTCGACCTCGGCCTGGCGGCGGCGCCGGCTCGAGGAGAGCCGGTTCGTGCCGAAGACGAGGAAGAGGAGCAGCCCGAGATAGGGGAGCAGGAAGATCGCGAGCAGCCACGCGAGCGCGGTCGTCGGGCGGCGGTTGCGGGGGATCGTGACGAGCGCGGCGACGACGATCCCGACGTAGAGCACGACGAGGGCGACGGCGACCCACCATTCGGTCTGGGTCGGATACCACCACCACACGGCGGGCTGCTCGTCTGCTCGGCCGGCTCCCGGCTAGCGGAAGTTGATGAACTGCAGGTCGATGTCGACGTCGGCCGCCTTGAGCAGCTGGATCGTCGTCTGCAGGTCGTCGCGGCTCTTCGAAGTGACGCGGAGCTCGTCGCCCTGGATCTGCGACTTCACCGACTTCGGCGCCTCGTCGCGGATGATCTTCGAGAGCTTCTTCGCGTGCTCCTGGTCGATGCCCTGCTTGATGGCGACCTCGATGCGGAACTCCTTGCCCGAGGGGAAGGGGTCGCCGGCGTCGAGCGCCTTGAGGGAGATGCCGCGCTTGATGAACTTCGTCTGGAGGACGTCGAGGATGGCGTTGACGCGGTCCTCGCTCGAGGCCTTGAGGAGGATCTTCTCGCCGGACCAGTCGGCGGAGGCGCCGGTGCCCTTGAAGTCGTAGCGCTGCTCGACTTCCTTCTTCGTCTGGTTGAGGGCGTTGTCGGCCTCCATCTTGTCGACCTTGGACACGACATCGAACGAGGAATCAGCCATGCGGTCATCGTAGCCAGGGGCGGATGCGGATGCCGTGGGGGAGGGCAACGGCGGGGTCGGCGGTCTCGAGAGGCTCGCTTCGCTCGCTCCTCAACCGCCTTCAGTGCCGCAGGTCGTCGAGGAGGCCGCGCAGCGGCCGTCTCGAAAGCACCGGCATCCCCGACGCCCACTCGATCCCGCCCCGGCTCGCGCCCCGGCGTGTCTGCATGTATCCTGGCCGTCGCGCTTTCTTCGGGATGCGCCCTGGCGAGTTGCCCGAGCGGCCAAAGGGATCTGACTGTAAATCAGACGGCTCTGCCTTCGGGGGTTCGAATCCCTCACTCGCCACAGCCGAACGGCCCCGTCCTCGCGGAGGGGGCCGTTCGCCGTTCCAGGCCATCGGCCACGGCATCCGATCGTCCGTCCGCCGACGTTCGCCGGGCGGCCACGGGGATGTCGGATGCCGTTGCTAGCGTCGCGCCCATGATGTGCCCGACCTCGCCCCACGCCGAGCTGCTCGACCTCGCCCGCCGCGTCGCCCTGGAGGGCGCCGAGCTCGCGCTGCGCCGGCGGCGGGAGGGCGTCGAGGTCGCCGCGACGAAGTCGAGCATCACGGACGTCGTGACCGCGGCCGACCGCGAGGTCGAGGAGGTCGTGCGCGCGCGCATCGCGGAGGCGCGCCCCGAGGACGGCTTCTACGGCGAGGAGGGCGACCCGAGCGAGAGCCCGAGCGGGCTCACCTGGGTCGTCGACCCCATCGACGGCACGGTCAACTACCTCTACGGGATCCCGCACTATGCGGTGAGCGTCGCGGTCGTCGAGGGCGACCCGGCCGCGCAGCCGAGCGAGATGACGGCGCTCGCGGGCGTGGTCGCGAACCCAGCCGCGGGTGAGACCTTCGAGGCGACGCTCGGCGGCGGCGCCCGCCGCAACGGCGCCGCGCTCGAGATCGCGCCGCCCGCGAGCCTCGGAGAGGCCCTCGTCGCGACGGGCTTCTCCTATGACTCCACGACGCGCGAGGCGCAGGCCCGCGCCTGGGCGGCCATGGCGGCGCAGGTGCGCGATCTGCGCCGGATGGGCGCCGCCTCGCTCGACCTCTGCGGCGTCGCGTGCGGACGCCTCGACGGCTACTTCGAGGAGGGCCTGCAGCCGTGGGACATGGCGGCGGGCACGCTCATCGCCCGCGAGGCCGGCGCCGAGGTGCGCGGGCTCGACGGGGCGCGCGAGGGTCGGGATCTCCTCATCGCGGCGCACCCCGAGCTCATCGGGCGCCTGGAGCGGCTCGTCCGCGAGGGCCGGATCGCCGCCCTGTAGCCGCCGGGCGAGCGGACAGGCCCGACGGGGCGGGGCGAGACCGGCGCTCCGTCCGGCTCGAGGTTTCGTGTCCTGCAAGCTGATGTGATGGTCGGAGTGCACCGAGATCCGGCCGTGATCGATATGCGCTCAGGAGAATCAAGGTCCGACCTGGATTTTCGGCAACTCGGCCCACCCGACACGCAGGTTCTCGTCACAGGGCCTTGATGTTTCCGTGACCTTGCCGTTATGGTTTACCAGGCCGTTACACACGACGAAGACACCTGGACGCGAAACGCAGATGACGAACACCGCCACCCCCGAGGCGCAGCCCATGACCCGCCGCGAGCGCCGCGAAGCCGAGCGCCGTGCCGCGGAGACCGCCGCCTCGACCGCGGTCGCCGAGGCGCCCGTCTACATGACCCGCCGCGAGCGCCGCCTCGCCGAGCAGGCCGCCCTCGCCGCGCAGGCCCCCGCCGCCGTCACGAAGGCCGAGCTCGCCGCCGAGGCCGCCCTCGCCGAGCAGGCCCGCGCCGGCATCGAGAAGTTCACGGCCGCCGCGGCCGCCTCGGTCGTCCCGCAGGCGATCGAGGAGCAGGTCATCCCCGCCGCCTTCGCCACCGAGGCCTACGCCCCGGCCGAGACCGCCGTCCGCCTCGGCTCGACCCGCGCCGTCCGCCCGGTCCAGCCGCAGCGCGGCCGCGCCCGCAGCGTCGCCGGCGCGCTCGCCGTCGGCATCGCCGCCTCCGCCGGCGTCGCCGCCTGGCTCCCCTCGGCCACGGGCGCCGCGAACGCCTCCTCGGACCACATCCTCGAAGTCGCCCCGGGCTCGGGCCAGACGCTCTCCGTCTCGGCCTCGCAGCAGGCGCAGCAGGTCTCGCGCACCGACTCGGTCTCGGTCGCCACGATGGGCACGGCCACGGCCGCGAACCTCCTCGGCGGCACGATGAAGACCGACCCGACGACGTTCTCGAACGACCTCACGGCCCCCGTGCAGTTCCCGTTCCCGACGGGCACGCCGCTCACGGACCGCTACGGCTACCGCACACACCCGATCCTCGGCACCACCGCCATGCACTGGGGCGTCGACTTCACGCCGGGCGAGGGCACCCCGATCGGCGCGATCGCCGAGGGCCGCGTCACGCAGGTCTTCCCGACGGACGCGGACGGCCTCGGCGTCCACGTCGTCCTCGAGCACCAGATCGACGGCGAGACGGTCTACAGCCTCTACGCGCACATGATCCCGGGCTCGCTCACGCTCAAGGTCGGCGATGTCGTCAACGTCGGCGACCAGGTCGGCCTCGTCGGCAACACCGGCTGGTCGACGGGCGCGCACCTCCACCTCGAGATCTACCAGGGCAAGATGGACAACAAGGTGGACCCGCTCGCCTACCTGCAGTCGAAGAACGTCCCGACGACGGTCGTCACGCCCGTCGGCGCCTCGGTCACGGCCTAGCGCACCCGGCGCGCGGTCGGCTCGCAGTCGGCTCGCGCGCGACCCGGCGAGGTGCTATCCTCGACCGGTGCCGCTCGCGGAAGCGACGGCGCATGCCCCGATAGCTCAGTGGCAGAGCACTTCCATGGTAAGGAAGGGGTCGTCAGTTCAATCCTGACTCGGGGCTCTGATCTTCTTCGTCGGGCCTGATCCAGCAGGTCGCGCTCTGCGCCGAAGGTCTGCGGCTGAGTAGCTCAGTTGGTGAGAGCGCACGACTCATAATCGTGAGGTCGCGGGTTCGAGTCCCGCCTCAGCTACGGTGCGGAAGGCGCCCCCGTGTGGGGCGCCTTCCGCCGTTGCGGCGGACGCGCGGGCCCCAGGAAAGCCGGGACCCAGGGAAGCCGCGTCTCGGGCACGCTGATCTGCGGCATCGTGCGCGTCTCGCGCATCCCCGCGCTCTTCCTGCGCGTTGACGTGAAAGATCCTTGCCTTCTAGACTCGGTATGCCCCTTCCCCCCCCATGCCGAGGAGCCCCATGTCGCGCGGCATCGCAGTCCATCTTCCCGCCGCTCGCCCCACCTCCCGCGCCCTTCAGCGCGGCCGGCGATCGCCCGCACGCCGTCTCGTCGCCCTCGCCGCCGCAGCGGCGCTCGCCCTCGGCCTCGCGCCGTCGGTCGCCGCCCCGGCTTCGGCGGCGACGCCGCCGTCCACGGGCGCGGTCACGAGCGTGCCGTTCACCGCCGGGAAGGGCCAGGGCTCCGGCACCTGGGGCGTCGTCGGCGATATCGAGACGATCGGCGACGGCGGCACGACCTTCAACTACGGCCTCGCCTTCGACCCGACCACCCAGGCGCTGTGGGTGACCGACTCGGGCAAGGTCGTCTACAGCAGTCTCGCGTGCCGCCTGGCTGGCATGACCTCGCCCTGCCAGACCGGCACCCCGCGTGCCTTCGTCTACGACCGCGTGACGGCTGACGACACGATGGGCGACTACCAGTCGAACGGCACATATGCGGTGGACGGCGCGGGGACCGCCGGCCGCAACGACGGCATCGGGGCCCGCTACGAGGTGCCCGCCGACCGGACGGTCATCCCCTTCGCGGGCGGCAGCTCGCCCGCGACGAACGTCCAGAACGGACCGCGAGGGGTCGAGGTCCTGCCCGACGGCACGGCCTGGATCGTGAACTCCGAGGCCGTCGCCCCCGTCGGCGGTCCTGCCGGGGCCGTCGTCGGCTTCGACGCCGCCGGCAACCGCGTCGCCGCGGCCGGCTGGACGGGCACCTGGGCCCAGCGCGATCAGCCGGGCGTCCACTTCTACCGGACCGGCATCGCCGCGACGCCGCGCGGCACGTTCCTCGTGAACAGCGAGGTGAGCGACCGCCTGCAGGAGTATGCGGCCGACGGCACATGGATCCGCAGCATCAAGCTCGATCTGCCCGCGGGCACGTACTCGGCGACCGACCCCGGCTACCGGAACCCCTACTCGGTCTCGGTCGACCCGGTCGACGGCTCGATGTATCTCGCGTACGTGAACTTCCGCGACGATGCGGGCCTGCGCGCGACGCCCTTCATCGAGAAGCGCGACGCCGACGGGAACCTCCTCGCGACCTTCGGCACGGCGGAGCTCGCGGCCGGCAAGGTCGTGTTCAACACCGTGGTGAACCCCGTCACGCGCCACGTGTACGCGTGGAACGACACCGGCGCCGTCTTCGAGTGGGCCCCCGACGGCACGTTCATCCGGAAGTTCTCGAGCGGCACGACCCCCGGCCTGTTCCCCGGGCTCACGACGGTGCGCGACCTCGATTTCGACGAGGCCGGCCGGATGTACCTCACGGTCGCGGAGGGGACGAGCCGGGCGCGCGTCATGATCCTCGCGCAGACGCCCGGACCGGTGACGAGCACGTGCGCGGTCCGCAGCCTCGACGGCACCGCCGTCACCCTGAACTGGACGTGCGACCCCGCGCTCCAGCCCACCACGGCGCAGGTTCCGGTGAAGGACTACGTCGTCGAGCAGTCCACCGACGGCGGCGCGAGCTGGCAGGTCGTGCCGTCGGCGGGCCCCTCGACGGCGACGTCGCGCACGATCACGGGCCTGACCCCCGGCCAGGACGTGCGCTTCCGCGTGTCCGCTTGGAACGAGGCGGGCAACGGCGACTGGGCCGAGTTCGCCGTCGCGCAGCCCGCCGCCGGCACGGACGACGCGGTCCAGGTCGTGTCGGGCGCGTCGGCGGAGATCGACCCCCTTGCGAACGACGCAGGCGCGGCGGCCGGCATCGACCCCGCCACGCTCGCCCTCGTCGACCCGGCGACGGGCTCGCCGACCCAGGCCGTCGCCATCCCGGGCCAGGGTCGCTACGAGGTTGTCGGGGAAGCCATCCGCTTCACGGCGGACGCCGGCTTCTCGGGGGTCGCCGACTCCATCGCGTATGCCGCGAGCGGTGACTGCGTCCAGGTCACCGCGCGCGTCGCGGCGACCGTCGTGCCGCCGGCGAATCCGCGGCTCGAGCTCGACAAGACGCACGCCACGCCCGTCGATGCGAACGGCGACGGCCTCATCGGCGCGGGCGACACCGTGCAGTTCGTCTTCACGGTCCGCAACGTCGGCAACGTCCCGCTCTCGCAGGTGACGGTCGAGGATCCGAAGATCGGGGCAAACCTCTCCGTGCCCGGCTCCGACCCCGCAGCGCCCGGCACCCTCCGTCCCGGAGAGGTCGAGACGGTGACGGCGATCCACGTCATCACGCAGGCCGAGATCGACGGCGGATCGCTGCAGAACGAGGCGTCGGCGTCAGGCGCCGCCTCGCCGGACGTCATCGTCCGCGCGACCGACGCCGACACCGTCGTGTTCGATCAGACGCCCCGCCTCGTGGTCGAGAAGTCGGGAGCGTACCAGGGCACGCGCGCGGACGGCACGGCGATGGACGGATCGCGCGCGGGCGACGTCATCTCGTGGTCGTTCACGGTGACGAACACCGGCACCGTGACCCTCTCGGACGTGTCGCTCTCGGACGAGCTCGCCGGACTCAGCTGGGTGTCCGGCCCGCAGCTCGGGACGCTCGCCCCAGGAACGTCCGCGCAGGCCTCGGCGACCTCGACGGTCGCCCAGGCGGATCTCGAGCGCGGCTTCGTCGAGAACGTCGTCGCTGCCGTCGGCCAGGCTCCCACGCCGACCCCGTACACCATCCCGCCCACGCCCGGCCAGACGGACCCGGCGACGACCGTGACCCCGACGGCCGCCGCGCTCCCCTCGACGATCGGGCCCGGCAGCACGCCCGTCGCGACGGCGACCGTCGGCACGACGCTCGTGCCGACGCCGACCCCGACGGGCACGCCGACGGTCACCCCGACGCCGACGGTCACCCCGACGCCGACGGACACGCCGACGCCGACGGACACGCCGACGCCGACGGACACGCCGACCCCGACGCCGACGGACACGCCGACCCCGACGCCGACGGACACGCCGACCCCGACGCCGACGGGCACGCTGACCCCGACCCCAACGGACACGGCCACGCCGACGAACACGCCGACCGCGCCCGTCGAGACGACTCCGCCAGGAACGGGCGACGGCGGCACGACGGCGCCTACCACTACCCCGACGGGTCCCGGCGGACTCGCCCACACCGGCCCGGACGGCCTGCTCGGCGCGCTGGCCGTCGCCATCGCCGCGCTCGCGCTCGGACTGGGCATCGCGGTTCGCCGTCGACGCGAAGGCCGCGCTTCGTAGCGGCCATGACGAGCGGTGACGGGGCCCGACGGGCTCCGTCACCGCTCGTGTCGAACGCGGTCATCGGGGGTCTCGGGCCGCGCTCGCCGCTACGCTGGCCGCGTCCCGCCCCTGGCGATCGATCGCCCTACCCGCGGCGGGCGAGCCAGCCGCGCACGTCGAGCGCGAGCGACTGCGCGGTGAGCGCGCTGGAGCGCGGATTCGCGCGGGAAGGGCGATTCGCGAGCTCGAACCTGAAGTGGCCCGCCGCGCCCGCGGCCTCGATGAGATGGACGGAGTCCGTCGCCGAGGGGTCGGCAACGAGGCGAACGGTCATCCGGCCGATCGCCGCGGTCCGCGGCTCCAGCTCGCCGGCAGCGCCCCGCCGGCGGCTCGCGTCGGCGATCGCGACGGCGACGTTGACGTTCGCCGGGAATCGGCGGATGGCCTCCGCCGGGCTTCCCTCGAAGAGCATCTCCGCGGGCGCGTCGGCCGGGAGGCCGGCGAGGCGCTCGCGCTCCTCCGCGGCCATCCACGGCCGAAGGAGCGTGGCGGGAGCCTTGCGGGTGGTGAGGCGGAGCTCGTCGAGGCCGTCGGCCTGCGCGGTCGCGCGGAGGAGGTCGAGCCCGCCGACGGCGCCCGCGGTGAGCAGGAGCTCGCCGGGACCCGCCTCGAGGACGGCCGCGCGGCGCTCGTCGGCGAGGACGCCGACGCTCGCGAGGAGGAGCGTCCGGCCGCGCTTCACGACGAAGGCCCCGTACTCCCATGCCGGCTGCACGCCCGCGACCTCGACGACGAGATCCGAGGCGTCGACGAGCTGCTCGACGCCCGGGAACGTCGTCGGCCAGCCGGGCGGGAGCTCGCCGGCCGCGGCGCGGCGATCGCGCTCGCTGCCGTGGGCGACGACATCCCGCACGATCGCGCCGGTGCAGAGGAGGCGCCCCGACTCGAACTCGGGGCGGAGGTGCCGGATGAGCTCGCGCCCGAGCGCGCCGAAGCCGATGAGGCCGAGGCGGGCGGGGGCGGCGGGGGAGCCGGTCATGGGCGATCCTGCCTGGGAGTGTCCGGGTGCGGGTCTGGGTGCGGGTCTGGGTGCGGGTCCGGGAGCAGGGGGTCGACGGCCTCGCGCTGGGTGCGGGCGCGGCGGCGCAGGAGCGCGCCGAGGGTGCCGGCGATGAGCGCGACCGCGAGCACGGCACCGAACACGGCCGAGGGCGCGAGCTCGCGCTGGGGGAGGTTGGGCTGGACGGGGACGTCCTGCGTGGGCTCGGGATCCGCGGCGGCGAGGAGGGCCGGGTCGAGCGTCGGCACGGCGACGGCGGGCTCGTCGACGGCGGCGGGGGCGGGGCCGATCGCGGCGAGGCGGGCCTCGAGGGCCGGCCATCCGACCGAGGAGGCGGGCGAGGCGGCGCCGCCGGACGCGGCCTGGCTCGAGCCGTCGGCGAGGCGGAACGCCATCGAGCGGATGCCCGGTAGCGCCCGGTCGACGACCTCCTCGTCGCCGAGCGCGCCGGGGATGTCGCTCCAGATCGCGAACATCCCGCCCGTGAGCTGCGGGCCGTGGGCGACGTCGACGTCGCCCGCGAAGCGGGTTGGCCGCCATCCCTCGAAGACGCTCTCGCCGGTGGGATAGCGGTAGCCGACGCGCTCGCCGAGCACGAAGTAGAGGAACTCGTCGTTCACGTTGAGCACCTGGTACCCGGCGGCGACGAAGCGGTCGGCGGTGACGGCCCCGCTCGGGCGCTGGGTCCAGTGCGCGATCTCGACGGCGGGGTCGAGCGCGACGACGCTCGAGCGGAGCATGCCGTCGCTCCAGACGCGCGCCGAGAACCCCCGCTCCCGCAGATGCGCGGCCATCTCGTTCACGAAGGCGGTGAGGGCGTCGTACGCGGTCGCGCTCGGCCCGAAGCGCTCGCGGGCGGAGGCCGTGAGCGCGGCCACCTCATCCGCGTCGCCGAAGTCGACGAACTCGTCGGCGCCGAGGTTCCAGGCGCCCGGCTCGAAGAGCTCGGCGTACTCGTCGATGAGGTCGGTCGCGAAGGCGAGTCCCTCGGGCTTCGTGATGTCGAGCGCTCCGTATGCCTCGCCGCCGGATCCGGTGCGCAGGCGCAGCTCGGGGTGCGAGTCGAGGGCGTGCTCGAGGTGGCCGGGCATGTCGATCGAGGGCGAGATGCGGATGCCGAGATCGCGGGCGACGTCGATGAGCTCGCGGAGCTCGGCTTTGGAGATCGCCGGCTGGCTCACGATCTCGGGGTGCCGCTCGGACTCGAGGCGGAAGCCCTCGAACTCGGAGACGTGGAGCTCGAGCTCGTTGAGCCCCGACCAGGACATCTCGCGGAGGAGCCGCTCGATGGAGGCGATCGAGTAGGGCTTGCGGGCGACGTCGAGGTGCACGGAGCGGGTGGGAGCGTCGAAGCCGAGGGCGATGGCGCCGGTCGCGAGGGGGAGCGGGCCCGAGGGGAAGGCAGCGGATGGCTGGGCGGCGGTGCCGGTGCCGGTGCCGGCGCCCGTGCCCGCGAGCTCCGGGATCGCCCCCGCCGCGCTCGCGTGGGCGAGCTGGAGGAGGGCGCGCGTGCCGCGGAGCAGTCCCGTCGCGTCGCAGGCCTCGATCCGGACGCCCGACTCGGAGACCGCGAGGAGGGAGGGATCGTCGAGCGCGAGGTCGAGCGTCGTCGCGTCCGCGGTCGCGGTCGTGGTCGCGGTCGTCGTCGCGGCGGCTGCAGCCGAGGCCGCGGTGCTCGGCTGGGTGCCGGCGCCGGTCGAGGTCGGGGAGGCGGAGGAGCCCGCGCCCTCGCACGGGACGATCCGCAGCTCGATCGCGCTCGCGAGCGTGCCCGGCTCGGCCTCGGCGACGGGGAGCGGGGCGCCCGCCGCGACCGCGAGCTCGCCGCCATGCGCCCGCGTTGCGGAGCCGTCCGAGACGAGGCCCGCCGCCGCGAGCTCCGCCGAGAGCCGGCTCGCCTCGCGGAGCACCTCGGGCGCGGCGCCCGCGTCGACGAGGATCGCGTCGGCCGTGCGGAGGTCGACCGCGCTCGCGGGGTCCAGGGCGCACGTGCGCGCGGGCGGCGCAAGGGGCAGCTCGGCGGCCGCGATCGGCGCGGCCGCGTGGGCGGGAACGGCGCCGAGGCGGGCGAGCTCGGCGGATCCGGGGATGCCGAGCGCGCTCGCGGCGACCGCGGCGCTCGCGGCGAGGGCGCGGCCGAGGGGGAGCGTCCGCGGCGTCATGAGGCCTGTCTACCCGGTCCGCCTCCGGATGTCGTCCGCATGGCGTCGGATGCCGGTGAGGCGACGGGGCCCGGCGCTCCCCACGCGCCGGGCCCCGGAGTCCGCGAGGACGCGCCTAGCCCTGTCGCGCCTTGAACCACGGGTTCTGCTTGTTGATGACGTAGGTGTGGCCGCGGCGGCGGACGATCTTCGAGCCGGGCTGCTTCTTGAGGTTCTTGAGCGACGCGCGCACCTTCATCCGATCCGCCTTCCATGGCTGTTACTGAGAACGAATGTCAATACTGTGCGGTCGGTGGGATGAGCCCGCAAACCAGCCCCTGGCCCGACCCCGCCGCCCACGCCGCCGTGCTCGTGCTCGGAGGCGCGGGCTCCGGACGCGAGGCGCTCGCCGCGACGCTCGCCAGGCGCCTCGACGCCGAGCTCGCCGAGATCCGCGCGGGGGAGCGGATCGACCGCGAGGGCCTGCCCCGGATCGACGCCGAGGCCGCCGCCGACGAGCTCGCCCGACGCCTCGACGACGCCGCCTCCGAGGCGGCCCGCTCCCCGGACGGCGCGCCCGCGCGGCTCGTCGTCGAGCTCGAGGAGCGCGTGCGGACCATCGAGCTCATCGGCTGCTTCTCGCTGCCCTGCCTCGAGGCGGCGGCGCGGACGGCGGCGGCCGAGGTCTCGACGGTCGGCGCGAGCGGCGACGGCGCGGAGGCTCCTGCGGGCGCGCCCGCCGCGGCCGTCCCCGCGCTCGCGCACGCGGAGCCCGACGATCGCCGCGTCGCGCTCGCGCGCATCGTCGCCGTCGTCGACGCCGCGCGGCTCGACGAGGAGCTCGCCGACGAGGAGTACCTCCCCGTCGCCGACGGCCACGGCGAGGGCCTGGTCGCGCGGGCGCTGCTCGCCGCGAACCGGCTCGAGGGCGCGGATCACGTCATCCTCGCCGGCTGCGGATCGCTGGCCGACGGGGGCGCCGCGGCCGAGGCGCTCGCCGCCGCGCTCGCGCCCATGGCCCGCATCACGCGCGTGCCCGGACCGCTCTCCGAGCCGAGCGCGCGCCTCGCCGCCGCGGCAGCGATCGAGGACCGCCTCGAGGAGGGCACGCTCGCCGCCGCCTACCCGGGCTGGGCGCTCACGCTGAGCACGGAGCCCGGCGAGGCGGGCGCGGCCGGCACGCCGACGGCGCCCGCGGCGATGCGGCTGCTCGCGGGCCGCTCGTCGGCGGGCGCCTCCGCAGACCCCTCGGGCGGCAGCGTCGCGACGGCCGCCGGGGCCCCGGAGGCCGCCGTCGACATCATCCGCATCACGCTCGATCGGCCGGTCCACCCGAACCGGCTCATCCGCTTCCTCAACCGCGAGATCGAGCCCGGGCGGCACGGCCGCGTCGTCCGCTCCTGCGGATTCGCTCGGCTCGCGACCCGGCCCGGCGGGCTCGCGCACTGGGATCACGTCGGCGCGATGATCGGCTTCGAGCCGCTCGCCGACGACGAGCTCGGGGCGCTCGCGGAGGCCTCCGCCGGCCTCGCGCTCGGCCTCGACCTCGCGCTCATCGGCGAGGGGCTCGATGCGGACGGCATCCGCACAGGGCTCGAAGGCGCGTGCCTCACCGACCCCGAGTTCCTCGCGGGCGCGAAGCTCTGGCGCGCGCTTCCGGACCCGCTGCCGGCCTGGGAGGCGCACGAGCACTGAGGGCAGCGCGGGCAGTGAGCCGAGCACGAGCGCTGAGGGCCCGCCATCCGCCCCGCCCGTAGACTCGCTCGCGTGAGCGTGAATCCAGATCTCGCGGGCCGCCGCTACGAGCTGCCCGAGCCGTACCTCGTCGGACGGGAGCACGTCCGCTCCTTCGCGAAGGCCGTCCTCGCGACGAGCCCCGCGCACCTCGACCTCGCGGCCGCGCGCGCCGCGGGCTACCCCGACCTCGTCGCGCCGCACACCTTCCCGGCCGTGCTCCAGGACGCCGGCATGCAGCTCTTCCTCGCCGACTCGGGCATCGAGCTCTCGCACATCGTGCACGGCGAGGAGTCGTTCGAGTACGTGCGGCCCATCGTCGCGGGCGACGAGCTCTCCGCGACGCTCGAGATCGCGAGCGTGAAGATGCTCGGCTCGAACGCCATGATCACCGCCGAGACCGCCGTGCGCGACGCCGCCGGCGAGCTCGTCGTCACCGGGGGCGCGACCCTCGTCGTCCGAGGGGATGCCGCATGACCGAGCAGACCGCCGCCCAGCAGACCGACCTCACCGCGCTCGCCGTCGGCGACGTCGTCGCCGAGCGCTCCGTCACCCTCACGCGCGACAGCCTCGTCCGCTACGCGGGCGCGTCGAACGACTTCAACCCCATCCACTACCGCGACGACGTCGCCGCGGAGGTCGGGCTGCCGGGCGTCCTCGCGCACGGCATGCTCACGATGGGCCTCGCAATCCAGCCGGTCGTCGAGGCGCTCGGCGACCCGGGCCGCGTCGTCTCGTACCGGACGAAGTTCACGAAGCCGGTCGTCGTCGACCCGGCCACGGGCGCCGAGGTGCTCGTGCGCGCGGTCGTCGGCGCGGTCCCGGACGACGTCGGCGTCGGCCGCATCGACCTCGAGGTGACGAGCGCCGGCGAGAAGGTGCTCGGCCGGGCCCAGGTGCGGGCGCGCTTCGCGCCGGGGGCGGCCGCCGGCACGGCATCCGCGGCCACGGGATCCGCGTCGGAGCCCGGCGCATGACCCGCCTCGCCGAGCTCACCACCACCGGCATCGGCGGCGAGGCTGCGAGCTTCGCCGAGCCCGCGACCCGCGACGAGCTCGTCGCCGTCGCCCGCGAGGCCTTCGCCGCCCAGACCGACGAGGCCCCCGTCCTCATCGTCGGGGGCGGCTCGAACCTGCTCGTGAGCGACGGTCCGGTGTCCGGTGCCGTCATCCGCGTCGCGACGCGCGGCGTCGAGTTCGGCGAGCCGGATGCCTCCGGCCGCACGCTCGTCGTCGCCGAGGCCGGAGAGCCCTGGGCCGCCCTCGTCGACGCCTGCGTCGACCGCGGCCTCGCCGGCATCGAGGCGCTCGCGGGCATCCCCGGCACGGCCGGCGCCGCGCCCGTGCAGAACATCGGCGCGTACGGCCAGGAGCTCGCCTCCGTGCTCACCCGCATCGAGCTCCTCGACGCCGAGGACGGCTCGCTCGAGTGGATCGACGCCGACGACCTCGACCTCGCCTACCGCACCTCCCGCCTCAAGCGCGGCGAGCTGCGCGGCCTCGTCACCCGCATCGAGCTCGCCCTGCGCGACGTCTCGGCGGACGGCATCGGCGAGCCCGTGCAGTACGGGCAGCTCGCCTCGGCGCTCGGCGTCGAGCTCGGCGAGCGCGTGCCGCTGCGCGAGGCGCGGGACGCCGTCGTGGCGCTGCGCCGCTCGAAGGGCATGGTGCTCGACCCGGGCGATCCGGACACGCGCTCGACCGGCTCGTTCTTCACGAACCCGGTCGTCTCGCAGGAGTTCGCGCGCGCGATGCCCGAGGACATGCCGCGCTATCCGGCGCCCGAGGCCGAGGACGGCACCAAGCTCGTGAAGCTCTCGGCCGCCTGGCTCATCGACCACGCCGGCGTGAAGAAGGGCTTCGCGCTGCCCGGCTCGAAGGCCGCGGTCTCGTCGAAGCACACGCTCGCGATCACGAACCGCGGCGGCGCGACGGCCGAGGAGATCGCCGAGCTCGCGCGCTTCATCGGGGCGCGCGTGCGCTCGGAGTACGGCGTCGACCTGCGGCCGGAGCCGGTCGTCATCGGGCTCGACATCTAGGCGCGTCCTTCGCCGCCGGGGCCGACGGCCCCACGGCCCCACGGCCCGCTCGCGTCGTCGGCGTCGCTACCGCGCGAGCAGGCCCAGGTCGAGCGCCCGGAGGACGGCGCTCGTGCGGTCGTTCACGCCGAGCTTCTCGTACGACTTCGCGAGGTGCGTCTTCACCGTCGCCTCGCCGATGTACAGGCGGCGGCCGATCTCGGCGTTCGAGCAGCCCTCGGCGACGAGCGCGAGCACCTCGCGCTCGCGCTCAGAGAGCGTGACGGGCGGGATGGCGGAGCCATGGCTGCCGGTGGCCGACCCGGCGGCATCGGCCTGGGCAGGGTCTGCGGGCGCGCGGTGCCCGCTCCCGCGCCCGGCCCGCGACGCGCGCGTCTGCGCCACGAGCCGGGCCGCGATCCGCGGAGCGAGGGCGACCTCGCCCGCGTGGACGCGCCCGATCGCCTCGACGATGTCGTCCGCCGGCGCATCCTTCAGGAGGTAGCCGCTCGCCCCGGCCTCGATCGCGCTGAGGATCTCGTCGTCCGTCTCGTAGGTGGTGAGGATGAGCACGCGCGGCGGCGCCTCCGCCTCGAGCAGCTCGGCCGTCGCGGCGGCGCCGCCCATGCCGGGCATCCGCAGGTCCATGAGCACGACGTCGGGGCGGACGGCCGGGGCGATGCGCACGGCCGTCTCGCCGTCGGGCGCCTCGCCCACGAGCTCGAGGCCCGGCTCGTCGTCGACGAGGGCGGCGATGCCCCCGCGCACGATCGGGTGGTCGTCGACGACGAGGACGCGGATGCTCATCGGCCGGCCTCCTCGTGCGTCGCAGTGCTCTCGGGGCCAGCATCCCGCACCGGCGAGACCATCGCCGCGGCGGGGGCTGCCGACGGCCCCGCGCCCTCTGCGAGCGGCACCCGCACGACGACCTCCGTCCCGCCATCCGGCTCGGAGGCGATCTCCACTGAGCCCCCGAGCGAGGCCGCCCGCTCGCGCAGGCTCGGCAGCCCGAAGCCGGGCGCGGCCGTGGCGGGGTCCAAGCCGACGCCGTCGTCGGCGAGGGTGAGCACGGCGCAGCCGTCCACTTCCCGCACGGCGATCGAGGCGGCGTGGGCGCTCGCGTGCCGGCGCACGTTCGCGAGGCCCTCCTGGGCGCAGCGCAGGAGCACGACCTGCGTGGCCCGGTCGATCCGCGCCTCGTCCATCTCGGACGACACCGTGACGTCGAGCCCCGTCTCACGGCGATAGCGGTTGGCGAGGCGCTCGAGCGCGGCGAGGAAGCCGTTCGGCCCGTCGGCGACCGGCGCCGACTCGGCGATGACGGCGCGCGTCTCGGCGAGCGCCTCGCTCGAGAGCTCCCCGAGCTGGTCGAGCAGCTCGCCGTGCCGGGCGAGGAGCGTCGAGACCTCCGAGGGGTCGGCGCCGTCGGCCACGGCGCGCTCGACGCGGCCCGCCGAGCGCTTCGCACGCTCCACGAGCATCCCCGCGCCGACGAGCGACTGCGCGATCGTGTCGTGGAGCTCCCGCGAGATCCGCTCGCGCTCGGTCGAGACGCCCGCGAGCCGGGACGCCTCGAGCAGCCGCCCCTGCGTCGCGCGCAGCTCCTCGAGGAGCTTCGCGCGCTCGTCGGCGCTGTGCCACGCGTAGGTGATCGCGAGGCCGATGCCGATGCTCATGCCGACCGAGATGGCGGCCATGACGAGCACGGAGGGGAGCGAGGAGAGCGGCTGTCCGAGCATCGTCACCACGGTGACGCCGAGGCCGAAGAGGAGCGACCATCCGATCGCCGCCCGCACCGTGCCGACGATCTTCCACATGAGCGGGAAGTAGACGGTCTTGAGCATCGCGAGCGGCGGCACGGCCACCATGGCGGCGAAGGTCGCGAGCGTGATGAGCACGAGGTAGGCGATGCTCGCGGCGCGGCTCGTCCAGAGGCGGCGGCCGAACGTCCAATAGCCCAGGGGGAAGGCGACGAGCGCGGCGATCGCGATCCAGGTGCGGGCCGGGTCGACCGCGGCGAAGGCGAGCGGGACGGCGATGAAGAGCAGCGGCGGCACCGCGAGGATGAACTCCCACACGCGCCGCTCGCCGGGGCTCGACGAGCGCGGCCCGAAGCCGGGGGCGGTGAGCAGCTCGCGGAAGGTCGCCATGCTCCGATCATCCTCCACTCGCGTCTCCGGCTTCGAGCCCGTCGCCTGCCCCGGCTCGGCCGCGGCCGGCGAGGGGAGGCGAGCCGGATCGCCGGCCCGCCTCCCGCTCGTCGCGACTACGCGCGTCCCCGCGTCCATCGGAAGGTGAGCCGCGCGAGGACGACCCCGATGACGAGCCACGCGGCGATGACGATCGCGACCATCGGCAGGTTCCACGCGCCGCCCTGCTCCATGGCCGAGAACGAGTCGGGCAGCCACGAGGCGCGGTAGCCCTGCGCGATCCACTTGAGCGGGAGGACGGACGCGAGGTTCTGCAGCCATTCGGGGAGCGAGTCCCACGTGAGGTAGACGCCCGAGATGAACTGCGGGATGAGCACGAGCGGGATGACGACCGCCGCGGCCGCCCGCCCGGAGCGGGGCAGCGCCGAGACCGCGATGCCGAGCGCCGAGCAGCAGGCGAGGCCGAGGAGGGTGACCCAGGCGAAGGCGCTCCAGCCCTGGGATCCGGCCGCGGGCAGGCCCGCGCCGAAGGCGAGCTGCGCGACGGCGAGGAGGAGCGCGATCTGGATGGCGGTCGTCACGAGCACCTGCCCGAACTTGCCGATGAAGTACGAGAGCGGGTGGAGCGGGGTCGCGCCGAGGCGCTTCAGGCCGCCCTCGTGCTTCTCGACCGCGATGTCGACCGCGAGGCCCTGGATGCCCGAGAGCCACGGCGCCATGGCGAGGAAGCCCGGGAGCATGAGCGTCGCGCCGCTCACGGAGGAGCCGTCGGCGAGGGTGACGTCCTGCGAGCCGAAGATCGAGCCGAAGAGCAGGAGCATGAGGACGGGGAAGAGGAAGGTGAAGACGACCTGGTCGGCGGCGCGGAAGTAGCCGCGGAGCTCGTAGCCGACGCGGCGGAGGCCGTTGGCGAGGATGGTCATGGCGGGGCGTCCTTCTAGGCGGTGGTGATCGTGGTGGCGGCGGGGGAGCCCGAGCCGGCGCGGGTGGAGGTGCTCGCGCGCTCGACCTCGGCGATCCGCTCGGCGCTGGCGGTCTCATGCGGGCGGATGAGCGCGAGGTAGATGTCCTCGAGGCTCGGGCGCGCGATGGTCACGGCATCCGGCTCGCGGCCGCCGGCCTCGGCGACGAGGCGCGCGACGAGGGAGGCCGGCTCGTGGGTGCGCTGCTCGCGGGGAACGCCGTCGGCGTCGCGCCAGCGGACGACCGGGGTGCGGGCCTCGGGGCCGCCGAGCTCCGCGAGCGGGGCGAGCTCGAGGAGCTTCCCCGCGGCGATGACGCCGACCCGGTCGGCGAGATGCTCGGCCTCGTCGAGGTAGTGGGTGGTGAGGAGGATCGTCGTGCCCTCGTCGCGGAGCTCGGAGATGAGGCCCCAGAACTCGCGGCGCGCGGCCGGGTCGAAGCCGGTCGTCGGCTCGTCGAGGAAGAGCAGCTCGGGGCAGCCGATGATGCCGAGCGCGACGTCAACGCGGCGCTTCTGGCCGCCGGAGAGCTTCGAGAGGCGGGCGCCGGCCTTCTCGGCGAGCCCGCAGCGGGCGATCGTCTCCTCGACGTCGCGGTGGCGCGGGTAGAGGCTCGCGAAGTGCCGCACGATCTCGCGGACGCTGAAGCGCTCGATGTCGGGGCTCGTCTGGCTCACGACGCCGATGCGGGCGCGCCAGGCGGCGTCGCCCTTCGCGGGGTCGGATCCCAGGACCTCGACGCGACCCGAGGTCGCGGTGCGGAACCCCTCGAGGATCTCGATGGTCGTGGACTTCCCCGCGCCGTTCGGGCCGAGGAGGGCGAAGATCTCGCCGCGGCGGATGTCGAAGCTCACGCCGTCGACGGCGGCGAGCTCGCCGTAGCGCTTCACGAGCCCGTCGACGCGGGCGGCGGTGTCGGTGGTGGTCATGGCATCAGTGAAGCGCCGGGGCGGGGCCGGGCGGCACCGGTGATCGGGGGAGGGGGATCCCCCGATCGGCGGACTCCGGGCCCTCCGCCGTCAGGCTGGGGTCGGGGTTCCCGGCGATCGGATGCCCGCCCGCCGTACCCTCGATGCCATGACGACGCCGCCTCCCGGACCTCCTCGCGACCCCCGCGCGGGCGCGCCCATCCCGCCCCCGCCGAGCGGGTGGGGGAGCGTCGGAGGGCGGCGTCCGGCGGGGGCGACCGGCTCGCCGCTGCCGCCTCCGCCGCCGGCTGCTTCCAGGGGTTCGGGGTCGCCGGTGCCGCCTCCGCCGCCGACGTCGATCGGCTACGGCCGTCCGCCGGCGTCAGGCGGCTACGGCCGCCCTCCTGCTCCGGCGTCCGGCATCCCACCGCGCGCCTACGGCCAGCCGCCCGCGCCGGCCGGCGCGCCCGCCTCGGCGGGCATCCCGCCCCGCCCTGCCTCGGCCGGCCGCCCCGCGTCGACCGGCCGCCCGGTCGCGCCCCCGCCCCCGAAGTACCGCCCGGAGCCGAAGCCGCAGAAGTCGGTGAAGCGCCGTGTCGAGCTCGGCGAGGATCCGGCCAAGCTCGCCGAGCGGAAGGCCGAGGAGCGGCGTCCCTGGCTCGTGTGGATCCTCTCGGGCGTCGCGGCGCTCACGGCGGTCTCGCTCGTCGTCGCGCTCTTCATGAACCTCAACGCACCGACGCAGCCGCCGGCGCCGACGTCCTCCGCCGCGAACCCGCAGGCCTCCGGCACGCCGCAGAGCACCTGGGCGACCTCGAGTCCGCAGACGGTCGCGGCCGGATCGCTCGTGCCGATCACCGTCGACGCGAAGTTCGAGCCGGGCATCACCTTCGTCGGCCCGACGCCGGGCGGCCGTTGGGTGCAGGACACCTCCGGCCAGACCCGCGACCCGAACTCGGTGCAGATCTACGACTCGGCGACGCACGAGCAGATCCTCTTCACGCACTCGACGATGGACTCGAAGCGCTACACCGACGAGGACCTCACTCGCTCCTCGCTCGAGACCGCGTACCAGGGCTTCGTCGACGAGCCCGAGATGGAGGGCGAGCCCTTCGTGTGGGTGCTCAAGGGGAAGGACGGCACGCAGCTCGAGCTGCTCGCGCAGAAGATGACCTGGTGGGACGGCACGGAGGCGTTCGTGCTCACGCGCCTCATGCCGCAGTCCGACGCGAGGATCGAGATCACGGTGATCGCGAAGCCGGGCGCCTTCGACGACCCGAACTCGGCGATCTCGCGGAAGCTCTCGGAGATCACGTTTACGGTTCCGTAGGGCGCACCGGCATGCGAGAGGGCCGCACCCCGAACTGGGATGCGGCCCTCTGCGTGCGGCTGGCGGTGCCTAGACCTGCACGTCCGCGAAGAGCTTCTGGAGGCGCTGCACGCCCTCGAGGAGCTGCTCGTCGCCGAGGGCGTACGAGAGGCGCACGTAGCCGGAGGGGCCGAAGGCCTCGCCCGGGACGACCGCGACCTCGGCCTTCTCGAGGATGTAGTCCGCGAGGTCGAGCGAGGTCTCGATCGTGCGGCCGTCGAACTCCTTGCCGAGGAGCGCCGTCACGTCGGCGTAGACGTAGAAGGCGCCCTTCGGCGTCGGCACGCGGAATCCGGGGACCTTCGAGAGCTCCTCGACCATGAGCTTGCGGCGGCGGTCGAAGGCCTGGCGCATGGCCTCGATCGGCTCGGCCGGGCCCGTGAGGGCGGCGAGCGCGGCGCGCTGGGCGATGTTGTTCACGTTCGAGGTGAGGTGCGACTGCAGGTTCGCGGCGCCCTTGATGACGTCCTGCGGGCCGACCATCCAGCCCACTCGCCAGCCGGTCATCGCGTACGACTTCGCGACGCCGTTCACGAGGATGACCTGCTCGTCGAGCAGCGGCACCGCGTCGATGATCGACGTGGCCTTCACGCCGTCGTAGGTGAGGTTCTGGTAGATCTCGTCGGCGATGACCCAGACGTTGTGCGCGAGGCACCACTCGCCGATGGCCTTCGTCTCCTCGGGCGTGTAGACGGCGCCGGTCGGGTTCGAGGGCGAGACGAACATGAGCGCCTTGGTGCGCGAGGTGAGGGCGGCGTCGAGCTGCTCGACGGTGATCTTGTAGTCCTGGTCGGCGCCCGCGAAGATCTCGACGGTCGTGCCGCCGGCGAGCTGGACGACCTCGGGGTAGGTGGTCCAGTAGGGGGCCGGGAGGAGGAGCTCGTCGCCGGGGCCGATGATCGAGTTGATGGCCTGGTAGACGGCCTGCTTGCCGCCGTTCGTGACGAGCACGCGCGAGGCGGGGACGTCCCAGCCGGAGTCGCGGCGGGTCTTCGCGGCGATGGCGTCGCGGAGGTCCGGGAGGCCGGCGGCGGGGGTGTAGCGGTGGTTCTTCGGGTCCTTGCACGCCTCGATGGCGGCCTGGACGACGTGGTCGGGCGTCGGGAAGTCCGGCTCGCCGGCAGCGTAGGAGATGACGGGACGGCCTTCGGCCTTGAGCGCCTTCGCCTTCGCGTCGACCTTGAGGGTCGCGGACTCGGCGATCGCTGCGATGCGCGGGGAGAGACGGTTCTTGTCAGGCATGCCACGAGCCTAGCTACGGCAGGTGACGCGGGGGATGGGGGATGTGTACAAGGACGCGCGCGGGTGCGGGGCTTCCGCATCAGCTCTCACGCGCAGCTCTCACATCTTGAGAGCTGGGCTTGAGAGTCCGACGCGAGCTACTTCAGGCGCCAGGTCGCTCGGGGGTCCCGCTCCGATCGCCCCTCCCACACGATCAGCTCCTCGGCCCGGAGGCGCTCGAGGTAGCGGAGCACGGTCGGGCGCGTCTTGCCGGACAGCTCGACCAGCTCGCCGGTGCCGAGGGGCCGGCCCGCCAGTCGCATGACGCTCAGCAGGTCGAGCGCTGCGGCGCCCACCCGCTGCCTCACGGCATCCGGCAGCGCGTCGATGGCCGAGAGCGTGAGCTTCACCGACGAGGGGGTCTGCGTGTACACAGGGTCGGTGAAGCCCCGGAGGCGCATTTCGGCGAAGATGCGCCGGATGCCTTCGCCGAGCTCCTGGGTGATGCCGAGGTCGGAGCAGACCCGGGCAATCCGCGGGTTCCGAGCGTGACGCTCGATTCGCAAGGGCGCGGTCGGATCGACGATGCCCGGGAAGCGTCCGGGACTCGTGATCTCGATGCGGCTCGGGAAGATCTCCACCCGCACGTGATCTCCCGCGATGCTGTAGGAGCGGTGCACGACGGCGTTCACGAGGCCCTCGAGCCACGCCTCCCTCGGCAGCATGGGCGTCGACTCGAAGCGCCCCGACGCCCCCAGGACGCGCCGTGACGGAAGGAGCCGGTGGATGGCGTCCGCGGCCTCTTCGATCTGCTGCGGCAGCGAGCCTTCGCACCGGATGTCCCCGTCTCCGGCGAGCGTCTGGGTGGTCCCCGCGCCCCGCTCGTCTTCGAGGTACTTCAGCACGCGGACGTGCGCGCTCGGGAACGTCGCCTGCGGCCACTTGGAGAAGAGGAGATATCCCGCGACATTGACCTCGCCGGAGCCGGTGAGGAGATTGCGGGCCCGCAGGGCTGAAGCGCAGTCGACAGATCCGAGCGCTTCACGGTAGGCCTCGACCTGGCTCGCGTCGAGCGCCTCCATCGCCTGCCCGATGCCGGTGCCGTCGTAGGGCTGCGGTCCGCGGTCGTATTCGAGCTCCTGCCGCTGATGGAAGCTGAGCTTGCGGTCCTCGTCGCCGACGCGGACGAAGCACTCGCCGCGCGACGTCTCGTGGACGCGTTCGCCGGGCGAGACCTCGACGATGAGAAGACGGCTTCCGTCCCCTGTCTCGCGTTCGGTGCACCTCGCCCGGACGGCGGGGCGGGTGTGATCGAGCGCGGCCTGCCGCAGGTCGTTGATGCGGGCCTCGGACGGAGGATCGAGGTGGCCGTCGTGAAGGCCGATGGCGATGACGCCGCCTTCCGCATTGGCGAAGGCGACGAGCGAGCTCGCCAGATCTCGAGCCGTGATCCGCCCGGACTTTCGATCGAACCACTGGCCCTCCGGCAGCCTGAGCAGGCGCGACGCCACCTCGCCGTCGCCGGCGGCGAGCGCGTGATCGATGTCGGAGGCAGACATGCAATTACTCTAACAATTTTAGAGTAGACGCATCGCGTGCCACGCCCGGACTGCGGCGAGGACGCTCGCGAGGGCGCTCGGTGGCCCCGCGTTCGGCCTCCGGTGGCATGATCGCGGCATGCTCCGCTCCGAGAAGTTCGCCTCCGACGATGTGGCCGAGGTGCGCCGGCTCGTGCGCCGGAACCCGTGGGTGACGTACGTGTCGATGGCGCCGTCAGGGCTCGTCGCGAGCCACTATCCGACGATGCTCGACGAGGGCGACACGACGGATCTCTGCCTCCTCACCCACGTCGGACGCCCCGACGACGAGTTCCACGCGCTCGGCGCGAGCGAGATCCTCGCGATCGTGCAGGGCCCGCACGGCTACATCTCGTCGAGCTGGTACGCGCCCGGCGACAACGTGCCGACCTGGAACCACCTCACCGCGCACCTCTACGGGGTGCCCGAGATCCTCTCGGACGACGAGAACTTCGAGGTACTCACGAAGCTCGTGAACTCGTACGAGTCGCGCATCCCGGGCGGCCGGCTGCTGCCGACGGAGGACCCGCGCGTGCGGGGGATGGCGAAGGGGATGGTCGGCATGCGCCTGCGCGTGACCCGCATGCAGTTCCGCCCGAAGCTCTCGCAGAACAAGTCGCCCGAGGTGCGCGAGACGATCATGCGCGAGCTCGAGGGCTACGGCCCGTACGCGCAGCCGGAGCTCGGGCGCGAGATGCGGCGGTGGCATGAGGAGCACCCGCCGCGTGGGGTGGCGGGCGAGTGGGGGATGTAGGGGGCTCTTCGGGGGCGGATGGCACCGGAGAGCAGCCCGAGCCGGCCCCGCACGTGCCGACGGCCGCGACGGTCGCCACGATGAAGGCGAACAGGCGGCGGGACACGAAGCCTGAGCTCGCGCTGCGGCGTCTCCTGCATGTGGCCGGCTATCGGTATCGCGTGGACTATCGGATCGATCTGCCGGATGGCAGCCGAGTGCGGCCCGACATCGTGTTCACGAAGCGCAAGGTCGCGGTGTTCGTGGATGGGTGCTTCTGGCATGGGTGCCCGGAGCATGGCGTGGCGCCGAAGACGAATCAGGGGTACTGGGGGCCGAAGCTTGAGCGGAATGTTGCACGGGACTCGGCGAACACTGCCCAGCTGGTTGAAGCTGGGTGGGCAGTAATTCGGGTCTGGGAACATGAGCCGGCGAGTGACGCGCTCCGTAAAGTCGTTCGCTCCCTGACGGGGCGTGAGTCTCGGCCGCGCCTAGCGTGACCGAAGGCACGTTGCCGTGGTGGCCTGGCCCTAGTCGTCTTCTCGAATCGACGCCGGCACGGACTCGTAGTCCTCGTCCGCGAAGCTGCGCAGAAGCGCCTCGAAGATGACTTGCGCCCCCTTGGGAGGCACCGCCATCCCGATCTGCTTGCGGATGGACTCCTTGCTCCCCGCAAACCAGTAGTCGTCGGGGAAGGTCTGCAGACGAGCCCGCTCACGGTTCGTGAGCGCGCGGTTCTCTGACCAGTGGTAGACGTGCGTGCCTCCGCCTCCGGACCCAGTGATCGTGTAGGACGGCTTGTCCGGGTGGAGCCGCTTGTAGATGTGGCTCAGTCGCGTATTGGGCACATTGAGCCGGAGGTCTTCCGGAACGTTCGCGCTCCACGCGTTCTCGCCGGGCCCGATGTAGCTCAAGCGCTCAATCACTCGAGCAGATTGGCGCGTGGGCTCTTGGTGAGGAGCATCGGCCGGGATCCCCTCGAGGGCAGTCCGTGCGGACACGTCGACATCACTCCAGGCGGACGGTGACGGAACGCGGAAGCGCACCTCTTCCGACTCGTGGATCCCGATGATGATGACTCGCCGGCGCGCCTGGGGAACTCCATAGTCGGCGAAGTTGTACAGGTGGGCGTTGAGCCGGTATCCCTGCGCGGCGAGGTCAGCCATTACGCGATTCAGCGCACCGTCCGCGGTGATTCCACCAACGTTCTCGGCAAGGAACCACCTAGGCTGCCAGCGGTCCAGCGCCTTGACACCGTAGGTGTAGAGCGGTCCGAAGGTGCCGTCAAATGACTTGCGCTCCCCGACGACGCTGAAGTCATTGCAGGGGAAGCCGAACGCGAACCCGTCGATTGGTCCGAAGCGGTCGAGACGCGCGTAGTCGAGCTGTCGGACGTCTTCGCAGATGACCGATTCGGGGCGATGCGGCGACTGATTGTGCGCGTACGTCGCAACGGTGTCCGCGTCGTAGTCGGTGGCCCAAGCGTGCTCGATCGACCAGCCGGGAGTATCGATCCGCGCGTCGCGAGCTCCCTGGGCTATGCCTCCAGGGCCGGCGAAGAACTCACCAAGTCGGAAGATCGTCATGGTCCCTACCTCTCTACCGTGCGCAGCCTAACAGCGCGGGCGCCTGTTCGGCGGATGCAGCGCCGTTGGTTCGCTATAGGCTCGCGACATGGCGCGCATCAACACGTGGATGCTCAGTCGTCCGCACCGCAAGCTCTACCTGGTACCGCAGACAGTCGCAGCGCTGCGGGAGGCCATCGAGGGAGAACCTTGGGCGGGCAACCGCGAGGCGCATCTCGCGTTCGAGGAGGCCATCGAGCGCGCCGGCATCAAGGCTCCCGGGGAACGCCGCGACCGGGGCGGTTCGGGCGGTCGAACTCACGTCGCACTGGTGACCTCTCTGGGGCTCGCATTCGAGCACGCCGCCACGCAGCGCATGGTGCTCACGCTGGCGGGCGAGGCGCTTGCGGACGGAGCTCCGCCGGCGCCCATCCTCCGTAAGCAGGTCCTCGAGTTCCAATACCCCTCGCCGTACTCCTCGCGCATCGGCATCGACGAGGGCTTCCGGCTTCGCCCGTTCGTCTTCCTCTTGCGTCTGCTGCTCGATGGCCGGCTCGCAGGCGAGCTTTCGCAGGAGGAGATCGCCCTCTGCGTCATTACCGAAGGTCGGCGCAACGACGACGACTGCCACGAGCGGGTGGTCGCCAGGATCTTGGACTACAGGGCTCGTGGGCGTGAGGCCCTGGCCGAAGACTTCGCCGAACGATATGGATCCGCTCGAGGTCGACCAGATCGGGTCGAAGAGGCGCTGTCAGATATCGCGAACACGGTTCTCAACTGGCTGGACCACACCGGACTCACCCTCCGTGAGCCGAAGGTGGTGCGTCTTGCGGACGAAACGGCGGACGAAGCGCGGCGGATCGTCGACGAGCTCTCCCGCAAGCCGCTGATCCGCTTCGAGCGGGGGCGGGAAGAGAACTTCCAGCGCACCTATGGTCTTCGTCCGGGTGGGTCCCGAGATAACAGGCGCCTGCTGGAAGCTCGAGCACTCTCGCGCGAGCAGCAGGTGGCGCGGCGTGTGCAGACGGCGCTCCTGGGCATTTCGCGCGAGCGAATTGTCGACGCGCTCACGCCCGCGCTCCTGCGCGACGTCACGCAGGCCACGGGTTTCCCGGAGGCCGAGGTGGAGGCCGCGCTCTCGTCGCTCATCCCGACGCCATCTGATGCCCTCGAGCAATTCATCGCCAGATATGCGCCGATGGCCTTCAGCGGGCGAGAGGAGGCCATCGAATTCGAGATCGCCACGACTGAGATCTTCGAGCGCGTCTTCGGTCTGCGTGCAGACCATCTCGGCCAGGGCCGGATCCAGCCCGACATCATCGTCTCGACCGAGGCCTATGAGTGGGTCGGCATTATCGACACCAAGGCCTATCGCGCCTATGAGCTGCCGAACGACCATATGCTTCGGATGCGCGGCTACGCGGAGGCGGAGGAAGCGCGCGGACGTCACGCGGATTTCACGGCCTACATTGCCGGCGGCTTCTCGCGAACCATTGATGCGCGGCTGCGGACGCTTCAAGAGCGCACGGGAGTGGCGGCGGGGGCCATCGGAGTGACGGCCTGGATCGAGCTGATCCGTCGCTGGCCGCAGTCCGGCGTTGGCTCAGAGGTTCTCTATGAGCTCCTTTCGCTCGGGCGGGAGGCGCGTCTGAGCGACGTGTTCGAGCGCGTCCCTCTGGCCAGCGACGGCGGGGAGAAGGGGGCGGCCCATTCGCCCCGCGCCCACCCCGCCTAGACACCCCCACCCCCCATCCCGTATGCTGTCCGAGTTGCCAACCGCGACAAGCTGAAGCGCGCCCGGAAGCCCGGGCGGCGACGAGGCGAGGAGCGGCCAGCACACTTAGGGCGGTGGCTCAATTGGTAGAGCAGCGGTCTCCAAAACCGCAGGTTGCAGGTTCGAGTCCTGTCCGCCCTGCAGATCGGCGCTGCGCCGCGGCGTCGTGCCGGGGGAGCGGTGAGCCGCTCGCTCCGAGCGAAGCGCCGCCCGGGCGCACCGCGTGAAAGGGAACACCGTGTCGCCAGCCAAGGTCGCAGAGCCCGACGAGAAGGTCGTCGAGTCCTCGAAGCGCGACATGGAGGCTCGTCGCCGCAACCCCTTCGCGCAGATCGGGCTGTTCTTCCGCCAGGTGGCCTCCGAGCTCCGCAAGGTCGTCACCCCCACGCGTCGCGAGCTCTTCACCTACACGGGTGTCGTGCTCGGCTTCGTCATCTTCATGATGCTCCTCGTCACCGCGCTCGACTTCATCTTCGGCTTCGCCGCGAGCTGGGCGTTCGGCACGGGCCAGGAGCTCTTCCCCTCCGGCTCGACCTTCACGCCGGCGCCGGCCGCCACCCCGTAGCGTCGCCGACCCGACGCGGGGCCTGGACGGGCCCGCATCGGGGAGCGGATCGCCGCGACACCGCACGGCTCCGCGCCGCAGCCGCGCGAAGCCGAGCCGAAGGCATCCGGCCCGCCCCGCGGAACCGCCCCGAGCACCGCCCCACACGAACAAGAACCGCACCACCGAAACGAGGAACCGTGTCCGAGCAGACCGCGTCCGACCCGAACGGCCTCTACGAGACCGCCGCCGAGCAGGACTCCGAGGTCCAGGAGGCCCAGGAGGGCGACGACGTCGAGGTCGACGTCGACGTCGAGCGCGTCCTCGACGAGGCCGACGAGGCCCCCGCGGGCGAGCAGGACGGCACGGACGCCCCCGACATCTCCGACCCCGAGGTCGACGACCTCGTCACCGACGTCCTCGACATCGACACCGACGAGGAGGCCGCCGCGGCCGCCGCCGCTGCCGCCGACGAGGCGTCCGAGGCCGTCGCCGACGACCCTGAGGCCGACCCGTACGAGGCCTTCAAGCGCGAGCTGCGCATGAAGCCGGGCAAGTGGTACGTCATCCACACCTACGCCGGCTTCGAGCGCCGCGTGAAGCAGAACCTCGCGCAGCGCACCGAGACGCTCGAGATGCAGGACTTCATCTACCAGTGCGAGGTCCCCATGGAGGACGTCGTCGAGATCAAGAACGGCCAGCGCAAGATGGTCACCCGCGTCCGCATCCCGGGCTACGTGCTCGTGCGGATGATGCTCACGGAGGACTCGTGGTCGTGCGTGCGCCACACCCCGGGCGTCACGGGCTTCGTCGGCAACGCCCACAACCCGACCCCGTTGCGCTTCAACGAGGCATTTGAGATGCTCAAGAGCCTCGTCGAGGTCGCGGACGCTCCCGCGAAGGCCGCTCCCGCGGCCCAGGGCGGCGCCGTCAAGGGCCAGCCCGTCGCCGAGGTCGACTTCGAGATCGGCGAGACGATCACGATCAAGGAGGGCTCGTTCGCGGGCCTCACCGGCACGATCTCCGAGATCGTCCCGGCGAGCGGCAAGCTCACCGTCCTCGTCTCGCTCTTCGAGCGCGAGACCCCGGTCGAGCTCAGCTTCGACCAGGTCACCAAGCTCTAGCCCCCAAGGCTCGAGCCGCCGGCCCCCGCCGGCACGACAGATTTCCCGGATGCCCCGCGCAGCCGGCATGCACCACCGGAGTCCGGAACGGCCGGACCACCGGGAGAGCCTCGCGGCCCGCCGCCGAGGTTCGAACACAGAGAAGGAAGACACATGGCACCGAAGAAGAAGGTCTCGGGTCTGATCAAGCTTCAGATCCAGGCCGGCGCCGCCAACCCCGCCCCGCCCATCGGCCCGGCGCTCGGTCAGCACGGCGTGAACATCATGGAGTTCTGCAAGGCGTACAACGCCGCGACCGAGTCGCAGCGCGGCAACGTCGTCCCCGTCGAGATCACCGTCTACGAGGACCGCAGCTTCACGTTCGTCCTCAAGACGCCCCCGGCCGCCGAGCTCATCAAGAAGGCCGCCGGCGTGAAGAAGGGCTCCTCGACGCCCCACACCGACAAGGTCGGCAAGCTCACGATGGCCCAGTGCCGCGAGATCGCCGAGACGAAGCAGGCGGACCTCAACGCCAACGACCTCGACCAGGCCGCGAAGATCATCGCCGGCACCGCTCGCTCGATGGGCATCACCGTCGAGGGCTAGTCCCCCGACTCACCTACGTCACCTCGCGGGAGAGCCGGCCAGGCTCGCAACCGCACTCTCTCGAAGGAGAACCAACATGGCAAAGTCCAAGGCGTATCGCGCCGCCGCCGAGAAGATCGAGGAGGGCAAGCAGTACGGACTCGACGAGGCCGTCGCGCTCGCCCGCGAGACCGGCTCGGCGAAGTTCAACTCGACCGTCGAGGTCGCCCTCCGCCTCGGCGTCGACCCCCGCAAGGCCGACCAGATGGTCCGCGGCACCGTGAACCTTCCGCACGGCACCGGCAAGACCGCCCGCGTCATCGTCTTCGCCATCGGCGACAAGGCCGAGGCCGCCAAGGCCGCCGGCGCCGACGAGGTCGGCGGCGACGAGCTCATCGCCAAGGTCGCCGACGGCTACACCAACTTCGACGCCGCCGTCGCGACGCCGGACATGATGGGCAAGGTCGGTCGACTCGGCAAGGTGCTCGGCCCCCGCGGCCTCATGCCGAACCCGAAGACCGGCACGGTCACGATGGACACGGCCAAGGCCGTCACCGAGATCAAGGGCGGCAAGATCGAGTTCCGCGTCGACAAGCACGCGAACGTCCACTTCATCGTGGGCAAGTCGGGCTTCACGCAGGAGCAGCTCTCGGAGAACCTCCGCGCGGCCCTCGACGAGGTCGTCCGCCTCAAGCCGGCGTCCTCCAAGGGTCGCTACATCCAGAAGGCCGTCGTCTCGACGACCTTCGGCCCGGGCATCCCGCTCGACGTCTCGGCCATCTAGGCTGAACCCCGTCGGCTGAGCCATCTCGGCCGCCTGCGACGGGCGCTCGCGCTCGTCCCACTCCCGGCGAGGCCCCGCACTTCGGTGCGGGGCCTTCGTCGTTGCCGGATGGCGTGGGCGGGCGTGCTGTCGGCCGGGCGGATGGCGTGGCTAGCGCGATCCGGCGCCAAGCGAGCCGGCGCCCACCGAACCCGCGCCCAGGTCGAGCACGAGCTTGCCGCGGACGTGCCCCTCCTCGAGTGTGCGATGCGCGTCGGCGATCCGTTCGAGAGGGAAGGCCTCCTGCACCTCGACGCGGAGGTCGCCGTGCTCGATGAGCTGCGCGATTGACTCGAGCGCGCGCCCGTCGGGGGAGCACTTGAGGTGCGAGCCGACGAGCTCGCGGCCCTCGGCCTCGAGCTCCTCGCGCATCGTCGGGAAGCTGCCGGTGGGCACCGAGAGGAAGGTGCCGCCGTCGCGGAGCACCCTGATGGAACGCGACCCCGTGTCGTCCTTCACGTTGCCGATGAGGTCCACCACCAGGTCGACCGGCTCGGAGATGACGTCCTCGAAGCGGTCCTTCGTGTAGTCGATGACCTCGTCGGCGCCGAGCTCGAGGAGGAAGTCGCGGTTGCGGGCGGATGCCGTGGCGACGACCGTCGCCCCGTAGATGCGGCCGAGCTGCACGGCGAAGTGGCCGACGCCCCCCGCGCCCGCGTGCACGAGGATGCGCATGCCGTGGCGCACGCGGCCCGCCTCGATGATCGCGGCCCACGCCGTGAGGGCGGCGAGCGGGACGGCGCCGGCCTCGAGCATCGTGAGCGAATCGGGCTTGCGGGCGAGCGACATGATCGGCACCGAGACGACCTCGGCGTTCGCGCCCGAGTAGCGCGGGTTGAGGACCATGCCGAACACCTCCTCGCCCGGCTGGAACGGCGAGAGCTCGTAGGGGGCGTCGAGCACGACGCCCGCGAACTCGCCGCCGATGACCCACGGGTAGCTCGGGATGGCCGCCGCGACTCCCTTGCCCGAGCGGGTCTTCGCGTCGATCGGGTTCACGCCGGCGGCGAGCACGCGGACGAGCGCCTCGGAGTTCACCTGCAGGGGCGTCGGGAACTCGCCGACCTCGAGGGTCTCGGGGCCGCCTGCGCCGGTGAGCATGGCGGCGCGCATCGTGGGGCCGGGGCGGAGGGCTTCGAGGTCGTAGGCGGTCATGCCGCGATTCTCTCGCGCTCGCCTCTGAGGTGGTTGAGGAGGGCGCCCCGCCCCCATCTCGAAACCACCGACGGAGACGAAGCCCCGCGTGGCCGGTGGTTTCGAGACGCTCGCTCGGCTCCCTCCTCAACCACCTCCGGTCGCCGACCGCTCGCAGATCCCCCGATCAGCCCCATACGGCAGGCTCACTCCATGACCCGCGATGCGATCCTCCTCGACCTCGACGGCACGCTCGTCGACACGACCTACTTCCACGGCCTCGCCTGGCAGCGTGCGCTCGCCGCGGAGGGCATCGAGGTCGAGTCCGTCCGGTGCCATCGCGCGGTCGGGCTCGGCGGCGACAAGGTGCCGACGCATCTCGCGGGCAATGAGGTCGAGGAGCGGCTCGGCGACGCGCTGCGCGACGGCTGGAAGCGCGAGTACCGGAAGCTCCTCCCCGAGGTGCGGGCGCTGCCCGGAGCGGCGGATGCGGTCCGGCGCCTCGCCGACGACGGCTGGCTGCTCGCGCTCGCGACCTCCGGCGAAGAGGAGTTCACGGACGCGGCACTCGAGCTGCTCGGCATCCGCGAGCTCCTCGACGCGATCGTCTCGACGGCGGACGTCGAGGAGTCGAAGCCCGCTCCCGACCTCCTCGGCGAGGCGATGCACCGCGTTCGCGCCGAACGGGCCGTCATGGTCGGCGACACGACGTGGGACGTCGAGGCGGCCGAGCGCGCCGGCATCGGCTGCATCGGGCTCCTCAGCGGAGGCTTCGCCGAGGCCGAGCTGCGGGATGCGGGCGCGCTCGAGGTCGTTCAGGGGCCGGACGACCTCCCTGGCCTCGACCTCCGCGCGCTCCTGCGCGCAGCCTGACACCAGGTGGTTGAGGAGGGCGCGGAGCGCCCGTCTCGAAACCACCGGCGGAGACGGGCGTCCTGCGTGGTCGGTGGTTTCGAGACGCTCGCTGCGCTCGCTCCTCGACCACCCTCGGAGTCTGCGTTCTAGTACGGCGGCTCGAGCTGGGCGCGGAGCTCCTCGACCTGCTCGAGGACGGCGTCCGCGAGGCGGGCCATCCGCTCGATCTCCTCGTCGTCGCGCTCGATCCACACGAAGCGCGGCTCCTCGTCGACGACGACGAAGTCGCGGTGCCGCTCCCACACGAAGAGCGTGCGCTCGGCGCCGAGCACGTACTGCTGCCACCACACCTGGCGCAGGTACGTGCGCGGGATCCGGCTCCACGGCTTGTTCGTCGTCTTGATCTCGGCGAGGGTGACGCGGCCCTCCTCGTCGCAATACAGCCCGTCGGGCGTCGCGAGGTGGGCGCGGGACGACTCCGCGTGGAAGAGCAGGCCGCAGGGCTCGATGCCGTGGCGCTCGGCGACCCAGGCGGCGATGTGCGGCTCGCGGGCGCGGCCGAAGTCGGTGTACGCGTTGCCGGTGAAGCCCGAGCCGCGCACCTTGTCGCGGACGACCTGCTTCACGGACGCCTCCGTCGCGAGCTTCGCGGCATCCGTCGCCGTCACGCCGCGCGAGCGGTGCTGCAGCCAGGCTGGACGGTCGTTCGAGTCGGCGAGCACGCGCAGCTCGTGCGGGAACTCGCGGCGCAGGCGCCAGACGCCGATCGGCTCGGCGGGGGCGAGCGGGAGAGCCGGCATCTGCAGGGCCGAGGCCTGGACTCCGGACGCCGAGGCTGCGGCGCCGGGGTCGAATCGAGCCTCGGCCTCGTCGTCCGCGAAGATCATCGGCCGGTAGGCGCTGCGGGTCTCGGGGCGCACGGCGCGCTGGAAGCGGCCGCCGGGGCGCGGCTCGAGGGCGATCTCGCCGGCATCCGCCTGCTCGTCGGAGACGGATCGCAGGGGAGCGGGGCCGGTCTCGCGGATGCGCCCGCCGACGCCGAACACCGCGAGCTCCTCGCCGACATCGCGGACGAGGTCTCGCCTCGGCGCGCCCGTCGGCTGGAAGAAGACCATCGCCCGATTGTCCCGCATGCCGCGGACATCCGCGGCCCGGGCACGCGGGGTCGCGCCGAGGCGGGCGTGCCCCGGACATCCGCGGGCCCGGCGCGCGGGGTGGCGCCGAGGCGCTGGCCGATCGCCCATCCGCTGGCGGAGATTCGCCAGCCGGCGAGCGGGCGGCCAGCGGCAGCCTCGCGACGGCGAGCGGATGGCCAGCGGATGAGCGGGCGGCCAGCGGCAGCCTCGCGACGGCGAGCGGATGGCCAGCGGATGAGCGGATGGCCAGCGGATGAGCGGGCGGCCAGCGGCAGCCTCGCGACGGCGAGCGGATGGCCAGCCGATGAGCGGGCGGCCAGCGGCAGTCCGCGATCCGCGGCTCCCTGCCGCTAGCTCTTCGCGAAGAACTTCGTCGGCTCGGAGAGCGGCCGCGAAGGGTCCGGCGTCTCGATGACCGGCTCCGGCAGCTCGTCGAGCGAGCCGATGATCGTCGTCGGCAGGCTCACGCAGAGCGCGCCGTACGAGACAGCCTTGCCGAGCGCGCGCTTGATCGTGAGCTGCGGCAGCGGCTCGTGGAACACCGTGCCGCCCACGCGCCCCGCGCCCTGGATCGAGTGGCCGAGGAATCCGGCGAGCGTCGCGTCGCCCGCGCCCGTCGTATTCGCGATCCTCGGCGCCGTCGCGAGACCCCACCAGGCCTCGTCCTTCGTGATCGCGAGCGCGCCGTCGCCGCCCATCGACACGAGCGCGAGCTCGAGTCCGTACGCGTCGATGACCTCGCGGGCCGCGTCGAGCACGTCGCCGACGGTCTGGAGGTGCCGCTCGACGAGCGTCGCGAGCTCGTCGGCGTTCGGCTTGATGAGGTTCACGAGGCCCGAGCGCGTCCAGGTGTCGAGCGAGGCGCCGGAGGAGTCGAAGGCGATGCGGGTGCCGAGCTGGCGGGCGCGCTCGAAGAGGCGGCGCAGGTCCACGCGATCCGCGTCGGCGCCTTCGTCGGCGTAGCGGGGGAGCGACCCGGAGACGACGAGCCAGTCGGCGCGGAGCGTCTCGACCTCGGCGATCGTCATGTCGACCGTCGCCTCCCAGTCGTCGCGCGGCACCGGCACGGCGCGCTGGTTCACGTTCGTGGTGCGGCCGTTCGTCTCGAGGATGGCCGTGTTCACGCGCATCCGGCCGGGGATGGGGCGGATGCGGAGGATGTGCGGGTGCGGCGTGCGGAAGAGGAGGTGCTCGTCCTCGCGGCCGATCGGCAGGACGGCGGACGTCGAGATGCCGGCCTGGCGGAGCGTGCGCGAGACGTTGAGGCCCTTGCCGGACAGGAACTCCTGCATGTCCTTCGCCCGGTTCACCTTGCCGGCGTCGAAGTCGTCGACGAGGTAGGTACGGTCGATGACGGGGGCGGGCGTGAGCGAGACGACGGCGGTCATCGGGGGCCTTTCCGTGGGGGAGTGGCGCGCGGCGGCGGTCCGGCCCGACCGTATCGGACGCCCGTGAACGCCCGACGGCCGGGCGCGGACGGGCTCGCCATCCCCTGAGGCCTCGCCGGGCGGGCGGCACACTTCGCAGGGCGCATGACCGGGGTCGCACCTGCCGGCACGCGCGATCCGCATGCTGGCGCGGATCGCGTGACGCAAGCTCTGGGTCCGCCCTTCACTCCACTGCGAAGCGTGCCGAGGGGCGGCGAAGCCCGGGGCCAGGAGCCCCACCGTGGGGCCGGCCCGGCGCGACCCGCGGCCGATGTCCCGAGGCCCGTCGGCGCGCCGGGGCTTGCGCGGCGGCGGCGGGCGCGCATAGGATCGACGAAGCCTTAGACCGCTGGTTCTCCGTGCGCGCGCAAGCGAGCATGAGCGAAGGTCCTCCAGGACGACCCGCGCAGGTGATCGAAGCAAGCTTCATATGTCGTGCCGATCGGTACGCCGAATGACCACGCTCCGGCCATCCTGCGCCGGAGCGTTTTCTGTTGGTCCCGTCCGTTGCCGGACGCGGCGGTACGCGCGGGCAGATGCCCGCGAGTGCATATGACAGAGAGGAGTGCCATGGCGACCAAGGAGGCGACCGTCGCCGAGCTCACGGAGAAGTTCCAGAGCTCGACCGCCGTTCTGCTGACTGAGTACCGCGGCCTCACCGTGGCGCAGCTGAAGACGCTGCGCCGTTCGATCGGTGAAGACGCGACGTACGCCGTGGTGAAGAACACGCTGGCCAAGATCGCGGCGAACAACGCCGGGATCACGGCCTTCGACGACCAGCTCGTCGGCCCGAGCGCCATCGCGTTCGTGCACGGCGACCCGGTGGCCGTCGCCAAGGGTCTGCGTGCCTTCACCAAGGACAACCCTCTCCTGGTGATCAAGGGCGGGTTCTTCGACGGAAACCCGCTCACCCCGGAAGAGGTCAACAAGCTCGCCGACCTCGAGTCCCGCGAAACGCTGCTCGGCAAGCTCGCCGGCGCGTTCAAGGCCTCGCTGTTCGGCGCCGCGTACATGTTCACCGCCCCCGCGTCGAAGGCCGTCCGCACGGTCGACGCGCTGCGCGAGAAGCAGGAGTCCGCGAACTAGTCCGTCCGGACTCGCGGCAGAAACGACATAAGGAGAAACCCCATGGCAAAGCTCACCGCCGACGAGCTCATCGAGGCCTTCAAGGAGCTCACGCTCATCGAGCTCTCGGAGTTCGTGAAGAAGTTCGAGGAGACCTTCGAGGTCACCGCCGCCGCCCCCGTCGCCGTCGCCGCCGCTGGCGCGCCGGCCGCCGGTGGCGCCGCCCCCGAGGCCGCCGAGGAGAAGGACGAGTTCGACGTCATCCTCGAGGCTGCCGGCGACAAGAAGATCCAGGTCATCAAGGAGGTCCGCGGTCTCACGTCGCTCGGCCTCGGCGAGGCCAAGGCGCTCGTGGACGGCGCTCCGAAGCCCGTCCTCGAGGGCGTCAACAAGGAGACCGCCGAGAAGGCCAAGGAGGCCCTCGAGGGCGCCGGCGCCACGGTCACCCTCAAGTAGCTCTCCGAGCACCCCGCGATCCCGCGTCGCAGCCACGGGGCGCCGCATCTAGCTGGATGCGGCGCCCCTCGGCGTCGGGGAGGAAGGTCGCGGCTGACGCCACGCCGCAGGCCAGGGCACGCGCGCACGCCCGTACAGTCCGGTCGGTCCACTCGCAAGCTGGACGATCGCTCGAGGTAAACTCCTGATGAACTGGGCAAACTTGACTCTCGGCAAGTTCTCAACTTCCGTGCTTTCGTTCTCGCATGCTCACCAACTCCAGCGCACAGTCCACGCGCACGCGCGCGACCGCCCTCGCCCTCGCCTTCGGCATCGTCGCCGGCGGCGCTGCCATCATCGGGGCTCCCGCCTACGCCGCTACGGAGACGCCTGCTCCGACGGCGGACGCGTCGGCGACGCCCGTCGAGACGACGACGCCCGTCGAGGCCGGCGTCGCGACCGACAAGCCGAGCTACACCATGGACGAGTTCATGGCCGGCTCCGTCAACTACTTCGCCACGGGCTTCGCCCCGGAAGTCGAGCTCGAGATCGCGATCGTCGCGCCCGACGGCACGACCAATCCGGTCAACGTCGCCGACCCGATCATCCCGGGCGCGGACGGCTCGTACTCGGGCAGCCTCACCCCGACGGGCACCTGGCCGGAGGGCAACTACGTCATCGTCCTCGCCACGAAGGACAAGTCTCTCCCGCAGCAGTCTGCGACCGCGGGGTTCACCGTCGGCACGGTCGCCCCGACCCCCACGGAGACGGCGACCCCGACGCCGGAGCGCGTCCAGCAGGGCATCATCACCAACGGCACCGACAACGTCGTCGACCAGGCCGTCGCCCAGGCCGAAGGCGTGCAGTACCTCGTCACCGGCTTCCTCCCGGGCGCCGAGCTCGTCATCTCGGGCACGGAGGCCGACGGCTCCGAGATGGTCTTCGACTCGAACGAGGCCATCGTCGTCGACGGCGAGGGCAACGCCTCGGGCTACATCACCGGCGACTGGCCGACCGGGTTCTACACGATCACGATCACCGACCCCGCCACGGGCGAGGCCGTCACGATCTCGTTCGAGATCGCCGCCGCCTCCGCGACCCCGGCTCCGTCGGTCGACACGGTCGGCGGCGGGCAGCAGGCCCCGACCGCCCCGCAGCTCGCCGAGACCGGCGCCGAGGCCTTCGGGCCGGCTGGCCTCGCCCTCGCGACGCTCGTCGCGGGCGCAGGCGTGCTCGTCGCGTCGCGTCGCCTCGCGAAGTAGCGAGCGAGCGGACCACCGCGATCCTCGGCCCCGCTGCTCCTCGGAGCAGCGGGGCCGAGCCGCGTCCGGCGCTCCGTCCGGGCCTCCTCGGCACGGATCGGCGCGCCGGCGCGGACAAGCCCCGCACGTGGACAGGCTGCGATGCGCATGCGGTTCGGCGGTCGACCTCGGCTCCCGAGCGGGTCGCTGCCACGTTCACGCGAAGCTCCACCACACCGCGCGCACGCGAACGACCGCGCTCATCGCCGCCGGAGGCCTGCTCCGGCGGCTGACGCGCGCCCGCCGCCGCATTCACCGGAGAGCCCGTTCGGGCGCGCGCAGCGAGCGTCGCCCGCGTGAGGCCGTCCTCGCCTTCGCGCAGCCGAGCATGACGCGGCCGACCTCGCCGAGCTGCGCGACCACGCCCGTTCCGAGCTCGAATGCTGCGCGCCCCAGGGGCGCCGTCACGACGCCCCCTCGGTGACGACGTCTTCACGCTCACCGACCCGAAGACGGACGAGATGGTGGACCTCACCTCCGCGATCGTCGGCGCGGATGGAGAGGCGACCGCCGCTCCCGCCTCCGGGGCGCCGGGCGGAACACGCCAGGGCGGCCCGCAGCCATGACTCGCGGACACCGGTGCAGACGCCTTCGGGCCGGCTGGGCTCGCCATCGCGACGCTCGTCGCGAGCGCTGGTGTGCTCATCGCCTCGCGTCGCTTCGCGAAGCCCCTTCCTGAGCGGAGTCCTCGGTCCCGTCGCCACCTCGGAGCGTCTGGCCGACGACGTTCCGAGGCGCGGGATCGGCGTGTCGCGCGGGCGCGGCCGAAGATTTTCCTCTTCGGCGTGTCGCTCCGAGCGCGCGGCGTCCGCGGGTGTGACGGATGAGGTGCAAGTGGCGTGCGATACGCATATTGACGCGGGAGAAGGGAGGTTCTGCAGGTTCAGATGGCGGGCTCCGTGACGGACGGTCTGGACGTTTGCCCGGCGATGTGGCGTGTCGCTTGACGAGGACCATGCATAGACACACAATCCGCCCCGGTGTTAGCGTGCCGACATGATCTCGGACACGTTCACGTCGGCTTCGCCGCGCACGCGCGCCACCGCCCTCGCCCTCGCCTTCGGCGTCGTCGCGGGAGGCGTGGCCCTCGCCGCGAGCCCGAGCTTCGCGAACCCGGACGCCCCCGTCGCCACGACCGCCGCCGCCTCGAGCGTCTCGGTCTCCGCGGTCTCCGCCGAGGTGCTGCCCTCGGGCGCCCTCGCCGTGACCGGCACGGGCTTCACGCCGGGCGCCATGGTCTACGTGCAGGTCACCGACCCGAGCGGCGTCCCGAACTTCGCCTACGGCTCGGAGGCCCTCACCGCCGACGCGAGCGGCGCGGTCTCGGCCTCGCTGCCGGCGCCCGCCGCCGGCTGGACGCTCGGCGCCTACGAGATGGGCCTCTACGAGTCCGACGCGCTCAAGGCCGCGACGACGATCAAGGTCGTCGAGACGGTCGCGACGCCGACGCCGACGCCGACCGAGACCGCGCCCGCCACGACGGCGCCGGCCGAGACGACCCCGGCCGCCACGACGCCGGTCGAGACCACGCCGGTCGAGACCACGCCGGCAGCCACGACGCCCGTCGAGACGACCCCCGTCGAGTCGACCCCGGCTGAGACGACCCCCGCCGCCACCGCGCCGGTCGAGACGCCCGCCGCCCTCGAGGCGTGGGCGAAGCCCGAGGTCGCGACGCTCACCGCCGCGCAGGCGCAGGCGCAGGGCGTCGGCTACTCGCTCGGGGGCTTCGCGCCGGGCCGCGAGCTCGAGCTCATCCTCACGCTGCCCGACGGCTCGGCCGCCCACTTCGACTCCTTCGACCCGATCGTCCCCGACGCGAACGGCGAGTACGTCGGCCGCATCACGAACTCGGGCACCTGGCTCACGGGCCAGTACACCGTCCAGGTCCAGACGAAGTCGACGACCGTCGCCGCCATCGCGCTCGCCGCCGCGCCGGAGCTGCAGCACGCGAGCTTCACCTTCACGGTGACCGACGAGTCGGGCGCCGTGAACCCCGCCGACCAGGCCGGCACGGGCACCGGATCGCACGGCACGAGCGGCCAGGACAGCTCGACGACCCAGCAGGGCGGCACGCAGCTCGCCGACACCGGCGCCGACCTCTACGGTCCGGCCGGCATCGCCCTCGCGACGCTCGCCGCGGGCGCCGGCGCCGTGCTCGTGTCGCGCCGCTTCCGCGGCCGCTCGGCCGAGTAGCCGCAGCTTGCCTTCGAAGGGCGCCGGGGGAGACCTCGGCGCCCTTCGGCGCTCGCGGCGACTCGCGCCGCACAGCCGACGCGATCCGGGATATGATCGACGCTGGCCTGCGCTCGCGCAGCCTGGAGGATTCGCCTAGTGGCCTATGGCGCACGCTTGGAAAGCGTGTTGGGTGCAAGCCCTCAGGGGTTCGAATCCCCTATCCTCCGCGCAACGACGACGACCCCCTCCCGGCGATGTCCTCGCAGGGAGGGGGTCTTCTCGCACACGTCCGCGAACGGACGTGTGCTTCCCCGCCTGAGACTGGTGCGGCCCCTCGAGGGGCCGCGAAGCAGGATTGTCCGACGTTCCCGATATCTTGAGCGCGTGAAGGGGGTCGCCATGGGCATCGCATCAGTCGTCGCTCCTCAGTCCGAGGAGCTCTCCGTCGAGGAGTCGCGCGCGCAGATGGACGCCCTCATCCGCGACCGACTCGGCATCGGCCGCGAGGAGTTCCTCCGCCGTGTCGACGTCGGCGAGTACGCCGACGAGGACGACGACCAGGTCCTCATGCTGCTCACGCTGGTCCCGTTCGCGCGCTAGGCGGCCCGTTGCCCGGCCGGACCCCAGCCGCCGCCTCTCGCAGCTACATCGAGCCGCTGGAAGCGGCGATCGCATGCCTCGCCGCGCTGCCGTTCGAGATCCCGGCCCGCTGCGCGCCCGACTTCGCGTTCAACCTCGCCGAGGCCGTCCGCGGGGCGCGCGTCGTGGAGATCCGAGGGCAGCGCGTCGTCTTCGCCGCGGCCTAGGCCCGGCGCATCCGGTTCCAAGGGGCGTCCTGCGGGGCGCCCCTTCGCCGTGCTCGGGAGCCCTCGCCGCGGGCACGTCGTCCCGGCATGAAGTCCGGGCATGGAAAAGACCCCTCACGCACCCGCCAGAGCCCGGTTACCCTTGCTGCGTCTCCGCCCTGGGGGAGTTGGCCTGGATGGCGCCACGTGAGGAGCCGTCTCCCAGTGTAGCCCGCGGGACTGCGGGCCGCGAGCCGCCGGCGTCCGCCGGGCGCGAACGGCGGACATCCGTCCAGCACCCGCCGGCCCTCGGGATGTCTCAGGAGCCGACTACGATTCGGCTCGTGGGAGCCTCCATCTACCTCTCGTCCTCCGAGGGCTACACCGGCAAGAGCGCCGTCGCCCTCGGCCTCATCGACGTCCTCGGGCGCACGGCCGGCCGCGTGGGGGTGTTCCGTCCGATCGTCGTCGGCGACGCCGCCTCCGACGACGTCCTCGCGATGCTCCTCGAGCGCGTCGACCCGACCCTCGGCCTCACCGCCGAGGAGTGCGCGGGCGTCACCTACGACGACGTCCACGACGACCCGGAGCTTGCGCTCGCCGACATCGTCGCCCGCTACAAGGCCATCGAGCGCCGCTGCGACGCCGTCCTCATCGTCGGCTCCGACCACACCGACGTCGGCAACCCGGCCGAGCTCGCCTTCAACGCCCGCGTCGCGGCGAACCTCGGCGCTCGCGTCCTCCTCGTCATCTCGGGCCGCAACGCCGCCGACCTCTCCGACCGCACGCCGGCCGAGATCGCGAACGCGGTCGAGGCCACCCTCCCGGAGCTCGCGAACGCGCACGCCGAGCTCGCCGGCGTCATCGTGAACCGCGCGGCCGAGCAGGGCCTCGGGCCGGTGCGGGAGGCCGTGACCGCGACCCTCGAGTCGGCCGGCGCGACCGTGCCCGTGTGGACGATCCCCGAGCAGGCGATCCTCGACGCCCCGAGCGTCGAGCAGCTCCGCGACGCCGTCGAGGGCGAGCTCTACTCCGGCGACGAGGCGCTCATGGGTCGCGAGGTGCTCGGCGCGACGATCGCGGGCATGGGCATGGAGCACGTGCTCGAGCGGCTCATCGAGGGCGGCGTCGTCGTCATCGCGGCCGACCGCACCGAGATTCTCCTCGGCGCGCTCATGGCCCACGACGCCGAGACCTTCCCCTCGCTCGCCTGCATCGTCGTGAACGGCCCCTTCCCGTTCTCGCCCGTCATCAAGCGGCTGCTCGCGGGCGTGGCGCCGACGGTGCCGATCATCCGCACCGAGCTCGGCACCTACGAGACGGCCCGCCGCATCGTGAAGACGCGCGGCCGCGTCGCCGCCTCCACCCGCAAGATCGACGTCGCGATCTCGAGCTTCGAGCAGCACGTGCCGGCGGAGGAGGTCGACCGTCTCGTCGAGGCCGCACCGCCGGGCGTCGTCACGCCGCTCATGTTCGAGTACGGGCTCCTCGACCGCGCCCGCGCGGACCGCCAGCGCATCGTGCTGCCCGAGGGCGAGGACGACCGTATCCTCACCGCCGCCTCGACGCTGCTCGCCCGCGACGTGGCCGATCTCGTCATCCTCGGCGACGAGGGGGAGATCCGCGCCCGCGCCGCCGCGCTCGGCGTCGACATCGAGAAGGCGCAGATCATCTCGCCGCGCGACCCCGCGCTCGTCGCCAAGTTCGCCGCGGAGTACGCGCGCCTGCGCGCCCACAAGGGCGTCACGGTCGAGCAGGCCGCAGAGAAGGTCACCGACGTGAGCTACTTCGGCACGATGATGGTCCACATGGGCCTCGCCGACGGCATGGTCTCCGGCGCCGCCCACACGACGGCCCACACGATCAAGCCCGGCTTCGAGATCGTGAAAACCCGCCCCGGCGTCTCGATCGTCTCGAGCGTCTTCCTCATGGCGCTCGAGGACCGCGTCCTCGTCTACGGCGACTGCGCCGTGAACCCCGATCCGACGGCCGAGCAGCTCGCCGACATCGCGATCTCCTCCGCCGAGACGGCGCGCCAGTTCGGCATCGAGCCGCGCGTCGCGATGCTCTCCTACTCCACCGGCGAGTCGGGCGCGGGCGCCGACGTCGACAAGGTGCGGCACGCGACCGAGCTCGTCCGCGAGCGGGCGCCGCAGCTGCTCGTCGAGGGCCCCATCCAGTACGACGCGGCGACCGACATGGCCGTCGCGAGCAAGAAGATGCCGGGCTCCGAGGTCGCGGGCCGCGCGACGGTGTTCATCTTCCCGGACCTCAACACGGGCAACAACACCTACAAGGCCGTGCAGCGCTCCGCCGGGGCGCTCGCGATCGGGCCGGTGCTCCAGGGCATCAACGCCCCGATCAACGACCTCTCCCGCGGCGCACTCGTCTCGGACATCGTGAACACCGTGGCGATCACCGCCATCCAGGCGCAGGCCCAGGCGCAGCCGTCCGAGCCGGCCGCCGCATCCGCGCCCGCGCCGTCGCAGGAGGCCTGACATGAGCATCGTCCTCGTCGTGAACTCGGGCTCCTCGAGCCTCAAGTACCGCCTCCTCGACATGGCGAGCGAGACGGTCATGGCGTCCGGCCTCGTCGAGCGGATCGGCGAGCGCCTCGGCAGCATCCGCCACGAGGGCCCCTCGGGCCGGCACGACGAGGAGCGGCCCGTCGCCGACCACGACGCCGCCTTCGAGGCGATGCTCGCGAACTTCGAGGCCCACGGCCCCCGGCTCGAGGAGCACCCGCCGGTCGCCGTCGGGCACCGCGTCGTGCAGGGCGGCCGCCGCTTCTTCGGGCCGACGATCGTCGACGACGGCGTCGAGCGCGACATCGAGGAGCTCATCCCGCTCGCGCCGCTCCACAACAAGGCGAACCTCGCCGGCGTCCGCGGCGCGCGAAGGGTGTTCCCGGACCTCCCGCACGTCACCGTCTTCGACACGGCGTTCCACACGACGATGAGCGACGCCGCCTCGCTCTACGCGCTCGACAAGGCCACGGCCGAGCGGTACCGCATCCGCAAGTACGGGGCGCACGGCACGAGCCACAAGTTCGTCGCCGCCGAGACGGCCCGCTTCCTCGGCCGCCCGCTCGAGGAGCTGCGCATCATCGTCCTCCACATCGGCAACGGCGCGAGCGCCTGCGCAGTGAAGGGCGGCGTCTCGGTCGAGACGAGCATGGGGATGACCCCGCTCGAGGGCCTCGTCATGGGCACGCGCACCGGCGACATCGACCCCGCCGTGCTCTTCCACCTCCACCGCCAGGCCGGCCTCTCGGTCGACGAGCTCGACGACCTCGTGAACCGCCGTTCCGGCCTCATGGGGCTCACGGGATCGGGCGACATGCGCGACGTCTCGGAGCGCGCGGCCTCGGGCGACGCGCTCGCGCGGACGGGGCTCGAGGTCTACACGCACCGCATCCGCCACTACCTCGGCGCGTACCTCGCGCAGCTCGGCGGCGCCGACGCGATCGCGTGGACGGCGGGCGTCGGCGAGAACTCGGCCGAGGTGCGCGCGATGGCGCTCGCGGGGCTCGAGGGCGTCTTCGGCATCCGCCTCGACGCGGCCCGCAACGAGGAGCGCTCGCCCGAGGCGCGGCGCATCTCGGCGGACGACTCGAAGATCGACGTGCTCGTCGTGCCGACGAACGAGGAGCTCGAGATCGCCCGCCAGACGCTCGAGGTGACGGGCATCTCGGCGAAGTAGGGGCCGCGTGCCGCCCCAGTCGGCATGTCCCCGCCCCTGTCTACGATGGTCGGCATGGCCACCGCCCTGTACCGCCGCTATCGGCCCGACACCTTCGCCGGCATGATCGGCCAGCAGCAAGTGACCGGTCCCCTCATGACGGCGCTGCGCACGGGGCGCGTGAACCACGCCTACCTGTTCTCCGGCCCCCGTGGCTGCGGCAAGACGAGCTCGGCGCGCATCCTCGCCCGCTGCCTCAACTGCGAGCAGGGCCCGACCGACACCCCCTGCGGCGAGTGCGACTCGTGCCGCGAGCTCGCGCGCGACGGCGGCGGCTCGCTCGACGTCATCGAGATCGACGCCGCGAGCCACGGCGGCGTCGACGACGCCCGCGACCTCCGCGACCGGGCCGTGCTCGCCCCGAGCCGCGACCGCTACAAGATCTTCATCATCGACGAGGCCCACATGGTCTCCTCGGCCGGCTTCAACGCCCTCCTCAAGGTCGTCGAGGAGCCGCCGGAGCACGTGCGCTTCGTCTTCGCGACGACCGAGCCCGAGAAGGTCATCGGCACGATCCGCTCGCGCACGCACCACTTCCCGTTCCGGCTCATCCCGCCCGCGCTCATGCTCGAGTACGTCGAGAAGCTCTGCGGCGAGGAGGGCGTGACGGCCGATCCGGGCGTGCTGCCCCTCGTCGTCCGCGCGGGCGGCGGCTCGGCGCGCGACACCCTCTCGCTGCTCGACCAGATCATCGGCGGCTCCGAGGGCGACCGCATCGACTACGAGCGCGCCGCGGCGCTGCTCGGCTTCACGAGCACGGAGCTGCTCGACGCGACGATCGCGGCCTTCGCCGCGCAGGACGCCGCGCAGGCCTACCTCGCCATCGACCGCGTCATCCAGTCGGGGCAGGACCCTCGCCGCTTCGTCGAGGACCTCCTCGAGCGCGTGCGCGACCTCATCGTCGTCGCCGCGACGGGAGAGGGCGCGGGCGCGGTGCTGCGCGGCACCTCGGCCGACGAGGTCGAGCGGCTGCGCGGGGAGGCCTCGGGATTCTCGCCCGCGGGCCTCGCCGGCATGGCGGATCTCATCGACGCCACCCTCACGGAGATGTCGGGCGTCACCTCGCCGCGCCTCCACCTCGAGCTCATGGTCGCGCGCATCCTCGTCGCGATGCGGGCGCGCTTCGCGGGGGCCGGGACGGCTTCGTCTTCGGCCCTCGCCTCGGCGCCGGCGCAGGCCGCCGCCCCCGCGCAGGCGACCGCTCCCGCCCCGTCGGCCGCTCCGATGCCCACCCCTTCCCACGCGGATGAGCCGAGCGCCGCCGCGGGGGAGCGGGAGCTCGCCGCCGCCTCCGAGCCGCGCCCCGCGAGCCTCCGCGAGGCGCTCGGAGCGGATGGTCGGGGCGCGACGCCCGCCGCGGAGTCGAAGCCCGCGGACCCGAAGCCCGCCGCCGAGTTGAAGCCGGTCGCCGCTCCGACCGAGCCTGCCGCCGAGCAGGTCCCGCCCGCACCGCAGCCCAAGCCCGCGGACGAATCGGCGAAGCCCGCCGCGCCCTCGACGTCCGAGGCCGCCGCCGGCACGGCATCCGCCCCCGCCGCCGAGCGCGACCCCGCGAGCGTCTCGCCCGACCAGTTCCGCCACGCGTGGCCGAGCATCCTCGAGCACGTGAAGCAGCACGGCCGCCTCCAGGCGTGGACGATCGTGAGCAACATCCGCCCCCGCGCCTACCAGGACGGCATCCTCGACTTCGAGGCGCCGAACGCCGCCGTGCTCGCCGAGTTCAAGGAGCGCGGGGCCGAGCACGTCCGCGCGGCCGTGCGCGAGCTCCTCGGCATCCAGGTGAAGTTCCGCCCCGTCGTCGTCGACCGCCGCGGGCCGAGCGACGGCCGCCGGGCCCGGCCCGCGCCCGCCGCGGACGAGGACCCCAGCCGAGGCGGATCCGCAGCCGGCCGGGCGCCCGCGCAGGCCCCGGCGCCGAGCCGTCCTGCCCCGTCTGGCGCGGCCCCCTCGCGCACGACCCCGTCGCGCCCGGGCCAGCCCGCCGCCGACCTCCCCTCCGGCCCCTTCCCGAGCTGGAACGTCGTGCCGATCCCCGGCTCCGAGCCGAAGGCCGAGGAGGCCCCCGGATCGGCGTGGGACGAGGTCGCCACCGGCCCGAAGACGCCGCCCGAGCCCGAGGCGTCCGCCGCGCCCGTCGCCGTGCGTCCCGGCGAGGTCTCGGCCGCCGTCGAGGCCGAGCAGGAGCGCCCGCAGGAGTCGCCCGCCCCCGACGATGAGCAGCCGGCGAGCGCGCTCGCGGGCATGCCGTCCGACGACGAGGCCCCCGAGATCATCGCCGCGCGCGAGATCGAGGCGCGCGAGGCCGAGAACGCTCCGCAGCCCTTCGACCCCTCGAAGCCCGCGCCCGCCGACGCCCGCATCGCCGCCGCGACCGGCGCCGCGCCCTTCGCGGCCGACGCCGTGCCCCCGGCCGAGACGGGCATCGAGGCGCCCGAGGAGGACGAGCCGCCCTTCGACGACGAGTCGCCCTTCGACGACGAGCCGCCGTTCGATCCCGACTACGACGCCCCGGGCGCGAGCCCCGCGGGTCCGTCGATCCCCGCGGCCCCTGCGGCGGCCTCCGCGACGGCGCCTGCCTCCGCACCCTCGACACCCGCGCCGTCGACCGCCGCGGCCACCCCCGCCGACGCCCCCGGCACCGGCCCGTCCTTCGAGCGCTACGGCGAGGCCGTCATCCGCGAGCAGCTCGGCGCGCGCTTCGTCGGCGAGGACCCGATCCTCCCGCCGGCCCCCGTCGAGGAGCTCGAGCCCGAGGGCGAGGAGGCCTGATGTACGAGGGCATCGTCCAGGACCTCATCGACGAGCTCGGCCGCCTCCCCGGCGTCGGCCCGAAGTCCGCGCAGCGGATCGCCTTCCACATCGTGCAGACGAAGTCCTTCGACGTGACGCGCCTCGCGAACACCCTCCTCGAGGTGCGCGAGCGCGTGCGCTTCTGCATCGTGTGCGGCAACATCGCCGAGGCCGAGGAGTGCGCGGTCTGCCGCGACCCGCGCCGCGACCGCACCGTCATCTGCGTCGTCGAGGAGCCGAAGGACGTCGCCGCCATCGAGCGCACCCGCGAGTTCGGCGGGCTCTACCACGTGCTCGGCGGCGCCATCTCGCCGATCGACGGCATCGGGCCGGACGACCTCAACATCCGCCCCCTCCTCCAGCGGCTCGAGTCGGGGGAGGTGCAGGAGGTCATCATCGCGACCGACCCGAACCTCGAGGGCGACGCGACCGCCTCCTACCTCTCGCGGCTCATGGGCGCGATGGACATCCAGGTCTCGCGCCTCGCCTCCGGCCTCCCCGTCGGCGGCGACCTCGAGTACGCCGACGAGGTCACCCTCGGCCGCGCCTTCTCCGGCCGCCGCGCCCTCGCGCGGCGCACGCCGCCGCCCGGCATGGCCGGCGCGGGAGGCGGGATGGCCGGGCACCGCGCGGACGACGGCGCCCAGGCCCTCCCGAGCGGCCCCCGCACCGACGAGCCCGCCGAGCCCCCCAAGCGCCCCGCCGACCCGCGCGACGAGCGCGGCCCGCGGATCTCCCTCGGCGGCCGCCCGAGCGCGCCGCGGATTGACGCGCCCGCGCAGAGGCCTTCCTCGGGCCAGGCGTCCGGACCCGCGAGCTCCGGCGCGCCCCGACCCTTCGGCCTCCCCGTCATCGGCAACGCGGGCCGCGAGACGCCCGGCATCCCCACCGTCGGCAACGCCGGCCGCCCGCAGGCCGCCCCGGGCTCCGGATGGTCCGGTGCCCCAGCCGGCGACGGCGAGACCTACCGCCCCGGCCAGCCCCTCGCCCCGCGGCCCGCGCAGCGCCCCGAGCAGACCGCCCCCGAGCGGATCGGCGCCGGCGTCCAGCCCCGCGCCACCGACCCTCGCGCGACCGACCCTCGCGCCACCGAACCTCAGACCCCGCCCGACGCCTGGGCCGACGAGCGCTAGCCGCGCCCCGCGCCGCTCCCGCGAGCCGTCCGCCCCTGACCGGGGGATTCCCGGCCGGTCGGGCCGCGCCGCCGCGCCCCACTAGAATCGGCCCTACGCAAGCCCGCGCGCTCCCCAGCCCGGCGGGCCCGATCCGCGAGGGGAAGCATGAGCCTCATCGTCCAGAAGTTCGGCGGCTCGTCGGTCGCCGACGCCGAGTCGATCAAGCGCGTCGCGCGCCGGATCGTCGACACGAAGCGCGCCGGCAACGAGGTCGTCGTCGCCGTCTCGGCGATGGGCGACACGACGGACGAGCTCACCGACCTCGCCCACGAGATCTCGCCGATGCCCGACCCGCGCGAGTTCGACATGCTCCTCACCACGGGCGAGCGCATCTCGATGGCGCTGCTCGCGATGGCGATCAAGTCGATGGGCTTCGACGCCCGCTCCTACACGGGCTCGCAGGCGGGCATGATCACCGACGCGAAGCACGGCGACGCCCGGATCGTCGACGTCACGCCCGTCCGAGTCCGCGAGGCGCTCGACGAGGGCGCCATCGCGATCGTCGCCGGCTTCCAGGGCTTCAACCGCGACTCGCGCGACATCACGACCCTCGGCCGCGGCGGCTCCGACACGACCGCCGTCGCCCTCGCCGCCGCCCTCAAGGCCGACGTCTGCGAGATCTACACCGACGTCGACGGCATCTTCACCTCGGACCCGCGCCTCGTGAAGAAGGCGCACAAGCTCGACCACATCTCCAGCGAGGAGATGCTCGAGCTCGCGGCATCCGGCGCGAAGGTGCTCCACATCCGCGCCGTCGAGTACGCGCGCCGACAGAACGTCACCCTGCACGTGCGCTCCTCGTTCTCGCCGAACGAGGGCACCATCGTCTACAACCCCGACCGGGCGGAGGAATTCGAAGTGGAAGAGCCGACCATCGCGGGCGTGGCCCACGACCTGAGCCAGGCCAAGATCACCGTCGCGGGGGTGCCGGACGTCCCCGGCAAGGCCGCGAAGATCTTCACGCTCGTCGCGGGCCAGGGCGCGAACATCGACATGATCGTGCAGAACGTCTCGGCCGCCTCGACCGGCACGACCGACATCTCCTTCACCCTCCCGAAGGCCGACGCGACGAAGGTCATGCAGACCCTCGAGGCGAACAAGGACGAGATCGGCTACGCGGCGATCCGCCACGACGACCAGATCGGCAAGATCTCGCTCGTCGGCTCGGGCATGCGCACGAACGCCGGCGTCTCGGCGCAGCTCTTCGAGGCGCTCGCCGACGCGGGCATCAACATCGACATGATCTCGACCTCGGAGATCCGGATCTCGATCACGGTCCGCGCCGACATCGTCCCCGAGGCGACGCGCGTCATCCACACCGCCTTCGGCCTCGACGCCGACTCGGAGGCCGTCGTCTACGCGGGCACCGGCCGCTAGCGGCCCGCGCCTCGACTTCCATCTCGCTCTCCTCCGGAAGGACCCCCATGCCCGAGCTCCGTCCCCTCCACGTCGGCGTCGTCGGCGCGACCGGCCAGGTCGGCGCGGTCATGCGCCGCCTCCTCGAGGAGCGCGACTTCCCGATCGCCTCGATCCGCTTCTTCGCCTCGGCCCGCTCGGCCGGGAAGACGCTCGAGTTCAAGGGCGAGCAGGTCACGGTCGAGGACGTCGCGACAGCCGACCCCGCGGGCCTCGACATCGCCCTCTTCTCGGCGGGCGGCGCGACCTCGAAGGCGCAGGCCGAGCGCTTCGGCCAGGCCGGCGTCATCGTCATCGACAACTCGAGCGCCTGGCGCATGGACCCGGAGGTGCCCCTCGTCGTCTCCGAGGTGAACCCGGACGCGCTCGCGCAGCGCCCGAAGAACATCATCGCGAATCCCAACTGCACGACGATGGCCGCGATGCCCGTCCTCAAGCCCCTCCACGACGAGGCCGGCCTCGTGCGGCTCACGGTCGCGACTTACCAGGCCGTCTCCGGCTCGGGGCTCGCGGGCGCCGAGGAGCTCGCCGACCAGGCGATCGCCGCCGTCGAGCAGGGCCGCGGCAGGCTCCTCGGGCTCGTCCACGACGGCTCGGCCGTCGAGATGCCAGCGCCGCAGAAGTACGTGCACCCGGTCGCTTTCAACGTCGTCGCGCTCGCTGGCTCGATCGTGGATGACGGCTCGGAGGAGACCGACGAGGAGCAGAAGCTCCGCAACGAGTCGCGCAAGATCCTCGAGATCCCGGAGCTCCTCGTGAGCGGCACCTGCGTGCGCGTCCCCGTCTTCACGGGCCACTCGCTCGCGATCAACGCCGAGTTCGAGCGCGAGATCACGCCCGAGCGCGCGCGGGAGCTCCTCGCGGACGCCCCCGGCGTGCAGCTCGTCGACGTCCCCAGCCCCCTCCAGGCCGCCGGCGCCGACCCGAGCCTCGTCGGCCGCATCCGCCGCGACCAGTCGGCCCCCGAGGGCCGCGGCCTCGCGCTCTTCATCTCGAACGACAACCTCCGCAAGGGCGCCGCGCTCAACGCCGTCCAGATCGCCGAGCTCGTCGCCGCGCGCCTCTCGAAGTAGCGCTCATCCCGCCCAGTCTGCGTGGGGGAGAGCGAGGGGCGCGGAGGAGGGCACGCGAGGGATCGCGAGGGTGGATGCTGAGTCGTCCGTCCACGGAGGATCCGTCGCCCCGAGCGTAGACTGGAGGGGTGACTGACTCGCAGAAGATCTACGACGCTGTACTCGTCGGCGGCGGCATCATGAGCGCCACGCTCGCCTCGCTGATGTCCCGCCTCCAGCCGGACTGGAGCATCCTCATCGTCGAGCGCCAGGCTGAGCTCGCGCAGGAGTCCTCGAACCCCTGGAACAACGCCGGCACCGGCCACTCGGCGCTCTGCGAGCTCAACTACACGCCCGAGAAGAACGGCGTCATCGAGATCTCGAAGGCGCTCGCGATCAACGAGCAGTTCCAGGTCTCGCGCCAGTACTGGTCGACGCTCGTCGAGCAGGGCGAGCTGCCCGACCCCTCGGGCTTCATCAGCCCGGTCCCGCACATGACCTTCGTGCGCGGCGCCGAGAACGTCGACTTCCTCCGCCGCCGCTGGGAGCTCCTCAAGGACCAGCCCCTCTTCGCGTCGATGGAGTTCAGCGACGACCAGGCGAAGATCTTCGAGTGGGCCCCGGCCCTCATGGTCGGCCGCGATGAGAGCGAGAAGGTCGCCGCGACCCGCGTCGTCGGCGGCACCGACGTCGACTTCGGCGCGCTCACGCGCCAGCTCGTGAAGGGCGTCCAGGAGAAGGGCGCCGAGGTCCGCATGAGCACCGAGGTGCTCGACCTCCGCCAGCAGCGCAACGGCGTCTGGCAGATCAAGCTCGAGGACCTCTCCTCCAAGGAGAAGACGGTCGTCCGCGGCCGCTTCGTCTTCGTCGGCGCGGGCGGCGGCGCGCTCCCGCTGCTCCAGAAGTCCGGCATCAAGGAGATCGAGGGCTTCGGCGGCTTCCCCATCTCGGGCGAGTTCTACCGCTGCGACGACCCCGAGGTCGTCGCGAAGCACTCGGCGAAGGTCTACGGCAAGGCCTCGGTCGGCGCCCCGCCGATGTCGGTCCCGCACCTCGACACCCGCATCGTCGACGGCAAGCCGGCCCTCATGTTCGGCCCCTACGCCGGCTTCTCGCCGAAGTACCTCAAGAAGGGCTCGTACCTCGACCTCTTCACGTCCCTCCGCGTCCACAACATCGTCCCGATGCTCGCGGTCGCGAAGGACGAGTTCTCGCTCGTGACGTACCTGCTCTCGCAGCTCTCCGCCTCGAAGGCGAAGAAGTTCAAGGAGCTCCAGGACTTCATGCCCGAGGCCGACCCGAAGGACTGGCGCCTCATCACGGCCGGCCAGCGCGTGCAGGTCATGAAGAAGGACCCGAAGCGCGGCGGCGTGCTCCAGATGGGCACCGAGGTCGTCGCGAAGGCCGACGGCTCGATCGCTGGCCTGCTCGGCGCCTCGCCCGGCGCCTCGGTCGCCGTGCCGGTCATGATCGACCTCCTCAAGCGCTGCTTCCCGAACGAGTTCGCCTCGTGGGAGCCGAAGCTCCGCGAGGACATCCCCTCGTTCGGCACGAAGGTGAACGACGACCCCGAGCTCGCGAAGCAGATCGAGGAGCGCACGGACGCCGTGCTCAAGCTCGTCCGCTAGCGCGGCTCGCGCAGACGGCGAAGGGGCGGTCCCGGGTTCGGGACCGCCCCTTCGCCGTGTCTGATGGGGGAGAGGACCGCAGGTGGTTGAGGAGCGAGCGCGGCGAGCGTCTCGAAACCACCGGGTGAGAGGCGCGCCTAGCGCGCCCGCGCCCGCACGATGAGCCGTCCCAGCACGCCGACCGCGAGCACCGCGAGGCCCGTGATGATCGACGGGAGCGGCAGCGTCGCGATGAGGGCGACGCAGAGGATCGCGCCGAGCCACTGCATCCACGTCGGGTAGCGGCGGAACTCGCCCGTCTGCGTGAGCGCCGCGAGGTTCGCGACGAGGTAGTACGTGAGCACGCCGACGCTCGAGAAGCCGATGACCGTGCGGATGTCGCCGGCGAGGATGAGGATGACGACGCCGACGCCGACCGTCCACAGCGCGACGTCCGGCACCGAGCGACGGCCGTCGACGTGGGCGAGGGGGCGGGGGAGGTCGCCGTTCCGGGCCATGGCCAGGGCGGTGCGGGTGATGCCGGCGAGCCCGGCGAGCAGCGATCCGAGGCTCGCGAGCGCGGCCGCGACGACGACGAGCGGCACGGCCCAGGGGAGGCCCGCGACGGCGAGCTCGAGGGGCGCGTGGCTCGAGGCGATGGCGTCCGGCCCGACCGTCGCGAGGAGGGTGAGCGCGACGATCGCGTAGATGACGGCGACGATCGCGAGGGTCGTGACGATCGCGCGGGGGATCGTCCGCTCCGGCTCGCGCACCTCCTCGCCGAGCGTCGCGATGCGCGCGTAGCCCGCGAAGGCGAAGAAGAGGAGCCCGCCGGCCTGCAGCGCCCCGAGCCAGCCCTCGCCGGTGCCGAGCGCCGCGCCGATCTCGGCCGGCATCGCCTGCACGGCGGTGGCGGCCGCGGGTCCCGCCTCGAGCCACGCCGCGACGAGGACGATCGCGAGCAGGGCGAGCACGGAGCCGACGAGCAGGCGCGCGACCGCGGTCGTGCGCGTGATGCCGAGGAGGTTCACGACGAGCAGCGCGACGAGCGCGACGACCGCGACGGGTTTGAGCCACTCGGCGGGCGCCGCGTACGCCGCGAAGGTGAGCGCCATGGCGGCGGCGGAGGCCGTCTTGCCGATGACGAATCCCCAGCCCGCGATGAAGCCCGGCCACTCCCCGAGGCGCTCGCGGCCGAAGTGGTAGCTGCCGCCCGAGGTCGGGTACTGGGCGGAGAGCTGCGCGGTCGAGGTGGCGTTGCAGATCGCGACGACGAGCGCGAAGGCGAGGCCGACGAGCAGCGCCGGGCCGGCGGCGGCCGCGGCGGGCCCGAAGGCGGCGAACAGGCCCGCCCCGATCATCGAGGCGAAGCCGATCGTCATCGCGCCGCCGAGGCCGATGCGTCGTTCGAGGGCGGGGTGAGCAGTCACGCCGGGCACCGTACCCGAGGCCCGTGACCGGGAGGCGACGCGCCCGCCCGCCGCCCGAGCCGACGCGTCGGAACCCGCGCGCCACCGGGGAATTCGGCCGCACGCGGCCGATCCACGTCGCCGCGGCCCCATAATGGTCGGGCCGTCAGCGTCGACGGGCCGGCCCCGCACCACGAGGCCGCGCAGGCATCCGCCCGCGATCCCCACGACGGCCCGCGACGGATCCCCGAGAAGAAGGACCCCATGGCAGCCGCAGCCCGCTCGACCTCCGGTCGACGCCTCTCGCGCGCGCAGGAGGTGCACCTCGCCATCCGCGAGGACATCCTCACGACCGAGCTCCGGCCCGGCGCGCTCGTGCTCGAGACCGAGCTCGCCGAGCGCTACGGCACCTCGAAGACGCCCGTCCGCGAGGCGCTCCAGTCGCTCGTGGCCGAGGACCTCGTCATCGCCATCCCGCGCCGCGGCTACCTCATCACCTCGATGAGCTTCCACGACGTCCGCGAGGTCATGGAGCTGCGGCTCATCATCGAGCCCGAGCTCGCGGCCGCCGCGGCGAAGAACGCGACCCCCGAGCTCGTCGCGCGCCTCGAGGAGATCCTCGCCGAGCACCGCGCCGCCGACACCGTGCTCGGGCAGACCGGCGCCGCCCGGGCCTTCCACGACGCGATCGCCGAGGCGGCCCGCAACGAGCGCGCCCGCCGCACGATGCGCGGCCTCTGGGACGGCACGACGCGGACGTACTTCCTCATGCCGTCGATCGACCGGCACCTCTCGAGCGATCGCGAGTTCGCCGCCCACGCCGCGATCATCGAGGCGCTCCGGCAACGCGATCCCGATGCGGCGCGCGCGGCCATGCACGACCACCTCACCACCTCGAACGAGGACGTGCTCGCGGCGTTCCTGGGGAACTAGGGCTGGTCCGGGGACCGATCGGGGGGAGGACCCCCGGCCCTTCAGCGTGCCCACCAGCGGCTCATGCGCATACCTGTGAGATATCTCAGCGATACCCGGGTTGCGCATTCGGGCATCCGCGTGATGGAGTAGCCCGACGCCGTCACCGACGACGGCGCCCGGATCCCCGACCGGACCAGGCCCTCCCCGGCCGCCCGCGCGACGGCCCCGCCCAGACCGCGCCGGTCCGCCCCAGGTCCGCGACCCCCACAGGAAGGACGGCTCGTGCTCCGCGACCGCATCGACTCGTTCACGAGCCTCCTCGACGTCGACCTGCCGAAGCTCCCGACGACGGCGAACCGCCTCGCCGCCGCCGCGACCGTGCGCGACCTCCACCGCCTCGCGAAGCGCCGCACCCCGAAGTTCGCCTTCGACTACGTCGAGGGCGGCGCCGGCACCGAGGCCGCCATGCGCGGCAACCTCGCGGCCTTCAACCGCACCCGCCTCCAGCCCCGCTTCCTCCGCGGCATCGGCGGCACGACGCTCGAGACCGAGCTGCTCGGACAGCGCCACAGCATGCCCGTCGGCATCGCCCCGATCGGCCTCACGGGCCTCATGCGCGCCGACGGCGAGCTCGCGGGCGTCCGCGCCGTCGCCGCGAAGGACGTCCCCTTCGCGCTCTCGACGATGGGCACGCGCAGCATCGAGGCCGTCGCCGAGGCGGCCCCCGGCGCCCGCAAGTGGTTCCAGCTCTACGTCCGCCGCGGCCGCGAGCTCAACACGACGCTCATCGAGCGCGCCCTCGCGAACGGCTACGACACCCTCGTCGTTACGGCCGACACGCCCGTCTCGGGCCGCCGCATCCGCGATGAGCACAACCGCCTCTCGATGCCGCCGCGCCTCAGCGTGCCGACGGTCGTCCACTCGGCCCTCCACCCCGCGTGGACCGTCGACCTCCTCCGCCATGACGCCCCGACGCTCGCGAACTTCGACCGCAGCGAGGGCACCGTCCAGGAGCTCGTCGCCTCGATGTTCGACCCCGAGCTCACGCTCGAGGACCTCGAGTGGATCCGCGAGGCGTGGCCCGGCGGCTTCGTCGTGAAGGGCGTCCTCGCCCCCGAGGACGCCGTCCGGCTCAAGGACGCCGGCGTCGACGCCGTCTGGATCTCGAACCACGGCGGCCGCCAGCTCGACCGCTCGGTCGCCCCGATCGACGCGCTCCCCGCCGTCCGCGCCGCCGTCGGCGAGGAGCTGCCGCTCTTTCTCGACTCGGGCGTGCGCACGGGCACCGACGTCGCGACCGCGATCGCCCTCGGCGCCGACTTCGTCTTCCTCGGCCGCGCCTACCTGTACGGCCTCATGGCCGGCGGGCAGGCCGGCGTCGAGCGCGCGCTCGAGCTCATCGGCATCGAGACCCGCAACGCCATGCAGCTGCTCGGCGTCGGCTCGGTCGCCGAGCTGCGCGAGCAGGGCCCGGAGCTCGTCGTCCGCTAGGACGCGCCGCCCGCCGAGACCGCCCACCACAGCCCCACCATCCCCGCCATCCCGCCGCCATCCCGCCACGACGACGTGCAAGGACCACGATGACGAACCCGCTCTACCCCGACCCCGCCGCCCCCGTGGAGGCCGCCGCCCGCGACGGCAAGCTCGCGCCCGACGCCCGCCGGGCCGTGCTCGCCGCCTGGGCCGGCACGATCATCGAGTGGTACGACTACGCGCTCTTCGGCGCCGCCTCGGCCCTCGTCATCGGTCCCCTGTTCTTCCCCAAGGACGACCCCGACGCGCAGGCGCTGCTCTCCTTCGCGACCTTCGCCGTCGGCTTCGCCGCGCGCCCGCTCGGCGGCTTCATCATCAGCCACCTCGGCGACCGCATCGGCCGCAAGCCGGCCATGCTCCTCACGATCATCCTCATGGGCATCGCGACGGTCGGCATGGGCCTCCTGCCCGGCACGGCGCAGATCGGCATCTGGGCGCCGATCATGCTCGTGCTCTTCCGCCTCATCCAGGGCTTCGGCGCCGGCGCCGAGCTCGCGGGCGCGCTCACGCTCGTCTCCGAGTACACGCCGCAGAAGCGCCGCGGCTTCTTCATCGGCCTCGTCACGACCGGCGCCCCCGGCGGCGCCTTCCTCGCGACGCTCGCCTTCGCCTTCGCCTCGATGATCCCCGGCGACGTGCTGCTCGCGTGGGCCTGGCGCATCCCGTTCCTCATCTCGGGCGTCCTCTTCTTCGTCGCGATGTACATCCGCAACCGCCTCGAGGAGACGCCCGCCTACGCGGCCGCCGTCGAGGCGCGCGACCAGGCCGCCCGCGCGAACCGCGTGCCGCTCGGCCAGGTCTTCACGAAGAGCCCGCGCCAGTTCCTCGCCGGCTTCATGAGCGTCACCGGCCACAACGTCATGAACTACGTGCTCTCGGCGTTCGCCCTCGGCTACCTCACGAACACGGTGAAGATGGATCGCATGGAGGCCCTCACGGCCGTCCTCGTCGCCTCGTTCATCGCCGCGGTCGTCCCGCCCTTCGGCGGCATCATCGCCGACCGCATCGGCGTGCGGAAGATGGTCGCCTTCGGCGGCCTCGCGGGCGCGGCCCTCGCGTACCCGCTCTTCCTCTCGCTCCAGTCGGGCAGCATGTGGCTCGCGATGCTCGGCATGAGCGCCGCCGGCATCTTCGCCATGGGCGCCACCTCGCCCGGCACCTCGACGTTCCTCCCGAACCTCTTCCCGACGCGCTACCGCTTCACGGGCGTCGCCGCGGCGCGCGAGCTCAACGGCGCGATCGTCGCGGGCCCGACCCCGTTCATCGCGACCTGGCTCGTGCAGCAGGCCGGCGGCGGCGTGGGCCTCGTCACGGCCTTCCTCGCCGTGGCCGCGCTCATCACCTTCGCGTCCGTGTTCGTCGCGGGCCGCTCGGGCGACGCGGCGCCGGCCGAGGACGCCGACGCGCAGCGCGCCGTCGAGGCGGAGACGACCGAGGCGGCCGTCCGCTAGCCGGAACGGACGCCCGGGTCGGAGAGACCCGGCGGGGCGGGAGCGGTCGGGGGGCCGCGCCCGCCCCGTCGTCATGCGGGGCGGATGCCGATCTCCCGCGGCGGCCCGGATGCCGCGCCGCCCGCCCCCGCTACCATCGAGGCGACCGCCCGCCGCAGCCCGAGGAGCCCCATGGCCAAGCTCTACTTCCGCTACGGCGCGATGAACTCGGGCAAGTCGAGCGCGCTGCTGCAGGCCGCCTTCAACTACGAGGAGCGCGGGCACCGCGTCCTCCTCGCGAAGCCCGCCATCGACACGAAGGGCGACCGGAGCGTCTCGAGCCGCCTCGGCCTCACGCGCGAGGTCGACCTGCTCGTGCGCCCGGCCGACGAGCTCCGCGCCATGGTGCTCGAGGCGCAGACCGACGGGCCCGACCCAGACGCCGGCGCGCGCGCGGCGCCCCGCCCGGTGTCGTGCGTGCTCGTCGACGAAGCGCAGTTCCTCTCGCCGCGGCAGATCGACGACCTCTTCCGGGTCGCCGTCATCGACGGCATCCCGGTCATGGCGTACGGCATCCGCACCGACTTCCAGACCGTCGCCTTCCCCGGCAGCCAGCGCCTCCTCGAGATCGCCCACTCGCTCGAGGAGCTCAAGACGATCTGCCGCTGCGGGCGGAAGGCCGTCTTCAACGCGCGCCTCCTCGACGGCCGCTTCGTCTTCGACGGCGCCCAGGTCGCGATCGACCACGTCGGCGAGGTCACCTACGAGTCGATGTGCGGCGCGTGCTACCTCGAGGCGTCCGGCGGGCGGCTCGCGAGCGACCTGCGAGCGTAGGCGCGCCAGCGCCCGCGCCGTTGCACGCCCCCGCCCGGGGTCCGCGCCGGATCGTCAGGAAACATGCCGCCTCGATGCGGTGGAATGGCGCTGCGGCCGCGGCCATCCGCCGACCGCCGCCAGCACGCTCGTGGAAGGAGCCGCATCATGACCGATGAGCAGCAGACGGAGCCCGGCCAGGGCTCGACCTCGGTCGTCGTGGAGCGTGACATCAGCGCCCCCGCCGCCCAGATCTTCGCCGTCCTCGCCGACCCCCGCCTCCACCCGGGCGCGGACGGCATGGGCATCGTCGTCTCGAGCGAGGACGGCCCCATCACCGCGACCGGCCAGCGCTTCACCACGCAGATGCACCACGAGAGCCAGGGCGGCGACTACACGATGGAGAACACCGTCACCGCCTTCGAGCAGGACCGCGAGATCGGCTGGGCCCCGGGCCGCTCCGGCGAGGCCCCCGGCGGGTGGACCTGGACCTGGAAGCTCGAGCCGCTCGACGTCGGCACGACCCGGGTGCGCCTCGCCTACGACTGGTCGGGCGCCTCGGAGGAGGCGAAGGCGCAGATCCCGTTCCCGCCGTTCCCGCGCGAGGCCTTCGAGGCGTCGCTCGCGAAGCTCGCCGAGACCGTCGAGGGCGCGCAGCCGGGCGGCATGCAGTCGATCGTCGCCCCGGGCGCCGCGCCCGGCGCCGCGACGACGCTCGCGGGCAACGTGGCCGCCGCCGACGTCACGACGCCGCGCGAATTCGACTCCTCGGCCGAGGGGCGCCGCCGATGACGGGCCGCCACGCGGGCGAGGCCGAGCCGGACGCCGTCGGACAGCAGGGCGGCGCCGAGCAGGCCGCCGCGCCCGTCCGCGAGGCCCCGCTCATCGGCGACCCCGCCACGGCCTTCCGCGCCGAGGACAGCCACCTCGTCACCGGCGAGGCCGTCCAGGCGCGCGAGTCGGAGGTGCGCCCCGAGGCGCCGAGCGGCGCCGACCTCGAGGTCATCACCGGCTCGATCGACCTGCGCCACCTGCTCGACCCGGGCGCCAGCGAGTCGGCCTCGCTCGACCACCACATCGCCCGGGCGACCCGGCGCATCCGCGCGACGCCGCACGAGGTGTTCGCCGTCCTCCAGGACCCGACGCGCCACCACGAGCTCGAGGCGAAGGGGATGATCGTCGAGCCGCTCACCACGGAGCCCATCGCCGCCGAGGGCCAGGTCTTCTCGATGGCCATGCACGTCGACTGGCTCGGCGACTACATCATGGACAACCACGTCACCGAGTTCGAGCAGGACCGCGTCATCGCGTGGAAGCCCGCCCGCCGCGGCCGGGACGACGAGCGCACCGAGCCCGTCGGCTTCCGCTGGCGCTGGAGCCTCGAGCCCGCCGAGGGCGGCGAGACCGAGGCGACGCTCGAGTACGACTGGCTCGACATCGAGAACGAGAAGTTCCTCGCAAAGCGCGAGTGGCCGCAGTTCCCGGTCGAGCACTTCGTCGCCTCGGTGCGCGCGCTCGCGGCGGCCGCCGAGGGGCACGATGCCTCCTAGGCCGACCCTGCGCCCAGCCGCTCGGGCCGCGCCCGGAACGACGAAGCCCCCGCCATCCGGCGGGGGCTTCGTCGTGGTGGTCGGGATGACAGGATTTGAACCTGCGACCTCCTCGTCCCGAACGAGGCGCGCTACCAAGCTGCGCCACATCCCGATGCTCCGCGCGCGGCGGAACTCAGCAAGGATAGCCGATTCCGAGCGCCCCTGTCACCTTGCGCGAGTCGCGGACCTCAGCCCCGGCGCGCGACGAGCGTCACGAGCGTCGCCTCCGGGGCGGCGGCGAGCCGGAAGGGGGCGAAGGGTGAGGTGCCGAGCCCGCCGGAGACGTGGAGCAGGCCGTCCGTGCGGGCGGCGCCGGCGGCGTGGCCGGACTCGCCCCGGGCGACCGCGGCGGCGTCGCGGAGGGCGATGGCGGCAGGGGAGGAGGCGTCCGACATCTCGGAGACGGTCCAGCCGCTCAGCCCCTTCACCTGGGCGGGCGGCAGATCGCAGTTCGTGACGATCGCGCCGTAGCCGGGCACGCAGACCTGCCCGCCGTGCGTGTGGCCGGCGAAGACGAGCGAGGAGCCGTGCCGCACGAGCACGTCGACGGCCTCGCGGTAGGGGGCGTGGACGGCGCCGAGGCGGACGTCCGGCTCCGGGCCCTCGGCGTCGAGGCGCATGAGCGCGGCGAGCGCCTCCTCGGGCCGCTCGCGCTTGATGTGCGGGTCGGCGAGGCCCACCCAGCGGATGCGCCGCCCCGCCGCGACGACGTCGGCGGCCGAGTTGTCGAGCATCGCCCAGCCCATCTCGTCGCGGAGCATGGCGTCCATCGACTCGTGGTCGAGCACGGGCGCCGTCATCTTCTTCCGCTTCCCCGTGAGGTACGAGAGCGGGTTCTTGAAGACGGGGCCGTAGTAGTCGTTCGAGCCGTGGACGACGACGCCCGGGATGCCCTTGAACGGCGCGAGCATCTCCCGCAGCTCGGCGAGGGCGTCCGCGTGGCCGACGTTGTCGCCGGTGTTCACGACGAGGTCCGGCTCGAGGCGCGCGAGCGCGGCCACCCAGCGGCGCTTGCGGCGCTGCCAGGGCATGAGGTGGAAGTCGGAGAGGTGGAGGACGCGGATCGGCTCGGAGCCCGGCGCGAGCACCTCCGCCTCGACGTGCCGCAGCCGGAAGGCGTGCCGCTCGATCATCGACGCGTAGGCGAGCGTCGCCGTGCCGGCCCAGGCCGCGCCGAGGACGGCGACGCCCGCGCCCCGGAGGACGCGGGCGGCCGCGCTGCGCTCGCTCGAGCTACTGCGCAACGTAGATCTTCACCTCGGCGGTGCCGGGCACCTGGGCGCCCGCGGCCGGCTCCGTGCGGATGATCTGGCCCGGCTTCACGCCGCCCGAGGCGGGCTCGGTGAACTGGTAGACGGTGCCCGTGAAGCGCGCCTGCGACAGGAGCTGCACGGCCTCGTCGGGCGACTTGCCCGTGAGGTCCGGCATCGTGAGCATCGTCGCGTCGCCGCCGGCGCCCGTGGACGGGCTCAGCGTGACGGTCGTGCCGATATCGACCGAGGTGTTCGGCGAGGGGAGCTGCTGGGCGACCGTGCCGGCGGCCTGCGTCGAGGCGACGGCGGGGCCCACCGCGACGGTGAAGCCGAGCTCGGTGAGGACCTTTGTGGCCTCGTCGATCGTGCGGCCCGTGAGATCCGGGATCGTCGCCCGCGACGGCTTCGTCGTGCTCGCGGGCGGCGACGGGAAGCCCTCGCCGCCGTACGCGTTCATCGCCTGCGTCATGACCTGGTTCATGATGACGTGGCGCTCCTGGCTGGCGGTGCGGTGCTCGAGCGAGAACTCGTAGAGCGAGGCCTGGCCCGAGACGTTGCCGACCCACGTCGCGACGCCGACCTTCGAGGTGGCGCCGATGACCCAGGTCTGGATCGCGGAGTCGGTCGTTCCCGTCTTGCCGATCATCGGGACGATGCCGGGGTTCGAGGGCGCCGCCGTGCCGCCGTTCGCGGTCTGGGCCATGGCGTAGGCCACGGCCTGGGCGGTCGTCGTCGAGACGGCCTGCGTGCAGGTCGACTTCGGCGCGGGGATCTCCTGGCCGTCGCGGAGCGTGATCCGCTCGATCGCGATCGGCGTGCACGAGACGCCGCCGTTCGCGAGGGCGGCGACGGCCGTCGCCATCGAGAGCGGGGCGATCTCGTTCGTGCCGAGGATGTCCGAGGGGTAGTCGGTGTTCATCGCGCCGTCCGCTCGGTGCGCGCCGAGCGCCATGGCCGTGTCGCGGATGCGGCACTGGTCGAGCTTCTCGCCCATGGCCACGAAGGCCGTGTTGTACGAGTTGATCGTGGCCTGGAGGGCCGTGACCGTGCCGAGCCTCGCGCCGCCGTCGTTGTTCGGCGACCAGGTGCCGCCGTTCGGCTCGCCGCAGCTCGTCTTGAAGTTCGCGAGGTTGAAGGCGCGGGTCTGGGCGTTCACCGACTCGTTGAGCGAGTGGCCCGAGGCGATCCACTCGGCGAGGGTGAAGATCTTGTAGGTCGATCCCACCGCGAAGCCGGTCGAGCCGCCGTAGTTGTAGTCGGTGTTGAAGTTCACCGCGCTGTGGCCGGGCGTCGAGGCGGCCGCGTCGGTGTCGTCGAAGACCGTGTTCTGCGCCATCGCGAGGATGCGGCCGGTGCCGGCCTCGACGGCGGAGACGGCCGAGCCGATGTTCACGCCGTCCATGTACGAGGGCACGGAGCCGTTGATCGCGGCCTGCGTCACCGCCTGCAGGTCGAGGTCGATCGTGGTGTGGATCTGGTAGCCCTTCGTCTGGAAGTTGAAGAGCCGGTCCTCGTAGGTGTCGCCGAAGGCGGGGTCGTTGAGGATGACGTTGCGGACGTAGTCGCAGAAGTACTGCGCGTTGCCCTGCGCGTTCGAGCAGCCGTGCTGGGTCGGCGTGATGTGCGGCTCGACCGGGAGGACGACCGTCGCGTCGTAGGTGGCCTTGTCGATCTTGCCCTCGTCGAGCATGCGGCCGAGCACGTAGTTGCGTCGGTCCATGTTGTTCTGGAGGTTGTCGGAGAGGTCGAGGCGGTACGCGTTCGGGTTCTGGACCGTCGCGACGAGCGAGGCCGACTCGGCGAGGGTGAGGTCCTTCGCGGGCTTGCCGAAGTAGTACTGCGCGGCTGACTCGATGCCGTAGATCGTGCCGCCGAAGAGGGCGATGTTGAGGTAGCCCTTGAGGATCTCCTGCTTCGAGTACTGGTGCTCGACGCCGATCGCGAGGCGCATCTCCTGGAGCTTGCGGCCCATCGAGGTCTCGGTCGCGTCCTCGTACGCCTGCTGGCGGAGGGTCGGGTCCTGGATCGACTCCGCGGTCTGCACGCGGACGTTGCGGACATACTGCATCGTGATCGTCGAGGCGCCGGCGCCCGAGTCGGAGATGAGCGAGGCGAAGAGCGCGCGGCCGGCGGAGATGACGTCGACGCCGCCGTGCTCGTAGAAGCGCGGGTCCTCCGTGGAGATCGCCGCGTCGATGACGTACGGGGAGATCTGGTCGAGCTCGACCTCGACGCGGTTCTGCGAGTAGAACTCCGCGAACTTCACCTCCTGGCCGCCGGAGTGCGCGAAGAGCTCCGTCTTCTGCTGGTTCTGGCCGATCTCGAGGTAGTCGGGCAGCGACTCGAAGAGGGCGATCGTGCTGTTCGCGGCGACGCCGGCGACCGCGATGAGCGGGGTCACGAGCAGGGCCACGAGGATGCCGGCGATGCCGCTCATCCCGAGCAGGCCGAGGATGCCCCCGAGGATGTTGCGGGAGGGCGCGGCGGATTCGGAGGCAGACATAGACTCCAGGGTAGATCACGGGTCCCTATCGGGGCAGTGTGAGGTTCGGCTCGGCCCCGGACCCGCGCGGCCTCCGGGATCCGCCGCATCGACGCGGCGCGGCGGCCGGCCGCGGGCGCCCGTCGCCAGCATGAGGAGCGCATATGACGACGTGGGAGTACTTCATCACCCCGCTGCCCCTGCACACGCCCGGCGTGGTGCTCAACAACTGGGGCAAGCAGGGCTGGGAGCTCGTCCAGATCGCGACCGGGCCCGAGGGCGGCTCGGTCGCCTACATGAAGCGCCCGATCGCCGACGCGGCGACGGACGCGGAGGCGGGCAAGTGAGCGGCGCGCCGGATCGCCTCGGGGGCACCGAGCAGGACGCCGAGCAGCTCGCCGAGCAGGCCGGCCTCAACGTCGACGTCGCGGCCGCCGAGGGCGGCGCGTCCGAGGGCGAGGGGGAGGGGCGCCTGTCGGAGGTCGAGCTGCGCCTCGCCGACCTCCAGCTCGCGGTGCCCGCGGTCGCGGCGCCCGTCGCCTCGTACATCCCGGCCGTCGAGCACGGCGGCCTCGTCTTCACCTCGGGCCAGCTCCCCTTCGTCGACGGCGCGCTGCCGGAGACCGGCAAGGTCGGCGCGGACGTCCCCGAGGACGACGCGATCGCCTTCGCGGAGATCGCCTGCCTCAACGCGCTCGCGGCCGTGAAGTCGGTCATCGGGGACCTCGACCGGGTCACGCGCGTCGTGAAGGCGACCGTGTTCGTGAACTCGGCCGCCGGCTACACGGGCCAGCCGAAGGTCGCCAACGGCGCCTCCGAGCTGCTCGGCGCCGTCTTCGGCGACGCCGGCCGCCACGCGCGCTCCGCCGTCGGCGTCGCCGAGCTCCCGCTCGACTCGCCCGTCGAGCTCGAGCTCGTCGTCGCCTACGAGTAGCGGGGCCCGGCAGCTCGCCAGCGGCCCCCGCCCCGACCCGGCCGCCTGGTCCTTGCTGCCTGCGCTCGCTGCCCGGCTTCCTGCCGGACCTCGCCCAGTGGCCCCGTGTTGCTGTTCGGGAGCCTCCCGAACAGCAACACGGGGCCACTGGGCGAGCTGGAGCCGCGGCCGCCTGGCGACCCGGGCCATCTGGCGGCCCGGGCCGCCTCCGCGCGAGCGCGCCGGCCGATCAGGCGGGCCGGGGGCTACTCGTCGTCTGCAGCGGCGGTCTGCATGCCCTTCGCGATGGCGTCCATGACCGACGAGTCCGTGAGCGTCGTCGTGTCGCCCACCTGGCGTCCGTCGGCGACGTCGCGGAGGAGACGGCGCATGATCTTGCCGGAGCGCGTCTTCGGCAGCTCGTCGACGAGGTGCACCTCGCGCGGGCGGGCGATCGCGCCGATGTCCTTCGCGACGTGCTGGCGGAGGATCTGCTCGACGTCCTGCCCGGCCATGGCCTCCTGCTGCGAGCGCTTCGTCACGACGAAGGCGACGACGGCCTGGCCGGTCGTCTCGTCCTTCGCGCCGACGACCGCCGACTCGGCGACGAAGGGGTGGCCGACGAGCGACGACTCGATCTCGGTCGTCGAGATGCGGTGGCCCGAGACGTTCATGACGTCGTCGACGCGGCCGAGCAGCCACAGGTCGCCGTCGCGGTCGACGCCCGCGCCGTCGCCGGCGAAGTAGCGGCCGGGGAACTGCGACCAGTACGTCTCCTGGAAGCGCTCCGGGTCGCCCCAGATGCCGCGCGCCATCGACGGCCACGGCTCGGCGATCGTGAGGAGGCCCATCTCGCCCGGGTTCACGCGCTCGCCCGCCTCGGTGACGACCTCGACGACGACGCCGGGGACCGGCTTCTGCGCGGAGCCGGGCTTCAGGGCATCCTGCGTCGGCATCGGCGCGATCATGTGGGCGCCGGTCTCGGTCTGCCACCACGTGTCGACGACGGGGGCCTTGCCGCCGCCGATGACCTCGCGGAACCAGCTCCACGCCTCGGGGTTGATCGGCTCGCCGACCGAGCCGAGGAGGCGGATCGACGAGAGGTCGTAGCGCTGGATGATCTCGCGGCCCGACTTCATGTAGCCGCGGATGGCGGTCGGCGCCGTGTAGAAGATCGTCACGCCGTGGCGCTGGATGATGTCGAACCAGCGGCCGAGGTCGGGGGTGTCGTGCGCGCCCTCGTACATGACCTGCGTCGCGCCGTTCGCGAGCGGGCCATAGACGAGGTACGAGTGGCCGGTGACCCAGCCGACGTCGGCGGTGCACCAGAAGACGTCCGTCTCCGGGCGGAGGTCGAACATCGTGCGGTGCGTGAACGCGACCTGCGTGAGGTAGCCGCCCGAGGTGTGGAGGAGGCCCTTCGGCTTCCCGGTTGTGCCCGAGGTGTAGAGGATGAAGAGCGGCTGCTCGGCCGGGAACGGCTTCGCGACGTGCTCGTCGCTCATCTCGGCGAGCTCGGTCGCCCAGTCGAGGTCGCGGCCCTCGGCCATCGTCACCTCGTGGTCGGCGCGGCGCACGACGAGCACGTGCTCGACGCTCGGGCAGCCGAGCTCGAGCGCCTCGTCGACGGTCTCCTTGAGCGGGAAGACGCGGCCCTTGCGGATCGAGCCGTTCGCCGTGATGACGAGCTTCGCCTCGGCGTCGTTCACGCGGGTGCGGATCGAGTCGGCCGAGTAGCCGCCGAAGATGACCGAGTGGATGGCGCCGATGCGCGCGCAGGCGAGCATCGCGACGACCGCCTCCGGGATCATCGGCAGGTAGATCGCGACGACGTCGCCGGCCTTCACGCCGAGCGACTCGAGGAGGTTCGCGGCCTTCTTCACCTCGCCGAGGAGGTCGGAGTAGGTGAGGTTGCGCTGGTCGCCCGGCTCGCCCTCCCAGCGGATCGCGACGCGGTCGCCGAGGCCGTTCTGCACGTGGCGGTCGAGGCAGTTGTAGGCGACGTTGAGCTCGCCGTCGTGGAACCACTTCGCGACGGGCGCGCCCGACCAGTCGAGGGTCTCGGTGAAGGGCGTGTGCCAGTGCAGCTCGCGGGCGCGCTCGGCCCAGAAGCCGAGGCGGTCGGCGGCGGCCTGCTCGCGGAGGTCGGAGGGCACGTTCGTGCCCTCGGCGAACTCCGGCGCGGGCGGGAAGGTCTCGAGGTCCTCGAGGAGGTGGTCGACGGTGTCGGTCATGGGTGCTCCTTCGCGTCGTTGCGAGGCGGCTCCGGTCGGGGCCGTGCGGGTGAGAGGACGACGGCGGATCGCGATCGCGTCCCGCCGGGTGCCCGACCCCCGGGTCGTCGCACCTCGTCGTCGAGAGGCGCCGGTTCGGCGGTCGTCGCGGGCATCCTATGCGCATCCGGGGGCGTGTTGGTAGGGGTACGGATGGTTCGGAACGCAAGTATTCGAATGCATGGAGATCGGCTACGATTCCTCGCGGGCCGGATCCCCCTCCGGCAGGCTCCGAATCTCGACGCCCCCCTCGTCGATCGCGAGCCCGTGAAGGCGCCTGAGCATCCCCCCGCTCGGCGCCTTCATGCGTCCCCCGGGGAGCTCGCGTGCGCGCGGCGGTGAGCCGGATCCCGGGCGCGTCGCTGGCCGTCCACAGGCGCGTGTCGCGGGGATGCTCCCCAGCGGCGTCGGCCCGCGGATGCGAGGGCGTCGCGCGCCCGCCTAGCGTCCCGGCCGTGATGACGAGCCATGACCTCTTCGAGCGCCGATCCGGCACGGGCGCGCTCGCCGCCTCCGACGGCGGGCGGCCCGCGCGCTTCGTCGCGCGCCCGCCCTCGGAGCGCCCGGCGAGCGTCGAGCTGCCGCCGCGGCCGAGCGGTGCCCTGTCCAGGGGCGTCGCGCTCGGCGGCGAGCGGCCCGTCCGCCCGCTCACGCAGGGCCAGGCCGACGCCTTCGGGCCCCTCGCGCCCTTCGTCGCCGACGGCGAGGTGACCGACGTCTTCGTGAACGGGCTCGAGGGCATCTTCGTCGACCGCGGCTCGGGCGCCGAGCTCGTCGAGCAGTGGCGGGCGCCCTCAGAGCGGGCGCTGCGCGAGCTCGCCGTGCGCATCATCGCGGCAGGCGGGCGCCACCTCGACGAGGCGACGCCGTGCGTCGACGTGCGCATCGGGGAGGCCATCCGCGTGCACGCCGTCATCCCGCCCATCTCGACGGGCGGCACGCTCCTGTCGATCCGCCTGCCGCGCGTCGCGCGGCTCACGATGGAGCAGCTCGAGGCGGGCGGCTTCTTCGAGGACGGCGACGCGGAGCTCCTCCGCGAGGCGATGGCGCGGCGCGCGAACCTCCTCATCACCGGCGCCGGCGGCTCGGGCAAGACGACGCTCCTCTCGGTGCTGCTCGGGCTCGCGAGCCCGGCGGAGCGGATCGTCGCGATCGAGGACGTCGCCGAGCTGCGGATCGACCATCCGCACGTCGTCGGCCTCGAGGCGCGGCAGGCGAACATCGAGGGCGCGGGGGAGGTGCCGCTCGAGCGGCTCGTGCGCGAGGCGCTGCGCATGCGACCGGATCGCCTCGTGCTCGGCGAGTGCCGCGGCGCCGAGCTGCGGGAGCTGCTCGCCGCGCTCAACACCGGCCACGACGGGGGAGCAGGCACGCTCCACGCGAACTCGCTCGCCGACGTGCCCGCCCGCCTCGAGGCGCTCGGGGCGCTCGCCGGGATGTCGCCGGAGGCGGTCGCCCGGCAGGTGCACTCGGCGATCGGGCTCGTGCTCCACGTCGAGCGGCGCGGCGGACGCCGGCGGCTCGTCGACCTCGGCGAGTTCGCGCTCGACGACGCGGGACGACTCGGGATCGCGTCCGTCCGCAGCGGGCGACGGCTCGGGAGGGACGGGGCATGAGCACGGTGACGGCGGCGCTGCGACGGCGCTCGGCGCGGGGGAGCGGCGGATCGACGCGCGGCAGGTCGGCAGGGTCGAGCCAGGCGGCGGGCCGGCGCCCTGCGGAGCGGACGGCGGCGGTCGTCGAGCGCCTCGCCGTCCTTCTCGCGGGCGGCACGACACCGCTCTCGGCCTGGGCGCACGTCGCGGCGCTCGCGGCGCGCGAGGCCGAGGGCGCGGATGGCGGCCGGGACGGGTCGCTCGCGGCCTTCGCGCGCACGCTGTCCTCGGCGCTCGAGGCTCTGCGGGCGCGCCGCACGCCGTCGTCGGATTCGGCCTCGGACGCCTCGCCCGAGCTCCGCGTCGCCCGCCGCCTCCGCGCCGGCCACGGCGTCTCGGATGCGCTCGCGGCCGAGCGCGACGACGCCTGGCGCATCCTCGGCTGCGCGTGGGCGCTCGCGGAGCGCACGGGCGCGCCGCTCTCGCGGAGCCTCGCCGAGCTCGCCGACGGCTTCCGCGACGTCGGCCTCGCCGAGCGGGAGGTCGCCGTCGCGCTCGAGGGCCCGGTCGCGACCTCTCGGCTCGTCTCCGCCCTCCCGCTCGCGGGCCTCGGCCTCGGCGCGCTCCTCGGCCTCGACTCGCTCGGGACGCTCCTCGGGACGCCCTTCGGCCTCGCGTGCCTCGTGCTCGGGCTCGCGCTCATGGCGATGGGCGCCGCGTGGTCGCGCCGGCTCGTGCGCTCGGCCTCGCGCCGCGCGCCGCATCCGGGCCTCGAGCTCGATCTCGCCGCGCTCGCGCTCCTCGGCGGCTCGCCGCCGGGGGAGGCCCGAACCGCGGTCCGGGCGGCCCTCGAGCGATTCGAGCTCGAGGCGGAGGACGGCGAGCGGCTCGAGGAGGTGCTCGCCCTCGCGACGGCGGCGGGCGTCCCCGCCTCGACGCTCCTGCGCTCGGAGGCGCGCCTCGCCCGACGCGACGCCCGGACGGCCGCGCAGGCCCGCGCCGCGCGCCTCGGCGTCGAGCTCATGCTCCCGCTCGGCGCGTGCGTGCTGCCGGCCTTCCTGTGCCTCGGCGTCGCGCCGCTCGTGCTCTCCGTCATCGGCTCGACCCTCGGCGCGCGCTAGCGCCGCGCTCCCAGACCTCGACGACCCACCACCACATCAACGAAGGAGGATCCCCATGACCGTCATCGAGCTGCCCGTCTCGCGCTATTCCGGATGGGCCGAGGAGGAGGCCCGCGGCGCCGTGATCGCCGCCGACGCGGCCCCGCTCGCGCACCACCTCGCCGCCGACCCGCTCGACGTCGCGCCCTCGCACGGCCTCGCCGCGCGCGCCGCCGAGGCCCGCCGCCGGCTCCTGCGTCTGCTCGGCCGCGAGGAGGGCGCCGCGACCGCCGAGTACGCCATCGCCACGATGGCGGCGGTGGCCTTCGCGGGCCTGCTCGTCGTCATCATGCAGAGCGAGGAGGTGCGGACGATCCTCGAGGATCTCGTCCGCCAGGCCCTCACGTACGAGGGCTAGCCGTGCCCGGCGGGATCGGGCCGCACGGGCCGGCGTCCGCGGCACGGACCGCCTCCCGGTTCGCCCGCGGGGAGGACGGCGGGGCCGCCGCCGAGACGGCCGTCGCCCTGCCCGCCGTCGTGGGCCTGCTCGGCTTCTGCCTCGCCGCGCTCGGCGGGGGCGCCACCCAGGTCGCCCTCGCCGACGCGGCGGCCGACGCCGCGCGGATCCTCGCCCGCGGCGACGACCCGGCGCTCGCGGAGGCCCGGGTCTCCGCCGTGGCGGAGGGCGCTGCGATGTCGTCGAGCGAGGGGGAGGACGGCCTCGTCTGCGTCGACGCCGCGGCCCCGCTCGTCGTCGCCGGCGTCCGGCTCGACGTCGAGCTCACCGCGAGCTCCTGCGCGCTGGGAGGCGGGCGATGAGCGCCCGGCTCCGGCGCGCGCTGCTCGGCGCCTTGCGAGACGAGCGCGGCGCCGGCGGCGCCCTCGTGCTCGGCGTCTGCGGCGCCCTCGTCGCGCTCACCGCCGGCCTGCTCTCGGCCTTCGGCGGATTCGTCGCGGCCCAGCGGGCCTCGGCCGCGGCCGACGCCTCGGCGCTCGCGGCGGCGGACGTCGCCTCGGGCCTCCTGCCCGGCGATCCGTGCGAGGAGGCAGGCCGCGTCGCCGCCGCGAACGGCGCCGAGCTCGTCGACTGCTCCTGGATGGCCCAGGAGGCCACCGTCACCGTCCGCGTCGTCCTCGGCGCCTTCTCCGTCGACGATCGCGCCCGCGCCGGCCGCCCGCCGCTCGCCGAGGGCGGCGTCGCGCATCCCCTCTCGGCGCCCTACGCGATGACCGACGGCTACGGCCCGCGCGTCGCCCCGGTGGCCGGCGCCTCGAGCAGCCATCCGGCCGTCGATCTCGTGGGGCGTCTCGGCGATCCGGTCTTCGCGATCCACGCGGGCCGCGTCGAGTCGGCGGACGGCCTGACTCTCACGATCGTCGGTCCCGACGGCACCCGCACGAGCTACCTGCACATGCACCCGTCCGACCACCTCGTCGCCGTGGGGGAGGAGGTCCTCGCCGGCCAGCAGATCGGACGCGTCGGCAACACGGGCCCGAGCACGGGCCCGCACCTCGACCTCCGCATCGACGTCGCCGCGTCGACCCGCAGCGAGCTGCACGCCCTCCCGCTCGACCCCGCCGTCGCCGCCGCCTGGCCCGGCACCCGCTTCGTCAACCCCGAGGACTGGTTCCGCCTCCACGGTCTCGAGCTCTGCCCCGCGGCATGGTGCGCGCGGGCGGGGTGAGCGTGGCGCGGGATCCCCGCCGCACCGCCGTCAGGAGGGCGTGTCCGCGGCTCTCCTTATACTGTGCCCAATACGGACCGACCGCTCCCCGCCACCGGACCGCACCGCCAGATCGGACGCGCCGCAGCGTCGCATCCGCTCACGAGCCCCCGAGGATCCACTCCGTGTCACGCGCCACCAAGCTCGTCATCGTCGAGTCGCCGACCAAGGTGAAGAGCATCTCGCAGTACCTCGGAGACGACTACGAGGTGCTCGCCTCGGTCGGCCACATCCGCGACCTCATCGAGCCGAAGAACCTCCCGGCCGAGCTCAAGCAGGGCTCCCTCGGCAAGTTCAGCGTCGACGTCGAGCACGGCTTCGAGCCGTACTACGTCGTCTCCGACGCGAAGAAGAAGACCGTCGCCGAGCTGAAGCGGGCCCTCAAGGACGCCGACGAGCTCATCCTCGCCACCGATGAGGACCGCGAGGGCGAGGCCATCGCATGGCACCTCCTCGAGGTCCTCAAGCCCAAGGTGCCCGTGAAGCGCATGGTCTTCCACGAGATCACCGAGGAGGCCATCCAGGCAGCCAAGGACAAGACGCGCGACATCGACGCCCACCTCGTCGACGCGCAGGAGACCCGCCGCATCCTCGACCGCATCTACGGCTACGAGATCTCGCCCGTGCTCTGGCGCAAGGTCGGCTCCGGCCTCTCCGCCGGCCGCGTGCAGTCGGCCGCCACCCGCCTCATCGTCGACCGCGAGCGCGAGCGCATGGCCTTCGTCGCCGCCTCCTACTGGGGCGTCGAGGCGCAGCTCGCCCCCGAAGGCGGCGAGGCGCAGGCCTTCCCTGCCCGTCTCACCCGCGTCGGCGGCGCCCGCATCGCCACCGGCCGCGACTTCGACGACCACGGCGTCCTCACGAGCGACGCCCGCGTGCTCGACGAGGCCGGCGCCCGCGCCATCGCCGACGCGCTCGAGTCGGGCGAGACCGGCGTCCGCGTCGCCAAGCTCGAGACGAAGCCCTACACGCGCCGCCCCGCCGCACCCTTCACGACCTCCACGCTCCAGCAGGAGGCCGCCCGCAAGCTCCGCTTCACCGCCCGCCAGACGATGTCCGTCGCCCAGTCGCTCTACGAGAACGGGCACATCACCTATATGCGAACGGACTCGTCGAACCTCTCCGGCCAGGCCATCGCCGCCGCCCGCAAGCAGGCCGCCGCCCTCTACGGCGCCGACTCGCTCCCGGAGAAGCCGCGCGTCTACGGCTCGAAGTCGAAGGGCGCCCAGGAGGCGCACGAGGCCATCCGCCCCTCCGGCTCCGACTTCCAGACCCCCGCCGAGCTGCGCTCGAAGCTCTCGCCGAACGACTTCCGCCTCTACGAGCTCATCTGGAAGCGCACCGTCGCCTCCCAGATGGCCGACGCGAAGGGCTTCACCGCCACCGTCACCATCGCGACCGACGAGATCGCGATCCCGGATGCCGAGGGCAAGGCCGTGAAGCAGGCCGCCGAGCTCCAGTCGTCCGGCACCGTCATCACCTTCCGCGGCTTCCTCGCCGCCTACGAGGAGGGCCGCGACGAATCCCGCGACGCCGACGGCGCCGCCAAGGAGGCGAAGCTCCCGGAGATGACCGAGGGCCAGGCCCTCCTCGCCGCCGAGGCCGAGGCGAAGCCCCACGAGACGACCCCGCCGCCGCGCTACACCGAGGCGAGCCTCGTGAAGGCGCTCGACGAGCTCGGCATCGGGCGCCCCTCGACCTACGCCGCCATCATCGCCACCATCCAGGACCGCGGCTACGTCACGAGCCGCGGCTCGGCCCTCGTGCCGAGCTGGACGGCGTTCTCGGTCGTGCGCCTCCTCGAGGAGCACTTCCACGACCTCGTCGAGTACGACTTCACCGCCGCCATGGAGGCCGACCTCGACCGCATCGCCGCGGGCGAGCAGGACCGCGTCGCCTGGCTCAACGGCTTCTACTTCGGCACCGACGACCACCGGGGCCTCCGCGGCGTGCTCGACAACCTCGGCGAGATCGACGCCCGCGAGATCAACTCCACCCCCGTCGGCGACGGCGCCGCCGTGCTCCGCATCGGCCGCTACGGCCCGTACCTCGAGGTGCCGCAGGAGGGATCCGAGACGCCGCGCCGCATCAACGTGCCCGAGGACCTCGCCCCCGACGAGCTCACGGACGAGCGCGTGAAGGAGCTCCTCGAGGCGCCCGAGAACACCGACCGCGAGCTCGGCCTCGACCCCGAGTCGGGCCACCAGATCGTGCTCAAGGACGGCCGCTACGGCCCCTACGTCACCGAGGTCATCCCCGAGCCGGAGGCACCCGCCGAGGGCGCCCCGAAGCGGAAGGCCGCCGCGCCGAAGCCGCGCACGGCCTCGCTCTTCACGACGATGGTCCCCGCCGAGGTGAACCTCGAGCAGGCCCTGCGCCTCCTCTCGCTGCCCCGCGTCGTCGGCGTCGACGAGGAGTCTGGCGCCGAGATCACCGCCCAGAACGGCCGCTACGGCCCGTACCTCAAGAAGGGCGCCGACACCCGCACGCTCCCCAGCGAGGACGCGATCTTCGACATCGACCTCGCCGGCGCGCAGGAGCTCTTCGCGCAGCCGAAGTACGGCGCCCGCCAGTCGAAGTCGAACATCCAGGAGTTCGAGTCGCCGGATCCCGTGAGCGGCAAGACCGTCCGCGTGAAGGAGGGCCGCTTCGGCCCGTACGTCACCGACGGCGAGACGAACGTCACCGTGCCGCGCGGCGAGAACCCGGAGGAGATCAGCTTCGAGCGCTGCGTCGAGCTCCTCGCCGAGAAGCGCGCCAAGGGCCCCACCAAGCGCAAGCCCGCGGCGAAGAAGCCGGCCGCGAAGAAGCCGGCGGTGAAGAAGACCACGACGGCGAAGTCGACCACGGCGAAGGCCACGGCGACGAAGTCCGCCGCCGCCAAGTCGACGACCGCCAAGTCGACGACCGCCAAGTCGACGACCGTCGCGAAGAAGCCCGCCGCCCGCAAGCCGGCCGCGAAGCCCGCGGCCGACGCCGCCGAGTAGCCAGCCGCCCGCGAGCCCCGCCCCGCCGCCCCACCGTCCGCCACGAGCGAAGGAACCCCAGGATGACCGGCCTCTTCATCACCCTCGAGGGCGGCGACGGCGCCGGCAAGACGACCCAGGCGAACCGGCTCGCCGCCTGGCTCGAGGAGCGCGGCGCCCGCGTCGTCCGCACCCGCGAGCCCGGCGGCACCGACCTCGGCCTGCAGCTGCGCGAGATCGTCCTCCACTCACGCGACCACATCGACGAGCGCGCCGAGGCCCTCCTCTACGCCGCCGACCGCGCCCACCACGTCGCGACCGTCGTGCGCCCCGCCCTCGAGCGGGGCGAGGTCGTCCTCCAGGACCGCTACCTCGACTCCTCCGTCGCCTACCAGGGCGCCGCGCGCGGCCTCGGCGCCTCCGACATCCGCGGCATCTCCATGTGGGCGGCGCGCGACCTCCTGCCCGACCTCACGATCCTCCTCGACCTCGACGTCGCCGCCGGACGCGAGCGCCTCGCCGCCGCCGGCAAGCGCTACGACCGGCTCGAGGCCGAGGCCGCCGCCTTCCACGAGACCGTGCGCCACGCCTTCCTCGACATCGCCCGCGGCGAGCCCGAGCGCTGCCTCATCGTCGACGCCGCGCAGCCCGCGGAGGCCGTCGCCGAGGCCATCCGCGCCCGCGTCGAGCCGCTGCTCGAGCGCCTCGACCTCGTCGGCCTCGAGGCGCCCGACGCGCCGGCGCCGGCACCGAACCCGTCGCCCGCGCGATGACCGTCTGGGACGAGCTCTCCGGCCAGCACGAGGCCGTCGAGGTCTTCCGCCGCGCCGTCGCCGCGAGCCGCCCCGGCGCCGCCGACCCGTCCGGGATGACGAACTCCTGGCTCATCACCGGCCCCGCCGGCTCCGGCCGCTCGAACTCCGCCTACGCCTTCGCAGCCGGGCTCCTCTGCCCGAGCGGCGGCTGCGGTGAGTGCGAGTCGTGCCGCCAGGTCGCCGCCCGCAGCCATCCCGACCTCACGGCCGTCGTCACCGAGACCGTCCTCCTCGACATCAAGACCGCGCGCGGCCTCGTCGAGCGCGCCTCGATGTCGCCCATGAACGCGCCCTACCGCGTCATCGTCGTCGAGGACGCCGACCGCATGGTCGCCCGCACCTCGAACACCCTCCTCAAGGCCATCGAGGAGCCGCCCGCCTCGACCGTGTGGATCCTCTGCGCCCCGAGCGAGGCCGACCTCCTCCCGACGATCCGCTCCCGCGTCCGCACGGTCTCGCTGCGCATGCCCAGCGTGGACGACGTCGCCGAGCTCCTCGTCCGTCGCGACGGCGTCCCTCGCCAGCTCGCCGAGCGCGCCGCCCGCGAGGCGCAGTCGCACATCGGCATGGCCCGGCGCCTCGCGACCAGCCCCGAGGCCCGCGAGCGGCGCGAGCGCGCCCTCGACGGCGTGCTCGGGCTGGGCGGCGTCGGCGACGCCGTCCGCAAGGCCGCCGAGTGGGTCGAGATCGCGCAGGCCGACGGCGAGGCGCAGTCCGCCGACCGCGACGAGGCAGAGCGGACAGAGCTCCTCCGCACCATGGGCGTGGCGCTCGGCAAGGCCGTGCCGCGGCAGCTGCGCGCCCAGGTGAAGGACCTCGAGGACCACCAGAAGCGCCGCGCCAAGCGCGCCCACGTCGACGGCGTCGACCGCATCCTCACCGACGTCCAGTCGCTCCTGCGCGACCTGCTCACCGTGCAGCTGCGCATGGACGCGCCCCTCGTGAACGAGGAGCGCCGGGCCGAGCTCGAGTCCGCCGCTGGGCGGACGAGCGCCGAGTCGACCCTCACTAGCATGGACGCGATCGCGACGACCCGCGCGCGGCTCGGGGCGAACGTGCCCCCGGCGCTCGCGCTCGAGGCCCTCGCCATCCAGCTCGCGCGCTGACCCGGCGCCGGGTCGGAGGCGGGCCGCCGAGCGGATCCGTCACCACCGACCAGAAGGATCGCCGATGCCCCGCAGCCCGAGGACCCGCCGGATGACCCCGCTCCGCGCCGCCGCCGCGGCCGCGGTCGCCCTCCTCACCGCCGCCGGGCTCTCCGGCTGCACGATCATCCAGCACCTCGAGGGCTCGGGCGGAGGCGCCGGCGCGGCCGTTCCCTCGGACATCGCCGAGAACGTCCGCCCCTACTACGAGCAGCAGCTCGAGTGGACGAGCTGCGAGAGCGGCTTGGAGTGCGCGACGGTCACCGCGCCGATGAACTGGGACGACCCGAGCCAGGGCGACATCTCCCTCGCCGCCGTCCGCATCCCCGCCTCCGGCACGAAGCTCGGCTCGCTCTTCACGAACCCCGGCGGCCCGGGCGCCTCCGGCTACGACTTCGTCGCGCTCTCGGGCACGAGCGCCTTCTCGCAGGACCTCCTCCAGAGCTACGACATCGTCGGCTGGGACCCCCGCGGCGTCGGCCGCTCGACCGCCGTCGACTGCTACGACGACAAGGGCATGGACGAGTACTTCTACGGCGTCCCGAGCCCGAAGCCGAAGGACGACGCCGCCACCATCCAGTACGCGACCGACCAGGCGAAGAAGTTCGCCGACGCGTGCCTCGAGAACACGGGCCCCATGCTCGAGTTCGTCGACACGATGAGCACGGTCCGCGACCTCGACCTGCTCCGCGCCCTCGTCGGCGACGAGAAGCTCAACTACTTCGGCTTCTCGTACGGCACCGACATCGGCGCCCACTACGCCGACACGTACCCGCAGCGGGTGGGACGCCTCGTGCTCGACGGCGCCACCGACCCGACGCTCTCGCAGTTCGACGTCGTCCTGGCCCAGCAGGCCGCCTTCGGCGACGCGACGAAGGCGTATCTCACGGACTGCCTCGCGAAGCCCCAGACCTGCCCCTTCCGCGGCAGCGTCGACGACGCGATCGCGCAGATCAACGACATCATGGAGAAGGCCGACGACCGCCAGCCGAAGGCCGCGGACGGCCGCGTGCTCACGAGCTCGGTCATCGACACGGCCATCTCGGCCGCCCTCTACGACGAGTCGAGCTGGCGCTACCTCTCGGACGCCTTCCGCACCTACACGAAGCAGGGCGACCCCTCCGGCTTCTTCATGCTCAGCGACTTCTACTACGACCGCGACGAGAACGGGCACTACACCTCGAACATGTTCGAGGCGTTCATCGCCATCAACTGCCTCGACTACCCGGTCGAGACCGACCCGTCGAAGATCGAGGAGTACAACCGGAAGCTCGCCGAGGCGACCCCGATCGGCATCCCCGGCCCGAAGGACATGGGCGACGTGCAGTGCCAGCAGTGGCCGTTCCAGTCGCGGGTCACGCCGCACGCGGTGACGGGCGCCGGCGCGCAGCCGATCCTCGTCGTCGGGACGACCGGAGACCCCGCGACCCCGATCGAGTGGGCGCAGGCCGTGTCGCAGCAGCTCGAGTCGGGCGTCCTCCTCACGTACGAGGGCGAGGGCCACATCGCGTACGACTCCGGCGACCCGTGCGTCGTCGGGGCGGTCGACCACTATCTGCTCACGGGCGAGCCGCCGGCGAACGACACGAAGTGCTAGCGGCCGCGCGCTAGGCGGCGTGTCGCGGGGCAGATCCGGTTTGGCATCCGCCCGGGAGCCGGTGTAGTGTGTGGTGTCGCCTCGCGCACGCGCGGGGCTGCAGGCCGCCTTAGCTCAGTCGGCAGAGCGATTCACTCGTAATGAATAGGTCGTGGGTTCGATTCCCACAGGCGGCCCCGATCGGCCCCCGCTTGGGCGGGGGCCGCCTCCGTTTCCGGGCGCCCTTGCGGCCGTCCGCTCGCTACCCCGCGAACCGCTCCGCGAAGCCGCGCACGATCCGCGCCGGCCACTCCTGCACGCCACCGGCTCGCACCCGTGCCGCGACCGCATCGAACTCGTGCGCGGGGAAGTATCCGGAGTCGCGGTAGAGGGCCATCCGGTCGATGATCGCGTCGGGGTCGAGCTCGGCGTGGAACTGCGTCGCGTACGCCATCTCGCCGACGCGGAACGCCTGCACCGGGCAGGCGGCGTTCGCCGCGAGCACGATCGCGCCGGGGGGCGCCTCCGAGCAGGCCTCCTTGTGGCCCGTGCAGACCGCGAAGCGCTCCGGCAGCGAGCGGAAGATCGGGTCCGCGCGGCCGGACGGGGTGAGCTCGACGTCGACGGCGCTCGTCTCCTCGCGGAAGCGGCCGTCCATGACGCCGCCGAGGTGGCGCACCATGACGCCGAAGCCGTAGCAGAGGCCGAGCAGCGGCAGCCGTCCCGCGACGGCGAGGTCGACGACGCGGCCGAGGTCGACCTCGGCGCGCAGCTGGAGCTCGCTCTTCACGGCGTCGGAGACGTTGAAGGCGCTGCCGCCGATGAAGGCGCCCGACCAGAGGTCCGGGTCGAGGTCCGGCAGCGGGCCGGCGTCGACGCGCACGAGCACGAGCTGCTCGGGCGCGAGGCCGGCGCTGCGCAGGATCGCGCGATGCTCGTCGTCCGCCGCCGCATCGAGGTCGCGGACGGCGAGGTGGAGGAAGGGCTTCACGAGACCTCCTTCGGGGCGGGGGCCGTCACGCGGCGTCCCCGGCTCACGAGCATGCCCGAGTCTCGGCCGCCGCGTGCGCGACGACGGCGCGGAGGTCGCCGCCGGCGCGGCTCGCGACCTCGCGCTGCCGGTCGGCGCTCGTGCCGGTGCGCAGGAGCGTGCGGGCGAAGCCGAGCTCGTGCTCGCAGCCGAGGCGCTCGGCGATCGGGGCGAGCCGATCGAGCCCGCGCTCGAGCTCGTCGCGCAAGGGCGCGAGACCGTCGGCGGTGATGAGCTCGGCCTCGAGGCCGTAGCGCGCCGCGCGCCACTTGTTCTCGGAGCGAGCCCAGCGCGGCAGCGGCCGAGGCCGCTCGCCGCGCTCGAGCGCCTCGATGAGCTCGGCGGCGAGGCAGGCGTTCCACGCGACGAGGCAGCCGACCTCGGCGAGCGTCGGCGAGGCGTCGGCCACGCGCGTCTCGACCGTGCCGAAGGCAGGCGCGGGTCGCACGTCCCAGCGGATCTCGTGCGCCGTCGCCGCGATCCCCGCCGCCGCGAGCTCGGCGACCCGCGCCTCGAAGGCCGGCCAGTCGGGGAGCTGGGGCGGCAGCCCGTTCGTCGCAAGCTGCTGGAAGAGCATCGTCCGCTGGGAGACGAAGCCCGTGTCCTCGCCCTCGTAGAACGCGCTCGACGCGGAGAGGGCGATGAGCAGGGGCGCGGCGTCGGCGAGGCCGGAGACGAGGGGGAGCGCGGCGTCGCGTTCGGCGAGCCCGAAGTGGACGTGCGTGCCGCAGATCGTCATCCGGCGCCCCCACCACGCGTTCCGCTCGCGGACGGTCTCGTAGACGGCGCGCTCGACGACGGGGACGTCCTCGCCGCGCGTGAAGGGATGGGTGCCCGTCGCGAGCACCTCGAGCTCGAGCCGATCGGCCGCCTCGAGCACGCGCCCGAGGAGGGAGCGCAGCTCGGCGACCGCGTCGTCGACCCGGTCGTGGACGCCCGTGACGAGCTCGACCATCGAGGCGAGATACTCGCCCCGGATCGAGCCGCGCAGCTCCGGATCGAGCGAGGCGACGAGCTCCGGAGCGCGCGAGCTCAGGCCGAGGCCGTCGCGCTCGACGAGGGCGAGCTCCCATTCCACGCCGATCGTCGCAGTCTCGGAGCGGGCGAAGTCGATGGGCATGGGCGGATCCCTCGGGCGGTGGGCTTGTGCGTCCAGCAGACCAGATGCGCGGGCTTCCCGCGCGCATCTTCGCCGAGAATCGTCACACTCGGCCCGTCGCCCCGGCCCCGTAGGCTCGTCGCATGCACGCGGCGACGCCGGCATCGTCCACTCGGCAGCCGACGCTCGGCCCCGGCCCGGACGTCCTCATCATCGGCGCCGGCCCGGCCGGGCTGGCCACCGCCGCGGCCCTCGAGCAGCGCGGCGTCCGAGCCCGCATCCTCGAGCGCGATCGCGTCGCGAGCTCCTGGCGCGGGCACTATGAGCGCCTCCGCCTCCACACGCCGCGCACCGTCTCGCATCTGCCCGGCAGCCCCATCCCGCGCCGCTTCGGACGCTGGGTCGCCCGCGCCGACCTCGTCCGCTACCTGGAGGCGTACGCGCGCCGCTGGCGGCTCGACATCGAGACAGGGGCCGAGGCCGTGCGGGTGCGGCGCGCCGACGACGGGTCCGCATGGCTCGTCGACTGCGCCGACGGCACGACGCGGTCGGCCCCGCAGCTCGTCATCGCGACGGGCTACAACCGCGAGCAGACCGTGCCGGAGCTGCCCGGCCTCGACGGCTTCGCGGGCGAGGTCGTCCGCTCGGGGGACTATCGGGACGGCGAGCCGTGGCGGGGGAGGAGCGTGCTCGTCGTCGGCACCGGCAACACGGGCATGGAGCTCGCCGTCGACCTCGTCGAGCACGGGGCCGCGCGGGTCGATCTCGCGGTCCGCACGCCGCCGCACATCATGCCGCGGTCGATGGGGCCGCTCTCGACGACGCGGCTCGGGATCCTCATCCGCCGCCTGCCGCCCGCGATCGTCGATCCGGTGGCCGCCGCCATGCGCCGGCTGCGGATCCCCGACCTTCGCCCCTACGGCCTTCCGCTGGCGAGCGAGGGGCTGCTCACGCGGGCGACCCGCGACCACGCGATCCCCGTGCAGGATGTCGGCATCGTCGACGCGATCCGCGGCGGCGCGGTGACGCCCGTGGCCGCGCTCGAGGGCTTCGACGGGCCCGAGGCGGTGCTCGCCGACGGCGCGCGGCTGCGGCCGGATGCCGTCCTCTTCGCGACCGGCTACCGCCGGGGCCTCGAGCCGCTGCTCGCCGGCCTCGGCGTGCTCGACTGGCGTGGGCTGCCGGCGGCGCGGGGGGGCGGCTTGCCCTCCGGGGGCGCCTGGCCTGCGCGTCAACGGCTTCACGAACCCGATCTCGGGCATGCTCCGGGAGATCCGCATCGACGCGATCTCGATCGCGCGCGCGATCGAGCGGGAGCTCGCAGGGCGCTGAGGGGCGAGAGCCGCCCGGCGCCCCTACGCCCGGTTCACGAGCCGGTTCACGGCGCGCTGCGCCCACGAGGGCGCGATCTCCGAGACGGCGTGGAACGCCCTGGCCTGGAGCCCCACCGGGCGATGCGGCGCGAGGCGCGGCGGTCGGCGCACGACGCGAAGGATCTCCTTTGCGACGTCGTCCGGCCCGAGGCGCACGCCGAGGGTGCGGGTCGAGGTCGGCTCGGCGCCGGCGAGGAGGCCGGTGTCGACCCACAGCGGCCACACGGCGCGGACGCGGATGCCCTCCTTCGCCCACTCGAGGTCGAGCGCCTCCGTGAGCCCGCGCACCGCGAACTTCGAGGCCGAGTACGCGGCGATCTCGGGCTGGCCGTAGATCGCGGAGGCCGAGCAGAGGTTCACGACGATGCCGCGCGCCTTCGCGAGGGCGTCGTGGGCGGCGTGGCAGCCGTGGAGCACGCCGAGCACGTTCACCTCGATCTCGCTCCGCCGGCGGGCGACCGGCTGCTCCTCGAAGCGGCCGCCGACGAGGATGCCCGCGTTGTTCACGAGCACGTCCAGGGCGCCGCCGCTGCGCTCCGTCACGCGGGCGATCGCGGGGCCCCAGGCGTCCGCGTCGGTCACGTCGAGGCGGCCCGTCACGAAGCGCTCAGGGCGTCCGCTCGAGCTCGCGAGGTCCTCGACGCCCGCCTCATCGAGGTCGAAGGCGCCGACGAGGTAGCCCGCCTTGGCGAGGCGGAGAGCGGTGGCGCGGCCGATCCCGCGGGCGGCGCCGGTGACGATCGCGGTCTTCATGGGGCCATCGTCGCGCATGCGCCTGGGCCGAGGCCTGCGAGCGCCTCGCCGCGCTACGGCGCCCGGCGCGCGCCCGCCTGCAGCCACGGCCGCATGAGCCGCGTGAGGGCGGGCAGCACGAGGAAGGTCATGAGCGGCGTCATGAGGATCGTCGTGAGGGTGAGCCGCAGCGCGAGCGGCAGCTCCATCCACGCCGGCCACAGCGCGAGGAGCAGGTTGATGGCGAGCGTGAGCGGGAGGAAGCCGAGGAAGATGACGCACATCTGCTTCCACCGCGGCGGCGGGGGCGGCACGGGATCCGGCTCCGGGTCGAGGCCGTCGACGGTCGCGCCCGCGATGCCGGTGGTCGGCTCGGCGGCGCGGGCGAGGGGCTCGTCGAACCAGCCCTCGATGCCGGTGCGGTGCACGCGCTCGACCTCGCGCGCGAAGCTCGCGCCGGACGCGAGCCAGGCGTCGCGCTCGCGGGAGCGCTCCCACGCGTCGAGGTGCTCGCGCGAGTCGAAGCGGTAGAGCATGTGCCAGACGTCCGAGTGCTCGCCCTCGCGGATCCAGCCCGAGCCGAGGAAGCCGTCGAATCGGCCGGCGAGGTTCGTGCCGGTCTGCACCCAGGCCTGGGCGTGGACGGCGTGCTCGGGCGCGACGGATCGCCGCACGGCGACGGTGACGGGGGCGGACGGCGCGGAGGCGGACGCGGAGGCGGACGCGGGGGCCATGGGCTCCTCTCGAGGCCGCGCCGCGGGGGTCGCGCGCCGGCCGGCGGCGATCCTATCCCCGGCCCGCGACCGGCCGTCGCGTAGCCTGGATCGGTGCCGCAGCTCCCCGCCCGCCCCGCCCAGCGCCCGGCCTCCGGCGACCGCTCGCGCGGCTCGGCGGGCGCCGCGACCGCGCCCGGCCGACCGCCCGTCCCGTGGTTCCTCTGGCTCGCGGCCCTCGTCGTGCTCGCCCTCGTCGGCTCGCTCGCCTGGGCCGCGGGCGGCGGCGCGCGCGCGATCGTGGGCGGCGCCGAGGGCGCGGCGGACGCCATCCCGGCCAAGGTCGACGGCGACGTGCGCCAGACGCCCGCGAGCCCCGCGGCCGCCGAGGCCTTCCGCAGCTGCACGATCTCCTCGCTCACCGACTCGCCCGCCGCGCTCGAGTTCCACGGCTACGCCGTCGACTCGACGACGGGCGAGCTCCTCTTCGACGACCGCGGCGAGCAGGGCACCCCCACCGCCTCGGTCATGAAGCTCCTCACCTCGGCCGCCGCGCTCTCCGTGCTCGGGCCTGACTACCGCATCCCCACGCGCGTCTACGCGGGCGCCGAGCCCGGCACGGTCGTCGTCGTGGGCGGCGGCGACGTGACGCTCAACTCGATGGCCCCCGGCATCCCGAGCTACTACGACGGCGCGACGGGCTTCCTCTCCGACCTCGCCCAGCAGGTGAAGACGGCGTGGGCGAACGACCCCGAGCTGTCGAAGACGCCCATCAGCCGGCTGCAGGTCGACACCTCGCTCTTCGGAGGCGCGGAGTGGCAGCCGTCCTGGCTCGACGCCGACCGCACCGACGGCTACATCGGCGCGATGTCGTCGTTCATGGTGAACGGCGACCGCCAGACGCCCACCTCCAAGGACTCGCCCCGCAGCCTCGCCCCCGCGCAGAACGCCGCGAACGCCTTCGCGCCCATGCTCGGCCTCACCCCGGCGCAGGTGCAGCTGCAGGGCACGGCGCCCGCCGGCGCGAAGCTCCTCGCCGAGGTGCAGTCGCAGCCGGTGCGCGAGCTCGTGCAGTACGTCCTCCGCGACTCCGACAACACCCTCGCCGAGGCGCTCGCCCGCCTCACGGCGATCCAGCAGGGCACGGGGAACGCCTTCGAGTCGATCCACCCCTCGACGACCGCCGCGCTGCGCAACCTCGGCCTCGACACGAGCGAGCTCAGGCTCGCCGACGGCTCCGGCCTCAGTGCCGACTCGCGCGTGCCCCCGCGCTTCGTCGTGCAGCTGCTCCGCGTCATCGCGGGCGGATCGTCGAACCTCCAGCCCATCCTCGACGCGCTCCCCGCGAACGCCGTCTCCGGCACCCTCCAGGGCCGCCTCGGCGACGTGCCCGCGGGCGCGATCCGCGCGAAGACGGGATGGATCAACGAGGTCTACTCGCTCGCCGGCTACATGAACCTCCCCTCGGGTGGCCAGCTCACCTTCGCCTTCTTCGTCGTCGGCACCGTGCAGCCGGCGAACCGCGAGCAGCTCGACGCGATCTCGGCGGCCGCGTACCGCTGCGGTGAGCAGCTCGCGGACTGGTAGGCCTGGAGGGCGCGCCAGGGTCCGCCGCGCCGACGGCCCGCCCGCCCCGCGCTGGTACGGTTCCAGGCAGGAACCGGCCATCGGGGGCCGGACGACCGCTCCGGAGGATCGCCATGCCGAAGGCCGAGAAGACCCGTCGCGCGCTCATCGTCGTCGACGTCCAGAACGACTTCACCGAGGGCGGCGCCCTCGCGACGGACGGCGGCGCCGCGGCCGCCGAGGCGATCACCCGCCACCTCGAGGCGCACGGCGGCGACTACGAGCTCGTCGTCGCGACCCGCGACTGGCACGACGCCGACTCCGACAACGGCGGCCACTTCGCGGCCGAGGGCGAGGAGCCCGACTACCGCTCGACGTGGCCCGTCCACTGCGTCGCCGGCACCGAGGGCGCGGCCTACCACCCGGCACTCGCGGCCGACCGCATCGACGTCCACATCCTCAAGGGCCAGGGCGAGCCCTCGTACTCGGGCTTCGAGGGCACGGAGGGCACGGCCGAGGGCGATCCGGTCGGCGTCGAGCCGCGCACGCTCGCCGAGGTGCTCCGCGACGCCTCGATCACCGAGGTCGACGTCGTCGGCATCGCGACCGACTACTGCGTGAAGGCGACGGCGCTCGACGCCCTCGTCACGGGCGTCGACGTGCGCGTCATCGACGGCCTCACCTCGGCCGTCGCCGACGAGACCCGCGCGAGCGCGCTCGAGGAGCTCCGCGCGGCGGGCGCGGAGGTCGTCGAGACGGCCTAGCTCTTCGGCACCAGCAGCTGGTGCTCCGCGAGGCTGCGGTAGAGCGGCGTCGTCCGCACGAGCTCCGAGTGGCGGCCGCGGCCGACGACCCGGCCCCGCTCGAGGACGACGAGCTCGTCGGCGTCGACGACCGTCGAGAGCCGGTGCGCGATGACGATCATGGTGCGCCCCTCGGCCACGCGGTCGATCGCCTCGCGCATCATCGCCTCGTTCGCGCCGTCGAGCGCCGAGGTCGACTCGTCGAGGAGGAGGATCGGCGGCGCCGCGAGGAGCGTCCGCGCGATCGCGAGCCGCTGGCGCTCGCCGCCCGAGAGCATGACGCCCGCCTCGCCGACCTCGGCGTCGAGCCCCTGCCGCGAGCGGTCGAGCACGCGGCCGAGGTTCACCTCGCGGAGCACCGCGGCGCACTCGTCGTCCGAGGCGTCGGGGCGGCCGAGGAGGAGGTTGTCGCGGATCGAGCCGGCGAGGACGGGCGCATCCTGCTCGACGTAGCCGATCTGGGCGCGCAGCTGCGCGCGGTCGAGGTCGCGGAGGTCGACGCCGCCGAGACGGATCGTGCCGCCGGTCGGGTCGTAGAAGCGCTCGATGAGCGCGAGGGCCGTCGACTTGCCGGCGCCCGACGGGCCGACGAGTGCCGTCCGCGTGCCGCGCGGCACGGCGAAGGTGACGCCGTCGAGGACGAGCGGGGTCTCCTCGAGCTCGATGCCCTCGGCGTCGAAGAGCTGGGACGTCATGTCCTTCTGCGTCGCGCCCGCCCGCCCGCCGCCGACCGAGGCGCCGGCCGCCGGCAGCGAGTCGAGGCGCTCGATGGCGCGAGCCTTCGCGAGGCGCGCCTTCACGACGTCTCGCGGGTAGCGGAACGAGACGCGCTCGAACTGGATCGCCGCCGAGAAGGGCGCTGCGTCGGCGTTCGCCGGGCCGCGGAGGGTCACGAGCGGGCGCTCCTCGCGGTCGGCCGACTGCTCCTCGGGCAGGTGCAGGATCTCCTCGATGCGCCCGAGCGCGCCGAGGGCCGTGTTCACGGAGGTGACCGCGCCGAAGAAGAGTCCGAGCGGCATGACCATCATGAAGAGGAAGATGACGAAGGTGATGAGGCTCGCGATCGAGAGCTCGCCCGCCGCGACCCGGATGCCGCCGACGCCGAGCACGCCGATGAGCGCCGCCTGCACCGCGAAGCCCGAGACGGGCACGATGAGCGCCGAGACCGAGGCGACGTCGACGCCGCGGTCGTACGCGCCGCGGGCCTGTTCGACGACGAGGCGCTCCTCGCGTTCGGTCGCGCCCGCGGCCCGGATCGTGCGCACCGAGGAGATCGCGCGCTCGACGGCCGAGGTGAGGTCGCCCACCTTGCGCTGCGCCGCGGCGCTCGCGGCGCGCACGCGGAGGGCGAGCAGGCCCACGAGCGCGATCGACAGGCCGATGACGCCGACCGTGACGAGGAAGAGGATCGGGTCGAGGACGAGCATCGCGATGCCCGCGCCGATGAAGGTGAGCGAGCCGCCGACGGCCTCGATGAGGCCCTGCGTGAGCACGGCGCGGAGCAGCGTCGTGTCGGCGCCGACGCGCGAGACGAGGTCGCCCGTGCGGCGGGCGTCGAACTCCGCGATCGGCAGGCGCAGGAGCTTCGCGATGAGGCGGCGCCGGGTGGAGAAGACGATCGTCTCGCCCGTGCGCTGGAGGAGGTAGTGCTGGAGGCCCTGGAGGAGGGAGCCGACGATGACGACGGCGATGAGGAGCCAGACGATCCACATCGGCATCTCGCCAGCCTCGACCTCGCCGATGAGGAGGTTCACGAGCATCGGCTGCGCGAGCGAGACGGCGGCGAAGACGACCGAGATGGCGATGATCCGGAGCATCATCGGCCTGTCGGCCATGAGGTGCGGGATGAGCTGGCGGAACGTCGCGCGGGGCATGGCCTCCTCGCGCGCGGATGCCGGGCGGAAGGGCGTCCGGAGCGGCCGCATGCCGGCCCTCGTCGTGCGCTCGCGCTGGCCGTCCGCTGCGGCCGGCCGCTCCTCGTTCGTCGTCATCTCGCGCTCCTCCGGCGCACGGTCGCGCCCGACCGTCGAGGATACGCCGCGACGAGATCGGCCGCCCCGCCCGCGGTGAGCGGGACGGAGCGGCCGGTCCGAGGCGCTGCGCGCTAGGAGAGGTTCGTCACGTACGCGACGTGGCGCGTCTCCTTCGAGAGCCAGATGGCGATGAAGGAGAGCAGGCCCGCGCCGGCGAGGTAGACGCCCACCCAGAAGGGGCTTCCCTGGCCGTAGGTCCAGAGCGCGACGAAGATCGTCGGCGCCACGGCCGCGCCGAGCACGGAGGCGAGGTTGTAGGCGACCGCCGAGCCCGTGTAGCGGACGTTCGCGGGGAAGAGCTCGGGGAGGAACGCCGCCATGGGGCCGAACGTGAGGCCCATGAGCGTCATGCCGACGATGAGCATCGCCATGACGCCGACCGTGCCCATGGCGAGCATCGGCGTGAGCGCGAAGCCGTAGGCGGCGATCGCGACCGTGACGACGAGAAGCATGCCGCGGCGGCCGTAGCGCTCCGCGACGAGGCCCGAGACGTAGGTGAAGATCGCGAAGAAGCACACCGCGATGATGAGCATCGTGAGGAACTCCTCACGGTGGTAGCCGAGGCCCGGCACGTAGGTCTCCGGGTTGTACGGCTTGTCGGCGGTCGCGGCCGCGGCGGCCTGGTCGCGCGTCGGCTTCGTGCCGTAGGTGAGCGTGAACGCCGTCATGAGGTAGAAGAGCACGTAGGTCGCGACCATGATGAACGTGCCGAGGATGACCTGGCGCCAGCTCGTCTTGAAGGTCGCGGCGAGCGGCACGCGGGCGACGTGGCCCTCGTCCTTCACCGCCTGGAACGACGGCGTCTCGAGGAGCGAGAAGCGCACCCAGAGCCCGATGATGACGAGCAGGGCGCTGAGGAGGAACGGGATGCGCCATCCCCAGTCCATGAAGGCCTCGTCGGGCATCGTCGAGGAGAGGAGCACGAAGAGCGAGTTGCCGAGGATGAAGCCGATCGGGGCGCCGAGCTGCGGGAAGGTGCCGTAGACGGCGCGCTTGTGGGCGGGGGCGTTCTCGGTCGCGAGCAGCGCCGCGCCCGACCACTCGCCGCCGAGGCCGAGGCCCTGGAGGAAGCGGCAGACGACGAGGAGGAACGGGGCCCAGAACTCCCAGCCCGGCGTCGCCGCGGTGGGGAGGAGCCCGATCGCGAAGGTCGCGATGCCCATGGTGAGGAGGGTCGCGACGAGCGTGCCCTTGCGGCCGATGCGGTCGCCGAAGTGGCCGAAGAGGATCGAGCCGACCGGGCGCGCGATGAAGGCGACGCCGAAGATCGCGAAGGAGCTCAGGAGCGCCGTCGTCGCATCCTGCTTCGGGAAGAAGAGTTGCGGGAAGACGAGCGAGGCGGCGGTGGCATAGATGTAGAAGTCGAAGAACTCGATCGCGGTGCCGGCGAGGGAGGCGGTGAGCACGCGCCACGGCTTATTGCGGGGCTCGAAGGTCTCGATGTAGCCGGGCTCGGCGAGATCGGACTCCTTCGCCGGCGCCGGGGTCGAGGTGGAGGCGGACGACATTGGTCCCCTTTCGTCGGGACGGGAGGGCGGAGCGCGGGGAAGGGGCGCGCCGCGGGGAATGCGGTGGCCGACCGCGTCGTGCTCGCCGGTAATCGCCGGGGCCGCGTGCGGTCGCCGCACCGACCTGGTTCGGCCGTCTGGGCTGCGGGTGTGCGCCCATCGGATGCGGAGACTCGCAGGATATCCGGGCACGCGTGCGCCGCGCGAGCCGGGAGGCGGGCGTCCGTCACCTTCCGTCATGCTGGCGCGCGGCTCGGAGCCGGCGCGGACCTGCGATGATGCCGATCTCGCAGTGTCCCAGGCGCCCGCTAGCCTTGCGCGCATGACCGCCCCCGTCATCCTCGCCAGGAAGCTCACGAAGCGATACGGCGACTTCGCGGCCGTCGACGGCCTCGACTTCGAGGTGCCCGCCGGGGAGGCCTTCGGCCTGCTCGGCCCGAACGGCGCCGGCAAGTCCACGACCATGCGGATGATCTCCGGCACGTCCCTCCGCACCGACGGCGAGCTGCGCATCCTCGGCCTCGACCCGAGCGAGGACGGGCCCGCCGTGCGCGCCCAGCTCGGCGTCGTGCCGCAGTCCGACACCGTCGACCAGGACCTCCGCGTCTTCGACAACCTCATCGTCTACGGCCGCTACTTCGGCCTCCCGATGGGCGTCGTGCGCGAGCGCGCCGAGGCGCTCCTCGCCTTCGCCCAGCTCGAGGACAAGCGGAAGGCGAGGATCGACGACCTCTCCGGCGGCATGAAGCGCCGGCTCACCATCGCGCGCGGCCTCATGAACGACCCGCGCATTCTCCTCCTCGACGAGCCGACGACCGGCCTCGACCCCCAGGCGCGCCACGTGCTCTGGGATCGTCTCTTTCGCCTCAAGGAGCAGGGCACGACGCTCATCCTCACCACCCACTACATGGACGAGGCCGAGCAGCTCTGCGACCGGCTCGTCGTCGTCGACAAGGGCCGGATCATGGCGGAGGGCTCGCCCGCGCAGCTCATCCGCGAGCACTCCTCCCGCGAGGTGCTCGAGGTGCGCTTCGGCTCCTCGCAGAACGCGGCGGCCGCCGAGCGGCTCGCGGGCCTCGGCGACCGCGTCGAGGCGCTGCCCGACCGCGTCCTCGTCTACGCGGACGACGGCGAGGCGGCGCTGCGCGAGGTGCACGCGCGGGGCCTCGAGCCCATGACCTCGCTCGTGCGCCGCTCGAGCCTCGAGGACGTCTTCCTCCGCCTCACGGGACGGAGCCTCATCGAATGAGCGACGCTGTGTCCTCGACCGCCGATGCCGTGACCTCGACCGCCGACGCCCCCGCCGTGCCGGCGTCGCGCCCCGTCGACCTCGGCCGCGTCCGCCGCTGGGGCTGGTGGTACTTCGCCGAGCAGCGCGTGCGCGCGATGCCGGACTTCCTCACGACGATGCTCCTCATGAGCGTCGGCACGCCCGTCATCTACATCCTCGCCTTCGGCATGGGCCTCGCCCTCGTCGTCGACCAGGCGAACCCCGGCGGCCTCGACGGCGTCTCGTACCTCGCCTTCCTCGCGCCGGCGCTCCTGCTCTCCGGCTCGATGCTCATGGCCTCGGAGGACGCGACCTTCGGCGTCTTCGGCGGCTTCAAGTGGAACCCCATCGTCACGGCCGCCTCGCAGACGCCGATCTCGGCGGGGCAGATCGTGGCCGGCTACCTCGTCTCGTTCCTCATCAAGTGCGCGCCGGCGGCGATCGTCTTCCTCATCCTCATGGCGATCGTGGGGGCCGTGCCCGCGCCGACGGCGCCGCTCATCCTCCTCGCCGACGCCCTGCTCATCCTCGCGGTCGGGGCGCCGGTCATGGCCTTCGTCGCGACGCAGCGGGACGACCGGGGTCAGCTCTCGCTCATCCAGCGCTTCGTCATGACGCCGCTCATGCTCTTCTCTGGCACGTACTTCCCGCTCGAGGCGCTGCCGGGCTGGCTGCAGTGGATCGGCTGGATCTCGCCCCTCTGGCACGCCGTCGACCTCGGCCGCGCCGCCACCTACGGCCGCGCGCTCGACCCCGCGCTCATGTGGACGCACCTCGCCGTGCTCGCGGCCTTCGCGATCGTCGGCATGGTGCTCGCCGTCCGGATCTTCTCGAGGAGGGTCGTCTCGTGACCGAGGCCCGTACCGCAGCCGCGCCGTCGGCGTCCGCATCCGCGCAGCCCGGCATCCTCCCGCACGCCGGCCTCCGCCCGAGCGTCCGCACGGGCCCCCTCGCCGGCGTCTACGCCGGCAACGTGAGTTCGGTCTTCATGCGGGGCCTCCGCGTCATCGCGAAGAGCAACTGGCTCATCATCCTCACCGGCTTCTTCGAGCCCGTCTTCTACCTCGCCTCGATGGGCATCGGCATGGGCGCGATCATCGGCGGCGTGAGCTTCCACGGTCAGGAGGTGCCGTACGGCGCCTACATCGCGCCGGCGCTCCTCGCGACGAGCGCCATGAACGGCGCGCTCTACGACTCGACGATGAACGTCTTCTTCAAGCTCAAGTACGGCAAGGTCTACGACGGCATGCTGGCGACGAGCCTCGGCCCGCTCGACGTGACGCTCGGCGAGATCGGGCTCGCGCTCTTCCGGGGCCTCCTCTACGCGGCCGGCTTCCTCGGCATCCTCGCGATGTTCGGGCTGCTCGGCTCGTGGACGGCGCTCCTCGCCCTGCCTGCCGTCGTGCTCATCGCCTTCGGCTTCGCCGCGCTCGGCTTCGCCGCGACGAGCTACGTGAAGACCTGGCCGCAGCTCGACCTCATCTGGTTCGCGATGCTGCCGATGTTCCTCCTCTCGGGCACCTTCTTCCCGCTCGACGTCTACCCGCAGTGGGCCCAGGTCGTCATCCAGATCCTCCCGCTCTGGCACGGCGTCGACCTCCTCCGCCAGCTCACGACCGGCCTCATCGACGCGAGCGCGTGGGGCCACGTCGCGTACTTCGCGGGGATGGCGGCGATCGGGGTCGTCGTCGCGACGCGGCGCATCAGGGACCTCTTCTTCAGGTAGCCGACTTGCGGCTGTCAATTCGCCCCTACGGAGTCGCCTTGAGCACCTGACGGAGCGGGTGCAGACAGCGCCACTCTGTCGAGTCGTCCGTCAGGGTGCAGAACCAATTGCCCCTCGCGGCGGAGCATCATGCCTGTTCCGCCCCGATTCGCTGCCGGTGAGATCACCCACGCTCGCGTGGGGATGCCGGCGCCGACGATGTGGGTTGCGGCTACGGCCGCGGGGTAGGACCTCTCCGCTCGCGCGGGGAGCACTCATTGATCGTGGTAAGGCGCATGTCCCATGCTGGGATCACCCCCGCTCGCGCGGGGAGCACAACTACCTCCCCACCCGCACCCCAGCATCGGAGGGATCACCCCCGCTCGCGCGGGGAGCGCAAGTCGAGCAAGACCCGCGCCGTCTCGTCCGAGGGATCACCCCCGCTCGCGCGGGGAGCACGTCGCCACCCCTGACGGTATGGACGCGTGGACGGGATCACCCCCGCTCGCGCGGGGAGCACGGGACGGGCCGCTCGGCGTGGCCGTCAGCACGGGGATCACCCCCGCTCGCGCGGGGAGCACGGGCGCCCGCTCGGCGGCCAGCGCTACAAGACGGGATCACCCCCGCTCGCGCGGGGAGCACAACTCGACGTGCCGGGACCTACCGGCCGTCGCAGGATCACCCCCGCTCGCGCGGGGAGCACGCGATGCTCGGCGAGTCCGGCCAGGACCGCGACGGATCACCCCCGCTCGCGCGGGGAGCACACCCGCTTGGGCGTGGTTCGGCCGGCGACGTAGGGATCACCCCCGCTCGCGCGGGGAGCACGCTGTTCTCCGACACCCTCAACCTCCTCGCCGAGGATCACCCCCGCTCGCGCGGGGAGCACCACAACGTGGGCCGGCACTCGGTGCACAACCACGGATCACCGCCGCTCGCGCGGGGAGCACATACCGTCACGCTCCGCGGCTCGATGGACCGTGGGATCACCCCCGCTCGCGCGGGGAGCACCGGCCTGCACATTCGCCCACGCGCCCTGGAACGGGATCACCCCCGCTCGCGCGGGGAGCACGAGGCGATCTGGGACGCGCTCGAGGACCTCGGGGGATCACCCCCGCTCGCGCGGGGAGCACATGACGACGGTGCGCACGGTCGATCCGCGGAAGGGATCACCCCCGCTCGCGCGGGGAGCACGGGATCATCGCATTGAAAGAGTCGCGGAGCCCGGGATCACCCCCGCTCGCGCGGGGAGCACCGGGTGTGCAGCAGGGTCAGCAGCTCGAGAGCGGGATCACCCCCGCTCGCGCGGGGAGCACATGTCGGGGAGGGCGTTACCCTCGATGGGGACGGGATCACCCCCGCTCGCGCGGGGAGCACACCGGCTTCTTCCAGTGCGACGGGATAGGCCCGGGATCACCCCCGCTCGCGCGGGGAGCACTCGTCGAGCGTCTTCGACCCGCCCATGCCGCGGGGATCACCCCCGCTCGCGCGGGGAGCACTGGCAGGATCTGCGCCGGGAGTGGGCGAACGTGGGATCACCCCCGCTCGCGCGGGGAGCACTGCTGCGCGTCCCGGTGCGGGAACGGGTACCCGGGATCACCCCCGCTCGCGCGGGGAGCACGCAGTGTCGGGCGCGTCCTACCACGGGGGTTCGGGATCACCCCCGCTCGCGCGGGGAGCACTGCGCGGACACGGTGCCGACGATCACTCCGCCGGGATCACCCCCGCTCGCGCGGGGAGCACGACGTGGCACGGGAGCGGGGGCAGACGCTCCGGGGATCACCCCCGCTCGCGCGGGGAGCACAGGGCGGGCATCGCGTGGGGGGCGGCGGCGACGGGATCACCCCCGCTCGCGCGGGGAGCACGGAGGCACCGTGTGCGGCGACCCGATCAGCTGGGGATCACCCCCGCTCGCGCGGGGAGCACGCGATCCTCGAGGCCCGCGAGATTGCTGGGCTGGGATCACTGAAGCGCCCCGGGTTCGGTGGAGGCGGTTCACACCCCCGCTCGCGCGGGGAGCACTCGACGGACGCGCCGGACCCGGAGAGCTGCGCGGGATCACCCCCGCTCGCACGGGGAGCACAGCACCCCGACGTCATGGAGCACCTTGCCGCCGGGATCACCCCCGCTCGCGCGGGGAGCACCGAGCACAAGCCCCATGCCTGCGCTGCGCGCGGGGATCACCCCCGCTCGCGCGGGGAGCACTGCCGGTGCTGCTCCACGAGCGCGACCTGCGCGGGATCACCCCCGCTCGCGCGGGGAGCACGCGCTCCAGATGGCGCAGGCGAACCCGGCCCTGGGATCACCCCCGCTCGCGCGGGGAGCACGACGGTTCCCTCCCCAAGGCGAAGGGCTACCCGGGATCACCCCCGCTCGCGCGGGGAGCACCACCAGGCCGCGATGTCCGCGGCACTGAAGCCGGGATCACCCCCGCTCGCGCGGGGAGCACACCGCGACGACGATCGGGAGCAGCCAGTCCTTGGGATCACCCCCGCTCGCGCGGGGAGCACGCCTTCACCTCGTCCGTGACGTAGCTCAGCGGGGGATCACCCCCGCTCGCGCGGGGAGCACGCGTACAGCTGATCAGCGACCGCGGTCTGCATGGGATCACCCCCGCTCGCGCGGGGAGCACTGGGCCTCCTCGGTGAACAGCGCGATGAAGTCGGGATCACCCCCGCTCGCGCGGGGAGCACGGTGGCTGGTGTTGAACGACGTCGGTGTAGCGGGGATCACCCCCGCTCGCGCGGGGAGCACTGCGCGGCGAGCTTGGCGAGCGTGGTGGTGTCGGGATCACCCCCGCTCGCGCGGGGAGCACGCCGCGGCCCGGTATCCGGTGGAGCAGTGGACGGGATCACCCCCGCTCGCGCGGGGAGCACCGGACGGGGCGGTGTTGTAGGTCGAGGCGTCCGGGATCACCCCCGCTCGCGCGGGGAGCACGGCCCTGTGCCTTGGTTCAAGGTGGATGACCAGGGATCACCCCCGCTCGCGCGGGGAGCACATGCTGTCCATGGGTGAGCGGACGGGTCAGTCGGGATCACCCCCGCTCGCGCGGGGAGCACCTCAACGCGGTCGCGGGCGGCAACGCGGACACGGGATCACCCCCGCTCGCGCGGGGAGCACGCGCTCGCCGACTCGATCAACGCGATCGAGACGGGATCACCCCCGCTCGCGCGGGGAGCACGAACATGTCGCCATCCGCGACCATCGCCGCCCGGGATCACCCCCGCTCGCGCGGGGAGCACCAGTCGGCGATCAGCACCCAGCCCACATCGCCGGGATCACCCCCGCTCGCGCGGGGAGCACAGCGTGTGCAGGTCGAGGGTGCCGTTGGCGACGGGATCACCCCCGCTCGCGCGGGGAGCACGCGCCGAGAGCAGGCCCGCCGGGAGTGCGCCGGGGATCACCCCCGCTCGCGCGGGGAGCACAGATTCGCGCCTCGGAGGTCCGCGCCGTGCAGGGGATCACCCCCGCTCGCGCGGGGAGCACCTGGCCGGGCGGCGCGGCATCCTCGTCCAGCCGGGATCACCCCCGCTCGCGCGGGGAGCACCGCGGCCCCGAGGCCGGCGCCGCGGAGGATGCGGGATCACCCCCGCTCGCGCGGGGAGCACGCGCAGCAGTCGGCCGAGCTCACTGGCGTATCGGGATCACCCCCGCTCGCGCGGGGAGCACCGCGTCATGGTGCCGATGGGGTCGGCCCAGCCGGGATCACCCCCGCTCGCGCGGGGAGCACGTCATCCCTGATTTCGATGACGCCGGGAAGCCGGGATCACCCCCGCTCGCGCGGGGAGCACACGGGAAGGGAGGCCGGCGTCGCGTGCTCCCGGGGATCACCCCCGCTCGCGCGGGGAGCACGAGCACAAGACGCTCGCGGCCGCGCTGGCCGCGGGATCACCCCCGCTCGCGCGGGGAGCACTCGAACAGCTCGAGGAATGCGGCCATGACCTCGGGATCACCCCCGCTCGCGCGGGGAGCACAAGGCGACGTCGCGGCTCGGTCAGCGTGTCACGGGATCACCCCCGCTCGCGCGGGGAGCACACTTCCTGATCAGGGAGTTTCCGGTCAGCGCTCGCGAAATTCTACCGCTTCCATCGGCGCCTCGACGCGGCCGACCATCCCCGATGCAGCTCGGCCTGGAGCGATTCCCGCGGGCGCACGAGCACGGTGAGGCCCTCGACGTCGCGCGGCGTCCAGGCGTGACGATGGCTGCGGAAGGAAAATCCCTGCTCGGCGGCATGGTCGGCGTACACGAGCAGGGCGCGACCATCGTGGACCTCCGACACGACGAGCTCCCAGAGTCGATCGCGCAGACGCGGATTCACGCAGCCGACGAAGACGCCCGGATGCACTTCAGTCAGCCATCGTGTGAGGTGGCCGCGGAGCCCTCCGGGACATGCCGCGAGGACGAACACGACCATCAGGCTTCGCGTCCGTCGTCGGGGCGGACACTCTGTGCGCCATCCGGGGACCAGAGGGCGCCGATGTCGTCTGCCGGGTACGACACGCCCGCGGCCACCGAACCCCGATCCTCGTCCCAGAGGCGCACTGTGTCTGCGTCCCCGACCACTGCGCCGACGTCGGGCTCCGCCCCATCCGGATCGAGCAGGCGAAATAGGTCGCGGACGATCCTCCGAATGAGGCCGAGCTCGCGGATCCGATCCCGCACCGCGCGCCGCACCACCGAGGCGAGGTCGTCTCCTCGGCTCATGGAGGCATCGCCGAATCCCCAGTCACGGACGACCTCGAACGCGACGGGAATCGTCACCTCCGCCTTGTAGAGGTCCGCCACATCGAAGATGAAACTCCGGTCGTGGCCTGAGTGGACGAAGCCCAGTCCCGGCGCGCAGCCCAGTCCCACGACGACGCCGTGCACGACTCCGTATAGGCACGCATGAGCGGCCGAGAGCGCTTGGTTGATGGGATCTGCGTCCTCGAAAGCCTCAGGGTCGTAGCTTCGGCCGCGCCAGGGGACGGAGGTCCGGCGGGACCACTCTGCGTAGAGACGCCGGATGCGCACGCCCTCGCGGCCCCTCAACTGGCGCATCGTCGCAGTCGCGACGTCCTCCCCGGGGAACCGGAGCCGGTACATCTCACGCGCCACAGCGAGCCGCGAGGCTCGGCTCGAGACGAGCCGAGCCTGCTGCTCCAGCAACCGTGTGGATCGACCCGCAGGGCGGCCGCCCGCGTAGTAGCGCACTCCTGATTCGCCGACCCAGACGACGCAGCATCCGCCGTCGGCGATGACGGACATCGCCGCATGCGTCACGCGGGTGCCGGGCCCCAGCATGAGCACGAGCAACGCCGCACTCGGCACGTAGCTCGTGCCTTGATCGTCCGTGGCCGTGAGCGCGTTGTCCTCGCGCGCGATAGTCGCGTGCTCCAGATAGAGGAAGCTCACGCGGTCCTCGAGGCGCGCGAGCTCGCTCGGTGGCGTGGTTCGGAGGGCGAGCGACATGCAGCTACCAGTCCGGCGACGCCAGGGTGAGGAGCCCGCAGCCGTAGGCCTTGCCCCGACCGACGCCGGCCGTGAGCGCCTCCCGCAGCGCCGCGGCATCCGCGACCTCGAGCAGGCCGTCGTAGCGCGCCTGGACGAGCGTGATCGGCCGGTCTCCGTGTCGGAACTCGACTCGACGACGGGCGGCCAGCCGGACGGCCGGCTCCCCGTAAACGTCCCCTCCATCGCCCGGCGACGTGTCCGTACCCTCGACCTCCACTGTCGGGATCGAGATGCCGAGGCGCTCTTGACGCTCGAGGAGCCACCGCAGCTGGTGCGCGGGCGACACGTGGCCGACCCGGCGCTTGATGCCGGGGTTCACCTCCGCGACGTGGGACGGATTCGCGACGAGCCGGAACGCATAGCGCTGCCCGCGCTGGAGCCTGTCGAGCAGTGGCCCGTATTCTCGAGTCTCCCAGGTCGGCTGGCCGCTCCATCCGGCCTGCTCCTGAAGGTGCTCGAACGACGGCTTCGACATGCTCGCGAGCAACAGCTCCGGTGATCGTCCATCCTCGTCGAGCCGCCACAGCGGCCGCGCCTCGCGACCGGGCGGAAACGCCGAGAGGACCGCGGCGTGCATCGCCTGGGGATTCGAACGCAACGTGCGGGTTCCGCGCCGTTGCGGGTTCAGGGTCATGCGCGACAGGTACATCAGCCTCCTCCTAGCAGCGAGAACGGATCGTGTCCGGCTGGATCGAGCCCCGACGGGTTGTCGACGCGTACCCACTCATGTCGCACCGACCTCCAGGCGTAGTCGCGCCGGCGCGGATCGAAGGACACGGGGACGTCGTGGAGCCGCTCATCGGCGGCCTCGTCGAGTCGGGCATCTCGCGAGATCGCCAGCGATGCCGCCCGCGGCTGCCGCCGTCGATACCACTCGGCGGCGAGCCACGGCTCCGTGCGAAGCGCCTCCTCGAGGGAGGCCTCCTTCACTCCGCGTACGATCCGGCCGGATGCCGGGCACGATCGGCGACCGAGGTAGAGCGGGAAGGTGGGGCGACGGATCGCCTCGGCGAGCCCGTCGAGGAGCTCCCGTCCGCCCTCGAGGGCCACGAGGAACCTCGCGTCGGAGAGATAGGCCCGGTGGGAGAGCGGCTTCGACTCGCCGGTCCGCCAGTCGATGGCCGTCTGGAAATCGGTCTGGCTCACGCCGACCTGGTCCGCGCGGACGCCGAACCGGAGCTTCACGAGATCCTCGACGGGATCCGTACGCCGACGGCCCTCGGCGGCGGCGAGCAGGCCCACCACGCCGCTCTTCGTCGGCATCGGCTCGGTCGCCCGGCGCGTGAATCGGCTCTCGCTTCCCCACGCCTGCCACGGCGCGGCGAGCTCGAGCAGGAGGACCGGCATCAGTCCTCCTTGAGCTCGCGTGCGGCCTCGCCGAGGCGGGCGACGAGCCCCTCGAGGTCGACCCGCTCGGCGCCGGCCTCGAGCGCGCGGACGGCCTCGGGAGACACCGCCGGCTCGGCGAGCAGGCACCAGGCGGCATCGGGCGATGTGCCGTACGCGGCGTCCTCGCCGGCGGCGAAGGCGGCGAGACGGGCAACGGCCTCGCTCAGGATGCCGCGATCGCCGGCGATCGCGTCCTCGAACGCGCCGACGAGGTTCACTGGTTGGTCGCTGCGCCGCTGGACGAGCACCGCGCCGGGACGGGTTCGGTTCGCGAACGTGTTTCGCTTGCCAGTCGGCATGCTCGTGATGAACGCGCGGGCGAATGCCTCTACGGCCCTCGCCGCGGCCTCCGCGGAGCCCAGCGCCCGGACAAGCTCGACCACGTCGATCGTCGCGTAGCGGTACAGGGTCGCGGAGGTGAACTCGACCGTGCCGAGCATTCCGGCGCCCGCGCCGTCCTCGCCGGAGAGGTCGGCGTTGTCGTCCATCGCGGTGAAGAAGTCGAACTCGGTGACGGCCGGGTGGACGCTCAGCGCATGCGCCACCTGGCAGGCCGCGTCCACGTTGAGGTCAGGGGCCTCGGCGATCATCCGGCCGAACAGCGCGACGTCGACCGAAGATTCGTCCGCGAACGCTTTCTTCACGTCCGCCTTGGCCACCGTCTCGCCACGGGCTCGACGGACTCCGAGCTCGGCGAGGCGCTCGATCTGGGCGCGGGAGAGGAAGAGCAGGTAACCGGATCGCGGTCCGTCGTCATGCTGCTTCGCCCTCGCGACCTTGATCTTGGCGTCGCCGAAGAGGTCGACGGAGAGCTGCTCGGCGGCCTCGGCGGACACCGTCGCGTCGAGCTGGGCGATGCGCTGGGCCACGCGGCTCGCGGCGATGAAGGTCCGCTCACCGAGCTCACTCTCGTCGAGTGTGCGCTTGAAGTCCTCCCGGACGGCCTTCTTCCATGCCTGGCTCGAGACTCTGGCGCGCGAGACGCCGCCGAACATCGCGGACTTCGGCGATCCGCTGTCGTCGCGGTTGATGCAGGACGGCGGCACCGTCTGCAGGACGTGGAAGTCGATGAACATCGTGGACATGGCTGCTCCAGGGGTCGGGTGCTAGGAGTGGTCGGTGTTGTGGGGCGTCGCGTCGGCGTCTGAGGCCGGCGCGGCGGCGGCCTGCCGGCGGTCGAGGGCGTCGCGGCTCCAGCGCAGGCGCACGCGGTCGCGTGCCGAGGGGAACTGGAGATCGTAGAGGTCGACGGCGAGCTGGCCGTAGTCGAGCGCGACGGCCTCCCCGCGATCGCGATCAGCCCGGAGCAGCTGCACGACGCCGCGGAGATGGTGCGCGATCTCGGGCAGCTCCGTCGCCGTGAGGAGCGCCGCAAACCTCCGCATGATCGGCTTCTCCCGGCTCTCGGCGTCGTCCGGCCGCGCGAGAGCGCCGATAGCGCGACCGAGGCCGCGTCTCGCAACGTGGCTCGCGTGCCCGTCAGCCGACTGGTGGTGGACGGCGAAGAGGGTCAGCGCGAGATGGGCCGCGCGCTCGGCAGGGCTGGGGTCGTCCGACGTGCCGGTCAGCCTTTCCGGGGCTCCGGCGAAGACGGCTGCGAAGGCGACGGGGTCGGAGCCGATCGGTGCCCCCGCGGCGCCTCTCAAGGCAGCGAGCTCCGCCCGAGCAGAGGCGACGTCCGCGGCGTACCGCTTCTGCAGCTCGGCCGCGCGACTTGCGACGTGTCGCCGAAGCGCTGCGCGGACCGACTCCGTCACCTCCGGCCTCGTGGGCTTCTCAGTCATGGTTCTCCTGCTCCTCTCGCGGAAGGTCCCCCGCCGCCTGGCCAGGTGTGGGTAGGGCCTTGGCGAGGCTGAACTCGAAGCGACGGGATGCCGACCCCGCGCTCACGATGCGCTCGCCGGCGAACCCCGAGACGCGTCGCCCGGCCCAGGCCGCGGGCGCGATGCCGGCCACCAGGCGGGCCGCGGCTCGTCTGGCCTCGGCACGGACGGCTTCTGTCCAGTCGACGAGGGCCGAATCTCCGTCGACGCCGGGGACGAGCGTCGCGAGCCACGCCGGGAACGACTCGTCGAAGCGAGCGTGGAGCGCGGCGGCTGGCGCCTTCCCGGCGTCCTCCACGTTTCCGCCGGCGGCGACGGCGAGGTCCTCGGCGAGGGCCGCGACAGCTCTGGTGGCGGCCTCGGCCCGCACGACGCCTTCCTGGGCCACTGCCCGGAGACCGGCTCCGCTCGCCGTCTCGAGCGCCGCGGCGAAGCGGAGACGGTCGAGGGCGAGATCCGTGAAGCTCGACATCTGGGCTCCGTATGACATGGAGACGACAGCCACCTGGAGGATGGTGCCGCCGGAGAGCGCCCCCTCACGGGCCAGACGGGCGCTCCATTCGAGTACCCCGGCCGGCACCGCCTTGGCGACGAGGCCGTCCTTCGACCGCACCTGCTCGGGGGTGCCGCCGGGGAGCATCGTGGCGAGCCCCCGCCACGCGGCGTGGTCGGCCTCGAGGGTCCGGGGCATGTAGCGGACGGCCTTCGCCTTGTCCGACTGCGCCTTGCTGTACCGCCACTCGGTCATGAGCTCGTGCTGGAGCTGGGTGGTGTAGGGCACCGGGTCGCCGTTCGCGATGAGGACCCCGGTGACGGCGTCGTCCTCGGCGTGCAGCCGGATCCGGCGCTGCGGCCACGTGAGGAGGCCGAGCTGCCCGAAGGGGCCGCGCTCGGCTTCAGTCCGCTCGCGCGCGTCGAGAGGGGGCTCCTCCCAGATGGGCACGTCGCTCCGCATGCGCGGCTGGCGGTCGAGGACGAGGTTGAGTAGCAGCGTGTCCTTGAGCGTGCGTCCCTCGATCCAAGTGCCGCCGAGCCACCCGCACCATCCCACGCCGAGCGGGTAACCCTTGCCGCCCTTGACGCGCGGGTCGCCCAGCGCTCCCGACTTGATGCCGGAGAAGTCGTAGGCCTGGCAATGGACCAGCCATCGTGCGGCTTCGGAGAAGCTCAGAGAATGGAGCTCGCTCGCCATCGTGAACAGCGCTCCGTCGGTGTCCACGTCCGGGACGAGCAGGGCCGGCGCCTTCCATTCGCCCTTGGCGGTCCGAAGATCCGCGACCTGGAAGAACGGTGCCGCGGCGTCGAAGAGGTCGAAGCGATCGCGCCAACGGTCGAGGTAGCCCCGGATGGGCTCGGGGGGCAGAGAAGGCGCGCGGTCAAGGTCGATCCACCGCTCCACGGGGTCGGGGCTCGGCACCGGGTCGAGGGCGCGGTAGAGGATCGCCAGCAGGAGGCGCAGGATGGCGAAGTCCTGGGTGGGCAGCTCGCCCGAGAGCGCCCTGAGCTCATGGGCTCGCTCGAAGAGCTCGAGGAGCCCTACGACCTCCTCTCGGCCGTCGAGGGTCATTGTCCTGATCCATGGCTCGTCGACGAGCTGGAAGGACACGAGCGCATCGGTCACGTCAGGTCCTCTTCTCGGGCCCAGGAGAGCCCGCGGTCTCGGTCGTAGCTGAATCTGATCCTGCCGACAGCCACGGACATTTCCTCATCGAACACGAGCGGCAGCTCGCCGCGCAGCCACCGAGACTCCTGCCAGGCCGCCGTCCCCTCCGACTCGAGCCGTTCGATGAGCGCGTCGATGCCGCCTCCAGCGCGCCGGATCGCGGCCTCCGGGAGCGCCACTCCGCAGCGGGCGACGGCGCGGGCGAGGTCGTCCTCGATCCACGCCTCGTCGAGCAGGCGCCCGGCGAAGGGCTCCTCGAGCCATGGGAGCGAGCGCAGCCTTCCGCCGACGCGCTGGACTGCGATGACCGGGAGCGTCTCTCCGGCGTCGCGAACCTGGGCCTGGCCGCGGGCCTCGTCGCTCGCCTCGCCGAGATTCCCCCGCGTGAGGTCCGTGATCTGCGCGCGGCCTGGCGCCGGTATAGCGAAGACGCCGGAGCGTTCCCGCTGCGACGCGGCTTCCAAGCGAGCCTCGGTGTCGGCGGCCGACCACGCATCTCGCCATCCCGCCGGCGGCTCGGCATCCGGCGCGTAGGCGTCCCGGACGAGGCCGGCGATGTCGCCGGGCGACGAAATTCGGCCGCCGCCGTGCAGGAGCGCCCGGCGCAGGACGGACGCGCTCCGAAGCAGAGCGCTCGCGCCGTAGACGGCCTTCGACGCGCCTTCGAGCACGGGCGCGCTCCTCTCGTCGAGCAGACCCTCGACTCCGGTCAGGAGCATGCGCGCCTGGGCCAAGCGAGCCGGACGGGCGCCCTCGGGGCGGGTGTGCCGATGCAGACGTCCGGCGCGCTGGAGGAGCAGGTCGATGGGGGCGAGATCGCTCACGAGGAGGTCGAAGTCGAGGTCGAGGGACTGCTCGATGACCTGGGTCGCGACGACGATGAGGCGTCGGGGACGACACCCCGACGGGCCCAGTGAGGCGACGATCCGGCGCTCGCGTTCGCGGCGATCGACGTCGAGGAAGCGCGAGTGGAGGAGCGTGACCTCCCCCGGGCCGAAGGTCGCGATGAGCGCCGAATACGTGCTCTGCGCACGCCCGACGATATTTCGGACCACCGCGATGCATCCCCCGTCTTGAGCCTCTTCGCGGATGCGCCGGAGCAGTACCTCATCGTCCTCGCCGAGCAGTTCGAGCCGGACCTCGCTCGTCCGGGACGAGGGCGCGCACACGATGGCTCGGGCTCCGTCGGCGGTGGACGCCGTGATGATGGGATATCCCGTGTGTGCGGCTTCGGCGGACAGCGCCGGGCTCGGGGGCTCGTCGTCGAAGAGGACATCCCCACCGGAGGCCCGGGCCCCGCGCTCGTACGCCGCGAGGAGCTCCAGACGCCTCGCGGGCGGGAGGGTCGCCGACAGGCCGACGACGCACACGCCGGCCGCTCCGAGCCATTCGAGCGCCCGGCAGAGGAATGTCAGCATGTAGGTATCTGCGGCGTGGATCTCGTCGATGACGATGATCTTGTCCATCGCCCCGAGATGCCGCAGCGAGAGATGCCTGGAACGCAGGGCTGTGAACAGCAGCTGGTCGATCGTGCCGACCGAGAAGTCCGCGAGCGCGGACGTCTTCCGCCCTCGCATCCACCAGTGGGCGACCGCGGCGCGGCGGGCCGCGGCCTCGGCGCCGTCGACGTCGTAGACGGGAGCGAGTTCGGACACGGCTGCGGACAGCCCTTCGTACTCGTCGTTGAACTGGGCTTTCCCGTGGCTGAGAACGGCTGCGGCGGGCTTGCCGGCCCCGAGCGCGCGATCGAGCCAGTCGAGGACGCGGGAGAACATAGCGTCCGAGGTCGCCCGCGTTGGGAGCGCGACCATCGTCCCGGACGCGCCGAACCGCGCTGCGAGGACCTCGGCGGCCGCAAGGGCGGCCTCCGTCTTGCCCTCTCCGGTGGGCGCCTCGAGCAGGAGGAAGCCTGGGGCTGGGAGCTCTCGAGCCGCGGTGACGAGAGCGAGCTGCGACGGCCTCGGGGAGGCCTCCGGCGGGAGAGAGAAGCGCTCGCGAATGAGCGCCTCGGCGTCCTCATCCGGCTCAGGCCGCCATGGCGCAGGAAGGCGCAGACGCGCGAGGCCTCGCTCGGCCCGTCCCGGCGCCTCCGGCCGGTGGTGAACGGGGAGCAGGTCGGCGTTCGAGGCGATCCAATCGCACACGATGATGAAGCCGGTGAGGAGACTCCAGGCGGGGGCATCGAGGCGCGCGCTGCCGAGGATTCGGAAGGCGTCGGCCCCGAGTCCCGCCGCCTCGGCCGCCCGGTCGAGGAGTTCCACGCGCGCGGCCCGCCACTCGGGCGCTTCCTCGCGCAGTGCTTCCAGCTCCCCGCCCGTCGGGCGCAGCTCCGCGTGGGTCGGGTAGACGCCGTGGTGGCCGCCGATGACGCAGGCCAGCCTCGTCGCGGCGCCCGCGCGCACGCCGCGGTCCGCGAGCCATGCCTCCGTCGCGAGCTGCCCGACGATGCCGTGTGGCGCTGCGCGCTGGGCCGAGGCCGACATCGCGTGGAATGAGAAGCCGGCCGCCTCGGCCCGCGCCCGGAGGCGGGGGACCTTGCCCGCGAAGGCGACAGAGGCCTTCCCGACGTCGTGCGCGCCGGCCAGCCAGACCGAGAGGCGGCGAGCGAGCGTCTCGTCGCCGACGAGCCGGCCGAGGCGAGCTCGCTGCCCCGGGGAGAGCCTGCTCTCCCAGAGGAGGTCGGCGACACCCGCGGTGTCGTCGAGGTGCCGCCAGAGCGGCATCCAGATCTCGCCGTCCTCGAGCGACTTCGCCCAGAGCTCGGCGCATGGTCCGGTCGGGGGCGCGACGTGCCGGAGCACCGCGCGAGTGATATCCGCCGACATGGCCATCTCCGTCGATCGAGCCGATGTGAATCGCCTTCAGCATAGGGCCGCGGCGCCGTCGCGCGTCGTTTCGTGCGCCCCGGCGCCATCCGGCGCGCCGTGGGAATATCTCCTGTCGGCCCGCGTTGCAGGTCTATGACTTCGCATAGATCATCGTCCGAACCGCGGACGGCGGCGGGGTCGGGCTCCGCACCCCGCCAGCAGCCGGAGCCCGCATTGATCGTCCGGGAGGACCCCCCATGCAGTTCGGCATCATGAGCGTCGGCGACGTGACCCGCGACCCGACGACCGGCCGCACCCCCAGCGAGCACGAGCGCCTCATGGCGATCATGGCCATCGCCCAGAAGGCCGAGGAGGTCGGCCTCGACGTCTTCGCGACCGGCGAGCACCACAACCCGCCCTTCGTGCCCTCGAGCCCGACGACGATGCTCGGCTTCCTCGCCGCGAAGACCGAGCGCCTCACGCTCTCCACCTCGACGACGCTCATCACGACGAACGACCCCGTGAAGCTCGCCGAGGACTACGCGATGCTCCAGCACCTCTCCGGCGGCCGCATGGACCTCATGCTCGGCCGCGGCAACACGGGCCCCGTCTACCCGTGGTTCGGCTACGACATCCGCAAGGGCGTCTCGCTCGCCATCGAGCACTACCACCTGCTGCGCCGCCTCTGGCGCGAGGAGATCGTGAACTGGGAGGGCGAGTTCCGCACCCCGCTGCGCGGCTACACCTCGACGCCCGCGCCGCTCGACGGCGTGCCTCCGTTCGTCTGGCACGGCTCGATCCGCACCCCCGAGATCGCCGAGCAGGCCGCGTACTACGGCGACGGCTTCTTCCACAACAACATCTTCTGGAACAAGGAGCACACCCAGCAGATGGTGCGGCTCTACCGCGAGCGCTTCGAGCACTACGGCCACGGCGCCGCGGAGCAGGCGATCGTGGGCCTCGGCGGCCAGGTCTTCATGGCCGAGACCGAGGCCGAGGCGAAGCGCCGCTTCCGCCCGTACTTCGACGAGGCCCCGGTCTACGGCCACGGCCCGTCGCTCGAGGACTTCGCGCGCTCGACGCCGCTCACCGTCGGCACGCCCGAGCAGGTCATCGAGCGCACCCTCGGCTTCGCCGACTACGCGGGCGACTACCAGCGCCAGCTCTTCCTCATGGACCACGCCGGCCTGCCGCTCGACGTCGTCCTCGAGCAGATCGAGATCCTCGGCCGCGAGGTCGTGCCGGCGCTGCGCCGCGAGTTCGAGGCCCGCCGCCCCGCGCACGTCCCGAGCGACCCGCCCACGCACGCCTCGATGCTCGCCCAGGGCCCGGACGCCCCGTTCCACCGCGTCGAGCCCGCCCGCCCGGCCGCCGAGGAGGCCGCCGAGCGCGCCGCCGAGGCGGAGCTGCTCGAGCGCCCCGAGCGGGTGCGCATCCCCGCCTCCGCCTTCGCCGACGAGGCCTAGCGGGCCCGCCCGCCGTCCCCGTCCGCTCGATCCCCACAGGAGCACCATGTCCCGCCTCATCGTCGTCGTCTCCGCCGGACTCGGCGTCCCCTCCTCGACCCGCAATCTCGCCGACCAGCTCGCCGACGCGACCCAGGCCCAGGTGACCTCGCGCGGCGAGGCCGCCGAGATCCGACACATCGCGCTGCGCGACCTCACGCTCGACCTCGCGCAGGCGATGGCGGGCGGCGGCCTCTCGAGCCCCGCGCTCACCGAGGCGAAGGAGCTCGTCGCCGCGGCCGACGGCCTCATCGCGGTCTCGCCCGTGTTCTCGGCCAGCTACTCGGGCCTGTTCAAGATGTTCTGGGATGCCGTCGACCCCGGCTCCATCGAGGGCACGCCCGTCCTCCTCGCCGCGACCGCGGGCACGCCCCGCCACTCGCTCATGATCGAGCACGCCATGCGCCCGCTCTTCGCGTACCTCCGCGCCGTGACCGTCCCGACCGGCGTCTTCGCCGCGACGGACGACTTCGGCGCGGGGGAGGGCGGCCGCGATCTCCAGGATCGCGTGCGCCGCGCCGCCTCGCAGCTCGCGACGCTCCTCCTCGCCGACGAGTCGGCGGTCGCGGGCTTCGCCGAGCGCGACGAGGACCGCCTCGCGAAGCGCGCGAGCCGCGCCGGCACCTCGATCTCCACGGGCGAGACCGGCTTCCAGAGCCTGCTCCGCAGGCACGGCGGGCACGGGGCGTAGCCACCGGCGCCGGGTCCGGCATCGGCCGCGCCACCGCCGTCCGCATGGCGGCCGAGGGCGCCAAGGTCGTGGCCGCCGACCTCTCCGCCGAGCGCCTCGGCGAGCTCAAGGCCGAGCACGGCGAGATCATCACCGTCACGGCCGACATCGCCGCGGCCGACGCCCCGGAGAAGCTCATCGAGGCCGCGGGCGGCCAGGTCGACGTCCTCGTGAACAACGCCGGCATCATGGACGGCTTCCTCCCCGCCGCCGAGATCGACGACGCCACCCTTGAGCGCGTGCTCGGCATCAACGTCGCCTCGATGGTCCGGCTCATCCGCGCCGTCCTCCCCGGCATGGCCGAGCGGAAGTCGGGCTCGATCGTCAACGTCTCGAGCGAGGCGTCCCTCCGCGGCTCGATCTCGGGCGTCGCCTACGCGGCCTCGAAGCACGCCGTCGTCGGCATCACGCAGAACACCGCGGCCGTCTACCGCCACGACGGCATCCGCTGCAACGCGGTCGCCCCGGGCGCCGTGAAGACGAACATCGAGGCGCCGATGAACTCCCAGAACACCGCCATGCGCCTCGGCCCGACGATGCAGGCGACGATCCCCGGCATGGGCGAGTCCGAGCAGCTCGCGGCCGCGATCTGCTTCCTCGCGAGCGACGAGGCCTCGTTCATCTCGGGCGTGAACCTGCCGGTCGACGGCGGCTGGTCGGTCATCTAGCCGGCGCGCTCGCGCCAACGACGAAGCGGGCGGATCCCCAGAGGATCCGCCCGCTTCCGCGTCTCGGGCGCCGGCCTAGTGCCAGGCGACCGCGAGGATGACGTTGAGGAGCGTGAGCCCGCCGATGCCCCAGAGGACGCCGCTCGGGACGACCTCCTTCTTGCGGTACATGAGCACGAGCACGGTGATGACGACGAGCACGAGGAACTTGATGCCGAGCTTCATGTGGTTGAGCTCGTGGCCCATGCCCATGTGCACGCCGTAGAGGGCGAGGCCCGTGACGAGCATCGTGAGGGCGCCGTGAAACATCCCCGTGAGCACGCGGCCCTTGCCCTGGCCGATCTCCTTCACCTGCACGAGGAACGAGCCGAGCAGCGACGCGAGGCCGACGAAGTGGAGGATGACGAGGATGATCTTGAGGATGTCCATGGACTGAATCCTATCGGGGCGCCAGCGCGCGGCCGCCCGCCCGCCGGCCGGCCCCGTCAGGAGGCGTCGTCGGGCGCGAGGCCGCCGTCGGCCGCGGGCCCGCCCTGGGGGAGGTCCTGGAGGTCCTGGAGATCCTGCTCGTCCACGAGGCAAGGCCCCGCGCTCTCGACGCCGAGGGCCGTGGCCGCGGGGCTCTCGAGGAAGGAGTGCGAGAGGGTGTGGCCCATCCGCTTCGCCTTCGCCTCGAGGTAGCCGCGGTTCTCGGGCTCGATGCCGACCTCGAGGGGGATGAGCTCGTCGACGCGGAGGCCCTGCGCCTCGAGCGCCTCGGCCTTCGCGGGGTTGTTCGTGAGCAGGCGCAGGCGGCGGATGCCGAGGTCCTCGAGGATCTGCGCCGCCGCGACGTACTCGCGGGCGTCGGCGGGGAGTCCCAGCGCGAGGTTCGCGTCGACGGTGTCGAGGCCCTGCTCCTGGAGCGCGTAGGCGCGGAGCTTGTTCACGAGGCCGATGCCGCGGCCCTCGTGGCCGCGGAGGTAGACGACGACGCCGCCGTCGTGGCCGATCGCGTCGAGCGCCGCGCGCAGCTGCGGGCCGCACTCGCACTTCAGCGAGCCGAGCGCCTCGCCCGTGAGGCACTCCGAGTGGAGGCGCACGATGGCGTCGTCGCGCAGCTCGCCCGAGCAGATCGCGAGGTGGACGTCGCTCGTCGTCGTGTCGGTGTAGGCGCGGACCTCGAACTCCCCGTGGATCGTGGGGATCGTCGTCGAGGCGTCGAAGCGGATGCGGGGCTCGCTCATCGGTGCCCGCCGAACAGGCGCGCGACGTCGGCGAGGCGCGAGCCGACGCCCCAGGCGAGCACGCGCCAGAGGGCCTCGACGATGATGCCGGACGACATCTTCGAGGCGCCGAGCTCGCGCTCGACGAAGGTGATCGGGATCTCGACGACGTCGTAGCCGCGGCGCTCGAACATCCACGCCGTCTCGATCTGGAAGCAGTAGCCAGCCGAGCGGACCGTCTCGAGGTGCGCCTCGGCGAGGGCCGAGGTGCGGTAGCCGCGGAAGCCGGCCGTGAGGTCGTGGAGCTTCGAGCGCAGCAGCACGCGCGCGTAGATAGAGGCGCCGCGGGAGATGAGCTGCCGGTAGAGCGGCCAGTTCTCGGTCTTCCCGCCGGGGATCCACCGCGTGCCGATGACGAGGTCGGCGCCCGCGTCGAGCGCGTCGAGGCAGGCCGGCAGGCGGTCGGCCGGGTGCGAGCCGTCGGCGTCGAACTCGAAGGCGTAGTCGAAGCCGCGCTCGATCGCGATCGCGAAGCCCTCGAGGTACGCCGTGCCGAGCCCGAGCTTGCCGGGGCGGTGGAGCACCGTCACGCGCTCGTCGCGCTCCGCGAAGGCGTCCGCGAGCTCGCCCGTGCCGTCGGGGGAATTGTCGTCGACGATGAGCACGCTGATGCGCGGGTCGGCGTCGAGCACCCGCTGGACGATCATGTCGAGGTTCTCGCGCTCGTTGTACGTCGGCAGGATCACGAGTGCGGTGGTCATTGCTCCAGGCTACCGGGATCGATCTCGACGATTCGCCGATGTCGAGGGATGCTCGCGCCCCGCCTGCCTGCCCCGCTGGCACAGTTCGCAGTTGATTCTTCGCGCGGCGGGGGCCTCGTCGAGAAACCCCTGGTCGTGCTCGCGCTCCGGGCCTCGCTCCCTCGAATCTCCTGCAGGGTGTGCCGAGCCGCGAGCACAGCCGGCCTCGGGAGGCTCGCGCGCCGGTGCCCGCCGATTGGGGGTGTGGACGGCGACGCGTCCACAGGCTCACGTCCTCCGCGGACCCGCGAGGTCGCGGGACGGGCACGATGCCGCGCATGATCGGGACGCAGGAGGACGGGTGGGCGTCGGAGCCGGATTGGCTCGCGGCGAGGAAGGGGGAGCTCGGCCGAGCCTGGAGGAGGAAGGAGCTCTACGAGGTCGGCGTGACTCGCCGCGGCCTCGAACGGCAGGTCGCGGCGGGCGCCCTCATCCGCGTTCGATACGGGGTCTATGCCACGCCCGAGCTGCACCCCGCGCTCCGGACGGCCATCGCGAGCGGCTCCCGCCTGGCCTGCCAGAGCGCGGCCGCCGCCGCGGGCCTCTGGACGAGATTCGAGCAGCCGCTCCATCTGCAGTGCTCCCGCCGAGGCGCCGAGCACGCGCATTGGGCGGACTTGCCGTTCCCGGAGGAGGTCGAGCCGTGGACGGTCGGGACGCGCAACGCGCTCTGGCAGGCCGCGCGCTGCCTGCCGTTCGTCGAAGCGGTCGCGATCTGGGACAGCGCCCTCCACAGGCGGCAGGTGTCCGCGACCCAGCTCGAGGCCGTCGTCGAGGCGCTGCCGGTGCGGTACCGGGAGATCGCCGAGTGGGTCGACGGGCGGGCGGAGTCCGGGCTCGAGACGGCGCTCCGCTGCCTTCTTCGCCGTGCCGGATATCGCATGGAGCCGCAGTTCCCGCTCGGCCGCGGCCGACGCGCGGACGGCCGCCTCGGCTCGGTCATCCTCGAAGCCGACGGTCGCGACACGCATCTCGACCGCGAGCGCGACTACGAGCGAGACCTCGAGATGGCGCGGCGGGGATTCGCCACGCTCCGCTTCACCGGAGACATGGTCTGGCGGCGGCAGGATGCCGTCGTCGAAGCGGTCGAGGGACTCCTGGGTCCCGAGCAGGCCGGCACACTTCGCAGTGCCGAAGAGCTGTTCCCGTGGGCCGAGCCGGCGCGATCCGCGCAACGGCAGGGGACGCCGTCGGCCCGCCCGCTCGCCGCGTGAATCGGCACTGCGAAGTGTGCCAGGCTGGCGAGGGGCGGGGCCGAGAATGCGCGGGTGAGGCCGGTCCGCGGAGCCCCGAGCGCTATCGCCGGGGCTTCGGGAAGCCGATGCGCTCGTAGACCGTCGCGAGGGTCGGCTCGGCGATCGCCGCCGCGCGCTCGGCGCCGCGGTCGAGGAGCCGGTCGAGCTCGGCCAGGTCGCCGAGGAGCTCGTTCGTGCGCTCGCGGATCGGTCCGAAGGTCGCCTCCACGACCTCGACGAGGCCCTTCTTGAGGTCGCCGTAGCCGCGGCCCGAGAACTCGGCCTCGACGTCCGCGATCGCACGGCCCGAAAGCACGGAGAAGATCGTGAGGAGGTTCGAGACGCCCGGCTTCGCCTCGCGGTCGAAGCGGATCTCGCCGTCGGCGTCGGTCACCGCGCGCATGATCTTCTTCTTCGTGACGCCCGGCTCGTCGAGGATGCGGAGGAGCCCGGCATCCGACGCGGCCGACTTCGACATCTTCGCCGTCGGCTCCTGGAGGTCGTAGACCTTCGCCGACTCCTTCGGGATGAACCCCTCCGGCAGCGTGAACGTCTCGCCGTAGCGCGAGTTGAAGCGGTTCGCGAGGTCGCGCGTGAGCTCGAGGTGCTGGCGCTGGTCCTCGCCGACGGGCACGGCGGCCGCGTTGTAGAGGAGGATGTCGGCCGCCATGAGCATCGGGTAGGTGAAGAGCCCGACGTTCGTGTTCTCGGCGCCGTGGCGCTGCGACTTGTCCTTGAACTGCGTCATGCGCGAGGCCTCGCCGAAGCCCGTCATCGTCTGGAGCACCCAGCCGAGCTCGGCGTGCGCGGGCACCTGCGACTGGACGAAGAGGATCGACTTCTCCGGGTCGATCCCGGCCGCGATGTACTGCGCCGCGGTCGCGCGCGTGCGGGCCGCGAGCTCGGCCGGCTCGAAGGGCGTCGTGATGGCGTGCTGGTTCACGACGCAGTAGACCGCCGTGAAGTCGTCCTGCATCTTCACCCAGTTGGTGAGCGCGCCGACGTAGTTGCCGAGGTGGAGGGAGTCGGCGGAGGGCTGCATGCCCGAGAAGAGCAGCGGCTTCGGGGCCGCCGGCTTCGTGGCGGTCATCTGAGCGGTGGAGGTCATCGAGGGGATTCCTTCTCGAACGTGTAGTCGACGACGACGGGCGCGTGGTCGGACCATCGCGTGTCGTACGAGGCGGCGCGGTCGACGGCGTAGGCGGACGCCCGCTCCGCGAGCGTCGGGGTGGCCATGTGGTAGTCGATGCGCCAGCCCGTGTCGTTGTCGAAGGCCTTGCCGCGCTGCGACCACCAGGTGTACGGGCCGTCGACGTCGCCGGAGAGGCGGCGCCCCACGTCGACCCAGCCGTGGCCGGTGCCGGTCGTCTCGTCGGCGCAGGCGACGTCGGCCCCGCGCTCGCCGAAGAAGCGGTCGAAGTAGGCGCGCTCGCGGGGGAGGAATCCGGCCCGCTTCACGTTGCCCTTCCAGTTCCTGATGTCGCGCGTCGTGTGGCCGACGTTGAAGTCGCCGGTGACGAGCACGTGCGGGTCGCCGAGGGCGAGCTCGGGGAGGCGCTGCGTCATCCCGTCGAGGAAGCGCCACTTCTCCTCCTGCTTCGGGGTGTCGGCCTCGCCCGAGTGGACGTAGACCGAGACGACCGTGAGCGGGGTGCCGTCGACGTCGAAGTCGGCCTCGAGCCAGCGGCCGGCGGTGTCGAACTCGGGATGCCCGAACTCGGTGCGCGCCGCCTGGATCGGCATCCGGGACGCCACGGCGACGCCCGCGCGGCCCTTGGCGGTCGCGGCGTCGTGGACGACGTGCCACTCCTCGCCGAGCAGGCCCGTGAGGTCGGCGGTCGAGGCGCGCACCTCCTGGAGGGCGAGGATGTCGACGTCGCGGGCTTCGAGCCACTCGACCATCCCCTTCCGGAAGGCGGCGCGGACGCCGTTCACGTTCACGGAGGCGATGCGGATGGTGCGGGGCATGCGGTCCAGTCTAGGCGCGCGCGTCGTCGTCGAGCCGCGCCCGGGGCTCCACGACGACCCGCCCGTCGACCATGTCCGCCAGTCGCTCGAGGAGCGCGACGCCCGTGCCGTCGTCGTCGAGGGGCGCCGTGGCCGCGTGCCACCAGAGGTCGAGCTCGGGGTCGAGCTCCTCGCCGGGGAGGATCCGCTCGAGCTCGTGCGGCGAGAGGAGGCGCAGGGGCGCCGAGATCGTGCACGCGATGCGGCCGTCGGGGGAGAGGATCGCCGCGGAGACGCCGGCGTCGATGCCCTGCACCGCGAGCGGGCGCTCGGCGACGTCGATGAGCCGGACGAGCTCGTCGATGCCGATCGGCATGCGGCTGATGACGGTGGCCTCACGAGGCATGGCCGGCCTCCCATCCCTCGGCGGGCGGGGGGAGCGTGAGCTCGACGGGCGCGTCGCCCTCGTCGGCGGGCTCGATCGTGTCCTCCGGCAGCGCTTCGGTCTGCTCCTCGGCCTCGCCGCCGCCGAACACCGCCCGCCACTCCGGCCCGAGCAGCTGCGCCGCGCCGCCCTCGCCGAGCGCGTCGCCGACGCGGTCGCCGTCGAGTTCGGCGAGCAGCTCGCTGAGGTCGACGAAGTTCGTGGGGCGGATGTCGTCCCCGAATCCCACGACGACGCCCGGCCGCCGCGGCTCGCCGATCGCGTAGGCGTCGTGCCGCTCGGCGAGGGCGGGGATGTCGAGGCCGAGCCGCGCGACGCCCGGCGCCCCGATGAGCATCGTCATCGGCACGGGCGGCATCTCGAGGGTCGGCCCGTGGAGGAGGTCGGCGCGCGCGTAGCGGGCGTGGGCCATGGCGAAGAGCGGGAGGCCCTCCTCGGCGAGCGCGGCGAGGGTCTCGGGCAGGGCGGCCAGGCGCTCGCGCGCCTCCTCGGAGTCGAGCGGGCCCGCGTCGACGGCGACCGAGAGGAGCTCCTCGGCGCCCTGGCTCGTGAGCTGTGCCCGGAGGGTCGCGGCGAGCCGGCGTCCGTCGCCCGCGACGCCGGAGATGCAGAGGAAGGGCGAGCGGTCGATGCGGCCCGAGATCCACTCGGCGACCTCCTCGCCGTCCCACGGCACGAGGGCGGGCTCGGCGGCGCCCCACGAGAGCTCGGCGTCGTCGAGGCCGAGGAGCTCGTCGGCGATCGCCTCGAGGGCGGCGCCGAACTCGGCGCGGGCGGGGTTGCGGTGGCGCAGCGAGCAGGCGAGGTCGATGCGGGTCGTCTCCGAGGCGGGCGGGCGCGCGTGCTCGGGGGCGCGCTCGGCGTCTTCGCCGGCGGGGGAGAGGACGTCCTCGACCCGCTCGAGCCGGCGGCCCGTGCGGGCGTCGCGGAGGCCGTGCCGCGAGCGGACGACCCAGGCCGCGCCGCTCGCCTCGGCGAGCTGGTCGTAGGCGTGGGTCGTCGCGGTGCGCTCGCCGGTGAGGAGGATGACCCGCTCGCCCGCGAGAGCGGCCTCGGCGAGGAGGCGCTGGCGGGAGCGGTCGAGGGCGAGGACGCGGCGCGTCGACTCGGTGACGACGAAGCCGTCGCCCCGCCGGTCGGCGAGCGGGCTCCGGGCCGGATCGACGAGGTGCCGGGACGGCGCATCGCGCATGTCATCCCCCTGCCGCCGGTCTCGCTGTGGCGGTATGGTAGCCGCCCGGCTCGTCGCGCAGGCGACGGGGTCCCCGCACTGCCCTGCGCGTCGTCGGGATGGGGACTTCTCCCCAGCGACAGGACCCGCGACCCTCGTCTACGGTCGAAGCCGACGAGGCTGCGCGAGACCGGAGGGGGCGTTCCACGATGGCCACAGGCATGTTCGGAGCGGACACTGAGCAGCTGCGCTCGCTGAGCGGCGTCTTCTCGACGAACGAGCGGATGCTCCGCTCCCTCGCCTCGAGCTTCCGCTCGGAGGTCGAGGGCGTCGACTGGCTCGGCCCCGACGCGGAGGCCTACCGCGACCGCTGGGGCAGCTCGGTGCCCGACCTCATCGGCGACCTCGCCGAGCTCCACATCGACCGCGGCGACGATCTCCGGCGGCAGGCGGACGAGCAGGACGAGGCGAGCTCCAGCAAGGCCGGCGAGTCCTGCGTCGAGAAGACGGGCGGCCTCCTCAGGGACACGGGCCAGTTCCTCCGCGGCCTCCTCAACGGCCTCCTCGGCGATCTTCAGGGCCTCGGCGCCCTCCTCGGCATCGACGAGCACGGCTGGTCGTGGGACACGATGAAGTCGTCCTGGCTCGGCATGGGCGGCCTCATCGGCTACGACCAGAGCGACGGCAGCTGGAGCCTCGACCACGCGGGCGACGTGTGGGGCGCGCTCTGGAAGGAGATGACCGGCGGGAACGAGGAGACGAAGGCCGCGGGCGCGGGCGTGCTCGCGTACAACATCCTCACGCTGCCGCTCGCCCCGACGAAGGTCACGAAGCTCGGCAAGGTCGGCCAGGCGGGCTCGATGGCCGCGGACGCCGGGAAGGCCGCGGACGCCGGGAAGGCCGCGGACGCCGGGAAGGCCGCGGACGCCGGCAAGGCGGGCGACGCCGGCAAGGCGGGCGACGCCGGCAAGGCGGGCGACGCCGGCAAGGCGGGCGACGCCGGTCGCTGGACGACCGAGGCCGGCTACAGCCCCGACGTCCCGCCGGGCGGCCGCATCGACGGCGTCGACTCCGCGAAGATGGGCCTCCACGACGGGCCCTACGACACCGGGGCGACGATCAACCCCCAGACCGGCAACCTCGTCTCCTCCTCGGGCCGGGAATTCCCGCCCGAGAACGTCTCGCACCACTACACGACGACGACCGGCAACGGCGATCCATCCCTCAAGGTCGGCTCGGGGCCGGACGGCATGCCCTTCAAGCCCGACCACCGCTACGTGCTCGACGACGGCAAGACGGTCATCGAGACGAACTCGCAGGGCGTCCCCGTCTACAACCGCTTCGTCGCCGACACGACCGCGCCCCAGGGCCAGTCGGACATGTTCCGCAGGGGCGGGGGCAGCCCGACGTCCGCGAAGGATAGCGCGTGGGGACCGCTCGGCGAGCTCTTCAGCCCCAACCGGGGCCACGGCTCGGGTGCCCAGCTGCGCGGCCCGATCGAGGACATCAACGCGATCCCCCAGTCGCGGCCCGCGAACTCGCCGCTCCAGTCGAACATCGAGAACGCGCTCGCGGATGCGATCCGCCGGGGCGAGGGCCCGTTCGTCGTCGAGCGGCACACCGACTTCTCCGAGCGGCCGCATCCCATCGACCCGAACCGCACGGTCGCCGGCCCGCCCACGGGCCACACCTTCGAGATCACCGACCGCAACGGCACTCCGTACATCCCCGTCGATAAGGACGGCGTCGAGATCGACCTGTACGTTCCGGAGACGCCCAAGCGCTGATCCGGCGCGGGGTCCGGACCCGAGGAGGACGCATGACCCAGCAGGAGGCCGTGCAGGATGCCGCGCTCGAGGCCGCCTGGCGCGCCGAGCTCCCGCCGCTCGCGGACGGCGAGGCGTGCGAGCTCGCCTGGTCGAGCTGCGCGGGCCGGAGCTACGGCTCGGGCGCGAGGATCGCCGCCGACGGCGCCCGCACGCCCTGGCCCATCCCCCCGAAGCTCAAGATCGCCCTCTCGAAGGCCCGCGCCGCCGAGGCTCGCCCGGGCGCAGGGGCCTGGACGCTCCTCTCCGGCCGCCTCGAGGCCGGGGGCGCGAGCTTCCGACGCGACTTCGAGCGCCGCACCTACGCGGGCACGCACGAGGGCATGCCGCTCGAGCCGCCGGCTCCCGGCGGGAAGATCATCCCGAGCGACGCCGACTGGACGACCGAGTTCCTCGAGCTCAACCCGCGCGATGCTGATCACTGGCCGAGCTGGCTCCCCGCCCCGAGCGGCCTCGGCGCCGACGCAGCGCCCGCCCCCGCCCTCGACGCCGGAGCACCCCTGCCCGGCGAGCTCGCGGCCCTCTCCCGCACGGAGCCCTGGTCCGAGTGGATCGCCGCCCTCCGCGGCTGCATCGAGCGGCGGGTCGCCGGCGACCGCGCCCTCGCAGAGGGCCTCGCGCAGCCCGCCGGCTCGGAGGCCGGCGAGCGGGCCCGCGACCTCGTCATGGACGACGCCCCGGTCGACTTCTGGGGCCTCGTCGACCCGCGCCCCTGCGGCGAGCTCGTCCGCGCCTGGGTGGGCCTCACAGGCCGCGAGGCACCGGAGGGCCTCGAGGCGGCGCCGGGCACGATCGCCGACGCCCGCGCCGCGACCGAGGGTCCGCTCGCCGAGCTCCGCGAGGAGGTCGAGGAGGGCGTGCTGCGCATCGCCCGCGAGCTGCTCGAGGCGGGCATCCCGCGCTAGGCCCGCGCCGGCCCCGACACCCTGCCCGGCTACCCTGGCCAGGCGTCCGCGCCCACGCGCCCGCCCACGACGAGAGGAGCCGCCCATGGCCATGCCGGCCAGCGAGATGAACGCCCGCTTCCAGCGGATCGCGGAGGGCTGGATGTCGGCCATGCCCGAGGGCGAATGGACGAGCGCGAGCCTGTTCTGGGGCCAGGCGGCCGACCTCGTCTACTCGGCCGCGACCGCGCTCGACCTCGAGGGCCAGCCGCGCACGGTGAGCCTCCCGAAGGGCGTCCACGACGCCTTCGTCGAGCTCCGCGAGGGGATGGCCGAGCCGGATCGCGGCACCTGGCTCTCCGCCTCCGCCCGCATCGACCCCGACGGCGTCTTCGAGGTGAACTGGAACTGGGATCGCCGCTGGTTCTGGGGCGAGCAGGCCGGCTTCCCCTGGCAGTCCGACCCCGGCCAGACGCCCATCCCCAGCGACGCGCAGTGGCTCGACGATCTCGCCCGCCACCCGCGCGAGCCCATGCACCTGCCCGCCTGGTATCCCCGCCCCGCCGTCGAGGCCGGCGCGACCCCGGCCGGCGCCGAGCGCTTCCGCGCCGCGATCGCCGCCCCCGGCGCGCTCTCCGAGGAGGCCCGCCCGCTCATGGACGCCTGGGGCTGGCCCGGCATCGTCGAGCTCGCGCGCACGACCTCCGCGCAGGCCCTCGGCCGCATCGAGCCGGCCCTCGCCGACGCCATCGCCGGGGAGCGCGGATCGGAGGCGCAGCGCGAGGCCCTCGCCGAGTTCCGCGACGGCGTGACGGGCGGGGTCATGGCGTCCCTCGAACGCAGCCCCGCGCTCGTCGCCATCCGCCTCCGCCGCGAGTGGGCGGCGACGCGCGAGGAGTCGGGCGATCCGGCCCCCGCCGAGCCCGCCGGCCTCGAGGCCTTCGACGACGACCGCCCCCTCGCGAGCTGCCGCGGCGAGGCGCCCGTCGCGGCCGTCGTCGAAGAGCTCGAAGGCGTCGTCCGCCGCCTCGTGCAGGCCGACCTCGCGGCCCGCTTCGGCGTCGAATCCAGCTAGCGGTCGCGCCCGCCCCTCCCCGGTCGTTCGCGCTCGTCGACCGCGATCGCGAGCGAGTTCCGCGCGTACACCTCATCGCGGGCGGGGGAGGCGTCCTCCGTGAAGCCCTTCCGCTCCGAGCGCTCCGGCTCCTTCGGGTCGGGCACGCCGTCGGCGTCGAGGCCCATGCGGCGGCGCTTGTCCTCCTCGAAGAGCGCGCGCTCCTCGGCGACGACGCCCTCGTAGGCGCGGCGGATGCTCCGGCGGCGCCAGCGCGGCGTCGAGGCGAGCTCGGAGTGGAGGCGGATCCGGTCGGCGGCGAGGCGCTCGCGGCGGGCCTGCAGCTCGGTCACGGCCGCGGCCTCGTCGGCCTCCTTCGCCGTGAGCTTCCGCGGCGAGGCGCCGAGGTCGTCCATCGTCACCTTGATCCACGCGGCGGTGAGCAGGAGCACCGTGCAGAGCAGGTTGAAGAAGATGAGCACGCCGAGGAGCACCGCGAAGCTCGCGGCGATCGGGTTCGAGGAGGCCCCGCCGAGGAGCGCGCTGCCGGCGAGCTTGAGGATCTGCACGAGCACGCCTCCGATGAGGGCGCCGATGAAGAGCGTCCGCGTCGGGATGCGCAGGCCCGTGAGCACGCGCATGAGCATCGCGAGGATGAGCGTGTCGGCCGCGACCACGACGAGGATCGAGACGCAGCGCAGGAGGAAGAGCGTCACCGGCTCGTCCTCGGCGATGCCCATGAGCCCGGCGATCCACTTGAGCAGGCCGGTGCTCGCCACCGAGAGCAGCGAGGAGAGGATCATCGCGAGCCCGAAGGCGAGCATGATGCCGAGGTCCTTGAGCTTGAGCATGATGAAGCTCGTCGGCGGCGAGACCGGCACGTCGAAGATCTTGCGGATGGCCGAGCGCGAGCCCGAGAGCCATCCGAGCGCCGTCCAGAGCGAGCCGATGACCGCGATGACGCCCGTGATGCCGAACACGCCCGCCTGGTCGAGGATGGACGGCTTGATGACGCCGTCCTCGCCGACGAGCCCCGGGGCCGCCGACTCGAGCGCCCCCATGACGAGGTCGCGCAGGCCCTGGTTGTCGCGGAGGATGAGCGCCATCGCCGAGAAGAGCGCCCACACGGCCGCGAAGAGCGAGAAGATCGCCGAGTAGGACATGCCGCCCGCGAGGATCGCGCCGTTCGAGTCGCCGAAGTGCTTGAAGACGCGGACGGGCCGCATCGACTGCACCCAGGCCATGACGAGCTTGAGCTTCTCCATCGCCCCGTCGGCCTCGTGGAGGTCGGGGAAGGGCGGGAAGACCGTCCGCTCGACCGGGAGGTTCTCGCCGTCGCCCGTGCCGGAGGGGCTGCTGGTGCTCGTGGAAGGGCTCACCCGGCCAGTAGATCAGAGCGATCCGGAAGGAAGCTCAGGGCGGCGAGCCTCCGAGCGCGCTGAACGCGCCGGTCGCGCCGGGGTTCCGGTCGTAGGCTTGATCGACCGGGATCGTCGCGCCCAGCTCCCCGCCCGGACGCGCCCGCGCACGAAGGAGACGGACATGAACCCCAGCGGCCGCAGCGAGCTCACCGGCGTCGGCGTGGGCCAGGGCATCGCGATCGGCGAAGCCGTCCGCATGCCGGACCCGCTCCCCGAGCCCGGCGCCGAGCCCCTCTCCGGCGATCCCGCCGCCGAGAAGGAGCGCGTCGCGAAGGCCCTCGCGGCCGTGGCCGCCGAGCTCGGCCGCCGCTCCGAGGCCGCCGAGGGCCCCGCGAAGGAGGTCCTCGACGCGCAGGCGATGATGGCGCAGGATCCGTCGATCGCCGAGGAGGCGGGATCCCGCATCGACGCCGGCATGAACGGCGAGCGCGCCGTGTTCGAGGCCTTCGGCGCCTTCCGCGAGCTGCTCGTCTCGATGGGCGGCTACATGGCCGAGCGCGCGACCGACCTCGGCGACGTCTCGCAGCGCGTCGTCGCGGAGCTGCGCGGCGTGCCCGCGCCGGGCGTCCCGCAGCGCGCGGAGCCGTTCATCCTCATCGCCCACGACCTCGCCCCGGCCGACACGGCTCAGCTCGAGCTCGGCAAGGTGCTCGCGCTCGTCACCCGCGACGGCGGCCCGAGCTCGCACACGGCCATCCTCGCCCGCGACCGCTCGCTGCCCGCCGTCGTCGGCGTCGCCGGCGCCGACGGGATCGCCGAGGGCCAGACGCTCATCGTCGACGCCGCCCGCGGCCTCGTCGTCGCCGACCCGAGCGACGACGAGCTCGCCGAGGCCCGCACCGCCCAGGAGGCCCTCGCGAGCGTCGCCGACACCCCGCTCGAGCCCGGCGCCCTCGCCGACGGCACGCCCGTGCAGATCCTCGCGAACGTCGGCAAGCCCGCCGACACGGCGCGCGCCGTCGAGCTCGGCGCCGAGGGCGTCGGCCTGTTCCGCACCGAGTTCCTCTTCCTCGACGCCGCCGAGGCGCCGAGCGTCGAGGAGCAGACCCGCACCTACACGGAGCTGCTGCAGGCCTTCCCCGGCAAGAAGGTCGTCGCGCGCGTCCTCGACGCCGGCGCCGACAAGCCCCTCGCCTTCCTCACCGACCGCGAGGAGCCGAACCCGGCGCTCGGCCTGCGCGGCATCCGCGTCCTCCGCGCGCACGAGCAGATCCTCCGCGACCAGCTCACGGCGCTCGCGAACGCCCAGGCCGCGAGCGAGGCGGAGCTCTGGGTCATGGCGCCGATGATCGCCGACGCCGAGGAGAGCGAGTACTTCACGGGCCTCTGCCGCGAGCTCGGCATCAAGGTCGCGGGCTCGATGATCGAGGTGCCCTCGGCGGCCGTCCTCTGCGAGCAGATCCTCGCCTCGAGCGACTTCGTCTCAGTCGGCACGAACGACCTCACCCAGTACACGCTCGCCGCGGATCGCCTGCTCGGCACCGTCGCGACGATGCAGGACCCGTGGCACCCGGCCGTCCTCCGCATGCTCCGCCTCATCGGCGAGGCGGGGGAGCGCACCGGCAAGCCCATCGGCGTGTGCGGCGAGGCCGCGGCCGACCCGGCGCTCGCGGTCGTGCTCGTCGGCCTCGGGGTGAAGAGCCTCTCGATGACGCCGGCCGCCTTCGCCGGCGTCCGCGCCGCCCTCAGGGAGGTCACCCTCGACGAGGCCCGCGCCCGCGCCCAGGCGGCCTGCGACACGACGAGCGCCGCCGAGGCCCGCGAGGCCGCCCGCGGCTAGCGTCCGCGCCCGCCCCCTCAACGAGGAAGGCCCCGGGAGCCGAGCTCCCGGGGCCTTCGACGTCTCGCCGGCTGAGCCTAGCGGCGGCCGCGGATGACGGCCTGCTTCACCTCGGCGATCGCCTTCGTGATCTCGATGCCGCGCGGGCACGCCTCGGTGCAGTTGAAGGTCGTGCGGCAGCGCCACACGCCCTCCTTGTCGTTGAGGATGTCGAGGCGCACCTCGGCGGCCTCGTCGCGCGAGTCGAAGATGAAGCGGTGCGCGTTCACGATCGCGGCCGGGCCGAAGTACTGTCCGTCGGTCCAGAACACCGGGCACGAGGTCGTGCACGCGGCGCAGAGGATGCACTTCGTCGTGTCGTCGAAGCGCTCGCGGTCGGCGACCGACTGGATGCGCTCCTTCTCCGGCTTCGACGTCGCCTGGAGGAACGGCTGCACCTCGCGGTACGCGTCGAAGAAGGGCTCCATGTCGACGATGAGGTCCTTCTCGAGCGGCAGGCCCTTGATCGCCTCGACGGTGATCGGCTTCGAGGTGTCGAGGTCCTTCACGAGCGTCTTGCACGCGAGGCGGTTGCGGCCGTTGATGCGCATCGCGTCCGAGCCGCAGATGCCGTGCGCGCAGGAGCGGCGGAAGGCGAGCGAGCCGTCCTGGTCCCACTTGATGCGGTGGAGCGCGTCGAGCACGCGGTCCGTCGAGTACATCTGGACGTCGAACGACTCCCAGTGCGGCTCGGCGTCGACCTCGGGGTCGTAGCGGCGGATGTTCAGCGTGACGTTGAAGGGCTTCGGCGCCTCGATGGGCGCGGCCGTGGTCTCAGACATGCGTGGCGGATTCCCTTCTCGTCCTAGTACTTGCGTTCCTGCGGCTGGTAGCGGGTCATGCGGACCGCCTTCCGGCCGAGGCGGATGTGGTCGGAGGGATCCGCCGACTTCCGGTCGCCCGTGAGGTACGCCATCGTGTGGTGCATCCAGTTCTCGTCGTCGCGCTTCGGGAAGTCGTCGCGCATGTGGCCGCCGCGCGACTCCTCGCGGTTGAGGGCGCAGTAGACGAGCACCTCGGCGAGGTCGAGGAGGAAGCCCAGCTCGATGCCCTCGAGGAGCTCGGTGTTGAACTTCCGGCCCTTGTCGTGCACCGAGATGTTGCGGTAGCGCTCGCGGAGCGAGTGGATGACCTTCGTCGCCTCGGTGAGCGTGTCCTTCGTGCGGAAGACCTGGGCGTTCGCGTCCATCGTCTCCTGCAGCTCGCGGCGGATGCCGGCCACCGACTCGGTGCCGGTGTTCGCCTGGAGCGACTCGACCATGCCGCGCACGAACGCGGCCGGGTCCTCGGGCAGCGGCACGTACTCGGCCGTCTTCACGTACTCGACCGCGTTGCGGCCCGAGCGCTTGCCGAAGACGTTGATGTCGAGGAGCGAGTTCGTGCCGAGGCGGTTCGAGCCGTGCACCGAGACGCAGGCGCACTCGCCGGCGGCGTAGAGGCCGGGGACGACGTCCTCCTGATCGTTGCGGAGCACCTCGGCGTCGTTGTTCGTCGGGATGCCCCCCATGGCGTAGTGGGCCGTCGGGTAGACCGGGACGGGCTCGGTCACCGGGTCGACGCCGAGGTACGTGCGCGCGAACTCGGTGATGTCGGGGAGCTTCGTCTCGAGGACCTCCGCGCCGAGGTGCGTGCAGTCGAGGAGGACGTAGTCCTTGTGCGGGCCGGCGCCGCGGCCCTCCTGGACCTCCTGGACCATCGAGCGGGCGACGATGTCGCGCGGGGCGAGGTCCTTGATCGTAGGGGCGTAGCGCTCCATGAAGCGCTCGCCGGAGGCGTTGCGGAGGATCGCGCCCTCGCCTCGGGCGCCCTCGGTGAGGAGGATGCCGAGGCCCGCGAGGCCCGTCGGGTGGAACTGGTAGAACTCCATGTCCTCGAGCGGGAGGCCCTTGCGCCAGATGATGCCCATGCCGTCGCCGGTGAGGGTGTGCGCGTTCGAGGTGGTCTTGAAGACCTTGCCGAAGCCGCCCGTGGCGAAGATGAAGGCCTTGCCCTGGAAGACGTGGAGGTCGCCCGTCTTGAGCTCGAGCGCGACGACCGCGGCCGGGCGCTCGACGCCGTCGACCGTGTTCATGACGAGGTCGAGGGCGTAGTACTCGTTGAAGAACTTGACGTTGTGCTTGACGCAGTTCTGGTAGAGCGTCTGGAGGATCATGTGGCCCGTGCGGTCCGCGGCGTAGCAGGCGCGGCGGACGGCCGCCTTGCCGTGGTCGCGGGTGTGGCCGCCGAAGCGGCGCTGGTCGATCTTGCCCTCCGGCGTGCGGTTGAAGGGCAGGCCCATGTTCTCGAGGTCGAGGACGGCCTCGATGGCCTCCTTCGCGAGGATCTCGGCCGAGTCCTGGTCGACGAGGTAGTCGCCGCCTTTGACCGTGTCGTAGGTGTGCCACTCCCAGCCGTCCTCCTCGACGTTCGCGAGCGCGGCGGCCATGCCGCCCTGCGCTGCGCCCGTGTGCGAGCGGGTGGGGTAGAGCTTCGTGATGACGGCCGTGTCCGCGCCCTGCGCGGCCTCGATGGCGGCGCGCATGCCGGCGCCGCCCGCGCCGATGATGACGATCTCGTGCTGGTGGTAGTGGACGCCGTCGATCGTGCGCACGTCGCCGATCTGCTGTGCTGCCATGTGGATTTCGCTGCTTTCTGAGGTCGCGGGCCGCTAGCGGGCGGGGCAGAAGCTCGGGAGGAGCTCCGCGGCGCCGTTGGCCGGGCACGGGTCGAAGGTGAAGATGACGAGCAGGCCGAGGACGATGAGCACCGTCACGACGATGCCGAGCGTCACCTGGAGGGCCTTCCGCGTGCCGGGCTTCGCGATGTAGTCGTTGATGATCGTGCGCATGCCGTTGCCGCCGTGGATGAAGGCGAGGATGAGCATGAGGGCGTCCCACACCTGCCAGAACGGCTGCGAGAGCTTGCCGCCGACGAAGGCGAAGTCGATGGCCGAGATGCCCTGGCCGACCATGAGGTTGGTGAAGAGGTGGCCGAAGATGAGGATGACCAGGAGCACGCCGGAGCCGCGCATGAAGAGCCAGCCGGTCTTCTCCCAGTTCGAGCCCTTGCCGGTCCGCGCGACGCGCGGGTATTCGATGGTGTCGATCGTCATGTCGGGGCCCCCTAGTGCGAGAAGACGTGCGAGAGGTGGACGGGGAGGAAGCCGGCCATGAGGACGACCCAGACGGCGACGACGATCCAGAACATGAGGCGCTGGTGGCGCGCGCCGCCCGGGAGGAAGTCGATGAGGATGACGCGGAGGCCGTTGAGCGCGTGGTAGAGGATCGCGCCGACGAGGACGGACTCACCCAGGCCCATGATCGGCGTCTTGTAGGCCGACATGGCCGCGTTGTAGGCCTCCGGGCTCACGCGCACGAGCGAGGTGTCGAGCACGTGGACGAGGAGGAAGAAGAAGATGGCGACGCCGGTGATGCGGTGGAGGACCCAGGACCACATGCCCTCGGTGCCGCGGTAGAGCGTGCCGCCGATGTGCGACTTCTTCGCGGACGGCGCGGGGCCGGAGGCCTGCTGGGTTTCCGTCGTGACAGTGGACACGGAATTCCCTTCTCAGATGATTGGGCGACGTCGGGACATCGACGCCCCGAATCGAGGGCCGCGCACCCCGGGGAGAGACGCGCAGGACCGGATTCAGCCTACCCCGTTCTCCGTCACCTGATAGTCCGCCGTGAGCGCCAGGGCCTTCGAGCGCGCGGTCTCCCCGCGGCGCTTCGCGATGACGTCGCCGTAGTGGCCGAGCAGCTCGTCGCAGATGCGCTCCCAGGAGCGGTCGAGCACGCGGCGGCGGCCTGCCTCGCCCATGCGGGCGCGGAGGTCCTGGTCGCCGACGAGGCGCGCCACGCACTCGCGGAGGTGGGCGTCGCCGCTCGACTCGGGGTCGAAGAGGTAGCCGTCCTCGCCGTGGCCGATGAGGTCGATCGGCCCGCCGGCCCGCGGGGCGACGACGGGCAGCCCGCTCGCGTGGGCCTCCTGCACGGTCTGGCCGAAGGTCTCCTCGGTGCCCGTGTGGACGAAGACGTCGAAGCTCGCGTACGCGTAGGCGAGGTCCCGGCCCGAGAGACGCCCGGCGAAGTGGACGGGCATGCCCTTGAGGGTGCGCTTCACGGAGTCCATCGAGGGGCCGTCGCCGACGACGACGATCTGGAGGTTCGGGATGCCGCGCAGCGCGCCGAGCCGCTCGACCTGCTTCTCCGGCGCGACGCGGCCGACGTAGCCGACGATGACCTTGCGCTCGTCGCCGCCGGTGACGCGCTGGCGGAGGCGGGCGACCGTATCGGTCGCGCGGTTCCGCGGGTGGTAGGTCTCGAGGTCGACGCCTCGGCCCCACATGCGGAGCCGGCCGATGCGGGCGCGCTCGAGGTCGGCGATCGAGGCGGTCGAGGGCGCGAGGGTGAGGTCGGCGCCGTTGTGCACCCAGCGGATGATCTGCCAGGCGAAGCCCTCCATGGCGGAGAGGTTGTGGCGGCGCGTGTAGCCGGCGACGTCCGTCTGGAAGATCGCGACCGTGCCGATGCCGCGGCGCTTCGCCGCCGCCATCGCCTCGGCGCCGAGGAACATCGGGCTCGCGGCGTGGAGGATGTCCGGCGCGAAGTCGTCGAGGAGGTGCTGGATGCGCGTGTTCGGCACGCCCACGGGGAACTGGCGGTACGCGATGGCGGGCACCTCGTGCACGCGGAAGCCCTTGTAGCGCTTGGGGGCGCCGGCGGCGGGGCAGATGACGATCGCCTCGTGGCCGCGGAGGGCGAGGTGGTCGAGCACCTTCACCACCGAGTTCGTGACGCCATTGACGGTCGGGAGGAAGCTCTCGGTGACGACGGCGACTCGCATGCGGCATAGGGTACGGCCCCGCGATGGGACGGCGGGTGAACGGCTTCCCAATTCCCCGCGCGCGCCCCGCCTACAGTGGAGCGCATGGCCGAATCGACCACCGAGCTCCCGCCCGCCGACCTCGAGGCCGCCGAGCCCCTCGACCGCTTCGTCGCCGTCATCCCGGCCGGCGGCGTCGGCTCGCGGCTGTGGCCCCTCTCGCGCGCGGCCGAGCCGAAGTTCCTCCACGACGTGACCGGCCAGGGCACGACGCTCCTGCGCGGCACCTGGGACCGCCTCCTGCCCCTCTGCGCGGAGGACCGCATCCTCGTCGTGACCGGCGAGGCGCACGGCGAGGAGGTGCGCCGCCAGCTGCCCGACCTCCGCGACGAGAACGTCGTGCTCGAGCGCGAGGGGCGCGACTCCTCGGCGGCCATCGGCCTCGCCGCGGCCATCCTCGAGCGGCGCATGCCCGGCGCGATCATCGGCTCCTTCGCCGCCGACCATCTCATCGGCAACCAGGCGCGCTTCGCCGCCGCCGTCCGCGAGGCCGTCGCCGCCGCCGACGCCGGGCGCATCGTCACCATCGGCATCCAGCCCATCGAGCCCTCGACGGCCTTCGGCTACATCCGCGCCGGCGCCCCCGCCCGCATCGAGGGCGCCCCCTCGGCCCGCGCGGTCGAGGCCTTCGTCGAGAAGCCCGCGCTGCGCACGGCCCGCAAGTACCTCGCCTCGGGCGAGTACCTCTGGAACGCGGGCATGTTCATCGCCCGCGCCTCGGTGCTCCTCGAGGAGCTCGCCGCGAACCGCCCCGAGCTCGCCGCCGGCATCGCCGAGATCGCGGACGCCTGGGACACCCCGGCCCGCGACGAGGTGACCGCGCGCGTCTGGCCCGGCCTCGAGAAGATCGCCATCGACTACACGGTCGCCGAGCCCGCCGCCGCGAAGGGCGCGCTCGCGGTCATCCCCGGCTTCTTCCAGTGGGACGACGTGGGCGACTTCGCCTCCGTCTCGCGCCTCCTGCAGATCGAGCAGGCGGCCGCGGGGGAGGAGCCGCACATCGTCGTCATGGGCGACCCCGACCGGGTCGTCGAGGTCGACGCGACCGGGATCGTCGTCTCGAAGACGGATCGCGTCATCGCGGTCGCCGGCCTCCCGGACGTCGTCGTCGTCGACACCCCCGACGCCCTCCTGGTCACCACGCGCGCGAACGCGCAGACGGTGAAGGAGCTCGTGAAGGCGATCGGCTCCTCCCAGCATCCGGAAGTGCTGTAGCGGAATCGTTCCCTCGCCGGGCGATCCGGTCGCCTGACCGGCCAATACACTGACCGGATGCAGACCCGACGCGCCCTCTCCGCGGCCGCCGCCCTGGCCGCCGCCGCCCTCGCCCTCACCGCCTGCCAGCCCGCCCCGACGCCGACGACCCCGACCGGCGCCGCGACCGGCGCCGCCGACTTCCTCGCGTGCATGGTCGCGAACTCGGGCAACATCATGGACCGCTCCTTCAACCAGGCCGTCCACGAGTCGCTCGAGGCCGCGAAGACGGAGTACGGCATCCAGACCCGCGAGACGGTCTCGCAGTCGGCCGCCGACTACGAGACGAACCTCTCGACGATGGCGAACGCCGGCTGCGACTACATCGTCACCGTCGGCTGGGAGCTCGCCGACGCGACGAAGGCCGCGGCCGCCGCGAACCCCGACATCGCGTACTCGATCGTCGACGAGGTCGTCGACGGCGAGAACGTCCGCAGCATCGTCCACGACACGGCGCAGGCCGCCTTCCTCGCCGGCTACCTCGCCGCGGGCCTGTCGAAGACCGGCGTCGTCGGCACCTTCGGCGGCGGCAACCAGCCGCCCGTCACGGTGTTCATGGACGGCTACCAGGCCGGCGTCGAGCAGTACAACCGGGCCCACGGCGCGCAGGTCCGCGTCGTCGGCTGGGACCGCGCGACCCAGCAGGGCTCGTTCACGGACGACTTCACGAACTCGAACACCGCCCGCACCGTCGCGCAGGGCCTCATCTCGCAGGGCGCGGACATCATCATGCCCGTCGCCGCGCAGGCTGGCGAGGGCGCCGTCACCGCGGCGAAGGAGCACGGCGGCGACATCGGCGTCATCTGGGTCGACTCGGACGGCTACGAGCTGCTCGCCGACGACATGAAGCCCTTCATCGTCACGACCGTCGAGAAGCACATGAAGCCGGCCATCCTCGAGGCGATCTCCTCGAAGCTCGACGGCTCCTTCGCGGGCGGCCACTCGATCGTCGGCACGCTCGAGAACGAGGGCGTCGGCCTCGCGCCGTTCCACGACTGGGACGCGAAGATCCCCGCCGAGCTGAAGACCGAGGTCGAGCAGCTCCGCGAGCAGATCATCGCCGGCCAGATCAAGGTCGAGTCGCCCTCCTCGCCGAAGCAGTAGCCGACGCGCGCGGTGCGACGCGGGCCCGGTCCGGAATCCCTCTCCGGCCCGGGCCCGTTCACGTGCTGTTCATGTTCCACAACGGTCTGGTTGCGATCCCACAGAGGGATCCCTGGGCGTGGGCTGGGAGCCCTAGCCTGAAGCCGGGCGCGCCGTCGCGTCCGCGTTCGCCGCGGCCAAGCCGCGACCGAGGAAGGAACATCCCCACATGGCATTCTCGAACCCGAAGCGCTTCGGCGCGGTCGCCGCGCTCGCGCTGACGGCCCTCACGCTCACCGCCTGCGGCCAGGCCCCCGCCCCGGCCGGCTCGACCGCCGGCGCGACCGGCGCCGCCGACGCCAAGGACTTCACCGCCTGCATGGTCTCCGACCAGGGCGGCTTCGACGACAAGTCCTTCAACCAGCTCTCGCACGACGGCCTCGTCGAGGCCGAGACGACCCTCGGCATCACGACGCTCGAGGCCGAGTCGAAGTCGCCGGACGACTTCGAGCCGAACATCACCGCGATGGTCCAGGCCGGCTGCGACATCATCGTCCCGGTCGGCTTCATGCTCGCGGACGCGACGCAGGCCGCCGCCACGGCGAACCCGGACGTCGACTTCGCCATCGTCGACGTCGACTACCTCAAGGGCGACAACGTCCTCGGCCTCAACTACGACACGGCCCAGGCCGCGTTCCTCGCCGGCTACGCCGCGGCCGCCTCGTCGAAGACGGGCGTCGTCGCCACCTACGGCGGCGCGCAGATCCCCTCCGTCACGATCTTCATGGACGGCTTCGCGAACGGCGTGAAGAAGTACAACGAGGCCAAGGGCAAGAACGTCCAGGTCCTCGGCTGGGACGTCGCCGCGCAGACCGGCTCGTTCGTGGGCGACTTCGAGAACCAGACGCAGGCGAACCAGATCACCCAGGGCTTCCTCGCCCAGAACGCGGACATCATCCTCCCCGTCGGCGGCCCGCTCTACCAGGGCGGCGCCGAGGCCATCAAGGCCAGCGGCAAGGAGGCCTTCATCATCGGCGTCGACTCCGACCTCGCCGCCCGCGACACGAAGTACGCGGACATCATCATGACCTCGATCACGAAGTCGATGGACAAGTCGGTGCTCGAGGCGATCACGGAGTCGTTCGAGGGCACGTTCAAGGGCGGCACCTACACGGGCACGCTCGAGAACGACGGCGTCGGCCTCGCGCCGTTCGGCGCCTTCGAGCCGCGCCTCCCGGCCGGCACGCTCGACGAGATCGAGGCCCTCAAGGCCGACATCATCGCCGGCAAGATCACGGACCTCTCGCCCTCCTCGCCCAAGGCGTAGGACGGCAGAGCCCACGCTCTCGGCAGGATCGGGGAGCCGCGTCGCGCGGCTCCCCGATCCGCGTCGAGGACTCCCCCCCCCCGGGCTAGGCTCGGGCCACCAGGCAGCACCACCAGCAGCGAGGCATCCGAGACATGAAGCTCGAACTCCGCGGCATCACGAAGCGCTTCGGCGCCTTCACCGCGAACGATCACATCGACCTCGTCGTCGAGCCGGGCGAGATCCACGCGCTCCTCGGCGAGAACGGCGCCGGCAAGTCGACGCTCATGAACGTCCTCTACGGCCTCTACACGGCCGACGAGGGCGAGATCCTGCTGGACGACGTGCCCCAGCACTTCAGCGGCCCCGGCGACGCCATGGCCGCCGGCATCGGCATGGTGCACCAGCACTTCATGCTCATCCCCGTCTTCACCGTCGCCGAGAACCTCATGCTCGGCCACGAGCCCGTGAAGGGCGGCGTCGTCCTCGACCTCGACGCGGCCCGCGCGAAGGTGCGGGAGATCTCCGATCGCTTCGGCTTCGACATCGACCCGGACGCCGTCGTCGAGCATCTCCCCGTCGGCGCGCAGCAGCGGGTCGAGATCATCAAGGCGCTCTCGCGCGACGCGAAGGTGCTCGTGCTCGACGAGCCCACGGCGGTGCTCACGCCGCAGGAGACCGACGAGCTCATGGGCATCATGGACCAGCTCCGGAAGTCCGGCACCTCCATCGTCTTCATCACGCACAAGCTCCGCGAGGTGCGCGAGATCGCCGACCGCATCACGGTCATCCGCCGCGGCAAGGTCGTCGGCACCGCCGACCCGAGCGAGTCGAACGAGGAGCTCGCCGCGAAGATGGTCGGCCGCGCCGTCGACCTCTCCGTCGACAAGAACCCGCCGAAGCTCGGCGAGGCGACGTTCAAGGTCGAGCACCTCACCGTCTTCGACGAGCTCGGCCGCAAGCAGGTCGACGACCTCTCCTTCGAGGTGCGCGAGGGTGAGATCCTCGTCATCGCGGGCGTCCAGGGCAACGGGCAGACCGAGCTCACGGAGGCGATCCTGGGCCTCCAGGCGAAGTCGCTCGGCTCGATCTCGCTCGACGGGAAGGAGCTGCTCGGCCGCTCGGTGAAGCAGATCCTCGACGCGGGCCTCGGCTTCGTGCCGGAGGACCGTACGACCGACGGCCTCGTCGGCGAGTTCACCATCGCGGAGAACATGATCCTCGACCGCGCCGACCGCAAGCCCTTCGCGAAGGGCCTCGGCATGGACTTCGGCGAGATCGAGCGCTTCGCGAGCCGCTCGGTCGCCGACTTCGACGTCCGCACGCCCACCATCGCGACGCCCGCCGGGCGCCTCTCGGGCGGCAACCAGCAGAAGATCGTGCTCGCCCGCGAGCTCGGCCGGGACCTCCGGATGCTCATCGCCTCGCAGCCCACGCGCGGCCTCGACGTCGGGTCGATCGAGTTCGTCCACGAGCAGATCGTGCGCGTCCGGGACCAGGGCATCCCGGTCATCATCGTCTCGACCGAGCTCGACGAGGTCGTCGAGCTAGCCGACCGGATCATGGTCATGGTGAAGGGGAAGAGCATGGGCATCGTCGAGCCGACGACCTCGCGCGAGACGCTGGGTCAGATGATGGCGGGGATCGCGGCATGAGCGGCGCGACCCTGGCCCCGACCTCGAGCGCTCCCGCCCCGCAGGCCCCCGTCGCCGACGACTCGCCCTGGCGCGGCGTCTGGCGCGACATCCTCGGCGGCGGCGTCCTCCGCTCGATCCTCGCGATCCTCCTCGCGCTCCTCATCGGCTCGCTCCTCGTCGTCGTGACGAGCACGGACGTCCAGGCCGCCGCGGGCTACTTCTTCGCGCGCCCGGGCGACACGCTCGCGGCCGCCGGCGAGGTCATCGGCGGCGCCTTCCGCTCGATCTGGGAGGGCGCGATCTACTCGCCGCGGACGGGCTTCCTGCCGTTCACGCAGACGCTCATGTGGGCGACGCCGCTCATCTCGGCGGGCCTCGGCATCGCGATCGGCTTCCGCGCGGGCCTGTTCAACATCGGCGGCCGCGGCCAGATGCTCCTCGCCGCGCTCTTCGTCGGCTTCATCGGCGCGAGCGTCCCGATGCCCTTCGTCGTGCACCTGCTCGTCGCGGTGCTCGCGGGCCTCCTCGGCGGCGCGATCTGGGCCGGCATCGTCGGATGGCTCAAGGCGCGCACCGGCGCCCACGAGGTCATCACGACGATCATGCTCAACTACGTCGCGTTCTGGGGCCTCACGTACCTCCTCAAGACGCCGCTCTTCCAGGCGGAGGGCGCGGGCGGCAACCCGAAGGCGAAGCCGATCCTCGAGACGGCGCAGCTGCCCGACCTCGTCGGCAGCGTCGACCTCGGCTTCGTGCTCTCGATCCTCGCGGTCGTCGCGTACTGGTGGATCATGGACCGCTCCACGATCGGCTTCAAGATCCGCGCGGTCGGCTTCAACCCGAACGCCGCGCGCACCGCCGGCATCGACGTGAACCGCATCACGGTCATCACGATGGCCCTCTCGGGCGCGTTCATCGGCCTCGCGGGCGCCACGCAGGTGCTCGGCCGCGCGACGAACGGCTACTCGCCCGACGTCGACGCGGGGATCGGCTTCGACGCCATCACCGTCGCGATCCTCGGCGGCAACCACCCGATCGGCATCGTCCTCGCGGGCCTGCTCTTCGGCGCGCTCAAGGCGGGCTCCTTCCCGATGCAGGTGACCGAGGGCATCCCGATCGACATCGTCGCGGTCATCCAGGGCCTCATCGTCCTCTTCATCGCGGCGCCGCCGCTCATCCGCGCGATCTTCCGCCTGCCGGCGCCGAGCGGCGTCTCCCTCCTCGACCGCCTCAAGGTCTCGCGCGGCAAGGCCGAGGCCGCCGAGGTCGCCGCGGCCGCGAACCCCGCGGCCGCGAACGCCGTCGCCGCGGCCCCCGCCGCCCCGGCCGCCGCCATGATCGACGCGCCGGCCAAGCCCGAGCACACCGACGCCGCGCCCTCGCCGGAGCGCGAGGAGGCGGCGGATCCAGTCGAGGCGGCCGACCTCGAGGACGGCGCGAGCTGCGCCGTCGGCGACCCCGAGGGCTGCGCCGACATCGGCGTCGAGCCCGAGCACCGCAACGAGACCGACGAGGAGGCCGGCCGATGAGCACCGCCGTCACGCCCAGCGAGCCCGCCGGCGCCGCCAAGCCGACCCCGGGCGACGCCCCCGTCGAGCGCGCCGTCGCCGAGACGAAGGCGGAGGTGAAGACGACCCGGAGCTGGAAGGCCCCGATCGCCTTCGGCCTCTTCGGCCTCGTCACGCTCGTCCCCTTTGGGCTCATGACCGATCCGGCCGCGCAGAGCCGCATCGACCTCAACTCGCCCGGCGTCGCCCTCGAGCTCGCGCCGCTCATGGTGCCGACGATGCTCACGAACGTCGTCCTCGGCGTCATCCTCCTCGCGATCGCCGGCTACGCGGCCTGGCAGACCTCGCGCGGCGGGAAGCTCCCGCTGTGGCTGCTCACGGTGTTCGGCGTGCTCTGGCTCGTCTCGCTCATCGTCTTCATCGGCGCGAACCAGAATGTCCCGCTCACGTGGCTGCTGACCGGCACCCTCGCGCTCTCGACCCCCCTCATCTTCGGATCGATGGCGGGCCTCGTCTCCGAGCGCGTCGGCGTCGTGAACATCGCGATCGAGGGCCAGCTCCTCGCGGGCGCCTTCACCTCGGCGCTCATCGCCTCGATGACCGGCTCGAGCTTCGCGGGCCTGCTCGCCGCGATCCTCGCGGGCATGCTCGTCTCGCTCATCCTCGCCGTGTTCTCGCTGAAGTACTGGGTCGACCAGGTCGTCGTCGGCGTCGTCGTGAACATGCTCGTCTCGGGCCTCACCTCGTTCCTCTACTCGAGCGTCATGGTCCGCGACCCGGGCTTCACGAACTCGCCGGCGAAGTACCCGGTGTGGGAGATCCCGGGCCTCTCGGGCATCCCGATCATCGGCCCGCTGCTCTTCTCGAACACGCCGATCGTCTACCTCATGCTCCTGCTCGTGCCGCTCCTCACCTTCGCGGTGTTCCGCACGCGCTGGGGCCTGCGGATGCGCGCCGTCGGCGAGCACCCGAAGGCGGCCGACACCGTCGGCATCAACGTGAACCGCACGCGCTTCTGGAACGTGCTGCTCTCGGGCGCGATCGCCGGCGCCGGCGGCTCCTTCTTCACGCTCGGCGCGGTCGGCGCCTTCGGCCACGACATGACCGCCGGCCAGGGCTACATCGCCCTCGCGGCGCTCATCTTCGGCCGCTGGCACCCGGTGTACGCGACGCTCGCGGCGCTGCTCTTCGGCTTCGCGACGAACCTCAAGACGCTCGCGAGCCAGGTCGGCGCGCAGATCCCGTCCGAGTTCATGGCGATGATCCCGTACATCGTGACGATCCTCGCCGTCGCCGGCTTCGTCGGGCAGTCGCGCGGCCCCGCCGCCTCCGGCAAGCCGTACCTCAAGTCGTAGGGGAGCGCATGACCGAGATCGACGCCGCCGACATCGACTGGGAGGCCCTCCGCGCGGCCGCCCGCGCCGCCATGGCGAAGGCGTACGTCCCCTACTCGAAGTACCCCGTCGGCGCCGCCGCGCTCGTCGACGACGGCCGGATCGTCTCCGGCTGCAACATCGAGAACGCCTCCTACGGCGTGACGCTCTGCGCCGAGTGCGCGCTCGCCGCCGAGCTCGTCATGGGCGGCGGCGGGAAGCTCGTCGCCTTCGCCTGCGTGAACGGCGACGGCGACACCCTCATGCCGTGCGGCCGCTGCCGCCAGCTGCTCTTCGAGCACTCGGCCGAGGGGATGCTCCTCGACACGGTCTCGGGCATCAGGACGATCGACGAGGTGCTGCCGGACGCCTTCGGGCCGCGGCAGCTGGAGGAGTACCGCGCATGAGCGAGCAGACCGCACCCGAGGCATTCGACGTCGTCGATCTCATCCGCGCGAAGCGCGACCGCGCCCGCGAGCTCACCACCGAGGAGCTCGGCTGGCTCGCCTCCCGCTACGCCTCGGGCGTCGTCGCCGACGAGCAGATGTCGGCCATGGCGATGGCGATCTTCCTCAACGGCATGTCGCGCCGCGAGATCCGCGACCTCACCCTCGCGATGATCGCGACGGGCGAGCGGATGGACTTCTCCTCGCTCGGCGTCCCCACCGCCGACAAGCACTCCACGGGCGGCGTCGGCGACAAGATCACGCTCCCGCTCATGCCGCTCGTCGCCTCGTTCGGGGTCGCCGTGCCGCAGCTCTCGGGCCGCGGCCTCGGCCACACGGGCGGCACGCTCGACAAGCTCGAGTCGATCCCGGGCTGGCGCGCGGAGCTCTCGAACGAGGAGATGCTCGCCGTCATGCGCGAGGTCGGCGGCGTCGTGTGCGCCGCGGGCTCGGGCCTCGCGCCCGCCGACCGCAAGCTCTACGCCCTCCGCGACGTGACGGGCACGGTCGAGTGCATCCCGCTCATCGCCTCGAGCATCATGTCGAAGAAGATCGCCGAGGGCACCGACTCGCTCGTGCTCGACGTGAAGTTCGGCTCGGGCTCGTTCATGGGCGACATCGAGCGCTCGCGCGAGCTCGCCGAGGTCATGGTGCAGCTCGGCGAAGACGCCGGCGTGACGACCTCCGCCCTCCTCACGAACATGCACGTGCCGCTCGGCCTCGCGATCGGCAACGCGAACGAGGTGCGCGAGTCGGTCGAGGTGCTCGCGGGCGGCGGCCCCGCCGACGTCGTCGAGCTCACGCTCGAGACCGCGCGCGAGATGCTCCGCCTCGCCGGGCAGCCGGACGCCGACGTCGAGGGCCACCTCGCCGGCGGCAAGGCGATGGACGTGTGGCGCCGCTGGGTGGCCGTGCAGGGCGGCGACCCGGATGCCGCGCTGCCGCAGCCGAAGGAGTCGCTCGAGGTGCGAGCCGAGCGCGACGGCGTGCTCGTCGAGCAGCTCGCGCTGCCCTTCGGCGTCGCCGCCTGGCGACTCGGCGCCGGCCGCGCCCGCAAGGAGGACGCCGTCGTCCACGCCGCCGGCATCGACCTCGCGAAGAAGCCCGGCGACGCCGTTAAGGCGGGGGAGGTCCTGTTCACCCTCCGCGCCGACGACGCCGCCCGCTTCGACCGCGCGCTCGAGGCCCTCGACGGCGCCTACGCCATCGGCGACCCCGGCGACGAGATCCGCGACGGCGGCCCCCTCATCGCCGACCGCATCGGGGCGTAGGGTTCGCTCCGAGCGGCATCCGCACCCGGGTCGAATTCTCGCAAACCGTATATGATCGCGGCAGTTCCGACACGAGGAGATGCACCCATGGCCTACGACTACGCGAAGCCCGAGGGGCTTCCCGAGAAGCTCCAGCTCTTCATCGACGGCGAGTGGATGGACGCCTCGGGCGGCCAGACCTTCGACGTCACCGAGCCCGTGAACAACGAGAAGTACTGCGTCGCCGCCTCCGCGCAGCCCGAGGACGTCGACAAGGCCGTCGCCGCCGCGAAGAAGGCCTTCGACGAGGGCCCGTGGCCCCGCATGCTCAACCGCGAGCGCTCGCGCATCCTCCACAAGATCGCCGACATCGTCGAATCGCGCGACGCCGAGCTCGCCCTCCTCGAGTCGTGGGACTCGGGCCTCCCCATCACGCAGGCGAAGGGCCAGGCCCGCCGCGCCGCCGAGAACTTCCGCTTCTTCGCGGACCTCATCGTCGCGCAGGTCGACGACTCGTTCCGGGTCCCCGGCCGCCAGATGAACTACGTGAACCGCAAGCCGATCGGCGTCGCGGGCCTCATCACGCCGTGGAACGTCCCCTTCATGCAGGAGTCGTGGAAGCTCGCCCCGGCCCTCGCCACGGGCAACACGGTGGTCCTCAAGCCGGCCTCCTACACGCCGCTCTCGGCCGCCCTCTGGCCGGACATCTTCCGCGAGGCGGGCCTCCCGGACGGCGTCTTCAACCTCATCCTCGGCTCGGGCGGCGTCGCGGGCGACCGCCTCGTGAAGCACCCCGACGTGCCGCTCATCTCGTTCACGGGCGACTCGTCGACCGGCGCCACGCTCTCGACGAACGCCGCGCCGCTGCTCAAGGGACTCTCGCTCGAGCTCGGCGGCAAGTCGCCGTCGGTCGTCTTCGCCGACGCCGACCTCGACGAGGCGCTCGACGCCACGCTCTTCTCGGTCATGTCGCTGAACGGCGAGCGCTGCACCGCCGGCTCGCGCATCCTCGTCGAGCGCTCGATCTACGACGAGTTCCTCGAGCGCTTCGCGGAGCGCGCGAAGAACATCGTCGTCGGCCTCCCGAACGACCCGAAGACCGAGGTCGGCGCGCTCGTCCACTCGAAGCACTTCGAGAAGGTCATGTCCTACGTCGAGATCGGCAAGGAGGAGGGACGCCTCCTCGCCGGCGGCGGCCGCCCGGAGGGCTTCGAGGAGGGCAACTTCGTCGCCCCGACCGTCTTCGCCGACGTGAAGCCGGACGCCCGCATCTTCCAGGAGGAGATCTTCGGCCCGGTCGTCGCGATCACGCCCTTCGACACCGACGAGGAGGCGCTCCAGCTCGCGAACGACACGAAGTACGGCCTCGCCTCCTACGTGTGGACGACGAACCTCAAGCGCGCCCACAACTTCGCCCACGGCATCAACGCGGGCATGGTGTGGCTCAACTCGAACAACGTGCGCGACCTCCGCACCCCGTTCGGCGGCGTGAAGGCCTCGGGCCTCGGACGCGAGGGCGGCTACCGCTCGGTCGACTTCTACACGACGCAGCAGTCGATCCAGATCACGCTCAACGAGGCGCACTCGCCGCGCTTCGGCGCCGGCGCGGACATGCAGGTCACGAACAGATAGCCTGCCAGCACCCCGCGAGCACGGAAGGCGCCGGAGCGATCCGGCGCCTTCCGGCGTTGTGCCACCGGACCAAGCGCGCCGCCGCTCCTCCGTCCATCGGCACATGGTCGGGCGACCCGGCGCCCGATAGGATGGAGGCCTGCCGGAATCTCGGCGCGCGGACCCTGCGACATCCGCGCGTGTCGATGGGATCCGGGACGTTCAAGGGAGAATGCCGTGCCGCTGTCGAGCCTTGCCGCCGACTACTCGCTCGCCGACGGGACCCCGATCCGCGCGCTCCCGAAGGTGTCGCTCCACGACCACCTCGACGGGGCCGTGCGCCCGCAGACGCTCCTCGAGCTCGGCGACGAGCTGGGCGTCGAGCTGCCGGCCGCGACCGCCCCCGAGCTCGCGGACTGGTTCGTCGAGCAGTCCGACTCGGGATCGCTCGTCGAGTACCTCACGACCTTCCAGCTCACGACCTCGGTCATGCAGACGCGCCAGGGCCTGCGCCGCGTCGCGCGCGACTACGTGAACGACCTCGTCGCCGACGGCGTCCTCTACGGCGAGGTGCGCTGGGCGCCCGAGCAGCACCTCCGCCGCGGTCTCTCGCTCGACGAGGCCGTCGAGGCCGTGCAGGAGGGCCTCGAGCAGGGGCTCGACGACGCGCGGGCCGCGGGCGCGACGATCCGCGTCGGGCAGCTCCTCTGCGCCATGCGCCACCAGGGCGACGGCCGCGACATCGCCGAGCTCGCCCTCCGCCACCGCCGCCGCGGCGTCGCCGGCTTCGACATCGCGGGCCCGGAGGAGGGCTTCTCGCCCTCGCGCCTCCAGGCCGCCTTCGACCTCCTCATGGAGGAGTGGATGCCCGTCACCGTGCACGCCGGCGAGGCCGACGGGCTCGAGTCGATCCGCAGCGCCATCCTCGACGCGGGGGCGCTCCGCCTCGGCCACGGCGTCCGCATCGCCGACGACCTCGAGATCGCGTCGGAGGACGAGTCGGGCACGACCGTCGCCCTCGGCCCGCTCGCGCAGTGGGTGAAGGACCGTCGCATCCCGCTCGAGCTGTGCCCGACCTCGAACGTGCAGACGGGCGCCTTCGAGGACTGGGGCGAGGACCTCGCCGACCACCCCTTCGACCTGCTCTACCAGCTCGGCTTCACCGTCACCGTGAACACCGACAACCGCACGCAGTCGGGCACGACGCTCACGAAGGAGCTGTCGCTGCTCGCGGACGCCTTCGACTACGATCTCGACGACCTCGAGACCTTCCAGCTCAACGCGGCCGAGGCGGCGTTCCTGCCGGTCGAGGACCGCGAGGAGCTCTCCGACATGATCCAGGACGGCTTCGACGAGGCCGCGGGCGAAGGCGGCTCCCGATGAGCGCCGGCAAGCCGACCGTCCTCCGCTTCGACGCGAGCTGCGTCGAGCTCGACGTGCGCGTCGCGACGTGGGAGGACGCCGTGCTCGAGGCCGGGCGCCTCCTCGCCGCCCACGGCTTCGCGACGGCCGACTACGGCCCGCACATGGTCGACGTCATCGAGCGCTTCGGCCCGTACGTCGTCATCGCGCCGGGCATCGCGCTCGTGCACGCGCGCCCGGGGCGCGACACGATCGCGAACGGCATGGTCGCGCTCACGCTCGCCGAGCCCGTCCACTTCGGCCACGCCCACTACGACCCGGTGCGCCTCGTCATGGGCGTCGCCGTGACGCGCGCCGAGGACCACCTCTCGGTCGTCGCCTCCATCGCGAACGCGATCGACGGGGGCGGCGTGCTCGAGCGGGCGATGAAGCTGCGGAACCCGCAGGACTTCGTCGACCGCTTCGTCGCGCGCCACGACGACCTCGAGGTCGTCTCCTCGGAGGCCGAGGCGGCGAGCTAGCGGAAGCCCGCCCGCCCGCTAGCCGGCCAGCTCCGTCAGCGCGTCCGCCATCGCGCTCGCCGCGCTCGCGGCCGCCGCGCGGGCGGTCGCCCGGCGCTCGCCGGCCGTGCCCTCCTCGCCGACCGCGTCGACGTAGCACTTGATCTTCGGCTCGGTCCCGGAGGGGCGCACCATGACGCGCGTCCCGTCGGCGAGGCGCAGCCGGAGGATGTCGGCGGGCGGCTGCCCGCCGATCCCCGTCGCGAGGTCGTCGACCGAGGCGATCGCGACGCCCGCGAGCTCGGCGAGTCCGCCCTCGGCGAGCGCCGCGCGGAGCGAGGCCATGACGAGTGGGATCTCCGCGACGCGCTCGAAGCGCACGGAGCGCTGCACCGACTCGAAGCAGCCGAAGGTCTCGGCGAACTCGTCGTCGAGGTCGCGCAGCGTGCGCCCCTTCGCGGCGAGGCCGCAGGCCTGCTCGAGGATCGCGACGGCCGCCGAGATGCCGTCCTTGTCGTGGACGTCGGCGGGATTCACGAGGTAGCCGAGGGCCTCCTCGTAGCCGAAGACGATGCCGGGCGCGCGGGAGATCCACTTGAAGCCCGTCGGCGTCTCGGCGTAGCCGAGGCCGAAGCGCTCCGCGACCTTCGAGAGCGCGGGGGAGGAGACGAGCGAGGTCGCGAGCGTCTGCGAAGCGGCGTCGCCGGAGGCCGCGGCGAGGGCGGCCGCCCGCCAGCCGAGGAGCTTGCCGAGGTCATTGCCGCCGAGGCGCTCCCAGGCGCCGTCCGCGTTGCGGAGCGCGACGGCGAGTCGGTCGGCGTCCGGGTCGTGGGCGATGACGAGGTCGGCGTCCTCGCGCTCCGCCGCCGAGAATGCGAGGTCGAGCGCGCCCGGCTCCTCGGGGTTCGGGAAGTCGACGGTCGGGAAGGTGCCGTCGGGCTCGATCTGCTCCTGCACGAGGATCGGCTCGGGCAGGCCGATCCGCTCGAGCACCTCCTGGAACGTCTCCCACCCGACGCCGTGCATGGGCGTGTAGACGACCTTGAGGGGGTGCACCTCGCCGAGGAAGACGCGGGCCGTGCGGTCGATGTACGCGTCGACGATCGACTCGTCGGCGGTCTCGTAGTCCTCCGAGCGGGGCAGCTCGCTCACGCGCTCCTTGTTCGCGACGCGCTCGATGCGGGCCGCGATCTCCGCGTCGGCCGGCGCGACGATCTGCGAGCCGCCGTCGGCGCCGCCGAGGTAGACCTTGTAGCCGTTGTCCCACTTCGGGTTGTGGGATGCCGTGACCATGACGCCCGCGGTCGTCTCGAGGTGCCTCACGGCGAAGGCGACGAGCGGCGTCGGCAGGCGGCGGGGGAGGAGGATCGCCCGGACGCCCGCGCCCGCCATGAGCTCGGCGGTGTCGCGCGCGTAGACGTCGGAGTTCACGCGCGCGTCGTAGCCGATGACGACGCTCGGCTGCCCGGTGCCCTCGGCCTCGGCTCGGGCGAGGAGGTACTCGGCGAAGCCGCGCGCGGCCTGGCCGACGAGCACGCGGTTCATCCGGTTCGGGCCCGCGCCCTGGCGGCCGCGGAGGCCTGCGGTGCCGAAGGCGAGGCGGGCGGCGAAGCGGTCGTCGAGCTCGCGCCAGGCGGCGGCCTCGAGCCCCTCGGTCTCGTCGGTGATGTCGGCGTCGACGGCGGTCGGCTCGCCCGCGGCCTGGAGGAGCTCGTCGAGCTCGGCGCGCGTGCGCGGGTCCGGGTCCTGCTCGATCCAGGCGATCGCGGCCTGGCGGAGGGCGACCTGGCGCTGGCGGTTGAGGACGCTCATCGGGCCTGCTCCTGCGCCGCGATCTTCTGGACGACCTCCGCGAGGAACTCCGCGAGCTCCTCCTCCGCCTTCCGGCCCTCCTCGAGGACCTCCTCGTGCGAGAGCGGGACGCCGGTCACGCCGGCCGCCGGGTTCGTGATGAACGAGCAGCCGAGCACCTCCATGCCGCACTGGCGCGCGGCGATGGCCTCGAGCGCCGTCGACATGCCGACGATGTCGCCGCCGATCGCGCGCGCCATGCGCACCTCGGCCGGCGTCTCGTAGTGCGGGCCGCGGAACTGCACGTAGACGCCCTCGGGCATCTCCGGGCGGACCTCGCGCGCGAGCTCGCGCAGGCGCGGCGTGTAGAGGTCGGTGAGGTCGATGAAGGTCGCGCCCTCGAGGGGCGAGTCGGCGGTGAGGTTGATGTGGTCCGAGATGAGGACGGGCAGGCCCGAGCCCCACTCGGGGCGCACGCCGCCCGCGCCGTTCGTGAGGATCATCGTCGTCGCGCCGGCCGCGGCGGCCGTGCGGACGGAGTGGACGACCCGGCGCACGCCGTGGCCCTCGTAGTAGTGGGTGCGCGCGCCGATGACGAGCGCGTGGCGGCCGTCCGCGACGCGGATGGAGCGGAGCGTGCCGACGTGGCCCTCGAGGGCGGGCTTCGAGAAGCCGGGGACATCCGTCGCGGGGATCGTCGCGATCGTCTCGCCCATGCGATCCGCGGCCCTCCCCCAGCCGGAGCCGAGGGTGAGGGCGATCTCGTGGCGCTCGACGCCGGTGCGCTCGGCGATGACGGCGGCGGCCAGGCGGGCGATCTCGAAGGGGTCCGCGCTCGAGTCCTCGAGCGGGTTCGCGTGCATGGGGGCGAGTTCCGACATGCGGCCAGGCTATCCGCCCGACCGGATCCGCGGCGTCGCGCGCTTGGCGCGCCCAGCCGGGCACGGCAGGATGATGGTCATGCCTGAGACCCCCGCGCCCAAGACGCCCCCCAAGCACCGCATCGTCGTCATCGGCGGCGGACCCGGCGGCTACGAGGCGGCGCTCGCGGGCGCCCAGCTCGGAGCCCAGGTCACGCTCGTCGAGCGCAAGGGCGTGGGCGGCTCGGCCGTCCTCACCGATGTCGTCCCCTCGAAGACGCTCATCTCGGCGGCCGAGGTCGCCTCGACGATGCAGAGCGCGGACGAGCTCGGCGTGCAGTTCTTCGCGCGCGACGATCGCGACCACCCGCTGCGCCCCGAGATCGCGGTGAACCTCCGCGCCCTCAACCAGCGCGTCCAGCGCCTCGCGCAGAAGCAGTCGGACGATATGCTCCAGGCGCTCAAGAACGTCGGCGTGCGCATCGCCCAGGGCGACGGCCGCCTCGACGGCGCGAACGCCGTCATCGTGAGCGCGGGCGCGAACGGCCCCGACATCGACCGCATCGAGGCCGACACGATCGTCGTCTCGGTGGGCGCGAGCCCGCGCGAGCTCGACTCGGCGAAGCCCGACGGCGAGCGCATCCTCACCTGGAAGCAGCTCTACTCGCTCGAGGAGATGCCCGAGCACCTCATCGTCGTCGGCTCCGGCGTCACGGGCGCGGAGTTCGCCTCGGCCTACCGCCTCCTCGGCTGCGAGGTGACGCTCATCTCGAGCCGCGACCGCGTGCTCCCGGGCGAGGACCCGGACGCCGCGGACGTCATCGAGGAGGTCTTCACGCGCAACGGCATGAACGTCGTCTCGGGCCAGCGCGCCGAGTCGGTCGTCCGCGACGGCGACGAGGTCGTCGCGACGCTCTCCGACGGCCGCGAGATCCGCGGCTCGCACTGCCTCATGGCGGTCGGCTCGATTCCGAACACGGAGGGACTCGGCCTCGAGGAGGCGGGCGTGCAGCTCACCGACTCGGGCCACATCGTCGTGAACCGGATCGCCGGCACGACGGTCCCGAACATCTACGCCGCCGGCGACTGCACGAACTTCTTCCCGCTCGCCTCGGTCGCCTCCGCCCAGGGCCGCGCCGCCGTCTTCCACGCGATGGGCGACGAGGTGCACCCGATCACGCTCCGCAACGTCGCCTCGAACGTCTTCACGTACCCGGAGATCGCGACGGTCGGCTGGCAGCAGAAGTCGATCGACGAGGGCAAGCGCGCCGCCCGCGTCGTGAAGTTCAACCTCGCGCACAACCCGCGCGCGAAGATGCAGGAGTTCAAGGACGGCTTCGTGAAGATCATCGCCGGCCAGGGCCTCGGCACGATCATCGGCGCCGTCGTCGTCGCGCCGCGCGCCTCCGAGCTCATCCTGCCGCTCTCGCTCGCGATCGAGCAGCGCCTCACGGTCGACGAGTTCGCTCACGCGTGGGCCGCGTACCCCTCGCTCTCGGGCTCGATCGTCGACCTCGCCCGCTCGATGCACGTCTCGCAGGACGAGTTCTCGTTCTAGCGCGGGCGACCTCGCGGGCCGACGCTACTCGGCGTCCGCGAGCTCGAGCAGCACGGTGCCGCTCGGCACCGTCTCCCCCGGCGCGCCCGTGAGCCCCGTCACGACGCCGTCGCGGTGGGCCGAGATCGGCTGCTCCATCTTCATCGCCTCGAGCACGACGAGGAGGTCGCCCTTAGCGACCTTCTCTCCCTCCTCCACGGCGAACTTCACGATCGTCGCCTGCATGGGCGCCTTGACCTGGTTGCCCGTCTCGGTGACGGCCGCGCCCTTCGACCTCCGGCGAGGGGCGTGGCCCTGCATCGTGCGGCCGACTCCGCCGTGGGCGAGGCCGGAGGCGACGATGAGGCGCTCGGGGAGCGAGACCTCGATGCGCTTGCCGTTCACCTCGACGACGACGGCGCGGCGGGCGTCGAGCTCGGGGAGGTCCTCCGACTCGCCGTCCCACGGCTCGCAGGGATTCTCGTAGTCAGTCTCGATCCAGCGCGTGAAGACCTTGAACTCGCCGGGCTCGCCGTCGCGGCCCTCGGCCGTGAAGTCGGGCTGGGCGACGACGTCCCGGTGGAAGGGGATGACCGTCGGCAGCCCGCCCACCTCGAGGTCGGCGAGCGCGCGCCGGGAGCGCTCGAGCGCCTCCTCGCGCGTCGCGCCCGTGACGATGAGCTTGAGCAGGAGCGAGTCGAAGGCGCCCGAGACGACGTCGCCCTCGCGCACGCCCGAGTCGACGCGCACGCCGGGGCCGCCGGGGAGGCGGAGCATCGAGATCGTGCCGGGGGCGGGGAAGAACGAGCGGCCCGGGTCCTCCCCGTTGATGCGGAACTCGATGGAGTGCCCGCGCACCTCGGGGTCGTCGTAGCCGAGCTCCTCGCCCTCCGCGATGCGGAACTGCTCGCGCACGAGGTCGATGCCGGTGACCTCCTCGGAGACCGGGTGCTCGACCTGGAGGCGCGTGTTCACCTCGAGGAAGGCGACGGTGCCGTCCTGGGCGAGGAGGAACTCGCAGGTGCCGGCGCCGACGTAGCCGACCTCGCGGAGGATCGCCTTCGACGCCTCGACCATCTTGCGGTGCTGCTCGTCGGTGAGGAACGGCGCGGGCGCCTCCTCGACGAGCTTCTGGTGGCGGCGCTGGAGCGAGCAGTCGCGCGTGGAGACCACGACGACGTTGCCGTGGGCGTCGGCGAGGCATTGCGTCTCGACGTGGCGCGGGCGATCGAGGTACTTCTCGACGAAGCACTCGCCGCGGCCGAAGGCCGTGATCGCCTCGCGGGTGGCCGACTCGAAGAGCTCCGGGATCTCCTCGCGCTCGCGGGCGACCTTGAGGCCGCGTCCGCCGCCGCCGTAGGCGGCCTTGATGGCGACCGGGAGGCCGTGCTCGTCGACGAAGGCGAGCACCTCCTCGGGGCCCGAGACCGGCTCGAGCGTGCCGGGCGCGAGCGGTGCCCCGACCTTCTCGGCGACGTGGCGGGCGGTCACCTTGTCGCCGAGCGCCTCGATGGCCTCGGGGGACGGGCCGATCCAGATGAGGCCGGCCTCGATGACGGCCCGCGCGAAGTCGGCGTTCTCGGCGAGGAAGCCGTAGCCGGGGTGGATGGCGTCGGCGCCGGAGCGACGGGCGACGGACAGGATCTTGTCGGCGACGAGGTACGTCTCGGCGCTCGTCGCGCCGCCGAGCCCGTACGCCTCGTCGGCGAGGCGGGCGTGCGGGGCGTCGCGGTCCTGATCGGCGTAGACGGCGACCGAGCCGATGCCCGCGTCGCGGGCGGCGCGGATGACGCGGACGGCGATTTCGCCACGGTTGGCGACGAGGACCTTCGAGATGCGGCGCATAGCCTGCGATTCTACTGAGCTTCCGAGGCGATCCTTTGGCGCCGATCGACAAAGATCGCGCGCGGCCGCGGTCGTCCTGCATGCCTTGAGCGATGCTTGCCCTGGGCCCATAAGCCGTTGCCGTTCCGGCCGCGGCCCGCTCCGGGCCTCCGCGTAGGCTTGATCCATGACGCTCCCCGCCGAGATCGACGCACCTGCCGCCCCCGAGGCCGCCCGCCTCGACGCCCTCGCGGAGGAGCTCTCGTCGGCCGGCCTGCACCTCGAGCGCGACGCGCGGCGCAAGGCGGAGTACGCGTACGACGCGTCCATCTACCGCGTCCCCCCGCTCGGCGTCGTCTACCCGAAGACCGCGCCCGACCTCGTCGCGATCGCCCGCGCCTGCACCCGCCACGAGGTGCCGATCGTCCCGCGCGCGGGCGGCACGAGCCTCGCCGGCAACTCGATCGGCCCGGGCGTCGTCGTCGACGTCTCCCGCTACCTCCGCGGCATCGGCGCGCCGGATGAGCAGTCCCGCACGATCCGCGCGGAGGGCGGCGTCATCCTCTCCGTCCTGAAGTCGACGGTCGAGCGCGAGACGGAGGGCCGCCTCACCTTCGCGCCGGACCCCTCGAGCTTCACGCGCGTCTGCCTCGCGGGCGCGATCGGCAACGACGCCTGCGGCAACCATTCGGTGAAGTACGGCCGCATCTCCGACTCGATCGTCTCGATCGAGCTCGTCACCTCGGACGGCGCGCACCTGCTCGCGACCCGCGGCGGCATCACGGCGGTCGACCCCAAGGACTCGGCGTCCGTCACGCGCGCCGCGCAGCTCGACCGTGAGCTCCGCGCCCTCGTCGATCGGAACCTCGCCCGCTTCCGCACCGGGCTCGAGACGATCCCGCGCCAAGTGTCGGGGTACCACCTCGCGAAGCTCCTGCCCGAGCGGGGCTTCGACGTCGCGAAGGCGCTCGCGGGCTCCGAGGGCGGCACGGCGCTCATCGTCGCGGCGACGATGGAGCTCGTGCCCCGCGCGAAGGTCGCGGGCCTCACGGTGCTCGGCTATCCGGATCCGGTGACGATGGCGCGCGACGTGCCGGCCATCCTCGAGCTCGGCCCCTCGGCCGTCGAGGGCATCGACGTCTCGATCGTCGAGGCGATGAAGGTGCGCCGCGGCCCCGCCTCGGTGAGCGCCATGCCGGAGGGCTCGGCGTTCCTCTGGGTCGAGTTCGAGTGCGAGAGCGAGGAGGAGGCCGTCGCCCGCTCGGAGGAGCTGCTGGCGCGCCTCCGCCGGCCGGGCGCGGACGGTTCGGCCCCGCGCCTCATCGAGGGCCGCACGGTGAGCGACCCGAACGAGAAGACCGTGCTCTGGCGCATCCGCGAGGACGGCGCCGGCCTCGCCTCGCGCCCCCTCGGCGAGCCCGCGGGCTTCGCCGGCTGGGAGGACTCAGCCGTCGCGCCGGAGCGGCTCGGCGACTACCTCCGCGACCTGCGCGAGCTCATGGACGCGCACGGCTACCGGGGCGCGATGTACGGCCACTTCGGCGCGGGCTGCATGCACATCCGCATCGACTTCGACCTGCGCACGAAGGAGGGGATCGCCCGCTTCCGCGCCTTCATGGAGGACGCCGCGCGCCTCGTCGTGCGCCACGGCGGCTCGCTCTCCGGCGAGCACGGCGACGGCCGCGCCCGCGGCGAGCTGCTCTCGATCATGTACGACGAGGGGATGCTCGCCGCCTTCCGCGAGTTCAAGGCGATCTGGGACCCGAAGGGCCTGCTCAACCCTGGCGTCGGCGTCGACCCGGATCCCATCGACGCGCACCTCGCGCTCGACGGCGTGCCGAACCGCGAGTGGCGGCCCGCGCTCGACGTGCGGCAGCACGGGGGCTCGCTGAAGCCCGAGGGCCTCGACGAGTTCATCCACACGGCGCAGGCCTGCGTCGGCGTCGGCCGGTGCCGCACGGTCTCGGGCACCTTCATGTGCCCGAGCTACCGGGCCACGGGCGACGAGAAGGACTCGACGCGCGGCCGCTCGCGCGTGCTCCAGGAGATGCTCCGCGGCGCGCGCACGGTCGAGGAGGGCTGGAAGTCGCCCGAGGTGCGCGAGGCGCTCGACCTCTGCCTCTCGTGCAAGGCGTGCGCGAGCGACTGCCCGACCGGCGTCGACATGGCCTCGCTGAAGTCGGCCTTCCAGAACGAGTACTACAAGGGACGCGTGCGCCCGCGCTCGCACTACACGGTGGGCCGCCTGCCGATGTTCCTGCCGCTCGCCCAGGCCCTCGCGCCCGTCGCGAACCTCGCGATGACGTCGCCGCTCAAGCACCTCGTCTTCGCGATGTCGGGGGTCACCTCGAAGCGCCCCTTCCCGACCTTCGCGCGCCGCGCCGCGACGCGGGACGCCATCCGCGCCGCGCGCCTGCGCCGCCACGGCGACCGCGCCGCCGCCGCGACGGATGCCGTGCTCTTCCTCGACTCGTTCACGAAGGCGTTCCGCCCCGAGCTCATCGAGCCCGCCTCGCGCGTGCTCGGCGACATGGGCCAGACGGCGAGCTGCGAGGCAGAGGAGTGCTGCGGCCTCACGTGGATCTCGACCGGCCAGCTCGACGGCGCGAAGCGGCGCATGCGCTCGCTCGTCGAGAAGCTCGACGACGGCACGGAGCGCCCGATCGTCATGCTCGAGCCGAGCTGCGCGGCCGCCGTGAAGCACGACGCCCCGAAGCTCCTGCCTGACGACCCGGCCGCCGCCCGCGTCGCCTCGCGCGTGCGCAGCTTCGCGGACTACGCCCGCGAGCGGCTCGCCGGCGGATGGCGTCCCACCGCCCGCGCGCCCGCCGAGGTCGCCCTCCAGCCGCACTGCCACGAGTACTCGGCGTTCGGCCACGCGACCCAGCGCCAGGTCTACGAGGCCTGGGGCGCGGAGACGATCACGCAGTCGACGTCCTGCTGCGGCCTCGCCGGCAACTTCGGCATCGAGGCCGAGCACTACGACACGTCGATGAAGGTCGCCGAGCACTCGATGGGGCGGATGCTCTCGCAGGCCTCCCCGTGCGCCTCGGTCGCGACCGACGGGTTCTCGTGCGTGACGCAGCTCGCGCACCTCGACGCCGAGCGGAAGGGCCAGCACCTCGTGCAGCTCATGGACCCGGAGCGCGCGAAGGAGGCCGGCGGGGCGTCTGCTTCACTGGAGACATGACGATCACCGCCGCCGCGGACGGCTCTTCGCTCGGCAACCCCGGCCCGATGGGCTGGTGCTGGTACGTCGATGCGCGGCGCTGGGGCGCGGGCGGGGCGAAGTCCGGCACGAACAACATCGGCGAGCTGCTCGCCGTGGCGGAGCTGCTCGACGCGACGGCGCGCGCCGGCCTCGCCGCGGAGCCGCTGCGCGTGCTCTGCGACTCGCAGTACGTCATCAACTCCGTGACGAAGTGGATGCCGGGCTGGAAGCGCAAGGGCTGGCGGAAGGCCGACGGCAAGCCGGTCATGAACCGCGAGCTGCTCGAGCGCATCGACCGGGCGCTCGAGGGCCGCGAGGTGCGCTTCGAATGGGTGAAGGGGCATGCGGGGCATCCCGAGAACGAAGCCGCCGACGAGCGCGCCCGCGCCGTCGCGGAGGCGTACCAGCACGGGCGGACGCCGGACGAGGGCCCCGGATTCGGCGCGAGCGAGCACGCCGACGGCGGCCCCGTCGCGGACCTCCCCGTCGCGACGCTCACCGACGACGAGCGCGAGGAGGACGGCTTCGCCGAGCTCGGCGGGATGCCGTCGGGCGATGCCGACGTCGAGGGATCGGACGGGGCCGCCCCGAACGCGGTCGAGGCGGACACGGACCTCGACGACGGCGCCCTCTTCGGCCACGACTTCGGGCTCGAGGAGAGCGAGGACGCCTCGGCGATCGTGCTCCGCCTCGAGCGAGAGCTGCTCACCGACGCGTGCCGGGGGAGGCGGTCCCGCCTCGAGGAGCTCCTCCACGAGGACTTCGCGCTCGTGACCGCCGCAGGCTCGGTCGTCGATCGCGCGACGGCGCTCGCGGGGATCCGCCCCGAGCCCGGCCTCGCCGCCCGCGAGCACGAGGTCGAGCACGTCGCGCCGAACGTCGCGCTCGTCCGCTTCATCGAGACGGATCCCGAGGGCCGCGACTCCCGCCGCGCCTCGCTCTGGGTCTACGAGCGCCTCGCGCAGAACGAGCGGGCCTGGCAGCTCCGGCACCACCAGATCACGCCGATCGCCTGACTAGAACGGCGGCGGATCCTCAACGTCCGGATCCGGGCTCGGCGGCTCGGGCTCCGGCGGCTCGCCCGGCGGCCCGAACTCGACGATCACCTCGCGCCGACCCGGGCGGTCGATCTTCTCGACGCCGGAGGGCGAGGTCCAGACGAGCTCGCCGTCCTCGCGCTGGCGGACGGTCCATCCGCGCCAGTGCTTGAGCGTGTGATGCCATCGGCAGAGGTGGGCGAGGTTACCGGGGGCGGTGGCGCCGCCCTTCGCGGCGTCGTGCGTGTGGTCGAGGTCGCAGCGCTCGGCGGGCCGGACGCAGCCTGGGAAGCGGCAGGTCTCGTCGCGGACGGCGAGCGCCCGCCGCATCGCGTCGCTCGGCCGGTAGCGGTCGATCGCGATCGGGAGCGCGGTGACCGGGTCGGTGAGGATCCGCTCGAGCGTGGGCTGTTCGGCGGCCAGGCGCCGCCCGAGCGACAGGGGCACCGGCCCGACGCCCGCGAGCTCGGCCGGCTCGCGCGAGGTGCCGAGCAGGGCCAGCGCCGGCACCGTGATGGAGATGCGCGCATCGACGCGCGCCCGCCCGCCATCGGGCCGGCGCACCTCGGCGGCCGGGTCGGCCTGGAGCAGGAGCTCGGCGAGGACGTCCGAGCGCGCCTGGTCGAGACCCCGCCGGGGCGTGGGCAGGGGGGAGCGGGCAGGCGCCTGCGGCTCGGCGGCGGCCACGTCCTCGAGGAGGCCCTCGAGCGCCGGGTCGTCGAGCGCGGGGGAGTCGAGCGGGTCGTCGGAACTCGCAGGCCCGCGGACATCGTCCGCGCTCGCAGACCCGCGGACATCGCTCGCGCTCGGGTCTGCGGCGGCGGCGTCCGACGTCGAGGCGCGCCCGCGCCGAGCGCGCGCCTCCTCCTCGGCCGCGAGCGCGTCGAGCGCGATCTGCGTCGCGCGGTCGAGGATCGCGCGGGCCTGCCACTCCCGCATGACGATCGTGAGCGCGGCGAGCCCGTCGCCGAGCGGCTCGACGTGGACGCGGCGCAGGGCCAGCGCCTCCCGCGCGCGCTCCTCGAGGCCGAGCTCGCGCGCCTGCTCCGCGAGCCGCCGCAGGATGGGCACGAGCTCGCCCGGGGTGCGCTGCTCGGCATGCCAGAGGGCCTCCGCCTCGTAGATGGCCCGGCGGGCGCCGTCCTCGATCGGGGCGCCCCAGCGGTCGATGAGCTCGGCGCGGGCGGCGTCGATCGCGCCGGCCTCCCAGCGTGACTGCACGACCGGGAAGCGCTCGACGATCGAGTGCGCGCGCTCGAGCCGCGACATGGCCGAGCGGCACGAGCAGCCGAGCGCGAGCCCCGCCTCGGCGGCGAGCGAGCGCAGCTCGAGCTCGCGCGTCTTGTCGGGGAGGCCCTCGGTGGCCTCGAGCGTGCGCGCATAGGCCTCCGCGAGCGCGCGCGAGCGGCGGGCCTCGGCGCGGCGCACGATGCGCTCCTCGACCTCGGCGGCCGCAAGGGGCGCGAGGTCGCCTGCATCGCCGGCCAGGGGAGCGGAGGCGGCGGACGCGGGCGCGCCGGACGGCGCGGACATCGTCATCCGCTCGTCTGCCGACTGCGTGCGCTGCATCTCGCCTCCTCCGCTTGCGTTCTCGGTGGGTGATGGTGCTACTCTATCGCACAGATGTTCGAGTTTTGCTGGGAGGGGGCTGGGAGTGGCGCGGGCGGATGCGGTTCCTGGGGCGGTGGTTTCGAGACGTCGCCTCGCGGCGACCTCTCAACCATCGAGTGTCGGAAACTCGAATGAACGTTCGAACCGTTCACGTGAAAACACTGTTGCGAAGTGAGTGCTCACTCACTAGGCTCGTCACACGTGAGCCCTCCCCGCCTCGCGCCCGACGAACGCCGCGCCCAGATCCTGGGCGCCGTCGTCCCCGCGATCCTCGAGCACGGCGCCGCCGTCACCTCGCGGCAGCTCGCGGCCGCCGCCGGCGTCGCCGAGGGCACGATCTTCCGCGTCTTCGGCGACAAGGAGTCCCTCCTCCGCGCCGTCGCCGCGAACGAGGCCTGCCACGCGTACAGCCTCGACGGCCTCGAGCCCGACGCCGGGCGCGATCTGGCCGCCACCGTCGAGCTCGTCCTCGACCGCATCGTCGAGCGCGTGGGCGCCTTCATGCGCGTCGCCTTCGCCCTCGGCCCCGTCGCCCGCGACGAGAACGTCCGCGCGAACGAGGCGTACGGCGGATTCATCGTCGGCATCGCCCGCCTCCTCGAGCCGCACCGCGCCGAGCTGCGCACCGACCCCATCCCCGCCGCCACGATCATCTCGACCGTGGCCATCGCGGCGAGCTCCGACTGGGCGCAGCCCGTCCAGCCCCTCCCGCCCCTGGCCGCCCTCGACGTCCTCCTCCACGGCATCACCGCGAAGCCGGCCTGACGCCCCGGCCCCGGCCTCCGCCTGCCCCTCCGGCCCCACGTTCCCCACCTGCCTTCCCCGCATCCGCCTTCCCCACCTCCCTCGATCCCGAGAGAAGAGATCCGCACCGTGCTGTCCAAGCTCCTCTGGCGATATCTGGCCCCCAAGTGGCCGCTCGTCGTCGGCGTCCTCGTCTTCCAGCTGCTCCAGGCCCTCGCCTCGCTGTACCTGCCGAGCCTCAACGCCGACATCATCAACAACGGCGTCGCCAAGGGCGACACCGGCTACATCTGGTCGACCGGCTCGTGGATGCTCCTCGTGAGCCTCGGCCAGATCGTCGCCTCGATCATCGCCACCTGGTTCGCCGGCAAGGCCGCCATGGGCATGGGCCGCGACCTGCGCCGCGACATCTTCGGCCACGTCGCCGACTTCTCCGAGCGCGAGCTCTCGAAGTTCGGCGCGGGCTCCCTCATCACCCGCTCGACGAACGACGTCCAGCAGGTGCAGATGCTCGCCATGATGGGCGCGACGATGCTCGTCTCGGCCCCGATGCTCGCGATCGGCGGCATCATCATGGCCCTCCGCCAGGACATCGGCCTGAGCTGGATCATCGCGGTCGCGGTGCCGGTCCTCCTCGTCGCGATGCTCCTCATCGTGGCCCGCATGGTGCCCCTGTTCCGCATGTACCAGGACAAGATCGACGGCGTGAACCGCGTGCTGCGCGAGCAGCTCACCGGCATCCGCGTCGTGCGCGCCTTCGTCCGCGAGGACATCGAGACCGAGCGCTTCCGCGAGAAGAACGCCGACCTCACGCAGGTCGGCAAGAAGGTCGGCGACCTCTTCGTGCTGCTCTTCCCCGTCGCGATGCTCATCCTCGAGGCGACGACGATCGCCGTCATCTGGTTCGGCGGCATCGAGGTCGACAGCGGCGCCGTCCAGATCGGCACGATCTTCGCCTACATGATGTACGTGATGCAGATCCTCGTGGGCGTCGTCATGGCGTCGTTCATGACGGTGATGATCCCGCGCGCCGCCGTGTGCGCCGAGCGCATCGGCGAGGTCCTCGACACCGACTCCTCGCTCGCGTGGAGCGCGACTCCGCTCACCGGCCAGACCTCGCCGGGCTCGATCGAGCTCGAGGGCGTCGGCTTCACCTACCCCGGCGCCGAGGCGCCCGTCCTCCAGGGCATCACCTTCCGCGCCGATCCGGGCGAGACGGTGGCGATCATCGGCTCCACCGGCTCCGGCAAGACGACGCTCATCGGCCTCGTGCCGCGCCTGTTCGACGCGACCGAGGGCTCGGTGAAGGTCGGCGGCATCGAGGTGCGGGACGCCGACTCCTCCGAGCTCTGGAAGGGCATCGGCCTCGTGCCGCAGCGCCCCTTCCTCTTCTCCGGCACGATCGCCTCGAACCTCCGCTTCGGCAAGGAGGACGCGACGGACGACGAGCTCTGGCGCGCCCTCGAGATCGCTCAGGCGGCGGACTTCGTCCGCGACAAGCCCCTCCAGCTCGAGGAGCCCATCTCGCAGGGCGGCACGAACGTGTCCGGCGGCCAGCGCCAGCGCCTCGCGATCGCCCGCGCGATCGTGCACCAGCCGCGCATCCTCATCTTCGACGACTCGTTCTCGGCGCTCGACGTCACGACCGACGCGAAGCTCCGCCAGGCGCTCTGGCGCGAGCTGCCCGACGTCACGAAGCTTGTCGTCGCCCAGCGCGTGTCGACGATCACCGACGCCGACCGCATCGTCGTCCTCGACGGCGGCCGGATGGTCGGGATCGGCACGCACGAGCAGCTCCTCGAGGGCTGCGAGACGTATCGCGAGATCGTCGAGTCCCAGCTCGGGGCGGAGGCGACGGCATGAGCCCTGACGACCGCGGCGACCGCATCCCCTCCGACCAGATCAGCCCCCGCTCCGAGGACGGCGACTTCCCCATGACCCACACCGCACCGGGCGAGACGCCCGAGCAGCAGCACCGCGGGCGCCACGGCGGCGAGCTCGAACCCGCCGTCTCCGCGCCACCCGCCTCCTCCGGCGAGCCGGCCCCGCTCACGCTCGACGACGGCGACGAGGTCCCCGCCGACGAGTCCGTCACCCCCGACGAGGAGCACGGCGTCGAGGACGAGGCCACCGCGAACGCCCGCATCCAGGCGGGCGGCCAGGCCGGCGGAAAGGCGAAGAACTTCGGCCCCTCGTTCAAGCGCCTCCTGGGCCTGCTCGCCCCCTACAAGCGGTCCTTCGCCTTCGTCTCGGTGCTCGGCGCGATCTCGGTGCTCCTCACCGTCATCGCCCCGAAGGTGCTCGGCGAGGCGACGAACGTCCTCTTCGAGGGCGTCATCTCGAAGCAGCTCCCCGCCGGCGTCACGCAGGAGATGGTCGTCGAGGGCATGCGCGCCCAGGGCCAGGAGGACCTCGCGAACATGGTCTCTGCCATGACGCTGCGTCCCGGCGAGGGCGTCGACTTCGAGCGCCTCGGCCAGATCCTCCTCATCGTGCTCGCCCTCTACGTGGTCGGCGGCATCCTGAGCTGGATCCAGGGCTACGTCGTGAACCTCATCATGGTGAAGGCGATGTACCGCCTCCGCGAGGACGTCGAGGCCAAGGTGAACCGCCTCCCGCTGAGCTACTTCGATCGCGTCCAGCGCGGCGACGTGCTCTCGCGCGTCACGAACGACATCGACAACATCACCCAGACGCTCCAGCAGTCGCTTTCCGGCGCGCTCACCTCGATCCTCACGGTCGTCGGCGTCGTCGTCATGATGTTCTCGATCTCGTGGGAGCTCGCGCTCGTCGCGCTCATCTCCGTGCCGCTCACGGGCGTGCTCATGGGCGTCATCGGCCCCCGCTCGCAGAAGCAGTTCCAGCAGCAGTGGAAGCAGACCGGCAAGCTCAACGCCCGCGTCGAGGAGTCGTTCTCGGGCCATGCGCTCGTGCGCGTCTTCGGCCGCGACGAGGATGCCCGCCGCGCGTTCGCCGAGGAGAACGAGGCCGTCTACCAGGCGAGCTTCAAGGCCCAGTTCCTCAGCGGCATCATGATGCCCGCGATGATGTTCATCGGGAACCTCTCCTACGTCGCGATCGCCGTCATCGGCGGCCTCAAGGTCGCCTCGGGCTCGACGTCGCTCGGCGACGTGCAGGCGTTCATCCAGTACTCGCGCCAGTTCTCGCAGCCGCTCGCGCAGCTCGGCGGGATGGCGGCCGCCGTGCAGTCCGGCACCGCCTCGGCCGAGCGCGTCTTCGAGATCCTCGACGCGGAGGAGCAGACGCCCGACGCGGCCGACGCCCCGAAGCCCGTCGGGGGCCGCGGCACGATCGAGTTCGAGCACGTCGCGTTCTCCTACGACCCCGAGAAGCCGCTCATCCGCGACCTCTCCTTCCGCGTGGAGCCCGGCCAGACCGTCGCGATCGTCGGCCCGACCGGCGCCGGCAAGACGACGCTCGTGAACCTGCTCATGCGCTTCTACGAGCTCGACGGCGGACGGATCCTCCTCGACGGCCAGGACATCGCCGAGCTCACCCGCCATGACGTGCGCGAGCGCACCGGCATGGTGCTCCAGGACCCATGGCTCTTCCAGGGCACGATCCTCGAGAACATCCGCTACGGACGCCAGGACGCGACCGACGAGGAGGTCCTCGCCGCCGCGAAGGCCTGCTACGTCGACCGCTTCGCGCACTCGCTGCCCGAGGGCTACGACACGATCCTCGACGAGGACGCGACGAACGTCTCGGCCGGCGAGCGCCAGCTCGTGACGATCGCGCGCGCCTTCGTGTCCGACCCGGCCGTGCTCATCCTCGACGAGGCCACGAGCTCCGTCGACACTCGCACGGAGCTGCTCCTCCAGCAGGCCATGGCGGCGCTCCGCGAGGGGCGCACGAGCTTCGTCATCGCGCACCGCCTCTCGACGATCCGCGACGCCGACCTCATCCTCGTCATGGAGCACGGCGACATCGTCGAGCAGGGCGACCACGACACCCTCCTCGCGAAGGGCGGCGCGTACGCGAAGCTCTACGCCTCGCAGTTCGAGGGCGCCCACGAGGTCGAGGAGGCGCCCGTCACGAGCGCCATCCCCGTGCCCGCGGGCGGCGGCATGGGCATGTAGCCCGAGCCCTCGCCGAACGCGAGACGGCCCCGCTCCCGGATCATCCGGGGCGGGGCCGTCTCGCGTCCGCAGGCGACGCCGACGGTGGCGACCTGTCAGCCCGCCGCCGGCGTCGACGGCGACGCCGCGCGCGCTACCGCCAGAGCTCGTGCCACTCGAGCCCGAGCGCGCGCACCTGGCGGCGCAGGGTCGGGAGCGAGAGGCCGACGACCGTCGACGGATCGCCCTCGATCCGGTCGATGTAGGGGCCGCCGAGCGAGTCGATCGTGAAGGCGCCCGCCACCTCGAGCGGCTCGCCGGAGGCGATGTAGGCCTCGATCTCGTCGTCGTCGAGGTCGTCGGCGAACGTGACCCGGGCCGAGGCGACCTCTCCGATCTCGAGCACCTCGCCGGCAGGAAGCTCGGCGCCGCGGCGGCGGTCGGCGAGGAACTGCCCCGACCAGAGCACGCCCGTCCGTCCGCGCTGCGCGTGCCAGCGCTCGCGGGCGACGTCCGGCTCATGCGGCTTGCCGAGCACGCGCCCGTCGAGCTCGAACATCGAGTCGCCGCCGAGCACGAGGCCGTCGAGCGCCTCGCCCGTCTCCGGATCGAGCGCGCCGTCGGCGACGGCGAGGCACTTCGCGCGCGCGAGCACCGCGACGACCTCCTGCGGCGGGAGGGCGCCGACGCCGACCCCGCGCTCGGCGGCGTGCTCGGCGAGCACCGCGTCCTCGTCGACGGAGGAGGGGATGACGACGGGATCCACGCCCGCGGCCTTGAGCAGCGCGAGGCGAGCGGGCGAGGTCGAGGCGAGATAGAGCCGCATGGCGCCGAGGGTAGCGGGCGTCTGCGGTGGGCCGCCGAGCGGCAGCGGCCGAGCGCCGGGTGGTGCCGAACGGCAGCGGGCGAGCGCCGCATGACGCCGAAGGCAGCGGGAGAGCGCGGCACGGCCCAGACGGCGGCGGGCCGGCGCCGGGTGGCGCCGCGAGGGCGGCGGCCACGGCATCCGCCATGGACCGCCCAATAGGCTGGCCGCATGGCTGAGGTCGGCGAGGTGCTCGAGATCGAGATCGGCGACGTCGCCCACGGCGGCGTCTTCGTGGCGCGCCACGAGGGGCAGACGATCTTCGTCCCGGACGTCGCGCCAGGGGAGCGGGCCGAGATCCGCATCACCGAGTCGAAGCGCCGCTTCGCGCGCGCGGAGGCCCTCCGCATCCTCGAGCCGAGCCCCGAGCGCCGCGAGCACATCTGGCTCGAGGCGTCCATCGAGCGCGACCCCGCCGATCGCGTCGGCGGCGCCGAGCTCGGACACCTCGCCCTCCCGTTCCAGCGCGAGCTCAAGCGCCGCGTCCTCGTCGACGCGATGGCCCGCTTCGGCGGCCTCGCCGCGGGCCCCGCCGCCGAGGCCGAGGTCGAGCCGGCCCCCGGCGACGACGAGGCGGACGGCCTGCGCTGGCGCACCCGTGCGACCCTCCACGTCGACCGCCACGGGAACGTCGGCCCCTACGCCGCGCGCTCGCGGCGCATCATCCCCGTCCGCACCCTCCCGCTCGTCGTGCCCGACCTCGAGGAGCTCGCCCCGCTCGAGGGCGTCGAGGAGGGCGAGCCCGGCAGCATCGAGCTCACCGCCCCCGCGGAGCTCGACGCCCGCAGGCGCTTCGTGCCCGCCGACCGCCGCGCCCGCCGCCGCGAGCCGGCGCTGCTCACCGAGGTCGTGGCAGATCGCCGCTTCCTCGTCGACGAGGACGGCTTCTGGCAGGTGCACCGGATGGCCGCGACGACGCTCTTCGAGGCCGTCCGCGACGCCGCCCGCACCGCGGCCCTCCGACCCGACGCCCCGAACCTCGACCTCTACGGCGGCGTCGGCCTCCTCGCCGCCGCCCTCGGCGAGGCCATCGGCCCGGACGCCCGCGTCGAGACCGTCGAGGCCTTCGACCGCGCGACCGAGCGCGCCGCCGAGAACCTCCGCGAGTGGGCCGGGGCCACCGCCGTCACCGCGCGCGTCGACGCCTACCTCGACCGCCGACTCCGCGAGGAGGGCCCGGGCGCGCTCGAGGGCGCGACCGTCGTGCTCGACCCGCCGCGCGCCGGCGCGGGCCGCGAGGTCGTCGAGGCGCTCGACGCCCTCGAGCCGGCGCGGCTCGTCTACGTGGCCTGCGATCCCGTCGCGCTGGCGCGCGACGCCGGGCTGCTGCGCGAGCGCGGCTGGGAGCTCGAGATGCTCCGCGCCTTCGACCTCTTCCCCCACACGCACCACGTCGAGGCGCTCGCGCGGTTCCGCCGGGCATAGCCTCGGGCCCACCGCCAGGACGCTCCGCGCCTAGAGCCGTCCGAAGTCCGTGCGGAAGGGATCGCCGGCGCCGCCGCGGAGCATGCGCTGCGAGCGCTCCCAGCGCGAGGCCGGACGCATGAGGTCGCGCGGGCGGTCGGCCGTCGAGCCGGAGTCGAGGATGCCGCGGAGCACGGCCACGATCGCGGCGAGCTCCTCGTCGCTCGGGTTCCCCGAGACGACGCGGCCGGAGGACGGCGTCCGCTCGGCCTCCGAGGGCACGACGATGTCCGCGCCCGAGGCGCTGCCGGCCGAGCCGCCGTCACCGGCCTGCGCCGCGTCGGCCGCAGCCCCGCCGGCCGCAGCCCCGCCGGCCTGCGCCTCGGCCCCCGCCCCGTCGATGACCTCGATCACAGCGGGATGTTCCCGTGCTTCTTCGGCGGCAGCGAGGCGCGCTTTGTGCGGAGCGAGCGCAGCGCCTTCGTGATCACGACGCGCGTCGCGGCCGGCTCGATGACCGAGTCGAGCTCGCCGCGCTCGGCCGCGAGGAACGGCGAGGCGACGTTGTACGTGTACTCGTCGGCGAGCTTCGTGCGGACCGCGGCGACGTCCTCGCCCGCCTCCTCCGCGCGCTTGATCTCGCCGCGGTAGAGGATGTTCACGGCGCCCTGGCCGCCCATGACCGCGATCTCGGCCGTCGGCCAGGCGAAGTTGAGGTCGGCGCCGAGCTGCTTCGAGCCCATGACGATGTACGCGCCGCCGTAGGCCTTGCGCAGGATGCACGTCACGAGCGGCACCGTCGCCTCGGCGTACGCGTAGAGGAGCTTCGCGCCGCGGCGGATGACGCCCGACCACTCCTGGTCCGTGCCCGGCAGGTAGCCCGGCACGTCGACGAGCGTGAGGATCGGGATCGAGAAGGAGTCGCAGAAGCGCACGAAGCGCGCGGCCTTCTCGCCCGCCTCGATGTTCAGGGTGCCCGCCATCTGGCTCGGCTGGTTCGCGATGATGCCGACCGGGTTGCCCTCGATGCGCGCGAAGCCGACCACGATGTTCGGCGCGTAGAGCGGCTGCACCTCGAGGAACTCGCCGTCGTCGACGATCGTGCCGATGACCTCCTGCACGTCGTACGGCCGGTTCGGCGAGTCCGGGATGATCCGGTTGAGGGTGCGGTCCTGGTCGGTGATCTCGAGCTCGGCCTCCGCGTCGTAGCGCGGCGGGTCGGCGAGGTTGTTGTCGGGCAGGTAGGAGAGGAGGGCGCGCGCGTAGTCGAGCGCGTCGTCCTCGTCGGCCGCGAGGTAGTGCGAGACGCCCGAGGTGCGGTTGTGGGCGAGCGCGCCGCCGAGCTCCTCGAAGCCGACCTCCTCGCCCGTGACCGTCTTGATGACGTCCGGGCCGGTGACGAACATGTGGCTCGTCTTGTCGACCATGATGACGAAGTCGGTGAGCGCGGGGGAGTACACGGCGCCGCCGGCGGCCGGGCCCATGACGATCGAGATCTGCGGGATGACGCCCGAGGCGGCCGTGTTCCGGCGGAAGATCTCGCCGTACTTGCCGAGCGCGACGACGCCCTCCTGGATGCGCGCGCCGCCCGAGTCGAGGATGCCGACGATCGGGCATCCGACCTTGATGGCGTGGTCCATGATCTTGATGATCTTCTCGCCCGCGACCTCGCCGAGCGAGCCGCCGAAGGTCGTGAAGTCCTGCGAGTAGACGGCGACCTGGCGGCCGTGGATCGTGCCGACGCCGGTGACGACCGCGTCGCCGTAGGGGCGCTTCGCGTCCATGCCGAAGGCGGTCGTGCGGTGGCGCACGTACTCGTCGAGCTCGACGAAGGATCCCGGGTCGAGCAGCCCCTCGATGCGCTCGCGCGCCGTCTGCTTCCCCTTCTTGTGCTGCATCTCCTGCGAGACCCGCTCGGCGTCGACGACGGCCTCGCGGTGGCGGGCTCGGAGGTCGTCGACCTTGGCGGCGGTCGTGGAGGGGGCGTCGGGGCGGCGGGGCTCGCCGGCGGAGTCAGGCGCGTTCATCGGCCCAATGCTACAAGCAGATCGGCGAATCGATGGAGGACTGCTCCGAAGAGCCCGGCTCGCCCCGAGGGCCCGCCGATAGGCTGGACGCGACGTCGACGACGGCCCGGGCCACCTGCCGCGCCGCGCGACGGAGGCCGAGGATCGGGGGGATCGCATGGCGGACGCCGCGGGCCCCCTCCCGCCCGGATACCGGAGCAGCCCGAAGTCGCCCTTCGGCGAGCTCGCGCCCGAGGACGAGCCGGCCGCCCGCCGCGCCGTCGGCTCGAGCCTTCCCGTCGTCGACCGCGCGCGGATGCCCGGCGCCGAGGGCTCGTCGGGCCAGGACGCTCCCGCCACGGCATCCGCCGAGCCCGTGCCCGACGCCGCCGCGCTCGCCGAGCACGCCATCGGCACGCACCGCTGGTCGGCGCCCGAGCCCGCGGAGGGCGAGGAGCCCGGTGCCGCCGAGCCCGCGGCCGCAGCCGGCCCCGGCGCCCAGGCCGCCCGCCGCCAGGTGCGCGGCCGCCGCCTCCCGCAGCTCGTCCGCGACGGCGACGGCTACATGCTCCCGGCGCTCGCGGGCCGCTACCGCCTCGACGACGCGCTCTTCCAGGAGGCCGTCCCCGGCGAGCCCGTCCTCACCTTCCAGCCGCCCTCGGCCCCGCCGCGCGTCGATTCCCCGCCCGGCGCCTGCTTCGGCCTCCGCGCGACCGTGCTCGTCGGCATCGCGGTCATCCTCGTGCTCGCCGCGGCCCCCGCGCCGATCATGCGCCCCTTCGGCTTCCTCTTCGCGATCCCGCCCCTGCTCGCCGCGATCGTCGTCGCGACGATCGGCCTCGTCCGCCGCCAGAAGACGGCCGCCGGGGGCGCGCTCGCGCTCGCGCTGCTCGCCCTCGCCGTCGACGTCGTCCTCATCATCCAGACGGTCGCATGATCGGCGCCGCGACCCCGCGCATCGAGCGCCGCGAGGAGCTCGGCTCGACCCACGACGCCCTCCGCGAGGCGTGGCGCGCCTCCGAGGGGCGCCTGCCGAGCGGCACGGGCATCGCGACCTTCTCGCAGACCTCGGGCCGCGGCCGCCACGGCCGCGCCTGGATCGCCCCGCCCGGGAAGACCCTCGCCCTCTCCGTGCTCGTCGTCGCCGAAGACGCCGCCGAGGACGCGCGCGGCTTCGGCTGGCTCACGCTCGCCGCGGGCCTCGCCGTCCGCGACGTCCTCGCCCCGCTGCTCCCGGCCGGCGCGGACCTCTCGATGAAGTGGCCGAACGACGTGCTCGTCGACGGCCGCAAGATCTCGGGCATCCTCGGCGAGCTGCTCGACCCCCGCCCGGGCAGCCTCGCCGCCTCGATCGGGATCGGCCTCAACCTCACGCTCGGCGAGGACGAGCTCCCCGTGCCGCACGCGACCTCGCTCGCGATCGCGGGCGTCGAGGTCGACGACGCGCTCCGGGATCGCCTGCCCGAGGCGATCGCCGCCCGCCTGCTCGCCCGCGCCGCGGCCCTCGAGGAGGCCCGCTGGGACGCGGAGGCCTCCGGCCTGCGCGCCGAGCTCGAGCGCTCCTGCTCCACCGTCGGCCAGCAGGTGCGGGCGACCCTCCCCGGCGGCGACGCGATCGTCGGCCGGGCCGTGGGCATCGACGGCGGCGGACGCCTCCTCATCGAGCGCGCGGATCGTCCCGGCGCGGAGCCCTACGCACTCGCGGCGGGCGACGTCGAGCGCGTTCGGCCGACGGAGTAGCTCGCTCGCGCCCTAGCGCGTCCGCGCGTCCTCGGCGGCGGCCTCCTCGGCCTCGACTCGCTCGGCCTCGGCCTGCGCGGCCTCCGCCGTCTCGCGGTTCGCGCGCGAGCCGGCGCGCGTCGGCGAGTAGACCCAGAAGCGGTAGCACGCGAAGCGGAAGATCGCGCCGAGGCCGATGCCGACGACGTTCGCGATGTTGAGGGGGAGCGGCCCCGTGAGGCCGAGCACGGTGCTCGTGAACCAGATCGGCAGCAGGCCGATGAGGAGGCCGACGAGGCTCACGCCGAAGAACTCGACGCCCTCCTTCGCCTGGTCGGTGCGGCGATCGTGGCGGAACGCCCAGAGGCGGTTGCCGATCCAGTTCGTCGTGATCGCGACGAGCGTCGCGACGGCCTTCGCCCACAGCTCGCCGCCCGAGACGGCGTTCGGGTCGAGCACGGTGAACATGAGGCCGTTGAAGACGGCCGTCTCGACGAGGAAGCCGACGCCGCCGACGAGCGCGAAGCGGACGAGCGGGCCCGCGAGCCCGGAGAGGCGGCGCAGCAGCGGGACGCGCTCGACCTCGGCGACCGCCTCCTCGGCGGCGACGAAGCCGACGAGGTCGACGGGCCCCGTCTCGGGTTCCCGCTCGTCGCGGATCCGGGCGTCGGGGGCGGAGTGTTCGGTGGGCACGCGGAGTCGGCTCTCGGTCGTTCGGCGCGGCCGGGCCGGCATCCGAGTCGAGGATGGCGCTGAGCGTCGTTCACCGCGCGGTGGATTCGACCAGTGTAACCCGGGGCGCATCGGAATCGCCCGAGACTGAATCGATCTGTGACCTGCGGCCGGCTCGAGCTGCGACCCGCGGCCGCCGCCGCGTGCCCGAGCCTGCGAGAATCGGAAGCCGGGCCCGCATCGCGGCCGCCCGCCCCGCGCGAGCGGGGACCGCGCTCGAGGGAACTCGTGCTCGAGGGGACTCGAAGGACAGGGAAGAGGGAATCGCATGTCGCAGATCGTCGGCGTCATCGGCGGAGGCCAGCTCGCGAGGATGATGATCCCTCCCGCCGTCGAGCTGGGGCTGGAGATCCGCGTCCTCGGCGAGGCCGAGGGCTCGAGCGCCCGCCCCGCCGTCACGCAGGTGGGCGACTACCGCGACGCCGAGACCGTCCTCGACTTCGCGAAGGACGTCGACGTCATCACCTTCGACCACGAGCATGTCCCGCAGGACGTCCTCCGCGCCCTCGTCGACGCCGGCGTCGCCGTGCACCCCGGCCCCGACGCGCTCCGCTACGCCCAGGACAAGCTCGAGATGCGACGCCGCCTCGCCGAGCTCGGCGCGCCCATGCCCGAGTGGGCCGCCTGCTCGAGCGTCGAGGAGATCGACGCCTTCCTCGCCGAGCACGGCGGGGAGGCCATCGCGAAGACGCCCCGCGGCGGCTACGACGGCAAGGGCGTGCGGGTCGTGCGCTCCGGCGCCGAGGCCGCCGACTGGCTCGCGTCGTTCGAGGCGATCCTCCTCGAGGAGAAGGTCGGCTTCCGCCGCGAGCTCGCCCAGCTCGTCGCTCGGCGGCCGAGCGGCGAGACGAGCTTCTGGCCCGTCGTCGAGACCGTGCAGCGCGACGGCGTGTGCGCCGAGGTCATCGCGCCCGCCCCGCTCACGGACGGCGCCGCCGTGCGCACCCGCGAGGTCGCGGTCGAGATCGCCGAGCTCATCGCGAGCGGCCTCGGCGTCACGGGCGTCCTCGCCGTCGAGCTCTTCGAGACGACCGACGAGCGCCTCCTCGTGAACGAGCTCGCCATGCGCCCCCACAACTCCGGCCACTGGACGATCGACGGCTCCGCGACGAGCCAGTTCGAGCAGCACCTCCGCGCCGTGCTCGACCTGCCGCTCGGCGATCCGTCGATCCGCCAGCCCTGGTCGGTCATGATCAACCTCCTCGGCGGGCCGCAGGGCGAGGACATCACCGACCGCTTCCCGCTCGCCTGGTCGAAGCACCCCGGGGCGAAGCTCCACACCTACGGGAAGTCCGCGCGCCCCGGCCGCAAGGTCGGCCACGTCACCGTCTCGGGCCAGGACCTCGACGAGGTCGCGTACCGGGCGCGGGCCGCGGCGGCCTGCTTCGACGACGCGCCCGGTGAGTAGGCGGGGGCGCCTCGTCGATCCCGGCGAGGTGCCCGGTGCGGCGTGCTCGCGTGACGCGCCAGGGAGCGCCGAGCGCGCCCCCACCGGCCGTGACTGCTTCCCGCCCGCGCGAGTTCTCTTCGCTGCGCTACCCTGCCGTCGTCGCGGTCGAAGGGAGATCGAGTTGCCGCAGGGCATGCTCGGAGCGGATACGGATGCGCTGCGCGCGCTCGACCAGCGGGCCCAGGCGCTCGGCGTCCTCGTGCGCCACCTCGGGGATGCCGTGAGGGCCGAAGCGGAGTCCGTCGCGTGGTCCGGCCACGATGCCGAGCGCTTCCGGGCGAAGGCGGAGGAGATCTCGCATGCGACGCTGTGTCTGAGCCAGCGGCTGGGCAGGCTCGGGGCCGTGCTCGCGAACCAGGCTGCCGCGCAGGACATCGCGAGCTCGTCGCGGGAGGGGCGGAAGGCCGCCGGCGAGTCGCCTGGCGGCGATGGGTTCTCGAAGGCGGCGCCCGAGCTGCCGCTCGGCCCGGGGGTGCAGGCGGGACTCGGAGGCGCGGGAGGAGACGAGCCCGCCGAGGGGGAGATCACCTCGGCCGACTATCCGGGCCTGTTTCCCGACGAGAAGCCGCTGGCCGAGTTGCGGCCTCGGCGTGAGGCCGAGCCGGTGCTCGACTCCCTCCTCGCTCTCGATGACCCCGCCGAGGTCGCCCGAGCCTGGGACGAGCTCGCGGCGAGCGACCCGGCCATGGCGGAGACGCTCGTCGACCTGTTCCATGAGGAGGTCGGCAACCTCGAAGGCGTGCCCTACTCCGTTCGCGACACCGCGAATCGGCTCACGCTCAGGGACTACCTCGACAGCCGAATGCACGCGAGAGGCGACGAGTACCTCGCCGCCGTGGCCATCGCCGATGAGCTCGCGGAGGGGCGCGCCCATCCGACGCAGCTCGTGACGCTGGAGCCGATCCACGACAATGCCCCAGGCCCGCTCGCGGCCGCCATCTCCTACGGGGATCTCGATACCGCGAGCAACGCGACGTTCCTCGTGCCGGGGATGCGCAGCGACGCGGGTGCGGACGTGTTGACGAGCCAGGGTGACGCCGCCTCTAACCTCCTAGAGAGATTGGCCACGAGCGGGCAGACTCCTGAGGACTCTGCCGTCGTGTCGTGGGTCGGCTACGACACGCCCGAGCTCGCTGAAGAGCCCTTCCTCGACCGCGCGAACGACGGCGCGCTCCGGCTGGGGGAGGCGCTCGAGGGCTACTCCGGCCGGAACGCGCCGTCCGAGCACACGCTCAACGTGGTCGCGTTCTCCTACGGCACGACGACGACCGGCCAGGCGCTCTTCACCGGCGGCGACACCTACGGCGTCGACAACGTCGTGCTGCTGGGCTCGGCCGGGCTGAGCGACGAGGCGCGGGGCTTCCGCGACGACGCGGCCGACGCCCCCGATGTGTTCGTCACGGACGCCGCGCGCGATGAGCTCAACAATGTGGGACAGGCCTGGTGGACGGGCTCGCAGCACCAGCACGACCCCAGGAGCTACCCCTGGGCGACGTCGTTCGGGTCGGACGGCGTCGAGGGCGATCCGACGAGGCTCGGCGTGGCGGATCACACGCTCGGGCGGCCGGATGCGGTCGGGTATCTCTCGAAGAACAGCGAGAGTCTGGGGTTCGTGGCGCAGGCGCTGACGGATGGAGTCTGATGCGAGGTCGTCGGCGGGCGGTGGCGGGCGTGTGGCTGGCGCTGTGCGCGCTGGTCGGGTGCGTGCTGGTCGGGTGCGAGGAGGAGAGGGCGGGCATGGAGGCGTCGGATGAGGAGTACGACCGGGCGGTGGCGTTCTTCGAGTCGTATCTGGGCGAGGTCGATGAGGTGCAGCTGGCGATCTCGGACGAGGCGTGGTGGTTCATCGACTACGGCAACCGGCCTCAGTCGTGCGAGCACGGCCCGGGCGCCGGCTTCGGGACCACTCGGGGAACGCCGTTCGAGGGCGGCGGGGTGCCGACGGATGTCGAGGAGGTGCGGGCTCGGCTTGCTGCGTCGGGGTTCGAGGTCGGGGAGGTGAGCGCGCGGATCCCGAACGAGCTGTCGTTCCTCGTGACGGGGGAACTCGGCAGGTGGCGGGTCGTCTTGTTCGAGGGCCGCCGATGGGCCGTGACCGGCTCGAGCTTCTGCGTGGATGTCGATCGCAAGGCGGTGCGGCGGGCGATGAATCTGGCCGGCTTCGACTACCTCTCGAACCAGGAGCTGTGGCTGCGGCCGGGCGAGCGGCTGCCGATCGGTCGCGGGCAGACGCCCGCGCCGATGCCGACCGAGCGGCCTGCCCCGTAGAGGGGGTCGAGGGGAGGGGGCCCGTCGAGAAGGGCGGGGCCCGTCAGGGGACGGCGAGAGTCTGGCCTTCGTGGTGCAGGCGCTGACGGATGGAGTCTGATGCGGGGTCGTCGGCGGGCGGTGGCGGGCGTGTGGCTGGCGCTGTGCGCGCTGGTCGGGTGCGTGCTGGTCGGGTGCGAGGAGGAGAGGGCGGGCATGGAGGCGTCGGATGAGGAGTACGACCGGGCGGTGGCGTTCTTCGAGTCGTATCTGGGCGAGGTCGATGAGGTGGAGCTGGCGATCTCGGATGAGGCGTGGTGGTTCAACGACTACGGCAACCGGCCTCGGTCGTGCGAGCACGGCCCGGGCGCCGGCTTCGGGATAGACCGCCGTACGCCGATGGAGGGCGGCGGGGTGCCGACGGATGTCGAGGAGGTGCGGGCTCGGCTTGCTGCGTCGGGGTTCGAGGTCGGGGAGGTGAGCGCGCGGATCCCGAACGAGCTGTCGTTCCTCGTGACGGGGGAACTCGGCAGGTGGCGGGTCGTCTTGTTCGAGGGCCGCCGATGGTTCGTGACCGGCTCGAGCTTCTGCGTGGATGTCGATCCCAAGGCGGTGCGGCGGTCGATGAATCTGGCCGGCTTCGACTACCTCTCGAACCAGGAGCTGTGGCTGCGGCCGGGCGAGCGGCTGCCGATCGGTCGCGGGCAGACGCCCGCGCCCATGCCGACCGAGCGGCCCGCGCCGTAGGGCGGGCTGAGCGGAGGGGGAGACTCGGCTGGGCCGCGCCGGACGCGCGAGGACGCTCCCGCCGGAGCGGGGCGGCCACCGGCGCGGGGCCGGCGCTTTGCGTACCCTGGAGCCCATGACGGTCCCTCCCCCCACACCCCCCTCCGGCCACGAGGACTCCGCTACCGGCCCGTCCGCTCCGCCCGACGGAGCTCCGCTCGTCGGCCTCATCATGGGCTCCGACTCCGACTGGCGCGTCATGCACGAGGCGCACGACGTGCTCGTCGAGCTCGGCATCCCGGTCGAGGTCGAGGTCGTCTCCGCGCACCGGACGCCCGAGAAGATGGTCCGCTACGGCCGCGAGGCCGCCGGCCGGGGCCTCCGCGTCATCATCGCGGGCGCGGGCGGCGCCGCCCACCTGCCGGGCATGACCGCCTCGCTCACGACCCTCCCCGTCATCGGCGTGCCCGTGCCGCTCGCGACGCTCGACGGCATGGACTCGCTCCTCTCGATCGTGCAGATGCCGGGCGGCATCCCCGTCGCGACGGTCTCGATCGGCGGCGCGAAGAACGCGGGCCTCCTCGCCGCGCGCATCATCGGCGCGGGCGATCCGGCCGTCGCCGCGAAGCTCGCCGACTACGCCGCCTCGCTCGAGGCGATGGTGGCCGAGAAGAGCGAGGCGCTCAAGGCGCGCATCGCGGACGCCTGATGTCGAGCGCCGCCGCGTCGCCGACGCTGCCCTTGCGGAACCCCGACGCGGGCGACCGCGAGATGATGACGCGCCGCGCCTGGTGGCTCGTCGTCGCGAACTTCCTCATCCCGGGCGCGGGCTCGACGCTCGGCGGCAACCGCCGCCTCGGCCGCTTCATGCTCGGCTTCTGGCTCGTCAACCTCGCGCTCGTCGTGGTCCTCGCCGTGCTCGCCCTCACCCTGCGCGGTCCCCTCCTCTTCGCGCTCTCGACGCAGCTCGGGCTCACGATCGCCGCGATCTACCTCTTCGTCGTCGGCGTGCTCTGGGCGATCTCTGGGCTCGACACGCTCCGCCTCACGCGGATGATCCGGGTCGACCCGCTCGCGCGCGGGCTCATCTCGATGATCGCGATCGTCTGCATGGCCGTGCCGCTCCTCTTCGCCGGCTGGGCCGCGGGGCTCGCGAACCAGGCGAAGTCGCTTGTCGGCCAGCTCTTCGGGGGACCCGCCGCGGGCGTCGCGTTGCCGGCCGACGGCCGCTACAACGTGCTCGTCCTCGGCGGCGACACCGGCCCCGACCGCGACGGCACGCGCCCCGACTCGATCTCGGTCATGAGCTTCGACGCGCTGAGCGGCCGGCTCCTCACCGTCGGCGTGCCCCGCAACATGGAGTCCTTCACCTTCGCCGACGGGCCCATGCGCGAGCTCTACCCCGACGGCTACGAGGACTGCGAGGTCGACGTCTGCTACCTCAACTCCGTCTACACGGAGGTCTCGCTCAAGGACGCGGAGCTCTACCCGGACGCGGAGGAGCGCGGCTCCAACGCCGGCATCGAGGCGACGAAGGACGCCGTCGAGTCGATCACGGGCCTGCCGATCCACTACTACGTCATGATCGACATGCAGGGCTTCGCCGACCTCGTCGACGCGCTCGGCGGCGTCGACATCGACGTGAAGGAGCGTGTGGGCCTCGGCATCAACGACGACGGATCGCCCGGCTGGGAGCCTCCGTCGACCTTCATCGAGCCCGGCTACCAGCACATGGACGGCGAGATCGCCCTCTGGTACGCCCGCTCGCGCTACGAGACGACCGACTTCGCGCGCATGGAGCGCCAGCGGCAGCTGCAGGAGGCGATCCTCGCGAAGTTCACGCCGCAGAACCTCTTGAGCCGGCTCGGGCCGGTGAGCGACGCGATCGCGAAGGTCGTCTCGACTGACATCCCAGAGGGGATGGCCGGGATCTTCGCCGACCTCGCCCTGAAGTCGCGCGGCGGCAACTCCGTGCGGCTCGACCTCGTGCCGCCGCTCATCGACATCGAGGCGCCCGACATGGACGTCACGCGCGAGGCCGTGCAGCAGGCCCTGAAGACCGACCCCCACGCGACGGCGACGTCCTCGCCGACGGCGCTCGGGGTCGGGTACCAGCAGGAGGCGGCTCGCGATCCGAAGGAGCTCGCGGCGTAGGGAGCGCCCGGGCGTGCGCCGGTTGCGCGGACCGCGGCTACGGCAGCTTCGCGATGAGGAGCAGGCCCGCGCCGCTCGGGGCATCGGCCCAATCGACGTGCGCGTCGGCCTCGACGAGCTCGCGGAAGGGCGCGACCTGATCGGCGTGCGAGCGGACGTTGTCGACGACGAGGAGGCCGCCCGGCTCGAGGACGCGGATGAGGTCCTCCCAGTAGCCTGGGTAGGCGGGGCGCTCGGCGTCGAGGAACACGAGGCCGTAGGCGGCGTCCGGCTCCTCGGCGAGGACCGCGCCCGCGTCGCCGACGACGAGCTCGACGACGTCCGCCAGCCCGCAGGCGGCGAGGTGCTCGCCGGCCGCGGCGCTGCGCTCGGCCTCGAGCTCGACCGTGCGGAGACGGCCGCCCGTGCGGCGGAGGGCGTCGGCGAGCCAGATCGTCGAGACGCCGTTCGAGGTGCCGAGCTCGAGGGCGCGCTTCGGGGCGCGGATCGTCGCGAGGAGGGCGAGCAGGCGCGCGGAGTCGTCCTCGAGGTTGCGGAGGCGGTCGAGGCGGTCGGCGAGCGAGGCGTCGTGCTCGCGGCCCTCCTCGCCGAGGGCGAGCGCGTAGGCGCGGGGTTCGGCGGTCATGCGGTCAGGGTATCGACGGCAGGTGGTTGAGGAGGCGCCGCAGGCGCCGTCTCGAAGCCACCGGGGGAGACGGCGCGCTCAGGCCTCGAGGGCGAGGGCGGAGGCTCGCTCGTCGAGGACGGCGAGGGGGACGAGGTCCAGCTCGGCCTCGGCCGCGGCGTCCTCGTAGACCTCGCGGACGAAGGGCGCGAGCATCGGCATCGTCATGGCGACCCGCCCCTGCCGCGGCGCGTAGATGTGGCTGCCGAGGATGAGCGCCTCCCGCACTCGCGTGAGCGAGGACGGCTCCCGCCCGAGCACCTCCGCGACCTCCCGGCTCGTCGCCTGGCCGCCGAGCGCCGAGAGCGCCGCGAGGTACTCGCGCTGGCGATCCGGCAGGCGATCCCACGCGGGCCCGAGGGTCGAGACCGCGACGTCCTGGGCGAACTCGCGCCCGCCGTCCTCCGCGTCGTCGAGGCCGATGATGGGCCCCTCCGCGACCTGCCAGATCGTGTCGGCGAGCAGCTGCACGTGCGCGGGGTAGCCGTGCGTGAGGCGGATGACGTACTCGATCGCCTCCGGCTCCCACGACACCCCGAGCGGCGTCGCCGGCTCGATGAGCGCCTGCGCCGTCTCGGTGTCGGCGAGCGCGGCCGGGATCGGCCGGATCGTGAAGAGGCGCTCAGGGTGCGTGACCCCGGAGGCGATGAGCGCGTCCCGCGTCGCGAGGAGGCCCGTCGCGGCAAAGAGGAGCGGCGCATCCGGGTAGTCGACGTTGACGCGGCCGAGGGTCGCGGCGAGGCCCGCGAGGTCGTCGGGGGAGGCGACCTGCAGCTCGTCGACCGTGAGGAGCACGCCGCCGCGGCCGCGCTCGTCGCGGATGGCCCGGGCGAGGTCCCCGAGGGCGCGGGCGAGGTCCATCGGCGTCGCCGCCGGCTCCGTGTTGTGGACGTTCACCTGCGTGCGCCGCGAGACGTTCACGCCGAAGCCGAGCGCCTGGACGCCGACGCCGCCGAGCTGCTTCGCGGCGCGCTGGAACGCCGTCTCGCCGCCCTCGGCCCGGCGTCCGATCTCGCCCACCGCGTACTCGACGAGCGAGGTGCCGCCGCGGGAGGCCTGGAGGTCGATCGACTCGTAGCCGGCGAGGCGCGCCTCGTCGACGAAGCGGGAGAGGAGGACGGTCTTCCCGACGCCGCGGGGCCCGACGAGGATCGTGTCGCGGGCGCGCGTCCGGCCGCGCGAGCGCACCTCGTTGAGCGTGACCTGCCAGCGTGCGATCTCCTCATCGCGGCCGACGAGCGCGGGCGGCATGTGCCCCGCGCCGGGGGCGTACGGCGAGTGCTCCATGCGCATAGCGTGACATAGAACCCTGGGTCTATGCACCCATATCCGCTCATCGGGCCCTCGACCCCAGTTTGGGGCGAGCGCGAGCGCCGCGCGGCTAGAGGTCGGCGTGGAGCGCCCACACCTGCTCGGCGCTGTAGCCCCAGTGGTAGACGCCCTGGCGGTCGCGGCCGGCGATGCGCAGGCGCCGCTCGACGTCGCGATCCGAGAGCACGCGCGCGATCGCCCAGGCGAGGCGCTCGTGGAAGCCCGCGAGGTCGCCGCGCTCGACGACGAGCGTCGCGTCCATGCCGACCTCGACGAGCGCGGGCACGTCCGAGTGGATGACGGGCGTGCCGAACTTGAAGGCCTCGACGATCGGCGTCCCGAAGCCGGCCGCGAGGCTCGGCACGAGGAGGGCCGAGGCGCGCTGGAGCGCGACCGCGAGCTGGGTGTCCGGGATGACGCCGAGGTGCCGCACGCGCTCGGGCGGGCATCCGGTGGAGGCGATGAGCTCCTCGACGCGCTGCCCGCGCAGCTCGGGCGAGCCGATGATGACGAGCTTGAGCCCCCGCAGCTCCGGCCGGGCGATCGCGCGGAGGGCGTGCTCGAGGCCGTGGCGCGGCTCGAGCGAGGCCATCGTCACGACGTAGAACTCGGGGAGGCCGAGCTCCTCGGCGATCCGGTCGGCGTCCTCGTCGTCGTCCGGCAGGCGGATCGTCTTCGACGAGGCCGAGCCGATGACCCGCAGCCGGTCGCCGAAGTCGACGTGCTCGAGGAGCTGGTCGGCCACGGCGTTCGTCGGCGTGACGACGCCCGATGCGAAGCGGTGGGCGCGCTTGAGGAGCGCCGTCTTGAGCTTGAGCTCGGCGGGGTCGACGAGGTCGGGGTCGGTGAGGAAGGCGAGGTCCTCGATCGTCACGACCGTCTGGTCGATGCCGTAGCTCAGCGAGATGTCGCGCATGGGCGCGAAGAGCGAGAAGGCGTGGAGGAAGCCGCCGCCGACGGCGCCGGTGTGCAGGCCCTTCGGCCATCCCCTCTCGAAGGCGTCGAGGCGCTTCGAGGCGATCGCGCAGTCGGCGAGGCCGGGCACCTCGGCGCAGACGCTCGCCTCCTCCTCGGGCCCCACCTTCGGCAGGATGCCCGCGACCTCGGTGCCGTGCGGCTTGCGCCGCACGATCTCCCGGGCCAGGCTCACCGCCGCGCGGCGCGTGCCCGTGGGCCGGCCGTCGAGGAGGGGGTCGAGGAGGAGCCGGAGGGTCGTCATGCCGGGGCTAGGCCTCCGGCTGCTCGTCGAGGAGGCCGTTCGCGACGGCCTCGGCGAAGGCCTCGCGCCAGTCGCGCATCTCGGGGATGCCGGCGGCCGTCCACGCGTCGTGCCCGAGCACCGAGTAGGCGGGGCGCGCGGCGGGGCGTGGGAAGGACGCCGAGTCGGTCGGCTTCACGTGGTCGCGCGGGTAGCCGGCGGCCTCGAAGACCTCCTGCGCGAACTCGAACCAGGTGGCCTGGCCGGAGTTCGTGCCGTGGTAGATGCCGGCGGGCGCGCCCGCGTCGAGCAGCTTCACCGTCTGCGCGGCGAGGTCGGCCGTCGAGGTGGGCTGGCCGAGCTGGTCGTCGACGACCGAGATCTCCGGCTTCGACGCGGCGAGCTTCGCCATCGTCTTCGCGAAGTTCGGGCCGCCGTTGCCGTAGAGCCACGCGGTGCGGATGATGTAGCTCCGCTCGCCGTTGCCCGCCGTGATCGCCTTCTCGCCCTCGGCCTTCGAGGCGCCGTAGACGTTGATCGGGTCGTACGGGCCGTCCTCGGGGTACGGCGAGGTCGCGTCGCCCTTGAAGACGTAGTCGGTCGAGTAGTGGACGAGCGTCGCGCCCGCCTCGGCGCAGGCCTCGGCGAGGACGGCCGGGCCCTCGGCGTTGACGCGGTAGGCGCCCGCCTCGTCGGACTCGGCGCCGTCGACGTTCGTGTACGCGGCGCAGTTGATGACGACGTCCGCGCCCTCGATCGCCGTCCGGACGGCGTCCGCGTCGGTGATGTCGAGCTCCTTGCGGGAGAGGGCGACGACGTCGCGGCCCGCGAGGGCCTTCACGACATCCTGCCCGAGCATGCCCGCGGCGCCGACGACGACGTAGCGCTTCGCGCCCGGCTCCTTCACGGCCGGAAGGCTCATCGCGGCGTCGCTCACTGGAGGGCCGCCCGCTCCTTGAGGGGCTCCCACCAGGCGCGGTTGTCGCGGTACCACTGCACGACGTCGGCGAGGCCCTGCTCGAACGGCACCTGCGGCTCGTAGCCGAGCTCGTCCTGGATCTTCGTGATGTCGACGCAGTAGCGGAGGTCGTGGCCCTTGCGGTCCTCGACGTGGTCGACGTACGACCAGTCCTTGCCCATGAGCTCGAGGAGCTTCTTCGTGATCTCGACGTTCGTGAGCTGGGTGCCGCCGCCGATGTTGTAGACCTCGCCGGCGCGGCCCTTGGCGTAGACCATGGCGATGCCGCGGCAGTGGTCGTCGACGTGGAGCCAGTCGCGGACGTTCTCGCCCGTGCCGTAGAGCGGGACGTGCTTGTCGTCCATGAGGTTCGTGACGAAGAGCGGGATGAGCTTCTCGGGGAAGTGGTACGGCCCGTAGTTGTTCGAGCAGCGCGTGATCGAGAGGTTCATGCCGTGCGTGCGGAAGTAGCTGCGCGCGATGAGGTCCGAGCCGGCCTTCGAGGCGGCGTAGGGGGAGTTCGGCTCGAGGGGCCACTCCTCGGTCCACTCGCCCTCCTCGATCGAGCCGTAGACCTCGTCGGTGGAGACGTGGACGAAGCGGTCGATGCCGTGGCGGAGGCACGCGTCGAGGAGCTTCTGGGTGCCGAGCACGTTCGTCTCGACGAAGATCGAGGCGTCGCGCACCGAGCGGTCGACGTGCGACTCGGCGGCGAAGTGGACGACGCCGTCGACCTGGGGGATCCATTCGTCAAGCACCTTGTCGTCACGGATGTCGCCGTGGACGAAGGTGTAGCGCTCCGAGTCCTTCACGGGGGCGAGGTTCTCGAGGTTGCCCGAGTAGGTGAGCGCGTCGAGGACGACGACCTCGGCGCCCTCGAGGCCCGGGTACGCGTCGTCGAGGGTGCGGCGGACGAAGTTCGAGCCGATGAATCCGGCTCCGCCCGTGACGAGGATCTTCATTGGAGACGTCCTTGCTGGTCTGCGGTCATGGCGCACGGTGGCGGGCCGCGCGGCGCGGTCAGGCAATTCTACCGGGGCGGATGGCCGGGGGTCGTGAGCGTGCGCGGGCGCGGGGCCGGTCGCCGCTACCAGAGCCCGCTCGTCATGAGCGCGGCGAGGACGACCCGGTCGCGGGGCCGGCGGCGGAAGGCGTCGGCGCGGCGGGCGAGGCGCGCGAGGTTCGTCGGCGTCGGGTTCGAGAGGAGCTCGTGCGCCCACTGCAGGCGCGGGAGCTCCGAGGGTGCGGCGACGTGGATGCAGCTCTCGACGACGATCCCGACGAGCTTGCGGTGCCAGCGAGTGGCCGCGAGCTGCAGGCGCTTCGCGGCGGCGCCGATCGTGCCGTTCGCGCCGATCGCGTTCGCACCGTGCTGGCGGTACTCGAGACTCGGCGTCGAGTCGACGATCCAGCGCAGCCCGGCCGCACGGCAGAGGGCGTAGACGAGGAGGTCGTGGCTCCAGGCGTCCCTCGCGGGGGAGTCCGGGTTCTCGAGCTGGCCGATGACGAGGCGCGCGAGGCGCGGCGTCAGCAGCATCGAGCAGCCGGGGCCGGGCGTCTCGAAGCAGTAGTCGAGGAGGCGCTGCGGGTGGTCCTTGCGGATGAGCCGGCGCGCGCCGGTCTCGTCGAAGGCCCAGACGTTCGAGGAGACGCCGTCGGCGCCGCGCTCGGCGAGGAGGCGCGCGTGGCGGGCGAGCTTGCCGGGGAGCCAGCGGTCGTCCTGGTCGGCGAAGGCGACGTGCTCGTCGTCCTCGAGCGGCGCCTCCGTGAGGAGCCGGTAGAAGTTCGCCGAGGGGGAGCCGTAGCGGCCGGGCGGGAGGAGCTCGATGCGCGGATCGTCGGCGGCGCGGGCCTCCAGGAGCGCCATCGTGCCGTCGGTCGAGGCGTCGTCCGAGACGATGAGGCGCAGCCGGACGCCCTCCTGCGAGAGGATCGTGTCGAGCTGCTCCTCGAGGTAGCGCTCGCCGTCGTGGGTCGCGAGGAGGACGGCGACCTTCGGGAGGCCGTCCGGCTGGACCTGGCTGTCGGCCTCGATCGGGCTGTCGGCGCGCATGGCGCCAGGCTAGCCGGGGCCGCCGGGGCGTCCGCCGAGGCTCGGCCCGTCGCCCCGGGCGCGTCGCCTCGCCTGCGTAGACTCCGCCCCATGGAGATTCGCGAACTCAAGATCCCCGGATCCTTCGAGATCACGCCCCGCCAGTTCGGCGACGACCGCGGCGTGTTCCTCGAGTGGTACCGCTTCGACAAGCTCGAGGAGGCCCTCGGCCACCCGCTCGAGCTCAAGCAGGCGAACACCTCGGTCTCGAAGAAGGGCGTCGTGCGCGGCATCCACTTCGCGGACGTCCCGCCGAGCCAGGCGAAGTACGTCACCTGCACGCGCGGCGCCGTCATCGACTACGTCATCGACATCCGCGTCGGCTCGCCGACCTTCGGCCAGTGGGACAAGGTCGTGCTCGACACCGAGGACCGCCGCGCCATCTACATCTCGGAGGGCCTCGGCCACTGCTTCGTCGCGCTCGAGGACGACTCGACCGTCTCGTACCTCTGCTCGGAGACCTTCAACGCCCCGCGCGAGCACGGCATCAATCCGCTCTGCAAGCAGGTCGCCCTCGAGTTCCCATTCCCCGAGGAGGAGCTCCTCCTCTCGCCGAAGGACACCGACGCCCCCGGCCTCGAGGCCGCGAAGGAGCAGGGCCTGCTCCCGACGTTCGACCTCTGCGAGACCTACTACGCCGAGCTCCGCTCGAAGGCGCAGGCCGCGAAGGTCGGTGCCTAGGCCATGAAGGGCATCATCCTCGCCGGCGGCTCCGGCACGCGGCTCTGGCCGATCACCAAGGGCATCTCGAAGCAGCTCATGCCCATCTACGACAAGCCGATGATCTACTACCCGCTGTCGACGCTCATGATGGCGGACATCCGCGAGGTGCTCGTCATCACGACGCCCGAGTACAACTCGCAGTTCAAGGCGCTCCTCGGCGACGGCTCGCACCTCGGCATGGACATCCAGTACGCCGTGCAGCCCTCGCCGGACGGCCTCGCGCAGGCGTTCATCATCGGCGAGGAGTTCATCGGCGACGACTCGTGCGCGCTCGTCCTCGGCGACAACATCTTCCACGGCTCGGGCCTCGGCTCGGCGCTGCGCGCCCACGGCGAGATCGACGGCGGCCTCATCTTCGCCTACCCCGTCTCGAACCCGGAGGCGTACGGCGTCGTCGAGTTCGACCAGGACATGAAGGCGATCTCCATCGAGGAGAAGCCCGCCAAGCCGAAGTCGAACTACGCGGTGCCGGGCCTCTACTTCTACGACCACGACGTGGTCGAGATCGCGAAGAGCGTCACTCCCTCCGCGCGCGGCGAGCTCGAGATCTCGAGCGTGAACTCCGCGTACCTCGAGGCCGGGAAGCTCCAGGTGCACGTGCTCGACCGCGGCACCGCCTGGCTCGACACCGGGACCTTCGAGTCGATGATGCAGGCCTCCGAGTACGTCAAGGTCATCGAGGACCGCCAGGGCTACAAGATCGGCTGCATCGAGGAGATCGCCTGGCGCGCCGGCTGGATCTCCGACCAGGAGTTCGCGAACCTCGCGACGCCCCTCGAGAAGTCGGGCTACGGACGCCACATGAAGCGCGTCCTCGCCGAGCGCCGGCAGCAGCCCTTCGGGCAGCGCTAGCGCCGCACCGCCTCGATACGACGGCCGTCCCCGCACCGGGGGCGGCCGTCGTCGTGATGGCGCCGGGCGCCCGGCGCGGGCGCCGTGTCGGGCCCGCCGCGAGCGGTGTTCATTTCTGAGTGGATTCTGTGTGTATCCTTCGGGCGAGATTCGATCAGATCTCCTGGTTCGCCCCGTGAATCCCATCCTCCTGGAGCTCTCCCGTGCCGAGTCGTCCTTTCGCGGCTCGTCCGCGCCGCCGTGCCCGCGCCGCCGACGTGCCGACCATCCGAACCCTCGCCCGCCCCGCCGCAGGCAGCCGTGCCGCTGCGGCCCGCCGCCGCGTCGGCCTCGTCCTCGCGGCGGCCCTGCTCGCCGGGCTCGCGCTGCCCGTCCTCCCGGCCGCCGAGGCCGAGACGGCGCACGCGGCGATCGCCGCTCCCGCGGTGCCGGCCACGCCGAGCCCCGACGCCTCCGCGACGCCGAGCCCGGCCCCGACCCCGGCCCCGACCGCGTCCCCGGCCGACGCGGGCCAGTCGGCGACCCAGCCGCCCGCGGCCTCGCAGCCCGCCGCGACGCCGGCGCCGACGGCCACCCCGACGCCGAGCGAGACCCCGTCGAGCTCCCCGATGTCCGCGCCGGCCCAGGCCTTCGCGGCGCCCGCGGGCTCGGGCGGGCTCCTGCCGGCCGCGCCGTACGACCCGAGCACGATCTCGTGCTGGGGCGACTCCCTGAGCTACCACATCTGCGATCCGGCGTACGGACAGAGCGGGCAGTCGCACCTGCAGCGCTCCTTCGGCTACGGCCCCACGGTCGTGAACCACGCCATCGGCTCGCAGACCTCGACCGAGATCGCCACGCGCATGGGCGCGTACACGCTCACGGCGAGCTTCCCCGGCAACGTCATCCCCGGCTCGGGCTCGGTCCGCATCACGGTCGGGAACGTCCCCGGCGCCTTCAAGATCTTCTATCCGTGGGTGCAGATCGGCGGCGTCGTCGGCAAGCTCGAGCGCTCCCGCTCGCTCGTCGGCGAATGGACGTTCACCCGGTCCCAGGCCGGCCCCGCCGTCGCCGTCGCGCCCGGGACGCCCATCCAGATGATGGAGTCGGCGGACCGCGGGCAGGCCTCGATCATCTGGGTCGGGCGCAACAACGTCGACAGCCCGGAGCAGGTCATCCAGGACGTCGCCCGCATGGTCGCCTTGCACACCGAGGCCTCGAGCGCGCCGTACTGGGTCGTGAGCGTCACCCCCGCCTCGTATGAGACGCCGGGGACCTCGGGCGCCGCGAACATCGCCCGCATCAACGCCGCGCTCGCCTCGACCTACGGCGCGCACTACGTGCCGCTCGACGACTACCTCCGCGAGCGCGGCATGCAGGACCGCGGCCTCGCGATGACCGCGGCCGACCGTGCTGCGGCCGACCGCGGCACGCTGCCGCCGAGCATCCTCGACGCCGACGGCCTCCACTTCAACACGAACGGCCGCATCATCATCGCCGACTACCTCGCGAGCATCGTGCGGCACCCGGACGACGTCTCCCTCCGGAACTTCGACCCGCAGGGCGACTTCTCGACCGTCCTGGACGCGAACGGCGTCATGCAGGTCGTCGGCTGGGGCTTCGACAAGGCCGACCTCGGGGCCGCGCTGCCCATCCGCGTGACCGTCGACGGCCATGCGTTCGCCGACGCGACCGCCGACCGGCCCTCGGAGTACCTCTACCGCTTCGGCGTGCCCGGCCAGCACGCGTTCTGGACGGCGGGCCGCCTCTCGCCCGGCGCCCACGAGGTGTGCGTGACGGTCGGCAACCTCCGCGCCGGAGCCGACCTGCGCCTCCCGTGCCGCACCGTGCAGGTGGCCTCGTCCGCTCCGCGCCTCGACCCGCAGGGCGCGTTCACGGTCATCGCCGACGACATCGCCGGGACGATCACCGTCGTCGGATGGGCCTTCGACCACTCGAACCTCTACGCGCAGATCCCCGTCGAGGTCTCGATCGACGGGCGCGGCCAGGGCCGACTCACCGCCTCGATGCCCACCGACTACCTCCGGCAGTACGGTGTGCCGGGCGGCCACGGCTTCGTCGGCGGCTACGCGCCGGGCGCCGGCTCGCACCGGGTCTGCGTCACGGCGATCGACCAGGCGCCCGGCATCAGCACGAACCTCGGCTGCCAGGAGGTGAGGCTCAACCCCGTGAACTGGAACCCGGAGGGCCACGCGGCCATCTCGATGGGGTCCGACGGGCGCATCTCGGTGAGCGGCTACGCCTTCGACCGCTCGGCCCTCGCCGCGCCCCTGCAGATCGCCGTCTTCCAGAACGGCGCGCTCACGACGATGTTCACCGGGAACGCGGCGCAGCCGTCGCTCGCGCCGTACGGCATCCCCGGCCCGCACGGCATCGCGCAGACGGTCTCGCCGCTCGAGCACGCCGGCCCGTCGAGCTTCTGCGTGCTCGCGGTGAACCAGGGCCGCGGCGAGAGCACGTGGCTCGGATGCTGGGACATCGACACCCGCGCGCTCTCGCCGCAGGCCGCGATCTCGGCCGAGCCCAACCAGGGCGGCGGCATCCGCGTGGACGGCTGGGCCTACGACGCCTCGGTGCCGCTCAACCCCGTCGGCTACACGGTCGCCGTCGACGGCCGGTGGGCGTACGCCGGTCGGGCGGACGGCCCGCGCCGAGAGCTCGCCACCTTCTTCGGATGGCCGGGGGACCACGGCTTCTCGATCGACCTGCCCTCGCCCGGGCCGGGCGCTCACACCGTGTGCGTGACGTTCTGGAACGAGGGCCGCAGCGCCGCCGAGACGACGCGCTGCACGACGGTCACGACCTAGCCGGACCACCCTCCGCGCGCGGGAACGCGCCTCGGCCACGGCCGGGGCGCGTTCCCGCGCGCGGACGGCGTTCGGCGCGAAGGCCACGAAGCGGCGGGGAAGGGCGCCGCCGGGAAGGGCGCCGCTGGGAGCGCCGGTCCCGACCCGCTACTCGGCCAGGTGCTCGGGCTTCGCGTCGAGGCGCTCGCCGCGGAGCGGCCCCTGCACGATCCCGATCGCGGCCGTGTCGGTGCGGTCGGCCTGCGACTGGAAGAGGTCGCGGACGATGTCGATCGCGCCGCGCGAGTAGGTGCGGTAGCGGCGCTTGAGGCCCCAGCGGAGCACCGTCGGCCAGCGGCGCATGCGCGAGGCGGGCAGCGTGAGGCGGGCGCGCTCGTGCGAGACCTTGCGTCCGATGAGCGCGCGCTGCTCGCCCGTCGCCCCGAGCGCCGCGGCCCGGTCGAGGAGGGCCTCGGCGCGCGCAACGCGGTTCGCCTGGGCGCGGTAGCCCTTCGAGGTGGCGCGCTCGACCTTCTGGCGGAGCGTGAGGCGGCCGCGGCCGATGAGGTTGCCGCCGTGGAGGCGGTAGTCGATGAGCGGCTCGCGGACGACGGCGATGCGGCCGGCGATCGCGGCGGCGACGGCGAGCCACTCGTCGTGGATCCACGGCGCGGGCGCGAGGCCGGCGCGGCGGGCGAGCTCCGGGCGGAGCATGACCGTCGCGCCCGTCACGATGTTGCGGCGGATGAGCTCGGTGAGCGGCTCGGGGGAGGAGTAGTCCTGCCACTCGCGCTCGGAGATCTCGAGCGTGCCGAAGATCGTGCCGCCGAGCGGCTGGCCGAGGTCGTCGATGACGCGGGCGTCGGAGTGGACGAGCTCGAGGTCGGGTCGCTCGCGGAAGACGGAGAGGAGGCGCTCGATCTTCCGCACGTGCCAGCGGTCGTCCTGGTCGGCGAGCGCGGCGAACTCGGTGCGCACGCGGTTGATCGCGAAGTGGAAGTTCGCGGCGACGCGGAGCGGCTGCGGGCGCGAGTAGATCCGGTAGGGGAGGCCAGAGTCCTCGAGGATCGAGTGCGCGATCTGGAGCGTGCGATCGCGCGAGGCGTCGTCGGAGATGACGACCTCGGCGACGGGCGAGGTCTGGTCGAGGATCGACTGGAGCTGGTCCGCCAGGAAGCGCTCGCCGTTGTGCGTGCAGACGACGGCGGTGACGGCGAGGGGCGGCGGCGATCCGGCCTGCTCGCCCTCGTCCCAGGGGGCGGGTCGGGACGCCACGAGGCGGGTGCCGGCCATGCGGTCCGCGGGGCCGAGACGCTTGGGCGCGCTCCTCGCCACCTCGCACCTCCTCGCCTCGGGTCCGTGTTCTCGCTGCTGGTAGCCTGCCACGAAATTCCGACGCGACGGTGCGCGCGGCCGAGCGCCGCCCGCCGCCGCGCGACCCGGGGAGCCGCCGTGGATCGTTCCGTCGTCCTCTTCGCCTACGACCCCGACGGGCGCCTCGATCGGGGCGCCCGCCGCCTCGTCGAGGCCGTCCGGCCGCACGCCGCCCGGCTGCTGCTCGTGTCGAACGGATCGCTCGAGGACGAGTCGCGCGCCTGGGCCGCCGATCGGGTCGACGCGCTCCTCGAGCGGCCGAACGAGGGCTTCGACGTCGCCGCCTACCGGGCCGGGATCGAGACGCTCGGCGAGCGCGCGCTCGAGCACGGCGAGCTGCTCCTCCTCAACTGCACCTGCTTCGGGCCCATCGGGGAGGACCCTGCGCATGGCCTCGACGCGGTCTTCGCGGCCTCGGACGCCCTCGACGCGGGCATCTGGGGGCTCACGGAGCATCCCGCCATCTCGCCGGATCCCTTCCTCCACCGCGGCGTGCTCCCCGCGCACCTCCAGAGCCACTGGATCGGCGTGCGCCGCGAGGTGCTCGCGAGCGGGGCGTGGCGCGAGTACTGGGACTCGATGCCGGAGATCCGCTCGTATGAGGACTCGATCCGCCACCACGAGACGCGCTTCACGGCGTGGTTCCGGTCTCGGGGCGTGAAGGTCGCGGCCCTCTACCCGCTGCCGCACGGGGGGCGGAACGGCGCCGACGCGAACCCCTCGATGGCGCGCCCGCTCGAACTGCTCGACGCCGGATGCCCGATGGTGAAGCGCCGCCTCGCCTGGCACGACCCGCTCGAGCTCGACCACCGTGGCGTCGCGGCGGCCGAGGCGCTCGAGCGCGCGGTCGCGGGCGGGATCCCGATGACGGAGCTCCTCGACGGCGTGCGCGACGCCTCGCCGCGAGCCGTGGCGGCGAACCTCGGATGCCAGGCGGTGGCGCGAGAGGCGGCGGCGGGGGAGCGGCCGGCGGCGCGCGCCGCGAGCCTCGCGGAGGCGGGGACGCTCGCGGCGGGGATGCCCGATGACGAGGTCATCCTCGTGGGCGCGGAGACGGCGCCGTCGCCTCGCGCGGAGCGGGAGCTCGGGACGCTCGGCGCCGAGGCGCTCGCGCGGGCCCTCGCGGACGCGCCCTGGGCGGCGCTCGCGATCCTGCCGCCGGACGACCTCGGCGCGGACGTCCGCGGCGCGGGGGAGGGCGCGCACCTGCGCGAGCAGGCGCTCGCCGACGCGCTCGGGCTCGGGCCGCGCTCGGCGGCCGGACGGCGGATCGCGCCGCTCGACGCCGTGAACCCGCTCGACCCCGCGGGCGGGCCCTTGGCCATCCGGGCCGGCCTCGCCCGGCGCCTCGCGGCCCTCGCGGCGGAGACCGGCGCGGGCGGCGCCGGGTCCATCCGCGCCGCGACGCGCTCGGGCGACGGGGCCGCCGACTCTGCGGCGGCCGGCGGACCGGTGTCGGCCGGCGGCTCTGAGCGGGACGCCGTCATCGAGCTCGCGCTCGGCGCGCTCGCGCCCTCCCTCGCGCTCGCCGAGGGCGCGGCGACGCTCGAGGTCGCGACGGCGCAGGCCTGGGCGCGGCGCGCGAGCCGGGCCGGCATCCGGGAGGCGACGCTGCGGGCGACGTTGCCCGCGGGCGTGCGCGAGCCCTTCGCCGTCGCGCGGGCGCGGGCCGGGGGGCCGCTCTCGCCGGCGGCCGCGGCGCGGATCGTCCGCGCCCGGGCGCCCCGGCTCGTGGAGGCGGCGCGGGCGGTGCTGGCCGCGGTGCGACGGCGGTAGGCGGCCTGTCCTCCGGCGGCTTCGAGACGGCCTCGACCACCTGCAGGCGGGAACCCGCGCGCCAGGCAGGGGATCGCGGGCGGGCGCGGGTAGCGTCGGAGCGATCGACGCGGCACCCGGCCGCGGGAGACGGAGGCCACGATGCGCGACGCCGGCGACGACATCCGCGACGAGGACATCCCCCTCGACGCCCTCGCCGACCGCGAGCTCGAGCGCGAGGAGAGCGCCGAGCGCCGCGGCCTCGGCAAGGGCCTCGCCATCGGCGCGGTCGCCGTCGCGCTTCTCGGCCTCGCCCTCTGGTGGCTCTTCGCGATGGGCCCCATGCGCTCGCAGGCCCCCGTCGCCGACAACACGGCCCCCGTGACGACCCTCCCGGACGACGGCACGGCCGCCCCGAGCCTCGACCCGACGGCGTCCGTCAACCCCACCGACGCCCCCGTCCAGAACCCGAGCGCCTCCGCGAGCGCGAGCGAGGCCCCCGCCGCGGCCGACCCCGGCGCGACGACCCAGGGCCAGCCCACCGGCGACGTCGTCGTCGCGCTCACCCGCTGGAACTGGATCGCCCCGCAGCAGATGATCTCCGTCGCCGGCTACCTCCCGCAGGTCGTCGAGGAGGGCGGCACCTGCACGCTCGTCGCCCGCAGCGGCGCGACCGAGCTGCGCAACAGCGGCGCCGCGACCCCGGACGCCCACCAGACCGCCTGCGTCGTGAACCTCACGAGCCCGGCCCTCACGCCCGGGCAGTGGACGATCCGCATGGAGTACACGGGGCCGAGCGGCTCGGGCGCCTCGCCGGAGGCGGTCGTCGCCGTGCAGTAGCGGCCGCCGTCGGGCCGCGCCGTCCAGTAGCCCGTCCGCCGCGCCGAGTACGCTCGGAGCCCGGCCCTCCGGCGCGCGCTCGCGCCCGCCCGGCCTCGACCCCGAACACCCGAGGAGCCCCATGTCGCCCCGCGTGACCGTCGCCATCCGCACGAAGAACCGCCCGCTCCTGCTCGCGCGGGCCCTGGACTCGGTGCGCGGCCAGACGATGACCGACCTCGAGCTCGTCGTCGTGAACGACGCGGGCGAACTCGCCCCCGTCGAGCGGCTCATGAAGGAGCGCCTCGATGGCGCGCCCTTCGCCGTGCGCCTCATCGACAACCCGGTCTCCGCCGGACGCGAGGCGGCGATGAACCTCGGCTTCCAGGGCTCGAGCGCCGACTACCTCGTCCTCCACGACGACGACGACGCGTGGGCGCCCGAGTTCCTCGAGCGGACCGTCGCCTACCTCGACTCGCACCCGGACGACGGCGCCGTCGCGACCCGCACGGCGGTCGTCTTCGAGCGCCTCGAGGGGGAGCGGGTCGTCGAGGAGTCGCGCGAGATCCTCGCCTCCGACCGCAGCCACGTCCTCCTCTCCGACATCGCGCACGCGAACTTCGTGCCGCCGATCTCGCTCCTCTTCCGCCGCGACGTCTACGAGGAGATCGGGCCCTTCGACGGCCGCCTGCCCGTCCTCGCCGACTGGGAGTTCACGCTCCGCCTCCTCGCCCTCAAGCCCATCGGCTTCCTGGACGGCGAGCCCCTCGCCTTCTGGCACCAGCGCAAGGCCGCGACCGGCGACCACGGCAACTCGGTCTTCGTCGCCGCCGACGACCACTCGCAGTACGCGAGCCTCATCCGCGACGAGAAGCTCCGCGAGAGCGCCGGCCAGCACGGCCAGCTCGGCATGCTCCTCTACCTCACCGAGGAGTTCCGCCGCCTCGAGGAGTCGCTCCTCCACGCCGAGCTCGTCGAAGGCCACGAGACCCGCCAGGCGACGGCCGCCTTCCGCCTCGACCAAGCGAAGGCGCTCGACGCGGTGCGCGTGCAGCTCGAGACCGCGATCGGACGCCTCGAGGGGCGCCAGATCGAGACGCAGATCGCCCTCGCGCGCATCGAGCAGATCGTCCGCGCCGGCGGCCCGCTCCAGCGCGAGCTCGCCGACCGCGGCCGCGAGCTCAGCGCCCGCGTCCGCCCGCTCGCGAGCTCGGCGGCCTCCACCGCGAAGGCGACCGCGACCGGCGCCGCGAAGGGCGCCGCGGGCCTCCTTGCCGGCGGCGCGCGCGCCCTCGCCGGCCTCGCGAAGCGCCGCCGCGGCGCGCAGTCCGCCGTCGACGCCGCCCCGCTCGCCGCGACCCGCCCGCAGGCGACCGCGCCGGCCGCGACGATCCCCGCGGCCGTCTCGCAGCCCGCCCCCGCCGGCGTGCCCGACGCCGGCACGCCCGTCGCCGAGCACGGCGGCGCCATCGAGCCGGCCGCCGTCACCGCGGCCATCCCCGTCGTCGACGGCTCGATCGCCCGCGACGTCGTGCGCGCCGCGGCGCCCGAGACCGTCCGCACCCCGCGCGGCGACGCGCGCTTCCCGGACGGCGGCCGCCGCGCGATCATCTACATGTTCTTCGACCCGCAGGGCCAGGTCGACGACTACGTCCTCGTGAAGCTCGAGGCGCTGCGCGAGCACGCCGAGCGCATCTTCGTCGTCTCGAACGGCCCCATCACCGAGGAGGGCCGCGCCCGCCTCGAGTCCGTCGCGGACGACGTGTGGGAGCGCGAGAACGTCGGCTTCGACGTCTGGGCCTACAAGGAGGCCCAGGAGCGGATCGGCTGGGAGGAGCTCGCGGGCTTCGACGAGCTCATCCTCATGAACTACACCTTCTTCGGCCCGATCTACCCCTTCTCGGAGGTCTTCGACCGCGTCGGCCCGCAGGACGTCGACTTCTGGGGCCTCACCGAGCACGGCGAGGTCCACGAGCACGAGGTCGGCCCCGACAATGCGATGCCGCCGCACATCCAGTCGCACTGGATCGCCGTGCGCGGCCCGATGCTCCGCTCGCCCGAGTACCGCGCGTACTGGGACGAGATGCCGATGATCACCTCGTACCACGACTCGATCCAGCGCCACGAGGCCCGCTTCACGAAGCACTTCGCCGACCGCGGCTTCAGCCACCTCGTCGCGTTCCCCGAGTCGGACTACCCCTCGCGCCACCCGATCTTCGACGACATCGTCCTCATGCTCGACGACCGCCTCCCCATCGTGAAGCGGCGCCTCTTCTTCCACGACCCGCTCTACCTCGAGCGGAACGTCATCATCGGCCGCGACGTGCTCGCGCGCCTCGAGGCGGCGGGCTACCCGCTCGAGCTCGTGTGGGCGAACCTCGTCCGCTCCTCGAAGCCGCGCTCGCTCGCGACGAACATGAACCTCCTGGAGGTGCTCCCGCACGAGGAGCTCCCGGTCGAGTCGGGCCGCCGCCTCGACCGCGACCGGATGCCGTCGATCGCGGTGCTCATGCACCTCTACTACGACGACCTCCTCGACGAGATGCTCGACCGCGTCGACCTCGTCCCGGGCCGCCCCCGCCTCGTCATCACGACGAGCGACGAGGAGCGCGCCGGCCGCATCCGCGCGGGCCTCGAGCGCCGCGGCTGGGAGGATGCCGACGTGCGCGTCGTCGCCTCGAACCGCGGCCGCGACATCTCCGCCTTCTACCTCGGCTGCGAGGACGTGCTCCGCGACGAGTCCATCGACCTCGTCGTGAAGATCCACGGCAAGAAGTCGGTGCAGGACGGCTACAACGCCGGCCAGTGGTTCAAGCGCCACCTCCTCGACAACCTCCTCCCCTCGGAGGGCTACGCCGCGAACCTCATCGCGCAGTTCCAGCGCGACCGGACGCTCGGCATCGTCATGCCGCCGGTCGTGAACATGGGCTACCCGACGCTCGGCCACGCCTGGTTCTCGAACCGCCAGCCGGCCATGGAGCTCGCGAAGCGCCTCGGCGTCACCGTGCCGCTCGACGACTCGACCCCGCTCGCGCCGCTCGGCAGCATGTTCGTCGCCCGCCGCGACGCGCTCATGGGCATCGTCGAGGCCGGATTCCAGTGGTCCGACTTCCCGGAGGAGGGCGGCTACAAGGACGGCACGCTCGCGCACGTCCTCGAGCGCTTCGTCACCTACGCGGCGGCCCAGCGCGGCTACCGCGTCGGCGAGGTCATGTCGCCCGAGATGGCCAGCATCAACTACGGCTTCCTCGAGTACCGCCTCCAGTCGCTCACGGCGATCCTGCCCGGCGCGACGACCGAGGAAGCGATCGCGCACGTGCTCGCCCCGGGCCTCGGCTCGGTCGCCCTCACGGGCATGCAGTGGCTGAGCCGCCGCGTGCCCCGCGCGAGCTGGCTCGTCTGGCCGGCCTACCACTTCGCCGTGCGCACGGGGAAGGCGGCGCGGAGCGCCGTCCGCGCGATGAAGGGCTAGCGGCCCGGGATCCCCGCCCGCAGCCGCGCTCACCTCACCCGCAGCCGCGCTCACCTCAGCTTCGCCCCGGATGGCCTGCCCTCCGGGGCGAAGCTGTGAATCGGCCTACTATGGGGGATCGCCGCGGCCCGGCCGCCGGCGACCCTGACGACCGATCGAAGGCGGAGCATGCCCCTCACCCTCGCGCAGGCATTCGACCCGCGGTCGAACTCCATCGGCTTCCTCCGCTGGCTCATGGCGTTCGCGGTGATCTTCTCCCACGCGGGTCCCCTGGCGGGCTTCTACGGCGGCCAGGACCTCGGCGTCCAGCTCTCCGACGAGCAGTCCATCGGCGGCGTCGCCGTGGCCGGGTTCTTCTTCTTCTCGGGCTTCCTCATCACGAAGTCGCGCCAGGGCAAGTCGACGATCTTCCGCTACTTCTGGCGCCGCGTGCTCCGCATCTTCCCGGCGTTCTGGCTCGCGCTGCTCACGACGAGCTACATCCTCGCCCCCATCGCGTGGCGCAAGGAGAAGGGCACCTGGGACGGCTTCTGGACGAGCACCCACGAGTCGCCCTTCACCTACTTCTGGAACAACATGTTCCTCGAGCTGGGCCAGCGCAACATCGCCGGGCTCGGCGGCGGCCTCCCGCTCGCCGAGCACGGCGCCCGCGACTGGAACGGCTCGGCCTGGACGCTCGAGTACGAGTTCAAGGCGTACATCATCGTCGGCCTGCTCGGCCTGTTCGGCGCCCTCGCGAACCGCTGGATCGCCGGCCTCGTCGCCGTCTCGTTCATCCTCGTGAACGCCCTTCAGTGGGGCGGGGCGATGGACGTCTCGCACATCTACCAGCTGTTCGGGAACCCCTACAACTCGATGTTCTTCGCGCCGTTCTCCTTCGGCATGCTCTTCGCGCTCTTCGGCGAGCTCATCCCCATCGACGACCGGCTCGCGCTCTTCGGGGTCGTGCTCGCCTGCCTCACCTACGCGAATGGCGGCTGGAACATCTGGGGCCAGTACGCCTTCCTCTACGTGCTCATGTGGATCGCCATCCGCGCCCCGCTGCAGCACTGGGAGAAGTACGGCGACCTCTCGTACGGCATCTACATCTACGCGTGGCCGATCATGACCTTCGCGGCCTTCTTCGGCCTGCAGGACGCCGGATGGCTCGTCTACCACCTCGTCATCGTCATCGCCGTCCACATCGTCGCGTTCTTCAGCTGGCACCTCATCGAGAAGCCCGCGATGAGCCTCAAGAACTGGACGCCGAAGCCGCTCGCGAAGCTCATCGAGGCGGGGACGCCGGCGGTGGACGCCGTGAAGCGGCGCCTCGTCGACCCGCGCTACTCGTCGAGCAACTTCGCCAAGCGCATCCGCGCCGAGCAGGCCGCGCAGGCGGCGACGCAGGAGGTCTCCGCATGACGACGCCGACGCAGCCCTCGACGCCCGAGCAGCCCGTGACGCCCTCGACGCCGTCCCCGCACGAGCTCCACGGCGCGACCGCGACGGCCCCCGCGCCCGGCGCCCCCGCCGACACGGGCCTGCGCGAGGCGCCCGGCGAGATCAAGGTCGCCGGCCCCCTCCAGCGCGCCTGGGAGCGCTTCCGCCTCGTGCCGCTGCTCCTCCTCGTCGCCGCCGTCATCGCCGCCGCGATCGCGGGCGGCGTGACGAAGGCCGAGCTCGAGGCCCGCGCCTCCCTGCCCCCGGCGACCGCCGGCGCCGCCGCGCCCGGCACCGCCTGCGCGCCCGCCGCCGAGCCGATCCCGGCCGAGCAGCCCTGGCAGGGCGAGCTCGCCGCCGCGAGCGAGGCCGCCTTCCAGCAGGGCGTCGCCGAGTCGACCCCCGCCGGCCACCCCGAGATCGTCGAGGGCAAGAACGGCTGGGTCTTCTGGGGCGACTACCAGTGGCAGAACCTCTCGCAGGGCCTCGGCCGCCGTGTGCTCTCGACGGGCGAGATGGACCTCTGGTACCAGCACTACAAGGAGATCGAGGAGAAGCTCGCGGCGCAGGGCATCCCGTTCACCATCCTCATCGCGCCCGCGAAGTGGGACGTCTACCGCGAGCAGCTCCCGGCCTGGGCCGCGGACATCTCCGGCTCGACGAGCTTCGACTACCTCCGCGCCGCGCACCCCGACCTCCCGATCATCGACGTGCGCCAGGCGGTCGTCGACGCGAAGGCGACGGCGCCGACCTACGAGCCGCAGAACTCGCACTGGACGCCGTACGGCGGCTACGCCGCGTGGACCCAGGCGGCGAGCTGCCTCGCCTCGGCGGGCGGCGAGCTCGCGGGCATCCATGCCCCGGCCATCACGGGCGTCGAGACGATCCAGGGCTCGAACGAGTTCTCGCCCTACGGGGTCGCCGACGGCCCCGCCGCCCTCACGACGCCCGTCTGGGCCGAGACGCCCGGCGCGATGACGATCAAGGACGCGACCGGCCAGACGCGCACCGTCACGACCGCGTACGGCACCGACATGCTCGAGTTGCCGGCCACGACGACGACCGCGAACGCGCAGTCGCAGGCCACGGCGCTCGTCCTCCGCGACTCGTACGGCAACGCGCTCGCCCCGGGCTGGCAGTCGGCCTTCGCGACGACGATCCAGATCCCGCACGGCATCGGCTCGTCGACGCCGGCCGACATCCTCGGCGCGACGGCCGCCGCGAAGCCGGACGTCGTCATCCTCGAGATGACCGAGCGCTACCTCCACTTCGTCCCGGGCCAGCCCGCGACGCACTAGCCCGCCTCCCAGGCCGTCCGGCCCCGCCGAAGTAGCCTGGGGACACCGATCCGCGCCGCCCCCGACCGGGCTCCGGCGCGCTCCGGGCCGACCACCACGAGAGGGAACACCGCGATATGACCACCACCTGCCTCGTCACCGGCGGCGCCGGCTTCATCGGCTGCGCCATCTCCGGCCCCCTCGCCGACGCCTTCGACCGCGTCGTCGCGGTCGACTCGCTCCACCCGCAGATCCACCCGAGCGACCAGCGCCCCGACGCCCTCGACGAGCGCGTCGAGTTCGTGAAGGGCGACGTCCGCGACGCCGAGATGTGGGACGCCCTCCTCAAGGACGTCACCCCGACCCACGTCGTCCACCTCGCCGCCGAGACGGGCACCGGCCAGTCGCTCACCGAGGCGACCCGCCACGCGACCGCGAACGTCGTCGGCACGACCGAGATGCTCGACGCCTTCGTGCGCTCGGGCACGCTCCCCGAGAAGATCGTCCTCACCTCGAGCCGCGCCGTCTACGGCGAGGGCAAGTGGGTCGACGCCGACGGCAACGAGACGTACCCGGGCCAGCGCTCGGCCGCCATGCTCGAGCGCGGCGAGTGGGACTTCCCGGGCCTCACCGCGACGCCCTTCGTCTCCTCGAAGGTGAAGCCGACCCCGACGAGCGTCTACGGCTCGACGAAGCTCGCGCAGGAGCACATCCTCACCTCGTGGTGCCTCGCCATGAACGTGACCCCGGTGCTCTACCGCCTCCAGAACGTCTACGGCCCCGGCCAGTCGCTCATCAACCCCTACACGGGCATCGTCTCCTTCTTCGCGCAGACCGCGAAGCGCGGCGAGACCATCCCCGTGTACGAGGATGGCCAGATCATCCGCGACTTCGTCTTCATCGACGACGTCGCCGACGCGATCGTGAAGGGCACGCTCAACTCGGGCGCCAACCAGCACGCGTACGACATCGGCTCGGGCGAGGGGACGTCGATCCTCCGCCTCGCCGAGCTCATCGCCGAGCACTACGGCGCCCCGAAGCCCGAGATCAACGGCAAGTTCCGCAACGGCGACGTCCGCCACGCCTCCTGCGAGATCGACGAGGCGAAGGCCGCGCTCGGCTGGGAGCCGATGGTCTCGGTCGACGAGGGCGTCGTGCGCCTGTGCCAGTGGATCGACGAGGAGGTCGGGCGATAGCCGGCGACGCCGCGGCGATCCCGGAGGGCGCCGGCGCGAGCTCGCGCTTCGCCCGCCGCCCCACCCTCGGGCTCGCCTGGAACCTCACCCTCCGCGAGATCCGCTCGCAGTACAACCGCACCGCCCTCGGGCGGGTGTGGTCGCTGCTCAACCCGCTCGCGACGATCGCGATCTTCGCGATCATCTTCGGCCTGCTCTTCAGGGCCGAGCCGCACGTCGGCACGAACTCGGGCCTGCACAGCTACGCCCTCTGGGTCGCCTGCGGCATCATCCCGTGGACCTTCATCTCCGGCGGGATCATGAAGGGCATGAGCTCCCTGCTCGCGAACGCGGGGCTGCTCACGAAGGTGTGGTTCCCGCGCTGGGTGCTCCCCGGCTCCTCGGTCGCGTCCGCGACGGCGACCTTCCTCACCGAGCTCGGCGTGCTCGCGATCATCATGGCGCTCTTCGGGGGCTGGAAGGTCCTGCTCTACCTCCCGGTGCTGCTCGTGCTCGTGCTCATCACGGCCGCGTTCGTGCTCGGGCTGAGCCTGCTCCTCTCGGTCTCGCTCGTGTACTTCCGCGACCTCGAGCACCTCTGGGCCGTCTTCAACCAGGTCTGGTTCTACGGCTCCGGCGTCGTCTTCGCGAGCGAGCTCGTCGTCGAGGCGCAGAAGCAGCTCGACGCCGACGGCATCACGCTCTTCGGCATGCGCCTGCCGCTCGTCGAGATCTTCAACCTCAACCCCGCCCACCAGTTCCTCGAGGCGTACCGCGCGGTGCTCTACGACTTCGCGCTGCCCGGCTGGGACGTGTGGCTCCAGATCATCCTCTGGTCGATCGGCTCGCTGGCCGTCGGCTGGCTGGCCTTCCGCCGCCTCAGCGGGCGCATCGTCGAGGAGCTCTAGCGATGACCCAGACCGCCATCGAGGTCGACCGCGTCTCGAAGACCTTCCGCGTCTACCACGACCGCAACTCCACGCTGAAGGCGACCGTGCTCTCGGGCCGCCGCGCGCGCTACGAGGAGTTCTGGGCGCTGCGCGACGTCTCGCTCGAGATCCCCGAGGGCAAGACCTTCGGCCTGCTCGGCAACAACGGCTCCGGCAAGTCGACGCTCCTCAAATGCATCGCGCGCATCCTCGAGCCGAACCACGGGAAGATCACCCACCGTGGACGCCTCGCGGCGATGCTCGAGGTCGGCTCGGGCTTCCACCCGGAGCTCTCGGGCCGCGAGAACGTCTACCTCAACGGCTCGATCCTCGGCATGTCGAAGGAGGAGATCGACCGCAAGCTCGAGTCGATCATCGACTTCTCCGGCGTCGGGGAGTTCATCGACCAGCCCGTGAAGAACTACTCCTCCGGCATGTACGTGCGCCTCGGCTTCGCCGTGTCGATCCACGTCGAGCCGGACATCCTCCTCGTGGACGAGGTGCTCGCCGTCGGCGACCTCCAGTTCCAGGAGAAGTGCATGGAGAAGTTCGCCGAGTTCAAGCGCGCCGGCCGCACGGTCGTCGTCGTCTCGCACGGCCTCGAGCAGATGCGCACCTTCTGCGACGAGGCGGCCTGGCTCTCGCACGGCCAGCTGCAGGACGTCGGCGTCGCGCGCGACATCATCGACTCGTACTCGAACCTCGAGCACGGGGCGACCGAGGACGCCGTCTCCGGCACGCGCTTCGGCACGGGGGAGGCGGTCATCACGAAGATCGAGCTCCTCGACCGCGGCGGGCAGGACGTCCGCCACGTGCGCACCGGCGACCAGCTCACGATGCGCCTCCACTACAAGGCGGAGACGCGCGTCGAGCGGCCCGTGTTCGGCGCCTCGATCGACTCGGTCGACGGCCCCTTCATGTGGGGCCACCACGGCCTCGACGACGGCTTCGTGCCGGAGGTGCTCGAGCCGGGGGAGGGGAGCCTCGACATCACGATCCCCGCGATCACCTTCCGGCCGGGCACCTTCCAGGTGTCGGCGTCGATCCAGGACTTCACGTGCACGACGATGCTCGGCGCGTGGCAGCGGGCCGTGACCTTCACGGTCGGCCCCGGCACGCCCTTCGAGTCGGGCGGGCTCGTGACGCTCGGGTCGCGCTTCGGGAACCTCTCGCCGGCGGGGAAGCTCGCGCAGCTGTAGGTCGTCCGGGGGGGCGGTGGTTTCGAGACGCGGGCCGCGCCCGCTCCTCAACCACCTGAGGGGCAGGGAGCGCAGGTGGTTGAGGGGGCCCGAAGGCGCCGTCTTGAAACCACCGGAAGCGCCGAACGTCCATCCGGAAGCGAATGACAAGCGTGTAATTAGCACGGGATCGGTGATTTCGCGAGATTTCTCACTTCGGCGTGTCGCGCCGGATCATCCGACTCGCGAGGCCCCGACATCCGCATCAGCATGCGGATGTCGGGGCCTTTCGCTGTGTCTTGTGTGACGAATGTGACGAACGTGCTTCGTGATCTTGCTGTGGCCTTTGGTGCGGATGCTCTGCATACTTGGACATCGCTGGGCCTCTCTCGAGAGGTCCGCGGCCCGCCTGCCCCCGACCGTAGGGACCCCCATGCTCCGCCGTCTCATCGCCCTGTGCTCGATCGCCGCGACCGCGGCGGCCGGGCTCATCGCCGTCCAGACGCTCGACCCGAACGCCTCCCCGCAGGCGCAGGCGGCGAGCGCGTCCGACTTCAACCCGGGCAACCTCATCTCGGACGAGCTCTTCTACGACGGCTCGGCGATGACCGCCGCGGAGGTCCAGGACTTCCTCGCGTCGAAGGTCGCGCCCTCGGAGGGCACGAGCAACGCGCTCGTGAACTACACGCAGGCGACGCCCTCGATGCCGGCGACGTCCTACTGCGACGCCTACGTCGGCGCCCCCGGCGGCGAGTCGGCGGCCTCGATCATCGCGAAGGTCGGCGAGGCCTGCCACATCTCGCAGAAGGCGCTCCTCGTGCTGCTCGAGAAGGAGCAGTCGCTCGTGAGCGACTCGTACCCGAGCTCGCGCCAGCTCTCGGCGGCGACCGGCTTCGGCTGCCCCGACACCGCGCCCTGCGACTCGAGCTACGGCGGGTTCTTCTACCAGGTCTACAACGCGGGCCGCCAGTTCCAGAACTACAAGGCGAACCCGTACAACTACAACCACATCCCGTTCCAGACGAACAACATCCTCTACAACCCGGATTTCGGCTGCGGCTCCTCGCCCGTCTACATCGAGAACTACGCGACGGCGGGCCTCTACAACTACACGCCCTACCAGCCGAACGCGGCCGCCCTGCGCAACCTCTACGGCGAGGGCGACGGATGCTCAGCCTACGGCAACCGCAACTTCTGGCGCATGTACACCGACTGGTTCGGCGACGCGCACACCGCCCCCGTGAAGGAGCTTCCGGCGCTCGTGCAGGCCGAGGGCTCGGATGCCGTCTTCCTGCTCGCCGAGGGCAAGCGGTACTACGTGCCCGCCGCCATGGCCGAGCACCTCGCGCCGCTCTTCCCGATCGAGACGATCTCGCAGCAGCACCTCGACTGGACCCCGTGGGGGCCATGGGTCTCGCACCTGGTCGTGAACCCCGAGGGGGAGCCGAGCTTCCTCGTCGACGGCAGCCAGTACCCGACCGACTGCGCGATGGCGGCCGAGTTCGGCCTGGCCTGCGACGGCGCCGCGACGATGCTCGATCGCGACCTCGCGAAGTTCGAGTCGCCCGGCCACCTCACGTCGTTCATCACGACGCCGAAGGGCCTCACGTTCCTCGTCCAGGGCGGCGTGAAGCGCGAGGTGCCGAGCCTCGAGCAGCTCACGGCCATGGGCTACTACACGGAGACGAGCGAGTTCCCCGACGGCGCCCTCGACTACCTGCCGACGGGGGAGCCCGTTGCCGGCTGGGGCGTCATCACCTCGGACGTCGACAAGAACGCGCGCGCCTTCCTCGACGGCACGACGAGCCACCCGCTCTCGGCCACCGTCTCCGGCTTCTCGTACCTCACGCCCTCCGCCACGATGACGGGCACGAGCATCGCGAAGTACCAGCAGGGCGCCACGATCACGGGCCTCGTCACGACCGGCGCGAAGACCTACCTCGTCACCGACAAGGGCCTCGCCCAGGTCGACGCGGCCGCCTACGGCTCGACCCCGGCCGCGAAGGTCTCCGACTCGCTCGTCGCGGACCTCCCGCAGCTGCCGGCCATCTCGGGCGCGCACCTCATCCAGGCGCTCGGCTCGAACCAGGTCGCGCTCGTCGAGAACGGCGCCCGGACGATGTACCCGAGCGCCCAGGCCGCGCAGGACGCCGCCAAGGCGAAGGGCCTCTCGACCGCCATCTCGGTGACGACGGCCGACCTCGTGGGCTCGATCCCGGTCGCCCCGGAGTCGACCCCGACGCCGACCGCGACGCCGACGACGGCCGCGCCGACGATGGACGCCCCGACGACGACGGCCCCGGCCGCGACGACGCCGGCGACCACGGCTCCGGCCACGACGGCTCCCGACACGACGGCTCCTGTCTCCACGGCCCCGGCGACCACGGCTCCCGCCACCACGGCCCCGGCCGAGACCGCGACGCCTACGGCCACGCCGACCGCCGAGCCGATCCAGCCGCTCTCGAACGGCCAGATCATCGCCGACGCGAACCGCACCGGCATCTGGCTCGTGAACGGCGACCGCCTCCTCCAGATCGCCACCCCGGCGGTCGCGGCGGGCCTCGGCCTCGACGTCTCCGCGCCGACGACGGCGAATCAGGCGACGCTCGCGTCGTACGTGGGTCGCTTCGACGCCCTCTACACGCCGTCCGTCACCTGCGGCGGGGCCGCCTACCTCGGCCTCGGCGGCGAGCTCGTGCCGTACGCCTCGGAGGAGCTCCGCGCGGCCTACGGCCTCCAGGCCCCGGCGCTCGACCCGACGGTCTGCGCGACGCTGCAGGTCTCCGCGACCCGCACGATCGACACGGCCGAGGTCGTCGGCCCGAACGGCGAGCGCTACACGGCCGCGGCCGGCGTGCTCACCCCCGTGACGGCGACCGCCGAGCCCACGGCCACGGCGAGCGCCACGGCCGAGGCCACGGCGACCGCGACGGCCGAGCCGACCGCGGCGGAGTCGGCCGAGCCGACCGCCACGGCCACGGAGTCGGCGACGCCGACGGTGACGGCCACCGCCTCGGCCAGCCCGAGCGCGACCCCGGCCGCGAAGCCGGTCGAGCTTCCCGCCTCGATCATCTCGATCATGCCGAAGGCCAAGGCTCTCCACGCCTAGGAGGAGCGCGCGCGCCCCTCGCGTGACCGGGTGGGCGCCGGCCGGGTCCGACCGGCTCCCGTGCCAGCCCCCTCGCGCGTCCCCCCCCTCGGCGTGGTGGAATGGCGCCGAAGGGCGGCGCTGCCCGCCCGAGTCGTCGATCGAAGGGGGCGCCATGACACCTCGCCGCAGTTGGCCGGCTCGCGGGAGACCGCGCGTGGGCCGTCGTCGCGTCGCCGCGCCGCTCGCCGCCGCCGCGGCGGTCGTCCTGCCCTCTCCGGCTGCGCCGACGGCGCTCCGCCTGACCGCACCGGCGAGCTCGCCTCCCAGCTCGAGGAGCGCGCCGGCGGCGGCACCTCGGTCTCGCCGCCGCTCGCCGAGGTCGCGGGCGCCCCGGGCGGCTCCGCGCTCGTCATCGTCTGCCCCTATGCGACGCAGGAGGCCGTCGACGAAGCGGTTCGCGCCGTGAGCCCCGAGGCGCGGCCGCCGCGCCTCGCGACCGACTCCGACGGTGAGGCGCACTGGCTGTGGGTCGCCGCAGGCGGCGACGCGACGGCTTGGCGTGTCGAGCGGACGACCGACGCCTGCGGTGCCGGGGGCCATCCGACCGTCACCTACGCCGCCGGCTCGACGCTCGAGCTCGCGGCCTCGGACGGCCGCTGGACGATCGCGGCGCCGACGCCGGCCGGATAGCGGCGCCCGCGACCACGGCGCCGCTCCTCTACGCTTGAGGAGCGGCGCCGTCGGCGCCTCGGAGCGGAAGGATGCGCAGCGCAGATGGCCAAGGCGAGCGACTCGGCGGACGGCTCCACGACGGCCGAGGTCGCGCCCGGCGGGGCATCCGCCGCACCACGACGCTCCGGCCGCGCCCGCGCCGCCTCCGCCGCCTCCCGCCGCCGCTGGCCCTTCCTCGTCGTCTTCCTCCTCGCGTGGGCCGTCGGCTTCGCGAACGCCGCCACCTGGGCCCTCATCACGCCCATCGGCGCCTCGCCCGACGAGCCCGCCCACATCATCAAGGCCGCCGGCGTCGCGCGGGGCCAGCTCTTCGGCGAGGACGTCGACGGCACCCAGACCCGCACCTTCGTCGTGCCCGCGGCCTTCGACGACGCCGCGATCGTCGCCCAGTGCAACCTCAAGAAGGTCGACATCTCCGCCGACTGCGGCGAGTTCCCCGAGCGCGACGGCGAGGCCCAGCTCGTCACCACCCGCAGCACCGCGGGCCTCTACAACCCCGTCTACTACGCGATGATCGGCTGGCCGAGCGTGCTCAGCCCGAACGCCGACGGCATCGTCCAGATGCGCCTCGTGAGCGCGGCCATCGTGAGCCTCTTCGCGGCCCTCGCGATCTCGATGCTCGCGCTCCTGCCGCGCTCGCGATTCGCCGTCGCGACGACCGCGATCGCCTTCACGCCCATGCTCTGGTTCCTCGGCGGATCCGTGAACCCGAACGCGCTCGAGGTCACCGGCACGGCCGCCTTCCTCGCCTCGCTCCTCGTCGTGCTGCGCGTGCGGCCCCGCGGACCCCTCGGATGGGCCGCCCTCGCGACCGTCGTCGTCTCCGGCGCCCTCGTGCCGCACGTGCGCACGACCGGCTTCGTGTGGATCGGCGTCGCCCTCGTCGCGGCCGTCCTCCTCGTCGGCTGGAAGCAGACGCTCCGCCGCGTCCTCCGCTGGCGCGTCCTCACGGCGGCCATTCTCGTCGTCGCGGCGATCGGCGGCGCGCTGCTCATCACGATGCGCACGGGCACGCTCGGCCAGAACGGCACCTACCCGGGCGTCGGGACGAGCTTCACCAAGGGCTTCCGCATCATGCTCGAGCAGACCTTCTTCTACCTCGAGCAGGCCGTCGGCCTCTTCGCCTGGGGCGACACCCACGCGCCGGAGTTCACCTTCGCGATCTACGGCGGCGGCATCCTCCTCATCGTCGCGCTCGCCCTCCTGCTGCGCCCGCGCTCGAAGGAGGCGCTCGCGACCTGGTTCGCGCTCCTCGTGCTCGTGCTCCTGCCGCCGATCATGCAGGGCATCTCGGTGAAGACGTCCGGCTTCATCTGGCAGGGCCGCTACAACCTCGCGCTCATCGCGATCCTCATGATCGTCGCGGGGCTCGCGGCGGGGAAGGGCCTCGCGCGCCTGCTCGAGCCGCGCCTCGCGCGCCGCGCCCGGCTCGCGCTCATCGGGCTCGCGGCCGCCGGCGCCATCGCGGCGGAGGCGCTCGCGTACCGGCGCCAGTCGGTGGGCCTCTACGGCGAGACGATGGAGATGCTCTTCGCGCCGCGCTGGACGACGGCAGGCCTGCCCGGATGGGCGGTCATCGCGATCATCGCGGCGGCGTGCATCGTCTACGCGGTCGCCCTCGCGCTCATCGCGGAGCGGGGCGCCCGCGGGCGGCGCATCGTCCACGAGGTGCGTGACGCGGTGGAGGCAGGGGCGTAGGTCCTGTCCTCCGATGGTTTCGAGACGCTCGCCGCGCTCGCTCCTCAACCATCTCGGTGCAGGTTCGCTGCGCTCGCTCCTCGACCATCTCGGTGCGCTGAAGGTGGCTGAGGAGGGCCGGAGGCCCGTCTCGAAGCCACCGACCCCCGGAGGTCGCTAGAGCTGGCGGCGGCCGCGCTCGAGCTCGCCGAGGCGCGACTCGAGGGCGCGGATGCGCTCGTCCTGCATCGCCGTCTCCTCCGCGAGCCGGCGCACGCGCGCCTCGAGGCTCGTGATCTCCGAGGAAAACTGCACGCAGACGAGGAAGAGGATGATCGTCGTCACGAAGAAGACGAGGTTCATCGGGTCGGCGATGCCCATGGGCTTCGCGATCGCGTCGACGATGCCCGGCCAGATCGACATGAGGACGCCGACGATCGCCGCGAGCAGCCACCACACCGCGTGGCGCTCGCGGAAGGAGCGCTTGCGGAGCATGGCGAGGACGAGGAACGCCGCGAGCAGCGAGCTCGCGAGCGCGAAGATCTGCATGGTCGTCATCGTTCGGTCCATTCGTCCTCGAGGGGGCGGTCGGCCTTCGGCCGCGCGAGCGCGACGAGCAGGGCGGCGACGGCCCGGATGAGGTAGATGCCCGCCTTGACGGGGTTGTGCGAGGGGACGCCGCCGGCGCGCGGGCGCATGGCGACGGGCAGCTGGGTGATCGTGAGCCCGGCCTTCGCGGCCATGACGAGCGACTCGATCGTGTCGCCGAGGTACTCGGCCGGGTAGTGCTCGGCGAAGTAGTCGATGGCGCGGGGGCCGGCGCCGCGGAAGCCCGAGGTCGTGTCGGTGAGCTTCGTGCGCGCGACGCGCGAGATGCCCCACGCGAGCACGCCCATGGCCCACTTGCGCGGGCCCTTCACCGTGTAGTCCCCCTCGCCCGCGAAGCGCGCGCCGATCGCGACGTCGTGCGTCTGGAGCGCCTCGACGATCGCGGGCACGCCGATCGGGTCGTGCTGGCCGTCCGAGTCGACCTGGACGACGTAGCTGAAGCCGTTGCGCTGCGCGAACTTGAAGCCCGTGCGCATCGCGCCGCCGACGCCGAGGTTGAAGGGGAGGTCGAGCACCGTGGCGCCGGCCGCCTCCGCGACCTCCTTCGTGCGGTCGTGCGAGCCGTCGTTCACGACGATGACGGACGCGCCGGGGACCTTCTCGAAGACCTCCTGGATGATCGCGCCGATGACCGCCTCCTCGTTGAAGGCGGGCATGACGATGAGCGTGGAGTCCAGCGGTCCGGGCACGCGCTCGATCCTAGCGGCGCTCGGACGGCGCCCCGGCTCCCGCGCCGGGCTCGGCCGGATGCGGCGCGGCCCGCCGATCGGCCTGCGGCGCAGCCTCCCCCGGGACGACGCCCGGCAGCGCGATGGGGCCGGTCCGGGCGGGAATCGTGCGGCGGGGGAGCGCGGGGAGGTCCTGCACGCGGAGCTTCGAGTAGATCGCGAGGTAGCAGAGGAGCACCCAGTTGCCCTCGACGAGCAGGCGCGACTCGGTGAGCGACTGGAGCACGAGCGCGACCATGAGGAGGAAGGCGAGGACGGCCGTGTGGGGGATGGGCCGCGAGCCCGAGGCGTCCGTCTGCGGGCGGTCGATCGCGAGCCACCACGAGCGGATCGTCGTCGAGAGCACGAGCCCGCCGAGCAGCGCCGCCCCGATGACGCCCGTCTGCATCCACGCGTCGAGGTAGGCGTTGTGGGCCTGGAGGTAGCGGAGGCCGTCGAGGATGACGAGGTCCTTGTACGGGGAGACCCACGGCGCCCAGTAGCTGATCCAGCCGACGCCGAGGATCGGCTGCTGCGAGCCGATGCCGACGACCGCCCGCCACACGTCGCCCCGGCCGGACATGTCGCCGGAGCGGTTGATGAGGCCGAAGATCTCGTCGCGCCAGGTCACGAGGACGAACGCCCCGATGCAGCCGAGCGCGAAGACGACGACGTACATGATCCAGCGGCCCTTCGTGGAGAGCCGGCGGGCGAGCCAGACGAGCGCGATCGCGAGGGCGATGACCGGGAGCGCCACGATCGGCGTCGCCGAGCGGGAGAGGAAGAGCGTGCCGAAGCAGACGAGGCACCAGATCCACGCGCGCCAGCGGCCGAGCCGGCCCGCGGCGAGCTGGACGCCCGTGACGATGAGCGCGAGGAGCGCGACGAAGCCGAGGAGGTTGCGGTTGCCGAGGATGCCCTGGATCGCGGCGCCGTCGAAGAGGTGCCCCTGGCTCCAGTACACGGCCGGGTGCGCCGTCTCGGGGGTGGCGCCCGCGATGCCCGTGAAGAGCTCGAGCTGGCCCGGAAGGTACAGGTAGAGCGGCAGGATGCCGTGCGGCATGAAGAGCGCGACGAGGAGCTCGAAGACGAGCGACATCCCGACGATGATGCGCAGCGCCCGGCCGAGCGCGTCGAGGAACTGGAGCTTCGTGCAGTTCACGGCGAGCGAGAGCGCGACCGTCGCGCCGATGAGCTGGATGAGGCAGGCGAGGAGCGTCTCGGGCCGGTACCAGGACCAGATCGTCGAGAGGAGGCACCAGAGGAGGAAGAGGACGAGCGGCGCCGGCAGGTGCGTGAGGCGCGGCAGCGGGCGCTTGCGGACGAGCAGGACGACCGCGACGGCGGCGATGCCGACGACGATCGCGCCGAAGCCCCACCAGCTCAGGAGGTTGCGCCAGAAGTCGCCCGCGAAGGCGGTGAAGAGCGCGAAGGTCGCGAAGGTGCTCAGGCCCGGCCGGAACGGCGACCCCGAGCGGAAGCCCGCGAGCGGGGCGGGTGCGGGCGCGGCAGTCGTCATGCGCCTATCTTCCCGCACCCGGACCCCCGACCTAGACGAAGGCCGCCTGCCCCGTGATCGCGCGGCCCACGATGAGCGTGTTCATCTCGCGCGTGCCCTCGTAGGAGTAGATCGCCTCGGCGTCGGCGAAGAAGCGGCCGACGCCGTAGTCGGCGACGATGCCGTTGCCGCCGCACACCTCGCGGGCGAGCGCCACGGTCTCGCGCATCCGGCTCGTCGCGAACGCCTTCGCGAGCGCCGAGTGCTCGTCGCGCTGCTCGCCGGCGTCGAGCATCTCGGAGACGCGCGTGCACATGGCGATGGACGCCGTGATGTTGCCGAGGCACGTCACGAGGTGGTCCTGGATCATCTGGTGCTTCGCGATCGGCTTGCCGAACTGCACGCGCTCGGTCGCGTACTTCAGCGCCGCCTCGTAGGCGCCGACGGCGATGCCCGTCGCGAGCCAGGCGACCTCGGCGCGCGTCTGGCGCAGCACGGCGGCGGTGTCGCGGAAGGAGTTCGCGTTCGCGAGCCTGTTCGTGTCCGGAACGCGGACGCCCTCGAGGCGGATGTCCGCGTTCTGCACGATGCGCAGCGCGACCTTTCGCTCGATCTTCGTCGTCGTGAAGCCGGGGGAGTCGTTCGGGACGATGAAGCCCTTCACCTGGCCGTCGGCGACGTCCTTCGCCCAGATGACGGTGAGGTCGCCCCAGGTCGCGTTGCCGATCCAGCGCTTCTCGCCGTCTATGATCCACTCGTCGCCCTCGCGGCGGGCGGTCGTCGTGAGGCCCTGCGCGGAGTCGGAGCCGGAGAGCGGCTCGGTGAGGCCGAAGGAGCCGACGAGCTCGCCCGAGGCGAGCTTCGGGAGCCATTCGGCGCGCTGCTCGGGAGAGCCGCAGATGCCGATGGCGCCGAGGGCGAGGCCGTTCTGCACGCCGACGTAGGTCGCGACGCTCGCGTCGACGCGGGCGAGCTCGAGGGCCGTCCAGCCGCGGAAGACGGCCGAGTTCTCGAAGGGGCGCGTCTCCTCGAAGCCGAGGCCCACGGCGCCCGCCTCGGCGAGGCCCTTCACGATCGCGCGGGGGAACTCCGCCTTCTCCCAGCACTCGTCGACGACCGGGCGCACCTCGCGGTCGAGGTAGTCGCGGAGCCCCGCGATGAGGCCGCGCTCCCGCTCGGAGAGCTTCGGCTCGAAGCCGTAGAAGTCGCTCGGCAGCTGGGCGAATGCGATCTGGTCGGACATCGTGCTCCTTCGCTCGATTCCCGCGCGCGCGGCGCGGCATGACGGATGGCGGCGCCGAGGCGCGCCCGTGCCGCGATCGTAGGAGCGCGGCCTGGGCGGGCGCGGGCCCTTTGGAGGCGGCGCACGAAGACGGCCCGCGGGGAGGGCCGGAGCTTGTAGCCCAGCGCGCCGCCGATCGCCCGTGGATCGGGGCGGCTACGCTCCCGACTGATGTTCATCGAGCTGCGGAACGTGCCGCGCGACTACGCGTGGGGAGCGCCGGGCGCCATCACCGGGCTCCTCGGCGTCGATGGCGCGTGCGCGCCGACGGCCGAGGGCCGCCCCGAGGCGGAGCTCTGGCTCGGCGGGCATCCGGGGGCGCCGGCGCGCGTCCTCACCGAGAACGGTCGCCCGCCCGCGCGGCTCATCCGCCTCGACCAGTGGATCGCCGACCATCCCGAGCGCGCCCTCGGCCGCCACGCCGCGGGCCTGCGCGAGGGCTCGGGCCCCGCGCTCCCCTTCCTCGTGAAGGTGCTCGCCGCGGCCGAGCCGCTCTCGCTCCAGACGCATCCCGACCTCGCCGCCGCGCAGGCCGGCTTCGCGCGCGAGGACGCTGCGGGCATCCCCGTCGACGCGCCGCACCGCAACTACCGCGACCGCCTCCACAAGCCGGAGCTCCTCCTCGCCCTCAGCGAGCGCTTCTCGGCGCTCGCGGGCTTCCGCCCCATCGCCGACTCGGCCGCCGCCGTCCGCACGCTCGCCGCCGCCCCCTTCTCGCGGGAGCACGACGAGGACGGCAACCTCGTCGGCCCCGGCTTCGGGCCCAAGCAGGCCTCCCTCCTCGTCGCCTTCGCGGAGGAGATCGAGACGCGGCCGCTCGCGGGCATCGTCCGCCGCCTCCTCGAGGGCGAGCCCGGGCCCGAGGGCGCGACGGCCGCCGCGCTCGTCGAGGCCGTCGAGGCCGCGGCCCGCGCGCTCGGGCCGGACGCCTCGCCCGACGCGCGCACGGCCCTCGAGCTCGCGGAGCGCTACCCCGGCGACCCGGGCGTCGCCATCGCGCTCCTCATGCACCGCGTCGAGCTCCGCGCCGGCGAGGCGATCTTCCTCGTCGCCGGCACGCTCCACGCGTACCTCCGCGGCGTCGGCATCGAGGTCATGGCGGCGAGCGACAACGTGCTCCGCGGCGGGCTCACCGGCAAGCACATCGACGTGCCGGAGCTGCTCGCGACGCTCGAGGCGCGGCCCGTCCCGGAGCCGCGCGCGCTGCCCCGCGAGCTCGCGCCGGGCCTCGTCGAGTTCGCGCCCGGCGTCGCCGACTTCCGGGTCCTCGTCGCCGAATCGCAGGATGGCGAGGCCCTCGACGCCGCGATCGCGCTCGACGGCCCCGCCGTCGCGCTCGCCCTCGAGGGGGAGTGGGAGCTCGCCGGGGCGGCGTCCTCGACGGCGATCGAGGCCGGCCGCGCCATGCTCGCCACGCCCGAGGAGCTCGAGCTGCGACTCGCGGGCCGTGGCCGGATCGTGATCGCGACGACCGACGCCGAGGGGCGCTAGGGCGCCTCCGCGGCCTGGCCCGGAATCATCCGCGACACGCCGCCGGCGCTTCGGCCGCGCCTCCGCGGAAACCCTCGACCTCGGGCTTAGGGTTTGCCGTCCCGGGCTTGACGCAGTGCGAATTACACGGTTGTAATGAAGGCACATCGCGAGGGCATTTCGCTCCGCATGAGCGTCGGGAGAGCGTGATATGGCTGACCTGGGACTGACCCCCCGAGTTCCAGAAGACTGGTTCGTAGACCCTGTGCAGCTGGGCGTGCCCGGAGTCCGCCGCGCCGCGCAGGACGAGGATCACGTCCTCGCCTGGCAGGCCGACGCCCTCTGCGCGCAGGTCGACCCGGAGGCGTTCTTCCCCGAGAAGGGCGGCTCGACCCGCGACGCGAAGCGCATCTGCTCCTCCTGCGAGGTCCGCGCCGAGTGCCTCGAGTGGGCCCTCGAGAACGACGAGCGCTTCGGCATCTGGGGCGGCCTCTCCGAGCGCGAGCGCCGCAAGCTCCGCCGCGGCGCCTAGGGCCGCGGCCCTCCCCGAGACGGCTCCCTCGCCCATCTTCCCGAGCCCCGCGCGCCTCGGCGACCCGACCGCCGCCCGCGCCTAGCATCGGCCCGATGCGACCAGCCGTCACCGTCATCCTCGTGGCCCGGAACGGGGCCCACGTCCTCGAGCGCACGATCAGCGCCCTCGAGGGCCAGACGCGCGCGCCCGATCGCATCGCGATGGTGAACATCGACTCCCGCGACGCGACGCGCGAGATCATGCGCGACGCGGAGCCCGACCTCCTCCTCTCCCTCCCCGAGGACACGAGCTTCGGCGAGGCCGTCCGCGAGGCGGCCGCCGAGCTCGACGGCATCGACGAGGGCGACGCCGCCCTCCTCGACGACGGATGGCTGTGGCTGCTCGGCGCCGACAACTCGCCCGAGCACGACGCGCTCGAGGAGCTCCTCGCGACCGTCGAGCGGAACCCCTCCCTCGAGGTGACCGGCCCCAAGCAGGTGCGCCGAGACGACCCGGCCGTCATCGTCGAGTACGGCCAGTCGATGACCCGCGGCGGCCGCAGCGTCGTCCTCCACCAGGGCGAGCTCGACCAGGGCCAGTTCGAGCGCCTCTCCGACGTCCTCGCCGTGGGCGCCGGCGGCATGCTCGTGCGCCGCTCGACCTGGCGCGCCCTCGGCGGCTTCGACCCGGGGCTGCCCGTCGTCGACGACGCCCTCGACTTCTGCGAGCGCGTCTGGCTCTCCGGCGGCCGCGTGCTCCTCACCCCCTCCGCCCGCGTCGAGCGCGACGGCGACCCGGCCACGCTCCTCTCGCCCTCCGGCGAGCGGATGCCCGCGTCCCAGCGCATCCGCGAGCGCCGCAAGGCCGAGCTCCACCGGCGCCTCAGCTCCTCGAGCGGCCTCGGCTTCCTCCTCCACTGGCTCGGCCTCCTCCCGAGCGCGATCGCGCGCGGGCTGTCGAGCCTCCTGCGGAAGGTGCCCGGCCGCATCCTCCCCGAGCTCGGGGCCGCGCTCGCCGTCATGTTCGGCCGCACGGGCGCCGCCGCCTCGCGCCGCCGCTTCGCCGCGACCCGCACCGAGCCGCTCGCCGTCATCGACCGGCTCCGCATCTCCGCGGCCGACGAGCGCCGGCACCGCGAGCTCCGCGCCGAGCAGCTGCGCGCCCGCGTCCACGGCGCCCGCCGCGAGGTCCGCTTCCTCGAGACCGGCGGCGGCTGGGTCGTGCTCGCGGGGCTGCTCGCGTCCGCCCTCCTCTTCCTCCCCCTCCTCAATGCCGGCGCGCTCCGCGGCGGCGCGCTCCTGCCGCTCTCCACGATCGGCGAGCTCTGGTCGAACACCGGCTACGGCGTGCGCGACGAGGGGCTCGGGGCGCTCGGACCGGCCGATCCCTTCGCGCTCGTGCTCGCCCTGCTCGGCACGCTCACCTTCTGGCAGCCGAGCCTCTCGATCGTCGCCCTCTGGGTGCTCGCGATGCCGATCGCGGCGCTCGGCGGATGGCTCCTCGCCGCGCGCCTCACCGTGCGGCCCTGGCTGCGCGCCATCGCGGGCTTCGGCTGGATGCTCGCGCCGCCGCTGCTCGTCGCCCTCGCCGACGGCCGCCTCCCGGCCGTGCTCGTCCACCTCGCGCTGCCCTTCCTCGTGCTCGCCGGCATCCAGGCCGTCGAGACGTGGCGCGGCGTCGCGACGATGTCGCTGCTCGGCGCGCTCGTCGCGGCCTGCAGCCCCTCGCTCATCCCGGCGCTCCTCGTGCTCTGGCTCCTCGCGATCGCCCTCGGCGGCCGCACCCGGATGCGCCTGCTCGCCGCGCCCGTGCCGGCGCTCGCGCTCTTCCTCCCGCTCGTCGTCGCGCAGCTCAACCGGGGACGGCCCCTGGGCCTCCTCGCCGACCCGGGCCTCGCGGCGCCGTACGCGCCCGTCACCGGCCCGGCCGTCCTCCTCGGCTTCCCCGAGCAGGGCTTCGGCGGATGGTCGGCGTTCCTCGGCGCCGCCGGCAGCGCCTTCGAGGCGCCCGTCGCGCTCGCGATGCTCGCCGCGCCCGTCGCCCTCTGCGCCCTCCTCGGCCTCGTCGGCCCCCGCTACCGCACGGCCGCGGTGGGGCTCGTCCTCGCCGCGCTCGGCGCCGCCACCGCGATCCTCGCCGGCGGCATCGCCCCCGCGACGATCGCCTCGACGCCCGTCCTGATCTGGATCGGTGCCGGCCAGTCGCTCATGGCCCTCGGCCTCGGCGGCGCCGCGCTCGCCGGCCTCGCCGTCGCCCGCCGCGGCGCCATGCCCCTGCTGGCGCTCCTCGCGCTCGTCGGTCTCGCCGGCATGGCCTGGATGCCCGCGACCGCGGCCTCGAACGGCCGCGCCCTCGTCGCCGAGGGCGCCGAGCGCACCGTCCCCGCGATCGTCGAGGCGCAGGGCAACGTCGAGCCGCTCGTCGGCACGCTCATCCTCACGCCCATGGGGCCCGACGAGCTCCGCATGGTGCTCGACCGCGGCACGGGCCAGACCCTCGACGCCCAGTCGACGCTCCGGACGACCGCGTCCGAGCTCTCGCCCGAGCAGCGCCGCCTCGCCGAGGTCGTCGTGAACCTCGTCTCCGACCACGCGACGGCCCCGACGGCCGAGCTCCACGCGCTCGGCGTCAGCTACGTGCTCCTCGCGCCGCCGGAGGCCGACGCGACCGGCCTCGCCTCGCGGCTCTCGACGAGCCTCGACGCGAACGGCGCGCTCGCCTCGGCCGGCGGCTCCGGCTACGGATCGCTCTGGCAGGTCGTCAACGCGACGGTGAAGCCGGCCGACCCGGTCGTGGCCGAGCGCCTCGACCAGGGCGGGCTCGGCACCTGGGCCGGCCGCGGCATCCTCGCCGCGCAGCTGCTCGTGCTCCTCGCCGCCGTGCTCCTCGCGCTCCCGACGGGGACGCTCGAGGCCGACGCCGCGCTCGCCGAGCGCCCCGCCCGCCGCCGCTGGGGCTCGCTCGACGGCGAGGGCCTCCCGGCCGCGCGCCCGATCGACTTCGGCGACGTCGCGGGGGAGCGCCTCGACCCCTTCGCGGCCCAGGCCGACGACGCCGATGAGGTGATGGCGCCGTGAGCCGCGACCGCGACATGAGCCAGGACGGCGAGATGGGCCAGGACAGCGAGATGGGCCAGGACGGCGAGATGGGCCAGGACGGCGACGTGAGCCAGGACGCTCAGATGGACCGGGACCCCGAGCTCCTCGAGCCCCGCGCCTCCGACGCCGAGCTCGAGGCGCGCCAGGAGGCGCTCCTCCGCGCCCGCATGGGCGAGCTCGACGAGGCGACGGGCCGCGGCCGCGGCGAGCTCGAGCGGCCCTCCCGCACCCTCCAGGCCCGGATGCCCGCCGAGGTGCAGGCCACGCGATCCGCCCGCTCGGTCGGCGCGCGCCTGCTCACCGGCGCCATCGGCCTCGCGACGATCGCGGGCCTCGGCTGGTGGGCCGGCACCGGCTATCTCCCGACCCTCGCCGCGCCCGCGCCCTCCGTCGCGATCGAGCCCGTGCCCGGCACGCAGGAGCGAGTGTGCCCCGGCCCGCTCGCCGCGATCGGCCAGGCCGGTGCGACGACGACCCCGAGCCTCATCGGCGCGACGAGCCTCCAGGGCGGCGGCGACACCGGGCAGGCGCAGGCCATCGGCATCCACGCCATGCCGAGCACGGCGACGGGCCCGCTGCCCGGCCCCGCCCTCTACACCGCCCCCGGCATGGCCGGGAGCGCCCCGAGCCTCCTCTCCGCCGCCGAGTCGGTGACGACGACGGGCACCGCCGCGGGCTTCTCGGCCGCCGCGTGCCAGACCCCGAGCGCGGAGCAGTGGATCGTCGCCGACGGCGGCTCCGGCGCGACCGGCTCCGTGCTCTCCATCGCGAACCCGACCGAGCGCACCGCGACCGTCCGCCTCGAGCTCTACACGGAGACGGGCCGCGTCATCCCGGCCGGCCAGGGCGAGCTCGAGATCCCCGCCCGCACCCAGCACGCCGTGAGCCTCGCGGGCCTCGCGCCCGGCGCGGGCCGCCTCGTCGTGCGCGTCGCGGCCTCGAGCGGCCTCGTCGCCGCGACGGTCCACGAGTCGGTCGTCGAGGGCACGAGCGGCCGCGGCGCCGAGATCGTCGGCGCGACCGAGGCGCCCTCCTCGCGGCTCGTCATCCCCGGCGTCCCCGTCGGCGCGGTCGGCACGAGCTCCGACACCGACACCTCGACGGGGGTCGCCCTCGTGCGGCTCCTCTCGACCTCGGCCGAGCCGGCGACGGCGACGATCCGGGTGCTCGGCGCCGACGGCGCGGAGGTGCACCGCCAGACCGCGACGATCCAGCCCGGCGTCGTCACCGACGTCTCGCTCGGCGGCATCCAGACGCCCGTCGGCACGATCGAGGTGACCTCGGACTCGCCGCTGCTCGCCTCGGCCCGCGCCGGCGCCTTCGGGGCGAACGGCGCGCGCGACTTCGCCTGGTACCGCGCGGCGCCGCAGCTGACCGGCCCGCAGATCGCGGCCGTGCCCGCGGGACCGTCGCCGCGCCTCGACGTCGCGAACCCGGGCGCGGACGCCATCGACCTCACGATCACGCGCGAGGGCGGCATCGTCCAGGCCTCGACGATCGCGCCGGGACAGACGCTCCGCCTCGACGCCACCGAGGGCGTCTACCGCCTCGAGGCGACCGGGCCGTACGTCGCCGCCGTGAGCTACGCGGGGCCAGGGCAGCTCGCCTCCTTCGCCGTGACGAGCGCGGCGCCCCTCGCGGAGCCGATCACGGTCGTCCGCTAGCGGGGCCTTGCAGGCGCCCGCCGGCCGAGCCGCGCGCTAGTCGAAGTCGCCGTAGCGGTCCGGCGCGACGTCCCACGGGTCGCGGCCGAAGAGGTCGGCGATCGCGTCGAGCACGAGCCGCTCGACGGCCGCGCGCAGGTGCACGGGATCGTCGCAGTGGAAGTCCTCGAGGCGCTCGACGGGCACCCGGTAGAGGATGATCCGGGAGCCGCCCTCGATGCGCCAGCGGTCGATGCCGTCGCCGAGCACGTTCTCCGGCGGCATCGCGCCGACCTCGACGCTCACGCCCTCCATGAGCTCCGGCGCCGTGGCGCGGACGTAGGCGACCGTGTCCTGGACGGCGAGCTCGAAGTCGAGCGCTCGGCCCGAGAGGCGCGGCAGGTAGGGGCCCGCGAGGCTCGAGCGCAGGCGGCGGCCATGGCGGGCGCGGTGGAGGCCGCGCGCGCGGGGCGGCCAGTCGGCCGGCGGCACGGCGTCGGCGGAGCGGGATCGGGACGTCATCGCCTCCAGGGTACGCGGCGCGTATCCTGGCGGCACGATGACGAACCGACCGTGCTGCCGCGTGACGTGCTCGCGGCCCGCCGTCGCGACGCTCACCTTCGACTACGAGGATCGCCTCGCGGTGGTCGGGCCGCTCGCGATGGTGGCCGACCCGCACGCCTACGACCTCTGCCGCATCCACGCGGAGCGGCTCACGGCGCCCGACGGGTGGACGATCATGCGTCCGGTACCGTTGGGGCATGACGCCTGAGCCGCTGATCCCCGCCGTCGACGCCGCCCAGCGAGGGGCCCTCGAGGCCGTCGTGAAGAGCTACGACGTCCGCGGGCTCGTGGGCTCCGAGCTCACCGAGCCGCTCGTCACGGCTCTCGGCGCCGCCTTCGTCGACGAGCTCGAGCTCGAGGGCAAGCCCGTCGTCATCGGCCACGACATGCGCGAGTCGAGCCCCGGCTTCGCGGAGGCCTTCGCCCGCGGCGCCCGCCAGCGCGGCGCCGACGTCGTCCACATCGGCCTCTGCTCGACCGACGAGACCTACTTCGCGTCCGGCTCCCGCGACGCGGCCTCCGCGATGTTCACGGCGAGCCACAACCCGGCCGCCTACAACGGCATCAAGCTCTCCCGCCCCGGCGCCCGCGCCCTGAGCCTGCAGACCGGCCTCGGCGCGATCCGCGACCGCGCGGCCGCGTACCTCGCCGAGGGCATCCCGGCGGCGGATCGGGTCGGCTCGGAGGCGCGCGAGGACGTGCTCGCCGAGTACGCCGCCTACCTGCGCACCCTCGTCGACCTCTCCGGATCGCGCCCGCTCAAGGTCGTCGTCGACGCCGCGAACGGCATGGGCGGGCTCACCGTGCCGGCCGTGCTCGGCACCGCCGCGGGCCTGCCGGAGCTGCCGCTCGAGATCGTCCCGCTCTACTTCGAGCTCGACGGCACCTTCCCGAACCACGAGGCGAACCCGCTCGACCCGAAGAACCTCACCCACCTGCAGCAGGCCGTCCTCGACCACGGCGCCGACCTCGGACTCGCCTTCGACGGCGACGCCGACCGCTGCTTCGTCATCGACGAGCGCGGCGAGGCCGTCTCTCCGAGCGCCGTCACCGCGATCGTCACGATCCGCGAGGTCGACCGGGCCCGTGCCGCCGGCGAGCAGGACGTCACGGTCATCCACAACCTCATCACCTCGCGCGTCGTGCCCGAGACGATCGAGAAGGTCGGCGCGACCGCCGTGCGCGCGAAGGTCGGCCACTCGCTCATCAAGGCCGAGATGGCGCGCACGAACGCCGTCTTCGGCGGCGAGCACTCGGCGCACTACTACTTCCGCGACTTCTGGGGCGCCGACAACGGCATGCTCGCGGCGATGCACGTGCTCGCCGAGGCGGGCGCGACCGAGAAGCCGATGTCCTCGCTCGCCTCGGAGCACACCCCCTACGCGGCCTCCGGGGAGATCAACTCGACGGTCGACGACGTGCCGGCCGCCTACACGCGGATCGTCGATGCCTTCCAGGATCGGGCCGACTTCGACGAGCTCGACGGCCTCACGGTGCAGGGCCTCACGGGCCGCGACGAGCCGTTCTGGTGGTTCTCGGTGCGCCCCAGCAACACCGAGCCCCTCCTGCGTCTCAACGTCGAGGCGGACGACGAGGCGACGATGGCCGCCATCCGCGACGAGGTGCTTGCGCTCATCAACCGGTAGCGCGCCTCGGCAGGCGGGCCGTGCGGCGGCAGCCCGAGCGGCGGCCTAGCCGCGCTCGGGGAAGCCGTGCGGCAGCCGATCGAGCGCCGGCGCGAGGCGCTGCCGCCGGGCGGCGCGACCGCGCAGGCCCTCGAGTTCGCGGCGCGTGCGCATGGCGGCGACGCCGCGGAGGAAGGTGTCCGCATCGACGTACGGGCGCGGGTGCACGTAGGGGAGCGCCTCGCGGCCGATCGACTCAGCCATCCGCCGCCGCGACTCCGGGTCGAGCTTCGGAGCCTGGTCGAGGTAGTCGAGGATGCGCCGGCCCGTGCGATCCGGCAGCTTCGCGACATCGGCGACGCGCGACCAGGCCTGCAGCTGGGGCGGCAGCGGCACGGCGCGCTCGGGCGCCTTCCCGACGCGCTCGTGCTGGCAGTACGTGCCCGCGGCCATGTCGCCGAGGCGCTTCGCGCGCGGATTGAGCAGGCCCACGATCGCGGCGACGCCGCCGAAGGTCATGAAGAGCTCGAAGACGCCGAGCAGGCCCCGCACGAGCGCGTGCCGGAAGCCCGCCGCGCCGCCGTCGTCGCGGACGATCCGCAGGCCCATCGCCCAGCGGCCGAGGCTGCGGCCCTTCGTGAGCGTCTCGATCGCGATGGGGACGCCGACGAGCACGGCGACCATCGTGCCGAGGAACATCGCCGTCGCCATCGCCTGGTCGGGGGCGGCGCCGGCCTTGTCGAGCGCGTCGAGCGTCGTGCCGACGGCGGTGAGGCCGCCGAGCAGCATGAGGTAGAGCACGGCGATGTCGATGATCGAGGAGACGGCGCGGAGCGGGAAGCCCGCGGGGCGCACGTCGAGCGCGACGCCCTCGCCGACGACGATGCGCTCGTCGTCGCTCGCGAGGAGGCGCCGACGGCGGGCCTCATCTCCTGCCCTGGTCCGATCCGGGATCACGGCGGTCATGGGATCATTCAACCCTATGGACCTCGATGCGATCTCCCGCGCGAAGCGACCCGGATGGGACCGGCTCGAGCAGCTCGGCCGCAAGGTCGACCTCAGCGGCCGGGAGTCCGACGAGCTCATCGCGCGCTACCAGGCCGGCGCCGCCGACCTCTCGGCGCTGCGCACGGCATACGGGCAGACGAAGGAGGCGGATCGCCTCTCCGTCGGCCTCTCCCGCGCGCGGCTCCGCTTCACGGGGGAGGGCATCGGCCTCCTCGCCGCCGTCGGACGCTTCTTCTCGCGCCAGCTGCCCGCGGCCCTCTACCGGGTGCGCTGGTGGACGCTCGGCGCCTTCCTCTTCACCGTCCTCGCGGCCGTCCTCACCTACTTCTGGATCAGCGGCGACGAGCGCGTGCTCGCGCAGCTCGGCAGCGAGTCGGCGCTCGAGCAGTACGCGAACAAGGACTTCATCGACTACTACTCCGAGTACGCCTCCTCGAGCTTCGCGGCGAAGGTCTTCACGAACAACGCGTGGATCGCGGCCCAGTGCATCCTGCTCGGCATCACGGGCGTCGCCGTGCCGTTCGTCCTCCTCCAGAACGCGACCGGCCTCGGGATGTCGGCGGCCGTGCTCGGCCACTTCGGGCGCCTCGACGTGTTCTTCCTCTGGATCGCCCCGCACGGGCTCCTCGAGCTCACGATGGTCTTCGTCGCCGCGGCCGCGGGCATGAAGCTCTTCTGGTCGTGGGTCTCGCCCGGCGCGCGCCGCCGCATCGACTCGCTCGCCGACGAGGGCCGCAGGCTCATCATCGTCTCGATCGGGACGACGATCTTCCTCTTCATCTCGGGCCTCATCGAGGGCTACGTGACGCGGCAGCCGTGGCCGTGGCCGGTGAAGATCGGCATCGGCGTCGTCGCCTTCGCGCTCTACTGGGCCTACGTGCTCGTCGTGGGGCGCCGGGCCGCGCGCGAGGGCGAGACGGGCGACCTCGACGAGTTCGAGTCGGGCGCGAAGACCGTCACGGCCGACTAGGGCGGATGCCGTCCGCTAGAGCCGTCCGGCCTTCTTGAGCTCGAGGTAGCGGTCGGCGAGGCGCGGCGGGAGCTCCTGCGGCGGCCCGTCGACGACCTCGGCCCCGAGCTGGGCGAGGGCGAGCCGCACGCGCTCCTGGTCGAGGAGCGCCCGCTCGGCGGCCGCGGCGCGGTAGGTCGAGATGACGTCCGTGCGGGCGCGCACCGAGGCGGCGACGTCCGGGTCGATGGCGTTCGCGACGACGACGAGGTGCTTGCGGGCGAGCTGCGGCACGGCCTCGAGGAGCTCCTCGGCCTGGCCGGCCGAGTCGATCGCGGTGAGCAGCACGACGAGGGCGCGCCGGTTCGTCATGCCCGCGACGAGCGCGGGGACGGCCGCCCAGTCGGTCTCGAGGAGCTCCGGCTCGACGTCCGCCATTGCCTCGACGATGCGCGGCAGCAGCTGGGCGCCCGAGGCCGCCTGCACGCGCGCGCGCACGAGCCGGTCGAGCGCGAGCACCTCGACCCGGTCGCCGGCCCGCGAGGCGAGCGCGGCGAGGAGGAGCGAGGCTTCGATCGAGGTGTCGAGGCGGGTCTCGTCGGCGACGCGCACGGCGGCCGCGCGGCCGGAGTCGATGACCACGATGACGCGGCGGTCGCGCTCGGGGCGCCAGGTGCGCACGACGAGGTCCTGCCGGCGGGCGGTCGCGCGCCAGTCGATCGAGCGGATGTCGTCGCCGCGCACGTAGTCGCGGAGCGAGTCGAACTCGGTGCCCTGGCCGCGCACCATGAGGCTCGTGCGGCCGTCGAGCTCGCGGAGGCGCGCGAGGCGCGAGGGGAGGTGGCGGCGCGATTCGAAGGGCGGCAGCACGCGCAGCTCGCCCGGGGCGTCGAGCACGACCTGGCGCCCCGCGAGCCCGAGCGGGCCGAGGGAGCGGACGGCGACGAAGCGGGCGCGCCGGGTGCCGCGGCGCGTGGGCCGCAGCGTCGAGTCGATGACGCGTCGCTCGCCGGGCGGCAGGGTGACCTTCGCGCGCATGCGCGGGGCGCCGGCGCTCGGCTCCCAGGCGTCGCGCACGATGCCGCGGAGCGTGCGGCGGCCGAGCTGCTCGATCGAGAGGAGCGAGGCCGCCTCCTGGCCGAGGCGGATCGTCTCGACCGGCCCGCGCTCGACGAGGAGCGTCCGCGGGGAGGCCGCGAGCGCCGCGTCGAGGCAGGCCAGCAGCAGGCATCCGGCCAGCCATCCGAGCAGGATCCAGCCGGCCGTCGCGGCGTCGCGCCCGAAGGCGACGACCGGCGCGAGGCCGAGCAGGAGGAGGGCGACGAGGCGCCCGGTGATGGTCATCGAGGGAGGGCTCCGGGCCTAGATCGGGACGCGGACCTGCTGGAGGACCGACTGGATGATGGCGTCCGCCGTGACGCCCTCGAGCTCCGCCTCCGGGCGCAGCTGGATGCGGTGGCGGAGCACGGGCAGGGCGACCTGCTGGACGTGGTCGGGGGTGACGGCCGAGGAGCCGACGAGCCACGCCCACGCCTTCGCGGCGCGGAGGTGCGCGGTCGCGCCTCGGGGCGAGACTCCCATCTTCGTGGAGGGCGACTGGCGCGTGGCGCGCGCGAGGTCGACGAGGTAGGCGAGGACGTCCGGGCTCGCGCCGACGGCGTCGACCGCGCGGCGGGCGGCGTCGATCTCGCCCGCGGCGAGGATGGGCCGGACGTCGGCCGTCGAGAGGTCGCGCGGCGAGAAGCCCGCGGCGTGGCGGCGGAGCACTTCGATCTCGGCCTCGCGCGGCGGCACGTCGAGCACGAGCTTCATGAGGAAGCGGTCGAGCTGCGCCTCGGGGAGCGTGTACGTGCCCTCGTACTCGATCGGGTTCATCGTCGCGGCGACCATGAAGGGGTCGGGCAGCTCGCGTGTCACGCCGTCGGCCGAGACCTGGCGCTCCTCCATGGCCTCGAGGAGGGACGACTGCGTCTTCGGGGGCGTGCGGTTGATCTCGTCCGCGAGGAGGAGGTTCGTGAAGACGGGGCCCTCGCGGAACTCGAACTCGCCCTCCTTCGCGTCGTAGACGAGGGAGCCGGTCACGTCGCCCGGCATGAGGTCGGGGGTGAACTGGATGCGCTTCGAGTCGAGCGCGAGCGCCTGCGAGAGGGTGCGCACGAGGAGGGTCTTCGCGACGCCGGGGACGCCCTCGAGGAGGACGTGGCCGCGGGCGAGGAGGGCCGTGATGAGGCCGTCGATCGCGCCGGTCTGGCCGACGACGGCCTTGCCGACCTCGGCCCGGACCTGGCCGAGCTTCATGCGGAGTTCATCGGACATGCGGGGCTCCATCTTCGGGGCTGGGCGGGGTCTGGGCTGGGGAGGACTGGGCGGGGGAGGTCTGGGCGTCGGCGCCGGATCCGGCGCTCGCGGCGGGCGCGGCGCCCGGGCGCGTGGCCTCGAGGGCGAGCTCGAGCCGCAGAAGGTCGTCGCTGAGGCCCACGAGGTCGTCGGCCGTGCGCGGGTTCGCCTCGAGGAGGAGGTAGCGCACGCGCTCGCGCGGCTGGCCGACGGCGGCCGCGATCGCGTCGGCGAGCTCGGGTGCGGGCATCGTGCGCGGGAGCGCGAGGATGCGCGCCGCGCGCGAGAGGAGGCCGATGCGGAGGCTGTCGGCGGCGCGGAGGGTCGAGCCGGAGGCCGCGTAGAGGCGGGCGCGGCCCTCGAGCGTCTCGCTGCCGCGCACGACGACGGGCAGTCGCTCGGCGACGATCGGGCCGAGGCGGCGGCCGCGCCAGAGGCCGAGCGCGATGATCGAGGCCGAGAGGAGGAGCATGGCGGGCGTAAGCCACGCCGGCACGAGATCCTCCACGTCGACGCCGGCCTCGCCCTGCTGCGACCAGGGGGAGTCGCTCGAGGAGGTGCGGTACCAGACGAGGTTCGGCTCGTCGCCGAGCAGGCCCATGGCGAGGGCGGCGTTCGCGTCGTCGGCGACGAGGCCGTTCGAGAGGAGGTCCGGCCAGCCGACGACGGCGAGCTCCTGGCCCTCGCCGATGGGGCCGCCGGCGACGACGTAGCCCTCGTCGACCGGGTAGCACTCCCAGCCCGTCCCGGCGGCGGCGTCGGCGAGCTCGACGACCGAGCCGCCGAGGCCCGTGATGACGGGGGCGTCCACCGTGAGCGCGGCCTCGCACACGGTCCCGACCGGGACGTGCTCGGGGGTCGGCTCGTCGTCGAAGGTCGTGATCGCCGTCGAAGTCGGGGTCGGCGTGGAGGTCGGCGGCGGGTACGCGTAGCCGGCTGGCTCCACGACGTCGAAGCCCTCGTAGGCGGCGCTGTACCAGACCGCGCCGACGAAGACGAGCTTCGCGAAGCCGAGCGCGCGCAGGCGCTCCGCCTGCTCCGGCTGGAGGTACCCGGAGGGGTCGTGGATGACGAGCGTCGTCGAGGCCGGATCGCCCGAGGCGGCGAGCGCCTCGACCTCGGGGAGCGAGGCGGCGAGGGAGGTCGCGACCCCGTGGCCCCGGAGCACTTCGAGGACCGCCTTCGCGCCCTTCGGCGAGGCCGAGCTCGGGTCGAGCGGCTCGGCCGAGTCGACCGTCATGAGGCCGCGGACGATCGGGAGCCCGAGCCCCAGCACGAGCAGGAGCGGGATGACCCAGACCCAGATGGCGCCGTCGCGGAGGCGCTCGCGGAAGGTCGGGGTGAGGCTCGGCGTCGGCGTGCGCGGGGGAGCCTGCTCGTCGCGCCGGGCGTCGTCCGTGCGCGCTGCGGCGGCCTGGGCGGCGGTCTGCGGGGAGGTCGAGGCGGGGGTCGTCGTCATCGCGGCCCCCTCCGCGCGGAGGCGAGCTCGGCGAGGCTCGCGCGCCGCTCCGGCCGCGCCGACGCGAGGCCGCGGTCGAGCTCGCGGATGGCGCGCCACGAGGCCTCGTCGACGGGCAGCTCGAGGTAGCGGGCCCGGTCGAAGTCGTCCGCGGCCCGGGCGAGCTCGGCCGCGCGGCTCGGGAACGCGGCGCCGGCGAGGCGACCGGCGTCCTGCGCGGTCGAGCCCGGGCGGAGCACGAGGATCGTCCGATCGGCGAGACCCCGGGCGAGGGCGCGGAACTGCTCGGCGACCGCGAGCGGCCAGTCGCCGCGGGCGGCGGCGGCCTCGGCTGCCGCGCGGAGCTCGGCGAGCGTGCGCGAGTCGTCCTCGAAGAGGGCGCCGGGCCCGGCCGCCTCGACCTCCGAGCGGGAGATCTGGCCGACGTTGCGGAGGATGAGCCAGAGGACGCCGCCGACGAGCAGCGCCCCGAGGACGAGCGCGAGCCAGCTCATGACCGTCCCCGAGCCGCCTCCGTCGGTGCGGAAGAGGCTCATGATCCAGTCCTCGATGCGTAGGGCGAGCTCGTCCCACCACTGCGGCCGCGCCGCCTCGTAGTCGGGCTTCGCGAGCTCCTGGAGCACCCACTCGCGCGCCTCGTCCTGGCCGGGGTCGAGCGGCGGGGCGTCCTCGAGGGGGCGGAGCGCGGCGGCGAGGGCGGCGTCGACGCCGGCGCGGATGCCGAGGCCGAGGCCGAGGGCGATCGAGCTCATCGGGCTCATCGGGCGCCTCCCGCGAGGGGCGCGGGGGCCCAGGCGGGCGCGGCGACGGCGTCCGCCTGGGCCCCGCGCTCGGCCCGCTCGTCGCGCGCGAAGGGGTCCCACTCCGGCTCCGCGCCGCTCGCGCGCTGCTCGAGGAATCGCGAGAGGCGGAGGTTGAGGCCCTCGGCCCTCATCCGCAGATCGAGGTAGATGATCGGCAGCGTGCCGCCGGTGATGACGAGGAGGATCGCCTGGACGAGGAGCGAGGCGACGAAGACCGAGCCGAGCAGCGAGAGCGCGATCCCCGTCATGAGCCCCTCCTGCCCGCTCGCCGCGACGCCGAGCGGCGCGACGATGGCCAGCGCGAAGAGGACGACCATCTGGAGCCCGCCGCTCACCGTGCCGGATGCCGTGGACGAGGCCGTCCGCACCGCGAGGATCGCCCCGAGCGCCCGCCAGAACGAGCCGCGCGTGAGCCGCCAGCTGCGCGCCATGGCGGCAGCCGGGCCGAGCCCCTCGAGCACGATCGCCGTCGGCGCGACGCAGAGCTTCACGCCGAGGAAGGCGACGGCCGCCGCGAGCGCCAGTCCGAGCAGGAGGCCGAGCAGGATGCCGGCGATGCCGAAGCCGCCGCCGAGCAGCGCCCCCGGCAGGACGGCGACGAGCACGACGACGCCGACGCCGAGCGCGAGGGCCGTCGAGGCGAGCAGCGAGTAGGCGACGAGGGGGAGCGCGCGGCGCAGCGCCACGCGCCAGGTCTCGGCGACGCCGACCCGTTCGCCGAGCGCCCCGCGGGCGACGACGTGGGCGAGCACGCCCTGCATGACCGCGTCGCCGAGCGAGGCGACGACGACGGCGGCGAGGCTCGAGACGACGGTGAGGAGGAAGCCGCCCGCGCGGATCGCCTCGGCGTCCTCGGGCGCGGCCGCGGCCGAGCGGGCGCTCGCGAGGGCGAGGGAGGCGATCGGCAGGAGCATCGCGACGAGGCTCGTCACGGCGAGCACGAGGAGGGCCGAGCCGATCGAGGTGCCGGGGCTCGTGCGGAAGAGGCGGAAGGCGGCGCCGAGGATCTCCGAGAAGCCCATCGGCCGCAGCGGCACGAGGCCCTGGTCGACGGGCGGCGTCCAGGCCGCGCCGCCGAGCTCCCGCTCGTCCTCCGTCGGCTCGCGCTGCCAGGCGGCGACGTCGACGGGAGGCGCCATGCTCATCGCTCCTCCTCCCGTCGCCTGGCCATCGTGGCATATCGGGCGGCCTCGGTCAGCCGGATCCGACACGGTTCAGACTCCGGGATGACCGGGAATTCCCTATAAGCTGTCTCGGAGGCGCGGGCGGCCCGCCGACGGCTGAGGACCCCTGCCCGGCCCGCTGGACGTGAGGAGGGACGGACATGGCGGAGAAGATCCTCGTCGTCGACGACGACACGGCGCTCGCGGAGATGATCGGCATCGTCCTGCACGCCGAGGGCTTCGACGTGGAGTTCGTCTCGGACGGCATGGCCGCCCTCCCGGAGTTCCGCCGCGTGAAGCCGGACATCGTGCTCCTCGACGTCATGCTCCCCGGCCTCGACGGCATCCAGATCTGCCACCTCCTCCGCGCCGAGTCGGGCACGCCCGTCATCATGCTCACGGCGAAGACCGACACGACCGACGTCGTCCGCGGCCTCGAGGTCGGCGCCGACGACTACATCGTGAAGCCCTTCAACCCGAAGGAGCTCGTCGCCCGCATCCGCACGCGCCTGCGCGCCTCGAAGCCGGAGACGCAGGACGTCATCCGCGTCGGCGACCTCACGATGAACGTCGCCGCCCACGAGGTGCTCCGCGGCCAGGAGCAGATCAACCTCACGCCGCTCGAGTTCGACCTCCTCCTCACGCTCGCCTCGAAGCCGCAGAAGGTCTTCACGCGCGAGGAGCTCCTCGAGCAGGTCTGGGGCTACCAGTACAAGGCCGACACGCGCCTCGTGAACGTCCACGTCCAGCGCCTGCGCGCCAAGGTCGAGCACGACCCGGACAGCCCGAAGATCGTCATGACGGTCCGGGGCGTCGGCTACCGCGCGGGCCACACGCCCGCCTGACGTGCCGTACCGCCCCGCCGTCTCCGAGGCCCTCGCGCGGTTCCGCGGCGACGGGGCACCGAGCGACACCGACGTCGAGCTCCCGGGCTCCTGGCTCACCTTCCGCGGGATGTGGGCGAACGTCCTCTTCCTCTGGCGCACCTCGCTCCCGTTCCGCACGATCGCCCTCTCGGTCGCCCTCGCGAGCGTGACGGTCCTCTCCGTCGGGCTCGTCATGTCGAACTCGATCGCGAACGACCTCTTCACCTCGCGCGTCGCCCAGGTGCTCTCGGAGTCCGACCGCGCCGCCTCGCAGGCGCAGCAGACCTTCAACTCGGGCGTGGAGACGGATCTCGTCGCGCTCACGACCCTCCGCGAGCAGGCCCTCGACATCGCGACGGCCGCGACCCCGAACTCGACCGGCTACGCGTTCTACCGCACCGACGCGGGCGACGACCGGATCGTGCTCCAGGACATCGCCTCCGAGTCGGTCGACGTCTCGCTCATCACGCCGGAGCTTCGCCAGGCCGTCGCGAACGGGGACGGCGTCCAGCAGTACCAGTCGGTCGAGCTCGCGCTCTCCGACGGCTCGACGGCCCCCGGCCTCATTGTGGGCTCCGAGATCGAGGTGCCGAGCGCGGGCCCGTACGAGCTCTACTTCGTCTACTCGCTCGAGGAGTCGCAGCGCACCCTCGACTTCGTGCAGCGCACCCTCCTCGGCGCGATGCTCGTGCTCGTCCTCCTCATCGCCGTCATCGTCGGCCTCGTCATGCGCTCGGTCGTGCAGCGGATCCGCACGGCCGCGCAGGTGAGCCGCAAGCTCGCCGGCGGCCAGCTCGACGAGCGCATCCCCGAGACGGGCGAGGACGACATCGCGACGCTCGCCCGCTCCTTCAACGACATGGCCGACTCGCTCCACGAGCAGATCAACCGGCTCGCGACGCTCTCGCAGGTGCAGCAGCGCTTCGTCTCCGACGTCTCGCACGAGCTGCGCACCCCGCTCACGACGATCCGGCTCGCGGGCGGCGTGCTCTACGACAAGCGGGACGACTTCGACCCGCTCACCGGCCGCTCGGTCGAGCTCCTCCACGACCAGATCCAGCGCTTCGACCTCCTCCTCTCGGACCTCCTCGAGATCTCCCGCTACGACGCGGGCGCCGTGGAGCTCCTGAGGGCGCCGAACAACCTCGTCGCCGTCGCCGAGGACGTCATCGACTCGCTCACCCAGATCGCCCTCGACCACGGCACGAAGCTCGTGCTCCGCGCGCCCGGCGGCTACGGGGAGTCGGAGTTCGACGCCCGGCGCGTCACGCGCGTCGTGCGGAACCTCGTCGGCAACGCGATCGAGCACGGCGAGCGCAAGCCCATCGTCGTCTCCGTCGACTCGAACGAGACGGCCGTCGCGATCTCCGTGCGCGACTACGGCGTCGGCATGACCTCTGAGCAGCGCGCCCGCGTCTTCGACCGCTTCTGGCGCGCCGACCCGTCCCGGAAGCGCACCATGGGCGGGACGGGCCTGGGCCTCGCGATCTCGATGGAGGACGCCGTCCTCCACGAGGGCCAGATCGACGTCTGGTCGGAGCCCGGCAAGGGCGCGAGCTTCCGCCTCACCCTCCCGCGCACGGTCGGCGTGCCGATCGAGTACTCGCCCCTGCCGCTCGAGCCCGAGGACGCCGGCGCCGAGACGCTCGCCGACGACGCCGTCGAGGACGCGCTCGTCGAGCCCTTCACCGACGAGGACGTCGACACGCAGCCGATCGTCCTCCCCGACCTCGTCGCCGGCTCCGGCGAGGAGACCGCGGCGGGGGAGCCGGTCGTCTCGACGGCCGCCATCTCCGTCGTCGACATCGCCGAGGCGCAGGCGCAGGCGGAGGCCGCGGCGCACGCGGCGGCCGATCGCACGGGATCGCACCGGGCCGAGCGGCCGGGGGCGGAGGACGGCCGCGCGCGTTCCGCGGACGGCCCCGCCGCGGCGTCCCCCGTCGAGCCGGACGAGCCCGAGGACCGCCCCGCGGCGGACGATCCCGCGCCCGGCTCCCTGCAGGCCGCCGCCGATCGCGCGATCGCCGCGCACCGGGCCCGCCTCGCGGCGGAGGCAGGCCCCGCATCCGCCGGCGCCTCCGCGGCCGAGCCCTCCGCGGACGAGCCGTCGGCGTCGAAGGAGGACGTCCGATGACCGCCGCCGCCCGCCCGCTCCGCGGCCCCCGCGCCCTCCGAGGTCTGCTCGCGCTGCTCCTCGCCGGCCTCCTCGCCGTGCTCGCCGGCTGCGCGCGCATCCCCGTCGAGGGCCCAGTGCGCGAGGGCGACACGGCCGTCTCCGCAGAGGAGCAGGTCACCCTCTACTACCCGGGCTCGCCCGTCGCCGGCATGAGCGCGGAGGACATCGTCCGCGGCTTCATCCGCGCCGGCACCGGCACCGCCGACAACTACAAGGTCGCGCGCGAGTTCCTCACGCCGGCCGCCTCGATCTCGTGGGACTCCACCGCGACGACCCTCGTCGTCGAGTCCGATCCGGTCGTCTCGCCCGAGAAGGACGGCGTCATCAAAGTCGAGATGAACGTCGTGGCGCAGGTCGACGGCGACGGCCGCTACACCGAGAACGCGGTCCCGACGAAGTCGGTCGTCGAGTACGTCGTCGAGCAGGTCGACGGCCAGTGGCGCGTCGCCTCGGCTCCCGGCGGCATCATCCTGCTCGAGCAGGACTTCACGAACATCTTCTCGCCGTTCTCGGTCTCGTTCCTCGACGCCTCGGAGACGTTCCTCGTGCCCGAGGTGCGCTGGTTCCCCTCGCACGCGACGGCCCCGACCCGGATCGTCCAGGCGCTGCTGCGCGGCCCCTCCGCCTGGCTCGCGGAGGGCGGCGTGAAGACGGCCTTCCCCGCCGGCACGCAGCTGCTCGGACCGATCATGCCCGAGCTGGGCCAGGCGGACGCGAACTTCTCCTCGGCCATCTCGAGCGCCTCCGGCGACGCGTACTCGCTCATGAAGCTCCAGCTCGTCGAGTCGCTCGCCCCGTTCCAGACGATCGACTCCGTCGCGATGCTCGTGAACGGCGCGAAGATCGACGTCGACGTGCCCCCGGCCGAGTCGGTCGTCGCCCACTCGCAGGTGAACTCGCTGCCCCTCGTCGTCCGCGACGGCACGCTCGGCTACCTCTCGGGCGACGTCGTCACGCCGCTGCCGAGCGCGGACGGGCTGCAGACGATGCTCCCGACCCTCCACGCGACGGCGGGCGCCGTGTCGTCGCGCGTCGGCGTCGCCGCCTTCCTCACGCCGGAGGGCGTCGTCGCGGCCTCCTTCTCGGGCGGCGAGCCGGTCATGATCGACACGCGCCCCGACCTCATGCCGCCCACGATCGGCCCGTGGGGCTTCGTGTGGTCGCTCCAGAACGCGGCGCCGGGTCGCGCGGCCCCGACCGCGATCCACATCGGCGACCCCGTCTTCGGCACGGGCACCGAGCTGCCGCTGCCCGACCTCGGCGGCGCGACGATCCGCCGCATCGCGCTCTCGCGTTCGGGCGTCGAGCTCGCCATCGGCATGGAGCTCGGCGGCAAGGCGTACGTCGCGGTCATGGCGGTCCTGCGCGACACGACGACGGGCCGGCCGATGAGCCTCGGCGCCCCGCAGCTGCTGCCCGTCGACGCGACGACGGCCGTGGACATCTCCTGGGTCGACGCGACGACGGTCGCGCTCCTCGCGAGCGACGCGGAGGGCTCGACGGAGGTCTTCGTGCACCAGCTCGGCGGCACGACGACGCGCTACGGCGGCGTCGAGAACGGCGTCTCGATCGAGGGCAGCAACACGCGCCAGGGCCTGCGCGTCTGCGACCGCGAGGGCAACGTCTACGTGCCCCGCGCGACGCAGTGGCAGGCCTCGGGGGCGAAGGTGCAGTTCCTCGTCTCGCAGAGCTAGGCGCCCGGCGCTCCGGCGAGCCGCTCGGCCCCGGCCGGGCTGTGGAGGGCGGATCGTCCACCGTATCCTCGTCGCCGGATGGCGTGGGCGGCGGCGGCCCGGCAGGCTCCGCGGCATGACCCTCCTCGACCGCGCGCGCGGGGCGGCCGGACCGCTCGCGGACGCCGCCGCCGTGCTCGCGCCCGTCGCGTGCGCGGCGTGCGGGCGCCCCGGGCGATCGTGCTGCCGCGCCTGCCTCGGCGAGCTGCGCCTGAGCATCGATCCGCGCCTCGAGCCGCTGCCCGGCGCCGGCCCGCCCGTGCCGCTGGCGACCGCGGTCGAGTACGGCGGGCCGGCGGCCGCGCTCCTCGCGGCGCTCAAGGAGCGGGGCCGCCTCGACGCGCGGCGGCCGCTCGCGGGGCTCCTCGCCGCGGCCGTCCGGCTCGCGCTCGAGGAGGCTGCGGCCGACGAGGCCCGGCCGGGGCGGATGCCGGGGCGGGTCGTCATCGTGCCGGCGCCGTCCTCGCCCGCGGCCGTCCGCCGACGCGGCATGCGGCACCTCGACGAGCTGCTCGCGCTCGCCTGCGGCGCGAGGCCGTCGCCCTCGCTGCTCGTGCACGCCCGCGAGGTGCGGGACCAGGCCGGCCTCGGGGCCGAGGCGCGGCGGGCGAACCTCCGCGGCGCCCTCCGCGGGAGCCCGGAGCTTCGTGGCCGGCGGGCGCTCCTCGTCGACGACGTCGCGACGAGCGGCGCGACCCTCGCGGAGGCCGCGCGGGCCGTGCGGGCAGCGGGCGGGATCCCCGTCGCCGCGGCCGCGATCGCGCGGGCGAGCCTGCGGCGGCGCACGGTCGGCGGACCCGGTGACGGCGAGCTGAACTCAGGGAATCGAAATGGTGGCCCGCGGTAGAATGCGGGCACAACAAGATCCGTCGACATCGACGTCGCCGGATGCGTCACAAGGAGGGTGTCATGGACATCACGATCACCGGTCGCAACACCGAGATCCCCGACCGCTTCCGCTCCTACGCCGAGGAGAAGACCCAGGCGAAGGTCGAGCAGTACGCCGAGAAGGCGCAGGCCGTCGAGATCAAGCTCACGCGCCGGACCGATCGCCAGGGCAACATCCTCGATCGCGGCAAGGTGGAGATGACGCTCATCGGCCCCGGCCCGATCATCCGCGCGGAGGCCGAGGCCGGCGACAAGTACGCCGCCTTCGACCTCGCGATCGACAAGCTCGTCGAGCGGATGCGCCGGGCCAAGGACAAGCGGAAGGTCCACCGCGGCCTCCACCGCCCGACGGCCCTCTACGAGGCCTCGGCCGCGGGCTTCCAGGGTGCGGCCGTCGAGCCCGCCTCGCCGGAGGCCATCACCGGCTCGATCAAGGTCATCCCGGAGGCCGAGGAGGCCGAGGCCGCGCCCGAGGCCGACGGCGGCGCCGCCGACTACACGCCGGTCGTCATCCGCGAGAAGGTCTTCCCGCCGAAGACCCTCACGCCCGCCGAGGCCGTCGACCACATGGAGCTGCTCGGCCACGACTTCTTCCTCTTCGTCGAGTCGGGCACGAACCGCCCGGCCGTCGTCTACCGCCGCAAGGGCTGGGATTACGGCGTCATCGCCCTCGAGGGGGGCGCCGAGTAGCCGGCATCCGCAGCGCCGTCCCCGTGACGGCATGCCCGAAGGGCCCCGCGATCCGCGGGGCCCTTCGGCCGTCTGGGGAGGGGCGCGGGCGGGCCCGTGCTCACCGAGCCGTCGCCTCTCACCGAGCGATGCCCTGCGCCGCGTAGGATGCCGTGATGCGCCCGCCGTGCGGGCCGACGACGAGCGCCCTCGAGGCGCCCCGAACGACGCAGGAGCGAAGCCGTGGCCTCAGTTCTCGAGAAGATCCTCCGCATGGGCGAGGGGCGCACCCTCAAGAAGCTCGAGAAGCTCGCGAAGGACGTCGAGAAGCTCGGGCCGTCCTATGAGGAGTTCACCGACGAGGAGCTCAAGGGCCTCACCGCCGAGTTCCGCGAGCGCTACGACGACGGCAAGGGGGAGTCGCTCGACGCGCTCCTGCCCGAGGCCTTCGGCGCCGTCCGCGAGGCGGCGAGCCGCACGCTCGGCCTTCGCCACTACCCCGTGCAGCTCATGGGCGGCGCGGCCCTCCACCTCGGCAACATCGCCGAGATGAAGACCGGCGAGGGCAAGACCCTCGTCGCGACGCTGCCGGCCTACCTCAACGCGATCGCGGGCAAGGGCGTCCACGTCGTCACGGTGAACGACTTCCTCGCGACGTACCAGTCCGACCTCATGGGCCGCGTCTTCCGCGCCCTCGGCATGACGACCGGCTGCATCCAGGCCGGCATGACGCCCGAGCAGCGCCGCGAGGCCTACGCCGCCGACATCACCTACGGCACGAACAACGAGTTCGGCTTCGACTACCTCCGCGACAACATGGCCTGGCGCAAGGAGGACACCGTCCAGCGCGGCCACTTCTTCGCGATCGTCGACGAGGTCGACTCGATCCTCATCGACGAGGCCCGCACGCCGCTCATCATCTCGGGCCCCGCGCAGGGCGACGCGAACCGCTGGTACGGCGAGTTCGCGCAGATCGCGAAGCGCCTCCGCGAGGGCGTCGACTACGAGGTCGACGAGCAGAAGCGCACGATCGGCGTGCTCGAGGCCGGCATCGACAAGGTCGAGGACGCCCTCGGCATCGACAACCTCTACGAGTCGGCGAACACGCCCCTCATCTCCTTCCTCAACAACGCCATTAAGGCGAAGGCGCTCTTCAAGCGCGACAAGGAGTACGTCGTCCAGCAGGGCGAGGTGAACATCGTCGACGAGCACACGGGCCGCATCCTCAAGGGCCGCCGCTACAACGAGGGCCTCCACCAGGCCATCGAGGCGAAGGAGGGCGTGGAGGTCAAGGCCGAGAACCAGACGTTGGCCACCGTCACGCTCCAGAACTACTTCCTCCTCTACGACAAGCTCTCGGGCATGACGGGCACCGCCGAGACCGAGGCGAACGAGTTCATGTCGACGTACAAGCTCGGCGTCGTGCCCATCCCGACGAACGAGCCGATGCGCCGCATCGACCAGCCCGACCTCGTCTACAAGAACGAGCGCGTGAAGTTCGACCAGGTCGTCGAGGACATCGTCGAGCGCCACGAGGAGGGCCAGCCCGTCCTCGTCGGCACGACGAGCGTCGAGAAGTCGGAGTACCTCTCGAAGCTGCTCGCCAAGCGCGGCGTCCCGCACGAGGTGCTCAACGCGAAGAACCACGCCCGCGAGGCCGCGATCGTCGCGCAGGCCGGCCGCCGCGGCGCCGTCACGGTCGCCACGAACATGGCCGGACGAGGCACCGACATCATGCTCGGCGGCAACGCCGAGTTCCTCGCCGTCGAAGAGATGAAGCACCTGGGCCTCGACCCCAACGAGCAGCCGGAGGAGTACGAGGCGCGCTGGGACGAGGTCTTCGAGCGCATCAAGGAGCAGGTCTCCGAGGAGGGCGACGAGGTCCGCGAGCTCGGCGGCCTCTATGTGCTCGGCACCGAGCGCCACGAGTCGCGCCGCATCGACAACCAGCTCCGAGGCCGCTCCGGCCGTCAGGGCGACCCCGGCGAGTCGCGCTTCTACCTCTCGATGACCGACGACCTCATGCGCCTGTTCAACACCGGCGCCATGCGCGCCTTCACGGGCGACGGCACGCCGGACGACCTCGCGCTCGAGTCGCGCATCGTCTCGCGCGCCATCCAGTCGGCGCAGTCGCAGGTCGAGGGCCGCAACCAGGAAATCCGCAAGAACGTCCTCAAGTACGACAACGTCCTCAACGAGCAGCGCACCGCGATCTACGGCGACCGCCGCCACATCCTCGAGGGCGACGACATCGCCGAGAAGGTGCGGCACTTCGTCGCCGACACGATCGCCGACATCGTCGCGACGCACACCGCCGAGGGCACCGGGGACGACTGGGACTTCGACGCCCTCTTCACCGACCTCGGCCAGCTCTACCCGATGTCGATCACGGCGGACGAGCTCATCGAGGAGGCCGGCGGCAAGTCGAACGTCACGCGCGCCTTCCTCGAGGAGGAGGTGCTCTCCGACGCCCGCCTCGCCTACGAGCAGCGCGAGAAGAAGCTCGGCGAGGAGGCCATGCGCGACCTCGAGCGCCGCGTCGTGCTCTCGGTCATCGACCGCAAGTGGCGCGACCACCTCTACGAGATGGACAACCTCAAGGACGGCATCGCCCTGCGCGCCATGGCGCAGCGCGACCCGCTCGTGGAGTACACGCGCGAGGGCTTCGCGATGTTCCAGCAGATGCTCGGCGGCATCCGCGAGGAGTCGGTCCGCTTCCTCTACAACCTCGAGGTCGAGGTGGCGAAGAAGGAGGAGGCGGACGGCGAGGAGCACGTGCACGTCGTCGCGAAGGGCCTCGACGGCTCAGCGCCCGCGCAGAACCTCTCGTACTCGGCGGCGACCGACCAGGGCGAGGTCGAGGTGCGCAACGAGCGCGGCCAGCTCAACGCGAAGGCGACCGCGGAGGCGAAGCGCAAGGAGCAGGAGCTCGGCACGGCCTCGGCCATCGAGCAGGCGAAGCTCGCGGCCGACCTCAGCGACGACGACCTCGCCGACGACGGCGTGCCGGCGCGCGGCGCGGCCGCCAGCTCGGCCGCGGCGGCGAAGGGCGGACGCCCGACGCCGAAGAAGCCGGCCTCGCGCTCGGGCAACCCGGCCAAGGCGGCCGCGGAGGCCGCGGTGGCGGAGACCGAGGCGGAGGCCGAGGAGCCGGCGAAGCCCGCGAAGGGCGCCGCCTTCGGCAGCGCGGCGACGGGCGGCGCGAAGCCGGCCGGCGTCCGCGCGCAGCGTCGGAAGAAGCGCTAGCAGGCCGGACGGCTCGCGCGGAGGCGGGCTCGGAGCGCGGAGGCTCCGGGCCCGCCTCCGGCGTTCGGCAGAGCGACCCGGCTGGGACGGGCGGCGGGTCGGCGCGCCGGGCCCGCCCGGCGCGCCCGGGGCGTCGGGCTCGGCGACGGGCCGGGCCTCCTGCGGGCGCGCGCAGGGGCCTTCGGGAGAATGGCGGCATGACCGCACCTCGACGCGCCCGGCTCGGCCTCGCGTCCGCGCTCGCCGCCGCGTCGCTGCCGCTGCTCGCCGGCTGCGCGGGGCAGAGCCTCACGATGATGGGCGACCCCGGGGCGACGCCGTGGGAGATCACGACGCCGGGGCCCATGGACCAGGGCCCGAGCGGCGACGTGACCGCCGTGATGGGCGCCGAGGTGCCCTCGCTCTGCGGCTCGCCCGCGGGCCGCCTCGAGGACGGCGTCCTCCCGCCGCTCCACGCCTCGAGCGTCGCGACGCTCTCGCCGCAGGGCACCGCCGCCCCGGTGGTCGTCGCCGACGACATCCGCATCGCCGAGCGGGGGAAGCGCCACGACCCCTTCATCGTCTTCGGGGAGGAGGGGAACGTCGTCATCGGCGCCGCCGCCGTCATGCAGTGCACCTGGGCTGGCCGGGTCGACGCCGACCGCGTCGTCGTGTGGGGCGACGACCTCTCGCCGCTCGGGGTGATTGAGCTGCGCCCCCTCGACGCCCGCGGCGCGCCCTCGGTGCTGAGCATGCGGATCGCCCGCGAGGTCGTGCGCGTGACGTGGGAGGTGCGCCGGGCGGACGGCTCGCTCGCCGCCACGCTCGAGGGCTCGTTCCGCTGGGACGGCGCGCGGTTCCAGGCGGAGGGCGTGGGGGAGACGGGCTAGCGCGGCGCTCGCGGACGACCGCCCCGAGGCCTCCCTGAGGCGCGATCCTCGCGCGAATGCCCCTCTGACCTGCGGAGACGCGCCCGGGCCGTCGCGCGCGGCGGCTCGAGTTGACGCTCTCTGATCGCCGTGTATATAGTTATCGAGTTGCCGCGCAGGGGGCGAGTCGCCAGCCGGCCGGACAACGAACCGCTCAGCTTCACGCTCGCGCCGGTCGCGATGCAGAGCGCAGCAGGCCACTCTCGCAGATCGGAAGATCAGCGCCTCGGCGCGGTCATGATCGGCACGGGAACCACGGCGACACGCCGATTTGGAACTCGGAAGAGAGCCTGGCAAGATAGAGAAGTTGCTCTCGGGAGAACGCCTCGCGGCGGGAAACGAGAAGCATCCGATCCTTGAGAACTCAACAGCGTGCACAATGTCAAATGCCAAATAACCTCGTTGTGCTTTCGATTCATCGGAGCACACGATTCCTTTTGGATTAGACAGATTGTCAGACAATCTGATTTAGTCAGATCAAACTCGCTCGCCGGCCATATTCCTGGTCGTGCGCGGCGCACGTTTTGGCAGCCGGTTCGCCGGCTCGCCTGACACACCTTTACGGAGAGTTTGATCCTGGCTCAGGACGAACGCTGGCGGCGTGCTTAACACATGCAAGTCGAACGATGAAGCCGGAGCTTGCTCTGGTGGATTAGTGGCGAACGGGTGAGTAACACGTGAGCAACGTGCCCAAGACTCTGGAATAACTTCGGGAAACCGAAGCTAATACCGGATACGAGACGAGGAGGCATCTCCATCGTCTGGAAAGAATTTCGGTCTTGGATCGGCTCACGGCCTATCAGCTAGTTGGTGAGGTAACGGCTCACCAAGGCGACGACGGGTAGCCGGCCTGAGAGGGTGACCGGCCACACTGGGACTGAGACACGGCCCAGACTCCTACGGGAGGCAGCAGTGGGGAATATTGCACAATGGGCGCAAGCCTGATGCAGCAACGCCGCGTGAGGGACGACGGCCTTCGGGTTGTAAACCTCTTTTAGCAGGGAAGAAGCGAAAGTGACGGTACCTGCAGAAAAAGCACCGGCTAACTACGTGCCAGCAGCCGCGGTAATACGTAGGGTGCAAGCGTTGTCCGGAATTATTGGGCGTAAAGAGCTCGTAGGCGGTTTGTCGCGTCTGCTGTGAAAACCCGAGGCTCAACCTCGGGCCTGCAGTGGGTACGGGCAGACTAGAGTGCAGTAGGGGAGATTGGAATTCCTGGTGTAGCGGTGGAATGCGCAGATATCAGGAGGAACACCGATGGCGAAGGCAGATCTCTGGGCTGTAACTGACGCTGAGGAGCGAAAGCATGGGGAGCGAACAGGATTAGATACCCTGGTAGTCCATGCCGTAAACGTTGGGCGCTAGATGTGGGGACCATTCCACGGTTTCCGTGTCGTAGCTAACGCGTTAAGCGCCCCGCCTGGGGAGTACGGCCGCAAGGCTAAAACTCAAAGGAATTGACGGGGGCCCGCACAAGCGGCGGAGCATGCGGATTAATTCGATGCAACGCGAAGAACCTTACCAAGGCTTGACATATACCGGAAACGGCCAGAGATGGTCGCCCCGCAAGGTCGGTATACAGGTGGTGCATGGTTGTCGTCAGCTCGTGTCGTGAGATGTTGGGTTAAGTCCCGCAACGAGCGCAACCCTCGTCGTATGTTGCCAGCACGTAATGGTGGGAACTCATATGAGACTGCCGGGGTCAACTCGGAGGAAGGTGGGGATGACGTCAAATCATCATGCCCCTTATGTCTTGGGCTTCACGCATGCTACAATGGCTGGTACAAAGGGCTGCGATACCGCGAGGTGGAGCGAATCCCAAAAAGCCAGTCTCAGTTCGGATTGGGGTCTGCAACTCGACCCCATGAAGTCGGAGTCGCTAGTAATCGCAGATCAGCAACGCTGCGGTGAATACGTTCCCGGGCCTTGTACACACCGCCCGTCAAGTCATGAAAGTCGGTAACACCCGAAGCCGGTGGCCCAACCTTTTGGAGGGAGCCGTCGAAGGTGGGATCGGTGATTAGGACTAAGTCGTAACAAGGTAGCCGTACCGGAAGGTGCGGCTGGATCACCTCCTTTCTAAGGAGCTTCTGACACTTCGGTGTCCAGAGCCACGTCGGACGCGAATGTCGTCCGGTGGTCAGCTCATGGGTGGAACATTGACATTGGAGGCCGGCGATGCCGGCTGGTCCTAGTACTCCTTCGGGATGGAACGGGTCGGCTGGGGGAGTCGGTCTCATGCACGCTGTTGGGTCCTGAGGGACCGGGACGGAAGCTTTGCTTCCGGACGGACCTTCTGGACTCGGTCTGCCGCGGGAATCCCGCGCTGCCGAGTACCGCCCGTACGTTGAGAACTACACAGTGGACGCGAGCATCTTAGATACCGGGATCCGTCCCGGTATCACCAACATGGTCGAGATATAGTTTCTAACTATTCTTGATATACTCATGGTGATCAAGTTTCTAAGTGCAAACGGTGGATGCCTTGGCATCTGGAGCCGAAGAAGGACGTAGGAATCTGCGATAAGCCTCGGGGAGTCGATAACCGGACCCTGATCCGAGGATTTCCGAATGGGGAAACCCCGCTGGGCTTGACTCAGCGACTCCCGCCTGAATATATAGGGCGGGTAGAGGGAACGTGGGGAAGTGAAACATCTCAGTACCCACAGGAAGAGAAAACAACAGTGATTCCGTCAGTAGTGGCGAGCGAACGCGGAACAGGCTAAACCGGTCATGTGCGATACCTGGTAGGGGTTGCATGATCGGGGTTGTGGGACTTTTCAGCTGCGCTACCGAGCAGCGAGCGTGACAGAGAATCATAGGCGAACGGTCTTGAAAGGCCGACCATAGGGGGTGTCAGTCCCGTAGCCGAAATGGTTCGATGGCGCGAAGAGTATCCCAAGTAGCACGGGGCCCGAGAAATCCCGTGTGAATCTGTCAGGACCACCTGATAAGCCTAAATACTCCCAGATGACCGATAGCGGACAAGTACCGTGAGGGAAAGGTGAAAAGTACCCCGGGAGGGGAGTGAAATAGTACCTGAAACCGTTTGCATACAATCCGTCGGAGCAGCCTGGTAGCTGTGACGGCGTGCCTTTTGAAGAATGAGCCTGCGAGTTATCGATATGTGGCGAGGTTAACCCGAGTGGGGCAGCCGTAGCGAAAGCGAGTCTGAATAGGGCGTTGAGTCGCATGTCATAGACCCGAAGCGAAGTGATCTATCCATGGCCAGGTTGAAGCGAAGGTAAGACTTCGTGGAGGACCGAACCCACCTAGGTTGAAAACTGGGGGGATGAGCTGTGGATAGGGGTGAAAGGCCAATCAAACTTCGTGATAGCTGGTTCTCTCCGAAATGCATTTAGGTGCAGCGTTGCGTGTTTCTTGCCGGAGGTAGAGCTACTGGATGGCCGATGGGCCCCAAAAGGTTACTGACGTCAGCCAAACTCCGAATGCCGGCAAGTGAGAGCGCAGCAGTGAGACTGTGGGGGATAAGCTTCATAGTCGAGAGGGAAACAACCCAGACCACCAACTAAGGTCCCCAAGCGTGTGCTAAGTGGAAAAGGATGTGGAGTTGCATAGACAACCAGGAGGTTGGCTTAGAAGCAGCCACCCTTGAAAGAGTGCGTAATAGCTCACTGGTCAAGTGATTCCGCGCCGACAATGTAACGGGGCTCAAGCACACCACCGAAGTTGTGGCATTCAGATTCATGACAGGCCTTCGTGGTCCAGTCGTTTGGATGGGTAGGAGAGCGTCGTGTGGGGAGTGAAGCGGCGGTGGAAACCAGCCGTGGACGCCACACGAGTGAGAATGCAGGCATGAGTAGCGAATGACGGGTGAGAAACCCGTCCTCCGAAAGACCAAGGGTTCCAGGGTCAAGCTAATCTTCCCTGGGTAAGTCGGGACCTAAGGCGAGGCCGACAGGCGTAGTCGATGGACAACGGGTTGATATTCCCGTACCGGCGAAGAATCGCCCCAATCAATCCAGTAATGCTAAGAGTCCGAATCCGGTCTCGCTCCTTCGGGAGCGATTCCGGCCTAGCACTCGAACCTACGCTGGTGCGGTTAGCGTAGTAACAGGTGTGACGCAGAAAGGTAGCCGAACCGGGTGAATGGTTGTATCCGGGCAAGGATGTAGGGTTGGAGATAGGCAAATCCGTCTCCTGTACGCCTGAGATCTGAAGCGGAAGTCGTAAGACGAAGTCGGTGATCCTCAGCTGCCTAGAAAAGCATCGACGCGAGATTCTAGCCGCCCGTACCCCAAACCGACACAGGTGGTCAGGTAGAGAATACCAAGGAGATCGAGAGAATCGTGGTTAAGGAACTCGGCAAAATGCCCCCGTAACTTCGGGAGAAGGGGGGCCTGAGGCGTATTAGGACTTGCTCCGAAAGCGTTTGATGGCCGCAGAGACCAGTGGGAAGCGACTGTTTATCAAAAACACAGGTCCGTGCGAAGTCGCAAGACGATGTATACGGACTGACGCCTGCCCGGTGCTGGAAGGTTAAGAGGAAGGGTCAGCTTCGGCGAAGCTCTGAATTTAAGCCCCAGTAAACGGCGGTGGTAACTATAACCATCCTAAGGTAGCGAAATTCCTTGTCGGGTAAGTTCCGACCTGCACGAATGGCGTAACGACTTCCCAGCTGTCTCAACCGCGAACTCGGCGAAATTGCACTACGAGTAAAGATGCTCGTTACGCGCAGCAGGACGAAAAGACCCCGTGACCTTTACTATAGCTTGGTATTGGTGTTCGGTGTGGCTTGTGTAGGATAGGTGGGAGACTGTGAAGCGGATACGCCAGTATTCGTGGAGTCATTGTTGAAATACCACTCTGGTCACTCTGGATATCTAACTTCGAACCGTGATCCGGTTCAGGGACAGTGCCTGGTGGGTAGTTTAACTGGGGCGGTTGCCTCCCAAAAAGTAACGGAGGCGCCCAAAGGTTCCCTCAACCTGGTTGGCAATCAGGTGTCGAGTGTAAGTGCACAAGGGAGCTTGACTGTGAGACTGACAAGTCGAGCAGGGACGAAAGTCGGGACTAGTGATCCGGCAGTGGCTTGTGGAAGCGCTGTCGCTCAACGGATAAAAGGTACCTCGGGGATAACAGGCTGATCTTGCCCAAGAGTCCATATCGACGGCATGGTTTGGCACCTCGATGTCGGCTCGTCGCATCCTGGGGCTGGAGTAGGTCCCAAGGGTTGGGCTGTTCGCCCATTAAAGCGGTACGCGAGCTGGGTTCAGAACGTCGTGAGACAGTTCGGTCCCTATCCGCTGCGCGCGTAGGAAATTTGAGAAGATCTTTCTTTAGTACGAGAGGACCGAGAAGGACGAACCTCTGGTGTGTCAGTTGTTCTGCCAAGAGCACCGCTGATTAGCTACGTTCGGAACGGATAACCGCTGAAAGCATCTAAGCGGGAAGCCGGCTTCAAGATGAGATTTCCATCCCTTCGGGGGAGAGGCTCCCAGTAGACGACTGGGTTGATAGGCCGGATGTGGAAGTGCAGCAATGCACGGAGCTGACCGGTACTAATAAGCCGATGACTTGATAACAACAACATGGGTCCATGTTGCTCGCGTCCACTTTGTGGTTCTCGATGTACGGTCGAGAGCCGAACGCCAAGCGTTCGCACGATTCACATCCATAGTGTTTCGGCGGCCATAGCGAGAGGGAAACGCCCGGTCACATTCCGAACCCGGAAGCTAAGACTCTCAGCGCCGATGGTACTGCAGGGGGGACCCTGTGGGAGAGTAGGTCACCGCCGGACTTCTTTTCGAAGAGCCCGCCCATTGATTTGGGCGGGCTCTTCGGCTTTTTCAGGGCCGTTCCGGCGCGTGCAGCGTGCCGACCGGCCGGATTCGCCGCCTGCGGCGACGACCACGGCCTCGCCGCCGAGCGGACCGCGGCTGTGCTGTGGCCTCAGAGGATGTGGATGGCCGTCGCGCGCCAGCGACGCTCGCGCCACTCGAGCCGGATGGCCGCCGCCCGCACCCGCGCCCCGAGCTCGAGGACGACCGAGGCCTCCGCGATCCCCTCGCGGGGCTGCTGCACCCGGGTCGAGCGCACCTGCACGGTCGGCCGCTTCATCGGCGCCTTCCTGATCTGCCGTGCGCGCGAGTAGTGCTGGCTGCGCGTGAGCACGTGCCGGTAGACGTCCTCATCGAGCCAGCGCGCGATCTGGTCGAGATGCCGGACGCCGTGGATGACCTCGACCACGCAGTGCGCGAGGTTCACGACGAGCGGCGTCGGGTCCGGGAGGCCGCACGCCTCGTCCCACGCGGGCGCGGCGGGCCTCATCCGGTCGACCACCGCAGGGCGGGCCGCGCGGTACCTCGCGTCCGCGGCTCGCGGCGGCGTCGAGCCCTCGCGCGCGGCGGTCGCCGCCTCGACCGGTGTCGCGGCCGGTGCCGTCGCGTCGGTGATGACGGCCGCCGCCGACGCCTGCGGCGTCTGGTCGATGACGGCCATGGACATGCTGAGTCGCTGCTTGGACACGGCGAAGTGCTCCAGGTCTCGTGGGCGCCTCCCCCCGGCGCCCGATGGGCCACACCGTAGCGTGGCTTCGGTGAACGGCGGGAGACGCGAGGCGCACGCTGTGGATAACTCCCGTCGTCCTCCTCGGGCCGCGGCTACGGTGACCCTGTGCGCTGGGATGACATGTTCGACGACCTCGCCGCGCAGCTCGAGCAGGGCCTCGCCGAGGACGCCGAGCGGGCCCGCGCCGAGGAGGAGCGGGCGCGGCTCGGCCGGCTCGCCGCCCGGGATCGTCTCCGCGCGCTCATCGAGGCGGAGGGTCGCGCGCCGGTGCGCCTCGAGCTCGCCGACGGCACGCTCGCCGACCTCTCGCTCGGCGAGCTCGGCAAGGACTGGGTGTCGGGGGAGCTCCTCGCCGAATCCGGCCGCCGCCGGGAGGTCATCCTGCCCTTCGCCGGCATCGCGAGCCTCGTCCTCGATCGCGCCGCACTCAGCCGCAGCCTCGTCGAGCTCCCTGATCCGGGGCCGGCCTCGCTCGCCCTCCGGCTCGGCCTCGTCTATCCGCTCCGCGAGCTCGCGCGCCGACGCCGGCTCGTCGAGCTCGCGACGACGACGGCCCGCCACGTCGGCACGATCGACCGCGTGGGCCGGGATCACCTCGACCTCGCCGTCCATGACGCCGATGCGCCGCGTCGCGAGCGGAGCGTCGCGGCGTACCGGATCATCCCGCTCGAGGAGCTCCGGCTCGTCCTCGTGGCTCCCGCCTAGGAGGGAACCGCGGCGCGCGGCAGGTCCGGCCGCCCGGCTCGGACGCGCGGAACCGTCGCGCCGGCTAGCGCCATCCCGGTCCCGTCTCGTCGCCGAAGCTCAGGATGCGCCCGCCGCCGATCTCGGCGAGGTCGGTGAAGTCGCTCTGCGCGAAGGCCGCTTCGCGCGCCTGGCGCTCGTAGCCGTCCTGGATGAAGGCCTGCAGCGCATCCTGGTCGACCCGCCACGGGCCGCGCTCGCCGAGCCGGATGGCGTGGAGCTCGCCGCGCTCGACGAGGCCGGTGGCCTCCTCGAGGGTGCAGTCGAGGAGCTCGGCGACATCCGCGAGCGGCAGGAAGCGGCGTCCGCTCGGACGGCTCGGGTCGGTCATGGCTCCAGTATCGCCGGGTCGCGACCGCCGAGACAGGGCCTGTGGATAACTTTCGGCGCCCGTCCCCGGTCTCCTGCACCATGGACCCCGGCGCCGCGGGGGAGCGGCGCGGAAGGGGGACCCGCCATGTCCGAGCCGCTCGCAGCATCGTCGATCGCGGGGCCGCATCGGAGGCGACGGCTGCCCGGCCTCGATCCGCGCGCGATCCTCGGCATCGTCCTCGTCCTGTGCTCCGTGGCCGGCGTCCTCGCCGTGCTCTGGCTCGGCGGCCGGGCGACGAGCGTCTACCGCGCGACGGTCGACCTTCCGGTCGGCGAGCCCATCGACCCGGCGTCGCTCGAGCTCGTCGAAGTCGAGCTCGGCGCGGCCGCCGACGCCTATCTCCTGGCCGGCGGCCTGCCGGCGGACGGCGCCGTCGCGACGCGGCCCATCTCCGCGGGAGAGCTCGTGCCGCTCGCGGCCCTCGGCGCCTCCGACACCGACCACGCGACCGTGCTCGTCCCCGTCGAGGGCAGCCTGCCGCAGTCGGCGACGCCGGGCGCGGCCGTCGAGCTCTGGGCGAGCGCGCCGGCGCGCGGCGGCGGGCACGAGGCGCCGGTCGTCCTCGTCGACGAGGCGCGCGTGCTCCGGATCGACGCCGAGGAGGGCGTCATCGCCGGCCTCGGCGGCTCGCAGATCGAGCTGCGGGTGCCGCGCTCGGACGTCGCCGCCGTCCTCGGCGCCGTCGGCTCCGGCGCGATGCTCTCGATCGTCCCCGTCTACGCGGGCCTCGGCTGATGGCCGGGATCGTCCTCGCCGTCGACTTCGAGATCGAGGCGCGCCTCCTGCCCGGCATCGTCGAGTCGGGCCACGAGGTGCTCGACCGCGTAGCGGGCGCGGAGGGCGTCATCGACGCGATCGAGCGGCTGCGCCCGGATCTCGTCGTCCTCAGCGCCTCGCCCGACACCCTGAGCCGCGCCAGCCTCTCGGCGTGCGAGCGGGCGGGATGCCGCATCGTCGCGGTCGCGGCGAGCGAGCTCGACGTCCGCACCGCCCGCGCGCTCGGGCTCCTCGAGACCGTCGACGCGCAGGCGAGCTGGCCGGAGATCGAGGCCGCGCTCCGCGGCGAGCGCTCCGCCTCGGCGCCGTGGACGGTCGAGCCGAGCGGCGACGGCGGCGCCGAGAGCGGTTCGGTCCGACGGAGGACGGGAGGCGACGACGGCCTCGAGTACCGCGACGCCGCGACTGCTTCCGGGTCCGCCGAGGGCGCGGCGCGGTCGAGCCGAGGCGAGCGACGTCGGGATCGACGCCGCGCCGAGGGCGCCGGCGGACGACGCTTCGGCTTCGGCTCGTCTCGGAGCAAGGCGGCCTCGAGCGGCGAGCCCGCGGGGCTCGGGAGCGCAGCCCTCGGCGACGCCGCTGCGATGCCCGGCCCCGGCTTCGCCGCCGAACCCCCGGCGACGCCCCAGCTCGGCCGCATCGTCCCCGTCTGGGGCCCGCACGGCTCGCCCGGCGCGACGACGATCGCCATCGGCCTCGCGGCGGAGGCGGCGGCGCGCGGCCTGCGGGTCATCCTCATCGATGCGGACACCTACGGCGGCGCGATCGGTCCCATGCTCGGTCTCGGCGACGAGGCGCCCGGCTTCGCGGCCGCGTGCCGCCTCGCGGGCGCCGACTCGCTCACCCCGGCCGAGCTCGACCGGGTCGCCGCGCATGCAGGCGCCGACGGATCGAGGTTCCGCGTGCTCACGGGCATCCCGAACCCCGCCCGCTGGCCCGAGCTCTCCCGCGAGCGCGTGCTCGCGACGCTCCGCCGCTGCCGCGAGCTCGCCGACCTCGTCGTCGTCGACGTGGGCTTCGCGCTCGAGGCCGACGACGAGATCGCGAGCGACGCCCTCGGCCCGCGCCGGAACGCCGCCGCGCTCGCGACGCTCGAGCTCGCCGACCGGATCGTCGCCGTCTCCGGCGCCGACGCCCTCTCGCTCCAGCGCTTCCTCCGCGCCCGCCTCGAGCTCCTCGAGCTCGCCGGCGCCGCGCCCGTCGACGTCGTCGTGAACCGGGTCCGCTCCGCCGCGGTCGGCATGGGCGCGGCCGGGCAGGTGCGCGCCGTGCTCGCGCGCTTCGGCGGGATCGACGATCCGGTGCTCGTGCCGCACGACCAGTCGGCCGCCGATCGGGCCCACGCGAGCGCGCTGCCGCTCGGGCAGGCCTCGCCCCGCTCCGCCGCGGCGAAGGCGATCGCGGAGCTCGCCGATCGCCACTGCCCGCGACGATCCGCGCGACGGCTCGCGGGGGAGCGGCGGAAGGCCGAGCGCCGCCGCGATCGCGAGCGTGCGGCGGGAGGCCCGGGCGCGGCCGCCGGATCGCCGATCACGACGGCGCCCGTCGAGCGGCCCGCGGCCGACGGCCGATGGCCCTGGCGGCCGGGATCCCCGAGTCCCGCCGCGGGATGATCCGGGCGCCCGCTGCCTCGGACGCCCCCGCCCCGCGGCGCCAGCTCCGCCCCGCCGCCCACGCCGACACCCGCCCCGCCGCCCGCGCCCCGAGGATTCCCGGCTCTTCGGACATTCGGTGGGGGTCATGGGGTGAGTCCGCCGGCGGCGAGGAGCATGCGGAGCCGGTAGTTGTGCCTGTTGCGGTAGCCGCGGGCGAGGCGGCGGTGGAGCTCGATGATCCCGTTCACGGCCTCGGTGCCACCGTTCGATGACCGCCTCGTCGTGAAGTACGCCAGGAACGCGTCGCGCCAGCGGCGGAGGGTGCGGCCCAGTCGTGCGATCTCGGGGATCGGGCAGGTGTGGAACGTGTCGACGACTTGCTCAGCGATCCGCCGCCCCGCGGCCAGATCGCCCTGGTGGTAGGCGGAGCGGAGTTGCTGCGCGCACTGCCAAGCGACGAACACTTCGTCGTGCGCGGGGTCGGCTTCCATCGCCGCGGTCAGCCTCACCCGCTGCTTCTCGGTGAGGTTCTCGGCCCCGGCGCGCAGGATGGTCTGCACCCCGTAGAGCGGGTCGCCCTTGCGTCCGCGGTGCCCGAGGGTGTCCTGCTGAACGCGACGGCGGACCTCGTCGACCGCGGCGGTGCCGAGCTTCACAACGTGGAACGCGTCGAGGACGGCGACGGCGTCGTCGAGCTTGTCGTCGATCGCGGTCTTGTATCCGGCGAACGGATCCAACGCGGCGACCTTCACCTGCTTCCGGAACGCGTCGCCGCGCTCACCGAGCCAGGTCGCGTACGCCTTCCCGGATCGACCGGGCACCAGATCCAGCAGCCTGGCCCGCGTCTTCCCTTGGCTGTCGCGGGTGAGGTCGACCATCCCGGTCAGCTCCTTCGGCCCCCGTCGACGCGGGTCGACGTGATGCCAGACGTGCTCGTCGACGCCGAGGCTGGTGACATTCTCGAACCGGGACTCGTCCGCCGCGAGCTTGACCAGTTCGGGTTCGACGGCCCGCCACACCGTCTTCCACGACGTCCCGAGCTGCCGGGCGAGTCCTTGGATGGTGGCGTGCTCGCGACGCAGCTGCCCGATCGCCCACGCGACGGCGCGCTTCGTGATCGACCCGCGCGGCGCGACCAGCGACGGGACCTGTTCCACGAACGTCTTCCGCGGACAGCCGGACTCGCCGCACCGCCACATCCGCTGCCGCCACACCACCCTCACCCGCGTCACACCCGGCACGTCATGCAGCACCCGAAGGCGCCGACCACGGCTCGTCACGAGCACGCCGCACCCCGGGCAGCCCGTCGGGGACGCCGGAGTCGAAACGGTCACCACAAGAAGTCCGTCGCGACGCTCGACGTGCTCGACATGGACACCGTCGAGGCCGAGAAGCAGGTCGCAGCGGGCACACGGACAGTCGGCGGGGCGCGCGTCAGCGCACCCCGAAGTAGGGTGAAGCACGTCGAGGTCCTCGGTCGGAATCAGAGAGTTAGCGCTTCTGATCCTCGGGGACCTCGACCCCTACCGCCGAATCACCGCCCGGCCACCCTCACCCCACCGGATGTCCGAAGAGCCGGATTCCCCGAGCCTCCTTCGCTCTAGTCTGGGGCGATGACGAGCCTCACCTCGATCGTGCGGCGACGATCGCGCCTCGACGACGTCGACCTCGCCTGGCTGACGCACCTCTCCGCCGACTGGCAGCTCCTCGCCGACCTCGACTGCGCCGATCTCGTGCTCTGGGTGCGCACGAGCGAGGGCAGCTTCGTCGCCGTCGCCCAGTCGCGGCCCTCGAGCGCGCCGACCCTCTTCTACCGCGACCTCATCGGCCAGGAGGTCCGCGAGCAGTGGGCGGGCGAGATGCAGCGGGCCTACGAGGAGGGCCAGACGATCCGCTCGAGCGAGCCGGACTGGTTCGACGAGATCCCGACGCAGCTCACGGTCACCCCCGTCTTCCGGCGCATCTCGCCGCACACCGCCGACCTCGTCCCCTCGCCGATCGCGATGATCACGCGCCACACGAACCTCGCTGGCGGCCGCCCCCGCACCCGCCAGGAGACGACCTTCCGCGCCTGCGCCGACGACCTCTTCGAGATGATCGTCGCGGGCGACTTCCCCGACCCCGAGGCCCCGCCCGTCGAGCGCCGCGGCATGCCCCGCGCCTCGGACGGGCTCGTCCGGCTCGACCCGGAGGGCGTCGTCACCTTCGCCTCCGCGAACGCGCTCTCCGCCCTCAACAAGCTCGGCTTCGGCGGCGAGCTCGAGGGCGAGTCGCTCGTCGAGGTCGTCTCGACGCTCGTGCAGGACCGCGTCACCGTCGACGAGGCCACTCCGCTCGTCGTCACCGGACGCGCCCCGTGGACGACCGACATCGAGGTGCGCGACATCATCGTCACGATGCGCGCCATCCCGCTGCGCGAGGCCGGCCGCCGCACGGGCGCGATCGTGCTCTGCCGCGACACCTCGGACGTGCGCCACCAGGAGCAGGAGCTCATCACGAAGGACGCGACGATCCGCGAGATCCACCACCGTGTGAAGAACAACCTGCAGACGGTCGCCGCGCTCCTGCGCATCCAGGCCCGCCGCAGCCGCAGCGACGAGGCGCGCGAGTCGCTCACGCAGGCGATGCGCCGCGTCTCGTCGATCGCCGTCGTCCACGACACGCTCGCGGGCGGCTTCCGCCAGACCGTCGACTTCGACGAGGTCTTCACGCGCGTGCTCAAGCTCATCGCCGAAGTCTCGGCCTCGCACAACACGCGCGTGCGTCCACGCGTGGAGGGTGCGTTCGGATCCCTGCCGAGCGAGTACGCGACGCCGCTTGCGCTCGCCCTCACCGAGCTCGTCACGAACGCCGTCGAGCACGGCCTCGAGGGCCGCGAGGGCGAGGTCGTCATCGACGTCGACCGCGGCCCCGACGGCCTCAAGGTGCTCGTGCGGGACACCGGCGTCGGCTTCGAGGTGGGCCGGATCGGCCAGGGCCTCGGCACGCAGATCGTCCGCACGCTCGTCGAGGGCGAGCTCGGCGGCACGATCGACTGGACCTCGCGGCCGGGGGAGGGGACGACCGTCGCCGTCGAGGTGCCGAGCCGCTGGAATCGCTCGGCCGAAGCCGCGGAGATCGAGGGCGCGATCTACGACTGAGGCCGCTAGGAGGCGCGGCGGGCGCGGGCGGCGCGGCGCTTGAGCGCGCGGCGCTCGTCCTCGGAGAGGCCGCCCCAGACGCCCGAGTCCTGGCTCGTGTCGAGCGCGTACTGCAGGCAGGTCTCGGTCACCCGGCACGACGCGCACACGGCCTTGGCCTGCTCGATCTGCTCGACGGCCGGGCCGGTGTTCCCCACGGGGAAGAAGAGCTCCGGGTCGGCGTTGAGGCAAGCGGCACGGTCACGCCAGTCCATCGAATGTGCTCCTTCTCGCGCGGTTCTCCCGCGCTGCGCGGAAACCCTGCTCAGGGTCTAGAGTTCTCGGCGATCTCCCAGGTGGGGAGGGCTGGCGCATCTAGATTCGGATGCGTATGCGCTCTCGTCGCAGATTCTCTCTACTTGAAGCAAAATAGTGCCACAGGCGCGGACGCATGACAAGGGTTTTCGGGAGGATCGCGGTGCGCGAACAGCATGAGGACGCGCACGCGCGCGAGGACGTCGAGCGGACGGCTCCGGCCGCTCCGGCGGGAGGCCGTCCCGCCCCCTCGCTCCTCGCCCTCGCGGCCATCCTCTCGGTCGAGGCCGTCGGCGTGCTCGCGCTCGCCGTCCTCCTCGCCGTCGACATCGCGACGCAGGCGGCCTACTCGATGCTCTCCTCGATCGCGCTCCTCGTCACGGTGGCCGTCGCGGGGCTCCTCCTCGTCGTGCTCGCCCGTGCGACCTGCCGCCGCCGCCCGTGGATCCGCGGCGCGGCGATCACCTGGCAGGTGCTCCAGATCGCGGCCTCGTGGGCGGTCATCGAGGGCGACATGCAGCCCTGGATCGGCTGGGTCGGGATCGTCCTCGGCCTCGCCGCCATCGCGTGCGCGGTGCTCCCGGCGACCCAGGCCTCGCTCCTGCCCCGCGAGGGCGCCGGCGGCGTCGATCGACGGCCCGGCTAGGCGCCGATCCCGAGGATGCCGAGCAGGCGCCCGACGTGCCCCGTCGCGCGGACGTTGTAGAGGGCGTGCTCGATGCGGCCGTCCTCGCCGATGACGAAGGTCGAGCGGATCGGCCCGACCGCGACGCGCCCGTACTTGTTGCGCTCGCCGTAGGCGCCGTAGGCGGTCTGCACGGCGTGGTCCTCGTCGGAGAGGAGGCGGAAGCCGAGGCGCTCGGCGTCGTCGAACTGCCGGTTCTTCGACGGGGCGTCGCTCGAGAGGCCGAGCAGCTCGATGCCGGCGTCGAGGATGGCCTTCCGCGCGTCGCGGAAGTCGCAGGCCTCCGTCGTGCAGCCCGGCGTCATGGCCTCCGGGTAGGTGTAGAGGACGACGCGGCGGCCGCGCAGCGACTCGAGCGTCACGGTCTTCCCGTGCTGGTCGGGGAGGGAGAAGGCGGGCGCCTCCTGGCCGGGCTCGAGGCGGATGGGGGTGGTCACGGGGCTCCTCTCCGCGCGGCGGGCGCCGCGTCGCAGGCCATTGTGCCGGGTCGCGGCGCGGCGGATGACGTGGCGTCGGCCTCGCCCCCGCGCGGCGACGCGCCGGGCTTGCGGTCCCGCTTCGCCCGGTGATAGTCTTCATCGGTCGCACGGGCTCCACCCCGTCCGATACGCACCTCTAGCTCAATTGGCAGAGCAGCTGACTCTTAATCAGCGGGTTCCGGGTTCGAGTCCCGGGGGGTGTACTGCAGGCCCCGATCGATCTCGCCATCGACCGGGGCCTTCTTCATGCCCGGAGACCGGTTCCACGCGCGGCGGGCGCCGCGCCGAAGCGGTCACCCTGACCACGACCGGCATGAGCGCCGTCGCGCGGGCCGTGGCCGGAGCGCGCCCGCTCCGCGTCGTCGGCTGTCTCGGCGCTGGGCTCCGCGCGACGCGGGGACTCCGCGAGCGCCGACCCCAGCAGGGCGAGATACCCCTCGACGGCGCGTCCGAGTCCGAAGCGCTCCGCCCGGGCGCGGACGCGCCGCCGATCGAGGCGAGCCGCCGCGAGGGCCGCCTCGGCGAGGTCGGCGACCGAGATGGAGTCCGCGGCGACGCCGCCCTCCCGGCCCGCGACGTCCGGCAGCGCGCCGATGGGCGTCACCGCCACGGGGGTGCCGCAGGCCATGGCCTCGAGGGCGACGAGCCCGAAGGGCTCGGGCCAGATCGAGGACACGAGGTGGACGTCGGCCTCCCGCACCCGCTCGGCGAGCTCCGCGTGCCGGAGGTGCCCGAGCCAGGTGATGTCCGGCCCGAGGCGGGGCGCGATGTCCGCCTCGAAGTGCGTCGGGTCGGAGATCGGGCCGATGATCTCGAGCCGGAGCCCGGCGAGCCGCGCGGCGTCGATGGCGAGGGGAAGCCCCTTCTCCGGCGTGATGCGGCCGGTCCAGGTCGCGAGCCGCGGCGCCCCCTCGCGCTCGTCGAGCCTCGGAGCCCACTCATCGAGCTCGATGCCGTTCGGGACGACCGGCACCTCGGCGGGCGCGAGGAGCTCGCGCCATGCACGCGCCGTGACGGTCGAGACGCTCGCCCAGCGGTGCCATGGCGGCGGCGACCAGCCCGGCCGCTCGATGACCGCCGTCACCCGCTCGAGCGTCGCGGGCGTGTGGAGGAGCGTGAGCATCGGGAGATCCGCGGCCTCGGCGTACGGCACGGCGCTCAGCGAGTTGTTGAGGATGACCTCGCAGCCCGCCTCGCGCAGCCGGCGCAGCCCTCGCCGCGTGGCGGCCTCGACCTCGAGCTGCTGCGCCTCGGCCTGATCGCCGAGGAGCCTCGGCGCGCGCCACGCGAAGTCGGCGCGCAGGATCTCCTCGATGGCGACGCCCTCGACCTGCGATCCCGCCTTCGCGGCGAGGATCACCTCGTGGCCGCGCGCGGCGAGCGCCGCGGCGACCTGGCCGGTGTGGGCCTCGAGCCCGCCGCCGTAGGGCTCCGCGATGGGGAGGTGCGCGTGGGCGAGGAGGCCGATCTTCACGGCCCAAGTGTACGGAATCCGAGCTTCACCAGGAATTTTCAGAGGTTGCGATCTAGTCTCGAAGCATGGGATGGAGCGTGTGCGCGATCACGGCATGCCGCGACGAGCACCTGCTCGCCCAGATCGCCGGGGTCGAGGCGTCCGTCCCCCCGCCGCTCGAGCACGTCGTCGTCTTCATGGGCCAGGAGGACCGGCCGTGGGCGGAGCGGCCCCGACTCGTCCGGGACGTGCTCCTGCCCGGTCCCGTCGACCTCGCGCGCGCCCGCAATCGCGCCGTCGCCGAGGCGCGCGGCGAGGTGGCCGTGCTCCTCGACGTCGACTGCATCCCGGCGCCCGAGACGGTCGCCTCGCTCGCGGAGGAGGCCGCCGAGACGGGCGCGGTCGTCATGGCCGAGCCGCGCTACCTCGCCCCCGACTGGGATCGGGCCTCCGACCCCGCCCTCCACGCCATCCCGCACCCGGCCCGCGCCGAGCTCGGCGTCGGCGAGAGCGAGCGGGTCGAGATGTTCTGGTCGCTCGGCTTCGCGGTGCGGAAGGACGTCTTCGACCGGATCGGCGGCTTCGACGAGGGCTACCGCGGCTACGGCGCCGAGGACACCGACTTCGCCTTCGCCGCGCGCGAGGCGGACGTCCCGATCCGCTTCAGCGCGGCGCCCGTCTTCCATCAGGCGCACGCCGTCGTGAAGCCTCCGCTCCAGCACGCGGCGGCGCTCGTGCGGAACGCGAACCGCTTCGCGGAGCGCTGGGGACGGCTGCCGATGGAGGGGTGGCTCGCGGGCCTCGAGCGGCTCGGGCTCGTCGCCGTCGAGGGCGAGCGGGCGACGCTCCTTCGCGAGCCGAGCGAGGCGGAGATCGCCGCGCGGACGCTCCCGCTCGCGCGGTTCTAGCCGGCAACGTCCGCCCCGACGGCGAACTCCACGGCTTCCCGGAAGCGCTCGCCGTACTCCCGCTCCGAGACGAGGAGGCCCCGGGCGAGGGCATCCGGGTCGGCGGCCTCGGCGCGCTCGAGCAGCTCCGGCCAGGATGCGGCGGCCCAGCTCGGGGCCGTGGGCGTGCCGAACGTCGCCGCGAGGCGCTCGGCGAAGGCCGCCTGCTCGCGATGCGGCCTCGGCTCGGGCACGAGGACGAGGGGACGCCCGGCGGCGGCCACGTCGGCCACGGTGTTCGCCCCGGCCCCCGCGACGATCGCGGCCGCCCGCGCGAGGAACGGCGCCGCGGGCCGGTCGCCGAGGAGGACGACCTCGTTCGGAAGCGCGGCGAGCTCGGCGGCCGCACCGTGCACCGCGCCGAGGACGGCCCACCGCCGCCCGGGGGTCGCGGCGGCCGCGCGGGCGAGCTCGGCCGCCGGGACGCCGTCGCCGCCTCGGCCCGAGAGCACGACGACGGCGCCCTCGGCGGCGTCGAGGTGCGCGGGGTCGAGCGCCGATTCGTGCGCGGGATCGGGGGCCGCCGGGGCGGGCATCCCCAGCCACGAGCACCGGCCGGCCCGCTCGCGGGCGAACGCCGGGTCCTCGACGGACTCCGGATAGTAGGCGAGCAGCCGGTCGGCGAGGTCGTAGGCGAGCTCGTGCGCGCGATCGCGGCGGTCGCCCGGCATCCGGCGCACGGCGACGCGGTAGCCGGAGAGCGCCGCGAAGGCGGCGGCCTCGACGCTCACGTCGACGACGACGAGCTCGGGATCGTGGGCCTCGAGTGCGGCGTGGAAGGCGGCCATGCGGCGGCGGACGGCCGGAGTGCGCGGCGTCCAGTGGAACGGCGAGCCCTCGGGCTCCCGGTGCGGGTCGAGGTCGTCGGGCGGCAGCTCGACGCCGCCCGGGAGGCGGCCGGCGCCGGTGCCCACGACGACGAGCTCCGCGAGGTCGAGCCGCGCGAGCCGCTCGGCGTGGCGGAGATGGCCGGAGCCGTGGTGGTGGGCGTAGTAGAGGAGGCGACGGCGCGGGGGCGCCGCGGACACGGTCATCCGGCCTCCTCCTCGAGCCGGCCGAGGAGCGTGCCGAGCCCGCCCGCGGCGCGTCCCGGCCAGCGTCCCGACGTGTGCACGATCGGTCCGCTCGTGCCGGCCAGCGGCGTGCCGAGCTCGGCGAGGCGGTCCGTGAGCGCCTGATCCTCGCCGACGGGCACGTCCGGCATGCCGCCGGCGCGGTCGAGCGCCGAGAGGCGGACGGCGAGGTTCGCGCCGTAGACGTGGTCGTGGCCGCCGTCCGAGCGCATGCCGGCGGCGATGATCGCCTCGTAGGCGCGTCGGGCGGCGGGGGAGGGCGTCCAGTCGGCGAGCTCGACGAGGGCGCGGGCGCCGGCGGCGCCGGGGCCGAGCGCGGCGATGCGCTCGAGGTGGCCGGTCATCCAGTCGGCCGGCACGACGGAGTCGGCGTCCGTCGAGAAGAGCCAGGCGCGATCGGGGTCGATCGGGCCGCCAGCGAGGGCGGCGAGCTCGGCGCGGGCTGCCCGGATGCCCGTCGCCCGGGCGCCGCCCACCGTCTCCGAGTCCTCGTCCTCGACGACGATCCCTGCGAGGCGTCCCGACTCGACGGGGCCCTCCTCGGCCTCGAGGATCCCGCGCGCGGCCGCGGCCGTCCCGTCGGCGCAGCGGTGCGCGACGAGCGCGATGACGATCCGCTCGAGCGCGCCCTCCGACAGCGCCCGGCGTGCGGCGTCGAGCACGGAGTCGAGGCAGGTCGAGACCCGTCCCTCCTCGTCGCGGGCGGGGATGACGGCGATCGCGGAGGGCGCGCTCATGCGCCGGGCCCGTCGAGGAGCCGGCGGCCGAGGCCGGCGAGGGCGAGGTCGTGGGGATGCTGGGCGAGGTAGAGCTCGAGATCGGCGACGGCCTGGATGAGGGCGTCCTCGTGCGCGAGCGCGCTCGCGCCGGCGAGCGGGCGGGCGAGCTCGAGCGCGCGGCGCCCGGAGAGGGCCACGCCGGCGCGGCACAGCGCGGCGAGCTCGGCGGCGGCCCCCGCCTCGGCGTCGGCGGCGGCGAGCCGGTCGAGCATGGCGCCGGTCCGGCGGCAGAGGGCCGCGGAGCTCGCGGCCTCGACGCGGATGCCGCCGAGCCGCGCGAGCTGGAGCTCGCCAGGCTCGCGACCGGCCGCCGCCTGCCCGCGGAGCCGATCCGCGAGGACGTCCATGAGCCGCGCGATCCCGCCGGCCCAGCACGCGGCGACCCCCGCGCCGCCGGGGAGGAAACCCCAGCGTCCGAGGTACGCCCCCGGCCCGCCGATCCGCCGCCCCGCCACGACGACGCCGTCGCCCTCGAGGTCGAGCGAGCGCGAGCGGGCCATCGCCTCCGTGCGCCAGGAGCCCTCGTCGCCGCGGAGCGCGGAGACGTCGAGGTCGAGGAGGAGCTGCGCGTCGTCATCCGGCCGCTCGCCCGGCACGGTCGTGAGCGCGCGGTCGAGCAGGCCCGCGCCGGAGGCGAAGCGGAGCGTGCCGTCGATCCGCCAGGCGCCCTCGCCCTCCGGCTCGGCGCGCCAGCCGCTGCCGCGGGACTTCGAGGCCCAGACGCCGTAGAGGGCGCCCGGCTCGGGCTCGGCGCCGAGCTCCCGCAGCACGCGGAGCGCGTCGAGGTGCCCCTCGGACAGGCGCGCGAGCGCTGCGTCGACGCGGCCGAGCCGGAGGCAGCGATCGACGAGGGCGCTCCAGCTCGCCACGTCCTCGGCGCTCGTCGCGCCGACGAGGGCGAGCACGGCGTCGCGGATGGCCTCGTCCGAGGCGCCGCGGGCGCGGCCGGCCTCGAGGAGCGCGGCGTCGACGCCGTCGGCGGCGCCGAGCGGGGCGGGCGGCTCGAGCCATGCGGCAGGCACGGCAGGCGCAGCGTCGCGGCCGCGCGCGAGGTCATCCGGGATCATGTCCGCCTCCACACCCGCATCGAGAAGTCCTCGTCGTCGAGCGACGCGAGGAGGCGCCAGCCGGCTGCGGGGGCCGATCCGGTGCCGAGGGCGGCGTCGAGCTCCTCGCGGAGCGCGGCGCCGGAGATCGCGAGGTCCTCGCCGTCGCCGGTCCAGTGGACGGCGAGGAGGTCGCCGCCGGGCGCAAGGGCCGCCCCGACCGCCTCGAGGGTCGCGGCGCGGGCATCCTCGGGCAGGTAGTAGAGGACCTCCGCGAGCACGCAGAGCTCGCAGCCGCGCGCCGCGTCCGGCACGGCCGGCAGGGCGGCGACCTCCGCCTCGAGGCCGCGCTCGCGCATGCGCTCGACGGCGACCGCCGAGGCGTCGCTCGCGACGACGGCATCGGCCCGCTCGGCGAGCGCGCGGGTGAGGGCGCCGGTGCCGGCCGCCGCATCCCACGCGAGCCGGTAGCGGGCGCGGGGGAGGAGGGCGAGCGCGATCGCCTCCTTCCGCCGCTCGTACCAGGAGGTCTCGACGTCGAAGGGGTCGGGGTCGTCCCGGTAGCGGGCGTCGAAGTCGGGAGCCTCGCCGGAGCGCGGCGGCGCCGCGGTCACGGCCGGGTCCCGTCGCCGAACGCGAGGCGCTGACGGTCGTGGGCGCGCAGCGCCCGCTCGGGCACGACGGGCGGCCAGGCGGGGTCGAGCGGCTCGAGCTGGGAGGCGTACTCGGCGAGGGCGGCCGCGCGCGCCGCGTCGGCCTCGGGCGGCGTCGCGACGGCGACGATCTCGGCGCCGAGGACGGGCATCTCGTCGGGTCGGAGCCAGGTCATCGCCCACACGGGGTACTCGATGCAGGGGATGCCGAGCGTCGCGGCCGCCCGAGCCGCCGCGCGCCCCGCCGCCGCGTGGTCGGGGTGGGGATCGCGTCGCCACGGCGCGACGATCGCCTCGGCACGGATCCGGCTCGCCGCGCGCGCGAGCTCGGCCGCGAGGTCACCGGCCGGCGCCTCCGCAAGCTGCCCGTCCGGGTGCCGCGAGCTCTCCAGCGTCTCGACGCCGAGCGCGGCGAGCGCGCGACGCCACTCGTCGATCCGGCGCCGTCCCATCTCGGCTGGGTCGATCGAGGGATGGGGCGCGCAGGCCTCGCCCTCGGTGAGGACGACGGCCCCGAGGCGCGCTCCGCGAGCCGCGGCGGTCGCGAGCATCCGCCCCGCGCCGATGGCCTCGTCGTCGGGGTGCGCGCTCACGCAGAGCGCCGAGCCGACCCCCTCCAGGGGATCGCGGACTTCGCGCTCGCCCGAGCGAGCCCGGTCCCAGGCGAGCGGCGCCGCCGAGGGCGGGGACGAGGTGGGAGCGTCCTCGAGCGCGCGTGCCCAGACCGCCGCCATCTCCTCGGCGATCCGCTCCCGCTCCGCGAGCCGGGCGTCGACGTCGACGGGAGGCGGCGGGCCGAGCTCGGCCGCCCGCCGGATCGCCGCGCGGAGCGACTCGGCGTCCAGCCTCGACTCCTCATGCCCGTAGGAGAGGACGTCCCCCTGATCGGCGTACGCCCCGCAGCTCGGCGCGATGACGCGCGTGCCGAGGTCGGCGCAGGCCTCGAGCCAGCCCGAGTGGGTGCCGAAGCGGTAGGGGAGGACGGAGGCGTCGAGCGAGGAGAGGTAGGCCCAGAGGTCCTCGTCCGAGAAGTAGTCGTGGACCTCCAGCCGGATGCGCCCCGCCTCGGCCTCGCGCTCGAGGAAGCCCGCGAGCTCCGCGTCGTAGCGCGCGCCGCCCGGCTCGAGCAGATCGCGGTGGCCGTCGACGCGCACCTCACCGCCCGGCAGCTCGAGGACGGCGGGGATGAGCGTCTCGAGCACGGGCAGCGGGGCCATGTTCGCGCGGAGGCTCTTCACGTGAAGGCCGACGACGAAGCGGCCGTCGTCGCGACGGCGTCCGCCCGGCGCGGCGACGCGACGCATCGTGGCCTCGTCGACGACGTGCGGGTGGGGGAGGACGACCGCGCGGCGGCCCCAGCGGCGCTCGATCTCCCGCGCCGCCGTCGGCGTGAGCGTGACGACGACGGCGGCCGCGGGGACGAGCACCCCGAGCTGGGCATCGTGGAGGGAGCGGTCCTCGTGGTGCGGATTGCGGAGGTCGTGCACCGTCATGACGAGCGGCCGGCCGGCCGCTCGGAGCGCCTCGACGAGCTCGCGGAGCTGCTCGGGCGTGCGCGCGTCGAAACCGAAGTGGATCTGGAAGATGTCGAACTCGCCCGCGTGCGCGCGGACCCACTCCGCCTCGAGCATCTTCGGCGGCCACCACTTCGCGCCGGCCGGCCGGCGGGGATCGTCGGGGTCGGGATCGGAGAGCAGGCGGACTCGAGTCCGCGCCCCGTCGGCCGGCAGCAGGTGGCGCACGTAGACGTGCCCCGAGGGAACGGAGGCGATGCGCAGGAGCGCGCCCTCGCGGGCGTCGGCGTCGGCCATGGTCGTCCTCTCCGGGGAGTCGGCGGCGAGTCGGCGGCCGCGCGCCGTCAGGAGCACCGTAAGTCCTGATGAGCACCGGAACGCTGAGTGCTCGCCCAGCCCTCTCGCCTAGCGTCGTCCGCGCCGCCCCGGATGCCCCCGGACCCGCGGCGCGAGCGAGGAGGCCGACCATGGCGGAGCAGAGCCAGCACAGCGAGCAGAGCGACCGGACGAGCGGCGCGCCCGCGCAGACCGACGCCAAGCAGCCGGGCACCCAGCCCGACCGCGCCGAGTACGCGGCCATCCCCAGCCAGCAGCAGGAGTGGCCCGGCACCGTCGCCGAGCTCGACCCGGCGCCCGACCACGGCGAGCGCAGCTGGACCGGCCGCGATCGCCTCCCGGGCGTGCGCGCCCTCGTCACGGGCGCCGACTCCGGTATCGGCCGCGCCATCGCCGTCGCCTTCGCGAAGGAGGGCGCCGACCTCGTCATCGCCCATCTCGAGGAGGAGGCCGACGACGCCGCCGAGACGCAGCGCCTCGTCGAGGCCGAAGGCCGCCGATGCGAGCTCGTCCCTGGCGACCTGCGCACCGTCGAGGCGAACGAGGCCCTCGCCGACCGCGCCCTCGAGTCGCTCGGCGGCCTCGACGTGCTCGTCTGCAACGCGGCGTACCAGATGACCCATCCGAGCCTCGAGGAGTTCCCTGCCGAGCAGATCGAGCGCACCTTCGCGACGAACGTCTTCTCGCCCTTCTGGCTCGTGCGCCGCCTCGCGAAGGAGCTCGAGGGCGGGGGCCGGATCATCGTGACGACCTCGGTGCAGGCCTACAGCCCCTCCGAGCCGCTGCTCGACTACGCCGCGACGAAGGCCGCGCTGAACAACCTCGTCGTGAACCTCGCCGCGGAGCTCGGGCCGCGCGGCATCCGCGTGAACGCCGTCGCCCCCGGACCCATCTGGACGCCGCTCATCCCCGCGACGATGCCGCCCGAGAAGGTGGACGGCTTCGGCTCGGACACCCCGCTCGGCCGCGCGGGCGCCCCGATCGAGGTCGCCGCGGCGTACGTGTTCCTCGCCTCGGACGAGGCGAGCTACGTCTCCGGAACTGTGCTCGGCGTGACGGGCGGCAAGCCCGTCTTCTAGCGGCTCCCGGCCGGCGGCGCGAGCGGCGGGCGGCTCTGGTCGCCCGTCTCTCCGCGCGCGTCGGCGTGACTACGATCGATGGCCATGGACACCCTGGAAGCCATCCTCGAAGCCGTCGACGCCTTCGTGTGGGGCCCCGCGCTCCTCATCCCGCTCCTGCTCGTCACGGGCCTCGTGCTCTCGATCCGCCTTCGCGCCATCCAGCTCCGCACCCTCGGGCCGGCGCTGCGCCTCGGGCTGCTCGACCGCTCGGACGACGGCGGCGGCGGCGACATCTCGCAGTACCAGGCCCTCACGACGGCGCTCGCGGCGACCGTCGGCGTCGGCAACATCGTCGGCGTCGCGACCGCGATCTCCGTCGGCGGCCCGGGCGCGCTCTTCTGGATGTGGGTGACCGGCCTCGTCGGCATGGCCTCGAAGTACTCGGAGGCCTTCCTCGGCGTCCGCTTCCGCACGACGGACGCCCGCGGCGAGAAGTCGGGCGGCCCGCAGTACTACCTCGAGCGCGGCATCGGCGGCGGCTTCGGCCGCGTCCTCGGCCTCTGGTTCACCGTCTTCGCCGTGCTCGCGAGCTTCGGCATCGGCAACATGACCCAGGGCAACGCGGTCTCGGCGCAGCTCCACGACACCTTCGGCGTCGACACGGCCGTCACGGGCATCGTCCTCACCGTCCTCACAGGCCTCGTGCTCATCGGCGGCATCACCTGGATCGGCAAGGTCACGGCGGGCTTCGTGCCGCTCATGATCCTCCTCTACATCGTGGTCGGCACGTGGGTGCTCATCGTGAACGCCGGCAACCTGCCCGGCGCCATCGCGGCCGTCTTCACCCAGGCATTCACGGGCACCGCGGCCCAGGGCGGCTTCCTCGGCTCGGTGTTCCTCACCGCGCTCCAGATGGGCGTCGCGCGCGGCATCTTCTCGAACGAGTCCGGCATGGGCTCGGCCGCCATCGCCGCGGCCGCCGCGAAGACGACGCACCCCGTGCGCCAGGGCCTCGTCTCGATGACGCAGACCTTCATCGACACGCTCATCGTCGTGAGCTTCACCGGCCTCATCATCATCTCCACGGGCGTGTGGGACCAGGGCAAGTCCGCCGCCGCGACGATGACCTCGGACGCCTTCGCCTCCGCCCTCCCGGGCGAGCTGGGCTCCTGGATCGTCGCCATCTCGATCGTGTTCTTCGCGTTCTCGACGATCCTCGGCTGGGCGTACTACGGCGAGCGGTGCTCGGAGCGGCTCTTCGGCATCCGCGGCGTCGTCGTCTACCGCGTCCTGTTCACGCTCGTCGTCTTCGTCGGCGCGACGACGCCGCTCACGCTCGTGTGGACCTTCGCCGACATCATGAACGGCCTCATGGCGCTGCCGAACCTCATCGGCCTGCTCGTGCTCTCAGGCCTCATCGCGCGCGAGACGAAGCACTACCTCGACCACGACCCCAAGCTGCGCGCGACGAGCGCCGAGGTGGACGCCTTCATGGAGGGCCACGAGCGGCACGACGCGGACGAGCGCGCCGCCGAGGCCGAGGCCGCGCGGCTCGCGCAGGCGGGCGGCGCCGGATTCCAGACCGGCGCAGCATGGCAGCCCGGCGGCGCCGCGCGGCAGCAGGGCGTCGACTCGTCCTCCAGCCCGCGCGCGTAGCCTGCGGCCATGGAACTCGAGCTCCGCGACGCGAAGTCCGTCGCCACCGCGCCCATCGCCGCCCTCGGCCTCGTCGGCGGCTACCTCACGGCCCGCGAGACGGGCATCCGGCCCCTCGGCGGGATCGTCCTCGGCGCCGCCGGCCTCTACGCCGGCCGCACCTGGCTCGCAAAGCGCGGGCCGGGCGTCGCGGGCATCCTCGCCGCCGTGTACCTCCTCGGCTTCGGCCTCTCGCACCCGCTCGCGAAGAAGATCGGCGCGTGGCCCTCGGTGCTCGCCGTCGCGGGCGCCTCGGCCGCCGCGAGCCACTTCCTCGTCGACGCCGAGGAGTAGCCGCGCGCGGACGTCGAGCCGCAGCCGACGCGATCGCGTGCCCGGGGGGAGCCTTCCCCCGGGCCCGCGGCGCGTCCGGACAAGCGCCTCGCGCCCACGGCCAAGCGCCGCCCGGGAAGCCTCCGTAGCGTGGAGCCGAGCCGAGGGCCCGGATGCCATCCTCCCGCCGGCCCCACCCCGCACCGCCCCGATCAAAGGAGATCCGGCACATGACGAAGTTCGATTCCTACGAGGCGCTCCTCGCCGCCGTCGTCGCGACCGAGGGCGGCCGCGATGTCATCAACCCGTCCACGGGCGAGGTCGTCGGCAAGGCGCCCGTCGCGACGATGGACGACCTCGACTCCGCCATCGAGCGCGCGACCGCGGCGCAGAAGGCCTGGGGCGCGAAGACGCAGGAGGAGCGCGGCGCGATCCTCGAGCAGGTCGCCCAGGCGATCGACGACGCGGCCGAGCCGCTCGCGCAGCTCCTCTCGCGCGAGCAGGGCAAGCCGCTCAACGGCCCGAACGCCCGCTTCGAGGTCGGCGCCTGCTCGGCCTGGCTCCGCGCCAACGCCGCCACCCACCTCGAGCCGGAGATCGTCGTCGACGACGAGACCGGCCACGCCGAGCTCCGCTACGAGCCCATCGGCGTCATCGGCGCGATCTCGCCGTGGAACTGGCCCATGATGATCGCGATGTGGCAGTTCGGCCCCTCGCTGAAGATGGGCAACGCGGTCGTCGCGAAGCCCGCCTCCTCGACCACGCTCTCGGTGCTCGCGCTCGCCGCGGTCATGAACGAGGTGCTCCCGCAGGACCTCCTCATCGTCGTCCCCGGCGACAGCAAGGTCGGCGCCGCGCTCACGAAGCACGAGGGCATCGGCAAGGTCATGTTCACGGGCTCGACCGAGGTCGGCCGCACGATCATGGCCGACTCGGCCTCGGGCCTCAAGCGCCTCACGCTCGAGCTCGGCGGCAACGACGCCGGCATCGTCCTCCCGGACGCCGACCCGAAGGCGATCGCGGAGGGCCTGTTCTGGGGCGCCTTCCTCAACACCGGCCAGACCTGCGCCGCGCTCAAGCGCCTCTACGTGCACGACTCGATCTACGACCAGGTCTGCGACGAGCTCGTCGCCTTCGCGAAGCAGATGCCTATGGGCGACGGCCTCGACGAGCAGAACGTCCTCGGCCCGCTCCAGAACAAGGGCCAGTACGAGGTCGTCGAGCGCCTCGTCGAGGAGGCGAAGAAGTCGGGCGCCCGCGTCCTCATCGGCGGCGAGCCGGACAAGGACCAGAAGGGCTACTTCTACCCGACGACCCTCGTCGCGGACATCGACAACGACAACCCGCTCGTCACCGAGGAGCAGTTCGGGCCGGCGCTGCCGATCATCCGCTACTCGACGGTCGAGGAGGCCATCGAGATGGCGAACGACTCCGAGGTCGGCCTCGGCTCCTCGGTGTGGTCGTCGAACCGCGAGGAGGCCCTCAAGGTCGCCTCGAAGCTCATCGCCGGATCGACGTGGATCAACAAGCACGGCGCCATCGACCCGCGTGTCCCCTTCGGCGGCGTGAAGCAGTCGGGCTTCGGCCTCGAGTTCGGCGTCGAGGGCCTCAAGCACTGCGCCCTCCCGAAGGTCATCTCCTACTAGCGGCGCATCGCGCGACGCGGGGCGGCTCCGGATCATCCGGGGCCGCCCCGCTCGGCGTTTCCGGCCGTCGGCTGGCGAAAGGGGCGGGCGAGCATCGTTCATGGCCGACCGTCCGGATGTGGGAGGATTGCCGCAGCGCCGACCGACTGCGGGCGGCCGAGGTCCTGCCCCTAAGGAGTCCGTCATGGCACGCATTCCCGTCGCCGAACGCAGGGACGCGCTCATCGCCGCCACGATCCGCGTCATGGAGCGAGAGGGCATCGGCGAGACGACGACGCGGAAGATCGCGGCCGAGGCCGGGATGCCGCTCGCCTCGCTCCACTACGCCTTCTCCTCCCGCGGCGAGCTCATCGCCGCCGCGACCCGCACGCTCGCAGAGGAGGTCTCGCTCGAGATGCTCGCCCGCATCGACGTGCACGACGAGCTCGAGGCCTCGATCGTCCGCACGATGACCGGCTACGCCGACTACCTCCGCGAGAACCCGGGCCGCATCAACGCCTTCCTCGACGCCCAGGTCGCGGGCCTGCGCATCCCCGAGCTCAACGACGTCGCCCGCAACCGCGTCGAGCGCGGCTACGAGATGGGCTCGTACTTCCTCCTCCGCGCGGCCGCGGTCGCCGGCGCCGAGTACACGCAGCCCGTGCGGGAGCTCGCCGCCTGCCTCCTCCAGGGCATCGACGGCTTCTGCATCCACTGGCTCGCGACCCGCGACGACGCGATCCTCGACCGCAGCATCCAGCTCCTCGCCCGCGCCATCGCGAACGCCTCCCGCCCGCTCGCCGACAGCGAGCGGCAGGCGGCCCTCGAGTCGTTCAAGGCCACGTTCGAGGGCCTCGCCCCGCGCTCCGTCATCGAGGGCGAGGCGACGGTCGTCGAGGCCGCGACGGGCGCCATCCAGATCCCGCCCGCCGAGCCCGCAGGGGAGACGACCCGATGAGCGCCCGCCCCTGGACGAACTGGAGCCGCACGGCCCGGGCCACGCCGGCCCGCACCGAGCGCCCGACGGCCGCCGACGAGGTGGCCGCCCTCGTCGCAGGGGCCCGCGAGCGCGGCGAGCGCCTGCGCCCCGTCGGCAGCCGCTTCTCGGCGAGCGGCCTCGCGGTCGCGCCCGAGGTCGCGGTCGACATGACGGCCATGCGCGGCATGCTCCGCGTCGACCCCGAGCGCGGCACGGCGACCTTCCTGCCCGGCACGACCCTCGGCGAGGCGATGGCCGCGCTCGAGGACGTCGGCCTCGCCTTCGCGAACCCGACCCGCAACATCGACGTCACCCTCGGCGGCGTCGTCGCGACCGGGGGCCACGGCTGGGGCCGCGGCTACGGCACGATCTCCTCGCAGCTCGAGGAGGTCGAGCTCGTCACGGGCGAGGGCCGCCGCATGCGCGTCTCGGCCCGGCGCAACGCCGAGCTCTGGCCGGCCGTCCGCATCGGCCTCGGCGCGCTCGGCATCATGACCGAGGTCACCTTCCGCGTCATCCCGGCCTACAGCGCGCGCGTCTCCGAGCGCATGGAGTCATTCCGCGGCTTCCTCGACGACTACGCCGAGACGATGGCGTCCGCCGACCACGTCTCCGCGACCTGGCGCCCGCACACCGGACGCGTCGCCGTGCAGCGCGGCGTCCGCGAGCCGCACCAGGCGTCCGGGGCGATCCGCCCGGGCGTCGTGGCGTCCTCGGGCCAGGACTTCTGGTCGTCGGTGCGCATCGGCATCGCGAAGGCGGCGCCGGCGGTCGTCCCGACGCTCAACCGCATCTCGAACGTCCTCCACTCGCCGCTCAAGCGCAAGGGCAGCCCGGCCGCGGCGCTCGCCGCCCGCCCCGCCGTGCCGACCGCGACGCTCGAGTACGCGCTGCCGATCGACCGCGTGCCCGCCGTCATGCGCGAGCTCGACGAGATCATCGCCCGCCGCCGCCTCTCGGTGCCGAGCGAGGTGCTCCTCACGACGACCGCCCCGGATGACGCGTACCTCGCGACGAGCTACGGCCGCGAGGTCGGCAACATCGCGGTGCGGATGCCCTCGGCCATGGACCCGCGGTCGTACTTCGCCGCCGCCGAGGAGCTCTTCATCGACCACGGCGGGCTCCCGCACTGGGCGAGCGCGCACACGCTCACGGCCGACGAGATCGCGTACGTGCTGCCGCGCTTCGGCGACTTCCTCGCCGTGCGCCACCGCCTCGACCCGGAGCTCATGTTCACGAACGACCACCTCCGCCGCGTCCTCGGCGAGTAGCGCTGACCTGAGGTGGTTGAGGAGCGCCGAAGGCGCGTCTCGAAGCCACCGGCGGCACATGCCGAGCCGCATCAGCCGCTCGTTGGGCTCCTCCGTGCGCGGATCCGGGATCTCGCTGAGGTCGATGACCCCCGTCGGCGGCCCGCCCGGGCGCCACATCGCCGCGGCGTCCCGCCACGCGAACATCCCCGCCCGGCGCAGGATGAGGAACGCCGCCGCGGCCGCGATGAGCCCCGAGGTGCCCGCGACGGCGATCGTGCCGCGCGGCCCGATCGCCTCGACGAGCCATCCGAGGATCGGCGCCCCGATGGGCGTCCCGCCGAGGAAGATCGCCATGTAGAGCGACATGACGCGGCCGCGCATGACCGGCTCGACCGAGCCCTGCACGAGCGCGTTCGCCGTGTTCATGGCCGTGAGCGCGAAGAAGCCGACCGCGATGTTCGCGATGGCGTACGACCAGAAGTCCGGCGCGACCGACGACACGAGCAGCGCGACGCCGAAGAGCAGGCTCGAGATGAGCAGCACGCGGAAGCGCGCGCGATCGCGGCGGGCCGACATGAGCGCGCCGGAGAGCGAGCCGATCGCGAGGATCGAGTTGAGCAGGCCGAAGGCGTCGGCGTCCCGATGGAACTCGTCGGTCGACATCGTCGCGAGGAAGACCGGGAAGTTGAAGCCGAAGGTGCCCAGCAGGAACACCGCGACGAGGACGGCGATGATGTCCGGCCGCTTCGACACGTAGCGGATGCCCTCCCGCAGCTGCCCCGGCCCGCGCGGCGCCCGCGGGGGAGCGGAGAGCTCCGAGGCGCGCATCATGAGCAGCGCGAGGATCTGCAGGAGGAAGGTCGCCGCGTTCACGAGGATGACCGGCCCCGCGCCGATGACGACCGTGAGCACGCCCGCGATCGCCGGCCCCAGCAGGCGCGCCCCGTTGAAGGACGTCGAGTTCAGCGCGATCGCGTTCGAGAGGAGCTCGGGCGACACGATCTCCGAGACGAAGGCCTGGCGGGCGGGCGCGTCGAGCGAGGCGACGATGCCGAGGCCGAGCGCGAAGGCGTAGACGTGCCAGAGCTCGGCGACGCCGAGCGTGACGAGCGTGCCGAGCCCGACGGCGAGCAGCATGAGGCCGATCTGCGTGAGGAGCAGGAGCCGGCGCTTCGGGATCCGGTCGGCGAGCACGCCCGCGAAGGGGGCGAGCACGAGCTGCGGGCCGAACTGGAGCGCCATGACGACGCCGAGCGCGGTCGCGTCGTGGTCGGTGAGCTCGGTGAGGACGATCCAGCTCTGGGCCGTCCGCTGCATCCACGTGCCGACGTTCGAGGCGAGGCTGCCGGCGAACCAGATGCGGTAGTTCCGCTCGGAGAGTGAGCGGAACATCGAGCTCATCCGGCGTTCGTCCTTTCCGTCGCGAAGGCCCGAGTCTACTCGCGGTCGCTCCGGGAGGGCTCTGGAGACGGCGGACGGCGGGGCCGGAGGCGGCCGGGCCGACCCCGGTCCGGGCCGTCCGGAGGCGCGGCGCATAGAATGAAGCGGTTTGGGCCCACGACCCCCGAGGAGAGCTGACGACATGGCACAGAAGGACCGCGAGCACATCCGCCGTCTCCGCGAGGAGGCGAACGCGATCCGGCTCCGCCAGGAGGCCGAGCGACGCCGCAGCCGCACGATGAAGGCCATCGCGATCATCGCGGGCTCCGCCGTCGTCATCGCCGGCATCGTCTGGCTCGCCGTCTTCGGCCCCTCGGTCTTCGGCCCGAAGGCGCCGGAGTTCACGACCGACGGCACGATCTCGGTGACCGGCAGCGACGGCACGGAGCACGAGGTGCCCATCAAGTCGGCCGACGCGGGCTCCTCGATCGTCGTGGGCGACCCCGCGGCCCCGGTCACGATCGACTACTGGTTCGACTTCTCGTGCCCGCACTGCATCAACTACCACCACGCCACGGCTCAGACATTCCACGACCTCGTCGCGTCGGGCCAGGCGCAGGTGAAGTACCACCCCATCAACATCGTCGCCCCCTACGGCCGCCAGGCCGGCGCCGCGCTCCTCGCCGCGACGCAGCACCAGCCGGGCACCTTCTTCTCGGTCTACGACGGCCTCTTCCTCATCCCGGCCGCCGACCAGGGCTCGTGGGGCCCGGCCGACTACGCCGACATCATGGGCCAGTTCGGCGTGACCGACCAGGCCGCGCTCGACGAGATCCGCGCCGGCACGTACCTCCCGACGATCGACGCGCACACGACGCAGGCGACGACGAAGGACGGCGTGAAGGGCACCCCGACCGTCGCCGTGAACGGCCAGATGCAGGACGGCCTGCCCGACTCGGCCGGCCTCATCGCGCTCGTCGGCGAGCACGGCGGCGACGTGAGCCAGCTCCCGACCGCCGCCCCGACGCCGACCGTCTGATGCCCGCGACGGAGGCGGCCCGCGAGCCGGAGCTCGACCCGGAGCTCGAGGACGACGACCTCGAGGACGACGACCTCGAGGACGACCTCGACTTCGACCGCGCCTACGACGAGGGCGCCGTCGAGGACGATCCGCGCGTGCCCGGCCTCTTCCGGAGCCACTGCGCCTTCGCGATCCTCATGCTCGTGTGCGGGGCGATCGGCCTCGTCGCGAGCTCGATGCTCACGCTCGAGTACCTCCACAAGCTCACGGCGCCGGAGGAGCAGCTCCTCTGCGACCTCAACCCGTTCATCACCTGCGGGCCGGCGATGCTCTCGACGGCGGGGCACGTGCTCGGCATCCCGAACATCATCGTCGGGCTGTTCTGCTTCTCGGTCGTCGTGACGACGGCGATGGCGATGCTCGCGGGGGCGCGGATGCGCCGCTGGTACTGGATCGGCATGCAGCTCGGCGTCCTCTTCGCCGCCTGCCTCATCTCGTACCTGCAGTGGTTCAGCGTCTTCGAGCTCGCCCGCCTGTGCCTGTGGTGCATGATCATCTGGTCGATCACGATCCCGCTCACGGTCGCCGTGACGGTGTGGAACATGGTGCGCGGCCACCTCGGCGAGGGCCTGCGCTCCTTCGGCCGGATGATCGCGGACTTCTGGTGGGCGATCGCCGTCGTGTGGGCGCTCTGCGTCGTCGGCATGATCCTCATCGGCATGTGGCAGACGATCCAGCTCTCCTTCCTCTAGCTCCGCGCTGAGGCGGTTGAGGAGCGGCCGCAGGCCGCGTCCCGACACCACCGCCCCCCGGCATCCGCTGCCGACCCGGGCGTCCACTACTGCCATCCCGGCAGCGGACGCCCGTTCCGGTAGTCGATGCGCGCCGGCACGACCAGCAACCGCTGGCCGATCGCTCATCCGCTGGCGCACTTCGGCCAGCCCGCGAGCGTTCGGCCAGCGAATGGCCGGTGGTAAGTGCTGGTGGGGTCGGTGGTTTCGAGACGCTCGCTGCGCTCGCTCCTCAACCACCTCAGGCGACCCAGGTGGTTGAGGAGGCGCCGCAGGCGCCGTCTCGACACCACCGCCCCCAAGACATTCGCTACCGACCCGGGCGTCCGCTACCGCCATCCCGGCAGCGCGGTAGTCGATGCGCGCCGGCACGGCCAGCGGATGGCCGAACGAACGCCGGAGGGCCCGGGTCGATGACCTGGGCCCTCCGAAGAGTGCGTGCGGGAGCTACGCCGTGCGGCGCTCGGACTCGAGGGCGGCCGGCGCGACCTCGGGGGTCGCGATGGCGGCGAGCTCGTCGGTGTCGCTCGTCGGCTTGAGGAAGGCTTCGATGGCCTTCTGGTGCTCGGCCTCGGCGGTGGCGCGGCGGCCGGCGCGGAGCTCGCGGCGCGAGCCGCCCGCGGGCGCCTCGATCGCGGCGACCTCGCCGAGCGTGTTCTGGATGCGGCGCACGAGGTCGGCGACCATGATCTCGGAGAACATCGCGTCGTCGCCCGGCTCGCGGTCGGGGCGCCACTCGAGGCGGTAGCGGCCGCGCGCGCCGAACATGTCGGTGAGAAGCGCGGTGAGCTGCTCGCGGGCCTCGTCGGAGAGCGCGGCGGTCGGGTTGAGCAGGCGCGGCGGCTCGACGGCCTCCTGCGCGAGCTCGAGCCCGGCGAAGTTCGGGTGGTCGCTCAGCGGCATCGCGGGGCGCTCGCTCGGCGCCGCGAGGACGATCTGCGGGCGGGCCGGGGCGAGCTCGCGCTCGCCGCGCTCGATCTCCGGGCGCCCGGGCTCGTGGGCGCCGGCGGGGAGCTGCGGCGCGGCGGGGGCCGCCTCGCGCTCGGCGGCGGGGTCGGCCGTCTCGTCGACGGGCTGCGCCTCGGCGCGGTCGCGCTTGCGGAACCATCCGAACACGGCGTCCCCTTCCAGATCTCGCGCACGGCGGATGCCGAGCGGTGGTTCCAGTGTGGGAGCGCGGGACCTGCCCGCCGAGAGGACACGCCGCGGCCGGGCGGATGCCCGGCCCGACGCGCCGTGTCGCCTAGGCCGCGTGGCCCCGCTCGCGCTCGCGCTCGCGCTCCTCGTCGCGCTCGTCGAGGACGGCGGCGACGGCGATGGCGACCGAGAGGCCCCACGAGATCCACATGAGGATCGTCTTCCAGCGACGGCGCTGGGTGGCGGTCTGGCGGAGGGTCGTGACGAAGCCCATGATCGACGAGAGCATGGCGCCGCTGGTGATGAACTTGCGCATGCGGCGAGGCTAACGGGCGCAGCTCGCGGAACCCTGCGGAGCGGCCGCGGAGCCGTGCGCCGCACGCCCCGACACGCCGGGGGCGCCCGCATCCTGACCGGCGGGTCAGTGACTGACCGCCTGGTCAGGTAGGCTCGGAGCATGCCCATCGAGAAGCCGGACACTGTCTGCGAGCTCCGCCGCATCGCCCTCGCCACCTTCGCGCGCCAGGGCATCGACGGCACGACCGTGCAGGAGGTCGCCGACGAGGCCGGATGCGCGAAGTCGAACGTCCTCTACCACTTCGGCTCCAAGGCCGGGCTCGTCCAGGCCGCCCTCGAGCCGGGCGTCGCCGCCTTCGAGGCCTTCGTCGACGGATTCGAGCAGCTCGGATCGCTCTCGGAGCCGGGCGTCGGCGAGGCCTTCGTCGACCTCATCCTCGAGCACCGGCTCGCCGCGAACCTCGTCCTCAACCGCTCCGGCGAGCTGCCGCCGGGCGCCGCGAGCGACCGAATCCAGTCGCTCATCGCCCGCCTGCAGCGCCGCTTCGAGCGGTCGGACGCCGAGGCCGCGGCCGCCGGGCTCGAGGCCGACGAGGCCCTCCGCCTCGGCGTCGTCATGGGCGGCGTCGCCTTCGCGGTCGCCGGCCCCATGTCGCCGCCCGCCGCCGACCGCGATCCCGCCGAGCTCCGCGAGAGCCTCCTCCGCATCGTCCGCGGCTTCCTCCGCGCCGGCTGAACCGGCATCCCTCCTCCCCGCCGCCCGCACGCACCCCCGAAGGCATCCCCCATGGCACTCCTCCTCTTCCGCCTCGGCCGCTGGTCGTTCCGCCATCCGTGGCGGGTGCTCGGCGGCTGGCTCCTCCTGCTCGCGGTCGCGCTCGGCGCGGGCGTCGGCCTCGGCGGGCAGATGCGCGAGTCGTTCTCGATCCCCGGCACCGAGTCGCAGGCCGCGCTCGACCGGCTCTCGGCCGTCTTCCCGCAGGTCGCGGGCGGCAGCGCGCAGATGGTCGTCGAGGCCCCGGTCGGCGGCGTCGTCGACGACGCGGCGGGGAAGGCCGCCATCGAGGCCGTCGCGACCGAGCTCGGCGAGCTCGACGGCGTCGCCCAGGCGCTCTCGCCCTTCAGCGAGTACGCGACCGACGCCATCTCCGCCGACCACGAGGCCGCCGTCGTCATGCTCCAGTTCGACGAGCAGAGCAGCGAGATCCCTGACGCCCTCCTCGAGCAGGTGCAGGAGACCGGCCGCGAGCTCGAGGCGTACGGCTACCGCGTCGAGTTCGGCGGGCAGCCCTTCCAGGAGATGGAGTACGGCCTCACCGTCACCGAGGTCATCGGCGTCGTGTTCGCCGGCGTCGTGCTCGTCGTCGCCTTCGGCTCGGTGCTCGCCGCCGGCATGCCCCTGCTCGCGGCGCTCCTCGCCGTGGGCGTCACGATGGGCGCGATGCTCGCCGTCGCGAAGCTCGTCATCATCTCCTCCGCGACCCCCATGCTCGCCGTCATGATCGGCCTCGCGGTCGGCATCGACTACGCCCTCTTCATCATCTCGAGGCACCGCACGCAGCTCGCGCACGGCATGCCCGCCGAGGAGTCGGCCGCGACCGCCGTCGGCACGGCCGGCAGCGCGGTGATCTTCGCCGGCGTCACGGTCATGATCGCCCTCCTCGGCCTCATGATCGTCGGCATCCCGTTCCTCTCGGTCATGGGCATCGCGGCCGCGGGCGGCGTGCTCGCGGCGATGCTCGCGGCGACGACGCTCGTGCCGGCCCTGCTCGGGATGGCGCGGGAGCGGCTGCGCCCCAGGGAGGGCTCGCGCGCCTGGCGCCGCGAGACCGCGGGCGAGGACGCCCCGACGATGGGGCGCCGCTGGGTCAAGCTCGTCCTCCGCGCCCCGATCGTCGTCATCGTGCTCGTCGTGGGCATCCTCGGCACCATCGCCGTCCCGGCCGCGAGCCTCCAGCTCGCCCTGCCGAGCGCGGCCGGCCAGCCGAGCGGCACGACGGCCCGCGACGCCTACGACCTCCTCAGCGAGCACTGGGGCCCCGGCCAGAACGGCCCGCTCCTCGTCATGATGGACATCACCCAGGCGTCGAACGACTCGCTCATGGACGACCTCGACGCCGTGCGCGACCTCGTGCGCACCGTCCCGGGCGTGCGGACGACGGGCGACGCGCTCCCGAACCCGACGGTCGACTCGGCGATCCTCCAGGTCATCCCGGAGACCGGGCCCGACGACCCGGCGACGCTCGACACGGTGCAGGCCATCCGCGCCCTCGCCGCGCAGGTGCACGAGGACTCCGGCATCACACTCTCGGTCACGGGCGCCACGGCCGTCGCCATCGACGTCTCGCACCGCCTCGACCAGGCGCTCATCCCCTTCGCGCTCGTCGTCGTGGGCCTCTCCTTCGTGCTCCTCGCGATGGTGTTCAGGTCGATCCTCGTGCCGCTCAAGGCGGCGCTGAGCTTCCTCCTCTCGGTCTTCGCGGCCTTCGGCGTCGTCGTCGCGATCTTCCAGTGGGGCTGGCTCGCGGACGTCCTCGGCGTCGTGCCGGGGCCGATCATCAGCTTCATGCCGATCCTCCTCATGGCGATCGTGTTCGGCCTCTCGATGGACTACGAGGTCTTCCTCGTCTCCGGCATGCGCGAGGCGGCGGTGCACGGGCACGAGCCGAAGGAGGCCGTCGTGCGCGGCTTCACGGGCGGCGCGCGCGTCGTCACGGCGGCGGCGCTCATCATGTTCTTCGTCTTCGCGGCCTTCGTGCCGGAGGGCGCGGGCGTCATCAAGGCGATCGCGCTCGGCCTCGCGGCCGGCATCGCCTTCGACGCCTTCCTCGTGCGCATGACGCTCGTGCCCGCCGTCATGGCGCTCCTCGGCCGCAGCGCCTGGTGGCTGCCGAAGTGGCTCGACCGCCTCCTGCCGGATCTCGACATCGAGGGCGAGTCGCTCCGCGAGCACCGCGAGGCGGTCGAGTGGGCGGATCGCTCGGACGCCGCGCTCGAGCTCGACCGGCTCGCCGCGGGCGACGAGCGCCTCCCGATGGCGCCCGCCTCCGGCAGGGCAGCCCAGGGCGGGATCCTCCTGCTCGCCGCCCCCGATCTCGAGCGCCGCGTGCTCGCCGCGACGATCGCCGGGCGGCTGCCCGCCCGCTCGGGCGCCATGCGCCTCGGGAGCCTCGTGCTGCCCGGCGACGGCCCCGCGATCCTCCGCCGCGTCGCGCTCGCCGACCTCGGCACGCTCGACGACCGCTCGGCCGACCTCGCGCTCGGCGAGCTCATCCGGCTGCGCTCCGAGCTCGGCTCGGGCGCGAAGCGGGCGACGCCGGATGCCGTCGACGCTGCGGTCGCGGGCCTGCGGGGCCTCCTCGGGGAGCTCGGCCACCCGGCCCCCTCGCTGAGCGTCTCGACGCCGATCGTGCGCCTCGACCCGGTGGGCCGCGCCCTCGCGATCGCCCTCGCGGCGCTCGCGGAGGGGCCGGACGCGCTCGTCGTGGAGCTCGGGGCGGCCGTGCCGTCGACGGCCTCGGCCGCGTCGGCCTCGACGCCCGCCGCCGACGACCTCGCCGGCCCGATCGTCGAGGGCCTGGCGCGCCTCGCGCCGGCCGAGACGGTCCTCATCGTCGCCGGCCCCGAGGCGGCGCTTGCCGGCTTCGGCGCGCACGCGAAGGTCGCGGGCCGTCCGGTCGGGCGGATCGTCTTCGGCGATCCGGACCCGGACGTCCCGACGCAGGACGCAGCCGCCGCGCCCGTCGCCTCCGCCCACGCCATCCCCGCCCCGCTCTCATCCCCGCCCATCACCGCCCCCACCGCGCACGGAACGGACCCCCTCGCATGAGCACGCGCACCCTCGCCCCCGCCGCCGCCGACCGCGGCGCCATGCGCGGACGCACCCTCCGCAACCTCCTCATCGCGATCCTGCTCCCGCTCGCCCTCGCCGCCGCCTACTTCGCGGGCCACGCGGGCGCCGAGACGCGCACCGCCGACATCCCCGCGATGATCGTGAACGAGGACCAGATGGTCGACCAGACGAACGTCGACGGCACGGTCACCCCCGTCGTCGCCGGCCGCCTCGTCGTCTCGCGCCTCACCGACCCGACCCAGCCCACGGGCTTCGACTGGACGCTCGCGAGCCGCGAGCAGGCCGAGCAGGCGCTCGAGGACGGCACGGCGAGCGTCGTCGTCATCATCCCGTCCGACTTCTCCGCCTCCGTCGTCTCCTTCGGCGGCGGCGACCCCCAGCGCGCCCACGTCGAGCTCAAGACCGACCAGTCGCACGAGTGGCTCGCGCCCTTCGCGGGGCGCATCCTCGCCGACTCGATGGTCGCCCAATTCGGCACGCAGCTCACCGAGCAGATCGTCGGCGGCATCGTCGACGGCATGGACGAGACCGGCGCCGCGCTCGCGCAGGCCGCCGACGGCGCCCGCCAGCTCCAGGACGGGGCGAGCCAGCTCGCCGACGGCGGCACGCAGCTCGCGCTCGGCGCGAACCAGCTCGGCGACGGCGCGACGCAGCTCGCCGATGGACAGCGCCAGCTCGCGGACGGCGCCGACCAGGCCGCGGCCGGCGCGACCCAGTACGTCGACGGCGTGCAGCAGTACGTGAACGGGGCGAGCGCGCTCGCGAGCGGCGCCCACTCCTATGCTGACGGCGTGCAGCAGTACGTCGACGGCGTCGGCCAGTTCACGAGCGGCGTCGACCAGTACGCGAGCGGCGTGAACCAGCTCGTCGGCCCGATCGCGCAGATCGGCGACCAGTACGGGCCGCAGATCCAGCAGCTCCAGCAGATGCCGCAGCTCAACGTCACCGGCGCCCAGGCCGACCAGGCGATCACCGGCACCGTGAACGCGTACGAGCAGGCGAAGAGCCAGGCGAACGCCTCGATCGGCGACCCGGACGGCACGATGGCGGCCTTCTGCGCGACGCTGCCGGCCGATCAGCAGGCGCAGTGCCTCGCGGCGATCCCGCAGGCCGGGCAGATCGACTGGTCGCAGGCCGACGCCGCGATGTCGCAGCTCGAGGCGAACCGCGCGGGGATCGTGAGCGCGATCGACGGGATGGGCGGCATGGGCGGCCTCGCCGGCCAGCTCGGGCAGCTCGTCTCCGGCGCCCAGCAGCTCCGCGACGCGGGCGCGCAGGTCACCTCCGGCTCGGCGCAGCTGCGCACGGGCGGCCAGGATCTCGCGGACGGCGGCGACCAGTACGCCGCGGGCGTCGACCAGTTCGCGGCCGGCGGCGCCCCGCTCGTGCAGGGCGGGCGCGACCTCGCGAACGGCCTCACCCAGCTCGGCGACGGCCAGCGCCTCGCGGCCGACGGCGCCGACCAGCTCGCCTCCGGCGCGACCCAGCTCTCGGATGGCGCGACCCAGCTCTCGGACGGCGCCCGCCAGCTCGCCGACGGCGCGGGCCAGCTCGCCGACGGCCTGCAGCAGGGCGCCGACCGCGCCTCGAACGCGATCAAGGATCCGGACGCCTTCGCTGATCTCGTCGCGCACCCCGTCGAGGCGCGCGTGACCTCGGCCCATGACCCGGGCGTGGGCGGCGTGCTCGCGGCGGTCGGCATCCCGGCCGTCATCTGGCTCGCGGCGCTCGCGACGACGCTCCGCCGCCGCATCCTCGCGCCCGACGAGCTCGCGACGACCGCCTCGACGAGCGCCCTCGTGCGCCGCGCCGCGGACCGCCTCGCGCTGCCGGTCGGGGTCGTCGCGGGCGTGCTCGTGCTCCTCGCGCACCTCCTCCTCGGCGTGCCGTGGATCGCGATCGGCGGGACGATCCTCGCCGTCGCGGCGCTCGCGGTCGCGGTCATCGCGCTCCACGTGCTCGCGATCGCGCTCTGGGGCCGCCGCACCGGCGCCCTCGCCTCGATCGTGGCCTTCGTCGTGCAGCTGCTCGCCGTGCGCGGCTTCGTGCCGCTCGAGATCAAGGCCGAGTGGGTGCAGGCGCTCGCGCCGATCTCGCCGCTCGCGCAGGCGACGAGCGCGCTCCAGGCGCTCGCGGCGCAGGGCCCGCTCGGCTCGTGGGCCGGCCCGATCGCGATGCTCCTCGTGCTCGCCGCGGTCTCGATCGGCGCGGCCTGGCTCGCGGTCTCGCGGAAGCGCCGGGCGAACGTGAAGGGGCTCGCGGCGGCCGACGAGCTGCGGCGACGCCGTTCGCCCGCGGCCGACGGCGGGGGAGCGGATGGCGCTCTCGGCTCCGCCCCCGGATCGCCGGATGCCCATGCCCCGGCTCCCGCGGGCGAGCTGGCGCTCGCGGGCGTCGGCGGCGCCGCCGGCTCGGGTTCGACGCTCAGCCCGTTCGAGGAGCGCGCCTTCGGGCCGCGTCCCGATCCGCGTCCGGACACCGACGCCGAGCGCCTCTTCGGCGAGCTCTTCCCGGAGGACGGCGAGCCGCGCCGCTAGCGCGACGGACCCGGGCAGACAGCCGCTCGCCGCCGAGCGCGGATCCCGCTCGGCGGCGGACGAGGTCAGCGCGAGCCGAGCAGCGCCGCCTCGAGGCGCTCGACGTCGGCGAGGCTGAGGCCGACCTCCTCGCGGGGCGCGATGAGCGTCGCACCGAAGGAGTCGACGCCGGGCGCGGAGGCGTCCGAGGGCCCGACATCCGGGCCGCCGAGCTCGTCGTCGGCCCAGGCGACCGGCCCGTCGAGGGGATGCTTCTCGAGGTCCGCGAGGAGCGCGGGGAGCTTCGCATCCCCGAGCACCCTGCCGCCGAGCCTCGGGTCATCGAAGTCGAGGGCACGCCAATCGCCCGGCAGGCCGATGGCCCGCGCGAGGTGCTTCACGTCCGCGCGCCAGGTCGTGAGCCAGACGACCTCGACACCGGCCCCCGCGAGGGCGCGGAGGCGTCGGATGAGCTCGGGTGCGTACGTGATCGGGATCAGCTCGCCGAAGACGCTGAGATTGATCATCCGGAACGCGGGCCAGCCCGAGGCGCCGGGGAGCTCGTCGATCTCGAGCTCCTCCGGCCACGCGTTCACGACGCCGTCGACGTCGAGGTAGAGGCGCGCGGCCATCGGGACTCCTACCCTCCGGCCGCGGGCGCGGCGCCGTCGCGGGGCGGGAGGCCGAGGTGCGTGCGGGCGAAGTCGATCGTCTCCCGGAGCATCTCGAGCCGCTGCGCCTCGCTCTTCGCGCGGTGGGTCTTCACCTCGGCGACGACGGAGCCCTGCCACCCGACGCAGCGGAGCCAGTCGAGGGTCTCCGCGACGGGCTGGCCGCCGCGGCCGGGAAGGAGGTGCTCGTCGAACATCTTCCCCTCCTCGGTCGGCCCCTGGCCGTCGCAGAGGTGGATGTGACGGAGCCGGTCGCCCATGCGCTGCGCGAGGTCGAGCGCGCTCACCCGGGCCAGGGCCGCGTGCGAGAAGTCGAGGCACATCGCGTCGCAGTCCATCTCGGTCGGGTCCGGGCTCGGCAGGTACGCGGCGATGGGCCGGCCCTGTACCGTCCACGGGAACATGTTCTCGACAGCGATCTCGACGCCCGTCGCCTGCGAGGTCGCGCCCACGATGTCGAGGAAGCGCTCGGCGTAGCCCTTCTGCCAGCGGAACGGCGGGTGGACGACGACCGTCGAGGCGCCGACCTCGGCGGCGAGCGCGGCGGTGCGCTCGAGCTTCACCTGCTGGTCGCGGCCCCACACGAACTGCGTGAAGAAGAGCACGGGCGCGTGGATCGAGAGGATCGGCAGCTCGTAGTCGTCGATGAGCTTCCGCAGCATCGAGCCGGTGCGGCTCGCGGCATCCGTGGAGACCATCGTCTCCATGCCGTCGAACCCGGCCTCCTTCGCGATGCGGAAGCTCGATTCGACCGACTTCGGGAACGTGCAGGACGTCGACATGCCGATGGGGATCACGTCGTCGACGGTACTCCGGGCGGCCTGCCGTCGCCCGAGAGCGAGGTGATCCGGCGCTGATCGGGCCTTCGCCCCGGCGACGGTCCCTAGAGCCAGTCCTGCTTGCGGAACGCCATCCAGAGGCCGAGCGAGGCGACGACGATGAGCGCGTTCGAGATCCACCAGCCCTCGACGGTGCCGAAGAAGGGGAACTCGATGTTCTGGCCGAAGTAGCCCGTGATCGCCGTCGGGACGGCGATGATCGCGGCCCAGGACGTGACCTTCTTCATGATGAGGTTCATGCGGTTGCCCTGGAGGGCGACGTTCGTCTCGAGCACGTTCGCGATCTGGTCGCGGAGCGACTCGGTCCAGTCGGCGGCGTGGAGCGTGTGGTCGTAGACGTCCGCGAAGTACGGCTGGAGCGCCGGCGCGACGAGCTGGGTGTCGCGGCGCACGAGGGTCGTGACGACCTCGCGCAGCGGCACCGTCGCGTGCCGCATGCGCGCGATCGAGCGGCGGAAGCGGAAGGCGCGGCGCTGGAGGTCCATCATGTCGGCCGAGTCGTCGAAGAGGTCGCGCGAGAGCGCCTCGGTCGTGTCGTCGAGCTGGTCGAGGGTCTCGATGTGGTCGTCGACGAGCACGTCGAGCAGGCCCCAGAGCACGAAGCCGATGCCGTGCTGGGCGAGATCGGTGTTGTCCTCGAGCCGCTTCTCGACGCGCGCGATGGGGAACTCGTCGTCGCGGACGGTGATGACGAGCCGCGGCATGATGAACGCCGTGAGGCGCGTGAGCTCGACCTCGCCGTCGGAGTCGACGTTCGACTCGGTCACGGTGAGGAGCATGTGCGAGGCGTAGCGCATGAGCTTCGGGCGCTCGTGCTCGGAGAAGGCGTCCTCGACCGCGAGCTCGTGGAGGTCGAGCTTCGTCGCGAGCTTCGTCACGACCTCCGCATGCTCGTGGGTGAGATCGATCCAGCCCCAGACCTCGCCGCCCGGCTCGCGCAGGAGCGTCGCGAGCTCCGTCGTGCTGAGGTCGGTGATCTGCAGGCGTCCGTCGCGGAAGATCCGTCGGGTCTGCATGCCGCCTAGCGTACGGCGGGCGGCGGCGCGATCTGCCCGGACCCGGTCGGCTGACCGGTCGCCGGCGCGGGCGGGGAGCCGGATGCCGGGAAGCTCAGCCCCACGAGCTGCCGATGCAGCCACTCCGCCGGACCCGGCTTCCCGGCCCGCTCGAGGAGGACGGCGGCGATCACCGTGACGACCCACACCGCGATCGCGATGCCCGAGGCGGCGGCCGTGCCGAGCGTCGCGCCGAGGCCGAGCGTCCAGGCCGGCATGACGAGCGCGAAGAGCGCCGACTGGGCGAGGTAGCCCGACATCGAGCGCTTCCCGAGCGCGGCGAGGGCGGAGGCCATGGGGCCGGCGGATGCCGAGGGGTCGGCCATCCGGCGCCGCTGGGCGCGCGACACGGCGAGCGCGACGAGGCACGGGATGCCGACGCCCGCGGCGATGCCGGTGACGTTGCTGAGCATGGCCGCGAGCATCCAGAGCGGGCTCGCCTCGGCGCCCGTGAGGAGGCCCCACGCGAGCGGGAGGCCGCCGAGCACGGCGAGAGACACGCCGACGATCGCGAGCGTGCGGGCGAGGCCCGGGCGCTCCCACGGCCGCTCGAGCACGCGCGTCCGCGCGAGGATGAGGCCGAGCACCATCGGCGGCAGGAGGCAGATGGCGTCCCAGGGCAGCCAGAGGACGGCCGGGCCGAAGTCCTCGCCGGCGCGGGCCGCGAGCGAGTCGAGGTACGTCGCGGCGGAGATCGAGGGGAAGGCGAAGGTCATGCCGTCCATGCCCTCCATCGCCTCCGAGGCCATCGCACCCGCATCGCCGAGCGAGACGAAGCAGAAGAAGGGCATCGTCGCCCCGAAGACGATCCACAGCGCCCAGGTCGGCGCGGCCTGGAGCCAGATGAGGAGCATGAAGGCGGCGACCGCGTAGAGCGACATGATGTCGCCGAAGAAGAGCAGGAAGCCGTGCGCGAGGCCGAAGAGGAAGAGCCACGCGTACCGGGTCGCGAGGAAGCCGAACACCCGCCCGCGCGTGCGCCCGCGGCCGAGCTCGCGCGTCGCGAGCTGGTGGATGCCGTACGCGAAGAGGAACGCGAACATCGGGTAGCCGCGGTTGTCGACGAGGAGCGCGCAGACGGCGTCGACGATGCGGTCGACGGGGCCGCCGTCGAGCGGGCGCATGAGCAGGCCCGTCTGGCGGTCGTAGAGCCATGCGACGACGTTCGCGAGCGCGATGCCGAGGAGCATGAGGCCGCGGGCGACGTCCGGAGCCAGGGCGCGGCCGGCAGGGGTAGGCGCCGTCATCGCGGCGTACGGCGGGCGGGCGGGCGTGGCGGCGTGCGGCGTCGTCATGTCGTCGACGGTACGGGCGGCGGGGGAGCGGCGGATCTGCCGATCGGGGATCCTCCTCTGCCGAGCGACCGATTCCGGCGCGCCGAGCCGCGGTGCCCCGCTGTGCGCGTGCCCGCCGGGGTCCGGCCCAGGCTGGTCGGCAGCCCCACAGGCCGTCCGGCTCGGCTCACTAGAATGCCGTCATGTCGCCCGAAGATGCACCCCGCCCCGAGATCGACCTCAAGCCCCGCAGCCGCGACGTCACCGACGGCCTCGAAAAGGCCGCCTCCCGCGGCATGCTCCGCGCCGTCGGCATGGGCGACGACGACTGGGACAAGCCGCAGATCGGCGTCGCCTCGAGCTGGAACGAGGTGACCCCCTGCAACCTCTCGCTCGACCGCCTCGCCCAGGGCTGCAAGGAGGGCGTGCACGCCGGCGGCGGCTACCCGCTCCAGTTCGGCACGATCTCCGTCTCGGACGGCATCTCCATGGGCCACGAGGGCATGCACTTCTCGCTCGTCTCGCGCGAGGTCATCGCCGACTCGGTCGAGACCGTCGTCATGGCCGAGCGCCTCGACGGCACGGTGCTCCTCGCCGGCTGCGACAAGTCGCTCCCCGGCATGCTCATGGCGGCCGCCCGCCTCGGTCTCGCGAGCGTCTTCCTCTACGCCGGCTCCATCGCCCCCGGCACCGTGCGCCTCTCGGACGGCACCGTGAAGGACAACGTCACGATCATCGACGCCTTCGAGGCCGTCGGCGCGTGCAAGGCCGGCCTCATGTCCGAGGAGGACGTGAAGCGCATCGAGGAGGCCATCTGCCCGGGCGAGGGCGCCTGCGGCGGCTTCTACACGGCGAACACCATGGCCTCGGTCGCCGAGGCGCTCGGCATGTCCGTCCCCGGCTCGTCCGCCCCGCCCTCGGCCGACCGCCGCCGCGACTACTACGCGCACAAGTCGGGCGAGGCCGTCGTGAACATGATCCGCCAGGGGCTCACGACGAAGGACATCCTCACGAAGAAGGCCTTCGAGAACGCGACCGCCGTCGTCATGGCCATGGGCGGCTCGACGAACGCCGTCCTCCACCTCCTCGCGATCGCCCGCGAGGCCGAGGTCGACTTCACCCTCGACGACTTCAACCGGATCGCCGACAAGGTGCCGCACCTCGCCGACATGAAGCCATTCGGCAAGTACGTCATGAACGACGTCGACCGCGTCGGCGGCATGCCCGTCGTCATGAACGCGCTGCTCGAGGCCGGCCTCATCCACGGCGACGCGATGACCGTCACAGGCAGGACCGTGGCCGAGAACTTCGCCGAGATGGCGCTGACGCGCCCGATCGACCCGCTCGACGGCGAGGTCATCCACACGCTCGACGACCCGATCCACGAGAAGGGCGGCATCGCCATCCTCCGCGGCTCGCTCGCCCCCGAGGGCGCCGTCGTGAAGTCGGCCGGCTTCGACCTCGAGGTGTTCGAGGGCCCGGCGCGCGTCTTCGAGCGCGAGCGCGAGGCCATGGACGCCCTCACCGAGGGGAAGATCCAGCACGGCGAGGTCGTCGTCATCCGCTACGAGGGCCCCAAGGGCGGCCCCGGCATGCGCGAGATGCTCGCCATCACCGGCGCCATGAAGGGTGCGGGCCTCGGCAAGGACGTACTACTCTTGACGGACGGACGATTCTCGGGCGGCACAACCGGCCTCTGCATCGGCCACGTCGCACCGGAGGCAGTCGATGGAGGACCCATCGCCTTCGTCCGCGATGGAGATCTCATTCGGGTCGACATGGCGGCCCGCTCGATCGACCTGATCGTCGACGACGCGGAGCTCGCCGCACGCCGCGAAGGCTGGGCGCCGCTTCCCCCGCGCTATGAGCGCGGCGTGCTCGCGAAGTTCGCGAAGCTCGTCCGCTCCGCGTCCGAGGGCGCGGTCACGGGCTGACATCCCAACGCACGATGTCCACGACGCCCAGCGAATCCCCGCACGCATCTCCCGCGACGCTCGCCGCCAAAGCGGCTCGCGAGACCAGCGCGGCCCGCCCCCGAGGCGCGGCCGCCCCGAACGAACAGGTTGCAATGAACAAGGCCACCACGCAGCGGCTCACGGGAGCCGAGGCGGTCGTGCGCTCGCTCGTCGAGCTCGGCGTCACGGACGTCTTCGGCCTCCCCGGCGGAGCCATCCTCCCCGTCTACGACCCCCTCCTCGACGCCAAGGGCATCCGGCACATCCTCGTCCGCCACGAGCAGGGCGCCGGCCACGCGGCCGAGGGCTACGCCTCGGCGACCGGCAAGGTCGGCGTCTGCATCGCGACGAGCGGCCCCGGCGCGACGAACCTCGTCACCGCCATCGCCGACGCCTACATGGACTCGGTGCCCCTCCTCGCGATCACCGGCCAGGTGTTCTCGACCCTCATGGGCACGGACGCCTTCCAGGAGGCCGACATCGTCGGCATCACGATGCCGATCACGAAGCACTCCTTCCTCGTGAAGAGGGCCGAGGACATCCCCGGCGCGATCGCGGCGGCGTACCAGATCGCCTCGACCGGCCGCCCGGGCCCCGTCCTCGTCGACATCACGAAGGACGCCCAGCAGGCCGAGTTCGACTTCTCGTGGCCGCCGAAGGTGGAGCTGCCGGGCTACCGGCCGATCCTCCGCGCCCACGGCAAGCAGATCGCGGCCGCCGCGCAGCTCATCCGCGAGGCGAAGAAGCCCGTCTTCTACCTCGGCGGCGGCATCGTCCGCGCCGGCGCGGCGAAGGAGGTGCAGGCGCTCGTCGAGCGCACGGGCGCCCCGGCCGTGACGACCCTCATGGCGCGCGGCGCGTTCCCCGACTCGCACGAGCAGAACCTCGGGATGCCCGGCATGCACGGCACCGTGCCCGCCGTGCTCGCCCTCCAGGAAGCCGACCTCCTCGTCGCCATCGGCGCGCGCTTCGACGACCGCGTCACCGGCAAGGCGGAGCTCTTCGCGCCCCACGCGAAGATCGTCCACGTCGACATCGACCCCGCCGAGATCGGCAAGATCCGCACGGCGGACGTGCCGATCGTCGGCGACGCGAAGGAGGTCGCGGAGGATCTCCTCGCGGCCATCGACGCCGAGTGGGGCGAGGAGCGCCCCGAGCTCGAGGCGTGGTGGGAGTGGCTCGGGAAGCTCCGCGAGGAGTACCCTCTCGGCTTCGCGCCGACGACCGACGGCCTGCTCGCCCCGCAGGCGATCATCCGCCGCATCTCCGAGCTCACCGGCCCCGAGGCGATCTACGCCGCGGGCGTCGGCCAGCACCAGATGTGGTCGGCCCAGTTCATCGAGTTCGAGCGGCCGAACTCGTGGCTCAACTCCGGAGGCGCCGGGACGATGGGCTACGCGGTGCCGGCGGCCATGGGCGCGAAGGTCGGCGAGCCCGACCGGGTCGTCTGGGCCATCGACGGCGACGGCTGCTTCCAGATGACGAACCAGGAGCTCGCGACCTGCGCGATCAACAGGATCCCGATCAAGGTCGCCGTCATCAACAACTCGTCGCTCGGCATGGTGCGCCAGTGGCAGACGCTCTTCTACGACGGCCGCTACTCGAACACCGACCTCAACACGGGGCACGAGACGGCGATGATCCCCGACTTCGTGAAGCTCGCCGACGCCTACGGGGCGCTCGGCATCCGCGTCACGAAGGAGGAGGAGGTCGACGACGCGATCACGCTGGCGCTCGAGACGAACGACCGCCCGGTCATCATCGACTTCGTCGTGAGCCGCGACGCCATGGTGTGGCCGATGGTGCCGCAGGGCGTCTCGAACAGCTTCGTGCAGTACGCCCGCGACCACTCGCCGGCGTGGATGGAGGACGAGTAAGCCATGTCGACCCACGTGCTCTCCCTCCTCGTCGAGGACAAGCCCGGCCTGCTCACCCGCGTGGCGGGCCTGTTCGCCCGCCGCGGCTTCAACATCGAGTCGCTCGCGGTCGGGAAGTCGGAGACCCCCGGCCTCTCGCGCATGACCGTCGTCGTCGACGTCGAGGACGTCCCGCTCGAGCAGGTGACGAAGCAGCTCAACAAGCTCGTCAACGTCATCAAGATCGTCGAGCTCGGGGCCGACAGCTCGGTCCAGCGCGAGCACATGCTCATCAAGGTGCGGGCCGACGCGGCCACGCGCGCGCAGATCATCGAGCTCGTGAACCTCTTCCGGGCCCGCGTCGTCGACACGAACCCGGACTCGCTCGTCATCGAGACGACGGGCGACTCGGGCAAGGTCCGGGCGCTCCTGCGCAACCTCGAGCCGTACGGCGTGAAGGAGCTCGTCCAGTCGGGCCTGCTCGCCGTCTCGCGCGGCCCCCGCTCGATGTCCGAGCGTGTCGGCAAGGCCTAGCCGGACGCCGTCCTCCGCACCACCTCGGCGCCTCCCCGCGCCGGCGGCACACCCGCCGCCCAGCACCACCGACCAGACTGCATCCATACCCCAACGCAAGGAGCACCACTCGTGGCCGAACTCATCTACGACAACGACGCCGACCTCTCGATCATCCAGGGCAAGAAGGTCGCCGTCATCGGGTACGGCTCGCAGGGCCACGCCCACGCGCAGAACCTCCGCGACTCGGGCGTCGAGGTCGTCATCGGCCTCCGCGACGGCTCGAAGTCGGCCGGCAAGGCGGAGGAGGACGGCTTCGAGGTGAAGTCGCCCGCCGACGCCGCCGCCTGGGCCGACCTCATCATGGTCCTCGCGCCGGACCAGTCGCAGCGCGACCTCTTCAAGCACGACATCGCCCCGAACCTCGCCGAGGGCAAGACGCTCGCCTTCGCGCACGGCTTCAACATCCGCTTCGGCCTCATCGAGGCGCCGCAGGGCGTCGACGTCATCCTCGTCGCCCCGAAGGCCCCGGGCCACACGGTGCGCCGCGAGTTCGTCGCGGGCCGCGGCATCCCGGACATCATCGCCGTCGAGGTCGACGCCTCGGGCTCGGCGTGGGAGACCGCCAAGTCGTACGCGAAGGCCATCGGCGGCACGCGCGCCGGCGTCATCAAGACGACCTTCACCGAGGAGACGGAGACGGACCTCTTCGGCGAGCAGGCCGTGCTCTGCGGCGGCACCTCGCAGCTCGTCCAGTACGGCTTCGAGGTCCTCACCGAGGCCGGCTACCAGCCGGAGATCGCCTACTTTGAGGTCCTCCACGAGCTCAAGCTCATCGTCGACCTCATGTGGGAGGGCGGCATCGCCAAGCAGCGCTGGTCGGTCTCCGACACGGCCGAGTACGGCGACTACGTCTCGGGCCCGCGCGTCATCGACCCGAGCGTCAAGGAGAACATGAAGGCCGTCCTCGCCGACATCCAGTCGGGCGCCTTCGCGAAGCGCTTCATCGACGACCAGGACAACGGCGCGACGGAGTTCAAGGAGCTCCGCGCCAAGGGCGAGCAGCACCCGATCGAGAAGACCGGCCACGAGCTCCGCAAGCTCTTCGCCTGGTCGACGTCGGACGACGACTACACGGACGGCCAGGTCGCCCGCTAGCTCCCGGAGGTCCCTGAAGGCCCTGTCGCTCCCGCGGCGGGGCCTTCGGCGCGTCCGCCTGAGAGAATGAGGCAATGCGCTCGCTCCTCCGGATCCTCTTCCTTCACCCGCGAGCTCTCGGGCTACTACCTCGGCATCGTCATCGCCTCCGTGCTCGTCGCGGCCGCCGGCCTCGCCTCGCCCTTCCTCATCGGGCGCGCGACCGACGTCGTCGTGAAGGCCGTCTCGGGGCAGCTCGTCGGCGACGAGGCCGTGCGATCCGTCCTCCTCCTCGCCCTCCTCATGCTCGTCGCCGAGCTCGCCTCCGTCGCGATCTCGAGCTGGGGCGGCTATCTCGGCGATGTGTGCAGCGCCCGCATGCGCGCGCTCCTGTCGACCCGCTACTACGCGCAGCTGCTCTCCCTCCCGCAGCGGTACTTCGACGAGGAGCTCACGGGCACGATCGTGAACCGCCTCAACCGCTCGATCATCGAGACGACGAACTTCCTCAAGTCGTTCGCGAACACCTTCTTCACGATGCTTCTCACGACGGTCGCCGTGCTCGTCATCACGGCGGTCTACGCGTGGCCGCTCGCGGTGCTCCTCGCGATCATGTTCCCGCTCTACGTGTGGCTCACGACGCTCACGAGCCGCCACTGGCAGGAGGTCGAGGGCCGCAAGAACACCGAGATCGACAAGGCGTCCGGCCGCTTCTCCGAGGTCGTCGCGCAGCTGCCGGTCGTGAAGAGCTTCGTGCAGGAGCGCCGCGAGCTCGGCCTGTTCTCGGACGGCTTCGACCGCACGATCTCGCTCACGCGGGAGCAGTCGCGCCGCTGGCACCTCATGGACGCCCTCCGCCGCGGCGTCCTCGGCCTCGTGCTCTTCGGCATGATGGCGATCATCTTCGTCAAGACGGCGACAGGGGAGTTCTCGGTCGGCGACATGGTGCTGCTCATCCAGCTCATCGCGATGGCCCGGCAGCCGGTCACGATGATGTCCTTCATCATCGACGCCGGCCAGCACGCGATCGCGGGCTCGAAGGACTACTTCGAGGTCATGGACCTCGAGCCCGAGCGGATGGACGGCGCCGTCGCCCGTGCCGTCTCGGCGGCCCGCGGCGAGGCGGCTCCGAAGCCCGACCCCTCCGCACCCGCCGTCGAGCTGCGCGGCGTCTCCTTCGCGTACGGCGAGGGCGAGCGCGACGTGCTCGAGGACATCTCCCTCGCCATCCGCCCGGGGGAGCGGGTTGCGTTCATCGGCGAGTCCGGCGCCGGCAAGACGACGCTCGTGAGCCTGCTGCTCGGGCTCTACCCGATCCACGCGGGCGAGATCCTCGTCGAGGGCCGCTCCGCCTCGGCGCTCGAGGCCTCCGAGCTGCGCGAGCGCATCGCCGTCGTCTTCCAGGACGCCTCGCTCTTCTCCGGCACGATCCGCGAGAACATCGCCTACGCGCGCCCCGAGGCGTCGGAGGCCGAGATCGAGGCGGCGGCGAAGCGGGCGAACGCGGACGCCTTCATCCGCCGCTTCCCGGAGGGCTACGACTCGCTCATCGGCGAGCGCGGCCTCAAGCTCTCGGGCGGCCAGCGGCAGCGCATCGCGATCGCGCGCGCGATCCTCAAGGACGCGCCGATCCTCGTGCTCGACGAGGCGACGAGCGCGCTCGACACGAAGTCCGAGCGGCAGGTGCAGGCCGGCCTCGACGCGCTCATGGAGGGCCGCACGAGCCTCATCATCGCCCACCGCCTCTCGACGATCGCGGGCGTCGACCGCATCGTCACGCTTCGGGACGGTCGGGTCGACGAGGTCGGCTCGCCGCCCGAGCTCGCGGCATCGGGCGGCCTCTACGCGGAGCTGCTCGCGCTGCAGGCCTCGGGGCGCGCGGCGGATCGGAAGCGGCTCGCGAAGGAGTTCGAGATCGGGGTGTAGGCGGCGGGGCCCGGGCGCTCACGCACGGCTCAGCGCATGCCGTAGAGCCGCGCCTGCGTCGCCCCGACGGCCTCGTCCATCGGCTCGCCGCGCAGCGTCGAGAGGCCGGCGAGCGCGCCGCGGAGGCCCGTCGCGAGTTCGGCGGCGAGGCCGTCGACGGCCGCCTCGGCCTGCGTCACGGCGATGGGCTCGGCGGGCAGGTCGCTCTCGAGGAGCAGCCGATCCGCGGGCATCGCGAGGAGCGCCTCGCGCCCGCGACGCCGCTCGAGCAGCTCGGGGTGCGCGGAGAGGCAGCCGCCGAGCGCGACGAGATGCCGCAGCTCCTGCGATCCGGGCGCGACGCGGTGGAGCACGGGCACGACGTTCCGCTCCGCGACGCGCGCCTCGGCGAGCGTCCCCACGACCTCGTTCACGGCGCGGACGGCGTGGATCGAGACGACGACCGGCTCGTCGGGCCCACGCCGCTCGCCCTCCTCGCCCGCGAACTCGAGGATGCGCCGGAGCACGCGCGTCTGCAGCTCAGCGGGCGCCTGTGCGAGCCGTCGAGGGGCGAAGTCGAGGCCTACCTCGCCGACGAAGCGCGTGCGGCGGAGACCGTCCGCGAAGGCCTCGAGCTCGGCCTCGGCCTGCGCCTCGCCCTCGATGCGCCAGGGGTGGAAGCCGAGCGACCAGCGCGGCGGCGCCACGCCGTCGAGCTCGCCGAGAGCCGCGTCGACGAGCTCGAGGAAGGAGGACGGCGTGAGCGTCTGGGCGACGAGCGCGATGCCGTCCGCCTCGAGCGCCGCGAGCAGCCGCCGCCGCGCCGGCCATCCCTCGAGGAAGTCGAGGTGGCAGTGCGCGTCGACGAGCGTCGGCATCTCAGGCCCCCGGGCCGGCCTCGTCGACGGCCTCGGCGACCGCGACCGTGCCATCGCGCAGCCGCGGCGGCTCCGGCATCGGCTCGAGCCCCGCGAGCCGGCGGATCGCGAGCCCCGCGAGCATCTGCCCCATGATCGGCGGCATGTAGCTCATCGAGCCGAGCGTCTCGGCCTTCGTCGTCCCGTCGCCCTCGATCGCAACCGGCAGCTCGCTCGAGGAGAGGACCTCGAGCCCGAGGATGCCCCGCCGGCGGCACTCCTTCCGGATGATCCGCGAGAGCGGGCACGCCCGCGTCTCCTCGATGCGCGCGAACTCGAGCCGGCACGGGTCCAGCTTGTTCGCGGCGCCCATCGAGGAGAGGAGGCGGATGCCGCGCTCGGCGCACCAGCGCGCGATCGCGAGCTTCTGCGAGACGGTGTCGATGCAGTCGATGACGTAGTCGGGGCGGGGGAGCGCATCGAGGGTCTCGCCGGCGCCGTCCTTCGAGAGGTAGGCGCGGACGGCCGTGACCCGGCAGTCGGGGTTGATGTCGGCGATCATCTCGGCCATGAGCTCGGCCTTCTCGCGCCCGATCGTCGAGACGAAGGCGATCGCCTGCCGGTTGATGTTGCTCGCCTCGACGACATCCCGGTCGAGCACGACGAGCGAGCCGACCCCGCCGCGCGCGAGCGCCGCGGCGCAGGCCGAGCCGACCCCGCCGAGACCGAGCACCCAGACGGTCGCCCCCTCGAGCGCCTCGAGCCCGGCGTCGCCGAGCACGAGCCGCAGGCGCGCGAGCCGTTCGCTCTGGGCCATATCCGCCTCCCGGGTCGTCGTCGTGAGCACGCTACCGGGCGGTGGCGCGGCGATGCGAGGGCGCCCGGAGGCATCGCCGAGCGGCCGCGCCTGCGGGTGCGGGTCGGCTGCTCGACATGTCCTAGAACGGCGGCGGCGCTTCCGGCTGTGGCGGGGCTTCCGGCCGTGGCGGGGCTCCCGGCGACACCGGGTCGCAGGCGGAGGGCGCGGTCTCGCCGTCGGGGCGATGGTCGTCCTGATGAGCGTGTCCGGGGGCGTTCGGGCCGCCTCTGGATCGGGCGCGTGGTCCGGTGTCTGCGTGCGGTGCCGCAGCAGTGAAGCGGGGTCGGGTGTGGTGGGGGCGGTCGGTGTAGGTGCGGCCGGTGGGGGAGGTCCAGTCGAGGTGGCCGTCGGCGTGCTGTCGGACGGTCCAGGCGGTGTGGTGCTTGAGGGTGTGGTGCCAGCGGCAGAGGTGGGCGAGGTTCCCGAGCGCGGTGGGACCGCCGTGGGCGGCGTCGATGGTGTGGTCGAGGTCGCAGCGGGGCGCGGGGCGGCGGCATCCGGGGAAGCGGCAGTGGCGGTCGCGGGCGGCGAGGGTGGCGCGCATGGCGGCCGAGGGGGCGTAGCGGTCGACGGCGAGGGGGACCTCGCGGATGGGGTCGGTGAGGATGCGGGCCAGCGTGGGCGCCTCGGCGGCGAGCTCGCGGGCGATGTCGAGGGGGATGGGGCCGACGCCGGCCAGATCGGCGGACTCGGTGTCGGTGCCGAGGAGCGAGAGGACGGGGACGGTGATGGCGATGCGGGCGTCCAGGCGCCGCGCGCCCTGGTCGGGTCGGGTGGCGATCTGGGCGGCGTCGGCGGTGAGGAGGAGGTCGGCGAGCGTGTCGGCCATGCGGGCGCCGAGCGTGCGCGGGTCTGGGCGGCGCGGGTCCGGGCGGCGTGCGTCCGGCCGCGCGGCGGTGGGGTCTTCGGCCCGGCTCGCGCGCTCAGCTGGCTGCTCGGGTGCGCCGGCGTTCTCGGCTCGCTCCTCTGGTCGGCCGTGGCCCCCGGCCTGTGCCTCGGCCCGGTCGTCGGCCGGGAGCTCCGCGAGGACGACGGCGTGCTGGTGGAGGCGGTCGCGGATGGCGTGGGCGAGGACGGTGGGGAGGTAGGCCGTGAGGTAGGACATGCCGTCGGGCGCGTCGTCGACCCAGACGCGGCGGTCTTCGGCGGAGGCGCGGTGGCGGTCGTCGAGGGGGAGCTCGCGGGCTTCCTCGGCGAGGCGTCGGGCGATGAGGTCGAGCCGGCCCGGGGCATGCTCTCGGGCGGCCTCAAGGGCGGCGGCCTCATAGAGGGCCCGGCGGTGCTCGTCGTCGATGGGGGCGCCGTGGCGGGCGATGGCCTCGGCGTGCTGCTGGGTGATCTCGGCCCGGGCCCAGGCGGCGTGCGTGGCCGTGAATCGGGTGAGGAGGGTGTGGGAGGCGGTCATGGCGCGGGCGGTGGCGCGTTCGGAGCGGCCGGTCGCGAGGCCGGCCTCGGCGGCGGCCGAGCGCAGCTCGTGCTCCTGGGCGGCGCCGGGGAGGCCGTCGGCGCGGGCGAGGGCCTGCTCGTGGAGGGCGGCGAGGACGAGGGCGCGGGCGGAGGTGGCGTAGGCGACGAGGCGCTCGGCGGCCTGGAGGGCCTGGATGGGGTCGCCGGGTCCGGGGGCGTGTCTGGGACGGGCCCCAGCGGCCGCATCCGCCGCGTCGGCGGCGCCGGTTGCGTCCGCCCCATCGGCTGGGCGCGGGGTCCCGCGCCATGTCGTCGTCATCGTCGCGCACCTCCCCTCGCTCGGCCTCGGCGACGGGTTCATCGTACAGATGTTCCCTGAGAGGGAGCCGAACATCTGTGCGAATACTTGTGATGAGGTGCGACCGGCGGTCCCGCCCCCGACTCTGGCACGCCGACTCCGGCATCCCGCAGGGCCCGCGCTACGGCAGCTCGATGACCGCCTCCGCGACATACGGCCCGCCGCGCAGCGTGAGCGAGGCCGGGCCCGACGGCGCCGGCACCGCGCTGAAGGTCGTCACGACGAGGCCGAGGTTCGCGTCGCAGGCCTCCACGCCCTCCGGCAGCGGCGAGATCGTGAACTCGATCTCGTAGCTCCCCGGCGGCGCGAAGGCCGTGCGCGTGGGGATCGACCAGCATCCCGGTGAATCGAGGCGGGTGACCTCGAGGGTCGTGCCGTCGACCCAGCGCGCCACGGCGAGCGGCAGGCCCCCGGGGAAGGCGCGCGCCTCCTCGGCGGTCGCCGGGCGCTCCTCGAACGCCCAGACGGCCTCGGCCGCGGCCGCGCCAGTCGCGCCGGCCGCGCCAGTCGCGCCAGCGGCGCCCGTCGCGCCCGCCGACGCCGTCGGGCCCGGAGACCCGGCCGCGCAGCCCGCGACCCCGGTCGTCACGACGATCGCGAGCGCCAGGGCTCCGATCCTGCCTCGTGCACCCATCCGCACCGCCTCCTCGAGATGCGTCCCGAGATCGGCCCCAGCCGACCCGCTGTGTCCCCGACCGTACGCCCTGCGGTGGGGGGGCAACCCCCGCCGCCCGCCTCAGCGAGGGCCCATCGGCGGGCCGGCCGGCGGCCCCATCGGCGGCGCGAACCCCGGCGGCGGCAGCGGCCGTCCCTGCACGGCGGGCGGACGGCTCGGGTCGAGGTTCTGGATCGTCACGGCCGTCCCGTACGCGCACACCTCCGTCCACGTCTGCCCCACCTGGGAGGAGTCGAAGCGCATCGCGACGACGGCGTTCGCGCCCAGGGCGAGCGCCTCGTCGACCATCCGCGCCATGACCTGCATACGGCCCTCGTGGAGCATCTGCGTGAACTCCGGCAGCTCGCCTCCGCCGAGCGAGCGCCAACCGGCGACCCACTGCGAGCCGTAGTCGCGCGAGCGCACCGTGAGCCCCATCACCTCCCCGTGCACGGCGACGATGCGGTGCCCGGGCACCTCGTTGGTCGTGACGACGATCATGTTCGCTCCCTCCGGCCTCCGGCGGCTTCGGGTCGTCGGCGACCCCGGCGGCCGGCGCCGCTGCCCTGATCCTCCCGCGCCGATCGCCGCCGCGCGTCCGCCCGCGGGAGGCCCTCGCCTGCGCGCCTAGACTGGGAGGCCACGCCGCGCGCGTCCGCGCCGCACGAAGGGAGCGCCATGTCGGATCGTCTCGACCTCGCCGTCATCGCCGGAGACGGCATCGGCCCGGAGGTGACCGCCGAGGCGCGCAAGGTGCTCAAGGCGGCGCTGAAGACGGACGGCATCGAGGTCGACGAGACCGAGTACCCCTTCGGCGCGGGCCACTTCCTCGAGACGGGGAAGATCCTCGACGACGCCGACCTCGAGGAGCTGCGCAAGCACGACGCCATCCTCCTCGGCGCGATCGGCGGCGACCCGGCCGATCCGCGCCTCGCCGGCGGCCTCGTCGAGCGCGGCCTGCTCCTCAAGCTCCGCTTCGCCTTCGACCACTACGTGAACCTCCGACCCGCGGCCCTCATGCCGAACGCGACGAGCCCGCTCGCGGACCCGGGCGAGATCGACTTCGTCGTCGTCCGCGAGGGCACCGAGGGCCCCTACGTCGGCAACGGCGGCTCGATCCGCACGGGATCCGCGCAGGAGATCGCGAACGAGACGAGCGTGAACACGGCCTTCGGCGTCGAGCGCGTCGTCCGCTACGCCTTCGAGCTCGCCGCCTCGCGCCCCCGCAAGCGCCTCACGCTCGTCCACAAGAAGAACGTCCTCGTCCACGCGGGCGTCATGTGGCAGCGCATCGTGAACGAGGTCGCGGCCGAGTACCCGCAGATCTCGGTCGACTACCTCCACGTCGACGCGGCGACGATCTTCCTCGTGACCGACCCGGCGCGCTTCGACGTCATCGTCACGGACAACCTCTTCGGCGACATCCTCACCGACCTCGCCGCGGCCGTCACGGCCGGCATCGGCACCGCCGCCTCGGGCAACCTCAACCCGAGCGGCGAGTTCCCGAGCATGTTCGAGCCCGTCCACGGCTCGGCCCCCGACATCGCGGGCCAGCAGAAGGCCGACCCGACCGCCGCGATCCTCTCGACCGCCATCCTCGCCCGGACCCTCGGGCACGAGGCCGCGGCCGAGCGCATCGAGCGCGCCTGCCGCGAGGACCTCGCGGCGCGCGCCGACGCCGTCCGCACGACGTCCGAGATCGGCGACGCGATCGCCGCCCGTCTCGCCTGACCAGCCGGTCTGGCCTGACATCCCGTCCGGCCTGACGTCTCCCGCTCACTTCGAATCAGGACGCATCCCCTATGACGCACCCCGCCCCCGAGCCCGCCGCCGACCGCATCGACGCCGAGGAGCTCGCCGCCCCCGCCGCGCCGGCCCCCGAGTTCCGCATCGAGCGCAACCCGAGCCCGTTCCCGGCCGAGCAGCGCGCGGAGATCCTCGCCGACCCCGGCTTCGGCAAGCACTTCACGGATCACATGGTCCTCATCGACTGGACGGTCGACGAGGGCTGGCACGACGCCCGCGTCGTCCCCTACGGCCCCTTCCAGCTCGACCCCGCCTCGGCCGTCTTCCACTACGGCCAGGAGATCTTCGAGGGCCTCAAGGCGTACCGCCACGCGGACGGCTCGGTCCACACCTTCCGCCCCGAGAAGAACGCCGAGCGGATGCGCCGCTCCGCGCACCGCCTCGCCCTGCCGGAGCTCCCGGACGAGCTCTTCATCGGGGCCGTGAAGGCGCTCGTCGAGATCGACGAGGCCTGGGTGCCCGAGGCCGGCGCCGGCAAGGCGCTGTACCTGCGCCCCTTCACGATCGCGAACGAGAACTACCTCGGCGTGCGCGCCGCCCACACGGCGACCTTCTGCGTCATCGCCTGCCCGGCGGGCTCCTACTTCGCCGACCCGACGCGCCCCGTGAGCATCTGGCTCTCGGAGCAGTACTCGCGCGCGGGCCGCGGCGGCACGGGCGCCGCGAAGTGCGGCGGCAACTACGCCGCCTCGCTCCTCCCGACGAACGAGGCCTACGAGCAGGGCTGCGAGCAGGTGCTCTTCCTCGACGCCTGCGAGGGCGAGTACCTCGAGGAGCTCGGCGGCATGAACATCGTCCTCGTCACGAAGGACGGCGCCGTCCTCACCCCCGACTCCGACTCGATCCTCCCCGGCGTCACCCGCGACACGCTCCTCGAGCTCTGCGAGCAGGAGGGCCGCCGCGTCGAGCGCCGCCGCATCTCGCTCACGGAGTGGCGCGAGGGCGTCGCCTCGGGCGAGATCGTCGAGGCCTTCGCCTGCGGCACGGCCGCGGTCGTCTCGCCGATCGGCGTGCTCAAGTCGACCGACTTCACCCTCGAGAACCCGCCGGTGACGGAGGAGTCGCTGAGCATGCGCCTGCGCGCGACGCTCACGGGCATCCAGAACGGGCTCGTCGAGGACCGGAACGGCTGGCTCGTCCGCCTCGTCTAGCGGGCGGCGGATGACCTGAGCGGATGTTCTGAGCGGAGGGCGGCGGGGGAGACCTCGGCGCCCTTCGTCGTGCCTGGCGTCGTCCCCCTGCCTAGGTCGCCCGACGCCTAGGCCGTCCGGCCGCGGCCCGGACGGCCGTCGCGGCCGAGGAGCGTGCGCGCCTGGAGTGCGAGGTAGAGCTGCACCGCCTCGCTCGTCACGCGCGGATCGAGGCCCGTGAGCTGGGCGATCTGGTCGAGGCGGTAGCGGACGGTGTTCCGGTGCGTCCCGAGCCGGGCCGCGACCGTGCCCACGGCGCCCGACTCCGACAGGTACGCGTCGAGCGTCGCGACGAGGGAGGAGCCCTGTTCGCGATCGGCGTCCTCGAGCGGGCCGAGCACCTCCGCGGCGAGCTCGCGGACGGGCACGTCCTGGCTCGCGAGGAGGAGCGAGGAGATCGAGAGCCGGGACGCCTCGGCGATCGGCGCGTCCGGGTCGAGGCGGCTCAGCGCGTCTCGGGCCTCGAAGTAGCTCCAGCGCAGCGCCTCCGAGAGGGGGTACGCGTCGCCGATGCCGACCCGCGCGTCGACGCCCGCGGCGCGGCCGAGCCCGACGATCGCCTCCGCGGCCGCGCGCGCGTCGAGGCGGCCCGGCAGGAGCACGACGAGCTCGCCGTCGACGACCGCGGAGGCGGCGCCGGCGAGCGAGATCGGCAGCGGCATGCCCGCGAGCTCGCGCGGGCGGCGGGCGTCGCCCGCGACGACGAGCACGCGATGCCGGCCGCCGGAGACGCCGAGCGCGCCGAGGCGGATCTCGGCCTCCGAGTCGGAGAATCGCCCGCGCACGAGGTCGCCGACGACCTCGCCCGCCCGCTCGCGCTCGGCGAGGCCGCGGCGCAGCTGCTCCGAGAGCTGGAGCGCGATGAGGGCGCGCGCGTAGCTGAGGAGGCCCTCGTGGGCGCGCGGGCGGGAGATGTGGAGCGTCGAGAGCGTCCCGCGGCCGACGGTGATGGGGAAGGCGTCCCACGCCTCGATGCCCTCGTCGTCGAGCCGCGCGGGCGCGCCCGCGTCGCCGCCCTCGGCCTCGAGGCGTCCGGCGAGGATCTCGCCGTAGCGGCTCACGGCGACGCGGGCGCCCGTGATGCGCGCGAGCTCGTCGACGACGCCCGCGAGGCCGCCGGAGGTCATCGAGGTGACGAGCTGCTGGTGGAGGCGGTGGAGGGTCGCGAGCTCGGCGACCTGCTCGCTCGCCGCCGCCTCGGAGATCGCGCGCGTGATGCGGCTGAAGGGCACGGCGTACGCGACGTCGAGCACCGGCAGGCCCGACTGCCGCGCCTCGTCGAGGAGCGCCTCGGGGATCTCCTCGTGCTCGAAGCCGCAGCCGAAGCCGACGCCGCGCGAGTCGGCGGCGACGAGGGCGCGGATGAACTGGCGCTGCGCGCGCGGCGTCGAGAGCCGCATGCCCGTCGTGAGCACGAGCTGGCCGCCCGTGAGGAAGGGGGAGGGATCGGCGACCTCGGTCGTCGTCGCCCACTCGACGGGCTCGCGGAGGGCGTCCTCCTCGCCCACGACGAGGCGGAGGCCGAGCTCCTGGTCGGCGAGGAGCGAGGCGATGGTGGCCGGCATGAGGCGAGTCTAGGCGGCTGTGCGCGGGCACAACGCCGGGCGGATGGCGGGGCGGAGGCCTCAGGCCCGGTCAGCCGGCCCGCTGAACCGGACCGCTCAACCGGCCCGCTCAGCCCGCCGGCCGCTGCGCCGTCGCGGGGCCGCCGGGGAACGGGATCCCGAGCTCCTCGGCCTCCGCCGCGCTCGTCGGGATGAAGCGCGGCGACTCGGCCGGCCACGCGACGCCCGCGCGCTCGGCGAGGCTGCCGAGGAGGGCGTCGAGGCCGACGATGAACGAGACCTCGGCGGCCTCGCCGGGGGCGCGCTCGCCGAAGTGGGCCGCGGTCGCGGCCGCGAAGGCGGGGGCGTCGGCGTCCTCGTCGAGCTCGAAGATGTCGTCCGGCGCGTTCGCGTCGAGGGCCGAGCCGAAGATGAACGACTCGAGCGCGACGATCGCCGGCACGATCGAGCGGCGCCGCCAGCCGAGCTCGGCGAGCGCCCTCGCGAGGCGCTCGTACATCGCCGTCGTCCGCTCCGCGCCGCGGATGGGCATGAGCGCGATGTGCTCGATGAGCCCGGGGCTCGCCGCCATGACGTCGCGGTAGCTGCGCGCCCAGCGGCGGAGGGCGTCCGGCCACGGCTCGCGGCCGAGGCCGGAGACGTCGACCTGGTCCATGAGGCGGTCCTGGACGTGGAGGAGGATCTCGTCCTTCGACTCGACGTGGTTGTAGAGCGCGGCGGGGGTGACCTCGAGGAGGCCGGCAATCCGCGACATCGTGAGGCCCTCGGTGCCGTGGCGGGCGAGCACCTGGAGGGCCGCGTCGACGATGCCCTCGATCGTGAGGAGGGGATGGCGGGGGCGGCCCGCGCGGCGGGCGCGCGAGGGCGCGGTGGTGCCGTCCGGCATCTCGCCTCCTCGCGCTCGGGCGCGCCATGCGGCGGCGCGCCTCGGATTCGAGGCTACCTCCCGCGGCGACGGGGCCTTGCGTGCCGCGCGCACGTGGGTTAACGTCAATAATTAATGGCGTTCACCTCCCGCCACGGACCGACCGCCGGCCGCACGCAGGGCCGCCCGCACGAAGGAGTGCCGCATGGAGACCATCGACCGCGACGTCGTCATCATCGGAGCCGGACCCTCCGGCCTCACCGCCGCCCGCCGCCTCAAGGCCGCCGGCAAGACCGTGGCCGTCCTCGAGGCCCGCGACCGCGTCGGCGGCCGCACCTGGAGCGACACGATCGACGGCGCCTTCTTCGAGATCGGCGGCCAGTGGATCTCGCCCGACCAGACCGCGCTCATCGCGCTCGTCGAGGAGCTCGGCCTCGAGACCTTCTCGCGCCACCGCGGCTACCGCCACGTCTACATTTCGCCCGACGGCGTCCGCTCCGAGTACGAGGGCGACTGGTTCCCCGTCTCCGAGTCGACGAAGGCCGAGATGCAGAAGATGATCGACGAGCTCAACTCGCTCGCCGCCGAAGTCGGCTGCGAGAAGCCCTGGGCCCACCCGCGCGCCGCCGAGCTCGACTCGATCTCCTTCCACCACTGGCTCCGCTCGCTCTCCGACGACGAGGAGGCCTGCGACAACATCGGCATCTTCGTGGCGGGCGGCATGCTCACGAAGCCTGCGCACGCCTTCTCGGCGCTCCAGGCGATCCTCATGGCCGCCTCGGCCGGCTCCTTCGACAACCTCGTCGACGAGGACTTCATCCTCGACAAGCGCGTCGTCGGCGGCATGCAGTCGGTCTCGCTCCGGATGGCCGAGGAGCTCGGCGAGGACGTCATCCTCTCGAATCCCGTCCGCACCATCGAGTGGGAGGACGCCGGCGCCGGGAAGCCCGCGACGGTCACCGCGATCGGCGACCGCCTCGCCGTCCGCGCCCGCCACGCGATCATGGCCGTCCCGCCGAACCTCTACTCGCGCGTCTCCTTCGTGCCGCCGCTGCCGCGCACGCAGCAGATCGTCCACCAGCACCACTCGATGGGCCTCGTCATCAAGGTCCACGCGCGGTACGACACCCCGTTCTGGCGCGAGGACGGCCTCGACGGCACCTGCTTCGGCGCCGGCCGCCTCGTGCAGGAGATCTACGACAACACGAACCACGGCGAGGAGATGGGCACGCTCGTCGGCTTCGTCGTCGACGTGAAGGCCGAGGAGATGTGGGCCCTCGACGACGAGGCCCGCAAGAAGGCGATCCTCGAGGGGATGGCCGAGTACCTCGGCCCCAAGGCCCTCGAGCCCAACGCCTTCTACCTCTCGGACTGGGGCTCGGAGGAGTGGACGCGCGGCGCCTACGCCACGAGCTACGACCTCGGCGGCCTCCACCGCTGGGGCGCCACCCAGGACGTGCCCGTCGGGCCGATCTACTGGTCGAGCTCCGACCTCGCCGCCGAGGGCTACCAGCACGTCGACGGCGCCGTCCGGATGGGCGAGCGCACGGCGCAGCGCATCCTCGAGTCCGAGTAGCGACCGGCCTCCCCTCGACCGGGGCGGGGCGCGGCGGGTTCCTCCCGCGCCCCGCCCCGCCCTCCCGGCGCTCCGGCCGGGCGGGCGTCTGCCCGGCTCGGCATCCGCCCGGCTCGGCATCCGCCCGGCCGCCCCTCATCTCCGCACTTCCCCCCAGACCCCGCTCCCTCCTGCGAGACAGCGTCGTCTCCGACCCCAGAGGACCTCATATGCCCGAGATCGTCCCCGTCCCCCCGCAGCCGCCGACCGGCGCCATCCCCGTCGCCGGCGGACAGCTCTCCTCGAAGGGCCTCTCCGTCGGCAAGGTCGGCTCCATCGCCGGCGCCGTCATCGGCATCTCCTGCATCGCGCCCGCGTACACGCTCACCTCGGGCCTCGGCCCGACCGTGTCCGAGGTCGGCTTCCAGGTGCCCGCCGTCCTCCTCATCGGCTTCGTGCCGATGCTTCTCGTGCTCTTCGGCTACCGCGAGCTCAACAACGCGATGCCCGACTCCGGCACGTCCTTCACCTGGGCGAGCCGCGCCTTCGGGCCGTGGGTCGGCTGGATGGCCGGCTGGGGCCTCATCGCGGCGACGATCCTCGTGCTCTCGAACCTCGCGGCGGTCGCCGTCGACTTCCTCTTCATCCTGCTCGCGCAGGTCTTCCAGAACGACTCGCTCGCCGAGCTCGCCGGCGAGCTCTGGGTGAACATCCCCGTCACGGGGATCTTCGTCGCCATCGCCGCCTGGATCTCCTACCGGGGCGTCGAGGAGACGAAGATGTTCCAGTACATCCTCGTCGGCTTCCAGGTGCTCGCGCTCGCCTTCTACGTGATCATGGCGTTCGTCGCGATCGGCGGCGGCCGGGCCTTCGACGCGACGCCCGTCTCGCCCGACTGGTTCAACCCGCTCGCCGTCGGCGACACCTCGACGCTCATCGCCGGCCTCTCGCTCTCGATCTTCATGTTCTGGGGCTGGGACGTCGTCGTCACGATGAACGAGGAGGCGAAGGACCCGGAGAAGACCCCCGGCCGCGCCGCGCTCCTCACCATCGGCGGCATCATGATCATCTACCTGCTCGTCACCGTCGCGACCCTCGCCTACGCGGGCATCTCGCCCGACGGGGAGCTCTCGGCCGGTAACGTCGAGAACCAGGAGTCGATCTTCGCGGTGCTCGCGGGGCCGATCATGGGGCCGTTCGCGATCCTCATGTCGGTCGCGATCCTCGCCTCCTCGGCGGCCTCGCTGCAGTCGACGATGGTCTCGCCCTCGCGCACGCTCCTCGCCATGGGCCACTACGGGGCGCTGCCGAAGTCGTTCGGACGCGTCGACTCGAAGCGGATGACCCCGGCCGTCGCGACCTTCTGGTCGGCGGGCGCCGCGATCGGCTTCTACGTCGTCATGCGCCTCATCTCCGAGAACGCGCTCTGGGACACGATCACGGCCCTCGGCCTCATGGTCTGCTTCTACTACGGGCTCACGGGCCTCGCGTGCGTCTGGTACTTCCGGAAGTCGATGTTCACCTCGGTGCGGAAGTTCTTCTTCGAGTTCCTCTTCCCGCTGCTCGGCGGCCTCGCGCTCGTCGCGATGTTCGTGAAGACGCTCATCGACTCGATGGCGCCGGACTACGGCTCGGGCTCGGCGATCTTCGCGACGAGCTACGACGAGAACGGCGTCGCGCAGGACGGCGTGGGCCTCGTGTTCGTGTTCGGCATGGGCGTCCTGCTCATCGGCGTCGTCCTCATGATCGTCATGCGCTTCCGCCACCCGGCGTTCTTCCGCGGCGAGACGATCCCGGTCGGCACCTCGGTCGACGAGGGGAAGCTCGAGGTCCTCACGGAGGCGGCGCTGCTGCGCGAGGCCGGCGAGGCGGACGCGGCGAAGGCGGCGGGCGGGTCGACGGCAGCGTCCGCGGAGCGGTAGCGCTCGGCTCGCAGCCCGCCTGCTGACCCGCTCGCTCGCTCGATCGGAAGGACCCCGCCTCGCGGCGGGGCCCTTCCGCGTGCGCCCTGACCGCTCACATCCCGGCGCGGCGGCCGGTCCTAGACTCGTCCGCGTGAAGATCGCGCGATTCGACCACCAGGGACAGCTCTGCTACGGGATCCTCGACGAGGAGGAGGGCGCCGGCGACGAGCTCGTGAAGCTCTACGGCGACCCGCTCTACGTCGGGTTCGAGACGACCGAGGAGCGCGTCAAGGTCGCGGACGTGCAGACCCTCGCCCCGTTCATCCCGCGCTCGAAGGTCGTCGCCTTCGGCCGCAACTACGCGGAGCACGCGGCGGAGCTCGGCAACGAGGTCCCGGGCGAGCCGCTCATGTTCCTCAAGCCGAACACCTCGGTCATCGGGCCGGACGCGCCGATCATCCTGCCCGTGCAGTCGGAGCGGGTCGAGCACGAGGCCGAGCTCGCCGTCGTCATCGGCTCGATCGCCCGGAACGTGCCGGCCGAGCACGCCGAGCAGGTCATCTTCGGCTACACGATCGCGAACGACGTGACGGCCCGCGACCTGCAGAAGAAGGACGGCCAGTGGTCGCGCGCGAAGGGCTTCGACTCCTTCTGCCCGACGGGCCCCTTCATCGAGACCGAGTTCGACTCGACCAAGGGCCGCATCGAGTGCCGCGTGAACGGCGAGCTGCGCCAGGAGGGCGACCTCGCCCTCGCCGAGCGCTCGGTCGCGACGCTCGTCGAGTACGCCTCGAGCATCTTCACGCTGCTGCCGGGCGACATCCTCCTCACCGGCACGCCGAAGGGCGTCGGCCCCCTCGAGCACGGCGACGTCGTCGAGTGCTCCATCGAGGGCCTCGGCACCCTCCGCAACCCCGTCATCGCCTCCAAGCGCTAGCCCGGCCGCCGGCGGGCTGCCAGTCGGAAGCCCCGGCCTTCGGCAAGCCCACCCAGTTCTTCGCGTATGTGATCGCGGACGCGCTATGCGCGTCCGCGATCACATATGCGTCTTTCTGGGCGGCCTGTGGAGAACAGCCGACGGGCCGGCGCGGAATCGGCTGGAATCGGGGCCGTGGAGCTGGAGGAGCTGATCCGCCGCGGGGGCGGCGTCGTGTCGCTGCGGGCGATGTCCGCGGCCGGGATCGAGCGCGATGAGGCACGTCGCCTGATCCGAGGAGCCGGACTGGAGCGAGTGCGGCCGGGCTGGTATCGGGCCGAGGGCGCGCACCCGGACGTCGTGCGCGCCGTCGCCGCCGGAGGCGCGCTGAGCTGTGTGAACGCGCTCGTCCTCCGCGGGGCATGGAGCCCGCCGCCGCTCGCGGCCCGCTCCGCCGCCAGCGGCGTGCACACCCGGTTCGCCTCCTCCCACTCGGTCACGCCCGGCGTCATCGCCCACATCGCGCCCGGCCCTCGGGTCCCGGTCCTCTCCGCGCTCGACGAGGCGTCGATCGCCGTCACCTGCCTGGGCCGATGCGAGCTGGGTGACGCCGCCGTCGCGGTCCTCGACTCCGTGCTGCGCCGCGGGATCCTCTCGCCGGCCGAGGTCGCCGCCTCGCTCCGCGCGGCGGGCGAGCACGGTCGCAGGCTCGCGCTGCGCGTCGACCCGAGCGCCGAATCCGGCACCGAGAGCCTGCTCCGCATGCTGCTGCGCCGCGCCGGGGTCAGGTTCCGGACGCAGATGCGGATCTGGGGCGTGGGCCGCGTCGACTTCCTCATCGGCGACCGGCTCATCGTCGAGGCGGACGGCATCGAGTTCCACAAGGGCGAGCAGGTGCAGCGGGATCGGAACCGCGACAACGCCCTGCAGCGGCTCGGCTTCCACGTGCTCCGGTTCACGTACTGGGACGTCGTCGAGCGGCCCGAGCAGGTGCTGGCGACGATCCGCGCCGTCATGGCCCGGCGCGAGCAGCTGTGGACGAGGCGCAACCGGGCGTGGGCGGCCGCCGGGATGCCGGATCCGGTGCTGGGCCAGGAGGTGCCGGCGGTCGTGGAGACGTGGGCGGTCTGCCGGGAGCGGTTCCAGAACGACGCATATGTGATCAGGAACCAGCATGGAGCGTCGGCGATCACCGATCCGAAGAAGCGGGAGGGGGAGGGGCGGCCCGCGGCCTAGAATCGAGGGGATGTCTGCCTCCAACGCACCCGTGACCACCGCCGAGGGCAAGGACGTCCGCGTCCGCTTCTGCCCGTCGCCGACCGGAACGCCGCACGTCGGCCTCATCCGCACCGCCCTCTTCAACTGGGCGTATGCGAAGCACACGGGAGGCACGTTCGTCTTCCGCATCGAGGACACCGACGCCGAGCGCGACTCGGAGGAGAGCTACGAGCAGATCCTCGAGGCCCTCGGCTGGCTCGGCCTCGGCTGGGACGAGGGCGTCGGCGTCGGCGGCCCGCACGAGCCGTACCGCCAGTCGCAGCGCACCGCGATCTACCAGGACGTCATCGAGAAGCTCAAGGCCGCCGGCCACCTCTACGAGTCGTTCGCGACGGCCGAGGAGATCGAGGCCCGCAATCTCGCGAACGGCCGCGACCCGCGCCAGGGCTACGACAACTTCGAGCGCGACCTCACGGACGCCGAGCGCGAGCAGCTCCGCGCCGAGGGCCGCCAGCCGAGCCTGCGCCTGCGCGTCCCGGACGTCGACCTCTCCTTCGATGACCTCGTCCGCGGCGAGATCACCTTCAAGGCCGGATCGTTCCCCGACTTCGTCGTCGTGCGCCCGAACGGCGCCCCGCTGTACACGCTCGTGAACCCCGTCGACGACGCGCTCATGGGCATCACGCACGTCCTCCGCGGCGAGGACCTCCTCTCCTCGACCCCGCGCCAGATCGCGCTCTACCAGGCGCTCGTCGACATCGGCGTCGCCACCGCGGTGCCCCGCTTCGGCCACCTCCCGTACGTCATGGGCGAAGGCAATAAGAAGCTCTCGAAGCGCGACCCCGAGTCGAACCTCTTCCACCACCGCGACCGCGGCTTCCTCCCCGAGGGCCTGCTCAACTACCTGAGCCTGCTCGGCTGGTCGATCGCCGCCGACCGCGACGTGTTCACGATGGACGAGATGACCGCCGCGTTCGACGTCCGCGACGTGAACCCGAACCCGGCCCGCTTCGACCTCGCCAAGGCCGAGGCCATCAACGGCGAGCACATGCGTCGCCTCGACCCGGCCGAGTTCACGAAGCGGATGATCCCGTACCTCCAGCGCGACGCCGTGCTGCCCCCGGAACCGACGGCCGCGCAGCTCGAGCTGCTCGCGAAGGCGACGCCGCTCGTGCAGGAGCGCATGACGTTGCTCGGCGAGGCGAGCGGCATGGTCGGATTCCTCTTCACGACGGCATCCGAGCTCGAGGTCGCCGACGACGCGCTCGCCTCGCTCAAGGCCGACGCCCCCGAGGTGCTCGCGGCCTCGACGGCGGCGCTCGAGGCGCTCGGCGAGGGGGAGTGGACGACCGAGGCGATCGAGGCCGCGCTCCGCGCCGCGCTCATCGACGGCCTCGGCCTCAAGCCGCGCGTCGCCTTCGGGCCGCTCCGCGTCGCGGTCTCCGGCCGCCGCGTCTCGCCGCCGCTCTTCGAGTCGATGGAGCTGCTCGGCCGCGCCGAGACGCTCGCCCGCCTCGCGAAGCTGACGGATCGCCTGGGCCCGGCCCCGGCCGAGGGCGAGCGATAGCCATGGCCGTGCCCGAGCCGGTCCGCGGCGACTACGACGTCGTCATCGTCGGCGGCGGCCCCTCGGGCCTGCAGGCGGCGATGCTCCTCGCGCGCATGCAGCGGCCGACGCTCGTGCTCGACTCGAACCGTCCGCGCCACTCGGCGACGCTCGCCGCGCACGCGTTCCTCACGCGCGACAACGTTCCGCCGAACGAGCTGCGGGCGCTCGGCCGCGAGTCGGTCGAGCACTACGAGCACGGCGAGGTGCAGTTCGGCGAGGTGACCTCGATCGAGCCGCTGGGGCAGGACGAGCGCGGGGCGGCCGAGGCGGATGCCGACGGCTACCGCTTCCTCGTGACCTCGACGCCCGTCCGCGGCTCCGCGCCCCGCGAGGTGCGCGCCAAGGCGGTCCTCATCGCCGCCGGCATCTCCGAGCGGCTGCCGGACGTCGCGAACCTGCGCGCCTTCTACGGCACGACGATCCATTCCTGCCTCGCCTGCGACGCCTGGGATCACCGCGGCAAGCGGATCGCCCTCTTCGGCTTCCCCGGCGCCCCGAGGCTCGACGAGCGAGCCGTGCTGCTGAGCCGGTGGAGCGACGAGATCGTCCTGTTCGCCGACGTGGACACGATCTCCGAGGCGAAGGCCGAGCGACTGCGCGAGCGCGGCTTCGAGGTCGACCGCCGCCGCGTCGTCGAGGCGCTCGGCGACCGCGAAGGGCTCACCGGCCTCAGGGTCGTCGACGAGACGGGGGAGGAGGGCGTCGTCGAGTGCCAGGCCGCGTTCGTCCGTCCCGACTACGACACCCGCCTCGCCTTCGCCGAGCCCCTCGGCCTCGCCCGCTCGAAGCACGGCCTCATCAAGGTCGACGACGAAGGCCGCGCGAGCGTGCCCGGCGTCTACGCCGCCGGCGAGACGGCGCCTCCGGGCCCGCAGATGCTCATCATGGCGGCCGGATCCGGTGCCCACACCGCGGTGACGATCAACCGGGATCTCCTCGGCCTCGCCCCCGACACGCGGCGCCACCGCCGGGAGGAATAGCGGCCTGACCCGGACACCGGCGGCCATCGTCGTCTCGCCGCGGCGCCGATTGGCGGAGGCGGATCGGATGGGCTATGCTGTCCGCTGGCGTTCTTCGCCATTGGGGTATGGTGTAATTGGCAACACGGCTGATTCTGGTTCAGTTGTTCTTGGTTCGAGTCCAGGTACCCCAGCAACGAATCGCTAGAGTTCTCTAGGAAGTCCGGCTCCTTTCTCACTCCATCGAATGGGCCGATCTGGCGTCCAGTGACCAGAAACCCCCACGGGGCGCGTTTCGTGGTCGTCTCTGCCGATGAGGGACGCAGTCGCCCCCGCTCGTTCGCGCGGGTACGCGCTCCGCACCTGTCAGGCATGGAAGCTCATGCACGCATCGCGGTCGAGCCCGCGTTCCTGACCCAGGCCGAGGTCGCCGTGCTGCTGGGCGTGCCCGAGCGCACACTCGAAGGCTGGCGACTCACGAAGTCCGGACCGCCGTGGCTGAAGCTCGGTCGGCACGTCAAGTACGACCGCGACGACGTGCTCGCCTGGGGCCGAGAGCAACGCCATAGCTAGGCCTAAGATCGCCGCGGGTTAGGTCGGTCCAGTGCAGGTGACACAACTCGCGAACGGCAAGTGGCGGGCACGCGCCCGGATGCGCGAGGACTCCGGCGAGCCGGTGCCGCTCCGCGCCGAAGCCGCTACCGAGGATGCAGCCCGCGAGGAACTGCTGTCGCGCGCGAAGACCCTGACGACGCACACGAAGGCCATCGTCACCGCCGTATCGACCATCCCGGAGGCGACGGAGGCGTGGCTGCCGACGGTGAAGGTGCGCGCCGAGAACGGCACGTTGTCGTGGTCGACGTATGAGAACTACGAGACCACCGTCCGTCTCACCTTCGTCCCCGTCTGTGGCGGCGTCGCCCTGGATGTGCTCACGGTCGGCCGCTGCGACCGGATCATCCAGAACCTCCTCGCCGACCGGGGCGTGTCCGCAGCGCGGAAGGCGCGTTCGGTGCTGTCGCGCATCTGCGGGTTCGCCGTGCGCGACGACGCGATCCCGACGAACCCGGTGCGCGACGTCACCCGACTGCCGACACTGGAGAAGTAGACCGCGATGCTCACCCCGCAGCAGATCGAGGCGATTCGCGACCTCTGCCACCGCGGGTGGGGCGTGCGCACCTCCCTCATGAGACGACTCGTGAGGAGGCGCGGGGTGAAAGGCGGCGTGATCCTGTTCCGCGGTACCGGCACGGCTGCGTGCCGGTACCTGGAGTCCGACAGATCCACCGCCGACGAGTACTACCTGGAGGGCGGCACCGCGCTGCCGGGGTTCACCGTCACCGACGCCGCGGGCGAGGTCATCGAGGGGCGCACGCTCAACCCGGAGCAGTACGCCGCATGGGTCGACTGGACGGACCCGATTAGCGGCACATCGATGGGAACCCCGCGCGGCGCGGGCGAGGGGATGCGGGGTTCGCCGCGGTTTGCGGAGATGGTGATCAACGCCCCGAAGTCTCTCTCCATCGCCGCCACCCTGCATCCGGAGGTTTCCGACGCGCTCGACGCCGCGCAACAGGATGCGGCGGCGGAGATCCGACCCTGGCTCGCCCAGCACTCGGTCACCCGGATCGGGCCTCGGCACGCGCGAGAGATTGTGCCGGTGCAGCAGTTGCAGACCGTCGCGGTCGCGCACAAGACCAGCCGTGCGGGTGACCCGCACCGGCACATCCACTTCCAGATCGGCACCCGCGTCTACTCCGCGGGGAAGTGGCGCGGTCTGGACACCGCGGCGCTGTTCAAGCAGCAGGGTGCGATTCGCGCACTTGGCACCGCGATCATCGCCGCGCACCCGCAACTTGCCGCCGTACTCGACAAGAGCGGTCTCACTCTCGACCCGGCGACGGGAGAGGTCGCAGAGCTGGAGCCGTTCAACGCGGCCCTGTCGAAGCGCGGTGCGCAGGTCGAACGCAATCTCGCCACCTTCGAGGCCAAGTGGGAAGCTGCGCATCCCGGCGAGGAACCCGGGCCGGTCGTGCGGGCGCGGCTGAAAGCGAAGGCGTGGGAGCACGAACGCCCGGGGAAGAAGCCCACGGTGCTCGGCAACGAGGCCGGTTGGCGCGCGGGGCTCGAAGACGCCGGCTACAGTCCGGATGCACCACGGGCGCACAGGCCTGCACCGGTCGCGCTCGACGAACTGCGCATCGAAGAAGTCGCATCTCGTGCACTTGACCGTGCGGCGGCGGGTGCATCGGCGTGGACGGCGCATACGCTGCGCGAGCACGTCACCCGCATCACCACCGAGCACGGCGTGCAAGCCACACCCGAGGAGCTACGAGAGTTCGTGCAACTGGCGACGCAGCTCGTAGCATCGGACTGCCTCTCCGTCCTCCCACCCGGCGCGCCGAAGCCGGAGCACGTCGCGCATCTGACATCGCTGCGCGCCGTCGCTGCCGAGACGGACCTGCGCGACCTGCTCACCGCACGCGCGGAGAAGTCCAACCAGCGCATCCCGGGCGTACACAAGCTCGCGGTGCAGGCGGGCCTGGATGATGACCAGGAACGAGCGGCCGCAGTCGTCGCATCCGCCAACCCGCTCGTCGTGGTCGAAGGCGCCGCGGGGTTGGGTAAGACGACCATGCTCAAGACGGCCATCGAAGCCGCAGCAGCCGAGGGCCGTGGGACGCGGGTCGTCACGCCGACGAAGAAGGCCGCCGACGTCGCGGCGCAGGAACTCGGCATCCCGACCGACTCCGTGGCCGCGCTCGTCTACGCACACGTGTTCCGGTGGAACAGCGACGGCGTGTGGACACGCCTCAAGCTCGGTGACGCCGATCCCGAGACTGGAAGCACCTACCGGGGGCCGGCGCGGGAGGAGCGTCTCGCGCGAGGTCAGCGGATCGTCGTCGACGAGGCAGGGATGCTCGACCAGGACTCCGCCCTCGCCCTGTTGCACGTCGCGGACGAAGCCGGGGCGACGGTCGCGCTCGTCGGAGACCGGGCGCAACTCCCCGCCGTCGGACGCGGAGGAGTGCTCGACGTCGCCATCAAACTCACCCCAGCAGTCGTCGATATGACGAGCCTGCACCGCTTCACCGACCCCGCGTATGCGGCGCTCACGCTCGAGCTGCGGCATGCCCGAAACCCCACCGCGATCTTCGATCGGCTGAACGACCACGGACTGATCGTCCTGCACGACACCGATGAGGACCTGCGGTCGGCCATCGCCACGACGACGAGTACAGCGGATGCGATCACCGCCGCGACGAACGACGAGGCCCGGGCGCTCAACGAACGCATCCGTGCCGAGCGCGTCGACTGCGACGAGGTTGACGACGGGCGGACGGTGTTCGGCAGCGACGGGCTGCCCATCGGCGCCGGGGACGTGATCCAGACCCGCAGCAACGAGTCCACGCTCGGCGTGGCCAACCGGCAGACCTGGACCGTGCAGCACGTCGGCGACGACGGTGCGCTGTGCGTCGTCGAGACCGGCAACGGCCGTAAGCGGCAGCGCACCGTGACCTTGCCCGCGGAGTACGTGGCCGAGGATGCGCATCTGGCCTACGCGGTCACCGCGTACGGCGTCCAGGGCGCGACCGTGAACGCTGCACACACGATGCTCTCCGACGCTATCGATGCGGCAGGCGTCTACGTCGGCATGACCCGCGGGCGCGAGACGAACAGGCTGCACATCGTCGCCAGCGATCTCGCAGATGCGAAGCAGCAGTTCGTCGATGCGCTCGCCCGAGACCGCGCAGACCGCGGCTTGGAAGACGCCACCGAACGCGCCCGTGAGGCCGTCACCGACCTGATCGCGGACGGACCCATGTCCATCGTGAGTGCGGAGCGCGACCGCATTGTCGAGCGGATCGCGAAGGCGGACGCGGAGCGAGAGCACTGGCTCTCGGCAGCCGCCAGATTGCACGACCAGTCCCAGCGACACAAGGCCGAGTACGAGCCGTTGCGTGAGCTGGCGGAAGCCGCCGATGCGAAGGCTGCCGCGGTACTCGCGGACGTTGTGGAGTCGCTGACACGGGAGGCAGTCGCGGATGGCGTCGCGTTCCTGGCTGCGCAGCAGGACGCAACCGCGGCACGCCGGGCCAAGGAGAGCGCGTCTCGGTTCCGCAAGCGCTCTTCCACCCGCATCGCGAACAACGCAGACGCTCGCCGTGCGGAGACAGAGCGGGTCGTGCGCGGCCGGTGGCAGAGCGTTCCCCGTAGCGAGAGCAATCTGCCCGCGTGGTCCGAGTCAGTCGCCCAGCAAGAAGCCAGCCACGTGCCCGCGGTCGTCGAAGCACGCGCGGAAGCCACGCAGGCGCGCCAGATCGTCAGCGAGATCACTGCGAGGCAGTCGCGGGAGCATATGGCGCTGTACGAGCGTGTTCTCGGGAACCGGCGCCCGAGCACGGTTGCCGCTCGGGCGAAAGCCCTGCGCGAGCAGGCCGCGCAGGATCGCCGCTACCTCGCCCAGATTGATGCGCTTCCGCCAGATGAAGCGGTCAAGCTCGTTCACGAGTGCGCAGCGCAAATCGAGGCCCAGCGCCTCGCGGCCGAGGAAGCCCGTAGAGCGGCAAAAGCGCGCACGAAGCGGGTCGAAGCTCCCAGCCATGAGTGGAATCGAGATCGCTCGCCACGCCATGACGGGCCGTCATTGTAGTCAGCGGCACCGGTGCCGGAACCGAGCCGAACGAGAGAAACCGGGATAAACCGGCTAAAACAGCGGTTTCGTCGATAGGCTCTGGGCTATGCCCCCGATCGAACTTGTCAAGCCGGTGCCCTCGTGAGTGAGCCCTGGCTGTCCGGAAAGTGTCAAGGCGGGTGAGACAGATTCCGTCAGGCGGTCTGTATGAGGGCCTCCTGTGAGTGCTGGTTGATCCAGGCGGCCTCGGGCAGCTTGGGCGCCTGGGGTCGGCGGTGGCCGAAGCGCTCGGGACGGGCGGCGTAGGCCGCGTCCAGGGTGGCCTGGCGCTGGGCGCGGACCTGCCCGGCGGTGCCGAAGTGGACGCTGGCGGGGGTGTGCAGCCCGATCCCGCAGTGGCGGTGCTCGTGGTTGTAGTAGGCGAAGAACTGCTCGGCGAACGCGCCGGCGTCGGCCAGGGACCCGAAGCGCTCGGGGAAGACCGGGGCGTACTTCAGCGTCTTGAACGCCGCCTCGCTGTAAGGGTTGTCGTTCGACACGTGCGGGCGGGAGTGCGACCTGGCCACCCCGAGGTCGACGAGCAGCTGAGCGACCGGTTTGGAGGTCATCGAGGTCCCGCGGTCGGCGTGGATCGCCTCCGGCACGCCATGGATGCCCATGGCGTGCTCGAGCAGGTTCTTGGCGATCTCGGCGTCCTCGCGGGCCGCGATGGTCCAGCCCACGACGAACCTGGAGAAGATGTCGAGCACGACGTACAGGTCGTAGTACACGCCCCGCTCCGGCCCCTTGAGCTTTGTGATGTCCCAACTCCACACCTGCCCCGGCGCCGTCGCGACGAGCTCGGGCCGGGTCCGGGGCGGGTGGCTCGCCTGCCGGCGCCGTTCCCCGGCCATGTCGTGCTCGCGCAGGATCCGGTGCATCGTGGACATCGAGCACAGGTAGGTGCCCTCGTCCAGCAGCGTGGCCCAGACCTGGGCGACCGACTTGTCCGCGAACCGCTGGCTGGTCAACACGGCCAGCACGTGGGCCCGCTCGGCGGCGGACAGCTTGTTCGCCGGTGCCGGCCGCGGTGTCCGTGGACGTGGCGGTGGCGGGTTCTTGGCCCGGTAGTGACTGGCGCGGGAGCGACCCAGCAGCGCGCACGCAGCCGCGGTGCCGACGTGCTCGGCCAGCCCGTCGACGGCCGGGTTGATCACCGCGGCGACCGCGGCGGCTTGTCCGCGCTCTCGGAGAGCGTCTCCAAGAGCGCGTGTGCTTTTCCCATCAGGTCCAGCGCCGCCCTGGTCTTGGCCAGCTCGGCCTCGGCCTTCTCCGCCCGGGCCCGTAGCGCCTGCAGCTCCCGCTCGCGCCGGTCCCGCGGCTTGCTGCCCAGCCCGGACAGCGAGCCGGCGGCCGCGGCCTTGCGCCACTCGATGATGTGGGAGGTGTACAGGCCCTCCCGGCGCAGGATCTCCCCACGCCCAGAGCGGTCCGCGGCGTCGTACTCGGCCAGGATCGCCGCTTTGAACTCGGCGGTGAACGTCCGCCTCTTGGGCCGGTCAGCACGAGGAGCCATAGCCCCATCATCGGTGCCGACGTCAGCAACCGTCATCGTCATCTCAGTATTGGTCCGTTCTCGCCCCGTGCAGTGCGAAGGTCAGCAGTGCTGGTGTCTCACCCCATCCTGACGCACAGGGGTCTGCCGACGACATCGCCGCTCATCTGGGCGTCACCAAGGAGACGGTCTATGTCTTGATCGCCGATAAGGGGATGCCAGCACACAAGGTGGGACGTCTCTGGAAGTTCCAGGTCAGCGAAGTCGATAAATGGGTGCGTTCGGGGGGGAGCCTCATCAGACGTCAGCTAACGGATGTCGGAGGTCTGTCATAGTCTGAAAAACTTTCGCGCGTGAGACCGAGCAGCGGAGCAGATGAGGGGAGGAAAGCACGCATGAGCAGCTTCAGGATTGGGCCGGTGAGCGTCGAGGTGCTGGATGGGCAGCACGCGATCGCGGTCGTCCCGCCGAGCCAGTGGCACGGCGATAGGCAGGAGCGCCCCGCACGCGCCGTGCTCGCCAATCTCAAGGCCGACGATGGTCTGCGCGCACAGGTCTCGCTGGTCCGCTGGGATGACAGCGACGAGATCTCGCTCGGCTTCGCCGAGCTGCTGGCTGGCCCGTCGGACTATGAGCGGTTGGAGGACGCCGGGGCGATCTCGCCGAAGCTCGTGCGCGACAAGCTGGTCGCGCGCCTTCGCGCGTTGCGCTATGGGAAGACCGGGCGAGCAACCGGCGCGACGGTCGAGTGGGCGCAGATCAGCGAGTGGGCGGGCGGCGACGCGCAGGCGCTGCTTGCCGACCTCGGCGCGACGCGCACGGGCGCGTATGGCGTGCTGCTGCCGAGCGCGACACGCTTCAAGACCGAGCCGGCCATCGAGGTGCCCATCGCGGACCCGACGGCGTTGTTCGCGGCCTACGCGCTCACGCGCGTCGTGCCGATCATGACCGGCTATGGCAAGGAATCGGTGGAAGGCCCGAACGCATGAGTGGCGTCGACGTTTCCATCGCGCTGCCCGAGGACGAGACGCCTGGCGAACTCATCAAGGGCTACTTCACCCTCATGCGGGCTTTCGGGTGGGATCTCTACGTCACGAGCCACTTCGCGCTGCGGGAATCGTTGGGGCCGCAGTGGTTCGCGGCCCGGATCAGCATGCTGAAGGACTCGGACCCGAAGAACTGGCGGCCCAACCACCGCTTCGAGCCGCAAGACCCCGGTGTGATCCTCCGCGACTACATCCACGAGCAGGACTCGCCGTATCTGAGTGTGTTCGGCGGACAGTTCCAGAAGCAGACCGCCGCGAAGAAGATCCTCGCCACGAGGAACACCTGGTTCCACTTCGGCGACGATCCGACGACCACCCAGCTCGAAGAGACGGCAAAGGTCGTGCGCGGATTCGTGCAGTCCAGCGACATGCACATCGCCGGACGCATCGACGCGCTGATCGAGCGCCTGAGCGATCTTCGCACGGGGCGCTATCCCGCGGAGGCCGCGTCGAGTGCGTCAGCGGCGGTTCCTACCGTCGCGGAGCCTGAATCGTTCGACGCGCCAGATGACTTGCCCCGCCCGAGCATCGGCGGCACCTGGGTCGGACCCATCCCCGAGCTGCGCTATCGCATGACTCGTGCGGGCGACGTCGTGCACCCCGACACGATGGAGTCCGTGCGTTCCAGGGTCACCGGAGACTTCGCCGGCAAGGTGCGTGCCTGGACTGCCGTTGAGCCGCGCGGCCGCGAGCTGTGGATCGACCGCGACGGGGCCGTGGGCGGGTTTATCGGGGCCACACCGCGGCTGCTTGGCTACCTCGGCCCCGACCCGGAGGGCGACATCGCCCGCGGGTTCTTCACCCCGCACTTCTACACCGTCGAGGGCGACGAGATCGCCGACGTCGACTCGGGAGAGCGCCGCAAGACACCGTTCGCGCAGGGGCTCGCGGATGGCGCGATGCTTCGGGTGACGACCTACGGCGATGTGCTGCTGGTCGGGGACGAAAGCGCTATCGAACGGGTGGCGACGGTGACGCCAGTCGAGTGGTTTCCAGGGCACCTGGGGTGAGCATGGAGAAAGCAGGGAACGTGTCGGTACTGCAGCTTGACGGGTCGAGCACGGTCGCGTGGGCGGATGCGCCCGCGGGCGCGGCCGATGCCATCGTCGTCCTCGGCCGGGATGACGCTGGGGCAGGAGCGATCCAGGTCGGCGTCGCCCGCCTGAGCGCGCGGCCGACGAAGGGCGTGCTCGATGACCTGTGGAAGTCGCGCGGTACGCGTGCTCCGATGGGCTTCATCGTCGCAGCCGTCACGCCGGACGGCGTATGGATTCACTACCCGTCCGCGGACGCTCCGCCCATCGGCCCCATCACGGTCGGCCAGGCGGAGCGACAGCTCCAGTCTGTGCTGGACGAGGAGAACGGGCTTGCCGCCCACGGGCGTATTCGCGCGATCCAGGAGGCGATGTCCTCGGCGGGAACGGACGGCTTCTCCAACCACTTCTTGTTCGCCACCTACCACCTGAACCGCGATGTGCCTCGCCGCGCGGATTGGCAATCGGCCGGACAGAGGGCAACGCCGATCCTGCCGAAACGCGGCATCGAGCTGGTGACCGCGCTCGGGTTCGACACCGAACCCGCGGGATCGGAGCGGCTGCTCGTCCTGCGAACCTCCAGCGGTCCGCGCCGCGCCGTCGCGGTGCTGCTGCGTGATGACGAACACTTCGATCAGAAGTCCGCGACGTATCAGCTCACACCTGTCGCCAAAGCCCTGGAGATCGCTGGCCGTGAGGACGTACCGTGGGTGATCGCGCTGCGCAAGTCCACGCTGCGGCTCTACCCCGGACGCGATGGTGTCGGCGTCGGCCAGCGCGGGCAGTCCGAGACCTACTTCGAGCTGGATCTCGATCTGCTCGCACCCGAGCAGGCTGCGCTGCTCACCCTGATCTTCTCCGCTGAGGCACTCGACGCGGACGGCTCCGCGCAGCAGATCCTCGATGGCTCGGGCAAGTATGCCGCCGAACTCGGCACGCGCCTGCGCGACCGTGTGTACGAGGGTGTGGTGCCTCGGGTTGCTCTGGCCATCGCCGATCAGCTTCCGGCGCTCGGGCTCGAGCTCGATGCTCAGGGTCTTCAGATGGCGTATCGCCTGACGATGCGCGTGCTGTTCCGCTTGCTCTTCCAGGCGTACGGGGAGGCGACCGAGCTGCTGCCCGCGGGTCGCAACGATCACTACGACGCCAACTCGCTCCAAGCGTTCATCACGCGCGAGATCGGCACCGGCCCCGACCAGTTCTCCACCGAGTCGGCAGCGATCTGGTCGGATCTCACGCAGGTGTGGGAGGTCATCTTCCACGGCAACTCCCGCTGGGAGGTGCCCGCCTACGGCGGCAGCCTGTTCGACCCGGCTACCGAAGAAGGCGCGCTGCTATCGCGCGTCAAGCTCACCGACAGCGTGATCGGCCCGGCCCTCCAGGAACTCCTTAGCGAGGAGACCGTCGACCGGACCTGGGGGCCGGTCGACTTCCGCAGCCTGCAGGTGCGCGAGTTCGGCACCATCTACGAGGGTCTGCTGGAATCCAGCCTCTCGCTCGCCGAGCAGAACCTCACCGTCGACCGGAACGGCGCATACGTCCCTGCAAAGGACGACGATGAAGTCGTCGCTCCTGCGGGCCGCCCGTACTTCCACTCGGCATCGGGGGAGCGCAAGGCAACCGGCTCGTACTACACGCCGAAGATCGTCGTCGACCATCTCATCGAACGTTCGGTCGAGCCCGCGCTGAAGGCGCATCTCGAGCGGATCAAGACCCTCATGGACGAGGGCAAGGAACGCCAGGCTGCCGACGCCTTCTTCGACTTCCGCGTCGCCGACCTCGCAATGGGCTCCGCGCACTTCCTCGTCGCTGCCGTGGACAAGATCGAGCGCGGCATGCGCGACTTCCTCACTGCCACCGAAGTGCCCGGCGTCCGCTCGGAACTCGCCCGGCTCGCCGAGAAAGCGCGCGAGGCGCTCGGGCAAGACACCGACGCCGCGAAGGCGATCACCGACGGCCAGCTCCTTCGCCGCCAGGTGGCCCGCCGCTGCATCTACGGCCTCGACATCAACCCGCTCGCCGTCGAACTGTCGCAGCTCGCGCTCTGGATTCACACCTTCGTGCCCGGCCTGCCGATGTCGAGCCTCGACCACGGGCTCGTCCTCGCCAACTCCCTCACCGGCATCGGCACCATCGACGAGGCGATGGACGCCCTGAAGGCCGACGGCCTGTTCGAGCAGATCATCCGCGAGCCGCTGACGGCCGCACGCGACCTCCTCATCGACTACGCGAACGCCTCCGAAGCCGACAAGTCCGAAGTCGCTGCGGGTGCGGAGATGCTGGCGAAGGCACGCGACGCAGCGGCCCCGGCCAAGGCGATCTTCGACGTGGCCGTCGCCAAGCGCCTCGGCGTGACGATTGACGAGGCATGGGACGCCGAGCAGTTCGTCACGCTCGCGGCGATGCGTGAAGTGCGCGAAGCCGTCGACCCGCTCCAGCCCGCGCACATGCCGTACCTGTTTCCTGAAGTGTTCCTACGAGAGCGGCCCGGCTTCGACGTGCTGGTCGGGAATCCGCCGTGGGAAGAGGTGATGGTCGAGGAGCCGAAGTTCTGGCTGCGCGTGCGGCCGGGTCTGCTCGGGCTGAAGCCTGCCGCACTCAAGGCAGAGATCGCGCGGCTCCGCTCTGAGCGATCGGACCTGTTGCGCGAGCTGCAGCGCGATATCGACGTGGTCGATGCGCTTCGGAAGGTGCTGCTGGCCGGTCCGTATCCGGGGCTTGGCACTGGGGACGTCGATCTCTACTCGGCCTTCGCCTGGCGATTCTGGCATCTCCTGCGAGACTCGGGGCGGTGCGGAATCGTCGTGCCTCGTTCGCAGTTCAACGCTGCTGGCGGTAGGGAGTGGCGTGAGCAGGTGCTCCCGGCGGCGAGCGCCGAGATCGTCACCCTGCTGAACAACCGCCAGTGGGTGTTCCCGATTCACCCTCAGTATTCGATTGCCCTTGCAGTTCTAGAAAAGACGGCGAGCGGGAGGATTACGCTTGCGGGGCCGTTCCCCTCCGAGACCGAGTTCTCCGCTGGGCGCGACTCAGTTGGAGTGCTCGACTTTGCAACGCTCTCCGCGGCGAGTGCCACCGCAGCACTCCCTAACTTGCCTGATCCGATGAGCGTCGACGTCTTCGCCCAACTCCGCAAAGCGCCTCGACTCGACGCGAGGCGGCGCGGGTGGGACTTCCGTCCAGTTGCTGAGTTTCACGCCACGAATGACCGGCAGACTTTTGATGACGGCCCGCAGGCCCCGGGCAAGCTCCCAGTGCGCGGCGGTGCGGGCTTCGATCTGTGGACGCCGGAGACGGCGGAGGTGTACGCCTGGGCGGACCCGAGCAAGGTCGAGGCCGCGCTCCAGGCGAAGCGTCAGCGACAGATCGGGCTGAAGTCGTCGGCGTTCTACGGGAAATCAACGACCTGGGCGGGCGACCCGGCAACGCTTCCCCTACACCGCCCGCGTATTGCCTTCCGTGATGTCACGAACGCGACCAACACTCGAACGTCGATCGCGGCGCTCGTGCCGCCTGAGACCGTGTTGGTGAACAGCGCTCCGTATGCTTTCCGTGCAGACGGCGACGCGCGAGCGGAAGCCTATCTGCTGGGTCTGCTGTCGTCGATTCCGCTCGACTGGTACGCCCGGAAGTATGTGGAACTCCACATGAACCTTCACATCTTTAACGGTCTCCCTATCCACGAGTACGTCCCGGGGAGGCTGCTGGGCGACCGCGTAGTGAAGGTTGCCGGTCGCCTCGCGGCAGTAGACGAACGGTACAAGACCTGGGCCGACGAGGTTGGAGTCGAGGTCGCGACGGCCAACGACGAACCGACGAAGACGGAGCTGATCGCGGAGCTCGATGCACTCGTGTCGCTCCTCTACGGGCTGACGCCGGAGCAGGTCGAGCACGTCTTTGCGACGTTCCATCGCGGCTGGGATTACACCGCGCGCCTTGAGCGTGTCCTCGCGTACTACGAGCAGTGGAAGGACGCGGCATGACCGAGCAGCTTCCGGTCTTTGCGACGAACCGGATCGCGCCGCCGATGACGGTGCGCGAGGAGGTGCGTCGGCTGTTCCGGGTCAACCGGGAGGCGCTTGCGGTGCCGCCGAGCGCCGCGATTGCGACGGCCTACATCAACCCGGCGGGCTTCTTGCTGCTCGCTGATGAGTTGGAGAAGCTGCCGCGCATCCGCATCCTGCTCGGGGCCGACCCGGTGCCCGATCCGCTGCTGCCGGTGGATGCCGCCGCGACGCTCCAGAAGCGGCTCGATGCGGCACTGACCGACCATGTGCGCTGGCTGAAGGCGGAGCGCGACGCGCTCGGGTTCGAGCTTCGGGCTACCCAGTCGGCGCAGCGGCTCGTGGCGTGGCTGCGTGCCGCCGACGAGCGTGGTGAGCCGATTGTGGAGATCCGCCGATACACGGGCGGGTTCCTGCACGGCAAGGCGTTCATCAGCCACCACCCGACGCATCCCGCGTATCTCGCGGGGTCGTCGAACCTGACCTACGCGGGGCTCACCCGCAACGCCGAGCTGAACGTCGGAGCGTCCGGACAACATGGCTCGACGCCGCAGGTCATTGACTGGTTCGAGGAATGCTGGGCCGACTCCGAAGCCTTCGACCTGGCCGGGCTGTACGAGCCGCTGTGGGCCGAGCACACGCCTTGGAGCGTGTTCCTGCGTATGCTGCTGGCCCGCTACGGCGAGCACCTCGACGATGAGCAGGCCGGTCCCACGCGCTTCGAGCTGACCCGGTTCCAGGCCGACGGTGTGAAGCGGATGCGGCGGCTGCTGGAGGAGATCGGCGGCGTGCTCGTGGCCGACGAAGTGGGTCTGGGTAAGACCTTCCTCGCCCTCGAAGTGATCGCCGCAGCCACGGAGCAGCAGCGTCAGCGTGTGCTGGTCGCGGCTCCGGCCGCGCTAAAGGCATCGGTGTGGGACCCGGTACTCGAGCGGTACGACATCTCCCGCCGCGTCTCGGTGCACTCCTACGAAGAGATTCGCAGCCGGATGGACCCGGGGCACCCGGAGCACCTCGGGTTCTACGAGCGCGCCGAGGACGCCGCGCTGGTGATCGTGGATGAAGCGCACAACCTGCGGAACGCGGGAGCGGCGCGCTCGGAGGCGCTGGATCGGATTATCCTCGCGGGGCGGCACCCGAAGAAGGTTGTGCTGCTGACCGCGACGCCGGTGAACAACTCGCTCATCGACCTGGAGACCCTGGTCAAGTACTTCATCCGCGACGACGCGCGCTTCGCCTCCATCGGCATCCCGTCGATCCGCAAGTACATCCGCGACGCGCAGGCGCTCGACCCGGAGGCGCTGACGCCCGCGCACCTGTTCGACCTGATGGATCAGGTCGCGGTGCGACGCACCAGGAAATTCGTCAAGGACAACTATCGCGGCGAGACGATCGCCGGGCCGGGCGGCAAGAAGATCCCGGTCGAGTTCCCCGATGCCGACGTGCGTCGCGTGGACTATCAGCTCGATGCGCCGGGCGAGGCGTTGGTCGATGCGGTCACCTACGCGCTCGACATCCCCGACGATGAGGCGCATGTCGCGTCGTTCAGCGTGCGCCGCAGCGACCTAGGGCGGCTCCTGCTTGCCCGGTACGTTCCCAGTAGGTATCTGAGGACCGAGGACCTGAACAAGACCGAGGTCTCGAACATGGGGCTGCTGCGCTCCGCGCTACTCAAGCGCCTCGAATCCTCCCCGACTGCGTTGGCCGGCACGCTCGGTGTGCTCATCCAGACGCACGAGGCGTTCCTCTCGGCGCTCGGGAAAGGCACGGTGCTCGTCGGTGGCGCGCTGCGGGACTATGTGAACTCCGAGTCGGAAGACCTTGACGAAATCGTCGCCGGTCTCGACGAAGACGATGAGCATCAGGCCACGCCTGCCGGGCTGTACGACGCGGAGCTGCTGGCATCGGATGTTGAGCGCGACCTCGTGCTGATCCGTCAACTCCAGTCGCTCGCTCAGGCGGCCGCGCACGACGGCGAGCCGAAGGTGGCGGCACTGCTCGCCGAGCTGGAGCGGATCGCGGCCGAGGCCGAGAAGCCCGCCGTGACGAACGCCCCCAGCGGCGACCGGCGGAAAGTCATCGTGTTCTCCACTTACGCTGACACGATCCGCGACCTGCACGAACGCCTTGTCGCTGCGCTGGACGCGGTGCCTGACGGCTCGCCACTCGCGGCGTACCGCGGCCGGGTCGCCCCCGCGGTGATCGGCGAGTTCGCCTCGGGCAAGCGCGGCGGCATCGACCAGCCCACTCGCGCGAAAGCGGTCGCCAATTTCGCGCCCCGTACTGCGGGCCAGCTCCGCGACGATGGCACTCCCATCGAGGCAGACCTCTACGACATCCTGCTGACGACCGACGTGCTCGCCGAAGGCGTGAATCTCCAACAGGCAGCGCACATCGTCAACTACGACCTGCCGTGGAACCCGATGCGCATCGTGCAGCGCCACGGCCGTGTCGACCGCATCGGCAGCCAGCACAAGTCGATCGAACTCGACGTGTTCTTCCCGGCCGAGCACCTTGACGAGTTCCTCGGGCTGGAGCAGACCCTGATCCGCAAGCTTCGGCAGGCGGATGCCGCCATCGGCGCGGGGAAGGTGCTCCCAGGGGTTTCGCACTACCCGCCGCAGGAGCACTACGACCCCGACGCGATCGTCGGCGAGATCGAGGAACTTATCGAGCAGGGTGGCGGCTCGGCTGCGGGATCGGGGGAGGAGTACCGGCGACGGCTCGCTAACGCGCTCGACGCCGACCAGGCGCTCCGCGGACGGCTCGAAGACCTGCCCTACGGTATCGGCAGCGGATTCGTGAACCCGGCCGTCGCCGGCCGCGCCTTCGTGTTCTGCATGAAGATGGGCGACACGGGCCACATCTGGTTCCGCAACGTGAACGCCGATGACGCCTGGCAGCCCATCGCCGACGAAGACGGGCGCGTCGTGGTCGACGACACCCTGATCTCGCTCGTCACGGCAGACCCCGGCAGGCCTGACAGGCCGCGCTCCCTGCCCGACGAGGCGTTCCGCGCCGCCTACGAGGCGTGGGCGCTCGCTCAGGAGGACGCGCACGACGAGTGGATGCGCTCCACCGACCCGAATGCCCTCGCCGCCGAGATTCCGGCATCCTTCCGCGACGCGCGAGAGGTCATCCTAAACAAGGGCGGCCACCTAGGCGCGGCGCAGCTCCAGACCATCAAGCGCCTCAACACCGTCCCGACCGCCAAGGCGCGGAAGGCGATGCGAGCCGCGCTGCGCACGCCGGGCAAGCCGGAGGCCGTCGTAGCCGCGATTGTCCAGGTGCTCGACGGGTTCGGCATCCAGCCTGCCGAGAAGGTCGAACCGCTCCCACCCATCGCCCTCGACGACGTGCGCCTCATCGCCTGGATGGCGGTCGAGGGGACGAAGACGGAGCACACCCCTGTTCCGGGCGCTGTGGAGCAGTAGCCAATGCATCTCAAGCGGATTCGGATCGAGGGGTACCGTGCGTCGGCCGCTGCGTCGATTACTTGCGAGCTGAGCGGGCGGTTCTCGCTCATCCTCGGGGCAAACGGTGCGGGGAAGACCACGATCAACGAGGGCATCGCGCTCGCGCATCCGCGCCGGTTCCCGAGCTTGCCGCCCATCGACGCAAATGCACTCGGAAACCCACCGCGATCGGTGCAGGTTGAGTACGCCTACGAGGCGGAAGAGTCCGATGAGGGTGCCTTTGGCCGGTTCAGGAAGCGGCAGGGGCTTGGTGCGCCCAAGTGGAGCAGGCCTCTCGAACGATCCCTTGGACGAGTACGGGCCGGGACTTCATTGGAGTCCGCGAGCGAGTACGAGGGCATTCGTCTGGTTCATCTCCCGGCGCTTCGCAATCCGGTCGATGACTTGTCTCGCAGGGATGCGCGAATTCTCCTGGAACTGTTGCGCGCCGATGAGCGACGCCATCCCGAGACTGGTGGGCTGCGAGCCCTCCGCGGACAGGCTGCGGCCATGCTCAGCGCGATCACCTCACACCAGCTCGTCAAGAACGTTGAGGACCGTATCGCGCAGAACCTTCGGACGATCAGTGGCGGCGTCCAGGCACATCATGCCTTCGTCGGGACGCAGCAGGTAGACGACGCATACTTGGCCCGAGTTTTCGAGCTGCTCTTGGCGATACTTCCAGAACGGGGTGCTGCGAAGCGGTTGGAGGCTTCAAGCCTCGGCTACGTCAATTTGCTGCACATCGCCGTCACCCTGGCGGGTATCCCGGACGCGGGCACGATACCCCTCCCAGGCAGTGAGATCGCCGGGACCGAGAGCGATCTCCCGCAAGATCCGGTTGCCGATGCACGAGAACGGCTGGCCGCAGCAGACGCGTCGGCCGACGCGGACGCCGATTCGTTCTACCCGCAGCTCTTCCACGCGACCGTGCTCATCGAGGAGCCGGAAGCGCACCTCCATCCGCAGTTGCAGTTCGGGCTGATCCGCTACCTGCGCAAGCTCGTGCAAGAGCGCCCCGACATTCAGGTGATCGTTACCACGCACTCGCCGGAGCTTGCGGCTGCCTGCGAGCCCGAAGAACTCGTCATCGTCCGCCGCAACGCAGACGGCACAAGCGTCGCCCGACGTATGGCGGACGTTCCCTTGCCCAGCGCGCTGAAGAAGCGGCTGTTCCAGCAGACGCGGCTCCACCTCGACGCGACACGTTCATCAGCGCTGTTCGGAGACCGAGTGCTCGTGGTCGAAGGAGTCACGGAAGCAACCTTGCTCCGCATACTCGGCCACGCATGGGCCGGAGACGACGAGCTCCGAACCGGATTTGTCGATTCGCTTGCGATCCTCCCCCTCGGCCACAAGGTCGGTGAATGGCCCATCCGGTTGCTTGCGACCCCCGGCCACGAGTTGGTAACCAGGATCGCCGCTCTCGCGGACACCGACCGCCGAGGTGATCCACTTCCCGACCCCAGCCCGCCCGCCTGGCACGGCCAGCTCGACAGCACCTCCGCCCGGTTCTTCTGGTCAAGACCGACTCTGGAACCGTCGCTTGTAGCAGGCAACGAGGTGATCGTGGCTCAAGTGTTCGATGAAGCGGGGGCGACGAAGCCGAATCCCATCACTGCACAGACTGTCGATGCGGAAAGTGTCAAGGCGGGTGAGACAGATTCCGTCAGGCGGTCTGTATGAGGGCCTCCTGTGAGTGCTGGTTGATCCAGGCGGCCTCGGGCAGCTTGGGCGCCTGGGGTCGGCGGTGGCCGAAGCGCTCGGGACGGGCGGCGTAGGCCGCGTCCAGGGTGGCCTGGCGCTGGGCGCGGACCTGCCCGGCGGTGCCGAAGTGGACGCTGGCGGGGGTGTGCAGCCCGATCCCGCAGTGGCGGTGCTCGTGGTTGTAGTAGGCGAAGAACTGCTCGGCGAACGCGCCGGCGTCGGCCAGGGACCCGAAGCGCTCGGGGAAGACCGGGGCGTACTTCAGCGTCTTGAACGCCGCCTCGCTGTAAGGGTTGTCGTTCGACACGTGCGGGCGGGAGTGCGACCTGGCCACCCCGAGGTCGACGAGCAGCTGAGCGACCGGTTTGGAGGTCATCGAGGTCCCGCGGTCGGCGTGGATCGCCTCCGGCACGCCATGGATGCCCATGGCGTGCTCGAGCAGGTTCTTGGCGATCTCGGCGTCCTCGCGGGCCGCGATGGTCCAGCCCACGACGAACCTGGAGAAGATGTCGAGCACGACGTACAGGTCGTAGTACACGCCCCGCTCCGGCCCCTTGAGCTTTGTGATGTCCCAACTCCACACCTGCCCCGGCGCCGTCGCGACGAGCTCGGGCCGGGTCCGGGGCGGGTGGCTCGCCTGCCGGCGCCGTTCCCCGGCCATGTCGTGCTCGCGCAGGATCCGGTGCATCGTGGACATCGAGCACAGGTAGGTGCCCTCGTCCAGCAGCGTGGCCCAGACCTGGGCGACCGACTTGTCCGCGAACCGCTGGCTGGTCAACACGGCCAGCACGTGGGCCCGCTCGGCGGCGGACAGCTTGTTCGCCGGTGCCGGCCGCGGTGTCCGTGGACGTGGCGGTGGCGGGTTCTTGGCCCGGTAGTGACTGGCGCGGGAGCGACCCAGCAGCGCGCACGCAGCCGCGGTGCCGACGTGCTCGGCCAGCCCGTCGACGGCCGGGTTGATCACCGCGGCGACCGCGGCGGCTTGTCCGCGCTCTCGGAGAGCGTCTCCAAGAGCGCGTGTGCTTTTCCCATCAGGTCCAGCGCCGCCCTGGTCTTGGCCAGCTCGGCCTCGGCCTTCTCCGCCCGGGCCCGTAGCGCCTGCAGCTCCCGCTCGCGCCGGTCCCGCGGCTTGCTGCCCAGCCCGGACAGCGAGCCGGCGGCCGCGGCCTTGCGCCACTCGATGATGTGGGAGGTGTACAGGCCCTCCCGGCGCAGGATCTCCCCACGCCCAGAGCGGTCCGCGGCGTCGTACTCGGCCAGGATCGCCGCTTTGAACTCGGCGGTGAACGTCCGCCTCTTGGGCCGGTCAGCACGAGGAGCCATAGCCCCATCATCGGTGCCGACGTCAGCAACCGTCATCGTCATCTCAGTATTGGTCCGTTCTCGCCCCGTGCAGTGCGAAGGTCAGCAGTGCTGGTGTCTCACCCCATCCTGACGCACAGGGATGCCGCGTTCAGGGCACAGCCGGGAGCGAAGGGCGAATTCGCGCTCGCGCTCGCCCGAATTATGGACGCTAGCCCTGCAACCGTCGCGGTGCCCCTGCACATCGTTGAGATGTTCGACTGGCTCTATGGGGCTCCGGCGTCCCAGAGTGACGAAGCCGCCGACCCAGACGGATGGTGAGGCTTACCCCTGAGCAGGCGCTCGCAGCAGCAGCTCAGGACCGCCTAGTCAATATTGTGTCCGCGCCAGGCAGCGGGAAGACGACCGTTGCCGCCGAGCGGTTCGGCTATCAGCGGCATCTCGCGGGTGACGAACGAGGAGTGCTCGGCCTGAGCTTCAACCGGGCGGCTGTTGCTGAGCTGCGTGCCCGGATCAGTGCGCGATGGGGCGGCGGCGCAATCTCGCCTCCCCACAGAGTGATGACCTTCGATCACTTGCATGTCGAGCTGCTGCACCGATTGCTCGACGCTGGACTCGTCAACTGGCCGACTGGCCTGCGCGAACTCGACGTTCGAGACGACTACCGGGGCACCGCCGGGTTTCGCTTCCTCGCACCTCCCAGCAACTTCCTACGAGTCGCTGTCCTCGACGGACAGCGAAACGTAGTCTCCCGCGGTCGCCGAGTAGAGCAGCCAACGACCGGGATCGGAAATGTCGCAGCGCATGACGCGCTGCTCAGTGCCGGCATCGTCAGTCACGACGACGTGCGCAACATTCTGCTGTCTGCGATGCAAGTCGATGAACTGAGCGAGTTCGCGGCGACGTGGCTGGCGGAGAACTACCGCGCGCTCGTCATTGACGAGGTGTACGACGCTGCCTTCTTGGACCTCAAGGTCGCCCACCTTGCGGCTGAAGCTGGCCTGGACGTGACATTGATCGGCGACCCTTGGCAGGCGCTCTACAAGTGGCGCGGCGCAACACCGGATGAGGTGCAGCGTCTCCTAGGGGCGACGACGGAGAGGTTCGTCGAGTACCAGCAGCCGCAGTCCTTCAGATTCGTTGGCGATCAAATGCCTGAGCTGGCAAGGGCGCTCAGAAACGGCGAGCCCGTGAGTCTGCCCAGTGGGACGAGTGAGCAGGTCGACGTGGCGCTTGCGCGCACCTGGCGACCGCTGTGGTCCGCCGGAGACAACATCCTTCCCTTGTCGTTCCGCACGATCGAGAATGCGACTGATGCCGCACTCAATCTGTTGTTGGATGTCGTGACGCGTGGGCGTCTCGGAGTGTCGTCGTTCGGGCGAGAGGCAGCGATCGCCAGGCTCGGGCTTGATCGTGAGCGGTTCCTGGCCGAGCAGGATCGAGTCCTGCAACCGATAGTCGCCGGGCTGCGCGCGGGGAGAGCACCTGCTGACGCGCTCAATGAACTCCGAAATGCGATCAGGGATCTCGGTGTCACTCGGCCGCGTCGCCTTGGTTCGGCCGCAGAGGCTGAACGGGTCGCACAAGTCGAGCGTCTCGCGGCGCGACTTGTCAAGGATTCGGTTGTTCCCGGCATGACCGTCTTCCAGGCGAAAGGACGTGAGTGGGAGCGTGTTGGCGTCATCCTCACCAGGGCGCAGCGCGCGCTCTTGTCCACCGGGCTGCACGAGCTCGAGGACGAGCACTGCGTCGTCTACGTCGCCCTTACACGAGCAAGGCGTGAATGCATTCAACTTGACGGAGACCCAGCACTGGATGAGGGCACGCTCGACATACCCGCGGACGACGATTGACCTACAGAGCAAGCACACGTTGTACGGGCTTAGCGCTAGCATGGTTGGGTACGCAGGCCAATTGCGTACCACTTACAGTACGGTATTGTCGCGAGATGAACCTGTGGGTTATCGCCAGGATCTGTGGGAGATTGCCGCATCCCGCAACGGTGTAGTGACCGTCGCCGAGGCGGAGGACGCGGGCGTGCCCGCCGTCGAGGTGCGAAAGCTCGCTGCTCGCGGCGCTCTCCGCGGATACGGCGAACCCCCGGGGACACGGTCACCGTTCAGGTATGAACGGATGGTCTTGCGGTCATGGCCGGTGCGACGAGCGATCTCACTGATCGTCATCCCCTGCCGTTTCAGAGCGTGGATGTCCACGCTGCTCCTCTCTGAAAGCATGAGGAACAGGGCCTCCCTCGGAAGCTGGTGTGTGGTCAGAGACCACCAGCATCGAGGGAGGCCCGCCTCATGAGACGGAGCGACCCAGGGCGGGGAATTTCAATGAGCAGAAGTGGGGAGTTTCAGTGAGCGCCGTCAGCGTCGGGGTCGGCGGATCGGATGCCCCTCACCCATCCTGCCAACTGCTACACCAGATTCATCTTGGTATGCCAGTGCCTCGATCACGTTGGTGGGATCGGATGTGGTCCGACCGATGGCAGGCCCTCGTCTCTCAAGCGCTGCGACGAGAGCTGGTCGGAGAGCAGGACATCCATACGCGGAGGGCTTCATTCGGAAGCTGTTGACCAGCGCAAGAAGAACGTGTGACCAGGGGTGGATAAAAACCGCACACACCAGAGTGAGCTGTGCAAGGATTGTATCCATGAAGGAGTTGGATGACTCGCTCCCGTCGACGTTCACGACGGAGGCCGCGCGGGCGCACGGTGTGCATCCGCGAGATCTGTATGCCTGGCGAGATGGCGGGCAGATCATCGAGCTCTCGCGTGGGGTCTTCCGTCGAGCAGACGCGTCCCCGGCGTCGTACCCCGACATGATCGCGGTGGCGCACCGCGCTCCTCGCGCGATTGTGTGCTGTATCTCCGCGGCAGCGATCCACGAGCTGACGGACGAGATGCCGGCGTCGGTGCAGATCGCGGTTCCCAACCGGTCGCATACGCCGGCGATCACTTACCCGCCTGTGACGGTGTTTCGCTTCGATGAGACCACGTTCGAGCTCGGTTTGACCGCGTTCGAGGCGGGGCCGGGGGAGCCCGTGCGCATCTACGACGCGGCGAGGACTGTGGTGGATCTCATGCGGTTCCGGAGACGCCTTGGCGAACCGATCGCGCACGCCGCGCTTCACCGATACCTGGCAGTGCCGAACTCGAAACCGGCACTGCTGCTGGACTACGCGGAGGCGCTGGGGACTTTTGGGCCGATGCGCGCTGCGCTCGATGTTGCGAGTGCCCGATGAGTCGCCCCACGCGAGAGAGCGCCGCAGGGCGCGCATACCTCGACCTGCAGAACCAGGCTCGCCGCCAGAACCGTGGCACCCAGGAACTGCTCACGATGTACATCGTCGAGCGGTGGCTGTCGCGGATGTCGCGCTCACCGTACGCCGAGGACTTTATCCTGAAGGGCGGGATGCTGCTGGCTTCCTTCGGCACCCGCCGTCCCACGGTCGACGCCGACGCCCTCGCGCGCAACATGGCCTCTGACGAAGAGACCGTGGCCCGCCGCGTCGCTGACATCGCCGCGATCGAAGACCCAGACGGCGGCGTGGAGTTCCTGCCCGACACGGCCACCACTGCGGTGATTCGTGATGACGCGCTGTATTCCGGCGTGCGGGTGACGATGACGGCACGGCTCGTGACAGCGCAGGTCAAGCTACGGCTCGACATCAACTTCGGCGACCCCGTCACGCCGGCCCCGCGAACAGTCGTGCTGCCGTCGCTGCGGCCGGACGCTGCGCCGATCCGCGTCCTGGGCTACCCGATCGAGACGGTACTCGCAGAGAAACTCGTCACCGCGATCGAACTGGGACGAGCGAATACGCGCGTGCGTGACTTCGCTGACATCCATGTCTTGACCGGCACACAGGCTCTCCAGTGCGGGCAACTGCGTGACGCGCTCACGGCGACCGCAACTTTCCGCGGGACCACGTTGATTCCGTTAGCGCAGGCCGCCGAGGGGCTCGCAGTGCTCCGAGACTCAACCTATGTCGCCTACCGGAAGGGGCTCGGCGACGCAGGCGCGAGTCTGCCGGAGAGGTTCTCCGACACCGTCGCTGTCGTTGCTGACTTCGTCGACCCGGTGCTCGATGGGCTCGATGCCAAGGCCGTGTGGAGCCCCGCCGAACGGAACTGGCACACGGCACCCGTCACGCCGTCCGAGCCGACAGAATCCACTACAGGTACGACCGACCTGTGACGGCTTTCGTCGGGCTCAGCCGCAGCCGATCCGGTGACCACACGGTCAAGCCCGTATGACGCCCCGGGCGATGGCTGCGACGGCCGTGTTCAGGCTCTTGGGTCGCCGGTTCACGCGCATCGCCCCGGTGAGCAGGTTGAGTGCGTCGAGCGTGGGGCTGTCGGGGGATGGGGCGCGGTAGGGGTCCTCACGGTCGCGCCAGCCGAGGTCGAAGAGGAGCTCGCTGATGCTCGCTTCCCACAGTTCCGCGGGTGTCTCGTTCGCGACGACGGCGAGTGCCATCCATCCGGCGTGCCGCTCTGCAGGGGTTGTTCCGAGCGGGAGCCGGCCGGTGATGTGCCTCAGGATCGCGTGCGGGTCATCTCTACGTCTTGCGATGGCCTGAGTCGGAGCAATGCGGCCTTTGCGCACCGACACGAGCCCCAGTGCTCGCGCCGTGGCGCGCAGGTCCGCGACGGGCCAGGTGAGGTCTTCGCGGTTGGCCTTGCCGATCCACCATTCGGTGATGCCCGTGCGATGTGCTATCTGCTCGACGACGGCGGGTTTCAGATAGCCGGCGCCGGTGAGCGTCACGCCGTCCCCGACGACGTCGAGGAGCACTCGGAACGGCTCGGTGAGATCAGCGGCCTCGTCTGCGCTGACATCGGTCGCACCGGAGGCAGTCGGCTTAGCGAGCGCGTTGCGCAGGCCGCGTGCGCCACGGTTCTGCGCCAGCTCAAGCAGCGACTCGAGTTCCTCGACGACCGGGATCGGCTCCGCGGTGACGGAGGTGATCAGCTCGTTCGTCTCATCGATGTCGCAGGCGTCGGGATGCCAGCCGTGGGGCAGCCACGCGCGTCCTTCCGCCGTGCTGTCGAACACCTCGGGGCGGAGGGCATCGTCGTAGTCGCTGCGCACCCAGTCGGCGAGTTCGGCGTAACCCCAGACGCCACCGCAGTCCTCGGGCGGGCAGGCGAGCTTCCCGCCGACGCACACCGGAGCCGAAGGAGGGGCGTCGAGCACCTTCTCGACGCGCAGGAGGTGCTTCCAGTCATCCCCGAAGTCGTAGTCGTACCAGAGCCGATCACCCTCGCCGGCGACGACCTGATCGAGACGAACATCGTCTTCGAGCATCCCCTCGTCGCCCTCGTCGAGGTCGAACTGGGTGAGGAACTCGGGAGCGTTGCGGTCATTGCTCGTGCGGAAGCGGTGCAGGTGGCTGTCGGTCCATCCCATCGCCGCCTGGATCACCTCATGCAACCGCGGCAGGAGGATGTCACCCGGCACCTCGACACGTCGCCACACCGGCGGCTTCGTGCGCTGCAGGTCGATACGGATGCGGAAACCCCGCACCACCGAGGGGACGGGGAGGAGCTGCGGCTCGGGTCGGCGCCAGAGATCGTCCAGATGATCGTCGTCGGGGCGCAGCGCGGCGATGAACTTCTGAAGCTCCGGTGCCTCGAACTTCTCGGATGCCATCTTCCTCCTTCCGACTCGGGCGCATCACGTCGGGATACGCCATCGCGATCAATTCTCGTGGAACACGTCGGTTTCCACCCAACTGCTGGTCAGGGAAGTGCCTGGGGCCGGCGCGTGCACCGCGGCCCCACCAGGAGGGAGTCGGCACGATAGAATGAAGTCGATCCTGCTCTCCCGGAGGTGAGCATATGAAGCGCAAGGACGTCACTCGCGAGGCGCTTCATCGTGCCGCTCTGCGTTCCACGCGGGCGTCGGCAGCGTTGGAGAACAGGTCGGTGCCGGTCGGTGTCACTCGCTCTGAACGGGTCGAGCGCTTCCTCGCCGCGCGCAAGCAGCGCGTTTGATGGGTGTCGATCCCGGCTACGGCGAAACGCCGGTGGACCCGGAAGAAGCAGACGCCCTCACCCCACAGGCTCGTGAGATCCTCGGCGATGCGCCGAAGAAGATCGACCTCTACGAGGCCGAGCTGACGATCAACGATGAGGTCAGCATCGCGTTTCTCGACGACATCGCCGACGGGCGACTCGTGCTCACCGATATCCTGACGGACTCGTTCCTCCGTGACCTGCACCAGAAGCTCTACGGAGACCTATGGACGTGGGCAGGCCGGTACCGAACGCGCGATCTCAACATCGGCGTCGAACCCCAGCACATCGCCGTCGAGCTCCGCGGATCGCTCGACAACATCCGGTACCGGTGGGAGCACACCGACGACTGGACAGCACGCGAACTCGGCATCGCCGTGCATGCCGATCGACAAGCGCCGATACATCGCCTTGCTGCGTCAGTACGACCTCACCAGAGATCCCCAACCGCTCGCCGCATTCGTGCCCGTCCAGCGGCTCGATGACGTCGAGAACCGGTGACCAGATTGGTGACCAGAAACCCTCCCGAGAGGCGCGAATCAGCACGAATCACTGCGTAGCTGTCGGTAGCCCGCGGTAGAGTCAACCCCATGAGATCCCTGAAATCACGGGGAACTCCACCGATTCGGGGCTTCGCTCGGACAGGCCAAGCGGCTCTCAGTTGTTCTTGGTTCGAGTCCAGGTACCCCAGCTCTCACGCCCCCGCGGATGCGGGGGCGTTCGCGCATCTCGATGTCGCGCCCTCTCCCTTCCGCTACGCTGACGCCAGTCAGTTCCAGGGGGCGAGGAGGCGGGGCGCGGTGCGACGCGGCATTCTTCTCATCCTCGCGATCTTCGCCGAGGTCGGCGGCTCGCTCGCGCTCAAGGGCGGGCTCGAGCGCCCGTGGCTCTACGCGATCACCGTCGCCGGCTACGTGACGGCGTTCGTCCTCCTCGCGATGGTGCTCAGGCTCGGCCTCCCGCTGGGCGTCACCTACGGCATCTGGGGCGCCACCGACGTCGCGCTCACCGCCGTCGGCTCGGCGATCATCTTCGGGGAGCCGCTCACGCCGGTCATGGTGCTCGGCATCGCGCTCGTCGCCGCCGGCGTCCTCTGCGTCGAGCTCGGCTCGCGCGACGGCGCGGTGCCCGCCGATCCGGGCCGCGCTCGAGCCGAGGGGGACGCCGGCTGATGGCCTGGCTCTGGCTCGCGCTCGCGATCTCCTTCGAGATCCTCGGCACGCTGTCGCTCAAGCGCGCCTCCGAACGGGGCGCTCCCCGCGCCTGGTACGCGGCCGTCGTCACGGGCTACGGCATCTCGTACGCCTTCCTCGCGCTCGCGCTCGCCGACATCCCCCTCGGCGTCGCGTACGGCATCTGGTCGGGCGTCGGCGTCGTCGCGATGGCGATCTTGGGGCGCATCCTCTTCAGGGAGCCGCTCACGTGGGTGATGTCGCTCGGCATCGTCCTCATCGTGGGCGGCGTCCTCCTCATCGAGACCGGCGCGCACTGACCTCGAGCGCGCTCCGCGCCGCCGCGGCGTCCGGCCGCTCCCGCGCCGCAGCGTCCGAGGCCTCGTCGGGCAGCGCGGCGTCGCCGAGCTCCGCGGTGTCGTACGGCTGCAGGTCGAGCACCGCGGCGCCCGCTGCCTCCGCGGCGGCGCGGATGCGCGCCGCCGCGAGCTCCTTGCCGGGCCGGGCGAGCAGCATCTCGTGCACGCCGACGACGGCGCGCGGGCGGACTTCGAGGATGTAGTCGATCGTGTCGGCGATGCGCATCCACGGCCCGTATGCCGGCACCGCGAGCGTGTCGACGGCGGCGTCGTCCGGCGCCAGGTACGCGTCGCCGCCGTAGTAGAACACGTCGTTCACGAGCACGCCGAGGTTGTCGACGCGGGGGATCGACGAGTGGATCTCCGCGTGCTCGCCGCCGTAGAAGCGGAGGCGGAAGGCCTGGAACTCGAGGCGATCGCCGGGCTTCGCGACGAGCAGCTGCGACTCCGGGACGAGGTCGAGGGCGCGGACGGCGTCGATGACGGCCGCCGTCGAGATGACGTGGACGCCCGGGCTGCGGTCGAGGATGCGCGCGAGCTGCTCCTTCGTCCAATGGTCGTCGTGCTCGTGGGTGATGACGACGGCCGCGACGTTCGCGCACTCGGTGAGGGGCGTCGTGAACGTGCCCGGGTCGATGTAGAGCCGCTCGCCGCCGCGCTCGAGCATGAGGCAGGAGTGCTCGAGCTTCGTGAGCCGCATCGTCATGGCCGGATCCCTCTTTCTCGCGCGCCCTCGCGCGGCAGCCGGCCGCGACCCTCGCGGCCCTCGGCGCCATCGTAGGAGAGCGCGGATCGACGGCTCCTGGCGATCGGCCGCGACCTGCGCCTCCCGAGCGGGAGCGGCGCTGGCCCGCGGCCCTCGGCGTGTCGCCGAGTTGACACCCCTCCGGGGGTGTGGCACAGTAGTCGAGTTGTCAGCGCGCGGGACGCGAGAGATCGCCCCGAGGATCGCGAAGACAGCAGTCCGGCCCCATCGTTTAGCGGCCTAGGACGCCGCCCTCTCACGGCGGTAGCGCGGGTTCAAATCCCGCTGGGGTCACCACCAAGAAGCCCTCCCGGAATCCGGGAGGGCTTCTCTCGTTCCCGGGCGGCCCGCACGCGGCCGCGCGCGCCGGCATGGCCCGCCGTCGCGAGGCCGGCGGCCCCTGACGCGTCGCCCCCATGCCGTACCATGTGCGAATTGTCCGGTCCCGTGCCCCGTGAAGGTGTTCGCCAGTGCAAGCAGAGTTCTCGACGACGTACGAGCGATCCTTCGGCAGCCTCACCCTCCACGTGTCGGGCGCGAGCAACGTCGGCCGCGTCCGCCAGGTGAACGAGGACTCCTTCTTCGCGAAGTCGCCCGCCTTCTTCGTCGCGGACGGCATGGGCGGCCACGCCTACGGCGACCGCGCGAGCCAGACCGTCGTCGAGACCTTCGACGAGGCGCTCCAGGACGAGTCGCCGCTGCGCCCCGAGCGCATCCTCGAGCTCATCGACCAGGCGAACGAGCACGTCCAGAACCTCATCACCGAGGACGACGGCCCCGGCGCCGTCGCCGGCACGACACTCTCCGGCATCGCGATCGTCGACGTCGACGAGATCGGCGGCGACGAGCTCCACTGGATGATCTTCAACGTGGGCGACTCGCGCGTCTACGGCTGGAACGGCCGCTCGCTCATCCAGGTCACGGTCGACCACTCGGCCGTCCAGGAGATGGTGGCGATGGGCCTCATCACGCCCGCCGACGCGCTCATCCACCCCGACCGCAACGTCATCACGCGCGCCGTCGGCTCGGAGCGCCACGTCGAGACCGACATCTGGCTCATGCCGACCCGCGGCCACCAGGTCTTCCTCCTGTGCTCGGACGGGCTCACGAAGGAGCTCGACGACCAGCAGATCGCGCAGGTCATGGCCGAGTACGGCGCCGAAGCGGAGCCCGCCGTGACGCTCTCGGAGGCGCTCGTCGAGGCGGCCGTCGCCGCCGGCGGACGCGACAACATCACGGTCGTCGTCGTCGAGTCGACGCTCACGCTGAAGCCCTCCTCGGGTCTCACCGCCGAGCAGGAGTCGACGACGCCGCGCGAGGCCGTTCGCGAGCAGGCAGAAGGCGGCGGGGCCGCCGGATGACCGGGACGGCCGTGACCTTCGGCGGCCGTGACTGGCTGCGCCTGGAGACGGAGCGGCTCCTCCTCCTCATCGACGCCGACGCCGCCCCGCGCGTCGTCGACCGCGCGCGCGAGGGCCTCGACGACGGCCTCGGCGAGGTGCTCGACGCGCTCGTGTCGCGCGGCTTCCACCGGATGCCCGACTTCCTCGCGCTCGAGCGCGCCGACGGCGGGCTCCGCGTCCTCGGCCGCGGGCCGCTCCACGCGCGGACGCGGGCGGGCGAGGCGAGCTGGTCGCTCGACGGCCTCGTGAGCTGGTCGGAGCGCATCGTCGCCTCCGGCGAGATCGAGGTCGCGGGGGAGAGGACGCCGTGGGCGCGGGTCGCGCTCGGCGCGGCCGTCCGCGAGCTCACCGACGAGGAGGCGGATGGCGCGGCGGTCGCGGCGTCGCCGGAGCCGGAGCCGTCGATGGCGGACGCCGCGGAGGCGGCGTCGGACGAGCGGGAGGCAAGGCAGGGCGACGCGACGCAGGGCGACGCGACGAAGGGCGACGCGACGAAGGTCGAGCCTGCTGGGGCCGCCGCCGACGAGCAGCCGAGCGCCGACGAGGCGACCGTCGCCGCCGAGTCAGCCGAGCCCGCGGCCGAGGAGCCGGCCGCGGAGGCGCCCGCTGCCGAGGAGCCGGCGGCCGACCAGCCCGACGCCCCCGCAGAGGAGCCCGCGCCGGCCGAGGACGCCTCCGAGGACGCCGAGCCCGCGTCCGCCGACGCCGCCGACGAGGCCGAGGAGTTCGACGCGAGCGATCTCGAGGGCATCGCCCCGGACATCCTCGAGATGATCGCGGGCACGCGGAAGATCCCGACGATGGCCGAGCTCCTGGAAGAGGCGGGCATCGACCCCGACGCCGAATTCGACGGCCGTCCGCCGGTTCGCAACGTCGGCCTCGAGATCATGCGCGCCCGCCAGCAGATCCGCGAGCGCGATCGGAAGCGCGAGCGCGCGAAGCGCGAGGCGGCCCGCGAGAAGGCCCAAGCCGAGCGGGATCGCGAGCGCAAGGCGCGCCAGGAGCGCGCGCAGTCCGAGGCCGAGGCCCGCGAGAAGCGCCGCGCGGAGGTCGCCGCCGAGCGCGATCGCAAGCTCAAGGAGTTCGCGAGCGGCCCGCGCGCGTGGCACCCCGGCGGTCCGACGACGCTCGGCGAGGCGCCCCTTGACGACGAGGCGCGCGAGGAGCGCGCCCGCCGCCGCGCGGAGCGGCAGGCCCGCGAGGCCGCCCGCGCCGCGGCCTTCGTCGCGCGCGCCGGCGGCGCCGCGGCCGCGAGCGAAGACGCGACGGCAGGCGACCAGGGCGGCGCCGCCGACGAGAGCGCGTCGCCCGAAGCAGGCCCGGCCGGCGGACCGGCGGCTGCGAGCGCCGCCACGACGGCCCCCGCGGCCGTCGCCGCGAACGCCGACGCCTCCGGGGAGATGAGCGAGCGCGAGCGCCGTCGGGCCCGCTTCGCCGAGCGCCGCGCCGCGCGTCGTGCTGCGGCCGCCGCCCGCGCCGCCCGGGCCGAGCAGGCCGGCGGCCAGGCGGCTCCGCAGGCCGTCGAGCCTTCGCCCCAGAGCGCGCCGTCCGCGCCCTCCTCGACGCCCGCGAGCGACTCGGCCCCCGTCGTCGAGGCCTCGACGACCGCGGCGCCCCTCCAGGCCGCCGCGCCCTCCGCCGCCGCCGGCGGTGCCGCACCGACTCCCACGCCAGCTACCACGCCTGAGCCCGCCGCGCCGCAGCTCTCCGCCCCGGCGCCCCTCGGGAGTGCGCCCGCGGCGAGCAAGCCCGCGCCGGCCCCCGCCGACGATCCGAGCCCCTACGACTTCCTCTTCGGCAGCACCGTCACGATGAACGAGGTGAGCCGACGCCTGCGCGAGAGGTCCGAGGCGCGCGCCGCCGACTCGGCCGACGACGCCTCCGCCGCGGCGCCCGCCGAGGCCGCCGAGCCCGTCGCCCGGCCGGTCGCGCAGACGCCCGCCGACCCGCCGACGCCCCCGGCCCCCGCCGAGCCGTCCCGCCTCGAGGCGACCCAGGCGCAGGCCCAGACCCCCGTCCCCGCCGACGACTCGCCCTTCGCCGGCGACCACGACGGCAGCACCGTCCTCGCCGCCGAGCTCCGCGCCTGGCGCGCGAGCCCCGGCCGCCACGCCGCTCCCGCGATCTCGCTCGGCTCGGTCGGCGCCTTCTCCGCGGGCCGCACCTTCGCTGACGCCGACTCCGACGCCCACGCCGCCCCGCCCGTCTGGGGCCCCGGCGCCGCCGACGGCGACCACGACGGCCACACCGTCCGCACCGAGTCGATCGCCGAGCTCCGCCGCCGCGCCGCCGAGACCTCCGCCGCCGCGGCGCAGGCAGCCGCCCCGCAGGCGAGCGGGCCCGCGCCCACCGCGCCCACCGAGGCCGGCACCACCGCGCCGATCACGGTCATCCCCGAGGCGCCGGAGCTCGCCGTCGTCACCTCGACCGGCGTGACGACGCCGCTCGAGGGCGTCATCGTCTACGGCCGCGCGCCCCGCGCCGACCACCCGGGCGTCCTCGACGGACTCTCGGGCGAGCTCGCCCGCCGCGATCCGCGCACCGTCGTCATCTCCGGCTCGACCGACATCTCGCGCAACCACGTCCGCGTCTCGCTCGAGGGCGGCGCGATCATCGTCACCGACCTCCACTCGCGCAACGGCACCGACATCGTCCTGCCCGGCCGCTCGGCCCAGCGCCTGCGCGCCGGCGAGCCGACCGCCGTCCTGCCCGGCACCGTCGTCGACCTCGGCGACGGCATCACGCTCCGGATCGGGGGCTAGCCGTGTCGACCTCCCGCCGCACGCCCGCCGCCCCGCCCGAGATCCCGGGCTTCGTCTACCAGCGCCTGCTCGGCTCGGGCGGCTTCTCCGACGTCTACCTCTACGAGCAGCAGCTCCCGCGCCGCCTCGTCGCCGTGAAGGTCCTCCTCGGCGGCGACGACCTCAACGAGACGAGCCGCCAGGCCTTCATCGGCGAGGCCAACCTCATGGCGCAGATGTCGTCCCACCCCTACATCGTCACGATCTTCCACGCCGACGTCGCCGCCGACGGCCGCCCCTACTTCGTCATGGAGTACGCGCCCGGCAAGAGCCTCTCCGAGCGCTACAAGACCGAGGTCATCCCGGTCGAGGAGGTGCTGCGCACGGGCGTCCGCGTCGCGAGCGCCGTCGCGACCGCGCACCAGGTCGGCATCCTCCACCGCGACATCAAGCCCGCGAACATCCTCGCGAACGACTACGGATGGCCTGCCCTCACCGACTTCGGCATCTCCTCGGCCGTCGACGACGAGCTCGCCGACGCCGCCGAGGGCGAGACCACCGCGACCGCGGGCATGTCGGTGCCGTGGTCGCCGCCGGAGATGTTCTCCGACCACCCCGTGCCGGATGCCCGCTCCGAGGTATTCTCGCTCGGCGCGACCGTCTACACCGCGCTCGCCGGCCACTCGCCCTTCGAGATCCGCGGCCGGAAGAACGGCACGATCGACCTCATCGGCCGCATCGAGCGCGGGCAGATCACGCCCGTCACGCGCTCGGATGCGCCCCGCTCGCTCATCGCCGTGCTGCAGCGGGCCATGTCGGTCCGGCCCACCGACCGCTACGCGACGGTCATGGACTTCGCGCGCGCCCTCCAGCGCGTCGAGCTCGAGCTCGGCTTCCCGCCCACACCGATCGACGTGCCGAAGATGAACGTCGCCGCGCCCGCGAGCGCCCCCGCGGGCGATTTCGACGCGACGAGCACGCGCCAGGTCGCGACGATCGACGCGCAGGGCACGGGTCTCGCGAGCGGAGCCTCGACGCCCGCCGCCTACGAGGGCGCGCGGGCGAGCGAGGAGGAGCGGACCTCGACCCGCTCGGTCATCCGCATCGCGGCGCAGCGGGAGACGGGGCCGGGCGCGCCCTGGTCCGCGGGCGCCATGACGGCCGCCGGCGCCGCGGGCGCCGCCGCGCTCGACGCCGAGACGACGGGCGCGCGGGCGCCGCAGCCCATCCGGGCCCAGCCGATCGAGCTGCCGGGCTCGCTGCCCGGCGCCCGCGTCGAGGGCGGGGAGGCGGATTCCGGCGCCGCCGCCGGCCGCGCGGGCGGATCGTCCGTCCCCACCTTCGCCGAGCCCGAGCTCCGCGCCCCCGAGGCCGCCGAGGGGCCCGTCCGCCCCGTCTTCGAGCGCGGCCGCATCGAGCTCCCCGAGGACACCGCGAGCGGCGCCGAGATCGCCGCCCTCCGCGGCGGCCGCCCCGCCGTCTCGACGACCGCCGCGGCGGAGGCCGCCGAGCGCCGCCGCGGCGACCACGCCGACCCCTACGGCGAGGCGCCGAAGAAGAAGAGCCCGAACCTCCTCGTCGGCATCCTCGCCGGCCTCGTCGTCGTGCTGCTCGCCGTGCTCATCGTGCTCGGCTGGGTGTTCCGCCCCAAGGAGACGCCCGCCGGGGCCGGGGCGACGACGGCGCCCACGGGGGTCGTCGGCGCGGCCGCCGCCTATCCGCCCTCGCCCGTCGCGCCCATCTCCGTGCGCGACTCGAGCGGGTACATCACCTTCCGCTGGGAGAACCCGGACCCGCAGAGCGGCGACAGCTACTACTGGCGCCTCTCCGACAAGTCGCAGGCGGGGCAGACCACCCAGGAGCCCACCGCGGTCGTCGGGCCGTCGCCGGAGGGCGTGAAGGTGTGCATCAACGTCGAGATCCGACGGAACGGGAAGACGAGCGCCGAGCCGCTCGTGGCCTGCTATCCGCAGTAGGCGGACGGCGAGGGGGAGCGCGCATGCGCGAGCAAGGGGGAGCGACGATGGGGGAGACGGCGATGGAAGAGCGAGAGCAGGCCGAGGAGCGCGAGCTCCGCGAGCAGCCGCCCGCCGAGGCGGCCGAGGCCGGCGCCCTCCGTATCGACTTCTGCGGCGAGGAGTACGTGCTCGACCCGAGCGCGCCGTTCACGATCGGCCGGGAGGCCGATCTCTCGATCGACGAGAACCCGTACCTGCACCGCACCTTCCTCGTCGTCGTCTTCGAGTTCGGGATGTGGTGGCTCCAGAACGTCGGCCGCACGCTCTCCGCGACCGTGAGCGACGAGTCCGGCCAGGTGCAGTCGTGGCTCGCGCCGGGCGCGAAGCTGCCGATCGTCTTCCCGCACACGAACGTCATGTTCAGCGCCGGATCGACGACCTACGACTTCGCGATCCACACGAGCGCCGACTTCTACAACACGACGCACCACAACGTCGAGGAGTCCGGCTCGACGACGCAGGACGCCGTCCACCTCACCTCGAGCCAGCGCCTCCTCGTCGTCGCGCTCGCCGAGGACGTCCTCCGGGTCAACGCGCCGGGCCGCGGCGAGATCCCGTCCTCGGCGGAGGCCGCCGCGCGCCTCGGCTGGACGATGACGACCTTCAACCGCAAGCTCGACAACGTCTGCGACAAGCTCGACAAGATGGGCGTGACGGGCCTCCGCGGCGGCCGCGGCAAGCTCGCGACGAACCGCCGCGCGCGCCTCGTCGAGTACGCGGTCTCGACGCGGCTCGTGACGCCGGAGGACCTCGTGCTGCTCGACCAGAACGACGCCGAGCGCGCGGCGGGGACCGTGACGGCCTAGCGCCGCCCGACCCTCCACGCTGTCCCCGGGCCACCGGCGGGTCGAAGCCGTCCCCTACACTGTCGCCGTTCTCGGCGGGGGCCGGGCCGCAGCCGCCTCGCGCGGCCGCGATCCGGGGCCGGGAGCCCGGTCGGCGCCGTCCCGGCGTCCGCCGCGCAGGACGACGAGGGGAGGCGCCGATGCTCGAGCGTCGCCGCCGTCGCGCGCAGCGGCTCCTCACGGCGATCCTCGCCCTCCTCATCGTCGTCCCGCTCGCCATCGCCGCCCTCCACCCGGGCTTCGCCGCGACAAGCCAGGCGCCCGAGCGCGGCTCGGTGTGGGTCGCGAACGACCGCATGGGCCTCATCGCGCGCGTGAACGACGCCGCCCAGGAGCTCGACGCCTCGCTCGCGGCCGCCCCCGGCACGCGGATCCTCCAGGCCGGCCTCGACGTCTTCCTCGTCGACCCCGAGGCGGGCGTCGTCGGCCGCCTCGATCCCGCGCGCGTCGAGCTGCGCGAGCGGATCACCGTGCCGCCGGGCGCGGAGGTCGCCTGGAACGCGGGGGTCATGTCGATCCTCGACCCCGCCTCGGGCCGGCTCTGGGGCATCCTCACCGACCGCGAGCTCGAGTTCGATCCGCGCACGACCCAGCCGCTCGCCGAGCTCGGCGCGGGCGCCCAGGCGGTCGTCGCCGTCGACGGCGCGATCATCGCCTACGCGCCGGGCTCCGGCGCCGTCATCCGGATCCGCCCCGGCTCGGCGCCCGAGCGCATCATCGTGCCTGCCGGCCTCGGCGAGGACGTCGAGCTCACCGCCGTCGGCGACCGCCCCGTCCTCCTCGACCGCGACCGGAGCGTCGTCATCCTCGACGGCCGCCGCGAGCTCGCGCTCTCCGCCGACGGCGTCCGCATCCAGCAGCCGGGCCCGCGCGCCGACACGGTCGTCGTCGCGACCGCCGACGCGCTCCTGGCCGTCCCCTTCTCGGGCGACAAGGTGGAGGACGTCGGCGCGGCGGGCTCGGGCATGGGCTCCGCCTCCTCGATCGCCGACCCCGTCGCGGTCTCGCGCCCGCTCGTCGTCGGGCCGTGCGTGTACGGCGCCTGGGCCGCGCTCGCCGCCGTCACCTCGCGCTGCGCCGGGCAGGAGGAGCGGCAGCTGCGCATCCGCGATCTCCTCGAGGGCGGCGAGCTCGTGCTCCGCGAGAACGGCGGCCGCGTCGTCGCGAACAACCTCGCGAACGGGCGCAGCTACCTCGCCGACCTCAACCTCCTCCCCGTCGAGGGCTGGGAGTCGCTCGTCCCGCCCTCCCCGGCCCCCGAGCCCGCGCCGGCGCCGGACGCCCTCGCCCAGCAGCTCGCCGCCCGCACCGGCCAGAACCACGCCCCCGAGCTGCGCGACGACGTCATCGGCGTGCGGCCCGGGGAGACGACGACCTTCTCGCTCCTCGCGAACGACCTCGACTCCGATGGCGACGTGCTCGAGATCGCCGAGCTGCGCGGCTCCCTCCCCGCCTCGATCGGCGCGATCGAGATCGTCGACGGCGGCCGGGCCGTGCAGGTGCGCGCCGCCCCCGAGGCCGAGGGCTCGGCGCAGCTCGGCTACATCGCGAGCGACGGCCGCCCCGGCGGCGTCTCGCAGGCGGGGGTCACCGTCCGCGTCATCCCGCCCGAGGCGAACGCGGGCCCCGTCACCGAGCGGCGCGACACGGTCGCCGTGGAGCTCGGCCAGTCGATCGAGGCCGAGGTGCTCTCGGGCTGGTCGGACCCGGACGGCGACCCGCTCACGCTCGTGGCCGCCGAGGGCGCCGCCGGCACGCTCGTGCGCTTCACCTCCGACGGCCGCATCACGGCGACCGCCTCGGGCGGCGAGCCCGGGCTTCGGGAGATCTCGTACCGCGTCTACGACGGCATCCGCGAGAGCTTCGGGACCCTCGGCCTCGACGTCCACCCGGCCGGCACGCTCGCCCCCGTCGCCGAGCCCGACGCCGCGAGCAGGCTCGCGAACGCCCCCATCGTGCTGCGCCCCCTCGAGAACGACCGCTCGCCGAGCGGCCAGCCGCTGCGGCTCGCCTCCGTGCGCTCCCTCGACGGGGTGGCCGGGACGGCCGTCGTCGACCCGGACCGCGGCGAGCTCACGCTCTCGACGAGCGCGCCCGGCACCTACTACCTCGAGTACACGGTCGCCGCGGGCCCGCTCACGACGATCGGCCTCGCGCGCGTCGACGTGCTCGAGACGGCCGGCGAGCCGGACCCGCCCGTGGCCGCGCAGGACGTCGTGCACCTCGCCCCCGGCTCGAGCGCGAGCGTCGACCTCACCGCGAACGACCTCTCGCCCTCGGGCCGCGTGCTGGGCGTCGCCTCCATCGACCTCGCCGCCGTCGCCGAGGAGCCCGGGCTCGCCGTCGCCCTCGACGGCGGCGCCATCGCGCGGATCGAGGCGGTCGGCGGCATCGCGGAGCCCGTCCGCGTGCCCTATGTCGTCTCCGACGGCGTCGCGAGCTCGCCCGGCGAGCTGCTCGTGCTGCCGGCCGCGAGCTCGGCGCTCGCGGCCTCGCCGAGGGCCGAGGACGACATCGTCCGCGTCCGCGCCGGTGAGCTCGCGACGCTCGACCCGCTCGCCAATGACGTCCAGCCGGACGGCCTGCCCCTGCGCCTCGACCCGCGCCTGCTCGACCCCGGCATCCCCGCGGGATCGGGCGGCCTCGCCGTCGTCGCGGGGCAAGAGGTCCGCATCCAGGCGCCGCCGCAGGCCGGCACCTACACCGCGAGCTACGGCGTCACCGACTCGCGCGGGGCGCAGGCGCGAGGACGCATCACGATCGAGGTCTCGGCCCCCGATCCCGCGGCGAACCGGCCGCCGTCGCCGGCCGAGCGCGTCGTGCGGGCGACGGCGGGGCAGGCCATCCGCATCGAGCTGCCGCTCTCGGGCGCCGACCCGGACGGCGACGCGACGACGCTCGCCTCGATCGACTCGGTGCCGAGCCTCGGCGCGATCCGCGAGCAGGGGCCGGGCTGGATCGTCTACGCCGCGAACCCGAGCGCGGGCGGCACCGAGGAGCTCGGGTATTCGCTCGCCGACGGTCACGGAGGCGTCGGCACTGGGACGATCCGCATCGGGGTCATCCCGCCTGCGGACGGGCAGGCGCCCGGAGCGGCCGCCGCGGCCGCGCCCGTCGCCGTCGACGACGTCGTCCGCCTCCGCCCCGACCGCTCGAGCCTCGTTCCCGTGCTCGACAATGACCGGGACCCGGCCGGCCTCGGCCTCGCGCTCGCGCCGCTGCCCGCCTCGGCCCACGGGCTCGGCGCGACGGTCGAGGGCGACGGGCTGCGCATCGCGCCGCCCGCGGCCGGGGGCTTCCTCACGGTGCCGTACGAGATCCGGAACACGGCCGGCGAGACGGCGCGCGCGAACGTGCACGTCCTCGTCGACGCGAACGCCCCCCTCGCGCCGCCGCTCGCGGCCGACCGCGCGCTCGGGGCCGAGGAGCTCGGCCGCGACGGGACCTACCTCGTCGACGCGCGGGCCGAGGCGCGGAGCCTCGCCTGCGCGATCGGCGAGCTCGAGGTGCGGCTGCCGGCGCCGCCCGCCGACCCGAGCGGGAGCCGCGCCACGGCGATCGTCGACCCCGCCGGGCGCCTGCGCATCACGCCCGGCGCCGAGCGGACGATCCTCGCCTACGAGCTCGTCGATCCGACGACGGGCCTCGCGGGCACGGGCTTCCTCATCGTGCCGGCGCGGCGCTAGAGTCGGCACGGCCCGACTGAAGCATCCGGCGCGGCAGCCCACGCGAGCTGAGATCGCCTCACGGCATCGCCCCCGCGCGATTCACCGGGACTTCACCCGAACTGTGAATACTGTCGAAGTTCGCCGTGAACGGTGGACGCGGAGGACGCCTGGGGGAGGGGGACGCCGATGGCCGGTTCGACGCGCGCCCGCGCGCCCCGCTTCGGCGCCGCCCGCCGTCGACGGCCCGCCCAGCGGATCACCGCGATCCTCCTCGCCCTCCTCATCGCCGTCCCCGTCGCGATCGCCGCGCTCCACCAGGGCTTCCCCGCTGCCGACGTCGAGATGCGCGGCCGCGACGTGTGGGTCACGAACGCGAACGACGAGCGCGCCGGGCGCCTCAACGCCCAGATCTCCGAGATCGACGCCTCCCTGAGCCTCGACTCCGACCGCATGGACGTGCTCCAGGACGGCGAGGACGTCTTCGTCCACGACATCGGCGGCGGCACCCTCGGCCGCGTCGACCCGATGTACCTCGACCTCCGAGAGCGGATCGCCGTCCCGACCGACTCCGTCTCGGCCTACGGCGGCGACACGCTCGCCATCCTCGAGCGCTCCTCCGGCCGCCTCTGGATCCTCGACGCGACGCTCCCGCTCACCTTCGATGCCGCGGGCTCGAACCCCGTCCTCACCCTCGGCCCCAACGCCCAGATCGCCGTCTCGCAGGGCGGCGCCGTCTTCGCCGCCTCGCCGGACGGCGGCGTCTTCCGCATCCCGAAGCTCGGCGCGGAGCCCGTCCAGGTCGAGCTCGGCGAGGGCAAGTTCACGGACTTCGAGCTCACGGCCGTCGGCGAGACGCCGGTCGTCTTCGACAAGGGCGAGAACCGCGTGCTCCTCGAGGGGAAGAACGTCGTGAGCCTCGACGCCATCGGCGTCCGCGCCCAGCTGCCCGGGCCGGAGGCCGACCACGTCGTCATCGCGGGCGCCGACGGCTTCATCCAGGTGCCCCTCCACGGCGGTGCGCCCGCGCAGGTCACGTGGCCCGGCCCCGAGGGCACGGCGACCGACCGCCTCTCCGTCGCGCGTCCCGCCGTCGTCGAGGGCTGCGTCTACGGCGCCTGGGCGGCGACGCGCGAGGTCGTCATCGCCTGCGGCAGCGGGCCCGAGGCGCCCGCCCCGCGCGTGGCCGAGCTGCCGCCGCGCGACGAGGCCGGCGAGCTCGTCTTCCGCGTGAACCGCGACCTCGTCGCGCTCAACGACGTCGCCTCCGGCAACGTGTGGATGCCGCAGGAGGACCTCCGCTTCGTCGAGAACTGGGAGGACACCGTCCCGCCCGAGGACGAGCAGGGTCAGGACGGCCAGCAGGACGCGACCGAGCAGTCGTTCGAGGACACGCTCGCCGAGCGCACCGACGAGAACCACCCGCCGCAGCTCGAGGACGACTCGTTCGGCGCGCGCCCGGGCGGCAGCTCCTACCTGCCCGTCCTCGACAACGACACCGACCCGGACGGCGACCTCATCACCGTCTCGGCGCTCGCGGCGCAGATCCCGGCCGAGGTCGGCACGCTCCGCGTCGTCGACCAGGGCCGCGCCTTCCAGCTCGACGCGGCGCCCGGCGCGACGGGGGAGTACACCGTCACGTACCAGGGCACGGACGGCCGCCCGAACGGCGTCGCCGAGGCGCGCCTCACGATCCGCATCGTCGCGGGCGAGAACGGCGCCCCCATGCAGCGCCACCGCGCCACCGTCACGGTCGAGGCGGGCCAGACGATCCGCTACAACGTCCTCCCCGACTGGCAGGACCCGGAGGGCGACCCCGTCTACCTCCTCTCGGCGACCGAGCCGGGCGGCTCGCGCGTGACGACCTCGCCCGACGGCATGCTCACCTTCGAGGCCGTCGGCGCCGAGCTCGGCGAGCGGCTCGTCACCTACACGGTCTCCGACGGCACGACGCAGGCCACGGGCGAGCTCGCCGTGCAGGTCGCGGCCCCGCAGAGCCTCAAGCCCGTCGCGACCCCCGACTTCGCGCGCGGCCTCGCCGGCGACATGGTCACCATGGAGCCGCTCATCAACGACCTCTCGCCTTCCGGCTCGGCGCTCCAGCTCGTGGAGATCTCCGAGCTCGGCGGCGGCGCGGGCGGCGCGAGCTTCAACCCCGACAAGCAGACCGTCTCGTACAAGACCGACCTGCCGGGCACCTACTACGTGCAGTACACGGTGAAGGGATCGTCAGGGGAGACGAAGGGCCTCATCCGCTTCGACATCGCCGACCCGGCGAAGATCGAGCCCAGCCTCGCCGCCGTGCGCGACGTCGCCTACCTCCGCCCGGGCCAGCCCGCGACCGTCTCGCCGCTCGTCAACGACGAGCACCTCGGCGCCGGCGTCGTCTCGGTGAAGTCGGTGACGACGACCGACCAGGCGCTCGTGGCCGGCCTCGCGATCGAGCTGCTCGACAACGCGACCGTCCGAGTCTCGACGGCGAACGCGCTCCAGGCGCCGGTGGAGATCCCGTACACGGCGACCGACGGCGTCCGCACCGCCGACGGCGTCATCGTCGTCATGCCCGTCGAGCCCTCGACCGCGCACCATCCGCCGCTCGCCGTCGACGACGTCCGCACCGTCCGCGTCGGCGACTACACCTCCGTCGACGTGCTCGCGAACGACGTCCACCCGGACGGCACGCCCATGACGCTCGAGTCGACGCTCGGCGACCTCGTCGTCGGCGACGGCTTCGCCTTCGTCTCGGGCGACCAGGTGCGCTTCCAGGCCCCCAAGGAGCCCGGCACCTACGGCGTGAGCTACCTCGTCACCGACGAGTACGGCGAGCAGGCCGGCGCGCGCGTCACCTTCCACGTCACCGCGATGGACGAGGCGTCGAACCGGCCGCCCGCGCCGAGCGACGAGACGGCGCGCGTCTACGAGGGCGCCTCCATCCGCGTCAACGTGCCGCTCTCGGGCGTCGACGCGGACGGCGACTCCGTGACCTTCTCCGACATCGTGGGGCTCCCGACCCTCGGCTCGATCCGCGAGCAGGACGAGACCTCCTTCCTCTACGAGGCCTTCCCCGGATCGCAGGGCACCGACACCCTCACCTACGAGGTCGTCGACACCTACGGCGCCCGCGGCGTCGGCACGATCCGCATCGGCGTCGTCGAGCGCCCGAGCGACACAGCGCCCCCGGTCGCGGTCGACGACCTCCTCGACGCGAAGCCCGGCACGATCGTCTCGGTGCCCGTGCTCGACAACGACTCCGACCCGAACGGCTACCGGGTGAGCGTCGTCGAGGACCTCTCGGCGATCGATCCGGCCCTCGAGCCGCGCCTCGACGGCTCCTCGCTCGTCTTCAAGGTCCCCGCCGATCTGCCCTTCTTCTCCGTGCCCTACACGATCACGAACGGACACGGCGGCACCGACGAGGCCTACGTGCACGTCACCGTGACGCCGGAGGCGCCCGAGCGCTCGCCGTCCGCCGTCGACCACGTCGTCGCGCTCTCGGCCTTCGACGGCGTCGACTTCGTCGACGTGCCGCTGCGCGACGGCGCGACGAACCCCTCCGGCCTCGTCGCCGAGCTCGAGGTGCAGGCGGCGGGCGTGAACGCCGGCGCAGCCGAGATCACCTCCGACGGCTCGCTGCGCGTGCGGCCGACCGACCGCCGCCAGGTGTTCGCGTACACGCTCACCGACCCCGTGACGGAGCGCACCGCCTCCGCCTTCGTGCTCGTGCCCGCGCTCATCAAGGAGGAGTCGAAGCGCCAGTCGCCGTACCTGCGCACCGACCTCCCGGCGCAGATCGCGAACGTCGGCCAGACGCTGCGCTGGAACGTCGGCGACCTCGTCATCGCGCCCTCGGGCCTGCCCGTGCGGATCATCGACGCCCAGGCCGCCTGGGCAGAGCAGGGCGACGGCTCGCCCATCGTGACGGGCGACACGACGCTGCAGTTCACCCCGCGGCCGGGCTTCCGCGGTCCCGCCTCGATCACCTTCCTCGTCTCCGACGCGCAGGGGCCGGACGACACGCTCGCGGGCGTCGCGACCATCCGCGTCCCCATCACGGTCGGCGACCCGAACTTCCACGACGTCGCCCCGACCTTCGTCACCCCGCGGATCTCGCTGCCGGTCGGCGAGACGAAGAGCTTCGACCTCGCGAGCGCGACCGGCCACCCGAACCAGGCGGTCGTCCCGCAGGTGCAGTTCTCGGGCCTCCAGGGCGGCGCGGCCGGCGTCACGGCGAGACTCAGCGGCTCGACCCTCAACCTCGAGGCCGCCAGGCAGGTGCGCGTGGGCGAGGTCGTGAAGCTCACGGTCACCTACGCCTTCCGGGAGTTCGTGCAGACGGGCACGATCTCCGTGACGATCACCTCGAGCCCGAAACCGCCGCCGAGGGTCGTCGACGACACGGCGCTGGGCCTGCGCGGCCAGGCGCTCGTCGTGAACGTCACCCGCAACGACTTCAACCCGTACCCCGACGCCCCGCTGAAGATCACCGAGGCGAAGGAGGTCTCGGCGACGGCGACCGGCGCGAAGGTGACCGTCTCCGGCACGGGCGAGATCCGCATCGAGCCGAACCAGAGCTTCATCGGCGAGATCACGATCCAGTACTCGGTGCTCGACGACACCCGGGATCCCCTCCGCACCGCGACCGGCTACCTCCGCGTGAAGATCCGCGACGTGCCGAGCGCGCCCGGCAACGCGCGCCTCGACGGCTCCGGCGCCGGCCAGCTCACCGTCGCGTGGGACGGCGCCGAGTCGAACGGCGAGCCGATCACCGCCTACGAGGTGACGCTCACGCCGAGCGGCACGGGCGCGGCGCCCATCACGCGCCAGACGGGCGTGGGCACGACGCTCACGCTCGGCCAGGCGGACGGCATCCGCAACGGCGTCGCGTACTCCGCGACCGTCCGCGCGCTCAACTCGATCGGCTGGGGCCCGCTCTCCGCGCCGAGCCCCAGCGTCGTGCCGAAGTCGAAGCCGACGGCGCCGCAGAACGTCGCCGTCTCGAGCGCCTACACGAAGCCCGGCGCGAAGACGGGCGACCTCGTCGTGACCTGGCAGCCGCCTTCCGACGACGGCGGCGGCGTGAAGGAGTACACGGTGACGATCGTGTCGCCGTCGGTGCCCAACTCGAAGCTCACGGTGAGCGGCACGACCCTCACGGCGACCCTCACGGGCCTGCCGGTGCAGACCGCGACGCAGTACCAGGTGACCGTGACGGCGACGAACGAGAAGGGGTCGGAGACCTCGCTGCCCGCCGTCGGCACGCTCACCTACATGGCCGAGCCCGCGATCGTGCTCCGGCAGGGCGCGTTCATCGGCGACATCCCGTACTTCGCGAACCTCACCGCCCCCGCCTACCAATACGAGCTCTATGGCCGCGACTTCGTCGCCGACGCCACGTACCAGGTGAAGTGCTTCACCGGCAAGGACGAGATCAAGGGCGAGTACTACTACACGGGCGCCTCGCTCAACTCCGTCGTCGTGCCCGACTGCGTCGCCATCGGCGGGAACTACTCCGTCGAGGTGTGGCTCGTGAACCCCGGCAACAAGAAGGACGAGCTCATCGCGAGATCGAACACGATCCCCGCGTGGACGAAGCCCTAGCCACCCCCGCGCCACCCGGGTGCCCTACAGTGCCCCCGCCCTCGGCGCCAGACTCAGACCCCCCTCCCATCAGCGAGATCGACAAGGACGGCCCATGAGCATCAACCAGGAGCAGGCGAGCTGGTTCGCCGACGCGTACGAGCGGCTCGTCGCGAACGTCGACCAGGCCATCCTCGGCAAGCAGCAGGTCATCCGCCTCGCCCTCTGCGCCCTCTTCAGCCAGGGCCACCTCCTGCTCGAGGACTACCCGGGCACGGGCAAGACGGTGCTCGCGAAGGCCCTCGCCCGCACGGTCGACGGCACGAGCTCGCGCATCCAGTTCACGCCCGACCTCCTGCCCTCGGACGTCACCGGCATCACGATCTTCGACCAGCAGAAGGGCGCCTTCGAGTTCCACCCGGGCCCGATCTTCTCGTCGATCGTGCTCGCGGACGAGATCAACCGCGCCTCGCCGAAGACGCAGTCGGCGCTCCTCGAGGTCATGGAGGAGGGCCTCGTCACCGTGGACGGCGAGCGCCATGAGGTGCCGAGCCCGTTCATGGTCATCGCGACCCAGAATCCCGTCGAGCAGGCCGGCACCTACAAGCTCCCCGAGGCCCAGCTCGACCGCTTCCTCATCAAGACGAGCCTCGGCTACCCGGACCACCAGACGACCGTGAAGCTCCTCATGGAGGCCTCGAACCGCCAGCGCGCCGAGCTCGTCGAGCCGATCCTCCGCGCCGAGAACGTCGTCGCCATGCAGGGGCTCGCGGGCCAGGTGCACGTGGACGGTTCGATCATGGAGTACATCGCGCAGCTCGCGCAGGCCACGCGCACCGACCGCGACATCGTCCTCGGCGTCTCGACGCGCGGCGCGCTCGCGCTCGCCCGCGCCGCGAAGACCTGGGCGCTCTCGCAGGGCCGCGGCTTCGTCATCCCGGACGACGTGCGCGAGCTCGCCGTGCCCGTCCTCGCGCATCGCCTCATCATCGACCCCGAGGTCGAATTCGCGGGCACGAGCTCGGACGCGATCCTCGGCCGCATCCTCGCCGACATCGCGCCGCCCCAGTACCGGGCCGCCTAGGAGGCGCGGCGCCGCCCGGAGGGGCGCGCCGCCGCGACCGCCGATCCGACCGCCGCCGCCCGGACGACCGCCCGAGCACCCGCCACGACCACGGAAAGCCACGATGACCGCACTCGACGCCCGCGAGCCCGCCGCGCAGACCCCGGCCGCGCCGGGCTTCGCCGCGCCGCGCTCCGCCGTGCCGCTCGAGCGCCGCACGCCCGGACGCTTCGACGGCGCGCGCGCCGCGGCACGCGATGCGGGCGCGTGGTTCGGGGCCGTGGGCGAGAGCGCGCGGGGACGCTTCGGCCCCGCCCTCGGCGCGATCACCCGCCTCGGCTGGATCGTCCTCATCGCCGGCATCGTCGCGCTCGTCGCGAGCCTCGTCCTCGGCTGGGTCGAGCTCCTCGCGGTCGGCGGGGTCCTCCTCGTCGCGATGCTCGCCGCCATCCCCTTCGCCCTCGGCCGCACGAGCTACGAGGTCGAGATCGAGCTCTCGCCCCGCCGCGTCACGGTCGGCGACCGCGCGCTCGGACGCCTCGGGGTGCGCAACGCCGGCGACGAGCGCGTGCTGCCCACGCGGATGGAGTTCCCCGTCGGCGTCGGCCGCGCCGAGTTCGGCATCCCCGCCCTCGAGCCGGGCCAGCCGCACGAGGAGCTCTTCGCCGTGCCGACCTCGAAGCGCGCGGTCATCCCCGCCGGCCCCGCCATGAGCGTCCGCGGCGACGAGCTCGGGCTCCTGCGCCGCACCGTGAAGTGGACGGGCGTCATCGAGCTCTGCGTCCACCCGCGCGTCATCCCGATCGCGCCCGGCGCCGCGGGCCTGCTCCGCGACCTCGAGGGCATCGAGTCGACGAAGCTCGCCGACGCCGACCTCGCCTTCCACGCCCTCCGCCCCTACGAGGCGGGCGACGACCGCCGCCACATCCACTGGCGCACCTCGGCGCGCACGGGCCAGCTCATGGTGCGGCAGTTCCAGGAGACGCGGAAGTCGCAGCTCACGATCGTCCACTCGCTCAACCGCGAGCTCTACGCGGGCGAGGAGGAGTTCGAGCTCGCGATCTCCGTCGCCGCCTCGCTCGCGTGCCAGGCGCTCCGCGACGACGTCGACGTCGAGCTCGTGAACGAGGCCGGCCGCGCGCCGACGCGAACGCGCACCGCTCTCCTCGACGCGACGAGCCGCTTCGAGCCGTGCGACCCCACGCACCCGACCGTGCGCGGCTTCGTGCTCGACGCGACCCGGCGCCTGCCTCCGCCGAGCGTCGTCATCGTCGTCGCCGGCAGCCGTCTCGAGCGCGCGGAGCTGCGCCGCATCGAGGCGCTCTTCCCGCACGAGGTGCAGGTGCTCGCCTACGTCTGCGACGTCGCGAAGCGCGCCTCGCGGACGCGCTCCGGCGACCTCATGCTCTGCACGATCCCTCGCCTCGAGGACCTCCCGAAGCTGGCGGCGGCATGAGCGGGCAGGGCATGAGCGCGCAGGGCATGAGCGCGAACGGCGCGGCCGCGCCGCGCACGATCGACGCCCAGGGCGGCCTCGACGCCGAGGGCTCGCGCCGCCTCACCGGCCGGACGGCCGTCGACCTCGCCGTCCTCGCCGGGCTCGCGCTCATCGCCGTGCTCGGCTTCGGCGCCGCCTACCGCGGCTGGGGCTTCCTCCTCGCCGCCGCCGGCGGCCTTCTCGTCGGCGGGGGAGCGGCGCTCCTCGCGCACCGCCTGCGCCTCAACCTCCTCAACACCGTCCTCATCGCGATCGCCGCGTACTTCCTCCTCGGCACGGGCTTCGCCATGCCGGGCACGGGCTTTCTCGGCGTCCTCCCGACGCTGCAGACGCTCTGGGCGCTCGCGGTCGGCGCCGTCGACTCGTGGCGGGATGCCGTCACCCTCGCGGCCCCCATCGAGAGCCCCGCCCACATGGGCGCGCTGCCGTACCTCGCGACCGCGCTGTCGATCCTCGCCTCCTGGCTCATCGCCCTGCGCTGGCTGCCCCGTCGGCCCGGCAGCGGCGCGAGCGCGGCCGTCGCGGTCGTCCCGCCGGCGCTCCTCTTCCTCCTCTCGCTCGTCATCGGCACGCACGAGCCGTTCTGGGGCGTCGCCCGCGGCATCGCCTTCGCGCTCCTCGCCCTCGTGTGGCTCGGGTGGCGGCGCGGCGTCGACTCGGTCGCGAGCGCCGAGGCGAAGGCGGGCCTGCGCCGCCGCCGCCTCGTCGGCACCGCCGCCGTCGCAGCCGCCGCGGTCGCCGTCACGGGCGCGGGCGGATGGCTCGCCACCCCGGCCCTCGACGCGAGCCGGCTCGTCGTCCGCGACGAGGTCACGCCGCCCTTCGACCCGTACCCCTACGAGTCGCCGCTCGCCGGGTTCCGCGAGTACACGAAGCTCCTCCGCGAGACGACGCTCTTCACCGTGAGCGGCCTCTCGCAGGGCGACCGCCTCCGGATCGCCGCCCTCGACGAGTACACGGGCATGCGCTGGCAGACCGCGAGCCCCGAGCTCGCCGGCCCCGACTCCGGCTCGTACACGCTCATCGGCCGCGACCTCGCCCAGCCGCAGCTGCTCACCGCCTCCTCGACCCGCAGCCTCGAGGTGTACGTGAACGGCTACGACGACATCTGGCTCCCCACCATCGGCAGCCCGACCTCGCTCGACCTCTCCGGCGGCTCGCTCTCCTCCCGCCGCTCGGAGCTGCGCTTCAACGAGCAGGCGGGCGCGGGCATGCTCATCGACGGCCTCCGCGAGGGCGACTCGTACCGCGTCGAGGCGGCGATCCAGGACGCCCCGCTCGAGGGCCAGCTCGACGACGTGCCGGTCGCGCCGCTGCAGCTCCCGCCGAGCCAGCCGGCGCCCGCGGCCCTCGTCGAGAAGATGCAGACCTTCACGGCCGGCGAGACCTCGCCGTACCTGCAGCTCCGCGCGATCGAGGAGGCCCTCAAGGCGCAGGGCTACCTCTCGCACGGCACGGCGAGCGACCAGGCGCCCTCCCGCGCCGGCCACGGCCTCGACCGCATGCAGGAGCTCTTCGGCCTCACCTACATGATCGGCGACGAGGAGCAGTACGCCGCGGCGATGGCGCTCATGGCCCGCGAGCTCGGCTACCCCTCGCGCGTCGTCGTGGGCTTCGCGCCCTCCGTGCCGAACGCCGGCGCGGCCGTCGAGGTGCGCGGCGAGGACATCACCGCCTGGGTCGAGGTGCCCTTCGAGGGCTTCGGCTGGGTCGCCTTCGACCCGACCCCCGAGCAGACCGACGCGCCGGTGAACACGGCCGTCCAGCCGCAGACGAAGCCCCGCGCGCAGGTCCGCCAGCCTCCGCAGACCGAGGCGCAGCCCGACGACCTCGTCACGGCCGCCGACCGCCCGGGCGAGGATGACCGCGAGAAGCCCGAGCAGTTCCCGGTCTGGGCGATCATCGCGATCGCGGCCGTCGGCATCCCGCTGCTCCTCCTGCTCGTGCCGCTGGGCGTCTTCGCCCTGCTGCGCTGGCTGCGGCGCCGCCGACGCGACCGGGGCTCGCCCGACGCCCGCATCGCGGGGGCCTGGGACGAGGCCGTCGACCGGATGGCCGAGCTCGGCTACGCCGTGCCCGAGCGGGAGACGCGGCCCGTCATGGCGCGCGCCCTCCATCCCGAGCTCGCGCCCGTCGCGCTCGCGGCCGACCGCGCCGTCTTCGGCGGCGGCGAGCCCGACGAGCAGGCGGTCCGCGCCGTGTGGGAGGACGCCGAGCGGATCGTCCGGCAGGCCGGCCTCGACGCCTCGCCGTGGCGGCGCCTGCTCGCCCGCTTCCGGGCGGGCGGACGCGGCGGCGACGCCGCGCGCCGGGCCCGCGAGCGGCGAGAGGGCGCGATGACCGCCGAGCGCGCGGAGCTGCGGAACCGGATCATCCGCTCGCGCGGCGCCGACATGCCCGACCTCGACCAGCTCGCCCGCGTCGAGGGCATCGAGGTCTCGCCCGAGGCGCGCGCGATCGCGGAGGCGGAGCGCGTGGAGACGACCTCGATCGCGGTCGTGCGCGACGGGGGAGCGGGTGCCGTCGCGGGCGCCGCCGAGCGGGCCCAGTCCGCCGCGCCGTCCGCGGCCGCTGAGCCCTCCGCCGCCGTCCCCGCGTCCGCCGAGCCGGAGGGGGAGGAGCGCCGATGAAGATCAACCTCACGCTCGTCCGCCCCGGCAGCCGCCAGGTCGACCTCACGCTCACCGCCGAGCCGACGACCCCGATCGTCGACATCGCGCGCGAGATCTACAACGCCGACCCGGAGCGGGAGGGCGCGCCGCTCGGCGTCGAGGACCGCATCTCCCTCCGCCTCCATACGCCGCCGGACGAGCAGGGCCGCTCGACGAGCCGCGTCCTCGACTACGCGACCCCGCTCGCCGACTCGAGCCTCGCGGGCGGCGCCTACGTGTCGCTCGCGAACGCCGTCGAGGCGAAGGAGGGCCACGAGACCCGCCGGCGCGGCGCCGCGAAGATCACCGTGCTCTCCGGCGCCGACGACGGGCGCGAGTTCTCCGTCGGCCACGGCTCCTCGACGATCGGCCGCGATCCGGGCCAGGACATCGTCCTCCGCGACGAGCTCGTCTCGAAGGCGCACGCCCGCCTCAACATCTCCGACGTCGCCGAGGTCATCGACATGGGCTCGGCGAACGGCACTCGCGTGAACGGCGAGCTCATCACGCGCGCGAACGTCACCCGGAACGACGTCGTCACCGTCGGCTCGACCTCGTTCATGATCGAGGTCGCCGCGCTCGGCGCCGGCGCCGACCTCGGCGGCGTCGTCTCGCTCAACCGCTCGCCGCGCCTCGACCCGCAGTACGCGGGCCGCGAGATCATCGCCCCCGAGCCGCCGGAGAAGCCGAAGCCCGCGCATCTGCCGTGGACGATGTTCCTCATCCCGCTCGTCATGGGCCCGATCTTCCTGCTCGCGGGCCGCGGTCCGGCGTCGATGATCTTCATGCTCATGATGCCGCTCATGGCGCTCGGCATGTACCTCGACAACTCGCGCCGCTCGAAGAAGGAGTGGAAGGACGCCCGCGTCGAGTTCGCGGCGGCCGTCGACGCGACCGCCGACGAGATCGACGAGGAGCACCGCCTCGAGCGGGCCATGCGGCTCAAGGAGGCGCCGAGCGTCGCCGAGATCATCGACGACGCCTTCTCGCGGGGGCCGCTGCTGTGGACCCGGCGCCCTGAGCACGACGCCTACCTCAAGCTCCGCCTCGGCATCGGCTCGATGGCGAGCCGCATCGAGATGAAGATGCCGACGAGCAAGAAGGGCCTGCCCGAGATGTGGCGGGACCTCCGCCGCCTCGAGGCGCATGGCTCGACCGTCCACGACGTGCCCGTCGTCGAGAACCTCCGCTCCTCCTCGAACCTCGGCGTCGGCGGGCAGCGGGCCGTCGCGGTCGGCGTCGCCCGCGCGATCGCCATCCAGATCGCCGGCCTCCACTCGCCGGCCGAGCTCGCCATCGCCGCCGTCGCCTCGACCGAGTCGGCGCGCGACTGGCACTGGCTGCGCTGGCTGCCGCACGTCACGGGCGGGCACTCGCCGCTCGGCGGCGAGCCGCTCGCCGCGGGCACCGAGCCCGTGGGCCGCATGACGACCGCGCTCGAGGACCTCCTCGAGCTGCGCCGCACGGGGTCCGGGCCGGGCGCCGCGGCGAGCTCCGGCAGCGCCGACGAGCTCCCCTCGCCCACGCTCCCGACCGTCGTCCTCATCGTCGAGGACGACGCGCCCGTCGAGCGCGCCCGCCTCATCCAGCTCGCCGAGCAGGGCCCGGCCTACGGCATCCACCTCCTCTGGGTCGCCGGCTCGCTCGCGCGCATCCCGGCCGCCTGCCGCACCTACCTCGAGCTCAGCCCCGCGTCCGGCGACGCCGTCGCGGGCTTCGTGCGCACCGGGCTCGGCGTGCAGCCGGTCGTCTGCGACCTCGTCGACCACGCCGGCGCGGAGGCCTTCGCCCGCGCCCTCACCCCCGTCGAGGACGCGAGCGCCCGCATCGACGACGCGAGCGACCTGCCGCGCTCCATCAACTTCCTCTCGATCGTCGGCACCGAGATCGCCGAGAGCCCGGACGCCATCCTCGAGCGCTGGGGCGAGACGCACTCGATCCTCACCGGCCCGCTCGCCTCGAAGCAGATCGGGAAGCAGCGCTCGACCCTCCGCGCCGTGTTCGGCATGGCGGCGGGGGAGCCCTTCGCGATCGACCTCCGCACCGACGGCCCCCATGCCCTCGTCGGCGGCACGACGGGATCCGGAAAGTCGGAGTTCCTCCAGGCGTGGGTGCTCGGCATGGCCACCGCCCACTCGCCGCAGCGCGTCTCGTTCCTCTTCGTCGACTACAAGGGCGGCTCGGCCTTCGCCGAGTGCACGAAGCTGCCGCACTGCGTCGGCATCGTCACCGACCTCTCGCAGCACATGGTCTACCGGGCGCTCACCTCGCTGCGCGCCGAGCTCCACTACCGCGAGCACCTCTTCAACCGGAAGAAGGTGAAGGACCTCATCGAGCTCGAGCGCTCGGGCGACACGGAGGTCCCGCCCGCGCTCATCATCATCGTCGACGAGTTCGCGGCCCTCGTGAACGAGGTGCCGGAGTTCGTCGACGGCATGGTCGACATCGCCCAGCGAGGCCGCTCGCTCGGCCTCCACATGGTGCTCGCGACCCAGCGCCCCGCGGGCGTCATCCGCGACAACCTCCGCGCGAACACGAACCTCCGCATCGCGCTGCGCATGGCCGACGAGGACGACTCGAAGGACATCCTCGGCACGAAGATGGCCGCCCACTTCGACTCCGCGACCCCCGGCCGCGGCGCCGCGAAGACCGGCCCCGGCCGCATCCGCGCCTTCCAGTCCGGCTACGCGGGCGGCTGGACGAGCGGCGAGAAGGAGCCGAGCCGCGTGCTCGTCGAGGAGCTTCGCTTCGGCCGCGCCATCCAGTGGGAGCCGCCGAAGGACCCGGACGCCGCGCGGAAGAAGGAGGAGCTCGCGAAGCGGCCGAACGACATGAAGCGGATCGTCGGCACGGTCATGAGGGCCCGCGAGATCGCCGAGATCCCGGAGCTTCGCCGCCCGTGGCTGCCCGAGCTCGAGCCGACCTACGACCTCGCGCAGCTGCCGAACCCGCGCCTCGACACCGAGATCCTCCTCGGCGTCTGCGACCGCCCGGCCGAGCAGTCGCAGCCGACGATGTCCTGGTTCCCCGACCGCGACGGCAACTTCGCCGTCATGGGCACCGGCGGCTCGGGCAAGTCGAGCGCGCTGCGCACGATCGCCGTCTCGGCGGGCATCAGCGCGAAGGGCGGGCCCATCCACGTCTACGGCCTCGACTTCGCGGGCGGCGGCCTCGCGATGCTCGAGACGCTCCCGCACGTCGGCGCCGTGCTCTCGGCCGACGAGGAGGACCGCATCGGACGGCTCCTGCGCACCATCCAGAAGGAGATCGACGACCGCGTCCTCCGCTACTCGGAGGCGCGCGCCGCGACGATCACGGAGTACCGCCAGATCGCGGGCCGCCCCGAGGAGCCGCGCATCCTCATCCTCCTCGACGGCTTCCGGCTCTTCCGCGACACCTATGAGTCGAACATCCGCATGCCGTTCTGGCCGATCTTCGAGCAGATCGCGAGCGACGGCCGCCAGGTGGGCGTGCACCTCATCATCACCGCCGACCGCGTGGGCGGGATCCCCATGTCGCTGAGCTCGTCGATCCAGCGCCGGCTCATCCTCCGCCTCACGAGCCGCGACGACTACGCCTCGGCGAACGTGCCGAAGGACATCCTCACCCCGGCCTCGCCTCCCGGCCGCGGCATCCTCGACGGGCTCGAGCTCCAGCTCGGCGTGCTCGGCGGCGACTCGAACGTCGCGGTGCAGTCGCGGCAGCTCGAGGCCCTCGCCGCCTCGATGCGCCGGGCCGGGCTCTCGGAGGCGCCGGGCGTCGCGTCGCTCCCCGAGGTCGTGCCCTTCTCGGCCCTCGGCGGGCAGCGCCCCGAGGCGATCGCCATCGGCATCGGCGACGAGGAGCTCGCGCCGCTGCGCATCGAGCCCGTCGGCGCCTTCGTCGTCACCGGCCCTCCCGGCTGCGGCAAGACGACCGCCCTCGTCACGATCGGCACGGCGCTGCGCGTCGCGAAGCCGGCCGCCCGCATCTACCTCATCTCCGGCCGGCGCTCGACGATCGCGGCGACGGGGCCCTGGTCGCACGCGACGCACGACCACGAGGAGATCCTCGAGCTGCTCGAGGACCTTGGGGAGGAGCTCGCCCGCGGCACGCTCCAGCCCGGCGAGATCACGGTCGTGCTCGAGTACCTCGCCGACTTCGGCGGGACGCCCCTCGAGCGCCAGCTCGAGCCCATCGTCAAGGAGCTCATCAAGCAGGACCAGTTCGTCGTCGCCGAGAACGAGCTCGCCACGTGGAGCCAGATCTACGGCATCGGCGGCGCGCTCCGCGCGAAGCGCCGGGGCATCATCCTCCAGCCCGCCGAGGGCGAGGCCGACAACGTGCTCTCGACGCCCCTCGGCCGCATCAAGCGCGGCACCCTGCCCGTGGGCCGCGGCTTCTACGTCGCGCAGGCGAAGGCGGTCAAGGTCCAGATGGGCATCGTCGAGGGCGCGTAGCCCACCCGATCCGGCGCGCCCGGGCGGAGAACCCCCGGTCACGAGACGATCCCGAAACCGCGCCGAAATGTTCCGTGTGCGTACGATGTGGGTTTCCCCAGCACATCGAGCGCTCGGCAATCCCCCCCTGAGCGGGGCGCTCCCCGAGAAGGACGAGCTCATGTCCGTGCGATTCGAACCCGCCGCCTCGAGCGGCTCCGCGTCTGCAGCCGCCGACGGCACCACGGCCGCGGCCCCCGGCGCGCCCGCCGACGGCACGGCCCTCCCCGAGGGCGTGAAGCCCCTGCGCCAGCGCCACGTCACGATGATCGCCCTCGGCGGCATCATCGGCGCGAGCCTCTTCGTGGGCTCGGGCCAGGTCATCCGCGACGTCGGCCCCGCCGCGATCCTCTCCTGCGCCCTCGGCGGCCTCCTCGTCGTCCTCGTCATGCGCATGCTCGGCGAGATGGCGACGACGCGCCCCGCCGTCGGCTCCTTCATGGAGTACGCCCGCATCGGCCCTGGCCCCTGGGCCGGCTACTCGATCGGCTGGCTCTCCTGGTACTTCTGGGTCGGCGTCATCGCCTTCGAGGCCGTCGTCGCCGGCGACGTCCTCCACGGATGGCTGCCCGACGCGGCCGCGTGGCTCCTCGCCGCCATCTCGCTCCTCGTGCTCGCCGCGACGAACCTCATCTCGCTGCGCTCCTTCGGCGAGACCGAGTTCTGGCTCGCGAGCATCAAGGTCGCGACGATCATCGTCTTCCTCATCGTCGGAGCCCTGTTCGTCCTCGGCCTCTGGCCGAACGCCACCTTCGCCGTGCCGAACCTCTGGCAGCAGGAGGGCGGCTTCATGCCGAACGGCATCCAGGCCGTCATCGCCGGCGTCGCCGTCGTGATCTTCTCCTACTTCGGCACCGAGATCGCCACGATGGCCGGCGCCGAGTCGGACGACCCCGCCCGCGGCATCAAGCGCGCCACGAACTCGGTCATCTGGCGGATCATGCTCTTCTACGTCGGCGGCGTGACGCTCCTCGTCATGATGATCCCGTGGGCGACCTCCTCGAAGACTCCCGGCCCGTTCGTGCAGGCCTTCGAGATGTTCGGCATCCCCTACGCGGGCCTCGTCATCCAGATCGTCGTCCTCACGGCCGCCATCTCGGTGCTCAACTCGGGCATCTACTCGGCCTCGCGCATGCCCATGGCGCTCTCGCACAAGTCGTTCGCCCCGAAGGCGCTCGGCCGCCGCTCGGGCCACGGCGTCCCGACCTGGGCCGTCCTCGTCACGTCGGTCGTCGTGCTCGCGATCGTCGCGATCAACTACGCGCTGCCCAAGGGCGCCTTCGACTTCATCATGAACTCGGCCGGCGCCGTCGCCCTCTTCGTCTACGCGTTCATCGCCGTGACGCAGATGGTGCTCCGCAACCGCATGCCGAAGTCGGTCCAGGACAAGCTCCAGCTCAGGATGTGGCTGCACCCCTGGGGCGCGATCCTCGTCATGGCGATGGTCGCCGGTGTCGTCGTCGTCATGCTCGTCCTCAGCGACGACTCGCGCCAGCAGGTGCTCCTCTCGCTCGGCTGCTTCGCGCTCCTGCTCGTGCTGTGGCGGCTCGTCCACCGCACCGCGATCAAGCGGGGCGTCATCCCGGAGGGCACGCCGATGTTCGGCCGCGCCCCCGGCGACGACAAGCTCATCGACGAGTCGCTCGTCGTGCCGGGCTCGCCCGAGGCCGCGGCGATCCGCCCGGATCTCCACCGGGCTGCGGACGCCTGACCCGCGCATCTCGTCGCCCGGTCCTCCGGGGCGTCGCATGGGGACTCCTCCCCATTGAGGCGTCCCGGAGGCGTTTCTACAGTGGTCGTGTTCCTGCAGGGAGTGGGACGACGAACAGCGAGCGAAAGGAATCCTCATGGGCACCGGCATGAAGGGCATGAACGTCGAGCGGGGCAACCAGGTCCTCGGTCAGATCCAGGTCCGCATCGGCATGGTCGAGGGCGAGATCACGAAGATGGAGGCCGTGAAGGCGGCCCTCGAGGCGAACTGGCACGGCCCGGACTCGACGGCGATGATCGCCCGCGTCGAGACGAACATCGGCGAGATGAAGCACATCGTCACGCAGCTCGAGGAGCGCAAGACGGAGCTCCAGGAGGACGTCAACGAGCAGTCGCAGACCTCGGCCAAGTAGCCGTCGTCGGCGATCGCGCGCCGCGCAGAGGCGGGGCCCCTCGGGGGCCCCGCCTTCGTCGTGCGCGGCTCGAGATCCCATGCCCGACCGGATCGTCCGCCGTGGCCGTCCGCCCGCCGGCGGGCGTCGACATGGGGAGACCTCCCCATTGATGGGGAGTCCTCCCCATTGAGGCCCCTCCCGCGCCTTCTTACAGTGGACGTGTTCCTACAGGGAGTGGGACGACGAGAAGCAACGAGCGAAGGGGAGAGCGATGGCTTTCACGCACGGCATGAACCTGGCCGAGATCCAGAACCAGTTCAAGCAGATGGGCACGATCCACACCGACCTCGGGACCAACCGGGGCGAGGGCAACGACATGATCATCGAGTTCGTCGAGTCCGACTGGTGGGGCGACGACGCCACGAAGTTCCAGACCACCTGGATGGACACGGTCGACAAGGCCTTCGACAAGGCCATGGACACGCTCGAGCAGATCAAGGCCGACGTCAACACGAACATCACCGAGCAGGAGACGACCTCGGCCCACTAGCGCCGAGCTCGCGCGCTCAGCCTGCGGGGCCGCCTGATGAGATCGGGCGGCCCCGCGCGCTCATGCGGGGCGGGATCCGGCCGGATCGGCCCGGGCTGCGGGACGACGAGCGCAGCGCATCACGACGAGAAACGGAGACGGCATGGCAGGCGGCATGCAGGGCGGCGACCCGGCAGACATGGAGCGCGTGGCCGGCATCATCGACGGCCAGCGCCAGGAGATCGAGGGAGCCCTCAAGGAGCTCCAGACGAAGGTCCACTCGCTCATCCCGACGATCTGGAACGGCCCCGACGCCGAGAAGTTCGTCGGCGACTTCGACGCGGAGGTGAAGCCGCAGTTCGACGAGGTCATCCGCGAGATGACCGAGGCGGCCGCGGAGCTCCGGCGCAACGCGAAGGAGCAGGCGCAGACCTCCGCGAACTAGCGCGGCGCCCGAGGGCGGCGGGGCCATCCGGCTCCGCCGCCCTCATCGCGTCCGCCGGCCGGATGCTCGATCGTCCGGCCCCGCGGCCCCGTCACCCGTCTCGCCTAGGATGCGCACGTGGCCAACTCCGGATTCATCGAGCCCCCGCCCGGCATGTTCGGCGCGCCCGCGACGCCGCGGGCCGAGACGCCGATGCCGGCCGCCGCCGCGCCCGCGACCCCCGAGCCGCATAACGCGCCCGCGGCGCCGAGCGCGCGCGAGCGACCCGCCGCGCGCCCGAGCTTCGCGCCGCGCCCGGCCGCGCCGCAAAGAGGCCGCGCAGGCTCCCGCCGCGCAGCCCGCAACCCCGCAGGCTCCCGCCGCTCCGCAGCTCGCCGAGCCGGCCACGCGCCCGCTCGGCTACGACGCCGCCCGCGGCGAGCTGCCCCCGTTCCCGCGCTTCGACCCCGAGCGCCTCCCGGCGCCCCGCGGGGGAGCGCGCCCGGCCGGCCCCGAGGCGAACGCGCCTCGCCGGTGGATCCTCGGCCTCCCCGACGGCACCTCCTTCCCGCTCGACGCCCCGGTCGTCCTCGGCCGGAACCCCGCGGCCGAGCACTTCCCGCACGTCGCGGTGCGCGCTCTCAGCGATCCGACCCGCACGATGTCGAAGACGCACGCCCGCTTCCTCGTCGAGGGCGGCGCGCTCTTCGTCGACGACCTCAACTCGACGAACGGCGTGGCCGTGCTCCCCGGCGGCGAGCTCGCCCGGGCGACGGCCGTCGAGCCGGGCCGCCCCGCCGAGGTGCGCGCGGGCGACGTCGTCCAGCTCGGCGAGTACCCGATCTCGGCCCGCGTCGAGTAGCGCCCGCGCCGCGCGGCGCGAGCCGGGCGGCGACCTCCTCGAGCCGTCCCCGCGCCCGTTCCCGAGGTGCCGTCAGAGGCCCCGGTGCTAGGATCGTGCGCATGTTCGCGCCCCGACGGCAGCTCCTTCGCGGCCGCGACGGGTCCTAGCCAGGCGCGCCCCGTCGCGGAGTCCGACCGACCGGTCCCGCGCCTGACAGAGCGCCGCGGCGAGCAGCCCCGCATGCACGGCGGGCCCGCACAGCGGCACGGACACGAGGAGCAGGAACATGACGGAAACCACCACCACCGAGGCCGCGCGCCCCCGCACGCTCGCCGAGAAGGTCTGGGACGCGCACGTCGTCTCGCGCGGCGAGAACGGCGCCCCGGACCTCATCTACATCGACCTCCACATCATGCACGAGGTCACGAGCCCGCAGGCCTTCGACGGCCTCCGCCAGGCCGGCCGCCCGATGCGCCGCACCGACCTCACGATCGCGACCGAGGACCACAACACCCCGACGCTGAACATCCTCGACCGCATCGCGGACGACACGAGCCGCCTCCAGATCGAGACGCTCCGCCGCAACGCCGAGGAGTTCGGCGTCCGCCTCCACTCGCTCGGCGACGACGAGCAGGGCATCGTCCACATCATGGGACCGCAGCTCGGCCTCACGATGCCGGGCATCACCGTCGTCTGCGGCGACTCGCACACCTCCACGCACGGCGCCTTCGGCGCCATGGCCTTCGGCATCGGCACGAGCGAGGTCGAGCACGTCCTCGCCACGCAGACCCTGCCGCTCAAGCCCTTCAAGACGATGGCGATCACCGTCGAGGGCGAGCTCAAGCCGGGCGTCACCGCGAAGGACATCATCCTCGCCGTCATCGCGAAGATCGGCACCGGCGGCGGGCAGGGCTACGTGCTCGAGTACCGCGGCTCGGCCATCCGCTCGCTCTCGATGGAGGGCCGGATGACCATCTGCAACATGTCGATCGAGGCCGGCGCCCGCGCCGGCATGGTCGCCCCCGACGAGACGACCTTCGAATACGTGAAGGGCCGCCCGCACGCCCCGCAGGGCGAGGACTGGGACGCCGCCGTCGAGTACTGGAAGACGCTCCCCACCGACGAGGGCGCCGTCTTCGACGCCGAGGTCGTCCTCGACGCGAGCGAGCTCGAGCCCTTCGTCACCTGGGGCACGAACCCCGGCCAGGGCGTCTCCCTCAACGACGCGGTGCCCGATCCCGCGGCGATCGCCGACCCGAACGAGCGCCAGGCCGCCGAGCGCGCGCTCGAGTACATGGACCTCGCGGCGGGCACGCCGATGAAGGAGATCCCCGTCGACGCGGTCTTCATGGGCTCGTGCACGAACTCGCGCCTCGAGGACCTCCGCGCCTTCGCCGAGATCATCCGCGGGCGGAAGAAGGCCGAGGGCGTGCGCGTCATGGTCGTGCCGGGATCGGCCCGCGTGCGCCTCGACGCCGAGGCCGAGGGCATCGACAAGGTCGTCGAGGAGTTCGGCGGCGAGTGGCGCTTCGCCGGCTGCTCGATGTGCCTCGGCATGAACCCCGACCAGCTCGCGCCGGGGGAGCGCTGCGCCTCGACCTCGAACCGCAACTTCGAGGGACGCCAGGGCAAGGGCGGTCGCACCCACCTCGTCTCGCCGCTCGTCGCGGCCGCGACCGCCGTGCGCGGCACGCTCTCGAGCCCGAGCGACCTCGACCCGCTGCCGGCCGAGTCCGCCGGGAACCGGACCCACGCCGGCGACCAGACCCAGGAGGTGGCCGCGTAATGGAGGCCCTGCAGACCGTCACGGGCGTCGCGGTGCCGCTGCGCCGCTCGAACGTCGACACCGACCAGATCATCCCCGCCGTCTACCTCAAGCGCGTCACGAAGACGGGCTACGAGGACGCGCTCTTCGCGCGCTGGCGCCAGGACGAGACGTTCGTCCTCAACCGCCCCGAGTACGCGAGTCCGCGCATCCTCGTCGCCGGCCCCGACTTCGGCACCGGCTCGAGCCGCGAGCACGCCGTGTGGGCGCTGCGCGACTTCGGCTTCCGCGTCGTGCTCTCCTCGCGCTTCGCCGACATCTTCCGCGGCAACTCCGGCAAGCAGGGCCTGCTCGCCGGCCAGGTCTCCGAGGCCGACGCGGAGCGCCTCCAGGACGCCCTCGAGGCGCACCCGGGCGCCGAGATGACCGTCGACCTCGAGTCGAAGACCGCGACGCTCGCGATCGATGGCGAGGAGACGCTCGTCGTGCCCTTCGAGGTCGACGACTACACGCGCTGGCGCCTCCTCGAGGGCCTCGACGACATCGCCCTCACGCTTCGCAACGAATCGGCCATCACCGAGTTCGAATCCCGCCGACCGGCCTGGATGCCCCGTACTCTGCCTGTGCGGCGCTGACGAGCAGGACCCCCGCTCTCGCGCCCCTCTCGCGCCGGCATCCAGGCGCGACCCGACGGAAGGACCCCCGCTCGATGAACTCCCTCACGCAGGACGCCGCGCTCCACGGCAGCGCCGTCGGCCTCACCGGCGACACGATCACGTTCCGCGGCGGCTGGCCGCTGCGCGGTCGCATCGAGGTGCGCGGCGCGAAGAACCTCGTGACGAAGGCCATGGTGGCGGCCCTCCTGGGCGAGACGCCGAGCATCCTCCGCGACGTGCCGAACATCTCGGACGTCCGCGTCGTCTCGGGCCTGCTCGAGATCCACGGCGCGAAGATCGAGCGCGACGAGGTCTCGGGCGAGCTGCGCCTCGACCCCTCGAACGTCGAGTCGGCGCACATGGCCGAGATCAACGCGCACGCGGGCTCGAGCCGCATCCCGATCCTCTTCTGCGGCCCGCTCCTGCACCGCCTCGGCGAGGCGTTCATCCCGGACCTCGGCGGCTGCCGCATCGGCGACCGCCCGATCGACTTCCACCTCGACGTGCTCCGCAACTTCGGCGCCGTCGTCGAGAAGCTGCCGGACGGCATCCGGATGAGCGCCCCGAACGGCCTCGTCGGCGCGAAGATCGAGCTGCCCTACCCCTCGGTCGGCGCGACCGAGCAGGTCCTCCTCACCTCGGTGCGCGCGGAGGGCCGCACGGAGCTGCGGAACGCCGCGATCGAGCCCGAGATCATGGATCTCATCAACATCCTCCAGAAGATGGGCGCCTCGATCTCGGTCGACGCCGACCGCGTCATCCGCGTCGAGGGCGTCGAGAAGCTCGCGGGCTACACGCACCGCGCGCTCTTCGACCGCAACGAGGCCGCGAGCTGGGCCTCGGCCGCGCTCGTCACGAAGGGCGACATCTTCGTCGGCGGCGCCCGCCAGCCCGAGATGCTCACCTTCCTCAACGTCTTCCGCAAGGTCGGCGGCGCCTTCGAGATCGAGGACGACGGCATCCGCTTCTACCACCCGGGCGGCGAGCTCAAGCCGGTCGTCATCGAGACCGACGTGCACCCCGGCTTCATGACCGACTGGCAGCAGCCGCTCGTCGTGGCGCTCACGCAGGCGCAGGGCGTCTCGATCGTCCACGAGACGGTCTACGAGCAGCGCTTCGGCTTCGTCGACGCCCTCGTCGAGATGGGCGCCACGGTGCAGCTGCACCGCGAGTGCCTCGGCTCCGAGCACTGCCGCTTCGGCCAGCGGAACTTCCTCCACTCGGCAGTCATCTCGGGTCCGACCGAGCTCCACGGCGCCGACATCGAGGTGCCGGACCTCCGCGGCGGCTTCAGCCACCTCATCGCGGCCCTCGCCGCCGACGGCGTCTCGCGCGTCTCGAACGTCGGCATCATCGCGCGCGGCTACGAGAACTTCATCGAGAAGCTCCGCGATCTCGGCGCCGACTTCACGGTCGAGAGCTGATGACGCGCGAGCAGTCCCGCCCGTCGATCTTCTGGCCGCTCGCCGGGCTCGTCGTCCCGTCGTTCTCGCTCCTGTTCGACTACGAGATCGAGGGCGAGCTGCCGGCCGAGGGCCCGTTCATCCTCGCCGCGAACCACCTCTCCGAGCTCGACCCGGTCGTGTTCGGGCGCGCCGTGTGGAAGCTCGGCCGCAAGCCCCGCTTCATGGCGAAGGACTCGCTCTGGAAGATCCCCGGCCTCGGCTGGCTCCTCCGCGCGTCCGGGCAGATCCCGGTCGCCCGCGGCCGCGGCGGCCAGGCGGCCGTCGACGCGGCGGCGACGCTTCTCAAGAGCGGCGGCGGCGTCATCGTCTACCCCGAGGGCACGCTCACGCGCGAGCCGGGCCTGTGGCCGATGAAGGGCAAGTCGGGCGCCGTGCGGATGGCCGCCGAGCTCGGCATCCCGCTCATCCCCGCCGCGCACTGGGGCACCCAGGCCGTCTTCGCGCGTTACGCGAAGACGCCCACGCTCCGCTTCCGCGCGCCCGTCAAGGTCGTCATCGGGCAGCCCATGGACCTCTCCGCCCTCAAGGCCGACCCGAAGGACCGCGAGATCGTCGCCGAGGCGAGCGACCGCCTCATGTGCGAGATCACGGCCCTCCTCGAGGGCATCCGCGGCGAGAAGGCCCCCGCGGAGCTCTACGACCCGACGCGCGCGAACCGCCCCGGCAAGGACCCGGCCTCCCCGGCCGAGCCGCACACGCCCACGGCGCCCGGCGGGGCGTCCGCCGGAGCATGAGCGAGTGGTACCCGCCCACGACCGGCATCGAGCTGCCGGGCGGCGCCGCTGAGCGCCTCTCGGTCATCGGCGGCGGCAGCTGGGGGACGACCTTCGCGAAGGTCCTCGCCGACGCCGACCCCGAGCGCCGCATCACGCTCTGGGCGCGCCGCCCCGAGCATGTCGCGGAGATGAACGACGCCCACCGCAACACGCAGTACCTGCCGGGCGTGAACCTGCCGCCGAACCTCCGCGCGACCGACTCGCTCGAGGCCGCGGTGCAGGGCGCGACGGTGCTCTTCCTCTCGATCCCGGCCCAGGCGGCGCGCGAGACGCTCGAGCGGCTGCGGCCGCTCATCGGCGAGCGGACGATCCTCGTGAGCCTCATGAAGGGCGTCGAGCGCTCGACGGGCCTGCGCATGAGCGAGGTCGTCGCCGAGGTCACGGGCATCGAGCCCGAGCGCATCGCCGTCGCCTCCGGCCCGAACATCGCCCTCGAGATCGCGCGCGGCGAGCCGACCGCGATCGTCGTCTCGAGCGCCTCGAGCGAGACCGCCGCCTCCGTGGCCCGGCTCGCCCGCAACTCGTACCTCCGCTCCTTCGTGAACACCGACGTCGTCGGCACGGAGTTCGGCGGCATCCTCAAGAACCTCATCGCGATCGCGGTCGGCATCGTCGACGGCGTCGGCTACGGCGAGAACGCGAAGGCCGCCGTCATGACGCGCGGCCTCGCCGAGATCACCGACTTCGCCGTCGCCATGGGCGCCGAGCGCGAGACGCTCATGGGCCTCGCCGGCCTCGGCGACCTCATCGCGACGTGCGAGTCGCCCCTCTCGCGGAACTTCACCGCGGGGCGCCTTCTCGGCCAGGGCTACGTCTTCGACGACGTCATCGCCCAGATGGAGCAGACGGCCGAGGGCCTCCGCTCGGTCGGGCCGATCCTCGAGCTCGCGCGGCAGCACGGCGTCCGGATGCCCATCGCCGAGCAGATCGAGGCCGTCCTCCACGGCCGCATGAGCCCCGCCGACCTCGCGCCCCACCTCGCCACCGACAGCGACGACGCACCCCAGGGAGAATGAACCGGATGACCGACGACCGGAAGACCGACGCCGCGGGCGCTCCGCGCAAGACCGCCGTCATGCTCGTCTTCGGCGGACGCTCGAGCGAGCACGCCATCTCCTGCGCGACGGCGGGCGGCGTGCTCGGCGCCATCGACCGCGAGCGCTACGAGGTCATCCCGGTCGGCATCACGCGCGACGGCGCCTGGGTGCTCGAGCAGGACGATCCCGCCCGCTTCGCGCTCGACCCCGAGAAGCTGCCCGAGGTCGTCGACAACGGCACCCGCGTGCGCCTGCCCGACTCGGCGCGCACGCGCGTCGTGACGGTCGAGGACCTCGCCACCGGCGAGCGCCGCGAGCTCGGCGAGGTCGACGTCGTCTTCCCGATCCTCCACGGCCGCTTCGGCGAGGACGGCACCGTGCAGGGCATGCTCGAGCTCGCGGGGCTGCCCTTCGTCGGCTCCGGCGTGCTCGCCGCCTCGGTCGGGATGGACAAGCACTACACGAAGCTCGTGCTCGAGGCGGCGGGTCTGCGCGTCGCCGACGGGATCACCGTGACCGAGCGCCGCTGGGCCGCCGAGCCGGACGCCGTGCGCGCCGAGATCGAGCCGCTGGGCCTGCCCGTCTTCGTGAAGCCCGCCCGGGCCGGCTCGTCGGTCGGCGTCTCGAAGGTCTCCGCGCCCGAGGAGCTCGACGCCGCCATGGCGACGGCCTTCGCCGAGGACGACCACCTCCTCGTCGAGGCCGCCGTCGTCGGCCGCGAGGTCGAGATCGCGATCCTCGAGTCGATGCCGGGCGAGCGCGCCCGTGCCTCGGTCGCGGGCGAGATCAAGCTCACCGGCGCGGCCTTCTACGACTTCGACACGAAGTACCTCGACGCCCCGGGCGTCGAGCTCGTGTGCCCCGCCTCGCTCACGGAGGCCGAGCACGCCGAGATGGCCGAGCTCGGCATCCGCGCCTTCGAGGCGCTCGGCGCCGCGGGCCTCTCGCGCGTCGACTTCTTCCTCACCGAGGACGGCTTCGTCGTGAACGAGGTGAACACGATGCCCGGCTTCACGCCGATCTCGATGTTCCCGAGCTGCTGGCAGGCGAGCGGCATGAGCTACCCGCAGCTCATCGCCGAGCTCATCGAGGTCGCGCTCGCGCACGCCGCGTCGCGCGTGAAGGGCGCGGAGGCGTAGTGGGCGCGGTCGAGGTCGTCCGCACCGGGAAGCGGACCTACGTCGGCCGCACCGAGCGCGGCCAGGAGCTCCTCATCGGTCCCGTCGAGGCCGAGGGGCACATCACGCCGGGCGAGCTGCTCAAGCTCGCGCTCGCCGGCTGCGCCGCGATGAGCGCGGACTTCGCGATCTCCCGCCGCCTCGGCGACGAGGTCGAGCTCGCGATCGAGATCCGCGAGGACTCGGACCCCGCCACGAACCGCTACGCGGCGGTCGACGAGCGGATCCGCCTCGACCTCTCGGGCCTCGACGAGGCCGCGCGCGCCGACCTCGAGCGAGCCGTCGACCGCGCGATCGCGGCGGCCTGCACGGTGCAGCGCTCGGTCGAGCCCGGGATGACGGTGACGCACCGGTTCGTGGAGGACTAGGCCCGGGCCTTGGCGCGCGGCCGATGTCCGCACCCGCCCCCGCAGCCGCCCGCCGTCCCGCCCGTCCCGGCGGCGCGTCACCCCGCGTTCATCCGCGGGGGCGACGATGCCCGCTCGCGATTCGGGGGAACGGGGAAGGAGGCAGGCCATGGCCGAGCAGCCGCGCGCGCCCGAGCCCTCCGCGGCGACCGGGGCGGTGGCGATCCCGCGCTTCGAGCGCGGCGAGGACGCCGTCGCGAGCTCCTCGAGCCTCCAGCTCGCCGGCCCGCTCTCTCCGCCCAGGCTCCTGCCCGCGCTCGCGATCGCGCTCGCCGTCGTCGGGGCGGGGATCGCGATCGCCCTCGGCCAGCGCTCGGCGATGTGGGCGATCGTCGGCTGGGCGCTCGTGGGCCCGGCATCCGCCGTCGGCCTCGTGCTCGCGCGGCGCCTCGAGCTCGACCGCTCGAGCTCGGCGCGCTACCGTGCGAGCGAGACGGGGGAGCGGCTGCTGCGCCTCGCACTCGCGGCGATGCTCCTCGGCACCCTCGCGTGCTGCCTCGTGCTCGCGCCGTGGATGGCCCGGTGGTGAGCGGACGATGAGGGAGCTCGTGCTCGCGCTCGCGGCCGTCATCGCCGCGGTCTCCGCCTTCCTCGGGGCGCTCGGCCTGCCGACGGCGCGGGCGGACGACGGGGCTGTCGCGGCTGCCCCCGCGACGGCCGCGGCGCCGGTCGTCCTCGACGCCGCCGAGGCGTCCGCCGAGGCCGCCGGCATCGCCCCGGCCGGCATCGCCCCGAGCGCCTCCCTCACCGCCCCGCAGACCCCCGCGCAGCGCTTCGGCGCCTGCCTCGCGGGCGGCGGCGAGGCCGATCTCCTCCTCCTCGTCGACGACTCGAGCTCGCTCCTCGGCACCGACCCCGACGCCGCGCGCGTGACGAGCGCCGGCTACTTCCTCGACGCGCTCGCCCAGAACGCCGAGCGCTCCGGCACGCCGCTCGAGGTCGGCATCTCGACCTTCGGGCACGCCGTGCAGACCGTGACGCCGTGGACCGCGCTCACGACCGCGAGCCTCCCGACGCTCCACGCCGGCCTCGACCAGCTGCGCACGCGGGTCGACGGCTTCGACACCGACTACTGGACCGCGCTCGAGGGCGCCCGCGCCGAGCTCGCGGCGCGCGAGGCGGCGACCCCCGACACGACGCGCTGCCAGGCCGTCGTCCTCTTCTCCGACGGGCGGCTCTCGATCTCGCCGCGCTCGGGCGCGGAGGCCGCCGCCTACGGCGCCGCGAAGCCGTACGCGCCCGGCGTCGACCTCTCGACCTCCGCCGGCGCCGAGGAGGCGACCCGCCTCGCGCGCGAGGAGCTCTGCCGCGCGGGCGGCCTCGCCGACCAGCTCGGCGCCGCCGAGATCGCGCTCTTCGGCATCGGCCTCGCGCCGCCCGGCACCCCCGAGACCGAGTTCGACGTGCTCCAGTCGATCCTCACCGGCAAGGGCTCGGCGGGGACGAGCTGCGGGGCCCCGTCATCCGGCGCCCGCGGCGAGTTCGCGCTCGCGAGCGACATGGACGGCCTCCTCTTCGCCTTCGACGCCATCTCGAACCCCGGCAAGCCGCCGCTCCAGCAGAGCGCGGGCGTGTGCGCCGGAGCCTTCTGCGCCGAGCAGTCGCACCGCTTCGTGCTCGACGTCGCGACGCCGCAGGTGCGCATCCTCGCCACGAGCGACCGGCCCGGGCTCTCGGCGTCGATCCGCCTGCCCGACTCGACGCCGATCGAGATCCCGCACGCGGCGCCCGGGACGCCCGTGCCCTTCGGTGTGCTCGGCATGAGCGGGCAGGCCGTGTGGAAGTCGGAGAAGACCGTCGCGATCGAGTTCGCGCAGGGGAGCATGAACCTCCTGCTGTGGCAGGGGCAGTGGCAGCTCGCGCTCGTCGACCCGACGGGGCAGCCGGGCGCCTCGAAGTCGAACATCCACCTCTCGGGCGCGCTCGCGCCGGTCTGGGAGCAGGAGGGCGCGGCCGCGCTCCGCGCCGGCGAGGTGCTCGGCGGGCAGGTCTTCCGCATCGCGCTCGCGGGCGGCGGCGCCTTCGACGCGACGCGCATCCTCGGCACGATGCAGTTCTCGGGCACGATCATCGACGGGCGTGGCGAGGAGCATCCGATCTTCGCGACGAGCGATCCGGCGAAGGTCGGCCGCTCGGAGCGGATCGACCTCTCGCAGGCCGCGGTCGGGGAGGGGCGGATCGTCCTCCGCCTCGACCTCGCGACGGCGCCCGCCGTCGGCCCCGGCGGCCAGCGGATCGAGGGCACGCGGCTCGAGCCCGCGCTCGTGTCGATCCCGGTGACGATCCTGCCGCCCGCCTCGTACCCGGTGCTCGCGGCGAGCGCGGGCTTCGACGCGGGCGACGCGGCGGCGGGGATCGCCGGTCGGCTCGAGCTCTCGGGCGAGGGCTGCGCGTGGGTGGATCCGGGCGCCGAGGCGACGATCGAGGCGAGCCCCGCGAACCTCGGCCGCGTGCGCGTCGAGGCCGCGGCGGCGACCGCGGCGGACGCCTGCCACGCCGCGGCCTCGGGCGCGCCGCTCGAACTGCGGCTCACGGCCGAGCGCCCCGGCACGGGCACGATCCGCGGCACGGTGCCCGTCTCGATCGGCGCGGCGGACGGCTCGGGCGAGCCGATCGTCGTCGACGTGCCCTTCACCGCCGAATCGCAGGCGCCGGTCGGCGGGCTGCACCTGCTCGCGGGCTTCGCGGCGGCGACCCTCCTCGGGCTCGGCATCCCGCTCGGGATCCTCGCCCTCGGCGGGGCCTGGAACGCGCGGATCGGCGGCCGCCCCGCGGCGATCGTCCGCGTGCCCGCGACGCTCCGCGGGGGACGGCTCACGCGAGGCGGCGCGCCCTTCCGGCTCGATCCGGCGGATCGCCTCGCCGCGGCGCCCCTTCCGGGCGCGCCCGTCCGCTACCTCCGGCTCGGCGAGGCCACGCTTCGGGCTCGATCGAGCCGCATCCCGGGGCTTGCGGGGCACGTGCGCGTCGAGCCCGGGCGCGGCGCGCACGCGCTGCCGGAGCGGCTGCCGGGCGCCATCCAGGGGGAGTGGCTCGCCGTGCGGCGCGAGGACGCGGCGGCCGGCGAGCTCGACGTCTTCGCGATCGTGCGCCTCGCGGACTCGGACGAGGCGCTGATGGCCCTCGGCGAGCGTATCGCGCGCGAGGCCCCGGAGCGGCTCGCGGCGTGGGACGCCGAGCGGCGCGCGGACGGGACCTCGGGCGAGCGCCCGGCGGCGGCCGCGCCCTGGCGGACGAGCGCCGACGCGGAGCCGGCGATGGCGGCGACGGCTCCTGCGGACTCGAGCGCGGCGGTCTCGGCCCCGGCATCCGGCTTCTCGCCGTGGCGGACGAGCGGCGCGAGCTCCGGCGCGCCTGCGCCGACCGGCGGCTCATCGGGCGCGCCGACGCCGGCCGCGAAGGAGGCGCCGCCGACGATCCCGGGCTGGAACGCGCCGCGGCGCTAGGGCGCGGTCGTCTCCGCGGGCGCCTCGCTCGCGGCGGGCTCCGTCGCGGCCGGCTCCGTCGCGGCAGGTTCCGTGGCGCCGCCCGGCTGCCCCGTCGGCGTCGGCACGGCGAAGACGTCCTCCGCGCCGATGCAGCCGCTCGTCGCCGGGATGCGCGAGACCGCGGGCCCGAGGTCGACGAGCGCGGCCGTGCCCGAGACGCCCGACTCCGGCGAGGCGTCGATGAGCACCTCGACGGCGGGCTCGCGGCCGTAGGTCGTGAAGCGGTAGGTCGGCGCCTCCGACTCGTCCTTGATCCAGTCGACGCCGTTCACCGTGACGCACTTGTCGGCGGTCGGGCCGGGCGGGGTGACGCCGCAGCGCAGCAGCACGTGCGCGGGGGTGCCCCAGGCGCCGGTGGCCTGCGCGTTCGTGAGGCGCTGCTCGAGGCCGTCCACCGTCTTCGGCAGGGCGAGCGAGACGTAGGCGCAGTCGACGTTCTGGGCGTCGGGCGCGGGCTCCATCGGCACCGACTGGCAGCCCGCGAGGGCCGCGGCGAGCGGGACGAGGAGGGCGGCGGCGAGGGCGCGGCGCGGGCGTCCGGCGGGCGGCGTGAGGGCGGAGGGCATGGCCCGTTCAGGATACCGTGGGCGCCATGAGCGAGCGGGACGGCGGGGGAGCGGGCGGGCGGGCGGACGGCGCGGGAGCGTTGCCCGTCGACGCCGAGCTCACCGTCGCCGAGGCGGGGGAGCTGGGCCTGCTCGCCGGGATCCTCCGCGATGCGCCCGTCGCCGAGGCCGCCGAGCTCGGGCCGGGCGACGACGCGGCCGTGCTGCGCGCGCCCGACGCCCGCGTCGTCGTGACGATCGACACGATGAACGAGGGCCCCGACTTCCGCACCGCCTGGTCGACGCCCGAGGACCTCGGCCGCAAGGCCATCGCCTCGAACCTCGCCGACGTCGCCGCCATGGGCGCGCGCCCGACGGGCCTCGTCGTCGCGCTCTCGCTGCCGGGCGAGCTGCCCGTGGCCTGGGTCTCCGGCTTCGCGGCGGGCCTCAAGGCCGCGCTCGCGGAGTCGGCGGCCGGATGCGGCATCATCGGCGGCGATCTCGCGACGGCGGATCGCCTCTCCATCGCCGTCACCGCCTTCGGCGACCTCGAGGGCCGCGCGCCGGTCGTCCGCTCGGGCGCCCGCCCCGGCGACGTGCTCGCGCTCGCGGGCGCCGCCGGCCGCAGCGCCGCGGGCCTCGCGCTCCTCTTCGCCCACGCCGACTCGCCCGACGCCCGCGTCGCCCGCGCGCTCCGCGAGCTGACCCCGGCGACCGCGTCGCTCATCGGCGCGCACCTCGCCCCCGTCGCCCCGATCGCCGCCGGCCGCGAGGCCGCGCTCGCCGGCGCGACCGCGATGATGGACGTCTCCGACGGGCTCCTCCTCGACGCCCACCGCCTCGCCGCCGCCTCCGGCGTCGCCTTCGAGCTCGACTCGCGCCTCCTCGAGGCGGATGCCCGCGAGCTCGCCATGCTCCTCGCCGAGTGCCCCGCCCTGCCAGGGGAGGAGCCGCTCGAGCTCGTCCTCCGCGGCGGCGAGGACCACGCCCTCCTCGCGGCCTTCCCCGCGGACGCCGAGCTGCCCGCCACGTTCCGCCCGATCGGCCGCGTGCTCGAGGCCGAGCCCGGCCGCGGCGCCGTGCGCCTCGACGGCGCCGACCGCGCCCCGGAGGGCTGGGACCCGTACCGCGACGCGCGGCCCGCGCGCTAGGAGTCCGAGGCCTCCGCGCCGGACTCGTCCTCGCGCACCCGATCGGCCCGCTCGAGGTAGTGGATCGCCGTCTCCCCGTACGCCTTCGTCCGCTCGAGCGCGAGCGACGCCGGCAGCTCCGGCAGCCCGCTGCGCGTCGAGCGCTCGAGCACGACGAGCGCCCAGGGCTCGAGCTTCGGGGCGATCGCCTCGAGGATCGCCGTCACCTCGGCATCCGCCGCCTCGTAGGGCGGGTCGATGAAGACGAGCCCGAGCCCCGGCGCGCACGTCGACGCGACCGACTGGGCGCTCGCGGTCTCGACGCGCACGCGGGCTCGCCGCTTCGGCGCCGCCGCGCGGATCGCCCGCTCGACCTCGCCGGCGTTGCGCTTGAGGATCGCCGCCGCCTTCGGCGCCTTCTCGACGAGCGTCGCGCTCGCCGCGCCGCGGGAGAGCGCCTCGAGCCCGAGCGCGCCCGTGCCGGCGTAGAGGTCGAGCACCTCGACGCCCTCGAGCACGTCGGCCGCCTCGAGCGCCGAGAAGATCGCCTCGCGCACCCGATCGCTCGTGGGCCGCGTGCCCGACTTCGGCACCGCGAGCGCGGCGCCCCGGCCGTGGCCGGCGATGATGCGCGTCATGCCCGCGAGCCTAGCCGTCGGGTGCCCGGGCGCCGCCGCGGCGCTCACCGGCCTTGAACAGGCTCGCGGCAGGGTGCCCAGCTTCCGTCGGAGCGAGCTCAGGTCGGCGCGCCTGCGGTCTCGAGGAGCATCTGCGCGTGGGCGCGGTCGTCCTCCGGCACGCCCTCGTTCCAGCGCATGATGAAGATCTCGCGCACGCGCACGTCGCCGGGCAGGAGCTCCGCCTCGGCGTCCTCGGGGCTGCCGAACTTGAGGAAGAGGCCCTGGTCGGCGGCGAGGGCCTCCACGCAGGCGCTCGAGATGCCGCAGAGCTCGCTCGTGACGTCGCGCTGCGACGTGAGCTGACTGGCGGCCTCCGTGTCCCAGACGTGTGCGAGGGTGACGTCATCGCGCAGACGGTCGCATGCCGTCAGCGCGCCGCTCACAGCGATGGCGAGAACGCAGACGGCGACCGTCTTCATCGGCTGCCACATGTCACACCGACCCATCGGGGTAGTTCCAATTGCACTGATGTCTGGCAACGTTGTACGTGACCAAGTCGGGCGTCACCACCGGGCGATCGATCTCCAGGTCCCAGGTGGGCCCGCCGATCCAGTCCGCGCCCGCGTACCAGACGTGGCAGGCGTATTGCTGTCTCACGGTCGGGAAGATCCACTGGGGCCCCGGACTGCGGTGGAGGAACTCGCGCCACCCCTCGTTCATGAAGATGATTCTCCCCGTCACGGGGCCGTTCACCACGCCATTCTGGATGGCTCGTCCCCACCCCGAGGGGGTCAAGATATGGACCCCGGGCCCCAGCTCGACCTTGTCGAAGAGGTTCGTCCCCCAAAATGGGTCCGCGACGATGGGGTACGCGTAGGTGCTCGACGCGTGATCCACGACTTGAGTAATGAGGTTGCCTTCGACTTCGTAGTGGGTCGGCACTGCTTGGCCGTTTGCGTCCACAGCCCATGCCGGAGCCAACCCGCCGATGAGGGAACCGTCCTCGGCGCGGATGAGGAGGGCCCCTTCCACGGAGGAGATGGCGGCAAGGCCTTCTGCCTCGACGGCATACTGAGTGCGCGTCGCCGACGCTGGCTCGGAGATGACCGAGACGGTCTGGACGGAGCCGTCGTCGTGAAGCAACGTCGTCGAGCTCACACCTTCCGAATGCTGCGTGTACATGTGCTGATCTGCGGTGACCTCGCTCGGCGCGGGGTGGCCGCTTTCGTCCACCAGCGTGAGAGTGAGCGCAGTCCCGGATGGGTCGGCGATGGCGGCAGTCGACGTGGACGCCTCGAGGGTGGTGGTCTCGTTCCCGTCCGTGTCGGCGGCCGCGACGGTCGCATTGGACATCGTCGTGGGCTCGGCAAGGTCGACAAGCACCTCTGGGGCGATCGATCGAATGGATTCGACGGATTCCTCGGCAGAAGGCGTCGATGCTTCTTCGGCGTAGGCCGGTGAAGGGGTCAGGGCAGTGAACAACAGGGTGGACCCGGCCGCGGCGGCCAGCCATCCGACGTGTCGTCGATCCACCGTGCTCCTCCGTCGTTTCAGGGCCGGCGTTGCGACCGGCGAGCCGATGCATGACTCGTATCCACGGTAACCGACGGCGGCGACGCGTGGACAGGGGCTGAGTGCGATGCTCAGATGTGCCGCCCCATCGAGCTCAGGCAAGCTGTGCGCCTGGCCGCTCCCAGACCTCCGCCTGTGCGAGACTGGTTCGCTGGAGGTGCCCATGACCCAGCACACGACGGCCGTCCCCGCCGGCCCGCCGCACGCCGCGACCGCGATGACCCCGGCCCAGGTGGCCGAGGCCGTCGCCCGCATCCGCGAGAACGTCGCGACGGTCATCGAGGGCAAGGAGCCGCAGATCCACCTCGCGCTCGTCGTCTTCCTCGCCGAGGGCCACCTCCTCGTCGAGGACGTCCCGGGCGTCGGCAAGACCGTGCTCGCGAAGTCGCTCGCGGCCTCGATGGACTCGACGGTGAACCGCATCCAGTTCACGCCCGACCTCCTCCCCTCGGACGTCACGGGCGTCGCGATCTACGACCAGTCAGCCCGCCGCTTCGACTTCCAGCCGGGCCCCGTCTTCGCGAACGTCGTCATCGGCGACGAGATCAACCGCGCCTCCCCGAAGACCCAGTCGGCCTTCCTCGAGTGCATGGAGGAGCACCAGGTCTCCGTCGACGGCACGACCCACCGCCTGCCCGACCCCTTCACCGTCTTCGCGACGCAGAACCCCTCCGAGATGGAGGGCACCTACGCCCTCCCCGAGGCGCAGCGCGACCGCTTCATGGCGCGCATGTCGATGGGCTACCCGGGCCGCGACGCCGAGCTCGCGATGGTCGACCGCCGCGACGCCGGCGACCCGCAGCGCACGCTCCGCCCCGTCGTCTCGGCCGTGCAGGTGCGCCAGATGATCGACGCCGCCCAGCGCGTCTACATCGCGCCCCCGATCAAGCAGTACCTCGTCGACCTCGCCCGCGCCACGCGCGAGCACGACGACGTCCGCGTCGGCGTGAGCCCGCGCGCGACGCTCCACCTCCTCCGCGCCGCGAAGGCGAACGCCGCGATCGCGGGCCGCGACTTCGTCGTGCCGGACGACGTCGTCGCGCTCGCCGCGCCCGTGTTCGCGCACCGCCTCGTGCTCGGCTCGCGCGGCTCCCGCGGCGCGATCGGCACGAGCGAGGCCACGCGCGTCATGCAGCAGATCCTCGCGCAGGTCCCGGCCCCGACCGGGGCGTAGGCGGGCATGCCCTCGAGCGCGCAGCGCCTGGGCGAGACCGCGCCGACGATCGCCCGCCGCCTCCGCCCGACGTCCCGGGCCTGGGGGCTCCTCGTCGCGGGCGCGATCGCGATCGTCGTCGCCTACCTCATCGGGCGCATCGAGCTGCTCGGCATCGGCGCCTTCCTCGTCGCGCTGCCGCTCGTCGCCCTCCTCATCCGCGCCGTCCTGCGGCCCCGCGTCGAGCTCGAGCGGACGGTCTTCCCGCGCTCTCTCGCCGTCGGCGACCGCCTCCGCGTCGTGAGCGAGCTGCGGAACCGGTCGATCCTCCCGCTCGAGCCGGCCTCGTACCTCGACCTCACGCCGGGCGCCGGCAAGCCCGCCATCGGCGGCGTCCTGCCCGCCATCGCGAGCCGATGGCACCGCAACGAGAACCGCCGCCGGCGCCGCATCGCCTACAGCCTCGCCTCGCTCCGCCGCGGCGTGCACGCGATCGGCCCGCTCTACCTCGAGAACGTCGACGGCCTCGGCCTCACGCGCCGCGTCATCGAGGTCGGGGAGGCCGTGCCGATCGAGGTGCGGCCGCGCATCCATGACCTCGACGAGCTCGACATGCCCGCGACCCGCTCGGGCGGCGAGGTCGAGGCGGGCCTCGCGATCGCGGGGGACTCCGACGACGTGCTCACGCGCGACTACCGCCGCGGCGACCCGATGCGCCGCGTGCACTGGAAGGCGACCGCGCGCTCGGGCGAGCTGCGCGTGCGCCAGGAGGAGCACCACGCCGAGGTCGCCTCCCTCGTCGTGCTCGACACCGGCCCGAGCCTCGCGCCCGCGGCGCCGCCCGCCCCGACGACCGCGTTCGAGCTCATGGACGCCCCCGGCGACCAGGAGGCCGCGCAGGTCGACCCGGTCTTCGAGCAGGCCGTCTCGGTGGCCGCGAGCCTCATCGCGCGCCTCCACGACATGGGCTACGAGACCGACTACTACGAGACCCGGCAGATGGCCGACGGCTCGGACGACCCGCGCATCGGCGGCGCCCGCGTCGCGGCCGAGGAGAGCCTCGAGCCGATCATGCGGCACCTCATGCTGGCGGCGCCCGCCACCGCCGAGGCCGAGCGCGCCGACGCGATCGACGACCTCCTCGCCCGCTCGGCCCGCCTCGGCCGCGCGCCGATCTTCCTCGTGCACCGCGTCGCGGCCGGCCGCGAGCTCGAGCGGCTCCTCGAGCTCGGCGTCGACGCGCAGCCCGCCGTCTGCCTCATGGTCGTCGACGGCGCCGCGCCCGCCGTGGACGCGCGCCGCATCGCGGCCATGGGCTGGGACGTCGCCCTCCTCGACGCCCGCGCCGCCGATCCCTGGGCGACGATGCGCCGCGTCGAGGCGCCGGCCACAGCGGGAGGCGCCCGATGAGCCCCGCCCGCCGCTCCGTCGCCGAGGACCTCGAGGCCCGCGGCTCCTGGCTCGTCGCCGCCTCGAGCGCGGCGGTCATCCTCGCCGCCCTCGCCGTCATCCGCCCCGTCTTCTCGGGCGACGGATGGCTCAGCCCCGCCGTCATCCTCGTCGCCGCGATCCTCATCGCCGCGACGCTCGTCCGCACGCTCGTCGCCCACGCCGGGCTCGCGATCCTCGCGGGCGCCCTCGCCGGCCTCGGCGTCATCGCCTGGGCCATGCATCCGCCGAGCCTCGCCGCCCTGCCGGGCCTGCTCGACCAGCGGATCGTCGAGGCCTTCACGCAGCTCGCCTCGGACACGCCGCCGATCCGCGACACCCCGGGCGTCACGCTCGTCCTGCTCATCCTCATCGCGCTCGTCACCGTGCTCGTCGACGTGCTCGCGCTCGGGGCCGGCATGGGCGCGACGGCCCTCGCGCCGGTCGTGCTCCTGCTCGCGATCCCGTTCCTCGCCGAGATCGGCGTCGCGACGAGCCCGATCGAAGCGTGGCCGCTCGCGGTGCTCGCGGTCGCCGTCGCCTTCCACCTCCTCACGACCGCGCTCTGGCGCCGCCGCATCGCCGACGCGGCGCTCGCGGACGAGGGCTTCCTCGTCGACGAGCGCGGCTTCGCGGGCATCGGCGGCGCGACCGCCATCACCGCCGCGGCGCTCGCGGCCGCCATCGCCGCGACGGCGATCCTGCCGCCGCCGCAGGGCCTCGAGCTCTTCACGCGCGACGGGCCCGCGAGCCTCGCGACGAACCGCGCGAACCCCATCGTCGACCTCGGCGAGGACCTCCGCCGCCCGACCCCCGTCGAGGCGTTCCAGTACGCGACGACGGTCACCTCGGGCCGCCTGCCGTACTTCGAGCTCGTGACGCTGACCTCGATCGACGACGCCTCGAGCGAGTGGGCCCCCGGCGACTTCGCCGGCGACACGCCCGTGCTCGAGGGCGTCGAGCTGCCCCCGGCCCAGGGCGCCGAGGGCGCGCAGCCGATGCAGATGACCGTCGGCATCGTCACGCACCGCGGCACGAGCGCGTACCTGCCGATCCCCGGCGAGGCCCGCCTCGTGAACGGCCTCCAGGGCGACTACAACCTCGACCCGGCCACGGGCGACATCCGCCAGGTCGAGGGCGACGCCCCCGGCCAGCAGCTCGAGATCACGAGCGACGTGCCGCTGCTCGACCCGTCCCCGCTCGCGAGCGCGACGGCCGACGGCATCCCGGACGAGCTCGCCCCGCTCGAGGCGGTGCCGTCCGGGGCCGCGGCGGACGCCATCCGCTCCCGCATCATGGCCCACGCGACAGGCGCGACCCCGTACGCGCAGGCGCTCTCGATCCGCTCCTGGCTCGCCGACTCGGGGGAGTTCGCGTACTCGCTCACGGCGCCGGTCGCCCAGGGCTACGACGGCACGAACCTCGACGTCGTCGCGCAGTTCCTCGACGCGAAGTCGGGCTACTGCGTGCACTTCGCCTCGACGATGGCGATCGCCGCCCGCATGCTCGGCCTGCCCTCGCGGATCGTCGTCGGCTTCACCCCCGGCTCGCCCGTCGGTGTGAACGGCGACGGCCAGCAGCTCTACTCCGTCTCGAGCGGAGACCTCCACTCCTGGGCCGAGATCTACGCGCCCGGCGTCGGCTGGACGCCCTTCGAGGCGACCCCGTCGGCCGGCGTCGGCTCGGTCGCGGCCGTCGACCCCTCCGCCACGGTCGCCCAGACCGTCGAGGCGACGCCCACCGAGAACCCGACCCCGACGCCGACCGAGCAGCCGGCCGACCCGACCCCCGGCCAGAGCGGCGGCGGCGGAAGCGAGACGACGACGGCCACGCCGACCATCGAAGCGGACCAGGACGGCGACGAGGCCGCGGGCCTCGACTGGGGCCCGATCCTCGCGATCGCGGGCGCCGTGCTCGGCGGGCTCGCGCTGCTCTCGCTCCTGCTCGGGGCGCCCGCGATCACGCGCGCCCTGCGCCGCCGCGCCCGCCTCGCGATCGCCGCGGGCGAGCGGGTCGACGAGGACCAGCTGCCGGGGCTCGCCGCCTGGCGCGAGCTCCGCGACGAGGCCGAGGACCTCGGCGCCGGCCGCCTCGACCACGGCACACCCGCGAGCGTCGAGTCGCGGCTCGTCCAGGCCCTCGGCGAGGACCCCGACGAGGAGCTCCTCGCCGCGGTCGGACGCGTGCGCGCCGTCCACGAGGCCTCCGCCTTCGATCGCCCCGAGCGCCGCGCCGAGGGCGCCGGCCCGGAGCTGCGCGAGGACGTCGAGGCGATCGAGCGCGGGCTCCGCGAGGCCGCCGGGCCGAAGGGCCGCCGCCGGGCGCGCCTGTGGCCGCGATCGGTCGTCGACACGGCGCGGCGAGGGCGGCGATGAGCGCGGCGACGAGCACGGCGACGAGGGCCCCCCGATGAGCCCGGCGGGGGACGGAGGCTCGCCCGCCGAGCAGCGCGAGCCCGCGGCGGACGGCCCCGCCGCGAAGCTCGTCCTGCCCTCCGACCTCACGCTCGACACCCCGCTCTCGGCGCTCATGGGCGCCCGCGCCGCGAGGCCCTTCGCCTCGACGCTCCGCCTCGAGACCGTCGACGACCTCCTCTGGCACCTCCCGCGCCGCTACGCGAAGCGGGGCGAGCTCACCGCCATGAGCGAGCTGCCGCTCGGCGAGCACGTCTCGCTCGTCGCCGAGGTGCGCCGCGTCGAGGAGCGGCGCATGCGCTCCCGCGGCGGATCGATCCTCGAGGTGCTCATCACCGACGGCCGCGGCTACGTCACCCTCACCTTCTTCAACCAGGCCTGGCGCCGCCGCACCCTCGTCGTCGGCGCGCGCGGCATCTTCTCCGGCAAGGTCTCCCACTACAAGGGCAAGGTGCAGCTCGCGCACCCCGACTACGAGCTCTTCGACGAACTCGAGATGGCGCCCGGCTCGGAGGCGGCGAAGCGCTGGGCGGACACGCCCATCCCGATCTATCCGGCCTCGGCGCAGGTGACCTCGTGGCGCATCCAGTCGGCGATCGGGCAGCTCCTCGACTCGGGGCTCGAGATCCCGGATCCCGTGCCGCCGCACCTGCGCCGCGCGCGGAACGAGCCCGTCCTCGCCGACGCCTTCGAGCGCATCCACCGCCCGCAGTCCTTCGCCGACCGGCACGCGGCCGACGAGGCGCTCCGCTCGACGGAGGCCTTCGTCTTCCAGGCGGCGCTCCTCCAGCAGCGCGCCGCCGCCCGGGCCGTCCCGGCCATCCCGCGGGCGGCCTCGCCCGGCGGCGTCCGCGACCGCTTCGACGCGGGCCTCGCCTTCGCGCTCACGGGCGACCAGCGCCGCGTCGGCGAGGCGATCGAGCGCGACCTCGCCGCGACCGTGCCGATGCAGCGGCTCGTGCAGGGCGAGGTAGGCTCCGGCAAGACGCTCGTCGCCGTGCGCGCCATGCTCCAGGTCGCCGACTCCGGCGGCCAGGCCGCGCTCCTCGCGCCCACCGAGGTGCTCGCCGCCCAGCACCTCCGCTCGATCGCCGCCTCCCTCGGCCCCGAGCTCGCGGCCGAGCTCCAGCCGACGCTCCTCACCGGCTCCCTCCCGCAGTCCGAGCGGCGCCGCGCGCTCCTGCGCATCGCCTCGGGCGACGCGCGCCTCGTCGTCGGCACCCATGCGCTCCTCGGCGACAAGGTCGCCTTCGCCGACCTCGGCCTCGTCGTCGTCGACGAGCAGCACCGCTTCGGCGTCGAGCAGCGCGAGGCCCTGCGTCGCCGCTCCGGGCACCCGCCGCACCTCCTCGTGCTCACCGCGACGCCCATCCCGCGCACGGTCGCGATGACCGTCTTCGGCGACCTCGACGTCTCGACGATCTCGGAGCTGCCGGGCGGCCGCCGCGGCATCGAGAGCTACGTCATCGCGACCGCCGAGCGGCCGCACTGGCTCGACCGGGCCTGGGATCGCGTCGCCGAGGAGGTCGCCGCGGGCCGGCAGGCCTTCGTCGTCTGCGCCGCGATCGAGCCCGGGGAGGAGGCCGATGAGGCCGGCGGCGCCGTCGAGCGGCCGGCCGTCCCCGATCCGGATGCCGAGGAGGCCGAGCGGCGCGTCCCCGCCGCCGCCGTCGAGCAGGTGCTGCCGGCGCTCCGGGCCATGCCGCGCTTCGCGGGCCTGCGCATCGAGGCCGTGCACGGGCGGCTGCCCGGCGAGGAGAAGGATGCCGTCATGCGCGCCTTCGCGGCCGGCGAGATCGACGTCATCGTCGCGACGACCGTCATCGAGGTCGGCGTCGACGTGCCGAACGCGACGGTCATGATCATCCTCGACGCCGACCGCTTCGGGGTCTCGCAGCTCCACCAGCTCCGCGGCCGCGTCGGCCGAGGCGGGCACGCTGGACTGTGCCTGCTCGTCACCTCGGCGGGGGAGGGCACGCCCGCGTGGGAGCGCGTCGAGGTCGTCGCCTCGACCCTCGACGGCTTCGCGCTCGCCGAGGCCGACCTCCACCTGCGGCGCGAGGGCGACGTGCTCGGCACGGCCCAGTCGGGCGGGCGCTCCTCGCTGCGCGTGCTGCGGGTGCTCGACGACGCCGAGCGGATCATCGAGGCCCGAGCGGCGGCCGAGTCGGTGGTCGACGCGGATCCCGAGTTCGAGGGGCATCCCGCGCTCCGCGACGCCGTGCGGCGCGTGGGCGACCGCGAGCGCGAGTTCCTCGGGGCGTCCTGACCTCGGATGTGCCGCGCTCGGGCCGTCCCGCGCTCGGGCCCCCTCGTCTCCGCCCCTGACCAGGGGCTGCGGCCGCGCCCGCGTCCGGACCGGCGCCCGCGTCCCGGTATCCTTGACGCCATGACTCGCGACGGCCACGCACGCGCGGGCGGCGCCGGCCGGGCGCTCGCCCGGGGCTGGTCGGCCGCCGCGATCGCGGTCGTCCCCGCGGCCGCCTCGCACGGGATCGCCGGCGGCCACGCCGTCGCCCCGATCGTGCTCCTCGTCGCGCTCGTCCTCGCCGCCGCCGTCTGCGTGCCGCTCGTCGGCCGCAGCCTCAGCCGCGTCCGCCTCGTCGCGGCCGTGCTCGCGAGCCAGGCCGGCCTCCACCTCCTCTACGCCTGCGGCGCCGGCGCCTCGGCCGCCGTCGACGGCCCCATGGGCGGCCACGTCCACGGCCCGGGCCTCGCCCCGGAGGCCGCCGGCGCGATCGCCGCGGCCGCCGGCCACGCGGCGCCCGTCGACGGGCCCATGCTCGTCGCCCACCTCGTCGCCGCCGTCGTCACGGTCGCCGGCCTCCTCCGCGCCGAGCGCCTCGCCGCCGCGCTCGTGCGCGCCGCCGAGGGCCTCGCCGCCGCCATCGCGCGCCTCGCCGAGGTCGTCCCGGCCCTCCCGATCTCCGCCCGCGCCGCCCGCCCCGCGGCGGCGCCCGCGGTCCTCGTCCGCCGCGCGCCGAGCGCCGACCCCGCGCGCGGGCCTCCGAGCGGCCTTCCCCTCCGCTGATCCGCCGGCTCCCCGCCGGCGTCGCTCGCGCCGCATCGCGCGAGCGGGCCGAGGCGCCTCCGCGCCCGCGCCCGACCGCCGTCCCGCACCGCGGGGCGGCCAGCATCCGGGGATCCGCCGCCGCGCGCCCGCACGGGCCGCGAGCGCGGAATCCCGAACCTCAGGGAAGGCCTCCATGCACGCCATCGCCCAGCTGAGCTCGCGCGCCCGCCGCGCCGCGCTCGCTCTCCTCGCCCTCGCCGCCGTCGCGGCGCTCGCCGGACTCGGCCTCTTCGGCCCGGGCTCCGCCGCGCCCGCCTCGGCGCACGACACGCTCCTGCGCTCCTCGCCGGCCGACGGCGAGCAGCTCGCGAGCGCGCCGAGCGAGTGGACCCTCGAGTTCTCGGCCGAGATCCTCCCGGTCGGGGCCGAGGCCGTCCTCGTCGACGAGCAGGGGCAGGTCACGCCGCTCGGCCCGCCGACGATCCAGGGCCAGAAGGTCAGCTTCGCCCTCGGCTCGCTCGCGCAGGGCTCGTGGACGGGCCAGTGGCGCGTCGTGTCGAGCGACGGGCACCCCATCGCCGGCACGATCGTGTTCGGCGTCGGCGTGCCCGCGGGCCAGGTCGTCACCGCGGCCCCGGCCGGCGGCGGCCCTCAGGCGACGCCCGGCGGCGACGGCTCGGCGACCTCGAACCCGGTCGAGTCGGCCGGCGTGCCGCCGTGGCTCGTGCCGCTGCTCGGCCTCATCGCCGTCGCGGCCGCCGTCGCCGGCGCGTTCGCGATCATGGCGAAGTCGCGCCGCACGGAGGCCCTGCCGCCTGCCGCGTCCGATGAGGACGCAGAGAGCACCAGCGAATGATGAACCTCACCACCAGCACCGCGCCCGCCTTCGCCCGCGTCCCGGCCCGCCTCGCCGGCGCCGCCGCCGTGGCGGCCCTCGCGATCGGCGCGCTCGCCGGCTGCGCGGGCGGCGGCTCGGCCGGCGCGAGCGCCGAGCCCACGGCATCCGCCGCGGCTACGGCCTCGACCTCGACCTCCTCGGGCACGGGCGCGGACGCCATGGGCGGCGCCGTCGTCGAGACCGGCATCCCCGGCCTCACGATCGTCGACCCGTGGGCGAAGGCCACGACGGGCATGATGACCGGCACCTTCGGCACGCTCCGAAACGACACCGACGCCGACCTCAAGGTCGCGAAGATCGAGGTGCCGGGCGCGGGCATGGTCGAGCAGCACGAGACGGTCGTCCAGCAGGACGGCTCCTCGATGATGCAGGAGGTCGGGGGCGGCTTCACGATCCCCGCCCACGGCCAGCTCGAGCTCAAGCCGGGCGCCGACCACATCATGCTCATGCAGCTCGAGAAGCCGCTCGCCGCCGGCGAGGAGCTGCCGATCACGATCACCTTCGCGGACGGCCAGGTCGCGACGTACCAGGCGGTCGTGAAGGAGTACACGGGCGCGCAGGAGAGCTACGCGCCCTCGCACACGGACATGCCGTCGCACTCCGACATGCACACGCCGTGACCGAGCCCGTGAGCGAGCGCGCCGCCGCGCGCGCTCAGGCTGAGGCCGGAGCCGAGGGCGACCTCGGCTCCGGCCCCGCCGGCGTCCGCCGCCGCGACCTCCTCATCGGGGGCGCGGCGGCGGGCGCGGGCGCGCTCGCGGCCCTCGGCGTCGACCGCGCCGTCCAGGCGATGCCCGCCCAGGACGCCGCGCCGGGCTCGACCCGCCCCTGGGAGCAGCTCGGCCCCAGCGGCGACGCCTTCGGCGGCGAGACGGTGGCCGGCGACGGCATCCACCAGCCCGGCGTCGCGACGCCGCCGCAGGCCCATGCGGTCTTCCTCGGAATCGACCTCGACCCGGCCGTCGACCGCGCGCGGCTCCGCAACCTCCTGCGCCTCCTCGGCGACGACATCGCCCGCCTCACCGCGGGCGCGGCCGCCCTCGCCGACCAGGAGCCGGAGCTCGCGACGACCCCCGCGAACCTCACGATCACGCTCGGCTTCGGCCCGGGCCTCGTCGACCGCGTGGACCCAGCGCGGAAGCCCTCCTGGCTCGCGCCCCTGCCCGCATACTCGATCGACCGGCTCGAGGACCGCTGGTCCGGCGGCGACCTGCTCATCCAGGTCTGCGCCGACGACCCGCTCACCCTCGCGCACGCTCAGCGGATGCTCCTCAAGGACGTCCGCGCCTTCGGCTCGATCCGCTGGGCGCAGCCCGGCTTCCGCAACGCCCGCGGCTCGCTGCCGACCGGCACGACGATGCGGAACCTCTTCGGGCAGGTCGACGGCACCGTGAATCCGCATCCGGGCGACGCGGACTTCGACGCCGTCGTCTGGGTGGGGGAGGGCTCGGGGCAGCCCGCCTGGATGATCGGCGGCTCCTCGCTCGTGCTGCGACGGATCCACATGAACCTCGAGACCTGGGACGAGGTCGACCGGCCCGGCCGAGAGGCATCGATCGGCCGCAACCTCGCGAACGGCGCGCCGCTCACCGGCGTCGATGAGTTCGACGAGCCCGACTTCGAGGCCCGCACCCCGCAGGGCTTCACCGTCATCAGCCCCGCCTCGCACATGAGGCGGGCGCGCGGCGACGGAAAGGAGCGGATCCTCCGGCGCGTCTACAACTACGACGACGCGGTGCCCGGCGCCGCGGGCACGGGCGCGGCGGTGAACGACTCTGGGCTGCTCTTCGCCTCGTTCCAGGCCGACCCGCTCGAGCAGTTCGCGCCCATCCAGGCGCGGCTCGCGGAGGCCGACCTCCTCAACGTGTGGACGACGCCGATCGGATCCGCGGTGTTCGCCATCCCGCCGGCGGCGGGGGCGGGCGGGTTCCCGGGGGATGGGCTGTTCGCGTAGGGCTGCCGGGGCCGGTGATCTCGAGACGCGGCTGCGCTCGCTCCTCGACCGCCTCCACGCGCCGGAGGTGGTTGAGGAGGCCGAAGGCCCGTCTCGAAACCACCGACCCTCTGACCATCCGCCACGCCATACGCCCCAGAGCGCTCGCCCTCGCCCGCGCGGATACCGGACGCCCAAGCCGCCCCGCAGGCTCTTGGCCCTAGGGTGGATCCCATGAGCAAGATCGCCGTCGTCCCGGGCTCCTTCGACCCGGTGACCCTGGGCCACCTCGACGTCATCGCCCGCGCCGCGAGCGTCTTCGACGAGGTGCACGTCGTCGTCGTCCACAACCCGGACAAGCATGCGCTGCTGCCGATCTCGCGCCGCGTCGAGCTCATCGAGTCGGCCATCGCGGACGCCCGCATCCGCGGCGACATCCGGGTCTCCTCGTGGTCGATGGGCCTGCTCGTCGACTACTGCACGGACATCGGCGCGTCGGTCATCGTGAAGGGCATCCGCTCGGCGCAGGACGTCGCCTACGAGACCCCGATGGCGATCGTGAACCGCAACCTCGCGAAGATCGAGACGATGTTCCTCCTGCCCGACCCGCAGCACGCCCACGTCTCGAGCTCGCTCGTGCGCCAGGTCGCGGCGCTCGGCGGCGACGTCACGCCCTACGTGCCCGCGGTCGTCCGCGAGTACCTCCAGGGCGACACGGATCCCACCATCACCGAATAGGCCCACGATCACCGAGTAGGCTCCGCCAGATGAGCGCTTCCCCCTTCGTCGTCAACGTGGCGACGATCATCCGCAGGCCCGGCCAGATGCGAGAGCTCGAGCTCGACCTCGAGCTTCCCGAGCGGATCGGCGAGGGCATCGCGAAGCTCGAGAAGGGCTCGCCCCTCGAGATCGACGTCCGGCTGGAGACCCTCCACGACGGGATCCTCGCCTCTGGCAAGGCCCGCGGCGAGATGACCGCCGAGTGCGTGCGCTGCCTCGACCCCATCGAGGAGGAGCTCGAGGTCGATTTCGCGGAGCTGTTCGCGTATGCTCAGGACGACGCGGTTGAATACGAGGTCCACGACGACACCGTCGACCTTGAGCCTCCCATCCGCGACGCGGTCGTGCTCGCCCTGCCATTCCAGCCGGTGTGCACGCCGGACTGCCTCGGCCTCGACCCGGCGACGGGCGAGAAGCTCACGGAGCCCCTCCCTGAGCCCGCCGAGGACGTCGACCCCCGCTGGGCCGCGCTCCAGCAGCTCGCCGCGGACGACCGCGGCGACGACACGCCCTCCCGCTAGGCGGCCACATCGGCCTGGCGCGGAACCCCGGCACCGCCAAGCATTCCCTCAATCCAGGAAGGAGCCACCATGGCTCTCCCCAAGCGCAAGATGAGCCGCTCGAACACGCGCTCGCGTCGTTCGCAGTGGAAGGCATCGGTCCCGACGCTCGTCAAGACCGTCGAGAACGGCAAGGTCGTCTACTCCCTTCCGCACCGCGCGAAGGTCGTCGAGGACGCCGCCGGCACGCCCATGCACCTCGAGTACAAGGGCCGCAAGGTCGCCGACGCCTAGGCGTCGACCCTTCAGACCATCTCTGCATCCCTGATCGATTCGGCAGGCGCAGTGACGAACGACCCCGGGCACCCCGGGCCGGCTGAGCTGGCCCAGGCGCTCGGGGTCGACTTCGTTCCCGAGCTCCTCGAGACCGCCCTCACCCACACCTCCTACGCCTTCGAGCACGGGGGACGGGCCGCGGGCGTCGAGCACTCCGAGCGGCTCGAGTTCATCGGCGACCGCATCCTCGGCGAGGCCATCGCGATCTGGCTCTACGAGCAGCGGCCGGATGACGACGAGGGCTCGCTCTCGCGCTTCACCCACGCCCTCGTCTCCACGACCTCCCTCGCGGAGATCGCCCGCGGCATCGGCCTCGGCGAGCACCTCCGCCTCGGCAAGGGGGAGCTGCTCACCGGCGGCCGCGAGAAGGACTCCCTCCTCGCCGACGCGATGGAGGCCGTCTTCGGCGCCGCCTACCTCTCGGCGGGCCCCGAGGCCGCGCGCGATCTCGTGCTGCGCCTCGTCACGCCGAAGTTCGAGGAGATCTCGCGCCTCGGCGCGGCCCTCGACCCGAAGACCGCCCTGCAGGAGCTCGCCGCCCAGCGCGGCGGCCTCGCGCCGGTCTACGAGCTCGCCTCCTCCGGACCCGACCACGACCGCGCCTTCGTCGCGACGGTGACCGTCGCCTCGAAGAGGACGGGCGCCGTGCTCGCGCAGGCGCGCGGCGAGGGCACGAGCAAGAAGGCCGCCGAGCTCGAGGCCGCGATGCTCGCGTGGCGGGAGCTCTCCTCCGGCGCGCGCGGCGCGAAGGGCGGATCGTCCGCGGACGGCGCCTCGGGCGCCACCGCAGCCCGGGGCTAGCCGTGCCCGAGCTGCCCGAGGTCGAGGTCGTCCGCATGGGCCTCGCGCCCGCCGTGGCGGGCGCGCTCGTCGAGCGCGTCGAGGTGCGCGACGAGCGCGGCCTCACCCGGCATCCGGGCGGCCCGGCCGACTTCGCGGCGCGGCTGGAGGGAGCCCGCCTCGAGGCGCCCCGCCGGCGCGGCAAGTTCCTCTGGATCCCGATCGCGGGCCGCGACGAGGCGCTCGTCGCCCATCTCGGCATGAGCGGCCAGATGCTCCTGCGCGCCCACGACGCGCCCGACGACCGGCACCTCCGCGTGCGTCTCGGCCTCGACGGCCCCGCCGGCCGCCTCGACGTCGCCTTCGTCGACCAGCGCACCTTCGGCTCGCTGGCCGTCGACCCGCTCGCCCCGACCCCCGACGATCCCCTCGAGCGGATCCCCGGCCAGGTCGCCCACATCGCCCGCGACCTGCTCGACCCGCGCTTCGACGAGCGCGCCGTGCTCGCGCGCCTCGCCCGCTCGCGCGCCCCCATCAAAGCCGCGCTGCTCGACCAGACGCTCGTCTCGGGCGTCGGCAACATCTACGCCGACGAATCGCTCTGGATGGCGCGCCTCCACCCCGCCCAGCCCGCCGGCATGATCTCGACCAGGAAGGCGCGCGAGCTGCTCGCCGCCATCCGCCTCGTGCTCGAGAAGGCGCTCGCCGAGGGCGGCACGAGCTTCGACGCGCAGTACGTGAACGTGAACGGACAGGCCGGCTACTTCGCCCATTCCCTCCACGCCTACGGCCGCGACGGCGAGCCCTGCGACCGCTGCGGGACGACGCTCGTGCGCGTCCCCTTCGCGAACCGCTCGTCCCATTACTGCCCGCGCTGCCAGCGGATGCGGGGGCCGCGCACGTCGTCGCTGCTGTGATCGCTCGTGACGGACGCCGATCGACGTCATCGACGAGGAGGCGCGTCGGCTCGGGCTCGTCCCGGAGTACCGCCTTCGCCTGCCCTCGCTCGGCGCCGTCTACGCGGTGGCGAGCGCGGGGGCGGGGCGGGCGATCCTCCCGATCGGCACGGCCCGCCGGCTCGGCGTCCCCGAGCGGCTCGTGCACCGGATGTCCGAGCCCTGGGCGCAGCGCCGCGCGGTGCTGCTCGCGCGCTCGGGCGAGCGGCGGTCGGGCATCGAGGCGGCCTTCATCGACGCGATGCTGCGGTACCGTGCGGAGGTCGAGGGCTGAGCGAGGCCCGCGCCGGCGCCGAGGGGTCGAGATGGGCCGCCGGATGGGACATGATGGCCATCTCGCCGCGACCGGCGCGGGATCGCAGACGGGAGCGACGCATGGAGAAGGGGCCGCCGCGCGACGACGAGGGCCGCATCGTCCTCCGCATGTCGCCCGACTACGGGCTCGCCTGGCCGCTCTCGGACGCCATGTGGCCGAGCGCCTGGGGCCCGGTCGACTGGGATGCCGAGATCGGGCCCGAGCTCGTGGAACGGCTGCGCTCCTGGGCGCGCTCGTTCACGGAGCACGCTGACGAGGAGTCGGGGGAGTTCCGCGCGCCGATGACGCGCGAGGCGTTCGATGCTCGCGGCCGCGAGCTCGCGGAGGCGCTGCGAGCGCGGATCGGCGAGCGGTACCGCGTCGACCTCGAGCTCTGGTTCTGATCGCTCCGGGTGCCGCGTTGGGCGTCGCGCGCTACGGCGCGGAGGGTGACGTCTCGGCCGGGGCCGTCGCGTTGGGAGTCGGCGTCGGGATGGGGGTGAGCGTCGGGGTCGCGCCGAGGGTCGCCTCCGGCGTCGAGGTTGAGGTGTGCGAGCGCGCCGGGGCGGGGGCGCCGGCCTTGTCGTCCTGAGCGATGACGGGGGTGAAGAGGCAGGCCGTGAGGCTCGCGGTCGCGGCGATCCCGAGCATCCCCGCCGCGAGGAGGCGGCGGAGGATCGGGGCCGGCCTCGCGGGCCGGGCGCGCTCGAGGTGGTGCGACATCGCGGTCGAAGGTAGCGGTCGGCCGACCGCGTCGCGTCCGACTTCGGGCTGATGAGGGCCCGTTTCCGGCCGCTCGGTCGGGTCAGGCGGCGGGGCGACCCGGCGCCGGGACATCGGTCGGGCCCGCGGCGGGCGGGACCGGGGCCGCCGCCGGCCCATCCGGCAGCTCGCGCGGCGCCTCGCCGCGGTCGGGCGCCGGCAGCGTCTTCGGGGCGCCGAGGATCCACGAGACCGTCGCGCCCGCGATCGCGCCGCCGAACATGATGCCGCCGAGCACGACGAGCTGGAAGAGCCCCGCCTCGAGCGGGTCGGCGCCCGCGAAGATCGCGCCGACGAAGGCGCCCGGCAGGGTCACGAGGCCGGTCGTCGAGGTCGAGTCGACGGTCGGGATGAGCGCGTGGGCGACGGACGCCCCCCGGAAGCGCTCCGCCGCCTGTCGCGGCGTCGCGCCGAGCGCGAGCATGCCCTCGATCTCGTCGCGCGAGTCGCGGAGGTGCTCCCGAAGCCGCTTCGCCGTGACCGAGGTGATCGACATGACGTTGCCGATGACGATCCCGCCGAAGGCGAGCACGTACTGCGTGCCGAAGCCGATCGCCCCGCTCGCGACGACGACGCCGAGCGTCACGACGGCCGAGAGCGAGATCGCGGCGGCCGCGGCGAGGGGCACCTCGCGCGACCAGCCGATCCGACGGGTCGAGGTGACGATCGCGACGGCGAGCATGACGCAGAGCCAGCCGACGACGAGCCACATGCTCGAGAAGGCGAGGCGCAGGATGAGCGCGAGCAGCGCGAGCTGGACGGCGGCCCGCGCGATCGCGATGAGCGGCTCGAGCTTCGTGCCCGCGCCGATCGCCCGGAGCAGCAGCGTCGCCACGAGCACCATCCCCGCGACGACCGCGAGGACGAGCGCGATGCCGAGGGGAGTCGTGGCGTCCATCGCCGGAAGCCTACGGGGCGGGACGCTCCTCGGGCTCGGCGGCGGCCGGGGGCTCGCCGGACGCCTGACGTTCCGCGCCTGGCACGGGGATCGCTCCGTGCCATGCGCCCTCGTAGCCGATCGGGCGGAAGCCGACCTGCTCGTTCACGGCGAGCATCGGCCGGTTCTCCTCGGCATTCCAGGTGATGACGCCGCGCGCCTCGGGGTGCTCGGCCCGCAGCCGCAGGAGCCCCTCGGTCTTCACGAGCCAGCCGAGCCGGTGGCCGCGGTGCTCGGGCAGGACGAGCGTGTCCTCCTGATGCGCGCGCCGCTCGGGATGCGCGAGGTCGACCTTGAGGACGTTCTGCGCGACGATCCGCCCGCTCGGCACGTGCTCGACGACGGCGTAGCGCAGCGGCGTGCCCTTCTCGATCGACCGGGCCTCGTTGCGGCGGATCCGCTCGGCGTCGAAGGTGCGGGCGACGCGCTCGAGCTCGCCGGAGGGCTCGTCGGTCGACATCCGGGCGGCGAGCGCGGCGAGGTCGTCGAGGCGCTCCTCGGGGGAGGGCGCGGTCCACGCGAGCACGCGGTAGTCCTGCCCGGCCGTGTCGGCGGCGGCGTCGCGGAGCTCGGCGAGCCGCTCGAGCTCGCGGCCCTCGTCGTCGAAGTCGAGGGCGCTCACGCGGACGACCTGGCCGAGGCCGAGCCCGAAGCCGAGCGCGAAGCGCGAGACGGCGTCATCGGCGGGCACGCGGCCCTGGCCGGAGGGCGCCTCGAGCCACTCGTCGCCGTCGGCGTCGTGCAGGCACCAGCTCTCCAAGCGCGTGCGGCCGCCGGCGCGGAGGTCGGCGAGGGCGGCCTCGGCGAGCGCGCGCCCGACGCCGCGGCGGCGCCACGGGGAGCCCACGACGACCGAGACGTACGCGAGCGCGAGGTCGTCCTGCTCGTCGAGATCGGCCTGCGCGTAGCCGACGATCCGGGCCGGATCGCTGTCGCCCTCCGCGAGCTCGGCCACCCAGTACCGCTGGCCCCACGAGCTCGGCCGCGTCCAGTCGATCCGCCACTGCTCGGCGGTCTCGGCGAGGTCGTCGTCGCCGTAGGCCTCGCGGTGGAAGGCGTTCGCGAGCTCGACCATCGCCTCGAGGTCGCGCATCGAGGCCGTGCCGGCCGCCGCCGACGCGTCGGCATCCGGCTTCTCGATCCGACGGATGACGATGCCCGGGCTCGCCGGGCGCTCGAGGTCGCCGCGCTGCGTCTCGTCCATCCCGCCACCGTAGCGGCCCGACCGGAGCCGCCGCCGGTAGGCTCGTCGGACCCCCGAACGACGGAGCCCCATGCACCTCAAGAGCCTCACCCTCAAGGGGTTCAAGTCGTTCGCGAACCCGACGACCCTCCTCTTCGAGCCCGGCGTGACGTGCGTCGTCGGCCCGAACGGCTCCGGCAAGTCGAACGTCGTCGACGCGCTCGCCTGGGTCATGGGCGAGCAGGGCGCGAAGTCGCTGCGCGGCGGGAAGATGGAGGACGTCATCTTCGCGGGCACCTCCACCCGCGGCCCGCTCGGCCGCGCCGAGGTGGCGCTCACGATCGACAACGCCGACGGCGCCCTCCCGATCGACTACGCCGAGGTGACGATCCGCCGCACGCTCTTCCGCTCCGGCGGCTCCGAGTACGCGATCAACGGAGAGCCCGTGCGCCTCCTCGACGTGCAGGAGCTCCTCTCGGACACCGGGCTGGGTCGAGAGATGCACGTCATCGTCGGCCAGGGGCGCCTCGACTCCGTCCTCCACGCGACCCCCGAGGAGCGGCGCGGCTTCATCGAGGAAGCCGCGGGCATCCTCAAGCACCGCCGCCGCAAGGAGAAGACCGTCCGCAAGCTCGAGGGGATGGAGCACAACCTCACGCGCCTGCGGGATCTCGCGACCGAGGTGCGGCGCCAGCTGAAGCCGCTCGGCCGTCAGGCCGAGGTCGCCCGCCGCGCCCAGGGCATCGCCGCGATCGTCCGCGACGCGAAGGCGCGTCTCATGGCCGACGACGTCGTCGAGCTGCGGCGCGCCCTCCAGGTCGCCGGACGGACCGAGCAGGAGCGCTCGACCGAGCGGATGGTGCTCCAGGAGAAGCTCCAGCAGGCGGTCGTCCGCGCCGAGCGGATCGTCGCCGAGCAGCGCGGCGACCGCGTCGACGGGGCCCGCCGCGTCGCCTTCGAGCTCGAGTCGGCGCTCGAGCGCCTGCGGAACCTCGAGCAGCTCGCCGGCCAGCGCCGCGCCCTCCTCGAGCAGCGCCTCGAGCAGCCCGCCCGCGAGGTCACCGTCGCGCCGGATGCCGTCGAGCAGGCGCTCGCCGAGGCCGAGCTGCTGCGCGGCCGGGCCGCGGAGGCCGAGGCCGCATGGCGCGCCGCGCAGGACGCCACCGCCGCCGCGCGCGCCGCCCTCGACGCCGTCGACGAGGAGATCGCCGCCCAGTCGGCGCTCATCTCGCGCCACGACCTCGAGGCCTCGCAGCTGCAGGGCGCCGCCGACGCGGCGGCATCCCGCCTCGCCGCCGTGCGCGGCGAGGTGCTGCGCCAGAGGAACGCGCGGGACGCCGCCGCCCAGCGCCTCGCCGACGGCGAGACGGCGCTCGCGGAGCTCGACGCCTCCTCGAGCGCGGGCGAGGCCGAGTCGGGCGAGCTCGACGCCGCCTACCAGGCCGCCGAGATCGCCGTCACCGACGCCGAGGTCGACCTCGAGGCCGTGCGCGAGCGCCTCCACGAGCTCGAGCGTGAGCGCGACGCCCTCGAGGCGCGCGAGCAGGCGCTCGGACTCGCCGCCGAGGTGCAGGACGGCACGGGCGCCCTCCTCGCCGCGAAGCTCGACGGGGTCGACGGGCTCGTCGCCGAGCGGATCGCCGTCGACGAGGGCTACGAGACGGCGATCGCCGCCGCGCTCGGCCAGCTCGCCGACGCCATCCTCGCCGAGTCCGCGGAGGCCGCGATCGCGGTGCTCGAGCGAGCGCGTGAAGGGGAGCTCGGGCGCGTCGAGGTCGTCGCGCCGTTCTCCGCGCCGGAGGCCGCGGCCCGCGCCGGCTCCTCCGCGAAGCTCCCGCCGGGCGAGGTCGCCGCGGCCTCCGTCGTCCGCGCCCCGACGCCCGTCGAGGCGCTCCTCGCCGGCACCGTCGTCGTCGAGACCCTCGACGACGCCCGCGCGCTCCTCGCCGCCGACGACGCGCCGCCGCGCGTCGTGACGCGCGCGGGGGAGTCGCTCACCGCCTCGAGCGCAGCCGGCGGCACGGGGACCTCCGGCCAGAGCCGCATCGAGCTCCTCGCCGAGCGCGACCGCGCGAGCGCGCGCCTCGCCGAGGTGCGCGCCGAGATCGACGAGGCCTCGCTCCAGCGCGGCGAGCGGCGCGCCGAGCTCGAGGCCGCGAAGTCGGCGCAGGCGCAGGCGCTCGAGGGGCTGCGCGCCTTCGACGCCGAGCTCGCCTCCCGCCGCGAGGCCCTCCACCGCGCCACGAGCCGCGTCGAGTCGGCCCGCGCCGAGCTCGCCCGCGCCGCGAAGGCGCTCGAGCTCGCCGAGTCCGGCGTCGCGGACGCCGAAGCCAAGGCCGAGGCCGCCAAGCGCGCCCTCGAGGTGCACCGCTCGACCCCGCGCCCCCTCCTCGAGCCCGGCCGGCGCGACGAGCAGCTCGAGGCGCTCGAGGCCGCCCGCGAGGCCGAGGTCGAGGCGCGCCTCGGGCTCGAGACCCTCCGCGAGCGCGTCCGCGCCGAGACGCTCCGCGCCGAGCAGCTCGCCGAGCGGCTCGAGGCCGAGCGCGCGGCCGCCGACCGGGCCGCGCGCGAGACGGTGCTGCGCCGGGCCGAGCTCGATCGCACGCTCGGGGTGCTCGGGGCGCTGCCCCAGGTCATCCGCCTCGCCGCCGCCTCGCTCGACGAGGCGAAGGACGCCCTCCGCGACGCCGAGCGCGAGCGCGAGTCGCAGAACGAGGAGCTCGCGCGCCTGCGCGGCCAGGAGTCCGAGCTGCGCGGCCGCCTCGCCGAGATCACCGACGACGTCCACAACCTCGAGCTGCAGATCTACGAGAAGAAGCTCCAGCTCTCGAGCCTGCTCGAGCGGGCCGCGAGCGAGCTCTCGCTCACCGAGGCGATCCTCGTCGACGAGTACGGGCCGGATCGCCTCGTGCCGGACGACGACGAGACGCTGCGATCCATCGCCGAGCGCGCCGCCGCGGTGACCGCCGAGAGCTCGGCCATCCGCCGCGCCCTCGAGGAGGCCGAGGGCGACGAGGAGCGCGACGGCCTCGAGCGCGAGTTCGAGCGGGCGCTCCGCGAGCGGCTCGAGGAGGCGGGGGAGGGCGACGACGCCGAGGCCGCCGCCGATGCCGATGCCGATGCCGAGCGCTCCCCCGATGACGACGGCGCCGAGCCGGCCGATCCGGCGGGCGTCCCCTACGAGCGCGTCGCCCAGCAGCGCCGCCTCGCCGAGGCCGAGCGGATGATGGCCCAGCTCGGCCGCATCAACCCCCTCGCCCTCGAGGAGTTCGCCGCCCTCGAGCAGCGCCACGCCTTCCTCGCCGAGCAGCTCGACGACCTCGAGCGCACCCGCCGCGACCTCATGAAGATCGTCGCCGACATCGACGAGCGCATGAAGACGGTCTTCGCGGAGGCCTTCGAGGACACCCGCGAGGCCTTCCACACGGTCTTCCCGATCCTCTTCCCGGGCGGCGCGGGCGACATCCGCCTCACCGCGCCGGACGACCTCCTGACGACCGGCATCGAGGTCTCGGTGAAGCCCGCCGGCAAGAAGATCGAGCGGCTCTCCCTGCTCTCGGGCGGCGAGCGCTCGCTCGCGGCGGTGGCCCTCCTCATCGCGATCTTCAAGGCCCGCCCGAGCCCGTTCTACATCATGGACGAGGTCGAGGCGGCCCTCGACGACGCGAACCTCGGTCGCCTCCTCGAGGTGTTCCAGGACCTCCGCGCCTCGAGCCAGCTCATCGTCATCACCCACCAGAAGCGCACGATGGAGATCGCGGACGCCCTCTACGGGGTCTCGATGCGGCAGGACGGCGTCTCCGCGGTCGTCGGCCAGCGCATCGCCGACGAGGCCCCTGGGGAGGCCCCGAGGGAGCGGCCGTCCGCCGTGCAGGATCAGCCCAGGGGCTGACCTCGCGCCCGGCTCGGCGCAGGGTCGCGTCGCTATGCTGACCGGGTAGGCCCCGGCCGGCATCCGCGCATGCCGCCACCCGACTTCACGAGATCGAAGGATGGCTGATGAACTGGCAGATCTGGGACACCCTGTTCATCGTCGCCGGCCTGCTCTGCTTCGGCATCGCGGCCGCCCTCTGGAAGACCTCCTCGCTCGCGACGAAGATCGTCGCGGCCGCCGGCGGCCTCGTGCTCGTCATCTACGGCCTCTACACGGGCCTGCAGATGGAGGCGATCTACCCGCTCGTCCTCCTGCTCGCGCCGGTCGCCGTGCTCGTCATGGGCATCCTCGACCGCTCGCGCGCCGTGGCCGGCCGCCCCGCCGGCGACGCGCTCGCGGGCGGCCCCGCGGCCCCGTCGCGCATAACCCCGCCTCGGCGAGCGCGCCGCGGGCCGGCGCCGCGCCCGCCGCGCCCGCCGCGCCCGCCGCTCCCGCCGCGCCCGCCGCTCCCGCCGCGCCCGCCGCTCCCGCCGCTCCCGCCGCTCCCGCCGCACCGGCCGTGCCGGCCGTGCCGGTGCCCGCCGAGGGGCACGAGAACCGCATCCGCCAGGTCGACCTCGGCGACGAGGCCGAGGCCACGAAGCCCGCCGCCGCACCCAAGCCCTCCGTCTCCACGGCCGCCTCCGAGCCGAAGGCGAGCCACGAGGACATCGACGCCGCCCTCGCCGAGTGGTACTTCGAGCCCTACTCCGGGAAGGACGGCGAGGAGGGCGAGGACGCCGAGCCGTCGGAGGCCGCTTCGGCCGCCCCCGCCGCCGCGCCCGCGCTCGAGGCAGACGAGGACGAGGACGAGCGCCTCCTCGGCGGCGGCCCTATCGGCGGCCCGGCCGACGACCTCGACTCGATCGGCGGCTACGAGAGCCCGCGCACGGTCGACGAGGTCCGCGACGCCCGCCCGGCGGCCGCCTCGCCGGAGCCCGCCGCGACGGCCTCCGAGACGGCCGCCTCGCAGCCTGCCGCCTCGCAGGATGCTGCCGCCGCGGCATCCGCCTCGCACGGCTTCACGGCCGCCCAGGCCGCCGACCCGGCCACTCCCGCCGCGACGCTCCACCGCATCGCCGCCGAGGCGCCCGAGCTCCACGCGCAGCTCGCGAAGAACCCCGCCCTCTACCAGGACCTCCGCGACTGGCTCTCGAACAGCCCGGACCCCGAGGTCCAGCAGGCCCTCGCGGAGCGCGACGACCGCTAGCGGTCAGCTCCGCAGCTCCCGCGTACGAAGAAGGCCCCGCCCCGATGGGGAGCGTGGCCTTCCTCGTCGGCCCGTCAGGTCTGCGACGGCTCGCTATCGGCGAGCGGGCCGGTGGCCGGACCCGGTCTCGCTCGCGGGAACCGCGTCCGCGACGTGCGCGCCGGCCGAGGGAGCGGCGCGGTCGAGCTCGGTGCGGTCCGCGTCGGCCTGCACGGCGTCGGCCTCGTCGCCCTCCGCCTCCACGGCATCCGGCTCCTCGCCATCCGCCTCGTCGTCCTTCCCGGACGAGTAGATGAGGCTCGCGATCGTCGCGATCGCCAGCACGCCGAAGATGAACGTGAGCGAGAACCAGATCGGGATCTCCGGGGCCCACTCGATCGGCTGGCCGCCGTTGATGAACGAGAGCTCGTTCACGTGCATGGCGTGGAAGAAGAGCTTCACGGCGATGAAGCCGAGGATGAACGCGAGGCCGAGGTCGAGGAAGACGAGCTTCTCGAGGAGCGCCCCGATGAGGAAGTAGAGCTGGCGCAGCCCCATCAGTGCGACCGCGTTCGCGAGGAAGACGAGGTACGGCTCCTGCGTGATGCCGAAGATGGCGGGGATCGAGTCGAGCGCGAAGAGGAGGTCGGTGAAGCCGAGCGCCACGATGACGAGGACGAGCGGCGTGAGGGCCTTCCGGCCGTCCTTCACGATCGTCCAGCGATCGCCGTCGTAGTCATCGCTCGTGTGGATGACCTTGCGGACGAGGTTCACCCAGGAGGGCATCTCCGGCTCGTCGTCCTTGAACGACTCCACCGCCTGGCGGATCGCCACGAAGAGCAGCCACGCGCCGAAGAGGTAGAAGACCCAGCTCCACGCCTCGAGGATGGCGGCGCCGCCGATGATGAAGAGCATGCGCATGACGAGGGCGATGGCGATGCCGATGAGGAGCGCCTTCTGCTGGGCGATCTTCGGCACCTTGAAGCTCGTCATGATGATGAGGAAGACGAAGAGGTTGTCGACCGACAGCGCCTTCTCCGTCGTGTAGCCCGCGATGAACTGCATGGCGTGGTCCCAGTCCCACATGAGGCCGATGCCGACCATCATCACGACCGCCAGGCCGATGTAGAAGAGCGACCAGACGGTCGACTCCTTGACGCTCGGCTCGTGGGCGTTGCGCACGTGGGAGAAGAAGTCGAAGACGAAGAACCCGACGACGACGAGGACCGTGACGATCCAGATCCACAGGGGGACGTACATAGCGATGAACCTCCGGCGTTCAGGGACGGTGAACCGCCGAAGGTCTCTTCCGCCGGAGGCCGGCCGGCGCGCCCGGGAGCCGGTGCCCCGATGGGGCGATGGCGCCGTGATGACGAGCGCGTCGCGGAGGAATACTCCCCTTCAACTCGGTCAAGGATACACGGCGCGATCGGGCGTTCCCGAGCATCGGACGTTCCGGTCGCGCAGGCCTCCTAGGCGCCGGGCTCCTGCGCGTCCGGCGTCTCGGCGCCCGTCTCGCAGCGCTTGCGGGCGTCCTCCGCGGCGCGCGCCACGGCGTGCACCTCGTCGAGCGGGAACCGCGGATAGCCGTTCGCGAGCACGACCTCGAAGCCGTCGCCCTTCGGCACCAGCACGCTGAGCGAGAGGTTCGTGACGCCCGGCGCGTCCTCCACCATGAAGCGGTCGAGCACGTTGCGGATGACCGTGCCGTGCGCGACGACGAGCACGTTCTCCATGGGGTGCCGCGCCGCGACCTCGCGAATGGTCGCGACCGAGCGCTCGACGACCGCCTCGATCGGCTCGACGCTCGGGTGGTCGAGCGGCGCGCGCGTGCCGTCCGGCTGCCAGTACGAGGTGCCCTCGAGCTCGCCGAAGGCGCGCTCGATGACGCCCGGCAGCTCGATCGGCTCGGGGAGGCCCGCCTCGGCGGCGAGCAGCCGCGCCGACTCCATCGCGCGCTGCAGGGGAGAGGCGTAGAGCACCTGCCATCCCTGCCCGGCGATCATGCGGCCCGCGCTCACGGCCTGCGAGCGGCCGAGGGGGTTGAGGGGAATGTCCGAGATGCCCTGGAGCAGCCCCTGGGCGTTCCACGCCGTCTCGCCGTGGCGGATGAGTCCGATGCGCATGCCGTGCCTCCGTTCCGGCCGCGGCGCGATCGCCTGGATCGCCGCGGGCCTCGCCGCCATCGTGGCACGGCCGCGTGAGCGCGCGCTGGCCGCGCGGCGCGCCCGGCTACCCTGGTCGGCATGGCGGAACGCGCATCCTGGTCCCTCGGCAGCGCCCTCCGAGGCATGTTCACCCGTCGCACGATCGACGAGACGACGTGGGAGGACCTCGAGGAGGCGCTCATCACGGCCGACTTCGGGCCGGACATCACCGACGAGATCATCGACGAGTGCCGCGCCATGGTCGAGCGGTACCACACGACCGATCCCCGCGAGCTCCAGCGCATGCTCAAGGAGGTCATCGAGGAGCGGCTCGCGAAGTTCGACCCGACGCTGAAGCTCTCGGCCCGTCCCGCGGTGACGCTCGTCGTCGGCGTGAACGGCGTCGGCAAGACGACGACCATCGGCAAGTTCGCGAAGTTCCTCCGCAACCACGGCCGGACCGTCGTCATCGGCGCCGCCGACACCTTCCGCGCCGCGGCCGTCGAGCAGGTCACGACCTGGGCACAGCGCGCCGGCGCGTACATCGTGCGCCCGCAGCACCCGGGACAGGATCCCGCCTCCGTCGCCTACCAGACCATCGAGGCCGCGCAGCGCGAGGGCATCGAGATGGTCATCATCGACACGGCCGGGCGCCTGCAGACCAAGGGCGGGCTCATGGACGAGCTCGGGAAGATCCGCCGCGTCGTCGAGAAGCTCACCGAGATCTCCGAGGTGCTCCTCGTGCTCGATGCGACGACGGGCCAGAACGGCGTGAGCCAGGCAGAGGCGTTCATCCAGCACGCCGGCGTCACGGGCCTCGTCATCACGAAGCTCGACGGCTCGGCGAAGGGCGGCTTCGTGCTCGCCGTGCAGGAGCGCACGGGCCTGCCGATCAAGCTCATCGGCCAGGGCGAGGGCATCGACGATCTCACGGGCTTCACGCCGCACGTGTTCGCCGAGAAGCTCGTCGGCGACGCGATCGACTAGCGGGGGAGCCGTCGCCGCCCGCGGCCGTCCGGCTCCGGACGTCCGCCTCCCTGAACCCGCCTCCCCGAAGAGGACGCGGACACGGGCCGCGGAAGCCTGCACGACGCCTTCCCTCATCGTGCCGGCGCATCGCGACCCGCGCCCGCGGGTATCGCAGCCCCGACACTTGGGCGCTCCGCATGATGGCCGTCCGCGCCGAGGTCGAACGAGCGTGCCACCCGACCCTGCGAGCAGCGTGGACGCCGCCGGGACGGAGCCTGGGCATAGCGGCATCTGCTGGGGCTACGCGTAGACGGGCGGCTCGCCGCCGATGCCGGCGGCCTCGTCGCGGAGCTCCTCGAGCGAGAGCGCCTCGGCGAGGACCGGCTGCGCCTTCGACAGCGTCACGTACGAGCCCGCGTGGGGGATGAACGCCCGCGACTCCTCGGCCGTGAGCTCGCGCCGCACCTTCGCGGGCACGCCCGCCGCGAGCGAGCGGGCGGGGATCTCGGCGGCCTCGAGCACGATCGCGCCTGCGGCCACGAGCGATCCGGTGCGCACGATCGAGCCCGAGAGCAGGGCCGACTTCATGCCGATGAGGCAGCCGTCCTCGACCGTCGCCCCGTGCACGAGGGCCATGTGGCCGACGGTCACGTCGTCGCCGAGCCAGGCCGGCAGGTCCTCGTCGACGTGCATGACGCAGCTGTCCTGGATGTTCGAGCGCGCGCCGATCCGGATCGAGCCGCCGCCGTCGGCGCGGAGCACGCAGCCGTAGAAGACGCTCGAGTCGGGGCCGATCTCGACGTCGCCGATGAGCGTCGCGGTCGGGGCGATCCACGCCGTCGGGTTGATGCGGGGGCGCTTCCCGTCGATCGGGAGGAGGAGGGGGCCGGCGGAGGCCGGGCGCTTGGCGATGGCGGCTTCGGTGACGTCCATGACCAGATGATGCCACGGCCGTGCGGTGCGCCCGCGGCGAACAGCGCCGCCATCCCGCCTGCCGGGAGGCGACGCGGCGGGCCGCGCGGCCGGGCCTCGCGTAGAATCCCATCACTATGGCCATCTTCGGGAACCTGTCGGTCCGCCTCACCGAGACCCTCGCGAATCTCCGCACCAAGGGCAAGCTCACGCCCGCCGACGTCGACGGCACCGTCCGCGAGATCCGCCGCGCCCTCCTCGAGGCCGACGTCGCGCTCCCGGTCGTCAAGGACTTCACCGCGCACGTCCGCGAGCGCGCGCTCGCCGACGACGTGAACAAGGCGCTCAACCCGGCGCAGCAGGTCGTCCAGATCGTCAACGACGAGCTCATCCGCATCCTCGGCGGCGAGGTGCGCCGCCTCGAGTTCGCGAAGACCCCGCCGACGGTCATCATGCTCGCGGGCCTCCAGGGCGCCGGAAAGACGACCCTCGCGGGCAAGCTCGCGAAGAAGCTCCGCGACGACAAGCACGCGCCGCTGCTCGTCGCCGCCGACCTCCAGCGCCCGAACGCCGTCACCCAGCTCCAGGTCGTCGGCGAGCAGGCCGGCGTCCACGTCTACGCGCCCGAGCCCGGCAACGGCGTCGGCGACCCCGTGAAGGTCGCGAAGGACGCCGTCCGCTACGCGCAGGACAAGCTCTACGACGTCGTCATCATCGACACCGCCGGCCGCCTCGGCGTCGACGCCGAGCTCATGAAGCAGGCGTCGAACATCCGCAAGGCGACGAACCCGGACGAGGTCCTCTTCGTCATCGACGCGATGATCGGCCAGGACGCCGTCGCGACGGCGAAGGCGTTCCAGGACGGCGTCGGCTTCACGGGCGTCGTGCTCTCGAAGCTCGACGGCGACGCGCGAGGCGGCGCGGCCCTCTCGGTCGCGCACGTCACGGGCAAGCCGATCATGTTCGCCTCGACGGGCGAGCGCCTCGACGAGTTCGAAGTCTTCCACCCCGACCGCATGGCGAGCCGCATCCTCGACATGGGCGACATCCTCACGCTCATCGAGCAGGCGCAGAAGGCATTCGACGAGCAGGAGGCGATGAAGGTCGCCGAGAAGCTCGCGACCGACGACTTCACGCTCGACGACTTCCTCCAGCAGATGCAGCAGCTGCGGAAGGCCGGCAACCTCAAGCGCATGCTCGGGATGCTCCCCGGCATGGGGCAGATGAAGGAGGCGCTCGAGAACTTCGACGAGCGCGAGATCAACCGCACCGAGGCGATCATCCAGTCGATGACGCCGGAGGAGCGGAGGAACCCGAAGATCCTCAACGGCTCGCGCCGCGCCCGCATCGCCCGAGGCTGCGGCCGCACGGTCACCGACGTGAACGAGCTCGTGAAGCGCTTCGAGCAGGCCTCGAAGATGATGAAGCAGGTCGCCCGCGGCGGCACGCCGCAGATCCCCGGCATGCCCGGGATGCCCGGCATGGGCGGCGGCCGCGCCGCGCAGCGCGCCGCGCAGAAGGGCAAGAAGAAGGGCCAGGCCCGCTCGGGCAACCCGGCCAAGCGCCAGCAGCAGGAGCTCGAGGCCGCGCAGCGGCCGCAGCCCGGCGCCGCGCTCGGCAAGGGCGCGGCCTTCGGCGGCCCCGCGGCGTCGATCCCCGGGCAGCCGACGGAGGAGGAGCTCGCGCAGCTCCAGAAGTTCCTCGGGCGCTAGCCTCCGCCGCTCGCCGGCCTGGGCGCCTCACCTCGGCCATCCGGTCCGCTGAGCGGCGCTCGACGAAGCGTCGGCTCGCCTTGCTATCGTCGCGCCCGTGAACCTCATCGCGGACCTCGACCTCGCCCTCCGCTCGCTCGCGGACCAGCTCGCGACCGCCGGCGGCACCTTCGATCCGGTGCCGTGGGTCGTCGGCGGCCTCATCGCGCTCGCGCTCGGCGCCTTCGCGCTCGTCGCCGTGAACCGGAACCGCGCGAAGAAGGACGCCGAGCTCCAGGCCGACGCCGCGGCCGACCGCGCCGCCGAGCGCGGCGTGGGCCAGGCCGACGCCGACGGCGACGGCCTCGTCGACGACTCCTGGATGACGAAGCGCTAGCCCGCGGGGGAGCGAGGGCCGCGCCCGACGCCGGCCGCCTCGCCGTGCGAGTGGCCGATCGGGCCGCGATCTGACAGGATAGGACGCTGACGAGCGCCGTCCGACCCTCTATCCGACGCGCCGACCGACCATCCGAGCCAACGCCGAGCGCGCCCCACGCGCTCCGCGCGACGTTCAACGCTCTTCACTCACACCATTCAGGAGACACGTGGCTGTCAAGATCCGCCTCAAGCGCCTCGGCAAGATCCGAGCGCCCTTCTACCGCATCGTCGTCGCCGACTCGCGCACCAAGCGCGACGGCCGCGTCATCGAGGAGATCGGCAAGTACCACCCGACCGAGCACCCCTCCCTCATCGAGGTGAACTCGGAGCGCGCCCAGCACTGGCTCTCCGTCGGCGCGCAGCCGACCGAGGCCGTCGTCGCCCTCCTCAAGCTCTCGGGCGACTGGGGCAAGTTCACGGGCGAGGGCTCCACCGAGTCGACCATCAAGGCTCCCGAGGCCAAGCCCGCCTTCGAGGCGGACGCCCAGAAGAAGCCGGTCCTCAAGCCCAAGGCCGAGCCGAAGGCGGAGGCCCCCAAGGCCGACGACGCCGAGGCTCCGGCCGAGGACGCCGCCGAGCAGGCCGAGGCGCCCGCCGAGGACGCCGCCGCCGAGTCGGCCGAGGCCGAGGCGTAGGCATCATGCTGCGCGCCGCGCTCGAGCACCTCGTCCGGGGGATCGTCGATCACCCCGACGAGGTCCGCGTCGATCGCGTCCAGCAGGCCCGCGGCGAGGTCCTCGAGGTGCGCGTGCACCCCGAGGACCTCGGCCGGGTCATCGGACGTTCCGGCCGCACCGCGAAGGCGCTGCGGACGGTCGTCACCGCGCTCGCCGGCGGCGAGCGCATCCGCGTCGACGTCGTCGACGCCTAGCCGTGGCGCCCCGGCAGAGCGGCATCACGCAGCTGCGCGTCGGCCGCCTCACCAAGGCCCACGGGCTCAAGGGCGCGCTGAAGATCGAGCTCTACACGGATGAGCCCGAGCGCCGCTTCACCCCGGGCGCGAGCTTCAGCCTCCAGGTCCTCCCTGACAGCCCCTGGCACGGGAAGTCGATCGAGCTTCGCGAGCTGCGCTGGTACAACGGGCATCCCGTCGGCTTCTTCGAGGGCGTCGACGACCGCACCGCCGCGGAGACGCTCGCGAAGGCGATCCTCTGGGTCGACCAGGACGACGCCGAGGAGCTCGAGCCCGACACCTGGTACGACCACCAGCTCGTCGGCCTCGACGTCGTCGTCGACGGCGAGACCGTCGGCACCGTCGCGCGGGTCGACCACCTCCCCGCGCAGGACCTCATCGTCGTGTCGACCTCCGGCGAGGACGTCCTCGTGCCCTTCGTGCGCGCGATCGTCCCGACCGTCGACCTCGAGGCGGGGCGGATCGTCATGACTCCGCCGACCGGCCTCTTCGACCCCGACGCGGCGGAGGTCGCGCGCGACACCTCGGCGCCGACCGCGGACGCGGAGCTGGCCGAGGCTGCCGAGGCGGAGCCCGCCGAGCAGCCCGCCGCATCCGACGACGAGGGCGCCGACGCGCCCGCGGAGGCCTAGCCGCGCGATGCGCTGGGTCGGCATCTCCTCGATCGTCGCGGGCATCGCGGGCTACGTCGTCATCCTCTTCGCGACCCAGACCCTCGGTGCCGAGCGCTTCGAGATCTTCAACGTCTTCTGGGGCCTCTTCTTCACGCTCCAGGGCATCGTCCAGGGCCTCATGCACGAGACGACGCGCGGCGTGCGCGCGCTCTCGCGGCCCGAGGACGTCGTCTCCCCGACGGACGAGCTCGAGGGCCCCGACGGCGCGCTCCTCGACGAGTACGAGGAGGGCGTCGACCGCCCCGTCGAGGTCGAGTCGGCCGAGGCGCAGCTCGCGACGGCGAAGGCGCAGCGGGGCGAGGGCATCCGCCCGCTCGGCATCGGCGGCGTCGTCGGCCTCATCGCCGGCGGCCTCGTGCTCGCGACGAGCCCGCTGTGGGCGTCCGCGATCCTGCCCGAGGGGCAGCGCGCGCTCGGCGTGGGCCTGCTCGCCGCGGCGGTCGCGATGGCCTCCGTGCAGGCGGTGTTCGCGGGGCTCCTCTCGGGCATCGGACGCTGGCGCGCCTACGCCGTCCTCATGATGATCGACGCGCTCGCCCGCGTCGCGGTCGCCGCCGTCGCGACGATGCTCGGCGACCCGATCACGGGCTTCCTCATCGCGACGATCGCGGGCGTCATCGCGGGGCCGATCATCATGCTCACGCCCGCCGGCCGCTCGGTGCTCGGCGCCCGCACCGACGTCGGCGCGGGGCAGTACCTCGCCCGCTCCGCGCAGGCCATGCTCGCGGCGAGCGCCGCGGCGATCCTCGTCGTGGGCTTCCCCGTCCTCATCAAGGCGACCCGTCCGGGTGCGGACCCGACGCTGCTCTCGAACCTCCTCCTCGCCGTGACGCTCACGCGCGCGCCGATCCTCATGCCGATCACGTCCTTCCAGAACGCGATCGTCGTGTACTTCGTCGACCGCCGCGACAAGGGCCGCGGCGTCGTGCTGCTCCCCGTCGCGGTCGTCCTCGCGATCGCCGCCATCGGCGCCGCGCTCGCGTGGATCGCGGGCCCGCCGATCATCGAGCTCATGGGCCGCGGCTTCTCGGTCGGCGGCAACGTGCTCGCCGCGCTCACCTTCGTCGCGGGCCTCACCGGATGCCTCTTCGTCACCGGCTCGGCCGTGCTCGCGGGCGACCGCCACGGCATCTACGTCGCCGGATGGTGGGTCGCCTCGGGCGTCGCCATCGCCGCGCTCCTGCTCACCCCGGGCCTCGTGGTGGGCGTGTGCCTCGCGCTCGGCATCGGCCCGCTCGCGGGCTCGCTCGTGCACGTGCTCTTCGGGCTGCGCCCGGGCGATGCGGCCGCGGTCGCGGACCGCCCGGCCGGCGAGGACCTCGAGATGTCCGAGGTCGCCCCTACCGTGTGATCGACCTCGGGGCCGCCGGATGGCCCCGACCGATCCGCCTGGAGGCGACCATGACCGACGACCTCGACGCCGACGCGATCTCGAGCGAGCTCGCCGCCCTGCACGACGGCGAACCCCTGCCGCCGCTCGAGCCGCTCCTGCCGCTGAGCCGCGAGCGCATCCGCGATGCGCTCGAAGCCCGCCGCACGCCGTACCGAGTCGATTCCGACCTCGACATCGGGGTGAAGGGCGAGCACGGATTCGTGTGGGTGCTCGCGGAGGGCCAGTCGCACGAGATCCTCGTCCTGCGCGGATTCTGGTCGCGCCGGCTGCCGCTCGCCGAGCGCGACCGCCTCCTGGAGGCCGCGAACGACGACAACGGGGCCTACCGATGGCCGCGCTCGTGCGTCTTCGTCGACGACGAGGGGACCGTCGGGATCCGCGCGGAGCACGTCGTCGACTTCGAGCTCGGGGTCACCGACGCCCAGCTCGACTATGCGGTCCACGGGGGGCTCTCCGCCGTCTTCGGCGCCTTCGCCCGCTACGCGGAGCGATTTCCGGAGCCCGGGCCCGAACCGGAGTGGTAGTCGCGGGGCGGCATGAGGGCCGCGCCGCCTAGGGTGGAGCCCATGCGCGTCGACATCGTCACGATCTTCCCGAGCTTCTTCGACGTCCTCGACCTCTCGCTGCTCGGGAAGGCGCGCGAGCAGGGGCTCTTCGAGCTGCAGGTCCACGACCTCCGCGACTTCACGCACGACCGGCACCGCACCGTCGACGACACCCCGTACGGCGGGGGAGCGGGCATGGTCATGAAGCCCGAGCCGTGGGGCGAAGCGCTCGACCTCATCCTCGTCGACGAGCCCGCGCCCGCCGAGGGCGCCGAGCCCGGCCCCGACCAGCCGCTCGTCGTCTTCCCCTCGCCCGCCGGGCACGTCTTCACGCAGGCGACCGCGCGCCGCTTCGCGCAGGAGCGGCGGATCGTCTTCGGCTGCGGCCGCTACGAGGGCATCGACCAGCGCGTCTTCGACCACGCGGCGACGCGGGCGCGCGTCGAGCTCGTGAGCCTCGGCGACTACGTCCTCAACGGCGGCGAGGTGGCGGTCATGGCCATGATCGAGGCCTTCGGGCGGCTCATCCCGGGCGTCGTCGGCAACCCGATGTCGCTCGTCGAGGAGTCGCACGAGGACGGCCTGCTCGAGTACCCGAGCTACACGAAGCCCGCCGAATGGCGCGGGCTCGAGGTGCCGCCCGTGCTCCTCTCCGGCCACCACGGCAACGTGGCGGCCTGGCGCCGCGAGCAGCAGCTCGAGCGCACGCGCCGCGTGCGGCCGGATCTCCTCCCGCCGGAGGCCGAGCCGTGCGCCGCGGCGCCGGAGCGCCGGGGGAGCTGAGCCCGGCCGTGGGCGCGGAGCCGGAGCGCGATCGCGAGCTCGAGCGCGAGCTCGCTCGGATCGGGCGCGGCGACGAGGCCGGCGGCTGGGGCGTCGACCGCGCCGCGAGCGCATCGCAGGACGCCGCCGCGGACGACGACCGCGCCGGCGACTCGACGAGCCGCGACGGCGCGCGCCTCAGCCCCGTCTTCCCCCCGCTCCGGGGCCAGCTGCCGTGGGCCGTCGCGGCCTTCGCGATCCTCGCCCTCGTCGGCTCGCTCGCCTGGGCGGGCGCCCTCCGCTTCGTCGTGGACCCCTACGGCATCCGCGCGCAGGTCGTCGCGGCGGCGCGGGAGGTCCCCTCGGCCGTGCGGATCCTCGACCTCGGCGCGCGGCTGCCCTGGGACGACGTCGTCCGCGTCCACGTCATCGTCGGCGACGAGGTCGGACCGCAGACCGACACGAGCCTCATCGACGGCGCCGTCGCGAGCCTCGAGGCGCAGGGCGTCGACGGGCGCCGCTTCGCGATCTGCCCGTACTTCGCCGACGGGGCGCCGGCTGGGCCGGGCGGGCGGTACGGCGTGAGCAGCCTGCACCGGCATCCGCCGTGTCCGCCGTACGCGGACCTCGCCGATCCCGACTGGGAGGACGCCCGCGGCTAGCGGGAGCGGGGGGCGCTACGCCTCGAGGAACCCGCGATCCGTGAGGATGACCGGCTCGCCCTCGGTGATCGCCACCGTGTGCTCCGAGTGGGCGCCGCGCGAGCCGTCCGCGCCGAGGAGGGTCCAGCCGTCGGCCGCCTTCGCGAGGCGGTTCGTCGTCATGTTGAACCACGGCTCGATGGCGAGGACGAGGCCCGGCTCGAGGTGCATGCCCCGCTTCGCGCGGCCGCGGTTCGGCACCGAGGGCTCCTGGTGCATCGTGCGGCCGACGCCGTGGCCGCCGAACTCGACGTTGACCGGGTAGCCGTACGACTTCGCGACCTCGCCGATCGCGTGCGAGATGTCGCCGAGGCGGTTGCCGGCGCGCGCCTCGGCGATGCCCGCCGCGAGCGCCTCCTCGGTGCAGCGGATGAGGCGGAGGTCCTCCTCGCGGGGCGTCCCGACGACGAAGGAGATCGCCGAGTCGGCGACCCAGCCGTCGACGCTCACCGCGAAGTCGAGCGTGAGGAGGTCACCGTCCTGCAGCGCGTAGTCGTGCGGGCGGCCGTGGAGCACGGCCTCGTTCACGGAGGTGCAGATGACGTAGGCGAAGGGGCCCGCGCCGAAGGAGGGCGCGTAGTCGAGGTAGCAGCTCTCGGCGCCGCGGGCCCGGATCATCTCGTGCGCGCGGGCGTCGATCTCGAGGAGGTTCGTCCCCACGGCCGTCTCGGACTTCAGGGTGTGGAGGACCTCGGCGACAAAGCGGCCCGCGGCGCGCATCTCGTCGATCTCGGCGGGGGTGCGCAGCTCGATCATGCCGACCAGGCTATCGCCGCAGGCAACGGGCAGGTCACGGATCGCGTCGCGGGACGAGTTCTCGGGACGCCTCCAATAGCGTGGGGCGCATGACCGCTCGAACGCTCGTCCATCGGCTCCTGCTCCCGGCCGTGCTCGTCATCCCCGCGCTCATCTTCGCGGGATGGCTCATCCGGGGCGCCCAGGGCTCCGAGCTGCTCGCCGTCCTCCTCGGGTCGCCGGCGTGCCTCATCCTGCTCGCCGGCCTCTCCGGCGTCGTGTGGGCCCGGCCGGACGTGCGCGAGGACCGCGCCGTCTCCGGCCGCGACGTGGCGATCCTCGGCGCCGTCTGGGCGCTGTGGATCCTCGGCGCGCTGCTTCCGGCACCCGCCGGCCCGATCCTCCTCGCCGTGGCCGTCGTCTCGACGGTCGTCGCCGTCATCCTCGAGGCCCTCCAGCTCAAGAAGGTCGTGAAGGGCCGCCTCGACGCCCAGCTCGACCACCTCCGCAGCCAGGGCGCGAACCCGACCTGGGGCACACCCCGCACGCGCGCGCCGCGCGACGGCGCCGGCACGATCATCGAGGGCAAGGTCTCGCCGACGCCCGCGGCCGCCGCGGCCTCCCGCGAGACGATGTCGGGTGAGCGCGCCCGCTCGGCCGCCCCCGCCGCGCACCCGGCCGACGAGGAGCTCGGCCTCTCGGAGTCGGGCGTCGAGGCGCCCGCGCAGCCGGCTGCCGACTCGGCCGCGGCGTGTGCCGCCGCGACGGGCGCGGCCTCCGCCGCCGACGCCACGGGCGCCTCCGCGACCGCCGGCGACGCCTCCGCACCCGCCGCGCCCCGCCTCTCGAGCGACCCCGCCTCGCCCGACGACGCCCCCGCCGCCCAGGACGGTCGCGCCCGCTACGACGCGAGCGGCGTGAACCGCGGCCCCGGCCCCGAGCCGACCGGCCCCTTCATGGACGGGGCGATGCCCGGCTCGACCCGCACGGGCGCCGGCGAGCTGCCCGAGACCGACTCGACGCGCCCCGGCGTGAACTTCGGCTATAACAAGGCGCCCGCCTCGCCGACCTGGGATCCCTCCCGGCCCGTCGGCCACCGCGGCGTCGCCCCGAAGCCCGCCGCGGACGCCTCCGACGCGGGCGAGCAGGACGACGAGCGTTCCGCCTCCGGCGTGTAGCCCCCGGCATCCCGACCTCTCGACATCCCCGCAATGACGGGGGAGCGGCCCGCTGCGGCACTTGCCGGGCGGGCCGCTCGCATGGCACAATGGCTCCTTGTGCCGCGCGGCCGCGCTCTGCCATCGGGGAGCCAGGCCATCACCGCGTCGCCCCTCAATCTCAACCCTCAGCGCGCAGTCGACCGATGGCGAGTGCAGAGAGCGACATCATGAACCTCATCGACGTCCTGGACCAGTCCTCCCTCAAGCAGGACATCCCCGACTTCCGCCCCGGCGACACCGTCAAGGTGCACGTGAACATCGTCGAGGGCAACCGCAGCCGTATCCAGGTCTTCCAGGGCGTCGTCCTGGGCCGCCAGGGGTCGGGCGTCCGCGAGACCTTCACGGTCCGCAAGGTCAGCTTCCAGGTCGGCGTCGAGCGCCAGTTCCCGGTGCACTCGCCGATCATCGACAAGATCGAGCTCGTCTCCCGCGGTGAGGTCCGCCGCGCGAAGCTGTACTACCTCCGCGGCCGCCGCGGCAAGGCCGCCAAGATCCGCGAGAAGCGCGAGAACTAGGCCGTGTTGCTAAATGAAGCGCCCCGGGTTTCGTGGAGGCTCGGTTATCTGGAACCGGCTCCGACGGGAACCTGTTCTCCAACGTAGCTGACGGGTTCGTGGGATGCGCAGTGGGTGGCTTCGAGCTCGGCGGGCGGGATGTGTCCGATCTCGCCGTGCAGGCGCCGGTGGTTGTACCAGTCGACGTATTCGGCGACCGCGATCTCGAGGTCACGGATCGACGCCCACCCGCCCTTGGGGCGCATCATCGGGTTGCGGATGCACTCGGCCTTGAACAGCGAGTTCAGCGCCTCGGCCATCGCGTTGTCGTAGCTGTCGCCGACCGTTCCGACGGACGCGACGGCGTCGGCTTCAGCGAGGCGCTCGGTGTAGCGAATCGCTCGATACTGCACTCCGGCATCGCTGTGATGGATCAGCCCCGTGATGTCCTGCCCTGCTCTGCGGCGCTCCCAGAGGCCCATGTCGAGCGCGTCGAGGGCGAGATCGGTGCGCAGCGAGGTGGACACCTGCCAGCCGACGACACGACGGCTGAACACGTCGAGGACGAACGCGGCGTAGGTCCACCCGGCGTGGGTGCGGATGTAGGTCAGGTCCGCAACCCAGAGCTGGTTCGGTGCCGTCGCGGTGAACGCGCGGTTGACGAGGTCGGCGGGCCGGGCGGTCTCCGCGCCGTTCCCGAAGGTGGTCTTGCGGGTCTTGTCGCGCCGGATGCCCTGGATGCCCGCGGCGCGCATCAGCCGCTCGACGGTGCAGCGGGCGACCTCGACGCCCTCCCTGTTCAGGGCCGCGTGGATCTTCCGGGCGCCGTAGACACCGAGGTTCGCCTTGTGGACCACCCGGATGTCCTCGGTCAGTTCCGCGTCCCTGACCGCCCGCGCGGACGGCGGACGCGCCTTGGCGGCGTAGTAGGTGCTCGGGGCGATCTGGACGTCGGCGTCACGCAGCACCTGGCAGATCGGCTCGACCCCGAACCGGTCGCGGTGCTCGTCGATGTACTCGGTGAGCACCGCAGTAGGCACCTCGGCTACTTCAGCTTGCGGTCGAGCTCCGCCGCGGCGAAAAACGCCGACGCGGTCTTCAAGATCTCATTCGCTCGCCGCAGCTCCCGCACCTCGGCCTCAAGCGCCTTGATCCGCTGCGCCTCCGCGGTCGTCACCCCCGGGCGCCTGCCCGGCATCGATCTCGGCCTGTTTCACCCACCCGCGTAGCGTCTCCGGGTTGATCCCGAGCTGCTCGCCGATGCGCTGAAGCGCACCGGTCTTCCGCGCCGGGTCCTGTCGTGCCTCGACCGCGAGCCGCGTCGCGCGCTCACGCAACTCGTCCGGGTACTTCTTCGGTGCTGCCATGACTCTCATCCTCCGTGAGCTGAGAGCCTCCACCGAACCCGGGGCGCTTCACCTTCGGCAACGCCATCGGCACCCATCCGACGCCCTCGCAGCTCGGAGCCGGGTGGGCAGTCACGAACTGGATGAAAGACAACGCCGAAACCCTCGGCATCACCTACCTGATCTGGCAGGGCAAGATCTGGTCGCTGTCCCGCGACAGTGAGGGGTGGCGGGACTACAACGGCGGGAGCATGCACGACCCCGCAGATGTGACCGGAGGCCACTACGACCATTTGCATGTGACCGTCGATGAGGGGGCCTGACCATCATGAACGTGTTTCCTGACTTCGACGGGCTCGGCGGCATCGGAGACCTCAAAGCCGTGATTGGTGCGCTGCTGACGTTCGTGCTCATCATCGCCGTGCTGATGCTGATCGTGTGCGCGATCATCTGGGCAGTCTCCTCCGCGCACGGCAACCACGCCACCGCATCCAAAGCCCGCACCGGCCTCCTCGTCGCCATCGGTGCGGCGGCGCTTGCTGGTGGCGGTGTGGCGTGGATGAACTGGCTCATCGCCCTCGGCGACCAGCTCTAGCCAGAGGGCTCAAGCTGCTTTCTTGCGTCGGGGTGCCCGCTGCAAGATGACGGAGTCCGCCGGGAAGCTCTTGTCGATCCAGTCGTGAAGCGCCGAAGTGACGTACTCGTTCCCCAGGGGGCCGATGCAGTAGACCTCAACGTCGGGGTGCTCATCGACGTTGGGGCAGGTTGCGAAGCCCACCACTTGGAGCATCTTCACCTTCAACGGATCGGCCGCTAGATCAACGATCGCCTCGAACGAGCGAGCCAACGCGGATGTCAAGACCGTCTTCACCGCTCCGGTGAGGAACGACGGCTGGCCCAATGAATCGACAACCTTCTGGGCGATATCGTCCGCAACCGCATTCGCGAGCCCCTTGACCTCATGAATCAGTTTCAGAACCTCCACGCATAGCGTGCAGATGACGTGCAGGTTGTTGACGGCGGTCTCGATGTTCTTGGAATCGGCATCGTCCAGCTCTGCGTCAACGATCTCCTTCACGAACGGGTCGAGAACACTCTTCAACGTGTCACGAAGGACCTGCTGTTCACTTGTTGCGGTAACGAGGATGAGTTCGTCGATCATGCACGTCACGGCGAGGTCCGTGCACGCCTCGCCGACCGAATTCTCGGCAGCGATTGCTTGACGCGCCTTCCGCTTCGCGCCTGCAACTTGGCGTCGTGAGTACTTGTGGCGCTTGCCTTCCTCCCAAACCAAGGCGCGCACCCGTTCGGTATGCGGTCCGCCGTGGAAGTCCCCTTCGCAGGCGCACTTGCACTCCTCAGGCGTCGTCCGCACGGCATCCGCGCAACTAACGCTGTGGCTTTCTCCTCTGGCCATGATCCCTCCTCCTACGTCATGAACCGATCGTCCCACCCGGCACCGACATTCCGGGGGCTACAGGCGTGCACCTGACACGCGAACCCTTCCGCCGCCCACACGTTGTGGGCTTGTTCGTGTCAGGAGCCCATCGTGTTCGACCTCATCACCACCCTGTCTGCTGTTCCGGCCGTGTTGCCGATGGACATCAACATCGACCCCAACGACTCAGGCCTGCCCGGCATCGCCCAGCTCCGCAACATCGTCGGCGCGGTCATGACCGTCGGTCTCATCCTCTCCGTTCTGGCGCTGATCATTTCGGCGATCGTGTGGGGCTTCGGCGCGAACTCCTCGAACCCCCATCTGGCGGGTCGGGGGAAGATCGGTGTCCTTGTCTCCTGCGGTGCCGCGATCATCTGCGGCGCGAGCGTCACGCTCATCAATTGAAGCGCCCCGGGTTTCGTGGAGGCTCGGTTATCTGGAACCGGCTCCGACGGGAACCTGTTCTCCAACGTAGCTGACGGGTTCGTGGGATGCGCAGTGGGTGGCTTCGAGCTCGGCGGGCGGGATGTGTCCGATCTCGCCGTGCAGGCGCCGGTGGTTGTACCAGTCGACGTATTCGGCGACCGCGATCTCGAGGTCACGGATCGACGCCCACCCGCCCTTGGGGCGCATCATCGGGTTGCGGATGCACTCGGCCTTGAACAGCGAGTTCAGCGCCTCGGCCATCGCGTTGTCGTAGCTGTCGCCGACCGTTCCGACGGACGCGACGGCGTCGGCTTCAGCGAGGCGCTCGGTGTAGCGAATCGCTCGATACTGCACTCCGGCATCGCTGTGATGGATCAGCCCCGTGATGTCCTGCCCTGCTCTGCGGCGCTCCCAGAGGCCCATGTCGAGCGCGTCGAGGGCGAGATCGGTGCGCAGCGAGGTGGACACCTGCCAGCCGACGACACGACGGCTGAACACGTCGAGGACGAACGCGGCGTAGGTCCACCCGGCGTGGGTGCGGATGTAGGTCAGGTCCGCAACCCAGAGCTGGTTCGGTGCCGTCGCGGTGAACGCGCGGTTGACGAGGTCGGCGGGCCGGGCGGTCTCCGCGCCGTTCCCGAAGGTGGTCTTGCGGGTCTTGTCGCGCCGGATGCCCTGGATGCCCGCGGCGCGCATCAGCCGCTCGACGGTGCAGCGGGCGACCTCGACGCCCTCCCTGTTCAGGGCCGCGTGGATCTTCCGGGCGCCGTAGACACCGAGGTTCGCCTTGTGGACCACCCGGATGTCCTCGGTCAGTTCCGCGTCCCTGACCGCCCGCGCGGACGGCGGACGCGCCTTGGCGGCGTAGTAGGTGCTCGGGGCGATCTGGACGTCGGCGTCACGCAGCACCTGGCAGATCGGCTCGACCCCGAACCGGTCGCGGTGCTCGTCGATGTACTCGATGAGCACCGCAGTAGGCACCTCGGCTACTTCAGCTTGCGGTCGAGCTCCGCCGCGGCGAAAAACGCCGACGCGGTCTTCAAGATCTCATTCGCTCGCCGCAGCTCCCGCACCTCGGCCTCAAGCGCCTTGATCCGCTGCGCCTCCGCGGTCGTCACCCCGGGCGCCTGCCCGGCATCGATCTCGGCCTGTTTCACCCACCCGCGTAGCGTCTCCGGGTTGATCCCGAGCTGCTCGCCGATGCGCTGAAGCGCACCGGTCTTCCGCGCCGGGTCCTGTCGTGCCTCGACCGCGAGCCGCGTCGCGCGCTCACGCAACTCGTCCGGGTACTTCTTCGGTGCTGCCATGACTCTCATCCTCCGTGAGTTGAGAGCCTCCACCGAACCCGGGGCGCTTCAGGCCCTCCCGGCGCAGGATCTCCCCACGCCCAGAGCGGTCCGCGGCGTCGTACTCGGCCAGGATCGCCGCTTTGAACTCGGCGGTGAACGTCCGCCTCTTGGGCCGGTCAGCACGAGGAGCCATAGCCCCATCATCGGTGCCGACGTCAGCAACCGTCATCGTCATCTCAGTATTGGTCCGTTCTCGCCCCGTGCAGTGCGAAGGTCAGCAGTGCTGGTGTCTCACCCCATCCTGACGCACAGGGGCTTGCGGACGACCTGCTCCGGGGTGTGACGCTTCCTACTGTTCGACATGATCTGACCAGTCTCCCTGCCCGAACCCTCGGGCAACAGGACGACTCTCAGAACCGCCGGACCTACGAAACGGGGTCAGCCCACCTGCTCGGACACCCCGAGCTCCCGGCACACCGCCGCGACGTCCTGCCCGTCGGCGAGCAACCTGTCGGCCTGCCCGAGCTTGCGGACGACCTGCTCCGGGGTGTGACGCTTCCTACTGTTCGACATGATCTGACCAGTCTCCCTGCCCGAACCCTCGGGCAACAGGACGACTCTCAGAACCGCCGGACCTACGAAACGGGGTCAGCCCAGCTCGTGATCTTGGGATCAGCGAGTCGTGTCTGCGGAACTGGATGAACCGGGACGCGGTCGACTCCGGCCGCAAGGCCGGCGTCACCACTGACGAGCACAAGGAGCTGGTCGAGTTGCGTCGCCGCAACCGTGTGCTGGAGATGGAGATCGAGATCCTCAAGCGTGCGTCGGCGTACTTCGCGCGGGAGAACGTGCTCCCAAAATAGGGTTCCGGCTGGTCCAGGAGCTCGCCGCGGACGGGATCCCCGTCGCGGTGGCCTGCCGGTTCCTGAACGTCTCGACCTCCGGTTACTACGAGTGGGTGAACCGGCCACCGTCGCCGCGAGCGGTCGCGGATGCGGCGTTGACGACGACGATCCGACGCATCCACGCCGACTCCCGCGAGACTTATGGCGCCCCGCGCGTGCTCGCCGAGCTGCGCCTCGGGCTCGGCGTTCACGTCGGCCGCAAGCGCGTCGCCCGGTTGATGCGACTGGACGGTCTGGTCGGGGTCTCGCACCGTCGGAAGCGGCGCGGCTGGAAGCCTGACACGGCGACGCACGAGGATCTCGTGAAGCGGCAGTTCCGCGCAGACGCGCCGAACCGGCTCTGGTTCTGCGACATCACGCGTGTCCCGCGTCAAGTAGTTGGCAGGATTTCTTCTGTTTCAAAGGTGGGGGTGGTGGGGTCGGCCAGGCCGAGGTGCACCTCCAGTGGCCGGTTCCAGGCGATCGCCTCATGAGGGCGCTCGGTGTTGTACTCGACTCGGTAGTCCTCGGCCCGCTCGATGAGCGTCAAGGCGTCCGGGATCTCGTCGAGGAACAGCCGCTCGTACTTCAGCGTCCCGAACCCGCGTTCGTGTGACCCGTTCTGGCCTGGCGACTTCACCCGGGTGCGGACATGCCGAAGCTCGGGGTGACGCATGATGAACAACTCGAAGTTCAACGACCGGAACGGGCCGCCATTGTCCGTGACGATGGTGAGGACCGGCAGCAGCTCCCAGGTGTCCGCATCGACCTCACACTCGTCGACGAGCGGGTGCCCGAACAGACGCTCGTACTCGGCCAAGGCGAGTTCGATCGCGGCGATCGCGTCGTACTGGTTCGCCGTCGGCGACACACGGAACGGGTACTCGAGCTTCGAGAACCAGTCCCGACACCCCGCGATCCGCCAGGTCCCGCCCTGGGTGGTCTCGAACTCGCTGAAGTCCAGCTGCCACACCTGGTTCGGTCCGGTCGGGTTGCGAGCGAACGCTGCCTTCCGGTCCTTCGCCAACTCCCGACGCTGCTTCTGGTACTCCGACGGCAGGATCAGCCCGTCGTCACGCAGCAGCCGCAGCACCGTCGCCTGCGACACCTTGTGCCCGTCGTGCCGCGTCATCGCCCAGACCTTCCGGTGACCCCACGCCGGCTTCGCCAACGCATGCTTCACCACCAGCGGCCGAGCGGCATCCCTCGCCGGCTGCGGCCGCGGCCCCTTCGGCGGCTGTTCCTGCCGCGCCTTGGCCTGCCAGCGTCGCCAGGTGCGTTCGGGCATGTCGATCAGCTTGCAGAACCTCGCGGTCGACATGCCCGCCTCGACGCGGATCACCTCGAGGTCCTCGAAGGGCCCAAGCGTCCCTCCGCGGACTTCTTCCATACCCGGATCTCGACCGCCGCCTCACCGAGCGCCTGGGTCAGCTCCGCGACCTCCGCCTCGAGCTGCTGCTCCCGGGTCGAGGGCCCGTTCTTGCCCGCCGCGAGACTCGTCTTCCCGGCCTCGAGGAAGTCCGCCTTCCACCGGCCGATCGACTGCTCGCTGACCTTCTCGCGCCTGGCCGCCTCGGCGATCGTCATCTCGCCGGCGAGGATGCTCAGCACGATCCTCGTCTTCTTCTCCACCGGGATCACAGGTGGTCTTCCCATGTCGAACTCTCCGCTCAGGACTCAATCAACGGTCCTGCCACAAAGTCTGACGCGCGACAGACCTGGGCATCTCGCTGGGTATCGCGGTGATCGGCAGCATCGGCATCGCCACCTACCGCAGCCAGATCACCGAGCTGCTGCCCGGCGGCCTGCCCGCCGACGCCACGACGGCCGCGTCCCGCAGCATCGACGGCGCTCTCACCGCGGCGGCTGAGCTTCCCGGCGCGCTCGGCGGGCAGCTGGTGACGGCGGCGCAGCAGGCGTTCACGAGCGGGCTGAACACCGCCGCGATCGAATCCGCCGTCATCGCCGCGATCGCCGCGCTGATCTCCGCGACCCGGCTGCGTCACATCCGCCCCACCGGTGAGGCGCGGCAGGCCGCAGACGAGTCGATCACCAGTTGAGGAATACACCATAGGGGTATGGGGTTAGATGAATCTGTACACGAGTGAAGGAGTTGGATGAGATGGCTACGACCGAGTATCAGGTGACCGGGATGACCTGCGGGCACTGCGAGACGTCCGTGCGCGGCGAGGTGTCGCAGGTGCCGGGCGTGACCGGAGTCGAGGTCAGCGTGGCGACGGGGCGGCTGGTCGTGACGGCCGAGCAGCCGGTCGACGATGCTGCGGTGATCGCGGCGGTCGACGAGGCGGGCTACGCCGCCGTCAGGAGCTGACATGAGGGCACCTGCGCGGCTGGGCCTGTATGGCGCGGGACTGGTGGCCGTGTTCGCCGTGGCATTCGCCACGGCGGGCGCGGTCGTCCCGGAGGCGACCGTGCAGGCATGGGCAGAAGAAGGCGACCAACACAGCATGACCGGGGAGGACACCGACGACATGGACACCACCAGCGGACACGTAGGCCACGACGCAGGCGCCGGCACCGCCTCCGACGATGCGGCGGCCGGGCTCGGCCTGGCCCAGGACGGGTACCGCCTCACCGCGGTCAGTGCCCCGGCCGAGACCGGCACGGGAGGAGAGCTGTCGTTGACGGTGACCGGCCCGGACGGCAACGCGGTCACCGGCTTCGAGGTGGAGCACGACAAGCAGCTGCACCTGATCGTGGTGCGCGCCGACGGCCAGCACTTCGCCCACGTCCACCCTCAGATGGATGCCGAGGGCACCTGGTCGATCCCGTGGCAGTGGGAGGCGGCCGGCAGCTACCGGGTCTTCGCAGACTTCATTCCCGCAGACGCGGCGGACGGGGTGGAGGGGGTCACCTTGTCGACCTCGGTGCAGGTGGCCGGGGACTACGCCCCGGTTCCCGTGGAGCCGGCGGCCGCGACCACGGTCGATGGGTTCGAGGTGAGCGTGGAGGGTGACTTGATCGCCGGGTCGGCCTCGACGCTGACCCTGACCGTGTCCCGTGACGGGGAGCCGGTCACCATCCTGGAGCCGTACCTGGGCGCGTTCGGGCACTTGGTCGCGCTCCGCGACGGCGATCTGGCGTATCTGCACGTCCACCCCCGCGGGGACGCCCCGGCCGCAGGCGAGACGTCGGGGCCGGAGATCGTGTTCGAGGCCACCGCACCCACGCCTGGCCGGTATCTGCTCTACCTCGACTTCCAGGTCGACGGGCAGGTGCACACGGCCCCGCTGGTCATCGACACGACCGCAACGAGCGGCGAGAGCGGCGCGACCGACCAGGGCTCAGACTCCGGGTCGGGCTCGGACTAGGACTCGGGTTCGGGTGCGGCGGGCGAATCAGAGGAAGGAGCCGACCATGACCACTGAGCAGACCGCTAGCGGTGTCGCGGGCATCGAGTTGCAGATCGGCGGGATGACCTGCGCCTCGTGCGCGAACCGCATCGAGAAGAAGCTGAACAAGCTCGACGGTGTGAGCGCGAGCGTGAACTACGCGACCGAGAAGGCCAGCATCACCGGTACCGACCTGGACGCGGCCGCGCTGATCGCCGAGGTCGAGAAGACCGGCTACACCGCCACGCTTCCCGCCGCTGCCAAGAACAGCGGCACCGCGGGCGAGGAGGGTGAGGGTGAGTCGGCTGAGGATGCCGAGCTGCGCAGCCTGCGGCAGCGGCTGATCGGGGCGGCGATCCTGGCCGTTCCGGTGATCGCGATGGCGATGATCCCCGCCCTGCAGTTCGACTATTGGGGTTTTGCCTCACTCGTACTCGCCGCGCCGGTGGTGGTGTGGGCGGGCTGGCCCTTCCACCGGGCCGCATGGATGAACCTCAAGCACGGGACGGCGACGATGGACACGCTGATCTCGGTGGGCACCACCGCGGCGTTGCTGTGGTCGATCGTCGCGCTGTTCTTCGGCACCGCGGGACAGCCCGGCATGGTGCACCCGTTCGAGCTGACGATCTCCCGATCCGATGGGCTCAGCAACATCTACCTCGAGGTCGCCGCCGGGGTGATCACCTTCATCCTGCTCGGCCGCTACTTCGAGAAGCGGTCCAAGCGCCGCGCCGGAACCGCGCTGCGTGCCCTGCTGGAGCTCGGCGCCAAGGAAGTCTCGGTCCTGCGCGACGGCAAGGAGAAGCGCATACCGATCGATGAGCTGGCGGTCGGGGACGAGTTCGTGGTCCGGCCGGGTGAGAAGATCGCCACAGACGGCCTCATCACCTCCGGCAGCTCGGCGATCGATGCCTCCATGCTCACCGGCGAGTCCGTGCCGGTCGAGGTCGGCACCGGCGACCCGGTGACCGGAGCGACGGTCAACGCCGGCGGTCGCCTGGTCGTCAAGGCCACCCGGGTCGGGTCGGACACCCAGCTGGCGCAGATGGCCAAGCTCGTCGAGGACGCCCAGTCCGGCAAGGCCGAGATCCAGCGGCTCGCCGACCGGGTCTCCGGGGTGTTCGTGCCGATCGCGATCGCGATCGCCGTCGCCACCCTGGGCGCGTGGATCGGCGCCGGGTTCCCCCTCAGCGCCGGGTTCACCGCCGCAGTCGCGGTGCTCATCATCGCCTGCCCGTGCGCGTTGGGGCTGGCCACGCCGACCGCGCTGCTGGTCGGCACCGGACGCGGTGCGCAGATGGGTGTGCTCATCAAGGGCCCCGAAACCCTCGAATCCACCCGCAAGGTCGACACCATCGTGCTGGACAAGACCGGCACCGTCACCACCGGGAAGATGACCCTCACCGACGTCATCGTCGCCGATGGGCAGGACCGGGCTGAGCTGCTGCGGCTGGCTGGTGGCCTGGAAGACGCCTCCGAGCACCCGATCGCCCAGGCCATCGCCGCCGGCGCGACCGCCGAGGTCGGCGACCTGCCGACCCCGGAATCGTTCGAGAACATCGAAGGCAAGGGCGTCCAGGGCGTCATCGACGGGCACGCCGTGCTCGCCGGCCGCGAGACCCTGCTGGCCGAATGGTCCCAGCACCTCGACGCCGACCTCGCGGCAGCCAAGCGCGCCGCAGAAGCCGAGGGCAAGACCGCGATCGCGGCCGGCTGGGACGGCCAGGCGAGGGGCGTGCTCGTGGTCTCCGACCAGATCAAACCGACCAGCGCGCAGGCGATCGCCCAGTTCAAGGAACTCGGACTGACCCCGGTGCTACTCACCGGCGACAACCAGACCGTCGCCGAGCAGGTCGCCGCCGAGGTCGGCATCGAACAGGTGATCGCCGAAGTCCTGCCCAAGGACAAGGTCGACGTCGTCGCCCGCCTCCAAGCCGAGGGCAAGGTCGTGGCGATGGTGGGCGACGGCGTCAACGACGCCCCCGCCCTCGCCCAGGCCGACCTGGGGCTGGCGATGGGCACCGGCACCGACGTCGCGATCGAGGCCGCCGACATCACCCTGGTCCGCGGTGACCTGCGCGCAGCAGCCGACGCGATCCGTCTCGCCCGGCGCACCCTGCGCACGATCAAGACGAACCTGTTCTGGGCCTTCGCCTACAACACCGCCGCGATCCCACTGGCCGCGTTCGGGCTGCTCAACCCCATGCTCGCCGGAGCCGCCATGGCCCTGTCCAGCGCATTCGTGGTGTCCAACAGCCTGCGCCTGCGCAGCTTCACCGCACGCGCCGACACCAGCACCGAACCGGCGTCCGCCGGCCCGACACCGGCCCGCGAGCCAGTCAACGCCTGACCACCCCCGTCATCAACCCAACCGGAAGGAACACCCGATGACCGCACACAACCAGCTGAACCTGACCGACACCAACACCGCCTCTGCAGGCGGCTGCTGCGGCCACAAGCCCAGCGCCCAAACTGCCGCCCAGACCCCGGCCGCCGACATGGCCGAGTGCCCGGTGATGGCCGGAACCCCCGTGGTCAAGGCCGAAGCAGAAGCAGCGGGCCTGTACCGCGACCACAACGGCCAGCGGTACTGGTTCTGCTGCGCCGCCTGCGGCCCACTCTTCGACGCCGACCCCGACCGCTACACCAGCGCCGCATAACCCCACATAGCCCCGCGGCGAACGGAAGTGACGCTCCGCGCTCGGCGAACCACTTGAACGACCGAGCGCGGAGCATCACCGCCCACCCACAGCATCGGCACACATCCCCGAAGGCGAACAGCCCGCGACGAACAGCCACCACCGTCCCAGGAAGACAAACCCGACATGAACACGCACCCAGACCACGAACCCCAAGAGCACGCCGGCCATGCCGGGCATGCGGGACACGGCACGATGAATCACGCGGGTCACCACGACCCCACCCGTCACGACAGACACAGCGAGCACCATCAGGCCAGCAGCCACAGCGACCACGACGGCCACGCCGCGCACGTCGAGCACAGCACCCCTACAGCTCGCCCGGGAGACGATCAGCACGCCAACCACTCCGGCCACGCCAACCACTCCAGCCCTGACGATCATGCCGGTCACATGGGGCATGCCGGTCACATGGGGCACAGCGGGCATGCCGGGCACGGGGCCGATCATGTGGCGCGGTTCCGGCGGCTGTTCTGGATCATGCTGGTCCTGGCGGTCCCGGTCGTGGGACTCAACGAGATGTTCGCCCAGGTCATCGGCTACCGGCTCCCCGACGCCGCATGGGTGCCCTGGATCTCACCGCTGCTGGGCACGGTGATCTACCTGTGGGGCGGCTGGCCGTTCCTCACCGGCGCCATCTCCGAGATCCGCGCCCGCAAGCCCGGCATGATGCTGCTGATCGGGCTGGCGATCACCGTGGCGTTCGTCGCGTCCTGGGGGGCCAGCAGCGGGCTGCTCAGCCACGAGCTGAACTTCTGGTGGGAACTGGCGCTGCTGGTCGTGATCATGCTTGCCGGGCACTGGATCGAAATGCGCTCCCTGGCACAGACGACCTCCGCGCTGGACTCCCTGGCAGCCCTGCTGCCCGACGAGGCCGAGAAGGTGGTCGGCGACGACGTCGTGAAGGTCGCCCCGGCCGATCTGGCCGTCGGTGACATCGTGATCGTCCGCCCAGGCTCTGCGGTGCCCGCCGATGGGCGGATCGTCGACGGATCGGCGTCGATGGACGAGTCGATGGTCACCGGCGAGTCCAAGACCGTCCGCCGCGACAAGGGCGCCCAGGTCGTCGCCGGGACCGTGGCCACCGACTCCGGGCTGCGGATCGAGGTCACCGCGACCGGCGACGACACCGCGTTGGCTGGCATCCAGAAGCTCGTCGCCGACGCGCAAGCCTCCTCCTCCCGCGCGCAGCGGATCGCCGACACCGCGGCCGGGTGGCTGTTCTGGTTCGCGCTGGGCGCGGCCGCGATCACCGCCGTGGTCTGGTCGCTCGTCGGCCTGCCCGATGATGCCGTGATCCGCACCATCACCGTGCTGGTGATCGCCTGCCCCCACGCTCTTGGCCTGGCCATCCCCCTGGTGGTCTCGATCGCTACCGAACGTGCCGCCCGCGGCGGGGTCCTCATCAAGGACCGCCTCGCGCTGGAGTCGATGCGCACCGTCGATGCCGTGCTGTTCGACAAGACCGGCACCCTGACCAAGGGCGAACCCACCGTCACCGGCATCGAGCCCGTCGGGGACCACGACGAGAACCAGGTACTGGCCCTGGCCGCCGCAGCCGAGGCCGACAGCGAGCACCCGCTGGCGCGGGCCATCGTCGGCGCCGCCCGAACCCGGAACCTGTCCGTGCCGAAAGCCACCGACTTCTCCTCCTCACCGGCTGTCGGAGTCACAGCGACCGTCGACGGCACCGTCGTCGAGGTCGGTGGCCCCTACCTGCTCGACCAGCACAGCGTGAGTGAACTCGCGATCGCCGACACCTGGCGCAGCGAAGGCGCGATCATCCTGCACGTTCTCGCCGACCGACAAGTCATCGGCGCACTCCGGTTGGCCGATGAGATCCGGCCCGAATCGCGCGACGCCGTGACCGCGCTGCACGCCGCGGGAGCGCAGGTGGTCATGATCACCGGCGACGCGCAAGCCGTCGCCGACACCGTCGCCAAGGACCTGGGCATCGACCGCGTCTTCGCCGGTGTGCGCCCCGAGGACAAGGCCGCCAAGGTCGCCGAGCTGCAAGCCGAGGGCCGCAAGGTCGCCATGGTCGGCGACGGCGTCAACGACGCCCCCGCCCTCGCACAAGCCGATGTGGGCATCGCGATCGGTGCCGGCACCGACGTCGCGATCGGGTCCGCCGGCGTCATCCTCGCCTCCTCCGACCCCCGCTCGGTCCTCTCGGTCATCGACCTGTCCCGCGCCAGCTACCGCAAGATGAAGCAGAACCTGTGGTGGGCAGCCGGCTACAACCTCATCTCCGTCCCGCTCGCCGCCGGTGTGCTCGCCCCCATCGGGTTCGTCCTGCCGATGAGCGTCGGCGCCATCCTCATGTCCGCCTCCACCGTCGTCGTCGCGCTCAACGCCCAGCTCCTGCGCCGCCTCGACCTCACCCCGCAGGCCAGCACCGCCAAGTTCCTCGACCACTCATCGCAGCCATGATCAGACACGCAAGACAACCATCATCGAAGCGACAAGAAGGGATCCGACGATGGCAACGGCACCCCAAGCACCCTCAGAACCAACCTCCAGCCACGGCTACATCAGCGACAAGGATCGCTACCTCGCCCGTCTCAAGCGCATCGAGGGCCAAGCGCGCGGCATCCACCGAATGATCGACGAGGACACCTACTGCATCGACATCCTCACCCAGATCAGCGCCGTCACCGCAGCACTACAGAACGTCGCCCTCGGCTTGCTCGACGACCACCTCAAGCATTGCGTCGCAGCCGCCATCCACGATGGGAACGCCGAGATGAAGATCAAGGAAGCCTCCGACGCCATCGCCCGCCTCGTCAAGTCCTAGCCGGCGCGGATGCTCACTTCGCTGCGACACCTCAGAACCCTGGCCGGACTCGAGGAAGTTCGGTTGTCTGCCCGGCGCTGCTGCCAGGCGATGCGATGGGCCGTCACAGTCCGATTCGTCAGGACTACCGACGACCGATGACTGGCCGTGGCCCGAGCACGATGGGCAGCCACGGCTCGTAACTGGTCTGGCTCGGATCACCCGCCGGACTCTTGCCGCCCGCGGGCTACCTTCTCCTCGCGCCGGGACTCGCAGGCGGAGGTGTCAGGCACACACGACAACCACGGTACAATCGAGAACGATTATCATTTCTGATGTGGCCGAGTTTGTCGGTTGCTTGTTCTGAAAGAGGTCGTCCCGATGAATCGCACCACTGCTCTCGCCCCGGTCCTGCTGACGGCTGGACCCCCGAGTGCGGACACGATCACGGTATATCCGGAGCGGCGGTGCAGCCAGCCAGGGCCACACCCGCGGCGACGATCGGTGGGGACGCAGTGGAGGTGACGTCGATCATCGACGACCCGAACAAGGACCCGCATGAGTACGAGGCCAGCGCGCAGAACCAACTGGCTCTGTCCAACGCTCAGGTGGTGATCGAGAACGGTGGCGGCTACGACGACTTCGTGGACACCATGCTGGACTCGGCCGGCAACGACTCGGCCACGGTGCTGGACGCGGTGGACATCTCCGGCAAGACCGCCGAGGACGGCGAAGAGCTGAACGAGCACGTCTAGTACGACTTCCCGACCATGCTGCTGGTGATCGACGAGATCGAGTCGGCGTTCGCGAGGCTGGACCCCGACAACGCCGAGACCTTCGCCGACAATGCGGATGCGTTGCAGGCTGATATCGAGGAGCTGATCCAACGCGAGGCGGACCTCAACGCCCAGTACGCGGGGGCGGGCGTGGCGATCAGCGAGCCGGTGCCGCTGTACCTGTTGGAGGCAGTCGGGTTGGTCAACAAGACCCCCGCCGATTCAGTGAGGCCATCGAGGAGGGCTCAGATGTGCCGCCGAGCGTGCTGCTGGAGACACTGGAACTGTTCACCGGCGGCGAGGTGGAGCTGCTGGCGTACAACGAGCAGACCACCGGCCCGCAGACCGAGCAGATACTGGAAGCCGCGAACGAGAACGATATTGCGGTGGTCCCGGTGACCGAGACGTTGCCGGACGGCGACACCTACGTGTCCTGGATGTCAGGCAACCTGGACGCTATCGCGACCGCGCTCGGTTCGTGACCGGCCGAGACAACCCACCTGCCAGCGCGAAGCGATCATCCCTGCTGCCGGGGGAGGTCGTACTGAGCCTGCGGGGCGCATGCCTGGGGTTCGGGGACCGTACGCTGTGGGACGGGCTGGACCTGGACGTGCGGGCGGGCGAGCTGGTCGCGGTGCTGGGCGCGAACGGGTCCGGGAAGTCGAGCCTGTTGAAGGTGATCCTCGGGCAGCTGCCGTTGCGCGCAGGCACGGTGGAGTTCCTCAGGCAGCGAGCCGGTGCGGGGCGGGAACCGCCGTATCGGGTATGTGCCGCAGCAGAAGCTGTTCGATGAGGCGACCCCGCTGCGCGGACAAGACCTGATCGGGCTCGGTGTGGACGGGCACCGGTGGGGCATCCCGCTGCCCCGCCGTGCCCGCCGCACCGCGGTCGCCGACCTGGTCGCCTCGGTGCACGCCGAATCCACCGCCCACGCCCCGATCAGCCGGCTCTCCGGTGGGGAGCAGCAACGCCTCCGGGTTGCGCAGGCACTCGCCGGGAACCCGGCCCTGCTGCTGTGCGACGAGCCGCTGCTGTCGTTGGATCTGGCCCATCAGCGGCTGATCTGCGACCTCGTCGACCAGGCCCGCCGCGACGCCGCACGCGGGGTGCTGTTCGTCACCCACGACATCAACCCGCTGCTGGGCGCCGTGGGCCGGGTCCTCTACCTCGCCGGCGGTCGGTTCCGGATCGGCACCCCGGACCATGTGCTGCGCACCGAGGTACTCACCGAGCTGTACGGGTCACCGGTCGAGGTGATCCGCAGCCGGGACCGCATCCTCGTCGCCGGTGTCCCCGACCACCCCCACCACACCACCGAGCCCGAGGTATAACCGTGCAGCTGTCCGACCTCGCCGACTGGTGGAACCAGATCTTCACCTTCACCAACTACGGTGAACTCCTCGCCCTGCTGCACAACAGCATCCTCGCCGGTCTCGTGCTGGGCATCACCGGCGGTCTGATCGGTGTGTTCGTGATGGCCCGCGACATGCCTTTCGCCGTGCACGGCATCAGCGAGCTCTCCTTCGCCGGCGCCGCCGCCGGGCTCCTGCTCGGCGTGGGGGTGGTCGCCGGGTCCCTCATCGGGTCGATCATCGCCGCGCTGCTGATCGGCGCCCTCGGCTCCCGCGCCCGCGACCGCAACTCCATCACCGCCGTGCTGATGCCGTTCGGTCTGGGCCTGGGCATCCTCTGCCTCGCCCTGTACTCCGGCCGGTCCGCGAACAAGTTCGGGCTGCTCACCGGGCAGATCGTCGCCATCGATAACCCGCAGATCGGCGCGCTCATCCTGATCTGCACCCTCGTGTGCGCAGGGCTCCTCGTGATCTGGCGGCCGCTGCTGTTCGCCAGTGTCGACCCGGCCGTCGCCGCCGGCCGCGGCGTGCCCACCCGCGCCCTGTCCATCCTGTTCATGCTGCTGCTGGGCATGACCGTCGCCGTCGCCGTCCAGATCGTCGGCGCCCTCCTGGTCCTGTCCCTGCTGGTCACCCCCGCCGCCGCAGCCCTCCGTGTCTCCTCCTCACCGGTGGTGGTGCCGCTGCTCAGCGTCCTCTTCGCCGTCACCGCCAGCGTCGGCGGCATCCTCCTCGCCCTCGGCAGCGCCATCCCGATCAGCCCCTACATCACCACCCTCTCCTTCCTCATCTACCTCGGCTGCTGGATCATCAGCGCGAGCCGGGCGCGCCGCCACGAGCGCGGGAGCACGCCGAGTGCTGCATCGGCCACAGTGCACGGTGATACCCCTCTGGGGTATCATGATGGTCGAGCGTGCGGACGCCAATGGGGTGCCAGTGCGGGATGACAGGCAAGCGGTATTGCTGGAGAGGACGTGGAGCATGTCGGGGCAGCATCATCACGAGAGCCACGGCGGGCATGAGGCGCAATCTCACGCTCATCACCATCACCCGGCACCGGACGCGGAGAACATGGTGCAGTGTCCGGTGATGCCGAACAATCTGGTGGACCCGGAGCAGGCTGAGCAGCAGGGCCTGTACCGGGACTATGAGGGCAAGCGGTACTGGTTCTGTTGCGCCGGGTGCGGCCCGTTGTGGGACGCAGACCCGGCGCGATACGCGCACGCCGCCTGACCGGTTGAGCGTCGCTGCCACGAGCGCACAGGTGGCTTCGTGGCGCAATGCTCTACCGTTGTGAGTAACGATCGTGCATGCCGTGAGGCTGATGGACTCGGAGGTCGAAGGGAGGACGGCGATGGGTGCTTTGCGCTCGCTGATGACCGGCGGGTCGCCTCGTCGTCGTGGCCTGCTCGTGTTCGGCTTGCTGATGATGGTGATCGCCGGACTCCTCGCGATGCACGCCCTCAGCATGTCCGGCCCCCACGGGCATACGTCCCCGGCCCTCACGATCGAGACCGACCACGCCGCCGAGGCGATGCCGGACGGCACCGCCTCGGCCGCTATGGCGGATGAGATGGCCGGCGCCAGCATGAGTGATGCTGCCGCAGCCGGTGAGACGGACTGCGGTGATGGGTGCGGGGAACCGTCGCCGAGCCATTCGATGCTGATGATGGGGTGCGTGATCGCGCTCCTGATCGGCCTGCCCTTCCTGATCGCCCCCGGGCTGCTGAGTCGCGGGTGGCTGACGCAGCGGCTTGCTGTTCGGGCGCTGCCGCTGCTGGGCGCGGTGCTGCCACGCCCGCGACCTCCTTCTCTCATCGTTCTCTCGATCAGTCGCACCTGAGTTGCGCTGCGGCGTCCCACGGGCCGACAGGTTCCGGGTGATGCCTGTCTGTCCTGCCCCGGTCCGGGGTTGGGGATGGACCGCGACTCTTCATTCGACTGACGAAAGGACAACTTCATCATGCGTATGCGCATGCTTGCGCTGGCTTCGACCGCGCTCATCACGACTCTGGTGCTCGCCGGTTGCGGGCAGAACAACGACCCCGGCATGTCCGGGATGGATCACGGCTCGTCAAGCTCCAGCCCCTCCTCGTCGGAGGCCAGCGCGGACTTCAACGCCGCGGACGAGATGTTCGTGACGATGATGATCCCGCACCACCAGCAGGCCATCGAGATGGCCGATCTGATCCTCGGCAAGGACGGGATCGATGAGCGGGTGGTGACACTGGCTCAGCAGATCAAGGACGCCCAGGGGCCCGAGATCGACACCATGCAGGGCTGGCTACAGGAATGGGGTCTGCCCTCACCCGACCCATCCATGGGCGGCATGGACGGCATGGACCACGGCGACGGCATGATGTCCGAGGGAGACATGGCCGCGTTGGAGTCTGCGACCGGTGTCGAGGCGACTCGGCTGTTCCTGCAGGGCATGATCGAGCACCACAACGGCGCGATCATGATGGCCGAGACCGAGCTGTCCAACGGACAGAACCCGGATGCGCTGGAACTGGCGCAGCAGGTCATCGACGGCCAGAGCGCCGAGGTCACCACGATGCAAGAGATTCTGGACAGCCTCTAGCCGTCCTCGGCAGGTGCGGGCGTGGGAGCCCGACCACCCATGGTGCGGGCTCCCACCGTCCTGCCGCTGCTCTTGACACCGGTCTCCCCGTTTCGCGGCCGGTTCCTTCTGCCGACACACCGGCCGCCTCTGGTAGTCGTCCTCCTCTCTCGAAAGGCCCCCCTTTGATGTTCTCTCGTCTTCGTTCCTCGCCTCGCCGCGCGCTCGCCGCGCTCGCCGGGGTGGCCGCTGTCACGGTGCTGGCTGGCTGCGGCGCCTCGTCCGCACCGTCCTCCTCGGCGCAGGCGCCGGTCGAGTTCGGGCACATCCATGCGGTGGTGCCCGAGGCCGATGCCACGATCCTGGTCGGCACGCACACCGGTCTGTACCGCGTCGATGCCGAAGGCGCTGTGGAAGGTCCGTTGGGTGGCTACGACTTCGACGTGATGGGCCTGACCGTCACCGACGGCATGCTGATCGCCTCCGGGCATCCCGGCCTGGACACTCCGTCGGAGTTGGGGTCACCGAATCTCGGCATCATCCGCAGCGAAGACGGCGGGCAGAGCTGGGAACCGGTCGCGTTCACGGGCGAGGAGGACTTCCACGTCCTGACCGCCGGTCCCGATGGGCAGGTGTACGGGATCGGGTCGAGCAGTCCCGCGGTACAGATCAGCGACGACTCCGGCAGCACCTGGACGGCTGGCAGCGAGGTGACCGCCGCTGATCTTGCGGTCACCGCAGACGGCGTGATCTATGCGGCCACCCAAAGCGGGCTGTTCGCCAGCCAGGACAACGCGGCCACCTTCGCACTGATCGCTGATGCACCCACGCTGTACCTGCTCGATGCGGCCGGAGACGAGCTGGTCGGTGTCGATACCGATGGGCAGCTCTGGCGGCGCAGCGGCCAAGCCGCCTGGACACCGATCGGTACCGCGGAAGGCACCGTCGCTGCCCTCGGTCTTGCCCCGTCCGGGGTCGTCTACGTCGTGGACGACCGCGGCATCGTCGCCCTCGAGGGCGACCAGGCCACCACCATCCTGCCCGCCTTGTAGGGCTGGGCTGAACACCCGTCATAGGAAGCCGAAGGCCGGCGGGAAGCCGAAGCATGACGAGACGCCGAAGCGCGACGTGAACCCGAAGCACGACGGCAGGAAGCCCGAGCACGACGCCGCCTCGCCCGCCGACGCCCCCGCCCCGCACCCCGAGCTCGCCGTCGACGCGGGCTCGGGCGGCGGCGTCTCCGCGCCCGCGGGCATCCCCGTGAGCGGCTCGATCTTCGCCGACCAGGGCGAGCTCGGCGAGCTGCCGACCCGCGAGCTGCCGACCGAGCCGCTCGACGCCGACACCGCCTAGCAGCTCGTCCACGACGAGGCGATGCTCGACGGCAACGCGCGCCTCAGCCTCGCGACCTTCGTCGGCACCTGGATGGAGGAGCCCGCGCGCCGCCTCTACGCCGAGACCGTCGACAAGAACCTCATCGACAAGGACGAGTACCCGCGCACGGCCGAGATCGAGCAGCGCTGCTGGCGCATCCTCGCCGGCGTCTGGAACGCCCTCGACGTCGAGCGCGCCCTCGGGATGAGCACGATCGGCTCCTCCGAGGCGTGCATGCTCGGCGGCCTCGCGCTGAAGAAGCGCTGGCAGGCGCGCCGCGGCGACCCGTCCGCGCGCCCGAACCTCGTCATGTCGAGCGCCGTCCAGGTGTGCTGGGAGAAGTTCTGCGCCTACTGGGACGTCGAGCCGCGCTACGTCCCCGTGACCGACGAGCATCCCGTGCTCGACGGCGACGGCCTCGACGAGCTCGTCGACGAGGACACGATCGGCGTCGTCGGCATCCTCGGCGTCACCTACACGGGCGCCTACGAGCCGATCGCCGGGATCGCGAAGGCCCTCGACCGCATCCAGGAGGAGCGGGGGCTCGACATCCCGATCCATGTCGACGCGGCCTCCGGCGGCTTCGTCGCGCCGTTCACCGAGCCCGAGCTCGAGTGGGACTTCCGCGTCGAGCGCGTCGCGTCGATCAACGCCTCGGCGCACAAGTACGGGCTCGTGTACCCCGGCCTCGGCTGGATCGTGCGGCGCGACGAGGCCCTCGTGCCCGAGGAGATGATCTTCCACGTCGCGTACCTCGGCGGCGACCTCCCCAACCTCGGCCTCAACTTCACGCGCCCCGGCGCGCAGGTGCTGTTCCAGTACTACATGCTCCTGCGCCTCGGCCGCCGCGGCTTCGAGGAGCTCCAGACGGCGACGCGCGGCACGGCCCAGTGGATCGCCGACCGCATCGGCGAGATGCCCGAGTACCGGCTCGTGCAGGAGCGCGTCGACCTCCCCGTCATCGCGTGGGCGATGGACGATCCGGACGCCGAATGGACGCTCTCCGACGTCTCCGACCGGCTCCGGATGTCCGGATGGATCGTGCCGGCGTACCCCATGCCGGAGGACCTCGCGGACCGCTGGGTGCTCCGCGTCGTCGTCCGCCACGGCTTCGGCCGCGGCCTCGCCGCGGACTTCGTCGCGGACCTCCGCCGCGTGACGAGCGAGCTCGCGAGCGGGATGCTGCCGGGCGGGCGGCGCGGGGAGAGCGGGTTCCACCACTAGGCGAGCGGATGCGCCCGACCCTCCGGAAGGGCGACGGAGGGCCGCGAGCTCGCCTCCGGCGCATCCACGCGCTCCGGTAGCCTGGCTCTCGGCTCGACGTCGAGCCGTTCTGACCGGGACGGGCCGGCGCGGCCCCGCCCGCGAGCTCGCGCGGCGGCACGCACCCCATAAGGAGAGCCATGCCCCCGAAGCTGCTGCGCGCCATCCGCGCCGCGCTCGCCCGACCCCGCTCGCTCCTGTCCGTCCTCGCCCTCGGCCTCATCGCCGTCCTCCTCGGCGGCACGACGGCCGGAGCGGCCCAGGCGCTCGCCGCGCCCGCCGCCAAGCCCGCGGCCTCCGCCGTGCAGGGCCAGACCTTCGTCATCGCCAGCGACACGACCTGGGCGCCGTTCGAGTTCGAGCAGAACGGCGAGATCAAGGGCATCGACATGGATCTCATCCGTGCGATCGCCAAGGACCAGGGCTTCACCGTCGACATCCAGCGCATCGGCTTCGACGGCGCGCTCCAGGCCGTGCAGGCCGGCCAGGCCGACGCCGTCATCGCCGGCATGTCGATCACCGACGAGCGCAAGAAGACCTTCGACTTCTCGAACCCGTACTTCGACTCCGGCGTGCAGATGGCCGTCGCCGAGTCGAACACGACGATCAACGGCTACGCCGACCTCAAGGGCCAGGTCGTCGCCGCGAAGAACGGCACCGAGTCCTTCGACTTCGCGACGAAGATGTGCGAGAAGAACGGCTGCACCGTCCGCGGGTTCCAGGACACGGCCGATGTCTACAACGACGTCCAGACCGGCAACTCGGCCGCGATCTTCGACGACTACCCGATCATCGCCTACGGCATCAAGACCGGCGAGGTGAAGCTGCGCATCGTCACCGAGCGCGAGCGCGGCTCGTCCTACGGCATCGCCGTGAACAAGGGCCAGAACGCGGAGCTGCTCGCCGCGATCAACGAAGGCCTCAAGAACGTCGTCGCCTCCGGCGAGTACCAGCGCATCCTCGCGGAGTACCTCGGCGACGAGGCGCCCGACGCGACGAAGATCGGCCACGGCGCGATCTCGCTCGGCAACCAGACGATCCCGGAGGACGGCGGGCCCGGCACGCTCCCGCAGAACCCGCTCTTCCCCGTCGACACCCCGGTCACGAAGGGCACCTTCGTCATCGCGACCGATACGACCTTCGCGCCCTTCGAGTTCCAGCAGGACGGCAAGGACGTGGGCATCGACCTCGATCTGCTTCGCGCGATCGCCGCGAACCAGGGCTTCGCGGTCGAGATCCGGCCGCTCGGCTTCGACGCCGCGCTCCAGGCCGTGCAGTCGGGCCAGGCGGACGCCGTCATCGCGGGCATGTCGATCACCGACAAGCGCAAGGAGATCTTCGACTTCTCCGACCCGTACTTCGAGTCGGGCGTGCAGATGGCCGTGCCGAAGTCGAACACGACGATCACGAGCTACGCCGACCTCGCTGGCCAGGTCGTGGCCGTGAAGACGGGCACCGAGGGCGCCACGTTCGCGCAGTCGCTCGCCGAGCAGCACGGCTTCGAGATCCACCAGTTCGCCGACTCCGCTGACATGTACAACGAGGTCCTCACCGGCAACGCCGTCGCGGCGTTCGAGGACTACCCCGTCCTCCAGTACGGCATCCAGCAGGGCCTCGAGCTCAAGACCGTCACCGAGCCCGAGAAGGGCGCCTCGTACGGCTTCGCCGTGAACAAGGGCCAGAACGCCGAGCTGCTCGCGATGTTCAACGAGGGCCTCGCGGCGGCCAAGGACACGGGCGTCTACCAGGCCATCCTCGACCGCTACCTCAAGAGCGAGGACGATGCGGCTGCGGCCGGCAACGGTGGCTTCCTCGGCCTGGTCGGCCAGGCGATGCCGGCGCTGCTCGCGGGCCTCGGCTACACGCTCATCGCGACCGGCCTCTCGATCGTCTTCGCGATGCTGCTGGGCCTGCTCTTCGGCTTCCTCAAGCTCTCGAGCAACCCCGTGCTCCGATTCCTCGCGAGCGGTTACGTGAACATCTTCCGCGGCACCCCGGTGCTCGTGCAGGCGTTCTTCTTCTACTTCGGAGTGCCGGCCGTGACCGGCATCACCCTCGACGCCCTCACCGCGGGCGTCATCACGCTGAGCCTCAACGCTGGCGCCTACATCACCGAGATCGTCCGCGGCGGCATCCAGTCGGTCGATCCGGGCCAGATGGAGGCGAGCCGCTCGCTCGGCCTCGGCTGGGGCAAGTCGATGCGGAAGGTCGTCCTCCCGCAGGCGCTGAAGATCATGACGCCCTCGCTCATCAACCAGTTCATCATCACGCTCAAGGACACGTCCCTCCTCTCGGTGCTCGGCCTCGCCGAGCTCACCTACCAGGGCCGGATCATCATCGCCTCGACCTTCCGATCCTTCGAGATCTGGATCATGGTCGGCGCGGTGTACTTCATCGTCATCTGGCTCCTCACCGTGCTCTCGAACTACGCAGACAGGAAGCTCAACAAGTGACCGACACCGAGAAGACGCCGTTCACGGCGCGCATCGACCTGCCCAACGCCGGCAAGCGCATCGAGGTGCAGGAGCTGCGCAAGTCGTTCGGGAAGAACGAGGTGCTCAAGGGCATCGACCTCACGATCGGCAACGGCGAGGTCGTCGCCGTCATCGGGCCCTCGGGCTCGGGCAAGTCGACGCTCCTGCGCTGCCTCAACCGCCTCGAGGAGGTCACGAGCGGCCGCGTGCTCATCGACGGCATCGACATCACCTCGAAGGAGACCGATCTCGACAAGGTGCGCCAGCGCATCGGGATGGTCTTCCAGCACTTCAACCTGTTCCCGCACTTGAGCGTGCTCGAGAACGTCACCCTCGCCCCCGTCGAGCTCGGCAGGATGGGCAAGGCGAAGGCCCGCGAGCGCGGCATGGAGCTGCTCGAGCGGGTCGGGCTCGGCGAGAAGGCGGATGCCCGCCCGGCGAGCCTCTCCGGCGGCCAGAAGCAGCGCGTCGCGATCGCCCGCGCGCTCGCGATGGACCCGGAGGTCATGCTCTTCGACGAGGCGACCTCGGCGCTGGACCCGGAGATGGTGGGGGAGGTGCTCCAGGTCATCCGCGACCTCGCGAAGGCGGGCATGACCATGGTGCTCGTCACCCACGAGATGGGCTTCGCGCGCGAGGTCGGCGACCGGGTCGTGTTCATGGCCGACGGCGTCGTCGTGGAGCAGGGCCGCCCGTCGGAGCTCTTCGACGCCCCGCAGCACCAGCGCACGAAGGACTTCCTCTCGAAGGTGCTCTAGCCCGGGCCTTCTCCGGCCGCTCTCTAGGCCCGCACACGCGTCCCGGCCTCCCGCCCGCGCGCCCGCGCGGCGGGAGGGACCGGGACGCGCGCCGTTCTGGGGGGATGCAGGCATGCGCGATGAGCTTCGTCCCGTCCGGTCCTTCCTCGCGATGCTGCGGCGACCGCAGCTGCGGCATGCCGTCGGCGGGCTGCTCGCCGAGTCGCCGGGCGCCGCCGACGCGCCCGAGCTCGCGGCCCTCGAGCAGATCGGCGCGGCCGAGCGCGACGGCGTGGGCCTGCGGCTGCGTGAGGGCTTCCTCGAGGAGGCGGTCGCGGCGCTCGACGCCCGGCTCGGTCCGCTCGCGGTGCTCGACGGCGAGCGCGTCGCCCTCGGCGACCTCGGCCCCTCGCAGGTCGACGACGCCGTCGCCCGCGTCGTCGAGCGGGTCGTGGCGCCGGCGGAGACGCTCGACGAGCGCGCGCTCGGCGATCGCCTCGGGCTCTTCGTCGCCGACGTCGCGTTCTTCCGCCGGCACGCGTGCGATCTCGGCCTCCTCGAGCGGGAGGCGGACGGCTCGGCGTATCGGCGCCCGAAGGGCGCGCTGCGACCCTGATCTCGGGCGCCGGCTCGCAAGGTCCGCGCCGGGTGGGAGGATGGCGGGCATGAGCGAGCAGCCTCCGCAGGCCGGGTCCGAGCGCCTCGAGCCCACCTTCATCGCCGTCCCGTGGACGGACGAGCGCGCCGTCGCCATCCGCGATGAGTTCGACGCCGAGATGGACTCCCGCTACTGGGATCCGGACGCCCCGCCCGCCCCGCCGGAGGTGGCGCAGATGCTCAGCGAGGTCTTCGAGACCCGGCCCGAGGAGCTCGTCGAGTCGATCCTCCTCATCGACCCGGACGGCGAGCCCGCCGGCCACGGCGCGCTCTTCAGCCGCCCGGAGCCGCGCACCCTCGAGCTGCGGAAGGTCGCCATCCGCCCCGCCTACCGCCGCCGCGGCCACGCCCGGAAGCTCCTCGCCGAGCTCGAGCGGCGGGCCGTCGAGCGCGGCGCGGAGCGGATCGTCCTCGACACGGGCCCCAAGCAGCCCGACGCCATCGCCCTCTACGACGCCGTCGGCTACCGGCGCATCGCGCCCTTCCCGCCCTACGACCGGCTCGGCGAGGGCGGCGCGATCTGCTTCGACGTCGACCTGGCGGCCCGCGCGGCCGAGGGCGGGCGCTAGCCCCGATCTTCCGCACGGCCGGGCGCCAGCCCCCCGCGTCGACCCGCGCACGACGACGGCGCCCGCCGCGCATCATGCGCGGCGGGCGCCGTCGTGGCGAGGCCCTCGAGGACCGGTCCGCTAGCGGCCCGCCGTCGATCCCGCGAGCTCGACCTCGGCGGCCTCGGCGTCCCCGCGGTGCGCGCCGAGCACGTCATCCGTCGCCTCGTCGGAGCGGCTCACGTCGATCGCGTCGCCCGCCGGCTCGTCGTCGCCGAGTCCCTCGAAGGCGTCCGGCGCGTCGTAGACGGCCTGGTCGAGGATGCCCTCGCGCTTCGCGACGATGGCCGGCACGAGCGCCTGGCCCGCGACGTTGAGCGCCGTCCGGAGCATGTCGATGATCGGGTCGACGGCGAGGAGCAGGCCCACGCCCTCGAGCGGGAGTCCGAGCGTCGAGAGGGTGAGCGTGAGCATGACCGTCGCCCCCGTGACGCCCGCGGTCGCGGCCGAGCCGAGCACCGAGACGAGCGCGATGAGCGCGTAGTGGAGCGGCTCGAGCTGGATGCCGTAGAAGTTCGCGACGAAGATCGCGGCGATCGCGGGGTAGATCGCGGCGCAGCCGTCCATCTTCGTCGTGGCGCCGAGCGGCACCGCGAAGGAGGCGTACGCCTTCGGCACGCCGAGGTTCTCGATCGCCACGGCGCGCGTCACCGGCATCGTGCCGAGCGAGGAGCGGGAGGCGAAGCCGAGGGCGACCGCCGGCCACACGCCCGAGAGGAAGCGGCGCACCGAGAGGCCGTGGAGCTTCGCGAGGATCGGGTAGACGACGAAGCCGATGATCGCGATGCCGATGACGATCGCGACGACGAAGGTGCCGAGCGAGCCGAGCGCCGACCATCCGTAGCTCGCGACCGCGTTGCCGATGAGGCCGGCCGTGCCGATCGGGGCGAGGAGGATGATCCACCAGAGCACCTTCTGCACGATCGCGAGGAGCGACTCCGAGAGCGCGAGGAAGGGCTTCGCCTTCTCTCCGACCTTGAGCGCGGCGATGCCGACGGCGATCGAGATGACGAGCACCTGGAGCGCGTCGAAGGAGAGCACCGGCTTCTCGTCGCGCATCGAGGCGCCGAGTCCGAGGAAGTTGCCCGGCACGAGGCCGCGGAGGAAGTCGAACCAGCCGCCCGTCGTCGAGGGGGCCTTCGGGGTGCCGGCGGCGATCTGGCCGGCCCCCGGCTGGAGCACGAGGCCGACGGCGATGCCGACGACGACGGCGATGAGCGCCGTGATGCCGAACCAGAGCAGCGTCTTCCACGCGAGCGAGGCGGCGTTCGCGACGCCGCGCAGCTGCGAGATCGAGGAGACGACGGCGAGGAAGATGAGCGGCGGGACGATCGCCTTGAGGAGCGTCACGAAGCTCGAGCCGACGGTCTGGAGCGTCACCGTGAGCCAGTTCGGGCCGAGCGAGCCGTCGGCGGCGGGCACCTTGCCGATCGCGACGGCGGCGAGGCCGAGGAGGACGCCCGCGGCGAGGCCGATGAGGATCCAGGCGGAGAAGGGGATGCGGAGGCGGCGGCGCGGCGCGGCGGCCGCGCCCGAGGGCACGGCCGGGTCGGCGTCGGCGGCCGAAGGGGGAGTCGTCGAGGAGGTCATGTGGGGACGCTACGGCGCTCGCGCCCGCTCGCCAATTTCCATGACGGCGCATGAAGCTGTGTGACGTCATCCTCGTCACGGGGAATATCCGAGGCTGCGGATGGCAGCGGAACCGCGGCGTCAGGCGCCGGAAAGCGGCAGCATCCGCCTCACCGCGGCGAGCACGGCGCTGGCCTGCGCCGTCATCTCGCCAGGGGGCACTCGGGATGCCGCCTCGTGGCAGGCCGACTCGAACGGTGCGGCCGACAGGCCTTCGGGCAGATGAAGGCGCCACCGCGTGCCCCATGGAGGCCGAGGGATGCCGGCCGCCTCCAGGTACGACGTCATCTCGGCGTGGACGATCGTATCGTCGTCGTCATCCCCGCCCGGCGCGAGACCGACGTCGTCGCCGACGGCGGGCTGCGCTCCGCAGCCGGGCGCGGGCTCCCGCGTCACCCAGCTCGGGCCGGCGAGGAAGGCGAGCATCGCGAGCCAGCCGTTGCGGTCCAGGACGAGCGCGCGGGCCGACCCATTCGACGTGGAGGATTTCTCCGTTCTTGAGAAGTCGTCCCAAGTCCAAGGCACGAGGGGGTGAATTGCGGAACTCATTCCTGCCTCAGCCCTCCGCGAGCGCCTGGCGGAGGCGCTTCACCGAGACGGTCTCCGCCGTGCCGAGCTGCTGGGCGAAGAGCGAGACGCGGAGCTCCTCGAGCATCCAGCGGGCGCGGACGAGGCGATCCGGCGCATCGTCGGGCAGCGGGATCGACCCGCCCGCCTCCTCGAAGAGGCCGATCGCCTGCTGGATCTGCTGCAGGCCCGCGCGCTCGAGCGCCGGGTTCTCGCGCACGCGCTCGAGGCGGTGCGTCGCCGCCTTGAGGTAGCGCGGGAAGTGGCGCAGCCGAGCGATGCCCGCGTCGCGCACGAAGCCGGGGCGGATGAGCCCGTCGAGCTGGGCGCGCGCGTCGGAGAGCGAGGGGAGGACGCTGCGGTGGTTCGCGCCCTTGAGCGCGGCCTCGGCCTTCCGCCACTCGCCGAGGATCGCCGCGAGCCGCTTCGCCTCGTCGAAGAGCGCGTCGACGACGCGGGCGTTGAGCTCGTCGCGGAGCCGCTCGAACTCGGCGCGCGTGCGCACCATCGGGTCGGGCGCGGCCGCGAGCGTCTCGGCGGCGAGGGCGAGGACGACGTCCTCGAGGAGCGCCTGAACGCTCGGGTACGGGCTCGCGGTGAGGAGGAGCTTCTCCTGCGCTGTGAGGTGCTCCTGCACGTAGCTCACGGGGGAGGGGACGGACTTCGCGAGGAGGCGCCGCAGCGCCTTCGGGTGCTCGCGGGCCTGGTCCTCCGCGGTCGTCACGACGCCGAGGTCGACGCGGCCGCCCTTCGCGAGGCGCAGCGCCGGGTAGGCGCGGATGACGCCCGACTTCCTCCGCAGGTCGACGTAGGCGGGGAGCTCGTGGACGGGGAAGGTCGAGACGTCGGTCTGCTCGAGGTCGGGGGAGACGGCGTCGGAGGCATCGTCGCGCGTGGATGCGCCGGAGCCCGCGGCGGGGGCCGAGGCCGCGCCCTTGCCGACGCCGGACCCCTTGACCGAGCCCGCGCCGGCTCCGAGCCCCGTCGCCTCGCGCGCCGCCCGTACGAGCGACGCCTCCGCCGCGCGCTTGAGCCGCGACTGCAGCTCGAGGAGCTCCTCGCCCGCGCCGAGCTCGCGGCCCCGGTCATCCAGCACCCGAAATCGCATGCGCAGATGCGCCGGCACCTTCGCCCACTCGAACTCCTCGACGTCGAAGCGGATGCCCGCCGCCGTCTGCATGACGCCGCGGAGCGTCTCGTCGAGCGGCCCCGGGGGCTCTTCGCCGAGATCCGGCCGGAACTCGCCGAGCGGGCGCGTGCCGCCGCCCTTCCCGAGCGGGACGGGGGCGGCGAGGAGCGTCTCGGCCCAGTCGGCCGCCGGCACGAAGCTGCGGCGGATGGCCTTCGGGAGCGACCGCAGGAGCGCCGTCACGAGCTCGGCGCGCATGCCAGGCACCTGCCAGTCGAACCCGACCGGGTCGAGGCGGGCGAGCAGCGGCAGCGGGATCTGCGCCGTCACGCCGTCGTCGGCCGCGCCCGGGTCGAAGCGGTACCGCAGCTTCAGGCGCTGGTCGCCCTGCCGCCACTGCGTGGGGAAGCGATCCGCGTCGGCCTCGGCGTCGGCCTCGTCCTCGAGGAGGTCGCCGCGGCGCATGGTGAGCAGCTCCGGCTGATGCTTCTGGGCCTCGCGCCACCACTGCTCGAAGGACGCCTGGGACACGACCTCGTCGGGGAGGCGCTCGTCGTAGAACTCGAAGACGGCGTCGGCATCGTCGCCGAGCACGTCGCGACGGCGCACGCGGTCCTCGAGGGCGGCGAGCTCGCGGCGCAGCTGGGTGTTCCGGCGGTCGAAGGCGTGCGCGCCCGTCCAGTCGCCCTCGACGAGGGCGTGGCGGATGAAGAGGTCCCTCGCCCAGCGCGGGTCGAAGCGGGCGAGCTGCACGCGCCGGTCGCGGACGATCGGCACGCCGTAGAGCGTCACCTGCTCGATCGCGACGGCCTGCCCGAGCTTGCGCTCCCAGTGGGGATCCGAGTGGCGGCGCTTCGCGAGCGGGCCCGCGAGCTCTTCGGCCCAGGCCGGGTCGATCTTCGCGACGGTGCGGGCGAAGAGGCGGCTCGTCTCGACGAGCTCGGCGGCCATGATCGCGTCGGCGCCCGACTTCGCGAGGCCGGAGCCGGGGAAGACGAGGAAACGCTGGTTGCGCGCGCCGACGTATTCGCGCTTGAGCTCGTCGCGCACGCCGAGGTGCGAGAGGAGGCCCGCGAGCACCGACTTGTGGATGGCGTCCGCCCGCGCCCCCGGCTCGTCGTCGCCGTGCGGCTTCTCGACGCGCAGGCCCAGCGAGCTCGACATCTGGCGCAGCTGCCGGAAGACGTCCTGCCACTCACGGAAGCGGAGGAAGTTGAGGAACTCGTCGCGGCAGAGGCGGCGGAAGGCGCTCGAGCCGAGCTCGCCCGACTTCGCCTCGAGGTAGCGCCACAGGTTGAGGAGCGTGAGGAAGTCGCTCGTCGGGTCTGTGAAGCGGGCGTGGAGCGAGTCGGCCTTCTGCCGCTGCTCGAGCGGGCGCTCGCGGATGTCCTGGACGGCGAGCCCCGCGACGATGATGAGGACGTCGCGCGAGACGTCGTGGCGCTTCGACTCGACGACCATCCGGCCGTAGCGGGGGTCGATCGGGAGGCGCGAGAGCTCGCGGCCGATGCGCGTGAGGCGGGGGCCGGGGGCGGGATGGCGGCGGGCGCGGGGTTCGTGCCCATTTCCGGCGCCGTCGGCCTCGCCGTCCTTCGCCCCGCCGCGGCGGCCCTTCGCGGGCGCCGGCCCCTCCTCGATCGCGCCGAGCTCGCGGAGGAGGTCGAGGCCGTCCTTCACGCCGCGCGGGTCGGGCGCCTGGAGGAACGGGAAGCGGTCGATGCCGCCGAGCCCGAGCTCGAGGGCCTGGAGGATGACGCTCGCGAGGTTCGTGCGGAGGATCTCGGGGTCGGTGAACGCCGGGCGCCGCTCGAAGTCGGCCTCCGAGTAGAGGCGGATGGCGATGCCCGGGCGCGTGCGGCCCGAGCGCCCGGAGCGCTGGTTCGCGCTCGCCTGCGAGACCGCCTCGATCGGGAGGCGCTGCACCTTCGCCTTCGTCGAGTAGCGGGAGATGCGGGCCGTGCCGGCGTCGATGACGTACGCGATGCCGGGCACGGTGAGGCTCGTCTCGGCGACGTTCGTCGCGAGCACGACGCGGCGGCGGACGCCCGGACGGCGGCTCGTCTCGAAGACGCGGTGCTGGTCGGCGGCGGAGAGGCGGCCGAAGAGGGGGAGGACCTCCGTCGCCTCGGGCATCCGCGAGCGCTGGAGGTGGCCGCGGATCGCGTCCTGCGCGTCGCGGATCTCCTGCTCGCCCGGGAGGAACACGAGCACGTCGCCCGGCTCCTCGCGCTCGAGCTCGTCGAGCGCGTCGCAGATGCCCTCGAAGAGGTCGCGCTCGGGGGTGCGCTGCGGGGCGTCGTCATCCACGTCGCCGTCGTTCGGGCCGGGCGTGATGGCGTCGGGGACGAGCGGGCGGTAGCGGATCTCGACCGGGAAGGTGCGGCCGGACACCTCGATGATCGGGGCCGGCTCGGGCTCGCCGCCGGGGGTGCGGGGCGTCGCGAAGTGGCGGGCGAACGACTCTGGGTCGATCGTCGCCGAGGTGATGATGACCTTGAGATCGGGGCGCTTCGGCAGGAGACGCTTGAGATAGCCGAGGAGGAAGTCGATGTTGAGGCTGCGCTCGTGGGCCTCGTCGATGATGATCGTGTCGTAGGCGCGCAGCTCGCGGTCGCGGTGGATCTCGTTGAGGAGGATGCCGTCCGTCATGAGCTTCACGCGGGTCTCGTCGGAGACCTCGTCGGTGAAGCGGACCTGGTAGCCGACGAGGCCGCCGAGCTCCGAGCCGAGCTCGGACGCGATGCGCTCGGCGATCGTGCGGGCGGCGATGCGGCGAGGCTGGGTGTGGCCGATCATCTCGCGGCCGAGCTCGAGGCAGATCTTCGGCAGCTGGGTCGTCTTGCCGGAGCCGGTCTCGCCCGCGACGATGACGACCTGGTGCTCGCGGATGGCGTCGGCGATCTCCTCGCGCAGCTGCGAGACGGGGAGGTCCTCGGGGAATGAGATCGGCGGGAGCGGGGGGAGAGGGCCGCGGCGCTCGCGGAGGGTGAGGCGGCGCTCGCGGGGGGCGCGGTCGGCGCGGCGGGGTCCGCGGTCGGCGCCGTCGGCGCGGCGGCCTGGGGCGGGGCGCTCGGCGCGGTCGCGGGGGGCTCGCTCGTCCCGCGCGGGGCGGTCATCCTGGCTCGACATGGAGCCTCCATCCTACGAGCGCGGGGCGGGGAGGACGGCGGGGCCGGGCGGACGGCGGGGCCGGGCGCGGGCCGGGCAGAGTCCGCGGAGGCGGCGGGTGTAGAACGTACGGCATGACGAACATCCCCACCATCGACCTGCACGACGGCGCGAAGATCCCGCAGCTCGGCGTCGGCGTCTTCAAGGTGAAGCCCGAGGACACCGAGCGCGTCGTCTCCGACGCCCTGGAGATCGGCTACCGCCACATCGACACCGCCCGCATCTACGGCAACGAGGAGGGCGTCGGCCGCGCGATCGCGTCGTCCGGCATCCCGCGCGAGGAGCTCTTCGTCACGACGAAGCTCTGGAACGACGACCACGGCGCCGAGAAGGCGCGCCCGGCGGCCGAGGCGAGCCTCGAGCGGCTCGGCCTCGACCACGTCGACCTCTACCTCATCCACTGGCCGGCGCCGGCGAACGGGCTCGCGCTGCCGACGTGGGAGGAGATGCTGAAGATCCGCGAGGCGGGCCTCGCGACCTCGGTCGGCGTCTGCAACTTCCTGCCGGAGCACCTCACGCCGCTCCTCGACGAGTTCGACGACGTGCCCGTCGTCGACCAGATCGAGCAGCACCCGTACCTGCAGCAGCCGGAGCTGCGCACGCTCCTCGAGTCGAAGGGCATCCGCACCGAGGCGTGGGCCCCGATCGGCCAGGCGAAGCCGGAGCTGCTGGCCGAGCCCGCCGTCGTCGCGGCCGCCGAGGCGCACGGCAAGACGGCGGCGCAGGCGATCCTCCGCTGGCACGTCCAGCGCGGCACGATCATCTTCCCGAAGTCGAACCACCGCGAGCGCCTCCAGGAGAACTTCGAGCTCTTCGACTTCGAGCTCACCGACGCCGAGATGGCCGCCATCACCGCCCTCGACAAGGGCGAGTCCGGCCGCCTCTTCACCCACCCCCGCGACCTCAACTAGCGGGGCATCGGCGCCGTCCCGATAACTGCGCGAATGGCGGGGGTCCGAGGTGGTATCCACCTCGGACCCCCGCCATTCGCGCAGTTGCGTGACGCCATGCATGCCCGTGGAGCCGGAAGTCATGCCCCTCCGACGGTGCCGGCGGCGTGTCGCTCTCCGTGCACAGGACCTGCTCCGTCGGACGCTCCCCAGAAGATCAGGACGCTTCCGTCACGCGGCCTCGGCGCTTGATCGAATGCACGCGTGAACGTGCCTTCTCTCGATCCGGCCAGCTCCCCGTGGGCCGAGCAGTTTCGCTGGGGAGTGGTCTGCCGGAAAGCGCTGCTCGCAGCCGGATACTCGGCCGACGCGATCGCGCCCGAAGTGGCTCGGGGAGGACTGCGGCGTCTCCGTCGTGGCTGGTACGCCTTGCCCGGTGCAGAAGACAACGTCGCCGCTGCGGTGGCGCACGGCGCATCACTGACCTGTGCTGACGCCCTGTCGCTTCGGGGCTGTCGAACGGTCGGAGGACCGCAGCTGCACGTTCGCATTCCGCGCGGGCGCTCCGTCCTCCTGCCTCCCGGCCTCATCCGCCACGTCGCCCCTCATCGCCTCAGCTGCCCGGGCATGACTCCGGTCGATGAGCTCAGGCTCGCCCTGGCGTGTGCCTTCAGGTGTCTCGACGACGAGGCTCTGACCGTCGTCGCCGATTCCGCGCTCGAGCAGCGGCTCGTCGACGCCGACGACCTCAGATGGGCGGCAGACGGCTGCTCGCTCGACCGGCGGAAAGCAGTCGACTCCTTCGACGGGGGGAGCCAGTCTGTGACGGAGACGCTCGTCCGCATGCGCCTTCGCCGGATGGGCATCAAGGTCAGATCCCAGGTCGTCATCCCGGGTCTCGGGCGCGTGGATCTCCTCGTCGGAGACCTGCTCATCATCGAGTGCGACTCGAAGGCGCACCACACCTCGCTCGAGGCCTATAGGAACGACCGAAGACGGGACCGCGTCGCCGTCGTGAACGGCTACCTCGTCCTCCGACTCACCTACGCGGATGTGCTCTACGGCTGGGAAGCGGCCGTTCAGGACATCCTGGCGGTCGTGCGGGCCGACCGACATCGCTCGTGGCGTCCGGCGCCCTGCCTCGGCTGATCCTCCTGCAACTGCGCGAATTTCGGGGGTCCGAGGTGGTATCCACCTCGGACCCCCGAAATTCGCGCAGTTAGCGGAAGGGCAGGACCGCCGCTAGCGCCAGCCGGGGAGCCAGACGAGGAGGTTCCAGTAGCCGCTGGGGATCATGTAGCCGGCCCAGATCGGGTAGAAGGCCGCGGAGACGATCGCGATGAGGCCGACGACGCCGACGAGCGTCCAGGTCGCGGCGGATCGCTGCGGGCGGGGGTCCTGGTTCGTGCCGATGAGCTGGCGGACGACCTCCGCGATCGCGAGCGCCATGAACGGGAGCATGACGATCGCGTAGAAGTGGAAGACGGCCTGGCGGTCGAACACCGCGAGCCAGGGCGCGTAGCCGGCCGCGTAGCCGACGAGGATCGCCCCGCCCCGCCACGTCGGGCGCGCGATCTGGAGCACGATGAGCACGAGGATCGCCGCCGTCCCGAGCCACCAGATGAGCGGATTCGAGAGCGAGGTGATCGCGTTCACGCACTGCTCGACCCCGCACCCCGAGCCGTCGCCGGCCGTGTGGTAGATGTACGAGAACGCCGTCGGGCGGATGAGGAACGGCCACTGCCACGGCGCCGACTGGTACGGGTGCGAGGCCTGCAGCGTCGTGTGGAAGTGGTACGCCTCCGCCTGGTAGTGCCAGAGGCTCTGCACCGGCAGCGGCACCCACGAGAGCGCGCCCGTCCAGGCGTGCCCCGGCTCCTCGGCCCAGTGCCGGTAGAAGCCGTTCGAGGTCGAGAACCACGGGATCCACGTCGCGAGGTACGTGACGAGCGCGAGCGGGATGGCGAGGAGGAACGACACCGGCCCCTGCTTGAGCAGCGCCGCGCTCGCCCAGAGCGTGACGCCCTGCCGGCGGCGCTCGAGCATGTCGACGACCAGCGAGTAGACGCAGAACGCGGCGAGGAAGTAGAGGCCCGACCACTTCACGGCCGAGGCGCACGCGAAGGCGACGGCGGCGGCCATGAACCAGGGGCGGTTCCAGAGGGCGGGGCCCCAGTCCGGGCCGGAGGGCTGCTTCGCGGGCGCGCTCGCGGTGAGGCTCGGCGCGGTCGGCTCGGGGTCGCCCTCGAGGCCGTTCGCCTCCCGCCAGCGCGCGATCTTCGCGGCGAGCTTGCGGCGCTGGTCGTCCCGATCGATGAGGAAGAGCCAGAAGCCGAGGACGACGAAGAAGGTCAGGACGCCGTCGAGGATCGTGATGCGGCTCGTCACGATCGCGTGGCCGTCGATGGCGACGAGACCCGCGGCGAGCGTGGCGAGGACGGGCGAGCGGAAGAGGCGCTTGCCGATGAACCAGACCATCCCGACGAGCAGGGTCCCGAGCACGGCGACCGTGATGCGCCAGCCCCAGGGGTTGTCGGCGCCGAGGATGAGCATGCCGAGGCCGATGACGAGCTTGCCGAGCGGCGGATGGACGACGTACGAGCCCTCGGCGATGTAGGTGTTCGGGTTGCCGGCGGCCCAGGCGTCGTTCGCGCCGTCGGGCCACTTGCCCTCGTAGCCGAGCTGCACGAGGGTCCAGCTGTCCTTGACGTAGAAGGTCTCGTCGAAGACGAGGATGCCGGGCTTGTCGAGGTTGACGAAGCGGACGAGCGCGGCGAGGAGCATGACGAGGCCGAAGAGGATGCACTCCATGCGGCGTCGGGCCTCGGGGGTGGCGTTGAGGCGGCCCCACTTGTCGTCGAGCCAGGATCCGGTTGCGCGGACGCCGGCGACGCCGGCGGTCGCGACGGCCGTGGCGCCGGAGGCGAGGGCCGTGGGGACGCCGCCCGTGGCGGGATGCGCGAGCGGCGCCTCCGGAGCCTCGATGGGCTCGAGCCGGGGCGCGTGCGCGACGAGCTCGGCCGCATGCTCGGCGGAGGCCGCGGCGGGGTCCGAGGCTTCGGCGTCCTCGTCGTGCCAGGGGAGGGCGTCGTCCTGGGCGGCGTCGGGGAGGTCCTCGAGCGCGGCCTCCTCGGCGGCGAGCGAGGCGTCGGCCGGAGACTCGAACTCGAGCACGACCTCCTCGCCGGCGGGCAGCCCGGCGGGGGCGGAGTCGGCGTCGGCGGCGGCGCTCGCGGCGGCGGCCCCTTCGGCGGCGTCCGGCGAGATCGGCGCCTTGGGCTCGCCCTCGGCGCAGGGACCGGCGGTATCCGCGCGGCGGGCGGCGGACGCGTCGAGCGCGCCGTCTCGTCCCTGGTCCAGCGGTCCCTGGTCGAGCGGGCGGTCGTCGGGGTGGCCGTTCGTCTCCGTCACGCGGAACATCGTAGGCGGGCGCCGCGGCGCGCCCGGGGAGCCTGGCCGGGCGTCCCACCCGGGGCCGAGGGAGGCTCATGCGCCGGACGGCCCTCGGACGGACCGGGCCGAGGGGCCTCGGCGGCCGCCGCCGAGGCCCGCACCGCCGCGCCCCGGCCAGCCCGCGCCCCGGCCCGCGTGGGATCATCGGCCCATGATCATCCTCGCGGGCACCCCGATCGGCAACCTCGGCGACGCCTCGTCCCGCCTCGTCGAGACGCTGCGGGGCGCGAGCCTTGTCGCCTGCGAGGACACCCGCACGACCGCCCGCCTGCTGGGCCTGCTCGGCATCGGGGAGCGCCCGCGCCTCATCGCCCTCCACGAGCACAACGAGGACGCCCTCGCCGCCGAGCTCGTCGAGCGGGCCCGCGAGGAGGACGTCGTCCTCATCACCGACGCGGGCATGCCCGGCATCTCCGACCCCGGCTACCCGGTCGTCGCCCGCGCGGCCGCGGAGGGCGTGGCCGTCACGGCCGTCCCCGGCCCTTCGGCCGTCATCACCGCGCTCGCGCTCTCGGGCCTGCCGACCGACCGCTTCGCCTTCGACGGCTTCGTGCCCCGCAAGGCGGGCGAGCGCGACCGGATGCTCCGCGAGCTCGCCTCCGAACCCCGCACGGTCGTCCTCTTCGAGTCGCCCCACCGCCTCGCCGAGACGCTCCGCGCGATGGCGGGCGCCTTCCCCGCCGGCCGCCGGATCGCCGTGTGCCGCGAGCTCACGAAGCTCCACGAGGAGGTGCGCCGCGGGACGGCCGCCGAGCTCGCGGAGTGGGCTGAGGAGGGGGTGCGGGGCGAGATCGTCCTCGTCGTCGAGGCGGCGTCGATCGCGCCGGTCGAGGAGGCGGACGCCGTCGCGCAGGTGCGACGGCTCGTCGCGGACGGCATGCGGCTCAAGGACGCCGCGGCCGAGGTCGCCGAGGCGACGGGCCGCTCGAAGCGCGAGCTCTACGAGGCGGCGCTGCGGCCGGAGTAGGGAGGCGGCCCGAGCAGGGGATACGGTCGGCGCCGCGCCGGATGCTCCGCCCGCGCGCCGCTCGCCATCCCCAGGCGCGAGTCGCCCGAGCCGTCCCCAGCTCGCTCCCGCCCGGCCGATCCGCCCGCCCGCGCCTAGGATGGTCCGCATGTCCTCCGGCTCCGCCTTCTACGTGACGACCCCGATCTTCTACGTCAACGACGTGCCCCACATCGGCCACGCCTACACCGAGATCGCGGCCGACGTGCTCGCGCGCTGGCACCGCCAGCGGGGCGACCGCACGTGGTTCCTCACGGGCACGGACGAGCACGGCCAGAAGATCCTCCGCTCGGCCGTCGCCAACGGAGTGACGCCCAAGGAGTGGGCCGACCGGCTCGTCTCCGAGGCGTGGCAGCCGATGATGACGACGCTGAACGTCTCGAACGACGACTTCATCCGCACGACCGACGAGCGCCACGAGCGCGCCGTCGCCCGCTTCCTCGAGACCCTCAACGACGCCGGCCACATCTACGCGGCCGAGTTCGAGGCGCTCTACTGCGTCGGCTGCGAGGAGTTCAAGCCCGAGTCGGAGATCGTGAATGGCGAGGACCAGTACGAGGGCCAGAAGGTCTGCGCGATCCACTCGAAGCCGCTCGAGCTGCTCCAGGAGCACAACTACTTCTTCCGCCTCTCCGACTTCCAGGATCGGCTGCTCGAGTTCTACGAGGCGAACCCCGAGTTCATCCAGCCCGCCTCGGCCCGCAACGAGGTCGTGAGCTTCGTGCGCTCGGGCCTCAAGGACCTCTCGATCTCGCGCACGACCTTCGACTGGGGCGTGAAGGTGCCGTGGGACGAGTCGCACGTCGTGTACGTGTGGTTCGACGCGCTCCTCAACTACATCTCGGCCATCGGCTGGGGCAGCGACGAGCCGGGCGAGGCCGAGCGCTTCGCGCGCACCTGGCCCGCGACGCACATCGTCGGCAAGGACATCCTCCGCTTCCACGCGGTCATCTGGCCCGCCATGCTCATGGCCGCCGGGCTCCCGACCCCCGAGCGCGTCTTCGGCCACGGATGGCTGCTCGTCGGCGGCGAGAAGATGTCGAAGTCGAAGCTCACCGGCATCGAGCCGAGCGAGATCACCGACGTCTTCGGCTCGGACGCCTTCCGCTACTACTTCATGCGCGCGATCCGCTTCGGCCAGGACGGCTCCTTCTCGTGGGAGGACCTCTCCGCCCGCTACCAGGCCGAGCTCGCGAACGGCTTCGGCAACCTCGCATCGCGCGTCATCGCGATGGCGAAGAAGTACTTCGACGGCCAGGTGCCGGAGGCCGGGGCGCTCGAGTCGGTCGACCAGGCGATCCTCGATCTCGCCTCGTCGGCCGCGACGGCCGCCGACGAGGCCATGGGCCGGATCGCCATCGACGACGCGATCGCCGAGATCTGGAAGCTCGTCGACGAGCTCAACGGCTACATCACCGAGACCCAGCCCTGGGTGCTCGCGAAGGACGAGGCCCAGCGCGGCCGCCTCGCCGCGGTCATCTCGACGGCGATCCGCGGCGTCGGCGCGCTCGCCGTGCTGCTCCACCCGATGCTCCCGCTCGCGACCGAGAAGCTCTGGACGGCGCTCGGCGGCGAGGGCGCGCTCGACGAGGTGCCCGTCTCGGAGGCGGCGCAGTGGCGCGGCTCCGGCTCGCTCGGCGAGCTCGCGCCGCTCTTCCCGCGCATCGAGCAGGAGACGCCGCAGACGCCGACCCCGGCGGCCGGCTAGGGGAGGGCGGATGTCGGAGCAGCAGGAGCCCCGCGAGCAGCCCGCCGCCCGAGGCGCCGAGCAGACCGCCGAGGAGCGCGCCGGGAAGCCCATCCCGGGCACCCCGCGCGAGGACGGCGGCCCCTCGCAGTACCTCGCCAAGCGCGACGCCGTCTCCGAGCAGGGGCACAAGCGCGTGCTCGAGTACCCGCCGCTCCCGGAGCCGCTGCCCGGCTACTGCTACGACAACCACACGCACCTCGAGATCGAGGACGGCGACGAGGAGACCGGCCAGCTCGAGCTCGCCGAGCAGCTCGACCGCGCGAGCGCCGTCGGCATCCGCGGCTCGATCACCGTCGGCGGCGACGTCCCCTCGAGCCGCTGGGCCGCCGAGGCCGCGAGCCACGAGCCGCGCCTGCTCGCCGCCGTCGCGATCCACCCCAACGAGGCGCCCCGCTACGCCGAGGCCGGCGAGCTCGACGAGGCCATCGCCGCGATCGACGCCCTCGCGCCGCTCCCGCGCGTGCGCGCGATCGGCGAGACCGGCCTCGACTACTTCCGCACCGAGGGGGAGGCCGCCCTCAAGGCGCAGATGGACTCCTTCGAGGCGCATATCGAGCTCGCGAAGCGGCACGAGCTCGCGATGCAGATCCACGACCGCGACGCGCACGACGACGTCATCGCGACGCTGCGCCGCTGCGGCGCCCCCGAGACGACGGTCTTCCACTGCTTCTCCGGCGACGCCGACATAGCCCGCATCTGCGCCGACGAGGGCTGGTACCTCTCCTTCGCCGGCACCGTGACCTTCAAGAACGCGAAGAACCTCCGCGAGGCGCTCGAGGTGACGCCCGTCGAGCGCATCCTCGTCGAGTCGGACGCCCCGTTCCTCACGCCGACGCCCTTCCGCGGGCGCCCGAACGCGCCGTATCTCGTGCCCCACACGATCCGCTTCATCGCGGAACACCTCGGCAAGGACCTCGCCATGCTCACGGCGATCATCGCCGCGAACACCGAGCGCGTCTACGGCGCCTGGGACGCCGAGCCCCTCGCCCATCCCGCCGAGCAGCTGGCGCGGCCGTGAGCGGCGCGACGCTCCTCGGCGCGGCCGAGATCCGCGAGCTCGCCGCCGAGCTCGACGTGACGCCGACGAAGAAGCTCGGCCAGAACTTCGTCCACGACGCGAACACCGTGCGCCGGATCGCCGAGGTGGGCCGCGTCGAGGCCGGCGAGCGCATCGTCGAGGTGGGGCCCGGCCTCGGCTCGCTCACCCTCGCGATCCTCGAGCGCGGCGCGGCCGTCACGGCCATCGAGATCGACCCGCGGCTCGCCGCGAAGCTGCCGGCGACGGTCGCCGCGCACGCGCCGGGGGCGGAGCTCGAGGTCATCCTCTCGGACGCCCTGCAGGTCGAGGACGTCCCCGGCGAGCCCGTCGCGATCGTCGCGAACCTGCCCTACAACGTGTCCGTGCCGGTGCTCCTGCACCTCCTCGCGCGCGTGCCGAGCCTCGAGCGCGGGGTCGTCATGGTGCAGGCCGAGGTCGGCGAGCGCCTCGCCGCCGCCCCCGGATCGAAGGTCTACGGCGCCCCGAGCGTGAAGGCCGCCTGGTACGGCCGCTGGCGCACCGCGGGCCTCGTGAGCCGGCGCGTGTTCTGGCCCGAGCCGAACGTCGACTCGATCCTCGTCGCCTACGAGCGCGGCGAGCAGCCGGGCGACGAGGCCCTGCGCGCCCGGGTGTTCGAGCTCGTGGACGCCGCCTTCGGGCAGCGCCGCAAGATGCTGCGGCAGGCGGTGGCCCCGGCCTTCGGCGGCAGCTCGGCGGCCGCCATCCTCGCCCTCGATGAGGCCGGCATCGACCCCACCGCGAGAGGGGAGGCGCTCGGCATCGACGACTTCGTGCGCCTCGCGCAGGTCGCCCTCCCGACGGACCCGCAGGTCGTCCCGGCCGCCGACGACGCCGCCCGCGCGCGGGTAGGTTGACCGCATGACGCCCGCCGACGCCGCCATGAGCCACGCCGCCGAGCGCCGCCCTGCCGCCGAGTGCCGCGCCGCCGCCGAGCACTGCCCGACTGCCGACCACGGCCCTGCCGGCGCGCGCCGCGTCGTCGCGAGCGCGCCCGGCAAGATCAACCTCGCCCTCGCGGTCGGCCCGCTCGACGCCGACGGCTACCACCCGCTCGCGACCGTCTTCCTCGCCCTCGACCTCGTCGAGACCGTCGAGGCCGTCCTGCCCGCCGACGACGTCCCGACGGCGGACGCCCTCACCCTCGCCTTCGACCCCGACTCGGAGATCGATGTCGCGGGCCTCGCCTGCGACGAGTCGAACCTCGCGATCCGCGCCGCCCGCGCCCTCGCCGAGCACGCCGGCGTCGAGGCGCGCGCCGCGCTGCGCATCCGCAAGCGCGTGCCCATCGCCGGCGGCATGGGCGGGGGATCGGCCGACGCCGCCGCGACCCTCGTCGCCTGCGACGCCCTCTGGGGGCTCGAGACGCCGCGCGAGGAGCTCCACGCGATCGCGCGCACGCTCGGCGCGGACGTCCCCTTCGCGCTCGACGGCGGCGCCGCGTTCGGCACCGGCCGCGGCGATCGCCTCGAGCCCGTGCCGGCCGCGGGCGAGCTCCACGTCCTCCTCGTCCTCGACGCGGAGGGCATGTCGACGCCCGCGACGTACCGCGAGCTCGATCGCCTCCGGGAGACGGGCGAGCTGCCGACACCCGTGGAGACGAGCGTCGCGTCCGAGCTCCTCGCGGCGCTCGCCGCCGGCGACGCCGAGGCGCTGGCGCCGCGGCTCGCGAACGATCTGCAGGCGCCCGCCATCCACCTCCGCCCGCGGCTCGCCGAGGCGATCGCGGACGGCGTCCGCTACGGCGCCCTCGCCGGGATCGTCTCCGGCTCCGGCCCGACCGTCGCCCTCCTCGCCGCCCGCCGCGACGAGGCCCAGCATCTCGCCGCGCAGCTCGAGCTCGACGGCCGCCGCGTCCTCCTCGCCTCGGGCCCCGCGCCCGGCGCCCGCATCCTCGACGCGAGCTGAGCCGCGGGATCCCCACCGCCCGGCCGAGACCCGGCACGACACACCCTCGACACCCGCCACCGCCCGAAGACACCGCGCCACCGCCCAAGACATCCCGCCCACCGCCGAAGGAGCCCGCCATGACGATGCAGCCGCCGCAGGGCCAGCGCCCGCCCGCCAAATCCGGCGCCGCCGTCTTCCAGAAGATGCGCGCCATCGGCAAGGCGCTCGGCGAGGCCGAGGAGTTCGACCGCATCCTCGCCCGCATGAAGGACGCCCGCACCGGGCATCCCTCGATCGTCATGGTCGGCGAGATCAGCCGCGGCAAGTCGACCCTCGTGAACGCCCTCCTCGGCCAGCCCGGCCTCGCGCCCGTCGACGCCGCCGAGACGACCGCGCTCGTCGTGAACTTCGCGCCGACGACGCCCGAGAAGCCGGCCGGCACGGCCATCCTCGAGTTCGAGTACGAGCCCACCGAGCGCCCCGTGCCGCTCCAGGAGCTCTCGAGCTGGGTGCGCGTCGACGGCGCCTCGCTCCAGGCCGCCGAGTTCCCGCCGCTCCAGGCGACCGTCCACGTCGACTCGTGGCTGCTGCCGAAGACCCTCATCGTCGACACCCCCGGCACCGGCGGCCTCTCCGAGGCCTACGCCCGCCGCGCCCTCGACCGCGCCGAGCGCGCCTCCGTGCTCGTCCTCGTCACCGACGCCGGCGGCCGCATCTCGAGCCACGCCCTCGACTTCCTCCGCGCCTGCAGCGAGTCGGTCGCCGAGGTCGTCGTCGTGGTGAACAAGATCGACGCCCACCGCTCGGCGTGGCAGTCGATCGTCGAGGAGGATCGCCAGATCCTCGGCACGATCTCGGAGTGCCTCGGCCGCAGCGCCGTCCTCGGCCTCTCGGCGCGCTGGGCCGAGCAGGCCGCCCTCGAGCAGGACCCTGCCCGCCGCGCGAAGCTCCTCGAGCTCAGCCGCATCGAGGACTTCACGCGCGTCATCCGCGGCATCCTCGCGCGCGCCGACCAGCTCCCCGCCGCGAACGCCCTCCGCCAGGCGCAGTCGGCGCTCACGCCGCACCTCGAGAGCATGGTCGCCGAGAAGCAGGCCCTCGCGAGCGTCGAGGAGCGCGCCGCGAACCCCGACGCCGCCGCCGACGCCGAGCTCATGCGCGCAAAGGAGAAGCGCGAGGAGCTCCTCCTCACCTTCGACGACTCGAAGTACGACTGGCCCGCCGCGATCGAGGACCTCCGCGGCGAGCTCCAGTCGGAGACCTCCGGCCGCGCGCGCCACTTCCAGAACGTGTGGAAGGACCGCATCGACCGCGAGTGGACGAAGCTCTCGAAGGACCGCGTCATCGTCATGCAGAACGAGCTCGACGCCGCCCTCGAGGTCGAGATGACGGCGCAGATCGCCTCGACGATCACGAAGTGCGCGAAGCTCGTCCGCTGGCTCTACGGCGAGGCCGGCATGCAGCCGACCCCCGAGCTGCTCGAGACCTTCGGCGTGCGCCGCAACGCATGGCGCGGCCAGCGGCACGAGCAGTTCGACCGCCGCGGCCAGAAGGTCGAGGCGCGCATGCTCCTCGGCTCGGCGATGCAGGGCATCGGCCTCTCGCGCCTCGCCCTCATGGGCGTGGGCACGGCCGTCGCGCTCCCCGCCATGCTCGGCGTCGCCGTCGTGATGGGCGGCCACGCGATGTGGAGCGGCGGGCGCAAGGCGAACAAGCAGGCCGTCCTCCAGGTGCTCGGCGACCGGACGACCGAGATGCGCGAGCTCCTCGAGCGCTTCAACCGGCAGTCGATCTCGCTCATCCAGACCGAGGCGAAGAAGCAGTTCGACCGCGACCTCAAGAAGGCCGTGAACCAGGCGAAGGAGGAGGTGCAGCGCCTCCAGCAGGCGAAGTCGGCGACCGTCGAGGAGCGCAAGCGCCGCCTCGCGCAGCTCGAGCCGCGCATCGCCGACCTGCGGCAGCTGCTCGCCGCCGCCGACCGCGAGCTCGAGCAGCTCGGCTCGGGCTCCGGCGGCGGGGCGTAGCGATCCCGCGGATGGGCGGGGGAGCGCCCCCGGGGTGGCCCTACGGGCTGAGCGGGTCCAGACCCTGGGGGGAGATCATCCCCAGAGCGTCGCCCGCGACGCATGCGGCGGCTACTCTTGTCGCGACATGAGGGCCCTTCCGGCCCGAACGAGCACGACTTCCGGGCTCCGGCCCGGCGAGACGCGAGCGGAGGCAGCGTGAACTGGGTCCTGGCCTGCGACTTCGGCACGTCGAACACCACGGCGGCCGAGATCGACGAGGACGGGCGCATCCGCGCGATCGGCCTCGAGGACCAGGGCACCTCGATGCCCTCCGCGGTCTGCCTCACCCCCTCCGGCACGCGCGTCGGCCAGTCGGCCGTGAACGCCCAGCTCGTCCACCCGGACGGCTTCGAGGCCGCGCCGAAGATGCTCATCGGCCAGGACGACGTCGTCCTCGGCGGCCGCTTCGTGAAGCCCGAGGAGCTCGTCGAGGCCGTCTACTCGGTCGTCCGCACGACCGCCCTCGCCCGCCACAACGGCCGCGAGCCTCGCGAGCTCTGGCTCACGCACCCGGTCGCCTGGGCGCCCTCGCAGCTCGAGGTCCTCAAGCGCGGCGCCGAGCGCGCCGGCTTCGACCGCCGGATCATCCGGATGGTGCCCGAGCCGATCGCCGCCGCGACGCACTACGCGACCTCACGCTCGATCCAGCCCGGCACCCGCGTCGCCGTCTTCGACTTCGGCGGCGGCACGCTCGACATCGCCGTGCTCGAGCGCGCGCCCGAGGCCGACGGCGGCTACCGCGTCCTCGCCTACGGCGGCGACCCGCTCCTCGGCGGCCGCTCCTTCGACAACCGCCTTCTCGAGTGGGCGCTCCAGACCGCCCGCGAGGCCGGCCAGGGCGACCTCGTCGAGCGCATCGAGAACCCGAAGGACCCGAAGGAGCTCCGCGCGAAGCTCGCCCTGCGCCGCGCCGTCACGGCCGCGAAGGTCGAGCTCTCGACGCACGCCGACGCCGATATCCCGATGTCGGTCGGCGAGATGGAGCACGTCGTGACGATCACGCGCGACGAGTACGAGCAGCTCATCTCGGCCGACGTCGAGCGCGGCGGCAAGCTCGTGAAGGACGTCCTCGACCGCGTCGGCGGCGCGAAGCCGGAGGCGATCTACCTCACCGGCGGCTCGAGCCGCACGCCCGCGATCGCGCGCATGCTCCACCGCGTCACGGGCCTCATTCCCGCGACCTTCGACGACCCGAAGCTCGTCGTCTCGGAGGGCGCGCTCCGCGTGCGCCCGGCCGTGACCGTCGGCTCGCAGCAGCGCCCGAACGCGCCCATCCCGGCCATCGGCGCGACGCCCGGCGTGCAGGGCCCGCTCCGCCCCGGCGCGCAGGGCCGCCAGGATCTCCGCCCCGCGCCCGGCCCGCGCATGCAGGTGCGCCCCGGCCAGCCCGGCGGCGGCCAGCGCGTCCGCCCCAGCGCCCCGCCCAGGGCGGCCCCGGCGCGGCGCGTCCCGGCCAGCCCGGGCTGCCGCCGCAGGGCGCCCGCCCGCAGGGCACCGGACCCGCCGCTCCCGGCGGCCGGACGCAGGCCGGATCGCCCGTCGGCCAGCGCCCCCAGGCCGCGCGCTCGCAGATGTCGGGCCCGGTCGGCCCCGGCTCGAACCCCTCGCAGGGCGGCCCGGGCGGCCCCGCCTCGCGCCAGATCGGCACGCGAGCGCCCATGTCGATGCCGCGCACGAACCCCTCCGGCCCGACGGGCCCCGCCGCGCCGAGCACGCCGAGCGCACCGCGTCCGCTCGCGGGCGCGCCCGCGGCCGCCGCGCCGAAGAAGTCGCGCAAGGGCCTCTGGATCGCCCTCATCATCGTCGGCGCGATCATCGCCCTGCTCATCATCGCCGAGCTCATCGCCTCGAACATCAAGCGTCAGAACGGCGCGGAGGGGCTCGACGCCCCCGCCCCGGCCGTCCTCGCCCTCGAGGAGGCGGAGGGCTCGCCGCTCGGTGCCGATCCGCTCGCCGCGTCCCTCACGAGCGAGCCGGCCGCCGACCCCGCCGCGATCCCGGCGTCGCCCCTCGGCCCCAACGCTGCCGCCGTTCCTCTCGCCCCCGGAGCGGCCGGCGCGTGAGCATCGACCGCGGCACCCACGTCGCGGAGCGGATGCGGGGGAGCCTGCGCCTGCTCTGCGACGAGGTCGATCGCGCCGGAGGGCCGCCCGCGCGGCCGATCACCATGGAGATCCGCCGCACCCTCGACGAGACCATCCGCCTCGCCGTCGTCGGCCGCGTGAAGGCCGGAAAGTCGACGCTCGTCAACGCCCTCATCGGCAAGCGCGTCGCGCCCACGAGCGAGCGGGAGTGCACGAAGATCACCACCCACTACCGCTTCGGCAGCCCCGAGCGCGGCGAGCTCGTCCTGCTCGACGGCCGCCGCATCGAGCTGCCCCTGGACGGCGGATCGCTGCCCGAGCACCTGCCGGTCGGCGTCGAGGCCGTCTCGCACGCCGTCATCTCGCTCCAGGTCGACTCGCTCCGCGACGTCACCCTCATCGACACCCCCGGCCTCGCGACGACGACGACCGAGAACGAGGAGACGACCCGCCGCGCCCTCCTCGGACACTCGGGCGCCCGCCAGGCCGACGCGCTCCTCTACGTCTTCCACAACGTGCCCTACCTCGACGACGTCTCCTTCCTGCAGGAGTGGGGCGCGGTGACCGACAAGCCCGGCGAGTCGGCCGCGAGCGCGATCGGCATCCTCTCGCACGCCGACCAGGTCGGCGGCTCCCCGTGGGGCGCGGACGACCCGATCGAGCTCGCCCGGAAGCAGGCGCGCGACATCGCGAAGCTCCACGGCGCCCAGCTCGGCACGGTCGTCCCCGTCGCGGGCCGGATGGCCGAGGCCGCGGAGACCGGCCTCATCCGCGAGCGCGACGCCCGCAGCCTCGCCTCGCTCGCCGGCGTCGACGACTTCGACCTCGAGCTGCGCGACCCGGAGGACAAGGACGCCCGCTGCGGTGAGCTCTCCGGCGCCGAGCTCGCGAACCTCGTCGACCTCGTCGGCGAGTACGGCCTCCGCTACGGACGGCAGGCGGCGGGGGAGGGCAGCCGCGCCCTCTCGGCGTGGATGCGCGACCGCTCCGGCATCGAGGACGTCCACCGCGCCCTCCGCGACCGCTATGTCGGCCGCGCCCAGTTCGTGAAGGTGCGCGCCGGCCTCAACCAGCTCGACCGGCTCGCGTGGGCCTGGGGCGCCCCGCCGCGCCTCAAGGAGCTTGTCGCCGAGGCGCGCCTGCGCGAGGAGTTCCACCCGATCCGCGAGCTCGACGCGCTCGAGCGCCTCTCGGCCGTCGCGCCGCAGCACGAGCTCGTGGGCCTGCTCGACCGGCAGCTCTCCGCCCGAGACGACGCGGATCGCCTCGGCGTGCCCGCGGGATCGCAGGAGGCCGTGAAGCGGGCCGCCCTCGAGCGCGTCTCGCAGGCCCGCCGCGCGATGCTCGTGAGCTCGGCGCCGCTCATCCAGCACGCCTGCCGCGTGCTCGAGCGATCCTTCACGATCATCGCGAAGCGCGCCTCGCAGGCGTAGGCGCACCGTCCTCGGCCGACGCCGGCCGCGCTGACGACGCTGCTCGCTCTGCCCGCGCACGGGCATCGCCCTCCCCCGAACGCGAAGAGCGCCCCGGCCCCCGAGGGGACCGGAGCGCTCCGGCGACCGCGCCAGGCGGGCGGCCTAGAGGTAGGTGGTGGCGTCCGAGTAGCCGTCGCCGTCGACATCCGTCTGGATCTCGTCGACGTAGCCGTCGCCGTCGTTGTCGGTGTAGGAGGTGTCGGTCCAGCCGTCGCCGTCGCGGTCGACGTCGATGATGTCGGCCACGCCGTCGCCGTCGAGGTCCGTCGAGAGCGTCTCCTGGTAGCCGTCGCCGTCCTCGTCCGTGTAGACGTAGTCGGCCACGCCGTCGGCGTTCGTGTCGACGAGCTCCTGCGAGTAGTGGACGCCGTCCGAGAGGTTGTCGCGGAAGAAGTCCATGGCGCCCTGGTTGATGGTGCCGTTCGTCGCGTCGGTCATCGCGAAGTCCGAGGAGTGGGCGGCCGTCGAGAACTCGGCCTCCGTGGCCGAGTCGCCGTCCGAGCTCGCGCTGTTCGAGAAGTACGAGGTGACGGCGTCGACCGAGGACGAGTCCGACGAGTCCGACGAGACGTCCGAGGCCGAGTCGGCGGCGTCGGAGGAGTCGTAGGACGAGGTGGTCGAGGAGTACGAGCCGTAGTCGCCCGACCACTCGCCGTAGGGGTCGAAGAACGACTGGCCGCTGTAGTCGTCGATGCCGTTCTCGTTCCAGTCGTAGTAGAACTCGTCGACGTAGCCGTCGTAGTCGGTGTCGACGTCCCAGGCGTCGATCCAGCCGTCGTCGTCGAGGTCATAGGCGATCGTCTCCGCGATGCCGTCGCCGTCGGCGTCCCAGGTGGAGGAGTTCCAGTACGTGTCGTCGTAGTAGTAGCTCATGGTTCCGCTCGCTTTCGTGGTGCCAGGTGGTGCGGTCATCTCTTTGATGCCGCGGGGCCGTGGAAAGTTCCGGCGGGCCGCGGAGTCGTCCTCGAGGATGACTCGAGAGCGAAGCGGAGCCGTTTCGGAACATTCTTCGGCCTGGGATGAACGGAAGGCAACGGACCGGAGTCGGATCTCCGGGCACGACGAGGCGGGGCCCGGATCGCCTGGATCCGGGCCCCGCCCTGAAGCTCGCGCTCGCGCTAGAAGAGCTCGCCGCCGGCAGCGCCGTCGTCGGCCATGCTGTCGTCCGCGAGGCCGTCGTCGAAGGACTCCGCGCCGAGGGAGCCGTCGTCGGAGGCCGTCCACGCCTCGTCGGCGAAGGCGTCGCCGGCGTGCTCGTCCGCGGAGGCCTCGGCGAAGGCGTCCGGCTGCTCGTCGGACCGCCCGTCGCCGTCGAGGTCGGCGGATGCCTCGTGCTGCGGGTCGCCGGAGACCGCGGGCTCCTGGTCGTCCGGGATGCCGTCGCCATCGAGGTCGACGACCTCGGCGTCCGGGTCGACCTCGAAGCCGTGGAAGAAGTCCTCGAGGCCGCGGACGATGCCCTCGATGGCCTCGGTGATGCTCGCCGCGAACTCGGCGAGGAGGTCGTCGCCCGCGGGCTCGGCGCTGAAGGCCGTGTCGAGCATGGCGTCCCACGTGGCGTCGTCGAGGGCCGGCGGCTCGCCGAGGACGCTCGGCTCCGAGGCCGGGTCGTCGACGCCGGCGTCCGCGACCGAGGCGTCGGCCGCGAAGGCGCCGGCGAGCTCGTCGCCGTCGTACTCGGCGGCGAAGGCGTCGTAGTCGGTCATCTCGGTTCCGTTCGTGCAGAGCGCCGCGGGTGGGTGGCCCGCGGCGCGTGGCGGTGCTGAGGAGCGTGGTCGTCGGCCCGTCCCGCCCCGCCGCGCCTGCGGCCGAGGGGATCGGACGTCGATTGGATGCGGCGTGGGGCGGAAATGTTCCCGATTCGTCCGGATTCCTCCGGGCGGCTCGTCGCGAGCGCCCCGAGAGGGCATCCGGATGCCGTCCCCTCCGCGTCGGACCACGGGCTGATGCGCCGCGTCACCGCGATGCAGTAGCTTCCCACGAGATCAGGAGGGGACGCGTGCCGAAGACCGAGGCGGAGCTGCTCGCACTCGCCAAGCAGGGCGACCGGGCCGCGTTCAACGCGCTCGTCGCGCCGTACCGGGATCGCCTCTGGGCCGTGTGCCTGCGCACCACCCGCCACCGCGCCGATGCGGAGGACGCGCTTCAGGACTGCCTCATCGCCGTCTGGCAGAACCTCGACAAGTTCCGCGGCGAGGCCGGCGTCGCGACGTGGATGTTCCGCATCGCCGCGAACGCCTCGCTCGCCGTCGTCCGCCGTCGCCGCGAGGTCGTGCCCCACGACGACACGGCCTTCGAGAACGAGAACCCTTCGCGCGATCACGCGGGCTCGGTCGCCGACCGGGATCGCGTGCAGCGCGCGCTCAAGGTGCTGCCGGAGGACTTTCGCGTCGCGCTCGTGCTCCGCGAGTACGGCGACTACTCGTACCAGCAGATCGCCGACTACCAGCAGGTGTCGATCCAGACGGTGAAGAGCCGCCTCAACCGCGCGCGCACGATGATGGCGCGCGAGCTCGGATCGCTCGAGGGCTGAGCTCCCTCGAGGCCCGGCTGCCTCGGGGGCCCGAGGCGGCCGGAGCCTACGCCTCGCGGCGTGCGAGGACGACGAGATCCTCGAAGACGTGCGGCTCGCCCGCGCGCGTGACGCCGTCGCGGAGGCGCAGCTCCGCGAGCTCGATCGTCAACCCCGGGGCGTCGAGGCCCGCGGCGCGGATCTCGTCGGCGGGCTCGAGGCGCTCGGCGGGGCCGCCGTGGCGATCGGCGTGCTGCTCGGCGTGCGAGGTGAGGAGCATCCGCCCGCCCGGCGCGACGAGGTCGCGGGCGGCGCGGAGGACCTCCTCGCGCGGGAAGCCCACCTTGGAGTGGAGGAAGCTCGCCGTCGCGAGCTCGACCGGCGCGAGGCCGAGGCCGGCGAGCGTCGGCGCGACCTCGAGGAAGTCCCCGGCGAGGAAGCGCGCGGCGCCTTCGGGGAGGCCGCGCGCGGCGGCCTCGGCGCGGGCGCGGGCGACCGCGGTGGGGGAGACGTCGACGCCGAGGGCATGCCATCCCCGCTCGGCGAGCCAGAGGACGTCGCCGCCCTCGCCGCAGCCGACGTCGAGCGCGCCGCCGGGCTCGAGGCCCGCGGCCACCGACTCGAGGACGGCGTCCACGCGGCCGGACCACAGGCGCTCGCGCTCGGAGTAGCGGGACTCCCAGTGCTCGACGAGGCTCGGCTCGGTCTCATCCGTCGACTCAGCGCCCTCGGCGCTCGCGTGCTCGTGCCCGTGCATCTCGTCTCCTTCGTCCCGGACGCCTAGCCGCCGAGCTGCTCGCCGAGCTCGAGCCACCGCTCCTCGAGCGTCGACTGCTCCTCGACGAGGCCGTCCCGCTCGGCCGCGAGCGCCGCGAGGCCCTCGAAGTCGCCGTGGTCGTGCGCGGCCATCCGGTCGTCGAGCTCGCCGAGGAGCGACTCGAGCTTGCCGAGGCGCCGGTCGATCGAGGCGAGCTCCTTCTCGGCGGTACGTCGCTCGGCGCCCGAGAGCTGGGGCGCGGTCGGCGCGGACGACGAAGGTGCCGAAGATGACGTCGCGCCGGCGCTCGCCGGGGCCGTGGCCGACGACGATCCGCCGCCCGTCCCGCCGCCCGCCGCCGTCGGGTGCGTCGCGCGATCGGCCGCCGTCGCCGCCGCGCCGCCCGCCGCCTCCTCGCGCGCCCGCAGGCGCAGGTACTCGTCGACGCCGCCGGGCAGGTGCCGCAGGCCCTTCTGCCACACCGCGTACTGCTGGTCCGTCACGCGCTCGAGCAGGTAGCGGTCGTGCGAGACGACGAGGAGCGTGCCGGGCCACGAGTCGAGGAGGTCCTCCATCGCAGCGAGCATGTCGGTGTCGAGGTCGTTCGTCGGCTCGTCGAGGATGAGCACGTTGGGCTCGTCGAGGAGGATGAGCAGCAGCTGCAGGCGCCGCCGCTGGCCGCCCGAGAGGTCCTTGATCGCCGTCGAGAGCTGCGGGCTCGTGAAGCCGAGCCGCTCGAGCAGCTGGGAGGGCGAGAGCTCCTTGCCGCCGGCGACGTAGCTCGTCTTCACGCGGGCGATGACCTCGCGCACCATGTCGTCGGCGTGGTCGTCGAGCTCGGCGAGGCGCTGCGAGAGCGTCGCGATCTTCACCGTCTTGCCGCGCTTCACGCGTCCGCTCGTCGGCTCGATCTCGCCCGAGATGAGCTTGAGGAGGGTCGACTTGCCGGCGCCGTTCACGCCGAGGATGCCCGTGCGCTCGCCCGGGGCGATGCGCCACTCGATGCCGCGGAGGATCTCCTTCTCGCCGAAGCTGACGCCGGCCTCGAGGAGGTCGACGACGTCCTTCCCCAGGCGCGCGGTCGCCATCTGGGCGAGCTCGATCGAGTTGCGGACGGGCGGGACGTCCTCGATGAGCTGGTTCGCGGCCTCGATGCGGAACTTCGGCTTGGAGGTGCGGGCGGGCGCGCCGCGGCGCAGCCACGCGAGCTCCTTCCGCATGAGGTTCTGGCGCTTCTCCTCGGCGGCGGCGGCCTGGCGATCCCGCTCGACGCGCTGGAGGATGTACGCCGCGTAGCCGCCCTCGAAGGGCTCGAGGATGCGGTCGTGCACCTCCCAGGTGTCGGTGCAGACCGCGTCGAGGAACCAGCGGTCGTGGGTGACGACGACGAGACCGCCCGCGGTCTTCGACCAGCGCCGGTTGAGGTGCTCGGCGAGCCAGGCGATGCCCTCGACGTCGAGGTGGTTCGTGGGCTCGTCGAGGAGGAGGATGTCCCACTCGCCGGTGAGCAGGGCCGCGAGCGCGACGCGGCGCTGCTGGCCGCCCGAGAGGTCGCCGATGCGCGCGTGCCAGTCGAGGTCGCCGACGAGGCCGCGGATGACGTCGCGCACCTTCGGGTCGCCCGCCCACTCGTGCTCGGGGCGGTCGCCGACGATCGCGGCGCCGACCTCGAGCTCGGGGTCGAGGGTGTCGCCCTGGTCGAGCATCCCGATCGTCACGCCGCGGCGGACGGTCACCTGCCCGGAGTCGGGCTCGATGCGGCCGGCGAGGAGCTTGAGGAGCGTCGACTTGCCGTCGCCGTTGCGGCCGACGATGCCGATGCGGTCGCCCTCGGCGATGCCGATCGTCACGGAGTCGAAGACGACGCGGGTCGGGAACTCGAGATGGAGCGCTTCCGCGCCGAGGAGATGGGCCACCCACCGAGGGTAGCCGCGCGGCGCGGCGCGGCGCCTGCCTCGAGTCTCGAGCGGACGGATCGCCGCGGCCGCCGCGGCCGCTAGTCGTCCTCGAGGGCGAGCGGCACGTCCATCCGCCCGCGCAGCCGCTCGAGCTCGCGCCGCTCGCGCTTCGTCGGGCGCCCCGCCCCGCGATCGCGACGGATGGCCGCGGGCGCCTCGAGCGGGCTCGGCCGCGGGGGTGTGCGGTCCTCGCAGGCCTCCGCGGCGCGGGGCGCGCTCACGCGCTTCGCGATCGGCTCGCGCACGACGAGGATCCGGTCGAAGCCGGCGATCCGCAGCCGCACCTCGTCGCCGACGCGCACCCGGTCGGCCGGCTTCGCGCGGTCGCCGCGCAGCCGAACGTGCCCGGCCTTGCAGGCGGCCGTCGCGGCCGAGCGCGTCTTCGTCGCGCGGACGGCCCAGAGCCACTGGTCGATGCGGACGGCGCCGCCGCCCGGCTCCGCGAGCGCGCGATCGCTCGCCGGGCTCACGGGGTCTCGCGCTCGAGCGCGATCGCGAGCCCCCGCAGCGCTCGCACGAGCGCCTCGCGGTCGCCGCCCTCGAGCTCGGCGAGCAGGCGCCGCTCGGCGTCGACGAGCACGGTGAGCGCGAGATCGACGCGCTCGCGGCCGGCCTCGGTCATCGTGACGAGCACGCCGCGGCCGTCGTCCGGGTCGAGCTCGCGCGTGACGAGGCCGCGCTCGACGAGGCGGGCGATGCGGTTCGTCATCGTGCCGCTCGAGACGAGGTTCGACTCGAGCAGGCGCTTCGGCGAGAGGCGGTGCGGGGCGCCCGCGCGGCGCAGCGCGGAGAGCACGTCGAACTCCCAGAGCTCGAGGCCGGTCTCGGCGAAGGCGGCCTTGCGGACGGCGTCCAGGCGCTTGTCGATGCGGGCGATGCGCGAGAACACGCTCATCGAGTCGACGTCGAGGTCCGGGCGCTCGCGGCGCCAGTCCGCCACGATGCCGTCGACGGCATCGCCGAGGGGAGTGGCGCGGCGCAGGTCCATGCGCTCCATTATCGCGCGCGCGGAGTGGGCCCCGAACCCGACGGAGGCTCAGCCGGGCGGCGGCCGCGACCCCCGCCTCTGGCAGACTGTTGCCGCCGATCCTCCTTGGTGTAACGGCAGCACGACGGCCTTTGGAGCCGTGAGGTCCAGGTTCGAATCCTGGGGGAGGAGCGCCAGGGCATCCGCCCCGCATCATGACCGGAGGAACCGTGACCGATCCCGCACTCGCCGTCGTCATCCTCGCCGCAGGGCAGGGCACCCGCATGAAGAGCCGCACCCCCAAGGTGCTCCACCGCCTCGGCGGCGTCCCCCTCGTCGGGCACGTCCTCCACACGGCGCAGGAGCTCGGGGCCGCGCACACCGTCACCGTCGTGCGCCACGAGCGCGAGCTCGTCGCGAGCGCCATCCTCGACATGGCCCCCGAGACGAAGATCGCCGACCAGGACGAGGTCCCCGGCACCGGCCGCGCCATGGAGGCGGGCATGGAGCAGCTCCCGGGCGACTTCGAGGGCCAGATCGTCGTGCTCTCCGGCGACGTCCCCCTCCTCGACGCGCAGACGGTCGGGATGCTCCTCGCCGCGCACCGCGAGCACGGCAACGAGCTCACCCTCCTCTCCGCCTTCTACGACGACCCGACGGGCTTCGGCCGCGTCGTCCGCGACGCCGACGGCGAGTTCGACGCGATCGTCGAGCAGAAGGACGCCACGGAGGAGCAGCGCCGCATCACCGAGATCAACTCGGGCGTCTACGTCTTCGACGCCGCCGCCGCGCGCCGCGTCGTGCCGAAGATCGGCATGGAGAACGCGCAGGGCGAGAAGTACCTCACCGACGCCGCGAAGGTCATCCGCGGCGAGGGCGGCCGCATCGAGGCCATCGGCATCGAGGACACCTGGCTCGTGCAGGGCATCAACGACCGCGTGCAGCTCGGCGAGACGGCGCTCGAGTTCAACCGCCGGATCATCCGCAAGTGGCAGCGCGAGGGCGTCACCGTCCACGACCCCGCCTCGACGACGATCGAGCGCGACGTGACGCTCGCGCCCGACGTCGAGCTCCTCCCGGGCGTGCAGCTGCGCGGCGCGACGACGATCGGCGCCGGCGCGATCATCGGCCCGGACACGACGCTCGTCGACTGCGAGGTCGGCGAGGACGCCACCGTGAAGCGCACCGACGCGACGCTCTCGGTCATCGGCGCCCGCGCGACGGTCGGCCCGTGGTCGTACCTCCGCCCGAACTCGATCGTCGGCGAGGACGGCAAGATCGGCACCTTCGTCGAGACGAAGAACACGACGATCGGCCCCGGCTCGAAGATCCCGCACCTCTCGTACATCGGCGACACGACCGTCGGCGAGCAGTCGAACGTCGGCGCCGGCACGATCACCGCGAACTACGACGGCGTCTCGAAGCACCGGACGACCGTGGGCGACCACGTCCGCACCGGCTCGCACAACGTCTTCGTCGCGCCCGTTACCATTGGGGACGGGGCCTACACGGGCGCCGGCACGACGGTCCGCAAGGACGTGCCGTCCGGCTCGCTCGCGATCACCGTGGCCCAGCAGCGCAACATCGAGGGGTGGGTCCAGCAGCACCGTGCGGGCACGGCGGCGGCGGAGGCCGCCGCGCGCTCGCGGGGCGGCTCGTCCGACGCCGGAACGGATCAGGCATGAGCGGCATCATCACCTCCGGCGAGAAGCACCTCGTCCTCGTCTCGGGCCGGGCGCACCCCCAGCTCGCGAAGGACATCGCGGCGGAGCTCGGCACCGAGCTCGTCGAGACGGAGCTGCGCACCTTCGCGAACGGCGAGATCTACGCCCGCTACGGCGAGTCGGTCCGCGGCGCGGACGTCTTCGTCATCCAGAGCCACGGCGACCCGATCAACGAGTGGCTCATGGAGCAGATCATCATGGTCGACGCGCTGAAGCGCGCCTCGGCCAAGCGCATCACCGTCGTCGCGCCCTGCTACCCCTACGCGCGCCAGGACAAGAAGGGCCGCGGCCGCGAGCCGATCTCGGCCCGCCTCGTCGCCGACCTCTTCAAGGCCGCCGGCGCCGACCGCATCATGTCGGTCGACCTCCACGCCTCGCAGATCCAGGGCTTCTTCGACGGCCCGGTCGACCACCTCTTCGCGATGCCCGTGCTCCTCGAGCACTTCCGAAAGAACCTCAAGAGCGACAAGCTCACGATCGTCTCGCCCGACATGGGCCGAGTGCGCGTCGCGGACCACTGGTCGGACCAGCTCGAGGCGCCCCTCGCGATCATCCACAAGCGCCGCGACCCGAAGGTCGCGAACCAGGTGACCGTGCACGACATCGTGGGCACCGTCGAGGGCCGCGACTGCCTTCTCGTCGACGACCTCATCGACACGGGCGGCACGATCGTCAAGGCCGCCGAGGCGCTGAAGAAGAACGGCGCCGAGAAGGTCGTCGTCGCGGCGACGCACGCGGTGTTCTCGCACCCGGCGTCCGATCGCCTCAACTGCGACTTCATCGACGAGGTGGTCGTGACGGACACGCTGCCGATCGCCGAGGAGAAGCGCTTCGAGAAGCTCACGGTGCTCCCCATCGCGCCGCTGCTCGCCCGCGCCATCCACGAGGTCTTCGAGGACGGCTCGGTCACGTCCATGTTCGACGGCGCGGCCTAGGCCCGCCTCACGCGATCACACGAGGAGGGCGCCGGATCCCAGGGGATCCGGCGCCCTCCTCGCTCCGGGCGAGCTTGCCGCTAGGCGTGCGGGGCCTGGTCGGGCGCGGCGCCCGAGGGCGCGCCGGGCTGGTCCTGGCCCGTCTGCGGCTCGGGCGTCGCGGGGACGGGCTCGGCGACGTCGGGGTGCTTCGGGGCCTCGTCGACGCGGTGCTCGGCGCGGTCGCCGGACCAGTCGGTGTGGAAGACGCCCTCGCGGTCGATGCGTCCGTAGGTGTGCGCGCCGAAGAAGTCGCGCTGACCCTGCACGAGCGCGGCCGGCAGGCGGTCGGCGCAGAGCGCGTCGTAGTACGAGAGCGAGGCGCCGAAGGCGGGTGCGGGGACGCCCGAGAGCGCGGCCGTCGCGACGACGCGGCGCCACGAGTCGATGCCCTCGGCGACCTCGCCGGCGAAGAACGGGTCGGCGAGGAGCGTCGCGAGCTCCGGGTCGCGGGCGTACGCCTCGGCGATGCGGCCGAGGAAGACGGCGCGGATGATGCAGCCCGCGCGCCAGATCTTCGCGATCTCGCCCGGGTGGAGGTCCCAGCCGTGCTCGCGGCCGCCCGCGAGGATCGCGTCGAAGCCCTGCGCGTACGCGACGACCTTCGAGGAGTAGAGCGCGCGGCGGACGTCCTCGACGAAGCGGCCGTCGACCTGCGCGGGCTCGGGACGGGGCGCCGCGGCGGGCTTCACGGCCGCGCGCTGCTCGGGGTGCGAGGAGACGCCGCGGGCGAAGACGGCCTCGGCGATGCCGGAGACGGGCGTGCCGAGTGTGAGGGCCGACTGCACCGTCCAGGTGCCCGTGCCCTTCTGGCCGGCCTGGTCGACGACGACGTCGACGAAGGGGCGCCCGGTCTCGGCATCCACGTGGCGCAGCACCTGCGCCGTGATCTCGATGAGGTAGGAGGCGAGGGGGCCGCGGTTCCACTCGTCGAAGACGTCCGCGATCTGCGCCGGCTCCATGCCGCCGACGCGGCGGAGGAGGTCGTAGGCCTCGGCGATGAGCTGCATGTCGGCGTACTCGATGCCGTTGTGGATCATCTTCACGAAGTGGCCGGCGCCGTCGGTGCCGATGTGGGTGACGCAGGGCTCGCCGTCCTCGGGCGCCTTCGCCGCGATCGAGGCGAGGATCGGGCCGAGCGTCTCGTAGGCCTCGGCCGTGCCGCCGGGCATGATGCTCGGGCCGTGGAGCGCGCCCTCCTCGCCGCCCGAGATGCCCGCGCCGACGAAGTGGAGGCCCTTCGCGCGGACGGCCGCCTCCCGGCGGATCGTGTCGGTGAAGAGCGCGTTGCCGCCGTCGACGATGATGTCGCCCGGCTCGAACACCTCGCAGAGGCCGTCGATGACGGCGTCGGTGGCGGCGCCCGCCTGCACCATGATGATCGCGGTGCGCGGCCGCTGCAGCGAGGCCGCGAACGCCTCGAGCGTCTCCGCCGGGATGAACCCCGCCTCGGGGTGCTCGGCGACGAGCCTGCGGGTGCGCTCAGGGGAGCGGTTGAAGACGGCGACGGTGTTGCCCTCGCGGCTCGCGAGGTTGCGGGCGAGATTCGAGCCCATGACGGCGAGGCCGACGACGCCGATGTTGGCGGCCGGGGCGGGAGCCTCGACGGGGTCGATGCGGGCGGCGGTCTCGGTCATCGGGCGTCCCTTTCGTCGGCGTGGTCCAACGCTATCGAAGCGCGGGGCGATCCGGCGGCGCGACGGCGCGCCCGAAGCTCGCGGTGCGAGACTGTCCGTTCCGAAGCGAGGGGAGCGACATGGCGCTGGACGACCGCACCCGGCCGTACGAGCTGGGCGGCCCCGTCGAGCCCACCGCGCGGCTCGAGGTGCCCGAGCAGCCCACCGACCCCTACCCCGAGGCGCCGCGGCGCGGGCGGGACGCGCGCGGCGAGGGATCGCGCGATGCGGGGGAGTACGCGTACGACCGGACGCGCGCGGCGAGGGAGCCGTCTTGGGCCGCCTCGGCCCCGATCCCGGCCCCCGCCGCCTTCCCGGCTGCCGCCCCCATCCCGGCCGCCGCCTACGGCGTGCCCGCCTGGCCCGGCCGCGGGCCCGGCCCCGGGGGGCTCGCCCGCGCGGCGTCGCTGCTGCTGTGCCTGCTGCTCACGGGCGCCGCGCTCGCCCTCCTCGCCGCCGGCATCGTGGGCACGGTGCTCGAGGCCCAGATCGCGCTGACCGGCCAGGAAGGCTCCGGCGCCCCGGTCTCGGGCCCCCTGCTGCTCCTCGGCGCCGTCGTCGCCGCCTTCCTCGCCGTGCTCACCACGGCGTGGTCGGGCCTGGGCGCCGTCATCTGCGGGGCGATCATGGCGCTGCTCGGCGGCGCGACGATGTTCTTCCCCCAGCTGCTCGCGGGCCTGCTCGCGGGCGCGCTCGACGCCGGCGCGTTCTCGACCGGGATCGGCCCCCTCGACGACGTCATCGGCGGCGCGGTCGACGACGTCGTCGCGGGCGTGGCGGCCGCGGTGAGCTCGCTGCTCGCGGTCACGACGCTCCTGCTCGGGGCGGTCTACCTCGCGGCGGGGCTCGGGGCCCGGGCGGCCCGGCGCGCCGGCTGGAGCCGGGGCGCCGGGCGCTAGCGGCTAGCCGGGCAGGCCGCCGCCCTCCTCTACGATGCACGGGACGGTCCGGCGGCCGCGGCCGTCGTCGGCGAGCCCGTGCGTGATGCCGTTGAAGCCGGGGAACTCGTCGGCGAGCCGCGACTCGTGGAGCAGGTACTCCACAATGCGCGGGCTGATGCGCTCGCCCGGCACCACGAGCGGGATGCCCGGCGGGTAGGGCGTGAGCAGCACCGCGGTGGTACGGCCGGCGAGGTCCACGATCGGGACGTGCTCGACGCGCCCCGAGGTCATCGCCGTCCACGCGTCGGCCGGGAGCATCGCCATCTCCGGCTGGTCGAGGTAGATGTCGGTGGCGAGGTTCGCCACGTCGCGCTCGCGGTAGGCCCGGTGCAGGCGGCCGGCCAGATCGCGCAGGCCCTCCCTGGCGTAGCGCGGGTGCTCGGCCGCGAAGCGGGGCATGGCCTCCTCGACGAGCAGGTTCTCGTCATAGGCGCGCTTGAAGCGATGCAGCTCGGCGATGAGCGTGTTCCACCGCCCCTTCGTGACGCCGATGGTGAAGAGGATGAACAGCGAGTAGAGCCCGGTCTTCTCGACCACGACGCCGTGCTCGGCGAGGTAGCGGGCGAGGAGGATGCCGGGGATGCCCTCGTCGTCGTACTCGCCGCGCACCGAGAGGCCTGGGGTGGTGAGCGTCACCTTGATCGGGTCGAGCATGGTGAAGTCCTCGTCGACTTCTTCGAAGCCGTGCCACGTCGCGTCGCCGCGGATGAGCCACTCCGATCGCTCCGGCAGGCCCTCGCGCGGCGGGGTGTCGGGCCCCCACACGCCGAACCACCACTCGCCGCGGGCGGCGAGGTCCTCGCCGATGCGAATGATCGCGCGGCGGAACTCCATCGACTCGGTGATCGCCTCGGCGACGAGCGCCTCGCCGCCGGTCCCCGCCATCATCTCGGCCGAGACGTCGCAGCTCGCGATGATCGCGTACTGCGGGCTCGTCGAGGTGTGCATGAGGTAGGCCTCGTTGAAGATGCCCTCGTCCAGGCGGGTCTCCTCCGCATTCTGCACGAGGATCTGTGAGGCCTGCGAGAGGCCGGCGAGCAGCTTGTGCGTGGACTGCGTGGCGTAGACGAGCGAGGAGCGGGTGCGGCTGCGGTCGGTGTCGATCGCGTGCATGTCGCGGTAGAGCTCGTGGAAGGCCGCGTGGGGCAGCCAGGCCTCGTCGAAGTGGAGCGCCCCGACGCGGCCGTCGAGGGTGTCCTTGATCTCGGCGGCGTTGTAGACGATGCCGTCGTAGGTGGATTGGGTGATCGTGAGCACGCGCGGCGTCGTCGACTTGTCGGCGATGAACGGGTTCCGCTCGATCTTCTCGCGGATCGACTCGGGCGAGAACTCGCGGCGCGGGATCGGCCCGATGATGCCCGCGCGGTTGCGGGTGGGCGTGAGGTAGATCGGCACGGCGCCCGTGAGCATGATCGCGTGGAGGACCGACTTGTGGCAGTTGCGGTCGACGACGACGACGTCGCCGGCGCCGACCATCGAGTTCCACACGATCTTGTTCGAGGTGGAGGTGCCGTTGGTCACGAAGTAGAGGTGGTCGGCGCGGAAGGTGCGCGCGGCGCGGCGCTCGGATTCGGCGACCGGGCCGGTGTGGTCGAGCAGCTGGCCGAGCTCCTCGACGGCGTTGCACACGTCGGAGCGCAGCATCCGCTCGCCGAAGAAGTCGCGGAACACGTTGCCGACCGGCGACTTGAGGAACGCCGTGCCGCCCGAGTGCCCGGGGCAGTGCCACGAGTACGCGCCGTCGCCCGCGTAGCGCATGAGGGCGCGGAAGAAGGGCGGCGCGAGCGAGTCGAGGTACTCGCGGGCCTGGCGCTCGACGGCTCTCGCGACGAACTGGGGCGTGTCCTCGTAGGCGTTGATGACGCCCTCGATCTCGGCGAGGACCTCATCCGGCATCGCGCGCGCGGTGAGGTGCTCGCCGATGAGGTAGATCGGCACGCGGCCGTTCTTCGCGCGGATGGCCCGGACGGCGTCGAGGAGGAGCTCGAGCCGCCCGCCCGCGGCGCTCGGCGGCTTCTCGAGGGCCCGCGCGTCGACGACGTAGAGGATGGCGGCGGTGCGGGCGAACCGATCCGAGCCCTCCACGACGGCGGCGGGGTCGAGCCGCTCGGCGGGCGCGCCGAACTCCGCCAGGGCGGCCTCGAGGGCGCGCACCGCGGACGAGAGGCCGAGGGCCGTGCGGGCGCGGTCCTCGACGATGGTGAGGGGGAATCCGAGCATCGCTGCTCTCCTTTCTTGGCCGGCTACCAGCCGGCGTAGTCGCTGAGGCCGTCGGCCGGGGCGGCGCCCTCGGCGACGTCGTCGATCGCCTGGAGGAGGCGGCGCAGCCCGAGCTCGAGCTCGGCCTCGCCGATGGTCAGCGCCGGGGTGAGCTCGAGGACATCCTCGCGCACGATGTAGACCACCGCGCCGAGCTCCCACGCGCGGTACGCGACCCGCGCGGCGGTGGCGGCGGCCGGCTCGCCGTCGGCGCCCGCGAGCTCAATCCCGCGCAGGAGGCCCCGGCCCCTGACCTCGCGGACGAGGCCGGCGCCCGGGCGCCCGGAGGAGACGTAGCCGGAGAGCGCGCCCTCGAGCTGGCGCGCCCGCAGCGCCGCCTCCGCGGCGACCTCGTCCGAGGCGACGAGGTCGAGGACCGCGCACGCGGCCGCGCAGGGCACGTCGGCGCCGGCGGCCGTGAGCAGCGCCGAGGCGACGGGGCCGTCGAGGATCGCGGCGTCGCCGATGGCGGCGCTCACGGGCAGGCCTCCGCCGAGCGACTTCCCGAGCGTCACGACGTCGGGGACGACATCCGGCTCCGCCTCGAAGGCGAAGCGCGTTCCGGCGCGCCCGAGGCCCGCCTTGACCTCGTCCACGATGAGGAGCGTCCCCGTCCGATCGCAGGCGGCGCGCACGGCCGAGAGGAAGCCGTCCGGGGGGACGATGACGCCGCCGTCGCACTGGATCGCCTCGACGATGACGGCCGCCGTCTCGCGGCCGGCGAGGGCGGCGTCGAGCAGCTCGAGGCTCTCGTCCAGCTGCTCCGGGCTCGCCGGGAAGGGGATGAGCCGGGCCTGCGGGGCGTCCTCGCCGTCGCCGGCTCGGAATCCCGACACCTCCTGCGCGAGCCCGAGCCCGCCGTGGTAGCCGCCGCGGAAGGCCACGACCCGCTCGCGCCCCGTCGCGTGCCGGGCACCCCGCACCGCGACGTCGTTGGCGTCGGTGCCGGCGAGTCCGAGGTACACGCGCGCGTCGCCGCGCACCGGGACGAGGGCGGCCAGCCGCTCGGCGAGCCGCGTCGAGCGCGCCCCGGCGGCCGACAGGACCGACGCACCGGACATCGTCGCGGCGGCCTCGGCGATGGCCTCGGCGATCGCGGGATGCCCGAGGCCGAGCCCCGCGGCCGTCCAGCTCGCGGAGAGGTCGATGAGCTCGCGCCCGGAGACGGCGGTGAGCGTGGCGCCGCGTCCGCGCTCGACCGCGAGGGGGAAGAAGCGCAGGCGCTCGACGCCGGAGATGACCGCGACGTCGCGAGCGTGCGCGGCCTCCTCGAGGCGGCGCTCGCGCTCGTCGAGGGGGAGGGGGCGGTCAGGGCAGGGCATGCGCACCTCGCAGCGGGGTCGTGGGAAGATGAGCTGATCGCCGCGCCCCTCGCAGGGCCGCGGCGGGTCGGGACGGGCAGGACGACGAGCGGGGGCCGCGGTGACGAGCGAGGAGGCCGCCGCGGGCGGCATCGCGGCGAGGCTGGCCGACGACACGCTCCGCCTGCCGCCGACCGGCCGCCGCATCGCGCGGGCGCTGCTCGAGAACTACCCCGCCGCGGGCCTCGACACCGTGGCGAGCCTCGCGTCCGCGGCGGGCGTGAGCGCGCCGAGCGTCGTGCGGTTCGTGAGCGCGCTCGGCTTCGAGTCGTTCCGGGCCTTCCAGGACGAGCTGCGCGACGAGCTCGGCGGGCGCGACGCCTCCGCGCTCTCGCAGGCGAGGGTCGTGCGCGGCCGCCCGGGCGACCCCCTCGACGCCTCGCGCCGCGCGATCGCGGCGGGCGTCGAGGACACGCTCGGCTCCGCCGCGCGGTCGGACTTCGCGGCGGCCGTCGCGCTGCTCAGCGCCGAGGGGCGCCGCGTCACCGCCGTGGGCGGCGACTACTCCCGGGCCGCGGCGGCGCATCTCGTCGCCCAGCTGGCCCCGATCCGACCGGAGGTCCGGCTGCTGCCGGGGCCGTCGGTGCTCGCGGCCGCCGAGCTTGCGGACGCCCGCCCCGGCGACGTCATGGTCATCTTCGATTTCCGTCGCTACCAGCCGCGGATGGCGGCCATCGCGCGCCGTGCCGCGGAGGCGGGCGGCCGCGTCGTGCTCGTCACCGACCGATGGCGCTCGCCGGTCGCGGCGAGCGCGCACGTGACGCTCATCGCCCGGGTCGAGTCGGCGGGCGCCTCCGACACGCTCGTGCCCGCGCTCGCCCTCGTCGAGGCGCTCAGCGAAGCCGTCGAGCGCCGCCGCGGGGAGGACGCGCTCGAGCGGCTCGCCGCCGTCGATCCGATCCGCCGCGAGCTCGACGGGCTCGACTAGGCGACGCCGCGGGCCGGTCACGCCGGGCCGCCGGCTCGCATCGTCTCGACCGCTGCGAGGTATCCGCCGAGCATGGCGCGCGCCACGCGGGCCACGGCGCCGTCATCGGGCAGGAACGTCGGGTCGTGCAGCGAGGCGCCCGGTTCCGGGCCCGCCGAGTCGACCCCGACGAAGCACATGATCGAGGGGACCGCCTCGGCGAAGAAGGAGAAGTCGTCGGCGCCGAGCGAGCGCATCGGCGCGGCCGCCTCGAGCCCGAGCCCGGGGAGGCGCTCCTCGAAGGCGCGGACGAGCTCCGCGTCGTTCGCGAGCACGGGCTCGCCGACGGTCCACTCCACCTGGGCCTCGGCGCCGAGCCCCGCGGCGTGGCCGGCGGCGAAGCGCCGGACGGCCTCGACGACCCGCTCGTCGTCGCCGGGCCGTATCGTGCGCAGCATCGCGCGGATCCTGCCCTCCCCGGGGAGGACGTTCGCGCTGCCCTCGCCCACGACGATGGTGCCCACGCTCACGAGCGCCGGCGCGAGCGGGTCGACCGCGCGCCGCACGAGCTCGGGCAGGGCGAGGACGATGCCGCTCACGGCGGCGGCCACATCGCGGGCCTGGTGGGGGTAGGCGCCGTGGCCGCCGGCGCCGCGGACGACGATCTCGATCTCGGACGAGGCGGCGTTGACGGGCCCCGGCCCCGTGGCCACGCCGTCCCGGGGCACGCCCGGATGGACGTGGGCGCCCACGGCCCGCGCGACGTCCCACCGATCGAGCAGCCCCGCCTCGCGGAGATCCTGCGCCCCGGAGGGATAGGTCTCTTCACGGGGCTGGAGCACCGCGAGCAGGCCGACCGGCAGCTCGAGGCCGCGGGCCGCGCGCAGGAGCGCCGCGAGCGCCGCGAGGTGCACGTCGTGGCCGCAGGCGTGCATGGCGCCGGTGTCACAGGCCCAGTCGACGCCGGTCCTCTCGCGCACGGGGAGCGCGTCGAGCTCGGCCCGCACGAGCACGCAGGGGCCCTCCTGCGGGCCGAAGCGGGCTACGCCGCCGGTGTCCGCCGCCGGCTCGAAGGCCGCTCCGACCGCCTCGGCGACGCGATCGGCCGTCGGCCGCTCGCAGCCGGAGACGCGGGCGTCGGCGTGGATCCGGCGGCGCAGCTCCGCGGCGCCGGGCAGCTCCCGCTCGAGCGCGGCGAGCCAGGCGGCGCCGAGGTCGTCGAGATCGGTGTCAGGCACGGTGTTCCTTTCAGCTGGGCGGCTCAGGCGAGCTCGTAGGCGCGGAGCGCGTTGCGGGCGCCGATCGACTCGGCGATGCGGAGGCATTCGGCCTCGGGCCACCCCTCGTCCTCCCGGAAGCTGGCGAGCACGCGGCCGAGGCCGCGGCGGAAGAGGAGGGCGCCGAGGTGGTAGAGCTCCGCCGCGCCGAAGGCGTCCGTGGAGAAGAGCGAGCGCCCGAACGGGGTGAGCTCGAGCGACTCGGCGATGACGGCCGTCGAGCGCGCGCCCGTGTAGTTGATGGCGAGCCCAACGTCGCAGTAGACGTGCGGGAAGACGTCGGCCAGGTAGCCGGCCTCCCGGTGATAGGGGTAGCAGTGCAGGAGCATGAAGCGGGCGCCCGAGTCGGCCGTGGCGCGCAGGAGGCCGGTGAGCAGGAGGGGCGTGCACCGGTGGAGGTCCACGTCCGCGTCGCCGTAGCCGATGTGCACCTGGATGGCGGTGCGCCGCCCGATCGCCCACCAGATGAGGTGCCGGATGAGGACGGGGTCGGCGAGCCGGGCCCGGCGGCCGTCGGCGAGCTCCGCGAGCCAGCGTGCGGCCGCCGCCTCGACCGCGGGGCGATCGGGCGGGGTCGGGTCGAAGTCGAGGCCGATCCGATACGCGGCGATCGTCTTCACGCCGATCGCCGTGTCGAGCCGCGCCTCGAGCCGCGCGGTCACCGCGTCGAGGTACGCGGAGCCGTCGGCCTGGCCCGCGGCGAGCTCCTCGGCCACGAGCTCCGCCTCGCGCTCGAGGCGGATGATCTCGTGGACCCGGGCCCCGGCCGCCTCGCCCATCTCGGCCGGGCCGAGCACCTCGTCGCTGCGGATGCCGGTCTCGATGCCGAGCGTGGCGATCCCGGCGGCGCGCAGCAGGCGCTCGCTCGCGCCCCGGCCGCCGAGCTCGAGCCGGCGGGCCACGTAGTCCTCCGGGCTCGCGAACGGCTCGAGGCCGAGCTCGGGCGCGCACCAGCGGCGCACCGCGAAGCCGATCTGCGTGTCGAAGCGGGTGGGGCCCGCCGCCGGCCAGGACGACTCGGTGAGGAGGTCCTCCAGGCGCTCCCTGCCGAGGTCGTCGGCCGTGACGCCGTGGCAGTGGTGGTCGAAGAGCTCGAGCCCGGAGAGGTCGAGGCCGCCGACGGGATCAGTAGACACGGGTGTACACCTCGCACTGCTCGGCGAGCGAGCGCCCGCGCACGTAGACCGACTCGTCGCGCTTGATGGCCTCGAAGGTCGCGAGGAAGGCCGGGTCGAGCCAGCCGGTGACGACCTCGTCGGCCATGAGGAGATCGAGCGCCTCGTCGAGGCTGCCGGGGAGCTTGGGCAGATCGCGGTCGCGGCCCTCGAGGTCGAGCTCGCCGTGGATGATCGTGGCCGGCTCGAGGTCGTGCTTCAGGCCCTCCATCCCCGCCTTGAAAAGGAGGCCGAGCAGCAGCCACGGGTTCGCCCCGATGTCGGAGCTGCGGAACTCGAAGTGCAGCTGCGGCGCGGGGTCGCGGCCGTCGATCTCGTTGGTCGGGCAAACGCGCAGGAGCGCCTCGCGGTTCTGGATGCCGAGGAACGCGCGCGCGGTCGACCAGTTGTGGGGGCGCAGCCGCTCGTAGCTCGTCACGAGGGGCGCGAACAGCGCCGTGAGCGCGGGCGCGTGGCGCACGATGCCGGCCGCGAAGCGCCCCGCGACCTCGGAGAGCCGGCCCGGCCGGGAGGCGTCGTAGGCGATGGGGTTCCCGTCAAGATCGGACAGCCCGATGTGGACGTGGACCCCGTTGCCGCCGGCGCCGGGGGAGACGACCGGCGCGAACGAGGCCTCGCGCCCGTGCGCGGCGAAGAGGTCGTAGACGATGTCGCGGACGAGGATGGCGCGGTCGGCCGCCGCGACGGGGGTAGTGGGCGCGAAGGTCACCTCGAACTGGTGGCGGCCGTACTCGGGCAGCCAGGTCTCGGGCTCGATGCCCGCGCGGTGGAGGATCGTCATGAGCTCGGTGCCGATGGGCTCCAGGCGCCGGAACCCCTGGTACGAGAAGGGGTGGTGCTCGCCCTGCTCGGTCATGTCGACGAACTCGTGCTCGAAGGCGCACTTCGTCACGATGCCGTGCTCGCGCTCGAGCTCGGCGGCGGCCTCGCGGAGGAAGGTGCGGGGGCAGGCGCTCCACGGGGTGCCGTCGGTCTCCACGAGATCGGCGAACACGATCGTCACCGGGTGCGAGCCGGGGATGCCCTCGACCCGCGCGCGGGAGGCGTGGTCCGGCTTCAGTCGGAGGTCGCCGTGCGAGCCGAAGGGGATGTCGTCAACGATGTGGCCGAGCGGGCCTATGCCGAGGTTGGCGGGGACCCAGCCGAGGCTCGTGCGCTCGGTGAAGTCGGCGAGCCGCATGGATCGACCCTTCGTGCGCGCGGCGATGTCGCTGGTGGCGACGAAGACGAGCTCGTCGAGCGGGGCGTCGTTGGCGGTCATGGCTACTCCAGATCTTCCGTGGTGAGGCGCGCGCCGATGCGCGCCGCGAGAGCGGGACGTGCGAGGACGATGACGAACCCGAGCGCGCACCACGCGCCCGCGATCCAGGGGAAGTAGGTGTAGGGCGCCTCCTGGCCGACCACCTGGATGACGTAGACGAACGCGAGGTACGCGATGCCGAGGATCGGGATGATGATCTCCCATCGGGGGATCCCGGAGGAGGGCCGCAGCGCGAATCGGATGACCCCGACCGAGGCCATCGCGTAGGCGACGACCATGCACAGCGTGCCGATCGTGGCGTACCAGTAGTAGACGTCGACGCTCGTGGCGCCGCCGAGCGCGAGGCCGACCGCCATCGCGAGCACGATCGCGGTGGTGACGATGACGCTCGGGATCGGCACGCCCGTCGTCGGGTGCTGCTCGGCGAGGCGGGCGGGCCCGAAGCCGTCGCGCGCGAGCGCGAAGAGCAGCCGCGAGGCGGCGGTGGTCGCGCTGAGCAGCGAGGCGAAAGCGACGCAGAAGGCGATGACTGCGATGAGGACGCTGAACCATGGGCCGATGTACGCGGCGGCGAGCGCGGTGAGGGTCGAGGACGCCTCGGCGAACGCGGCCTGGCCGGCCTCGTCGGTGCCGAAGCCGATCATCTGGGCGAACATGACGAGCACGTAGACGATGCCGCCGATGACGACGGCGAGCAGGAGCGCCTTCGGGATGACGCGCCGCGGCTCGGTGGTCTCCTCGCTGAGCGAGGTGCCCGACTCGAATCCGGCCCAGGAGAGGAAGGCGAACACCGATGCGGTCATGAGCGCGCTGAGCGGCGCGTCGCCCGGGGTGAGGACGCTGAGGTCGATGCCCGTGCTCACGGGCGCGTCGCCGGAGCCGACGCGGACGATGATGACCACGGCGAGCACGAGCATCGCCGCGATCCCGACGAAGCCGATGCCGAGCAGGGTCTGGGCCGTGACGCGCGACTCCCGGACGTTGAGGGCGAGGGCGGCGATCGCGACGACGACCATCACCGCGATCCACGCCCAGCCGGGGAGCGCCCAGCCGAGCTGCTCGGCCATCGCCTCGAAGAACACGGCGCAGGCGCCCGCGATGCAGGCGGCGAGGAAGAGGTAGGTGCCCAGGAGGGCGAAGCCGCCGAAGAAGCCGGCGCGCGGCCCGAGCGTCGCGCCGGAGAGCGCGTAGACGGAGCCGGCGTGGTCGATGCGGCGTGTGAGCCGGATGAATCCGTAGGCCACGAGCAGCGTGCCCGCGAAGCTCAGGATGAAGGTGAAGGGGACGGCCTTGCCGACGAGGCCGGCGACGCCGATGCCGTTGAGAGACATCGCCATGACCGGTCCCATGAAGCCGATGGAGATCGCCGTGACTTCCCACGTGCGCAGCGGGCGCCGCGGGCGGACGCCTCCGCCGGGCTCGGGCTGCAGGGCTGCGGGATGGGGACGACGCGATGGCTCCGTTGCCATGGTTCGCTCCTTGCGGGTCGGTTCCGAAGCGGCCATCGATTCGGAATGAACGAAAGCGTACAGCATTCGCAGACTGAAACAAAGATTTCATTCGCGCGCCTGGCCCGCGCGGCGCCGGCTCGGCGTGGGGATGGCGGCCGGCGCGGGCTCCGCATAGGATGGGCGACTGTACTTCGGCGAGGGGCGCACGGTGCGCCCGTGATCGACGCGGTGATCCAGGTTTCGGCGGCCATCCTCCGATCTCCTCCACGCGATCCGACGAGTCGAGAAGGAGAAGCAATGTCAGAGACCCAGGTTCTCAAGGTCCAGGAGCGCACCGAGTTCGGCAAGGGCGCTGCGCGCAAGATCCGCGCGAAGGACATGATCCCCGCCGTCCTCTACGGCCACGGCGCCGAGCCCCGTCACCTCACCCTCCCGGGCCACGAGACGATGCTCCTCATCCGCCAGGCCAACGCGATCGTCGAGCTCGACGTCGACGGCAAGGGCGGCGAGGTCGCGCTCGTCAAGGACGTGCAGCGCGATCCGGTGCGCCAGATCATCGAGCACCTCGACCTCGTCATCATCAAGAAGGGCGAGCTCGTCCAGGTCGAGGTCCCCGTGCACCTCGAGGGCGAGCCGCAGTCGGGCCTCCAGGCCATCCAGGACGCCACGACGCTCCTCGTCTCGACCGAGGCCATGCACATCCCCGAGTCGATCGTCGTCTCGATCGAGGGCCTCGAGGAGGGCACGGTCATCCACGCCACGGACGTCCAGCTCCCCAAGGGCACGACGCTCGTCGACGCCGAGTCGGACCTCATCGTCGTCTCGATCCAGGCCCCGGTCGCGCAGGACCTCGGCGACGAGTCCGACCAGGAGGCCGCGGCCGAGGAGGACGGCGCGGCGGCCTCGGAGGCGCCGGCCGAGGGCGAGTAGTCCCCGACGCTCCGCGCGAGCTCCGCGAGGGCCCGGTCCGCTTCGGCGGCCGGGCCCTTGCCCGTTCCCGCGGTCCGTGCGCGCCCGGCGGCAGACCCCGTTCGGGGCGTCCGCGGCCTCCGGTAGCGTGATCGCGGCCGCCGCGATGCGCGCGGCCCGGCCATCCGCCGCGCGAGGCCACGCCCCGCGGCCCGCGAGAGAGGATCCACATGGCGCAGGACGCCTGGCTCGTCGTCGGCCTCGGCAACCCCGGCGACCGCTACGCCGCCACCCGGCACAACGTCGGCCAGATGGTGCTCGACGAGCTCGCGAGCCGCATCGGCGCGAGCTTCTCGCGCCACGCGAAGGCGAACGCACGCACCGCCGAGGGCCGCATCGCGCCCGGTGCCCCGAAGCTCGTCCTCGCGAAGCCGAACACCTACATGAACGAGTCCGGCGGCCCGATCGCGCAGCTGCGCGGCTACTACGACCTGCCGGTCGAGCGGATCATCGTCGTCCACGACGAGCTCGACATCGACTTCGACGCCCTCAAGCTCAAGCAGGGCGGCGGGCACGGCGGCCACAACGGCCTCCGCGACGCCGTGAAGGCGCTCGGCAGCCCCGAGTTCCTCCGCGTCCGCGTCGGCATCGGGCGCCCGCCGGGACGCCAGGACCCGGCCGACTTCGTGCTCGCGCCCTTCTCGAAGACCGAGCGCGAGACGCTGCCGATCCTCGTCCGGGAGGCGGCCGACGCCGTCGAGCTCATCGCGCGCGAGGGCCTCCTCGCCGCCCAGAACGCCGTCCATGGGAAGGCGTAGCCGTGCGCGCCGTCGTCACCCGCTGCTCGAGCGCCCGCGTCCTCGTCGACGGCGAGGTCGTGGGATCGCTCCCGAAGCCCGGCCTCATGGCCCTCGTCGGCGTCACGCACTCCGACGACGAGGCCGAGGCCGCGAAGCTCGTCCGCAAGCTCGCGGGCCTCCGCATCCTCGAGGGGGGGGTGTCGGCCGCCGACGCGGGCGCGCCGATCCTCGTCGTGAGCCAGTTCACCCTCTACGGGGACGCCCGGAAGGGCCGCCGCCCCTCCTGGTCGGCCGCGAGCCCGCGCGAGCACTCGGAGCCCCTCGTCGAGCGGCTCGTCGAGCTGCTCCGCGCCGAGGGCCTGCACGTCGAGACCGGCCGCTTCGGCGCGATGATGCAAGTGGAGTCGGTGAACGAGGGGCCGTTCACGGTGCTCCTCGACACGGCGGAGCTCGCGTAGGGGCATCGACATCCGGCGCCGTTCCCGTCCGCGGGGAGCGGACGCGCGCTCGTGATGTCCGAGGCCCTCGTAGGATCGTCCGAGTGAGCATCCAGGCCGTCGTCCCAGCACTCCGCGACGCCGAAGGGTTCGCGGCCGCGCTCGAATCCTTCGGCCGATCCGGCGACTTCACGCTCGTCGACGGCATGCGCGGGCCGCTCCTCGCCGGGCTCCTCGCCGAGCGCGCGCCCGAGGCCCGCTGCCTCGCCGCGATCACGGCGACGAGCCGCGAGGCCGAGCAGCTCCGCGACGACCTCGCTGCCTACCTGCCCCAGGCCGAGCTCGTCGAGCTGCCCGCCTGGGAGACGCTCCCGCACGAGCGCCTCAGCCCCTCCGCCGAGACGACCGGCCGCCGCCTCGTCGCGATGCGCGCCCTCGCCGAGTGGAAGGCCGGCGGCCGCGAGCGCCCCTTCGTGCTGCTCGCGAGCGTCCGCGCCGCCCTCCAGCCGCTCCTGCCGGGCCTCGACGAGCCCCGCACGATCGACCTCGCCGCCGGCTCCCGCGGCAACGACCTCGAGGCCATCTCGCGCCGCCTCGTCGAGCTCGCGTACTCGCGCGTCGACATGGTGACCCGCCGCGGCGAGTTCGCCGTCCGCGGCGGCATCCTCGACGTCTTCCCGCCGGACGCCGACCACGCGCTCCGCATCGACTTCTTCGGCGACGAGATCGAGGAGATCCGTCCCTTCGCCGTCTCCGACCAGCGCTCGCTCGACGCCGAGGTGGACGCCGTCCGCCTCACCCCGAGCCGCGAGCTGCTCCTCGACGAGGGCGTGCGGCAGCGGGCCCGCGAGATGCGGCCCGAGTTCCCGAGCCTCGAGCAGATGCTCGCGAAGATCGAGGAGGGCATCCCGGTCGAGGGTATGGAGTCGCTCGCGCCGGCGCTCGTGCCCGGCCTCGTCGACCTCGCCCACTACCTCCCCGAGGAGGCCGCCGTCGCGGTCGTCTCGCCCGAGCGCGTCGTCACCCGCGCCCTCCACCTCGCGGAGACGAACAAGGAGTTCCTCGCCGCCGCCTGGTCGGCCGCGACCGCCGGCGCGCAGGCGCCCATCGACCTCGCCGCGGGCGACTTCCTCACCCTCCCGCAGCTGCGCGAGTCGGCAGGGGAGCGCGCCTGGTGGACGCTCTCGCCCCTCCACCAGGACGACGAGGACGTCGCGATCGACGTGCCGGGCGACGCCGTCCCGAGCTTCTCCGGCAACGCCGAGGGCGCCCTCGCGCACGTCGCGAGCCGCCTCGCCGCCGGATGGTCGGTCGTCATCGCGAGCCGGGGCCATGGCCTCGTCGAGCGCGCCGCCCAGCTGCTCGCCGAGCGCGAGCAGGCCGGCCGCCCCGTCGACGAGCTGCCGGACGCCCTCGAGCCGGGCGTCGCCTACCTCGTGCAGTCCTCCGTCGCGAACGGCCTCGAGCTGCCCGCCGCGAAGCTCGCCGTGCTCACCGAGGGCGACTTCTACGGCCGCGCCGCCGGCGTCGACGCGCGCCAGCCCCGCAAGCTCGCCCGGCGACGCGGCGGCACCGTCGTCGACCCGCTCCAGCTCAAGCCGGGCGACCTCGTCGTGCACGACACGCACGGCATCGGGCGCTTCCGCGAGCTCGCGCAGCGCCAGGTCATCACGAACGCGCGCACCCGCCAGAAGACGACCCGCGAGTACCTCGTCATCGAGTACGCGCCCTCGAAGCGCGGGCAGCCGGGCGACAAGCTCTTCGTGCCGACCGACCAGCTCGACCAGCTCACCCGCTACGTCGGCGGCGAGGAGCCCGCGCTCTCGAAGATGGGCGGCCAGGACTGGGCCGCCGCGAAGGGCCGCGCGCGGAAGGCCGTCCGCGACATCGCCGTCGAGCTCGTGAAGCTCTACTCGGCGCGCATGGCGTCGAAGGGCCACGCCTTCGGCCCCGACACGCCGTGGCAGCGCGAGCTCGAGGAGGCCTTCCCCTTCGCCGAGACCGCCGACCAGCTCCAGACGATCGACGAGGTGAAGCGCGATATGGAGCGGCCGATCCCGATGGATCGCCTCCTCTCCGGCGACGTCGGCTTCGGCAAGACCGAGGTCGCGGTGCGCGCCGCGTTCAAGGCCGTGCAGGACGGCAAGCAGGTCGTCATGCTCGTGCCGACGACGCTCCTCGTGCGCCAGCACCTCGAGACCTTCCAGGCGCGCATGGCGGGCTTCCCCGTGACGATCCGGGGCCTGTCCCGCTTCCAGTCGAAGAAGGAGTCGGAGGAGACGAAGCGCGGCCTCGCGGACGGCTCGGTCGACATCGTCATCGGCACGCACCGCATCCTCACCGAGGGCATCGCGTTCAAGGACATCGGCCTGCTCATCATCGACGAGGAGCAGCGATTCGGCGTCGAGCACAAGGACGCGCTGAAGAAGCTCAAGACGAACGTCGACATCCTCGCGATGAGCGCGACGCCGATCCCGCGCACGCTCGAGATGGCGGTGACCGGCATCCGCGAGATGTCGACGCTCGCGACGCCGCCGGAGGACCGCCAGCCGATCCTCACCTTCGTCGGGCCGAAGTCGGATCGCCAGATCGCGGCCGCCATCCGCCGCGAGCTCCTCCGCGAGGGGCAGGTGTTCTACGTCCACAACCGGGTCTCGTCGATCAACCGGATCGCCGCCGAGCTCGCGGAGCTCGTGCCCGAGGCGCGCATCGCCGTCGCGCACGGCAAGCTCTCCGAGTCGAGCCTGGAGCAGGTCATCGTCGACTTCTGGGAGCGGAAGTTCGACGTGCTCGTCACGACGACGATCGTCGAGACCGGCCTCGACATCCCGAACGCGAACACGCTCATCATCGACGACGCCGAGCGCTACGGCCTCTCGCAGCTCCACCAGCTGCGCGGGCGCGTCGGCCGCGGCCGCGAGCGCGGCTACGCGTACTTCCTCTACGACGGCGCGCGCCCGCTCACCGAGACCGCGACGGACCGCCTCGAGACGATCGCGGCGAACAACGAGCTCGGCTCGGGCATGCAGGTCGCGCTGAAGGACCTCGAGATCCGCGGTGCGGGCAACCTCCTCGGCGGCGAGCAGTCGGGCCACATCGCGGGCGTCGGCTTCGACCTCTACCTCCGGATGATCGGCGAGGCGGTCTCGACCTTCCGCGGCGAGGTCGCCGAGGGGCAGACGGAGCTGCGACTCGAGCTGCCCGTCGACGCGCGCATCCCGGAGGAGTACATCGGCTCGGAGCGCCTGCGCCTCGAGGCGTACCAGAAGCTCTCGAGCGCGTCCTCGCCGACGGCGAAGGCAGGCGCGATCGACCTCGTCGTCGAGGAGCTGCGCGACCGCTACGGCGAGCCGCCGGCCGAGGTCGGGACGCTCCTCGAGGTCTCGCGCCTGCGCCGCCTCGCCGTCCGCGCCCGCCTCTCGGAGCTCATCGTCTTCGGCAAGACGCTCCGGATGTCGCCCGTGGAGCTGCCCGACTCGAAGCAGATGCGCCTGCGCCGCATGTATCCCGGCGCGAAGCTCGTCGAGGCGACGAGCTCGCTCGCCTTCCCGAACCTCGAGGCGCGCGACGGCGGGACGCCGAGCGACGAGGAGATCATCGCGTGGATCCGCGGGATCTTCCGCGCGATCTTCGAGCTCGAGGACGAGGAGGCCGAGGAGGGGCCGGCCTCGCCGGATGCCGCGTCGACCGCTTCGGCCGCCGCCGATGACGCCGCGAAGGCCGCGGAGTCGGGCCGGGAAGCCTAGCGCGGCCTCGGTCGCCCGACCGCATCCTGCCCATGGGGAGTTCTCCCCATGGCGTCCTTCTCCCGCAGCTGGCAGAGTTCCTGCTCGGGACGGAGCGCATCGGGGGGATGCGCTCCGTCGACCTACGTCACGCGGAGCGAGCTTCAGCGAAGCCGCCGGAGGGGGCGCTCCGCGCCTGCACGCGACGAGGGCCCGGAGTGCACGCTCCGGGCCCTCTCGCGTTCACGCGAGGCGCTGCGGCGCCGGGCGCTACAGCCCCTTGCCGCTCGGCGAGACGAGGATCTTCACCGCGGTCTCGTTGCGGTTGATGAGCGTGTCGAAGCCCTCCGAGATGAGGCCGTCGAGGCCGATTCTGCCCGTGATGAAGGGGGCGAGGTCGACCTTGCCCTCCTCGACGAGCTTGATCGTGCCCGGGTGCGAGTTCACGTAGGCGATCGTGCCGCGGACATCCAGCTCCTTGAGCACGATCTTCTGCATGTCGAAGGTCGCGGGCTTGCCCCAGATCGAGACGATGACGAGGACGCCCTGCGGGCGGAGCGCATCGACGAGCGTGTCGAGCGCCGCCTGGACGCTCGTGCACTCGAAGGCGACGTCGGCGCCGCGGCCGCCCGTGAGCTTGCGGACCTCCTCGACGACGTCGACCGCCGATGGGTCGAGGGCGTGGTCGGCGACCTTCGTCTCGACGGCCTTCTGGCGGCGCAGCGGGCTGGGCTCGGAGATGATGACCGTGAGCCCCTGCGCCTTGAGGACGGCCGCGGTGAGCAGGCCGATGGGGCCAGCGCCGCCGACGAGGGCGACGTCGCCCGCCTTGCCGCCGGAGCGCTCGACGGCGTGGTAGCCGACGGCGAGCGGCTCGATGAGCGCGGCCTGGTCGAGCGGGATGTCGTTCGAGATCGGGTGCACCCAGCGGCGCATCACCGAGATCTTCTCGCCGAGGCCGCCGCCGCGTCCGGCGAGGCCGATGAAGTTCATGTCGGGCGAGAGGTGGTAGTCGCGGCTCTCGGGGCCGGTGTCGACGTCGTCCCGCACGATGTACGGCTCGACGACGACGTGCTGGCCGACCTCGAGGTCGTCGACGCCCTCGCCGAGCTCGACGACGACGCCGGAGAACTCGTGCCCGAGGGTGACGGGGGAGTCCTCGCCGGAGATGGGGTGCGGGTGGCCCTGGGGCGGGCAGAAGATGGGCCCGTCCTTGTACTCGTGGAGGTCGGTGCCGCAGATGCCGCACCAGGCGACCTCGATGCCGACCTCGCCGGGGCCGACCTTCGGCTCCTCGATCTCGTCGATGCGGATGTCGCCGTTGCCGTAGTAGCGCGCTGCGCGCATGATGCCCTTCCTTCCGGCGGCCGGGCCGGTCGCCCGGCCTGCCAGCCCCCACGCTAGGAGCGCCACCTGGACGCGGCGTCCGAGGCGCGCCTGCCTCGCCGCCTGAGCGGCTGAGCGGCGCGGGCTCCCCGCGACGGCGATCGGAGACCCGGAGACGCGGACACGGGCTCGCCGGCGGCCGGCGGCCGCGAGCCGGCCCCGTCACGCCGACGGGCGCGCCACAATGTCGGCATGACCGATGCCGCGCAGCCCGAGTCCGCGCCGAGCCCGAACGCGCCCGGCGACGCCGTCCCCGCGGAGCTCGCGCGGCTGCTCGGCACCGTGGCGCGGTTCCGGGGCGAGGGCGGCTGCGCCTGGTACGAGGAGCAGACGCACGCGAGTCTCGCGCCCTACCTCGTCGAGGAGTCGGCCGAGCTCGTCGAGGCGATCGAGGCGGGCTCGCCGGAGGACCTCCGCGAGGAGCTCGGCGACGTGCTCTTCCAGGTGCTCTTCCACGCCGACGTCGCCGCGCAGGATCCCGACCCGACCCGACGCTTCGACCTCGAGGACGTTGCGCGCGACCAGCGCGAGAAGCTCGAGCGGCGGAACCCCCACGTCTTCGGGCCGGAGCCGACCCGCGACATCCCGCGCATCCTCGAGCTCTGGCACGAGGCGAAGGCGGTCGAGAAGGCGCATCGGACGAGCGTGCTCGACGGCATCCCGGAGCCGCTCAACCCCGTCGCCCGCGCCTCGAAGACGCTCGGCCGGGCCGCCTCCCTCGGGCTCGGCGCGGCCGACGCGGCGCCCGCGGATGCCGAGTCGGCGACGCCCGAGGACGCCCTCGGCGGCGAGCTCCTCGCCCTCGTCGAGCGCGCCCGCGCGGAGGGCGTCGACCCCGATCGCGCGCTCAGGCGGGCCGTCCGGCGCCTCGAGGACGCCGTGCGCGACACGGAATCGCGAGGGAAGGCCTAAGCCCGGCCGGCAGCTCCTGCCGGCCCCTAGATCCGCGAGCTCGCCCGCGTCTCCGGCCCGGGGATCGCCGGCGGCAGCCCCGGGGTGTCGAGCGACGAGGGCGACGCCTCGGCCGCCGCGGCGTCGACGGCGAGCACGGTCTCCTCGGCCTGCGCCTCATGCACGATCGCGCGGCGGACGGCCCAGACCATGATCGACTGCGCGGCCATGTACGGCGCCATGATGACGATCCCGCGCACGGGGTCGCCCGGGTCGAGCGCGAGCACGAACTTGTAGAGGCCGACGAAGGCGTTCGACACCATGAAGAGCAGGCCCGCGAGGGTGCCCGGCCATCCGTACCCCGTCGCGAGCACGCCGGTCGCGAGCACGGCGAGGGCGTAGAGGAAGAGCAGGCCCGTGAAGACGCCCGCGCCCGGCAGGCAGGCGCTCACGACGATGCAGCCGGCGGCCGCGTAGGCGAGCATGACGATCCGGTTCCGCGCGAACACGCTGCGCTCCCGGCGCGAGGCGAGCTCCCACGCCCATGCGAGCTGCGCGGCGAGGAAGAAGAGCACCATCGACGGGAACTCGGAGTCGGGCGCGACGAGGCGCGGCCCGAAGTCGCCGGCCCAGCTCAGCAGGAGCGCGGCGGTGAGGCCGATCCGGTCGCGGGCCGGCATCGGCACCGAGAGCGCCCCGAGCGAGAGCGGCGCGTGGGCGTAGGCGAGGAGCACAAGCATGAGCAGGGCCTGCGTGAGGTTCCGCAAGGTGCCCTCGCCCATGAGGATGCTCGCGAGCTGGAGCACGCCGACCGCGCTGTACGCGACGAGCGCGATGCGGTCGAGGTTCCGGAGCATGGCATCCATTGAACCGCGGAATCGCCCGCGACCGCGCGCCCCCGGAGGATGACCCGCGCGGTCGGCGGCCCGGATGGCTGGAAGAATGGCCCGCATGGCCGTCCAGATCTCCTCCCCGCGCGGCATGCGCGACTTCCTCCCCGCCGACAAGCGCCGCCGCGAGCGCGTCCTCGCGACGATCCGGGAGGCGTACGCCGAGCACGGCTTCGAGGAGATCGAGACCCCCGTCGTCGAGGACTCCGAGCGCCTCCACTCGGGCATGGGCGGCGACAACGAGAAGCTCTCCTACGCGGTCATGCGCCGCGGCCTCGACCACGCCGACCTCCAGACCGCCGCGGACGAGAACGAGCCGCTCCTCCTCTCGGACCTCGGCCTCCGCTTCGACCTCACCGTGCCGCTCGCGCGCTTCATCGCGACCCACCGCGGCACGCTCCCGACCGTCTTCCGCTCATTGCAGATCGGCCCCGTCTGGCGCGCCGAGCGCCCGCAGAAGGGCCGCTACCGCCAGTTCGTCCAGTGCGATATCGACATCTCGGGCGAGCCCGGTCCGATCGCCGAGATCGAGCTCCTCGCGGCCGGCTCCGCGGCCCTCGCGCGCCTCGGCCTCGGCGCCTGCACGATCCGCCTCAACGACCGGCGCCTGCTCACGGGCATGCTCGACGCGTGCGGCTTCCAGGCCGCCGCCCACCCGGGCGCGCTCATCTCGATCGACAAGCTCGACAAGATCGGCGCCGAGGGCGTCATCGCAGAGCTCCGCGAGGGCGCGACCGCGGAGGCGCCCGTCGAGGCCGTCGAGCGGCTCGGCGAGGCGCTCGAGGCGTGGGCGCCGCGCATCGCCGCGGGCATCCCGCTCGAGCGCGAGGCCATGCTCGAGGTGCTTCCGGGCCCCATGCGCGAGCACGGGGCCGTGCTCGAGGCGGTCGACTCGATGCTCGGGATCGCCGAGGGCGTGCGCGCCGCGGGCGGCGAGCTGCCGCTCGTCTTCGACCCGACGCTCGTGCGCGGCATGGGCTACTACACGGGCACGATCTTCGAGGCCGCGCATCCCGAGTCGGGCTCCTCGGTCGGCGGCGGCGGCCGCTACGACGGCATGATCGGCCGCTTCCTCGGCCACGACGTCCCCGCCGCGGGCTTCTCGATCGGCTTCGAGCGCATCGTCGACCTCGTCGACCTCGAGGCGCTCCCGGGCGGCGACGCCGAGCGCCGCGACCTCGTCCTCCTCGTCGACAAGCGGATGCCCGCGATCGACGTCGCCCGCGTGAAGGCCGCGTGGCTCGAGCCCGGCTCGCGCGTCCGCGTCGAGAAGCGCCCGAAGAACCCGAAGGCGCTCCTCGCCTCCCTCGCCGAGCAGGGCTGGACCCACGTCGGCCACGTCCGCGACGAGCACGTCGCCGACCCCCGCTCGCTCGAGCTCCAGCCGCTCGCGGTCGAGGGCCCGGCCGAGTAGGGGCAGGGGGAGTAGCCATGCGCGACGAGCGGCTGCCGGAGGGCGACGAGCGCTCGATGCTCGAGCGCTTCGAGGCCGGCGAGGAGTACATCGCCGACCATCCCGAGATCGACCGCCGCAGCCGCGCCGCGATCGCGGCCGCCGAGGAGTTCAACCGCGTCTGGCCCGTCGACCACGAGGCCGGGCGGGCGCTGCTCGAACGGCTCCTCGGCGGGCTCGGCGAGGGCTCGACCGTCCGCGCCCCGATCCAGGTCGACTACGGCTCGAACCTCGTCATCGGCGCGCGCACCTTCGTGAACTTCGGCCTCTGCGCCCTCGACGTCGTGCCGATCCGGATCGGCGACGACGTGCAGATCGGCCCCAACGTGCAGCTCCTCGCGCCGACCCACCCGCTCGACGCCGAGCGCCGCATCGCCGGATGGGAGTCGGGCGAGCCGATCACGATCGAGGACGGCTGCTGGCTCGGCGGCTCCGTCGTCGTCTGCCCGGGCGTCACGATCGGCGCGCGCTCCGTCATCGGCGCCGGCTCGGTCGTGACGAAGGACATCCCGCCGGGATCGCTCGCCGCGGGCAATCCGGCCCGGGTCATCCGCTCGCTCGAGCAGCGCCGCACCCCGCCGGATCGCGGGCCGCGGAGGCCTCGCGAGGAGCCCCGCCAGGGACCCGTTCACCGGCCTCGCTAGGATCGCCCCAGGGCCCGGAACGAGCCGGGACCCGCGCTCACGACGACCCCTGAGGAGCACTTCCGTGGCATACATCGACACGATCCACGCTCGCGAGATCCTGGACTCGCGCGGCAACCCGACCGTCGAGGTCGAGGTCCTTCTCGATGACGGCTCGACCGGCCGCGCCGCCGTCCCCTCTGGCGCGTCGACCGGCGCCTTCGAGGCGTACGAGCTCCGCGACGGCGACGCCGAGCGCTACAACGGCAAGGGCGTCGAGCAGGCCGTCGCCGCGGTCATCGACGAGATCGACCCGGAGCTCGAGGGCCTCGATGCCACCGACCAGCGCACAATCGACGCCGAGCTCGTCGGCCTCGACGGCACCGACAACAAGAAGCGCCTCGGCGCGAACGCCATCCTCGGCGTCTCGCTCGCCGTCGCGAAGGCCTCGGCCGAGTCGGCCGACCTCTCGCTCTTCCGCTACGTCGGCGGCGCGAACGCGCACATCCTCCCCGTCCCGATGATGAACATCATCAACGGCGGCGCCCACGCCGACAACGGCGTCGACGTCCAGGAGTTCATGATCCTCCCGATCGGCGCCGAGTCGTTCGCCGAGGCCCTCCGCTGGGGTGCCGAGGTCTACCACCAGCTCAAGAAGACGCTCAACGGCAAGGGCCTCGCGACGGGCCTCGGCGACGAGGGCGGCTTCGCCCCGGACCTCCCGAACACGCGCGCCGTCCTCGACCTCATCGTCGAGGCCATCGGCGAGACGAAGTACGAGCTCGGCACGGACATCGTCCTCGGCCTCGACGTCGCCTCGACGGAGTTCTTCGAGAACGGCACCTACAAGTTCGAGGGCGCGGAGCACTCGGCCGACGAGATGATCGCCTTCTACGAGCAGCTCATCCAGGACTACCCGATCGTCACGATCGAGGACCCGCTCGCCGAGGAGGACTGGGACGGCTACGTCGAGCTCACGAAGCGCATCGGCGACAAGGTCCAGCTCGTCGGCGACGACCTCTTCGTCACGAACCCGGAGCGCCTCGAGAAGGGCCTCGAGCTCGGCGTCGCGAACTCCATCCTCGTCAAGGTGAACCAGATCGGCACGCTCACCGAGACCCTCGACGCCGTCGCCCTCGCGCAGCGCTCGGGCTACACGGCGATCCTCTCGCACCGCTCGGGCGAGACCGAGGACGTCACGATCGCCCAGCTCGCCGTCGCGACGAACTGCGGCCAGATCAAGACCGGCGCCCCGGCCCGCACGGACCGCGTCGCGAAGTACAACGAGCTGCTCCGCATCGAGGAGGAGCTCGGCGAGGCCGCCCACTACATGGGCGCCGCCGCCTTCCCGCGCTACCAGGCCAAGTAGGCCCCGCGCACGCGACCGAGGGGCGGTCGGGCTTCGGCCCGGCCGCCCCTCGGCGTCCCTGGCGCGCCCGGACCCGCGCGTCGATCCGGCCTTGTACGATCGCCCCGGTCGCGGCCCTCGAGCAGCCTCGGGCGGCGGCCGACGCGGAGCGACGCAGGGCCGGGCCGCGCCGAGCGGGACGGCCGAGGAGCGGGACGAGACGAGACGGGCGGGGGAGCGGATGGCGGATCGCACGGCCGCGGCGCCCGACGCCGCGCGCGCCCTGCCGCAGGACGGCCCGAGGGCCCGCCGTCGACGCCGCCTCGCGCTCGCCGCGGGCGTCCTCCTCGCCGCGATCATCGCCGCCGGCCTCGTCGTCGCCGCGCCCCGCCTCGCGCGCGGCTTCGCGACGACGACCGCCGTGGCGCCGACGACCGTCGAGCTCGCGCGCGACGGCGATCGCGCGACGCTGGAGCTCCCGGCCGGATGGTCGGCGCTGCGCTGGCCGTGGTCGCAGGATCGCCTCCGCCTCGAGAGCCCCGACGGCGCCCTCGCCCTGGACCTCGCCCTGCGCGAGTCGCCGCGCGAGCCGAGCGCCGTCCTCGCCGAGGCCCTCGCGCCCGAGCTCGCCGCCGCTGTGCCGCCCTCCCCGACGGGCGCCGAACGGCTCGACACGGGGACGACGATCCTCGAGCTCCGCGTCGCCGAGCCCGCCGACGCCGCGGCGGCCGCCGCGCTCGCGGGGCCCGAGGGCGCGAGCACCATCGCGGTCGCCGTGCCGACCTCCGAGGAGTCGACGGGTCCCGCCGTCGAGGTCGTCGCGCGGGGGAGCGGCGCCGACGACGCGTACCGCGGCGAGTACGCGGCGATCCTCGCGACGCTCGCCATCGCACCCGCGCCGGAGGCGACGCCGTGAGCGGGGAGCGGGAGCCGGACCCGGGCGCCGCCGAGCGCCGCGGACGTCTCGCGGCGGAGCCCGCCGCCGAGCCCGCCGAGGACACGGTCTTCCGGCCGTCCTCGCTGCCCGCGGCCGCGCTCGCGGGCCGGCACGCCGCGCCGATCGAGGCGGAGGGCGGGGAGCTGCCCCGGCGGATCGACCGGCCGATGGGGGCGCCGCTGCCGGTGGCGGTGGCGTCGGCGCCGTCGGCGGCTGCGGCACCCGAGCAGGAGTCGATTCCGGAGGCCTCGAGCGAGGTCGCCGAGCGGGTGACGTCGACGCCGGTGGTTTCGAGACGGCCGCTGCGCGGCCTCCTCAACCACCTCCGGTCCGAGCGGGGGCGCCGCCGGACGGCGGGGACGTGGCTCGCGTCGCTCTCGGCGATCGCGGTCGCGACGACCGCGGCGGCCGTCGCGAGCGTCCTCCCGGCCCCCGCGACCGGCTGGACCCCGCGCCCGAGCGCCGAGCAGCTCGCCGTCGGCCTCGCCGCCCAGGCGAGCCTACCGAGCGTCGACGACGCGACCGTGCCCGGCCTCTCGCCCCAGCGCATCCGCGCCGACGGCAGCGCCATCGGCGCCCGCTGGACCTACCTGCCGGGCGAGAGCCCCTTCAACGCCCGCCTCGACGGCATCCTCCAGGACGCCATCGCCCGCTTCGGCCAGAGCCACGGCACCCTCCGCTACGCGCCCGCCCCGCTCGCCTCCGGCGGTCTCGCCGACCGCGGCTGCGTCGAGGGCTCGACGACGCGCCCCGCGGCGGACCTCCTCGCCGATCCCGCGCACGCCTCCTCCTCGGGATCCGGCCCGAAGCTCGTCATCGCGTGCGAGGTCGTCGCCGCGAGCGGCACGGTCTTCGGCGAGCGGCTGCGGATCGTCTCCGGCTCCGCGAGCTCGATCGACCGCGACGAGACCGTCACCGTCTACGCCGACACGGCCACCGGTGACCTGCTCGACGAGTCGCAGCTGCTCTCGCCGAGCGCGGGCGAGGCGCTCTGGCCCGCGGTCATCCGGGCCATCCGCGCCTCGCTCGACGCGACGTGGGACGTCGACGTCGCCGCGCCCACGCCGGAGGAGGCCGCCGCGCTCTCGGCGTCGATCCGCGGCGTCGGCCTCACCCCCGAGGGCCGCCTCGCCGTGCGCCTCGACCACCCGCCGAGCTCCGAGGCGTGGACCTCGCTCGCGGGATCCGAGCGCCTCTCGGGCCCCATCACCGTCGAGGCCGACCCGGCCGAGGTCGAGGCCGCGCTCACCGAGGCGGCCCGCCCGCTCGTCGCGGCAGCGGGCGGCGAGTGGAGCGGCCCCGCGCCCGTGCTCGCCGGCTACGACCACGTGAACTGCGGGCTCGTGCCCTGCGTCGCGCTCACCTACGACGACGGCCCGGATGCCAATATCCCCGGCATCCTCGACGCGTACAACGCCGCCGGCGCGAGCGCGACGTTCTTCTTCATCGGCCGCTTCGTCGACGGGAAGCCGGAGGTCGTGCGGCGCGTGGCGGCCGAGGGCTTCGAGATCGGCAACCACTCCTGGTCGCACTCCGACCTCCGCTCGCTCTCGCTCTCGGACGTCTCGAACGAGATCGCGCAGACGAACACCGCGATCGCGAACCTCACCGGCCACGCCCCGACGAGCTTCCGCCCGCCCTACGGCGCCTACAACATGTCGATCGCGAACCGGCTCGGATGGCAGCCGCTCGTGCTCTGGGACATCGACACCCGCGACTGGCAGGACCCGGGGCCGCAGGCGATCATCGAGCGGGCGACCGGATCGGCGCGCGCGGGCTCGATCATCCTCATGCACTCGACCCACCAGGGCACCGCGGACGCCGCGCCCGGGCTCATCGCCGCCCTGCAGGATCGCGGCTTCCAGCTCGTCACGGTGAGCCGGCTCTACGGCGGCACGCTCCCGCAGGGGATCGTGAAGCCTTCGGCGTAGCGCCGACGCCCCGGCGCGTTCGACACCCGACACCCCGCCCCTCCCGACACCCCGCCCCTCCCGACACCCCGCCCCTCCCGACACCCCGCCCCTACTCGCCCGCCGCGGATGCCCGCCTGCGACAATGGCGCAATGGCCAGCACGAGCACCCGGCGCCGAGCGCGCGTCCCCTCCGCGGGGTCGATCTTCGTGCTCGTCGCGATCCTCCTCGGCGGGCTCGTCCTCGCGCCGACCGTGCAGCAGTTCGTCGCCCAGCGGCAGCGCATCGCCGAGCTCGGCGCCGAGGTCACGGCCACCCAGCAGCACATCGAGGCGCTCGAGATCGAGCAGGCCCGCTGGTCCGACCCGGCCTACATCGAGGCCCAGGCGCGCGGCCGCCTCCTCTTCATCCGCCCCGGCGACACGCTCTACCTCGTCGCGCCCGACACGCAGCTCCACGGCCAGACCGGCGCCGAGCCCGCGAGCGTCGAGCAGCACGCCACCTCGCACGACTGGCTCGAGATCGCCGCGACGTCCTTCGTCGTCGCGGGCACCTCGACGGACCCGCAGGCCGGGTCGGAAGGAGCCCGCTGATGGCCGACGCCGCCCCGCCTCAGACCGCCTCGGTCAAGGCATCCGCCGACGGGCCCCGATGGGAGCCCGCGAGCGAGGCCGACCTCGCCGTCGTCGCCGAGCAGCTCGGCCGCGAGCCCCGCGGCGTGCTCGGCATCGCCGCGCGCTGCGCCTGCGGCAACCCGATCGTCGTCGCGACCTCGCCGCGCCTGCCGAACGGCGCCCCCTTCCCGACGCTCTACTACCTCACCCACCCCGGCGCGACGGCCGCCATGTCGACGCTCGAGGCGCAGCAGCTCATGGTCGAGATGCAGGAGCGCCTCGCCGAGGACGAGGAGCTCCGCGCCGCCTACCTCCGCGCCCACGAGTCGTACCTCGCGGATCGCGAGTCGATCGAGGTCGTCGAGGAGCTCCGCGGCATCACCGCCGGCGGCATGCCGACGCGCGTGAAGTGCCTCCACGCCCTCGCCGGCCACGCCCTCGCCGCCGGGCCGGGCCTCAACCCGATCGGCGACTGGGCCCTCGAGGCCTCGAGCTGGAAGGCGTCCGTCTGCACCTGTGCGGAGCCCGGACGGGCCGTCTCCTCGGCGCACTAGGCTTGCTCACGTCGCGGGGCCGAGGCCCCGCCGTCACCATGTCGCCAGAGACAGGAGCGTCCCCATGACCCGAATCCTCATCGTCGGCGGAGGCTACGCCGGCTTCTACACCGCCCTCGGCCTCGAGCGCCAGCTCGCCCCGGGCGAGGCGAGCGTCACGGTCGTCGACCCGCTCCCGTACATGACGTACCAGCCCTTCCTCCCCGAGGTCATCGGCGGCTCGATCGAGCCCCGCCACGCGGTCGTCTCGCTGCGCCGCCACCTCAAGCAGACGAAGGTCGTCGCCGGCGAGGTCGCGCAGATCTCGCACGCCGAGAAGAAGGCCCGCGTCGCGCTCAACGAGGGCGGCGAGGTCGAGCTCGAGTACGACGTCATCGTCGTCACCGCGGGCGCCGTCTCGCGCACCTTCCCGATCCCCGGCATCGCCGAGAACGCCGTCGGCTGCAAGACGATCGAGGAGGCGACGTACATCCGCGACACGATCGTCGACAACTTCGCCAAGGCCTCGACGATGGCACCGGGTCCCGAGCGCGACCGCCTCCTCACCTTCGTCGTCGTCGGCGGCGGGTTCGCCGGCATCGAGGCCTTCGCCGAGATGCGCTCGCTCGCGACCGCGCTCCTCGCCGAGCACCCCTCGATCCAGTTCGACGACGTCCAGTTCCACCTCATCGAGGCGGCCGGCCGCATCATGCCTGAGGTCTCGGAGGAGACCGCGAACTGGGTCGTGAAGAACCTCGCCGAGCGCGGCGCGACGGTGCACCTCAACACGCAGTGCGCCTCGGCCGTCGACGGCGTCGTCGAGACCTCGGCGGGCGACCGCTTCCCGACCGACCTCATCGTCTGGACGGCCGGCGTCATGGCCGCCCCCGTCGTGAAGACGAACTCCGACCTGCCGGTCGACGAGCGCGGCCGCCTCCGCGCCCGCGCCGACCTCCGCGTCGAGGGCGACCAGGGCATCGTGGCCGACGCCTGGACCGCGGGCGACGTCGCGGCCGTGCCCGACCTCTCGGGCGGCGGCGTCGGCGGCTTCTGCGTGCCGAACGCGCAGCACGCCGTCCGCCAGGGCAAGCTCCTCGCCTCGAACCTCGTCGCCTCGATCCGCGGCGCCGCCCCGCGCGACTACTACCACGAGAACCTCGGCGCGGTCGCGGGCCTCGGCCCCGGCGTCGGCGCGTTCCGCACCGGCAAGTACGCGCTCACGGGCATGCTCGCCTGGCTCGCCCACCGCGGCTATCACGGCATGGCGATCCCGACGCTCGAGCGCAAGGTCCGCGTCTTCACCGACTGGGCGAACGCCGCCGTCCTCGGCCGCGACTTCGTCTCGATCGCGGCCCGCGAGACGCCCCGCGCGGCGTTCGAGCGCTTCGCCTCGCGCCCGAAGTCGGCCGCCGAGCCGAAGGCCGAGGCCGCGAAGGCCGAGGCCAAGTAGCGCCTCCCGCACGACGCCCGAAGGGGCCCGCTCAGCTCGAGCGGGCCCCTTCGGCGTCCCGGGGGAGCGGGCGCCGGGGTCGGCCGCCGGGCGTCCGGCGCTCACGGCATCCCCGGGACGCGCGCGGCTACCATCGTCGGCATGAACGACTGGCTCTGGATCGTCCTCGCCGCCGCGGCGCTGCTCATCGTCATCGCCCTCCTCGTCGTCGCCTCCGGGCGCGGAGGCGTGCGCCGCGCGACCGCCCGCGTCGACGGCGCCTGGGCCGAGCTCGAGGGCCACGTCGCCGACCGGGGGAGCCGCATCACGGAGCTCCTCGGCCGCCTCGAGGCCGCCGCGCCGCAGGAGTCGAAGGCCATCCGCGCGCTCGCGAGCGCGAACGAGGCCGCGCTCCAGGCCGGCACGCCCTCCGCCCTCGGCGCCGCCGAGCCCGAGGTCCACTCGGCGCTGCGGACCGTCCTCCACGTCGCCGACGGCTACCCCGCGCTCGTGCAGAGCCCGGACTTCCTCGAGCTCCGCAACGGGATCGCCGCCGAGAACGACCGCATCCAGGCCTCCCGCCGCTTCTACAACGGCTCGGTGCGCGAGTACAACACGAAGATCTCGACCTTCCCGGGCAGCCTCGCGGCCGGCAAGGCGTCCGAGCGGGAGATCTTCGAGGCCGCCGACAAGCTCGCGATCGCCGAGCCGCCGCGCGTCCAGTTCTAGCGGCGCGGCGCGGTGCCTGCCGCACCGAGGAGGGCATCCGCCCCGGCTCGCCCGCACCCGCCGCGCCATAGAATGACGGAATGACCACGTCGCCGGATCGCCGCGCCGAAGCCGCCGAGACGACCCTCGCCGGCGACCCCGCCGCCGTGCCCGCCGAGTCCGCCGAGCTCGGCGCACCCCCGACGGGAGCCGAAGAGGCCGAGGCCGCGGCCCCCGCGGAGGACGTCCTCGTCCCGCGCGCGATGCGCATCGCCGGCGCGTGGTCGTGGCGCATCATCGCGGTCGTCCTCGCGATGATCCCGATCGGCTGGGTCATCTCGCAGGCCAGCATCCTCGTCATCCCGCTCCTCGTCGCGACGCTCCTCGCCGCGCTCCTGCGCCCGCTCTACTCGCGCCTGCTCGCCTGGCACTGGCCGAAGGGCCTCGCGCTCATCGCGACGCTCCTCGCGCTCTTCCTCGCGGTCGGCGCGCTCCTCGCGCTCGTCGTGAGCGCCTTCTCGGGCGGCTTCCACCTCGACATGGGGCGCCTGCAGACGCAGTACCAGACCGCCCTCCAGTGGCTGCGCGACTCGCCCCTCCACGTCACCGAGCAGCAGATCACGGCCGCCGTCGAGGAGGTCACGAGCTGGGTGCAGTCGAACGTCTCCTCGATCGTCTCCGGCGCCGTCACCGCGGGGTCGACGGTCGTCTCGATCGCGACCGGCTCGCTCGTCACCCTCTTCGCGCTCATCTTCTACCTGCTCGACGGGCGCCGCATCTGGCTCTTCATCGTCGGCCTGTTCCCGCGCCCGGCCCGCGCCGCCGTCGACGGCGCCGCGCGGCGCGGCTGGGTCTCGGTCGGCCACTACGCGCGCGTGCAGGTCATCGTCGCGCTCATCGACGCGGTCGGCATCACGATCGGCGCGCTCTTCCTCAACGTGCCCTTCGCCATCCCGATCGGCATCATCGTCTTCCTCGCCTCCTTCGTGCCCTTCCTCGGCGCGATCGCCTCGGGCGGCCTCGCCGTGCTCGTCGCGCTCGTCTACAACGACCTCTGGAACGCGCTCATCATGCTCGCGGTCGTCATCGCGGTCATGCAGATCGAGGCGCACATCCTCCAGCCGCTCATCATGGGCAACGCCGTCGAGATCCACCCGCTCGCGGTGCTCCTCTCGGTGAGCGCGGGATCGCTCTTCGCGGGCATCGCCGGCGCCGTCTTCGCGGTGCCGATCGTCGCGGCTCTCAAGGTGGCGATCCAGTACATCGCGAGCGAGGAGTGGCGCGGGCAGCCCGATCCCACGAAGCTGCTGCCGCCGGACGACCCGGACGAGCTGCCGGCCGGCGCCCGCGCCGCGAGCGCGCTCGTCGAGGCCGTCCGCTCGCGCGTCGAGGCGCACGGCGCCCACGCGGCCTCCGACGACGAGCTCGCCGGGGCCGCCGAGGTGCGTCTCGCGGCGGCCGCCGACACCGACATCACCAGCGCGGGCCCGGATGCCCGCGAGGACGGAGGGGCACGATGACCGAGCCGACGCAGGGCGAGCTCCCCGTGAGCGAGGAGATCGGCGCCGAGGCGATCGGCGGCGACGCGGGCGCGGACGCGGCGGCGACGGATGCCCTCGCCGAAGGCGCCCGGGCCGCCGAAGGCGCCCGGGCCGCCGAGGCGCAGGCCCCCGAGGCCATCGGCGGCGACGCCGCGGCCCCCGCGCACCCCGCCGTGCCGGCGCACCCTGCCGTCCCTGCCCCGCGCCTCCCGAGCCTCGCGGAGATCTCCGAGGCCCGCGAGATCGTGAACCGCGTCGCGACGCCGACGCCGATGGACTCGGCGCGCTTCCTCTCCGACCTCGTCGGCGCGCCCGTCTGGCTGAAGTGCGAGAACCTCCAGCGCACCGGCTCCTACAAGATCCGCGGCGCGACGAACCGCCTCGCCCACCTCTCGCCCGAGCAGCGCGAGCGCGGCGTCATCGCGGCCTCCGCCGGCAACCACGCCCAGGGCGTCGCCTTCGCGGCCCGCGAGCTCGGCGTCGAGGCGACGATCTTCATGCCCGTCGGCGTCCCGCTCCCGAAGCTCGAGGCGACCCGCGGCTACGGCGCGAAGATCGAGCTCGTCGGCGCGACCTTCCAGGAGACGCTCGCGGCCGCTCAGGCGCGCGCGGCCGGCACCGGCGCCGAGTTCATCGCGCCCTACGACCACCCGGACGTCATCGCCGGCCAGGCGACGCTCGGCTTCGACATCCTCGACCAGCTGCCCGACGTCGAGACGGTCATCGTGCCGATCGGCGGCGGTGGCCTCATCTCCGGCATCTCGGCGACGATGTCGCAGGTCGCGGCGCAGCAGGGCCGGAAGATCCGCATCATCGGCGTCCAGGCCGCGAACTCGGCCGCCTTCCCGCCCTCGATCGAGGCCGGCGAGCCCGTCACGATCACGGCGCAGCCCACGATCGCCGACGGCATCGCGGTCTCGCGCCCCGGCGACCTCACCTTCCCGGTCGTCGCGAACCTCGTCGACGAGATCGTCACCGTGTCCGAGGACGACATCTCCCGCGCCATCCTGCTCCTCCTCGAGCGCGCGAAGCTCGTCGCCGAGCCCGCCGGCGCGACGGCCGTCGCCGCGATCATCTCCGGCCAGATCAAGGACACGGGCGAGACCGTCGCCGTGCTTTCGGGCGGCAACATCGACCCGATGATGCTCGAGAAGGTCATCAGCCGAGGCCTCACGGCCTCCGACCGCTACGTGAAGATGACCTTCGGGATCGTCGACCAGCCGGGGCAGCTCGCGACGATCGCGCGCATCCTCCATGAGCAGAACGCGAACGTCATCGAGGTGCTCCACACGCGCCACAACAAGGGCCTGCAGGTCTCGGAGGTCGAGCTCGAGGTCTCGGTCGAGACGCGCGGCACCGAGCACATGCGGCGCGTCGTCGAGGCGCTCGCGGAGGCCGGCTACCGGCCGCGCGTGAACCTCAACGACGACTAGGGGCGAGCGGATGACGTCCTCCGACGCGAGCCTCGCCGGGCTCGAGCGGCTCGATCGCTCCGAACCCGAGGTGCGCGAGTGGGTCGCCGAGAGCCTGCGCCGCCTCGAGGCCGACGCGCGCCGCAGCGCCGACACCCATCTCCACCGGCTCGAGCTGCCGGAGTCGTGGGGGATCGACCTCTACCTCAAGGACGAGTCGACCCACCCGACGGGCAGCCTCAAGCACCGCCTCGCGCGATCGCTCTTCATGTACGCCCTCGTGAATGGATGGCTCCGGCCCGGCGGCCTCGTGGTCGAGGCGTCGTCCGGCTCCACCGCCGTCTCGGAGGCCCACTTCGCCCGCATGCTCGGCCTCCCGTTCGCGGCGGTCATGCCGCGCTCCACGAGCCCCGAGAAGGTGCGGCTCATCGAGGCGGCGGGAGGCATGTGCCACTTCGTCGATCGCCCTGACGAGCTCCATGAGGCCTCGCGACGCCTGGCCCGCGAGCACGGGGGCCACTTCATGGACCAGTTCGCCTATGCCGAGCGGGCCACCGACTGGCGCGGCAACAACAACATCGCCGAGTCGATGCTCCGGCAGCTCGAGCTCGAGCGGCACCCTGCTCCGAGCTGGGTCGTCGTGGGCGCGGGGACGGGCGGCACGAGCGCGACGATCGGTCGCCACCTGCGGTATCACCTGCTGCCGACCCGCCTCTGCGTGGCGGACGTCGAAGGCTCGGCGTTCTACGACGGCTGGGCTCAGGGCGATCCGGACGCCCGCGGTAATCGTCCGAGCCGCATCGAGGGCATCGGCAGGCCCGGCATCGAGCCGAGCTTCGTGCCGGAGGTCATCGACCGCATGGTGCGCGTGCCCGACATCGCGTCGATCGCGGGCGCGCGCTTCCTCGGCGAGCGCCTCGGGCGCCGGGTCGGAGGCTCGACCGGCACGAACCTCGTCGCGGTCGCCCAGCTCGTCGAGGAGATGCGAGCGCGCGGCGAGCGGGGCTCGATCGTGACCCTCATCTGCGACTCGGGGGAGCGCTACGGCGGGACCTACTACGACGACGCGTGGATCGCGGAGCAGGGGTGGGACCTCGCGCCCTGGCTCGCGGAGCTCGAGCGCGCGCTGCCGTCGGCGCGCTGAGGTCGTCGGGGAGCGGCCGCAGGCAACGGCTCGAGACGGCGGCTCGACCTCACCTGGGGATATGCGGTCCGCGAACGCGACGCGCCCCGGCTCGCGAGTCTCCGGGGGCGCGTCCGCGTGCGCGATCCGCTACGGGCGGAAGGTCTCGACCTTGAGGACCTCGACCTCGACCGGCTTGCCGTTCGGCGCCTCGTAAGACGCCTTCGCGCCCTCCTTGAGGCCGAGGATGGCCGCGCCGAGCGCCGACTCCGTCGAGGTGACGCGGAGGTCGGTCTGCGAGGCGATCTCGCGGCTGCCGAGGAGGAACTTCGACTCGCGGCCGGCGACCTTCGCGGTGACGACCGTGCCGGTCTCGACGACGCCGGACGCCTTCGGCGCCTCGCCGACCTTCGCGTTCGCGAGCATGACCTCGAGCTCGCGGATGCGGGCCTCGATCTTGCCCTGCTCGTCCTTCGCGGCGTGGTAGCCGGCGTTCTCCTTGAGGTCGCCGTCCTCGCGCGCCTCCTGGATGCGCGCGGCGATCTCCTCGCGGCCGGTCGTGGAGAGCTCGTCGAGCTCGGCCTTGAGGCGGTCGAAGGTCTCCTGGGTGAGCCAGGTGACGGCGGGATCAGACATGGGGCATCGGCTCCTTGGTGTGCGTCGATCGCCTCGGGGAAGCGCCCGTACAACGATCGAAGCCCCGACCGAGTGTCAGGGCTCCGCGAGATTCTAGCGGGTGGATCCGTCCCGCGTCCAGCATTCCTTGACGTAGACGACGGTCGCGAGGCCGACGGTGACGATCCGCGCGCTCGTGTCCCGGCTCGGGGCGTCGACGGGCTCGAGCTCGACGACGTCCCAGCCGACGACCGCGCGGCGCTCGTCCTCGGCCTGGATGGCGCAGGCGAGGGGCGTCCCGGCGGGCGCGGTGACGTGGTACTCGAGCGTGATCGCCGAGTCGCCCTCGGGGTGGAAGCGGAGGGTGTCGGCGCGGATGGCCGAGGAGGAGCCGCCGAGCTGGCTGAGGCTCCAGAGGCCGAGCACCGCGACGGTGAGCGCGCCGGCGACGATCGCGACGATCCGGTTCGCACGGCCGGACCGCTCCGGGGCGGCGTCGAGCGCGGCCTCCTCCTCGGCGGCGGCCGCGAGCTCGGCCTCCGTGAGCGGTGCGGGGAGGGCGTCCGGCGCGGCGGGGACCGCCGAGACGGCGGGCGCGGTCGCGGCGACGGCGGACCCGGGGGCGGGCTCGGCGGGGGCGGGGGCGCCCGCGGGCGCAGAGGCCGGGGTCACGGCATCCGTCGAGCGGGAGCGCGGCCGCCTGCGGCGCCGCCCGTATCGCTCGTCGAGATCCGTCACAGCTCCAGGCTATCGGCGACCGGGCGACTAGGCTCGTGAGGTCGCACCAACCGTCCCCCGAGGAGCTCCCGTGGCATACCGTCTGCTCGCCGTGCACGCCCATCCCGACGACGAGTCGAGCAAGGGCGCCGCGACCTACGCCGCCTATGTGGAGCGCGGCGACGAGGTCATGGTCGTGAGCTGCACGGGCGGCGAGCGCGGCGACATCCTCAACCAGGGCCTCGAGTCGGCGCTCCACGCCGCGCGCGACCTGCCGGGCCTGCGCCGCGTCGAGATGGCGACGGCGCAGGAGATCCTCGGCGTCCAGCACCGCTGGCTCGGCTACGTCGACTCCGGGATGGCGAGCGAGGACGGCACCGTCCCGGCGATGTCCTTCGCCGACGTGCCCGTCGAGATCTCCGTGCGCCCCCTCGTGAAGCTCATCCGCGAGTTCCGCCCGCACGTGCTCGTGACCTACGACGAGAACGGCGGCTACCCGCACCCCGACCACATCCGCACCCACGAGATCTCGATGCGCGCGTGGGACCTCGCCGCCTCCGACGAGGCGCCCGAGCTCGGCGAGCCGTGGGAGATCTCGAAGCTCTACTACGACCGCACGATGAACGCCGGGCGCGCCCAGACGATCTTCGACAAGCTCGTCGAGCTCGACATGGACGCGCACCTCCGCGAGAAGCTCGAGGAGGTGCTCGGCTGGATGAAGCAGAAGCCCGCCACCGTCACCACCCGCGTCGCCGTCGGCCCCTACTTCCCGCGCCGCGACGACGCGCTCCGCGCCCACGCGAGCCAGGTCGCCCCCGACAACGAGTTCTTCTTCGCCGTGCCGCGCGAGCTCGAGCGCGACACGTACCCGTACGAGGACTACGAGCTCGTGCGCTCGCGCGTGGAGGCGGAGACGCCCGAGACGGACCTCTTCGCCGGCATCCCGGAGGAGGCGGCCCGATGAGCGCGCTGCTCGCCCTCGCCGACTCGGCCCGCATGCTCCAGCTCACCGCCTCCGAGCTCATGGCGCGCGGCGTCGCGGCGCTCGCGGAGGACCCGACGCCCTCGCCGACGCCCGCCTTCAACGAGGACGACGTCACGCCCGGCGTCGTCGGCTTCGTCGTCACAGCGCTCTTCTTCGTCGCCTGCGCGCTGCTCGTGTGGAGCCTCATCCGCCGCGTCTCGCGCCTCCAGCACCGCGAGCGCGTGCGCGCCGAGCTCGAGGCAGAGCGCCGCCAGATGATCCTCGACGGGCTCGACCCGCACGCGCAGCCGACGTCGAGCGAGGTCGCCCCAGACGCCGAGGGCCCGGACGCGCCGCAGGCTCCCCGTGGCTAGCCGCTCACCGGGCGAGGCGTCCGTCGCGCTCGGCGGTCGCCGGGCTACACGTTGGCAGCCGGGTGCAGCGCGATGAGCAGCACCGCGACCCAGTGGCAGAGGTACGCGAGCACCGTGCACGCGTGGAAGATCTCGTGGAAGCCGAAGTGCCCCGGCACCGGGTTCGGCCGCTTCATGCCGTACGCCACGGCGCCGACCGTGTAGAGCAGGCCGCCGATCGCGACGAGCAGCATCGCCGTGAGGTCGGTCTGCAGCAGCTCCGGGAGGAACATCACGGCCGACCATCCGAGGCCGAGGTAGAGGGCGACGTAGAGCCATCGGGGCGCGTGGGTCCAGAAGATCCGGAAGAGGATGCCGAGCACCGCGACCGACCAGACCGCGATGAAGAGGATGAGGCTGTGCGGCGGTCGCAGGCCCAGCAGCGACACGGGGGAGTACGTCCCCGCGATGAGCAGGAAGATGTTCGCGTGGTCGAAGCGGCGCAGCGCGAGTCGCACGCGGTCGGACCAGTCGAAGCGGTGGTAGAGCGCGGAGATGCCGAAGAGGACGATCGAGCTCAGCGCGTAGAGCGCGCACACGAGACGCGCCTCGAGCGTCGGCACGACGGCGACGAGCAGGAGGCCCATGACGACCGCGAGGGGCAGGACGCCGGCGTGCATCCAGCCGCGCCAGCTCGGCTTCGGGGCGGGAGCGACCGCCGGGGCGTCCTGGGTCGGCGTCGCTGCTCCGGCCGCCGCGCGCCGCGCCGCGTCGATCGTGGGGAGGTGGGGATCGCCGGGAAGCTGCACCCTCCACACGGTAGCGGCACCGCCCTGCGCGATCCCCCGGAGGCGTCGCCGCGCGTCGCCGCACGCCCGCGCACGGGCCGGCCGGGGCCTCCCCGGCACCGCGTTCCGGTAGCGTGGCCCTCGTGAGACGACGGCGGATCGACCGGGGGCGCGGAGCGCTCTACCGCGTCTACATGCGCCGTCTCCGCGCCGATCTCGAGGGCCGCCCGCGTCCGCACCACGTCGCGATGATCATCGACGGGAACCGTCGCTGGGCGCGCCAGCTCGGGCACGACACGGCCGCCCCCGGCCACCGCGCGGGCGCGAACAAGATGATCGAGTTCCTCAGCTGGTGCGACCGCGCCGGCGTCGAGCGCGTCACGCTCTATCTGCTCTCGAACGACAACCTCACGGGGCGATCCTCGGCCGAGCTCGCCGACCTCCTCGGCATCATCGGCGACCTCGCGCGCCGCATCGCGGCGAACCCGCGCTGGCGCGTGCAGCACGTCGGCGCGACCGCGCAGCTGTCGGAGGACCTCGCCGCGACGCTCGCCGAGGTCGAGGCCCAGACCGCCGATCGCGCGCCTGCGCCGGGTCAGGGCATGCACGTGAACCTCGCCGTCGGCTACGGCGGGCGGAGCGAGATCGTCGAGGCCATGCGCCGGATCGTCCGGAAGTCCGCCGAAGACGGCGAGAGCCTCGAGGAGGTCGCCGAGCGCCTCACGCCCGACCTCATCGGCGAGCACCTCTACACGGGCGGGCAGCCCGACCCGGATCTCGTCATCCGAACCTCCGGCGAGCAGCGCCTCTCGGACTTCATGCTCTGGCAGTCGGCGCACTCGGAGTTCTACTTCGTCGAGGCGCTCGGGCCGGATCTGCGCGAGGTCGACTTCCTCCGCGCGCTCCGCGATTTCGCCGGCCGGCAGCGGCGCTTCGGGCAGTAGCGGGCGTCAGGGCCCGCTCCGCGTCGCGAGTCCGCGCGTGGAGCCGCGGTCCGTGCCGTGCCGGTCCGCGCCGCGCCGCGCCGCGACACGCAGGCGGCGTGTCGGATCGTCCGTCCGAGCTCGCTCGATGTCGAGTCACATCCGTCACTCCGGCCCCACCCGTCGCCATCCGTCGACCTGAAATCATCGAGACGGTGACGCCCAGGTGAACGTTCGCCGAGTCGGCGACCGCGGACGCGATTCCCAGGGTCGCAATCCAGGACCGCGCGTCGGCCCCGACGTAGCGTGAAGGCATCAGGACACCCCCTGATCGAGGCGGCCACGCACGTTCGACTCGACACCTCCGACCCAGTCGGCTCCTGCCGATCGATGTGGCCGCAGCGTCCAGTGACGAGCCCCCGGGGCGAGCCCCGGCGGCGGAGGAGCGGAAACGTGACGACCGCGAACGACACCCCGACGACCACGACGACGATCGAGACGCGGACGGGGGTGGCGGAGCCGGTCGAGACCCGGACGAAGACGTACGTCCTCGACACCTCCGTGCTCCTCAGCGATCCGCGGGCCCTGTTCCGCTTCGCTGAGCACGCCGTCGTCATCCCGGTCGTCGTCATCTCCGAGCTCGAGAAGAAGCGCCACGATCCCGAGATCGGCTACTTCGCGCGCCAGGCGCTGCGCTACCTCGACAAGCTCCGCATCGAGCACGAGCGCCTCGACTTCCCGATCGAGGTCACCGAGGACGGCGGAACGCTCCGCGTCGAGCTCAACCACTCGAACATGGCCGTCCTGCCGTCGGGCCTCCAGCTCGGCGACAACGACTCGCGCATCCTCGCGGTCGCCCAGAACCTCGCGGGCGACGGCCTCGACGTCGTCGTCGTGTCGAAGGACCTCCCCATGCGCGTGAAGGCCGCCTCCATCGGCCTCGGCGCCGAGGAGTACCGCGCCGAGCTTGCGCGCGACACCGGCTACACGGGCATGGCCGAGCTCGAGCTCGGCTCCGAGGAGATCTCCGCCCTGTATGAGGACGAGAAGCTCGAGACGGACGTCGTCGCCGAGCTGCCCGTGAACACGAGCCTCGTCATCTCCTCCGAGCGCGGATCGGCCCTCGGCCGCGTGACCGGCACGCGCGAGGTCTCGCTCGTCCGCGGCGACCGCGACGTCTTCGGCGTCCACGGCCGCTCGGCCGAGCAGCGCCTCGCGATCGACCTCCTCCTCGACCCCTCGGTCGGGATCGTCTCGCTCGGCGGCCGAGCCGGCACCGGCAAGAGCGCCCTCGCGCTCGCGGCCGGCCTCGAGGCCGTGCTCGAGCGGGGCCTGCAGCGCAAGATCATGGTCTTCCGCCCGCTCTACGCGGTCGGCGGCCAGGAGCTCGGCTACCTGCCCGGCGACCAGGACGAGAAGATGGGCCCCTGGGGCCAGGCCGTCTACGACGCGCTCTCGGCCATCGTCTCGGAGAACGTCGTCGACGAGGTGCTCTCGCGCGGGATGCTCGAGATCCTCCCGCTCACGCACATCCGCGGCCGCTCGCTCCACGACGCCTTCGTGATCGTCGACGAGGCGCAGTCGCTCGAGCGGAACGTGCTCCTCACGATGCTCTCGCGCATCGGCCAGAACTCGAGGGTCGTGCTCACGCACGACGTCGCCCAGCGCGACAACCTCCGCGTCGGCCGCCACGACGGGGTCGCCTCGGTGATCGAGACGCTCAAGGGGCACCGCCTCTTCGCGCACATGACGCTCACCCGCGCCGAGCGCTCGGACATCGCGGCGCTCGTCACGGAGCTGCTCGAGGACTACGAGGTGCAGTAGGGGAGCCTGCCGCAGGGCCTGCCGTGCAGCCCATCGGGCGTCGCGGCGTCGAGACCCGGTCCCCGTCGGAGAGCGCGAGTGCTCCCGGCGGGGACCGCCGCGTTCGGGGCGGGCGGTGCGCGGGGCCGGCGCGCGCGGGGTCCGGTGGTCCGGCGCGGGGTTCGGCGTTCGCGGAGGGGATGCCAACCGGCTTCCCGGCCGCGAGCGCGCGGCCTCGACGCGTGCCCCCCGACGATGTGACCCCGCGCTCCGCCGATCCCGAAGGCGTCGACGCGCCGCTCGAGGCGGGTCCGCCTCCGCATTCCGATGCGTCGGCCCTCGAGACCGCCGGCGACGCCGAGCGCGAGGCCGAGCGGGAGGCCGCCCGCGAGGCGGCCCGCGCCCGGAACGCCGAGAGCGACAATCCGCGCGCCATCGAGACCCGCCGCCGCCTCATCGACGCCGTCATGGAGCTCGCCGCCGAGCTCGAGGAGGATCCTGGACGCGAGGCGCTCACGCCCGCCGCGGTGAGCCGGCGCGCGGGCGTCTCGGCATCCTCGTTCCACGCCCACTACGAGGGCGTCGCCGATCTCGCGCTCGCGGCGCTGCGTGCGAACCTCCAGAGCCTCGACGCGGACTACCGCGCTCGGGCGGCGAACTCGGAGGACGGTGTCCTCGGCCCCCATGACCGCCGCGCCGTGTACGCGAGCATCTTCGCGAAGTTCGACCGCGTCCGCGGGCTCATCCTCGCCGCGTTCGGCCCCGGCGGCGACGGGCGACGGATGATCGAGGAGTACCGCGGGATCGTCGAGGCCGCCGTGCGCCGCGACGCGCCCGGCCTGCCGGAGCACCTCGTGCAGCCGGTGAGCTCGTTCCTCGCGGGCGGCGCGCTCGTGCTCTACGTCGCGCACCCGTCCGCGGAGGAGCGCGAGGCGGTGCTCGACACGGTCGTCGCACTCATGCCGCGCGTCGGCGACGAGGGCGCGCAGGAGCCCGGATTCGGATGGGCGAGCGCGGCGCGGACGTCGCAGGACGGGCCGTCCCGAGCTCGGCGGACGGGCGCGGAGTGGGCTAGCTCGAGGCGGGATCCTCGGCCGGCTCCGTGCCGTGCTGAGGCGGCTGGGCCTCCGTCATCGGCGGGATCTCGCGCAGCTCCGCCGTCGGCGGGAGGAGCTCGAGCCGCTCGGCGTCGAGCCAGGCGAGGTTCTCGGCGACGCTCGTGCCGTCGTGCGCGAGGCCGAGCACCGTCGCGCCGCCGAGCGTCGAGCGGTAGCGGGCGTGGAAGTGGCCGTGGGCGATGAGCCGCGGCGTCGCGGCGTCGACGACGCGGCGGACGAGCCCGCGATGGCGCTCACCCAGCTCCTCGTCGACGAGCGGGAAGCGCGCGTCGCCGTAGCCCTTCGGGGCGTCGACGCCCGCGGGCGGGTCGTGGCAGACGAGCACGTCGGCGTGGCCGGGCTCGGAGACGCGGCGCACGTCCTCCTCCGTGAGGCGCTCCTGCGGCCACCACGAGACGCCCGGCTCGCGGGACATCCGGTCGACGGAGTGGGCGCCGCCGAGCGCGAGCCAGCTGCGGCCGCGCCAGGTCCAGCGCAGGCCGCGGGGGAGGTGGAGCACGTGGCGGGAGAGCGGGCGGGTGCCGTCCTCGGCGAGCGGCTTCGACTCGAGGTACGCGAAGTCCTCGTGATTGCCGTCGATGAAGAAGAGCGGGATGCCCTCGAGCACGGCGTCGAGGCCGTGGAGGTAGCTCGGCTCGAAGAGGTAGCCGAAGTCGCCGAGGTGCACGATCGCCTCGGCGCCGTGCTCGCACGCGGCCCGGATGGCGTCGGAGGCGAAGCCGAGCCGGCCGTGCCAGTCGCCGGCGAGCGCGACGACGCCGGGGTCGAGGTCCGAGATGCTCATAGGGGCCACGGTAGCGGGCGGCGGGGCCGGCGGCCGGATGGCCTGTGGACAGCCGCCGCCGCGTCGTGTCGCGTCTCGATGCACCGCCCGTGGGGTCGCTGAAGGTTCGCTCATCCGCTGGCCGATCGCTCGCCCGGCCGCCCTCCCGCTGGCCGTTCGCTCACGGGCTGGCGGATTTCGGCCAGCCGATGGCGCTTCGGCCAGCCCTTCGAGTCTGGTCGCGTCATCGGCTGTCGATTCGCTCATCCGCTGGCCGATCGCTCGCCCGGCCGCCCTTCCGCTGGCCGTTCGCTCACGGGCTGGCGGATTTCGGCCAGCCGATGGCGCTTCGGCCAGCCCTTCGAGTCTGGTCGCGTCATCGGCTGTCGATTCGCTCATCCGCTGGCCGATCGCTCGCCCGGCCGCCCCTCCGCTGGCCGATCGCTCATGGGCTGGCGGATTTCGGCCAGCCGATGACGCTTCGGCCAGCCCTTCGTGTGCGCGTGCGTGTACGCGCCGGCCGGTGGGGTGGGCTGCCAGACGGGCGGAGGGCGGTGGGGCCGGCGGCCGGATGTCCTGTGGACAGCCGCCGACGCGTCGCGCGGCGTCTCGCTACCGTGTGCGGCATGGGCCCCGATGAGCTGCTCCGCCTCGCCCCGGCCGCGGTCGCCGCGCTGGGTCTCGCCGCCGTGACGCCGGGGCTCGTCGCGACGGACCTCAGAGAGCACCGGCTGCCGAACCGGCTCGTGGGGATGGCCGCGCTCGCGCTCGTCCCGGCGCTGGGGCTGGCGTGGGCCGTCGCCGGCGCGGGAGCCGTATCGGGGGCGTTGCTCGCGGGTGCGGTCGCGGGCCTGGCCTATTTCGTGCTCGCCGTCGCCGGCGGCATGGGGATGGGCGACGTGAAGCTCGCGGCCGTCCTCGCGTGCGGCGGGGCGCTCGCGGCGCCGGTGGTGGCGATAGGCGGGGCGCTCGCCGCGTTCCTGCTCGGCGGGACGGCGGCGGCCGTGGCCCTCTCCCGGCGCGCGCTCGCCCGCGGCGCGGCGGCCCGCTCTGCGGCGTCGGGCACAGGGGAGCGAGGCGAGGGCCCCGCGCGCATCGCCTTCGGGCCGTGGATGCTCGCCGGGCACTGGCTCGCACTCGCCTGCTGGGCCGGCATGCAGCTCGCCTGAGCGCGGGTGGTTTCGAGACGCGGCCTGCGGCCGCTCCTCAACCACCTCGAGTGGCTGGCCATGCGCCATCAGCTACCGAAACGGGGGTTCGCTAGCGGAATCGCGGTAGCGGACGCCCGCGCAAGGCGCCCCCCCCAAGACGGCGACGGCGCCGCGCCCCGGGGGACGCGGCGCCGTCGGCGCAGAGGATCCGGACCTAGAGGTTCGGCGACGTCATAGAGAGGACGTCGAGCTTCTCGTCGAGCTGCTCCTCGGTGATCTCGCCGCGCTCGACGTAGCCGAGATCGATGACCGCCTGGCGGACCGTGACCTTGTTCGCGACGGCGTGCTTCGCGATCTTCGCCGCGGCCTCGTAGCCGATGACGCGGTTGAGGGGCGTGACGATCGAGGGCGACGACTCGGCGAGCTGGCGGGCGCGCTCGACGTTCGCCTCGAGGCCGTCCACCGTCTTGTCGGCGAGGACGCGCGCCGAATTCGCGAGGAGGCGGATCGACTCGAGCAGCGCCGTGCCCATGACCGGGATCTGGACGTTGAGCTCGAACAGACCCGAGGCGCCGGCCATCGCGATGGCCGCGTCGTTGCCGATGACGCGCGAGCAGACCATGAGCACGGCCTCGGGGATGACCGGGTTCACCTTGCCCGGCATGATCGAGGAGCCCGGCTGGAGGTCGGGGATGTGGAGCTCGCCGAGGCCCGTGTTCGGGCCCGAGCCCATGAGGCGGAGGTCGTTGTTGATCTTCACGAGCGAGACCGCGACCGTGCGGAGGGCGCCCGAGGCCTCGACGAGGCCGTCGCGCGCGCCCTGCGCCTCGAAGTGGTCCTTCGCCTCGGTGAGGGGGAGCGAGGCGTTCGAGGCGAGCTCGGCGATGACCTGCTCCGAGAAGCCCTTCGGGGTGTTGATGCCCGTGCCCGTGGCGGTGCCGCCGAGCGGAACCTCCGCGACGCGCGGGATCGACGACTCCACGCGCTCGATGCCGAGGCGCATCTGGCGGGCGTAGCCGGCGAACTCCTGGCCGAACGTGACCGGGGTCGCGTCCATGAGGTGCGTGCGGCCGGCCTTCACCGTCTCCTTCCACGCCTCGGCCTTCTTCTCGAGCGCCTCGGCGAGGTGCGTGAGGCCCGGGACGAGGTCGTTGAGGAGGGCGTCCGTGACGGCGACGTGGACGGAGGTCGGGAAGACGTCGTTCGACGACTGCGAGGCGTTGACGTGGTCGTTCGGGTGCACGCGCTCCTCGACGCCCTTCGCCTCGAGGGCGCGGCTCGCGAGCGTCGCGAGGACCTCGTTCATGTTCATGTTCGACGAGGTGCCCGAGCCGGTCTGGTAGACGTCGATCGGGAACTCGCCGAGGTGCTTGCCGCCGATGATCTCCTCGGCCGCGCCGACGATGGCCTGCGAGCGCGTCTCGTCGAGGATGCCGAGCTTCGCGTTGACGATCGCGGCCGCGCGCTTGATGCGGGCGAGGGCGATGATCTGGCCCGGCTCGAGGGTCGAGCCCGAGATGGGGAAGTTCTCGACGGCGCGCTGCGTCTGCGCCGCGTAGAGCGCGTTCTTCGGGACGCGCACCTCGCCCATCGTGTCGTGCTCGATGCGGTACTCGTTGTCGTTGGTGTCCACCACGGTGTGACCTTTCCTTGGATGCGAACGCACTCGAGTCCAGGCTAGCCGGATCGGGTGACGGGGCTGACGGGGCGGATGGCCCGGGCCCGGGCCGTCCGATCGGGAGTAAGCGGCCTATTTGCCCTGCAGCGACGCGGAGACCGCCTGGGCGAGGGCCGTGACGTGCTCGGGCGAGCCGGAGCCGTAGACGACGATCGTCGAGCCGCCCCAGACGGTCGCGAGCGCATAGCGGCTGTTGCCGGCCTCCTCGGCCGAGAGGGAGGTGTAGTCGTAGACGTCCCACACCCGGCCCGAGAGGTCGACGGTGCCGGTCGGCGTGCGCTTGCCGGTGCGCTCGAGCACCCAGGTCGGGTTCGCGCCGATGCCCTGGCTGAACCCGGCGTATTCGCTCGCGTTGCCGGCGCCGTCCGGGATGACGTAGCCCGCGTACCACTCGACGACGCCGTCCTGGCCCTGGCGCAGCTCCGCAGAGTTCGCCTTCCAGCCGTCCGGCACGGCCGGCACGGCGAGCGGCTCGCTCGAGGCGGCCTGCGCGCCCTGGGCGATCTGCGCGACGTCGAGGTCGCGCACGACCGGGGAGTCGTCGCGGGGGACGAGCAGCACGATGAGGAGGACCACGCCGAGGCAGACGAGCAGGGCCCAGACGAGGTTGGGGAAGGTCTTGCTCGTGCGGTAGCGGCGGCTCGACTCGGCCTGGCGGGCCGCGGCCTCCTCGGGCGTCTCGGGACGGCCGAGCTCGGCGACGATCCGCCCGCTCGGCTGGCCGGCGGCGGGGCTCACTCGGCGGCCTCGTCGTCGCCCTCGGCGAGGTGCGCGGCGCCCTGCTTGGCGGCCTCGAGGCGCGCGCGGGCGCCGACGAGCCACTCCTCGCAGCGGGCCGCGAGGCGCTCGCCGCGCTCCCAGAGCGTGATCGACTCGTCGAGGGTGAGCGAGTCGCGCTCGAGGCGGCTCACGACCTCGATGAGCTCGTCCCGCGCCTGCTCGTAGCTGAGCTCGGCGACGTCGGTCACGGCGTTCGCGTCGGTGGTCATGCGCCTATTCTCCCTGCTCCTCGGACATCTCGAGTTCCCCGGACGCCGGCGCCGCCGACCCCTCGGGCAGCGCCGATCCCTCCGGCCAGCGGCGGTCGCCCTCGATGCGCTCGGCCGCCGCGACGACGTCCCCGTCGAAGAATCGGCCGCTCGAGACGGCGCGCACGGTGCCGGCGGCGAGGCGGATGTCGATGGTCGTGCCCGCGGGCGCCTGCTCGCCTCGGCGCAGCAGCTCCGTCTCGTGCTGGCCGCCCATGAGGTGCCGGTCGGGCAGGCGGCGGACGACCTCGGCGATCGCGTAGCCGCGGTCGAGGGTGGCCTGCGGCGAGAGCGCGCGGAGCTGGGCGCGGAGCCGCTCGAGCTCGTCGCCCGCGCGATCCGTGCGGCGCAGCGCGAGCTCCTCGCCGCGCGTCGCGAGGCGGCCGATCTCGTCGGCCTCCCGGTCGACGAGCACCTCGGGGCGGGAGAGGACGGGCCGCGAGCGCAGCTGCTCGAGCTTGTGGGACTCGTGCGAGATGAGGGTCGCCACGCGCTGGAAGATTCGATTGCGGGCGTCGCGCACGCCGGCCAGCTGCTCGGCGACATCGGGCACGACGCGCTTCGCGGCGTCGGTGGGCGTGGAGGCGCGGAGATCCGCCACCTCGTCGAGGATCGGCCGGTCGTTCTCGTGGCCGATGGCCGAGACGATCGGGGTCTCGAGGCTCGCCGCAAGGCGCACGAGGGCCTCGTCGGAGAAGGGGAGGAGGTGCTGGAAGTCGCCGCCGCCGCGGGCGACGATGATGACGTCGACCTCCGGGTCGGCGTCGAGCTCGCGGAGGGCGGCCGAGACCTCGTCGACGGTCCGCACGCCCTGGACGCTCGTGTGGATCGTCCGGAAGCTCACCGCGGGCCAGCGCAGCTCGGCGTTGCGGCGGACGTCCTTCTCGGCGTCCGAGTCCTTGCCCGTGATGAGTCCGATGCGGTTCGGGAGGAAGGGCAGCGGCTTCTTCCGGGACGGGTCGAACAGGCCCTCCGCGGCGAGCTGGCGGCGAAGCCGCTCGAGCTGCTCGAGCAGCTGGCCGAGCCCGACGTGGCGGAGGTCGGACGCCTGCATGGAGAGCGTGCCGCCCTTCACCCAGAAGTCCGGCTTCGCGCAGAGGATGACGCGGTCGCCCTGCTGGAACTCGCCGTCGACGCGGCCGAGCACGGTGCGCCACACGGTGACGGAGAGGGTCGCGTCGGCGCGGAGGTCCTTGAGCTTCGCGTAGGCGTGGCCGCCGCGGACGTTCCAGCTCGTGAGCTCGCCCTCGATCCACACGGAGCCGAGCTTCGAGATCCAGCCGGCGATCCGCTTGCTCACCTCGGCGACGGGGAGCGCGAGCTCGGGGGACTGCCCGGTGCGCGGCTCCTGGCCGGTCGGCTCCATCGTCGGTGCCACGGAACCGCCTTCCCGGCCCATCCGGGCGCGAACGTAGACTCATGGGGTGACCGAGACTCCGATCGCCCTGCCGATGCCGCGCGTCCAGCGCGCGATTCCGACCTTCGAGGACCGCCCGGTCGAGGGCCGCAAGCGGGTCCTGCTCGCGGCCCCTCGAGGATACTGCGCGGGCGTCGACCGGGCCGTCGTCGCTGTGGAGAAGGCGCTCGAGACGTACGGCGCGCCGGTCTACGTGCGCAAGCAGATCGTCCACAACAAGCACGTCGTCTCGGTGCTCGAGGAGCAGGGCGCGATCTTCGTCGACGAGGTCGACGAGGTGCCCGAGGGCTCGCACGTCGTCTTCTCGGCGCACGGCGTCTCGCCGGCGGTCGTGCAGGGCGCCGCGGACCGCAAGCTCCACGCGATCGACGCCACCTGCCCGCTCGTGACGAAGGTGCACCGCGAGGCGACCCGCTTCGCGCGCGACGAGAAGGAGATCCTCCTCATCGGCCACGAGGGCCACGAGGAGGTCGAGGGCACGGCGGGCCACGCGGTCGGCCGCGTCACGATCGTGAACAGCCCCGAGGAGGCCGACACCGTCGAGGTGAGGGACCCGGACAACGTCGTGTGGCTCTCGCAGACGACCCTCTCGGTCGACGAGACGATGGAGACGGTGAACCGCCTCCGCGCCCGCTTCCCCAACCTGCAGAACCCGCCCTCGGACGACATCTGCTACGCCACCCAGAACCGCCAGGTCGCGATCAAGAAGGTCGCGCAGGACGCCGACCTCGTCATCGTCGTCGGCTCGGCGAACTCCTCGAACTCGGTGCGCCTCGTGGAGGTCGCGCTCGAGTACGGCGCGAAGGCGGCGTACCGGGTCGACTACGCGGACGAGATCCGGCAGGAGTGGCTCGACGGCGTCGCGACGATCGGCGTCACCTCGGGCGCCTCGGTGCCGGAGGTGCTCGTGCAGCAGGTCATCGAGGCGCTCGGGACGGCCGGCTACCGCGACGTCGAGGAGGTGCAGACCGCCGTGGAGGACCTCATGTTCTCGCTGCCGAAGGAGCTGCGCCGCGACCTCGGCTCGTGCGACACGGGCGGCGCGGCCCGCGGCGGCCGCGGCTCCGGCGTCCGCGCGAAGGACTAGCCCCGCGCCGAAGGTGGTTGAGGAGCGAGCGAAGCGAGCGTCTCGAAACCACCGACCCGCACGCGCTCGGTGCTACGGCGTGGGGGTCGGCGTCGCGCCGGTCTGGATGGCGTGCATGAGCTCCGGGTGCATCGTGATGCCCGTCGAGATGATCCCGAAGGTGAACGCCGCCCCGGCGAGCGCGCCGAGCAGGATGATCCACATCGCGCGCTTCCCGCGACGCCAGCGCAGCAGCGTCGTGTAGAGCGTGAGCGCGTAGATGAGCGGATGCCCGATGAGCCCCGCCGTCGCGAGCGCCCCCAGCCCCGCCGGCCGCACGTACGGCTCGATGCCGTACTGCTCGAACAGGGCCGAGAACTGCGTCGCCATGGCGTTCTCGGTGAGCATGGTCATGCTCATGATCGTCATCCCGATGCCCAGGATGAGCAGGGAGATGCCGCTGGAGCGGTCCGCGCGGCGGCGGGCCTCCTCGAGCCTGCTCGGGTCGATGCCCGAGGGGCCGAGGGGGCCGCCGCCCGGCGGCGGGACGCGGGAGAGGTCGGGAGTGCGGTCGCCCGGCTTCCGTGAGCCGGACGCCACTACGACTGCGACTTGCCGGCCGAGCCGAGCTGCTGGGTGGCCTCGACGACGCGGGCGGCCATCGCCGACTCGGCCTTCTTGCCCCACGAGCGCGGGTCGTAGACCTTCTTGTTGCCCACCTCGCCGTCGATCTTGAGGAAGCCGTCGTAGTTCTTCATGACCGTGTCGACGACGTTGCGCGAGTAGGCGTACTGCGTGTCGGTGTCGATGTTCATCTTCACGACGCCGTTCGCGACGGCCTCCGCGATCTCCTCGGCCGTCGAGCCCGAGCCGCCGTGGAAGACGAGGTCGAGCGGCTTCGCGCCGGTGCCGTACTTCTCCTGGAGGCCCTGCTGGATCTCGCCGAGGAGCGCCGGGCGGAGCTTCACGTTGCCGGGCTTGTAGACGCCGTGGACGTTGCCGAAGGTGAGGGCGGCCATGTAGCGGCCCTGCTCGCCGAGGCCGAGTGCCTCGACCGTCTTCACGGCGTCGTCGAGGGTCGTGTAGAGGTGCTCGTTGATCTCGTTCGCGACGCCGTCCTCCTCGCCGCCGACGACGCCGATCTCGACCTCGAGGATCTGGCTGTTCGCCTTCGTGAGCGCGAGGATCTTCTTCGCGATCTCGAGGTTCTCGTCGAGCGGCACGGCCGAGCCGTCCCACATGTGCGACTGGAAGATCGGCTCGCCGCCGTTCTTCACGACCTCGTTCGAGGCCTCGAGCAGCGGGTAGACGAAGTCGTCGAGGGCGTCCTTCGGGCAGTGGTCGGTGTGGAGCGCGACGGTGATCGGGTAGTTCTTCGCGACCTCGTGGGCGAAGGCGGCCATGGCGAGCGCGCCCGAGGCGCGGGCCTTCACGGACTGGCCGGCGAAGTAGTCCGCGCCGCCGGTGGTGACCTGGATGATACCGTCCGAGCCGGCCTCGGTGAGGCCCTGGAGCACCGCGTTGATCGTCTGCGAGGACGAGACGTTGATGGCCGGGTACGCGAAGCCCTGCTGCTTCGCGCGGTCGAGCATGTCGGCGTACTGATCCGGGGTGGCGATGGGCATCTCGTTGCTCCTGAGTCTCGTCGCGAAAGCGGTGCGTCGCACCTGCGCCGGAGTCTACCGAGGGCAGGTCGACGGAAATTGAACGTGTGGAGAGGCGGTGAAGGGCGCGGATCGCCGGGTTCCCCGAGGGCCTCCGGCGGTAGGCTCGAGCCATGACGAACCTCGACGCTGAGACCGCCGCCCCGGGCCACGACGCCCCCCTCTACTCGCAGCCCGACCGCAACCTCGCGATGGAGCTCGTCCGCGCGACGGAGGCCGCCGCGATCCGCGCCGTCCCGTTCATCGGCCGCGGCGACAAGAACGCCGCCGACAAGGCCGCCGTCGACGCGATGCGCAAGTTCCTCTCGACGGTCGAGTTCCAGGGCCAGGTCGTCATCGGCGAGGGCGAGAAGGACGAGGCGCCGATGCTCTTCAACGGCGAGATCGTCGGCGACGGCACGGGCCCCCTCTGCGACATCGCGGTCGACCCGATCGACGGCACGAGCCTCACGGCCGCCGGCCGCCCGAACGCGCTCTCGGTCATCGCCGTCGCGGACCGCGGCACGATGTACAACCCGAAGGACCTCTTCTACATGATGAAGATCGTCACGGGCCCCGAGGGCAAGGGCGTCATCGACCTCGACCGCCCGATCGGCGAGAACATCCGCGCGCTCGCCGAGGCGAAGGGCAAGCCGGTCGACGAGATGGTCATCGCCGTCCTTGACCGTCCGCGCCACGAGGAGCTCATCCGCGAGATCCGCGAGGCGGGCGCCGGCACCGAGCTGCTCCTCGACGGCGATGTCGCGGGCGGCATCAACGCTGCCCGCCACGAGCCTCGCACCGACATGTGCGTCGGCATCGGCGGCACCCCCGAGGGCATCATCACCGCCTGTGCGATCAAGTCGCTCGGCGGCGTCATGCAGGGCAAGTGGTACCCGCGCAACGACGAGGAGCGCCAGAAGGCGATCGACGCCGGCCACGACCTCGACGCGGTGCTCGACCAGGACCAGCTCGTGACGACCGACAACTGCTTCTTCGTCGCGACCGGCGTCACCGACGGCGGCCTCTGCCAGGGCGTCCGCCGCGTGCACGATCGCATCGCGACCGACTCGGTCGTGCTCCGCGCCCGCTCGGGCACGCTTCGCCGAGTCCTCGCGGAGCACCTGCCGGAGAAGTGGCTGTAGGCCCTCCGAACTCCATCCGCTGACGGGCGCGCACCCGGATCGGCGGCGCGCCCCTCCGCCGTTCCCTGCGATGGGGACCCCTCCCCATCGCGAGCGCCGCTGGCCGATGGTTGGATAGCCCGATACGGCGAAGGGGCGGCATGGCACAGGGAATGCTCGGGGCGAATCCGGCAGAGCTGCGGGCGCTCGCGCAGGGGCTCGACGCGCGAGCGGGCGAGATCGATCGGGCAGGCTCGGAGGTCTCGGCAGAGGCGGGTGCGGTCTCCTGGAGCGGTGCCGACGCGGAGGCCTTCCGCGCGCGCGTGCAGGAGGCTGTGGCTCCCGCCATCCTGGCTCTGGGCTAGCGGCTCGCGGATGAGGCGGCCCGCCTGCGCGAGCAAGCCGACGCCCAGGACGTCGCGAGCGAGGCGACGACCTCGGGTGCCGGCCCAGCGCCAGCTGCTGACATCGGGGACTACGGGGGCGACGGATACGGCGGCGAGGGCTATGGCGACGGCAACGGGTACCGGCCGGGCGAGACGAAGGTAGGCGAGACGGGCAAGCCCGATTCGACGTGGCCGATGTCCGAGCGCCCTGATCTCGATGACCTCCTCGAGCGCTACCAGGTGAACGAGTCGTTCATGATCGACCTCTTCGGGGAGCAGGTGACGTTCACCGAATCGACCTGGCTCGCGGAGCGCGTCTTCGACCGCGACACCTTCGAGGGGCTCAAGGACGACGCCCTCGAGTTCGGCTCCCAGTATCCCGGCGTCCACATGGGCCACGGCGATGCGATGCGGCACGCCTACTGGAACGCCCTCATGACGCAGCAGTATGGCGAGGACTCGACGAAGCGCTTCACGACGGCGCATGAGATGAAGCCGGGCAACAACGCGCAGGAGGAGGCCATGGACCTCTACAACAACGAGGTCGGACGCAGGATCGCCGGGGAGCACCCGGACGCGACGCCGGAGGAGCTGCAGACGCTCGTCGAGCAGGCATCCGCGAACGGCGAGCTTCTCGTCGTCGACTCGAATGGCGAGCTCGCCTGGAGCGACCAGGTGGAGCAGGGCTCGACGAGCGAGACCGGCCACAGCGCCGACGGCCCGATCGACGGCCAGTACCCTGGCATGGTCGGGGAGGAGCCGTATGGTGAATAGCATGCTGCGGACGCTGGCGCGACTGGCGATCGGCGGTGTCGCCGCAGGCGCGGTCGCGAGCCTGATGACCGGGTGCGCCGGCGCGGCGGACGGCTCGCTCACGATCCGCCTCGACGTCGACGCGGGCAAGCGCTTCCGCGAGCGGTGCTCCTCGGTGGCGGACGGCGCGGCGGGCGACCTGTCCGGCGTCTTCGACCAGGAATGGGACGAGATCACCTTCGCCTACCCCGGTGCCTCGTACGACGACATCGCCGCCGAGACGGGGGCCGTTTTCCACGACTCGCTCGCCGGCCGGAAGACGTTCGAGGGCGTCATCGTGCTGCAGCTCGACGGCGAGGCCGTGGCCGCTCTCGCCGCGGAGCAATTCCCGTACCGCTTCGCGGACGAGTCGGAGCTCATCATCACCATGTCGGCCCCGGGCCGGTTCGTGCGCGACGGCGTGATCTGCGTCGTCGAGGACGAGAGCGCGTAGCCGTCCGCTCGGCGGCAGACCTTCGCCGTGCGCTGCGCGGCTAGGCGCCTGCGGCGCGCTCCGCCGCGGCCGGGCGCGGGTTCGCGAGCTCGAGGGCCTCGGTGAGCTCGCGGGCGGAGAGGGAGCGCGCGCTGGCCTCGAGCGGCGCGGGCACGGCCGGCGCGTCGACGCCCTAGAGGGCGGCGAGCTTGCGCGCCGCGGGGAGGACCCGACCCTCGATCGATCCGATCGCCTGGTTGTAGCTGGCGACGGTCGAGTCGATGGACCGGCCGAGCTTCGCGAGGTGCTCGGCGGTCGTGCCGAGGCGCTGCGCGAGCTGGCTGCCGAGGCGGATGACCTCCTCGGCCGACTCCTCGAGCCGCTCGTGGCGCCAGGCCGTCGCGACGGCCTTGAGCGTCGACCAGAGGCTCACGGGGCTCGTGAGGGCGACGCCCTTCGCGAAGGCGTCGTCGAGGAGGCGCGGATCGGCGCGGAGCGCCGCCGAGAGCGCGGCCTCGCTCGGCATGAAGCAGACGACGAGCGCAGGGGAGCCGGCGAACGCCGACGCATAGTCGCGCTTTGCGAGCGCGTCGACGTGGCCGCGGACGGCCTTCGCGTGCCGGGCGAGCAGCTCCGCGCGGCGGGCTCGGGAGGCGGCGTCGCCACCCGACTCGGGCTCGGCGCAGGCGGAGAGGTAGGCGTCGAGCGGGGCCTTCGCGTCGAGCGCGAGGTGCGCGTCGCCGGGGAGGCGCACGACGAGGTCGGGACGCCCGCGGCCGCCCTCGCCCTCGACGGTGACCTGCTCGTCGAAGTCGACCCGGTCGATGAGGCCCGCCGATTCGACGATGTTGCGCAGCTGGGCCTCTCCCCACGAGCCGCGCGCCGAGCTCGAGCGCAGCGCGGACGCGAGCGCGGAGGTCGTCTCGCGGAGCTCGCGGTCGGACTCGTGCTGGCGGCGCAGCTGCTCGGAGAGCTCGCCGTGCTGCTCGAGCCGCTGCTCCTCCATGGCGGCGACCGCGCGCTGCATGTGCTCGAGCTGCTGGCGGACGGGCGCGATCGCCTCGAGGACGCGGTGGTCCTGCTCGCGCTCCTCGCGCTCGGCGAGCTCGCGCCGGCGCTCGGCCTCGCGGAGCTCCGCGGTCTCGCGTCGGGCGAGGTCGGCGTCGCCGCGGGCGCGAGCGAGCTCCTCGTCGGCGCGCTCGAGCTGCGCCTCGAGGCCTTCGCGCTCGGCCGCGGCGGCGGCGAGCGCGGCGACCTGGCGCTGGCGCCCCGCCATCCAGCCGATGACGAGGCCCGCCGCGAGCGCGAGGGCCGCGGCGGCGACGATCCACAGGGGGCCGGTGAGCTGGTCCATGCTGCGAGCGTCCCACCCACCTCGGACATTCCGAGTTCTGCGCGGTGGCGTGGCCCGTGCAGATTCCGCAAATACCGAGCGATGGGGCGAAATAGACGGCATGTCGTCGTTATTTGCGGATTCTGAACAGGCAGCGGCCCCACGGGCGCCGTCCGCACCGCAGGTGCTCGCAGTTTGCCGGCGCACTTCGCAGCGGATCCTGCCCGGGCGGGCGGAGCGCCTCGGCGCGAGGCGCGGAATCACGCGGATCGCGTGCCCGCGGCGCCGCGCCGCGGCCGAACGGCACTGCGAAGCGTGCCAGGCGCGAGAACCGAGAACCGCGCCGCCGCTAGAACCGCGCGCCCTCCACGAGCGCAAGCGCCTCCTCGCGGCGCGCGGCGAGGTCGAGCTCGCGCAGGCGCACCCCGCCCTTCGCGGCGAGGTCGCGGACGTCCGCAGCCTCGAGCCGGCGCGCGCAGTCGACGACGATCGCCGCGGCCCCCTCGGCATCCGACACGGGGTCGTGGTGGACGAGCTCCGTGAACCCCGCCGCCTCGGCCGCGACGGGCAGGCGGTACCGGGGCAGCTCGTACACGCGGCGCGCGAGCCGCAGCGAGCACAGGCCCTCGAGCGGCGGGGGAGCGGACGGCATGAGCTCGGCCGTCGCGAGGCACGCGGCCGCGAAGACGCCGAGGTCGAAGGGCGCGTTGTGGGCGACGACGACGTCCCCGCCGATCGCGTCGAGCAGGCGCGGCAGCTGCGCCTCCCAGGTGTGGGCCCGCGCGACGCGCTCCTTCGAGACCCCGTGGAGCTGGACGTTGAACGGCTCGAACGCGTCGTGCCCGGCGGGCGGGCGGATGAGCCATCCCTCGCGCGCGACCACCGCGCCGTCCCGCACCTTCACGACCCCGACCGCGCACGCCGAGGCCGGCGAGCGGTTCGCGGTCTCGAAGTCGATCGCGGTGAAGTCGACGGGCATGCGCTCCATCGTGCCAGCAGGCGCGGACGCCGGGCGAGTCGTCGCGTGTCGATGCTCGGGAACGCGGACGGCGCCGACCCGCGATTCGGGGCGGCGCCGTCTGCCGTGCGTCCTGCTCGGCCGGGGCCGAGCGGTCCTCGAGCTAGTTCGAGGGGATGCGGAGGACCTGGCCCGGGAAGATGAGGTCCGGGTTGTCGATGCCGTTGTGCTCGGCGATCGCCTGGTACGAGACGCCGAAGCGCTCGCCGATGGCGGAGAGGTTGTCGCCCTCCTCGACCGTGTAGGTCTGCTCGGCGGCGGCCTGCTGGGCCTGCGCGGCCTGGGCGGCCTGCTGCTCGGCGGCGGCCTGGGCCTTGCGGGCCTCGATCTCCTCGACCTGCTTGGCGACGGAGGCTTCGACTTCCGCCTTGCGGGCGGCCTCGGCCTCGGCGGCCTGCTGGGCCTGGATGGCCTGGATGTCCAGGATGTCCTGGGCGGCCTGCGCGTCCTGCAGGTTCTGCGCCTCCTGGGCGGCCTGCGCCTCCTCGGCCTTCTTCTTCGCGTTGTCGAACAGTCCCATGATTCGCTCCTCGAGCTCGGGGGTGATGATGATGGGCCGCGATTCCCGCGACTCAGGGTCACGCTATCGGCCGGATTTCCGCCCCGAACCGGGATTGCCAGGCACCTCGCAGGCAGGCCCCGGTGAGTTCGCACGGATGGCGTGAGCCCGAGGCGGGCTCATCGCCCGAAGTCGACGATGAGGCCTACGCGAGCTCGTCGCGGATCGCCTCGAGGCGGGCCTCGGCCTCGTCGACCTCGCGCGCAGCTTCGGCGGCCTTGGCGTCGAGCTCGGCCTTGAGCTCCTCGTCCCGCTGGGCGGCGATCGGGGGCATGAAGCCGGCCTCGGCGCCGGCGGAGGAGCCGGCGTCGGCGGATGCCTGCTCCGAGCGGTCGGCGCGATCGGCCGGCGCCGCCTCGATGGCCTCGCGCTCGGGCGCGGCCTCGAGCTCGTCGGCGGCGGGCGCGGCCGACAGCTCACCGGCCGCAGCTGCGGGCTGCGCCTGGACATCGTCCAGCTGCGAGCCGTCGTCGACGGACATCCGGGCGGGACCGTCGACCGGCGTCTCCGCCGCGTGCCGGCCCGAGGTGCGCACGGCCGCGGTCGCAGCCTCGGCCTCCGTGCCCTCCGCGTGCGAGGGCGTCTCGACGCCGAGGCCGTGCTCGGCGTGCGAGGTCTCGGGCATGTCGGCGGCGTCGGCGTCCGTGCCGGCCACCTTCTCCTTCACCGTCTCGGCGACGGCCTCGGCGGCCTGCTGCGCGCGGCTCGCGAGCTCCTCCGCGCCCTGCTTGATGCTGTCGAACACGCCCATGGGAAGGTCCTCTCGTCGTGGCCGCCCCGTCGCGGCCGGGGAAGGTTGGGGTCCGGCCACGTTAGGGGAGCGGCCTGGCGCGGGGCCGGGAGGCGCCCGAGACCCAGCCGGAAGGCATCCCGCGACCCTCTGCGGCGCATCCCGCGACCCTCTGCGGCCGCGACGGCGAGCCCTCCCGCCCCGGCCGTCGCGACCCCCGCGGGTAGGCTCTCCTCTCGTGGCTCTTACTCTCGGAATCGTCGGTCTCCCCAACGTCGGCAAGTCGACGCTCTTCAACGCGCTCACGAAGAACCAGGTGCTCGCCGCGAACTACCCGTTCGCGACGATCGAGCCCAACGTGGGCGTCGTCGAGCTTCCGGACCCGCGCCTCACGAAGCTCGCCGAGATCTTCGGCAGCGAGCGCATCCTCCCCGCCACGGTCTCGTTCGTCGACATCGCCGGCATCGTGAAGGGCGCGAGCGAGGGCGAGGGCCTCGGCAACAAGTTCCTCGCGAACATCCGCGAGGCGGATGCCATCTGCCAGGTCGTCCGCGGCTTCACCGACTCCGATGTCGTCCACGTCGACGGCCGCGTCGAGCCCGCCTCCGACATGGAGACGATCAACACCGAGCTCATCCTCGCCGACCTCGAGACGCTCGAGAAGGCGATCCCGCGCTATGAGAAGGAGGTGAAGCACAAGAAGCTCGACGGCTCCGTGCTCACCGCCGCCGCCGAGGCGAAGGCCGTCCTCGAGCAGGGCGAGCTGCTCGCGCACTCGAAGGTCGACCTCGAGCCGATCCGCGAGCTGGGCCTGCTCACCGCGAAGCCCGTCATCTTCGTCTTCAACGTCGACGAGGGCGTGCTGGGGGACAAGGCCAAGCTCGACGAGCTCGCCGCGCTCGTGGCGCCCGCGAAGGCGATCTTCCTCGACGCGAAGACCGAGTCGGAGCTCATCGACCTCGACCCGGAGGAGGCGCAGGAGCTGCTCGCCTCGCTCGGTCAGGACGAGTCGGGCCTCGACCAGCTCGCCCGCATCGGCTTCGACACGCTCGGCCTGCAGACCTATCTCACGGCGGGTCCGAAGGAGTCGCGCGCCTGGACGATCCGCAAGGGCTGGAAGGCCCCGCAGGCGGCCGGCGTCATCCACACCGACTTCGAGAACGGCTTCATCAAGGCCGAGATCATCTCGTTCGACGACCTCGTCGAGTGCGGCTCGGTCGCGGAGGCCCGCGCGAAGGGCAAGGCCCGCATGGAGGGCAAGGACTACGTCATGCAGGATGGCGACGTGGTGGAGTTCAAGTTCGCTCCGGTCACGCCAGGGAAGAGCTAGACCCCCTCGGCCGAGACCGTCGTCGGGCCTCGATGCGCGGCGTGAGGCGGGAACCCCTAGCTGTAGACTCAGCCAATCGCTGAACTGCGTTGGAGGAACTCATGCCGTACTTGCCTGAGACCACGATCGCCGCGACCCTACGAGAAGTAGTGGGCGGTGATCTGGTACTCCCTGCAATTCAGCGAGAGTTCGTCTGGCGCCCGGAGCAGGTCGTCCGCCTGTTTGACTCAGTCATGCGCGGCTATCCGATCGGCAGCTTCTTGAGTTGGAAGGTGAGCCCCGAGACCGCCAAGCAGTTCAAGTTCTACGGCTTCCTGCGCAGGTACAGCGAGTTCGACAGTCGGCACAATCCGCAACTCGACTTGCCGCCGTCTCGCGACGTGATTGCTGTGCTCGACGGGCAGCAGCGCCTGACGTCCCTGAACATCGGTCTGCGTGGGTCATTCGCGTGGAAGCGGAAGTACACCCACTCACGCTTCCGCGAGAACTTCCCTGAGCGCACGCTATATCTCAATCTTGCTGGGAAGGCTCCAGAGAATGCTGCTGGGCTGGAGTATGACTTCCGGTGGCTCGAGGCTGGCCAGATTGATTCGATGGAGGAGGGCGAGCGCGCCTACTGGCTTTCGGTCCCCACCGTCTACGAGTCATCCACGATGAGAGAACTGTGGAGAGAACTTGGCAGGCGTGGCCTCGCGAATGAAGAATCGCCAGCTGACCTGGCGCAACTGCTCTGGGAGAGGGTTCATTCGCATAACTCCATTCAGTTCTTCCAAGAGACTGACCAAGACATCGAGCGCGTGTTGGACATCTTCATCCGAGTCAACTCTGGCGGCACCGTTCTCGCGTACAGCGATCTGCTGCTCAGCATCGCCACGGCCCAGTGGAAGGATCGCGACGCCCGCCAAGAGGTCCACGGCCTCGTGGACGAACTGAACGCGGTCGGCGCAGGATTTTCGTTTTCCAAAGACCTGATTCTGAAGTCTGGACTGGTCCTATCGGGGATCCCCGATATTGGCTTCAAGGTCAAGAACTTCACCACCGAGAACATGGCGAAGCTGGCGGACCAGTGGGACGAGATCGCTGCGTCGCTTCGCGTCGCCGTTGGCCTGTTCAGCGACTTCGGTCTGTCTGGGGCTACCCTGTCGGCCAACAGCGTGCTGATTCCCGTCGCTCTCTACCTCCATCACCGCCGCGCCACCCAGACCTACCGCGAGGACCCACGCATGGCAGATGAGCGGGCGGCCATCAAGAACTGGGTCCTGAGGTCTCTCATCATCCCCGGCGTCTGGGGTTCGGGCCTCGATGTCCTGTTGCGTGCTATACGAGATGTGATCGAGCAGTCCGCTGCTCGCGGGTTTCCCGTCGCGGATCTTGAGCGCGTGATGGCCAGTCGCGGCAAGTCTCTCCGCGGCAATGACGAGGTCGTTGACGGACTTCTCGACCTCCGATATGGGGACCCGAGGACTTTCCCGCTGCTGGCTCTGATGTTCGATCACGTGAACACGCGTAACCAGCACCACGTGGACCATGTGTATCCGACCGCCCAGCTAAAGCCCGGCGTACTTCGCGACGCCGGTGTTGGTCCAGATGAGCGAGCCTTGATCGTGGATCGGAAGGATCGCCTGCCGAACCTCGAACTGCTCGAGGGGCTCGAGAACATCTCCAAGTCCGCGAAGTTTCCGGCAGAGTGGGTGGCGGAGGCCATGCCCGACGAATCTTCGCGGACCGCCTACATCAGGAGGAACCTTCTTCCGCCAACCCTCCCGGCCACGCTGGCGGACTTCGACGCGTTCTACCAAGCGCGACGTGATTTGTTGCGGGCTCGCCTGCGTGAGCTCCTCGGGGTGCGGCGGGACGAGGAAGTGAACGCGAAGGAGGGCAGTTTGCCCGCGCTTGATGAAGCCATGGAGGCTGAGGTTCGTCTTTGAGCGGCGCTGACGCGTTGTCACGGCCTGGAGGAGCTTGAATGGTGGGGCGGGGTGCTTCACATCTGAGCCTCACGTTAGTCCTGTCCTGAACGTGGTCGAGTTCCGCTTCAACGTGTGATGTGAGCCGATCCTGCTCCGCGGGCCCCGTCGATCTTCGTGATCGGCGGGGCTTCGTTGGCTTGTTCTGGGCTATCCGCATCCAGCCATCTGCGCTATCATGGTTGATAGCAGAAGGAGGTGGCCCGGATGTCATCCATCATCGTGCGCGGTCTCGATGACCATGTGAAGCAGCAGCTCGCATCGCAGGCGAAGGAGCACGGGCGGTCCATGGAGGCCGAGGTCCGCGACATCCTCACGAAGGCCGCTCGACGGCCGCACATCGGCATGGCTCTTCTGTCTGCGGCACGGGATGTCGATGGGATCGACGAGTTGCCGATTCCGACGCGCGAGGATGTCGCAAGGGCGGCGAACTTCGAATGATCGTCCTCGACACGAACGTCATCTCGGAGATCTTTCGGCCCTCTCCGGAGCCTCGTGTCGTCGAGTGGCTCGTGTCGCTGACGGGCGACGTCGCGATCACTTCCATCACTCTCGCGGAGTTGCTTGCCGGTGTGCGCTGGCTCCCGAACGGCCAACGCAAAGACGAGCTGGCGCAGAGGATCGATGAAGCGGTAGCGCCGTATAGGGGGAGCCGGTCGGTGCTCGCCTTCGATGATGACGCGGCGCAGCGATACGCGGGGGTGCTCGTGTCTCGTGAAGCAGCAGGCGCGCCGGTCAGTACGGCCGACGCCCAGATTGCCGCGATCTGCCTGGCGCACGGGGCCACCTGCGCTACGCGCAATGTGAAGGACTTCCAGCACACCGGCGTCGAACTGGTGGACCCATGGAAGGTGGACGCGTGAAGCATCATTTCGATCGAGGTCCTCGCGCACCAGGAACTCACTGAGGCCGATCTGGGTGAGGGCTTGGTAGTCGGTGATTGCAGATGGCTCCACCTGTCGGAACGCGGTCGAGTGGAGATTCAATCTGTAGCCGTTTGATCTGCGGTGAGCGCTATGCCGCCGACAGCCGGAGTCTTCGGCCGGCCCACTTCTCGATGAGCCAGCGGTCGTGGGTGGCGACGACGAGTGTCCCGTTCCACGCGGCGACGGCGAGGGCGAGTTGGGCCCTGCGTTGGTTGAGTGGCGTCCGAGAGGAGCATTCCGCAGTCGGGGGAGATCGTCGAGGTCCTCGAGCCGAGCCTCGACGTGGTGGATCCCGCGTCCCGTCAGGTGCGCGCTGACGCTCGGATCAGCATCGAAGGTCCGCACCTGCCCGCCGAGGTCGGCGAGGAACGTCGCCTCGCGTCCGATCCCGCATCCGAGCTCGACCGCGGTGCGCCCGGAGGCCGGGCCTGCGAGTTCGGCGGCCGTCTTCGCGAGCGGCCGGACCGCGCGAGCACGCTGCGCCGCGTTGTAGTCCGGCCAGCGGCTCGGGTCGATCTGCGTCACGGTGCGCCACCTCCTCCATGTCGGCCAAACGCAGGGACAGCCTGGCATCCGACCGCCCGCCGCGAAACCGTCGGCCGCAACATCGCATAACATCTGACTGACTGATCAGGTGAAAGGCGGGGTCATGACCGGATCCGATGCCGTCCGCGAGGAGGGGCGCTGCGTCCACCCGGACCGCGTGGCGGCCGCGGCCGCGGGGATTCCCGAGCCGGCCGCGCTCGATGCGCTGAGCGGCGTCTTCCGGCTCCTCGGCGACCCGACCGGCGCTCGCCTGCTCTACGCGCTCCTCGCCGCCGGCGAGCTCTGCGTGCACGACCTCGCCGCCGCGGCCGGTGCCGCCGAGTCGACCGTGAGCCAGGCGCTGCGGATGCTCAGGGCGTCCGGCGTCGTCGCAGGGCGGCGCGCGGGGCGGAACGTCTTCTACCGGCTCGCCGACGCGCACGTGCGGATGCTGCTCGAGGTGACGCGCGACCACGTCCTCCACGGCGACTCCCCGGCCGCGGCGGTCGATGAGGGTTCGCGATGAGCCGCGATCACGGGCACGCCCACTCGCACCTCGCCTCGCCGAGCGCGGCCGGACGCCACCGCTGGCGGCTGCTCGTCGCCTTCGGCCTCGTCGCCGCGTTCTTCGTCGTCGAGCTCGTCGCCGGCCTGGCGTCCGGCTCGCTCTCGCTCGTGAGCGACGCGGGACACATGGCCGCCGACGTCGTCACCCTCGGCGCCGCCCTCGTCGCGACCCGCCTCGCCGCCCGCCCCGACACGAGCGGCCGCCGCACCTTCGGCTTCTATCGGGCCGAGGTGTTCGCGTCCGGACTCGCCGTGCTCATCATGCTCGGCGTCGCGGTCTCCATCGGCATCGAGGCCGTCGCCCGCGGCGGGAATCCGGAGGCCCCGGCAACCGGCATCATGCTCGCCGTCGGCATCCTCGGCCTCGTCATCAACCTCATCTGCCTGCTGCTCCTGCGCGCCGGCGCGAGCGAGAGCCTCAACGTCAAGGGCGCGTACCTCGAGGTCATCGCCGACTCGCTCGGGTCGGTCGGCGTCATCGCCGCCGCCGTCCTCGTCGCGACGACGGGATGGTCGTGGTGGGACGCGATCATCGCCCTCGCGATCGCCGTCTTCGTCGCCGCCCGCGCCATCAGGCTCGGGCGGGAGGTGCTCGCGGTGCTCGGCCAGGAGGCTCCCGCGGGCGTCGAGCCTGTCGAGATCCTCGAGGCGCTCCACGAGGTGCCGGGCGTGACGGACGTGCACGACCTGCACGTCTGGCGGCTCACCTCGGGCATGGACGTCGCGACCGCGCACCTCGTCGTCGACGGCGTCGACGCGCAGACGGCCCTCACCGCGGCCGCAGCGGTGCTCCGCGAGCGCTTCGGCATCGACCACGCCACCGTGCAGGTCGAGGCCGTCGGCGCCGGGGAGTGCCACGGCTCCGACTGGTAGGGGCCGGGGCTAGGCTCGAGCCACGCCGTCGCCAGGAGGTGCCGCATGAGGATCGCGCTCGTGCTCGGATCCGGGGGCGCCCGCGGCTACGCCCACATCGGCGTCGTCCGCGAGCTCGAGTCGCGCGGCCACGAGATCGTCGCCGTGAGCGGATCGTCGATGGGCGCGCTCGTCGGCGGTCTCTACGTCGCCGAGGGCCTCGACGAGTTCGAGGGGTTCGCGCGCGAGCTCTCCCGCGCCGCCGTCCTGCGCTACGCAGACGTCGCGGTGAACGAGCCCGGGCTCATCCGCGCCTCGAAGATCATGGGCGTGCTCGAGGACATGGTCGGCGAGGTGCGCATCGAGCAGCTCCGGATGCCGTTCACCGCGGTCGCCGCCGACCTCGAGCGCCGCCGCGAGGTGTGGATGAGGGAGGGCCTGCTCATCCCGGCGATCCGCGCCTCCATCGCGATCCCGACGATCTTCACGCCGGTCAGGCTCGATGGGCGCCTGCTCGTCGACGGCGGCGTGCTCAATCCGCTGCCGATCGAGCCGCTGCTCGACGTGCGGGCGGATCTCATCGTCGGCGTCTCGCTCTTCGGACGCTCGCGGCTCGAGGGCCGCAGCGCGCCGGACCACGCGGCGTCCGCCTCGGCGTCTGACCGTGCCCGGGGTCTGCCTCGGCTGCCGGAGAGCCTGCTCCAGAAGCTGCCGACGCTCACGGCGCCGGGCTGCCCGGCATCCCGGGCCTGCCGGGCCTCGCCGGCGGGGAGCGCGAGTCGGGGGAGACGCCGATGACCGTCGCCGAGATGCTCTCGACGGCGCTCGACGTCATGCAGGGCCAGATCGAGCTCGGCCGGACGTCGATGAACCGGCCCGATGTGGGCGTCAGCGTGCCGACGGACGTCTGCGAGGTCTACGACTTCCACGAGGCGAACCGCGTCATCGACGTGGGGCGCGAGCTCGCGGTGAAGGCGTTCGACGCGGCAGGGATCTAGGGCGGCGGGTGTTGGCGATGGTGTCGTCGGCCATGCTGAACGCTGAGGATTCGCTGGAGCCGTTCACACCCGCGATGCAGATCAGCGGCAAGCGGACTGCGCACCGGCGGACTTCGATGCCGACCAGGTGGCATTGCTGGCGCGTTTCGCTTCTCTCGTGAGGGATCGCGACTCCTCGCGGGGTTCAGCGAGCACGCACGGACTGCCACTGCTCCCAGGCGTGCTCGGGGTCGATGTCGTCATAGCCCCTGGCGGCAGCCATGGACTGGGCCTCGGCACGCGCCAACGCGATCGTCACCGCTTCATCGCGAATCGCGATCACCTCGGCTTCGGTGAGCGGACGCTCACGCTCGGTTTCAGCCGCTGTCAGCAGGGCCACGAGAGCAGGAATGAAGACCAGGACCAGATCGTCGCTCATCATGTCTCCTCGTCGTCGGTTCACCTTCGTCCACGACGCGAACCGACGCGTCGGCGTCACGCTCCGCGACCGCATCGGCCAAGGTCTGGCTGATCGACCAGCTCAGCGAGTCGAGCATATCCTCGGCCCGCTGGCGAGCTCGATGCCGTCGCCGCCACCTCCGTCGCATTGACCGACCGCGGGACCGGCTTCGACGCGCGGCCGCGGTCACGAGCGCAGCGCGGTTCGCCAGCATGTCGGCGGGTCAGCCGGCGACGTCATCGGCGCGGCGGAGACTGCGGCGCGGACCGCGGGCTGAACCTCTCCTGGGACGTCGCCGTCGGCTGCCACGCGGCGCCTCGGACGGGATTCGGTGGCGCTCCGGTTCCGAGGTCTCGCCGGCACAGCTCTCGGCGGCCCGCGGGCGTGATGGCCGGTCTCGCTCCGTCGAGGTCGGGCGCGCTCGCGGGTCGGCCGATCCTGCCGGCGAACCAGATCGTCGTCCACCTGAGCCGTCCTCGGCTCGGCCCATGACGGCCGCCTCCTCCCGAACGCTGCCGACAGCCGCTCTCGCGCCCGTCCTCCGCGGTGATGGCTCCCGCGGGAGCCTGCCGACGATCGACGCCCGTCCCGGACCAAGCCGAGCCCGGCGCGCTTGACTCTCCTCCCGCTGGATGGCGCACGGTGGTGGTGCCGGCATCCGCCGGCGACACGGAGGAAGGAAGCGGGCCCATGAACATCGGCCAGTTCTCGTACAGCACGGGCCTCAGCATCAAGACGCTGAGGTACTACGACAGCATCGGGCTGCTGCCGGCGTCGGAGGTCGACGCCTCAAGCGGCTACCGCTCGTACCGGGCGGCGCAGCTGCAGGATGCCGCGCTGCTTCGCGTGCTGCGGGCGTCGGGGATGGGCACTCCCGCGATGCGACGGGCGCTCGAGCATCCCGAGGAGCTCGAGGCGCTCCTCGCGCAGCGCCGCGTCGAGCTCGCCGCGCAGCGGGAGCTCGAAGACTGGGCCCTCGACGAGGCGCCGTCGTGGCAGTCGCTCGACGTGAGCGGCGTCGAGACGCGCTCGTGCGAGGCGCAGCACTGGGTCGGTGTCGCCGTGCCGTTGGATCTGCGGCAGAGCGATGACGAGGACGCGGACGCCGCCTTCGAGGCGTCCTTCGAGTCGCTCGTCAACCGCTTCTGCAGCGAACTCGCGGCGCGGAAGCTGCTCGATGGCCCGGGCGGGGCCCCGTTCTGGATGGAGTACCGTTCGGATGCGGCGCGCCCGAGCCGCATCTGCGTGGCCTACTGCCTCGGCGTCGCGGAGCCGGCCCGGCCGGACTTCCAGGTCGACGGCGGGCAGGTGGAGGCGGGCACTCTGCCCCAGCGCACCGAGGCGTTCGTGCGGGCGTCGATGTCGAGCTATGTCGATGCCGGCGCCGTCGCCGGCGCCGCGGAAGGGGCTTCGAGCCCGGCGGAGCGGCTTCCGGGCGGCGCGCTGCCGCCGCGGGAGGGCGTCGCCCTCGCGAAGGTCGCCGAGGACGCCGGGGCCGACGACTCGGTCGTGCGCCAGCGGACGCTCGAGCTCGAGGGCGAGCCCGTGCTCGAGTGGAGCGTGACGCTCTCGAACTGAGGCGCACGGGCGAGGCTGCCCCCTACCCCGCCTCGATCTCCACCATCCGCCCGTCCTCCACGTGCCACCGTCGCGTGAGCCGCACCGACTCGAGCATGCGGCGGTCGTGGGTGACGAGCAGGACCGTCCCGTCGAAGGCGTCGAGGGCCTCCTCGAGCTGCTCGATCGCGGGCAGGTCGAGGTGGTTCGTGGGCTCGTCGAGCACGAGGAGGTTCACGCCGCGGGCCTGGAGGAGCGCGAGGCCGGCTCGGGTGCGCTCGCCGGGGGAGAGGGTGGCGGCGGGGCGGCCGACGTGGTCGGCCTTGAGGCCGAACTTCGCGAGCAGGGTGCGGACCTCGGCGTCCGGCCACTCGGGCACCTCGAGCGAGAAGCGGCGCGCGAGGGTCGTCGGATCGTCCGGCCCGTCGCCCTCGAAGGCGGCGCGGGCCTGGTCGATCTCGCCGATGACGACGCGCGAGCCGGCATCGACCCGGCCCTCGTCAGGCCCGATGCGCCCGAGCAGGAGCTTGAGCAGCGTCGACTTACCGGCCCCGTTCGGGCCCGTGATCGCGACGCGGTCCCCGTAGGCGAGCGTCGCGTCGATGGGGCCGAGCGAGAAGCCGTCTCGCCGCACGACGGCGCGGTGGGCGCGCGCGACGACGTCGCCGGATCGCGGGGCCGCCGCGATCTCGAACTGCAGCACCCACTCCTTCCGCGGCTCCTCGACGGCCTCGAGCCGCTCGAGCATCCGGTCGGTCTGGGCGGCCTTCGCGGCCTGCTTCTCGCTCGAGCCCTTCGCGTGGGCGCGGATGTGCTTGTCGGCCTCGCGCCCGCGGCCGCGGGTCTTGCGGATCGCGTTCTTCGTGCCCTTGTCCATCCAGGCGCGCTGCATCCGGGCCCGCTGCTCGAGCTCCGACTTCCGCGACGCGTAGTCCTCGTACGCCTCGCGCGCGTGGCGGCGGCGGATCGACCGCTCCTCGAGGTACGCGTCGTAGCCGCCGCCGTAGACGACGATCTTCTGCAGCGATCGGTCGATCTCGACGATCGAGGTCGCGGCGTTCGCGAGCAGCTCGCGGTCGTGGCTCACGAGCACGACGGGCGCGTCGAGGCCGAGGATGAACTCCTCGAGCAGCTCGAGGCCGTCCGAGTCGAGGTCGTTGCTCGGCTCGTCGAGCAGGTACGCGTCGCAGCGTGAGAGGAGCAGGCCCGCGAGCCCGACGCGCGCCGCCTGCCCGCCCGAGAGCGTCGCGACCTCGCGGTCGAGGTGGACGTCAAGGCCGAGCTGGGAGGCCGTCTCCTCGAGGCGCTCCCCGAGGTCGGCGCCCCCGAGCGCGAGCCAGGTCTCGAGCGCGGTCGCATAGGCGTCCTGCTCGGCATCTCCCGCGGAGGGATCGCCGAGGGCCTCAGCCGCGGCGTCCATCCGCGCCGTCGCCTCGGCGACGCCCGTGCGGCGGGCGATCGCCTCGCGCACGGTCTCGCCGGGCGCCGCGTCCGGCTGCTGGGTGAGGTATCCGATGGTCGCGCCCTTGGGCGTCACGAGGATCTCGCCCTTGAGCGGCGGGATCTCGCCCGCGATCATCCGCAGGAGCGTCGACTTGCCGCCGCCGTTCGGCCCGACGAGCCCGAGGATGTCGCCCTCGGCGACGACGAGGTCGAGTCCGGAGAAGAGCTCGACGGCGCCGTGGCCGGCCGAGACGCCCCTGAGCTGGATGGTGGCGGACATGGGGTCAAGGCTCTCACAGGGCGCTCGAGGTCAGTCGGTCCGGGAGCCTGGCGGTGGGCGCGCGTCGCCGGGCGCATGCTCTCGCCGACGGGGAGGCCGGAGGGCCGGTGCTCGCGTAGCCTGGCCCCGTGCCGCAAGCGCCCGACTCGGCGGCCTGACGCGGCGCCTCGAGCCCGCCGGAGATCGACGTGCTCGTGAACAACGCCGGCGCATCGACCCTCACGCGGCAGGAGACGGCGGACTGCTTCGAGTGGCACCTCGGCGTGAACGCGCTCGCGCCGTACCTCTTTCACGAACCTCGTGCTCGACCGCGTGCGGCGCCGGATCGTCATCGTCGGCTCGCTCTCTCACTACGGCGCCCGCTTCGACTTCGACGACCCGCACTTCCGGACGCACCCGTGGAACCGGACCGCCGCCTACAACCGCTCGAAGCTCGCGGACCTCTGGTGGGGCCTCGAGCTCTCGCGGCGCCTCCGCGCGGCCGGCAGCCCCGTCGACGTGCAGCTCGCGCATCCCGGATGGGCCGACACGGCGCTCGGCAACCCGGCCCGCTCGCGCTTCGGGTCGGCCGCCCTCGGTCCCGTCGCCGCGCGCCTCGCGAATCCGCCGGCGCTCGCGGCGCTCGAGGTCATGTACGCGGCGACGCAGCCGCTGCCGCCCTGCAGCTACGTGGGACCGGATGGCCCGGGCGAGCTTCGCGGCTACCCGACGCTCGTCGGCCGCTGGGGACCGGCGTCTGATGCGCGCCTCGCGCGGCGGTTCTGGAGCTGGCGGAGCGGGAGACGGGGGAGCGGGGCACCTGACCCGACATGCTCGCGATGTCCCCGGCGTGAGAGAAGATCGTCACGTGAGCGATGACGACACTGCAGTCCAGATCTTCGAAGGCGACGACGGGCTCCTGGTCTTCGGACCTGAGGCGCGCCTGGCCGGCCTCGATGCCGCGCCGAGCGTTCGGACGAAGCCGCTCCCGGCAGACCTCGTCGGTCGCGCGGGCGCCGTGCTCGGCGCAGTCGGTCAGCTCCGCGAGCAGAGCGCCCGCTGGGTGAAGCTCGATGACAAGACGGTCGCGTTCATGCGCGAGAACGGTGTGAAGTCGCTCGGCTCGGGAGTCATCCGAGCCAAGGATGTCGCCGGCGGCAAGGGCGGCGAGATCCTCAAGCACGTCGGCTTCGAGCAGGCCGGGCTGCTCACTCCGGCGGCGCCCGCCGTGCTCGCCGCGATGATGACCCAGATGGCCATTCAGCAGGCCCTCGACGAGGTCACGGACTACCTCGTCGTCATCGACGAGAAGCTCGACCGGCTGCTCAAGGAGCGCAAGGTCGAGGTGCTCGGACAGATGGGCGGGGTCATCTTCGCCCTCGACGAGGCAGACCGGATCCATGAGTCGACGGGCGCCGTCTCGAGCGTCACGTGGTCGAAGGTGCAGGCCATCTCGCTCCAGCTGCAGACGATGCAGTCGGAGGCCATCGCGCAGCTGCACTCCATCGCGGAAGACGTCGCGAAGCGCGCCGGCCACGCCGACGATTCGGCGGCGCGCCTGCTCGCGGCCCAGCAGGACGTCCCGTTCTGGCTCGGCGTCCTCGCGAAGACGCTCGCGCTGCAGGACCGCCAGTACCTCCTCGAGCTCGCTCGCGTCGCCGATTCCGAGCCCGACCAGCTCGAATCGCACCGCCAGGGCATTCGAGTCGCGCGGCAGGAGCGCACCCGCCGCATCGGCGCGAGCCTCGACCAGCTCATGGGCTCGCTCGGGGCCTCCGCCCAGATGTCGAATCGCGAGCGGATCATGAACCCGTTCAGCGCTCAGCAGGTCCCGAAGCGCGCGGCCGAGGTGAACGCGAGCGTCGTCGACTTCGCCCGGCATGTCGATCTCGAGCTCGAAGGCGACGGTACCGTCTCGACCGTTTCATGGCGCAGGGCCGTGAAGGAGTTCGCGACCGACGCAGCCTCCGCGACCGCCGGAGCGGCCGCATCGGCCGCGGCTCGAGCCGAGCGGCTCGGCGATCAGCTCCGCGAGAAGCGCGAGCGATCCATCATCGAGAAGGCTGAGCGGATCCGCCATCGTCGCGAGAGCCAGGTGGCTCTCCATTCGGGCGACCCGGTCTCGAGTGCAAAGTCCGCGGACGGCGACGCGACCGAGGGCACCGACGACCCCAAGGCATAGGCGTCTGTGGCGACGACTGCCGAAATGGCGCTGCCTGCGGGTGCACTGCATTGGCCGATTTGGAGGGGCGCCGAGAAGTGGGCGAGCAGTCCGCAGCTCGCGGGCGCTCATAGCTCACCGTCCCTCGTAAGAGGATCATCCGCATGGTGAAGCCCCTCGAGCAGAACATGGGCGCCGATGCGCTGTGGGCGGCGACCGGTCGCGACCATGAGGCGTGGCGCGAGCTCCTCGACGCCGCCGGCGCGCGCGACTGGACGCACGCCGCGACCGCCCGCTACCTCGTCGAGCAGCACGGCGTCTCGGGATGGTGGGCGCAGGGGATCACCGTCGACTACGAGCAGGCCCGCAAGGGCCGCCTGCCCGGCCAGCAGGCCGATGGCACCTTCGCGGTGAGCCTCACGCGGACCATCGCGGGCGAGCGTCTCGAGGCGCTCGCGGCGGTCGAGCGCGTCGTCGCGGTGGCGCACGGGGAGCCGCACGGCCGCAACCTCGGCGCATCCATGCCGGTCGTCCGATGGCGTCTCGACGACGGCCGCCGTCTCGCCGCCGCCGCGCAGCCGCCGAACAAGTCGGGGACGCCGGTGAATCTCACGATGGAGCAGCTGCCGACCGCCGAGTCCGTCGAGCCCGTGAAAGCCGAGCTCCTGGCGCTGCTGGCGGCGGCGCAGGTCGAGCGGGCAGGCTAGCGCGCGTCGGGCTCGTGCGAGGCCCGCCCCGAACCTTGCGGCGCGTCGCCGAGCAGCGGTGCGAACGCCCGCTCGAGCCACGCCCGCGCCCCCTCGCGCACGATCGGCCCATGCGCCATGACGAGCTGATCCGCCTCCCACGAGAGCACGCGCTCCGCGAAGGCGCGCGCGTCCTCGGCTCGGGCGAGCGCCCGCATGTCGCGCGGCACCCCGCCGCGCGGGCCGATGCCGCCGAACCGGATGAGCGCGTTCGCGAGCGGGTTCGCCCCGCGGCGGTGCGCCTGGACGACGTCCTCCAGCAGCACCGTGCTCGAGGCCCGGTGGAAGAACGCGATCTCGTCGAAGCCGCGGGCGCGGAAGCGGGCCTGCTCGAGCTGCCCCGCCCAGGCATCCGGCGCCTCCTCGCCGAGGATCGTCGTCGGCAGCGAGCGATCGCCGAGCGTGCCCGCGCTGAGCCGGCACGACCAGAGCAGGGCGTCGGGGAAGAGGCGATGCCACTCCTCGAGCCGCCAGTGGTGTCGCGGCGTGGGGGAGAGGAGGTGACGCACCTCGCCGAGCGGGGCGATCTCGGCGAGCTGGGCGAAGCTGCAGGGGATCGGCGAGGCGATCCAGAGCCCGCCGTCGGCGAGCCGGACGACCGTCATCCGGGTCGGGTATGGGACGACGAGGAGGTCCTTCGCGACCGGACCGTCGAGCGTCCAGATGCCGTCGCCGAGGCTGATGAGCTCGCCCACGATCGTCTCCCTACGCCTCGAAGCGGGCCGCGACGAACACGGAGATCTCGATCGGCGCCGGGTCGATCGAGAAGCCCTCGTCCCCGCCGGGCGCCTTCGCCGCGCGGGCCATCGCGTAGGGCGCGATGCCGCCGCCCGACTGCCCGGGATCGCCGATCTCGACCGGCCGCACCTCCTCGAGCCCGGCGGCGCGGGCGATGACCTCGGCCCGGTGCCAGGCGCGCTCGACGGCCTCGGCGGTCGCCTCGTCGTGGAGCGCGCGCTCGGTCTCCTCGGCGAGCGTCCAGTCGACGCTCCGGAGCGTCCAGCCCTCCCGACCCGCCCACCGGGCGGCCACGCGGCCGAGCGCTTCGGCGTCGCCGAACTCGGCCTCGGCGTCGGCCCAGGCGGCGTAGCGGGGATCCTCCTGCTGGTAGCCGTTCACGTAGGGCCGCCACGAGCGCGTGCCAGGCGCGGAGAGCGAGGTCCGGGTGACGCCGGACGACGCGTCGCCGCGGAGCTGCTCGAGCTCTGCCGCGAGCTCGGCCATGGCGTCCTTGAGCCGGGCGGAGGGGCCGCTCGGCTCGGCGCCGTCGAACTCGAGGTGGAGGCGCAGCGTCCCGAGCTCGGGCGCGTGCGTGCGGCGGGCGGATCCGGTGACGTTGATGAGCATGGGGCCAGGGTAGGAACGCAGTATCGGGGCGCGGTGTGCGCGGCTACGCTCGGAACATGAACCCTGATCGCGATGAGGCGTCCGAAACCCACGACGAGCTCGTCCCCCTCGGACCCGACTCCGAGCTGACGCGGACTGACGCTATCGTCCCCGCGGCCGATCGCCCGGCCACGGTCTCCGATGTGGTCCGAGAGTCTGTCATCGAGCAGGACGCAGAGGCCGCCGAGTATGCGGCCGCGTTCCTCAAGAAGGTCATCCGCATCCGCGGCGTGCGCATCGACCGGGCGCCCTTCCTCAGCCAGGAGCTGCGGAAGCTCCACCTCGACGACGACACCATCGAGCGCGCCGTCGCGACGACTCCGATCCAGGCGGGCATCGATCGCGCCTCGCTCGACAAGCTCGCGACCGGCGCGATCGGCTTCGAGACGAACAAGTCGGCCGCCATGTCGTTCGCCGCGGGCATCCCCGGCGGCTTCGCGATGCTCGCGAGCGTGCCCGCCGACATCACCCAGTACTACGTGCACGCATTCCGCGTCATGCAGAAGCTCGCCTACCTCTACGGATGGCAGAACTTCATCGACGATCTGGACGAGGTCGACGACGAGACGCTCGGCAAGCTCGGGCTCTTCCTCGGCGTCATGATGGGCGTCGGCGGCGCCTCCGCGGGCCTCACGAAGTTCGCGACGCAGGTCGCGCGGCCGGCGATCCATAAGCAGATCGCGAGCCAGGCGCTCACGAAGACCGTCTGGTACGGACCCGTCAAGCAGGTCCTGAAGCTCGTCGGCATCAAGGTGACGAAGGACTCGTTCGCGAAGACGGTTACGAAGGCCGTCCCGGTCGCGGGCGGGGTCATCTCGGGCGGAATGACCTTCGTCTCGCTCCGCGTGCAGTCCGAGCGCCTCCAGCAGCACCTCCGCGAGCTCCCGCCGCCCGGCGTGGACGCCGCGGACTTCCGAGCGCTCGTCGGTGACGACGAGGAGTCGAAGGGGATGGGTCGGACGCTCGCCGCCTCGGATGCTGTGGGCGACGCAGTCGACGGAGCAGTGACGAGCGCGAAGCACCTCGCGAGCGACGCCGGCGCCGCGGCTTCGGAGGCTGCAGGCAAGGCGAAGGACGCAGCGGCGGGAGCCGCGGGCAAGGCCAAGGACGCCGCAGGCGGACTCTGGCGCAGAGCGAAGGGGCTACGCGGACGTTCCGGGAACGGTGCGGAAACGCCTGACGATACTGATAGCGCGGAAGGCTAGGCGGGCGTCGAACTCGCCCGTCGCCTGACCTGCGTCTCAGCCCGCGCCCGAGCTTCGGTCCGATACGCCGCCGGCGTCATCCCCAGCGCGCGCCGGAACTCCCGGCCGAAGTGCGCCTGGTCGGCGAAGCCGTGGCGGGCGGCCACCTCGGCCAGCGGGTCATCCGGCATCGCCCGGAGATCCTGCGCAGCCTCCTGCAGCCGACGGCGCCGGATGAGCGCATAGGGCGTGAGCCCGACGTAGCGGTCGGCGAGGCGACGCAGCGTGCGCTCAGAGACGGCCAGGCGCGAGGCGAGCTCGGCGACGGTCGTGATCGCGGGGTCGGATGCCGCGAGCTCGGCCATCCGGTTGGCGAGCCGGCCTTCCTCCGACGCCGAGCCGACCCGATCGACCAACCAGCGGCCCAGCGGCGAGACGGCCTCCTCGAGGTCGCGCCCGCCCGGCGCGGCCTCGGCGACGAGGGCGTGCAGCGTCGGCTCGTTGAGCACCTCGTAGACGTCGCGCAGGCGAGTCGGATCGTCTGCGAACGCCGGCACCGCCGCCGGCCGCAGCTGCGCGCCGACGACCCAGCCGCGGCCCTCGAGCACGCGCGTCGAGCCGCGCGTCGTCGGCCCGGCGAACCCCACCATCGTCGATTCGACCGCGAGATTGCTCGCGGGGAACGCGAGCAGGTGCTGCTCTGAGCGCTCGCCCTCGGGAAGATCCCATTCGGCGAGCCACCACCACGCCACGAGCTCGCCCAGCTCGGGCCTAGGTGTCAGCCGCCTGAAGCGGGGCGGCAGAAGATCCGGGAAGAGCGTGCCGCGGCTCTCGGGCGGCAGGGCGGCGGGCATGGCAGGAATGTACAAGCGCCGGGCGTCGCCGCGCTCGTAGCGTCGAAGGCATGGATCAGGATCACTTCGCCCCTGCAGACGGAGCCCACACGACGAACGGGACGCCGCACGGCTTCTCGACGATCACGCCCTTCCTCGCCCTCGGCGACCCGGCAGGCGCCATCGCCTTCTACCGCGACGTCCTCGGCGCCCGGGTGGTGACCACCGCCGAGTTCGGCGGGACGATCGCGCACGCCGAGCTCGCCTTCGCGAACGGGCGCCTCCAGCTCGGCGCCGCGAGCCCCGACTACGGCCTCGTGGCGCCCGACCCGGCGCGAGACGATGCCTCGGCCTCCTTCGGCATCTACGTGCCGAACGTCGACGAGGTCGTCGCCAAGGCGATCGAGCGCGGCGCGGTGCTCCGGGAGGCGACGGCGAGCTTCGTCTCAGGCGACCGCTACGCGAGCCTCCGCGATCCCTTCGGCGTGCGGTGGACGGTGATGACCCGCATTGAGGACCTCAGCGACGAAGAGTCGGCCGCCCGCGTCGACGCGTGGATGGCGGAGCAGGCGGCGCCGCAGGGCTGAGACGGAGCGCGCGACCCTCGCGTGCCGAGCGCATGAGGGTCGAGCCGTCAGCCGAGCACAAGCTCGTCGAGCGAGTGGATGACCGGGACGGCCAGCACCTCGGCATCCAGCCGCTCGGCGTTCTCCGCCTCCGCTTCAGCTTCGCGCCGGCCGCGGCGGTCGAGCCAGATGCCGCGCAGGCCCGCGGCGTTCGCGGCGACGGCATCCACCTCGAGCGCGTCGCCGACGTAGGCGGTCTCGGCGCGGTCGGATCCCAGGAGCCGGCAAGCCTCGTGGAACGCCCGCGGATCCGGCTTGCCGAATCCGAGTGTGTCGGTCGTCGCGACCGCGGCGAAGGCGTCGGCGAGGCCGGTGGCGCGGAGCTTGAGCTCGGTGAACGTCGTCGAGGAGTTCGTGAGAGCGCCGACGCGGATGCCTCGCGCCGCGCACCGCTCGAGCAGCGGCCGCACATCGTCGAAGACCTCGGTGCCGGTCGAGAAGGCGCCGGGCCAGGCGGCCTCGAAGGCGTCCGAATGCTCGCGCGACCAGGAGAGGCCGGCGTGCTCGGCCGTCTCCTGGAGGCGCAGCTCGCGCATGCGCTCGAAGCTCAGCTCGCCGGTCGTGTAGCGGGCGAAGAATCCGCGGGGATCCGCGTGATAGCGCGCCCCGAGCTCGTGGCGGCGGTCGGCCGCCTCCGGCCAGATCTCGCCGATGAGCATCGCGGCCGCCCGCGTCATCGCGGCCTTCGTGTCGAGCACGGTGTCGTCGATGTCGAGCAGGAGCGCCCTCGCCGGGCCCAGCGGATCCGTCATGCGGCCACCGTAGCGGGGCCGCGGCGGAGCGCGGCGCGAAGTGCGGCTCGCACCTTCCGCCAAACTGCGCGAAATACGGGGGTCCGAGGGGGATATCCCCTTCGACCCCCGTATTTCGCGCAGTTGCACGGCGGTCGTCGGAAGGGCAGGCGGCCGCCGGGCGGCGGTCACCCGGGGCGGGCCGCGGCACCGAAACGATCACGCGGTCTTTTCAGCTCGGCGTCGGGGGCGCAGACTTGGATGAGCATCGAGGAGGCAGCATGGCCGGTCGCGGCAAGGGCGGGGTCAACCCGGAGCTCATTTGCGACACGATGGACATGGGCTGGGCGGGCTTCGGGTACCAGGCCATGACGATCATCCAGCCCGATCTGCCGAGTCGGCAGGTGTTCCTCGAGCCGATCCGGCGCGGGGCGCACGAGCGGCTCCAGTGGGAGGCGCAGCAGCGCGCCCAGCTCGCGGCGCCGCAGCAGCCGGCGCAGGCGTCCCAGCAGTCGACCGGCGCGCACGCGATCGAGCAGGCGCCCGCCGAGGCAGAGGCCAAGCCCGAGCCGGCGAGCGACGAGGCCGCCGAGGCTCGGGTCTAGCTGGCGGGAGCAGGCGACGCCGCCGCGAGCGCGCGGAGGTGCTCGCGGAGCACCGCGAGCGCGGCCTCGCCGTCGCCGTCCTGGAGCAGCTGGATCGCGAGCCCGTCGACGAGCGCCGCGAGGTGCACGATCTGCAGCCGCATCTCCTCAGGCGGCCGCGCGACGCCGGCGAGCTCGAGCGCGATCGCGCAGAGCCCGTCGATCCCGTCGCGCAGCTCGCGGAAGGCGGCCGTCACCGCGTCGTCCTGGAGGTTCGCGGTGCCGAGCGCGAGGTAGACGCGCATCTCGACCGTGCGCTCCTCGTCGAGGGGGAGCGTCTGCGCGAGCATCGCGACCGCGTGCTCCCGGAGGCTGCCGGCCTCGGGGAGGGCCCGGATGCGCGTCTCGGCGCGGCCGCCGAGGGCCCGGAGGCAGGCGGCGAGCAGCTCCGACTGGGTGGGGAAGGCCCGCCGGAGCGACGCCGTCGCGATCCCCGCCTCGGCCGCCACGTTCCGCACCGAGGCGGCCGCGACGCCGCGGCTCGCGAGCACGCGCCAGGCCGCGTCGACGATCTCCTCGGCGCGGCGGTCGTGGTCGATGAGCTTCGGCACGACCCCATCGTCGCACGAACCTCCGGTTGCGAGCACAGCCGTGCTACCTTGTTGATACGAGCGTACTCAGAAGAGGCCGCGACCGCCGTCCGCACGCGAAGGGAACGCCATGCTCGCCATCATCGTCGTCTGCGAGATCGCCTTCTGGGTCGTCGTCGCCCTGGGCCTCCTGCTGCGCTACCCGCTCCGACAGCGCCGGCTCGGCGGGATCGTCCTCGGCTCGGTGATCCTCGTCGACGTCGTCCTCCTCGCCGCCGTCGCGATCCACCTGCTCACGGGCGGCACCGCCGAGCTCAGCCACGCGATCGCCGCCTTCTACCTCGGCTTCTCGATCGCCTACGGGCAGCGGCTCGTGCGCTGGTCGGACGTCCGCTTCGCCCATCGCTTCGCCGGGGGCCCCGCGCCCGTGAAGCTCGCCGGCTGGGCGTACACGCGCCAGTGCTGGGGCGACGTCCGCCGCACGGCGCTCGCCTGCGCGATCGCGATCGTCGTCTCGCTCGCGCTCATCCTGCTCGTGCGCGACGCGGAGCGGACGGCGTGGCTGCAGCAGTGCTGGCGGTGGTCGGCGTTCCTCGTCGCCCTCGAGCTCTTCTGGGCCGTCGGCTGCTCGATCTGGCCGCGCGGGGGAGCGGATGCCGGGAAGCCGCAGGCCGAGGCCGCCGCAGCGCCGCGCCCGCAGCCTGTGCCGGCGCGCCAGGCCCGGTAGCGCGGGCTCCGTCGCTCAGGTCGCAGGATCCGCTTCAGGTGAGCGCACCTGGAGCGGAAGCTGCGACCTGACGCCCGGCGTCGGGCGCGTGCCGCAGACGCCCGACCAGGCGCTCTTCGCGAGCCCGTCAGACGCCCGTTCCCTCCGGGTCGCCTGCGCGTCGACTCCCGCACCTAGCGTTCACCGCGAACGCGTGACGACGAGGAGGGGGACGCCATGTCGACCGGGCTGCTCGAGCGACCGGATGCCGCGCCGACGCCGCGCGGCGGGCGCCAGGACATCCCTAGCCGCCGCGAGCTGCGGCGCGCCGACCGGCACGGCAGCGGCCCCCGCACGAAGCTCCTCGACCTCGCGAGCCTCGACACCGAGCCGATCCAGACCGTCCCGACGCCGCCCGCCCGTGCGAAGACCGACGGCTTCCCCGAGTTCGGCTGCGGCCGCGCCGCCATGCCCGCTTGGCCGCTCGGCGACGTCGTCCCGGAGGCGCCGCAGCCGCACGAGCTCGAGGACGCCGATGAACTCTTCGCGAGCGCCGCGCCCGCGACGGCGCACGCCGCGTACTCCGCGACCTCCGCGCCCGCCCCCGCCGCCGCTCCTGCCGCAGCCCCCGTCGAGGGCGCCCACCGCCGCCCCTCCCGCGGCCTCCCGCTCCCGCGCTTCACCTTCAGCGAGCTCTCGCTGCCGGACTTCGACCTCCGCTGGCCCGCCGAGCTCGGCCCCCGCCACGCGCGCCACCTCCCGGACGCGGGCGTCTTCGTCGCCGTCGCGGCGGTGCTCGTGCTCGTGCTCGAGGCGTGCGCCGGCATCATCCCCGATGAGCCGGCCCTCGGCGTCCTCACCCCGCTCCGCGCCCTCCTCGCTCTCGGCCTCGCCGCCGCGCTCCTCACGGGCCCGAGCCTGCGCGCCTGGCGCACGCCGCTCGACCTGCCCGCGGCCGTGCTCCTGCTCGCGGCCGTCCCCGCCGCCCGGATCGCCGGCGACTTCGCCCCCTGGCGCTGGCTGCTCAGCTACGTCGCCGTCTACTACCTCGCCGTGTTCGCGATGCGACGGATGCGGGATCTCCGCGAGTCGCTCGGCGTCCTCGGCCTCGTCGCCGTCGCCGTCCCCTCGCTCGCCGCGATCTCGCAGGCCGCCCACGGCACGCCGACCGGATTCTGCCGGGCCGTGCTCACCGGCTCCGGCGCCTGCGAGGACCCGGACGCCCTCATCCGCGCGGTCGGCACCTTCGCGAACCCGAACACGCTCGGCGCCTTCCTCGTGCTCGCCATCCCCTTCGCCGTCGCGTTCGCGATGCGGGCGGAGCGGACCGCGGCCCGCGCGATCGGCTGGACCGTCGTCGGTGCCGGCGTGCTCGCGATCGTCCTCACCTACTCGCGCGGGCCGCTCGCGGCGCTCGCCTACGGCATGCTCGCCTACTCGGCGCTCGCGCTGCCGAAGCCCGGCCGCCTCCGCGCATGCGGCATCTCCACGGCGGCGGGCCTCGGCCTGCTCGCCCTCGTCGCGCTGATCGCGCCGACGGCGGTCGGGGTGCGGTGGGACGTCTGGCGCGCCGCGGCCGCCCAGATGATCCGGAACCCGCTCGGCGTCGGCCTGCAGCACGGCGGCGAGGCGATCCAGGAGCACCTCGGCCACCCCGACGAGGCGTACGTGCACGCCCACGACCTCTGGCTGAGCATGGGGCTCGAGACGGGATGGCTCGGCTTCGCCGCCTGCATCGCGATCACCGTCCTCGCCGCGCTCATGGTGCTCCGCCTCGCGCGCCTGGGCTCGACGCTCGCCCCGGTGCTCGGGGCCTCGCTGGCGGGCTTCGCGGCGGCGTCGCTCGTCGACCACGCGGCGAACACCTCGCGGGTGGCGATCGCCCTGGCCGTCGTGCTGGCGGCGCTCGCGGCCGAGTACGGCGTGCCCGCCTCGCTGCGCCGGCCGCTCGAGCGGCGGGACGACGAGGAGCGCGACTCGCTGCTCGCCGGCTGAGCACCGCGCCGTCTCCGCGGTCCGTGCGCCGCCCCGAACCCGAAGGCGTGGGGCCGCGCCACGCCGCGCCGGCCCCGGGTCCCCGCCGCGCCGGCCCCGGGTCCCGGCCGCGCCGGCCCCCGGGTCCACGCCGCGCCGGCCCCCGGGTCCCCGCCGCCCGGATCGCCCGTCCAGGCCCGGCCCAGGGCCCGTCCAGGCCCGGCCCAGGGCCCGCGGCTACCGTCGTCGGCACGGGAGCGCGACGACCGTTCGCGTCCGGGAAGGCCAGAAGGTCGCATGAGGATCGCCCTGTTCGCCACCTGCATCGTCGACGCCATGTACCCCAAGGTGGCCCTCGCCACCGCCCGCATCATCGAGCGCCTCGGCCACGAGGTCGTCTTCCCCGACGGCCAGGGCTGCTGCTCGCAGATGCACGTGAACAGCGGCTACATCGACGAGGCCCTGCCGGTCGTGAGGAACCACGTGAAGGCCTTCTCGGCCGTCGACTTCGACGTCGCCGTCGCCCCCTCCGGCTCGTGCGTCGCCTCGCTCGGCCACCAGCAGCCGATGGTCGCCCGCCGCTGCGGCAACGAGGCGCTCGCCCTCCAGGCCGAGGAGCTCGCCGGCCGCACGTACGAGCTCTCCGAGCTCCTCGTCGACGTGCTCGGCGTGACCGACGCGGCCGCCCAGCTCGGCTCGTACTTCCCGCACCGGATCACCTACCACCCGTCATGCCACGGGCTGCGCCTGCTCGGGCTCGGCGACCGGCCCACCCGGCTGCTCGAGTCCGTCGAGGGCCTCGAGGTCCTCGAGCTGCCCGACGCGCAGGAGTGCTGCGGCTTCGGCGGCACGTTCTCGTTCAAGAACCCGGATGTCTCGGGCGCGATGGTCGAGGCGAAGCTCGCGAACATCCAGGCGAGCGGCGCGAGCCTGTGCGCGGGCGGCGACGCCTCCTGCCAGCTCCACATGAGCGGCGCCGCGCGGCGCCGCGGACTCGACGTGCGGACGATCCACCTCGCCGAGATCCTCGCGTCGACGCGCGCCAACCCGCTCGAGCTCGACGAGCTCGCCGAGCTGTCCATCCCGAAGTCCGCCGGCCGCATCACGATCGAGCCGGGGCGCGCGGCGGCGGGCGCGGCCCGGGCCGTCCGCTCGGCCGGATCGACCGCGGGCGCGGCGGTCGGCCGCGTCGCCGGCGCCGCGAGCGCGGCCCTCTCCAAGACCGTCCACGACCGCACGGGAGGCGCGCGATGACCACCGTCGACCTCGGGATGCCCACGACCCGCATCGCCTACGGCTCCGGCAACCTCTACGAGCAGACGCCGTTCCCCGAGCACGCGCGCGGCGAGCTGCGGAACGCGCAGATGCGGCGCAACATCGGCCACGCCACGCACTCGATCCGCGCCAAGCGCGCGCACGTCGTCGGGGAGCTGCCCGATTGGCAGGACCTGCGGGACACGGGCTCCGCCATCAAGCAGGAGGTCGCCGCGCGCCTCCCCGAGCTGCTCGAGGAGCTCGAGCGCAACGTCGTCGCGCGCGGGGGCGTCGTCCACTGGGCCCGCGACGCCGCCGAGGCGAACCGCATCGTGACCGAGCTCGTCCGCGCGAAGGGCGTCGACGAGGTCATCAAGGTGAAGTCGATGGCGACGCAGGAGATCGGCCTCAACGAGCACCTCGGGCGCGAGGGCATCGTCGCCCACGAGACCGACCTCGCCGAGCTCATCGTCCAGCTCGCGGACGACACCCCCTCGCACATCCTCGTGCCGGCCATCCACCGCAATCGCGAGGAGATCCGCGAGATCTTCCGGCGCCGCATGCCGAACGCGGGGCCCGAGCTCACGAGCGACCCCTCCGCGCTCGCCGACGCGGCCCGCGTCTACCTGCGCGAGAAGTTCCTCCGCTTGCCCGTGGCGATCTCGGGCGCGAACTTCGGCATCGCCGAGACCGGCACGCTCGCCGTCGTCGAATCGGAGGGCAACGGCCGCATGTGCCTCACGCTGCCCGAGACGCTCATCACGGTCATGGGCATCGAGAAGCTCCTGCCGCGATTCGCCGACCTCGAGGTCTTCACGCAGCTGCTGCCGCGCTCCTCGACCGGCGAGCGGATGAACCCGTACACCTCGATGTGGAGCGGCGTCGAGGAGGGAGACGGCCCGCAGGAGTTCCACCTCGTCCTCCTCGACAACGGCCGCTCGGCCGCCCTCGGCGACCCGACCGGCCGCGAGGCCCTCAAGTGCATCCGCTGCTCCGCGTGCCTCAACGTGTGCCCGGTGTACGAGCACGCCGGCGGGCACGCGTACGGCTCGACGTACCCGGGGCCGATCGGGGCCATCCTCACGCCGCTGCTCACGGGCGTCGCCGCCGAGGAGAACGGCTCGCTGCCGTACGCCTCATCGCTGTGCGGGCGCTGCTACGAGGTGTGCCCGGTGAAGATCGACATCCCGTCGATCCTCGTGCACCTGCGCGACGAGGATGTCCGCACGAAGCACGGCCAGCGCGACGAGGCGGCCCTGCGCCAGCGCGAGACGGTCATCGAGGCGCGCGCGGAGCAGCCGCAGGCGCAGGCGCAGTCGGATCGCCGCTCACCGCGGCCCTCGGCGGCCGCGGGCGCCGAGCACGGCGCGGTCGACGTCGAGGACGCCGAGGCGCCGCGGCGCGCCCTGCCGTCGCAGATGGATCTGCTCATGGACGCCGCGGGCGTCGCGATGTCGTCCGGGGGCCGCATGTCGCTCGCCGAGCGCGCGCTGCCGCTCGGCCGGGCCGCCCTCGCGCCCCTCGGCGGAGCGCGCTGGCTGCCGGGGCTCGTGGGCGGATGGACGCAGGAACGGGACATCCCCGTGCCGCCGTCGCAGTCGTTCCGCCACTACTGGCGCCGGCACGGCGAGGAGTCGGCGGCGCGCGTCGCGGCCGACCTCGCGGGCGTCGAGCTCGAGCCGGCCGCGCCGGCGGGGGAGTCGGCCGGGCCGTCGCTCGCGGCGGACATCCACGAGCACGCGGCCTGGGGGGCCGAGGCGCAGCAGGTCGCCCGCGCACGCGCCGCGCGGAGGGGCGCGTCTGACGCGGCCGTCCCCGCCGCGGGAGCGAGCGGCCCGGACGCCGTCGGCTCCGGAGCGACCGACGAGCCCGGCGCCGACCCGTCCCGCGCCACGCCGTCCGACCACGAGGAGCCGAGCGCATGAGCGAGCCGACCACGCCCGAGACCGCCGACAGGGCCGCTGCGGCCGCGGCAGCCGAGACCCTCGACGCGCGCGCGACCGTGCTCTCGCGTGTGCGCTACGCCCTGCGCGACACGCCCCGCCCGCCCGAGCCGCCGCGCGCCTACCGCCGCGCCTCGACGCTCGGCCGCGACGCGGTCGTCGACCTCCTCGAGGAGCGCCTCGTCGACTACCGGGCGACGGTGTTCCGCGAGCGCCCCGACACGATCGCCGGCCGCCTCGAGGCCCTCCTCGGCGACACCGCGACGATCGTCCCCGACGGCGTCGACCCGGCGTGGCTGCCCGCCGGGATGCGGATCGTCCGCGACCGCGACGCGCAGGGCGCCGTGAAGCGCCCGGCCGAGCTCGACGTGGTGGGCGCCGTCCTCACCTCCTCGACCGTCTCGTGCGCCGAGACGGGGACGATCTTCCTCAACGGCGGCCCGGCCGAGGGCCGCCGCGCGCTCACGCTCGTACCCGATCGGCACGTGTGCGTCGTGCCGCTCGAGACGATCGTCGAGCTCATCCCCGAGGCGTTCGCGCGGGTGAGCCACGAGCGCCCGATCACGATGATCTCCGGCCCCTCCGCCACCTCGGACATCGAGCTCGAGCGGGTCGAGGGCGTCCACGGGCCGCGCACGCTCGAGGTCATCCTGCTCGGCTGACGCCGGTCGCGCCGCGGCCGACGGGTGCGGAGCATCGCGACCGTGTCCGAGGCGCGTGGGACGATGGTCCCGCCATGCGCCTCCTCGACTCGCTCGCCGACCTCGGCCAGGATCCCGGCCCGGACGCCGTCTACGACGCCTTCGCGAGCTGGGTCCGCTCGACCGGCATCGACCTCTACCCGCACCAGGACGAGGCGATCCTCGAGATCGTGTCCGGCTCGAACGCGATCATCACGACGCCGACGGGCTCCGGCAAGTCGCTCATCGCCCTCGCCGCGCACTTCCACGCGCTCGCGACCGACGGCGTCTCCTTCTACACGGCGCCCATCAAGGCACTCGTCTCCGAGAAGTTCTTCGCCCTCTGCGAGGTCTTCGGCGCGGAGCACGTCGGGATGGTCACCGGCGACGCGAGCGTGAACGCCGACGCCCCGATCATCTGCTGCACCGCCGAGATCCTCGCGAACATCGCCCTCCGCGAGGGCGCCCAGGCCGACGTCTCGAACGTCGTCATGGACGAGTTCCACTTCATCGCCGACGCCGAGCGCGGCTGGGCGTGGCAGGTGGGCGCCGCCGAGCTGCCGCAGGCGCAGATCATCTGCATGAGCGCCACCCTCGGCGACGTCTCGAAGCTCAGGGACGACCTCTCCCGCCGCACCGGCCGCGAGACGGCCGTCATCTCCGATGCCATCCGCCCCGTGCCGCTCGAGTACCGCTGGGCGCTCACGGCCGTCCACGAGACGGTCGAGCGGATCGTCGAGGCCGGCCAGGCGCCCGTCTACATCGTGCACTCGACGCAGGCGGCCGCCCTCGAGCGGGCCCAGGCGCTGCTCTCGACGACCCTCGCGAGCAAGGAGGACCGCGCCGCGATCGTCGAGGCGATCGGCCGCTTCCGCTTCGCGGGCGGCTTCGGGCAGACGCTCTCGAAGCTCGTGCGCGCGGGCATCGGCGTCCACCACGCGGGCATGCTCCCCCGCTACCGCCGCCTTGTCGAGACGCTCGCGCAGCGCGGGCTGCTCAAGGTCATCTGCGGCACCGACACGCTCGGCGTCGGCATCAACGTGCCGATCCGGACGGTCCTCTTCACGGCCCTCACGAAGTTCGATGGACGGCGGATGCGCACCCTCCGCTCGCGCGAATTCCACCAGATCGCGGGGCGCGCGGGCCGTGCCGGCTTCGACACCGTCGGCTACGTCGTCGCGCAGGCGCCCGAGCACGTCATCGAGCACGAGAAGGCGCTCGCGAAGGCCGGCGACGATCCGAAGAAGCGCCGCAAGGTGCAGCGGAAGAAGCCGCCCGAGGGCTTCGTGAACTGGACGGAGGAGACCTTCGAGAAGCTCATCGCCTCGGTGCCGGAGACGCTCGCCCCGCGCATGAAGGTCACGCACGCGATGCTCCTCAACCTCCTCGAGCGCGACGAGGACGTCGTCGCCGCCGTCGCGCGCCTCATCGACGAGTCGGCGCCCGACGAGACGCAGCGCCGTCGCCTGCGCCGCCGCGCGCTCGCCCTCGGCCGATCCCTGCTCGACGCCGGCACGGTCGTGCGCCTCGACGAGCCCGAGCCGAGCGGCCGCCGCTACCGGCTCGCCGTCGACCTCCAGGAGGGCTTCGCGCTCAACCAGCCGCTCTCGGAGTTCGCGGTCGCCGCGCTCGACCTCCTCGACCGCGAGTCGCCCGAGTACGCGCTCGACGTCGTGAGCGTCATCGAGGCGACGCTCGACGACCCGATGGCGATCCTCGTGCAGCAGCAGTTCAAGATCCGCGGCGAGGCCGTCGCCGAGATGAAGGCCGACGGCTTCGACTACGAAGAGCGCATGGAGGCGCTCGAGGACATCGAGTGGCCGAAGCCGCTCGCGGAGCTCCTCGGCGAGGCGTACGCGAGCTACCTGCCGAGCCATCCGTGGGTCGCCGAGTCGCCGCTCTCGCCGAAGTCGATCGTTCGCGACCTCTCCACGCGCGCGATGACCTTCGGCGAGTTCGTCGCGTTCTACAAGGTGCAGCGCTCGGAGGGGCTCCTCCTGCGCTACCTCTCCGATGCGTACCGGGCGCTGCGGCAGACGGTGCCGCGGCAGCTCGCGACGGAGGAGCTGGACGACCTCATCGAGTGGCTCGGGGAGGTCATCCGTCTCACCGACTCGTCGCTCCTCGACGAGTGGGAGGCGCTCGCCGATCCGGACGCCGATGACGCCGAGAAGGTCGAGGCGCTCGCGCATCCGAAGGTCGCGCTGCGTCCGGTGACTGGCAACGCGCGCGCCTTCCGCGTGCTCGTGCGGAACGCCCTCTGGCGCCACGTCGAGCTCATGGCCGCTGACGACGTGGACGCCCTCGCCGAGCTCGACGGCCGCGACCCGGACGCCGTGATGACCGCGGACGCCTGGGACGTCGCGCTCGGGGCCTACTGGGACGAGCACGACGAGATCCTCCTCGACGCGAACGCCCGCGGGCCCGCCATGCTGCGGATCGAGGGGGAGGGGACGCGGGCCTGGAAGGTCGCGCAGATCATCCACGACCCGGCCGGCGACCACGACTGGCAGCTCGAGGCGACGATCGACCTCGAGGCGTGCGACGAGGCGGGGGAGCTCGTGCTGCACGTGGTGCGGTTCGGGCGGCTGGGCTAGCTTCGGGCGGCTGGGCTAGGCCCGGGCGGCAGGACGGCACGGGCGCAGGCAGTGCGGACTGGACCCCCGCCTGCGCCCGCCCGCATCACCCGAGCGGTGGAGTGCCGACCTCGAACCTGGCGTCGAGCAGCCGCGCCAGCTCCGCCGCGGCGAGCAGCGAGTGGAGCTTCGCGATCGTCCATGGGACTGCGTGGGCGCCGTTTCCCGAGCAGGTGAGCGCGAGCTCGCGGTCGGGCCCGCGCTGCACGATCGACAGGACGAGCGCCTGCGCGGGGTCGCGTCGGCTCGGCAGCCGCCACTCCGCGTGCACCCACTCGCCGGGGCCCAAGAATCCGGCGTTCATCCGGCCCGAGCGCTCGACCGAGGTCCAGCTCCCATCGAGCGCGGCGAGTGCGGCGCGCAGTCGGGCCAGCTCGTCCGCACCCGTGAAGCGGCCCAGCCCGACGACGCCGTCCCGGTCGGCGCGGAGGAGCGCGATGGCGCCGGCGTCCGCGCCCCCGTCGGTCCGTGCGCCGAGGCGTGCCTGACCGAGTCGTGTGAGCACCTCGATGCCCGCTGGATCGTCGGCGCCCTCGTCTGCGGCGATGGCCCGGAGGTGCGACGCGAGGGCGCTGGCGAAGGCCTCCGCATCCGCGGTGTCTGCGAAGCGCGCAGCGAGCAGCATGCGGCCTCCGCTCGACGGCAGCATCACGAGAGATTCTCCCGTCGGGTCGACGTGGAGCTCGAGGCGCGTGCGCCCTTCGTCGGAGATCCTCGACCAGGCGCCGAGCGGCTGCCACTGCGCCTCGGGCCCATCGCCTGCCGCTCGTGGGTGCACTTCGCTGCGCACGACGCCCCCTTCGAGCAGGTCGCCGAGCGCACGGCCGAGGTGCACGGCGGCGCTCCCGTCGGGGATCTCGGCGATCGTCTGCTCCGGCTCGCCGCGCCAGAGCGTCGCCGGGCCATCCAGGTTCCCGTCCGGGTCGAAGGCGATGCCGTATCTCGTGACGCCGCCGGCCCCGTCGCGCAGGAGGAACTCGTGCGGGTCGGGAACACGAGCGCGACGGTGCGCGGAGATGAGCTCGACGAGCTCGCGGCCGTCGTCGACGCCGCGGCAGGCCGCGAGGCGCCGTTCGGCGAGGCCGGCCACGGAGATCGTCGACTCGTCGGAGGCCGGATCGACGTCGATGCGGAGCGCCTGAGATCCCATGCCGAAGTGCTCGCGCCACTCTGAGCGGGCTGCCGGTCCGGCGTCATGCACCCTGACCTCGGCGGTGGAGACGGTGCGGACGACGCCGTCCCCGTGAAGGATGCGCGTAAGAAGGTCCATGAGCGTCGTCGCGTCATCGAGCGAGGTGATCGACGCCACGGGGCGCCTCATCGATCCGAGCCAGAGGAAGAGCTCGCCCGACGGCGAGCGCCCGTCGGCGCCGACGCCGTAGGCGACGAATCGCCGGCCTCCGAGCGCGAAGGTGCCCCTCATGAAGTCCCGAGGTGGGAGCGCGTCGGGATCCGCGGCGTCCCAGAACGGGTTCGTCATCGTCCCGCCTCGCTCTCCGTCGCGGTCCCGAGCCAGAGGTCCATGAGGGTCGCGAACTCCACGGCGGCCTCGAGGGTGTGGAATTCGGCCAGGTGCTCGAAGTCGCTCTGGCTCAGCAGCTCGAGCCTGGCCTGCCCGACGAATTCGCGGATCGCGAGCCCTGTCGAGTCGTGAGGGCCGCGTGCCTGCTCCCCGGACATCCAGCGGGCCAGCACGCTGCTGCGACCTCCGAACCCCAGCGCGTATGCCGGATCGCCGGACCGTCTGCTCTCAGCGCCCTCGGCATCGAGGCCCTGCAGCTCGATGCGCAGTCGCTCGGCCGAGGCGCTGCTCTGCAGGCGGCCGATGAGCGCGAGCTCGCCCGGGCCGGCGATCGCCAGATGCGGGGCACCGGTCTCGCAGCCGGGCAGGCGGTCGATGTCGGGCCCCTGCACGATGACGAGCTCGCGGTCGGCGACGGCGACGCGCGTCCTCGAGATCACCGCGCACTCGAGCTCGCGCTCGGCGTCGGCCCGCAGCCGCCGGTGCTCGAGCAGGGCGGTCGCGAAGCGGAGCGCGGCGTCTCGGCTCTCGAATCGCCCGGCTCCGACACGGCCCGGGGAGCGCATCGTGACCTCGGCGCCGTGGGTGTCGATTCGGACCTCTACGACGGTGCGGCCGAGAGCCGTGAGCCGCGACCACGACGCCCACCACGTGCCTCGGCCAGGCGAGAGCGGGGCGGGCGCCGCCGACGCGTCGACCCTGACGTGGGTCGACCGCATGAGCTCGAGGAGGGCATCGGCGTAGGCCATCGCCGTGGGCTCATTCGGGAAGAGGGCGACGGGCTGATCCGGGCTCTCCAGCCAGATGGCCGGAGGTGACGTCCCGTCGGGGCTGTCGATCGTGACGCCGTAGCGCGTCGTCTCGCCGTCCGCCCGGTCGAGCTCGAGCACGACGCTGCCGTCCTCCGTCCCGCCGATGCGGGGCCCGTCGAGATCGTCGGTTCGCTGGAGCTCGTCCGCCTCGTCGCGGCGGATGGCGTCGTCGAGGGCGCGGGCGAGCTCCTCGGCTGCCTGCTCGCCGAGCATGCGGACGACCATCCGGACGCCCTCGCCGCCATTCGCCTCGCAGACCGCCGGGTCCATGCCCGCCTCCGGTCGGACGGCGACGGACGGGGGCGCGGTTCGGAGGAGCGGCGATCGCGTCGGGGCGTACCGCCATTCGGCGGCCGAGGGGATGTGCCGCGCGCCCGGCGTTCGCTCACCGAGCCGCTCCCGCAGCACTTCATGTCGCTCGAGCATGGCCACCGCGCGCGCGAGGGCGTCGAGTCCCTCGGGGTGCTCCACCGGGCCCAGCAGCGATCGCGGCTCGTCGCCGTCTTCGAGGGCGAGGTAGCGGTGACCCGCGGGGTGGCGGAGCTCGCGGAGCACCGCCGATCCGAGGGGAACGCCGCGTCCCGGCTGCAGGGGCGCGCGAACTGCGAGCGCGTCGAAGTGCTCGTCGAGGAGGGCCGCGAAGCGGAGGGCATCCGCGGCGTTCCGGAACTCCGCCCGCGCGGGTCGTCCCTCGCCGGTGGCCTCGAGGAGCGGACGGCGGCCGATGGGTGCGCAGAGCACGCGGATGCGCGTGATCCGGCCGGCATCCATCGTCGTCCACTGGATCGGGCGGTCTCCCGGGCTCGCGGCGCCGTCCGCAAGCGAGGGGGGACCCTGCCGGCGGGCGAGCGGGGCGTCGAGGACGCGCCGCAGCTCGGCCGCGATCGTGGTGGCCGACCGCTCGCTCGCGATCGCCGCGATGACGTGGCGCCGCTCGTCGAGCCAGATCCGGAAGCGGGGGCGGGCGCCGGCGGCGGAGGCGGCACCGGGGTCGGGGATGACGCCGATGGGCGTGGGGTGCTCGCCGAGCGAGAGCAGCTCGGCGATGAGGAGGTCGCGGGCGGCAGGGGCTGAGGTCGTCATGGTCGCTCCGAAGTCGATCTGCGGGGTGCGCGGCCCAGGCTAAGGAGGACCACGGACATTTTGAGTGTTGGCCTGAACCAAGCGCTGATAAGGATGCTTATCAAGCTGATGGGTTGCTCAGTATCGCAACTCCCGTAGCCTTGACCCATCGCAAGCTGCAATCGACAGGAAGGGGGCGGCATGGAGACCATCACCGCAACGGCCATCGCCGCCCTGATGCGCGTCCAGCGCCCCGTCGTGTCGATGTGGCGCACGCGCGCCGGCATCACGCCCTCGTTCCCCGATCCACTGACCGACCGCGGGGGTCGAGAGCTTCGTTTCCCACTCGACGAGGTCGTCTCCTGGATCGGGGCGACCGGACTCGGCAATAATCCGCATGCCGTCGACGACGCCCCGCTCTTCAGCTCCACGGCGGAGCGGCTCGCGCTCGAGCGCTTCGAGGAGGCCTCGATGCTGCTCTCGGCCTGCGCCCTTTCGGGAGCCGACCCACTCGGCGTCGACGAGACGGCGCTCGTCGGCCTGGATCCGAAGATCCGGGGCGCCGTGTTCTCCCCGCGACGGTTCGCGGACGCCCTTGCGGACGACGGGCTGCGCCGCGAGCTCGCCCGCCTCGTCGAAGCCGCCTTCACCCCGGCCGTCGCCCTCGGGCGCCTCGCCGAGCTGCGAGAGCAGGCGGCTCACGAGCGCCCGCTCGCGTGCATCGGGATGGAGACGCTCACCCCGCTCATCGAGGCCTGCGCGGATGGCATGGCCGCGATCGCGCCCCGCGGCGCGGCGGCGGAGCAGCTCGCCGCGGAGGTGCTCGCTCGCCGGGAGCATGCGCACGAGGGGATCCTCGAGCTGCTCGCGGCGGACGACCTGCTCGAGCGGGAGCGGGGTCTCGCGCTCGTGCGCACGGCGCTCGCCCATGGTGTGCGCGCGACGACGGCCGCCTCTGCGAGCACCGGCCCCGTGCTGCGCATGCTCGCGTTCGGCACGGCATCGGAGTCCACCCCGGCGGCTGTCTTCGAAGCCGTCGAGGACGAGCTCGCCGAGCTCGCTCCCGCCGACCGGCTCCTCGTCATCGGCCCCGCCGCTGCGCTCATCGACCGTCTCGGCGATGCGGATCAGCTCACGCGCGTGGCGCTCCTCGCCCCCCTCGACGCGAGCGGATACCTCGCCCCGATGCGCTTCGCGGCGCGGCTCCCCGAGGGCCTGCTCCGCCGGGGCGGCCGCATGCGCCTCGCCGCCTGGCTCTTCGCGCAGCCCGAGCGCGCGGCGGGGCCGGTGGCGCCCGATCACGTCGTCGGCGCGGATCACTCGAACCTCTGCGGCCCTGCGGAGGCGGAGCAGCTCGCGGGCGATGCGCTGGCTTCTCTCGAGCCGGCTCCGCTCCGTCGCTCGCACGCCTTCCTCCGCGCCGTCGAGACGGCGCCCGCGCTGTTCCTCCGCGGCAACCCGATGCCGATCGGCGCGCGGGCGACCCTCGGGGCGGCTGGCCCGGACGCTCTTAACCACGCCGAGGACGCGGCCTCGCGTGTCGGTGGGGATGTGCTGGGCGACGTCGTCCTCACGACCGAAGGCGCGACGATCGCGACCCGCACGGTGCCCTGGCGAATGGCGGTGGCTCGCGGCGGGCTCGCCGTCGAGATCTCCGGAGTGAGGATCGCCCGCGACGAGCTGGGGCAGGCGGGCCCGCGAGCCGCGGAGGTGATCGGCCCGGAGGAGGTCCGCGGCGAGCTGCCGCTCGGCGGCCGCGGCATCGACCGCTTCGAGCTCGAGCGCCGGCACGGCCACGCGCAGCTCACTCGCCGCGGCGACGTCGTGTTCGTCTCGTCCGGCGAGCCGGATGCGATCGTCGACTGGCAGGGCGGCCGCGTCGTCGTGGCGCCCGCGCGCGTCCTCCGATGCGAGCCGGCTCGTGGCCGGGGGGCGGTCCTCGACCCCGCCGTCGTCGCGGCGGACATCCGCGGACAGCGAGGCGACGACCGACTTGCGTGGCCGCTGCGCCTCGTGCCCGCTGGGCAGCTCGAGGGGCTCCGCGCGGTGACCGCCTCGATGGAGCGCCGACGGGCCGAGCTTGCCGAGGAGCTCAACGCGCTCGACGAGCTCGAGCGCGTCGTCCACGACGGCGTCGCCGCAGGCGTCCTGCGCATGGAAGCGCGCCCGGCTGGGCCACGTCCCGGCACGAGCTGACCTGAGCACCCCCGTCAGGACACAGACCACACGACCACCCGAATATCCCCCTCGCGGACCAAGGTCCGCCCGACCAGACGGAGCATCGTTTCATGGCACCACGCACCAAGGCCGCCCAGCGGCCGTCCACCCCCAAGGAGCTGAAGGACACCCTCTGGGCCGCCGCAGACAAGCTGCGCGGCTCGATGGACGCCTCGCAGTACCGCGACGTCGTGCTCGGGCTCGTCTTCCTCAAGTACGTCTCGGATGCCTTCGAGGAGCGCCGCGAGGAGATCCGCGCCGAGCTCGCCGGCGAGCGCGACGACGTCGTCGAGGCGACGCTCGAGGACGTCGACGAGTACGTCGGATCGGGCGTCTTCTGGGTCGGTCCCACGGCTCGCTGGAGCTTCCTGTCGCAGCACACGAAGGGCCTCGCGGGCGGCGGAGGCGCCGAGCCGAAGTCGATCGGCGAGCTCGTCGACGAGGCGATGCGCCAGCTCATGCACGACAACGAGTCGCTGCAGGGCACGCTGCCGATGACCTTCGGCCGCGACAACATCGACCAGCGTCGCCTCGGCGAGCTGCTCGACCTGCTCAACTCGGCCCGCTTCACGGGCGAGGGCGCGACGAAGGCGCGCGACCTGCTCGGCGAGGTGTACGAGTACTTCCTCGAGAAGTTCGCGCGGGCCGAGGGCAAGCGCGGCGGCGAGTTCTTCACCCCGCCGGCGGTCGTCCGCACGCTCGTGGAGATCCTCGAGCCGAGCGAGGGGCGCGTCTACGACCCCTGCTGCGGCTCGGGCGGCATGTTCGTGCAGGCCGAGAAGTTCCTCGAGCGCCACCGGCAGGACCCGACGCGCATCGCCGTCTACGGCCAGGAGAACAACGAGCGCACCTGGCGTCTCGCGAAGATGAACCTCGCGATCCACGGCATCGACTCGCAGGGCCTCGGGCCGCGCTGGGGCGACACCTTCGCGCGCGACCTCCACGCCGACCTCAAGATGGACTACGTCCTCGCGAACCCACCCTTCAACCTCAAGGACTGGGCCCGCAGCGAAGACGACGCGCGCTGGGTGTACGGCGTGCCGCCCGTCCGCAACGCGAACTACGCGTGGATGCAGCACATCGTCTCGAAGCTCCGCCCGTACGGCGAGGCCGGCGTCGTCATGGCGAACGGCTCGATGACGACCACCTCGAGCGGCGAGGGGGAGATCCGCCGGGCGATGCTCGAGGCGGACCTCGTGTCGTGCATGGTGGCGCTGCCCTCGCAGCTCTTCCGGGGGACGCAGATCCCTGTCTGCGTCTGGTTCTTCGCGAAGGACAAGACGGCCGGTCGCGGCGGTTCGATCGACCGGACGAACCAGGTGCTCTTCATCGACGCGCGCGAGCTCGGGCACATGGTGGACCGCACGGAGCGCACCTTCTCGGATGAGGACATCGCCCGCATCGCGAGCACGTTCCGCACCTGGCGCGGCCGGAAGTCGGCCGAGGGGGAGTACGAGGACGTCCCCGGCTTCTGCAAGAGCGCCACGCTGCAGGAGATCGCCGAGGCCGGCTACACGCTGAGCCCGGGGCGCTTCGTCGGATCCGCCGCAGCGGAGGAGGACACCGAGCCGATCGAGGAGAAGCTCGGGCGCCTGCGCGCGGAGCTCACCGCCGCCCTCGACGAGTCGGCCCGCCTTGACGCCGTCGTCCGCGAGCAGCTGGAGCGTGTGCGATGACCCGACTGGGGGAGGTAGCGAAGCTCGCAGATTGCGAACATAAGACTGCTCCCGAGGCTCCCGGAGGTGGCTATTTCGCAGTCGGAACTCCTGCGATGAGGGAAAACCGTATCGATCTCTCTCTCGCTCGCGAAGTGAGCCGAGACACGTACGACGCTTGGACTCGTCGAATGCGTCCCGCTGACGGAGACATTCTCCTGGCCCGTGAGGCGCCCGTGGGGCCCGCGGTATTCATTCGGGAAGCAGGCCGAATCGCGCCGGGTCAGAGGACTGTGCTCATCCGCGCAATTGCCCAGCAGATCAACGCTCGGTACCTCTACTACTTGCTGATCGGAGATCGCCTGCAAGGAGTGATGCGAGAGATGTCGTTGGGCTCAACTGTGCCGCACCTGAACGTCTCCGATGTCCGTGCCTTGGAGATCGGCGACCTACCCAACCCCTCTACCCAGCGGGCGATCGGCGAGGTGCTCGGTGCGCTCGACGACAAGATCGAGGCGAACCGGAAGATCGAAGCTGACGTCGATGCATTCCTCACTGTGTCCTTTGAGGCGAATGCGCGTGGAATCGAGACCGGTCCGGTCAGAGCCGTCGCGAACACCCTTCTTGGCGGTACGCCGAATCGAGCAAATGAGGCTTACTGGGGCGGTGATGTTCCCTGGTTGAACTCAGGTGCGTGCAACGAGCGATTCATCACGACGCCGTCAGAGCACATCACGGAACTTGGTTTGGAGAAGAGCGCTGCCAAGCTCCTTCCGGTCGGCACCACAGCCGTTGCCATCACAGGGGCGACTCTCGGCCAGATGGGGTGGATTGGGCGCGAGATGGCGGCGAACCAGTCCGTCGTCGGGGTCGTGGGGCCGGAAGCCCATCGTCCATGGATTCACTACGCACTTCGCCAGGAACGCGATCAGCTCTTGAACTGGGCTACTGGGGGCGCTCAGCAGCACGTCAACACCCAAGCAGTTGCGTCGGTCCAGATTCGCTTCGATGTCGCGGCGTCGGAGCGGTTCAACGAGCTGGCGCGACCTCTCATGGATCGGGTCGTGACCGGCCGTGAAGAATCGCAGGTCCTCGCCCGAACCCGCGACGAGCTGCTGCCGCTGCTGCTCTCAGGAAAGATCACCGTCAAGGACGCGGAGCGATCCGCGGAGGAGGTGCTGTAGGCCATGACCGGCATGTTCAGCGAGGCCGACCTCGAGCAGCATGCGCTCGACGTCCTCGGCGAGCTCGACTGGCTCCCCGGAGCCGGAGCCGACTTCAGCGTCGGCTCCGGCCAGCGCCAGAACTGGCGCGAGCTCTTCCTCCGGCAGGACCTCATCGAGGCCCTCCGGCGCATCAACCCCGATGTGCCCGACGAGTACCTCGAGCAGGCGCTCGCCGAGATCACGCAGCCCGTCTCGCAGGACGCGATCGCCGAGAATCACCGCATCCATCGCATCTTCATCGACGGCTACCGCGGCATCTCGTACATCGACCACGAGGGGCGCGAGGTCGCCCCGGTGATCCGCGTCATCTCCGAGGACCCGGCCAACAACCGGTACCGGGCGATCAACCAGCTCACGGTCCGCTCGCGCGACCACGAGCGCCGGTTCGACGTCGTGCTCTTCGTGAACGGCATGCCGATGGTCATCGTCGAGTTCAAGCGATCCGGCTCCAAGCACACCGCCGAGATCGCCCGCGACCAGCTCGCGACCTACCTCGCCGAGTTCCCCATGGCGTTCCGCTTCTGCTCCTTCGTCATCGCGAGCGACGGCGTCGACGCCCGCTACGGCACGCCGTTCACGCCCTGGAACCACTTCGCGCCCTGGAACGTCGATGACGACGGCGGGCTCGTCCGATTCGGCGAGCCCCTGCCCGACGGCACCGCCGCGACTCCGCTCGACCTCGCCCTCCACGGCCTCTGCAACGTCGAGCGATTCGGGCAGCTCGTGCGCGACTTCATCGCCTTCGACTCCGACGAGACGGGCCTCGCCAAGCGCATCGCGAAGCCCCACCAGTACTTCGCCGTCACGAAGGCGATCGGCACGACCATCACCGCCCGCGACACCGACGGCCGCGCCGGCGTGGTGTGGCACACCCAGGGCTCCGGCAAGTCAATGGAGATGGAGCTGTACGCCGCGAAGGCCATGCGCCACCCGCGGCTCGGCAACCCCACCATCGTCGTGCTCACCGACCGCATCGAGCTCGACACGCAGCTCTACGACGCTTTCAGCCGCTCCGAGCTGCTGCCGGAGCCGCCGAAGGGGATCACGAGCCGAGCCGAGCTGCGCGAGCTCCTCAGCGAGCGGCAGACCGGCGGCATCTATTTTGCGACGCTCCAGAAGTTCGGGCTCACGCAGGAGGAGAAGGCGGCGGGCCTCGACCATCCGACCCTCTCCGAGCGGCGCAACGTCATCGTCATGGCCGACGAGGCGCATCGCGGTCACTACGACGACATCGACGGCTACGCGCGCCACCTCCGCTCGGCCCTGCCGAACGCGACCCTCATCGCCTTCACCGGCACGCCGATCCAGGAGGGCGAGCGCGACACCCGCCGCGTCTTCGGCGACGACATCGACGTCTACGACCTGAACCGGGCCGTCGAGGACGGCGCCACCGTGCCCGTCGCCTTCGAGCCGCGCCTCATCAAGCTCGAGCGCGTTGGCGAGATCGATGACGAGACGATGGACCTCGCCGTCGACGAGGCGACCGCCGGCCTCGACCTCGCCGAGCGGGAGCGCCTCGAGCGAGCCGTCCTCACCCTCGACACAATCTACGGCTCGCCCCAGCGCCTCGCCGAGGTGGCCGCCGACATCGTGCGGCACTGGGAGGCGCGGCGCGAGGTCATGCGCACGCAGATCGCATGCCCCGGCAAGGCGATGATCGTCTGCGCGAGCCGTCCCATCGCCGCCCGCCTCTACCGGGCGATCACCGAGCTGCGGCCGGAGTGGCATGACGACGCCGACGACCGCGGCCGCATCAAGGTCGTCTACGACGCGCAGCCGAGCGACAAGCCCGAGGTCGCCCGCCACGCGCGCCGACCGAGCGCGAACGCCGCCATCAAGCAGCGCGTCAAGGATCCGGACGACGAGCTCGAGCTTGTCATCGTCAAGGACATGATGCTCACCGGCTTCGACGCGCCGCCGCTGCACACGCTCTACGTCGACCGGCCGCTCAAGGGCGCGCTGCTCATGCAGACGCTCGCTCGCGTGAACCGCACCTTCCGCGGCAAGCAGGACGGCCTCCTCGTCGCCTACGCGCCGCTCGCCGACAACCTCACGAAGGCGCTCGGCGAATTCACGCGCGACATCGACCAGCAGGGCGAGCGCCTCGTCGGGCGCGACGTCAAGGAGTCGGTGGCGATCGTGCACCAGCTCCTCGCGCAGGTGACCGAGCTCATCGGCGACGAGTGGAGGGCGACCGTCACAGCCGATGACAAGGCAGGGTGGCTGCGGGCCTGCATCGACACCGTCGCGATGCTCCGCTCGCCGTCGACGCCGGGCAACACCGTCCCCGACGATCCCGAAGCGCGGCCCGTCGCGGATCGCTTCCGCTCGCTCTCCGCTCGGCTGGCGCGCGCCTGGGCGCTCGCCCGCGGCGCCGAGGAGCTCGAGACCGTCCGCCGCGACGTGCGCTTCGTGGAGGAGCTCCGCGTCTGGATGGCGAAGCTCGACGCGCAGGAGCGCGCGAGCCGCAACGAGCCCATCCCCGAGGACATCCAGCGCCTCCTCGGCGAGCTCGTCGTCACCTCGACCGGCACGACCGGCGTCGTGAGCATCTACGAGGCCGCCGGCATCGAGCCGCCCGAGCTCTCGGCGCTCACGCCGCTCTGGATCGAGCAGGCCACCGAGGAGCCGAGCAAGGCCGAGCTCGCCCTCGAGGCGCTCAAGGCCAGCCTCCTCAAGGAAGCGGCCCGCGTGACGCACGGCAACCAGGTGCGCCAGCGTGCGTTCTCTGAGCGGGTCAACGAGCTCATGGTGAAGTACGTCAACCAGCAGCTCACGGCGGCCGAGGTCATCGCCGAGCTCGTCTCGCTCGCAAAGGACGTCGTCGCCGAGGGCGACCGCGGCAAGCGCTTCTCGCCCGCGCTCGAGCAGGACGAGCTCGCGTTCTACGACGTCGTCGCCCAGAACGAGTCGGCCGTCGACGTCATGGGCGAGGACACGCTTGCCCAGATCGCCCGCGACCTCGTCGCGACCATGCGCCGCGACGTGCGCACCGACTGGACGGTGCGCGACGACGTGAAGGCGAAGCTGCGAGCATCGATCAAGCGACTCCTTCGCAAGTACGGGTATCCGCCGGACCAGCAGCCGGCGGCCGTCGCCGAGGTGCTCCAGCAGATGGAGGCCTTCGCGCCGCGGATCGCGGAGGAGGGGGCGTGAGGCGGGCCCTCCAGTCCCTCGTTGGCCTCGGTGGCATCACCGCGTTGGGAGCGCTCGCCTGGTGGCTCGTCGTCATCCTGATCGACTGGCTGCAGTCAATGGATACCGACACGCGAGCGGCCACGATAGCCGTGCTCGGAGTCGTCTCCGTCCCGCTCATGACGCTCGGAACGCAGCTTTGGGTCGAGAAACGGAAGTCACACGAGGCCGCGATCCGGGAGCAGCGTCGAGAGTTCTACTCCGAGGTCGTCTCGACGCTCATGCAGCTATTCGAGTCAGGTCGGACGACGGCGGGGCAGGCGGCGACCGCGGAGGTCGTGGCGAGACTGCAGGCTCTCGTCCCGCAGATGGTGCTGTTCGGGTCCAAGGACTTCCTCCGGGCGTGGCATCAGTTTCGGGCATCGCCTGGCCACGTCGCGGCTGGGAGGGCTTCTCCGCACGACGCGACGCTCATTCAGATGGCGGCGCTGGAGTCGGTGCTCCTGGCGGCACGCAAAGACCTCGGTCAGCAGTCCGGCCAGAATGCCCGCGGGTTCATCATGACGACCTTCATCAACGATGTGGCACCGGCCGACATCCAGCGCGCCTACAAGCGACTGCAGGTCATGGGGTCCGTCCTGAACGCGCGAGGTGCCGGTCCCCAGGGTTGACTGGCCCGCTGGGCCGAAGCAGCTTGCCGACTAGATCTCCGCCGCCCTCGCCATCGCCTCGCGGATGAGCGCCTGGTCCATCGCGGCCGCCTCGGCGGCGCGGTCGACCGCGAGCGACTCCGAGGCCCGGTGCCGGACGCGCACCTCGACGCGTTTCGGGAGGAGGTGGCGGCGGCTGAACATCGGCGGCTCGACGACGATGCCCGCGACCTCGCGCCACGGCGCGGCCTGCTCCGCGACGAGGCGTCCGCCGCGCCGGCGCTCGATGACGAGCCCCTCCGAGGTGAAGCGGAGACGGCGCCAGCGCAGCCGCTCGGCGACCCCGGCGCCCGCGATGACGAGCCCGCCGCCCAGCGTCACGATCGCGCCGATGCCGGTGTCGATCGGGCCGCTGCGGCGGCCGTTGCCGATCGCGTCGACGTCGCCCGCCCGGTAGCGGGCGAGCGACGTCGAAGAGCAGGAGGCCGATGATGATGAGCGCCGCCCGACGGCGAGGAACACGAGCCGCCGCCATCGCGAGGTCTCGAAGACGGCGAGCTCCTCGCCTCGATCGTTCGCGGGGGCGAGGCCGTCCGCGGCGTCGTCGGCCATCGGCTCAGCCCCGCGCATCGGCTCGGGTGGCTTCGATGCGTCGCTCGGCGGCGGTGACGGCGGCCTCCCACTCCTGGACGGCCACGGACTCGGGCAGCCGGTTCCTGATGATGACCTCGACCAGCCTCGGCCCCGGCCGGAGCGGCCCGTGGCGTCCGTGCTGCGGTTCGAGCCGCTTGACCTCCCGCCAGGCCAGCTCGCGGACCGGCTGGTACCCGCCGCCGCGGCGGCGCTCGATGACGAGATGCTCGGGCGTCATTCTGATGCGCCGGCGCCGGAGGTACGTGACGAGGGCGTAGCCGACGACGAGCAGGCCCACGATGACGGCGACGACCGCGACGATGGTCGCGGGCTGGAGCGTCATCCCGCCGGATCCGCCGCGTGTCCGCCCGAGGTCCTCGTCCTCGCCGTTCGCGGCGCGGATGGCGATGCTGAGCCGTCAGATGCCGGCCGCGAGCATGGCGAGGCCGGCCGCGGCCGCGACGAGCGTCGACGAGCGCGGGCCCTCGAAGATCTCGCCGGATGCGGGGGCCTGAGCGTTCGAGTCGGCGGGGTCGGCGTGCTCTTCATGGCGGGCGGTCGACTCGGCGGTCATGCGGACAGCGTCGCGCGAGCTCGCGGTCGTCCGCATCGGGCGGGCGGCGGACACCTCACGCGACCAGGGTCGGCTCCCGTCTCGCCGCGGCCGAGCGCGGTCACCGGGCCGAGCTCTCGCCTCCGGCTGCCCGCTCGCGTCGCTGCTCGGGCGCGAACGTCGCCCGGACCGCCTGCGCGAGGGCGAGGACGTGCTTCGGCTTCCGCGCCAGGAAGCGGATGCGCGGGTACGCGGGCCGCTCGTCGTCGGCCGTCGCGAAGCGGATCGTCTGGGCGACCGGGATGGCCGAGCCGCGCGATCCCGAGGACATCGCGGCGATGTCGGTGACCTCCGACCATCGGGTGCTCGCGAGCGTGCGGCGTCCCCCGGCGGTGCGCTGGTCGATGGTCACGCCCTCGCGGTCGAGGCGCAGCCTCCGGTCGCGGAGGAGCGCCGTGAGCGCGAGCGCGCCGACGGCGAGCGCGGCGACCGCCTCGAGCGCGCCGATGAGGACCGTCTCCCAGAGGCTCAGCGTGCCGAGCCGGTGCATCTCCGGGAGGGCGAGCTCCTCGCTGAGTGAGACGCGGATCGCCGTGCCGAGGATGATCGCGGCCATGACGCCGGAGAGGGCGGCGAGGGCCAGCAGGAGCGCCGCGGAGAAGCGGGGGCCGATGAACGTCACGGACTCGCCCGCGCGGAGGGCGCGGAGATCCGACATCGTGCGCTCCTGGAGGAAGTCCGCCATGCGCCCATCGTGGCAGTGGCGGCGCGCCGCGGCGGACCTGCGACGACCGCCCCCGGTCGAGCGCCCCTCCGCCCGAGCTCAGGCCGCCTTCGCCCACTCGGGGCGTCGCGTCCCGGCCCAATGAGGTTCGTCGCAGGTCGATGACGTCGCCTGCGCGGACGCCGCCACCCGGCGGGCGCCCCGCGCGGCCGCGCGGGCCGCGTCCGCCGCCGCGATGGCCTCGAGCCCGGCGACGAGCTCGGGGGAGCCGGCGAGCTCCGCCTTCGAGGTGAGGTGCCATCCGCGGCAGCTCGCGCACTCGTAGGCGCGCACCTCGCGGCGGCAGGTCGCCGCTTCCCCGTCGACGGCGCGGGAGCGGCTCACGGCGGCCGCGTGGAGCGCCTCGACGGCCGACTCGTGGTCGGGAAAGCGGACCTTGCCGAACTCGCAGCGGCCGGGCCGCGGCGGGCGCCGACGGCGACCGGCCGCGGCGCGCTCGGCGGCGAAGCTCGGACACCTCGGGATCGGGGGGAAGGCAGTGCGAGCGCGGTTCCGGCGGCTGCTCATCATCATCTCCAGGTCGATGGGGGACGCCCTCGTCAACGGGCGCGCCCATCGTCCCCGGAGCCACGGACAATCCGAGATCCGCGCTCGCTACCCTCGCCGCATGGCCCCCGACGATTCGCCGTCCCGTTCCGCCGAGCGCCCGCCGCTGTGGCCGGAGCTCGCGCCGCGGCTGCTCGCGGCAGGCTCGCGGGCCGCCGTCCAGCCGATCGCCGACGACTCGCCGACCGCCGAGCTCACCGGCCTCTCGGCCTGGTCGACGCTCGGCGCCCTCGCGCGCGAGACGGGCGGCATCCTCCTCGCCGACGGGTGGATCCGCCTCTTCGGCGGCCGCGCGGCGGGGGAGGGCCCCCACATGCCGAGCCTCGACGAGGTGAACGCGCCGGGCCAGGACTGGTTCGTCGTCGGCTGCGATGTGCTCGGCGGCGTCTTCGCCCTCGACGGCGGCGCCTTCGGCGAGGGCGACGGGATGCTCCACTACTTCGGCCCGGACGTCCTCGACTGGACGCCGCTCGGCATCGGCCTCACGGCCTTCGTCGACGCCATGCTCGACGGCATCGACGCGGAGCTCTACGAGGAGCTGCGCTGGGAGGGCTGGGAGGCGGAGACGATGCTCCTCGGCCTCGACGAGGGGATCTCCGTCGTGCCGATGCTCTGCACCCGCGAGTCGAAGCCGCTCGAGCGGGCCTCGCGCCGGGCCGTGCCGATGGAGGAGCTCGTGCGCTTCCACGTCGACGTCGCCGCGCAGATCGACGGCGAGGCGCCGCGGCCGGCGCCGGACCTCGCGCGGAAGGAGCGTTGAGCGGGGAGCCTCCTGAAGAACTAATGGGAATCGCTATCATGTAGCGGTGAGTCCCGCCCAGAGCCGTCCTGCCGCGAGCCGTCCTGCCGCGAGCCGTCCTGCCGCGAGCCGTCCTGCCGCGAGCCGTCCTGCCGCGAGCCGTCCTGCCGCGAGCCGTCCTGCCGCGAGCCGTCCTGCCGCGAGCCGTCCCGCCGCCCGCCGCACCGTCGTGCTCGGCGCGAGCGTTGGGCTGCTCACGCTGCTGCTCCTCGTCGCGGTCGGCACGGGGCCCATCGGACTCGGCCCCGCCGAGACCGCCGCCTCCATCTGGCGCATCGCGACGGGCCGCGCGGAGACCGTTGGCCCCGACCAGCTCATCGCCGCCATCCGCCTCCCGAGGGCGCTCGTGGCGGCCCTCGTCGGCCTCGGGCTCGGGGTCGCGGGCGCCGCGATGCAGGCCGTCTTCCGCAACCCGCTCGCCGAGCCCGGGCATCACGGGCGTCTCCTCGGGCGCCGCGGCCGCGGCCGTCCTCCTCATCGTCACGGGCGCGGCCGCGCAGGGGCCCTGGGCGCTGCCGGTCGGCGCGTTCCTCGGGGCGCTCGCGGCCGTCGCGCTCGTGCAGGCGATCGGCCTCGGCGTCTCCGGCGCCTCCTCGCCCGCGCTCCTCCTCCTCGGCATCGCCCTCAACGCTCTGCTCGGCGCCGTCATCAGCGCCGCCATCGCGAACGCCGTCGCCGCCGGCCGCCCGCTCGGCCATGTTCTGGCTCAACGGCGACCTCACCGGCCGCTCGATCGCCGACGTCGGGATGGCCCTGCTGCCGGTGCTCCTCGGCACCGCCGGCGTCCTCCTCCACGCCCGCGAGCTCAACCTCCTCGCGCTCGGCGACGCGGTCGCGCAGACGAGCGGTCTCGAGGTCGCCCGCACGAAGCACCTCGTGCTCGCCGCCGCGGCCCTCGCGACCGCCGGGGGCGTCGCGGTCGCCGGCATCATCGCCTTCGTCGGCCTCGTCGTGCCGCACCTGTGCCGGCTCGCCCTCGGCGCCGACCACCGGCTGCTCCTCCCCGCGAGCGCGCTCGGCGGCGCATGCTTCCTCCTGGTCGCCGACACGGGGGCCCGGATGATCTTCCAGCCGGTCGCCCTCCAGACCGGCACCATCACCGCGCTCCTCGGGGCGCCCTTCCTCCTCGCGCTCGTGCTGCGGCGCGCGCGGCGCGGCGCGGCGGGGGAGGCGGGCTCGTGAGCGGGGAGCGGGGCGAGGCGCGGCGCGACGCGGCTGCGATCGGGGCGGACGCCGCGGCCCTCGCCATCCGCCGTCCGCCCGCCGCGCGGCTTCGGGGCGTCGTCGTGCGCGAGTGCGGGCGCCGGCTCGTCGCGGCCGCGAACCCGGAGTTCCTCTTCCTCGAGGACTTCCAGGGCAAGGGGCGCCAGCCCTTCGAGGCGCTGCTCTCGAACCCGGGGCTCGCGAGCGTGCCGGCCATCGCGAACGACCGAATCGTCCTCGTGCCGATGACGCAGGCGTTCGCCATCTCGGGCGCGAACACGCCCGACGGCTACCGCACGATCGTCGAGGCCGTGAGCGGCGCGAAGTAGGCCGGACGGCTCGGGCCGCGGCGACGGCTGCGGCGCGGGCCGGATGCACGGGAGGGCGCGGGGCGAGGCTCCGCGCCCTCCGGCGTGCCGGGGGATGTTATCCGGCGGGAATATATGCATCTGCATAGAGGTTGACTCCCGCATGAAGGCCTTCGGATTCCTCAGCTTCGGCCACTACGGCCACGGACGCGGCGCGGGCGACCCCGACGCCCGCGCGATGCTCCACGACGCGATCGACATCGCCCAGGGCGCGGACGAGCTCGGCGCGAACGGCGCCTACTTCCGCGTGCACCACTACGCGCGGCAGTCGGCCGCCCCCATGCCGCTGCTTTCGGCGACCGCCGCGCGCACCTCGCGCATCGAGGTCGGCACGGGCGTCATCGACCTCCGCTAGCGCATGTTCGTGTTATGGCTCTCGTTCTCTCGGTCCGCGTCCCTCTACAGGTACCGGCAGACCTGGTCTGGGCTGCATGTGTCGGGGTCCGGGTGCGCGGCGTCGTGCCGGAGGTCGGCGATGGTGCCGTGCAGGGCGGCGAGCTGGGCGATCTGCTGCTCGATCTCGGCCAGGCGCGCGTCGAGGAGGTCTCGCACGTGCTCGCAGGGCGCGTGGCCGCTGTCGCGGATGTCGAGGATTTGGCGGATCTGGGCGAGGGTGAGGCCTGCGGCCTGGCCACGGTGAACGAAGTCGATCCGGGCGACGGCGTCGGGCGCGTAGTCGCGGTACCCGGATGGCGTCCGGTCGGCCGGGGGCAGCAGTCCCTGCTCTTCGTAGAACCGGAGCGTCTTCGAGGTGGTGCCCGCGCGTTCGGCGAGTTCTCCGATGCGCATTGCGGCCTCCGATCATTCGGCAGGGGCCACGCTTGACCTTCCCCTGCACTGGAAGGTCCAGTATGGCTGAAACGGAACAGAAGTCCAAGCCTTGACGGGAGCAGCGATGCCTACGAAGTACGATCTCGCCATCATCGGATCGGGCGGCGGAGCGTTCGCCGCCGCGATTCGCGCGACCATGCTCGGGAAGTCGGTGGTGATGATCGAGCGTGGCACGCTCGGCGGCACCTGCGTGAACACGGGCTGCGTGCCGTCGAAGGCCCTCATCGCCGCCGCCGATGCACGGCACGTCGCCGCCGACGCCGCCGACCGGTTCCCGGGGATCGCGACGACGGCAGGCCCAGTGGACATGCCCGCGCTGATCGCCGGGAAGCAGGCGTTGGTCGAGACGATGCGGGGCGAGAAGTACGCCGACGTCGCCGATTCATACGGGTGGCACGTCCGGCGGGGAGACGCCGGGTTCGCGGGCACCCCGGACGCGCCGGTGTTGGAGGTCACCGCCGCAGACGGAGCGGTCGAGACGATCGAGGCCGCGCACTACCTGGTCGCGACTGGCTCTCGGCCGTGGGCCCCGCCGATCGACGGCCTGGACGAGACCGGGTACCTGACCTCGACCACGGCGATGGAGCTGACCGAACTCCCTGAGTCCCTGCTCGTGCTCGGCGGCGGCTACGTCGCCCTGGAGCAGGCGCAGCTGTTCGCCCGGCTCGGCTCCCAGGTCACCGTGCTGGCCCGGTCCCGGCTCGCGTCGAAGGAGGAGCCGGAGGTGTCCAGGACGCTGCAGGAGGTGTTCGCCGACGAGGGCATCCGGGTGGTCCGCCGCGCGCTGCCGACGCGGGTGTCCCGCGACGCCGCGACCGGGCAGGCCGTCGTCACCGCGGACGTCGCCGGCGGCCGGGAGGAGTTCCGCGCCGACCAGGTGCTCCTCGCCCTCGGACGACGACCGGCCACCGACGGGCTCGGCCTCGACGCGGTCGGGGTCAAGACCGGGGACCTCGGCGAGGTGGTCGTCTCCGACCGGATGCAGTCCTCCCACCCGCGGATCTGGGCCGCGGGCGACGTGACCGGCCACCCCGAATTCGTCTACGTCGCCGCCCAGCACGGCACCCTCGTCGCCGAGAACGCGTTCACCGACGCCGACCGGGCCGTGGACTACGCCCGGCTGCCGAGGGTCACGTTCACCGGCCCGGCGATCGGCGCGGTCGGGATGACCGAGAAGGACGTCGTCGCCGCCGGGATCCGCTGCGACTGCCGCGTCCTGCCCCTGCACCACGTGCCCCGCGCCCTGGTCAACCGCGACACCCGCGGCTTCGTCAAGATCGTCGTGGACGCCGACACCGGGAAGATTCTCGGCATCACCGCCGTCGCCAAGGACGCCGGCGAGCTCGCCGCCGCCGGGGTCCACGTGCTCGGCAAGACGGTCGCCGAGGTCGCCGACGCCTGGGCCCCCTACCTGACCATGGCCGAGGGCATCCGGATCGCCGCCAAGGCCTTCACCACCGATCCGTCGCTCCTGTCGTGCTGCGCGTGAACGCGCACGCAGACAATCGGGGGGAACGCTCAGCTGGGAGAGGAACAGACGATGAGCGGCGATAAGGGCCACGACTCGCATCGCGCGGGCGTGCTTGTCGGTGCTGGGACGGGCTTGCTCCTGTTGGCATGCTGCGCGCTTCCGCTGCTGATCTGCTGCGGCCTGCCTCTCCTCGCCGCGGGCGGAGCCCTTGCAGGTATCGGAGGTTTCCTCGGCAACCCTTGGCTCATCGGTGCCGGGATCGCAGTCGGGGTGGCCGTCACAGCGGCGATCGTCCTCCGGCGACTGCCGCGGCACCGACGTCGCTCGACCGGCGGCTGCGGCAATCGTTCGACTACTGACCGGGGTCAGTAGTTCGAGTGGCTCCAGTCATCGTCGCCAGCTCGGCCACGTCGGCATCCCGCGACCCTTCCAGGTCTCCACGAGACCAACAACCCAGCGGACGGACGCGAAGACCCCGTAGCCGGCCGCCGCGAGGCCCACGGCGATCACGAGCCAGCGCCCGATCCCGAGCCACACGCTACCGTCCACGTCCAGCGCCCACTGAGCGCCGGTGATGAGCCCGGCGATGCCCATCCAGAGCCCAGCGATGACGACCACCACCGGCAGGAGCGCGAGGCACATCGCGGCGGCGGCCGACCACAGCTGCCGGGCCTCCAGCTTCGCGGTGGCGGCGATGATCCGTTCGGCCCGCTCGTTCGACGCGTCGAGGTTCGCCGTCATCGTGGCCGAGGCTTCCCCGGCGACCTCCTCGACGGCCTTCTCGACCCGCTCCTCGGTGCGCTTCTCGATCCGCTGCACCGCGCCGCCGACCTGGCTAACGAGTGAAGCGCCCCGGGTTCGGTGGAGGCTCTCAACTCACGGAGGATGAGAGTCATGGCAGCACCGAAGAAGTACCCGGACGAGTTGCGTGAGCGCGCGACGCGGCTCGCGGTCGAGGCACGACAGGACCCGGCGCGGAAGACCGGTGCGCTTCAGCGCATCGGCGAGCAGCTCGGGATCAACCCGGAGACGCTACGCGGGTGGGTGAAACAGGCCGAGATCGATGCCGGGCAGGCGCCCGGGGTGACGACCGCGGAGGCGCAGCGGATCAAGGCGCTTGAGGCCGAGGTGCGGGAGCTGCGGCGAGCGAATGAGATCTTGAAGACCGCGTCGGCGTTTTTCGGCTCTTCGGAATCAAGGGTGTAGGTGAGGTCTGAACCCTCCGGCTTCGAGCAGCGACCTGGCGATGTAGTGGGTGAGGTTGCGGAAGCCGAGCGCGGAGCCGCGGAGGTGTTCGAGGCGGCCGTTGATCGCCTCGGTCGGGCCGTTGCTGGTGCCGGGCCGGTCGAAGAACGCGAGGATGTCGGTGGCGCGTTGCTTCATGGTCCGGCCGAGCTTGCGGACCTCGACGAGCGCCGCGGGAACGCCGCTGCTGATCGCAGCGATCACCTCCTGCATCATCGCCTTCGCTTTCTTCTTGTCGGGTTCCCGGTAGGCGGCGACGATGCGCTGGTAGATGCCCCAGGTCGCCTCGACCTCGACGTGCTCCTCGCTCGCGAACACTGCGTCCAGGCGTGCCCGCTGCCGGTCGGTGAGCAGGCTCGCCCCGGTGTGGAGGGTGCGGCGGGCCTTGTAGAGCGGGTCGCCCTTCATCCCGCGGTGACCGGTGGTGTCTTGCTGGACCCGACGCCGGCAGGCATCCAGCGCGTCGCCAGCGAGACGGACGACATGGAATGGGTCCATCACCGCAACCGCGTCGGGGAGCTCTTCCGCGGCGGCGGTCTTGAACCCGCTGAACCCGTCCATCGCGACCACCTCGATCCCGTCCCGCCACTGCTTCGGGCGGCCCGCGAGCCACTGCTTGAAGACGGACTTGGAGCGGCCTTCGATCATGTCCAGCAAGCGCGCGGGGCCGGTCTTCTCGCGGGCGGGCGTGAGGTCGATGATCACGGTGACGTACTTGTCGCCGAATCGGGTGTGTCGCAAGACGTGCTCGTCGACGCCGATCGTGGTGACCCCGTCGAACCGGGCCGGGTCGTCGATGAGGAGCCGCTTGCCTTCGGCGAGGATCGCGGTGTTCGCGGTGTGCCACGACACCCCGAGACCGGCGGCGACGCGCGAGACGGTGAGGTGGTCGGCCACGATCGCGGTGAGTGCCCACGCGATCCCGCCGCGGGAGATCTTCGCCCGGGGCGCGGCCGCCTTCGTCGTGTCCTGCCGCCAGGTGCGGCGGCAGGACACGCACCGGTAGCGGCGCACCCGGATTAGCAGCGTCGTCGGCCGGTGCCCGAACGGTTCATGCGCCAGCGGGCGCGTCACCGTGTCCCGTGGCGCGCCCTCGGCGCCGCACTTCCGACACCACGGGTCGTCGTCGACGACGCGGCACTCAAGTACTGCCCGGTCGGGCTCGAGCAGCTGTCCGACGGCTTCGAGGCCGAGCTCGTCGAGGCGGCAGAACGTGGTGAGGTCAGGGGTCGCGAACGTAGGGTGGTGCAAGTCGGGGTCTTCCGGCGGATGGGCAGTGTAGGAACTTCCATCTTGGAAGACCTCGACGTCTATCCACGAACCAGCCGCCCACCCCCGACTACACCGTCAACTGCGAAGAGCCACGAATGCGCTCTTCTCGGTCGGCGGCACGAGCACGACGCTCCTCGACCGCGGCGCGGGCCAGATGGTGCCGGCCGGGTCGACCTTCGAGATCATGACCGCGATCGCGGCGTACCACGTGCTCGGGCCGGACTTCCGCATCCCGACGTACCTCTACCACGGCACGAAGCCGGGCTCCTACGTCATCTCGGGCGGCGGCGACCCGACGCTGCGCTCCGGCTGGACGAGCGTCAACCCGGGCGCCCCGACGATCATCGCCTTCTCGAACCTCGCCCGCTCGCTCGGCGCGACGAGCGCGAGCTACGACTCGTGGCTCTACCCGGGCGCCGCGTGGCATCCGGGATGGGCGCCCGTCGAGCGCACGAACGGCTACATGGCGCCCATGGACGCCCTCATGATGGACGGCGGACGCGCCGACCCGAACGCGACGACCTCGCCCCGCTCGGCGAACCCCGCCTGGGACGCGGGCGTGCGCTTCGCGAGCCTCACGGGCGTCCGCTTCGACCCGACCATCCGCGCCGACCCCTCGCAGGGCGTCGTCGGCATGACCGTCTCCGCGCCCGTCCGCGACCTCGTCTCGCAGATGCTCCGCGAGTCCGACGACGTGCTCGCCGAGGCGATCGCCCGCCAGGTCGCGATCAGGCTCGGCTACCAGGGCTCGTGGGATCAGGTCGCCCCCGCGATGCACGCCGTCATGTGGTCGCTCGGGATCGACCCCGCCGCGGGCGTCTACGCCTCCGACGGCTCGGGCCTGTCGAACCAGTCGAACGCCTCGCCGCGCTTCATCGACCGCCTGCTCGAGTACATCGAGGACGGCGCCGGCGGCACGAAGGAGCTCACGATGATGCTCCCACGGAACGGGATGGCCGGATCGCTCGCGTCCCGGCTCACGAGCCTCCCGACCGGCTCGGTCTACGCGAAGACCGGCTGGGTCGACTACGGCTACGGCCTCGCCGGCTACCTCGCGGCGGCGGACGGCACCTGGCTGCGCTTCGCGGTGTACGTGTGGAAGCCGCGATCCGGAGCCTTCGTGACGAACGCGAACCGGGACGCCCTGGACCGCATCATCGCGGCCTCCTGGCGCTGCGGGAGCTCGCTCGCGCCGAGCTAGCGGGAGGCGTCGCGCGGCGGCCGCGGGCCGGATCGCCCGGCAGGCGGGACGGTCCGCGCCGCCCCGGCGGCAGGAGTAGGCTCGCTCCGCCCGTCCGCCCGAGGAGGTCCTCCATGCTCCGTCCCGAGGAGATCCGGCTCGAGCAGCCGTACGCGTTCTCGCTCGTCGACATGCGCGACGAGGCGCTCTGCACCGACTGCGGCCCCGAGTCGTACCCGTGGCCGGCGGCGGAGCTCATGGCCATCCCGCACCGCGATCGGAAGCGCCCGGACGGCCGATGGAAGATCTACTGCCCGGACCACTTCGCCTCGCGGCCCGAGATCGACCCGGACGCCCCGCTGCCGGAGGAGCCCGCGCGCCGCGCGCCGCGCGCGACCGGAGCGAGCGCGGCTCCCGCGCGGACGGCGGGGGCGAAGGTGCCCGAGGCGGCTCCGAAGCCGCGCGACGTCAAGCCGACGATCGAGGACGAGGTGCGGCCGCTCTGCCCGAACTGCTGGGTGGCCATCCCGCTCTCGGGCGTGTGCGGGCTCTGCGGCGAGCGGCCCGAGTAGCGACGGTCGGCTCGAGCGGATCGCCGTCCCCGCGGCGTCGCGCGATCGTCAGCGTCCCGTCCGCGGATGCACTCGAGAACGTCAGCTTCGCGGCCGAGGATGGCCGCGGAGGGAGCGGCGAATGCCCGAGACGATCCAGCGACAGGCCGAGACCAGCGTCCAGACGACCCCGACCGCCCCGACGACCCCGACCGCCCCGGCGACCCCGACCAAGGCCCCGGCCGAGCGCGCCATCCGGAAGGGCCCGGCGCCGGCGGACGCCCGCCGCATCGACCCGGCCGCGCGCGAGGCGGCCCGGCGCCGCGCCCAGCTCGAGCAGCAGATCGAGGTGACGACGCCCGTGTGCCCGACGTGCTGGGTCGCCGCCTCGCTCACGGGCATGTGCAGCATCTGCGGCGAGCCGGTGGAGGGCTAGATGCCCGCTGCGCCGGTCTGATCGGCCATCGTGCAGGTTCAGAATCCGCACATCCCGGGGAGATGTCCCATATGCGGGCCCATCTCCCGCTATGTGCGGATTCTGAAACTGGACGCCGAGGGCGCGGGCGTAGCTCAGGCGCGGGGGCCCGCCCCCCAGCCGACGGCGGGCGGGTCGACGAGCGGGAACCAGCGCTGCGCCTTCACGCGGTTCGAGTCGGTGAAGACGCGCAGGTCGACGTCACCCTCGCCCCGCTCGCGCATGGCGCGGAGGAGGTAGTCGCGCACGGCCCAGGCATCGGCCGGATCGCAGCTCGGGTCGAGCGAGATCGCGCCTTTGGCCCGGGACCGCGTGAATCCAAGGTCGCGGACGAGGTCGTCGACGGCGAGCCCGGATCGCTCGAGCAGCTCGCCGAGCTCCCGGCGAGCCAGCTCCTTCTGGTGAGAATTGAGCGTCATGGCTCCAAGCTATCGCCGCGTGACCGGGACCTTCCCGAGCAGGGGCCGGTCTCCGAGGTCGGATGCCCGGCGCCGCGGCGCGGCCTCGGTCCTCATCGTGCGCGGGGCTCCTAGACGGCGGGCTTGCGGGCCGGGTCGTACGGGTCCCAGTCGAGCTTCCAGAACGCGTCGACGCCGTGCTCGTCGATGTAGTCGCGCTCGGAGGCGTGCACGGGGTAGACCCCGAGGATGCGGATGGGGAGGTCCTCGCCGACCTCGACGAAGGAGAACTCCTCGTCGAGCACGAGCGGGCCCGCGATGACGAAGCCGTCCATCTCGGTGCCCTCGACGATCGGGCCGTCCCAGTCGAACACCTCGCCCGGGGCGAACTCGGCCATGCCGCGCTCGCGCTCGACGAGCTCCGCGATCGCGCGCGCCCAGGCGGGGTCGTCCGTCTCGAGGCAGATCGAGAGCTCGGGGCGCGACTTCGTCCACGCCTCGTGCGAGACGAGGGAGAGGCCGTAGGTGAAGCCGAGGAGCAGGCCGTCCTCGGGGGTGTCCTCGTAGTCGATGGCGAGGACGTCCGGGACGCCCGGCGTCGTCGACTCGACCGAGTCCTCGCCCGACTCGGCCTCGCCGACGAGCTCGTCGAGGAAGTCGAGGTACTGCTCGAGGCGGCCGCCGGCCTGCTCGTCGTCGTTCGTCGCGCTCATGGCGACCATCCTGGCAGGCGGGCGCGATCGGCGCGCGGGGTCGGGGCCGCGTCGAAGGCCGCCGGATGCCTAGAAGACCTCGCGCACCTCGCGGAAGCCGGGCGCCCGCCGCGCGAGCTCGCGCTCGAACCGCTGGTGCAGGGTGATCGTCGCGGCCGCGCAGCCTCGGCAGGTGCCGTGCATGCGCACCTCGACGACCCCGTCGCGGGCGTCCGCGAGCTCGATCGCGCCGCCGTGGAGTGCCGCGATGTCGCCGATGGGCCCCGCGATAGCCTCCTCGGCGACGGCCCGCAGGAGGGCGTCGGCGTCGAGGGCGCGGGCGTCGGGGGCCGGGGTCCAGCGATCCGGGTGGGAGAGGGCGGCGACGAGCGCGTGCCGCACGCGCGCGCCCTCCTCGCGCCAGCTGCGGCCGGCGGCGAGCGTCACGAGCAGCGAGCCCGTATGCGCCTCGACCCGCTCCACGAGGCCCGGCTCGAGCTCGTCGAGCCCGGGCGCCGCGGCGACCTCGCCGGCGAACGGGATCTCGGTGCGCGGTGCCCGCCAGCGGAGCGTGGCCGGGTCGTCGGTCGCCTCGGGGTGGAGCGCGATCGTGCCGGCGGCGCGCGCCTCGGCGGCCATCCCTACAGCCCCGCGATCCAGCTCGCGACGGCGTGCCCGATCGCGCCGGCCGTCCACGCGAGGTCGAACATGTAGCCGAAGGCGATCGCCGGCCACTTCCAGCCGCCCGCCTCGCGGCGCATGACGGCGATCGTCGACCTGCACTGGAGCGCGAAGGCGAAGAAGAGGAGGAGGGCCGTGAGCGTCGGTCCGGTGAAGACAGGCTGGCCCTCGTTCGGGCCGTGCGTGTAGGTCCAGGTCTGGAGCTGCTCGGAGACCTGCGTCTCGTCCTCGGGGTCGCCGGCCGAGGCGATCTGGCCGAGCGTGGAGACCGCGACCTCGCGGGCCGCGAGCGAGCCGACGATCGCGATGTCGATGCGCCAGTCGAAGCCGAGCGGCGCGAAGACGGGCTCGATGAACTTGCCGATCGCGGCGGCCGGGGAGTGCTCGATCGTGTACGAGGCGACGGCCGCGTCGTCCGAGGCGTCGACGCCGGCCGAGGCGAGCTCCGCCTCGCTCGGGACGGGCAGGTTCGTGAGGCCCCAGATCGCGACGGTCGCGACGAGGATGATCGTGCCCGCCTTGCGGAGGAACGCCTTCGTCGGCTCCCACATCGCGATGCCGACCGAGCGCGGCGTCGGCACGCGATACGGCGGCAGCTCCATGTAGAAGGGCAGCACGTGGCCCGAGCGGTCGGTGATCCGCTTCACGGCCCACGCCGCGAGCATCGCCGAGACGCCGCCGAGCAGGTAGAGCAGGAACATCACCGCGCCGCGGCCGCTGAACGGGCCCCAGGCGGCGTCCTCCGGCACGAGCATCCCGACGAGGAGGAGGTAGACGGGCAGGCGGGCCGAGCAGGTCGCGAGCGGCACGCCGAGCATCGTCGCGACCCGGTCGCGGCTCGAGGGGATCGTCCGCGTCGCCGTGATGCCCGGGATCGCGCAGGCGAACGCCGAGAGGACGGCGACGAACGCCCGACCCTCGAGCCCCGCGCGGCTCATGACCCGGTCCATGAGGAACGCGGCGCGCGCCATGTACCCGACGGAGTCGAGCACGGCGAGCAGGAGGTACATGAGGAGGATCTGCGGGAGGAAGGTGAGCACCGCGCCGACGCCGCCGATGACGCCGTCAGCGAGGAGGCTGCCCAGGAGGGCGTTCGGGATGGCGTTCCGCACGACCCACGCGAGGGCGAGGAAGCCCTCGTCGATGAGATCCTGCAGCGGCGCGGCCCAGGTGAACAGCGCCTGGAAGAAGAGGACCATGACGCCGAAGAAGATGAGCGTGCCCCAGAGCGGGTGGAGCAGGATCGAGTCGATCCGCGCGGTCGGGGCGTCCGGCGCGGGGGAGGCGTAGCCGGCCTCCTCGAGCACGGAGTCGGCGCGTCGGCGTTCCTCGACCACGAGTCGATCGAGTGGACGCGTCGGCTCGGATCGGCGCGGGTCCAGTAGCCGCGTGCGGATGATCGGCCGGCGCGCGCCGGTGAGCGGGCCTGCGGAGGCGGCCTCGTGAGCGAGCCCGTCGACGTCTCGCTCCTCTCGCTCCTCTCGCGCATCCTCGACCTCTCCGGGGCGGGCCTCAGCGCCCTCCTCGGCGGGCTCGCGGCGCGGGAGGAGCGGCTCGACCCGATCGGCTTCGCGACGATCGCGATCGCGGCGGGGCTCGGCGGCGGCATCGTCCGCGACACGCTCATGCAGCGGGGGACGCCCATCGCCCTGACCGACTGGGCGTTCCTCGTGGCCGCGATCGTCGGCACCGCGATCGCCTTCCTCCTCCCGAGGGGCGGGCGGCGCTGGGAGGCGATCTCACCGTGGCTCGACGCGCTCGTGCTGGGACTCTGGGCGGCCGCGGGCGCCGATCGCGCCCTCGCGCACGGGCTGGGATGGCTGCCGGCCATCCTGCTCGGCATGATGACGGGCGTCGGCGGCGGGGTCGTCCGCGACCTGCTCCTCGCCCGGATGCCCGCGATCTTCCGCGGCGGCACCCTCTACGCGACCTCCGCGCTCGCGTCGACGACGACGCTCGTCGGGCTCAACTCGCTCGGCCTGCCGAACATCGCGCTGCTCGCCGCGACGACGGTCGGCACCGGACTCACCCTCCTCGCGCGCTGGCGCGGCTGGAGCCTGCCCGACTCGACGCAGGCCGCGGCGCACATGCCCGAGCCGCTGCTCGAGGCGGTCGGCGCCGACGTCGAGGGCATCCATGAGGATCTCGAGCGGGATCGGCGCACGGCGCAGCGCAAGGCCGAGCGCGAGGCGAAGGAGGCCCGGGCGCACCGCTACGAGCAGGGTGCCCCGGATGGCCGCGCCCCCGCCTCCGCGAGCGAGACGGCCCCGATCGCCGACCCGCCGCGGGAGGCGCGCTCGGGGCCCGAGCAGGGGCGGCCGCCGTCGGCCGGGGAGGAGCCCTCGGGACGTTAGCGCGCCCGGGGCGGGGGGAGCACGAGCTCGAGGTCGACGGCGTCCCCGAACTCGATCCTCTCGGCCGTGCGGAGGGCCTTCTTGAGCGGCACGAGGTAGCCGCCGTCCTTCGGCATGAGCGCGGTCGTCATCTCGGTCGATCCGGCCACGACGCGGCAGGGGATGCAGCCCCAGCCGTAGGAGAGCTCCGAGACGAGCTCGCGGAGCAGCTCCGCCTCGTCGTCGCCGACGCGCACGAAGACGTGCGGCGCGGGGCCGCGCCACTCGAAGGCCTCGCCCCGGACGGGGAGGCGGAGGCCGTCGCCGGCGCGGTCGTCGCTCATGGGGCGAGGGTAGCCCGCCGGGCCGGGGCTTCGGCGCGGGCGCTGTCCGCCCGCGAGGCGCGTTCACCGTCCGGTGCGACCCTGGTGGCATGACCGCAGCGCTGCGCGACGCCCAGTTCCAGCTCCTCCTCGACGTGCTCGAGCAGGTCGACGGTACGGCCCCGACGCTCTGCGAGGGGTGGGATGCCCAGGAGCTCGCAATCCACCTCTGGCAGCTCCACCGTGATCCGATCGCGTGGATCGGCACCTCGGTGCGGGCGTCCGGCGGCATCACGAAGCGCCGGGCCGCCGAGACGCGGGCTCGCTGGTCGTACGCGGAGCTGCTCGGGCGGCTGAGGGAGCTGCCGGCGACCATCCCGTGCATGCCGGACGACCGCTTCGAGGACTGCCGGCACGCGCTCGGCGAGTACTGGATCCACACGCAGGACGTCGCGCGGCCGAACGGCGTCGAGCAGCCGGAGCCGAGCTTCGAGCTCGAGTGCGCGCTGTGGAAGCGGGCGTCGGTCGCGGGGCTCGCCCTCCACGCGCTCCGCACGCCCGGACTCGTCATCGCGTGGCCGGGCGTCTCGGCGCGGCAGATCACGCCGGGCCGCACGCCGCGCGTGCGCGTCGAGGGGCGCCCCGGCGAGGTCATGCTCTGGCTCTACGGTCGCACCTCGGCCGCCGACGTCCGCGTCGTCGACGCCTCCGAGCCGCTGCTCGTCTGAGGCCGGTGGTTTCGACCCGCCCGCGGCGCTCCTCAACCACCTGGGGTGCACTGAGGTGGTTGAGGAGCGGCCGCACGCCGCGTCTCGACATCACCGACCCACCTGCCCGCACGACAAGCCGCGGGCGGCTCCCAGGCGCAGGGAGTGGGATGTCTCCATGACCGAGACGGACTCCACCGCCCGCATCGTCGCCGCCTCCCGCGAGATCCACGCGCCCGCCGCCGAGATCTTCGAGCTCATTGCCGATCCCTCCCGCCAGCCCGAGTGGGACGGCAACGACAACCTCGCGTCCTCGTCGAGCCCGCGCGTGCGCGGCGTCGGCGACGTCTTCGAGATGACGCTCACGAAGGACGGTGCCCGGAGGGAGAACCACGTCGTCGAGTTCGAGGAGGGGAAGCGGATCGCCTGGCTGCCCTCGCCCGTCGGCGAGCAGCCTCGCGGCCACCTCTGGCGCTGGGAGCTCGAGGCGATCGACGACGGCCTCACGCGCGTCACCCACACCTACGACTGGACGAACCTCACCGATGAGACCAGCTTCGCGAAGGCGCTCTCGACGACCGAGGCCTCGCTCGACGCCTCGATCGCGAACCTCCAGCAGCTCGCCGAGACCGGCCCGGCCGGCGGCTCGGACGCGTAGCCGGCGACGTCGCCCGCTGAGCGAGAGGCCGGATATCCCTTCCAACTGCGCGAATTCCGGGGGCTCGAGGGGGTATCCACCTCCGACCCCCGGGATTCGCGCAGTTGCGGGACGCCACCCGACCCCTCGCGCGCGGCCCGCGCTCGGCCGGCTAGCGAGCTGCGCGCTCGGCGGCGGCCGTCGGGTTCGCGCCGGTCGGATCCGTGCCGTGCGGGTCGACGATCCGCGGCGCCGTCTCGCGCATCGTGAGGACGACCGGGACGACGACGATCGCGACGATCGCGATCATCCAGCCCGGCACGAGCGGGTTGCCGGTCGACTCGGTGAGGGTCTGCGCGAGGAGCGGAGCGAGGCCGCCGAAGACCGCCGTCGCCGCCGTGACGCCGAAGGCGAGGCCCGAGACGCGTCCCTCGCCGGGGAACTGCTCGGCCGTCGCCGAGGCCGCGACCGCGCTCACGCCGCCGCCGAGGAAGGCGAGCGCCGTGACGCCCGCGACGATGAGCGCGCCGTGCACGGCCCCCATCGCCCAGAAGGTGAGCAGCGGCAGGATGACGCCCGCGATCGCGAGGCCGACGATGACGGGCTTGCGGCCCACGCGATCCGAGAGCCAGCCGATGAGCGGCGTGATCGCGATGACGGCGAAGGCGGCGAGCGTCGAGACCCAGAGCGAGTCGGCCTCGGCCATGCCCGTCACCTCGTGGAGGTAGGTCGGCACGTAGGTGATGCCGACGTAGTAGGTGATCGAGCCGAGGGCCGAGATCGCGAAGGTGCGGAGGATCGCGGGGAACGACGTCCGCAGCGTGTGCATCGCCGGGGAGGTGGGGATCGTGCCCTCGTCGCGCTGGCGCTCGAACTCGGGCGACTCGTCCATGCTCGAGCGCGAGATCCAGACGCCGGCGGCGAGCGCGGCGCCTATGAAGAACGGGATGCGCCAGCCCCAGTCGTCGAGCGAGGCCTGCGGCAGCATCGCGACGGTGATCGCGGCGGCGGCCGCGGCCAGCAGGCCCCCGATCTCGCTCGAGGCGGCCGCGAGGGACGCGATGAAGCCGCGGCGGCGGGCGTTCGAGCCCTCGGTGAGGTAGGCGACGACGCCGGTGTACTCGCCGCCGACCGAGAACGCCATGATGAGGCGGAGGAGGAGCAGCAGCCATCCGGCGAGCCCGCCGATCGCGGCGGAGGTCGGAAGGAGGGCCGTCGCGAGCATCGCGAGGGTCATGATCGCCATCGACCAGAGCATCATGCGCTTGCGGCCGAAGCGGTCGCCGATGTGGCCGAACACGATCGCGCCGATGGGCCGCATGAGGTAGGCGACCGCGAAGGTGAGCAGCGCCATCGCGACAGAGCCCGCGCCGTCGCCATAGAAGACGCGCGCGAGCACGGTCGTCATGTAGAGGTAGAGCGTGAAGTCGTACCACTCGACGACGGTCGAGAAGGCGGCGATCGCGAGGCTGGCGCGGGAGACGTTCGGGCGGTCGACGTGGGCGCTCGGGCTCGCCCCGTCGGCTCCGGAGGCGCCGGAGGGCGATGCGGGCGCGGCGCTCGCGGCGGGATCGCTGGCGGCCATGGTGCTCCTCCGAACCGGCCCGGGATGTCGGGCCGAGTCGAGGCTAGCGAGCGAAGCGCCGATCAGGCGGGCAATGCGCTGACAGCGGATCCGGGACCCGAAGGCGCGGACGCCGCTAGGCGAAGGCGCGCGCGAGCCGCTCGGCGGCCTCGGCGACGATCTCCGGCCGCTTGCAGAACGCGAAGCGCACGAGCGTCTCGGCGCCGGACGCGTCGCTGTAGAACACGCGCATCGGGATCGCCGCGACCCCGGCTCTCGCCGGCAGCTCGCGGCAGAACTCGAGCGAGTCCGTCGCGCCGAGCGGGGCGACGTCGGCGACGACGAAGTAGGTCGCCTCGGACTCGTGCACGGCCATGCCCGCCGCGGCGAGGGCCGGCGAGAGGAGGTCGCGCTGGGCCTGCAGGCGGTCGCGGATGGCGTCGTACTCGGCATCCGGCATCCCGAGCCCCTCGGCGATCGCGTACTGGAACGGGTGCCCGTTCGCGAAGGTGAGGAACTGCTTCACCGTGCCGGCGGCCTCGACGAGCTCGCGCGGGCCGGTCATCCAGCCGATCTTCCAGCCGGTCGTCGAGAAGGTCTTGCCGGCCGACGAGAGCGTGAGCGTGCGCTCGGCCATGCCGGGGAGCGTCGCGATCGGGGTGTGGCGGCGCCCGTCGAAGGCGAGGTGCTCGTAGACCTCGTCGGTGATGACGAGGAGGCCGCGCTCGATCGCGAGGTCGGCGACGGTCTGCAGCTCCTCCGTCGAGAGGAGGTGCCCGGTCGGGTTGTGCGGGGTGTTGAGGAGGATCGCCTTGGTGCGCGGCGACACGGCGGCGCGCAGGCGATCCGGGTCGAGGCGGAAGTCGGTCGCGTCCAGGCGGACGGGCACGAGCACGCCCTGCGCGAGCTCGATCGCGGCGGGGTACACGTCGTAGTAGGGCTCGAGGACGATGACCTCGTCGGCGGGCTCGACGAGGGCGAGGATGGCGGCGGCGAGGCCCTCGGTCGCGCCGGCCGTGGCCTGGATCTGCGTGTCGGGGTCGAGCTCGATGCCGTAGAAGCGGCGCTGGTGCTCGGCGACGGCCTCGCGGAGGGCTGGGATGCCGCGGTCCTGCGGGTACTGGTTGCAGCCCGAGTCGATGGCGCGCTTCGCGGCCTCGAGCACGAAGCGGGGGCCATCCGTGTCGGGGGCGCCCTGGCCGAGGTTGATCGCGTCGTGCCGGCGCGCGATGTCCGTGATCTCGGTGAAGATCGTCGTTCCGAAGCGCCGCATGCGCTGTACGAGCTCAGCCATCCGCCGATTCTCCCACGCGGGCCCTGGCGTGGGCCGGTGCGAGGTCGGTGCGCCAGCCGTGCGCGGGCCATCAGGACGCCGGGAGGCCGAGGAACTCCCGCCAGGCCGGCAGCTCGCGCTTGGCCTGCGCGAGGCCGAGGGCGTGGGCGGCGGCGAGCTTCGCGACGTTGCGTTCGCCGTTGCTCACTGGCATCCGGTCGGGGGCGAAGACGTACGCCTTGCCCTCGCGCTCGAGCTCCCAGAGCTGCTCGCGGGTCTCGTTGTAGCGGGTCCAGCGCTGCTCGAGGGCGTCGGCGACGGCCGGATGGCTGCGGAAGTAGCGGCGGTAGAAGGCGGGGAAGCGCTCGGGCTTCTTGCGGTAGTCGCGTTCGCGGGTGAGGACGACGAAGAGCTTGTCGAAGCCGTCGCGCTGGGCGATGTCGATCGCGATGCCGCCGGAGGGGCCGAGCGCGCCGTCGACGTAGGTGCGGCCGTCGATGAGCACGGGCGGCATGAGGACGGGCATCGTCGAGGAGGCGCGGACGCGGACCATGAGGTCGGCCATCTCGGGGCAGTCGTCCTTCGACCACCACACCTGCTCGCCGGACTCGGCGTCGAAGGCGCCGATGCGCATCGTGGCGGGATTCGCCCGGAACGTGGCCCAGTCGAAGGGGAGGGCCTGGTCGGGCAGGCCCGTCTCCTCGTAGATGTACTTCGCGTTGAAGAGGCCGTCGCCGCGCGCCCAGCTCCGAAGATTGCCGAAGTTCGGGTCGGCCGCGAACTCGACGAAGGATCGGCGGGCGCGCTCGGGCTGGCGGGCGAGGTAGTTGCCGGTGTTGCTCGAGCCCGCGGAGATGCCGGCGACGTAGTCGATGTGGATGCCGGCCTCGAGCAGCGTCGCGACGACGGCGCTCGTGAGGCTCGCCCGCATGCCGCCGCCCTCGAAGACGAGCGCGGTGTCGGTGACGTTGCTCCGGATGGGCTGGGCTGCGGCGCCGGAGTCGGCGGGGACGTCGGAGGGGGTGTCGGCGGGGTTGTCGGCGGGGGTCGCGTCGGGCATGGGGGCATTCTCCCGCGGCGGGGTGGGCGGGAGGTGACGGGGCGTGAGCTGGATGGGGCGCGGGCGGGCGAGCCTCGTCGGGGGACGAGCGGTGAGCCTCGACGGGGCGAGCTGCGAGTCTCGACGGGGCGAGCTGCGAGTCTCGACGGGGGGATGAGCGGGCGTAGCCTCGTGGGGTGACGACCGCCGCCGAGCTGCCCGCCCTCCTCGAGGAGCTGCGGGCGCGTCTGTCCGCCGCGGACGCGCGCCTGGAGGCCCTCGCGGAATGGGTGCCGGAGCGGAAGATGCTCCGCGTGATCCGCCGCGGCCCGACGCTGCGGCGCGCGGGGGAGGCGTGGCCGCTCGGGGTGCTCCTGCTCTCGACGGATGGCCGGCTCCTCGGCCTCGGGACGGCCACGCGCGCCCGCCCGGCGTCGCGGGTCGGCTACGTCGCGGAGTCGGCGCGCGAGCGCGATGAGCTGCGGATGCTCGCGGCGAAGGCGGGGTTCGAGCCGGGCGAGGCGCTCCACATCGACCCGGTGCCGCTCGAGGTGGCGGCGCTCGCGGCGGGGTCGCCGTCGGGCCCGGTGCTGCCGGGGCCGGATGGCATGCTGCTCGTGCGCTGGTCGCCGGCGGGCGGCGTCGAGCCGCGGGATCTCGCGGGGTACCTGGCGGAGCGGGTCGAGCTGCTGGGGGCGTAGGGCCCTGCTAGCAGCCGGGGCCGTGCGGGTCGACGAGGCAGTCGGCGGCGACGAGGGCCCGGTGGGATTCGACGACGCGGACGGGCGCGGACGTGGCCGGAGCCGCGACGAGGCCGGTGACGGGGATCGTGCGGCCCTGCCCGGTCACCGTCGCCGAGTAGCGGACGGTGAGGGAGACCTGCACGTCGCCGCGGGACTCGTAGACGTGGCTCGTCTCCGTAGGCGACCAGTCGGGGAGGCCGAGCTCCCCCCAGGATGCGCCGCCGGTCGTGGTCGTGAGGGTCGTGCCGTCGCCCCAGCTCCAGACGTACTCGGCCGGGACGAAGGTGATCGTGACGGGGATCGTCGCGATCGTGCCCTGGATGGTCTGCGTCGTCGCGCTCGCGTAGGCGTTGAGGTGGCCGCCCTTGATCGCCCACCAGGATGGCTCGAGCGTGAAGTTCGTCCTGCCGGGGGAGAAGCGCTGGACGTCGGCATAGGTGATCGTCGTGGGGAGGACGGGAGCGGCCACGGCTGGCGCTGCCGCGGGGCCCGCAGGGCCGGCCTTCTGCATCGGGTCGCCGACCTGGCGGATGTAGTCGGGGGCTGCGGCATATCCCGAAGGGTCGGAGGCAACCTCCCCGCCAGATTGCGCGTAGTCGCCGGGGTCATTGCCTCCGGAGGAGAACTCGAATGTTCCCCCGACCTCTACACCTTCGCCATTCCCGACCGACACAGGCGCACACGAGTCATCGTCCCAAATCGAGCAACGCAGGTGAGGCAAGTCCACCGAAACGAGCGGAATGGATACGAGCGTCATCAACAGGACAAGTCGCGCGACCAAATCTCGAGCCTCTCGATCCTAAGCGTGCTTGGTGCGGGTCCCGACGCAGTAGCCACCATATACAAACGTGGTTGCGATGCCGCCGGCGATGTGTTTCCAGTCGCATCAACCTTTTGTGCACTCGATGCGTCCACGCACGTGTAGAAGGTGACGTTGACTCCCTCACTCGTCGAGATTGCTTGCTGCAACTCAATTGGCGTTGCGAGCATCGTTCCTTCGGCATGCACTCCCTGCGCGCGCATCTTTTCGCCCGCAGCAATCAGATCCTGCAAGTACTGGCCTTCAGCGACTGACGATAGCGACGCTAGATCGCCGTTAGAACGGGACACCTCGATTTCCATGTCCAATGCGGCCTGCAGCGCAGCAACCCCAGCCGCAAGCGCCTCCTCGTCCGACGCGAAGCTCGGCGCGGGCGCGGCGCTCGCGGTCTCGATCGCTCCCGTCACCGGCTCCGTCGCGGGCGGCGCCGGCTCGGCCTGGCATCCCGTCAACGCGAGCATCCCGGCGACGGCGATCGCCCCGAGCCTCCCCACGCGAGCCGCACCCATCGGCGCGGCATCCCCCATGTCACGCATGGCCAGCAAGATAGCGAAGCCGGGCGACGCCGGGGCGAGTTATCCACAGGGCATCCGGGCGTCGCCCCAGCTTCTGTCCGAGGCCGGGTCTAGCGTAAGAGCACCCGTCGGAAGGAGCCCGATGTCCTGGCACGAGCACGCGATCTGGTGGCACGTCTACCCGCTCGGATTCTGCGGCGCGCCCATCCGCGAGCCCGACGCCGAGCTCGCCGACGCCGCCCGGCGCGACGGCCCCGGCGCCGTCGTGCACCGCCTCGGCCGGATCATTCCGTGGCTCGACCACCTCGTCGAGCTCGGCGCGAACGGCCTCGCCCTCGGCCCGATCTTCGCCTCCGAGACCCACGGCTACGACACGACCGACCACTTCCGCACCGACCCGCGCCTCGGCGACGACGCCGACTTTGACGCCCTCGTCGCGGCCTGCCGCGAGCGGGGCATCCGCGTGCTCCTCGACGGCGTCTTCAACCACGTCGGCGCCGGCCACCCCGCCTACCTCGCCGCTGTCGAGCACGGTCCCGACAGCCCCGAGGCGGCCCTCTTCCGCATCGACTGGTCCGACCCCGCGGCGCCGCTCGCCGCGAACTTCGAGGGCCACGACGCGCTCGTCGCGCTCGACCACGCCCGCCCCGAGGCCGCCGAGCTCGTCGCCGAGGTCATGCTTCACTGGCTCCGCCGCGGCGCCGACGGCTGGCGTCTCGACGCCGCCTACGCTGTCGACCCGGCGTTCTGGTCTCGCGTGCTGCCGAAGGTCCGCGAGGGGTTCCCCGACGCCTGGTTCGTCGGCGAGGTCATCCACGGCGACTACGCCGCCATCGCCCGCGAAGGGCAGCTCGACTCCGTCACCCAGTACGAGCTGTGGAAGGCGATCTGGTCGAGCCTCGCAGACGCGAACTTCTTCGAGCTCGCCTGGGCCCTCGAGCGCCACGGCGAATGGCTCGACGGCTTCCTCCCGCTCACCTTCGTCGGCAACCACGACGTCACCCGCATCGCGACGACCGTCGGCGAGGCGAAGGCCGTGCTCGCGCTCGTCATCCTCATGACCGTCGGCGGCGTCCCCGCGATCTACGCGGGCGACGAGTACGCCTATCAGGGCGAGAAGCGCGAGGCGATCGGCGGCGACGACGACGTGCGGCCGCCCTTCCCGGAGACGCCCGAGGGCATCGCGCTGGGGGAGTGGATGCTCCGCGAGCACCAGCGGCTCATCGCCATCCGCCGCCGGCACCCCTGGCTCACGCGAGCGCGCGTCGAGCAGCTCGAGCTCGAGAACGAGCGCTTCGTGTATCGCGCGACCGACCCGCAGGGCGAGGGATCGCTCACCGTCGAGCTCTCGGTCGCCGGCGATCCGCGCGCGATCATCGCGGGGTCGGACGGCTCCGAGCTCTACCGCTTCGGCTAGCGGCCGCCCGGGGTCGCCACGAGACCGCTAGGCCGGCCGCCGCGAGGCGATCCTCACCGGCAGGCGCCGCCCGTCGAAGCCACCGGGCCGCCAGTCGTCCGTCCAGACGCCCGGAATCGCCCTCCCGCACGCCGAGCACCGGCCGCCCGGCGCCATCCTCCACTCGACGATCCGGTGCCAGTCGCGCACGATGAGCGCGGCGCCGCACCCGGGGCAGCGCGTCGTCCCGCCCTCGCGGTCGTGGACGTTGCCCGTGTAGACGTAGCGCTCGCCGGCCTCCATGGCGATCCGCCGCGCCCGCGCGAGCGTCTCGGGCGGGGTGCGGGGCAGGTCGCGCATCTTGAAGTCGGGGTGGAACGCCGAGAAGTGGTGGGGCACGTCGACGCCGAGCTCCTCGACGATCCACTCCGCCATCGCCCGCAGCTCCTCGTCCGAGTCGTTCTTCGTCGGGATGAGGAGCGTCGTGATCTCCGTCCACACGGACGTCTCGCGCACGAGGTAGCGGAGCGTGTCCTGCACGACCGCGAGCTGCGCGCCCGTCACCTGCCGGTAGAACTCGGGTGTGAACGCCTTGAGGTCGATGTTCGCGGCGTCCATCGGGGCGAAGAACTCCGCGCGCGCGGCCTCGGAGATGTAGCCCGCCGACACGGCGATCGTGCGGACGCCCCGCTCCCGGCACGCGTGGGCGACGTCGATCGCGTACTCGGCGAAGATGATCGGGTCGTTGTAGGTGAAGGCCACCGACTCGGCGCCCATCCGCACGGCCGCGTCGGCGATCGCCTCGGGGGAGGCCTGGTCGGCGAGCGTGTCGATCTCGCGCGACTTCGAGATGTCCCAGTTCTGGCAGAACTTGCAGCCGAGATTGCAGCCGGCCGTGCCGAAGGAGAGCGCGGACGAGCCGGGCAGGAAGTGCCAGAGCGGCTTCTTCTCGACCGGGTCGACGCAGAAGCCGGACGAGCGGCCGTAGGTGTCGAGCACCATGCCGTCGCCCTCGCGCTGGCGGACGAAGCAGAAGCCGCGCTGCCCGTCGCGGAGCCGGCACTCGCGCGGGCAGAGGTCGCACTGGAGGCGGCCGTCGTCGAGCGCGTGCCACCAGCGGGCGGGATGGCCGGTCATCGCAGGTCGCCCTGGCTCGTGGCGGCGTCCGGCGCCGGCTCCTCGAACTCGGCGACGCGGTAGCGCGAGAGCACGAGGCGGTCGTCCCACCAGTCCTCCGGCAGCCCGGCCTTGCGCTTGAGGTGGCGGAGGAAGTCGCGCGCATCGGGCAGCTGCTCCCACACCGAGGGCAGGAAGGTGCCGCGGCGCGGGCCGAACTCGAGGAGCACGCCGTCCTCGCCCGGCACGAGGCGGCGGATGGCGTCCTCCTCGGACTCGACGGGGAACGGCGCGAGCTCGCCGAGCACCGAGACCGAGATGCGGGTGCGCGCGAGCTCCGCGGGGGAGAGCGGCGGGAAGCGGGGGTCGCCGGTCGCGGCGCGGACGGCGTTCTCGCGGACGTCGACGCCGAGGGAGCGGCGGGGCTCGAGCGAGCCGATGCAGCCGCGGAGCTGGCCGCCGATGGTGAGGGTGACGAAGGCGGCGCCGGAGCGCTCGAGGGCGGGGTCGGTGGGAGCCGGTTCGGACGCCGTGCCCACTTCGCCGGCCGCGCCCGCGCGGCTGGGCCCGGTGCTGCCCGCCGGCACGCCGAGCTCGGCCTCGATCGCGCGGCGGGCGAGCGCCGTGAGCGGGGCGCCGTCGAGCTGGGGCGCGACCGGCTCCCGCACGGCCCCGGCATCCGCCGCCTCGAGGAAGGCGACGGCCGCGTAGCCGACGACCCGGCGCGGGTCGCCGATCTCCGGGGCATCCGCCGAGGTCGCGTAGCCGATCGGCTCCGGGCGCAGCCCGCGCCGCCGAGCGAGGGCGAGCAGGCCGTCGACCGGGAAGCGCCCGCACGCCGAGCGCGGCGGGAGCGGGAACGCGAGGCGGCGGATGCGCCGGACCGTGTCGCCGTCGATCGCGTGCGCGGTCGGCTCGTCCTCGTAGTGGCTGAGGTCGCTCGAGACGACGACCGCCGTCTCCGGGCCGCCCCACACGCGCTCGAGGACGTCGGCCATCTGCTCCGGCGGGGTCGGCCCGACCGCGATCGGCAGCAGCGTGAACTCGCCGAGGCGCCGCTGGAGGAAGGGCAGGATGACCTCGAGCGAGTGCTCGGGCGCGTGCGGCGCGGCGTCCGCGGCGACGCCGGGCATGCCGGCCACGGCCGCGACGAGCTCGGCGTCGACGGGGATCTCGCCGAGCGGCGTCGCGAAAGCGTCCGCGGCGGGCAGCGCCATCCCCTCGAACGGGACGTGGTGGATCGGGCCCAGCAGCACGACTCGGCGCACGACGGACGGCTCGAGCACGTCGATCGCGCGGGCCGCGATGAGCCCCGAGTAGCGGTGCCCGGCGTGCGGGGAGATGACGGCCTTCGCGCCGACGAGCGCGTCGAGCTCGAGATCGCGCACGGCCTCGAGCCTCGCGTCGACCTCCGCGGCGAGGACGGCGGGATCTGCCGGGTAGAAGGCGCCCGCGACGGCGGGCGGTCGGATGACGCGGCGCTCGACGTCCATGCTCACCTCCGGCGCGGCCGCGCGGCGGCTCCGGCGACGGCGCTCGCCCCGAGCGTACGCGCGCCGCCTCACGCCGTGCCCAGCCCGCAGACTTGGCGAAAGCTGCGGTTCGGGAGCCTCCCGAACCGCAACTTCGGCCCCGTTCGGTCGCGGAGGCGGCGCGACCGATCTTGGCCCGCCTCCCAGATCTTCGGATATGTGATCGCCGACGCGCATGGGAGCTCGGCGATCACATATGCGTCAATCTGGGAGGGGAGCAGCACGCACGACCCCGCTCGCTGGACCCCGGAGGGCGTCCGGCTCGAGACGCCAGCGCACAGACCACCGGTACGATCGCCGCGTGATCTCCGCTGTCGCGCCCTGCCCGTGCGGCTCGGGCGAGCGCTACGGCGCCTGCTGCGGGCCCCTCCACGACGGGGAGTCGGCGCCCACGGCCGAGCGGCTCATGCGCTCCCGATTCAGCGCCTACGCGCTCGACCTCGGCGGCTACGTCTTCCGCACCTGGCACCCGCGCACGCGGCCCGCCGACGTCCCGACGGACGGCGTGACCTGGCGCTCCCTCGAGATCCTCGCGACCGAGGACGGCGGCCCCGGCGACGAGACCGGGATCGTCGAGTTCCTCGCCCGCGGCGAGACGACCGACGGCCCCTTCGCCATGCGCGAGCGCTCCCGCTTCGCCCGCCGCGGCGGTCGCTGGGTCTACGTCGACGGGGAGGTCGACGAGAGATAGACGAGGTCGAACGCGGAGCCCGGCGCCAGCAGGCCGGCACACTTCGCAGGAGATTCCCTCGTCGCGCCACCGGGCCGGCCATGCGATCCGCGTCACCATGCGGCTCGCCGGGAGCACGTCGCGCTGGCCGGCGCGAATCCACTGCAGACTGTGCCGCTCCGGCGTGCGCAGGCTCGGGCGGAGCCCACCCGCGCGCCGCGGAGCCGCCGAGGTCGCCGCTGCGGAGCCGCCGTGGGTCTCGCGGCCGAGCCGCCTAGGACGCCTCCGCCGAGCCGCCCTCGTCCTCGCCGCCCTCGACGTCCTCCGCCGGGCCCGGCCACTTCCCGCGCACGGCGTCCGCGAAGGTCACCGAGCCGAGGTGCTCCAAGGCCCGCTCGTACGCCCCGTCGTCGTTGTACGTGAGCGCGCCCGCGAGCTGCCCGCCGCGCCCGTACCAGACGACGAAGCCGCCGGCCTTCTCCTGCACCTCCGACTCGTCCCACCCGTCGCCCCACGCGACGAGCTTGAGCTCGTGGTCGCCGATGACGGTCCAGAAGCCGGGAGGCGTGTCCCACACGGCCGCCTCCTCGCCCTCGGCGTCCGGGTTCGCGGCGTCGCGCCCCGCGATCTCGCCCATCGTCTCGGCGTCGCCCCAGTGCTCGACCGAGAGCGCGCGGCCGGCGACGGCGTGGTGCGCCCGAGCGAGGTCGCCCGCGACGCGGATCGTCCCCTCGTCGTCGGCGCGCATCCGCTCGTCGACGACGACCCGGCCCTCGTGCATCTGCAGGCCCGCGCCCTCGAGCAGCTCGCCCGCCGGCTCGACGCCGAGCGCCGCGAGGATGAGGTCGGCGCGGATCGTCTCGCCGTTCGAGAGGTGCGCCTCGCGGGTCGCCTCGAGGCCGGTGATCTCGACGCCCGTGATGACGCGGACGCCGAGCTCCTCGAGCCATCCGCGGATCGTCGACGAGGCGTGCTCGCCGAGCCGCTCGAGCTGGATGCCGTACTCGCGCGTCGCGAGCGTCACCTCGAGCCCGCGCTTCGCGAGCGAGGCGGCCGCCTCCGAGCCGATGAAGCCCGAGCCGAGGACGAGCGCCGTGCGGGCGTGCTCCGCCGCCTCGACGAGCCGCTGCGCGTCGTCGAGCGAGCGGAGCGTGCGGATCGGCGCGTCGGCCTCGGCGCCCTCGAGCTCGACCGGCCGCGAGCCCGTCGCGACGATGAGCTGCCGGTAGCCGATCGCGTCGTCGCCGAGCCGGACGACCTTCGCGTCGGGGTCGATGCCGGTCACGCGCGCCCCGAGCCGCAGCTCGATGTCGCGCAGCTCCTTCGGCTTCGCGATGGGCGCGCCCTCGGCCGGCCGGTTGCCGCGGAGCACCTCCTTCGTGAGCGGGGGCCGCTCATAGGGCTCGTCGACGTCGGCCGAGAGCACGACGACGGATCCCTTGCCCTTCGCCTTCCGGTAGGCCGTCGCGGCGGCCATTCCGGCGGGGCCCGATCCGAGCACGAGCAGGTCGGCGATCTCGGTCATGGCGATCTCCCATCTCGCGGCGTCGACGCCGCGTCGTGGGAATGGAGGCTACGAGGCGCAGATCGGCGAACCCGGATGGCCGTCCAGGCCGGTCACAGGGGATGCCAGGATCCGCGCGGGGGAGCGCCCGCCTCAGAGCCGCCTCAGCGCCGGCTCAGAGCCGCATCTCGTCGGCCGGCTCGTCCGTCTCCCGGAATACGGGCCGCGCGGCCGCCGGATCGCGGCCGTCGATGACCTCGACGCCCCGTTCGACCGGCGCCTCGGCCTCCTCCTCGACGGCATCCGCGGCATGTGCGCCATCCCCATCGCCGTCGGCCCCGGCCTCGGCATCCGCGCCGCCCCCGACGTCATCCCCGTCGATCCACCCGTGCGCCGCCTCGCCCGGCTCCGGCGCGGTCGGGAGCGCGCCGGTCGGCGTCGGGTCCTCGAGCTCGTCGTCGGCGCGCAGGGTGCGCACGGCGTGGTCGGCGAGCTCGATGCCCGCGCCCTCGTAGAGGTGGAGGATCTGGCTCGCCCCGCGCTCCTGCATGGCCGCCGCGTCCTCGTCGCGCTGCACGACGACGGCCGTGCGGCCCTCGAATCCGGCCTTCACGAGGTGCTCGAAGGCGTACTCGTTCGAGTGGTGGTGCGGCATGGCGAGGAGGGCCATCTCGACCGTGTGAGCCGAGCGCACCCGCGCCCAGAACTCGGCGTCCGATCCATCGCCCTCGAGCACCTTGTAGCCGGCCGCGGTGAGCTCCTCGACGCGGGCATGGTTGTTCTCGATGCCGAGGACGCGCCATCCGTACTCGTCGGAGAGGCGGTCGTAGGCGGCGCGGCCGATGCGGCCCATGCCGATGACGATCGCGTTCGCGCGCCCCACGTCGACGAGCCGGTCGCGGGGCGAGAGCCGCTCCGGCGGCTGCTTCGGGATGCGCGGCACGATGCGGTCGACGAGCGTCATGTCGGGCCGGTTGAGGAAGGTCGCGATGACGAAGCTCATCGCGACCGCGAGCGAGAGCACGGTCACCCAGCGGTGCTCGAGGAAGCCCTGCTTCGCCCCGAGGGCCGCGACGATGATCGCGAACTCGGAGAAGTTGCCGAGGATGAGCGCCGCGAGGACCGAGGTGCGGTTGCGGAGGCGGAAGGCGCGGAGCACGACGGCGTAGAGGACGATCTGCGGCGGGGTGAGCACGACGACGATGAGCGCCGCGATGGCGAGGTCCTCGAGGGTCGGCAGCCCGGCCGCGCCGATCGAGACGAAGAAGCCGACGAGGAAGAGCTCCTTCACGCCGAAGAGCGACTTCGACATCGCCGCCGACTTCGGGTGCGAGGCGAGGAGCATGCCCATGACGAGCGCGCCCAGGTCGCCCATGAGGCCGACGGCCTCGAAGGCCCAGTAGCCCGCGATGACGGCGAGCCCCATGCCGAGCAGCACGACGAGCTCCGGCTGGTCGAGCCGGTCCATGACCTTGCGCACGAGCCACGCGAGGGGGAGGACGCCGAGGAGCGCGAAGGCCCACGGGCTCGGCGGCTCGCCGTGCGCGAGCGTCATGAAGAGCACGGCCGCGAGGTCCTGGATGACGAGGATGCCGATCGCCGTCTGCCCGTAGAGCGCGCCGAGGTCGTTGCGCTCCTCGAGCACCTTGATGCAGACGACCGTGCTCGAGAAGGAGAGCGCGAAGCCCAAGACGGCCATCGTCGCGAGGTCGCCGGTGTGGAAGAGCGCGACGCCCGCCATGGCGAGGAGCGAGAAGAGGCCGAAGGAGATGATCGTCGAGATCGCGATGTGCGAGAGGCCCGCGCTCCACACCTCGCGTCGCAGGAGGGTGCGGACGTCGAACTTCAGGCCGATCGTGAAGAGCATGAGGGTCACGCCGAGGTCGGCGATCTCGTCGAGCCCCTCGAAGCTCGGGACTCCCAGCGCCGCGAGGGCGAAGCCGGCGCCGAGGAAGCCGATGAGGGCCGGGAGCCGGAGCAGATGCGCGAGGAGGCCGCCGAGGAGCGTGACGCCGAGATACGGGATGAACGTCTCCATCAGGGGTTCCTCCGCTCGCCGTGCGCCGCCCGACGTCGAGGCCGGATGCCCAATCGTATCGGCGTGGAGGAACCTCGGAGGCTTTACCCGGCCGTTACCAAGAGGGATTTCACTCGCTCCGATCGCCGTTCCCTGCGGCGACGTGTGCTTCGCCCCCCCCTCACCACCAGGAGACGATCCCATGACCGCTCGGCGCACGCCGATCCTCGCCCTCGGCGCCCTCGCGGCCGCCGCGGCGTTCCCGCTCATCCCTGCCGCCCCGGCCCTCGCGGCCTCGACCGACATCGTGTTCAACGAGGTCGAGTCGAACGGCGACCCCGTCGGCGACTGGGCCGAGGTCACGAACACGGGCGCGGCGCCCGTCGACCTCTCGGGCTGGACCTTCAAGGACAACGACGACACGCACGCCTACGTCATCCCGGCCGGCACGGTCGTCGCGCCCGGCGCGTTCCTCACGCTCTCGGAGGCGCAGTTCGGCTTCGGCCTCGGCGGCAACGACGCCGTCCGCCTCTTCGACGCGAGCGGCGCGCTCGTCGCCGACTACGCGTGGACGACCCACGCCACGACGACCTACGGCCGCTGCCCCGACGGCGCCGGCGCGTGGACGACGACGCTCTCCTCGACGAACGGCGCCGCGAACGCGTGCCCGGTCACGACCCCGACCGCCACGGCCACGCCGACCGCGACGCCGACGCCCACGGCCCCGGCCCGCACGGTCCTCCCGTGGATCGGCACGCCCGTCACGCCGGTCGACGCCGCGAACACCTTCGACGGCGACTTCTCGTCGCTCGACTTCGACCCGGGCTCGGGCATGTACTACGGCACGCACAACGGCGACGGCCTCCTCTACCGCCTGATGTGGGACGGCGCGCAGATGAACGTCGTCTCGACGACGACGCTCAAGTACCCCGACGGCACCGGACGTCCGGACGCCGAGGGCGTCACGGTCGCCGGCGGCCTCCTCCTCGTGGGCACCGAGCGCAACAACGAGGACAACAAGGTGAGCTTCAACGAGATCCTCGCCTACGACGCGAACGCCGCCGTCGACGGCGCCACGATCTCGGCCGTCCAGCAGTGGAACCTCACGAGCCTCCTCCCGGCGACGGGCGCGAACCTCGGCATCGAGGCCGTCGAGTTCGTCCACGACACGGAGCTCACGGGCCTCGCCGGCTACAACCCGGCCGACTACCCGCTCCACGGCGAGGGCCTCGCCTTCGTCGGCGTCGAGGGCACCGGCGAGGTCTACGCCGTCGCGCTGAACTCGGACGGCTCGGCGCAGCTCGTCGCGACCTTCACGCCCGGCTTCCCCGGCGTCATGGCGCTCGACTTCGACGCGAACATGGGCGGCCTGTGGGTGCACTGCGACGACGGCTGCTCGGGCGAGTCGGCGCTCCTCGACCTCTCGACCGGCGCGTTCACGTACTACGCGGCGCCGGCCGGCCTCGAGCTGCTCAACTCGGAGGGCATGACGAGCACGCTCGGATGCCTCAACGGCCAGCACCCGTACTTCTTCTCGGACGACAACAACACGGACGGCCACTCGCTCTACGTCTCGTACGTGCCGTGCGCGGTGCCGACGGAGACGCCGGCCGTGACGGAGACCCCGACCGCCGAGCCGACCGACACCGCCGCCGCGACGACCGCGCCGACCTCCACGTCGACGCCGGGTGCCAAGCCGGGCGCGGGCCTCGCGAACACGGGCGCCGAGCCGGCCCCGGCGATCGCGCTCGGCCTCGGCGCGCTCGCCCTCGGCGCGCTCGCCGCGCTCCGCCGCCGCGCCCGCGCCTAGCGCGCCCGCGCACCGCGCACCCGAAGGGCCCCGCCGCACCCGCGGCGGGGCCCTTCCGCATCCCTGCCCGACCCAAACGGGGACGTCCCTCCTTCGGAGACCTCAAGTGCCCCTTCAGAATCCGCAGATCGGGGAGGGATGGCGCGTATACGGGGTCATCTCGCGGTATGTGCGGATTCTGCGCGTGCTCAGCGCGCAGGTGCCCCCTCCCGGGAACGCCGAAGGGCCGGCTCCGCGGGGGAGCCGGCCCTTCGGGCTGGGCGCTGCGAGGCGCGGGCGCGCCCCGCAGCCCGCGCGCTACTTCGCGAGCTTCTCGAGGATGCCGTTGAGCGTCTGCGACGGGCGCATGACGGCCGAGGTCTTCTCCTCGTCCGGGCGGTAGTAGCCGGCGATGTCGACCGGCGAGCCCTGCACCTCGAGCAGCTCCTGCTGGATCTGCTCGGCCTGCTCGCGGAGCGACTTCGCGCCCTCCGCGAACTCGGCGGCGAGGTCGGCGTCATCCGTCTGCTTCGCGAGCTCCTCGGCCCAGTACGTGGCGATCCACGCGTGCGAGCCGCGGGTGTCGAGCTCGCCGGCCTTGCGGCGCGGCGACTTGTCCTCGTCGAGGAGCGTCTCGGTCGCCTTGTCGAGGGCCTCGGCGAGCACCGTGGCGCGCGGGTTCGAGGCCGAGCGGCCGAGGTGGCGGAGGCTCTCGGCGAGGGCCATGAACTCGCCGAGCGAGTCCCAGCGCAGGTGGTTCTCCCGCACGAGCTGCTCGACATGCTTGGGGGCCGAGCCGCCGGCGCCGGTCTCGAAGAGCCCGCCGCCGTTCATGAGCGGCACGACCGAGAGCATCTTCGCCGAGGTGCCGACCTCGAGGATCGGGAAGAGGTCGGTGTTGTAGTCGCGGAGGACGTTGCCCGTGACCGAGATCGTGTCCTCGCCGCGGCGCAGGCGCGCGACCGACTCCTTCGTCGCCTCGACCGGCGACATGATGCGGATGTCGAGGCCCTCGGTGTCGTGGTCGCCGAGGTAGCGCTCGACCTTGGCGATGAGGTTCGCGTCGTGCGCGCGCTCCTTGTCGAGCCAGAAGATCGCCGGCACGCCCTCGATGCGGGCGCGGGAGACGGCGAGCTTCACCCAGTCCTGGATGGGGGCGTCCTTCGTCTGGCAGGCGCGCCAGATGTCTCCCGCGTCGACCGCGTGCTCGAAGACGACGTCGCCGGCGCGGTTGAGGACCTGCACCTTGCCCGGGCCCGAGATCTCGAAGGTCTTGTCGTGCGAGCCGTACTCCTCGGCCTTCTGGGCCATGAGGCCGACGTTCGAGACCGAGCCCATCATGGTCGGGTCGAAGGCGCCGTTCGCGCGGCAGTCGTCGATGACGACCTGGTAGATGCCCGAGTAGCTCGAGTCGGGGAGGACGGCGAGCGTGTCGGCCTCCTCGCCGTCCGGGCCCCACATGTGGCCCGACTGGCGGATCATCGCGGGCATCGAGGCGTCGACGATGACGTCCGAGGGGACGTGGAGGTTCGTGATGCCCTTGTCCGAGTTCACCATCGCGAGGCGGGGGCCCTCGGCGAGGCCGTCCTGGATGGCCTGCTTCACGGCGTCGCGCTGCTCGGCGGGGAGCTGCTCGGCGCCCTCGAGGATGGCGGCGAGGCCGTTGTTCGCGGAGAGGCCGGCCTGCTCGAGGATCGCGCCGTGCTCGGCGAAGAGCTTCGGGAAGAAGGCCTTCACGATGTGGCCGAAGATGATCGGGTCCGAGACCTTCATCATCGTCGCCTTGAGGTGGACGGAGAAGAGGATGCCCTCCTCCTTGGCGCGCGCGATCGACTCGGCGATGAAGGCGTCGAGGGCCTTCGCCGACATGACCGTGGCGTCGACGACCTCGCCCTCGAGGACGGGCAGCGAGGGGAGGAGGACCGTGACCGTGCCGTCCTCGGCGACGTGCTGGATCGTCAGCTCGTCGGCGGCCTGGAAGACGGTCGAGACCTCGTTTGAGCGGAAGTCGTCGGCGCCCATGGTGGCGACGTTCGTCTTCGAGTCGGCCGTCCACTCGCCCATCGAGTGCGGGTGCTTGCGGGCGTAGTTCTTCACCGCGGCGGGGGCGCGGCGGTCCGAGTTGCCCTCGCGGAGGACGGGGTTCACGGCCGAGCCCTTGATCTTGTCGTAGCGGGCGCGGACCTCCTGCTCCTCCTCGGTCGAGGGCTCGTCCGGGTAGTCCGGGAGGTCGTAGCCCTGGGCCTTGAGCTCGGCGATCGCCTCGACGAGCTGCGGAACGGAGGCGGAGATGTTCGGGAGCTTGATGATGTTCGCCTCGGGCGTCTTCGCGAGCTCGCCGAGCTCCGCGAGGGCGTCGGGGACGCGCTGCTCGGCGGGAAGGCGGTCGCCGAAGGCGGCGAGAATGCGGCCGGCGAGCGAGATGTCGCGCGTCTCGAGCTCGATGTCGGCCCGCGAGGCGAAGGCCTGGACGATCGGGAGGAACGAGTGCGTCGCGAGCATCGGCGCTTCGTCGGTGTTCGTGTAGATGATCTTCGCCATGCGGCAGGCTCCCTCGGAGATGGGGGTCGCGAGTCGCGGGTCCGGGCGCGCGCCATGTCGCCCGGCGGAGCACGCTCGCGCGGTCAGTCCGAGGGTATCGGACGAGGGCGAGCGGCCGCCGCCGGGCGCCGAGGCGATGGGCCGGGGCTGGTCTGTCGGCCCGGTGGGCCGAACCGGGGCTAGCGGTCGTGCTCGCCCTCGGCCATCTCCTCGACGAGCTTCGCGTCGAAGGCGGGGAGGTCGTCGGGCGTGCGGCTCGAGACGATCCCGCGGTCGCAGACGACCTCCTCGTCGACCCAGTTCGCGCCCGCGTTGCGGAGGTCGGTCTTCAGCGAGGGGTAGCTCGTGATCGTCAGCCCGTCGACGGCGCCGGCCTCGATGAGGATCCACGCGCCGTGGCAGATGACGCCGATGGGCTTGCCGGCGTCGACGAAGCCCTTCACGAAGGCGACGGCGTCCTCATCCATGCGGAGGTGGTCGGCGTTCACGACGCCGCCGGGGAGGACGAGGCCGTCGAAGTCGTCCGCCCTCGCGTCGGCGAGGGCGAGGTCGACCTGCTGCGCGCCGCCTTTCTTCCCCTTCACCGTGCCCTGGACGGAGGAGACGAGGCGCGCGTTCGCGCCCTCGGCCTCGAGCGCCCGCCAGGGGCTCGTGAGCTCGGAGTCCTCGTAGCCGTCCACGAGGAGGAAGGCGATGTCGCGTCCGTCGAGCTTGGCCATGGTGCGTCCTTTCGTCGGATGCCGTGCCTCGGTCGGCCCGGCGCTCGGCCGGGGAATCCGGCCCGGATCAGGCTTGCACCGCCGCCTGGGCATCCCTCGAGCCGACGGCCGCGGCCGCCTCGTCATCCCCCCGCGCCCGCCGCAGGCGCTTCACCGCGAGCGCCGCCTGGTCCGCCGCGATGACGGCCCCGAGCCAGCCGAGCCCGAGGATCCACCCGGTGAGGACGTCGGTGAGCCAGTGGTGGCCGAGGTAGACGCGCGAGAGCCCCATGAGGAGCGCGTAGACGGCGGCGATGGAGATGATCGCGATCCGCCAGCCGCGCGAGCGGAGGTGGCGGCAGAGGAGGTACGCGATGACGCCGCCGATGACGACCGAGTTGAGGGAGTGCCCGCTCGGGAAGGACGGCGACCACTCGTAGGGCGCGACGGCGTACTCGTGCGGCGGGCGCACGCGGTCGAGGTAGTTCTTGCCGACGATCGTCACGGCGAGCGAGCCGGCGGTCGCGGCCACCATGAGCGTGATCGGCAGCCAGGATCGCCAGATGAGCGCGAGCACGATGACCGTGACGGCGGCGACGATGGGGGCGATGAGCGGGCCGCCGATCGTCGTGAAGGCGGTGACGGCGGAGTCGAGCCATCCGTCGCGGATCGACGTGGCCGAGAAGGCTCGACATGGCCGAGAAGAGGGCCGGGCGGTCGAGGGAAGCGAGGTCGTCCTGCGCGAGCACCGACTCGGTGATCTCGCCCGCGGCCCAGGTGAGGAGGGCGAGGAGCCCGACCCCGTGCACGGCGGGCATGAGGATGGCGAGATGCTCGGCGAGCCGGGGGAGTCGGCTCGGCGCGAGGCGCTCGACGGCGCGCCCCGGGGCGTCGAGACGGATCGCGAGGAGCTCGGCGGCTTCGAGGCGCGGGCGGCCGCCGTCATCGTCGCCTCCGGCGGCATCGGCGCGAACCTCGAGCTCGTCCGCGGCGCGTGGCCCGAGCGGCTCGGCCCCGCCCCGGAGCGCATCATCTCCGGCGTCCCCGCCCACGTCGACGGCCGGATGCTCGGGATCGCCGAGTCGGCCGGCGCGCGGATCGTGAACGGCGACCGCATGTGGCACTGCACGGAGGGCATCCGCAACTGGGATCCGATCTGGGCCTCCCACGGCATCCGCATCCTGCCCGGCCCCTCGGCGCTCTGGCTCGACGCCGACGGTCGACGCTTCGAGGCGCCGAACTTCCCCGGCTTCGACACCCCCGGCACGCTCGCGGCGATCCGCGCCCGCGGCCACGACTACTCGTGGTTCGTCATGACGCGCACGATGGCCGAGAAGGAGATCGCGCTCTCCGGGTCCGAGCAGAACCCCGACCTCACCGGCCGCGACTGGGGGAAGGTGCTCGAGCGCGTGCGGCCGGGGGCGCCCGCGCCCGTGCAGGCGTTCATCGACTGGGGCGCCGACTTCGTCGAAGCCGCGACGCCGCGCGAGCTCGCGGCGCGCATGTCCGCGATCGCCGACGACGACCGCCCGATCGACGCGGACGCCCTCGAGCAGGCGATCCGTGAGCGCGACCTCCAGCTCGGCAACCCCTTCGGGAAGGACGCCCAGCTCGCGGCCATCCGGGGCGCCCGCCGCTCGCTGCCCGACCGGCTCGTGCGCGTCGCACCGTCGCACCGCCGCACCGCATGCTCGACCCGAAGCACGGGCCGCTCCTCGCCATCGGGCTCAACCTCCTCACGCGGAAGACGCTCGGCGGCATCGAGACGGATCTCGAGGGCCGCGCGCTCGGCGCCGACGGCGCGCCGGTGCCGGGGCTGTGGGCCGCGGGCGAGGCCTCGGGCTTCGGCGGGGGAGGCATGCACGGCTACCGGGCGCTCGAGGGCACGTTCCTCGGAGGCTGCCTCCTCTCCGGCCGCGTCGCCGGTCGCTCCGCGGCGGCGGAGATCGCCTGATCGGGACGGGTTCGCGCGTCTGCTCGCGCCGCGAGGTGAATGCCGGATGACCTGGGGATGAAGCCCCCGCGACGGCCCCCGCCCGCGCCCGGCCGCGGCCCTAGCCTGGTCGCACCATGGCCGATCGACGACCGCTCAGCCGCGCGCCGGCCGTCGCCGCCGCGGCCATCCTCCTCGCCCTCGCCGCGCTCTGCTCGCCCGCCGGGGCGGCCGCGCCCGCCCACGCCGCCGAGCCGATGCTCCGCGTGACCGTCTTCGACGACCGCGTCGTCGACGGCGTCTTCTCCGGCTCGACGCCGAACCGGGCCGGCGCCGTCGACGTGAAGCGCACGGCCGGCTTCGCCTATCTCCGCGACGGCGCGGGCGAGTGGTGGGCGGGCTCCGCCGACGCGGCCGGCGACTTCGTCTTCCCGAGCGCGGCGCCGGGACCCGCGACCCTCTACTTCGCCGTCGACGGTCCCGCGGCCTCGAGCGCGGCGCGCGACGCGGCGACCGGCGCGATCCTCGCCCAGCGCACCGACGTCGGCTTCGACGCCGGCACCTACGTCGATCCCGGCGGGGCGTCCTCGCCCGTCTCGCTCGTGCCGGGGGAGCGCTTCGCGGAGGCCGCTGTGCAGCTCGGCGCCGGCGCGACCGTGGCCTTCGCGCTCACCGCGCTGCAGGCGACGGCGGTCGTCGAGCTCGAGCGCTCGGGAGGCCTGCCCGCCCCGGAGCTCGCGACGGTCGAGCTCCTCTCGAACGGCGCGGGTGTGCCGACCTCGGTGGACGGCGCGGGCACGTACCGCACGCCGGCGGAGTGGTTCTTCCCGGCGAGCTCGATGGGCGTTCGGGTCACGCCGGCGCCGGGCTACCGGATCGTCGAGATCACGGCCTCCATCCCGAACGGGAAGCTCTCGGTGCGGCGCCAGGGGAGCGACGCGACGATCTCGACCATCGAGCTGCCGTTCTCGACCGGCCTCGTCGCGTTCCGGATCGTCGTCGCCGCGGGGGAGACCGCGACGCCGACGCCGTCCGCGAGCTCGACCTCGACCGCCGCGGCGGCCGGCGTGAACGCGACGCCGGACGACGCCGCGACCGCGACGGCTGCGCCCGCGGGCTCGGACGACGGATGGCGGCCCGCGCTCGCGATCGCCGCCGGCGTCCTGCTCGCCGGCGCCGCCGCGTGGCTCGTCGTCCGGCGGCGGGCCGCCGCGCGTCGCCGCCGCGAGGAGGAGGCGGCGCTCGCGGCGGTGCCGGACGTCACGCGCTTCGCGCCGGAGGGGTGGGCGCAGGGCGGACCGGATGGCGAGGGCGCGACGACGTCCGCCGCTTCCGCGGCGCCCGCGGCCGCGGCGTCGGCGCCCGTGGCGGGGAGCGCTGGGCCGTGGAAGGCCCCGTCGTCGGTCCCGGTCGGCGAGCGGGGGATGCCGTGGACGGCGAGCCCGTCCTCGGCAGGGCCCTCGTCGGCCGCGCCGTCGTCGGGCGCGCCGTCGTCGGGCGCGCCGTCGTCGACCCGGCAGTCGGCGGCCGTCCCGGCCTCCCGTGAGGCCCCGTCCTCCAGCCCCCAGTCGTCCTCCAGCCCCCAGTCGTCCCCCAGCCCTCAGTCGTCCCCGAGCCCGGCCCCGTCGACGCCGCCGCCCGTCCCGCGCTTCGGCCGCCGCGGCGAGCTCCGCGGTCGGCTCGGGGAGCACGCCGACGAGTAGCCGCTCGGCCTCTCGGACATCCGCCATCGCTCGCCCCGCCCTCGGGGATCCCGCGACCGCCCCGCAGTACCCTGGCGCCATGGCTGAGATGCTCCCCTCCGACGGCGCCCGCTCACTCGACCGACGCAGCGTCCTCCGCGGGGCGGCCGCCGCCGGCGGCACGCTCGCCGTGGGCGGCCTCCTCGCCGCCTGCGCGCCCCAGGGCGGCACTCCGATCAACGGCTCGCCGACGCCCCCGAAGGTCTCCGGGAGCGTCGAGGCCTCCAAGGTGCCCGTCGGCGGCGGCATCGTCCTCCCCGGCGAGAACGTCGTCATCACGCAGCCCGAGGCCGGCACCTATCGCGCCTTCTCGGCGATCTGCACCCACCAGGGATGCCCGGTCTCGGCCGTCGAGAAGCAGGGCATCAAGTGCCCGTGCCACTCGAGCTACTTCGACATCTCGACCGGCACGCCGGTGGCGGGCCCCGCGAAGCTCGAGCTCCCGACGATCCCGTGCCGCCTCGACGGCGAGCTCGTCGTCTTCGGCCAGTAGCGCGCACGGCCAGCAGCGCGCTCGGCCACCAGCGCGCACGGCCAGCAGCGCCGGCGGCCCCCGGCGCGCCGCCCTCCCGATCGCGGCCAGATTCCCGTTCCCCGCCGCCCCTACACTGGCGCCCGTGATCGACGCGCCCGCATCCCCAGCCCTCGCCGAGCTCGCCGCCCGCTGCGGCGTGAGCACCGAGTTCACCGACTGGAAGGGCGACCGCCGCGAGATCGGCGCCGACACCCTCCGCGCCGTGCTCGCGGCCCTCGACGTCGATGCCTCGACCGAGGAGGCCGTGCAGGCCGCGCTCCTCGACACCGAGCTCGACCCGTGGCGCCGCACCCTCCCCGCCTCGGTCGTGCAGCGCGCCGGCGAGCCGAAGCTCGTGAGCGTCCACGTGCCGCACGGCGCGCAGGTCGTCGTCGACGCGCGCCTCGAGGACGGCTCCGTCCGCAGCATCCCGCAGATCGAGTTCTGGGTCGACCCGCGCGAGGTCGACGGCATCCTCACCGGCCGCGCCACCTTCGAGCTGCCCGGCGATCTCCCCAAGGGATGGCACACGCTCGAGGCGCGCGTCCGCCATGGCGAGGAGCTCGGCGCCGCGGAGGGCACGCTCATCGTCGCCCCCTCGCGTCTCGAGGCGCAGGCCGCGCTCGACCCGACCCCGCGCATGGGCCTCATGGCGCAGGCGTACCAGCTCCGCTCGGCCGCCTCGTGGGGCATCGGCGACCTCCACGACGTCGCGACGCTCGCGCACTGGGGCGCCGCGCAGGGGGCCGACTTCCTCCTCGTGAACCCGATCCACGCGCCCGTCCCGGTGCCGCCGATCGAGCCCTCGCCGTACCTGCCGACGACCCGCCGCTTCTCCGACCCGATGCTCCTGCGCATCGAGGACATCCCGGGCGCGCGCCTGCTCGGCGAGGAGGAGTCGCGCCGCCTCGCCCAGCTCGCGGGCGACATCCGCGCGCAGAACCAGGCCGACCGCATCGACCGCGACGCCGTCTGGCTCGCGAAGCGCGAGGCCCTCGCGCTCGTCTTCCCCGCCGACCTCTCCGACGACGAGCGCCGCCGCGCCTTCGGCGAGTTCTGCGAGCGCGAAGGCCAGAGCCTCGTCGACTTCGCGACCTTCTGCGCGATCGCGGGCGTCCACGGCCCGATCTGGACGGGATGGCCGGAGGAGCTGCGCCACCCCGAGTCGGAGGCCGTCGCGGCCTTCCGCGACGAGCACGACGTCGAGGTCGACTTCTTTCGCTGGCTGCAGTGGGTGCTCGAGGAACAGCTCGTCGAGACGCAGCGCCGCGCGGTCGAGTCGGGCATGGCGCTCGGGCTCGTCCACGACCTCGCCGTCGGCGTCCACCCCTCGGGCGCCGACAGCTGGGCGCTGCCGACTGCGCTCGCCCGCGGCGTCTCGGTGGGCGCGCCGCCGGACATGTTCAACCAGCTCGGCCAGAACTGGTCGCAGCCGCCGCTGCGCCCGGATCGCCTCGCCGAGCTCGGCTACGCCCCGTACCGCGAGATGCTCCGCGCCGCGTTCAAGGCGGCGGGCGGGCTGCGAATCGACCACATCCTCGGCTTCTTCCGCCTCTGGTGGATCCCGCAGGGCGCCTCGCCCGACCAGGGCGCGTACGTGCAGTGCGACCATGAGGCGCTGCTCGGCATCCTCGCCCTCGAGGCGGAGCGCGCGAACGCCGTCGTCATCGGCGAGGACATGGGCGTCGTCGCGCCGCACGTGCGCTCGACGCTGCTCGAGCGCGGCATCGACGGCACCTCGGTGCTCTGGTTCGAGTGGGGGCAGGATGACTCGCCGCTCGCGCCCGAGGCGTACCGCGAGCGCTGCCTCGCCTCGGTGACCACGCACGATCTGCCGCCGACGGCCGGCTACCTCGCGCTCGAGCACGTCGACCTTCGGGCGCGGCTGGGGCTCCTCACGATCTCTGTCGAGCAGGAGCAGGCGCGCGAGCGGGCCGTCATCGACCGCGTCGTCCAGGCGCTCGTCGACCGCGGGCTCGCCGCGCCGGATGCCGGGGAGCGCGAGCTCGTCCTGGGCCTGCACCGCTACCTCGCCCAGTCGTCCGCCCGCTTCTTCGGCGTCTCGGTCGCCGACCTCGCGGGCGACCGCCGCAGCGTGAACCAGCCGGGCACGTACCGCGAGTACCCGAACTGGTCGGTGCCGCTCTCGGACGAGCAGGGCCGCCTCGTGCTCCTCGGCGACCTCGTCCGCTCCGAGTGGGCCCGCGAGCTCGCCGCCGCCTCCAAGCGCGGCTAGCCGGCGATCGCAGGCGGTCGAGGAGCGAGCGCAGCGAGCGCAGCACGCTCCTGGACCTCTGCGCTGGGCGAACGCTCATCCGCTGGCGAAGGTCGGCCAGCGAGTGAGCGATCGGCCAGCGGATGCCTTGCCGCGCGAGCGGTCGGCCAGCCGACGAACGATCGGCCAGCTGCGTGGGGAACGCCCCTACAGCAGCCCCGGCCACCAGCTCGCCGCGAGCGCGTAGCCGAGGAACGACACCGCGTCGAGGATGAAGTGCGCGACGACGAGCGGCCCGACGCGCCCCGTCCGCCGGAACCAGATCGCGCAGAGCAGCCCCATCGCGACGTTCCCGAGCGCCATCGGCACGCCCTGGTAGAGGTGGTACGAGCCGCGCAGGAGCGCGCTCGCGAGGATGATCCGCCACGGCGTCCACCCGAGGTCGCGCAGTCTCGTCATGAGGTAGCCCACGACGATGACCTCCTCGACGAGCGCGGCGCGCAGGGCCGCGAGCAGGAGCACGATCGCGGTGGAGACGGCGATCCCGTCGGCGTTCGTCTCGACGTGCGGCGCGAAGCCGGCCGCGCGCGCCCCGACGTAGAGGCCGAGGCCCGGGATGCCGATGCACGCCGCGAGCCCGAATCCCCAGCCCAGGTCGCGCCCCGGCCGCCGCAGATCGAGCCCGAGCCGACGCCCGCCCGAGGCGCGCGGCGTCGTGAGCAGCCACAGCGCGAGCACGACGACGACCATGCCCGCGAGCATCCCGATCGAGCGGTACAGGAGATCGAAGACCCAGCGGTCCGAGACGGACGAGTTGAGCGTCGTCGTCTGCTCGCCGAGCGCCGCCTCGCGCGTGAGGCGGTCGACGATCGCGACGATCGCCGTGAGGGCGGACGGCAGGAGCGAGAGCCCGAGGACGATCCAGATCTCCTGCACTGCCCGCGGGCGGGAGCCGGGGAGGAACGCGGCCGTCGCGCCGCCGCTCGCGAGCACGCCGGGGCCCGGTCCGCGCGCCGGCCCGGGGGAGGGGAGCGCCGTCACCGCAGCTCGCACGCCGCCGTGCCGTGCGGCAGGCGGTGCCGGTTGCGCGCGACGAGGTCGTACGCCTCGTGCCCCGCGAGCTTCACGCCGGGGATGACCATGAGGTTGCCGAGCAGCCGGTGCGGCCACGAGGGCTGGCGGCGCAGCAGCTCCGCGAGCCCCTCGATGCCGCCGTGGTGGATGGCCGTGCCCGTCGCCTCGTCGACCTCGAGCAGCCACGACGAGTACTCCACGTCGTCGTCCTCGAGCCCGAGCGAGGCGAGGTCGGCTGTTCGGCCGTCGACGGCGGGCGGGACGACGGGAACCAGCTGGCGGAGCCGGTCGAGCGTCCAGCGGCAGAAGCCGCACGAGCCGTCGAAGACGAGGAGGTAGCGGCGATCCGCCGCGGCACGGCCTGCGGAGAAGCCGTCCCGGGGCGCCGTCGGCGCGCTGGCATCGAGCATGGCGGGAGTCTAGAGCCGACAGGCGCTCCGCGAATGGGGTGCCTCCCCATGTGGGGATCCACCGCCTTGGTAACGATCAGGTCACTCGCCCATCGTGTTTGCCCAGCGTTCACTAAGTTCCTAGTCAGCCAACCCCCTGGCTGGCATGCGCCGGCCGGGGTCCCCACGATCAAGGAGGATCCCTTGAAGACCAACCGCCTCGTCGCGGCAGGTGCGCTCGTCGGCCTCGGAGCAATGGCGCTCTCCGGCTGCTCGGCGCCCAACCGCGAGCCCGAGATCGTCGCAGGCTCGTCGATCACGGTCGCCTGGAACGACCCGTTCTTCTCGTACAACTCGAACACCACCGAGACGAACGCGACCGCGAACGCGAACATCATCCACGTCGCCAACATCGGCTTCGTGAGCTACGACCCGACGCCGGCCCTCGTGCACAACACGCAGTTCGGCAAGGTCGAGAAGATCTCGGACAGCCCCCTCACCGTCAAGTACACGGTGAACGAGGGCGTCACCTGGTCGGACGGCGCGCCCGTCGACGCCGCCGACATGCTCCTCGCCTGGGCGGCGACGACGACGCACCGCAGCCAGGGCGAGGTGCCCGAGGCGGAGTACGACGACGAGGGCAACATCACGAACCAGGCCGCCATCGACGCGGCCGCCGACAAGGGCGTGTACTGGGGCTCGGGCGCGACCGCCGGCCGCGGCCTCGACCTCGTCTCGCAGGTCCCGACGATCGGCGACAACGGCCGCTCGGCGACCTTCGTCTTCGACAAGCCCTACGTCGACTGGGAGACCCTCTTCGACGCGGACGACATGAACATCTCCGCGCACGGCACCTACCAGCTCGCCTTCCCCGAGGTCACCGACGCCAAGCAGGCGAAGGAGAAGCTCATCGAGGCGATCACGAACAACGACGCCGCCGTCCTCGGCAAGGTCGCCACGCAGTGGCGCACCGGCTACAACTTCACGGACATGCCGTCGAAGCCGCAGCAGACGCTCTCGAACGGCCCGTACGTCATCTCCGACCTCGTCGCCGACCAGTACGTGACGCTCACGGCCCGCGAGGACTTCAACTGGGGCACGAAGCCGCACTACGAGACGATCACCATCCGCTTCATCCCGGACCCGCAGGCGCAGATCCAGGCCCTCCAGAACGGCGAGGTCCAGATCGTCGAGGCCCAGCCGACGCCTGACCTCCTCCAGCAGCTCCAGGGCACCTCGGGCATCAAGTGGGAGTCGTCGCTCCAGGGCACGTACGAGCACGTCGACCTCCAGACCTCGAACGGCGGCGTGTTCGACCCGGCCACCTACGGCGGCGACGCCGAGAAGGCCCGCAAGATCCGCGAGGCGTTCCTCCTCACGATCCCGCGCCAGGAGATCGTCGACAAGCTCATCAAGCCGCTCCAGCCGGACGCCGAGCTGCGCAACTCGAACATCTTCCTCCCGGGCGCCGAGGGCTACGACACGGCCGTCCAGCAGTCAGGCATCAGCAACTACCTGCAGGTGAACATCGACAAGGCGAGGTCGCTCCTCGCCGAGGCCGGCGTCACCAACCCGACGGTCCGCTTCCTCACGGCGCAGACGAATCCGCGCCGCCAGTCGGAGCTCCAGCTCATCACCGCCTCGGCTCAGCAGGCCGGCTTCACGGTCGTCGACACGAGCCAGAAGGACTGGTCGACGTTCCTCACGACGCAGACCAGCCAGTACGACGCGGCCCTCTTCGGATGGAAGTCGACGGGCCTCGGCATCTCGGAGTCCGGCGCGAACTACGTCGACGGCGGCACGAACAACTACTACGGCTGGCACAACGACCGCATCAACCAGATCTTCCAGGAGCTCGACACGACGATCGACCCCGCGAAGCAGCAGGAGCTGCTCATCGAGGCCGAGCAGATCATCTACAAGGAGGCGTGGTCGCTCCCGATCTTCCAGTTCCCGGGCGTCGTCGCCTGGAGCGACAAGGTCGAGAACGTGAAGCCCGGCTTCCTCTCGCCGAACTACTTCTGGAACGCCGCGGAGTGGACCCCGGCGGGCTCGGGCTCGGCCTCGCCGACCCCGTAGCACGCCAGGTCGTCGGGCGGCGCGAGCCCCGGCGCCGCCGCCCGACCCCGGCACCTGGGGGCGCCGCGATCCGCGAACCGGATCTCGGCGCCCCCGTTCCGGGTCCAGCCGAGACGGCGGCGCGCAGACCGCGCGCTACGCTGTCCTCCCGCCTGCAGAACAGGATGCTCAAGTGCTGAGATTCATCGCTCGACGACTCATCGTCTCGATCTTCATCCTCCTCGGGGCCCTCTTCATCGTCTACAACCTCACGGCGATCTCGAAGAACCCGCTCGAGGACCTCCTGGAGTCCACGGCTCCGAACAAGCAGGAGCTCATCGCGGCGCGCACGCAGCTTCTCGATCTCGACGTGCCGCCGCCGGCCCGCTTCTTCCTCTGGCTCACCGGCATCCTCGGCATCTTCATCCCCCGCTTCTTCCTCTGGCTCACCGGCATCCTCGGCATCTTCATCCCCCGCTTCGACGACCCGAACGGCCTCTTCGGCTTCCTCGGCTCGCACATCAGCTGGGGTGTGAACATGAACAACCAGGACGTCGGCCCGATCCTCGGCAACGCCGTCGGCCAGACGCTCCAGCTCGTCACGGCCGCGACCGTCCTCGCCATCATCATCGGCGTCGCGATCGGCATCACGACTGCCCTGCGCCAGTACTCCGGCTACGACTACACCGTGACGTTCCTCGCGTTCCTCACGTACTCGCTGCCGATCTTCTTCATCGCGGTGCTGCTCAAGCAGTACGTCGCGATCGGCTTCAACGACTTCCTCTCGAAGCCGGAGATCCCGATCCCGGTCCTGCTGCTCATCGGCGTCCTCTCGGGCTTCATCTTCATGTCGATCGCGGGCGGTCCCCTGAAGACGCGGCTGCTCACCTTCGCCGGCTTCGGCCTCGGCACGATCGCGATCCTCGCGCTCATGCAGGCGTTCGACTGGTTCCGCCACCCGGGCCTCGGCACGGCGCTCATCATCGTCATCGGGCTCATCGTCGCGCTCGTGACGGCCGCGCTCACCGTGGGCCTGCGCCATCGCCGGAACCTCCTCATCACCTGCGGCGTCGCGATCGTCGGGGGCGCGCTGTGGTTCCCCATGCAGTTCGCGATGACGAACACCGTCGGCGCCTGGTTCCCGTGGGTCCTCCTCATCGGCTTCACCCTGATCGGCTGGGCCACGGGCCGCCTCCTCGGCGGCACGGACGCGCGGACCATCGCCACGAACGGCGCCATCGTCGGCTTCTCGGTCGCAGTGCTGCTCATCGTCGACCGCGTCATGCAGGTCTTCAACGGCTACTACCAGCAGACCGGCGGACGCCCGATCTCCACGGTCGGCGCGCAGAGCCCGCAGGTCGGCGCGAACGCCTCCATCTGGCTGCAGATGCTCGACGGCTTCTCGCACCTCCTCCTGCCGACGATCTCGATCATGCTCATCTCGATCGCCTCGTACTCCCGGTACACGCGCTCGAGCCTGCTCGAGGTCATGAACCAGGACTACATCCGCACGGCGCGCGCGAAGGGCCTCCCGGAGCGCACGGTCGTCATGCGGCACGCGCTGCGGAACGCGCTCATCCCGGTCACGACGATCGTCGCGGCCGACGTGGGCGCGATCATCGGCGGCGCGATCGTCACCGAGGAGATCTTCGCCTGGCGCGCGATGGGAACGCTCTTCTCAGAATCGCTCGGACACGTCGACCTCAACCCGCTCATGGGCTACATCCTCGTGACGGCCGCCATCACGGTGCTCTTCAACCTCGTGGCGGACATCCTGTACTCGATCCTCGACCCGCGCATCCGGCTGGGGGCCTGATCATGACGACACCCAATCTCACCGAGGTCGCGGCGGCCCAGGACACCTCCTCCAACTCCGAGCTCACGCTCGAGCAGAAGGAGGTCGAGGGCCTCAGCCAGGGCCAGATCGTCCGCTCGCGGTTCTTTCGCCACAAGGGCGCCATGACCGCGCTCGTGTGCCTCTCGCTCATCGTCCTCCTCGTCTTCACCTCGGTCGGCGTGCTCGTGCCGTTCCCGAAGTGGGACGCCGACGGCTTCGGCTTCGGCGAGTGGCGCATCCCGGGCTGGTGGCCTTACGACTGGAACTCGATCGCGCCGATCGTGAACGGCGGCCAGCCGACGTTCCAGGGCATCTTCAGCTGGGGCGAGCACCCCTTCGGCCAGGACGACGTGGGGCGCGACATCTTCGCCCGCGTCATGCGCGGCACGCAGCAGTCGCTCACCGTCATGGTCATCTACGGCGCGCTCGCCACGGCCATCGGCGTGACGATCGGCGGCATCGCGGGCTTCTTCCGCGGCTGGGTCGACAACGTGCTCATGCGCTTCACCGACCTCATCATCGTCATCCCGGTGCTCGTGTTCGCTGCGGTCATCGGCCAGCTCGCGGGCCAGAACGAGTTCTTCCGCGCGTTCGGTGCCGTCTCGCTCGCGATCCTCCTCGGCCTCGTCGGCTGGACGAGCATGGCGCGCCTGGTGCGCGGCGAGTTCCTCACGCTCCGCGAGCGCGAGTTCGTCGACGCCGCCCGCGTCGCCGGCGCCTCGAGCTGGCGGATCATCTTCCGCCACATCCTCCCGAACGCGCTCGGCGTCGTGATCGTCGCGGCCACGCTCCTCATGGCGGCCGCGATCATCCTCGAGGCCGTGCTCTCGTTCATCGGCTTCGGCATCCAGCCGCCGGACGTCTCGCTCGGCCAGATCGTCAACGAGTACCGCGGCGCCTTCGCCACGCGCCCGTGGCTGTTCTGGTTCCCGGCCGCGTTCGTCGTCGCCATCGCCCTGTGCATCAACTTCATCGGCGACGGCCTCCGCGACGCCTTCGACCCGCGCCAGCGCCGGATGCCCGGCCGCGGCTCGATCCTGTCGAAGATGCTCGGCCGCGACGGCAAGGGCGTCCCCGCCCCGGCCGCCGCCGGCGCCGTCGGCGCCGTGACGGGCGCGACGGTCGAGACGGCCGCCGACCACGGGTCGCTCACCGACCCGGCCATCCGCTCGGAGGGCGACGTCGTCGCCGGCACCGCCTGGCCCATCGCGACCGCCGAGGACGTGGCCGGCGACGGCCCCGCCACCTCGGACGGCGGCGAGGGCGTCTCCGATGCGCCCCAGGCCGACGACGACACCCGCGCCTGATGCTCCTCGCTCCCAGCCCGCGGCGCGCGCTGCGCTCGGCCGGCACCTCCGGGCTAGCCGGGCAGCAGCGCCGCCGCGAGCGCGGCGAGCGGCGAGGCGATCGCGAGCGCGACGTTCGGCCAGATCCAGCTGCGCTCGATCGCGCGGCGCGGCTCGGCCTCGGCGGCGTCGAGGTGCCCGTGATGGCGGGCGCTCATCGCGGCGTCGCCGGAGAGCGTGCCGGGCGCCGAGCTCGTGCGCAGGCCGCCGTCGAGCTCGCGGTGCACGCGGGGATCCTTCATGAGGCTCTCCGCCCCGCGGGAGCCCGCGATGCGGACCGCGTCGAGGCGGCTGGGGGAGGGCGCCGCCCAGGCGTCGATCTTCCCCTCGTCGGTCACGACGCGGAAGCCGCGGTGGGTCTCGATGCCCTCGACGCGGCCCCGCGGCACGCGGACGCGACGCAGCGGGTTGTCGATCGTGATGGCCTCGTCGTCCATCGTCACCTTCGGGGCGACGAGCAGCACCCAGCCGAGCCCGAGGCAGAGAATCGGCAGCACGAGGATCGCGCCGGCGCGCCGGAGCGGATCCTCGGCGAACAGGAGCGAACCGATCGCGATCGCGGACATGGCCGCGACCGCGCACCAGAGGCCCACGCCGAACATGGGACGGATGACCGTGGGCTTCGACATGCCAGCATCATCCCAAACCGGACGGCGGCCGATCGCCCCGTCCCAGGCGGACGGCGCGCCCACCGGGCGCCGGACGCGCAGACCACCGGGGCCGGAAGGGCCCCCACGATGGAGAAGGACGCATGAAGTCGACGCAGCGCAAGGATGAGACCCCCATCCTCGACGTCCAGGATCTCAAGGTCGAGTTCTGGGTCGGCGGCGAGTGGGTCACCGCCGCCGAGGACATCAGCTACAAGGTCATGCCGGGCGAGGTGCTCGCCATCGTCGGCGAGTCGGGCTCGGGCAAGTCGGTCTCGTCGATGACCCTCCTCGGGCTCCTCCCGAAGAACGGCCGCACCTCGGGCTCGGCGAAGCTCAACGGCACCGAGATGATCGGCGCCTCCGAGGCGACGCTCCGCCACGCGCGAGGCAACGACATCGCCGTGATCTTCCAGGAGCCGATGACGGCCCTCAACCCCGTCCTCACGATCGGCTTCCAGATCGTCGAGGCGCTCCGGGTGCACAACCCCTCGATGCTGCCCTCCGCGGCGCGCGAGCGGGCCCTCGAGCTCCTCGAGCTCGTCGAGATGCCCGACCCGAAGAAGGCCTTCGACTCCTACCCGCACCAGCTCTCGGGCGGCCAGCGCCAGCGCGCCATGATCGCCCAGTCGCTCTCCTGCGACCCGGAGATGCTCATCGCGGACGAGCCGACGACGGCCCTCGACGTGACGATCCAGGCCGAGATCCTCGAGCTCATGCGCTCGCTCCACGCGCGCCTGAACTCCGCGATCGTCCTCATCACGCACGATATGGGCGTCGTCGCCGACCTCGCGACGAACGTCATCGTCATGAAGCAGGGTCGGATCGTCGAGCGCGGCCCGGTGCGCGAGATCTTCCACAACCCGCAGCGCGAGTACACGAAGAAGCTCCTCGACTCGGTGCCGCACCTCGGCCGCGGCGAGGCGACCGGCCTCGACGCGAAGCACTACGAGGGCGAGCCGATGCTCTCGCTCGAGCACGTCGACATCGAGTACCCGAAGCACGGCCGCGTCGCCGCGTTCAAGGCCGTCGAGGACGCCTCCTTCGACATCTACCCGGGCGAGATCGTCGGCGTCGTCGGAGAGTCGGGCTCGGGCAAGACGACGATCGCGCGCGCCGCGGTCGGCCTCCTCCCGGTCGCCGCCGGCTCGATGAAGCTCAACGGCAAGGAGCTCAAGGGCATCGACCGCGACGACCTGCGGGAGCTGCGACAGGACATCGGCATCGTCTTCCAGGACCCGGGCTCCTCGCTCAACCCGCGCTGGCCCATCGGCCAGTCGATCGCGGAGCCGCTCGAGCTCTCGGGCCGCTTCTCGAAGGCCGAGATCTCGCACCGCGTCGAGGAGCTCCTCGACCAGGTCGAGCTGCCGCGCTCCTTCCGCAACCGCTACCCGAACGAGCTCTCCGGCGGCCAGCGCCAGCGCGTCGGCATCGCCCGCGCCCTCGCGCTCGAGCCGAAGCTCCTCGTCGCCGACGAGCCGACCTCGGCCCTCGACGTCTCGGTGCAGAAGCGCGTGCTCGAGCTCCTCGTCGAGATCCAGCAGCGCCTGCAGTTCGCGGTGCTCTTCGTCACGCACGACCTCGCCGTCGTCGATCTGCTCGCGAACCGCGTCGTCGTCATGAACCACGGCCGCATCGTCGAGCAGGGCCCGACCGACCAGATCCTCCGCAGCCCGGTCGACCCGTACACGAAGCGACTCGTCATGGCCGTCCCGGTGCCCGACCCGGACGAGCAGGCCTCGCGCCGCCACACGCGCACCGAGCGCATCCGCCTCGAGGAGATCGAGAAGGAGATGCGCGCGAAGGACGCCCCGGACGCCGCCGTCGGCGCCCACCCGGCCGAGCGCCCGTAGCGTCTCGCCCGCCACGCGCGGATCATCCGCCCGCGATCAGGCCCTTCCGGCCAGGTCGCGGGCGGCATCCGTTTCGCGCCGACCCTGGGCGCGTCGCACCCCGCGGGATAGGGTGGAGTGTTCGCCGCCGCGGACGCATCGCAGAACGAAAGCGCCTTCGTGACCTCCAGCACGCTCGCCCACCGCTCGGACCTCCGCAACGTCGCCATCGTGGCGCACGTCGACCACGGCAAGACGACCCTCGTCGACGCCATGCTCCGCCAGACGAACTCGTTCGGCGACCACTCCTCGCACGACGACGAGGTCCGGGTCATGGACTCGAACGACCTCGAGCGCGAGAAGGGCATCACGATCCTCGCGAAGAACACCGCGATCCGGTATGAGGGCAAGCACGCCGTCGACGGCCCCATCACGATCAACGTCATCGACACCCCCGGCCACGCCGATTTCGGCGGCGAGGTCGAGCGCGGCCTCTCGATGGTCGACGGCGTCGTCCTCCTCGTCGATGCCTCGGAGGGCCCGCTGCCGCAGACCCGCTTCGTGCTGCGCAAGGCGCTCGCCGCGAAGCTCCCCGTCATCCTCGCGGTGAACAAGACCGACCGCCCGGACGCCCGCATCGAGGAGGTCGTCGCCGAGGCGCACGACCTGCTCCTCGGCCTCGCCTCGGACCTCTCCGACGAGGTGCCCGAGCTCGACGTCGACGCCGTCCTCGACCTGCCCGTGCTCTACGCCTCCGGCCGCGCCGGCGCCGCGTCGACGAACCGCCCCGAGAATGGCGAGCTGCCCGACAACGACGACCTTGAGCCGCTCTTCGAGGCGATCCTCACGCACATCCCGGCCCCCGCCTACGACGAGTCGGCGCCGCTCCAGGCCCACGTCACGAACCTCGACGCCTCGCCGTTCCTCGGCCGCCTCGCGCTCCTGCGCGTCTTCAACGGCACGCTGAAGAAGGGCCAGAACGTGGCCTGGGTGCGCAACGACGGCGAGATCCACAACGTCCGCATCACCGAGCTGCTCGAGACGAAGGCGCTCGACCGCGTGCCGACCGAGTCGGCCGGCCCCGGCGACATCGTCGCGGTCGCGGGCATCCCGGAGATCATGATCGGCGACACGATCGCCGACCCCGAGGACGTCCGCCCGCTGCCCGCGATCACCGTCGACGAGCCCGCCATCTCGATGACGATCGGCACGAACACCTCGCCCCTCATGGGCAAGGTGAAGGGCCACAAGCTCACCGCGCGCATGGTGAAGGACCGCCTCGACCGCGAGCTCGTCGGCAACGTGTCGATCCGCGTCGTCGACATCGGCCGCCCGGACGCGTGGGAGGTGCAGGGCCGCGGCGAGCTCGCGCTCTCGGTGCTCATCGAGAACATGCGCCGCGAGGGCTTCGAGCTCACGGCTGGCAAGCCGCAGGTCGTCACGAAGATCATCGACGGCCACAAGCACGAGCCCTTCGAGCACCTCACGATCGACGCCCCCGAGGAGCACCTCGGCGCGATCACGCAGCTGCTCGCCGCCCGCAAGGGCCGCCTCGAGACGATGACGAACCACGGCACCGGCTGGGTGCGCATGGAGTTCGTCGTGCCCTCGCGCGGCCTCATCGGCTTCCGCTCGGAGTTCATGACCATCACGCGCGGCACGGGCATCGCGAACGCGATCTCGCACGGCTACGGCCCCTGGGCCGGCGCGATCCAGACCCGCATCACGGGCTCGATCGTCGCCGACCGCGCGGGCGTCGCGACGCCGTTCGCGATGATGGCGCTCCAGGAGCGCATGACGTTCTTCGTCCAGCCGACCGACGAGGTCTACGAGGGCATGGTCGTCGGCGAGAACTCGCGCGCGGACGACATGGACGTGAACATCACCAAGGAGAAGAAGCTCACGAACATGCGGTCCTCGACCGCGGACGAGCTCGAGCGCCTCACCCCGCCCCGCCAGCTCACGCTCGAGGAGTGCCTCGAGTTCGCGCGCGAGGACGAGTGCGTCGAGGTGACGCCCGAGAAGATCCGCATCCGCAAGGTCGAGCTCGACGCGACGGCCCGCGCGCGCAGCGCCTCGCGCGCCAAGCGCGACGGCTAGGGGAGCGATGGCGGTCGAGGGCGGGGCGCCGGAGGCGCCGTTCGGTCGGCTCGAGGGGGCGGATGCCGCGGCTGCGGCGCCCGGGACCCCCGGGGTCGGCGGCGCCGGGGAGGGCCCGTCCGCGCCGGTCTTCGGCGCCCACGCCTCGGGCCTCGGCCTCGATCCGCCCTCGCCCGCCGAGGCATCCGCTCCCGCGCCCGGCCTCACCGTCGCGAGCACGGTCCCTGCGCGCGAGGGCCTCGTCGAGCGCCTCGCCGTCGCCGGCTCCATGCTCCTCGCGGGCCTGCTCGTCGGCGTCATGACGACCTTCCTCCACCGCGCCCGCCTCGGCCTCGGCGGCGCCCCGATCTGGCTCGGGATCGTCGTCGGACTCGCGATCATCGCCGTCATCGCCGTGGGCCTGCGCCTCTACCTCCGCGAGCGCGCCGGCGCGATCGCCTTCGCCTCGGGCGTCGTCATCGCCATCACGGTGCTCGCGACCTGGAGCGCCGGCCACTCGGTCATCGTCGTCGGCGACCTCATCGGCACCATCTGGATCAGCGCCGCGCCGATCCTCGTCTGGGCGATCGCGCTCTGGCCGGAGGTGCGCCGTCGGCCTCAGGCCGCCCAGACCGGCGCCGAGCCGCAGACCGCCGTCTCCTCGGCATCCGCCGCCCCGTCGACGGCCGCGCCGAGCGCGGCCGGGGGAGCGGCGCACTACGCTGGTGCATCGAACATCGCCCCCGAGGAGCCGCTGCCGTGACCTATGTGATCGCCCTTCCCTGCGTCGACGTCAAGGACCGCGCCTGCGTCGACGAGTGCCCGGTCGACTGCATCTACGAGGGCGAGCGCAGCCTCTACATCCACCCCGACGAGTGCGTCGACTGCGGCGCCTGCGAGCCCGTGTGCCCCGTCGAGGCGATCTACTACGAGGACGACCTCCCCGAGCAGTGGGCCGACTACACGACCGCGAACGCCGAGTTCTTCGACGAGATCGGCTCGCCCGGCGGCGCCGCGAAGATCGGCGTCATCGCGCACGACCACCCGCTCATCGCCGCCCTCCCGCCGCAGGGAGAGGGCGCGTGACCCTCGGGCCCCTGCCCGAGTACCCGTGGGACGAGCTCGCCCCGATCATCGCGCGCGCGAAGGCCCACCCCGCCGGCGCCGTCGACCTCTCGATCGGATCGCCCGTCGACCCCACGCCCGAGGTCGTCCGCCGCGCCCTCGCCGACGCCGCCGAGGCGCACGCCTACCCGACGACCCTCGGCACGCTCGAGGCGCGCGAGGCGATCGCCGAGTGGTTCGGCCGCCGCCGAGGCGTGCCGGGACTCACCGCCGAGCACGCGATGCTCTCGGTCGGCTCGAAGGAGTTCATCGCCTTCGCCGCCTTCTTCCTCGGCATCGGCGAGGGCGACGTCATCGTCCAGCCCTCGGTCGCGTACCCGACCTACGCCATGGGGGCCGCGTTCTGCGGCGCGGAGATCCTCTCCGAGGACGATCCCGCGAAGTGGCCCGCGAACACCAGGCTCGTCTGGCTCAACAGCCCCGGCAACCCGGACGGCCGCGTCCTCGACCAGGACGCCCTCCGCGCCGCCGTCGCCCGGGCGCGCGAGCTCGGCGCCGTCCTCATCGGCGACGAGTGCTACGCGGAGCTCGGCTGGGGCGAGTGGGAGGAGCGCCGCGTGCCCTCCGTGCTCGACCCGGCGGTGACCGGCGGCGACGTCACGGGCGTCCTCGCCGTCTACTCGCTCTCGAAGCAGTCGAACCTCGCCGGCTACCGCGCCTCCTTCGCGGCCGGCGACCCGGCGCTGCTCAAGACCCTCCTGCGCGGGCGGAAGCACGCGGGGCTCATGGTGCCGGGGCCGATCCAGGCCATCCTGCCCGTCGCCCTCCGCGACGAGGCCCACGTGCGCGCCCAGAAGGACCTCTACCGGGCGCGCCGCGAGCAGCTCCTGCCCGCCCTCGAGGCGTGGGGGCTGCGGATCGACGAGTCCCGCGCGGGCCTCTACCTCTGGGGCACCCGCGGCGAGGCCGCCATCGACACCGTCTCGGCCCTCGCCGAGCTCGGCATCATCTCGGGCCCCGGGCACTTCTACGGCGAGGCCGGCGCCCGCCACGTGCGCCTGTCGATGACCGCCTCCGACGAGGCGATCGCGGCCGCGGCGCAGCGCCTCCGCGACGCGGCGTAGACTGCGGATCCTGCGCGGGCGACCAGGTCCGCGCACCCTGCTCCGCCCGGCCGCATGGGCCGTCCTCGGGCGCTCCGCATCGCGAAGCCCTGGGGCACTAGGCTGGGGGAGCCCTGCCGGGCCACTGTCCGGCAGGCGCGCGCAGAAGAGTGGAGGCCACGTGACCGAGCAGCAGTCCTCGACGCCGGAGAACCCCGACGTCGCCACCCTGACCTTCCCCGGCGGAACGGCCGAGCTGCCCATCCTCCGCTCGACCGCGGGCCCCGACGCCCTCGACGGCTCGACCCTCATGAAGCAGTCGGGTCTCTCGCTCCTCGACAACGGCTTCGTGAACACGGCGTCGACGAAGTCGAAGATCACCTTCATCGACGGCGGCAACGGCATCCTCCGCTACCGGGGCTACCCGATCGAGGAGCTCGCCGAGCGCTCGACCTTCCTCGAGGTCGCCTACCTCCTCATCTACGGCGAGCTGCCCTCGACCTCGGAGTACGAGAACTTCGCCGAGCGCATCCGCCGCCACACGCTCATCCACGAGGACCTCAAGCGCTTCTTCAACGCGCTGCCCTCGCACGCGCACCCGATGTCGGTCCTCTCGAGCGCCGTGAACGCGCTCTCGACGTACTACGAGGATTCGCTCGATGTGAACGACCCGGAGATGGTCGAGCTCAACACGATCCGCCTCCTCGCGAAGATCCCGGTGCTCGCGGCCTACGCGCACAAGAAGTCGGTCGGCCAGGCCTTCCTCTACCCGGACAACTCGCTCGACTTCGTCGAGAACTTCCTCAAGCTCAACTTCGGCGTGCTCGCCGAGCCGTACGAGGTGAACCCCGTCCTCGCGAAGGCGCTCGACCGCCTGCTCATCCTCCACGCCGACCACGAGCAGAACGCCTCGACCTCGACGGTGCGCCTCGTCGGCTCGACCGAGGCGAACATCTACGCCTCGATCTCGGCCGGCATCTCGGCCCTCTACGGCCCGCTCCACGGCGGCGCGAATGAGGCCGTCCTCAAGATGCTCCAGCAGATCCAGGAGTCGGGCGAGGGCGTCGACCGCTTCGTGCAGCGCGTGAAGAACAAGGAGGACGGCGTCCGCCTCATGGGCTTCGGCCACCGCGTGTACAAGTCGTACGACCCGCGCGCGAAGCTCGTGAAGCAGTCGGCCGACGAGGTGCTCAAGGACCTCGGCGTCGACGACCCGATGCTCGACATCGCGATGGAGCTCGAGCAGCACGCGCTCAACGACGACTACTTCAAGGAGCGCCGCCTCTACCCGAACGTCGACTTCTACACGGGCATCATCTACAAGGCGATGGGCTTCCCCACGCGCATGTTCACGGTGCTCTTCGCGATCGGCCGCCTCCCCGGCTGGCTCGCGCACTGGCGGGAGGCGAACGCCGACCCGAAGACCAAGATCGGCCGCCCGCAGCAGCTCTACATCGGCGAGACCGAGCGCCACTACCCGGAGGACCGCCACTTCCGCGCGTAGTCCCCGCGTCGCTGTATCGAGGGCCCCGCCCCAGCGGGACGGGGCCCTCGGCGTTCCCGGGGCGCGCCTGGCCCTGCCCGGCGCCGAGCTCCCAGATCTTCGGATATGTGATCGCCGACTCGTATGGAGGACCCGCGATCACATATCCGTTTTTCTGGAGGCGCGTCCCGCCCCCCGTGGTCTGAGGCCTTCCTCGATCCTTCCGCTGGGCGGGCGTCGGGGCTCGCCGCCGCCTGCGCGCCGCGGAGTCGTCGGCAGGGCGCTACCGTGACGGGATGCCCGAGCAGTCCCAGCCCCTCGCGCCCGCCGCCGCGGGCGCCGTGCCCACCGCGGACGGCGGGTCCCTCGAATGGGAGGCGCACGGCGACGCCGACGACGAGCGCGCGCCGCTCCTGCTCGTCGCCGGGCAGGCCGTCACGCGCCGCTCCTGGGACGCCCTCGTGCCCGCGCTCGCGGCCGGACGGAGGACGATCCTCGTCGACCACCGCGGCATCGGCGGCTCCCTCGAGGGGGAGCGGCCGCCGCGCACGACCGCGGGCTTCGCCGACGACCTCGCGACGCTCCTCGACGGCCGCGGGATCGCCCGCGCCCACGTCGTCGGGCACTCGATGGGCGGCCGCGTCGGGCAGCGGCTCGGGATCGGGCATCCGGATCGGGTCGCCTCGCTCGTGCTCGTCGCGACGACCGGCGGCGACGCGCGCGGCGCGAAGCGCAGCCCCCAGGCGACGCGCGATCTCGCGAGCGGCGATCCGGCGCGGCTCGGGCCGCGCTTCTTCACGGAGGCCTACCTCGCGGCGCATCCCGAGGCGATCGGCCTCTTCGTGCGGTCGGAGGGCACGATCTCCACGCGGCGCCGCCACTTCGAGGCGAGCTCGACGCACGACGCCTGGGACGAGCTGCTGTCGATCGCCGCGCCGACGCTCGTGGTCCACGGCGCCGCCGACTCGATCACGCTCGCCGAGAACGGCCGCCGCATCGCCGAGCTCGTGCCGGATGCCGCCTACCTGGAGCTGCCGGGCCTCCGGCACGCGCCGCAACTCGAGGACGCCGGCTTCGCCGCGCGCGTCCTCGCGCACGCGGAGGCCGCCGAGGGTCGCTGAGCAGGGACGCCTGACGGCCCACGGAGGCGCTCGCTGGCGACTTCAGAGGCGTCTGAAAGCCCGCCGGCCGGGGCCCTGAGCCGGTCCGGGGTGCGACTTCTCCTCGGTCGCGCCCAGATTGACGGATATGTGAACGCCGACGCGTATGGAGGCTCGGTGATCACATAGCCGTCGATCTGGGAGCCGGGACGGGGAGCGAGGCGGCTCGAGACGCCGGAGGGCCCCGTCGGCGCGCTGCCGAGGGGCCCTCCGGGGAGGGATCGCCGGTCGTCCGGCTTCCCAGCCGCTGCCTAGCCGTGGAGCATGGCGTTGAGCTCGACGCCGTGGCCCTCGCGCGCGACGACCTCGACGGCGCCCGTGACCGAGTTGCGGCGGAAGAGGAGGTTCGGGACGCCCGAGAGCTCGAGCGCCTTCACCGTCATCGGCTCGCCGAGCTCGCCGTCCGCGTTCGCGTGGCCGACGAGCTGCACCTTCGTGCCCGCGGTGACGTAGAGGCCCGCCTCGACGATCGAGTCGTCGCCGAGCGAGATGCCGATGCCCGAGTTCGCGCCGAGCAGCGAGCGCTCGCCGATCTCGACGCGCTGCGTACCGCCGCCGGAGAGCGTGCCCATGATCGAGGCGCCACCGCCGATGTCCGAGCCGTCGCCGACGACGACGCCCTGCGAGATGCGGCCCTCGACCATCGAGGCGCCGAGCGTGCCGGCGTTGAAGTTCACGAAGCCCTCGTGCATGACGACCGTGCCGGGCGCGAGGTGCGCGCCGAGGCGCACGCGGCCGCCGTCGGCGATGCGCACGCGGTCCGGCACGACGTAATCGAGCAGGCGCGGGAACTTGTCGATCGCGTAGACCTGGATGCCGGCGCGGACGAGCGCGGGGCGGTGCGCCGCCGCGAACTCGGGCGTCGTGGGGCCGACGTTCGTCCACGCGTTCGTGGGGAGGTTCGAGAAGATGCCCTCGAGGCTGATCTCGTTCGGCTTCACGAGCAGGTGGCTGAGCAGGTGCAGGCGGAGGTAGGCGTCCGAGACCGAGGAGACGGGCTCGTCGAGCTTCGCCTCGATCGTGACGGGGACCTGCTTCACGTTGCGCCGGCGGTCGGTGTACGCCTGCTCCTCGAGCTCGGCCGGCACGAGGTGCGGGTCGCGGCCCTCGGGGATGGGGCCGAGCTTCGGCGCGGGGAACCACGTGTCGAGCACCTGGCCGTCCACCGTGATCGTGGCGAGGCCCTCGCCCCAGGCGCGAGTCTGGGCGGAGTCGGGCGTCGTCGAGGTCGAGTCAGTCATAGCGACCAGGCTACCGGGGCGAGGGCGCGCTGAGGTGGTCGAGGAGCGGCCGCAGGCCGCGTCTCGAAACCACCGGAGTTGCGTGGGGCCGATGGTTTCGAGACGCCCGCTGCGCTCGCTCCTCGACCATCTGGGGCGCGCGTGGTCGGGGCGAGGGCGCCTCGGCTCCGTAGACTGCCGGGTATGCGCGACGACCACGACGAGGCCATGACGACCCCGCCCGGAGCCCTCGACCTCGCCGCCGACGTCGTCGAGCTCACGCGGACGCTCTGCGATCTGCCGTCCGAGTCGGGCCGCGAATCCCGCATCGCGGACGCCGTCGAGGCCGCCCTCTCCGAGCACGCGCACCTCGAGGTCCTCCGGCTCGGCAACACCGTCGTCGCCCGCACCGAGCTCAGCCGCCCGCAGCGCGTCGCGATCGCCGGCCACCTCGACACCGTCCCGATCAACGGCAACGTGCCGACGCGCTTCGAGACCGTCACCCCCGAGCAGGCCGCCGCCGACGTCCCCGGCACGAAGGCGGGGGAGTACCTCTGGGGGCGCGGCACGGTCGACATGAAGGCCGGCGTCGCCGTCGCGCTCAAGCTCGCCGCCGAGCTCGCCGAGCCCGCCGTCGACGTGACCTGGATCTTCTACGACAACGAGGAGGTCGAGGCCGAGAAGAACGGCCTCGGCAAGCTCGCGGCGCTGCGGCCGGATCTCATGGAGGCCGACTTCGCGATCCTCGGCGAGCCGACGGCCGCGCTCGTCGAGGGCGGCTGCAACGGCTCGCTCCGCGCGGACGTCCGCACCCGCGGCCGCCGGGCCCACTCGGCCCGCGCCTGGGCGGGGGAGAACGCCATCCACAAGGCCGCGCCGATCCTCGAGCGCCTCGCCGCCTACGAGCCCGCCACGGTCGCCGTCGACGGCCTCGAGTACCGCGAGGGCCTCAACGCGACGCGCATCTCCGGCGGCGTCGCGGGCAACGTCATCCCCGACGAGTGCGTCGTCCACGTGAACTACCGCTTCGCGCCCGACAAGACGCTCGAGCAGGCCGAGGCGGACCTGCGCGAGGTGCTCGACGGCTTCGAGCTCGAGGTCGTCGACCGCTCGCCGGGCGCCCGCCCCGGCCTCGACGCGCCGATCGCGCAGGGCTTCCTCGCGGCGGTCGGCGGCGACCCCCGCCCGAAGTACGGATGGACCGACGTTGCGCGCTTCTCCGCCCTCGGCGTGCCCGCCGTGAACTACGGCCCGGGCGACGCGCAGAAGGCCCACGCCGACGACGAGCGGGTGCTCATCGCCGAGATCCGCGCGTGCGAGCGGGGCCTGCGGGCCTGGCTCTCGGCCGGGCCCGCGCAGGAGGCCGAAGGCCAGGCCGCCGCCCGCCATGACGCCCGCCAGGAGGCCGCCCGATGACCGCCCTCGGCACCCTCATCGACCGCGCCGGCCGCCTCCTCGACGCCGAGCCCCGCCGCGAACCCTTCGAGATCACCCGCCGCGTCGGCGGCCCGCTCCGCGACCTCTGGACGAGCATCCCCGTCTGGGCCCGCATCCTCGTCATCTACCTCGTCTCGCGCCTCTTCACGACGGCGATGATGGTCGCCTTCGCGAACAACGAGGGCCAGACCTGGCAGACGAGCGCGAAGCCCGGCTACCTCGAGTTCGCGAACATCTGGGACGCCAAGTGGTACTCCCGCATCGCGAGCGGCGGCTACCCGAGCGAGCTGCCGGTGAGCCCCGAGGGCCACATCACGGAGTCGGCCTGGGCGTTCATGCCGGTGTACCCCATGCTCGTCCGGCTCATCATGGCGGCGACGACGCTCCCGTTCGAGCCCGTCGCGGTCGCCGTCTCGCTCCTCGCGGGCCTCGGCTGCGCGTACGCCGTGCACCGCCTCTTCCGCCGCCTCGTCGACCCGGATGCCGCGATGTTCGGCGTCCTGCTCGTGTGCATCATGCCGACGAGCGTCGTCTTCCAGGTCGGCTACGCGGACGGCCTCCACGCCTTCCTCCTCGCCGTGCTCCTCGTGCTCCTCGTCGAGCGGCGCTGGATGCTCATGGTGCCGTTCGTCCTCATCGCCTCGTTCACGCGCCCGACGGGCCTCGCCTGGGCCCTCACGCTCGTGCTCGTCTTCCTCTGGCGCTGGCACCGCGACCGCCGCGAGATCGAGCCCTTCACGCGATCCGAGCGGATCGACGTCGGCATCGTCACGGCGATCTCGATCGTCTCCGGCTTCGGATGGCTCATCATCGCCGGCATCGTGACGGGCATCCCGAGCGCCTACCTCGACACCGAGTTCGCCTGGCGCTCGCGCTACACGGGCTGGGACGTCTACCACGGGCCCTTCTCCGGGTGGATCCAGGGCGCCCACTTCTGGATCGACTACGCGACCGGCCGCTCGCTGCCGGAGCCGTGGCGCGACCTCATCACCTGGGGCGGCGGCACGCTCCTCGTCATCCTCTTCTTCGGCGCCTGCACGTGGCTGCTGCTCGGCCCCATCGGACGCCGCCTCGGCGCCGAGGTGCGGCTGTGGGCGCTGAGCTACCTCGTCTACATCCTCGCCGTCTTCTTCCCGCAGTCGTCGACGTTCCGCCTCCTCATGCCGCTCTTCCCGACGCTCGCCGTCGTGGCCGTGCCGAAGTCGCCGCTCTACCGCGTGCTCATGGTCATCGGCTCGCTCGTCGGCCAGGTCGTCTGGTTCCTCTACTGCTGGTACGTCATGGACGGCGACTGGTCCCCGCCGTAGACCGACACTCGAGGTGGTTGAGGAGGCCGAGCGGCCGTCTCGAAATCACCGGCGCCCCGCGCCGCCAACGAGGAAGGGCCCCGGATCCAGCGATCCGGGGCCCTTCCTCGTGCCGTCGAGGCGAGGAGGCCTACGCCTGCTTCGCCGCGTCGATGCGCTCGGCGACGTTCTGCCAGTTCACGATGTTCCAGAACGCCTTGACGTAGTCGGCCTTCACGTTGACGTAGTCGAGGTAGAAGGCGTGCTCCCACATGTCGAGCATGAGGAGGGGCGTGACGCCGAAGGGGATGTTTCCCTGCTGGTCGTAGACCTGGAAGGTCGAGACGGCGCCGGTGCCGTTGTCGCGGCCGAGGACGGCCCAGCCCGAGCCCTGGATGTTGAGGGCCGCGGCGGTGAACTGCGCCTGGAACTTCTCGAGGCCGCCGAACTCGGTCTCGAGGAGCTCCTTCGCCGAGCCGGCCGGCTCCGCGTAGTCGGGCGTGAGGTTCGTCCAGAAGATCGAGTGGTTGTTCGCGCCGCCGGCGTTGAAGGCGAGGTCCTTCTCGAGCTTCGCGATGTTCGCGAAGTCGCCCTTGTCGCGCGCCTCGGCGAGCTGCTCGAGGGCCGTGTTCGCGCCCTTCACGTAGGTCGCGTGGTGCTTGTCGTGGTGGAGCTCCATGATGCGAGCCGAGATGTGCGGCTCGAGGGCGGCGTAGTCGTACGGGAGGTCGGGAAGCGTGAACTCGGCCATGGGCGTCCTTTCGTCGATGCCGCGGCGAGCGGGGGTGCGAGGTCGCCGCGAGGAACGCTCCGACCGTACACCTGGCCGCCGACACGTCGCTCAGCGTGAGGCGGCGGATGGCCGGTGCCCGCGCCCTTCGTTCGCGGACAGCGTTCCCTGGGCGACGGGAACGCGTCCGCGGCCGGGGATTCCCAGGGAGATCGCCGCTAAAATGGGCGGGTACTCAGTCCGAGCGTAGGAGGAACCAATATGGCCGCGATGAAGCCGCGTACCGGCGATGGCCCCATGGAGGCCGTCCGGGAGGGACGCCTCATCATCGTCCGCGTGCCCCTCGAGGGAGGCGGCCGTCTCGTCGTGTCCGTCAACGACGACGAGGCGAAGGAGCTTCGCGACGCGCTCGACGCGGCCGTCGCGTAGCGTCCGGAGCACGACCAGCACCTTCCCAGCGCGCCGTCCCCAATCAGTCGGGGCGGCGCGCTTCGGCGTTCCCGGGGGAAGGGCGAGGCGGGATGGCATGTGGCGGTGGTTTCGAGACGGCGCCTGCGGCGCCTCCTCAACCACCTCGGCGGTCGTGCGCTGCAGGTGGTTGAGGAGGCCGAAGGCCGCGTCTCGAAACCACCGACCTCCCGGCGCGCTACCGGAGCTTGGCGATCTCGAGGATGCCGCGCTCGATGGGGAGCACCGAGGCGACGAAGTCGGGGTGGGTCTCGAGCTCGTCGATGATGAGGCGCATGCCGGCGGTGAGCGGATCGCGGCGGGCGGGGTTCGCGAGCATCGAGCCGCGCATCGCGCCGAGGGCGAGGATCGTCCCGCCCGGCTTCGCGAGCCGCAGCGCGTGCTGCAGCCGCGCGGGGAAGCGGGGCGCGTCGTCGGCGATGACGACGAGGTCGTAGGCGGCGTCGCTCATGCGGGCGAGCACCTCGGCCTCGCTGCCGGCGATGAAGCGGAGCGCGCCGGGGCGGGCGCCGTCGGCGAGGAGCGCGCGGCGGGCGATGCCGCTCCACTCGCCCTGCTCCTCGAGCACGGTGAGCTCGGCGGAGGGCGCGCCGCGGCGCAGCCAGAGGGTCGCGGTGCCGATGCCGCCGCCGATCTCGAGGATCCGCCCGGCCCGCACGGCCGCGGTCACGGTCGAGAGGTGGGCGCCGGCGAGCGGGGAGATGGGACGCAGGCCGAGCTCGAGGGCGAGGACGCGCGCCTCGCGCTGCGCCTCGGACTCCTCGACGCGCTCGTCGAGGTAGCGGGCGTTGCGCTCGAGGTCGGACATCCCGCCAGCCTAGCGGGGAGGGCTCCGGTGGGCCCCGCGGCGGCGTCGGTGCGGGCTGCCGGACGCGGCCTGTGACGGATCGTCGAGCCAGCCGGGCGCGTATCCTGAGGGGCATGTTCGGCCTCACCTTCGAGAAGCTCCTCATCATCGGGGTGATCGCCGCGTTCATCATCGGGCCGGAGCGGCTGCCGGCCGCCGCGGACAAGCTCGCCCAGGGCGTGCGCTGGTTCCGCGGCCAGGCCACGGACGCCCGCGAGCGCCTCCGCGACGAGATGGGCGAGGAGTTCGACGAGGTCGACTGGCGCAAGCTCGACCCCCGCCAGTACGACCCCCGCCGGATCATCCGCGACGCGCTCCTCGAGGACCTCACGCCGGCCGAGCGGGAGGCCGCCCGCCGCGCGGCCTCGATGAAGCCGGGGGATGCCCTGGCGGGCGCGCTCGTGGTGCCGGGCGCCGCGGGCGCCTCGGCCTCGACGGGGGCTTCGTCCGCAGCATCCGTCTCGGCCGCGGGATCGTCGACGCCGGGCGCCTCGGCCGCCGCAGGATCCGCCTCGCGTCCGAACTGGGCCGCCACGGGCGACCCGCTGCCCGGCGCCACGGCGGCCGCGGCCTCCACGGCCGCCCTGGCCCAGCCCGCGGGCGCGCCCTTCGACCTCGAAGCGACCTAAGTCCCAGACGAGCCGCGCGGCGTCGCTAGAACGACACCCGCCGCCGCAGCGGCCGCAGCGTCTCGTCGAAGAGCATCGCGCGGTGCATCGGCGCGAAGCGCTCGCCCGTGAGCTCCACGGTGCCGACCGGCTGCCAGCGGCCGGCATCGTCGCGCCACGACACGGTCATGACGAGCACCGGCCGAGAGCTGCCCTGGTAGCTGCGGAGCATGATGCGGCCGGCGCCATCGGGCCGGCGAGGGGGGAGCGCGGCGGGATCGCCCGCCTCGAGCGCCGCGACCCACGCCTCCGCGTCGGCGCGGGAGCCGTCCAGGAAGAGCGCGTGGTCCTGCAGCGCGGCGCCCGTCTGCCGGTGGGCCTTCCCGAGCAGCGCTGTGGCGGCGAAGGCGACCCCCAAGAGCCCGAACGCGACCGCCGCGGTGATGACGAGGCGCGGGTCGCGCCCGCGGCCGTCCCCGCCGCCCTGCGCGCTGATCGCGTCGAGGACGGCCTGGGGGTCGGGCTGGGCGACGGGGTAGGCGGCCGCCCCGAATCCCGCGAGCATGAGCAGGAGGGCGGGCGCCATCCGGAGGGCGCTCGTGCGCCGGACGACGGGCGCGTCGGCTCGGGAGAGGTTCGGATCCTGGTGGCGCACCATGCCCACAGGCTAGGCGAGCCCATGGGCCTGAATGCGCGCGGCCCCGCACCGGAGCGGTGTCGATCCCGGTGCGGGGCCGATGTCGCGCCCGAGCTAGCCGGCCAGGCCGATCGGCATCGTGAGCTTGCGCGACGACACCTGCGAGTTCGCGGCGAAGGCGTCGTGGGCCGGGCCCGTGAGCTCGACCATGCCGCTGGGCTTCGCGCCGTTCGTCACGTCGACCATCGTCACGACGGCCGTGCGGTCCTCGTCCGAGCGGTAGGTGCGGATGAGCAGGGGCGCCTTGTCCTTGCCCTTGCGGCGCTCCTGCCATCCCAGCGGGGCGCCCGCGAGGTAGGCGGCGAGGATGGCGCGGCCCTCGGCGTTCGGATCGGCCGAGGCGACGCGCGAGGTGCGGCGAGCGAGCGCGCGGCCGGAGGAGCGGAGCTTCCGGAGCTGGGTGCGGCAGAGGAGGCCCTCGCCGCAGCAGAGCGCGAAGGCGGCGCCGGCCGCGAGGTAGATGATCAGGAGGAAGTCGGCGACGGCGCGGCCGCGGCGCGAGTTGGCGTCGTGGGCGGCCTCGATGATGCCGTCCCAGTCCATGATCGCGTAGGCGACGAGGGCGAGGCCGGCGAGGATGCCGAGGACGCAGCAGACGATGAGGAGCCAGCGGCGACCGGGCGTTCGCGCGCATCGCGCGCGGCGGGACGCTGCGAGCCGTCGGTGAATCGAGGGTGAAGAATCTTCGACTGAGTGTCCGTCAGCGCGGGGAGAGGCCGAGGGAACGGCCCGCGAGGCCTCGGGGGCGCGCGGCGAGGGCGCGCGCGGCGGCGGCGAGCGCGATCGCCGCGGGGGAGTCGGGGTGCGCGAGGACGTGCGGCGTCCCCGCGTCCCCATCCGCGCGGAGGAGCTCGTCGACGGGCACCTCCGCGAGCACCGGCACGGCCTCCACGTCGGATCCATCCGCCGCGCCTGAGCCGCCGTCCGAGAGCCGCTCGGCCACGAGGCGTCCGCCGCCCTCGCCGAAGAGCGCGAAGCGCGAGCCGTCCGGCATCGTCGCGGGCGACATGGTCTCGATGACGCCGACGACGCGCTGGCCGGTCTTCCGGGCGAGCGCGCCCGAGCGCCAGGCGACCTCGGCGGCGGCCGGCTGCGGGGTCGTCACGACCACGACCTCCGCGCCGGGCAGGAGCTGCCCCATCGAGATCGCGATGTCGCCGGTCCCCGGCGGCAGGTCGAGCAGGAGCACGTCGAGATCGCCGAAGTGGACGTCGCGGAGGAACTGCTCGAGGGTGCGGTGGAGCATGGGTCCGCGCCAGGCGACGATGCCGGCGTGCTCGGGGTCCTCCTCGGCGCCGCCGAGGAACATGCCGATCGAGATGACCTTCACGCCGTGGATGACCGGGGGCAGGATGAGCTCGCCCACGCGCGTCGGCCGGGCCGAGCCCGTCTCCGAGCGCTCGTCGGCGCCCTCGCCCGCGAGCCCCATGAGGCCGGGGATCGAGAAGCCGTGGACGTCCGCGTCGACGAGCCCGACGCGGAGGCCGTCGGCCGCCATCCGGGCCGAGAGGTTCGCGGCGACCGTCGACTTGCCGACGCCGCCCTTGCCGCTCGTCACGGCGATGACGCGCGTGAGCGAGTCGCGGCCGAAGGGGTGCGCCGAGGGGCGCGAGCCGCGCAGCCGCTCGGTGAGGGCCGTCCGCTGCTCGGGGGTCATGACGCCGAGCTCCAGCTCCCAGCCGTTCCGGCCGATCGCGCCGGCGACGGCCTCGCGGACGTCCCGCTCGATGCGCGAGGCCGCGGGGCAGCCGACGATGGTGAGCCGCACCTCGATGCGGACGATCCCGTCCTCGCCCTCCTCGACGCGCTCGACCATGCCGAGCTCGTCGATCGGGCGCCGCAGCTCCGGGTCGACGACCGCGCCGAGGGCCCGCCGGGCCGCCTCGGCGCGCGAGCCGGTCAGCGCCGCTCCTCGCCGCGGGCGCGCTCCTGGCGCTCGCGGATCGCGGCCGCGCGAGGGCGCGAGGCAGGGCGCTCGGCGTCGTCGTCGAGCACGGGGATGCCGCGCTCCTTGTCCTCGTCGAGCTCCTCGATGTCCTCGAGGAGGGCGCGGAGCTCGGCGCGGATGAAGTCCTTCGTCGCCATGTCCTTCACGAGGATGCGCAGGGCGACGATCTCGCGCGCGAGGTACTCGAGGTCGGCCGTGTTGCGCTCGGCGCGCTGGCGGTCCTGCTCGATCTGCACGCGGTCGCGGTCATCCTGGCGGTTCTGCGCGAGGAGGAGCATCGGGGCGGCGTACGAGGCCTGCAGCGAGAGCATGAGCGTGAGGGCGGTGAAGCCGATGTCGGCGGAGTCGAAGCGCATCTCCACGGGCGCCATCGAGTTCCAGGCCATCCACCCCGCGACGAAGATCGTGAGGATGATGAGGAACATCGGCGTGCCCATGCCGCGCGCGATGGCCTCCATGGCGCGGCCCAGGCGATCGCTCGACTCCACCGTCTCCGGCTCGTCGTCGCGCCCGCGTCGGCGGCTGAAGAGGCGCCGGCGGGTCACGGACTTCGGCGTCGCGAGCATCTCCTGCTCGCGCAGCTCCTCGCGGTCAGCGTCGGCCATGCTCGCCTCCTCGCTGGGTCGGCGGCTGGGCGGCGGTCGCGCCCGTCGTCGCGCGTCCGACGAGGCGCGGCGCCGTGGCCGGGCTCGGGGCGTCGGCGGAGCGCCAGTCGGCCGGGAGGATGTGGTCGAGCACGTCGTCGACGGTGATGACGCCGACGAGGCGGTGCTCGTCGTCGACGACCGGCAGCGCCATGAGGTCGTAGCTCGCGAGCACGCGGCTCACCTCGGAGTCCGGCGTCTCGGTCGTGACGGGCTCCGTCGTGCGGTCCATGATCGTGCCGACCGTCTCATGCGGAGGGTGGCGGAGCATGCGCTGGAAGTGGACGATGCCGAGGAAGCGGCCGGTCGGCGGCTCGTAGGGCGACATCGTCACGAAGACGGTCGTCGCGAGCGCGGCGGGCAGCTCCTTGCGGCGGATGATCGCGAGCGCCTCGGCGATCGAGGTGTCCTGCGAGACGATGACGGGATCGGTCGTCATGAGGCCGCCCGCGGTGTTCGGGGCGAACTCGAGGAGCATGCGGACGTCCTCGGCCTCCTCCGGCTCCATGAGCTCGAGGAGGTGCTCTGAGCGCTCGGGGCCGAGCTTCGCGACGAGGTCCGCGGCGTCGTCGGGCTGCATGCGGTCGAGGACGTCGGCGGCGTGCTCGTCGTCGAGGTGCTCGATGATCGCGACCTGGTCGTCCTCGTACATCTCCTCGAGGACGTCCGCGAGCCGCTCGTCGGGCAGCTCGGCGGCGACCTCGAACATGCGGTCGCGGGGGAGCTCGAGGAGCGTCGCCGCGAGGTCGGAGGGGCGCATCTCGGAGTGCGCCGTGAGGAAGGCCGTCGCCGACTGGTCCCCCTCGAGCTCGAGGTCGACTTCGACCTCGTCCCAGGTGGCGTAGCGAGAGGGCGCCTTGCCGAAGAAGTTCGCGCCCTTGCGGGGGAGGCGGAGGTAGAGCTGGCCGATCGACCACTCGCCGGCCTCGTCCTGCTCGATCGAGACGTCGTCGATCGTGCCGGCGCCGGGCGCGCCCGAGTCGTCCGGGAGGGCGTCGTCGCGGAAGATGACGCGGCGGCCGATGATCTCGCCGAGCACGCGCACCTCCTCGCCGCGCTGCGCGAAGCGGCGGAGGTCGATGACGCCGTCGGCGATGATCTGGCTCGAGCCGATCGAGGTCACCTGCTGGATGGGCAGGAAGATCTGCCGCTTGCCGGGCACCTCGACGGCGAGGCCCGCGACGCGGGGCGCGTGCTCGGCCCGGAACACGACGATGACGTCCCGCACCTTGCCGATGCGGAGGCCGTCTGGGTCGAAGACCCCGCAGTTCGCGAGTCGCGAGACGAAGACCTTGGAGACGCTCACTCGGAGGAGCCTAGTCCCGCGGGCGCCGAGGCGCCCGGACGCGCCGGGGAGGGCATCCGCCCGCCCGCCGCACGCCCTCGGCGAACAGGGCCCGATCCTCGGCGATCGCCGGGCTTCGCGCGACGGCCGGCTGGGAGGATGGCGGCATGAGCGATCCCTCGAGCCAGCGCGCCGCGCGCCGATTCCCGCCGATCCCGCAGGGCGAGACCGTCGCCTCCTTCGGCGAGTACGCCCAGGCGAAGGCCGCCGTCGGCCGCCTCGCCGACGCGGGCTTCCCGATCGAGCACGTCTCGATCATCGGCAGCGACCTCAAGTCGGTGGAGCGCGTGACCGGGCGGATGTCGTACGCCCGCGCCGCGGCGTCCGGCCTGATGTCGGGCCTCATGCTCGCGATGTTCGCCGGGCTCGTCTCGATGATCGTGAACCCCGAGATCCAGCTCGGCTCGCTGCTCGCGATGGGCCTCGTCGCGGTCGGCTTCGGCCTGCTCTGGGGCGTCGTCGGCTACGCGATGAACCCCGCGAAGCGCGACTTCACGAGCGTCATGCAGACGGTCGCGACGCGCTTCGACGTCGTCGTGCCCGCCTCGGACGCCGCGGCCGCGCGCCAGCGGCTCGGCGGGGGCGCTCCGGCGCCGCAGCAGGCGCCGGCGGCGGCGGCCGCCGGCCCCGCTCCCGCGCCGTTCCAGGACGCTGCGAGCTCGCACGGCGCGCACGCGGCCGGCGGCCGCGCGCCGGCGTCCCATGAGTCGGCCCAGGCCCCGCAGGGCCGCTTCCTCGACCGTCCGACGCTCCGCGAGGAGCCGGTCGAGGCGCATCCCGGATCGCAGCAGCCCGTCTCGCAGGCGCCCGTCGCGCCGCAGGCCCCCGCGGCGCTCGCCGCCACGGCCCGCACCTACGGCGAGGTCCAGGACGAGCTCCGCCGCCAGGAGGCGGCGCGCCGCCGCGCCGAGCTCGAGGCGCTCTCGCGCCCGCGGCCGGCGGCCGACGACGACGCCGCCGAGCGACCGGCCGAGGGCGAGCGAGAGCGCTAGTCAGGCGCGGCGCTCGCCGCGCACCCGCGCCATCCACGCCTCGACGTCGTCCGCCGTGCGCGGGATGGCGATCGAGAGGTTCTCCGCGCCGTCGGCGGTGACGAGGATGTTGTCCTCGATGCGCACGCCGATGCCGCGGTACTCCTCCGGCACCGTGAGGTCGTCGGCCTGGAAGTAGAGGCCGGGCTCGATCGTGAAGACCATGCCCTCCTCGAGGACGCCGTCGAGGTAGAGCTCGCGGCGCGCCTTCGCGCAGTCGTGCACGTCGAGGCCGAGGTGATGGCTCGTGCCGTGGACCATCCAGCGGCGGTGCTGCTGGCCGTCCGGCTGCACGGCCTCCTCGACCGAGCAGGGGAGCAGGCCCCAGGCGCCGACCGACTCGGCGATCGACTGCATCGCCGTCTCGTGGATCATCCGGAAGGTGATGCCCGGCTTCACGACCGCGAAGGCGGCGTCGGCCGCCGCGCGCACGGCCTCGTACACCTGCCGCTGGAGCGGCGTGAACGTGCCGTCGACCGGCAGCGTGCGGGTGATGTCGGCCGTGTAGAGCGAGTCGACCTCGACGCCGGCGTCCACGAGCACGAGGTCGCCGGGGACGACCGGGCCGTCGTTGCGCGTCCAGTGCAGGTAGCAGGCGTGGGGGCCGGCGGCCGCGATCGTCTCGTAGCCGAGCTCATTGCCCTCGAGGCGCGCGCGGGCGAAGAAGGCGCCCTCGATGATGCGCTCGCCGCGCTCGTGCCCGGCGGCGCGATCGAGCTCGCGGATGATGTCGTCGAAGCCCTTCGCCGTGGCCGCGACGGCCGCCCGGATCTCGCCGATCTCGAAGTCGTCCTTCACGAGGCGCATCTCGCTGAGGTCCTGCTCGAGGAGGGCGTCGCCGTCGAGCTCGTCGGCGCGGTCCATGCCGTCCGCCGAGCGGCGGGCGCGCGTGCGGTCGACCTGCTCGGTCATGCGCGGGTCGGCCTCGCGGACGAGGATCGTCGGCACGTCGCCGTCGAGGAAGAGCTCGCGCAGGTGGCGCGTCTCGACGCCGAGCTCGCCGGCGACGTGCGCGAGGGAGGGGCGCGGGCCGATCCAGAACTCGCCGATCTCCGGGTTCGCGTAGAACTCGGCGTCCTCGCGCGTCGCGCGCTCGCGGAAGTAGAGGGTCGCGGCATGCGCGGTGCCGCTCGGCTCGAGCACGAGCACGGAGTCCGGCACGGCCTCCGAGCCCCAGCCCGTGAGGTGCGTGAAGGCGGAGTGGGCGCGGAAGCGGTAGTCGCAGTCGTTCGAGCGCTGCTTGAGGCCGCCGGCGGGGATGACGAGGCGCGTGCCGAGGTGGCGCTCGCTGAGGGCGCGGCGGCGCACGGCGGCGGCCGCGGCGGCGGCCGAGACCTCCGGGATGGACTCGGGGCGATCCGCCCACCCCGAGCCGATCTCGCGCGTGAACGCCGAGTCGGCGGGAAGCGTGCTGCGGTTCGCGGTGGCCCGGGGCGTCGTCTCCTGCGTCATACGGCGCATTGTCCCCCACGACGCTGGGCGGGGCGAATCGCGGGGCCCTCCGCGGCGAGCCGCTACCTCGCGGGGGCGAGCTCCGCGAGGACGGGGCGGTGGTCGGAGCCCGCGAGATCGTGGTCCGTCACGACCTCGAATCGCGTCGCCCGCCACTGGTCCGTCGCCATGACGTGGTCGATCGGGGAGGCGAGGATCGGCGGGACGCCCGCCGGCCAGGTGCCGTTCGCGCCGGAGCCCGCCTGCACGGCCGCGTCGTCGCACTCGCCGAAGTCGTGGCCGTCGTCGCCGAAGCCGGCGAGGTGGTCGAGCGTCGAATTGAAGTCGCCCGCGACGATCGCGTCGCCGCGGCACTGCAGGGCGAGCCACTCGAGGTCGGATCGCCATTCGGCCATGTGCGAGGGGACCGGGGCGATGGGGTGGGCGGCGATGATCGTCGGCCCCTCGCCGTCCACCGGCGTCGCGATGACGGTCGGCAGGTCGGTCGTGCCGCCGCGGCTCGCGTCGATCTCGTAGTCGCCGAGCTCGGGCGAGATGAGCAGGGTCGTCGAGGTCCACTTGTAGTCGGGGTCGACGACGATCGTGTGGACCCACATGGGCCTGCCCGCCTCGCCCATGAGGTTCGCGACCTCCTCGCCCATCTCCTCGGTCGTCTCCGGGAGGGCGACGATGTCCGCGCCGTGGGCGATCGCGAGATCGGCGATGGTCGGCGATCCGGGCTCGTCGCCGCGCGTGTTCCAGGCGAGCACGCGGATCGAGCCCTCGGCCTTGTCGCCGGAGACGTCGCCGGAGCCGAGCCCGCGGCTCGCCATGACGCCCGCCTGCGCGAGGACGAAGGCGGCGAGCACGAGCGTCGTCGCGACGGCGAAGCCGCGGCGGCCGCGGGGGAGCGCGATGAGCAGGAGGAGCGAGAGCAGGAGCCCGACGGCGCCGACGATGAGGAGGGGGCCGCGGAAGGCGATGAGCTGCGAGACGCCGAAGGCGAGCTCGAGGCCGAAGGCCTGCGGCCAGGCGAGCACGGCGCAGCCGGCGGCGAGGAGCACGACGAGGAGCCCGGCGATGGCGGCGCCGAGGCCGAGACGTCGCGCGCCGGCCGTTCCGGGGCGCGAGGGGCGGGGGGAGCGGGGCGACATGACCGGGACATCGTACGCGCGAGTGGTTGACTGATCCGCATGCCCTCCCAGCTCGACGCCCCCCGCCGCCGCTACGACGACGCCCTCCCCATCGACCTCCACACGCACTCCGACGCCTCCGACGGCACGGAGCCCGCAGCGGAGGTCATGCGCCAGGCGGCGCGCGCCGGGCTCGGCACCGTCGCGCTCACCGACCACGACACCGTCTCGGGCTGGGGCCCGGCGGCCGCGGCGGCGCGCGAGCTCGGCATCACGCTCATCCCGGGCGTCGAGTTCTCGGCGCAGCTCGGGCCCGCGAGCGTCCACGTGCTCGGCTACCTCATCGACCCCGCGCACGCCGAGCTCGAGGCGGAGATGGCGCAGACGCGCGTCGAGCGGCTCGAGCGGGCCGAGCGGATGGTCGCGCGCATCGCCGCCGACTACCCCCTGAGCTGGGACGACGTGCTCTCGCACGCGGAGCCCGGCGCCACCGTCGGCCGCCCGCACATCGCCGACGCGCTCGTGACGAAGGGCATCGTGCCCGACCGCTCGGCCGCCTTCGAGTCGATCCTCCACTGGCAGGGCGGCTACTACCGGCCGCACATCGCGCCGCCGCCGAAGCGCGCGGTCGAGCTCATCCGCGCGGCCGGCGGCGTGCCGGTGCTCGCGCATCCGGCCACGCGCGGCCGCCGGGCGATGTCGACGGACGCCATCGGCGAGCTCGTCGAGGCGGGCCTCATGGGCCTCGAGATCGGCCACCGCGAGAACGACGAGCCGGGGCGCGCGACGCTGCGGCACCACGCGAGGGTCCACGACCTCATCGTGACGGGGTCGAGCGACTACCACGGCGCGGGCAAGCCGAACCGGCTCGGCGAGCACACGACCGACCCGGAGCAGCTCGACCGGATCATCTCGGCGGCGACGGGGTCGGCGCCGGTGTATCCGGAAGAGCGCGGCTAGGCGGGTTCGCGGGCGGCGCGCTCGCGTCGACTGCCCGACCGCATGAGGAAGGCCCCGAGGAGCTCGCGCTCCCCGGGCCTTCGTCGAATCCGCTTGGGGACTAGGCCTCGCCCTGCGGGGCCTCGCTCTGCGATCCGTTCTCGCTCTGCTGGCCGCCCTCGCTCTGCTGGCCCTCGCCCTGGCGTCCCTCGCCCGCGCCGCGGCCGCGGCCGCGGCCGCCGCGGCGACGGCGGCGACGGCGCGGGGTCGCGCCCGCGCCCTCGCCCTCGGCGCCCGCGGCGCTCTCGCGGACCTCGCCCTGCGCGGCGTCCAGCACGCCCTCGCCCGAGCGCGTCCGCGTGCGTCCGCGGCCGCCGCGCGAGCGGCGCTCGCCGGAGCCCTCGCCGTCGCGTCCGCGGCGCTCGACCGCGCCGACGCGCGGCTCGCGGCGCGGGGCCGTCGACTTCGAGGCGCCCGGCAGGCGGCCCTTCGTGCCCTCGGGGATCCGCAGGTCCGTGTAGAGGTGCGGCGAGGAGGAGTACGTCTCCGGCGGGTCGATCTGGGGCAGCTCGAGCGCGCGGGCGATCATGCCCCACTTGTGGAGGTCGTCCCAGTCGACGAAGGTCACGGCGATGCCCGTGTTGCCGGCGCGGCCGGTGCGGCCGACGCGGTGGAGGTACGTCTTCTCGTCGTCCGGGATCGTGTGGTTGATGACGTGCGTGACGTCGTCGACGTCGATGCCGCGCGCGGCGACGTCGGTCGCGATGAGGACGTCCCGCTTGCCCGCCTTGAAGGCGGCCATGTGGCGCTCGCGCTGCTCCTGGTTGAGGTCGCCGTGGACGGCGCCCACGTTGAAGCCGCGGTCCGCGAGCTCGTCCATGAGCTTCGCGGCGGCGCGCTTCGTGCGCGTGAAGATGACGGTCTTGCCGCGGCCCTCGGCCTGGAGGATGCGCGCGATCATCTCGTCCTTGTCGAGCGAGTGGGCGCGGTAGACGTGGTGCTCGATGTTCGCCTGCGTGACGCCCTCGTCGGGGTCGGTCGCGCGGATGTGGACCGGGCGGTTCATGAAGCGGCGCGCGAGGTTCACGATCGTGCCGGGCATCGTCGCCGAGAAGAGCATCGTGTGGCGCGTCGCCGGCGTCTGCGCGAAGAGGCGCTCGATGTCGGGGAGGAAGCCGAGGTCGAGCATCTTGTCGGCCTCGTCGAGCACCATCTCGCGGACGTTCGCGAGCGAGAGGAGGCGCTGCTGGCCGAGGTCGAGGAGGCGGCCGGGGGTGCCGACGATGATCTGGGCGCCGGCCTTGATCTCCTCGATCTGGCCCTCGTACGCCTTGCCGCCGTAGATCGCGGCGACCTTCGTCGGGCGGTTCGCGGTGCAGAGGACGAGGTCCTCGTACACCTGCACGGCGAGCTCGCGCGTGGGGACGACGACGAGGGCCTGGACGCCCGGCTCGGGGTCGGGGCCGAGGCGCTGGATGAGGGGGAGGCCGAAGCCGAGGGTCTTGCCGGTGCCCGTCTTCGCCTGGCCGATGATGTCCTGGCCGGAGATGGCCAGCGGGATCGTCTGCTCCTGGATGGGGAAGGGCTCGGTGATGCCGTGCGCGGCGAGCGCCTCGCAGAGGTCGGCGTCGACGTTGAGGTCGGAGAAGTTCACGTGTGGGTGTGCCTGTCGAACGGGTGCAGCGGGTCGCGCCCGGGATTCGAAGGGCGCCGTCTTGCTGAACGAGCGGATGCTGGATCGCCGGCTGCCCGCGCGAGCGCGCGGGGCGCTCGGCCGCGGGGCGCGAGCGCGCGCCGGTGCGGGCAGTCTACGCCCGCAGGCTCCGGCATCCGCCCCGACGGGCCGCTCGGCGGGGCCGCCCGCGTAGGATGGCCCGCGTGAAGTCACCGTTCGGACGCCGCGACCACGCCGCCGAGGAGCCCGCCGCCGCGGGCCCCGAGCCGGAGTCCCTCGCCGACCTCGCCCCCGGCGCGGTCGACGTCCTCGCGCAGGCCGCCTACCTCGAGCTCGTGCTCTTCCAGGAGCTCTCCGACCTCGTCGCCGAGGCGCCGAAGCTCGAGGGCAAGCACCGCATCGGCCAGGCCGCCGCCGAGGCGCTCGAGCGCAACGAGGGCTTCCTCGCCCGCCTCTCGGAGGAGGGCGGCGACCCGAGCGCGGAGCTGCGCCGCGTGAGCCCGCCCCTCGACGAGTTCGTCGAGCGCGTGCGCGGCCGCGACACGGCCGAGCGCCTCATCAGCTGCTACCTCACCTCCGGCTTCCTCCACGACCTCTACCGCGAGCTCGTCGGCCTGCTGCCGGCCGTCCCGAAGACGAAGGCGGAGCCCCTGCTCGACGACGCCGAGGAGCAGGAGCTCCTGCGCGGCGTGCTCGCCTCGATGTTCGAGGCCGACGCCCTCGTCGGGCCGCGCGTGGCCATGTGGGGCCGCCGGATCATGGGCGACTGCATCCTCTTCGCCCGCGAGCGCTTCGGCCTGCCCCGCGGCGCCGCGGCGCCCGAGAAGGAGGCCGAGCTCGTGGAGTCGCTGCTCTCGAACCTCATGGCGAACCACTCGCGCCGGATGAGCGCGCTGGGGCTCGCGGCCTGAAGCCGTCTGCCGGGACGCCGCCCGCGCTGCGGCTCGCGGGGAATGCCGAAGGGGCGCCCCTTCGGCATTCAGCGTGCGCTAGCGCGCGACCGTCTCGGAGTCGTCGTCCTCGACGACGCCCTGGGCGTCGGCGAGGACGGAGTCGGGCGTGTGCGCGCCGTCGGCGACGGGCTCGTCGGCGGTGTCGATCTCGGCGTCGGCGTCGACTTCGACGTCTGCGAGCGCCTCGGTCTCGGTCGCGGCGGCGGCCTCGTCGGCGGCGAGCTCGGCGTCCGCGCCATCCGCGTCGGCGTCCGCCTCGGCCTCGGCCTTCGCCTCGGCCTCGTCTTCGGCCTTCTGCGCGGCGGCGGCCTGGGCGGTCGTCTCGCCCGCCTTGCGGCGACGGCGCGGCTTCGTGCGGCCGACGTGGCTGAGACGGTCGAGGAGGTCGGCGTCGGCGCGCTCGCGGCGGCTCGCCATCGGGATGACGACGGCGGCGACGATCGCGGCCGTGAGGAGGAGCGTGATCCACCAGATCCACGCCGCGTCGTACTTGAGCCAGGCGAAGCCGGGGACGGCGCCGAGCCAGGTGAGCGCCTCCCAGAGCGCGAGCGCGGCGATGCCGCCGAGCGCCGCCGGGAGCGCCGCGCCGATGAGCGTGCGCGGGCGCGCGAGCAGGCCGATGACGGCGCCGATGGCGAGGCCGGCGAGGCCGGCGAAGAGCAGCTCCACGGCTACGCGATGAAGCCGACGCGGCGAGCCTGGTCGGCCGAGAGCTCGACGTAGAGGATGTCGTCCGTCTTCACGAGGTAGGTGCGGTCCTTCTCGTCCGTGAAGCGGACGATCGGGGACTTCTCCTCGATGGCGCTCGTGACGATCCGCTCGACCTCGGCGAGCGACTGCTCGGTCTCGAAGGAGAGCTCGCGGGGAGCGTGCTTGATGCCGATGCGAAGTTCCACGGTGTGGCCTTTCGGGTGCAGGCCGCGTCGCGGCGGGCGGACGGCCCGGGCGAGGCGACCGGGTTGCGGTCGGGCACCAGGGTACAAGGGGCGGGCCCGGCGCTCGGCGGGAACGGGGCTCTCCGGGGTGCGCTCGCGGCGAACGCCCGCCGTCGACCTGGCGGCTCGGCCCCGGGCGGAGGCGAGCTCGTCTCGAAATGTCCGAGGCTCCGGCTACCGTGGCGCCCATGAACGAGATGCGCGATCCGGCGGGCCCCGACGGCGCCCCCGCCCTCGAGCTCGACCCCTCGCAGCGGGCGGTCGTCGACGCCGTCCTGGAGCGGCGCTCCGCCGCCGTGCTCGGCGCGCCCGGCTCCGGCCGCACGACGGCGCTCGTCGAGGCCGTCGCCGCCCTCCTCGACCGCGGCGTCGCGAGCGACGAGCTGCTCGTCCTCGCGCCCGATCGCCGCTCCGCGAGCCGCCTGCGCGACCGCATCGCCGCCCGCATCGCCGCGCCCACGACCTCCGGCGCCCTCGGCCGCACGCCGCAGTCGGCCGCCTTCGCCATCGTCCGCGCCGACCGCGAGCGCTCGGGGGAGGAGCCGCCGAGCTTCGTCACCGGCCCCGATGAGGAGGCTATGCTCTCGGAGCTGCTCGCCTTCGAGCGCGAGCAGGGCCGCGATCTCTGGCCCGACCCGGTCACGCCCGAGATGCTCGACCTCGCCGGCTTCCGCGCCGAGCTGCGCTCGATCCTCGCCGTCGCCGCCGATCACGACGTCTCGCCCGAGGAGCTCGAGGCGCTCGCCGAGGCGGCGCGGATGCCCGTGTGGCGCGCCGTCGCGCGGGTGCTGCGCGCCCGGCTCGAGCTCGCCGCGACGAGCGGCTCCGGCGCCTTCACGACCCCCGAGCTCCTACTCGAGGCAGTCTCCGTCCTCTACGAGCGCGCCGAGGCCGCGGCCGCGGGGGAGACGCCGGCGCCGGGCGCCTTCGACCGCGTGCGCTGGGTGCTCGTCGACGACGCGCAGGAGCTCGCCGAGCCCGCCCGCGCGCTCCTCGAGGCGCTCGAGGCGTGCGGCGCCGCCGTCGTCACCTTCGGCGACCCGGATGCCGCCATGGGCGGCTTCCACGGCGGCCGCCCCGAGCACGCCGTGAGCTGGCGGCGCGAGGGGCGCGATCCCGAGCGGATCGTGCTCGAGCGCGTGCACCGGCAGGGCCCCGAGCTGCGGGCGGCGGCCTCGGCGATCGCCGAGCGCATCGCCGCGACGCGCGCCGCGGAGCACCGCCTCGCTCCGGCCGCCCGCGACGCCGCGCTCGGCTCGACGGCGCGCGACGCCGAGGCGATCGGCGCCGTGACCGGATGGCGCGCGCCCGAGCCCATCATGCGCTCGATCGCCGCGAGCCCGGTCGAGGAGGCCGAGCGCATCGCGGCGTACCTCCGGGAGCTCCACCTCGCGGCCGGCGTGCCCTGGCGGGAGATGGCCGTCGTCGTGCGCTCGGGCGCCCAGATCGCGCCGCTCGAGCGCCTCCTCGCCCGCTACGACGTGCCCGCCCGCACCGACCGGCCGCCGCGAGCCGTCGACGACCCGACCGTCGCCGCGATCGTGCGGCTCGCGTGGATCGCCATCGGCGAGGAGGAGCTCACGGCCGAGGCCGTCGAGGAGCTCGCCCGTTCGCCGCTCTTCGGCGCCGACTCGGGCCAGCTCCGGCGCGTGCGCAAGGCCCTCCGCTTCGAGGAGCGCGCGGCGCTCGCGGGGGAGGGCGAGGCGGAAGCCGAGGCCGGCGCGCCGGCGGGCTCGGCCGCGGTCGCCGCGGCGCGCGGTCGATCGAGCGACGAGCTCCTCGTCGAGGCAGTGTCCGCCATCGGCGGCCTCGCGACCCTCGGCGATCCCGACAGCGCGCCGCTCGCCCTCACGGCCATGCGGGCCTTCGAGGCGTCCCGCACCCTCGGCCGCGACCGCGGCGTCATCGCCCTGCGCCGCCTCGGCGAGTGCCTGCGCGCCGCCCGCGAGACGGCCATGACGGGCGGCGCCGCCGATGAGGTCATGTGGGCGATCTGGGAGACCGCGAAGGTCGCGAAGGACTGGCGCGAGGCCGCCCTGGGCGAGGGCCCCGCCGCGATCCGGGCGAACTCGCGGCTCGACGCCGTCGTCGCCCTCTTCGACACGGCCAAGCGCGTCGTCGAGCGCGAGCCCGACAGCCATCCCTCCGCCTTCCTCGAGCAGTGGATGAGCCGCTCGGTCATGGCCGACTCGCTCGGCCGCCAGGTCGAGGCGGAGGGCGTCGTGCTCGGCACGCCGCCAGCCGTGCTCGGCCGCGAGTTCCGCGTCGTCGTCGTGCCCGGCCTCAACGAGGGCGCCTGGCCGAACCCGCGTCTGCGCGACAGCCTCCTCGGCGCGGGCCTGCTCGCCGACCTCCTGCGCGGTCGCGAGGGCGTACTGCCGAATCCGGATGACCCCGTCGCCGTCGCCGAGTCGATGCGCGCCCGCCGCCGCGAGGTGCTCTCCGACGAGCTGCGGCTGCTCCTGCAGGCGATCACGCGAGCGAGCGAGCACGTGCTCCTCACCGCCGTGCGCGGCGAGGACGAGTCGCCGAGCCGCGTGCTCGAATGGCTCGACCTCCCAGGCGACGACTGGACATCGAAGCTCCCGCCGGGCTCCGTGAGCCTGCGCCGCCTCGTCGCCGAGCTGCGCCGATCGGGCGCCGCGAGCGAGGCCGCCGGCCGCGTCGGCTCGCCCGAATCGCTCGCGCTCGCGCGCCTCGCGCTCGCGGGCGCGCCGGGCGCCGACCCCGACGCCTGGCTCGGCCTCGACGACCTCTCGACGACCGCGCCCGTCCTCCGCGAGCGGAGGCCCGCGCCGGGCGAGGAGCCCTCAGAGTCCGGGCCCGCCTACGAGCTCCCGGTCTCGCCCTCCGGCGTCGAGGCCTTCGAGAAGTGCCCCGTCGCCTGGTTCGTCGAGCGCCACGGCGGCGGCTCGACCTCGGCGGCCATGGGCCTCGGCACCATCGTCCACGCGGCGGCCGAGCTCGACTTCCCCGACGCCGCCGAGCGGCTCGAGTGGGTGCGCGAGCAGGCCATGAGCGTCGAGGCCGAGGCCGAGTGGGACCGCACGCGCCTCCTCGAGCGCGCCGCCCACCTCTCCGGCACGCTCTCGACCTACCTCGTCGACGCGAAGCAGGAGGGATGGCGCGTCATCGGCGCCGAGCGCGCCTTCCGCATGCCCCTCCCGCCGCTGCCCGCCGAGGCGCTCGAGCTGCCCGACGAGCCCGAGGAGGCCGCCAAGGCGCCCGCCATGGCGCGCATCTCGTGGCCGGTGGGCGAGGCCGCGCTGCCCGTCGTGAACGGCAAGATCGACCGTATCGAGGAGGGCCGCGACGGCGCCCTCCGCGTCGTCGACTTCAAGACCGGCAAGAGCCCCATCTCGATCGACGACGCGACCAGGAACGCCCAGCTCGCCGCCTACCGCCTCGCGATCGCCGAAGGCGCCGTGCAGGAGCACGAGCCGCCCGAGGGCCTCGACCCGTCCGGGCCCGGCAGCGTCGACCCGGGCGGCGACATCCCGCAGTACCAGCCGGTCGACGGCGCCCAGCTCGTCTACCTCGGCACCCCGAAGCCGACGCCCCGGCGCCAGGAGGGCGGCGACGACGGCCTCGCGCGCGCCCGGGAGCGGCTCGCGCGCATCGCCCACGGCATGGCCGGCATCGACGTCGAGGCGCTCGAGCGGCTCGTCGAGGACGGACTCGACGGCGAGGCGCTCGAGGAGGCCATCCGCGCCGCCCTCGACCGGGCCGTGCTCCGCTTCCACCCCGACACCTGCTGCGAGAAGAGCCACGGCTCGAGCGGCGCCTGCTCGATCCACCGCATCCCGGAGGTCACCCAGTGACGACCATCGACCCCGCCGACTCGACCTCGGGCGCCGCGAGCGAGCCCGCCGACCGGCTCCCGAGCTTCGGCTCCCGGGCCGAGCTCCACGAGGCGATCGCGACCGCCCTCGCCGGCCCCGGCGAGCGCGTCTTCCTCCCGACTGACGAGCAGGCGCGCGTCCTCGACCACGTCGAGGGGCCCTGCCTCGTCATGGCCGGCGCGGGATCCGGCAAGACGCACACGATGATGCTGCGCATCCTCACCCTCGTCGTGACGGGCGAGGCGACGCCCTCGAGCATCCTCGGCCTCACCTTCACCCGGAAGGCCACCGCCGAGCTGCGCGAGCGCGTGGAGTCAGGTCTGCGGAAGCTCCGCGCGGCCGGGCTCATCCCCGCCTCGCTCGCGCTCGAGAGCCCCGAGATCTCGACCTACAACTCCTACGCGAACGCGATCTACCGCGAGTACGCGCTCCTCGTCGGGCGCGAGCCCGACTCGACCCTCCTCGACGAGGCGAGCGCGTGGCTGCTCATGCGCGGGCTCGTCACCGCCTCCGACGACGAGCGCCTCGCCTCCCTCGACCTCACCGCGCCGAGCATCGCCTCGCTCGCCCTCGAGCTCGCCCGCGCCGCCCGCGACAACGGCGTCGAGCCGGAGCGCCTCGCGCGCTTCCCCGAGGAGTTCCGCCGCATCCTCGAGCTCCCCAAGTCGGAGACCTCGAAGCCGGGCGCCGCGCCCTGGGCGCCCGTCCGCGACGCCGTGCCGCCGGTCGAGGCGCTCGCGCCGCTCGCCGACCTCGTCGCCGCCTACGAGCGGCGCAAGCGCGAGCGCGGGCTCATCGAGTTCTCCGACCAGGTCGCCGGCGCCGCCGAGATCATCCGCCGCTCCTCGGCGGTCCGCGGCGAGCTGCGCGCGCGTGCCCGCCACATCATCCTCGACGAGTACCAGGACACCTCCGCCGGCCAGGTGGAGCTCCTCGCCGGCATCTTCCGCGGCGCGAACGTCATGGCCGTCGGCGACCCGAAGCAGGCCATCTACGGATGGCGTGGCGCGAGCCCCGGCACGATGGGCCGATTCCTCCTCGACTTCGGCGGCGCCCCCGAATCGGTGCTCACCCTCTCCACGAGCTGGCGCAACGACCGGCGCATCCTCGACGCCGCGAACCTCGTCGCCTCGCCGCTGCCCGAGACGAAGCCGCTCGAGACCGGCCAGGAGATCCCCGAGCTCTCCGCGCGCGGCGACGCCGGCGACGGGCTCATCGAGCTCGTCGACGCCGCGACGCTCGAGGAGGAGGCCGAGGCCTGCGCCGAGCTCTGCGCCGACGCGCTCCGCGCGGCGGAGGCCGCCGGCGACGAGGCGCCGTCGATCGCGATGCTCTTCCGCAAGCGCGCCACCATGGGCGACTTCGCCTCGGCGCTCGCCGAGCGCGGCGTCCCGCACCGCATCGTCGGGCTCGGCGGCGTCCTCGCCTCGCCCGAGGTCGCCGACCTCGTCTGCCTCCTCAAGGTCACGCACGACCCCGACGCCGGCTCCGAGCTCATCCGCCTCCTCGCGGGCGCCCGCTACCGCGTCGGCATCGCCGACATCGCCGCGCTCCACCGGCTCGCGCGCCGCGTCGCCCGCCACACCTGGCGCCGCCAGGAGGCCGTCATCGCCGTCGCCCGCGGCGAGGCCGACGAGGTCGACGTCCCCGAGCTCGACGAGGACGAGGACTTCGGCGCGAGCCTCCTCGAAGCCCTCGAGGTGGTCGGATGGTCGCGCCGCGAGCGGCTCCTCGCCGACGGCTTCAGCGAGGACGGCATCGACCGGCTCAAGGCCGCCGAGCGCTTCATCCAGGAGCTCCGCGAGCTCGGGCGGCTCTCGCCCGTCGACCTCATCGACGAGACGATCCGCCGCGCCTTCCTCGACATCGAGATCGAGGCGAACCCGCGCTCCGCTTCGCGCCAGCGGAACCTCGACGCCTTCGTCGATGCGGTGTCCGGCCTCGTCTCGAGCGGCGAGGCGGCGAGCCTGCCGCAGCTGCTCGAATGGCTCGAGACCGCGAGCGAGCGGGCCGACCTCTCCGCCTCCGAGGAGCCTGCCGAGCCCGGCACCGTGCAGCTGCTCACCGTGCACGCGGCCAAGGGCCTCGAGTGGGATCTCGTCGTCGTGCCGCGCCTGCTCGACGGCGACTTCCCCTCCGCGCCCCGCAGCTCGAAGGGGTGGCTCGCGAAGGGCGTCCTCCCGTTCGAGCTCCGCAAGGACGCCGCGGCGCTCCCGCGCCTCGAGTGGCGCGACGCCGCGACGCAGACCGAGGTCAAAGAGGGCCTCGCCGCCCTCCACGACCAGATCAAGGAGGACGCGGCGCTCGAGGAGCGGCGCCTCGCCTACGTCGCCTTCACCCGCGCACGCAGCCGGCTCGTCCTCGCCTGCTCGCCCTGGACGCGCACCCGCGCCAAGGCCTCTGAGCGTTCGCCGTACCTCGTCGAGCTCGCCGAGGCGACGCTCCTGCCCGAGCTCGCCGAGCGGATGGCCGAGGAGCCTGCCCTCTCGGAGCTCGAGCCCCCCGCCTGGGGCCGCGTCGAGCACCCCGAATGGCCGCGCGAGGCGATGCCCGCCGACGCCCTCGCCCGCGCCCGCGCGCTCGCCGAGGCGGTCAGGCGGACGGTCGAGGACGCGGAGGGGGAGCGCGGCGCGCTCGGCGAGACGCCGTGGGACCAGACCATCGACCTCCTCGTCGCCGAGGCCGCCGAGCGGCGCGAGACGCCGCTCATCCTCCTGCCGTCCCGTCTCGCCGCGAGCCGCTTCAAGGACGCCATCACCGACCCCGCCGAGATCGTCGACGACCTCCGCCGGCCCATGCCGCAGAAGCCGTACCGGGCGACCCGCCTCGGCACGAAGTTCCACGCCTGGGTCGAGGAGCGCTACGCGAGCGCGGCGACCGGCGGCGGCGACGTCCTCGACCTCGAGGGACTCGAGATCGGCGACGAGGACCGCCCGCTCCTCGGGCTCTCGGAGGTCACGCCCGAGGACGAGGCCGCCCTGCGCCCGCTCCGCGAGACCTTCCTCGCGAGCCGCTTCGCCGACCGCACCCCGGTCTCCGTCGAGCAGACCATCGAGCTGCGGCTCGGGGCGCGGACGATCGTCTGCAAGCTCGACGCCGTATTCGAGAACCCCGACGGCACCGTCGAGATCGTCGACTGGAAGACCGGCCGCGTCCCGCACGGCGAGACCGCCGAGTGGGAGCGGCAGCTGCAGCTCGCGCTCTACACGCTCGCCTGGTCGAAGCACCACGAGGTGCCCGTCGAGCGGATCCGCGCCATCCTCTACTACGTCGCCGACGACCTCGAGCTCGCCTTCGACGAGATCACGAGCGAGGAGCGGCTCCTCGGCCTCCTCGACGAGGCCGACGAGCGGCTGCGGGCCCTTCGCGCCGCGGAGCGGGAGGCGGTGGCCAGGGCATAGCCGAGAGCGCTCGCGCGGGACGGCCGTTCCGCGCGAGCGCGCCGGCGCCGGGGCGGGCGGGCGACGACCCGGAAGCTAGCGGGAGCCCTCGGGGCGCTCGTCGTCGCGGAGGAAGTCGGCGTCGGGAAGGGCGTCCTCATCGGAGTCGGCTTCCGAGGCCGCCGGCGCGCCCTCGCGCCCGCCGTCACGCTCGTCGCCCTGGCCGTCGGCCTCGGCCTCGCCGTCGCGGAGCACCTCGTCGAGATCGTGCTCGTGCTCGTCGCCGTGCACCGCCTCGTCGGCGTCCGAGCGCAGCTGGGCGCTCTCGCCGCCCGCCGGGCGCACCGGGCCCGTCGCGTTGGGGTTCGCCGGACGCTGCTGCTCGCGGATCCCCTTCGCGTCGCGGAGCAGGTCCCGCACCTCCTCGAGGTCGAGCACCGGCAGCGTCTCGTGCACGAGCGGGGCGCCCGCCGCCTGGCGGACGCGGGAGACGAGCTCGTCGAGGAGGCGCTCGGCGTCCTCGATCATCCCCGCGTCGTCGAGCGCGACCGCGTGGTCGAGCCAGCGCGCGAGCTCGAGCTCGGCGTAGAGGTTCGCGCGCTGGCGCAGCTGGCGGTCCACGCCCGCGCCGCGCGCCTCGCCGTACGCCTCGAACACCTCGCGCGAGGCGGCCGGCGCGATCGACGTCGCCCAGCGGAGGTCGCGGGCCGGATCGCCGATGCGCAGATCGCTCCAGTCGATGATGCTCGCGAGGCGACCGGCGTCCTCGAGGAACGAGTCGAGGTCGAGGCCGCCGTGCGAGACGCACGGCTGGAACTGCCACAGCGTCGGGTCGTCGATCGCGGCGAGCCAGCGGCGCTCGAGCACGGCCGGCAGACGGCCCGTGCCCTTCGCCTTCATGACGAGGCGCGAGGCGCCCTCGCGGGCGTCGCCCGCCGAGCGCTGCGGCAGGCCCGCCTCGATCGCGAACTCGCGCGGCAGGGCGTGCACGGCCGCGATCGCCTCGCCGAGCTCGCGCAGGAGCGGCGAGCCGGGGGAGAGCTCCGGATCCTCGGGCGCGCGGCCCGCGATGAACACCGAGACGGCGACCTGCGGGGTCTGCGCGGCGGCGCCCTGGGCGTCGGCGTCGGGGGCGAGGCCCACCATCGTCGGCACCTCGAAGGGGAGTCGGCTGCGCACGCCCGGCGTCATCGCCGCGATCGCGCGCGCCTCCGCCCGCTGCTCGCGGGCCGCGTCGGGCGTGCGCGGGGCCCGCACGAGGAGGAGGCGGCCGGAGCGCTCGCGCACGAGCGCCGAGTCGAACTCCGCCTCCGAGAACGGCGCATCGCTCGCCTCGACGACATCGAGGCCGGGGATCGCCGCGGTCGCGAGCGCCGACAGTTCCAGGAAACGGATCGCCATGCCGCCAGGCTACGAGCCGCCGCCCTCCCGCCAGGGATGCCGCGCCGCGCCGCTCGCCCGGCGTCGGCCCCGCTTCACGGCGCCGGCGCCGGTATCCGCTACCGATTCGGGCGTCTGCTACCCGAATGGCGGTAGCGAACACCTGCTTCGGTAGCGAATGGGCTGCAGGCCGAGACCGCAGGTGGTTGAGGAGGCGGCGCAGCCGCCGTCTCGACACCACCGGAAGCCCCAGACGGCCGATGGCGTCGTGACGGGCCTTCGGCCCTCCTCAGCCACCTCAGGCTCTAGGCTGGCGAGCGCCGTGAACGAGCCGATCCGCCACCCAGACGCGCCCCGCGAGACCGCCGTCGAGCGAGCCTCGACGGCGGGCACGCCCGGCCGCCTCGACCACGCCTCGCAGCTCGTCGACCGCGACTGCGCGCGCCGCAAGGATCCGGACCTCCTCGCTGAGCTCGCCGCCGACCCGCGCGCCCGCGTCATGCGCATCAGCCGCGGCGCCGTCGCCGTCCGCGCCGCAGAGCCGGCCGCCGACGCCGCCGACGCCGAAGCCGACGACGAAGCCGACGCCGAAGCCGACGACGAAGCCTGTGCCGAGGTCCCCACCGACCTCTGGGGCGTCGTCGACGCCCCCGTGCGCCTCGCCCTCGACCCGATCGACGCCGCCGTCCGCGCCGAGCTCGACGCCGCCGTCGCCGCCGAGACCGCCGCCGTCGTCTACCTCGGCCTCGCGACCCTCGCCGGCCCCGAGCACGACGCCGGCGCGCCGGTCCTCGCCCTCATCGACGAGGCGCACGCGACGCAGCCCGACGACGCCGAGCTCGTCCCGCTCCGCGCCCTCCTCGGCCGCCTCGCGCCGCTCGACCACGAGCTCGCCACGACGGCGACCGCCATGCGCGAATGGCACCGGGCGCATGCCTGGTCGCCCGCCTCCGGCGATCCGCTCGAGATCGGCGAGGCCGGATGGCTGCGCCAGGACCGCCACGGATCCCCGAGCTTCCCCCGCACCGACGCCGCGATCATCGCCGCCGTCGTCGACCCGGGCCACGGCACGCCCGAGACCGAGCGCATCCTCCTCGGCTCGAACGCGAAGTGGAGCCGTCGCCGCTTCTCCCTCCTCGCCGGCTTCGTCGAGCCGGGGGAGAGCTTCGAGCAGGCCGTCGAGCGGGAGATCGCCGAGGAGTCGGGCATCCGCATCGCGAACCCGCGCTACGTCGGCTCGCAGCCCTGGCCCTTCCCGGCCTCGATCATGGTCGGCTTCCTCGCCGACCTGCACCCCGAGCAGGACCCGGCCGCCCTCGTGCCCGAGCCCGGCGAGATCGACGAGCTGCGCTGGCTCACCCGAGCCGAGCTCGAGGCGGGCGCCGTCGAGCTGCCGCCGCCCCCGACCATCGCGCGCCGCATCATCGACGGATGGCTGCGCGGGGACCTCCGCTAGTGGCCGCCGACGAGCGCCGCGCCGAGGCCCGCGAGGAGACCCCCGCCGAGCCCCGCGACGAGACGCCGGATCGCCCCTCCCGCGGCCCCTCCGACGCCGAGGCCCTCCTCGCCGGCCTCAACGAGCGCCAGCGCGAGGCCGCCCTCGCGCTCGTCGGCCCCGTCGCGATCCTCGCCGGCGCCGGCACCGGCAAGACCCGCACGATCACGCACCGCATCGCCTACGGCATCCGCACCGGCGTCTACGACCCGAGCGCCGTCCTCGCCCTCACCTTCACGACGAAGGCCGCCGGCGAGCTGCGCGGCCGCCTCCGCGAGCTCGGCGCCCCCGCCGTCGCCGCGCGCACCTTCCACTCCGCGGCCCTCAGCCAGCTCGGCTACTTCTGGCCGCACACCGTGGGCGGGCCCGCGCCGAAGATCCTGCCGAGCAAGGGCGCGACGATCTCGCAGGCCGCGGAGCGGGTGCGGATCCGCGTCGATCAGGCGTCCGTGCGCGACATCGCCTCCGAGATCGAGTGGCGGAAGGTCTCCGAGCTCTCGATCGAGCAGTACGGCCTCGCCGCCCGCTCGAGCCGCGCGCTGCCGGCCGGCCTCGACGCGCAGCAGATGGTCGACCTCCATCAGGCCTACGAGGACCTCAAGGACGAGCGCCGCCAGATCGACTTCGAGGACGTCCTCCTCGCGACCGCGGGCATGCTCGAGCTCGAGCCGTGGGTCACCCAGCGCGTCCGCGAGCAGTACCGCTTTCTCGTCGTCGACGAGTACCAGGACGTCTCGCCGCTCCAGCAGCGGCTCATCGACCTCTGGCTCGGCGACCGCCGCAACCTCTGCGTCGTCGGCGACCCCGCCCAGACGATCTACTCCTTCACGGGCGCCTCGAGCCGCTTCCTCACGGGCTTCGCCGACCGCTACCCGGACGCCCGCGTCGTCGAGCTCACCGGGGGCTACCGCTCGAGCGGCCCCATCATCGCCGCCGCGAACGAGATCGCCCGGCGCATCCCGCACGCCCTCCAGCTCGAGCCGGTCGAGTCGACGTCCCAGCGCGAGCCGCTCCCGGAGCTGCTCGAGTTCCACGACGACGCCGAGGAGGCGGGCGAGATCGCCGAGCGCGTGAAGGAGGACCTCGAGGCCGGCATCCGCCCGAGCGAGATCGCGATCCTCTTCCGCACGAACGCGCAGACCGAGCCCTTCGAGCGCGCGCTCGCGCAGGCGGGCGTCCCGTACGCGCTCGCCGGGCAGCGCCCCTTCTTCGACGAGCCGGCCGTCCGCCAGGCGATGGCCGCCATCCGCTCGCAGGCGCTCGTCGACGACGGGTCCCGCCCGCTCTTCCAGCTCGTGAGCGACATCCTCCGCGACGCGGGCTGGACGCAGCGCGCCCCCGAGGGCGAGGGCGCGCTGCGCGAGCGGTGGATGGCCTGGGACCGGCTCCTCCGCCTCGCCGAGGAGCAGCCCGAGGGCACGACCCTCCGCCGCTTCTCCGACGAGCTGCAGGAGCGCGCTGCGCTCCGCCACGAGCCCGCGCTCGAGGCCGTCACGCTCACGAGCGTCCACGCCGCGAAGGGTCTCGAGTGGGACAGCGTCCTCCTCGTCGGCTGCTCGGAGGGGCTGCTCCCCATCGGGCACGCGAAGGACCTCGAGGGCATCGACGAGGAGCGGCGCCTCTTCTACGTCGCGATCACGCGCGCTCGGCGCCGGCTGCGGCTCTCGTCGACGCGATTCGGGGGACGTCGAGACGGATCGCGGACCCCGAGCCGCTTCCTGGCAGAGCTCGGCACCCGCACGCGCCGTGGAACGGGACCGGCTCGAGACGGGGGAGCGGGCTCCGCCCGAGCCTGAGCCGGATGCCCGCGGCCGAGCGGTCGCGATCGCGGCAGACCGCGAGCGCGAGGCGCGCCGCGAGCTCCGTCGCCGCCGGCTCATCGAGTGGCCCGGCTGCCGCGGCCTCGAGGGGATCCGCGGCGAGCTGCTGGGCGAGGACGGGAGCGAGCGGGTCGGCCTCGCGCTCGGCGAGCTCGAGGCACGCGAGGCAGGCCGATTCGCCCGGCACGACGAGCGGCCCGATCGTCACCTCGCCGCAGCTGCGCGCGATCGGGGCGTGGGGGAGGTCCTCGGCCATCGCCTCGGCGAAGCGGCGGGCGCGGATGACGGGGCCGCCGAGCTCCAGGGCGAGCCCGAGCGCCGGGCGCCGCGGCCCAGCCTGCGGCAGCCGCTCGCCCCACTCGCGGACCTCGAGGCCCTCCCGCTCGAGCCGCTCGCGCAGGCGTTCGGCGCCGCGGCCGGAGAGGGCGACGGCGAGCGGCCGCCCGCGCTCGGCGGCGAGGGCGGGCTCGAGGCGGGCGACGAGGGCGTCGGCGAGGAGCCGATCGACGCCGGCGCGCTCGAGCTCGCGGACGATCGCCGCGCGGGGCCGGCCCGCGCCTCGGAGGGCGCGGAGGGCGCGCTCGAGCTGGGGCGTCACGCCCTCGATGACGGTCGCGGAGGGGCCGAGGCCGAGCTGGAGGACGCCGGGGCCGCGCCAGAGCAGCGGCGTCTCGCGGGGTAGGCGGAGCTGCATGCCGCGATCGTCGCAGAGATGGCGGCGGCCCCGCGGACGTTGTCCACAGGGCCGCCGTCGAGGGGGTCGCAGCCGGTCGAGCCCGGGCCTGCGCCCGCCAGGGTCTACACCGGAGGAGCGTCGTGTCCGGTCGAGGGCGCGGGGCCGTCGTCGTCCGAGGACCCGCCGTCCTCGCCGTCCGACTCGCCCTCCTGCTCGCCCGAGCCCTGCTCGCCCGAGCCCTGCTCCCTGCCCCCGGCCCCCGCATCCCGCGGATCGCTCGGGTCGCCGCTCGCGCGCCGGTCCGCGGCGTCGCGCACGACGCCGCCCTCCGGCGCCTCGCCGAAGGCGTCCGGGTTCTCGAGCAGCGAGGCGAGCGCCGCGTCCATCGCGTCGGGCTCGCCCGCCGTCTCGCCGCGCAGGCGCGCGATGAGGGCGCTCGGATCGTCGATGTCCTCGGCCGTCGGCACCGCGTCGAAGTGGTCCCAGAGCGCGTCGCGCATCGCGGGGCCGAGCTCATCGGCGATCCGACGCCACATCGCCGCCGCCTCGCGGAGGCGGCGCGGGCGCAGCTCGAGGCCGACGAGCGAGCCGAAGGCCTTCTCGGCCGGGCCGCCCGTCGCGCGGCGGCGGCGCATCGACTCGCCGAGCGCCTCGCCCTTCGGCAGGCGCGCGGTCGCGTCGTGCGTGACGGCGTCGACCCAGCCCTCGACGAGCGCGAGCATCGTCTCGATGCGGGCGAGCGCCTGGTCCTGCTGCTCGGTGCGCGGCGGGATGAACGCGCCGCGCTCGAGCGCCGAGCGGATCTCGTCCGGGTTCTGCGGGTCGATGCTCGCGGCGAGGTCCTCGATCGCCGAGACGTCGATCGTGATCCCCTGCGCGAACTCCGTCACCTGCGAGGTGAGGTGGAGCTGCAGCCACTTCGCGTGCTGGAACAGGCGCGCGTGGGCGATCTCCCGCACGGCGAGGTAGAGCTCGACCTGGCTCGAGTCGACGTCGAGGCCCTCGCCGAAGGCGTCGACGTTCTGGGGGATGAGCGTCGCGCGGCGGTCGGCGAGCACGGGCATGCCGATGTCGCCGCCGGAGACGACCTCGCAGGCGAGGCGGCCGACGACCTGGCCGAGCTGGAGGCCGAACATCGCGCCGCCGACGTTGCGGAAGAGGTTCGCGGAGTCGCCGAGCATCCCGGCCATCTCCGGTGGGATCTGCTCGGCGAGGACGCTCGTGAGCGCCGAGGCGATCGACTCGGCGACGGGCTCGGTGAGCGCCGACCATGCTGGCATGGAGCCCGCGACCCACTCGCGGCGGGTCATCGTGCGGGGCGTCTCGAGCAGCTCGCCGACCGAGGTCGCCTCGCCGAGCCAGAGCTCCGCGAGCCGGAAGGCGTGCTCGTAGCGGGAGCGCTCCTCGGGCGTCACCTCGCGGTGGCCGGAGCCGGCGACCGCCTTCGCGTGCTCGGTCGCGGCGCGCCAGTCGATGCCGCCGTCGCCGCCCTGGCGGCCGAGGGCCTGCCGCATCTGCTCGACGAGCGCGCTCACGAGGGCCGGGTCGCTCGGCAGCCCGCCGACGCCGGCGAGCTTCGAGGGGTCGAACCCGGCGCCGCCCGAGAGCATCTCGCGGAGGGCGTCGCGGAGCTCCTCTGCGGGGTCGCGCTCGGGCTCGTCGCCGTCGCGGAGGCCGTCGTCATCGCGGCCGGGCACGTCGTTCATGCTGTTCCTCCATCGGGTTCGCTCTACGCTAGCCCGGTGGGTCCGGGCGAACCCGGCTCCGCGACCGGGCATGCGCCGCAAGGCGTGCGCCGTCCGCGAACACGGCGGGCGGATGCCCTGGATGGGGGCATCCGGCCCCCTCCGCGTCTCCCTCCCTCCGCACCGCCACACCACCGGAGCCCCGTGACCTTCTTCAGCCAGCCGACGCCCGAGCAGCAGGCGCGCATCGAGGCGACCTCGCGCGAGCTCGCGGTCCGCCGCGAGCGCACGCGCCAGCGCGGCGACGAGGGCGAGCGGCGCACGAAGCTCGGCTCGCGCCTCCTCACTGCCGGCATCCTCGCGACGGCCGCGCTCGGCTTCGCGCCCGCGCCCTACGTCATCCGACAGCCGGGCCCCGTCTTCGACGCGCTCGGCGAGGTGCGGCCGACCGCCGACTCCGAGCCCTCCGAGATCATCACGATCGAGAACGCCCCGCAATACGAACCCGAGTCGGGCCAGCTCGACGTCCTCACCGTGAACGTCGCGGGCAACCCGCAGAGCGAGCCGACGTGGTTCGAGGTGCTCCTCGCGTGGGCGACGCCCGAGCGCGACGTGCTCCCGGTCGAGGCCTACTACGCGGACGGCGAGTCGGCCGAGGTCCGCAACGCCGAGACCGCCGCCCAGATGACGAGCTCGCAGGACCTCGCCCGCGTCGCGGCCCTCCGCGAGCTCGGCTACGAGGTGCCCTCGCGGCTCTCAGTGGCGAGCGTCGTCGAGGGCGGTCCCTCAGCGGGCCAGCTCGAGGAGGGCGACGTGCTCGTCTCGGCGGGCGGGCAGCCCGTCACCGACATCGCGAGCCTTCGGACGATCCTCGCCGCGAACGGCACGGCCCCCATCGAGGTCGTCGTGCTCCGCTCGGGCGTCGAGCAGCACGCCACGATCACGCCCGTCATGAAGGAGCTCGACGGCGCGGAGTCGCCCGTGCTCGCGATCACGGCGCAGCAGACCTTCGACTTCCCGGTCACGATCCACATCTCGCTCGGCGACGTCGGCGGCCCGTCGGCGGGCCTCATGCTCACGCTCGCGATCATCGACAAGCTCACTCCGGGAGACATGGCCGGCGACCGGAACATCGCCGGCACCGGCACGATCGACACCGAGGGCAACGTCGGCCCGATCGGCGGCATCCGGCAGAAGATCTACGCGAGCATCGAGGCCGGGGCGGACGCCTTCCTCGCGCCGGTCGAGAACTGCGCCGAGGCGACGAGCCGGGCGACGCCGACCTCGATCCCGATCTACGCGGTGTCGACGCTCGACGAGGCGCGGACGGTCGTCGACGCGCTCGCGGCGGGCGGCGACGCGAGCGGGTTCCGCACCTGCCAGCAGGTCGTCGCGGCCGGCGGCGGCACCTCGGAGTAGGCGCGGCCGCGACCCGCGAGGCGCCCGGGGAGCGGCGATCGCGTTGCCGTCCGAGCATGGCCGGAGCGCCCTCGCAGCGCGACCCCGCGGTCCGTCTCGCTTGCGGCGAACAGACCCGAGGCGGCCGCGACCCCGCCGGTAGACTGGCGCGACGCTCACCGCCGACGAAGGGGATCCGTGTCCACCGCAGCCTCCGCGCCCCGTCCCTCCTCGCCCGCCTCGGCAGGCGGGCCGACCAGGCGACGCGGGCTCGGGCCGCTCACGACGACCTTCCTCATCGTCCTCGCGCTCATGCTCGCGTTCTTCTGGTTCGCGGGCTTCTACGCCGACATCCTCTGGTTCGACCAGCTCGGCTTCCTCTCGGTGCTCACGACGCAGTGGGCCTCGATGGCGGTCATGTTCCTCATCGGCTTCGCGGCCATGGCGATCCCCGTCGCGATCTGCCTCCAGATCGCCTACCGGGCGCGCCCCGTCTACGCGAAGCTCAACGCCCAGCTCGACCGCTACCAGGAGGTCATCGAGCCGCTGCGCCGCGCGGCGATGATCGGCGGCCCGATCGTGCTCGGCCTCTTCACTGGCCTCGTCGTCGCCCCCGCCTGGCCGACGGCCCAGCAGTTCCTCCACGGCAAGATGTTCGGCGTCGTCGACCCGGAGTTCGGGCTCGACGTGGGCTTCTACATGTTCCAGCTGCCGTTCTGGCGCGGGCTCGTGGCGATCGCGAGCGGCATCGCGCTCGTGTGCCTGCTCGCCACCGTCATGACGAACTACCTCTACGGCGGCATCCGCATCACCGGCCGCGACCTCGTCATCACCAAGCCCGCCCGCATCGCGATCGCCGTGCTCGCCGCCCTCTACCTGCTCCTGCAGGCCGTGAGCTTCTGGCTCGACCGCTACGAGCTCGTCGTCGACGGCAACGGCAAGTGGTCGGGCGCCATGTACTCCGACGTCCACGCGACGATCCCCGGCCTCGCGATCGTCTCCGGCGCCGCCGCGATCGTCGCCGTCCTCTTCCTCATCGCCGCCGCGGTGGGCCGCTGGCGCCTGCCGCTCATCGGCTCGGCGCTCCTCGTCGTCGTCGGCCTCATCGTCGGCTCCGCCTACCCGGGCCTCGTCCAGGCCCTCCAGGTCGGCCCCTCCGAGCAGCAGCTCGAGGCGCCGTACATCGAACGGAACATCGAGGCGACCCGGCACGCGTACGGCATCGACGAGGTCGTCGAGGAGTCGTACTCGGCGACGACGACCGCGAGCGCCGGCCAGCTCCGCGAGGACGCCGCGACGACGACGAACCTGCGCCTGCTCGACCCGAACGTCCTCACCCAGACTTTCGCCCAGAACGAGCAGGAGCGCGCCTACTACGGCTTCCCGGAGGACCTCGACGTCGACCGCTACACGATCGACGGCCAGGTGCGCGACGCCGTCGTCGCCGTGCGCGACGTGAACCTCGGCGGCCTCGGCGCCGACGCCCAGTCGTGGGTGAACCAGGCCCTCGTCTACACCCACGGCTACGGCATCGTCGCGGCCTACGGCAACCAGCGCTCGAGCGACGGCACGCCCGTCTACTTCGCGCAGGGGATGCCGCAGGCGGGCGACCTCGACGTCGTCGAGCCGCGCGTCTACTTCGGCGAGTCGTCGCCGGCGTACTCGATCGTCGGCGCCCCGGCCGGCGCGACCCCCGTCGAGCTCGACTACGCGGCGGGCGCGGACGGCGCGACGCAGACCTACACGACCTTCGAGGGGAACGGCGGCCCGAAGCTCGACAGCCTGCTCAACCGCCTCGTCTACGCGCTGAAGTTCCAGTCCGAGCAGATCTTCCTCTCGGAGAACGTCACCGACCAGTCGCAGATCCTCTACCACCGCGACCCGGCCGAGCGCGTCCGCAAGGTCGCCCCGTACCTCACGATCGACTCCGACCCGTACCCGAGCGTCGTCGACGGCCAGATCGTGTGGATCGTCGACGGCTACACGACGAGCGACGCGTACCCCTACTCGGCGCAGCGCTCGCTCGGCCAGATGATCACCGACACCCGGACGCAGACGACGATCCCGTTCGACGAGATCAACTACATCCGCAACTCGGTGAAGGCGACGGTGAACGCGTACGACGGCTCGGTCCACCTCTACGCGTGGGACCCGAGCGACCCGGTCCTCCAGACGTGGTCGGAGATCTTCCCCAGCACGATCGAGCCGATGGAGTCGATGTCGGCCGATCTCATGGCTCACGTGCGCTACCCCTCGGACCTCTTCAAGGTGCAGCGCCAGATGCTCGCGAGCTACCACGTCACCGACCCGAACGTCTTCTACTCGCAGCTCAACGCCTGGCAGACGCCGGCCGACCCGACGGGCGGCGCCAACGCCCCGGCGCAGCCGCCGTACTACCTCACGATGCAGATGCCGGGTCAGCACCCCGCGTACTCGATCTACTCGACGTTCATCCCGCAGCAGAACCCGAACGGCGAATCGCGGAACGTCCTCACCGGCTACCTCTCCGCGAACTCGAACGCGGGCTCGACGCCGGGGCAGATCGATCCCGGCTACGGCAAGCTCACGCTCCTGCGGATCGACAACGCCGCCGTGCCCGGCCCCGGCCAGGTGCAGAACGCCTTCACCTCGGACCCGACGGTCTCGAACGAGCTCAACATCCTCGCGCAGGGCAACACGGCGGTCATCCACGGCAACCTGCTCACGGTGCCCGTCGGCGAGGGCTTCCTCTACGTGCAGCCGGTCTACGTGCAGTCGAAGGGCGAGACGAGCTACCCGATCCTCCAGCGCGTGCTCGTGGCCTTCGGCGACAAGATCGCGTTCAAGCCGACGCTCGAGGAGGCGCTCAACGCCCTCTTCGGCGGCGACTCGGGCGCGGACGCCGGCGACGCGGCGACCTCGCCGGGCGGGGCGTCCGACCCGGGCGCGGCGACGCAGACGCTCACGACCCAGCAGCAGCTCTCGCAGGCGATCGCGGACGCGAGCCAGGCGCTCACGGACCGCACGACGGCGTACCAGCAGAACGATGTCGTCGGCGCGGCCGCGGCCGACAAGCGCCTGCAGGATGCCCTCGCCCGGGTGACCGCGCTCGACTCGCAGCTCCAAGCCGAGCTCGGCGGCCAGGCTCCGGCCGGGGGAGCGGCGACCACGACGCCCCCGCCCGCCGACCCCGCGGCGACGGCCGCCCCGAACGCGCCCGCGCCGACGCCGACGCCGTAGGCGCGGCTGCGGCCGCGGCGCCTCCAGCCGGCATCCGCTACCGAAGCGGGGGTCCGCAACCGGAATGTCGGTAGCGGACCCCCGATTCGGTAGCGAACACCGATGCCCGCCCCCGCGCCTCCGAGCAGCTGGCCGATCGCTCATCCGCTGGCGCCTTTCGGCCAGTCGTTGAGCGATAAGCCAGCACTCCGGTGAGGGTCTGGCGCTTCGCTCATCCGCTGGCTCATTTCGGCCAGCCGCTCAGCGATCGGCCAGCCGCTGGCGGTTCGCTCACCCGCTGGCGGAGATCCGCCAGCCCCTGAGCGATCGGCCAGTGCTTCGGCGGAGGGCTGGCGGTTCGCTCATCCGCTCGCGGAGATTCGCCAGCCCGTGAGCGATCGGCCAGCGGGTTGGGGCGGGGCGGATGGCGTGAGGGAGCGCCCCGAAGCCGCGCGGAGCGGCCCTCGGCGGCCCGGCGCGGCCCGGAGCAGTCCGGGGTGGCCCGGAGCGGCCTCCCCGGCGCCGTCCGTTCACCGGCTGGACACCTCCGGATCGCTGTGCTAAGGTTTCTGCTTGTGCCGCGGGGTGGAGCAGTTCGGTAGCTCGCCGGGCTCATAACCCGGAGGTCGTAGGTTCAAATCCTGCCCCCGCAACCAATTCCGCAGATGCGGCACGAAGGCCCGGTCCGATTGGACCGGGCCTTCCACGTTCCCGGGGTCGTGGATCGCGGGTCGTGGCCACGCGACCCGACGAAGTCACCGCTCCGGCGGCCGCCACGAGGTGAGGCTCCCCGAGCCGCCCGCCGCGAGCGAGTCCGGCAGCGCCGCGAGCAGCGCGTCGCGCACCGCCGCGCCGGGACCGGCGAGCTGCCCGACGACGCCCATGAGCCGCGAGGAGCGCGCGATCGAGGCCGTCCGACGGCGGCGCAGGCCGTCGTAGCGCGAGAGCGCGGCCGCGAGCTCCGTCGCCGAGGGCGATCCCGCGGCGACGGGCTCGAGCAGGGCGACGAGCGTCGCGGCGTCCTCGAGGCCCTGGTTGCCGCCCTGCCCGAGGTTCGGCGTCATCGCGTGCGCCGCGTCGCCGAGGAGCGCGACCCGGCCGCGTGCGAAGCGGGAGGGCATCCGCCGCAGCTCCTCGATCCGCGTCCACGCCATCGCCTCCCGCGGCGTCGCGGCGAGGATGCCCGGGATGGGGTCGTGCCAGCGCCCGAAGCGCCCCGCGACCTCGGCGACGTCGCGGGGGGCAGCCGTCGTCCGGCAGCACCGCGAACCAGTACACCCGGCCGTCCGGCAGGGGAGTGAGGCCGAAGCGCTCGCCCCGGCCCCAGGTCTCGCTCGGCAGGACGTCCGCGAAGGGCTCGGGCGTCACTCCGCGCCAGGCGCCGTAGCCCGCTCGCCGCGTGCCGGCATCGAGCCCGGCGGCCGCGCGCACGCCCGAGCGGAGTCCGTCGGCGCCGAGGACGAGGTCCGCCCGCAGCGTCTCGCCCTCGAGCTCGACCTCCGCGCGCTCGGGGTCGAGCAGCCGCGCCTCGCCGACGCGGACGAGCCCTCGCACCGGCTCGAGCATCGCCTCGCGCAGCTCGGCGCGGTGCACGACGCGCAGCCCCTCGGTCGCCGAGGCCGCCACGCGCGCGAGCCAGCGCCCTGATGGCGTGCGGATGCCGCCGCCCTGCGGCCCGACGCCGCCCGTGAGCCCCTCGATGGCCGCGCCGAGCCCCACGCGCTCGAGCGCCGCGAGCCCGTTCGGGAAGAGCGAGAGGCCGGACCCCTGCGAGCGCTCCGGCGCGCGCTCGATGACCGCGACCTCCGCGCCCGCGCTCGCGAACCCCGCCGCGGCCGCGAGCCCGGCCACGCCGGCGCCGATGACGGTGACCTTCATCTCGACGCCCATCCCTCGCCCGCCCCGGAGGCCGCGCGGCGCATGATTCTCCGAGTGGAGAAATCGCCTCCAGGCTACGCTCTCCGCATGGAGAACACGCCGACGGCCGGCCTCCCGGCGCGCCTCGCCGACGCGGGCCTCGCCGTGCTCGCGCGCCGCGGCGCCGCCGGCTTCTCCGCCCGCGCCGCCGAGGAGGAAGCGGGCGCCCCGCACGGCTCCGTCCGGTACCACTTCGGCGGCCACGCCGGCCTCGTCAGCGCCATGACCCAGCGCCTCGTCGAGCTCGAGCTCGACGGCGCCGAGGCCGATCCGCTCGGCACGACGGCCGACTGGCTCGGCGCCCACCGCGAGCGCACGCGCGCCCGCTACGAGCTGCTCGTCCTCGCGCTCCGCGGCGGTGACGTCAGCGAGCGCTTCCTCGCCGGCCGCGACGCCGTCGTGGCCCAGGCCGTCGCCGCCACGGGCCTGCCCGCCGAGCGCGCCCGCGGCCTCGTCGCCGCCGTCGACGGCCTCGTGCTCGACGCGATGCTGCGCGGCGAGGCCGCCCTCGACCCCGCCGACCTCCGCGCGGTCATGGCCGGATTCCTGGGAGCGGGCCCCGGCGCCCTCCGCCTCCCGGATGATCCTCGTTCGCCTCGGGAGGAATAGCCCCGCAATCGGGGTATCCCCCTCCCCGCGGTTCACCCGGTGCCCCTACCCTCTGAGCAACCATCGCCCCGGAGGACCACCGTGAAGCTGCGCCTGCCCCACATCATCGGCATCGGCCTGCTCCTGCTCGCGATCATCGCGGCCGTCGTCCTCCAGCTCATGAACCTCGGCAAGGGCCCGGCCCGCTTCGGCCTCACGACCGTCACGGGCGTCGTCGGCTCGGAGAAGGTCGAGTTCTTCAACGACCCCGCCGTGCAGGAGGTCTTCGCCCAGCACGGCTACGAGGTGAAGGTCACGAAGTCCGGCTCGTGGCGGATGGCCGGCCTCGACGGCCTCGCGGAGAACGACTTCGCGTTCCCGGCCTCCGAGATCGCCGCCCAGCACATCGAGCAGACCCACAAGGCCGACGTCGTCGCGACGCACAAGCCGTTCTTCTCGCCGATGGCGATCGCGACCTTCGAGCCGATCATGTCCCTCCTCTCGCAGTCGGGCGCCGCGAAGCAGGACGCGAGCGGCCGCTGGCAGCTCGACATGGCCGCCTACCTCAAGCTCGTCGAGGCCGACACCCGCTGGAACCAGCTGCCGGGCGCGCAGGGCGTCTACGAGTCGCCGCGCACGGTCATGCTCACCTCGACCGACATCCGCACCTCGAACTCGGCCGGCATGTACCTCGCGCTCGCGAGCTACGCGCTCAACGGCTCGAGCGTCATCTCCTCGACGGCGCAGGCCGACCAGCTCCTCCCGACGCTCCAGAAGCTCTTCCTCGCGCAGGGCTACTCGGGGTCGTCCTCGACCGCGCCCTTCGACGACTACCTCTCGCAGGGCATCGGCGCCGTGCCGATGGTCATGATCTACGAGGGCCAGTTCCTCGAGGAGCAGCTCAAGCCGAACTCGCGCATCCAGCCCGGCATGGTGCTCGCGTACCCGAGCCCCACCATCTTCTCGGTGCACACGGGCGTGACCTTCTCGCAGGAGGGCGAGGCGATCATGCAGCTGCTCGAGACGGATCCCGAGCTCGCGAGCCTCCTCGCCGCCCACGGCTTCCGCGCCCAGGGCCAGAACGCCGGCGCCTTCCCGACCTTCCTGCAGGAGCACGGCCTCGAGGGCAGCTACCCGGGCACCTCCTCGTTCGTGTACGTGGCGCAGGAGCCGAGCTACGAGGTCCTCGACTACCTCCTCCGGAAGATCGGCGACGCCTACTCGCTCTCCGGCGCGCCGCCCGCCCAGACCGACGACGCCTCGACGGGAGCCACGCCGTGACCGCGCACGCCCTGCCCGCGCACACCCAGCCCGCCGCCGCCCAGCCGGCCGCCGAGCGGACCCGCCCCAGCCGGGCCATCCGCTTCGCCCGCCGCCTCGCCGCGGCGCTCGTCGCGCTCCTCGTCATGCCGCTCGCCCTGGCCGGCTGCACGCTCTTCGCGAAGGACAAGCTCGTCGTCCTCGCCGGCTCCGAGGTGAAGGACATGGCGCCGATCCTCGAGGAGATGGCGCGCGACATCGGCGTCGAGCTCGAGTTCGAGTACATGGGCACGCTGGACGGCACCGAGGCGCTCCTCAACGCCGGCGACCAGCCGAAGTGGGACGCGACCTGGTTCCCCTCGAACCGCTACCTCTCGCTCTTCCCGGAGGGCCAGTCGCTCATCTCCAAGAGCGAGTCGATCATGCGCAGCGACGTCGTGCTCGGCCTCAAGCCCGAGGTGACGCAGCGCCTCGGATGGCAGGGCAAGCAGGTCACCTGGCAGCAGATCGTCGACGCGATCGGCGCGGGCCAGCTCACCTACGGCATGACGAGCCCGATCTCCTCGAACTCCGGCTTCACGACGCTCGTGCAGCTCTCGACTGCGCTCTCCGGCACCGGCACCGTGCTCGTCTCGGACGACGTCGCGAAGGTGACCCCGCAGCTCACGCAGTTCGCGAAGGGCCAGACGCTCGCCTCGGGCTCCTCCGGATGGCTCGCCGAGCGCTTCGCCGAGGCGCCCGAGCAGGCCGACGGCATCTTCAACTACGACTCCGTGCTCGCGACGCTCTCGGTGAACGGGCAGCAGCTCGACGTCATCCGCCCCTCGGACGGCACGATCTCGAGCGACTACCCGCTCTCCCTCCTCTCGAGCGCCGGGCCCGACGCGACGGGCCGCTTCGACAAGGTCGTCGAGTACCTCCTCCGCGACGAGGTGCAGCAGAAGATCGCCGAGACGACCCACCGGCAGACGAGCTCCTCCTCGGCCCCGACCGGCGCGGCCCCGTATCCTGTCTTCCAGCTGCCCTTCCCGAACACGCTCGGCACCGTGCAGACCCTCCTCACGACGTGGATCGCGAACGTGAAGAAGGCCTCGAACATGGTCTTCGCGATCGACACCTCGGGCTCGATGGGCGCCGACGGCCGGATGGAGCAGCTCGGCCAGGCGCTCGCGGTGCTCTCGGGCGAGCAGCAGGACGGCACCGCCTCGCTCCTGCGCCTCCAGCCGCGCGAGACGATCACGTACCTCGAGTTCGGGAGCAACATCAAGAGCGACGTGACCGTCGAGATCCCGAGCGACGCGGCGGGCTACCAGGCGGCGCTCGACAAGATCGAGCAGACGACCTCCGGCTACCGGCCGGGCGGCTCGACCGCGATCTTCGACACCGTGCAGACCGCCTACGAGCGCGCCATCGCCCAGGCCTCGGGCGACCGCCTCTCGAGCATCGTCCTCTTCACGGACGGCCAGAACACGACCGGCTCGAGCGAGCGCCAGTTCGAGAGCTGGTACCAGGGCTTCGTCGCGCAGCACCCGGAGGCGAAGGACATCCCGGTCTACGCCATCGTCTTCGGCGAGGGCGACGTGGGGGAGCTCGAGCAGCTCGCGGCGCTCACCGGCGGCCGCACCTTCGACGCGGGCTCGACCTCGCTCGCCTCCGTCTTCCGAGAGATCCGGGGATACCTGTGAACCTGCGCCAGCTCGGCCTCCCGCTCGTCGTCGGCACGGGCACGACGATCGCGGCCGGCGCCGCGCTCGTCTTCCTCCTCGGCTTCGCCCCGCCCGTCGGGGGAGCGCTCGCGCTCGCCCTCGGCGCCGGCGCGGGCCTGCTCGCCTCGCCCATGCCGCCGAAGCCGCTCGAGCTCGGCGGCCCGCCGCCCTCCTCGGTGAACGGCATGCTCGACCAGGCGCGCCAGTCCGCCGACCAGATGTCGGCGACGATGAAGCGCCTCACGAGCCGCCCGCTCTGGGACGGCAGCCCGCTCGACGAGCGGCTCGCGCACATGCTCGACGGCATCCGCACCCTCGCGGCGACGCCCGCGCTCCGCTCGCGCACCTCCGTCGACGGCGACGTCCAGATGCTCTGGGCGCTCGCGACCGACTACCTGCCGACGATCGTGAACCTCGCGATCGAGAACGACCGCATGCACTCGACCTTCTCGGGCCGCTCCTCGCGCGCCCAGGTCGAGCAGAACATCCGCGGCCTCGAGCAGCAGGCGGGCATCCTCGCCGAGGCCCTCGACCGCATCGAGACGGACGTCGTCCGCGGCACGACCCAGTCGATCGCCGAGCACGACGCCTTCCTCCGCTCGCGATTCGAGCAGTTCGGGGGCGACTCCGTGCTCGACCTCTCGAAGTCGGTGGGGCGCTAGCGCCGCCGCCCGGCCGAGCCATCGTCCAGCCCGAGCATCCGGCCCCCACCAATCAGCCCCGACAGCCACCTCACCCGCACCGCAGCGACCGACCCCGAGGAGACGGATCCCATGACCGACAAGCTCCAGCCGCCGAGCCCCGAGGAGCTCGCCCCCATCGAGGCCGCCCCGCCGGTCGAGCAGGTGCAGCCGACGAAGGCCGTCGACATGCTCCCGGACATCGCCCCGGAGACGGCCCTCGACCTCCGCCACCGCGCCGACACCTGGGTCGGCCACCTCGCGACGATGAAGCCGAAGACGCCCGAGTACCTCGAGCAGGTCCGCGCCATCCAGAACGTCGCGCGTCAGGAGATCACCCAGACCTCGCAGGCCTCGAACCGCTTCCTCCAGACGAGCCTCCAGCAGGCGAAGTCGGCCGGCGGCCAGGGCCACGCCGCGGAGGTGTCGCGCTCGCTCGTGGACCTCCGCAACAAGGTCGAGGAGCTCGCGCCGAACAACCAGTCGTTCTTCACGAAGCTCGCGCGGATGCTTCCCGGAGGCAAGCAGGTGCAGCGCTACTTCCGCCAGTACGAGTCGAACCAGGAGCAGCTCAACCAGGTCCTCGTCTCGCTCGAGCGCGGCCAGGACATGCTCCGCAAGGACAACGCGGCGCTCGCGGTCGAGCGCAAGAGCCTCTGGGACGCCATGGGCGAGCTCAAGAAGCTCGGCGCGCTCCTCCAGGAGCTCGACGGCGCGGTCGTCCGCAAGATCGACGAGCTCAAGGCCTCCGGCGACGCGCAGGCGGCGCAGGCGATGGAGTCGGACGTCCTCTTCGCGGTGCGGCAGCGCCACGCGGACGTCCAGACCCAGATGGCCGTGAGCGTCCAGTCGTACCTCTCGATGGACCTCATCCAGGACAACAACCTCAAGCTCGTCGACGGCGTGGAGCGCGCGAAGACGACGACGATGACGGCGCTGCGCACGGCCGTCGTCGTCGCGCAGGCGCTCGAGAACCAGCGGATCGTCCTCGACCAGATCGACGCCGTGAACTCGACGACGAACGCGATGATCGACCAGACGAGCCAGATGCTCCGCGAGAACACGGGCCGCATCCAGGAGCAGGCCGTGAACTCGGGCGTCTCGCTCGAGACGCTCCAGCGCGCCTACGACAACGTGTTCGCGACGATCGACCAGGTCGAGACGTTTCGGATGAACGCGAACCGGAACTTCGCGACGACGATCGACAACCTCAACGCCCAGCTCCAGCGGGCCGAGCCGTACCTCGAGCGCTCGCGACAGAACGAGCTCGCGCGCGGGGAGTCGGGATCGCAGACGCTGCTCTCCGGCGACGGCCAGCAGCCCCCGCAGCTCCTGCCGTAGGGGGTCGCGCGGCAGGAGGTCGAGGCGGTCCGGCGGGCCGCCTCGACCGCCTGCGCAGGGGACCGCCCGCTGCCGAGCGGCGAGCCAAGCGCGCCGCTCGATGCCGCCCGCAGACGCCCCCGCTGCTACCTGCGACGGATCGCCTCGGCCGTCGCCGTCCCGCTCGCGTTCCTGCCGCTCTGGATCTCCGCGACGATCCTCGCCGCCCGGCCCGCTCCGACGAGCTCGACCGAGGCGATGAAGTCGCTCGAGATCTGGCTCGTCCATCTCCCCTCGCGCGTCGCCGGCTGCTCCATCGCGGCGGGGCTCGTCGCGACCCCCGGACGACGCTGGATCGCGGCGGGGCTCGCGGCGGTCGCCGCGGCCGGCGCCAGCCTCGTCATCGCGCCGCAGGCCTCGGACCTCGTCATGTCGCTCCCCCTCGCCGTCCTCGCCATGCTCACGATGGGCCTCGGTGTGCTCGTCCGGAAGGGCCTCTCACGCTGGGCGAGCGCGGGGGAGCCCGACGCCGGCGACCCCTGGTCGAGCCCGGATCCCGGCGACGCCGCGCCCGTCGCCGACGACGACGCCGTCCCCGCGGCGGCGCCCGCCGCCGAGGTGGCCCGGCCGACGCCGGCGGCACCCCCTCGCCCCTAGGCTGGAGCGGGCCGAGTCGATGCGGCCGGGAAAGGCGGGCACGGGATGGTCTGGAAGCTCCACGGCGACGGCCGGAGCGCGAGCGCGGGGACGATCGTCCTCCCCGAGGAGCGGCTGAGCTGGCCGCGCACGATCGGCTTCGGCATGCAGCACGTCGTCGCCATGTTCGGCGCGACCTTCCTCGTGCCGATCATCACGGGCTTCCCGCCCTCGACGACGCTCTTCTTCTCGGGCCTCGGCACGATGCTCTTCCTCCTGCTCACCCGCAACCGCCTCCCGAGCTACCTCGGCTCGAGCTTCGCGTTCCTCGCCCCGATCGCCGCGGCGCAGGCCCAGGGCGGGCCGGGCGCGGCGCTCGCGGGCGTCGTCATCACGGGCGCGCTCCTCGCGATCGTCGGCCTCATCGTGCAGCTCGCCGGCACGCGCTGGATCGACCGCCTCATGCCCCCGGTCGTCGCGGGCGCGATCGTCGCCCTCATCGGCTTCAACCTCGCCCCTGCGGCGAAGGACAACTTCGACAAGGCGCCGCTCACGGCCATCGTCACCCTCGCCGCGGTCGTCCTCGCCGGCGTCGTCTTCCGCGGCCTCGCGGGCCGGCTCGCGATCGCGATCGGCGTCCTCGTCGGCTACGTCTTCGCGGCGCTCCGCGGCGAGGTCGACTTCTCGCGGATCGCCGACAAGCCGTGGATCGGCCTGCCCGAGTTCCACCACCCCGAGTTCAGCGTCGACCACCTCGGCCTCTACCTCATGTTCCTCCCGGTCGTCCTCGCCCTCATCGCCGAGAACGTCGGCCACGTGAAGGGCGTCGGGCAGCTCACCGGCCGCGACCTCGGCCCGCTCACGGGCCGCGCCCTCGCCGCCGACGGCCTCTCGACGATGCTCGCCGGCGCCTTCGGCGGCTCGCCCACGACGACGTACGGCGAGAACATCGGCGTCATGGCCGCGACCCGCGTCTTCTCGACCGCCGCCTACTGGGTGGCGGCGATCACGGCCGTGCTCCTCGGCTGCTCGCCGAAGATCGGCGAGGTCATCTACACGATCCCCGCGGGCGTGCTCGGCGGCGTGACGACCGCGCTCTACGGCCTCATCGGCATCATCGGAGTGCGCATGTGGGTCGAGCACCGCGTCGACTTCGGGCGCCCGAAGAACCAGCTCACCGCCGCCGTCGCGCTCATCATGGGCATCGCAGACTTCACCGTCGGCTTCGGCGAGCTGAAGTTCGGCGGCATCATCCTCGGCACGGTCGCCGCGATCGTCGTGTACCACGTCATGCGCTGGTGCGGCCGCGTCTTCGGCACGGACGCCCGGGAGGAGCCGGTCACGGTGGCGGAGGGCGATCCCGACCCGGTCGGCGCCGGAGGCCGCGCATGAGCCGGCCCGAGCAGGCGCCCGGTCGCGGGCCCGCCGAGCCCCGCCGGAGCTGGGCCGAGTCCGGCGGTGGTCCGATCGGGCCCGGTGGCCCCGGCGGCCCCGGTGGCCCCGTCGGGCACGGGTACTCCGGCGGCCCTGTCGGGCACGGCGGCCCCGGTCGTCCTGTTGGGCACGGGTACCCCGGCGGCCCTGTCGGCCCCGGGCGCCCCGTCGGCCTGCCCCCGCAGCGGCCGGAGCCGGCCCCGGGCCGCGCGCTGCGCCGCACCGGGACGACGCTGCTCGTCGTCAGCCCGGTGCTCGTCCTGCTGGCGGGCGTCGTCTGGGCGCTGCCGAGGATCCCGTTCCTGCTCGGCGCGGGCGGGAACGTCGCCGCGTACGAGGAGGAGTTCGGCGGCGCCATGGCCGTCGCCGACCTCCTCTCGGTCTGCGGGCTCGCGCTCGCCGCGCTCATGCTCGCGGCCGGCATCGTGACGCTCCGGATCGGCCGCGCGCAGCGGCGGAGGGCGGGGCTCTCGGCGCGCTGACGCTCGGCGCCCGGGGATCGCGCCACGCCGGGGGGCCGCCACGCAGGCGTAGCCTTGGCATGAGGACGCGCGATCAACATGGTCCGCGCGCCGAAGTGAGGAGCATCACCACCATGAACATCCGCAAGGTCACCGTCCTCGGCACGGGCGTCCTCGGTTCCCAGATCGCCTTCCAGACCGCGTACTGCGGCTTCGAGGTGAGCGCCTACGACATCAATGACGGCGCCCTCGAGACGGCGAAGAAGCGCTTCGCCGGGCTCGTCGAGGCGTACAAGGTCGACAAGTACCCGGGCACGGAGGACGGCCAGGCCGAGCGAGCGGCCGAGGCCATCCGCCTCACGAGCGACCTCGCCGACGCCGTCGCCGATGCGGACCTCGTCATCGAGGCCGTCCCGGAGACGCCCGAGATCAAGACCTCGACCTACGAGAAGCTCGCCGCCGTCGCGCCGGAGAAGACGATCTTCGCGACGAACACCTCGACGATGCTCCCGAGCTCGTTCATGGAGGCCACCGGCCGCCCGGAGAAGTTCCTCGCCCTCCACTTCGCGAACCACATCTGGCGCCTCAACACCGCCGAGATCATGGGCACCCCGAAGACCGACCCGAAGGTCTTCGACGAGATCGTCGAGTTCGCGGAGGCGATCAAGATGGTGCCGATCAAGGTCCTCAAGGAGCAGCCGGGCTACGTCCTCAACTCGCTCCTCGTGCCGTTCCTCAACGCCGGCGCGGGCCTGCTCGTCGGCGGCGTCGCCGACGTCGAGACGATCGACAGGACGTGGCGGATCGCCACGGGCGCGCCCCTCGGCCCGTTCCAGATCTACGACGTCGTCGGCCTCAACACGGCCTACAACATCTCCTCGGCGAACCCCGCCCCGGCCGCGCAGGCCTTCGCGAAGCTGCTCAAGGAGCAGTACATCGACCAGGGCAAGCTCGGCCGCGAGACCGGCGAGGGCTTCTACAAGTACGAGGCCTAGCCCCCTCGAGGCGAAGGGCCGCACCCGATCGGGTGCGGCCCTTCGTAGTGCGTGCACATACGACTGCGTCCTACGCGATCGGCGCGTCCGGCGCCGAACGGGGGCTAGCTCGTCGGCGCGTCCGGCGCCTCGGCCAGGTCGAGTTCCGTCTCGTGCCGGGCGATCGAGCGCGCGAGGAGGATCGATACGATCGAGATGACCGCCATCGCGATGATGAACACCGCCACCGGCACCCATGAGCCGTGGAACGCCTCCATGAGGCCCGTCGCGATAAGGGGCGCCGTGCCGCCGACGAGCGCCGCGCCGACCTGGTAGCCGAGCGTGATGCCCGTGTACCGGACGTCCGCGGAGAAGATCTCCGAGGCGAGCGTCGAGTACGTGCCCGTGATGAGCGGCCAGATGAGACCGAGCGCGATGATCGAGGCCGCGAAGAGCAGGCCCGCCTCGTGCGCGTTCACCATGAGGAAGTAGGGGAACGCGAACGCTGCCATGAGCACGGCGCCGGTCACGAACACGGCCATCCGGCCGAAGCGGTCGGAGAGCGCGCCCGCGAAGGGGATGCAGATCGAGGTGACGAGCGCCGCGACCGAGACGGCCGTGAGCACCGTCGGCTTGTCGAAGCCGACCGCCTGGCTCGTCGCGTAGCTGAGGATGAACGTCGCGACGATGTAGAACGGCGCCGTCTCGACGGCCTTCGCGCCGATGACGACGAGCACCGCGCGCCAGTGCTTCCGGAACACCTCGAGGATCGGCAGCTTCGCCTGGCGGCCCTGCTCCTGCACCTTGCGGAACGCGGGCGTCTCGTCGACGCCGCCGCGGATCCACAGACCGAGGAGGATGAGCAGGATCGAGCCGACGAAGGGGATGCGCCAGCCCCAGGCCGCGAAAGCCTCCGGGTCCATGAAGCTCAGCAGCGCCATCGTCGCCGTCGCGAGGAGCATGCCGAGCGAGATGCCGACCTGCGGGATCGAGCCGAACAGGCCGCGGCGCTCGCGGGGCGCGTACTCGTAGGCGAGGAGGACGGCGCCGCCCCACTCGCCTGAGATCGCCAGGCCCTGCACGAGGCGGAGGAGGATGAGCAGGATCGGCGCCGCCATGCCGATCGCGGCGTAGTTCGGCAGCAGGCCGATGCCCATCGTCGCGATGCCCATGAGCAGGAGCGTCACGACGAGCGTCCTCTTGCGGCCGATCCGGTCGCCGAGGTGGGCGAAGACCGCGCCGCCGAAGGGGCGGACGAAGAAGGTGAGCGCGAGCGTGAGGTAGCTCAGCATGATCGAGATGAACTCGTTGTCGCTCGGGAAGAACTGCTTCGAGAACACGATGGAGGCGGCGCTCGCGTAGAGGAAGAACTCGAACCACTCGATCGTCGAACCCACGAGGGATCCCGCGAGGATGCGGAGCTTCTGGCTCGCCGGCATGCGGCGGAGCTGCTCGTCGGGGGAGAGGGCCGCGGCGCCCGCCTCGTGGGCGCTCGCGGCGGCGGGGACGCGTCCGGTGTCTGCGGACATGGTTCGCCTTTCGTCGGCGGGGCGGCAGCCCCGGGGCAGGGAGGGGGCGGCCGCGCACGGCGGGCGGCGGCCAGGTATCGACGACCCTAGCGGGCCGCGCGGGCTCGCTCGATGCATGTCGATGCTGAGATCGGGCCGCGCGTCCACAGGGAATCCGCCGTTCGATTACCATTCATGATCGCGCGGGCGACCCCCGCCGAACCTTCCCGTCGTCGAGGCCCGACCGGCCCGGCGTCGAAGCGCCCCGGCGCCGGTCACCGCGACCGAGCGCCGCGCCGCACGCCCATCCGACCGCCGCTCGGCCGCCGCTCGCCGCGACCGCGCCGCGGGCGTCCCCTCGACCGACCATGGAGGTCCCATGTCCACCGCCGCCGGCACGACGCCGACGCGCGCCGCGGAGTCGACGACGTCCCACCACTCGGACTCGTTCTCCTCGCGGAACGTCTTCATCCTCTCGGCCATCGGCTCCGCCGTCGGCCTCGGCAACATCTGGCGCTTCCCGTACGTCGCCTACGAGAACGGCGGCGGGGCGTTCATCATCCCCTACATCGTCGCGCTGCTCTGCGCGGGCATCCCGCTGCTCTTCCTCGACTACGCCATCGGGCACCGCTACCGCGGCTCCGCTCCGCTCTCGTTCCGCCGCATGGCCCGCTGGACCGAGTCGCTCGGCTGGTGGCAGGTCGCGGTCTGCATCATCATCGCCATCTACTACGCGGTGATCATCGCCTGGGCCGTCATGTACATGTTCTTCTCGCTCACGCAGGCGTGGGGCTCGGACCCGAAGGGCTTCCTCTTCGGCGACTTCCTCCAGCTCTCCGATGAGGTCGGCGTGGGGATGACCTTCGTGCCGCAGGTCCTCTGGCCGCACATCCTCGTCTGGGTCGCGACGCTCGCCATCATCGGCCTCGGCGTGACGAAGGGCATCGGCCGCGCGAACACGGTCTTCATGCCGCTGCTCGTCATCATGTTCCTTGTGCTCGTCGTGCAGGCGCTCTTCCTCCCGGGCGCCGTCGACGGCCTCAACGCGCTCTTCACGCCGAACTGGGCCGCCCTCGCCGACCCGGGCGTGTGGGCCGCGGCCGTGGGCCAGATCTTCTTCTCGCTCTCGGTCGGCTTCGGCATCATGATCACGTACTCTTCGTACCTCTCGCGGAAGACGGACCTCACGGGCTCCGGCCTCGTCGTCGCCTTCGCGAACTCGGGCTTCGAGCTCCTCGCGGGCATCGGCGTCTTCGCGGCCCTCGGCTTCATGGCCTTCAACGCCGGCACCGGCGTCGACGAGGTCGCCGCCGGCGGCATCGGCCTCGCCTTCGTCGCCTTCCCGACGATCATCAGCCAGGCCCCCCTCGGCCCGCTCGTGGGCGTGCTCTTCTTCGGTTCGCTCGTGTTCGCGGGCATGACCTCGCTCATCTCGATCGTCGAGGTCATCATCGCGGCGTTCCGCGACAAGCTCGGCATCTCGCGCGTGAAGGCGACGCTCCTCGTCGGCATCCCGATGGCGATCGTCTCGACGCTCCTGTTCCCGACGACGACGGGCCTCTACCTGCTCGACGTCATGGACGAGTTCGTGAACAAGTACGGCATCCTCCTCGGCGGCCTCGTCGCCGCTGTCGCGGTCGTGCTCATCGTGCGCAAGCTCCCGCTGCTCTCGCGCCACCTCTCGGCGGTCTCCTCCGTGAAGGCCGGCGGCTGGTGGATGGCGCTCATCGGCGGCCTCGTGCCGCTCGCGCTCCTCGGCATCCTCATCGCGGACGTCGTGAAGAAGATGCAGACGCCGTACGGCGACGGCGACTACCCGACCTGGTTCCTCAGCACCTTCGGCTGGGGCATGGCGGGCCTGCTCATCGTCGTCGGCATCGTCATGGCGCTCCTGCCGTGGTCGAAGCGCGTCGACACGAGCTTCGACGAGGAGCACGAGGACCGCGCGCTCGCGCAGGTCGTCGCCGACCGCGAGCAGCCGCTGCGCACCACCGGAACCGACATCGAGGAGGCCGAGCTGTGAACGCCGACGCCATCGTCATGCTCGTCGTCGCCGCAGGCGTGATCTGGGGCGGCCTCGTCGCCTCGATCGTCCACCTGCGCCGCTCGACGGCGTACATGGACGACCAGCAGTAGCGGTCGTCCCGGATGCCCTCCCCGGGGCATCCCTCGCATCGCGGAGCGCCCGGCGCCCCGCCTCGATCCCGGCTCGCCGGAAGTAGGATCGAGGCAGGGCCCGGGCGCTCTCGCGTCCCCGCCCGCAAGGCGCCGGCATCGGAGCCGGCGCGCCAGCGAAGGAGCCCCGATCATGACCACGCTCATCGCCTACGCCTCGAAGCACGGCTCGACGGAGTCGATCGCCGAGCGCATCGCCGAGCGGCTGCGCGCCGCCGGCCGCGAGGTCGAGCTCATCCACACCGACGAGCTGCCCGAGGACCTCTCCCGCTTCGAGGACGTCGTGCTCGGATGCCCGATCTACGCGACGAACTGGCACCGCAAGGGCGTCCACGCAGTGCGCGAGCGGGGGGAGGCGCTCAAGGCCGCGAACCGCCTCTGGGTGTTCAGCGTCGGCGGCGGCCCGACGATCACGCAGCCCGCGGTCGAGATCGCCCGCCCGCTCGCCCCGCGCGAGCACGCGTACCTCCGCGGCGCCCTCGAGCCCGCGAAGCTCGGGTTCATCGAGCGCCAGGTCATCCGTGGCGCGAAGGCGAAGACGGGCGACTTCCGCGACTGGGACGCGATCGACGCCTTCGCCGATCGGATCGCCCGGAACGCGCCGCTCTCCGGCCCCGCGGCCGACGCGACGGGGGAGTAGCCGGCGGAGCCGGACCGCCGACATGAGCACGGGCGAGAAGGGCGAGCCCTTCCACATGTGGCCCGGCCCTTCGGCATGTTCGATCCGATTCTCTGACTGGGGCACCTCCCTAGTGGGGGAGGCACAAGCCGGGTTCGGCGCGAACTACGCAGTCGCCCAGTCGGGCGGGTAGCGCCGGAACGGGGCGGAACGCACCGAGAGAACTTCGGTCGTCCGACCCTCGCGCGTGTAGCGCGTCATGCAGTGGAAGGCCGGGTCCAGCACGAACTCGACTTCTACCTCCTCCGGCAATCCCCACGACGCCGGTCTGGCAGCGCCGACGAGGACGCGCTCGCCGACCATCTCCGCCCGGACCGGCGCGAACCCGTCACCAGGGCGACCCCACACGGACTGAAGCTCCGGATAGAACAGGGCGACCGGCCACAGGCAGTGCCAGTTGCAGAAGAGGTCCTGAGTGCCCGACATCCCGTCGAGGACACCCCGGCCCGCCACGCGATCCCAGTACGAGACCTTCCCGGACGGCCATCGACCCGCCCACCAGCCCGCCGAGCGGCCGACCTCGACCTCGACCTCCTCGCCCTCGGGAGTCAGCACGACCGCGGCGAGTCCGTCAGCCGTCGGGCGCGGCGTGAGCGCCGCGCAGATCGCCGTAAGCTCGGCTGCTCCGAGCGAGGCCTGCTCCATCATCAGAAGATTGGTGCTTCCTGGCCGGTCGGCCACTCACACTGCGGGGAACCCGACCGGTCGCCGACGCACTGAAACCGATGGGTCACAACCGGGGTATTCAGACCGACCGCCCGGTCGAACTGGTTCGCGTAGTCCTTCACATGAAAGTACGCTGCCTCGATCGAGAACGTTCCTTCGCGATCGGTCCGATACTAGCTGAGTCATCGCGGACATATCAACCAATATCGCTCTAGCGATCTCGACACCCCCCGAGGGTGGTGGGAGCGTCAGCACCTGCGGCCCTCGGCACTTCCGTGCGCCTGGCAGGGAGCCTCCGGGTTCGGCGAGGGGATTCCGCGCGTGCCTCGGAAGGCGAAGGCGCGCTCACCGCCCGCGCCATCGGTCGGACCCCGGTCAGCCCTGCGAAGGACGCGCCGGCCGGGGACATCGTGGGAGGATGCGGGCACCTTCCCGATGCGCACGCGCCCCCGTGCGCCGCGCCCGACCCGGATCGAGGACCACATGACCGAGGCGATCATCGCACTGCTCGGGACGTTCGGCTTCGCGCTGATCGTCCTCCTCCTGCTGCTCATCCCGCTCTCCTTCGTGCAGACGCGCACCTCGACGAACAAGATCATCGAGCGCTTCGGCAAGTTCGTGCGGGTCACCCAGCCCGGTCTCTCGATGAAGGTCCCGTTCATCGACCGCGTCGTCGTCACGATGAATCTGCGCCTCCAGCAGCTCAACGTGCTCGTCGAGTCGAAGACGAAGGACAACGTCTTCGTGAACATCCCGGTCGCCGTCCAGTACCGCCCGATCGACTCCCGCGTGCGCGAGGCGTACTACTCGCTCTCGGCGCCCGAGGAGCAGATCCGCTCATACGTCTTCGACACCATCCGCACGACGCTCGCCGACCTCACCCTCGACGAGGCGTACTCGAACAAGGACGCCATCGCGAACGACATCGAGCGCCGCCTCCAGCACCAGATGGCCCAGTACGGCTACCAGATCGCGAACACGCTCGTCACCGACATCTCGCCGACCGACCCGCGCGTGCGCGAGTCGATGAACCGCATCAACGCCGCGCAGCGCGAGCGCGAGGCGGCGAGCGCCGAGGGCGAGGCCGTGAAGATCCGCGCCATCAAGTCGGCCGAGGCCGAGGCCGAGACGAAGCGCCTCCAGGGCGTCGGCGTCGCGAACCAGCGCAAGGCGATCGTCGAGGGCCTCGCGGAGCAGTACCAGGTGCTCCGCGCGATCGGCGTCGACGAGTCGCCCGAGCAGCTGCTCATGATGACGCAGTACTTCGACACGCTCCGCGACATCGGCGCGCAGTCCCGCTCGAACACGATCTTCGTGCCCTCGAACCCGGGCGGCCTCTCGGCCTCGCAGGACGAGATCCGCAACACCCTCCTCGCCATCTCGGCGCAGGAGCGCACGGACGTGCTCCAGTCGCGCCAAGGCGCCAAGACGTCGGGGTCGGCGGGCTCGGCCGGCTCGGCGTCAGCCTCGCAGCCGGCGGCCGGATCGCAGGCCTACGGGCAGGCGTACGGCCCGGGGCAGCACGGCTACGGCGCTCCGTCTCAGGGCTAGGGCGGACGGCTCGTCCCCACGCTCGACGAGGGCCCCGGCGCGTCTCGTGCCGGGGCCCTCGCGGTAGCCTGGAGCGCGATGCCCTCCGCCTCCCTCGACCGCACCGACCGCGCCATCCTCGCCGAGCTCCAGCAGGACGCGCGGCTCTCGGTGCGTGCCCTCGCCGAGCGGCTCCACCTTTCGCGGACGGCCGCGCACGCGCGCCTGCAGAGCCTCATCCAGCGCGGCGTCATCACGGGCTTCGCGGCCTCCGTCGACCGGCAGGCGCTCGGCCTCGCGGTCGCCGCGCTCGTCATCGTCCGCATCGAGGAGTCGGACTGGCAGTCGATCGCGAGCGAGATCGAGTCGCTGCCGTACGTCGACACGGTCATGGCCGTCTCGGGCGACGTCGACTTCGTCGTCACGGTGTCGGTGCCGGATCACGCGACGCTGAGCTCGGTCATCCTCCAGCGCATCCACGCGATTAAGGGCGTCACCTCGACGCGCTCGTACATCATCCTCGAGGAGCGCCGCGGGCCGGGCGCCCCCGACCCGGAGTAGCGCCGAGCTCACGCATCCGATGCGCTCGGACGCTCGGCCAGGAACCCGGCCGCGCCCCGGACGATTGGCCCGCCCCGGCCCCCCGCCCGGGGCACTCCGTCGCGTGTGTCGCGAAGTGGCCTCAGAGCGGCCATCCGGCACCGCACAATCGTCCGCATGAGCAAGGACGCTTCCGACGCCGAGCGCGCTTCGGCACCGACGACGGTGCCCGAGCTGACGCAGGCACTCCCCACGAAGGAGCCCATTCAGCTCCTCGCCGCGGACGGCACCCTCGCGGTGCCGGAGCTCGCGGCGGGCTACGCCATGCCCGACGCCGAGACCCTCCTCGAGCTGCACCGCGCGATGGTCGTCGCGCGCCGCTTCGACACGCAGGTCACGGCGCTCACCCGCCAGGGCCGGCTCGCGACGTACCCCTCGGCCCTCGGCCAGGAGGCCGCCGAGATCGCGGCCGTCAAGGTGCTCCGCGACACCGACTGGCTCTTCCCGACCTACCGCGACTCGATCGCCCTCCTCACGCGCGGCGTGCCGGGGGCGTCGATCCTCGCCTTCTTCCGCGGCGACTGGCACATGTCGTTCGACCCCTACGACCACTGCGTCTCGCCGCAGGCGACCCCGCTCGCGACCCAGACCCTCCACGCGGTCGGCTTCGGCACCGCGGCCGTCCGCAAGGGCGAGGACACCGTCTGCCTCACCTTCGTCGGCGACGGCGCGACGAGCGAGGGCGACACGCACGAGGCCCTCAACTTCGCGGCCGTCTGGAACGCGCCGGTCGTCTTCCTCGTGCAGAACAACCAGTACGCGATCTCGACGCCCACCCACCGCCAGTTCACGTCGCGCTCGCTCGCCGACCGCGCCGTCGGCTACGGGATGCCCGGCAAGATGGTCGACGGCAACGACGCGGCCGCCATGCACGCCGTCCTCTCCGAGGCCGTCGAGCGCGCCCGCTCGGGCCAGGGCCCGACGCTCATCGAGGCGCGCACGTACCGCATCGAGTCGCACACGAACTCCGACGACCCCACGCGCTACCGCGAGGACTCGGAGCGCGAGGAGTGGCGGAAGAAGGACCCGATCGCCCGCCTCGAGGCCCACCTGCGCTCGACCGGCGACCTCGACGACGAGCGCCTCGCGAAGGTGACGGAGGAGGCCGAGGCCCTCGCCGCCGCCACCCGCGACGCCATGAACGCCGAGCCCGAGCTCGACCCGCTCGAGCTCTTCGACCACGTGTACGCGAACGAGCGCCCCGCGCTCCGCGAGCAGCGCGAGTACCTCGCCGCCGAGCTTGCCGCCCGCGTCGACGCCGAGGGAGGCCGCAATTGACCACCGTGACCATGGCCGCGGCCCTCAACCAGGCCCTGCGCGACTCGCTCGCCGAGGACCCGAGCGTCCTCATCTTCGGCGAGGACGTCGGCCCGCTCGGCGGCGTCTTCCGCATCACCGACGGCCTCGCGAAGGAGTTCGGCGACGAGCGCGTCTGGGACTCGCCGCTCGCCGAGGCCGGCATCGTCGGCACCGCGATCGGCATGGCGATGAACGGGATGCGCCCGGTCGTCGAGATGCAGTTCGACGCCTTCTCGTACCCCGCCTTCGAGCAGATCACCTCGCACGTCGCGAAGCAGCGCAACCGCACGAAGGGGAACGTGCAGCTGCCGATGGTCATCCGCATCCCCTACGCGGGCGCGATCGGCGGCGTCGAGCACCACAGCGACTCGTCCGAGGCCTACTGGACGCACACGCCGGGCCTCACGGTCATGACGCCCTCGAACCCGGCCGACGCCTACTCGATGCTCCGCGAGGCCATCACGTCGGACGACCCGGTGCTCTTCCTCGAGCCGAAGTCGCGCTACTGGACGAAGGCCGAGCTCGAGCTGCCCGTGCAGACCGAGCCCGCCTCGAAGGCGAAGGTGCTCCAGGAGGGCACCGACGTGACGCTCCTCGCGTACGGCCCGACCGTCGCGACGGCGCTCCAGGCCGCGAAGCTCGGCGCGGAGGAGGGCCTCTCGGTCGAGGTCGTCGACCTCCGCTCGCTCTCGCCCTTCGACGACGAGACCGTCGGCGCCTCGGTGCGCAAGACCGGCCGCGCCGCGGTCATCCACGAGGCGCACGAGTTCTGCGGGTACGGGGCCGAGGTCGCCGCGCGCACGACGGAGCGGAACTTCTTCCACCTCCACGCGCCGATCCTCCGCATCACCGGATTCGACATCCCCTACCCGGCGCCGAAGCTCGAGCGCTACTACCTGCCCACCGCCGAGCGCGTGCTCGCGGCCCTCGACACCTGGGAGTGGTGACCATGGCGAAGACCTTCCACCTGCCGGACCTCGGCGAGGGCCTCACCGAGGCGAGCATCGTGAGCTGGCACGTCGCCGTCGGCGACACCGTGGCCGTCGACCAGCCGATCGTCGAGGTCGAGTCGGCCAAGGCCGTCGTCGAGCTGCCCTGCCCCTACGCGGGCACGGTCGTCGAGCTGCACGGCGGCCCGGGCGACGTCATCCACCTCGACGGGCCGCTCATCACGGTCGACACGGGCGACGGATCGTCGGAGGCCGCGCCGTCCGCGGCTCCCGCCGCCGCTCCCGCCCCGGGCGCCGAGTTCGCGGCCGAGCAGGCCCCGGCCCCGGACGACTCGGCGACGCACGCCGGCTCCGGCGCGGTGCTCGTCGGCTACGGCACGAGCGAAGACACGACCCGCCTCAAGCGCCCCGAGGGCGGCCGCTTCGGCGGGCGCCGCGGAAAGCACGCGGGCGGGGCGGAGCCGGCCTCGGCGCAGGCTCAGCAGGCGCAGGCTCAGCAGGCTCCGGCGCAGCAGGCGCCCGCCGCCGCGCTCGTCGACGAGTCGCGCAACAGCCCCGTCGTCTCGCCGATCGTCCGCCGCCTCGCGCGCGACGCCGGCTTCGACGCCTCGCACCTGCAGGGCGGCGAGGACGGGATCGTCCGCCGCGAGCACGTCGAGCGCGCGATCGCGCAGCTCGGCGGGCAGCCCGCGCAGGCCGCGCCCGCCGCGGCTCCGGCCGCGCAGGGGGCCCCGGCGCAGGCGTCGGCCCCGGCCCCGGCCCCGGCATCCGCCCCCGCCGGCCCCGCCGACGAGATCACCGAGATCCCGCTCACGGGCCTGCGCGCCGTCGTCGCCGAGCGCCTCTCGCGCTCGCGCCGCGAGATCCCCGAGGCGACGATCTGGCTCGAGGTCGACGTCACCGAGACGATGGCGCTGCGCGCCTCGCTCAAGGAGCAGACGGGCGAGCGCTTCTCGATGGCCTCGATCGTCGGCCGCTTCGCCCTCGCGGGCCTGCGCCGCCACCCGGTCCTCAACTCGACGATGTCCGAGGACGGCCGCACGATCCTCCAGCACTCCACGGTGAACCTCGGGCTCGCCGCCCAGACGGAGCGGGGCCTCGTCGTCCCGGTCATCCACGGCGCGAGCGCGATGTCGCTGCGGGGCCTCCGCGACGCGATCGACGAGATCGCGCAGACCCCGGGCGGCGTCTTCCCGCCGGCGAAGCTGCAGGGCGCGACCTTCACGCTCAACAACTACGGCGGCTTCGGCGTCGACGGCTCGGCGCCGATCCTCAACCAGCCCGAGGTCGCGATGCTCGGCATCGGCCGCGTCATCGACAAGCCGTGGGTCGTCGACGGCGAGCTCGCGATCCGCAAGATCGCCACGCTCACCTTCGTGTTCGACCACCGCGTCTGCGACGGCGACACGGCGAGCGGCTTCCTCACCTTCGTGGCGGGCTGCCTCGAGTCCCCGACCCGCGCGCTCGCCGACCTCTAGGTCGCGATCGCGCGCGGCCCGCGATGCTGGGGAGCATCGCGGGCCCCGGCGCGGCGGCACGGCTTCGGCCGGGCCGCCGCGCCCTCGTCTTCGGGGGAGCGGCGCCGGCGTCCGCGATGTCGATCGCGGGATGGCCGGGGGAGCGCGGCCCTAGCTCGCGCGCGCCCGCGGCTCGGCCTCGGCGTCCTCGCCGTCCCCGGCGTCTTCGCGCCCTTCGGCGCCGGCATCCGCCCCGCACGCCTTCTCGAAGAGCTCGAGGGTGCGGTTCTGCAGGTGCGAGCGGAGCACGATCGAGCTCGTCGTGCGCGTCACGGCGGGGATCGCCGCGATCTCGTCGAAGACGCGCTGGAGATCCTGGTTCGAGCGCGCGACGATCCGCATCGAGACGTCGAAGTCGCCCGTGACCGTGTAGAGGTCCAGCACCTCGGGGATGCGCGCGAGATCCTGCATGAACGAGTCGTGGCCGTGCCGCTGGTCGATGAGCACGCGGCACAGCGCCGTGATCGGATACCCGAACTGCGAGGGGTCGAGGATCGGCACGATCCCCTGCACCACGCCCGCCTGGTGCAGCCGCTGCAGGCGCGCCTGGATGGTCGGCCGCGCGACGCCGAGGCGCTTCGCGGCCTGGACGATGCTCGTGCCGGGCTCGCGCGTGTAGAGCTCGACGAGCCGATAGTCGAGGGGATCGACGGCCATGTGACCTCCAACGGTCGCTCTTCCGTGGGCGCGGCGGCCGCCGGCGGGGCACCCGGACGACGCTGTCCCGGCTGGCCGGAGGGGCTCGACGCGCCCTCATCGGGACGCTTGGCGCGTCCAGGGTCGGGACGCCTGGCAACATGTATACCCGAAACCGGGCGATGGTGGGCAGAAATCCCGAAACCCGCCCGACGTAGTGGTCGGCTTGCCAAGGCGGGGGCGCCTGACTATTCTCATCGGGATCCCAGGCAGAGTCGCCTGGATCCCCAGCCACGAGCCAGGAGTCCGAATGATCCGCCAGCGCGACGCCCTCTCGAGCCTCCCCAGCTACAAGCAGGGCGCGGCTCCCGAGACGGCCGACATCGTGAAGCTCTCCTCGAACGAGAACCCGTACGAGCCGCTCGCCTCCGTCCGCCAGGCGATCGCCGCCGAGCTCGAGCGCATCAACCTCTACCCGGACATGGGCGCCACGCAGCTGCGCCAGCGCCTCGCCGAGCAGTACGGCGTCGACCCGATGTGCCTCTCCTTCGGCGCGGGCTCGGTCGAGGTCGCCTCGCAGCTCGTCTCGGCCTGCGCGGGGGAGGGCGACGAGGTCCTCTTCGCCTGGCGCTCCTTCGAGGCCTACCCGATCATCGCGACGACGAACGGCGCGACGCCGGTCAAGGTGCCGCTCACGGCCGACGAGCGCCACGACCTCGACGCGATGGCCGCCGCGATCACCGACCGCACGCGCATCATCTTCCTCTGCAACCCGAACAACCCGACCGGCGCGACGATGACGCGCGACGAGGTCGAGGCGTTCATGCAGAAGGTGCCGAAGGACATCCTCGTCGTCATCGACGAGGCGTACGAGCACTTCAACCGCGACCCCGAGACGGCCATCGGCGCCGACTTCTTCGGCCGCTACGAGAACGTCGCCGTGCTCCACACCTTCTCGAAGGCCTACGGCCTCGCGGGCCTGCGCATCGGCTACGCGATCGCGCCGCTCGAGGTCGCCGACAACCTCCGCAAGGTCGCCGTCCCCTTCGCCGTCACGGCCCTCGCCCAGACCGCCGCCCTCGCCTCGCTCGACGCAGAGGACGAGCTCGACGAGCGCGTCGAGAAGCTCGTCGCCGAGCGCGGCCGCGTCATCGAGGCCGTCCGCGGCCAGGGCTGGAAGGTCGTCGACTCGCAGGCGAACTTCCTCTGGCTCCGCGCCGGCGACGACACGGAGCGCATCGTGGGGATCCTCCTCGAGCACGGCGTCATCGCGCGCCCGTTCCTCGGCGAGGGCATCCGCATCACGATCGGCGAGCCGGACGCGAACGACCGCGTCATCGCGGCGCTCGCCGAGGCCCGCCAGTAGACCACGGGGGCGGATCGTCGACGACCCGCCCCCGGCCACGGCCAGCCGCCCTGCTGCGAGGGGCGGGGCAGCCTTCCACCGGACCCTCGCAGCACCACCGCACCACCCACATCACGCACCGCCGAGGACCGTCGGGCGCATCCCGCGCACGGCGGCCCGCCCCCCCCACCACACCGCCGCAACGTCGCGGCATCACGCCGCACGACAAAGGAGTCATCATGCGACGCTTCTCCAAGTACATGAGCGCGGCCGCCCTCGTGGCAGCCGGCGCCCTCAGCCTCACCGCCTGCTCGGGCGGCGGCGCGACGGGCACGACGCCGGGCGCCACGGGCGCTGCCGGCGGGTCGGACAAGACCTACCAGATCGGCATCTCGCAGCTCGTCCAGCACCCGGCGCTCGACGCCGCCGCGAAGGGCTTCCAGGAGGCCTTCGACGAGGCCGGCATCAAGGCCGACTTCGACATCCAGAACGCCAACGGCGAGCAGGCCACGGCCACGACGATCGCCCAGGGCTTCCAGACGGCGAACAAGGACCTCGTCCTCGCCATCGCGACGCCCGCCGCGCAGTCGGCCGCGCAGTCGATCACCTCGATCCCGGTGCTCTTCACGGCCGTCACCGACCCGGTCTCGGCCGGCCTCGTCGACTCGGCCGACAAGCCGGGCGGCAACGTCACCGGCACGACCGACATGAACCCGGTCGCCGAGCAGCTCGCCCTCATCAAGGAGATCGTCCCGACCGTGAAGACGATCGGCATCATCTACTCCTCGGGCGAGGTGAACTCGGAGGTCCAGGTCAAGCTCGCGCAGGAGGCCGCCGCCGGCCTCGGCGTCACGATCAAGGAGGCCACGGTCACGAACTCGGGCGAGGTCGCCACGGCCGCCCAGTCGCTCGGCCAGGTCGACGCGATCTACATCCCGACCGACAACCGCGTGACCGAGGCGTTCGAGACCGTCGTCCAGTACGGCGAGCAGAACAAGATCCCGGTCTTCGGCTCGGAGACGAACCAGGTGAACCGCGGCGCGATCGCGACGCTCGGCCTCGACTACGAGAAGCTCGGCAAGCAGACCGGCGAGATGGCCATCCGCATCCTCACCGAGGGCGCCGACCCGGCCTCGATGCCCGTCGAGCAGCTCACCGAGTTCCTCCTCACCATCAACCCCGATGCGGCCGGCCGCATGGGCGTCACGATCCCCGACGCGGTCACGAGCCGCGCCGACGAGACCGTCAAGTAGCCGGCAGATCGCCAGCACGCAGCCAACGGAGACGACACCGAAATGATCGGCACCCTCGAACTGGGGCTCCTCTACGCCGTCGTGGCGTTCGGGGTGTACCTCACGTTCCGAGTCCTCGACTTCCCCGACCTCACGGTCGACGGCAGCTTCACGACGGGAGGCGCCGTCGCGGCGTCGCTCATCGTCGGCGGCGTGAACCCCGTCCTCGCGACCCTCGCGGCCGCGGGGGCGGGGGCCCTGGCGGGCTGCGTCACCGCCCTTCTCCACACGAAGGGCAAGATCGACGGCCTGCTCTCGGGAATCCTCACGATGATCGCCCTCTGGTCGATCAACCTCCACATCATGGGGAAGTCGAACCTCCCCATGCTCCGCCTCGACACCGTCTTCACGCCCCTCCAGGACGCGAGGATCATGGGCACCTGGACGAGCGTCGCCCTCCTCGCCGTCGGCGCGATCATCCTCAAGCTCGTCATCGACTGGTTCCTGTCGACCGACCTCGGCCTCTCGATCCAGGCGACGGGCAACAACGAGCAGATGATCCGCTCCTTCGGCGTCGACACGCACGGGACGACGATCCTCACGCTCGCCCTCTCCAACGCGCTCGTCGCCGCGGGCGGCGCGCTCCTCGCCCAGTACCAGGGCTTCGCGGACATCTCGATGGGCGTCGGCCTCATCCTCGTCGGCCTCGCTTCGGTCATCATCGGCCAGGCCATCTTCGGCAACTCGAAGGTGTTCTGGGCGACGCTCGGCGTCCTCGCCGGCGCCGTCCTCTACCGCCTCATCATCTTCGGCGCGCTCCAGATGAAGCTCGACCCGAACGACGTGAAGATCATCTCCGCGATCGTCGTCGTCGCCGCGCTCCTCCTCCCGCGCTGGGGCCTGTTCAAGAACCTCACCCGCAAGCGCGTCGTGCCGGCCCCGCCCGCGCACATGCTCGCCGTCCCGGACGACGAGGGCGCGAGCATGGCGGCCGAGAAGGGCCACACGGTCGGCATCGACCTCCCCGCCCTCGACGAGACGGGCCGGGCGACCGGCCCCGCGGCCGGCGGCGCCACGGCGACGCAGGAAGGACGCTAGCCATGCTGCGCATCGACGACATCAAGAAGACGTTCTTCCCCGGCACGGTGAACGAGCGCGTCGCGCTCGCGGGCGTGAGCCTCACGATGAACGAGGGCGATTTCGTCACCGTCATCGGCTCGAACGGCGCCGGCAAGTCGACGCTCCTCAACGCCATCTCGGGCAAGCTCCCGGTCGACGAGGGCGACATCGCCGTCGACGACAAGAGCGTGCGGAAGCTCAAGGACCACCAGCGGGCGAAGGTCATCGGCCGAGTGTTCCAGGATCCGATGGCCGGCACGGCGCCCGACCTCACCATCGAGCAGAACCTCGCCCTCGCCTACACGCGCGGCACGACGCGCGGCCTCGCGATGGGCGTGACGAACGCCCGCCGCGAGCTCTTCAAGCAGGAGCTCGTGCAGCTCGAGCTCGGCCTCGAGAACCGCCTCAAGGCGCGCGTGGGCCTGCTCTCGGGCGGCCAGCGCCAGGCGCTCTCGCTGCTCATGGCGAGCTTCACCCAGCCGCGCATCCTCCTCCTCGACGAGCACACCGCCGCGCTCGACCCCCAGCGGGCCGCGCACGTCACGAAGCTCACGAAGGAGATCGTGGAGCGCTCGGGCCTCACGACGCTCATGGTCACGCACAACATGCAGCAGGCGCTCGACCTCGGCAACCGGCTCATCATGATGCACGAGGGCCGGATCATCCTCGAGCTCGACGAGCAGGAGAAGAAGACGAAGACCGTCGAGGACCTCCTCGGCGAGTTCTCGAAGATCAAGGGCGCGCAGCTCGACGACAAGACGCTCCTCCAGTAGGGGAGCGGCGCGCGCACGCGGCGGGGCGGTCCTTCGGGGCCGCCCCGCCGTCGTCGTGCGGGGCGACGACGCCCGCGCGCGGCTGGCGGAGCCATCGGTCTCGATCTCATCTCGGTGGCCCGAGCGGGGTTCACGGGCGCGCGCGAGCCCGCGGATGCCCGTACCCTGGTCGGGTGACCGCCGCCGCCCGACCGTGCCCCGCCCTCCAGGGCGCCGCCGACGGGCATCCCGAGGACGGCGTCGTGGCCGCGGCCCTCGGCCGCCGCTGGCCCGAGGCGGCCGCGTGGGGCTTCGGCATCCACCTCCTCGCGGGGCTGCCGGCGATCTTCGGCTGGCTCATTGTCGGCTCGGCCGCCCTCGACCTCCTCATGCAGCGCTTCGGCGGCGGCGGACCGCTCCAGGACTGGGAGACGCTCGGCGCCTTCATGCCCTTCGGCGTCGGCGCGCTCGTCGTGACGTACCTCCTCGCGGTCGGGGCGTGCCTCCTCATCGCCCGCGCCCGCCGGCTCGCGCTCTTCACGATGCTCTCGGCCGGATGGCTCGGCTTCGTGCTGCCGTTCTCGGCCTGGCTCCTCTTCACCCTCGGCCGCTAGCGGCGGCGTGCGGGAAGGCCCCGCGGGGCCGATACGCTTTCAGGGAGGACCAAGGGAGGCCCCCATGACGACGTGGCGCATCCGCGACTTCCAGCCCGGCGATCTCGACGCCCTGCTCCGGCTCTGGGACGAGCACCGGGCGAGCGGCTCGGAGCCGGTCTACGCCCTGAGCGAGGTCATCGCCTCGACGCGCAAGGATGTCGCGGTCGTCGCGGTCGCCGGCGACGAGGTCGTCGGCTGCTGCGTGGCCCGCGCCGCCCATGACCAGGGCTGGATCGTCTTCATCGCCACCGACTCCGGCCACCAGCGCCGCGGCATCGCCGGCGCCCTCATCTCGGCCGTCGAGCAGCGCCTCGCCTCGCTCGGGCTCCAGCGCCTCGCCATCCTCGTCCCGGACGAGCAGCCGCACATCGGCGCGCTCGTGAAGGCCGGCTTCGAGGACAAGCGCGACCTCCGCTTCTTCGAGCGCGAGATCCCCGTGAAGCAGGAGGAGATGCTCGTCCTCCGCGAGCTCGGGGGCCGCGTGCTCCCGCGCGACCGCTGGGAGGCGATCGGCGGGATGGCGAAGGAGAAGGACATCCTCGAGCGCCGGCTCGTCCTCCCGCTCTCGGACCCCGACCTCGCCGACCGCTACGGCGTCGTGCCGCCGCGCGCGATCGTGCTCTTCGGCCCTCCCGGCACCGGCAAGACGACCTTCGCGAAGGGCATCGCCTCGCGCCTCGAGTGGCCCTTCGTCGAGATCTTCCCCTCGCGCCTCGCCGCCTCGCCCAAGGGCCTCGCGGGGGAGCTGCGGGAGGCCTTCGAGCAGATCGAGCACCTCGAGCACGCCGTCGTCTTCATCGACGAGGTCGAGGAGATCGCCTCGCAGCGCGGCGGCGAGCCGCCCTCGCCGACGCAGGGCGTCACGAACGAGCTGCTCAAGATCATCCCGGCCTTCCGCGAGAAGCCGGGTCGCCTGCTCATCTGCGCGACGAACTTCATCCGCGCCCTCGACCAGGCCTTCCTGCGCCACGGGCGCTTCGACTACGTCATCCCGATCGGCCTGCCGGACGCCGACGCGCGGCACGCGATCTGGACGCGCTTCGTGCCCGAGCAGGTGGCGGGCCAGGTCGACCTCGACGCGCTCGTCGAGCGCACGGACGGCTACTCGCCGGCGGACATCGAGTTCGCGGCGCGCAAGGCCTCGCAGGTCGCCATGGAGCGGGCCGTCGCCGCGCGCCGGGACGGCGTCGACGCGCCCCTCGGCCCGACGACGGAGGACTTCCTCACGGCAGTCGACGCGACGCGGACGACGGTCTCCTCGGAGGCCTCGCGCGAGTTCGAGGAGGACATCGTCTCCATCGCGCGCGTCTAGGGGCCTGCTTGCAGGTGGTCGAGGAGCGAGCGAAGCGAGCGTCTCGACGCCACCGGAGGCGCGTGGGGCGGTGGTTTCGAGTCGGCGGCTGCGCCGCCTCCTCAATCACCGTGTGACCCCGACACGACGACGGCCCGGCGCTCCAGGGGCGCGGCGGGCCGTCGTCGCGCGGGTGGCGCTACTTCTGGGCGGGGGCGTCGAGCTCCCCCTGGAAGTCGTCGTCGACCTCGTCGCCGTCGTGGCTGCGGTCGTGCGGCTCGTCCTGCTCGTCGGCGTCGTCGGACTCGTCGGCGGCGTCGTCCTCGTCGTCGTCGTCCTCATCGTCATCCGACTCGTCGTCGTCCGACTCGTCGTCGTCCTCCTCGAGGGCGTCGAACTCGTCGTCCTCGCCGTCGAGGTCCTCGTCCTCGTCCTCGTCCTCGTCGACCCACTCGTCGATGAGGTCCTCGCCGGCGTCGGCGTCCTCGACCTCCTCGAGCTCGAGCGTGCCGTCGCCCCAGAGGCGGGTGGCGACCTGGACGTCGTCCGAGTCCTCGATCGACTCGTGGAACTCGCCCTCGAACTCGGTGGCGAGGCGGGCGGCCTCGTCCTCGTTCTCGGCCTCCACGATGAGACCCGAGACGACTTCGTACTTGAGGAGGACGGCGAACGTGGGCATGGTGCTCCTTCATGGATGCTCTCGCGCCGGGCGGCGCACTGCCGAAGCTAGCGCGCGCGGGTGAACCGGACAAGGGAGCCGACGCGGGCGAGCCCTCGGGCGCCTCCCGCTACCGTGGAGCCATGACGAGCAAGGACGCCACCGCCGCCGGATCCGCCCAGGGGAGCGCCGACCTCGAGTCCTCGGCCGAGGCCTCGGACGCCGCCGCCCGCGCCGCCTGGAGCGCCCCCGCGCGGCCCCTCCGCGTCGCCGTCGCCCAGCTCGCGCCGACCGCGGACGCCGCGGCGAACCGCGCGCGCCTCGTCCAGCTCGCGGAGCGCGCGGCCGAGTCGGGAGCCCGCCTGCTCGTCGCCCCCGAGTACGCCTCCTTCTTCGACGGCGCGCCCTCGGCGACGGCCGCCGCCGCCGCCGAGCCGCTCGACGGCCCCTTCGTGTCCGGGCTGCGCGAGACGGCGTCCCGCCTCGGGATCGCCATCGCCGCCGGCCTCGTCGAGCGCGCGGGCGACGCGGGCCGCTTCCGCAACGCGATCGTCGTCGCCTCGCCCGAGGGCGAGCTCGCCGCCGTCTACCGCAAGGTGCACCTCTACGACGCCTTCGGGGCGCGCGAGAGCGAGTTCGTCGAGGCCGGGGACGCCGCGGAGGAGCCGGTCTGCTTCGAGCTCGACGGCGTCCGCATCGGCATCCAGACCTGCTACGACCTGCGCTTCCCCGAGTCGACGCGCCGCCTCGCCGCGGCGGGCGCGGAGCTCGTGCTCGTCCCGGCCCAGTGGGTGCCCGGCCCGCTCAAGGAGCACCACTGGACGACGCTCCTCGCCGCCCGGGCCATCGAGTCGACGGTGGCCGTCGCCGCTGCCGACCACCCCGCGCCGAAGGGCGTGGGGCTCAGCCGGATCGTCGGCCCGGACGGCGTGCTCATGGCCGGCCTCGGCGCGGGCGAGGGGCTCGCGACGGCGGACGTCGACCCGGAGGCGATCCGCGCCGTCCGCCGGTCGAACCCGAGCCTGGCTGCGCGTCGCTACTCGGTCATCCCGAGGGAGGATTCCGGGCGCTAGCCGCCCGGCGCGCCGTTCCGCCGCGCTCGCGCCTCGCCTACGCTGGGGCCACGCGGCGCCGATCGGCGCGCGATGGACATGACGGCACGATCGGGTCGGGACGAGGCGGACGCGGATGGCTGAGGACGAGCGCGAGGCGGGACGAGCCGCGCCGCGCGTCCGGATGCGCAGCTGGCGGCCGCGCGCGCACCCGTCCACCCGCGGCCGCCACGCGGGGCCGCTCGCGGACGAGCGGGAGCCGGAGGAGCTCGAGGCCGTCGACGGCGAGGTCGAGGCGCGCGAGCCGGAGGCCGAGGCGGGCGGGCCGGAGGCCGTGCTGCGCGAGCCGGGGATCGTGGCGGACGGGCCGGAGGCTGAGGCGACCGAGCTGGACGCCGAGCCGATCGACGTGGGCGCCGATTCCAGCGCGTCGGGCGCCGAGGGCGGCGACGCGAACGGGGACGCCGACGCCAAGGCCGACGCCGACGCCCACGACGAGCCGAACGTCTTCCACCCGGTCGTCGTGCCGAGCCTGCCCCGCACCGGCTCCTCGCGCGTGACGCGGCCCACCCTCGTCGACCGCGTCGCCGCCGGTGCGCCGAGCACCGAGCCCGCGGGCGAGCCGACGGACTCCGCCGAGGCCGAGGCGTCGGCCGCGCTCGCTGGCGAGACCGCGGCGCCCCAGACGTCCGCCCCGCTGTCGCCGTCCGCCGGCTCGACGGCCCTGCCCGCGGCCACCGCGCTCGTCACGACCCCTCCCGCGCCGCCCGCAGCCGCCGCGACCGCACCCGCGGCGCCCGCCGCCGCGCCGATCACCTCGATCTTCCCCGCGACGTCGAAGGCGACCGCCACGCCGACTTCACCCGCCGCCTCCACTGCGCCCGCGCCGCTCCCGGCGCCGCAGCCTCGCGCCGCCTCCGAGCGCCCGGGCGGCTTCGGCCTCGGCGCCGTCATCGCGGCCGCCGCCTGCGCCGGCCTCGTCGGCAGCGTCCTCGGCGGCGTCATCACCGGCAATATCCTCGACCAGAGCCGACCGGCCGCGACCGAGCAGACGACGAACGGCACTGGCCTCGCCGGCTCCGCGACCGAGCTCGACGTCTCCGCCGCCATCGCCGCCGCGAGCCCATCGATCGTCCAGCTCGACGTCGCGACGGCCACCCGCAGCGAGGTGGGCTCGGCGATCGTGCTCTCCGCGGACGGCCTCGTCCTCACGAACGCCCACGTCGTCACCCTCGACGGCACCGTGAACGACGCGATCGTCTCCGGCACGACCTCGGACGGCCGCGTCTTCAGCGCGACGCCCGTCGGCATCGACGCCTACGCGGACCTCGCCGTCCTGCGGCTCGAGGGCGCGAGCGGCCTCGTGCCCGCGACGTTCGCCGACTCGAGCCGCATCGAGGCGGGCCAGCCGGCGGTCGCGCTCGGCTCGCCTCTCGGCCTCCACGGCAGCGCCACGAGCGGCGTCATCTCGACGACGGCGCGCAGCATCGAGGTGAGCTCCTCGGCCGCGCCGCCGTCGGCGGATCCCGCGAACCCCGCGACCTTCGATATCCCGCAGCCGCGGCCGGCCGAGCCGAACGTGCACCTCGCGGTCATCCAGACCGACGCGGCGATCAACCCCGGCAACTCCGGCGGCGCGCTCGTGAACGACGCGGGCGAGGTCATCGGCGTGAACGTCGCGATCGCGACGACGAACTCGAACCGCGAGCGGGGGAGCGACTCCTCGGGCTCGATCGGCCTTGGCTTCGCCATCCCCTCGGATGTCGCGCGCCGCATCGCCGACGAGTTGATCGCGGGCCAGATGCCGAGTCACGGCGCCATCGGCGCGAGCGTCCGGAGCGCCTCGAAGATCGACGTCGGCGGCCAGCGGCACGCGGGCGCGTGGATCGAGACCGTCGCGCCGGGCGGCCCGGCGGCCACCGCGGGCCTCGCGCCGGGCGACATCATCACCTCGGTCGCGGGCGTCCCGGTCTCGAGCTCCTCGGACCTCCTCGCGCAGGTGCGCTCGCACGCCGCGGGGGAGCAGGTGTCGGTGGAGGTCATCCGCGCCGGCGCCCCGCTCACGGTGCAGCTCACGCTCGACGCGCTCGCCTAGCGCGTCCGCGCTCTCCACCCAGCGCACGAGGCTCACGCGAACTGAGCGCAAGCTGCTGTTCGGGTCTGCCCGGAACAGCCGCTTGCGCCCAGTCGAGGAGGAGAGGGTCGGTGCGAGTCCGCGCTAGCGGTCGCCCTCGCCCGCCTCGAGCTCCTTGTGCTTTCGGCCGAGGATCGGCGCGAAGAAGAGGAAGCCGCCCTTCTCGTCCTTCGGCTTCGCCGTGAGCTGGAGGTCGACGGGGAAGAGCGCCGGAGCCGGGCCGAAGGCCTCGTGCGAGGCCTCGATGACCTTGCCGGCGAGGATGCGGTTGCCCGCGCCGCCGATGACCGCGCCGATGCCGAAGGGGATGAGGCGGCCGATGGCGCCGGCGCCCCGGCGCGGGATGAAGCGCTTCACGAAGGCCTTGCGGATGCGCTCCGAGAGCGGGCCCATCATCGCGGCGGGCATGTTCTTCGTGACGATCTCGCCCCAGAACGCCTCGCGCTTGCCGCCCTTGCCCGTCACCTGGCCGGTGAACTGGCCGATGAGCTGGCGGCCGGTCTCGCCGAGCATGAGCGACATGACGAGCGTGCGGGCGCGCATCGGGTCGGTCGTGTGGAGGCCGTGGATCTCGGCGATCGACTGCCCGTAGAGGGCCGTCATCTCGAGGAAGCCGACGGTCTCGACGCCCGTGAGGCCGATCGAGGCGGCCGTGCCGATGCCGGGGACGACGGCGGCCGCGCCGGCCGCGCCGCCCGTCGCGGTGACGGAGTTGAGGTACTGCTTCTCGATGATGCGGGCGAGCTCGGCGGGCGTGGCGTCCGGGTGCTTCGCGCGGAGGCCGCGGATCTGACGGACGACGAGCGGGCGCTGGACGGAGAGCACGCGGTTGAGGATGCGCTCGATGCCCTTCGGGTCGTGGGTGAGCTGCGCCTCGTCGGCGAAGCGAGGGGGCAGGGGCGCGACGGTCTCGTCGCCGGCGTGCTGCGTCTCGGCGCCCTGGCGCGCGGCCATCTCGGCGCTGCGGTCGTCGCGGTCGTGGTTGAACATGCGGGTGCTCCTAGCGTGCTCGGGGTCGAGCGTCGGGAAGGCCCGGCGGCGGGAGGTTCCGCCGGATGGCGTGCGCGCGCCGAGGGTGCCCGGCGCGCACACGCCGGAGGCGATCGTACGGGCGGGCCGTCCGGGCAGCCTGACGGGGGCCTGCGGGCGAACTGGGAGTTGATCGGCCCTTTCGCGGGGGCCGAACGCGTGCGGTCGAAGACGCCTCCGGGCGGGCGCTCGAGAGGGCCGGGTCGGATGACCAGGCCGAGGCCGCGGCGGGACCGCGCCGACGTCATCCGGGGTCATGAGATCGCGTCATCCCGCGGTCCGGAAGGCCGCTCCGGCGGACGCGCCGAGTCCATCGACTTGGTACGGTGGCCCGGATGATTCCCCCCGCCGACGACCACGACGAGGCCGAGCGCGCGCGACGCGGCGCCGCCTCGGACGACGCGCGCTCTCGCCTGATGGAGCCGATCACGGTGGACGAGCACGGCGCGTCCGAGGTCCCCGCCGAGCCCGCCTCGCGCCCCGCCCCGCAGCCGGCTGTCCGCAACCCGATCCTCGGGGCGCAGACCGCCGAGGGCCTCGCGACGATGACCCCGGTCACGACGATGACCGGCGCCTCCGACCGCCGCGTCGGCGAGGTCGTCGTCGCCATCCGCGGCCTCACGAAGCGCTTCGGCCAGGTCGAGGCCGTCCGCGAGGTCGACCTCGACGTGCGCGAAGGATCCATCACCGGCATCGTCGGCCCCAACGGCGCGGGCAAGACGACGACGCTCTCCATGGCGACCGGCCTCCTCCGCCCCACCGAGGGCACCGTCGAGGTGCTCGGCGTCGACGTGTGGGCGAACCCGAAGGAGGCGCACCGCTCGATCGGCGTGCTCCCGGACCGCCTCCGCACCTTCGAGCAGCTCACGGGCGCGCAGCTCCTCTACTACACGGGCGTCCTCCGCGGCCTCGACCGCGAGGAGGCGACGAGCCGCGCGGCCTCGCTGATCCGCGTCTTCGGCCTCGAGACCGCCGCCGACCGCCTCGTCGCCGACTGCTCGGCTGGCATGGCGAAGAAGATCTCGCTCGCCTCCGCGCTCATCCACTCGCCGCGCGTGCTCGTGCTCGACGAGCCCTTCGAGGCGATCGACCCCGTCTCGGCCTCGGAGCTCTCGCGGATCCTCCTCGACTTCGTCGGCCGCGGGGGAGCGGTCATCCTCTCGAGCCACAGCATGGACCTCGTCCAGCGCATCTGCGACCACGTCGCGGTCATCGTCGCGGGCGAGATCCTCGCCCAGGGCACCGTCGACGAGGTGCGCGGCGACGTCACGCTCGAGGAGCGCTTCCGCGACCTCGCCCAGGGACCGCGCCAGGAGGAGGGGCTCGATTGGCTGGATCTCTCCTTCAGCTGAGGCGGGACGCGATGCGCGGCTCGATGGATCGGACGAGCCCGAACCGCCCCCGCCGCATCCGCCTGCTCCTCGGCTGCCTCGCGCTCCTCGTCGTGTGCGGGCTCCTGCTCGCCGCGGCCGATCGCACGGGCATCCGCCAGCTCGCGCCGCTCGCCGGCACGATCGCGGGCCTCGCGGCGTTCTTCTTCGGCGTCGTCTTCCACGACCTCGACCCGGTGACCCCGCGGCGCCTCGCGCTCGTCGGCTGGTCGGGCTCGGAGTCGGCCCGCGGCTCGATGCTGCTCGGCTACGTCGGCCTGCCCTTCGCGATGCTCGCCGTCGGCGCGCTCGCGCACGTCGTGCTCGCGGCGCTCGGCTCGGCCGACCTCCTCGCCGTCGACTGGATCATGGCCCTGGCCGCGTTCCTCGGCGCCATCGTCGGCGTCGACCTCGTCGTCGGGCTCGCGAAGCTCGGCGGCCTCCTCGGCGCCTCGCTCGACCGCCGGCGCGCCGGCGGCGACTGGAAGAGCGCGGCCGCCCTCGGCGCGGCCCTCGCGCTCTCGCCGGCCCTCTTCCTCCTCATCGCCCTCCCGCAGGACCACGAGGGCGCGCTGAGCCGCGTGCTCGGGCTCGCCGCCGAGTGGAACCCGCTCGGGGCGCCGTGGGCGGCCGGCTTCGCGGCGGACCGCCTCACGGCGGGCGTCCTCATCCTCATCGGCGCGCTCACGGCGCGGCTGGTCTGGTTCCTCGCCTTCCGCTCGGCCCGCGGCCAGCACGCGCGCGCCCTCTACTCCGGCGGCGCGTCCGGCCCGATCCGCCTCGGCGTCTTCGAGCGCTTCGCGGGCACCCCGGCGGGCGCGATCGCCGCGCGCTCCTGCGCCTACTGGCTCCGCGACCCGCGCTACCGGCTCCTCGCCGCGACGGCCATCGCGGTGCCGGTGCTCGTGCTCGTGCCCCTGTGGATGGTCGGCGTCCCCGCGACCGTGCTGGCGATGATCCCGGTGCCCGTGCTCGGCTTCCTCCTCGGCTGGATGCTCCACAATGACCTCGCCTACGACGGCTCGGCCGTGTGGATGCACGTCACCTCGGGCATGTCGGGCGCGAGCGACCGCCTCGGCCGCGCCGCCCCGACGCTCGTCGTGGGCGGGATCGCCGTCGTCCTCGGCTCGCTCGTGACCGGCCTGTTCACGCTCGACTGGGCCGCGGCCGCCTCGAACCTCGGCATCGCCGCGTGCCTGCTCATGGCCGCGACCGGCTTCTCGAGCATCGTGAGCGCGATCTCGCCGTATCCGGTCGCGCGCCCGGGCGACTCGCCCTTCTCGCAGCCCGTGCGCTCGTGGGGCTCGGCGGCCGTGCTCATCCCGTTCGCGGGCCTCGCGGCCGTGCTCTGCGCCGCGCCCGCGATCTCCTGCGCGCTCATCGCCTTCCTCGGCGGCATCTGGTGGTGGCACCTCGTGGCGCTCGGGCTCGGGCTCCTCATCGGGGCGATCGCGCTCGTCGTCGGCATCCGGCAGGGCGGCCGCGCCTTCGAGCGCCGGACATCCGAGATCATGCAGTTCGCCTCGGCGGCCTAGCGCCGGGGACCCCGCGGCCCCGACGTACACTGTCGGCCATGAACGACGCGAGCTCGACCGACCTCCCCGGCGGCGCCCCCGGCCTCGACGAGCCCGGCGGCGGCACGGCCCTCCTCGACCGCGAGCTCGAGCAGCTCCTCGAGGAGGAGCAGCTCGACGAGGGCGACCACGACAAGTTCTCGCACTACGTGCGCAAGGAGAAGATCCTCGAGTCGGCCGTGACCGGCAAGCCCGTCCGCGCGCTCTGCGGCAAGAAGTGGCTGCCGAACTCGAACCCGGACCGCTTCCCGGTGTGCCCGACCTGCAAGGACATCTACGAGAACCTCCTCCGCGACTAGGGGATGAGCGTGCCTCCGCGGCCCGTCCTCGAGGCGCACCTGCCGCTCCCGCGGCCCTATGACGCGGACGGGGTCTTCGCATGGCTCGCCGGCCGCGCCGTGCCCGGATGCGAGCTCGCCGAGCTCGAGGGCGGCGAGGGCCTCCGCTACGCCCGCTCGCTGCGGACGCCCGAGGGGATCGCCTTCCTCGACGTGCGGGCGGCCGGCGGTCACGAGGGAGGGGCCGAGGCGCTCGAGGTGGCCGTCTACGGCGCCAGCGAGTCGGCGGCGGCGGCGGGGATCGTCGAGACCGTCGCGCGCGTCTTCGACCTCGAGCGCGACCCGGCCGAGGTCGACGCCGCGCTCGCCCGCGACGCGCGGCTGGCGCCCCGCATCGCGGCCGTGCCCGGGATGCGGCTGCCCGGCTCCTTCGACCCGGCGGAGCTCCTCGTGCAGGTCCTCGTGGGCCAGCAGATCTCGGTCATCGCGGCGCGCGGGCATGTGGCGCGGATGGCGTCCCTCCTCGGCGAGCTGGTCTCCTCGCCGATCGCGGGCCTCGAGCGCGTCTTCCCGTCGCCGCGGGCGATCGCGGAGGCGATCGGCGAGCCGGGCGACCCGGCGGATCCCGTGGACCCGGAGCGCATCCTGCGGCTGCCGCGGCGCACGACCGAGGCGATCCGGCAGGCCATGCTCGACCTCGACGCCGGGACGCTCACGATCGGGAGCGACGCGGCCGCACTCCGCGACACGCTCGTGGCGCGGCCCGGCATCGGGCCGTGGACGGCCGGCTACGCCTCGCTCCGGCTCGTCGGCGACCCGGACGCCTGGCCCTCCGGCGACGTCGCCCTGCTCGAGGGCGCGCGGCGGCTCGGCATCGTCGACCGCGAGACGCCGAAGGCGCGGGCGCTGCGGGATCTCGACGCGGCGGCCGATGCCTGGCGGCCCTGGCGTGCCTACGCGGCGCTCCACCTCTGGCGCGTCGCCTCCGGCTCCGCCGGCGCGCCGTAGGCGCCTGTCCGCCGGTGGTTTCCGCGAGCTGCGCTCGCTCCTCAACCACCTGCAGTCGCGGCCTACGCCGTGAGCTCGATGGGGCGGCCCTCCGCGTCGACGAAGACCGTCTCGAGCGCCGGCTCGCCCTCGCGGAGGCGCATCGCGGTGCGGGGGAGCTCCTTCACCGCCATTGCGCAGTGCTCGCGCGCGGCCTTCACGCCCTCCGCGCCCGTCCAGCGCGGGTCGATCTCGCCGTCGACGACGTAGTCGACCCACAGCGGACGGTCGTCCGCGTCGCCGACCGGGTGCTCGCCGATGCCGACGAGCTCGGCCGTCGCGACGCCCCGCTCCGAGCGGCGGCGCACCGGCACCTTGAGGCCGCCGACGGACGCCTTGCCCGGCGCCTTCTTCGCCACCGCGACCCACTCGCCCTGCTCGTCCTTGCGCGCGACGAGCTTGTAGACGAGCCCGACCGCGACCGCGCCGGAGCCGGTCACGACGCTCGTGCCGACGCCGTAGGCATCAACCGGCACGGCCTGCAGGCCCGCGATCGCGTACTCGTCGAGGTCGTTCGTGACCGTGATGCGCGTCGTCGTCGCGCCGAGCGCGTCGAGCTGCTCGCGCACCTCCTTCACGAGCACCGGCAGGTCGCCAGAGTCGAGGCGGACGCCGCCGAGCTCGGGACCCGCGACCTTCACGGCCGTCTCGATCGCCGTGCGCACGTCGTAGGTGTCGACGAGGAGCGTCGTGCCGACGCCCTGCGCCTGGATCTGCGCGCGGAACGCGTCCTCCTCGGTCTCGTGGAGGAGCGTCCACGAGTGGGCGGCGGTGCCCATCGTCGGCACGCCCCAGGTGCGGCCCGCCTCGAGGTTGCTCGTGGCGCCGAAGCCCGCGATGTACGCGGCGCGCGCGGCGGCGACGGCCGAGCGCTCGCCCGTGCGGCGCGAGCCCATCTCGGCGAGCGGGCGACCGTCGGCGGCCGAGACCATGCGCGCCGCCGCCGAGGCGACCGCGCAGTCGTAGTTGAGCACCGAGAGCAGGAGCGTCTCGAGGATGACGCCCTCCGCGAAGCCCGAGCGCACCTCGAGCAGCGGCGAGTTCGGGAAGTAGAGCTCGCCCTCGCGGTAGCCGCGGATCGAGCCCGAGAAGCGGTAGTCGGCGAGCCAGTCGAGCGCCTTCTGCGAGACGATCTCGTGCTGCCGGAGGTGCTCGAGCTCCGCGTCGTCGAAGCGGAAGCGGGTGAGGAGCTCCATCGCGCGGCCCGTGCCGGCGACGATGCCGTAGCGGCGGCCGTTCGGGAGGCGGCGGCCGAAGAGCTCGAAGACGCACTCGCGGTCGGCCGTCCCGTCGTGGAGGGAGGCGTCGAGCATCGTGAGCTCGTACTGATCCGTGAGGAAGGCGGTCGAACGGGTGTCGATGGAGGCGGTCTGCTCGGTCACGGCGCCAGCCTAGGGCGGGCGGCGGGATGGCCGCCTGAACGCCCCGCCGAGCACCGCGCCGCCGGGTGCCGGGGCCTCCCGGGCCCGGCCGAGTAGGATCGCCCGCGATGAGCACAGCACCGATCGGCATCTTCGACTCCGGCGTCGGAGGGCTCACGGTGGCGCGGGAGATCCGCGCGCAGCTGCCCGCCGAGTCGATCACCTACGTCGCCGACACGGCCCACCAGCCCTACGGCCCGAAGCCCATCGCGGATGTGCGCCGCTACTCGCTCGAGATCCTCGACGAGCTCGTCGCCGAGGGCGTGAAGCTCCTCGTCATCGCCTGCAACACGGCCTCCGCCTCGGTGCTGCGCGACGCGCGCGAGCGCTACGAGGTGCCGGTCGTCGAGGTCATCCACCCCGCCGTGCGGGCCGCCGTGAACGCGACCCGCTCGGGCCGGATCGGCGTGCTCGGCACGCAGACGACGATCGACTCGCGCGCCTACCAGGACGCCTTCATCGCGAATCCGCGCCTCGAGGTGACGGCGAGCGCCTGCCCGCGCTTCGTCGAGTTCGTCGAGCGCGGCGACACGACGAGCCCCGAGCTCATCCGGGTCGCCGAGGAGTACCTCGCCCCGCTCAAGGAGGCGGACGTCGACACCGTCGTGCTCGGCTGCACGCACTACCCCTTCCTCAAGGGCGTCATCGGCTACGTCGGCGGCCCTGACGTCACGCTCGTCTCGAGCGACGTCGAGACCGCGCAGGACGTGTACCGCACGCTCGCGAGCCGGGGCCTGCTCGCGCCGTCCGGCAGCGTGCCGACCTACACGTACCGCGCGACCGGTGCCGACACCGACGAGTTCCGCCGACTCGCGAACCGCTTCCTCGGGCCGGACGTCGACCGCGTCGGCCGGCTCATGACCGGGGTCATCGACCTCTCGGGCCTGGCAGACGCCGGGACCCGGGTCTCCTGATCGCCGCGACGCCTGCCATCCACTCCATCCGCCACACCGCCTCGCAAGGAGCCGACATGACCGACATCGCCCGCGCCGACGGACGCGCCCTCGACGAGCTGCGCCCCGTGACCTTCGAGCGAGGCTGGAGCGAGCAGGCCGAGGGCTCGTGCCTGGTCTCCTTCGGCCGCACGCGCGTGCTCTGCACGGCGTCCTTCACTCCGGGCGTGCCGCGCTGGCTGACCGGCCAGGGCAAGGGCTGGGTCACGGCCGAGTACGCGATGCTCCCGCGCGCGACGAACGAGCGCTCCTCGCGCGAGTCGGTGAAGGGCAGGATCGGCGGCCGCACGCACGAGATCTCGCGCCTCATCGGCCGGTCGCTGCGCGCCGTCGTCGACATGTCGGCGCTCGGCGAGAACACGATCCAGCTCGACTGCGACGTGCTCCAGGCCGACGGCGGCACCCGCACGGCGTCCATCACCGGCGCCTACCTCGCGCTCGCCGACTCGATCGAGTGGGCGCGCACGCAGGGCCACGTGAAGCCGAAGGCGAAGGTGCTCGCCGACTCGGTCGCCGCGATCTCGGTCGGCATCATCGACGGGACGCCCATGCTCGACCTCCCGTACGAGGAGGACTCGCGCGCAGAGACCGACATGAACGTCGTCGCGACCGGCTCCGGCCGCTTCATCGAGGTGCAGGGCACCGCCGAGGGCGCGCCCTTCGACCGCGCCGAGCTCGACCGCCTCCTCGACCTCGCGCTCGTCGGCACGACCGAGCTCACGCGCCTCCAGCAGGAGGCCCTCGCCGCGGAGCTCGCGCGATGACCGCCCCGCTGCCGGCCGAACCCGTGCGCGTCGTCCTCGCCTCGCACAACCCGCACAAGCTCGTCGAGCTGCGCCGCGTGCTCGGCGGCGCCCTCGACGGCATCGAGCTCGTCTCCTACGACGGTCCCGAGCCCGCCGAGACCGGCACGAGCTTCGAGGAGAACGCCCTCATCAAGGCGCGCGCCGCCGCGGCCCACACGGGCCTGCCTGCGATCGCCGACGACTCCGGCATCTGCGTCGACGTCATGGGCGGCGCGCCCGGCATCTTCTCGGCGCGCTGGTCGGGGCCCGCGAAGGACGCGCGCGAGAACCTCGAGCTCCTCCTCTGGCAGCTCTCGGACGTCGCGCCGGAGCACCGCGGGGCGCACTTCACGGCGTCCGCCGCCTACGCGATGCCGGATGGCCGCGAGCTCGCGGTGCTCGGCGAGTGGCCGGGCAGCATCCTCGAGGAGCGCCGCGGCGAGCACGGCTTCGGCTACGACCCGATCTTCCGGCCCGAGGGGGAGGAGCGCTCGGCCGCCGAGCTCTCCGACGCCGAGAAGGACGCCTCGAGCCACCGCCGCCGCGCCTTCGACGCGCTCATGCCGAAGCTCCGCGAGGCGCTGGGGCTGTAGCTCCGCCACGCGCTTCGAGCGCACGCCGGCTCAGGGGGCGGGCGCGTCCTCGGCGGCGCCTTCGCCTCGCACCCCGAGGTGGAGCGTCGGCTCGAACCGCGGATCGACGATCGCCGGGCGGTCGAGCCGGAACGGCGCCAGGTCGCGGCTCGATGCGCCCTTGAGGAGGAGCTCGGCGACGATCTCCCCGAGCAGCGGCGCGAACTTGCCGGCATGCCCCGCGCCGTTCGCGATCGCGACGTTCGGGTGGCCGGGGATCGCATCGAGGATGAACTCGCGGTCGGGCGCCATGTCGTAGACGCAGCGCAGATGCCGCAGAGCCGGGCCGTCGACGGCGGGGAGCCGCTCGTCGAGGAAGCGCCGCAGCGGCGCGGCCGTCGCGTCGTCGCCGAGGTGCGTGCGCTCCTCGCTCGAGATGAGGCGGCCGCCGAGGTCCTGGCCGAGCTTGACGCCCGCCTCGCCGTAGACGGGGAAGCCGTAGTAGGTTTCGCGGCCGTGCCAGACCCAGACGGGGAAGCGCTCCGGCGCGAAGTCGGCGAGGCGGGTCGAGGTGTAGTAGCTCACCTGCTCCTCGCTCAGGGTGAGCGGGATGCGCAGCCCGAGCTCCTCGTAGAGCGGCTGCGCCCACGAGGCGGCGGCGATCGCGAGCGATCCGGCCTCGAAGGTCTCGCCGTCCGCCCGCACGACGACGCGGCCCTCGCGCAGCTCGATGCCGGTCGCGCGGGTCCGCGGGCGGAACTCGACGCCCGCCGCGAGGGCGAGCGAGACGTGGGCCGACACCGACCGCCGGACGTCGACGAAGCCGGCATCGGGCTGCGCGAAGCCCTCCACGTCGTCGTCGATGCGCCACTGCGGGAACCGGGCCCGGATCCCGGCCGCGTCGAGGTCCTCCGCCTCGAGCCCGGCCACGTCGACGGCGGCCCGGTAGGCGCGCAGCTGACCGAGCGCGTGCGGATCGGAGGCCTGCGCGAGGTCGAGCCCGCCGATGCGGTGGTAGAGCGGCAGTCCCGTGCGCGCCTCGATCTCGCGCCACGAGCGGAACATCTCGGGCGCGAGGGCGCCGTACTCCGGCCGGTGGTACGAGGCGCGGATGAGCCGGGAGTGATCCCCCGAGGAGCCGAGCGCGTGCCCGAGCTCGAACTGCTCGAGCACGATGACGCGCTCGGCGCCGGCCTGCGCGAGGCGGTAGGCGATGGCGGCGCCGATGGCTCCGGCGCCGATGACGAGGTGCGAGCAGACGACGGCCATGGCGATCCTTCCCGACGGCGGCGCTCGCCGTCCGAGGCGATGGTCGCTTGAGGGAGCCCGGCGGCGGGAGCGGGGTCGTCACCGGTCGTCACGCGGCGTCGTCATCCGTCATGGCGGCCGAGACGCGGTCGACCGGGCCCGTCGTGCGGGCGGAGGGACTCGAACCCTCACGCCGGAGCACAGGAACCTAAATCCTGCGTGTCTGCCAGTTCCACCACGCCCGCGCGGGGTCGAGTCTAAGGCGCTGGCGCTGGCGCTGGCGCTGGCGCTGGCGCTGGCGCTGGCGTGCTCGCGATGGCGCAGCGCCCGTCCCCGAGCGGAGACGGGCGCTGCCGGCGTGATGCGGTCGTCCGCGCGCTAGGCGACGTGCGTGCCCATGAGCGCGCCGATCGCGTACGTGACGGCGAGGGCCGCGGCGCCGCCGAGCACGATGCGGACCATGGCCTTGGCCTTCGAGGCGCCGCCGAGGTGGGCCGAGAGCCAGCCGGTGAAGGCGAGGGCGATGATGACCGAGATGACGACGGCGGGGATGCGCCACTCGACCGGCGTGAGGAGGACGGCCAGCGCGGGGAGCACGGCGCCGACCGTGAAGGCGATCGCGGAGGCGATGGCCGCCGCCCACGGGTTCGCCTGCTCGCCCTCGACCATGTGGAGCTCGGTCTCGAGGTGCGCGGCGATCGCGTCGTGGCGGGTGAGCTCGGCGGCGACGTGCTCGGCCGTCTCGCGGGTGAGGCCCTTGGCCTGGTAGAGCTGGGTGAGCTCCTCGAGCTCCTGCTCGGGCATGTGCTCGAGCTCCCACCTCTCCTTGGCGATGAGGGCGCGCTCGGTGTCGCGCTGGCTCGAGACGGAGACGTACTCGCCGAGGCCCATCGAGATCGCGCCGGCGATGACCGAGGCGACGGTGGCGATGAGGATGGCGGCGATGTCGGTGGTCGCCGCGGCGACGCCGACGACGAGGGCGGCGACGGAGACGATGCCGTCGTTCGCCCCGAGGACGCCCGCGCGGAGCCAGTTGAGGCGGCCGGACATGTCGGAGGCGTGGGCGTCGGGGGCGCCGTGGGGCGCGGCGGGCCCGGCGGCCGCGATGGGGTCGTTCGCGGGGCCGGCTGCGGGGGAGGTGCTCATGGCATCCACTCTCGGTGATGTCGTCGAGGCGCGCCAGCAAGGGCAGGCGTGCCTAAGAACTCCGGGCTGACCTGGGGGTCGGTGGTTTCTAGACGTGGCCTGCGGCCGCTCCTCAACCACCTCAGGACACCCGGTGGTTGAGGAGCGAGCGCAGGCCACGTCTAGAAACCACCGCCCCAGACGCTTCCGCTGTCCGGCACACTCTGCAGGACATCCCCCTCGCGAACGCCGTCCGGCCCCGAGCGATCCGCGCCATCATGCGGATCCTGGCCCGCGTCGCCAGCCCGCGGCCGCAGATTCCCTGCAGACAGTGCCACCCCTCCCGGCGCCCGCAGGACAAGGCCTGTGGATAACTTCCGCGGGGCGTCCGCGGTTTCGGGCATCCTCGTCGCGTGCATGCAGCGGGGGTCATCACGGAGCGGGTGCGCGAGCGGATCGCGCGCGAGGGGATCGACGTCGCGGCCGAGCGCGAGCTCGCCTCGCGGCTCGTCGCCGAGGAGGTGCGCGGCTACGCGGAGCGCTCGCTCGCGGGCCGCGCGCCCGCGATCGGCGACGAGGACGCCGTGCGCCGCGAGGTGCTCGCGCGCGTGACCGGCTACGGCGCCCTGCAGCCCTACCTCGACGATCCGGACATCGAGGAGATCTGGGTCAACGCGCCGAACCGCGTGTTCGTCGCGCGCGGCGGGGTCGCCGAGCTCACGCCGACGACCCTGCCCGAGGCGGAGCTGCGCGACCTCATCGAGCGGATGCTCCAGTCGACCGGCCGCCGCGTCGACCTCGCCTCGCCCTTCGTCGACGCCTCGCTGCCGGACGGCTCGCGCCTCCACGTCGTCATCCCGGACGTCGTGCGGCGCTACCCGGCCGTGAACATCCGCAAGTTCGCCCGGCGCCTGCGCGACCTCGGCCAGCTCGTCGAGCGCGAGTCGCTCACCCACGACGCGGCGCGGTTCCTCCGCGCCATGGTGCGGGCGGGCGCGAGCGTCCTCGTCTCGGGCGCGACGCACACGGGCAAGACGACGATGGTGAACGCCCTGCTCGCCGCCTGCCCGCCGCACGAGCGGATCGTCACGGTGGAGGAGACCTTCGAGCTCGACCTCGTGGCGCGCGACGTCGTCGCGATGCAGTGCCGGCAGCCCTCGCTCGAGGGCACGGGCGAGATCACGCTGCGCCGCCTCGTGAAGGAGGCCCTGCGCATGCGGCCGGATCGCCTCGTCGTCGGCGAGGTGCGCGAGGCCGAGGCGCTCGACCTGCTCCTCGCGATGAACACGGGCATCCCGGGCATGTGCACGCTCCACGCGAACTCGGCCCGCGAGGCGCTCGCGAAGCTGTCGACCCTGCCGCTGCTCGCCGGCCGCAACATCGACGCCGACTTCATCGTGCCGACGATCGCCGCGAGCCTCGACCTCGTCGTCCACCTCGAGCGCCGGGCGGACGGCCGACGCCAGGTCGCCTCGATCATCGCCCCGACCGGCGCCTCGACCGGCCGGATGATCGAGGCCGCCACCATCTTCGAGCGCCGCGGCGGCGTGCTCGAGGCGACCGGCTCGCATCCGCCGCGCTCGGCGAAGCTCGCCGCGGCGGGGCTCGACGTCGGCGCGCTCCTCGGCGAAGCGAGCCGCTTCGCGGACGAGGGAGGCGCCGCATGACCGCGATCGGGATCGCGCTCGCGGCGACGATGGGCGCGGGCGTCTGGCTGCTCGCGGGGCCCCGCCCTCAGCGCGACGACGCGGCAGACGGCCGCCGCTCGGCGCCGGTGCGCCTCCTCGACCGGGCGCGCGGCGAGCTCACGCGCGCGGGGCTCGATCGCGTGCCGCCGACGATGATCGTCGTCACCGCGCTGCTCGTCGCCGTCCTCGTCGGGGCGCTCGCGTACGGTGCCACCGGGGTGCCGCTGCTCGCCCTCCTCGCGGCGGCCGCGGGGCTCGTGGCCCCGGCGCTCCTCATCGGGTGGCGGGCCGCCCAGCGTCGCGCCGCGAACCGGCTCGTGTGGCCGGACGCCGTCGACCACCTCGTCTCCGCCGTCCGCGCGGGCCTCTCCCTGCCCGAGGCGGTGGCGGCCCTCGCGGAGACCGGCCCCGAGGCGACCCGCCCCGAGTTCGCCGCCTTCGCCGCCACGTACCGCCGCACGGGCGCCTTCCGCGTCGCCCTCGACGAGCTCAAGGGCCGCCTCGCCGACCCCACCGCCGACCGGATCATCGAGACCCTGCGCCTCTCGCGCGAGGTCGGCGGCGCGGAGCTCGCGACGATTCTGCGGAGCCTCGCGGTGTACCTGCGCGAGGAGCAGGCCATCCGCCACGAGGTCGAGGCGCGCCAGTCGTGGGTCATGAACGCCGCCAGGCTCGGCGTCGCGGCGCCGTGGGTCGTGCTCGTGCTCCTCGCCACGCGCCCGGAGGCGGGCCGCGCCTACGACACCCCGGAGGGCTCGGCGCTCATCCTCGCCGGCCTCGCCGTGACCGCGCTCGCGTACGCGATCATGCGCCGCATCGGCCGGCTCCGCGATGATCGGCGGTGGTTCGCGTGAGCGCCTCGATGTGGGGATGGGGCGCCGCCTTCGGCATCCTCCTCGGGCTCGGCCTGTGGTCGATGCTCATGGCCGTGCCCGCGCTCTCGCGGCCGAGGCTCGTCGACCGCGTCGCGCCGCTCGTCGTGGACGTCTCGGAGGCGGCGCGCGAGCAGGTCGCTCGGCGCTCGCGGGATCCGCTGCCGATCCTCGGCACGCTCCTCGCGCCCCTCGTCGCCGCCGGTCAGCGGCTCATCGGCGAGGTGCTCGGCGGCGAGCAGACGATCGCGCTGCGCCTGCGTCAGGCCGGGTCCCGGCTCTCGGTCGAGGGCTTCCGCGGCGAGCAGGCGCTCTGGGGCCTCGCGGGGCTCGCGGGCGGGATCGCCGTGAGCGTCGCCGCCGGCGTCTCGCGGGGATCTGTGGCCCCGGCCCAGCTCGCGCTGCCGATCATCGCGGCGGCGAGCGGGGTGCTCCTGCGCGACTGGCTCCTGAGGGAGGCGGCGCGGGCGCGGATCCGGCGCATCGCGAGCGAGCTGCCGACCGTGCTCGAGTTCCTCACGCTCTCCCTGTCGGCCGGCGAGGGCATCCACGACTCGCTCCGCCGGGTCGCGCGGGTGTCGAGCGGCGAGCTCTCCGCTGAGCTCGCGCGGGCCGTGTCGCGAGCCTCCGCGGGCGTGCCGCTCTCGACGGCGCTGGGAGATCTCGGCCGTGAGCTCGGGCACCTCCCGCTCGAGCGCTGCCTCGATCACCTCATCGCCGCGCTCGATCGGGGCGCGCCGATCGTCGAGGTGCTTCGCGCGCAGGCCCGGGACGCCCGGGATCTCTCGAAGCGAGAGCTGCTCGAGTCGGCGGGGCGGAAGGAGATCCTCATGATGCTCCCGCTCGTCTTCCTGATCCTGCCGACGACCGTCGCCTTCGCCGTCTTCCCGGGGGTCTGGGTGCTGCAGACCTCGTTCTGAGCGCCGCGCCCGACCCGCACTCGACCCTGACCTCACGCCCTCCCGCACCCAGCCACCAGACCCGCGCCCGAGCGGCGCCCGCCAGACAGGAGACCGCCATGCCCGCCGCCCTCGCCTTCCTCGCCGCCCTGCTCGGCGAGCTCGCCGACCGCCTCCGCGGCGCCGTCGCGCCGCTCGGCCGCCGCCTCGCATCCGAGCGCGGCGACGTCCCGGGCTGGGTGCTCATCACGATCATGACCGCGGGCCTCGTCATCCTGCTCTGGACCGTCGCGGGCGACCTCCTCGTGCAGGTCTTCACCGATGCGATCTCGCGCGTCAGCTCGCGCTAGCCGGGCCTCGGGCGGCGCGAGCTCGCGCCTGCGCCGCCTGCTCGCGGATGACCGGGGCTCCGCCGCCGTCGACTGGGCGCTCGTCTCGGGCCTGCTCACGCTGCTCTTCCTCACCGTGCTCCAGCTCGGCTTCGCGCTCTACGTCCGCAATGTCGCCATCGACGCGGCCGCCGAGGGCGCCCGGCACGCCGGCCTCGCCGGGTCGAGCCTCGCGGCGGGGGAGGAGCGCGCCCGCGAGATCCTCTCGACCGCGCTCTCGCCCGACTACGCGGGCGGCGTGACGGCCTCGCAGACGAGCTACCTGGGCCGCCCCGCCATCGAGGTCCGCGTCGTCGCGCCGCTCCCGCTGCTCGGGCTCGCCGGGCTCCCGGATGCCCTGGAGGTGACCGGCCATGCGCCCCTTGAGACGCTCTGAGCGGATGCTCTCCGCCACCCTCCGCCTCGCCCGTCGGCTCGGGCGCCGGGTGGCCCGGGAGGACGGCTCCGCGAGCCTCGAGTTCCTCACCCTGGGCGTCCTGCTGCTCGTCCCGCTCGCCTACCTCGCGGTGTGCCTCGCGAGCATCCAGTCGGCGGCGCTCGCGGCCGAGGGCGCCGCCAGGCATGCGGGCCGGATCCTCGCCGACGGCGCCGCGAGCGAGGAGGCGATCGTCGAGGCCGAGGCCGCCATCGCCTTCGCGCTCGCCGACCACGGCTTCGGGCTCGAGGACGCCGAGGTCGAGCTCGGATGCCTGCCCGCCGGCTCCCGCTGCACCGCCGCGAGCGAGCTCGTCGCCGTGGAGGTGACCGTCCACGCGCCGCTCCCGTTCATCCCGGACGGCTTCGACCTCGCCGGCCGCGCGACGATCCCGGTCTCCGCGACCTCGAGCTTCCCGATGGGCCGCTTCGACGGGGGCGCGCCGTGATCCGGCTCGGGCGCGCGCGGCGGGAGGCGTGCGGGCATGAGGCTCGCGAGCCCGAGGGGAACCCTGGGGCGGAGCTCGCCGGTCGTCGCCACCCGGAGGGCGGCTCCGTCATGCTCCTCATCCTCGGCTACGCCGTCATCGCGCTCCTCGCGATCACCGTCCTCGCCGGCGCGACCGGCCTCTACCTCGCCGAGCGCCGCCTCGTCGCGATCGCAGACGCCGCGGCCCTCAGCGCCGCCGAGGCCTACGACCTCCAGGCCGCCGTCCCGAGCGCCGACGGCGTCATCGCCCCGCTCGTCCCGGAGGACGTCGAGGCGAGCGTCCGGGGCTACGTCGACCGCCTCGGGGACGACCGCTTCGAGCAGCTCGAGGTCGCCGCGGCCACGACCGATGACGGCCGCAGCGTCCGCGTCACGCTCATCGCCGTGTGGCAGCCGCCGCTGCTGTCCGAGCTGCTCCCCGCGGGCGTCCGCCTCGAGGCGACGAGCGTGGCCCGCGGCGCGCTCCGGTGAGCGGGGCCGCGGGCCTCGAGCGGGTCGGGGAAGGACGCCCTACAGGTCGACGATCCGGTCCCACACCTTCTGACCGGTGGCGAAGACGGCGCTCGATTCGCCCACCGAGAGGTGGAGCGTTCCCGTCATGTTCGGGTCGGCGTTCGGCCAGGAGTAGACCGTGCGGCCATCCGACTCGGTCTTCGTGACGCCCGCCTGGCCCTCGGCCCACGCGCGCAGCGTGTCGGCCTGGCCGGCGCCGTACGTCGCGTAGCCGTACTGCACGGCCCACTCCGACTGCGGCGTGCCGATGAGGCAGGTGACGGGATCGCCGCCGACCGCCTCGCGGAAGCCCGATCCGTAGTGGAGGCCGCCCTCGCCGACCGCCGGGCCGTAGTGCGTGGTCACGTTGTCCGGCTGCGGCGACAGGTCCGTCGCGGGGCGGCCGCCGACGAGGTCGATGCACACCTGGGCCGGGTCGCCCGAGAAGTCGAGGCCCGAGGCGGATGCCGTCGACCCCGTCGCCTCGGCGGGCGTCTCGCCCGCGGCGGGCGACTCAGACGACGATCCCGACGTGACCGAGGTGGACGTCGCCCCCGAGCCCTCCGTCGACGGCGCGGTCGGGGCCGCCGTCGGCCCGCCGCTCGCGCAGGAGGCGAGGAACAGCACGCCCGCCGTCGCGCAGAGCGCGCCAGCGAGCCGCGCGGACAGGAAGCCGGAGACGGTCGAGATCATCGTCATCCCCTCATCGTCGGGCCGTCCCCTCGAGGCCCTGCGTCACCTCCACCGTAGAAGTCCCCAGGCTCCGCGGAGCGCTTCGTTGCCTCGCCGTGACGACGATCATCACGAGGGAGCAGAGGCCCCTCATCCCGGGGGATGAGGGGCCTCTGACCAGGGCATCCGCGCGCCGCCGAAGCGCGCCCGGACCGCCCTCGCTACACCGTCGCGAGCGTCGTGTTCGGGATGCCCTCCGGGTAGTGCCTCCGCACGTCGACCTTCCGCTCGAGGTCGCGGATGACGGCCTCCGCGAAGTTCGCCTCGTAGAGCGTCTGCGCCGAGCCGAGGCCGCCGGGGGAGAAGACGTTCACCTCCATGAGCTTGTCGCCGACGATGTCGAGGCCGACGAGGAACATGCCGTCCGCGATGAGCTTCGGGCGCACGGCCGCGACGAGCTCGAGCATCTCGTCGGTCACGGTCGCCGGCACGATCTTGCCGCCGGCCGAGACGTTCGAGCGCATGTCGGAGCCCGAGGACTGGCGGCGGAAGGCCGCGTACTTGCCGTCCACGGCGAGCGGAGTGCCGTTCATGACGAACATTCGCACGTCGCCGTCCTTCGCGCGCGGCAGGTACTCCTGCGTCACGACGTAGCCGTCGCGGGCGATCGCCTCGACGATCTGCTTGCGGTTCGGCGACTCCTTGTCGTTGACGAGGAAGACGCCCGAGCCGCCCGAGCCCTGGAGGGGCTTGAGCACGGCCTTGCCGCCGAGCTCGTCGACGAAGTCGGCGATCTGCTGCTCGTCGCGCGAGATGAGCGTGCGCGGGCGCACGATCTCCGGGAAGTGCTGGAAGTACGCCTTCGAGAGCGCATTCGAGAGCGTGAACGGGTCGTTCACGACGAGCACGCCCGCACGGGCGAAGAGCTGGCCGAAGGCGACGACGGCCTGGTTCGCCCAGGGCGCCTCGGTCGCGTCGTCCGCCGGGTCGGCCCGGAGCATGACGACGTCGAACTCGCCGATCGGGATGCGCTGCTCGGCGTCGGGCTTCTGCACGTCGGCGAGGTAGCGATCGAGCGAGCGGTACGTCTTGCCGGACGCCTGGCGCGCGCGGGCGCTGAGCGAGCCGTCGGCCTCGTAGGCGAAGTCGCCGATGCCCATGAGCCACGCGTCGTGGCCCATCGACTTCGCCTGCATCGCGAGGCGGGTCGTGGTGTAGCCGGACTGCTCGGTGAGGACGTCGTTGACGACGAATCCGATCTTCATGCGGAGCTCCTGATGTTGGAGAGGGGGAAGGGGAAAGGAAAGCGGTGGGAAGACTGGGCGGGCCGGCCGGTGCCGGATCACTCCGACTCGGCGGTCTCCGGGGCATCGGGCGCGAGCACCTCGGCGAGGCACTCGGCGCGGGCCGCGTGGACGAGCCGCTCGGCGGCGTGCTCCTCGTCGAGCCAGCGGGGGCGGAGGAGGACGGGCGCGAGCAGGCCGCGCGACTCGAGCTCGGCGATCCGGCCCTCGTCGGCGAGCGAGAACTTGCCGCGGAAGAGCAGCTCGAGGCTCTCGCCGGCGCGCACCTTCTCGAGGAGGGCGAGGACGCCTCGCAGGTAGCTGGCGTCCTTCGGGAGCCCGCCCGAGCGGAAGACGCGCATCGTCGTCGTGAAGGCCGAGCCCACGCCGAAGCCCGCGCTCGTGAGGGCCCCGTAGCACTCGCCGAAGCTGCGGCCGGCGAGCATCCGGTCGACGGTGAGCACGCGGGCGGCGAGCTGGCGCAGGCGGGATGCCGTGAGCTGGCCGCACGCGATCTCCGCGAGCACGGCGAGGCCCTCCTGGGTCTCGTCGTAGCCGGCGAGCCCCGCCCCGAGGCACTTCACGGCCTGCGTCGAGCCGTTCACCTGCGTGACGAGGTGGGTGCCGATCTCGTGCTGGATGAGCGCGTTCGCGCGCGCCTCCTGCACCTGGGCTCTCGGGCCGATGAGGAGGGTGTCGCCGGAGACCATGACGCCGTTCACGCCGTCGCGGATCTCCGCGTGCATGGCGACGTCGGGCTGCTGCTCCTTGTACGCGTCGATCTCGGCGTTGGCGAGCTCGAGGAAGGCCTGCGCATCGAGCGCGGGGCCGGACTTCGCGGGCCGCGGGACGCGAGCCATGAGCTCCTCGGCCCGTTCGCGGAGCTCGTCGTCGACGCCGCCGTAGAGCTCGACCGCGAGCTCGCGGAACTCCTCCGTCTCGCGGCAGCCGAGCATGCGCACCTGCAGGCCGAGCTCGCGGCGCTTCTCCTCGAGGACGGCGCGGAGGGTGTCGTCCTCGACCTGCTCGACCGGCACTCGGGCGACGCGGTGGGCGAGGATCTCGGGCGAGGTCTCCGGGTCGCGGTACGCGAAGGCGGGCGGCACGGCGCGGTCGCCGAGGAACCCGTCGCGGGCGGCCTGCGCGTCGATCGGCGTGACCTCGAGGATGAAGTCGATCCCGCTCGCGAGCTGCATGAGCTCGTGGTCGACGGAGAGGTCGGCCGGGGAGAGGTGCGGCGCCGCGGCCTCGGCCGCCGCCGCGCCCGGGCTCATGCCCCGCGCGCCCGGTCGCGGGCGCGGGCCTGGCGGGCGACGGGCTCGAGCGTCGCCTCGAGGGCGGCGGCGAGCTCGCCGATCCGCGTCTCGTCGGGCACGCCCGTCCACTCGTCCATGAAGGTCTTCTTGAACTCGAGCGCGAGGCAGCAGCCCGTGTCGGGGTAGGTCTCGTGCACCCACTTCGCGAGGTTCGCGCCCTGGAAGCGCACGTTCTCGCGCGCGTCGATCGGCTCGCCGGCGACGCGGCCGGACGACATCGAGCGGAGGAAGACGTCGACGACGTCGCCCCAGCGCTCGCGGTCGAGGGATCCCGTGCCGACGTTGACGTCCGGGTTCTCGGACTGCGGCGCGGCGTCGGCCTCGGCGCCGTCGCGGCGGTGGTTGTACGAGTGGAGGTCGTAGAGCACGAAGGGGCCGCGGGCCGCGATCGGGTCGAGAAGCTCCCTGAGCTTCGCGTAGAAGGCGTCGTGCTCCTCGCGGCTGCGCTCGGCGATCTCGGGGTCGAGGGGCGACTCGTGCCAGACCTCGAGACCCCAGCACTCCTCCGGCGTCCGGTAGACGGAGCCGTCGCGGTCGCGGTTGAGGTCGACCTCGAAGCGCGACCGGCGGAGGTCGACGCGGTTCGGCACGCGCGCGCCGATGCGCTCGGTGAAGGGATCCTCCTCGCGGAAGCGCACGTCCTCGTCGAGCGCCATGGCCTCGGCGACCTCCTCGCGGAGCTCGTGGCCCGTGTGGATCGCGGTCGCCACGACGACGGCGTCCTCGCCCCACGCGCCCACGACCTCGAAGCACGGCGCGCTCGCCGGGACGACGCCGCCGAGGGAGGGCGCGGGCGTCGCCGCGTCGCCGGAGCGGCTGGTCTGCTGGTCTTCGGACATGCCCCCAGGCTCGCGCATGCCACCGCCGCGACCGGTGGGGGCCCCTGGGCGGGCGCTGGAGAGGGCCTGGGAGGCGGTGATCGCCCTGTCGGGGCCGGACGCCGATCTGGGCCGAGTACCCTGAACGGATCATGATGCCTCTCGACCTCAGCGCCGACATCCAGGCTCTCCGGGCCACCTTCGGCGACATCTCGGCCGTGCTCGACCCGGAGAAGCTCCGCGCCGACGTGGAGCGGCTGGAGGCCGAGGCGTCCGCCCCCGACCTCTGGGACGACCCCGAGCGCGCCCAGGGCGTCACCTCGCGGCTCAGCCATGCGCAGGCGGACCTCAAGCGTCTCGAGTCCGTCGAGTCGCGCCTCGACGACCTCGAGGTGCTCGTCGACATGGCGAACGAGGGCGACGACGAGGACACCGCCGCCGAGGCGCGCGCCGAGCTCGAGGCCATCCGCAAGGTCATCGGCGACCTCGAGGTGCAGACGCTCCTCGACGGCGAGTTCGATCCGCGCCCGGCCGTGGTGACGATCCGCGCCGGCGCCGGCGGCGACGACGCCACCGACTTCGCCGAGATGCTCTTCCGCATGTACGTGCGGTGGGCCGAGCAGCACGAGTACAAGGTGTCCGTGCTCGACACGAGCTACGCCGACCACGGCGTGAAGTCGGCCTCCTTCGAGGTCGACGCGCCCTACGCCTTCGGCACGCTCTCGGTCGAGGCCGGCACGCACCGGCTCGTGCGCATGAGCCCCTTCAACTCGGCCGGATCGCGCGAGACGAGCTTCGCGGCCGTCGAGGTCGTGCCGCTGCTCGAGCAGACCGAGTCGATCGAGGTGCCGGAGTCGGACATCCGCGTCGACGTCTACCGCTCGTCCGGCCCCGGCGGGCAGTCGGTGAACACGACCGACTCGGCCGTGCGCATCACGCACCTCCCGACCGGGATCGTCGTGAGCTGCCAGAACGAGAAGTCGCAGATCCAGAACCGCGCCGCCGCGATGCGCGTCCTCCAGTCGCGCCTGCTCCTGCAGCGCCGCGAGGAGGAGAACGCGAAGAAGAAGGAGCTCGCGGGCAACATCACCGCGAGCTGGGGCGACCAGATGCGCTCGTACGTGCTCGCGCCGTACAAGATGGTGAAGGACCTCCGCTCGAGCTACGAGACCGGCAACCCGGATCGCGTGTTCGACGGCGACCTCGACGGCTTCATCGCTGCCGGCATCCGCTGGCGAAAGCAGCAGCAGGCCGAGGCCGCCGCGAGCTAGGCGCGTCCGGCCCCGCCCAGCGCGGCGCGCCGCCCCGGGCGCGTCCGCCGCGCCGCTTAGCCTGGGCGCGCCATGATTCGATTCGATCACGTCTCCAAGGTGTTCCCGGGCAAGCCGGAACCCGCCCTCGGCGATATCACGTTCGAGATCCTCCGCGGTGAGTTCGTCTTCCTCGTGGGCCCCTCGGGCTCCGGCAAGTCGAGCATCCTGCGGCTCATCCTCCGCGAGGATGCCCCGACGACCGGCCAGGTGCACGTGCTCGGCCAGGACCTCGCCGCGATCTCGAACCGGAAGGTCCCGTACTACCGCCGCAACGTCGGCATGGTGTTCCAGGACTTCCGCCTCCTCCCGAACAAGACCGTCGCCGAGAACGTCGCGTACGCGCTCCAGGTCATCGGCAAGTCGAAGGGCTTCATCGCCGAGGCGGTGCCGGACGTCCTGGAGACGGTCGGCCTCGACGGCTTCGAGCGCCGCTTCCCGCACGAGCTCTCCGGCGGCGAGCAGCAGCGCGTCGCGATCGCGCGCGCCGTCGTGAACAAGCCGCCGATCCTCCTCGCCGACGAGCCGACGGGCAACCTCGACCCGGTCACGAGCAAGGAGATCATGCGCCTGCTCAATCGCATCAACGCGAACGGCACGACCGTCGTCATGGCCACCCACGACGTCTCGATCGTCGACGAGGCCAAGCGCCGCGTCATCGCGCTCGAGGACGGCGACATCGTCCGCGACGAGGCCGGCGGCGTCTACGAGCCCGAGGTCATCGCGCTGCCCGCCGAGGAGGCCGTCGAGGCGGATGCCGACGCGACGCCCGTCGAGGACGCCGTCGACGATCGCACGCGCAAGACGATCGCCGAGTCGATGGCCGAGCGCGTCGCCGCCGACGACGTCTTCGCCGACGACGCCTTCCTCGACGAGCACGACACGGGCGTCGACGCCCCGCTCGACGAGGCGCTGCCGAGCTCCGACGACCAGGCCCCGGCCGGCGGCTCGACCGCGGCCGACGCCGACGACCGCAAGGGAGACCGCGCATGACCGGCTTCGTCCTCTCCGAGATGTGGCAGGGGCTGCGCCGCAACGCGAGCATGGTCATCTCGGTCATCCTCGTGACCTTCCTCTCGCTCACCTTCGTCGGCGGCGCGATCCTGCTCCAGATGCAGATCCAGTCGATGAAGACGTACTGGTACGACCGCGCCCAGGTCGCCGTCGACATGTGCACCGAGACCTCGGCCGCGGCGAACTGCTCGGGCGGCAAGGCCACCCCGGAGCAGATCGCGGCCGTCGAGGAGCAGCTCAAGGGGGAGGTGCTGGCCCCGTACATCAACCAGTACTACTTCGAAGACCAGAACATGGCCTACGACAACTTCCAGCAGCAGTTCGCGGGCGACCCGATCACGAAGTTCGTGAAGCCGGAGTACCTGAACGAGGCCTTCTGGGTGAACATGAAGGACCCGACGCAGTCGAGCATCCTCATCGAGCAGCTCTCGAGCATGCCCGGCGTCGAGGCCGTCACCGACCAGCGCCAGTTCCTCGACGGCATCTTCGAGGCCCTCAACGTCGCGAGCCTCACGGCGATCGGCGTGGCCGCGGTGATGCTCGTCGCGGCGGCGCTGCTCATCGCGACGACGATCCGCCTCTCGGCGTTCTCGCGTCGGCGCGAGCTCGGCATCATGCGCCTCGTGGGCGCCTCGAACCGGCTCATCCAGGCCCCGTTCATCCTCGAGGGCGTCGTCGCGGCGCTCATCGGCGCGGTGCTCGCGAGCGCGGCGATCTTCGCGATCGTGCAGTTCTTCGTGCGCGGCTACCTCGCGCCGAAGATGCCGTTCACGGCGCTCGTGGGCTTCACGGACGCCGCGATCATCTGCCCGATCCTGCTCGTGCTCGGCGCGCTCCTCGCCGCCGTGGCCGGCTCGGTCGCGATCGGCCGGTACCTCCGGGTGTAGGACTTCGCGCCGGGGCGGATCGCCTCGGCCGCACCGCGACGGCGGCTCCGCGCTAGACTGGCGGGCCGCCGTCGCGGCGTTCCGGGCGAGGCCGCCCGGGCCGCGAGGCCGCATCCATGACGTCGCTCAGGCGCGTCGAGACCCAGATCCCCGAAGGGAGGACCGCATGCCGAAGGAGCAGGGCCGCAAGGTCGTCGCCACGAACCGCAAGGCCCGCCACGACTACACGATCGAGGACACGATCGAGGCCGGCATCGTCCTCTCGGGCACCGAGGTGAAGTCGCTGCGGCAGGGCCGCGCGAGCCTCGTCGACGGCTACGCGTACATCGACCGGGGCGAGGTCTGGCTCGACGCCGTCCACATCCCGGAGTACACCGAGGGCACGTGGACGAACCACGCGCCCCGACGCAAGCGCAAGCTCCTGCTCCACCGCGAGCAGATCCGCAAGCTCCACATGAAGACGAAGGAGGGCGGGTACACGCTTATCCCGCTCTCGCTCTACTTCTCGGATGGCCGGGCGAAGGTCGAGCTCGCCACCGCGAAGGGCAAGAAGGAGTACGACAAGCGGCACGCCCTGCGCGAGAAGCAGGACCGCCGCGAGGCCGACCGCGCCATCGCGACGCGGAGGCGGCTGGGGGAGTAGGCCTCCGAGCTTCCGGCGGTTTCGAGACGGGGGCCTGCGGCGCCTCCTCAACCACCTGCACGCCGGTGGTTGAGGAGACCGCGAAGCGGCCGTCTCGAAACCACCCCAACAGGAAAGCGCCCCGGACCGTTCGGTCCGGGGCGCTTCCACGTCTGCTGGGCTAGCCCGCGCGCACGGCCGCGACGAGGTCCTTGAGGGACGTCTCGTGCGCGCCGAGGAGGCGCTTGAGGCTGCGCGACTGCCATCCGGGGTTGGCGACGTCGGCGGCGGTCTCCGGGTCGACCTGCTGCCACGCGGCGGCGACGGCCGCGTCACCGGCCTTCACCGACTCCGAGGCGGCCTTGTTCTCCGAGTCGAAGCCCGGGTAGAGGGCTGAGCCCGCCTGGATCGTCGGCTCGGTCGTCCGGAGCACGTTCGCCGCGGCCGAGTAGTGCTGGCCCGCCGTCGCCCAGTTCGAGGCGTACGCGTCGCACACGGCCTTGAGCTCGCTGAGGAAGCACTGCTTCAAGGCGAGGTCGGCGAAGGTCGTGTAGAACGTGCCGTGCGTCTGCTCGTAGGCGTCCGCGTAGGCGAGGCGCGTCGTCTTGTCGTAGAGGTTCGCGCAGCCCTGGGCGGCCGCGCAGGTCCACTTGAGGTTGCCCGAGAGCGTGATCGAGTCGCCGTTCTTCAGCGTGATCGCAGGCTTGAGGACGTTCGTCTGGTTCGCCGCGTACTCGTTGAAGACGGAGTTGTACTGGGGGAGCGTGAGGCAGAACTCGCCGAGCTTCGCGAGGTCGTCCGTGCCCGTGGTGATGAGCGCCTGCTCGGCGGCCGTGCGGCCCTCTAGCGAGGCGGCCTGCTGCTGCGCGGCCTGGTACTTGACCGAGGCCGTCGCGCCGTCCTCGACGGCGAGCACCGGCATCGGGGCGGCGCTGAGCTCCGAGAGGGCCGTCGAGGCCGTCTGCACCTGCTCGCAGGCGGCCGTGAAGGCCGTCATCGCCGACGCGGTCTGCGAGAAGAAGTCGTGGTTCTCGCCGAGCGTCGAGGCGACCGAGACCGACTCGATGGCGGCGAGGCGCTCCTCCGTCCAGACCTCGTCGTGCGAGGCGAGGGCGGCGGTGTAATCGCCCGCGAGCCTGTCGCCCTTCTGGACGTTCATGAGGTTGAGGACGACCGGGATGGCGATGCCCGCGACGAGCAGGAGCGCGGCGGCCGCCGCGACCCACGGGAACCACTTCTGGCGGTACCAGGGCTTCTTCGCGGTCGCCACGGCGCCGGTGGCCGGGGCGGGCGCGTCGGCGTCGGTCGCGAGGGGCGCGCCGAGCGTCGAGGTGCCGTCGGCGCCCGCGCTCGTGAGGTCGATGGGCTCGCCGCCCTCGCTGAGCGCGTCCCCCTCGCCGGGGAGCGAGGCGACGGGGGCGCTGCCGCCGAAGTGGGCGGGGATGCCCTCGTGGGCGGAGAGGCCCGCGCCGGCGGCGCCGAGGCCCGCGGCGCCGAGGCCCGCGGCCGCGAGGCCGGAGCCCGCGCCGAGGCCGACCTTCGACGGGTCGAAGGCGGTCGAGCCGGCGGAGCCCGCGGCGGGGTCGCGCGGGCGGAGGTCGAAGACGAGCTCGCTCGCGTCGGCGGCCGGCTGCGCGGGGGCCTCGCCGAAGCGGGGCGCCTCGGGAGCGCCGAAGCGGGGCGCTTCGGGCCCGCTGGCCTCGGACTCGCCCGGCTCGTCGGCCTCGCCGAGGCCGAGGGCCGAGACACCGTCCACGTCGCCGGCCTCGCGGGGCGCGTCCGCGTCCTCGGCGATCGGCTGGCGTCCGAAGACCGTGCTGGGAGCCTCGGCGGGGCCGTCCGCGGGCGCCTGCCCGGCCTGCCCGCCGCGCAGCGCGGCGAGGGCCTCGGGGCTCATCGCTACCGTGTCGTGGCGGTCGTCGCGGGGCGCGTCGGATCCGGCCGGAGGGGCCCAGGGCGAGCCCTCGGCGGGCGCCTCGGGAGCGCGCCAGGGCTCGGCGGGCTCGCCGAAGGGAGTGGGAGGAGTGGTTCCGCTCATGCCCCAAGGGTACGCGGGAGGCCCGCTCAGATGCCCGCAGACCCCCGATAGCCGGTCGCGGCCTCGGCGAGATGGGCCTCGAAGGCCGCGAGCATCCGCGTGATCATGCGGGTCTCCCACTCCGGGCCCTTGTCGGCGAGGACGGCCGGATCGACCCGTCCCGCCTCGAGATAGGCGAGGCGCTCGGCGTCCGCGTACGCCGTCGCGGAGGCCCGCAGCTCGGCGGTGAGCCTGGGGAGCGCGGGGCCGGCCGGGTCCTGCGAGTCCGGGCGATCCGAGTCGATCGCGGAGGCGATGGGCTGGAGGTGGTCGCGGCGCACCTCCACGGCATCCGCCATCTTCACGCAGTACGGCACGAGCGCGCCGAGCCAGCACTCGCCCGTGAGGTGGGCGCCGAGCTTCACGTCGCGCTCGCTCCAGATCTCCTCCCAGAGGTCGGCGTAGAGCTTGCGGGCGGCCTCGTCGCGGTAGTCCGGGCATCCGGCGGCGACGTCGCAGGTGAAGGAGCGGCCCTGGATGTCGATGGCCTGGCCGAAGGCGACCGTGCGCAGCGGCTGCAGCTCCGCGTCGTCGCGGGTGCGCGCCTCGTTCTCGATCGCGAGCCCGAGGCGGAAGTTCGTGCAGAAGGCGCCGAGCTCGGGAAGGGTGGCGCGGATGGCGTCGAGGAGCGTCTGCGCCGAGCGACGCTCGGCCGCGAAGCCGGCGTCGGCCGCGGCCGTCTCCTGGTAGCGGGTCGAGAAGTCGCTGCCGGCGACGGGGGCGAGGCTCGGCGGGCCGCTCGTCGACAGCTCGCTCGCGGCGCGCGAGGCGGCGTCGAGCTTCGCGCACTCGGAGTCGAGGCGCTGCTGGGCGTCGTAGGGCTGGGCGAGCGGCTCGTCGACGGCCGTGAGCGAGGTGCTCGGGAGCGCGGCGACGAGGGCGTCGAGGTTCTCCTCGCTCCAGGCGAGCTCGTAGGCGGTCATCGCGCGGGCGTACGCGTCGGAGGCGGCGTCGGCCTCCGCCGTGGCGCGCACCTGGAGGTATGCGGGCCAGCCGAGCCCGAAGCCGAGGCCGGCGACGAGGAGGAGGACGAGGGGGAGGACGATCGCGACGCGGCGGTACCAGGGCTTCGGCGCCGTCGGCGGGCCGGCCTCGAACGCCTCCTCGCCGGCGACGGGGGCGTAGTCGGGGTTCGAGATGGAGACGCCGCGGGCCCGGGTCGTCCGGTCGGCGAAGCCGGCGACGCCGCGCGACTCGCGGTCGGCCGCGCGCCGGGCCTCCTCCTCCGCGCGCCGGCGGCGCTCGGCCTGCTCGCGCTCGTACGCGGCGATCGCCTTCTTGCCCTTGAGCGGCTTCGCCTCCTCGTAGGGGGCGTCGCCGCCGCGCGGCCGCTCGAAGCCGCGCGGCGCGGGCGGCGCCTCGACGGGCGCGGGGGCTGCGGGGGCGCCCGTCGTGGTGCGGACGAGCTGGGCGCCGACGCTGCGGCGGGCCCAGGGGGCCGCACCGGGCTCGGGCTGCGGGGGATCCGTCGGGGCGGCTGCGGGGTCGTGCGGGGCCGCGGTGCCTCCGATGCGCCTGCCCGTCCTCGCGCGCGTGCCGCCAGTCGCGCCCGCCCAGTCGCCGGCGCCCGCGTGCGGGTCGATCTCGGGCAGGCTCCGGTTCGGGTCGAAGCGATCGCGGGCGTTCGTCACGTGGCGGGCTCTCCGGGTGGTCGGCGCTCGAGGCGGTGGGCGCTCCGGCGGCGGGCGCGTCGGCGGCGGTCCGCCGGGCGCGGCGGCCTGGGCCGGGGGATCCTGCCACGGCCAGGCGACGTCCGGGTGAACGGGCCGGCGCTCATCCGCCCTCCGCTCACGGCGGACGCGCAGGGACGGAACCCTCGACGCCGGGCTAGAATGGCTCGATCCCCTCGGGGATCAGGCCTCGCGAGAGGCCGGACAACTCAACAGCGGCTGTGACCGCACGCGCCGGATGCTCGCATCCGGGTCCAGGGGATGATCGGTTTCGACATTGCTTGCGACTCTGCGTGAAGCGGGTCGAGGATGCGGGGTCATCTCGTAAACGCCCCTCGCAACCTATAGGTGCCAACGCTAAGCGCACCGACTTCGCCCTCGCCGCCTAGGCGAGCCCGATAGTCCGTCAGCCCGGGAGCGCTCTCGTCCCGGATCCTGGCGTCATTGAGAGAGCTTGCCGCGCCGCTGCGTTTCAGGACGGCGCGGGACATGAACTGGAACTGGGCTCGTCGATCAACATGCCTGTCTGCATGATCGGAGCCGAGCAGAACGAATGACAGGCTGCACCCGGAGAAGACGCAGGCTCACAGCAGTGGACGGGGGTTCGATTCCCCCCATCTCCACGTCCAGAAGGCCCCCGGCTTCCGCATGACGACGCGGAAGCCGGGGGCCTTCGTCATGCCGTTGCTTCTGTCCGCCCACGTTCCGGCCAGGCTCTGCGTGAGGCACGCGGGCGAGCCGCATGCGGCCGGGCCGTCGTCTCCTCTTTCCGGCCCGCACCCAGTTCTTCGCGTATGTGATCACGAACGCGCTATGCGCGTCGGCGATCACGGAGACGTCATTCTGGGGCGGAGCCCGACGTGGACGAGCGCGCCCGCGGCGGGCCGGAGCGGCGATCGGCCCCGCTAGCGGGCGGCGTCGCCCTCGGCGCCGGGCTCCGGCCCATCGGCCCCGAGGTCGAACTCGTAGCGCAGCCCGTCGAGCTTCGCCTCGAGATCGGCGACCTCGGCCTCGAGCCGGCGCCGCTCGTCGCCGAGGCGCAGCCGCTCCGTCTCGAGCGTCCTCCGCTCCTCGGCGAGGAGCTCCTCCTCCTCGTCGCGCACGCGGCGGACGATCCACGAGGCGAGCGCGCCCGCGACGGAGCCGAGGATCGCGATGCCGCCCACCATGAGCGCGACGCCCACCGCGCGCCCCATGAGCGTGACGGGGTAGAAGTCGCCGTATCCGGTCGACGACATCGTCGCGAACGCCCACCAGAGGGCCTCCTCGAAGTTCACGAGGTTCGCGCCGGGCGCGCCCCGCTCGGCCTCGAGCACGGCGAGGGCGCCGATCACCGCGATGAGCAGGGCGCCGGAGGTCACGTAGAGGACCATCCGCCCCTGGAACCGGGCGGTCGCGCGTCGGTCGAGGATGCGCGCGACGGAGAGGAAGCGCAGCACGCGCAGCGGCCGCAGCAGAGGCAGGAGCACGATGAGCACGTCGATCCAGTGGTCGCGCAGATACCCGAAGCTCTTCTCCGAGAGCACGGCGCGCACGACGAGGTCGATCGCGAAGGCCGCCCAGATGGCCCACATCGCGATCTCGCACCAGAGGACGAGCGTCGCGTCGACCTCCGGCCAGATGATCGGGATGCCGTAGGCCGGGAGGAAGAGGATCGCGGCGACGAGCAGCGGCGGATCGGTGATCCCGCGCCAGCGCTCGAGGCGCTCGCCGCTCGACTGCGTCATGCCTCGAGCGTACTCCCGCGGGGCATCCGATCAGGGCGCGGGGGAGTCTCGGCGGACGAGCCGAAGAAGGCTACTGCGGCGCCCCGGCGCTCGCCGTGCGCGGCTGGCCGTCGGCGCTCGCGACGAGGCAGGCGAGCGCGCGATCGCCCGCGGCCCAGCTCTCGGCGCTCGGGCCGAGGTAGCGGGCGAGCAGCTCGGGGGCGGCGGTCGGGACGCGGCCGGTGAACGCGGCGAAGGCGCTCGTGCACTCGGCGTCCGCCTGCGCGGCGATCGCCTCGTCGCCGGGGAACGCGGCGCCGTCGAGCTCGATGATCGAGGCGACCTCGTAGTCGTGGGGCCATCCGCAGTCGGGCATCACGAGGCCCATCGTGCGGTCGGACGTCTGGTCGAAGCACATGCCCTGCTCGAGCTCGGTGAGCGGGATGGCCCGGGGCTCCGGCCCGCTCGCCGCGCAGCCCGACATCCCGAGCGCCGCGGCGGCCGCGAAGGCGCCGGCGAGCGCGAGGCGGAGGGCGCGGCGGGGGCGGATCGTGGGGGCGGCATGAGGCACCCGACGAGTCTATGGTCGACCCCCGCGCCGCCCGGCCGGGCACGCGGAAGGGGCGCCCCGCGATGCGGGACGCCCCTTGGAGCCTTGCGGCGGCCTGCGGCTACTTGCCGGCCGAGCCCGTCGACTCCGAGCCGTTGCGGGCCTTGACGACGCAGAGGATCTCGCGGTCGTTCGCCTGCTCCCACGACTCCTGCGAGGGGGAGATGTAGAAGTAGTCGTACTTCGAGGAGTCCTTGACCCACTTGTCGAACTCCGGCGCGCACTGCTCGTCGGCGAACTTCGAGACGGCCGAGTCGCCCGGGTAGGTCGTGCCGGTCATCGTGGCCGTGAAGTAGGCCTCGTACTGGTGCGGGGCGTCGCACGACGAGTACATCGTGATCTCGTCGATGAGCGTGGCCGAGGCTGGGACGGTGAAGCAGTCGCCGACCTTGACGTCGTAGATCGAGGCCGAGTAGCCCGAGTCGTTCGAGCCCGAGCCGCCGCTCGACGAGCTCGTCGACTCCGTCGTCGAGCCGCCGCCGTTCGACGTGCCCTGCGTGCTCTCGCCGCCGCTCTGGCTCGTCGTCGAGGTCGGCTTCGAGCCGCCCGTCACGAGCTCGATGAGCGAGCAGCCGGCGAGGCTCGTCGTCGCGATGCCAGCGACGAGGGCGGCGCCGGCGACGCGAGCGATGCGCTTGTTCACCATGGTCGTCTCCTTGTGGGGAAAGGTCCTCGCCGCCGGGTGCGGGGGATCGTCGTCATGCTAGCCAGAGCGGCGGCGTCGCGGGATGAGCATCCGCCCTGCCGCCGCGCGATTCCATCCAGCGTTCACCGGCGGGTCATCCCGGCGGCGGAGCTTTGCAACGGCTTCGTCACGGGCCTTGCGCGGGGCGGCCGTCCGTAGACTGTGCGCGTCATGACCGACGCCTCCCGCCCCGCCGAGCCCGACGACCGCCGCGACGCATCCTCCTCCGCCGACCCCGCGCCCGCCGACCCAGCGCCCGGTGCCGTCGGCCCCGACGGCTCCGCCCCCGCCGCGGAGCCGCGCCGCTGGACGGCCTTCTGGATCTGCGCCGCCGTGGCGATCCTCACGATCCTCGACCTCGCGAAGGTCAACGTCACGCTCGGCCCGATCGAGCACACGCTCGGCGCCTCCACCTCCGAGGTGCAGCTCATCGTCGCGGGCTACGTCCTCGCCTTCGGCCTCGCGCTCGTGCCCGCCGGGCGCCTCGGCGACCTCCGTAGCCGCAAGGCGCTCTTCCTCATCGGCCTCGCGGGCTTCGCGCTCGCGAGCACCGTCTGCGCGCTCTCCGCCTCCACGACGATGCTCGTCATCGGCCGCGTGCTCCAGGGCGCCGCCGCCGGCACGCTCATGCCGCAGGTCATCGGCCTCATCCAGCAGCTCTTCCAGGGCCGCGAGCGCGGCAAGGCCTTCGGCATCTTCGGCGCCTCGATCGGCATCGGCACGGCCTTCGGGCCGACCATCGGGGGCCTGCTCATCGGCGCCTTCGGTGAGGAGGGCGGATGGCGGGCGACCTTCGGGATGAACATCCCGCTCGCGCTCCTGCTCCTCGCCGCGGCGTGGCGCCTCCTGCCGGCCCGCCAGGCCCACGGCGCCGCGCACTCGCTCGACCTCGGCGGCGTCGCGCTCCTCGCGGGCGCGGTGTGCTCGCTCATGCTCCCGTTCGTGCTCTCGAGCGGTCAGGGCGCGAACCCCGCGATCTGGTGGCTGCTCGCGCTCTCGGCCGCCTTCGCCGTCGCCTTCGTGCTCTGGGAGCGGCGGGAGCTTCGCGAGGGCCGCGTGCCGCTCATCGACTTCGCGCTCTTCGCGACGCCGTCCTACCGCTACGGCGTGCTCGTGACGACGCTGCTCTTCATGGCGATGCCGGCCGGATTCCTCGTCATGACGATGCTCCTCCAGCTCGGGCTCGGCCGGGAGCCGGTCGTCGTCGGCCTCGTCACGGTGCCGTACGCGATCGCCTCGGCGATCGTCGCGGCCGTGACCGGCCCGTACACGCACCGCCACGCGCCGAGCTTCGTCGCGCTGGGCATGGGGCTCATGGTCGCGGGCTTCCTCGGCGTGCTCCTCGCGACGCCGGTCGTGGCGCCGGAGACCGGGCCGTGGGTCTTCGCCGGCTCGCTCGTCGTCGCGGGCATCGGCGCGGGCTTCGTCATGGGCGCGAACCAGATGCGGATGCTCTCGCGCGTGCCCGTCACGGAGGCCGGGGTCGCGGGATCCTTCGCCCAGGTCGGGCAGCGCGTGGGCAACGCGATCGGCGTCTCGATCGGCTCGACGGCGTTCTTCGCGGCGCTCGCGGCCGGCGGCGGCGAGGGCGAGGCGGCGTATCGCGGGGGCGCGACGGCGGGCCTCGGCTTCGTCGTCGCGGTGCTCGGGCTCGGGCTCGTCGTGGCGCTGCTCGACCTGGTCGCGTCGCGGCGGGAGCCGCAGGGGCCGGTGCACGGGTAGGTCCTGAGGGGGCCGGTGGTTTCGAGACGCGGCCTGCGGGGCGCTCCTCAACCACCTCAGGTGGCTGCAGGTGGGTGAGGAGCGAGCAGCGAGCGTCTCGAAACCACCGAACGCCACGGCCTGCTCAGCCCTGCAGCGGCAGCAGCAGCCTCCTGAGAAGCCCCGCGAGCTGCTCGCGCTCCACGGTGTCGAGCGGCGCGAGGAGCGCCTCCTCGCGAGCGAGATGCTCCACGACCGCGTCGTCGACGAGCGCGCGCCCCGCCTCCGTGAGCCGGATGCGCCGCACCCGGGCGTCCGCCTCGTCCGCCATCCGGGTCACGAGCCCCTTCGCCACGAGCCGGTCGATGCGCTTCGAGACGGCCCCCGAGGTGACCATCGTCCGCTCGCCGAGCTCGCCCGGGGTGCGCTCGTATGGCGCGCCCGCGCGGCGCAGCGTCGCGAGGACGTCGAACTCGCCCTCTCCGAGTCCGCGCGACTCGAAGGTGGGCCGCAGCGCCTGGTCGCTCGCGAGCGCGAGGCGCGCGATGCGGCCGACGACCCCCATCGGGGCGGCGTCGAGCTCGGGCCGCTCGCGCGCCCACTCGGCGAGGATGGCGTCGACGCGGTCCGCGACGGGGAGAGGGGGATCCGGCTCGTCCATACGCCGATCCTAGCAATATCTTACGCGGAAGATATATGGTGCCCGGCATGACCTCCGCCTCCGCACCCGCCTCGACGTCCGAGTCCGGCGCCGCCGCCCGCCTCGCGCCCCTCCTCGCGGCCTACGCGCCGCTCGTCTGGTCGACGACGTACCTCGTCACGGCGCTCTGGCTGCCGCCGGGGCGGCCGCTGCTCGGCGCCGTCCTGCGCGTGCTGCCCGTCGCGATCCTGCTCCTCGCCTGGAAGCGCACGCTCCCGAGCGGGGAGTGGTGGTGGAAGTCGGCCGTGCTCGGCCTCCTCAACTTCGGCTTCTTCTTCTCGCTGCTCTACGTCGGCGCCTACCGGCTCCCGGGCGGGCTCGCGGCGACGCTGCAGTCGATCGGCCCGCTCGCGGTCATCGCCCTCGCGTTCCTCCTGCTCGGGGAGCGCCCGCGGCTCCTCACCGTGCTCGGCGCAGCGGCCGGCGCGCTCGGCGTCGCGATCATGGTCTGGAGCGGCGGCGGGACGATCGACCCCGTCGGCGTCATGGCCGCGATCGGCTCCGTCCTCTCCGCGAGCCTCGGGCTCGTCCTCGTGCGCCGCTGGCGGCCGCCGGTCGACCTCGTCACCTTCACGAGCTGGCAGCTCCTGCTCGGCGGGATCGCGCTCCTGCCGCTCGCGCTCGCGGTCGAGGGGCTCCCGCCCCAGCTCGACCTGCCGGCCTGGCTCGGCTACGCCTACCTCGCGATCTTCGGCACCGCGCTCGCGTACCTCGCGTGGTTCAACGGCGTCCAGCGCACGCCCGCCGGCGTCATCGCGGTCATCGGGCTGCTCAACCCGGTGAGCGCGACGATCATCGGCATCCTCGTGCGCGGCGAGCCCTTCGGCTGGCCGCAGGCGCTCGGGATGGCGCTCGTCCTCGGCGGCGTGCTCGCGAGCCAGCTCGGCGCGCGGCATCCCGCGAAGGCCGCGGATCCCGCCGCTACGCCTCGGTGAAGTCGGTGGCCCCCGCGCCCGGGCGGATCGCCTCGAGCACCGCGTCGTGGACGAGCCCGTTCGTGGCGAGCGCCGAGCCGTGCCACGGCCCCTCCTCGCCGTCGAGGCTCGTGAAGCGGCCGCCGGCCTCGGCGACGATCGGCACGATCGCGGCCATGTCGTAGGGCTGGAGATCCCACTCGCCCGCGATCTCGACGGCGCCCTCGGCGACCATCATGTACGACCAGAACTCGCCGTACGCGCGCGTGCGCCACACCCGGCGCTCGAGGCCGACGAGCTCGGCGAGGCGGCCCTCCTCGTCCCAGCCCTTGAGCGAGTTGTAGCTCAGCGAGGCGCCCTCGAGGGAGTCGACGCCCGAGACCTCGATGCGGCGGTCGGTCGCGGTGTTCGAATCCGAGAGGTCGTCGTCGATGTAGGCGCCGTGGCCGGTCGCCGCCCACCAGCGGCGGTCGAGCGCGGGGGCCGAGACGACGCCGACCTCGGGCACGCCGTCGACGACGAGCGCGATGAGCGTCGCCCAGACGGGGACGCCGCGCATGAAGTTCGCGGTGCCGTCGATCGGGTCGATGATCCACTGGCGGCGGCTCTCGCCGGAGCGGCCCGACTCCTCGCCGAAGAAGCTGTCGGATGGCCGGGCCTCCGCGAGCCGCTCGCGCAGTGCCTGCTCGACCGCGCGATCTGCGTCGGTGACGTGCGTGCGGTCCTCCTTGAGGTCCACGCCGAAGTCGCGGCCGCGGAAGCGGGGGAGCGACACCGAGTCCGCGAGGTCCGCGAGCTCGCGGGCGAGACGGAGGTCGGAGGAGATCGGGTGCAGGAGTTCGGTGGCCACGATCCGAGGCTACCGGCGGCGGCCGCGCCTAGCCGCGCGCCGCGCCCTCGGCGGAGGCGAGGAGGCGCCGGTACGAGTCGACCCGCTCGCGGGCGGACTCGGGCAGCCGGCCGTCCGCGAGGGCCTCGTCGAGCTCGCAGTCGGGGGCGTCGACGCGATGCGTGCAGCCGCGCGGGCACTCGGCGGCGATCGCGGCGAGGTCGGGGAACCCCTTGAGGAGGCTCCCGAGCTCGACGTGCCCGAGGCCGAAGGAGCGGACGCCGGGGGTGTCGATGATCCATCCGGTCTCGCCGTCCTCGTCTTCGACCCGCAGTGCATAGGAGGACGAGGAGGTGTGGCGGCCGCGGCCGGTGACGTCGTTGACGTGGCCCGTCTCGCGCTCGGCGTCCGGCACGAGGGCGTTCACGAGCGTCGACTTGCCGACGCCGGAGTGCCCGACGAGGACGGTCACGCGCCCGACGAGCTCGGGGATGAGCCGTGCGATCGGCGGCTCGTCGCGGCGCGACTCGAACACGGGCACGCCGAGCGGCTCGACGAGCGCGCGGAGCTCGTCGGCGGGCTTGAGGTCGGTCTTCGTGAGGACGAGCGCGGGCTCGATGCCGGCGTCGATCGCGGCGACGATCGTGCGGTCGATGAGGCGCGGGCGCGGCTCGGGCTGCGTCGTCGCGGCGACGATGAAGAGGCGGTCGGCGTTCGCGACGATGACGCGCTCGAGCTGATCGGTGTCGTCGGCCGAGCGGCGCAGGAGCGTGCGGCGCTCGCCGATCCGGACGACGCGGGCGAGGGTGCCCTCCTCGCCGGAGAGGTCGCCGACGAGGTCCACCATGTCGCCCGTGACGATCGCGAGCTTGCCGAGCTCGCGGGCGCGGGCGGCGGTGACGGTGCGCTCGGCGGGGCCGTCCTCGTCGACGAGCACGGTGAAGCGGCCGCGGTCGACCGTGAGCACGCGGCCCGGCACGGCCGTCTCGTGCGCGGGCCGCTCCTTGGTACGTGGGCGGTTGCCCTTGGGGTTCGGGCGGACGCGGACGGCGTCCTCGTCCCAGTCGCCGTACGCGTCGAAGGCGTCGGTGCGCCGCCAGCTCATGACGCCGCCTCTGGGCCGGGCGCGGCGACCGCGCCGAGCATCTGGGCCCACAGGCGCGGGAACTCGGGCATCGTCTTCGAGGTGCAGGCGATGTCGTCCACGGCGAGGCCCTCGGCGGCGAGGCCGAGGATCGCGCCGGAGGTGGCCATGCGGTGGTCCTCGTAGCTCTCCCAGCGCACGCCCTCCGCGAGGCGCTCGGGCGGCTCGATCGCGAGGCCGTCCTCGAGCTCGTCGACGCGGGCGCCGAGCTTCCGCAGCTCCGCGGCGAGTGCCGCGAGGCGATCGGTCTCGTGGCCGCGGAGGTGGCCGATGCCGACGAGCCGGGAGGGCGATCCCGCGAGGGCGCAGAGCGCGGCGAGGTTCGGGGCGAGCTCGCCGGCGGGGCCGAGGTCGAGCTCGAGGCCGGGGAAGCGCGCGCCGCCGAGCACGCCCGCGCCGCCGTCGCAGGCGAGCGCGCCGTCGGCCGTGCGGCGGACGCGGGCGCCGAAGCGGGGCAGGATGCCCTCGAGGAGCGCCCCGGGCTGCGTCGTGCGCTCGGGCCAGCCGGGGATGCGCACCTCGCCGCCCGCGACGATCGCGGCGATGAGGAAGGGCTCGGCGTTCGAGAGGTCGGGCTCGAGCACGGCATCCTCGGCCGCGATGGGTCCCGGCTCGACGTGCCAGACGCCCGGACGGGTCGTCTCGGCGTCGACGCCGCGGGCCCGGAGGCACTCGATCGTCATCTCGATGTGGGGGAGACTCGGCAGTCGCTCGCCCGCGTGGCGGAGCGTGAGGCCGTGCGCGAAGCGCGGGGCGGCGAGGAGGAGCGCGGAGACGAACTGGCTCGAGGCGGAGGCGTCGATCTCGAGCTCGCCGCCCGTGACCGACCCCGTGCCGTGGATGGCGAAGGGGAGGCCGCCTGCCGGGGCGCCGTCGACCTCGCCGCGCTCGACCTCGACGCCGAGGCCTTCGAGCGCGTCGAGGACGGCCGACATCGGGCGCCGGCGGGCCTGGGCGTCGCCGTCGAAGGCGATCCGTCCCGTCGCGAGGGCGGCGACCGCGGGGAGGAAGCGCATGACCGTGCCCGCGAGCCCGCAGTCGATCGACGCCGGTCCGGTCAGGCGCGCGGGCGGGGTCACCTCGAGCGCGTCGCCGTCGAGCTCTCGGAAGCCGACCCCGAGCGCCTCGAGGCCCGCCTGCATGAGCGCGGTATCGCGGGCCCGCAGCGGGCGGCGGATGACGGAGGGCCCGTCGGCGAGCGCCGCGAGCACGAGGCCGCGGGCGGCGAGGCTCTTCGAGCCGGGCACGCGCACCTCGGCGTCGAGCGGGCCGCGGGCGCGCGGCGCGGCCCAGGCGGCCTCGGCCGCGTCGGCGGGGGAATGATCCGGGCGCTCCATCAGTTGTCGAGAGTACCGCCCGCTCCGGGCGGCCAGGATCCGAGCCGGAGGAGGGCCCATGACGGCACGATGCGCGGAGCGCCCTGCCGTAGGCTTCCCGGCGATGGCCATCCACGACGAACCCCTCGACCGCGACGCGGCGGACCGCGACGACGCGGACGGAAGCGCGGCCGATCGCGAGACGCTCGACGCCCTTGAGGACGACCTCCGCGAGGAGGCGCTCGCCGAGCTCGAGTCCGCCTTCGGCGACGAGCCGGTCGACCCGCTCACCGAGTCCGACAAGGCCCTCCGCGCCCGCTTCGAGCGCGACGCGCTCCCGTACCTCGACCAGCTCTACGGCGCCGCGATGCGCATGACGCGCAAGCCCGCCGACGCCGAGGACCTCCTCCAGGAGGCGTTCGTGAAGGCCTTCGCCGCCTTCCGCTCGTACCGGCCGGGCACGAACCTCAAGGCGTGGCTCTACCGGATCCTCACGAACACGTACATCACCTCGTACCGGAAGCAGCAGCGCCAGCCGATCGAGAACCCGCTCGACGAGCTCGAGGACTGGCAGCTCGGCGGCGCGGAGTCGCGCACGAGCGCGCAGTCGCACCGCTCCGCCGAGGCCGAGGCCATCGACCGCATGCCGGGATCGGCCGTGAAGGACGCCCTCCAGGCCATCCCCGAGGACTTCCGCCTCGCCGTCTACCTCGCGGACGTCGAGGGATTCGCGTACAAGGAGATCGCGGAGATCATGGGCACGCCGCAGGGGACGGTCATGAGCCGCCTCCACCGCGGCCGGCGCCTGCTCCGCGAGCGGCTCGCGGGCTACGCCGCGGAGCAGGGCATCGGGATCGAGCCGGGCATCGGGATCGAGCCGGGCGCCGAGGCCGCCGACGGCACGGCATCCCGCGACGAAGGAGGACGACGATGAGCGCGGACTGCGGCTGCGACGAGGCCCAGGCGGCCATCGAGGAGTACCTGCGCAGCGAGTGCTGCGCCGAGCAGCGCGAGTCGATCCGCGCGCACCTCGCGAACTGCCCCGACTGCACGCACGAGCTCGAGGTGAGCGAGAAGCTCGTCGCGCTCGTGCGGCGCTCCTGCGCGGAGGCGGCGCCCCAGGAGGTCCGCTCGAAGGTGCTCGACGCCATCCGCCGCACGCCCTGCCGCGGCTAGCTCGACGCGACGACGGCCGCGGGCTGGCCCGCGCCGCCGCCATCGTCCCGCCCGAGCGACGAGAAGGGCCCCGGATCCTGCGATCCGGGGCCCTTCTCGTCTGCGCGTTCTACTCGGCGAGCGCGGCCTGGACGAGCTCCGCGGCCTGCGCCTGGTGCGCCTTCATCGTGCCGACCGAGGGGGCGGCCGACTCGGGGCGCGTCACGGCGCGGATCGTGCGGCCGTGGAGGAGCGGGGCGAGGTGCGTGCGCATGAACGGCCACGCGCCCTGGTTCTCCGGCTCGTCCTGGGCCCACACGAGCTCCGCGTTCGGGTAGGCGTCGACGACGGCGTTGATCTCGTCGGCGGGCAGCGGGTAGTACTGCTCGACCCGCACGAGGGCGATCGACTGGTCATCCCGCTTGTCGAGCTCCTGCTTGAGCTCGTAGTGGAGCTTGCCCGAGTGGAGGATGACGCGGCGCACGGCGTTCTTGTCCTGGATCCGCGCATCGTCGATGACCGGCTCGAAGCGGCCGTTCGTGAAGTCCTCGACCTGCGAGACCGCGCCCTTGAGGCGGAGCATCGACTTCGGCGTGAAGATCACGAGGGGCTTCCGCGGGCGGGCGTAGGCCTGGCGGCGGAGGAGGTGGAAGTGGGACGCCGGCGTCGACGGCTGCGCGATCGTCATGTTGTCCTCGGCCGCGAGCGTGAGGAAGCGCTCGATGCGGGCGGACGAGTGGTCCGGGCCCTGGCCCTCGTAGCCGTGGGGGAGCAGCAGCACGACGCTCGAGCGCTGGTTCCACTTCTGCTCGCTCGAGGCGACGAACTCGTCGATGATGATCTGCGCGCCGTTCGCGAAATCGCCGAACTGCGCCTCCCAGAGGACGAGGGCGTCCGGGCGCTCGACCGAGTAGCCGTACTCGAAGCCCATGACCGCGTACTCCGAGAGGAACGAGTCGTAGATCGAGAAGCGGGCCTGGTCGTCCGAGAGGTTCGCGAGCGGGAGCCAGATCTGGTCGTTCACGCGGTCGTGGAAGGCCGCGTGGCGCTGCGTGAAGGTGCCGCGGCGCGAGTCCTGGCCCGACATGCGCACCGGCACGCCCTCCATGAGGAGCGAGCCGAAGGCGAGGAGCTCGCCGTACGCCCAGTCGATGTCGCCCGAGCGCGACATCTCGGCGCGGCGCTTGAGCACCGACTTGAGCTTCGAGTGCACGGTGAAGCCCTCGGGGAGGTTCTCGTGCGCCTCGCCGATGGTCTCGAGCACGGCCTTGTCGACGCCGGTCGACTCGGGGGCCTTCTCGGACTCGTCCTCGTCCGAGCCGACGGCCGAGAGCTCCTTGGCCGTGATCGGGGTGGACTCCGTCTGGGCCTGGTGCGTCTCCGCGAAGGCCCGCTCGAGGCGGTCCTGGAAGTCGCGCTGCGCCTGGTCGAACTCCTCCTGCGTGATGTCGCCGCGGCCGACGAGGGCCTCGGTGTACAGCTTGCGGACGGAGCGCTTCGCCTCGATGAGGTTGTACATGAGCGGCTGCGTCATCGACGGGTCGTCGCCCTCGTTGTGACCGCGGCGGCGGTACGAGATGAGGTCGATGACGACGTCGCGGTGGAAGCGCTGGCGGTATGCGAAGGCGAGCTCCGCGACGTGCGCGACGGCCTCGGGGTCGTCGCCGTTCACGTGGAAGATCGGGGCCTGGATGGCCTTCGCGACGTCCGTCGAGTACATCGAGGTGCGGCCGTCCTGCGGGCCCGTCGTGAAGCCGATCTGGTTGTTGATGTTCACGTGGATCGTGCCGCCGGTGCGGTAGCCGCGCAGCTGCGACATCTGGAGCACCTCGTAGACGATGCCCTGGCCCGACATGGCCGCGTCGCCGTGGACGAGGATCGGGAGGACGCCGTAGCTCGGCTGCCCCTCCTCGCGGTCGAGCTTGCCGCGGACGATGCCCTCGAGCACGCCGTTGACGGCCTCGAGGTGCGAGGGGTTCGCGGCGAGGTAGACGGGGATCTGCGATCCGGAGGCGGCCGTGAAGGTGCCTTCGATGCCGAGGTGGTACTTCACGTCGCCCGAGCCCGTGCGGCGCTTCGACTGCACGCCCTCGAACTCGCGGAAGATCTGGCCGTACGTCTTGCCGGCGATGTTCGTGAGCACGTTGAGGCGGCCGCGGTGCGCCATGCCGATGGCGACCGAGTCGAGCTCCTCCTCGGCGGCGCCCTGGATGATCGTGTCGAGCAGCGCGATGACCGACTCGGAGCCCTCGAGCGAGAAGCGCTTCTGGCCGACGTACTTCGTCTGCAGGAAGGTCTCGAACGCCTCGGCCTCGTTGAGCTTGTTGAGCAGGCGCATCTGCTCCTCGTGCGTCGGCTTCGTGTACGGGTGCTCGAGCTGCTCCTGGAACCAGAGGCGCTGCTCCGGGTCCTGGATGTGCATGTACTCGATGCCGATCGTGCGGCAGTACGAGTCGCGCAGGATGCCGAGGATGTCGCGGAGCTTCATCATCCGCTGCTGGCCGCCGAAGCCGGCCGTGACGAACGGGCGCTCGAGGTCCCAGAAGGTGAGGCCGTGGCTCTCGATCTCGAGGTCCGGGTGCGAGCGCTGGACGTACTCGAGCGGGTCGATGTCCGCCATCATGTGGCCGCGGACGCGGTACATGTTGATCAGCTGGTGGACGCGCGCCGTCTTGTTCAGCGACGCGGCGACGTCGACGTGGATGTCCTGCGACCAGACGACCGGCTTGTAGGGGATGCGGAGCGAGGCGAAGATCTCCTCGTAGAAGCCGTGCTGGCCGACGAGGTGCTCGTGCACGATCTTCAGGAACTCGCCCGAGCCCGCGCCCTGGATGACGCGGTGGTCGTACGTCGAGGAGAGCGTGATCTGCTTCGAGACGGCGAGATTGTCGAGCGCCTCCTGCGACATGCCCTGGAACGCCGCCGGGTAGTCGAGCGCGCCGGCGCCGATGATGCAGCCCTGGCCCTTCATGAGGCGCGGGACCGATCGTTCGGTGCCGATGCCGCCCGGGTTCGTGAGCGAGATCGTCGTGCCGGCGTAGTCCTCGCCGGTGAGCTTGTTGTCGCGGCCGCGCTTGATGAGGTCCTCGTACGCCGCGAGGTACTCGCGGAAGTTCATGTCCTCGGCCTGCTTGATCGAGGGCACGACGAGCGCGCGGGTGCCGTCGGGCTTCGGCACGTCGATGGCGATGCCGAGGTTGATGTGGGCGGGGGAGACCGCGGCGGGCTTGCCGTCGTTCTCGTCGTAGTAGACGTTCTGGCTCGGGAACTTGATGAGCGCCTTGATGAGGGCCCAGCCGATGATGTGGGTGAACGACACCTTGCCGCCGCGCGTGCGGCGCAGGTGGTTGTTGATGACGATGCGGTTGTCGATCATGAGCTTCGCCGGGATCTCGCGGTAGCTCGTGGCCGTGGGCACCTCGATCGAGATGTCCATGTTCTTCGCGATCGCCTTCGCCATGCCCTTGAGGATCTGGACGTCGGCCTCCTTCTCGGGGGCCTTCTCCTTCGCCTTCGAGGGGGCGTCGGCGGGGATCGGCTGCGCCTTCGGGGCGACGGCCGTCGTCTTCGCGGGCTTCTTCGCCGCGCCCTCGGGGCGGGCGGTCGCCTCGGGCTTGTCGTCCTTCGCGGCGGCCGGCTCGGCGGGCGCCGGGGCGGCGGCGGGCTTCGCGGGGGCCTGCGCGGCGGGCTTCTCGGCCGGAGCGGGCGTCGCCGCCGGCGCGGGCTTCGCCGCCTGCGCGCCGCCGCGGGTCTTCCCGTACTGCTCGAGCGTGGGCCACCACGCCTCGTCGACGGACGACTTGTCGGCCGTGTACTTCTCGTACATCTCCTCGACGAGCCAGTCGTTGGCTCCGAAATCGGCCATCGAATCCTCGGATCCGGTCGTCGTGTTCTGGCTCGACACTGTCGAATCGCCGCCTTACCTCGTTCGCCTCCGGCTGCGCAGGGTGGGTGTGCGCGCCGCTCTCCGAGCTCACAGCCTAACGGCTTTCCCGGACCCGATCCGGCGAGCTCAGCCGGGGGCCCGGACGCGGATGTCCGAGGCCCCGCCTACGCTGGCCGCATGCAGTTCTACGGGCACGCGCCGAGCTTCGATCTCACCTACTCCGACGTCTTCCTCGTCCCGAGCCGGTCGGAGGTCGGGTCGCGCCTGTCCGTCGACCTCTCGACGAGCGACGGCACGGGGATGACCATCCCGATCGTCGCCTCGAACATGAACGCCGTGAGCGGCCCGCGCCTCGCGGCCGCGATGGCCCGCCGCGGCGGCCTCGCGGTGCTGCCGCAGGACCTCCCGCGCGAGGAGCTCCACGACGCGATCGCCTGGGTGAAGGCGCAGGACGCCCTCTTCGACGCCCCCTTCGCGCTCTCGGCCGACGCGACCGCCGTCGAGGCGCTCCGCGAGGTGCCGCCGTTCGAGGGGGTCGGCGTGCTCGTCGTCGGCGGCGACGGGGAGCCGCTCGGGATGCTCGAGGCCTCGCGCCTCGGCAGCGTGGCGGGCGACGCCCGGCTCGGCGACCTCCTCCACGGCGATCCCGCCCGCCTCGACGCGGCCTCGCTCGCCGACGGCCGCGCCGCCTTCGACGCGCTCGTCGACCTCGGCGCCGAGTTCGCCGAGGTCGTGCGCGACGGCCGGATCGTCGGCGCCATCACCCGCAAGGGCGCGCTCCGCGCCACGATCGCCGCGCCCGCCCTCGACGACCGCGGCCGCCTGCGCGTCGCCGCCGCCGTCGGCGTCTCGGGCGAGGTCGCGGGCCGCGCGCGCGACCTCGTCGAGGCCGGCGTCGACGTGCTCGTCCTCGACACGGCCCACGGCCACCAGGGGCAAATGCTCCGCGCCCTCGAGGCGGTCCGCGAGGCCGGCCACGGCCTGCCGGTCGTCGCCGGCAACGTCGTGAGCGCCGCGGGCGTGCGGGATCTCGTCGCCGCGGGCGCCACGATCGCGAAGGTCGGCGTCGGCCCCGGCGCCATGTGCACGACGCGCATGATGACGGCGGTCGGCCGCCCGCAGTTCTCGGCCGTGCTCGAGTGCGCCGAGCAGGCGGCGTCCCTCGGCGCCAGCGTGTGGGCCGATGGCGGCGTGCGGTACCCGCGCGACGTCGCCCTCGCCCTCGCCGCGGGCGCCTCGGCCGTCATGATCGGCTCGTGGTTCGCCGGCACCGTCGAGGCGCCGGGCCGCGTCGAGCGCGACGCCGAGGGCCGCTGGTTCAAGGAGAGCTGGGGGATGGCGTCCACGAAGGCCGTCCAGGGCCGCTTCGGCGGGCTCGACGCCTTCGAGCTCGCGCGGAAGACGCTCTTCGCCGAGGGCATCTCCTCCTCGAAGATCCTCATCGACCCGGCGCGGCCGTCCGTCGAGGACCTCCTCGACATGATCACGACCGGCGTGCGCTCCTCCTGCACCTACGCGGGCGCCCGCGACCTCGCGGAGTTCCACGCGAAGGCGAAGGTCGGCATCCAGTCGGCCTCCGGCTACGAGGAGGGCAAGGCGCTGCCGGTGAGCTGGTAGCGGGGCCGGCGCGCCGCCGATGAACCCCGGGCCGACGGCCAGATTCGCGTCGATCCGCGTCCGTATACTGACGCCGATCATGGACGACGACCATAGGCCCACCTCGCCCATCCTCCCGCGCACTCCCCGCCGTCTGACCGGCAGGCCGGCCCTCCGCCCCGCCACTGCCCCCGGACGAGTCAGGGCCGCGCGATGACCGAGTGGATCCTCCTCGGCGTCGGCCTCCTCCTCACGCTCGGCACCGGCGTCTTCGTCGCGGCCGAGTTCTCGATGGTGAACCTCGACCGCGCCGAGCTCGAGCAGCGCCAGGCGAAGGGCGAGGCGGGCCTCGGCACGGTCATCTCCGCCCTCCGCCGCACGGCCACCCACCTCTCGAGCGCGCAGCTCGGCATCACGCTCACGACCCTCCTCACGGGCTTCACGATGGAGCCCGCGATCACCGAGCTCCTCTCGGGCTCGCTGCGGAGCTGGGGCGTCGCCCCCGAGCTCGAGAAGCCCATCGGCACGACCGTCGCCATGGTGCTCGCGACGCTCCTCTCGATGGTGCTCGGCGAGCTCATCCCGAAGAACCTCGCCCTCGCCGTCCCGCTCGCGGTCGCGAAGGTCATCGTGCCGCTCCAGGTGGCCTTCACCTGGGTGTTCCGGCCCTTCGTGTTGCTGCTCAACTCCTCCGCGAACGCGCTCATCCGCGCCGTGGGCATCGAGCCGAAGGAGGAGCTCTCGGGCGCCCGCACGGCCGAGGAGCTCTCGAGCCTCGTGCGCCGCTCGGCGCTCGTCGGCGCGCTCGACACCGAGCACGCCGTCCTCCTCGCCCGCACGCTCCGCTTCTCCGACCACACGGCTGCGGATGTCATGACCCCGCGCGGCCGCGTTCAGGCGATCGGCGCCGGGGAGCCCGTCCAGGCCCTCCTCGACCTCGCCCGCGCCACCGGCCACTCGCGCTTCCCCGTCACCGGCGAGGACATCGACGACGTCGAGGGCGTCGCGCACCTCAAGGCCGCGGCGGCGATCCCGCTCGAGCGGCGGAGCCAGGTGCCCGTCGGCGCGATCCGCGAGGAGGCGCTCTTCGTGCCCGAGACGGTCACCCTCGACGCGCTCCTCGCCGACCTCCGCGGCGGCGGCTTCCAGCTCGCGATCGTGCTCGACGAGTACGGCGGCACCGCGGGAGTGGCGACCATGGAGGACCTCGTCGAGGAGATCGTCGGCGAGCTCGCCGACGAGCACGACCGCACCCACGTCGCCGTGACGCGGGGCAGCGGGCGCCTCGCCTTCGACGGCCTCCTCCGCCCCGACGAGGTGCGCGAGCAGCTCAACCTCGAGCTCGAGGAAGACGGCCCCTACGAGACCGCGGGCGGGTTCATGATGCACCGGCTCGCGCGCATCCCGGCCGTCGGCGACGAGGTCGAGGTCGAGACGGGCACGCTCGTCGTCGAGCGGATGGACGGCCGCCGCGTCGACCGCATCCGCTTCGAGCCCAACGAGCGCTACGTCTCCCGCGAGCAGCTCCTCGCCGAGTACGAGGCGCGCCGCGAGGCCGAGGGACGCGATGACGACGACGAGGACCGCCGATCGAAGGGAGGCGAGCGATGAGCGACTGGATGGGCATCGTCTGGCTCGTCGTGCTCCTGCTCGGCAACGCCTTCTTCGTCGGCGCCGAGTTCGCGGTCATCTCCGCGCGCCGCTCGCAGATCGAGCCGCGCGCCGAGGCGGGCAGCCGAGCCGCCGCGCAGGCGCTCTACGCCATGGAGCATGCGACCTCCATGCTCGCGACCTGCCAGCTCGGCGTGACGATCTGCTCGCTCCTCATCCTCAACGTCTCGGAGCCGGCGATCCACCACCTGCTCGAGCCGGTGCTCCACGCCACGGGCATCCCGGCCGAGGCCATCGGCGGCGTGGGCTTCGGCATCACGCTCGCGCTCGTCTCGTACCTCCACGTCGTGTTCGGCGAGATGGTGCCGAAGAACCTCTCCTTCTCGCTGCCCGACCGCGCCGTGCTCCTCCTCGCGCCGCCGCTCGTGTTCTTCTCGAAGCTCTTCGGCCCGATCGTCGCGCTCCTCAACGGGCTCGCGAACCTCGTCGTCCGCCTCTTCGGCGTGACGCCGCGCAGCGAGGCGAACTCGGCGTACACCTTCGACGAGGTGGCCGGCATCGTCGAGCAGTCGAAGCGCGAGGGCGTGCTCGACGACCCGAGCGGCACGCTCTCGAAGGCCTTCGAGTTCACGGCGAAGCAGGTCGCGGAGATCGCGGTGCCGGTCGACAAGATCGTGGCCCTCCGGGAGGGCGCCACGCCGCACGAGCTCCAGCGGGCGCTCGGCCAGTACGGCTTCTCGCGCTACCTCCTCCGGGGCGAGGACGGCGAGCTCGCGGGCTACGTGCACGTGAAGGACGTCCTCGATCTCGACGACCAGCGGACCTTCAACCTGCCGATCCCCGCGAAGCGCATCCGCACGCTCATGACCGTCGTCGACGACCTCGAGCTCGAGGACGCCCTCGCCGGGATGCGGCGCTCCGGCAGCCACGTCGCGCAGGTCCGCGACCGCGAGGGGACGCTCCGCGGCGTGCTCTTCCTCGAGGACATCATCGAGGAGCTCGTCGGCGAGATCCGCGACGCGACGCGGAAGCGATGAGCCCCGCTCGGCGCCGCCGGTAGCCTGGCCGCATGACCGCCACCGGAGCGAGCTCGGCGAGGGCCCTCGAGATCGACGACGCCCGGCGCCTCCTGCGCGCCCCCGGGGCGGAGGACCACAAGCGCACCCGCGGCGTGCTCCTGCTCGCGACCGGCTCGGAGCGCTATCCGGGCGCGGCCGTGCTCGGCGCGGCGGGCGCGCTCGGCGTCGGCCTCGGGATGGCCCGCCACCTCGGCCCGGCCTCGGTCGGGCAGCTCGTGCTCGGCGCGCGACCCGAGGTCGTCCTCGGCGACGGGGAGGCGGACGCCTCCGTCCTCGGCAGCGGCATCGCCGACGCGAGCGAGGACGAGCGGGCGCAGCGGATGCTCGAGCTGCTCGAGTCCGAGGCCCCGGTCGTCGTCGACGCGGGGGCGCTCGAGCTCGTCGACGGGGAGCGCGAGCTCGCCTCGGCCGTCCTCACGCCGCACGCGGGGGAGCTCGGGCGGGCGCTCGAGCGGCTCGGCCTCGCGGCCCCGGATGGCGAGGCGGACGCGGACGGCGCGAGGCGCCTCGCCGACGAGAGCGGCGCGGTCGTCCTCCTCAAGGGCGCGGCGACGCGCATCGCCCGGCCCGGCTCGACGGAGCTCCTGGAGGTCGAGGCGCCGCTGCACTGGTCGGCGACGGCCGGCACGGGCGACGTCCTCGGCGGCGCGATCGGCGCCGTGTGCGCGCAGGCGGCGGCCGAGGCGCGACGCGAGGGCCGACCGGCGCCCGACGCCGCGGAGCTCGCCGAGCTCGCCGCGTGCGGGGCCTGGCTCCACGCGTGGGCGTCATGGGCCGCCGCGCGCCGCGCCGCAGGCGACCCCATCGGCGTCGAGGAGCTCCTCGACGCGCAGGCGCACCCGGCCATGGCCGAGGGCCCGAGCGGGCCGATCACGGCGCTCGGCCTCGCCGAGGCGCTCCCGCTCGCCGTCGCCGCGGCGCTCGCCGCATGAGCGCCTCAGGAGCCGGGCGCGACGCCGACGGCGGCACGGGCGCGACGGCCGACCCCACGACGACGGCGAAGACGATCAGCGAGACGACGGAAGAGCGCGTGACGACGGACGAGAGCATGACGACGAGCGAGCGCGAGACGCGGGCCCACGGCGGCGCGACGGCCCAGCGCGACGCGACGGCCGACGCCCCGCGAGCCGACCGGCTCGGCGACAGCCCCGCGATCTTCCCCGGCCCGCCCACCGGCCTCGAGATCATCGCCCTCTGGACGCTCTTCGCGATCGTCATGACGCTGCTCTCGCTCGAGAACCTCCACTCGGGCAGCAACCCTTTCGGCGACGTCTACCAGGTGTACCGCGGCTGGGCCAACCAGGCCGCGGGCGGCTCCGTCCCCGGCATCCACGAGCCCTTCGTGTACCCGATCCTCGCGCTCGTCCCCATGTGGCTCGCGCGCGTGCTCGGCGGCCCCGAGCGGGAGGGCTACGGGATGGCCTGGCTCTGGATCGTCATCGCCGCCTCGGCGATCGGGCTCGCCTGGCTCACCATCCGCCCCCACCTCGCCGCCGGGCGCGTCTCCGACCCGGCCCGCGCCGCCGGCTCCGCGAGCCTCGAGCGCGCCGAGCGCCGCGGCGCCGACGCCGGATGGTGGTGGCTCGCGTACCTCATCGCGCTCGGGCCCATCGCGATCGGCCGCATCGACGGCTTCACCGCGCCGCTCGCGATCATCGGCATCATGCTCGTGCGCTCGAGCCCGCTCCTCTCGGGCGCGCTCCTCGCGCTGCTGGCCTGGTGCAAGATCTGGACGGTCGCGCCCTTCGCCGCGGCCGTGGCCCTCTTCACGCGCCAGCGAGGGATGCTCCTCGTCGGCGGCCTCGCGGTGACGGCGGTCGTCATCCTCGTCGGCCTCATGGCCGGATCCGGCGCGAACGTCCTGAGCTTCGTCACCGAGCAGACAGGCCGCGGCCTGCAGGTCGAGTCGACGGCCGCGACGCCCTTCACCTGGCTCGCGGCGGCGCAGACGCCCGGCTACCAAGTGGCCTACGACACCGACATCCTCTCGGTGCAGGTCTCGGGCCCGGGCACGGAGATCGCCTCCTCGCTCACGACGCCCGCCATGGCGCTCGGCGTCGGCGCGCTTCTCGCGATCGCCATGCTCAGCCACCGCCGGGGCGCCCGCCCGGAGCGGCTCGTGCTGCCGCTCGCGCTCGGCCTCGTGCTCGTGCTCATCCTCTTCAACAAGGTCGGCTCGCCGCAGTTCGCGACCTGGATCGGCGCGGTCATGGCCGCCGCCATCGCGATCGAGGGCCGCCGCTGGCTGCTGCCCGGCGGCCTCGCGCTCGTCGCCGCATGGGCGACGCAGCTCATCTACCCGTGGAGCTACGACCGGGTGATGTACATGTCGACGACCGGCGCGGCGCTGCTCACCGTGCGGAACGGGCTCTACGTCGCGCTCTTCGTGTGGTGCGTGCGCGAGCTGCTGCGCCGTGCCAAGACCGGTGGTGAGGAGGCGGCCGTGGCCGAGGTCGACGGCGTGGACGAGGAAGCGCCCGAGGAGGCGCCCGTCGAGGACGGCGCGATCGCCGAGCCGGCAGCCGAGGCCGAGCCGGCCCTCGAGGCCGCGTCGGCCTCCGAGCCCGCGTCGACCGCCTAGGCCGCGTCGACCGCGAGCAGCCGCTCGATCGCCTCGCCCACCTCGGCGATCTCGATGAGGAAGCCGTCGTGCCCGAAGGGCGAGTCGAGCGTCATCGCCTCGTCGCCCGTGATCGAGCCCGGCACGGCGCGGGCGATCCGGTGCTGCGTCTCGAGCGGGAAGAGGAGGTCCGTCGTCACGCCGAGCGCGAGCGTCGGGCAGGCGATCGAGGCGAGCGCCGTGTCGACGTCGCCGCGTCCGCGGCCCACGTCGTGCGAGCTCATCGCCTCGACGAGCGCGATGTAGCTGTTCGCGTCGAAGCGGCGCGTGAAGCGGTTGCCGTGGAAGTCGAGGTACGACTCGACCGAGTATCGGCCGTCGTCGACGGCGGGGGAGCGGCTCGACTGCCAGGAGCGGCCGAAGCGGTCCTCGAGCTCCGAGTGCGAGCGGTAGTTGAGCATCGCGAGGCGCCGGGCGAGGGCGAGGCCGCGCCACGGCCCGCCGCCGGTCGGCTCGTCGTAATAGTCGCCGTCCTGCCAGGCCGGGTCGAGGCGGATGGCGTCCGCCTGCAGCGTGTTCTCGGCGATGTTCCGGGCGTCGAGCACGGGCGGGGCTGCGAGCACCGCGAGGCGCGCGACGCGCTCGGGCCGCGAGATCGCCCACTCGAGGGCGTGCATGCCGCCCATGGAGCCGCCGATGACCGCCGCGAAGCGCTCGATGCCGAGGTGGTCGGCGAGCTTCGCCTGCGCGGCGACCTGGTCGCGGATCGTCGTCGCCGGCCAGCTCGCGCCGTACTCGCGGCCGCGGCGGTCGAGGCTCGCGGGGCCGGAGGATCCCTGGCATCCGCCGAGCATGTTGCTCGCGACGACGAACCAGCGGCCGGTGTCGAGCGGGCGTCCGGGGCCGATGAGCCCGGGCCACCAGCCGGCGGTGGGCTGGCCGGGGCCGGCGTCGCCCTCGACGTGCGCGTCGCCCGTGAGCGCGTGGCAGATGAGGATCGCGTTGTCGCGCTCGGGCGAGAGCTCGCCCCAGGTCTCGTAGGCGAGGCGCAGCACGGGGATCGAGCCGCCCTGCTCGAAGCCGAACTCGCCGAGGAAGGCGAACTTCCGGCCCGCGACGGGATCGCCGTCGCGCCAGGCGCCAGTGGCGGGCGGGCGCAGGACGGCCGCGCGCGGATCCCCGGCCAGGTGGTCGGGGATCCGCGCATCGTCGGGCTCGGTCGTCCAGCGCATGCCGTCGAGGCTAGCGGGCCGCGGACCCCGTCGCCGTCGCGATGGCCTGCGCGAGGTCGGCCTTGAGGTCGTCGATGTGCTCCAGGCCGACCGAGAGGCGCACGAGGCCCGGCGTGATGCCGCCCGCGAGCTGCTGCTCGGGGGTGAGCTGCGCGTGGGTCGTGGAGGCCGGGTGGCAGGCGAGCGAGCGCACGTCGCCGATGTTCACGAGGTGCGTGAAGAGCTCGAGCGACTCGACGAGGCGGCGGCCCGCGTCGGCGCCGCCCTTGAGCTCGAAGGAGACGACGGCGCCCGCGCCGTTCGGCGCGTACTTGCCGGCGAGCTCGTGCCACTCGCTCGAGGGGAGGCCCGCGTAGTTCACGCACGCGACCTCGGGGAGCGTCTCGAGCCACTCGGCAAGCGCCTGGGAGTTCTGCACGTGGCGCTCGACGCGGAGCGAGAGCGTCTCGATGCCCTGGAGGATCTGCCACGCCGAGGCGGGCGCGAGCGAGGAGCCGAGGTCGCGGAGCAGCTGCACGCGCGCCTTCGTGATGAACGCGATCGCGTCTCCCAGGGCGCCCGTGTAGCTGAGGCCGTCGTACGAGGGGTCCGGCTCGGTGAGGCCCGGGTGGCGGTCGGCGTGCTGCGACCACGGGAAGCGGCCGCCGTCGACGATGACGCCGGCCACGACGGAGCCGTGGCCGCCGAGGAACTTCGTCGCCGAATGGACGACGATGTCGGCGCCGTGCTCGATCGGGCGGATGAGCACCGGGGTGGCGACCGTGTTGTCGACGATGAGCGGGATGCCCGCCTCGTGCGCGACCTCGGCGACGGCCTCGATGTCGAGGAGGTTCACGGCCGGGTTGCCGATCGTCTCGCCGAAGAACGCCTTCGTCTCGGGACGGATGGCGGCGCGCCACGCCTCCGGGTCGTTCTGGTCCTCGATGAAGGTGACCTCGATGCCGAGGCGGCCGAGGGTGTGCTGGAAGAGGTTGACGGTGCCGCCGTAGATGGAGGCGGAGGAGACGACGTGGTCGCCGGCCTTCGCGAGGTTGAGGATCGCGAAGGTCGTCGCGGCCTGGCCGGAGGAGAGGGCGAGCGCGCCGGAGCCGCCCTCGAGCGCGGCGACGCGCTCCTCGAGCACGGCCGTCGTCGGGTTCATGATGCGCGTGTAGATGTTGCCGGGCTCCGCGAGCGAGAAGAGCTTCGCGGCGTGGTCGGCCGAGTCGAAGGCGTACGCGGTCGTCTGGTAGATCGGCGTGACGACGGCCTTGGTGACGGGGTCGGGGCGGGCGCCGGCGTGGATCTGCAGCGTCTCGAAGCGGGGCGTCGCGGGCTGCTGGGCGGCCTGGCCGGCGCTGGGCTGATCGGTCATGAGGGGAGCTCCTTCGGTCGTGGCCCCAGTCTCGCGGGGCGGGCGGGGAGCTGTCACGGGCGAGGCGTCACACTCCGTGAGAAACCGTGGGCGATGCGGTGCCCATGTCGCGGCTCGACGGGGTTCGCGGCGAGCGTGTCCGCGGTCCGTGCCAGCATGGACGCCATGAGCGACACGAGCCCCGCCGAGCACGTCCCGGCCCCCGCCATCCGCACCGCCGTCGTGACCGGCGCCTCGAGCGGCATCGGCCGCACGACCGCCGCCCTCCTCGCCTCGCGCGGATGGCGCGTGCTCGCGGTCGCCCGCCGCGCCGAGCGCCTCGAGGCCCTCGCCGCCGAGACCGGCTGCCTCGCGCACGCCGCCGACCTCACCTCCGACGAGGACGTCGCGGCGCTCGCGGCCGCCGTCCGCGAGCTCGGCGGCGCCCACGCGCTCGTCAACGTCGCGGGCGGCGCGATCGGCGCGGAGTCCGTGGAGGCCGGCTCGATCGACGACTGGCGCCGGATGTTCGAGATGAACGTCATCGCGACGAAGCGCGTCGTCACCGCGCTCCTGCCCGAGCTGCGCCGCGCCGCGGCCGCCGAGGCCGAGGACGGCGCCGAGTTCGCCCACGCCGACGTTCTCACCGTCACCTCGACCGCCGCCACCACGCCCTACGAGGGCGGCGCCGGCTACAACGCGGCGAAGGCCGCGGAGCGGATGCTCGTGCGCGTGCTCCGCCTCGAGCTCGCGGGCGAGCCGATCCGCGTGCTCGAGATCGCGCCCGGGATGGTCATGACCGAGGAGTTCTCCACCGTCCGCTACCGCGGCGACGAGCAGGCCGCGGCGAAGGTGTACGCGGGCGTCGACCACCCCCTCACGGCGGAGGACGTCGCCGCCTCGATCGTCGGCGCCCTCGAGCTGCCGGGCTACGTGAACATCGACGAGCTCGTCGTGCGGCCGGTCGCGCAGGCGGCGCAGCACAAGGTCGTGCGCGAGCCGCTCGCGGTGAAGGACGCGCCCACGACGGACGCTGCCTCGCAGGGGCCCGGTCGATGAGCGTCATCCTCCACGGCGGCGGCTCCGGCGCGGCGCTCTCGGCCTCGCTCGAGAGGCTCGTCCGCGAGGCCGCGGCCCGCTCGCGCCGCGAGGGCGCGCCCCTCCTCGCCTGCGTCGTCGCGGCCGAGGGCGGCACGCTCGCCTCGTACCAGCGCGGCTGGGAGAAGGCCATCCGCGAGGCCGGCGGCGAGGCGCGCATGCTCGTCGTCCCGCTCGACGCGAGCGGGACCCCCGAGCGCGAGATCGACCTCGCCGAACTCACGACCGCCGACGCCCTCGTCGTCGCGGGCGGGCTCACGCCCGGCTACCTCGAGGCGCTCGCGCCGCTCTCGACCGACATCCGCCGCCTCGTGAGCGAGGGGATGCCCTACCTCGGCTCCTCGGCCGGCGCCATGATCGCCGCGACGAGCGCGCTCGTCGGCGGCTGGCGCATCGGCGGCGTGCCCGTCGCGCGCGAGGAGTGGTCGGAGGGCCTCGACGAGGTCGAGCTGCGCGAGGGACTCGGGCTCATCGACGTGACGATCGACGTCCACGCGGTCGAGCAGGGCCTCCTCACGCGCGCCATCGCGGCCGTCGAGGCGGGCCTCGCCGACGCCGTGCTCGCGATCGACGAGGGGGCCTCGCTCGTCGTCGCCGAGGGCGCGCTCGAGATCCTCGGCGCGGGCAGCGTCTGGCGCGCGGTCGCGACCGAGGACGGCGTCGCCGTCCGCTCCGACCGGGCCGCGTAGGGGGATGCCCGGCCGCACGCTCGCCGAGCTCGTCGAGGCGGGCCAGATGGATGCCGGATGGGCCGAGGCGCTCGAGCCCGTGCAGCCCCAGGTCTCGGCCATGGGGGAGTTCCTCCGCGCCGAGCTCGCCGCCGGGCGCGGCTATCTGCCCGCCGGCGAGCACGTGCTGCGGGCGTTCCGGCAGCCGTTCGCGGACGTCCGCGTGCTCATCCTCGGCCAGGATCCGTACCCGACCCCCGGGCACCCGATCGGCCTGAGCTTCGCGGTGGCGGAGGACGTGCGGCCGCTGCCGCGGAGCCTCCAGAACATCTATCGGGAGCTGCAGGACGACCTCGGCATCCCGCCCGCGCCGCACGGCGACCTCACGCGCTGGACCGAGCAGGGCGTGCTCCTGCTCAACCGCTGCCTCACGGTGCGTCCGGGGGAGCCGGCCTCGCATCGCGGCAAGGGCTGGGAGGCCGTGACGGCGCGGGCCGTCGAGGCGCTCGCGGAGCGCGGCGGGCCGCTCGTCGCGATCCTCTGGGGGCGGGATGCCCAGGGCGCCGCGGCGCTGCTCGGCGGCGCGCCTTCGATCGCGACGGCGCACCCGAGCCCGCTCTCGGCGAGTCGCGGCTTCTTCGGATCGCGGCCTTTCTCGCGCGCGAACGCCGCCCTCGAGGCGCAGGGCGCGGCCCCCGTCGACTGGCGCGTCGTCGGCTGAGGCCTCTGGGGGCCGGTGGTTTCGAGACGGCGGCTGCGCCGCCTCCTCAACCACCTCAGGCGACCCGAGGTGGTTGAGGAGCGGCCGCAGGCCGCGTCTCGGAACCACCGGCCCCGCATGAACCCTCGCTAGGGTCGAGGCGCCGGCGCCGCCGCCGGGCCGACGAGAGGATCCCCATGACCGAGCTCCGCCGTCTCACCGCCGTCGAGCAGCGCCGCCGCATCGCGAGCGGCGAGCTCACGGCCTCCGAGCTCGCCGAGGCCTACCTCGAGCCCATCGAGCGGGCGAACGACGAGCTGCGCGCCTTCGCGACCGTGACCCCCGAGTTCGCCCGCGCCCGCGCCGCGGCCCTCGACGAGGCGCGCGCGGCCGGCACGGCCCCCGAGGCCGCCGACCTCGTCGCCGCGCCGCTCTGGGGCGTCCCCTTCGGCGACAAGGACCTCACCGACCGCGCCGGGGTCGTCACGACCTGGGGCTCCGTCGTCGGCCTCGGCCACGTCGCCGAGGAGGACGCCCGCCTCGTCCGCGACATGGACGCCTCCGGCGGCGTCTCCCTCGGCAAGACGAACTGCCCCGAGTTCGGCTTCCCCGCCTACACGGAGAACCGCATCGGCGCCCCCGCCCGCAACCCCTGGGGCCTCGACCGCACCCCGGGCGGCTCCTCGGGCGGTGCCGCCGTCGCCGTCGCCGCGGGCCTCCTGCCCTTCGCGCCCGGCTCCGACGGCGGCGGCTCGGTCCGCATCCCCGCTGCCGCCTGCGGCCTCGTGGGCCTCAAGACCTCCCGCGGCCGCGTCCCCGGCGGAACCGGCCTCGACTCGCTCGCCGGCCTCCCCGTCGCGGGCCCCCTCGCCCGCACCGTCCACGACGCGGCGCTCCTCCTCGACGGCATGCTCGGCCCGCGCGACGCCGAGGGCCGCATCGCCGACCCCTTCGCGACCGCCGCCGCGCCCGGCCCGCGCTCCTACCTCCGCGCGCTCGACGAGGCCGAGGGCCCCGGCCGCCGCCGAATCGCCGTCTCGCGCTGGTCGCCGTGGTCGGAGCGCATGGACATCGCCGTCTCCGAGCGCGCCGAGCGCGCCCTCCAGCTCGCGATCGACGCCTACGAGCACGCCGGCCACGAGATCGTCGAGGCGCCGGAGCCGAAGGCCTGGCAGGGCTACTCCGAGGCCTTCCGCACCGTGTGGCAGGCCGGCGCCGCAGCGCTGCCCCTGCCCGAGGAGGCCCTCGCGCACGTCGAGCCGCTCACGCGCTGGCTCGTCGGCGTCGGCCGCGGCCGCACGGCCGGCGAGCTCGGGCGGGCGCTCTCGTGGCTCGCGGGCTTCGAGTCGCGCGTCATCGAGGCGTACGCCCGCTTCGACGCCGTCCTCACCCCGATGCTCGCCGACGAGCCGCCGCTCATCGGCTCCTTCGACCAGGAGGACGGCGAGCGGAACTTCGAGCAGCAGTGCCGGTTCACGCCCTTCACGTCGTACGTCAACGTCGCGGGCCTGCCGGCCATCTCGATGCCGGTGCTGCAGGACGGCTTCCCCTTCGGCGTCCAGGCCATCGGCCGGCCCGGCGAGGAGCTCACGCTCCTCTCGCTCGCGCGCCAGCTCGAGGTCGAGCTCGAGTGGGATCGCCGGACGGTGCCCGGCTGGGTCGCCTAGCGGCGCGGTCCGAGCTTGCCGGGCCGCGGGGAAGCGCCGGCGGAGGCCGCGTCCTCGCGGCGGGGCGCGCGCACGTAGCCGCCGTCCTCGAGGCCGGCCTCGATCTCGAAGCGGTTCCGCAGCGGGTTCAGCCCCGCGGCCCAGTAGAGCGCCGGGAAGAGGAACCCGTAGCGCCTCCACTGCCGCACGTGCACGCGCTCGTGCTTGAGGATGCGCGGGCTCACGTTGTCGCGCGTGAGGTACGCCGAGCCGACGCACGTGCCGCCGCGGCCGAAGGCCCATCCGGGCATCCCACGGAAGACGATGAGGCCCTCGTCGACCTCGACGCGACCGGTCGAGAGGATGCCGCCGACGACGCAGCCGACGAGCGTCGCCGTGCGGTGCCCGAGGTGCGAGAACGGCGAGTCGAGCAGGTGCCACTCGACGAAGCCGCGCGCGGGGGCGAGCAGGCGCGTCGCGAGGCCGGGGCGGCGGAGATGGGCTGATGGGGCGGCGGATCCGCCGGCGGGCGCGGTGCGGGTGCTCTCGTCCATGGGATCCCAAGCCTATGCACGACGCGCGTCCAGCGCGGGGCTCTAGGTTCGACGGACCGCCAGCGGAAGCGACCGGACCGGCCCCCGGCATCGGACGACCGGCCCGGACGCGACCAGGCGGCTCCGATGTCCTTTCCGCATCGGTTCCGAGCTTTCGGCGCACGGCGCCGGCGGCACGAACGAAGGAGCACGCATATGGGTCTCGACGACAAGATCGGCAACGCCGCCAAGGAAGCCGTCGGCAACGCGAAGGAGGGCCTCGGCAAGGCCACCGGCAACGAGCGCCTCCAGGCCGAGGGCATGAAGGACGAGGCCGTCGCGAACGCCGGCCAGGCCGCGGAGCACGTCAAGGACGCCGCGAACGACGCCGGCAAGGCGCTCGGCGGCCACTAGGCCTCACGACCACGTCGCCCGCCTGGCGCCGGCGACGCACCTCGAAGGGGCGGGATCCCGGTGATCCCGCCCCTTCGCCGTGCCCGGACGCCTGGAGGTGGTTGAGGAGGCCCCGCAGGCGCCGTCTCGAAACCACCGACCCGCAGGTCCGCTCCTCCGATGGATTCGAGGTGGGCGCTGGGCGCCCTCCTCAACCACCTGAACTCGGGGCAGACAGAAGGGGGCGGAGCCGGTCGGCTTCGCCCCCTTCGTCGTGCGTGCGGCTAGTGCTGCGAGCCGTGCGCCTCGGGCTGGGCCTGGGCCTCGCCCTGGGCGGCCGGGGCCGAACCCGAGCCGATGGCGCCCTGGGCCTGGCCGCCGTGCTTGAGCGCGGCGAGGCGGGCCTCGACCTCGGTCATCTCGCCGAGGTCGTCGAGCTGCTCGAACTGGGCGTCGAGGCTCGAGGCCGCGAGCTCCTGCTGGCCGCGGACGCGGGCCTCCTCGCGGCGGATCTTCTCCTCGAAGCGGCCGATCTCGGTCGTCGGGTCCATGACGTTGATCGACGAGATCGCGTCGTTGACGCGGCCCTGCGCCTCGGCCGTCTTCGCGCGCGCCGAGAGCTCGTCGCGCTTGCGGATGAGCTCGTTGAGCTTGCCGCGCATCTGCTCGAGGCCCGACTTGAGCTTCTCGACGACCTCGGTCTGCGAGGCGATCTGCGGCTCGGCGGCCTTCATCTCGCCCTCGGATTGAAGCTGGCGCTGGATGGCGACCTTGGCGAGGTTGTCGAACTTGTCGGCGTCCTTCGCGGCGTCGCCTCCGCCGGCGCGAAGCTCGTCGGCCTTGCGGCTCGCGGCGAGCGCCTTCTGACCCCACTCCTGCGCGGCCTGCTGGTCCTCGCGGTAGTCGTCCTCCATCATGCGGAGGTTGCCGATGGTCTGGGCGACCGCGGCCTCGGCCTCGTTGATGTTGTTCGTGAAGTCGCGGATGAGCTGGTCGATCATGAGGGCCGGGTCCTCGGCCTGGTCGATCATCGCGTTGATGTTGGCGCGGACGAGCTGCGAGATCCGGCCGAAGATGGACTGCTTCTCGGGCATTGGTGCCTCCTAGTGGGTGGGTGCCCGGGTCGGGCTGGTCGATCGGTGCGGACAGGGACTGGTCGTGCGAGTCAGGCAAGTCGTGCGAGTCAGGGAAGCCGTGCGAGCCGGGGGCAGTCGTGCGAGCCGGCGGACGCGCGGCGATCTGCCGCCGCGGCGCTAGCGGCGTCGTCCGCCGCCGGAGGAGCCGAAGCCGCCGCCGAGGCCGCCCGAGCGGAAGCCGCCCGAGGAGGAGAACCCGCCGCCGCCGAAGCCGCCGCCGAACCCTCCGCCGTAGCCGCCGCCGCGGCGCGAGGAGCCGCCGCCGGTGAGCATGCCGCCGATGATGCCGCCGATGATCGCGTCGCCGAGACCCGAGCTCGAGCCGCCGTAGTAGCCGCCGTACGGGCTGCGGTAGCCGGCGCCGTAGCCGCCCTGCTGGACGATGCTCGTCGCCGAGTCGACGTCCGACTGGGCGAGCTGCAAGGCGCGCGTGGCGATCGTCACGGCCTGGTCGGCGTGGGCGAGGGCCTGTTCCGGATCGCTCTGGGCGAGCTGCTCGGCCGTCGCGAGCTCCGACTCGGCCTGCGTGAGACGGGCGCGGGCGTTCGCGCCGACGCCGCCGCGGTTCGCGGTCATGTAGGACAGGCCCGACTGCACCTGCGAGCGCGCCTGCGCGAGCGAGCGCTCGAGGCGCTGGCGGATCTGGCCGAGGCGCTGCTCGGCGTCGACGACGGCCTTCACGGCGCCGTCGAGCTGGCGGTTCGCCTCGCGGAGCGACGCGAGCGCGGCGAGCGGATCGCGAGTGAGCGCCTCCGGCGCCTGCGCCTGCTGGATGGCGGCGCGGGCGCGGGCGACGGCATCCGCCGAGCCCTGCGCGTCGGCCGCCTCGAGGCGGGCGAGGTCCTGCTCCATGTCGGAGATCTCCGCGCGCACCATCTCGGGGGCGCCGGCGAGGTCCTTCTGCGCCTGGTCGACGCCGCCGAGGAGCTGGTCGATCTGGGCGAGCGCGGTCTGCGCGTCGCGCGCGTAGACCGCGGCCTCGCCCGAGCGGCCCGCGCTCGAGGCCTTCGCGCCGTCCTGGGCGCGGTCGACGGCGAAGGCGAGGCGGTCGCGCGCCTGCTTCGGGGCGTCTGCGATGGTGCGGACGGCTTCGGCCGAGTAGGTGCTCGAGAGCGAGGCGACCGTGCGCTCGGCCGCGTCGATGCGGGGGCCCGCCTGCTCGGCGGCCGCGGTGATCTGCATGAGCGTCTGCGGGACGTCCTTCGAGAGGGCGCGGAGGCGGTCGAAGTCGGCGCCGGCGGTCTTGATGCCCTGCGTCGCCTCGCCCGTGAGGCGGAGGATCTGCTGGTTCCAGTCCCACTGCTGCTCGGGGGTGTCCGGGATGTGGTCGAGCAGCTGCGCCTGGAGCCCGAAGGCCTCCTTCGACTTGCCCTTCGCCGACTCGATCGCGGTGCGGAACGCGGCGATCGGCTCATCGCCGAACTCCGCCGAGGCGAAGCCGAGCTCCTGCTCCGCGGAGCCGATCGTGTCGTCGAGCTGCACGAGGCTCTGCGAGGCCTGCGTGCTGAGGGCGGCGAGCTCCTGCTTCTTCCGGAGCTCGAGCGCCTGCTGCTCCTCGCGGGCTCGCTTGCGCTTGCGGCCGCCCATCATCGCGCTCGCGCCGACGAGGCCGACGACGCCCAGGCCGACGACGCCGAGGGCGATCGGCCCCGCGGCGCTCGAGCCCGCGGTGGAGGAGGAGGTCGTCGAGGTGCCCGAGGAGCCGCCGGAGCCGGCCGGTCCGGGGAGGCCGGCCGAGGTGCCGGTGAGCGCGCCGCGGAGGGCGTCGGCGGCGTTGATCGCGGCCTGCGCGACGTTGCCCGAGTCGAGCTGGGGCTTGATCTGCTTCGTCTCGATGTCGCGGAGCGTCGCGTCCGAGAGGTCGAGGCTGGAGGCGGCGTTGAGGCCGAAGTCGCGGGCCTGCATGCCGATGTAGAGGATGACGTCCTGGTCGGTGAGGCGAGAGGTCTCGGCGACCTTCGTCGCCCAGTCGAAGCCGTTCGAGGGGTTCTCGAAGGTGTCGACGACGACGACGTAGAGCGTGACGCCGGTCTCCTGCTCGAGCACCTTGATGGCCTGGCGGACGTCGCCGACCTTGGTCGAGGAGATGTCGCCCGTGCGGTCGGTCACGACGTCGGTGACGGAGAAGGGCGAGTCGGCGATCGCCGCGCTCGGGGCGAGGGCCACGCCGAGCAGGGCCGCGAGGCCGACGGCGATGGCGGTGAGGACCCTGCGCACGGGAGCTCCTTCAGCTTCGGTGGACGCGTGAAGCACACGCTAGCCACGGCTTCCCGGGGATTCCCCGAGCGCGGCTGGCGGGCGCCCGCAGCCGTCCGGCAGGCGAATCCCGGGCGAACTCGCGGTGACGACTCGCCGCCTCCCGCGCGCCGGACGGGGCGCGGGCTAGGGTTGGTGCCGGCAGCCACAAAGACCGAAGGGAGGAGCCCCATGCGCAGCGATGACGTCATGAACGAGCGGTTCCGCGCCACGAAGTTCGATGTCGGCTACGACCAGGCGGAGGTCGATCGCTTCCTCGACCGCGTCCACGAGTCGCTCCGGAAGCTCGAGGAGGGGAGCCCGATCCACGAGGCCCCCGTCTCGGCGCAGGCCGTCGAGGAGGTCCGCTTCACGCAGACCCGCTTCCGCGAGGGCTACGACCCGCGCGACGTCGACGCCTTTCTCGACCGGCTCCAGTCGGCGTTCCAGGAGCACGAGCGCCGCTCGACCGAGGGCCGCTAGCCCGCATCGGCGGGCGCGGGGGACGGCCCGTCCTCCCGGCGTCCGGCCCGTTTCGCTGATCCCATCTGGGTCACGAGCGCGGCCCGGCCTCGACGCGGGCCGAAGGTTCCTCATGCGATGGACGCTCCCCCCCCGCGAATGGAGCGTCGTGACCGATCGCACCGCCGGCCCGGCCGGCTCTCCGACGAGCCCGAGTGGATGACGTCCGTCTCCGCCGGCAGCGCCTCGCCGAGCGCGCTCGACCCCGTGCTCGCCTCCTCCGACCTGCTCGACGGACCGCCCACGACCGAGCTGCCCGTCGCCGCCCCGAGCGCCGAGGCCGAGCCCGAGCTCGCCGCCGCTTCCGTCGAGGCCGCGCCGAGCTCCGCCTCGATCTCGGGGATCGCCTGCTCGGCCGCGATCGAGGACGACGAGGGCGACCCGCGCCCGGCCGACCTCGCGAGCCGCCGCGAGCTTCGCGAGTCCCGCGGCCGCCGCCTGCTCTGGATCGCCCTCGGCGCCGCCGCCGCGATCGCCGCGCTCGGCGGGGGAGCGGCGCTCCTCATGGGCCAGCACGGCAGCGACCAGGCGGCCGTCCCGGCCGTCGCCCCGAGCGCGACGACGGCCCAGCGCCTGGCCCCGGCCCCCGCGCCGACGCAGGCGCCCGCGACGACCGCCGCCGCCCCCGCTCTGGCCGCGACGCAGGCTCCGGCCGTCGCGCCAACCCAGACCCCGCCCTAGCGGCAGCGCCGCGCCCGACCTGATGGCGGGAACGTCGAAGGCCCTCCCCGAGCGGGGAGGGCCTTCGACATGCCATGCGGTCGTGCCCCCGACAGGAGTCGAACCTGCGACCTACGGTACCGGAAACCGGCGCTCTATCCACTGAGCTACGGAGGCGAACGAGGACCGAGCCTAGCAGGCGAGGCCGCGCGAAAGGCGCACCGACGGGGAGGCATCCGCGACCTCGTTCGCGGTCGCCGCGCCGTGCCACACTTGTCCACCGTGCAGCGCCATGTCACCTCGACCATCGAATTCACGCTCGGCAGCCCGGCGGACGTCGTCTACTCCGTCGCCGCCCACCAGCTCGCGACGCTCGCGAGCGAGGAGCTCACGATCCTCGCCGACGGCGAGCCGATCGAGGTCGTCGAGGCGATCGACCGCGCCGAGTGCCGCCTGCACCGCATCTCCACGGACGCCTCGCGCGTCACGCTCGAGTACCGGGCCACGATCGACGGCTTCGCCGCCCCGAACGTCCCGGCCGAGCTCGACCGCATCCACTACCTGCGGCCCTCCCGGTACGCCGAGTCGGACATCCTCGGCCCCACGAGCCGCGCGCTCTTCCGCGGCCTCAAGGACTTCGAGCTCCTCGACGCCGTCGTCGACTGGGTCTCCTCGAACCTCCGCTACGTGCGCGGCTCGAGCCTGCCGACGGACGGCGCCCGCGACACCTTCCTCAAGCGCCAGGGCGTGTGCCGCGACTACGCGCACCTCGTCATCGCGCTGCTGCGCGCGCACGACGTGCCCGCGCGCCTCGTCTCCGTCTACGCCCCGGGCCTCGAGCCGATGGACTTCCACGCCGTCGCCGAGGCGCTCATCGACGGGCAGTGGTGGGTCGTCGACGCGACGCGCCTCGCCCCGCGCCACCTCATGCAGCGCATCGCGACGGGCCGCGACGCCTCCGACACGGCGTTCCTCTCCTACACGCTCTCCAACCTCAAGCTCACGAAGCTGCTCGTCATGGCGACGGCGGACGAGTTCACGCCCGAGGACCCCTCGGCGCGCGTGCAGCTGCGGTAGCGGGCATCCGCGACCCCGTTACTTTCTTCGTGACCCGCTCGGCGGCCATGCTGGGCGGTGACGGCCTGCCGGGCCCGGCATGATTGCTGCCCCCTGTCCTCGATGATCCGGGGGGTGTTGTCACCGGGCCTGGTTGGCGGTGTGTGATCGCTGATAGGGGCTGGACCCGAGCATGCTCGAGGCCGTTCGTAACGTGGATGCCGAGACGCGCCGCCGCGGACGCCGTCACGAGTGAAGCGGAGGACGAAGTGGTCACCAGCATCGACAGATACGACGAGGTCGACGTGTTCGTTGGGCTCGACGTCGGCAAGGGCGAGCATCACGCGGTCGCGCTCGACCGGGAAGCCAAGCGACTATTCGACCGAGCACTCCCGAACGACGAGCGCCAATTGCGGGCGGTGATCGACCAGCTCGCCTCGCATGGCGTGGTGCTGCTGGTCGTAGATCAACCCGCGACGATCGGTGCACTCCCGGTCGCGGTCGCGCAAGCCGCAGGTGCTCTCGTTGGTTACCTGCCGGGGTTGGCGATGCGGCGCATCGCGGATCTGCATCCCGGTGAGGCGAAGACCGACGCGAGAGACGCGGCGATCATCGCCGAAACGGCCCGCACCATGCCGCACACGCTCCGGTCGATCCAGGTCGCCGACGAGAAGGTCGCGGAGCTGAGCATGCTCTGCGGGTTCGACGACGACCTCGCCGGTCAGATCGTCCAGGTCTCCAACCGGATCAGGGGTCTGCTCACCCAAATCCACCCGGCGCTGGAACGCGTGCTCGGGCCGCGGCTGGATCACCCCGCGATCCTGGACCTGCTGCAGCGCTACCCGTCGCCGGCGGCGATGAAGACTGCGGGTGAGAAGCGGCTAGGGAACCGGCTGCTGAAGAACGCGCCCCGCAAAGGTCGTGTCTGGGCGGCAGAGATCATGACCGCGCTTGACGAGCAGACCGTCGTGGTGACCGGCACCGACGTCGCCGCGCTGGTGCTCCCCAGGCTCGCAGAGCAGCTCCAGGCGTTGCGACGGCAGCGTGATGAGATCGCCATCGAGGTCGAGAAGATCGTCGACGCTCACCCTCTTCAACCGGTCCTGACGAGCATGCCCGGAGTCGGCGTCAGGACCGCAGCCCGGCTCCTCACCGAAGTCACCACCAAGACCTTCGCCACTGCCGGGCACCTCGCCGCCTACGCCGGCCTCGCACCCGTGACCCGACGATCCGGCACCTCGATCCGCGGCGAGCATCCCTCCCGGCGCGGGAACAAGATCCTGAAACGGACCATGTTCCTCTCCGCGTTCGCCGCACTCCGAGACCCCGAATCACGCGCCTACTACGACCGCAAGATCGCCCAAGGCAAACGCCACAACCAGGCCCTCATCGCCCTAGCTCGACGCCGCTCCGACGTCCTCTACGCCATGCTCCGCGACGGCACCCTCTACCAACCGCGACCAGCCCAACCCGCCCTCGCCGCTTGACAGAGGACATAGGGGCACCCCCCCCGCGCCGCCGCGTAGAATCGGACGCCTATGAGCGCCTCCGATCTCCCCGCCGTCATCGCCGCAGCCGTCCGCACCGCCCTCGACTCGACCGAGGAGGGCCGCGCCCTCGAGGTGAGCCCCGAGGACGTCGTCCTCGAGCGGCCGAAGAATCGCGAGCACGGCGACTGGGCGACGAACATCGCGATGCGCCTCGGCAAGAAGGCCGGCCGCGTGCCGCGCGAGCTCGCGCAGGAGATCGCCGACGCCGTCGCGCAGGACCCGACCGTCGCGAAGGCCGAGGTCGCGGGCCCCGGCTTCATCAACCTCACGCTCGACACCGCCGCCGCCGGCCAGCTCGCCGCCGACATCGTCGCCTCGGGGGAGGCCTACGGCCGCACGCACGGCAAGGACGGCGTCCGCGTCAACCTCGAGTTCGTCTCCGCGAACCCGACCGGTCCCATCCACATGGGCGGCGTGCGCTGGGCCGCCGTCGGCGACTCGCTCGCCCGCATCCTCCAGGCCACCGGCGCCGAGGTGACGCGCGAGTACTACTTCAACGACCACGGCGCCCAGATCGACCGCTTCGCGCGCTCGCTCCTCGCCGCCCACCTCGGCGAGCCGACCCCGGAGGACGGCTACGGCGGGGCGTACGTCCACGACATCGCGAAGGACGTCGTCGCGAACTACGACGGCGACCTCGCCGCGCTCGACCGCGATGCCCAGCAGGAGGTGTTCCGCTCGATCGGCGTGCAGCTCATGTTCGACGAGATCAAGCGGAAGCTCCACGACTTCGGCGTCGACTTCGACGTGTTCTTCCACGAGGACTCCGTGCACGAGTCCGGCGCCGTCGGCCGCGCCGTCGAGCGCCTCCGCGCCCTCGGCAACGTCTTCGAGGAGGACGGCGCGATCTGGCTGCGCTCGACCGCCTTCGGCGACGACAAGGACCGCGTCATCGTCCGCTCGAACGGCCAGCCGACCTACTTCGCCGGCGACATCGGCTACTACCTCGACAAGCGCGAGCGCGGCTTCGACGAGTGCCTCATCATGCTCGGCGCCGACCACCACGGCTACATCGGCCGCATGATGGCGATGGTCGAGGCCTTCGGCGACAAGCCCGGCGAGAACCTGCAGCTGCTCATCGGCCAGATGGTGAACCTCGTCAAGGACGGCCAGCCGGTGAAGATGTCGAAGCGCGCCGGCAACATCGTCACGATGGACGACCTCGTCGACGCCGTCGGCGTGGACGCCGGCCGCTACGCGCTCGTGCGCTCCTCGGCGAATACGACCCTCGAGATCGACCTCGACCTGCTCTCGAAGCGCTCGAACGACAACCCCGTCTTCTACGTGCAGTACGCCCACGCGCGCACCTGCAACGTGCGCCGGAACGCCGAGGAGGCGGGCGTGACGGGGGAGGGCTTCGACCCCTCGACCCTCGACCACGAGACCGAGGCGGCCCTCCTCGGGGCGCTCCGCGAGTTCCCGAACCTCGTCGAGTTCGCCGCGATCCAGCGCGAGCCGCACCGCGTCGCCCGCTACCTCGAGGAGCTCGCGGGCCTGTACCACCGCTGGTACGACAATCGCCGCGTCGTGCCGCGCGGCGACGAGGAGCTCTCGGCCGCGCACCACTCGCGCCGCGTGCTCAACGACGCCGCGAGCCAGGTGCTCCGCAACGGCCTCTTCCTCCTCGGCGTGAGCGCGCCCGAGCGGATGTAGCGCGCGGATGGCCACCGCCCCGCTCCCGGCGTCCCGGGCCCCCGGCCCGCGGCGGCGCCGGCGCGGCCTCATCGCGCTCGTCGTCGCCGGATCCGCGCTCCTGCTCGGCATCCTCGGCGTCGTCGCGGACGTCATCGCCCGGAACATGGCGGAGGCGGAGTTCGCCCACCAGCTCGAGCAGTCGCTGCCGACGGGCGCGAGCGGGCACTTCCAGGTCGACATCCACGGCTTCTCCTTCCTCTGGCAGGCCCTCCAGCAGCGCTACGAGCGCGTCGAGGTGCGCTCCGACGACCTCTCGGCGGCGGGCATCCCGCTCGTGCTCGAGGCCGAGGCCAAGGACGTCGCGACCGGCGCGGCGCCGGTCGCGGGCTCGCTCGACGGCTCGCTGCGCCTGAGCCCCGAGGCCGCGAACTCCCTCGTGACGATCCCCGGCGCGACGAGCCAGATGACCTTCGGCGACGGCACGGTGGCGTTCACGAGCGAGGTGAGCGTGCTCGGCTTCCCGATGGGCGTCGACGCCGAGGGCACGGTCGGCCTCGACGGGCACGAGGTCGCCGTCGACCTCACGACGCTCCGCTTCCAGATGGGCGGGATGGACGCGGACCCGCACGACATCTGGCCGGAGTTCGGCAGCTCGCGCATCCCGATCTGCGTCGAGCAGTGGCTGCCGCAGGGCGTGCGGCTCAGCGACCTCCAGGTCGCCCCGGACGGCGTGACGGCGCGCTTCGAGGCCGAGCAGCTCAAGCTCGACGAGGCCTCGCTCGCGCAGCACGGCTCCTGCCCGTAGCGGGTCGCGTGACCAGGGCGAACGCGGGCCCCGCGGCGCGATCCGGCCGTGCCCGGCCCGTTACCCTGGTGCGGTGACCCTCCCCGCACGCAACCCCCTCGCGCCCGATGGGCTCGAGCCTCCGGCCGATCCGAACGCGCTCGCGCCCCACGTCTGGTCGCGCACCGCGACGCGCGACGAGGAGGGTCAGCTCGTGCTCGGCGGCCTCTCCGCGGGCGCGCTCCGGGAGCGCTTCGGCACGCCCCTCACGGTGCTCGACGAGGCCGACGCGCGGGGCCGGATGGCCGAGGCCCGCGCCGCCTTCGAGGAGGCGTTCTCCGCGATCGGCTCGAGCTGCGCCCTCTACTACGCGGGCAAGGCCTTCCTCGCGACGACGGTCGTGCGCTGGGTCTTCGAGGAGGGCCTCCGCCTCGACGTCGCCTCCGGCGGCGAGCTCGCGGTCGCGCTCGCGGGCGGCATGCCCGGCGAGCGCATCGGCTTCCACGGCAACAACAAGTCGGTCGCCGAGATCGAGCGCGCGATCGAGGCCGGCGTCGGCACGATCATCCTCGACTCGGAGGAGGAGCGCGGCCGCGTCGCCCGTGCCGCCGCCGAGCGGGGCGTGCGCCAGCGGGTGCGGATCCGCGTGAACTCCGGCATCCACGCGACGACCCACTCCTTCCTCGCGACGGCGCACGAGGATCAGAAGTTCGGCATCCCGCTCGAGCGCGCCGAGGCGTACGCCGCCGCCGTGCGCGCCGAGCCGAGCCTCGAGCTCGTCGGCCTCCACTCGCACATCGGCTCGCAGATCTTCGACACCTCCGGCTTCCGCGCCGCGGCCGAGCGACTCCTCGAGGTGCACGCCCGCATCGGCGAGCAGGGCGGCCAGCTGCCCGAGCTCAACCTCGGCGGCGGCTTCGGCATCGCCTATGTCGAGCGCGAGCGCCCCGTCGACCTCGCCGAGATGGCCCGCCGCCTCGCGGAGGACGTCGCCGCCGCCTGCGAGCGGCTCGGGATCCCCGTGCCCGCGCTCGCCTTCGAGCCCGGCCGCGCCCTCATCGGCCCCGCCGGCACGACGCTCTACGAGGTCGGCACGGTGAAGCCCGTCGAGGTCGCCGTCGACGACGCGCCCGAGGGCGCCCCGCGCTCGGCCGTCCGCCGCTACGTCTCGGTCGACGGCGGCATGAGCGACAACGCCCGACCGGCCCTCTACGACGCCGAGTACACGGTGCGCCTCGCCTCCCGCGCCTCCGACGCCGAGCCCGCGCTCGTGCGCGTCGCGGGCAAGCACTGCGAGTCGGGGGATCTCGTCGTCCTCGCCGACTACCTGCCCGAGGACGTCCGCCCCGGCGACCTCCTCGCCGTGCCCGCGACGGGCGCGTACTGCTGGTCGCTCTCGAGCAACTACAACCTCCTGCCGCGCCCCGCGATCGTCGCCGTGCGCGACGGGGAGGCGAGGCTCGTCATCCGCCGCGAGACGATCGAGGACCTCCTCGCCCGCGACGCCGGCATCGATGAGGCCGATGAGGCCGCTTCCGCCGCCGCCGCTCCCGTCTCCGCCCCCGACCCCGACCGCACTCGAGAGGACTCGACGCGATGAACGACTACCGCACCGTCCGGGTGGCGCTGCTCGGCGCCGGCTCCGTCGGCTCCCAGGTGGCCCGGCTCCTGCTCGAGCAGGGCGAGGAGCTCGCCGCGCGCACCGGCGCCCGCCTCGAGCTCACCGGCATCGCCGTCCGGAACCTCGACGGCAAGCGCGACGCGGAGCTGTCGAAGGAGCTCTTCACGACCGACGCCGAGACGCTCGTGCTCGGCGCCGACATCGTCGTCGAGCTCATGGGCGGCCTCGAGCCCGCCCGCGGCCTCATCACGAAGGCGCTCGAGTCCGGCGCCGACGTCATCACCGCGAACAAGGCGCTCATCGCGACCCACGGCCCCGAGCTCTTCGCGCTCTCGCAGCGCGTCGGCGCGCAGCTCCTCTACGAGGCGGCGGTCGCGGGCGCCATCCCGATCATCCGCCCGCTGCGCGACTCGCTCGCGGGCGACCGGATCGACCGCGTCCTCGGCATCGTGAACGGCACGACGAACTTCATCCTCGACCGGATGCACGAGCGCGGCGACTCCCTCGAGGAGGCACTCCGCATCGCGACCGAGCTCGGCTACGCCGAGGCCGACCCGACCGCCGACATCGGCGGCTACGACGCGCAGCAGAAGGCCGCGATCCTCGCCTCGATCGCCTTCCACACGAACGTGCCCGTGGGCGCCGTCTACCGCGAGGGCATCGAGGAGATCACGAGCGCCCAGATCGAGGCCGCCGAGCGCGCCGGCTACGTCGTGAAGCTCCTCGCGATCTGCGAGCGCGTGAGCGGCCACGAGGGCGGGGAGGCCGTCTCGGCCCGCGTCTACCCGGCGCTCGTGCCCGCCGCGCACCCGCTCGCGGCCGTCCACGGCGGCAACAACGCCGTCTTCGTCGAGGCCGCCGCGGCCGGCAGCCTCATGTTCTACGGCGCGGGCGCCGGCGGCGTCGAGACCGCCTCCGCCGTGCTCGGCGACCTCGTCTCGGCCGCCCGCCGCCACGTGCTCGGCGGCCCCGGCCTCGGCGAGTCGATGCATGCCGACGTCGAGGTGCTCGACATCGGCGAGATCCGGACGCGCTACATGATCTCGATCAACGTCGCCGACGAGTCGGGCGTGCTCGCGACCATCGCGGGCATCTTCAGCGAGCACGGCGTCTCGCTCGCGACCCTCGAGCAGTCGGTGCCCGATGCGAAGCCGGACGCCTCGGCGGGGGAGCAGGCCGCGGCACGGACGGCCTCGCACGCTACCCTGGTGATCGGCACGCACCTCGCCGCCGAGCGTGATCTCGCGGCCGTCGTCGAGGCGCTGCGGCGCAGTGAGGCGGTCTGGGAGGTCACCGGAGTGCTCCGCGTCGAGGGCGCGAGCTAGGCCGGCGCCGGGCCCCGCCCGGACCCGCGGACGCCCGCCGTCCGCACCGCACGCAGCAGACCGCGCGATCCGCGCACCGCACCCGGCGTCCGCCGGGCGAGCAGAGAAGAGAGGCTTCCCATGGCGAAGCAGTGGCAGGGCGTCATCCGCGAGTACGCGGAGCACCTCGACGTCACCGAGGCGACCCCGATCATCACGCTCGGCGAGGGCGGCACCCCGCTCATCCCCGCGCCCGCCCTCTCGCGCCGCACCGGCGCCGACGTCTGGGTGAAGTTCGAGGGCATGAACCCGACCGGCTCCTTCAAGGACCGCGGCATGACGATGGCCGTCTCGAAGGCCGTCGAGCACGGCGCGAAGGTCGTCGTATGCGCCTCGACCGGCAACACCTCCGCCTCGGCCGCCGCCTACGCGACGCACGCCGGCATCGCCTCGGCAGTCCTCGTGCCCGAGGGCAAGATCGCGATGGGCAAGCTCTCGCAGGCCATCGCGCACGGCGCGAACCTCCTCCAGGTGCAGGGCAACTTCGACGACTGCCTCGACATCGCGCGCGAGCTCGCCGCGAGCTACCCCGTGCACCTCGTGAACTCGGTGAACAACGACCGCATCGAGGGCCAGAAGACGGCGCCGTTCGAGATCATCGACGTGCTCGGAGACGCGCCCGACTTCCACTTCATCCCGGTCGGCAACGCCGGCAACTACACCGCCTACACGCGCGGCTACCGCGAGTACGCGGCCGCCGGCAAGGCGACGCGCATGCCCCGCATGTTCGGCTTCCAGGCCGCCGGCTCCGCCCCGATCGTGCGCGGCGAGGTCGTGAAGCAGCCCGAGACGATCGCCTCGGCCATCCGCATCGGCAACCCCGCCTCGTGGGGCCTCGCCCTCGAGGCGCGCGACGAGACGAACGGCCACTTCGGGATGATCGAGGACGCGAAGATCCTCGAGGCCCAGCGCATCCTCTCCTCCGAGGTCGGCGTCTTCGTCGAGCCCGCCTCCGCGATCTCCGTCGCGGGCCTGCTCGAGCGCGCCGAGGCCGGCCAGCTGCCGCAGGGCGCGAAGGTCGTCCTCACGGTGACCGGCCACGGCCTCAAGGACCCGCAGTGGGCGCTCCGCGGCGCCGACGGCGAGGAGCTCACGCCCACGGTCGTCCCGGTCGACACGAGCGCCGTCGCCGACGCCCTCGGCATCCAGCCGACGGCATGAGCGGGGGAGACCGGCTCACCGTCGCCCGCGGCCGCCGCCTCCGCGTCGTCGTCCCCGCGACGAGCGCGAACCTGGGCCCCGGCTTCGACACGCTCGGCATCGCGCTCGCCCGCTACGACGAGCTCGAGCTCGAGACCTGCGAGCCCGGCGTCCTCGAGATCGTCGTCGAGGGCGTCGGCGAGGGCGAGGTGCCGCTCGACGAGTCGCACCTCGTCGTGAAGGCGCTCGACGCCTCGCTCGCCGAGCTCGGCGCCAGACGCGAGGGCCTCCGCCTGCGCGCCCGCAACCGCATCCCGCACGGCCGCGGCATGGGCTCCTCGGGCGCCGCGATCGTCGCCGGCGTGCTGCTCGCCGCCGGGCTCGTGCGCCCGCACCGCCCCGTGGCCCGCGAGGAGCTCCTCCGCCTCGCGACGATGCTCGAGGGCCACCCGGACAACGTCGCGCCGTGCCTGCTCGGCGGGCTCACGATCGCGTGGATGAACGGCGAGGAGCCGCGCGCGAAGGAGCTCCAGGTGCACCGCGGCATCTCGCCGCTCGTGCTCGTGCCCTCGGAGACGATGTCGACGAAGGTCGCCCGCTCGCTCCAGCCCGAGCAGGTGCCGCACGAGGACGCGATCTTCAACGTCTCCCGCTCGGCGCTCCTCGTCGCCTCGATGACGCAGAGCCCCGAGTTCCTCCTCGAGGCCACCGAGGACCGCCTTCACCAGAGCTACCGCGCCGCGGCGATGCCGCACACCTCGGAGCTCGTCGGAATCCTCCGCGAGGCGGGCTTCCCAGCGGTCGTCTCGGGCGCCGGGCCCTCGGTGCTCGTGCTCTGCCCGGGCCCGAGCGAGCGCCTCGCCGCGCTCGAGGTCGCGAAGCGCCATACGGCCACGAGCTGGGAGCCGCACCTCCTGGCCATCGATGTGCTCGGTGCTACAGTGGAGGAGATCTCGGAGAAGACGGCGTCGCCGTCGGCGTAGCTGCCGCCCGAGGTCGCATCAGATCACCCGGCGCTCGCCGGTTCATCCGCTGGTCGCCCGTCGCCGCATCTCGCGAGGGCTTCGACCGCCGGACTTCAGCTCCGCGAGCGTCCAATCGGCCCGATTCCCCGGGCCAGGACAAGGACCGCTTCACATGAACGACATGAACGGCGCCGATCGCGCCGACACGACCGCGCCCGAGCTCGCCTCGATGCGCGTCGCCGACCTTCAGGCGCTCGCCGCCGAGCTCGGCATCCGCGGCGCCGCCCGCCTCCGCAAGGGCGAGCTCGTCGCGGCCATCGAGGCCGCCCGCGCCGAGGCGCAGGACGCGCCGGCCGACGCCGCCGCGCAGGACGAGGCCCCCGCCGAGAAGGCCCCGGCCGAGCAGGCCGAGGTCGCCGCCGCCGAGCACCCCGCCGACGAGCAGCCCGCGGACGAGCAGGCTCCCGAGGCCGCCGCCGAGCAGGCCGCGGAGGCGAGCGCCTCGCAGGAGGAGGAGCTCCGCTTCTCGCGCCAGCCCGTCCAGGGCGAAGCCCGCCAGCGCCGCGCGCGCGGCCGCCGCGTCACCGCCGACCCCGCCGCCGGGCCGGCCGAGCAGCCCGCCGAGGCGCTCGAGCTCGAGCTCCCGGCCCCGGCCGAGGCCCCCGAGGTCGAGGCCTCGCAGGCCGGCGCGGACGAGCCGTCCCTGCCCATGAGCCTCGACGACCTCGTCCTCCCCGCCCCGCGCGGCGAGGACGACGCCGAGGGCGACGACAAGGGCGCCGAGTCCGAGGGCCGTCGCGGCCGCAAGCGCAGCCGCGGCCGCGGACGCCGCAACCGCGGCGACCGCGCCGAGGGCGAGCAGGACCCGCAGGACGACGCCCAGGACCAGTCCGACGACTCGGACGACGCCGACGAGGAGCAGGGCGGCTCGCGCCGCTCGCGCCGCGGACGCGGCCGCGGCCAGAACGGCCAGAACGGCCAGGGCCAGCAGCAGAACGGCAACGGCGGCCAGCAGGGCGCCCAGCAGGACGACGACGAGGACGACGACGAGTCCGACGAGGGCCGCCGCGGCCGCGGACGCTACCGCGACCGCAAGCGCCGCCAGAGCGACGACGTCGACCCCGAGATCGCCCCGGACGACGTGCTCCTCCCCATCGCGGGCATCCTCGACGTGCTCGAGAACTACGCCTTCGTGCGCACCTCGGGCTACCTCCCCGGCCAGAACGACGTCTACGTCTCGCTCGGCCAGGTGAAGAAGTACGGCCTCCGCAAGGGCGACGCGATCGTCGGCGCCATCCGCCAGCCCCGCGAGGGCGAGCAGCACCACGGCCGCCAGAAGTACAACGCGATCGTGAAGTTCGACACGATCAACGGCCAGACGCCCGAGGAGAGCGCCGGCCGCCCTGAGTTCGACGAGCTCACGCCGCTCTACCCGCGCGAGCGCCTCCAGCTCGAGACGCCCGGCGGCCACGTCGCCCAGCGCCTCATCGACCTCTTCGCCCCGGTCGGCAAGGGCTCGCGCGGCCTCATCGTCGCGCCCCCGAAGTCGGGCAAGTCGGTCGTGCTCGAGCGCATCGCGAACGCGGTCGCCGAGAACTCGCCCGAGACGCACCTCATGCTCGTCCTCGTCGACGAGCGCCCCGAGGAGCTCACGCGCATGCAGCGCACGATCCGCGGCGAGGTCGTCGCGGCGACCTTCGACCTCCCGGCCGAGGACCAGACCACGATCGCGGAGCTCGCCATCGAGCGCGCGAAGCGCCTCGTCGAGCTCGACCTCGACGTCGTCGTCCTCCTCGACTCGGTGACGCAGCTCTGCCGCGCCTACAACCTCACCGCCCCCGCCTCCGGCCGCATCCTCGCGGGCGGCGTCGACGCCTCGGCGCTCTACCCGCCGAAGCGCTTCTTCGGCGCGGCGCGCAACGTCGAGAACGGCGGCTCGCTCACGATCCTCGCGACCGCCATGGTCGAGACCGGATCGCGCACCGACGAGGTCATCCTCGAGGAGTTCGCGGGCACCGAGAACCTCGAGATCCGCCTCTCGAAGGAGATCGCCGACCGCCGCATCTTCCCGGCGCTCGACATGAACGGCTCCTCGACGCTCATGGAGGAGACGCTCCTCAGCCCCGAGGAGGTCGAGGCGACCTGGTCGGTGCGCCGCGCGCTCGCCGGCAGCGACCCCCGCGCCATCCTCGAGTCGGTGCTCCACCGCCTCGGCGAGACCGCCACGAACGCCGAGTTCGTCGAGTCGGTGCGCTCGCGCCCGATCGAGGCGGACGCCGGCTTCCAGGCCGCGACGACCTCGCGCACGGCCCGATGAGCGACATGTTCGACTCGCTCGGCGCGCTCCGCGAGGAGCACGCCGACCTGCAGGAGCAGCTCGCCGACCCGGAGCTCCACGCGAACCCCGCGCGGGCCAAGAAGGTCAACCGCCGCTACTCCGAGCTCAACGCGATCATCGCCGCGGACGACGCCCGCCGCGGGCTCGAGGACGACCTCGAGGCCGCGCGCGAGCTCGGGAAGGACGACGAGTCCCTCGCCGAGGAGATCCCCGGCATGGAGGAGGAGCTCAAGGCGGCCCGCGAGAAGCTGCGCCGCCTGCTCATCCCGCGCGACCCGGACGACGGCCGGGACGTCATCATGGAGATCAAGGGCGGCGAGGGCGGCGAGGAGTCGGCGCTCTTCGCGGCCGACCTCCTCCGCATGTATTCGCACTACGCCGAGCAGCGCGGCTGGAAGGTCGAGATGCTCGACTCCACCGAGTCGGACCTCGGCGGCTACAAGGACGTCCAGGTCGCGATCAAGAGCTCCTCGACCGACCCGGCCGAGGGCGTGTGGGCCTCGCTGAAGTACGAGGGCGGCGTGCACCGCGTCCAGCGCGTGCCGGCGACCGAGTCGCAGGGCCGCATCCACACCTCGACGACCGGCGTGCTCGTCTTTCCCGAGGTCGACGAGCCCGAGGAGATCGAGATCGCGCAGAACGACCTCAAGATCGACGTCTACCGCTCGTCGGGCCCCGGCGGCCAGTCGGTGAACACGACCGACTCGGCCGTGCGCATCACGCACCTCCCGACCGGCATCGTCGTCTCGATGCAGAACGAGAAGTCGCAGATCCAGAACCGCGCCGCGGCGATGCGCGTCCTCATGGCGCGCCTCCTCGCCCACCAGCAGGAGCAGCTCGACGCGGCCGCCTCGGACGCGCGCAAGTCGCAGATCCGCTCGATGGACCGCTCGGAGCGCATCCGGACGTACAACTTCCCCGAGAACCGGATCGCCGACCACCGCACCGGCTACAAGGCGTACAACCTCGACCAGGTCATGAACGGCGCCCTCGGGCCCGTCATCGAGTCGGCCATCAAGGCCGACGAGGAGGCCCGCCTCAAGGCGCTCGGCGGCTCGGAGGACTAGCTCCCGGTCATACGACGAAGGCCCCGAATCCCTGCGGATCCGGGGCCTTCGTCGTTCGCAGGCGGCAAGCTACGCGGCGAAGGCCGCCGCGAGGTGATCGAGCGTGCGCGGCCAGCTGTCGGCGCGCGCGGCCGCGTTGCCCTCGACCGTGCCGCCGAGGCCGTCGAGCGAGGAGTAGCCCGGCGCGGAGGCGTCGACCGGGACGCCGCTCGCGAAGTGGCCGGCATCCGGGTACGAGAGGAGCGTGACCTCGGGCCCGCCTGCGGCGCGCTCCTCGATCTGGCGCGACATCTCGCACGACGGCCACATCTCGTCGGCCTCGCCGCAGACGAGGAGGAGGTCGCCCGTGATCTTCTCGACCGGGATGACGGCGTCCGGGTGCCCGCCGACGGCCGCGAGGCCCGCCTCGTAGAAGGTCGCGAGCGGCCCGTTCGGCACCTGCTCCGGGTAGGGGAGGAACGGCACCTCGGCGCCGCCGCGCGACCAGGTCGAGCCGAGGGACCCCATGCGCCACGGCTCCTGGAGGTCCATGCCCTGCCAGACGACGCTCGAGGGGACGTTCGCGACGACGGCCTTGAGCTCGGGGTGCGCGGCGCCGACGAGGAGGGCCGCCTCGCCGCCCTTCGAGGTGCCCAGCACGGCCATCCGGCCCGGGTCGACGCCGGGCTGCGCGGCGAGCCAGGCGAGCGCCTCGTCGAAGCGCTCGAGGGGGAGCGCCTCCATGGCCTTCGGCTGCCCCTCGGCGCCGAAGTAGGCGAGCGTGAGGGCGTGGTAGCCGGCCGCTGCGAGGGCTCGCGACTGCTCGTCGACCCCTGACGCCATGCCGCCCTCGGAGCCGCCGAGGACGAGCACGGCGGGCGCGCTCACGGCGCCCGAAGCGGGGAGCGCGCCGGGCGCGGGCGGGTAGTAGTTGGCGGGCGCGCCGGAGATCTCGACGCGCGTGCCGTCGGGGCCGGGCTCGGAGACCTCGATCTTCGGGGCCCAGGGCTTGAGGAGGCAGAGGGCGAGCGCTCCGATGGCGAGGACGGCGACGAGGCCGAGGAAGCTGAAGCCGAGGATGCGGCCCCAGCGGCGGCGCTTGCGCGGGTTCGAGTCGGGCGCCGACCCGGCGGCCGAGGCGCGGGGCGTGAGGTCGTCGGGAGCGGCGGACGGACGGGTCATGGATTCCTCCACGTCGAGCGGTTCCTTCGTTCGCCCAGCAAGCTAGGGTCGGCGCGCCCGGCCGGGCATCGACCGATCGGCGGAGCGGGGGCGGACCTTCGGCGGACCGCGTCGTGCATCCGCCGTCGCGCGCTGCGGCGGATGGCTGTCCTGCAGGCCCGCGGCGAGCTTCATGTCGAGCCGCATCGCCCGCGGGCCGGAGCCGTCGCGGGGGAGGCTGCCGACGATGGTCGCGCGCTCCTCGGGGATCCAGAACGCGAAGGCGCCCGTCGAGCCGAGGTGGCCGAGGAGCGTGCGCGGCGGGCACCGGGGCCATCCCACGCGGGCGTGCATGATGCCGGCCGAGTACCGGATCGGGCCCATCTGCAGCTGGAGCGGCCGGGCGGGGCCGACCTCGTCGATCGTCTCCCGGCGCACGAGGCGGCCCTCGAAGAGGCCGGCGAGGAGCCGGTCGAGGTCCTCGGCGTGCTCGGCGACGCGGATGACCGAGGGCGCGAGGCCCTTCGCGAGCGCCCGCTCGGCGATCCCCGCGATCCGCTGCGCGCGCATGAGATGTGCCCCCTCCGTCGGTCCTCGATCCGATCGTCGGCGAGCGTGGTGGCCTGGGGTGCACGCCTCGAGCCGGCCTGGTCGGACTAGATCTCGAAGAGCCCCTCGGCCTGCGCCGCCTGAGTGCGCGCGGGCCGCGCCTTCGCGGGGATGCCCGTGAGCACGGAGCCCGGAGGGGCCGACTTCGTGACGACCGCGTTCGCGCCGATGCTCGAGCCGTCGCCGATCTCGATCGGGCCGAGGAGCTTCGCGCCCGCGCCGATGAGCACGCCGTTGCCGACGGTCGGGTGGCGCTTCACGCGCTGCGTCGAGACGCCGCCGAGCGTGACGCCGTGGTAGATGACGACGTCGTCGCCGACCTCCGCCGTCTCGCCGATGACGACGCCCATGCCGTGGTCGATGAACACGCGGCGGCCGATCGTCGCGCCCGGGTGGATCTCGACGCCGGTGAGGAATCGCGTGAACTGCGAGACCATGCGGGCGAGCAGCCGCGTGCCGGGCCGCTGCCAGAGGCGGTGCGCGAGCCGGTGCGACCAGAGCGCGTGGAGGCCGGAGTAGTTGATCGCCACCTCGAGCGAGGAGCGCGCCGCGGGGTCGCCGCGGCGGGCGGCCGCGAGATCCTCGCGGATGCGGCGGAAGGCCGCGTCCCCGGGGAGGGAGACGCGGCCGCCGGACGTCGTGTTGCGGGGCACTCGATCGAGCCTATGCCGTAGGGATCGGCTAGGCGTCGCGGAACTCGTCGAAGAGCGGGGTCGAGAGGTAGCGCTCGCCCGTGTCGGGGATGATGACGACGATCCGCTTGCCCGCCATCTCGGGGCGCTTCGCGAGCTCGATCGCGGCCCAGACGTTCGCGCCGGCGGAGATGCCGGCGAGGATGCCCTCCTTCGCGGCGAGCGCGCGCGAGGTCGCGAGGGCGTCGGCGAGCTCGACGTCGACGACCTCGTCGAGGACGTCGCGGTCGAGGACGTCCGGCACGAAGTTCGCGCCGAGGCCCTGGATCTTGTGCGGGCCGGCCTTGCCCTCGGTGAGGAGCGGCGAGTCCTTCGGCTCGACGGCGACGATGCGCGTCTGCGGGCTGCGCTCGCGGAGCACCTGGCCGACGCCCGTGACGGTGCCGCCGGTGCCGACGCCCGCGACGAAGGCGCCGATCTCCCCGTCGACGTCGCCCCAGATCTCCTCGGCCGTCGTCTCGCGGTGGATGGCGGCGTTCGCGGCGTTCTCGAACTGGCTCGCGAGCACGGCGCCCGGCGTCTGCTCGACGAGCTCGCGGGCCTTCGCGACGGCGCCCTTCATGCCCTCCGCGCCCGGCGTGAGGACGAGCTCGGCGCCGTAGGCGCGCAGGAGCATGCGGCGCTCGACCGACATGGTCTCGGGCATCGCGATGACGACGCGGTAGCCGCGGGCGGCGCCGAGCATGGCGAGCCCGATGCCGGTGTTGCCGGAGGTGCCCTCGACGATCGTGCCGCCGGGCTTCAGCGAGCCGTCCTGCTCCGCGGCGCGGATGATGCCGAGCGCGAGGCGGTCCTTCACGGAGCCGGCCGGGTTCGCGGACTCGAGCTTGCCGACGAGCTCGACGCCCTCGGCCAGGCCGGCCTCGGCGGCGATGCGGCCGAGGCGGACGAGGGGAGTGCGGCCGATGGCGCCGGTGAGGTCGTCGTGGATGTTCGCGGTCATGGGGGAGTCCTTGCTGTCGAGGTGGTGCTGTCGAGGCGGTTCGCGGTCGGCGCGGTCGGCGTCGTAGGGGCCATCGTGGCACCCGAGGATGGCAACGCGATCCATGCGCCGTCATATTCCGTCGCGCCGGCGGGCTCGGCTGCGCGGGCGCGTGCTGGAAGGATGGGCGCGTGACCGAATCCGCCGACTCTGCTGCCGCCGACGCCGCGCCGGCCGACGCCGCGCCCGCCGCCCTGGCCGCGCTCCGCCGCCGCGCCGCACGCCGGCTCGAGCTCGCCGGCTTCGACGCGCCGCGGGGCGAGGCCGACGCCCTCCTCGCGGCCGTCCTCGGGCGCAGCCGCGGCGAGCTCGAGGTCGACGCGCTCATGGGCCGCGGGCTCGACCCCGCGCAGGCGGCCGCCGTCGAGCGCGCCCTCGCCCGCCGCGCCCGCCGCGAGCCGCTCCAGCACCTCGTCGGGCGCGCGCCGTTCTGGGACGTCGAGCTCGCCGTCGGGCCGGGCGCCTTCGTGCCGCGCCCGGAGACGGAGCTCCTCGTCGAGCTCGCGGCGGCCGAGCTCCGCGCGCGGATCGCCGCGGGCGACGACCATCCGCTCGCCGCCGATCTCGGCTCGGGCACGGGCGCCGTCGCGATCGGCCTCGCCCGCGCCGTGCCGCAGGCGCGCGTCATCGCGCTCGAGGGGTCGGCCGCGGCATGGCCGTGGCTCATCCGCAACGTGCGCGAGCACACGGGGCCCGAACACGGCGCGGGCGTCGTCGAGCCCCGCTTCGGCCGCATCGGCGAGGCGCCCCTCGCGCGGCTCGGGGAGGGCGAGCGCCTCTCGATCCTCGTCTCGAACCCTCCCTACATCCCCGCCCGCAACGCCCCGCGGGAGCCCGAGGCCCGCGACGCCGACCCCGCCACGGCGCTCTACGGCGGCGAAGACGGGCTCGACGTCATCCGCCTCATCGAGCGGATCGGCCGCGCCGAGCTCGTCCCGGGCGCCGCGCTCCTCCTCGAGCACGACGATCACCAGGGGCCCGAGGTGCGGGCGCTCCTCGAGGCCGCCGGATGGCTCGAGGCCGAGACCCGACGCGACCTCGCGGGCCGCGACCGCGTCACCCTGGCCCGCCTGCCCGGCGGCCTGCCGACCGAAGGCTCCCGTCCCGCTCGGTAGACTGTCCGGGTCATGGCACGCATCTACGACTGCGCCGATCGAGGCGAGCTCCTCGAGGGCCTCCGCACCGCGCGAGGCGCCCTCGCCCGCGGCGGCGTCATCGTCATGCCGACCGACACCGTCTACGGCATCGCCGCCGACGCCTTCTCGCGCGACGCCGTGCAGAAGCTCCTCGATGCGAAGGGCCGCACGCGCCAGTCGCCGCCGCCCGTGCTCGTCGCCGACCTCCAGACCTTCGAGGCCCTCGCCGAGACCGTGCCTGCGCCCGTGCGCGACGCGATGCTCGCCTTCTCGCCGGGCCCGCTCACCGTCATCCTCCCCGCGCGCGCGAGCCTGAACTGGGACCTCGGCGAGACGCGCGGCACCGTCGCGCTCCGCATCCCGAAGCAGGAGCTCGCCCTCGAGCTGCTCCGCGAGACCGGCCCCCTCGCCGTCTCGAGCGCGAACCGCCACGGCGAGCCCGCCGCGACGACCGCGGCCGAGGCCGACGCCGCGCTCGGCGACCGCGTCGAGCTCGTCCTCGACGGCGGCCCCGGCGGGGGAGAGGCCTCGACGATCGTCGATGCGACGGGCCTCGCCGAGACCCCGCCGCGCCCGGCCCGCATCGTCCGCCAGGGCGCCCTCGAGCGGGAGCGACTCGCCGCCGTCCTCGGCGAGTGGCTCGCCCCCGCCGAGGACGCCTGATGCGCAACTACGCGCTCATCGTCGCCGTCACGGCGGTCGTCACGTACCTGCTGTGCCGGCTCGTGTACCGGCTCGCGATGGCGCGCGGATGGCATCCGCCCGTGCGCGACCGCGACGTCCACACGGCCCCGAAGCCGCGCCTCGGCGGCGTCGCGATGTACGTCGGCTTCCTCGTCGCGATGCTCGTCGCCTCGCAGATCGAGCAGTTCCACCTCGTCTTCGCCCAGCCCGCGCGCGTGTGGGCGATCGTCGGCGCCGTCACGCTCATCTGCGTGCTCGGCGTGCTCGACGACCTCATCGACCTCGACTGGATGACGAAGCTCGCGGGCCAGATGATGGCCGCGCTCCTGCTCGCCTGGCAGGGGGTCTCGATCACCTCGCTGCCGATCGGCGGCCTCACGGTCGGCTCGCCCCTCATGTCGCTCATCATCACGGTGCTCGCGGTCGTGCTCGTCATGAACGCCGTGAACTTCATCGACGGCCTCGACGGCCTCGTCGCGGGCATCGCGATCATCGCGAACGGCGTCTTCCTCCTCTACAGCTACTTCCTCTCCGCGTACGCGGGCCAGACGGGCCGCTTCACGATGGCGGCGCTCATCTCGGCGGTCGTCGTCGGCATGTGCCTCGGCTTCCTCCCCATCAACTGGAATCCGGCCAAGATGTTCATGGGAGACGGCGGCGCGCTCCAGGTGGGCCTGCTCATGGCCACCTCGGCCGTCGCGGTGACCGGCGAGGTCGACCCGATGACGATCCGCTCGGAGCAGTTCCTCCCGGCGTTCCTCCCGATCGTCATCCCCTTCGCCGTCCTCGTCGTGCCGCTGCTCGACTTCACGCTCGCGGTCGTGCGGCGCATGAGCGCGGGGAAGTCGCCGTTCAGCGCCGATCGGAAGCACCTCCACCACCGGCTCCTCGACATGGGGCACACGCAGCTGCGGGCCGTCCTCATCTTCTACTCGTGGACGGTCGTCATCGCCGTCGGCGCCCTCCTCGGCTTCATCGTCGAGCCGAGCTGGATCGCCTTCGCGTTCATCGCCGTCGGCTTCGTCGCCTGCACGGCCGCGACGATCGCGCCCATGAGCCGGCGCAAGGCCCGCGAGCTCGCGGCGCAGAAGTCGCCCTCGATCGACGACGACGTGCACGACCCGCTCGACGCGCTCGGTGAGCGCCGGGCGGACGACATCCGCCACGCGCTCCCGCGGCGCATGGCGATGAAGATCATGGAGGCCGAGGGCGCGACGCCCGCGGCCGCGACCGAGAGCGCCGCCCCCGCCGCGGCCTCCGCCGCCGCTGCCCGGCCTGCGAAGCCCGCCAAGCCCGCCAAGCCCGCCCAGGAGGACGACCGATGACGCAGCCCGACGACGCCCGCACCCCCGCGGAGGCCGCGGCCGCGCAGGCCCCGGCCGCGCAGGCCCCGGCCGCCCGCCCCGAGCCGAGCTCCGTGCCGGTGTTCCGGAAGGTCCTCCTCTGGTCGGCCTGGGTCGCCCTCGCCGTCGCCGTCGTCGGCGCGATCGTCGGGTATCTCCTCATCGGGACGAACGGCATCTGGAGCGCCCTCGTCGCCGCGGCCATCGCCTTCGGCTTCGCCGGCGTCACCGTGCTCGTGCTCATCCTCGCCGCGCGCCTCGACGTCATGTGGTTCTTCGGACTCGTGCTCGGCTCGTGGCTCGTGAAGCTCGTCGTGTTCCTGCTCGTGCTCATGGCCGTGAAGGAGCAGCCCTGGATCCACCCGGTCGTGCTCTGGGCGTGCCTGGTGGCCGCGGTCATCGGCCAGCTCGCCGTCGACGTCGTCTGCGTGCTCCGCGCGCGGATGCCGTACGTGAGCGACGCCCGCTAGCTCGGGCCTCCCGTCCGGGGCCGGTCGGCCGCGAGCCCGCCGGCAGGCGGTCGCCCCGGCTCGGTCCCGCGATTCGCTCGAGCATGCGAAACGCCAGATCAGGCGCGCGAACCGCGACAGCGCGGGGGAGCGGCCGGGATGGCGGCGCGGTGACGAGCCGATCACGGGACGGTCACCGGAGCTGGGAAATCCTTGATAGACTTGCCCGGGTGAGCGCGGCCGCCGCAAGCGAGCGCCTCCCCGGTCCCATCCCCGCCTCGCACGCGACGTGAGTTCGTGCCCCGAGACAGGAGACAGCGCTGCTCGCTTCAGCCCTGACCCAGACCACCGCGGCGTCCGAGGACGGCACGTTCACGCCGCCCAGCCTCGAGCACGAGTTCGACCTCCCGCGCCTGTTCGCGACCCTCTTCGGCGTCGACGCCGGCCCGTTCGAGATGAACCGCATCATCCTCGTCCGCGTCCTCGCGATCCTCGTCATGATGCTCCTGTTCTGGCTCGCGCTGCGGAAGCCGAAGCTCGTCCCGGGCAAGGGCCAGTCGATCGCCGAGCTCGCGCTCGGCTTCGTGAAGGACAACGTCGTCGACGGCGTCCTCGGCGAGCGCCTCGGCCGCAAGTACCTCCCGCTCCTCGCGGCCATGTTCTTCGGCATCTTCGCCATGAACATCACGGGCATCATCCCCGGCCTCAACATCGCCGGCACCTCGCTCATCGGCATGCCGATCGTGCTCGCGGCCGTCTCGTACATCGCCTTCATCTACGCGGGCATCCGCGAGGCCGGCGGCCTCACGTTCCTCAAGAACGCGCTCTTCCCGCCGGGCGTCCCGCCGCTCATGTACCTGCTGCTCACGCCGATCGAGTTCATCAACATCTTCGTGGTGCGCCCGGTCTCGCTCGCCCTGCGACTCTTCCTCAACATGATGGTCGGGCACCTCCTGCTCGTCCTCTGCTTCGGCGCGACGCACTTCCTCGTCTTCACGCTCGGCGGCGCGAACGCGCTCTTCGGCGTGCCCACGCTCCTCGGCGGCTTCGTCATGACGCTCGTCGAGCTCCTCGCGGCGGTCCTCCAGGCCTTCGTCTTCACGCTCCTCACCGCGGTCTTCATCCAGCAGGCCGCCTCCAAGGAGCACTAGGCCCCACCCCGCGCGGGCGCCGGCGCAGCCGGCCACGCAGACCCACAAGACCCACCCACGTTCCAGCTCGAGGCCATCCGGCTTCACCACGTCCCAATTCGGAAGGAAACCCCTGTGGACATCACCACGCTCGCCGAGATCTCCGGCAACATCGCCACGGTCGGCTACGGCCTCGCCGCCATCGGCCCCGGCATCGGCATCGGCATCGTCGCGGGCAAGACCGTCGAGGCGATGGCGCGCCAGCCCGAGATGGCCGGCCGTCTCCAGACCACGATGTTCCTCGGCATCGCGTTCACCGAGCTCCTCGCCTTCATCGGCGTCGCGACGTACTTCATCTTCACGGCGTAAGGCGGTCGACGCATGATCAGCATCGCTGAGGGCGCGGAGCCCGGCGGAGGATTCTCCGTCCTGGTCCCCGCCGTCTATGACATCGTCTGGTCGCTGGTCGTCTTCCTCGTCATCGCGCTGTTCTTCTGGAAGTTCGTCATCCCGACCTTCACGAAGACCCTCGCCGAGCGCGAGGAGAAGATCGAGGGCGGCATCAAGCGTGCCGAGCTCGCCCAGGCCGAGGCCGACCGCTCCAAGGCCGACCAGGAGCGCCTCCTCATGGAGGCCCGCCAGGAGGCGAACGAGATCCGCGAGGCCGCCCGCGCCGAGGGCGACCAGATCAAGGCCGAGAAGAAGGCCGAGACGCAGGCGGAGCTCGACCGCATGATCGCCGCCGCGAAGGCGCAGATCGAGGCCGAGCGCCAGTCCGCGCTCGTCTCGCTCCGCTCCGAGGTGGGCCAGCTCGCCGTGTCGCTCGCCTCGGGCGTCGTCGGCGAGGACCTCGCCAAGGACGGCCGCCAGCACGCCGTCGTCGACCGCTTCCTCGCCGACCTCGAGTCGGCGCCGGCCGAGACGACCCGCTGATGGGCAGCGCGACGAAGCAGGCGCTCGCCGAGCTCTCGAACGAGCTCGGCGGGCGGCAGGGCGCGTCCGTCGACGCGGCCCGCGAGCTCCTCGACATGGTCGAGCAGCTCGGCGCCGCGCCGGCGCTCCGCACGGCGCTCGCCGACACCGACGCGAGCGCGGAGCGCAAGCGCGCGCTCGTCGACCGCGTCTTCGCCGGCTTCGGCGCCGACGCCCGCGACCTCCTCGCCTCGGCGGCCTCGCGCCGCTGGTCGGGGGAGCAGGACCTCCTCGAGGGCCTGCAGGAGCTCGGCCTCCGCGCGCTGGCCCAGTTCTCCGGCCAGTCCGAGCGGATCGCCACGGAGCTGCTCTCGGTCTCCGAGGCGGTCTCCTCGCACGGCGAGCTCGAGCTCGCGCTGAGCTCGAAGCTCCAGTCTGGCGACGCCAAGCGGCAGCTCATCGGGCGCCTCTTCGACGGCAAGGTCTCCGAGCCGACGATGATCGCCCTCCGCCACCTCCTCGCGAACCCGATGGGGCGCCGCGTGCGCCGCCTCCTCGCCCGCGCGGCGGACCTCGTCACCGACCAGGCCAAGCGCCAGGTCGCCACGGTGACGACGGCCGCCCCGCTCGACGAGGGCCAGCTCGGCCGCCTCCAGGCGGGCCTGAGCCGGAAGTTCGGCCGCGAGCTCCAGCTCGCGACGCTCGTCGACCCGGCCGTCATCGGCGGCATCCGCGTCGAGTTCGCGGGCCAGGTCATCGACGACACCGTCGCGAGCCGCCTCCACGGCCTCCGACGCGCGCTCGCCTAGGCGCGACCCACATTTCTCCGGGGCGTCCCCCCGAACGACAAGGGAAGAACATGTCAGAACTTACGATCAACCCGGACGAGATCCGCGACGCCCTCAAGGACTTCGCGAGCTCGTATCGTCCCGAGGGAGCGTCGGCCACGGAGACGGGCGTCGTCATCGACGCCTCTGACGGCATCGCGCACGTCGAGGGCCTCCCCGGCGTCATGGCCAACGAGCTCATCACGTTCTCGAACGGCGTCCTCGGCCTCGCCCAGAACCTCGACGAGCAGGAGATCGGCGTCGTCGTCCTCGGCGAGTTCGACGGCATCGTCGAGGGCATGGAGGTCCGCCGCACGGGCGAGGTCCTCTCGGTCCCCGTCGGCGAGGGCTACCTCGGCCGCGTCGTCGACCCTCTCGGCAACCCGATCGACGGCCTCGGCGAGATCACGGGCCTCGAGGGCCGCCGCGCCCTCGAGCTCCAGGCTCCCGGCGTCATGCAGCGCAAGTCGGTCCACGAGCCGCTCGAGACCGGCATCAAGGCCATCGACGCGATGATCCCGGTCGGCCGCGGCCAGCGCCAGCTCATCATCGGCGACCGCCAGACGGGCAAGACGGCCATCGCGATCGACGCGATCATCAACCAGAAGAAGAACTGGGAGTCGGGCGACCCCTCGAAGCAGGTCCGCTGCATCTACGTCGCCATCGGCCAGAAGGGCTCCACGATCGCCTCCGTCAAGGGCGCGCTCGAGGACGCCGGCGCCATGGAGTACACGACGATCGTCGCCTCCCCGGCCTCCGACCCGGCCGGCTTCAAGTACCTCGCCCCGTACACCGGCTCGGCCATCGGCCAGCACTGGATGTACGCCGGCAAGCACGTCCTCATCATCTTCGACGACCTCTCGAAGCAGGCCGAGGCCTACCGCGCCGTCTCGCTCCTCCTCCGCCGCCCGCCGGGCCGCGAGGCGTACCCCGGCGACGTGTTCTATCTCCACTCGCGCCTCCTCGAGCGCTGCGCGAAGCTCTCGGACGAGCTCGGCGCCGGCTCGATGACGGGCCTTCCGATCATCGAGACGAAGGCGAACGACGTGTCGGCCTACATCCCGACGAACGTCATCTCGATCACCGACGGCCAGATCTTCCTCCAGTCGGACCTCTTCAACGCCAACCAGCGCCCCGCGGTCGACGTCGGCATCTCGGTGTCGCGAGTCGGCGGCGACGCCCAGCAGAAGCACATCAAGAAGGTCTCCGGCACGCTCAAGCTCGAGCTCGCGCAGTACCGCTCGCTCCAGGCGTTCGCGATGTTCGCGTCCGACCTCGACGCGGCCTCGCGCAAGCAGCTCGAGCGCGGCGCCCGCCTCACCGAGCTCCTCAAGCAGCCGCAGTACACGCCGTACCCGGTCGAGGAGCAGGTCGTCTCGGTCTGGGCCGGCACGAACGGCAAGCTCGACGAGGTCCCGGTGGAGGACGTCCTCCGCTTCGAGCAGGAGATGCTCGACTACCTCCGCCGCAACACCGACGTGCTCGACCGCCTCCGCGACTCGGGCAAGCTCGAGGACGACACCCTCCAGGCGATGGAGCAGGGCGTCGACGCCTTCGCGAAGACCTTCCAGACGAGCGACGGCAAGCCGCTCTTCTCGGTCGGCCGCGAGGAGTTCGACGCGATCGACGCCGACGAGGTCGACCAGGAGCGCATCGTCCGGAAGCGCCGCTAGGCGCCCCGGGCAGGACACAGGAGAATCATGGGAGCACAGCTTCGGGTCTACCGGCAGAAGATCAAGTCTGCCCAGACGATGAAGAAGGTCACCCGGGCCATGGAGCTCATCGCGACCTCGCGCATCGCGAAGGCGCGGGCCCGCATGGCCGAGTCGAACCCGTACGCGAAGGCCGTCACCCAGGCCGTCTCGGCGGTCGCGACGCACTCGGACGTCGACCACATCCTCGTCACCGAGCCCGAGCAGGTCCGCCGGGCCGCGGTCGTCCTCTTCACGAGCGACCGCGGCCTCAACGGCGCCTTCTCGTCGAACATCCTCCGCGAGGGGGAGGAGCTCGCGAAGCTCCTCGTCGAGCAGGGCAAGGAGGTCGTCTACTACCTGGTGGGCCGCAAGTCGGTCGGGTACTTCAAGTTCCGCGACCGCGAGAGCCTCCGCCAGTGGACCGGCGACACCGACGCCCCGAAGTTCGCCACCGCGAAGGAGATCGGCGACGAGCTCGTCGAGCGCTTCACGATGGACTTCGAGGACGGCGGCGTGGAGGAGATCCACATCGTCTACAACGAGTTCAAGAGCATGGTGTCGCAGGCGCCCCGCGTCGTGCGCCTCCTCCCGCTCGAGGTCGTGGACGAGGATCCCGAGGGCAACCTCATCTCCAAGGCCCCGGACCCGGACGCTCACGAGCCCGAGCTCTTCCCGCTCTACTCCTTCGAGCCGAACTCGCAGGACGTCCTCTCGGCGCTCCTGCCGGCGTACATCGAGTCCCGACTCTTCAACGCGATGCTGCACTCGGCCGCCTCCGAGCTCGCCGCCCGCCAGCGCGCGATGAAGTCGGCCTCGGACAACGCCGACAAGCTCATGAAGGACTACACCCGACTGGCGAACAACGCGCGCCAGGCCGAGATCACGCAGCAGATCTCCGAGATCGTGGGCGGCGCGGACGCCCTCGCCTCCTAAGCACCCCACCGTTCGCGCACGAACACCGAACTAAGGACGACACATGACGCAGAACATGCTCCTTGACCAGGGAGCCCCGAAGACGGAGCCCGGCGTCGGCCGGATCGCTCGCGTCACGGGCCCCGTGGTCGACATCGAGTTCCCCCACAACGCCATGCCGGGCATCTACAACTGCCTCGAGACGACGGTCACCATGGGAGACCAGTCGCACGAGCTCAAGCTCGAGGTCGCGCAGCACCTCGGCGACGACCTCGTCCGCGCCATCGCCCTCAAGCCGACGGACGGCCTCGTCCGCGGCCAGGAGGTCCGCGACACCGGCAGCCCCATCTCGGTGCCCGTCGGCGACGTCACCAAGGGCAAGGTCTTCAACGTCACGGGCGACGTCCTCAACGACGAGATGATCTCCGAGCCCTACGAGATCACCGAGCGCTGGCCGATCCACCGCGAGCCGCCGGCCTTCGACCAGCTCGAGTCGAAGACGCAGCTCTTCGAGACCGGCATCAAGTCGATCGACCTCCTCACGCCGTACGTCCAGGGCGGGAAGATCGGCCTCTTCGGCGGCGCGGGCGTCGGCAAGACGGTCCTCATCCAGGAGATGATCCAGCGCGTCGCGCAGGACCACGGCGGCGTCTCGGTGTTCGCCGGCGTCGGCGAGCGAACGCGTGAGGGCAACGACCTCATCCACGGGATGGAGGAGGCGGGCGTCTTCGACAAGACGGCCCTCGTCTTCGGCCAGATGGACGAGCCGCCGGGGACGCGTCTGCGCGTCGCCCTCTCGGCCCTCACCATGGCCGAGTACTTCCGCGACGTGCAGAAGCAGGACGTCCTCCTCTTCATCGACAACATCTTCCGCTTCACGCAGGCGGGCTCGGAGGTCTCGACCCTCCTCGGCCGCATGCCGTCCGCGGTGGGCTACCAGCCGAACCTCGCCGACGAGATGGGCCTCCTCCAGGAGCGCATCACCTCGACGCGCGGCCACTCGATCACCTCGCTGCAGGCGATCTACGTGCCCGCCGACGACTACACCGACCCGGCCCCGGCGACGACCTTCGCCCACCTCGACGCGACCACCGAGCTCTCGCGCGAGATCGCCTCGAAGGGCCTCTACCCGGCCATCGACCCGCTCACCTCGACGTCGCGCATCCTCGACCCGCGCTACCTCGGCGCGGACCACTACCGCGTGGCGACGACGGTGAAGCAGATCCTCCAGAAGAACAAGGAGCTCCAGGAGATCATCGCGATCCTCGGCGTCGACGAGCTCTCGGAGGAGGACAAGATCACGGTGTCGCGCGCGCGCCGCATCCAGCAGTTCCTCTCGCAGAACACCTACATGGCCAAGAAGTTCACGGGCGTCGAGGGCTCGACCGTCCCGCTCAAGGACACGATCGAGTCGTTCGACGCGATCTGCCGCGGCGACTTCGACCACGTCGCCGAGCAGGCCTTCTTCAACGTCGGCGGCATCAACGACGTCGAGGAGAAGTGGGCGCAGATCCAGAAGGACATGGCCTAGCCATGGCCGCTGCGAACACGCTCACCGTGAGCGTCGTCTCCGCGACGAGCCAGGTGTGGGAGGGCGAGGCCAAGTCGGTCGTCGCCCGCACCACCGAGGGCGAGATCGGCATCCTGCCGGGTCACGAGCCGGTGCTCGCGATCCTGGCGGCCGGCGAGGTGCGCATCACCTCGCCGGAGGGCGAGGTCTCGACCGCGCTCGCCGACGACGGCTTCCTCTCGGTCTCCGAGGACAAGGTCATGGTCGTCGCCCGCGAGGCCTCCCTCCAGGCGTGACCCGAGCCCTGCTCGCGCTGCTGCCGCCATCCGAGACGAAGCGAGATTCGTCTCCGGATGGCGGCAGCGCCGCGTTTCCGGGAGGCTCCGGTTCGGACGCCGGCGCCTCGCCTTCCCCTGGCGCCTCGTCGCGCCCGCTCGCCGAGTCGGTCGGGCATCCGCTGCAGGCCGCCGCGCGCGCCGAGGCGATCGCGGAGCTCGCGCGTCTCGCCGCCGACCCAGCGGCCCATGCCGCCGCGCTGAAGCTCTCCGCCGCCCAGGCCGAGCGCGAGCTCGCGCGGAACGCGAGCCTCGAGACGCAGGCGCGGATGCCCGCGATCGAGCGCTACACGGGCGTGCTCTACGACCACCTCGACCCGGGCTCGCTCGACGAGCGGTCGCGGGCGTGGCTCGCGCGATCCGTGCGGATCCAGTCGGCGCTGCTCGGGATCGTGGGAGCCGAGGACGGGATCCCGGCCTACCGCTGCTCCTCCTCGACGCGGCTCGGCAGGCGCTCGATGACGGCGCGCTGGGCGGGCTCCGGCGCGGCCGCGCTCGCCGAGCACGAGGGACCGATCCTCGACCTCCGCTCGAAGACCTACGCCGCGCTCGCGCCGCTGCCCGACCGCGACGACGCGATCGTCGCCGAGGTCGCGACACGCATGCCGGACGGGGAGCTCAAGGCGCTCAACCACTTCAACAAGCGCGGCAAGGGCGAGCTCGTGCGCGCGCTCGCGCAGGCCCCGGATGCCGTCCGGGACGCGCTCGACGCGGCCCGCGGCGCGGAGTCGCTCGCGGCAGCACTCCGGCTCGTCGGCGCCGAGGCCGAGGCGGCGGGGGAGCGGGAGCTCCTCCTCATCGTGGACGACCCGCGCGGCGGGGCGCGCTGATCTCACCGCGCAGGGACGGCCTCGCTCTGCACCCCTCGGCTGATGCCCGCCTGCGATCCGGGTGAGAGAATGCCTGATGCGCTCGGGCCCGAGCGCCCCGCCCCGCCCCTCCAAGGAGCTCCCATGGACCACTTCCTCGCGCCCATGAGCAGCGGCAGCAACGGCTCCGCCATGGTCGGCTTCACCATCGTCATGCTCTTCATGGAGCTCCTCGTCTTCGCGGTCGTCTACGTGCTCGCGTGCCTCGGCTACCACTTCCTCTTCAAGAAGTGCGGCGTGCCGACCTGGAAGGCGTGGGTGCCCTTCGTCCAGGGCTGGACCCTCTCGCAGCTCGGCGGCTACCACGGCGCGTTCTCGCTCATCCCGTACGCGGGCTGGATCATGCCGGGCATCGCGATCAACAAGGCGTTCCGCAAGGACGACGCGGGCTCGCACATCGGCATGATCCTGCTCGGCTCGATCTGGTTCTGGATCCTCGGCGCGGGCCAGGGCCGCTACGAGCCGCAGCTCATGGGCACCGACCTCCAGTACGTGCCGCTCGCGGGCGCGCAGGTCCCGACCGGTGGCTACGGGATGCAGGGCTCCGGGCAGGCCTCGTACGGGCAGTCGGGCTACGGCCAGCAGGCGACCTACGGCGAGGTGGCGCCGTACGGGCAGCAGCCGGGCCAGTACGGGCAGCAGGCCGACTACGGCCAGTACGGTCAGCAAGGCCAGTACGGCCAGCAGGCGCAGTACGGAGACCAGGTCCAGTACGGCCAGCAGGGCGGCGCCACGGCGTACGCGCCGTACGGCGAGGGCCGATAGCGCGCGGGACGCCCGGCGCCCTCGCGGCTTCCGGGCGTTCTCCCCGCCGATCCCGGATCGTGCCCGAGTCGGACACCCATACGTCGCCCAGGCGATGCTCAGCGTTTCCTCGGGTTCCTACACTGTTCGCGTCGAGCGGCTTCGCGCCTCCGCGCCCGCTCGTCGCCGGAGCGCCGACGGCGTCCCGGCCAACCGCCACCATCTGACAAGGATCCCCGCATGAGCTCCTACAGCAGCAGCAACGAGGGCGCCCTCATCTTCACCACCTTCTTCGTGACGCTCATCGTCACGTACGTGCTCAACTCGCTCGCCTACCTCGGCATCTTCAAGAAGGCCGGCGTCCCGGCCTGGAAAGCGTGGGTCCCGGTCTACAACAACTGGGTCTTCACGCAGCTCGGCGGCTACCACGGCGCGATCTCGCTCGTCGCGTTCTTCGTGTCGAACCTCATCCTCATCTTGCCGGGCATCAACATCAACAAGGCCTTCGGCAAGGAGGGCGCCGGCTGGATGATCTTCATGATCCTCCTCATGCCGATCTGGATGTTCGTCATCGGCTTCGGCTCGGGCGAGTACCGCCCGGAGCGCATGGGCACCGGCCTCGAGCACGTCCGCGCCGCGGGCGCGAACGTCCCGGCGGCCGCCGGCGCCGGCTACGGCCAGCAGGCGTACGGCCAGGCCTACGGCTCGCAGGTCCAGCAGTACGGCCAGCAGCAGGCCGCTCCTGCCCAGGGCCAGTACCAGCAGGCGTACGGCGGCCAGCAGACCGCCTCGTACGGCCAGAACTAGCGCGATCACGTCGCAGGGGCCCGTCCGGCATCGCCGGGCGGGCCCTTCGCGTCGCCGCGGGCTTCCACGGGCAACGTCGGCCCGCCCGCGGATCCCGGCGAGTCGGATCGCCGCGTCGGGCCTGTGGAGGAGCGGGGGTCCCCAGGAGGCGTGCACCGCGGCGGCACGCGAGGGCCGGTCATCCCTACCGTGCTCGCCATGACGACGACACGACGCCTCGCCTCGCCCCGCGACATCCTCCGGACCGTCCCGCAGCTCATGGACCAGGACCCGGCCGAGTCGCTCATCCTCCTCCCGCTCGATCGCGGCCGCGGCGGCGCGATCCTGCGCTTCGACCTGCCGCCGGCCGAGCTCGACCCGGTCGCCGCGGAGGCCTTCGCCTCGGCCGTCGTCGGCTACGCCTGCCGGGTCGAGGAGGGCGGCGAGGTCATCCTCGTCGTGTGGACCGAGCGGACGTACCGCGGACCGGGCACGCCGCCGTGGGGACTCCTCGAGGAGGCGCTCTACGCGGCCCTCTCGCGGGCGGGCATCCGCGTGCTCGTCTCGCTCTGCCGTGCCGGCGACGGCTGGGGCGAGTTCGGCTGCGACGACGACCGCTGCCCGGGATTCGGGCCGAGGCCGCTCGAGGAGGTGCGGCCCGAGGGGCCGGTGCGCGCGGTGAGCGCCACCTCGCCGCGGGGGATCGTCGAGCTGCTGCTCGGCGCCGGCTCGCCGCAGCGCCGCAGCGCCGTAGAGGAGCGGCTCGACCGGCTCCGGCGCGACGAGACCCTGCCGGGACGCGCCGCGCGGGCCTGGGAGCGCCGGCTCGCCTCCCGGGCGCCCTCGAGCCGCCCGCTCGCGGTCGAGACGGCGGCCCTCGCCCTCGCGCTCCTCGAGGAGGATCGGGCGCGGCGCACCTGGCTCGCCGACCTCGTGCTCGGCCCAGAGCGCGAGCTGGACCTCGAGGACGTCTGGCTCGAGCTCCTCGCTGACGCGCAGGGGCCCTCCGCCTCCGGTGCGCTGCACGAGGCGGCGAGCGTCCTCGGCGAGGGCGATCGGGCCGCCGGCGTCGACCGGGCTCGGCTCGAGGCGGCGGCCGCCGCGGCGCGCGACCTCGTCGGGCTCGCGCCGGATCGCCTGCGCCCGCACGCGCTCGCGGCCCTCGCCATCCTCGAGTGGGCGCGCGGCCGCTCATCGATGGCCGCGGAGTGCGTCGCCCGCGCGCAGACTCTCGAGCCCGCGCTCGACGCGATCGAGCCGCTCGCCGCGTCGGTGGGCTGGATGGCCGAGCGGGGCATCGTGCCGCCGTGGTTCGGCTGCGGGCTCGGCGCCGTCGCGGGCGGCGGCGAGGCCGGCGGTGCCGTGGAGGAGGAGCCCGCGAGCCGCGTGGCCGGCGAATCCGACGTCGCGGCCTGATCGTGGGCCCGCTCGCAGCGGTGGCCGCCCCGCGCTCGGCGCGCGGGGCGGCGCCGGAGGCCGCGTCGGCACGCCTCGTGCCGCCGGCGCTCGACGCGGAGGAGGAGCCCATCCGCCTCCCGGGCCCGGTCGAGGCGATCGCGCCGCGGCCGCTTCCCGTGCTCCTCATCGTCGCGCCCGTGCTCGCCTCGCTCGTGCTCGCGGCCTCGACCGGCATGCGGCTCGCGCTGGCCTTCGCGGTGCTCGGGCCGGTGGTCGGGATCGCCTCGTGGCTCGAGGGCCGCCGTGCCGCGCGCGCTCGGCGGCGGGCGTCCGAGCGGCGTCGACGTGGCGAGCTGGCCCGGGCGGAGGCGGAGCTCGAGGCGCGCGCCGAGCGCCTTCTCATGACGCGGCGACGGCTCGCGCCGCTGCTCGTCGATCTCGCCGAGCGGCCCTCCATGCGCCACCGGGCGTCGGAGGCCCCGACGACGCCCCCGGGCGCCGCCCTGCGGTGGACGCTCGGCGCCGCCGCCCTCCCGACGGGGATCGCCGTCGAGGGCGGGCGCGACCCGTCCGATGAGGCGGCGGCCTCGCTGGCACGGCGCGCGCGGCGCCTCGACGGCAGCCCCGTCGTGCTCGTGGCCGAGCGGATCGCCCTCCGCGGGCCGGCGAGCCTGCGCGAGCCCGTGCTCCGCGCCATGGCGGTGCACGCCGCGGCCCACGGCGCCGCGACCTCGCTCGACGGCCGCGTCCGCGAGCTCGACCCGGACGATCCGGAGGCCCCAGCCGCGCTGCCCGAGCTGCGCCTCGACCCGGATGACCGCGACCGCGCCGTCCTCATCCTCGGCGAGCTCGAGCTCGAGCTCGCGCCGGAGCGCGCCTCGGCGGCGGAGGCGCGCGAGCTCCTCGCGCTCCTGTCTGCGACGCCGCGCGCCGCGACCGCGGAGGACCCGCTCGCGCCCGGCCTCCTCCCACTGCCCGCGGCGACGCAGACCGGCCCCGGTGCTCCGCATCTGGACGATCCCGGCTCGGGTGCCGTCGCCGATGGCGACATCGCGGCCGCGGTCGGCCTCCCCGCGACCTTCGCTCGCTGCGCCGAGGGGCCGGTCGAGATCGACCTCGTCCGCGACGGCCCGCACGCCATCGTGGGCGGCACGACCGGCAGCGGCAAGAGCGAGCTCCTCCTCGCCTGGGCGGCGTGCCTCGCGGCGACCTTCCCGCCGGATCGGCTCGCGCTCCTCGGCATCGACTTCAAGGGCGGCGCCACCTTCGACGCGCTCGCCGCCCTCCCGCACTGCGCCGGGGTCGTCACCGACCTCGACGAGGAGGGCGCCGTCGAGCGCGCCGTCGCGAGCCTCCGCGCGGAGCTCCGGCGCCGCGAGGGCGTGCTCCGCACCGCCCGCGTGCGCTCGCTCGAGGAGCTCGAGGGCCGCGACGGCGCGCCGCCGCGCCTCGTCATCCTCGTCGACGAGCTCCAGGCGCTCCTCGAGCCGAATCCCGAGCTCCACGCCGCCTTCGCCGACCTCGCGGCCCGGGGCCGCAGCCTCGGCATCCACCTCGTGCTCTGCGCCCAGCGCCCCTCGGCCGCCATGCGCGACGCGCTCATGGCGAACTGCTCGATCCGCATCTGCCTCCGCGTGACCTCCGCCGCGGAATCGCAGGCCGTCATCGGAGGACCGCAGGCCTCCGCGATCCTCCCGGAGCACCGGGGCCGCGCGTGGATCGAGCTCGGCGACGGACCGACCGAGCTGCAGGCGCTCCGCCTCGAGCCGGGCGCGCTCGCTGCCCTCGCCGAGCGCTGGCGGGCCTCCGCCCCGACGCGCGGCGTCGTCGCGCCGCCGCTGCCCGAGACGCTGCGGCGTGAGGACGATCCCGCCCTCGCCGCGCCCGGCGCCATCGGCCTCGTCGACGACCCGGAGGGCCAGCGGCGCGCGGCGGCCGTCGTCGAGCCGGGGGAGCGGCTCCTCGTCGTCGGAGGGCCCGGCTCGGGCAAGTCCGGCGCCCTCGCCGCGATCTCGGCCTCACGGCCCGAGGCACGGCGGATCGTCCTCGGCCGCGCGCCCGGGACGGCCTGGCTCCGCCTCGCCGAGGCCGAGCGGGCGGCGGCGGCCGGCGAGCGCGCCATCGTCCTCGCCGACGATCTCGATGCGCTCGGGCTCGCGCTCGACGACGCCAGACGGGCGGAGCTCGCCGAGCGGCTCGCCGCCCTCACGCGCGCGGGCGGCCGGGTGGAGCTGCACGCCTCGCTGCAGCGGCTCGGGCCGCCTTGGTCGGCGCTCTCCGCGCACGCGAGCGCGACGCTCCTGCTCGGCACCTCGTCCCGGCAGGAGCACCTCCTCGCCGGCGGCGAGCGCGGCAGCTGGCGCCGCGCGACGCCGCCCGGGCGCGGCGAGCTGCGAGGGCGGCAGGTCCAGCTCCTCCTCGCGGAGCCGCTCGCCTGGATGCCCGAGCCCGCGACGCCCGTGGCCGAGCTGGAGGGACCCGTCGCGGTCGTGAGCCGCCGGCACGGCATCCGCGCGCGGCTCGAGGCGTCCGGGTGGTCCGTCGCCGAGCTTCCCGACGCCGCCCCGGCGCCGTCGACAGCGACGCCGACCGGGCCCCGGGTCGCCGTTCTCGGCGAGCTCGAGGCCTGGAGCCGGATGCCGCTCGCCGTCGCCGCTGCCCGACGCGGACGGATGCTCCTCGACGGCCTCTCGCCCGGCGAGCATCGCGCGCTCCTGCGCGGCGATCCGACGCCGCCGCCCGTCGACGATCCGGCGCGCCAGCTCGTCCTGCGCGAGCCGGACGGCACGATGCGCCTCGCGACCCTGGAGGCCGCGCGGTGAGGCCGACGCCGAGCGAGCTGACCCCGCGATCGGCCCGGAGCCGCGGGCGGGGACTAGCCCTGCGGCGCCGGCATCTGCGTCGGCACGTCGCGGCCGATGCGGATCGCGCCGACCTGCGCGCCGCGGCCGAGCACCTCGAGGTCGAGGCGCGGCACGATGCGCTGCACCTCGGCCACCGGCACGACGCCGGCCGTGACGAGCAGCTGCAGGCCGACGAGCGTCGCCGCGCGGGCGTTGCCGTCGAGCATCTTCAGCGCGACGGTCGTGCCGTCGGGCGCGGCCATCGTGAGCACGCCCTCGGCACCCGTCTTCGCGAGCACGCCGAGCTCCTCGATGACGACGGTGTTCGGGCGGCCCGGGCCGTCGACCGCCCAGCCGTGGGCGAGGCAGGCCGAGGCGACGCGGGCGGCGTTGCGGAAGAGCGCGAAGGGCGAGGAGGCGTTCGCCGTGCGGATGCGGGCGATGCCGCGCGCGAGGCCCGTGAGCGAGATCGCGTGCACGGGCGCGCCGCAGCCGTCGACGCCGCTCGCCGCCGGGCGCTCGGTCGTGAGGCGCTCGATGACCTCGCGCACCGCGACCTGCAGCGGGTGCTCCGGCGCGAGGTACGAGTCGATCGGCCACCCCTGCGCGACGCAGGCCGCGAGCATGGCGGCGTGCTTGCCCGAGCAGTTCATGCAGACCGCCTGCTGCTGCTCGCCCGCGCGCACGAGCCCGTCGCGGGAGGCGCGGTCGAGCGGCCAGTCGGCTGGGCAGCCGAGCGCGCGGTCGTCGAGGCCGACCTTCGCGAGGATGTCCCGGACGAGCGCGACGTGGCGGGGCGTGCCGCCGTGGCTCGCGCTCGCGATCGCGACCTGCTCTTCGGTGAGCTCCGCGCCCGCGCCGAGCGAGGCGATCGTCTGAAACGGCTTCAGCGTCGAGCGCGGGAAGATCGGCGTCTGCACATCGCCGAGGCCGAGCAGCAGCTCGCCCTCCGGCGTGACGACGGCGGCCGAGCCGACGTGGCGCGACTCGATGAAGCCCGAGCGCTCCACGACGGCGAGCTCGACGGCGGATCCGGCGGAGAAGGTTTCGATCACCCGACGAGGGTACCGAGTGCGCGGCGCGCCGCGGCCCCGCGCCCCGCAGACGGCGACGGGCGCCGCCCGCCCGGAGACCGGGGGAGCGGCGCCCGTCGGAGCGCTGCCGGAGGAGGCGACGGCCTAGAGGCTGTCGAGGCCCTCCTTGATGACGCCGAGCGCGTCCTCGAGCTGCTCGTCCGTGAGAGCGAGGCTCGGGAGGAAGCGGATGACGTTCTCGTACGTGCCGCACGAGAGGAGGATGACGCCGTGCTCGAAGGCGTGCTTCACGATCTTCGAGACCGCGTCCTTGTTCGGGACCTTCGTCGTGTCGGCCGTGCCGTCCTCGACGAACTCGACCGCGAACATCGCGCCCTTGCCGCGGACCTCGCCGATGATGCCGCGCTGGGCCTTCTCGGCGTCCCAGAACTTCCGGAGGCCCTGCTCGATGCGGACCGCCTCGTCGAGGAGGTTCTCCTCGGCGATCGCGTCGATGACCGCGTTGCCGGCCGCGAGCGCGACCGGGTTGCCGCCGTAGGTGCCGCCGAGGCGGCCCGGGAGCGGCGCGTCCATGATCTCCGCGCGGCCCACGACGCCCGAGAGCGGCATGCCGTCGGCGATGCCCTTCGCGAAGGTGATGAGGTCGGGCTCGATGCCGAAGTGCTCCGAGGCGAAGTACTTGCCGGTGCGGGCGACGCCCGACTGCACCTCGTCGGCGATGAAGACGACGCCGTTCTCGCGGCACCAGTCCTGGAGCGCCTTGAGGTAGCCGTCGGCCGGGACGATGAAGCCGCCCTCGCCCTGGATCGGCTCGGCGACGAGGCACGCGAGGTCGGCGGCGCCGACGCGCTTCTCGAGGAACGAGATCGTGGCCTTCGCGGCCTCCTCGCCCGAGAGGCCGTCGTGGTACGGGTACGAGTTCGGCGCGTGGTGCACGGAGCCGGCGAGCGGGCCCATGCCCGTCGCGTACACGGCCTTGTGGTTCATCGACATCGTGAGGTTCGTGCGGCCGTGGAAGGCGTGGTCGAGCACGGCGACGTTCGTGCGGCCCGTGTAGGCGCGGGCGATCTTCACGGCATTCTCGACGGCCTCGGCGCCGGAGTTCATGAAGAAGGCCTTCTTCGGGAAGTCCCCCGGCGTGACCTTCGCGAGCTTCTCGGCGAGGGCGACGTAGCCCTCGTACGGGGCGATGCCCATGGCCGTGTGGAGGTAGCGGTCGGCCTGGGCCTTGACGGCCTCGCTCACCTTGGGGTGGCAGTGGCCGAGCGTCGTGACGCCGATGCCGGTCGAGAGGTCGATGAGCTGGTTGCCGTCGACATCGCGGAGGATCGCGCCCTGCGCCTCGTCGGCGAACACGGGGTAGCCGGGCGTCATGCCCTTCGGGACGGCCGCCTCGCGGCGAGCGGTGAGCTCCTGCGACTTGGGGCCGGGGATCGCGGTGACGACCTTGCGGATGGGTTCGAAAGCGGCGTTGTCGGTCATGACGCGATGGTATCCCCGCCGACCCGGGATCCCATCAGCCCGGCGCACAACATCCCCCGCGTCCGCTCAGCGGGCGCACAGCGCGCACCGGGCCCCCGCGGCCCCGCCCCGGCGCAGCCGGAGGGCCGTACCGGTCGGGTGGCGGCCGGACGCGTGCGGAATCATGTCCCCATGACGACCTCAGCGCCCCGCCGCGTCCTCCTCCTCGGATCCACCGGCTCGATCGGCGCCCAGGCGATCGACGTCATCCGCGCCCGCCCGGGCGAGTTCGAGGTCGTCGGCCTTGCCGCCGGCCGCAATCGCGAGGCCGTCGCCGCGCAGGCCGCCGAGCTCGGCGTGCCCGAGGATCGCCTCGCGTTCGGCGCGGCAGAGGCCGAGCAGCTCGTGCGCGACGTCGAGTGCGATGTCGTCCTCAACGGCATCACCGGCTCCGTGGGCCTCGGCCCGACCCTCGCCGCGCTCGAGGCCGGCCGCACGCTCGCCCTCGCGAACAAGGAGTCGCTCATCGTCGGCGCCGAGCTCGTGCGCGCGCTGCGCCGCCCGGGCCAGATCGTCCCCGTCGACTCCGAGCACTCGGCCCTCGCGCAGTGCCTGCCCCGCGACGCCTCGAGCCCGGAGGCCGCGCGGCGCCCCGAGGGGGAGCGCTCCGAGGTCGCGCGCCTCGTGCTCACGGCATCCGGCGGCCCGTTCCGCGGGCGCTCGCGGGAGGAGCTCGCCGCCGTCACGCCCGAGCAGGCCCTCGCGCACCCCACCTGGAACATGGGCCGCGTCGTCACGACGAACTCCGCCACCCTCGTGAACAAGGGGCTCGAGGTCATCGAGGCGCACGTGCTCTTCGACATTCCGCTCGAGCGCATCGACGTCGTCGTGCACCCGCAGTCGATGGTCCACTCGATGGTCGAGTTCGTCGACGGCTCGACGATCGCGCAGGTCTCGAACCCCGATATGCGCCTCCCGATCGCGCTCGGCCTCGACTGGCCCCGCCGCATCCCCGGCGCCGTCGCGCCCGTCGACTGGACGCGCGCCCACGACTGGCGCTTCGAGCCGCTCGACGAGACGGTGTTCCCGGCCGTCCGCCTCTCGAAGCAGGCCGCGCAGGCCGGCTCGAGCTTCCCGGCGGTGTTCAACGCCGCGAACGAGGAGGCCGTCGACGCCTTCCACGAGGGCCGCATCGGCTTCCTCGACATCGTCGACGCCGTCGCGCGGATCGTCGAAGAGCACGCCCCCGAGCCCGGCCCGGTCACCCGCGAGTCGCTTGCCGAGGCGGAGGCCTGGGCTCGCCGCACCGCCCGCGAGCGCCTCGGGCTGCCGCCGCGCGACGTCGGCGCCGAGCCCGCCGCCGACGCCGCGGGCGCCCCCGCCTAGGCGGACGCCCCCGCGGAGGCTGGCCCCCCCGCGTAGGCTGGCCCATCGTGGAATCCGTCCTCCTCTTCATCGTCGGCGTCGTCGTCGCGCTCCTCGGCATCGCGATCTCGATCGCGCTCCACGAGATCGGCCACCTCGTGCCCGCGAAGCGCTTCGGCGTGCGCGTGAGCCAGTACATGATCGGCTTCGGCCCGACGATCTGGTCGCGGAAGAAGGGCGAGACCGAGTACGGCCTCAAGCTCCTCCCGCTCGGCGGCTACGTCGCGCTCTCCGGCATGTACCCGCCGAAGCACCGCGGCGAGGCGCCCCGCGACGGCGGCACGGGCTTCATCTCGGGGATGATCGAGGACGCCCGGAACGCGAACGCCGAGACGATCCACCCGGGGGAGGAGCACCGCGCCTTCTCGCTCCTGCCCGCCTGGAAGCGGATCATCGTCATGCTCGGCGGGCCGGTCATGAACCTTCTCATCGCCGTCGTCTGCTTCCTCATCGTCGGCTCGGGCTTCGGCATCTACCAGCCGACGACGACCCTCGCCTCGGTGAGCCAGTGCGTCGTCTCCGCGCAGGAGGCCGCGCAGCTCGCCCCCGGCGAGGAGCCGCAGTGCACGACGGTGGCGCCCGGCGCCGCGGCGGGCCTGCAGCCCGGCGACGAGATCGTGTCGATGAACGGCCAGCCGATCTCGAGCTGGGACGAGGCGAAGGCCGTCATCCGCGTGAGCGCGAACACGCCCATCGAGACGGTCATCCGCCGCGGCGGCGTCGAGCAGACCGTGACGATCACGCCGCAGCCGAACATCGTCTACGTCATCGACTCGTTCTCGGGCGAGCGCGTGAGGGGCGAGGACGGCCAGTACCTCACCGAGGAGGTCGGCTTCGTCGGCGTCTCGCCGACGAGCGCCCGCCAGCACATGCCGCCGAGCTTCGCCTTCGAGTTCGCGGGCTACAACATCCGGAAGGTCGGGGAGATGATCCTCAGCCTCCCGCAGCGCGTCGTCGACATGTGGAACGCCGGCTTCGGGGGCGCCGAGCGCGATCCGAACGGCCCGCAGTCGGTCGTCGGCGTCGGCCGCGTCATCGGCGAGGTCTCCGCGCAGACCTCGATCCCGCTCGTGGACCGCATCGCCACGGTCATCCAGATCGTCGGATCGCTCAACATCGCGCTCGGGATCATGAACCTCATCCCGCTCCCGCCGCTCGACGGCGGGCACATCGCGGCCGCGATCATCGACTCGATCCGCCGCGGCCTCGCGCGCCTGCTCGGCAAGCCCGACCCGGGCCCGTTCGACACCGCGAAGCTCCTGCCCGTCACGATGACCGTCGCCGCGCTCCTGTTCGCGATGAGCATGCTCTTCATCTACGTCGACATCGTGAACCCGGTCTCGATCTTCGGCAGCACGAGCCCGTAGCCCTCGCCGTCCCAGTCTGCGCGAACGAGCGCGTCGTGACGCGGGTTGGCGGGCGGGCAGGGCGCTCGCGGGGCGCGCGCCTAAGATGGCGGGCGTGCCAGCTGTGAACCTCGGAATGCCCGCCGTCCCCGAAACCCTCGCCCCGCGCCGCACGTCGCGGAAGATCAGGGTCGGACGCGTCGAGGTCGGCGGCGACGCCCCCGTGAGCGTCCAGTCGATGACGACGACGCCGACGACCGACATCAACGCGACCCTCCAGCAGATCGCCGAGCTCACCGCTTCCGGCTGCGACATCGTCCGCGTCGCCGTGCCGAGCCGCGACGACGCCGAGGCGCTGCCGATCATCGCGAAGAAGAGCCAGATCCCGGTCATCGCCGACATCCACTTCCAGCCGGCGTACGTCTTCGCCGCGATCGACGCGGGCTGCGCGGCCGTGCGCGTGAACCCCGGCAACATCCGCAAGTTCGACGACAAGGTCGGCGAGATCGCCAAGGCCGCGAAGGACGCCGGCGTCTCGCTCCGCATCGGCGTGAACGCGGGATCGCTCGAGCCGAGCCTCCTCCAGAAGTACGGCAGGCCCACCGCCGAGGCCCTCGTCGAGTCGGCCGTGTGGGAGGCGAGCCTCTTCGAGGAGCACGACTTCCACGACTTCAAGATCTCGGTGAAGCACAACGACCCGATCGTCATGGTGAAGGCGTACCGGATGCTCGCCGAGCGCGGCGACTGGCCGCTGCACCTCGGCGTCACCGAGGCCGGCCCCGCCTTCCAGGGCACGATCAAGTCGGCCACGGCCTTCGGCATCCTCCTCGCGGAGGGCATCGGCGACACCATCCGCGTCTCGCTCTCGGCGCCGCCGGCCGAGGAGGTCAAGGTCGGCCTCCAGATCCTGCAGTCGCTCAACCTCCGCGAGCGCCGCCTCGAGATCGTCTCCTGCCCCTCGTGCGGCCGCGCTCAGGTCGACGTCTACACGCTCGCCGAGTCGGTGAACGAGGGCCTCAAGCACCTCACGGTGCCGATCCGCGTCGCCGTCATGGGCTGCGTCGTGAACGGCCCGGGCGAGGCCCGCGAGGCCGACCTCGGCGTCGCCTCCGGCAACGGCAAGGGCCAGATCTTCGTGAAGGGCGAGGTCATCAAGACCGTGCCCGAGGCGGAGATCGTCCAGACCCTCATCGAGGAGGCGAACCGGATCGCCGCGGAGATGCCCTCCTCCGAGACCGGCACGCCCACGGTCGTGACGGCCGGCTAGCGCCCGGCACCCCCGGACACGCGCACCCGCGCGCCACGACGGCCGCCCGTCGGCTCCCCGCGAACCCGGGCGGGCGCCGTCATGAGGGGAGCCGTGACCGAGCCCGGTCATCCGCCCTTCGTCATCCCGCGGGATGGCCCCGGCTCGTCTCCCGCTCCGACGCGCCTCGCAGGCGCCCGGCGCTAGCGTGCTCTCGGCGGATCGCGTCACCGCGGCCGCCGGAGCGCCCCGCGCTCCAGCACGACTCCGCGCCCGGCCCCGACCGGACGCCCGGGGCCCCGCCCCGCGACTCGAGAAAGCGAGCCCCGATGACCGCTCCCGGCATGGCCGCGCCCGCCCAGCAGCGCCTCACCCGCGACGACCTCGAGGACGCCCGCCGCATCCTCGGCGCCGTCGCCGCCGCCTACAACCGCAAGGTCGTCGGCCAGGCGCAGCTGCGCGAGACGCTCCTCGTCGGGCTCATGACCGGCGGCCACATCCTCCTCGAGTCCGTGCCGGGCCTCGCGAAGACGACCGCCGCCCAGACCCTCGCGGACGCCGTGAGCGGCACCTTCCGCCGCATCCAGTGCACGCCCGACCTCCTGCCCTCCGACATCGTCGGCACGCAGATCTACGACGCGCAGAAGGGCGAGTTCACCACTCAGCTCGGCCCCGTCCACGCGAACTTCGTCCTCCTCGACGAGATCAACCGCTCGAGCGCGAAGACCCAGTCGGCGATGCTCGAGGCGATGCAGGAGCGCCAGACGACGATCGGCGGCGTCGAGTACCGCCTGCCCGACCCCTTCCTCGTGATGGCGACGCAGAACCCCATCGAGCAGGAGGGGACCTACGTGCTCCCCGAGGCGCAGCTCGACCGCTTCATGCTCAAGGACGTCCTCGACTACCCGACGCCCGCCGAGGAGGCCGAGGTGCTGCGCCGCATCGAGCTCGGCGTCTTCGACGAGGGCCACGAGGAGCACGCCGTCGGCCTCCAGGACGTCCTGCGCCTGCAGGCCCTCACGAAGCGCGTCTACCTCGACCCGGCCATCACCGAGTACCTCGTCGGCATCGCGTACGTGACCCGCCACGCGGGGGAGTACCTCCCGCCCGAGCTGGCCCGCCTCGTCGAGGTCGGCGCCTCGCCGCGCGCGTCGATCACCTTCGCCCGCGCGAGCCGCGCCGTCGCGCTCCTCCAGGGCCGCGACCACGTCATCCCCGAGGACGTCCGCCGCCTCGCGCACCGGGTGCTGCGCCACCGCATCATCCTCGGCTTCGAGGCCGACGCCGAGGGCGTCACGCCCGAGCAGATCATCGACGCGATCTTCGCCGCCGTGCGGACCCCGTAGTCGCCCATGGCGAGCGCCCTCCTCACGCGCGTGAAGTCGAAGATGCACCTCACGACCCGACGCCGCGTGCTCCACCTCCTCGACGGCCAGTACCGCTCCCTGCTGCGCGGCCGCTCGATGGACTTCGACGACCTCCGCGGCTACCAGCCCGGCGACGAGGTGAAGGACATCGACTGGAAGGCGAGCGCGCGATCCCACGAGACCCTCGTGCGCCGCTACCACGCCGAGCGCCGCCAGCGGGTGCTCTTCGTCGTCGACCGCGGCCGCAACATGGCGGCGCTCGCGGGCTCCGGCGAGCAGAAGCGCTCCATCGCGGCGCTCGCGGTGGGCGTGCTCGGCTATCTCGCCCTCCGCCACGGCGACGAGGTCGCGCTCGCCACGGGCGACGAGTCGGGGATCGCCTGGCTGCCGTATCGCACGAGCGAGCTCCAGCTCGAGCGCATGCTCCACGAGGCCCACGACCGCGCGACCCTCGACGGCTCCCGCAGCGACCTCCTCGCCCTGCTCGAGCGCGTGCGGGCCACGGCGTCCGGCCGCCGCTTCGTCGTGGTCGTCGCGGACGAGATCGCCTGGACGGAGCGCCTCGCGACCCTCGCGCGGAGGCTCGCGGCGCAGCACGACCTCGTGTGGCTCGAGATCCCCGACGCCGACCCGATCGCGGGCGCGCGCCCGGACGAGCCGACCTACGACGTCGCCGGCACCTGGCGCCTGCCCTCCTTCCTCCGCGAGGACCGCCAGCTCGAGGCGGAGTACGACTACGCCGAGCGCCGCCGCCGCGTCGACATGGAGGAGGCCTTCGAGGCCGCGGGGATCTCCTTCGCGCGGCTCGAGTCCGAGGACGAGGTCATCCCCGAGCTGCTCCGGCTCATGAAGGCGAGGGCCCGTGCCCGCCGCTAGCCTCGCCGCGCTGACCGCCGCTCTGCCCGCCGTCCCTGGCGCCCTCGCGGCCGCCTTCGCCCCGCTCGCCTCGACCCAGCCCCCGGGCGAGCCGGAGGGCACGATCATGCCCGTCGTCGCCTACTGGCCCATCTGGGGCCTCCTCGGCGGCTTCCTCCTCCTCGCCGTCCTCGGCTGGTACCTCTTCGCGATCCTCGCGACGCGGAAGCGCCGCACCCCGCCGCCGCTCGAGATCGCGAAGCCCCTGCCCGACCTCGCCGAGGTGCGCGTGCGCCACCTGCGCCGCATCGACGAGATCGAGGGCCGCTACCGGGCCGGCCAGCTCAGCTCCCGGCGCGCCCACGCCGCCCTCAGCGTCGTCGTGCGCGACTACGTCGCCGAGGCGACGGGCGTCCGCGCCGACCGCATGACGCTCTCCGACCTGCGCCGGACGCCGTTCCGCGGCACCGCCCACACCGTCGGCCAGTACTATCCGATCGTCTTCGGCGCCCGCGAGTACCGCGGCGTCGAGCAGGGCGCGGCCGCCGCGAGGAGCGTGATCACGAGATGGCTCTAGGGATGTGGTGGATGCCGCTCCTCCTCGCGGCCCTCGCCCTCGGCGTCGCGGTCGCGGCGTGGATGCTCGTGCGCCACCGCCGCCGGGACGGCGCCGTGCCGATCGCGAACTCCGAGCGCCTCACGCACCTGCCCGGATACCGCCGCGCGCTCGGCCGCTCGGGGCTGCGCCTCGGCGCCGCCGCCGTCGTGCTCGCCATCCTGCTCGGCGTCACCTCGATCGCCGCCGCGCGGTGGATCTACCAGCGCGTCGAGACGCCCGAGAAGTTCAACCGCGACATCGTGCTCTGCCTCGACGTCTCCGGCTCCATGGTCGACTACGACGTGAAGGTGCTCGAGCGCTACGACGAGATGCTCTCGAGCTTCGAGGGCGAGCGCATCTCGCTCGTGCTCTGGGACGCGACCGCCGTGCCGGTCTTCCCGCTCACCGACGACTACGGCTTCGTGCGCGAGCAGCTCGACGCCGTCATGCAGAGCATGAAGACCGCGGGCGCGGACGGCGGCGAGTACTCCGCAGGCACCCGCAACGGCGCCGGCGCCTCGCTCGTCGGCGACGGCCTCGCCTCCTGCGCCCTCATGTTCGGGCCGGCCGCCGACGACGGGCGATCCCGCTCGATCATCTTCGCCACCGACAACGCCGTGAACGGCGACGCCCTCGTCTCGCTGCCGGAGGCCGTGAAGATCGCGGCCGACCGCCGCATCGTCGTCTACGGCCTCGACGCGAACGAGCACGACAACGCGTTCTCCGACGAGTACCGCACGAACGTCGAGGCGAACGGCGGCAGCTACTTCAAGCTCGCGGATCCGGGCTCCGTGCAGTCGATCGTCGACGCGATCACGAGCGAGCAGACCTCGGTCATCCACGGCGCCCCGATCGTGCTCATCACCGACCGGCCCGCGGGCTGGCTCATCGCGATGCTCGTCGCGCTCGCCGGCTACCTCTGGCTCGCGTGGAGGTCGAAGCTGTGACCTGGAACCCGATCTTCCCCGCGTGGCTCGTCGTCCTCATCACGCTCGCGCTCGGCGGCTACGCCGTGTGGTGCCTCGTGCGCTCGAAGGGCCGCTCCCGCCGCCTCGGCTGGCTGCTGCGGGCGCTCGCAGCGCTCATGGTCGGCATCGCGTGCCTGCGCCCGGGCCTCGGCTCTCAGGAGGCGCCGGTCGTCGAGAGCGCCGTCGACGTCGTCTTCGTCGTCGACACGACCGCGAGCATGATCGCCGAGGACTGGAACGGCGAGCAGCCGCGCATGGACGGCGTGAAGCAGGACATCATGTCCCTCGCGGCCGCCCACCCCGGCGCGCGCTTCGCGGTGGTCGAGTTCGCCTCGCAGGCCGTCCAGACCCTGCCCTTCACCTCGGACACCTCGGCGCTCCAGGCCGTTGTCGACGTGCTGCAGCCCGAGGTGACGCGCTACTCGAAGGGGTCCTCGATCGGGATCGCCGCGCAGATGGTGCACGATGTGCTCGCGCGCGCCCAGCAGGCGGACCCGTCGCGCGCCAGAGTCGTCTACTACCTCGGTGACGGCGAGCAGACCTCGCAGACGCAGCCCGAGAGCTTCGCCGAGTCGGCCTCCCTCGTCACCGCCGGCGCAGTGCTCGGCTACGGGACGGCCGAGGGCGGGCGGATGCGCGAGACGACGAGCTCCTTCTCGACCGCGGCGCCGACGTACATCCAGGACCGCTCCACCGGCCAGGACGCGCGCTCGAAGATCGACGAGACGGCGCTGCAGACGATCGCCACGCAGCTCGGCGTCGGCTACCAGCACCGCACCGCGGCGACGCCCGTGTCGCCCGCCGCCGTCGAGGCGACGACGATGCAGGCGAGCACGACGAACGACGTCGAGCGCGCCTTCGACCTCTACTGGATGTTCGCGATCGCCGCGTTCCTCCTCCTGCTCGCGGACGTCTGGCGGATGTCGCGCGCGCTCGCGGAGCTGCGCGAGGCGAGGGGAGCGCTGCCCGATGACTGACCTGCAGGCCCGCGAGGGCGAGGGCGTGCGCCCGAACGGCGCCCGGGCCGCCGGCATCGACGCGACCGGCGCCGCGATCGACCCCGAGCTCGCCGAGCTCGAGGCGCCCGAGGTGGTCGAGCCCGAGCTCGCGCCGCCCACCCCCGAGGAGCTCGAGCGCGCCGAGCGCATCGCACGCCGCCGCCTGCGCCGCCGGCTCATGCTCTGGGCGCTGCCCTTCGCGATCATCGCCGTGCTCGTCGCCGCGAAGCTCCTCACGATGACGTTCCTCGGCGCCCAGGCCGTCCGCCAGGACGAGGCGGGCGACTACGAGGGCGCCCTCAACACCTCGCAGCTGCTCAAGACCGTGAACGTCATCGAGCCGTGGAAGGCGCCGTACGACGTCGGCACGAGCTACCTCCGACTCGGACTGAACGACGAGGCGCGCGCCGAGCTCGAGGCGGCGCTGCCGCTCGCCTCGCCCGAGGACCAGTGCCCGATCCGCGCGAACCTCGCGATCGCGATCGAGCGCCAGGGCGACGCGCTGCTCGAGGCCGGCGACGAGGCGGGCGCGCGGGAGCTGTGGACGCAGGCGAAGGCGATCCTCGAGGAGGCCGACCCGAGCTGCCCGAGCTCGAACTCGGGGCAGTCCATGGGGGAGAGCCACGAGCGAATCCGCCAGAAGCTCGACCCGCAGGGCTCCTCCGGCGGCGACGGCCAGGACGGCCAGGGCCAGGGCCAGTCGCAGGAGCAGCAGCAGGCCCAGCAGCAGCAGGAGCAGCAGGAGCAGACGCTCGAGCAGCAGATGCAGGAGAACCAGCAGCAGCGCCAGGACGAGCTCGAGCAGGAGCAGAGCTCCGGATCGTCCGGCAGCGACAGGCCCTGGTAGGCGCTCGTCGCGGCGGATGCCCGGTCCGACGGCATCCCGCCCCGCCGGTACGATGAGCGGCATGATCGAGCGCCTCTCCAGCTTCTTCGTCCGCACGCTCCGCGAGGACCCGGTCGACGCGGAGGTCGCGAGCCACCGGCTGCTCGTCCGCGCCGGCTACATCCGCCGCCAGGCGCCGGGCGTGTTCGCGTGGCTGCCGCTCGGCCTGCGCGTGCGCCGCCGCGTCGAGGCGATCGTGCGCGAGGAGATGCGCCGCGCGGGCTCGCAGGAGGTCTTCTTCCCGGCGCTCCTGCCCGCCGACCTCTACCGCGAGACGAACCGCCTCGAGGACTTCGGCGACGGCATCTTCCGCCTCGAGGACCGCAAGGGCGCCGAGTACGTGCTCGCCCCGACGCACGAGGAGGCGTTCACGCTCGCGGTGAAGGACCTCTACTCCTCCTATAAGGACCTCCCGCTCTCGATCTACCAGATCCAGGACAAGTACCGCGACGAGGCGCGTCCGCGCGCGGGCCTGCTCCGCGGTCGCGAGTTCTCGATGAAGGACGCCTACTCCTTCGACGTCGACGACGCCGGCCTCGAGCGCTCATACCAGGCGCAGCGCGACGCCTACGAGCGCATCTTCACGCGCCTCGGCCTCGACTACGTCATCGCGGCCGCGGACGCCGGCGCCATGGGCGGCTCGAAGTCGGAGGAGTTCCTCCACCCGACGCCCGTCGGCGAGGACACCTTCTTCGTCGCGCCCTCCGGTCTCGCCGGCAACGTCGAGGCGTACGTCTCGACCCCGCCCTCCCCGGTCGAGCCGACCGCCACGCCCGCGACGGCCTTCCCCTCGCCCGCGACGCCCACGATCGCGACCCTGGTCGACCACCTCAACCGCGAGATCCCGCACCCGGACGGCCGCGAGTGGACCGCCGCCGACACGCTGAAGAACGTCGTCGTCGCGCTCACGCACCCTGACGGCACGCGCGAGCTCGTCGCCGTCGGCGTCCCCGGCGACCGCGAGGCCGACCCGAAGCGCCTCGAGACCGCGCTCCAGCCCGCCGAGGTCGAGCCGGCCACCGAGGAGGACTTCGCGAAGCACCCCGGCCTCGTGAAGGGCTACATCGGCCCGTGGTCGGCGCAGGGCCAGGTGCTCGGCGAGAAGGCCTCGAGCGGCATCCGCTTCCTCCTCGACGCCTCGATCGGCGAGGGGACGGCCTGGGTCACTGGCGCGAACGTCCACGAGCAGCACGCCCACTCGGTCGTCGTCGGCCGCGACTTCACCCCGGACGGCCGCATCGAGGCCGCCGAGGTGCGCGCCGGCGACCCCGCCCCGGACGGCTCGGGCCCCATCCGCACCGAGCGCGGCACCGAGATCGGCCACGTCTTCCAGCTCGGCCGCAAGTACGCCGAGGCGCTCGGCCTCAAGGTGCTCGACGAGAACGGCAAGCTCGTCACCGTCACGATGGGCTCGTACGGCATCGGCGTCACGCGCGACCTCGCGCTCGTCGCCGAGCAGCGCCACGACGAGAAGGGCCTCATGTGGCCCGAGTCGATCGCGCCCTTCGACGCCTACGTCATCGCGACCGGCAAGGGCCCGGAGGCGCTCGAGGCGGCCGAGAAGATCGCCGCCGAGCTCGACGAGGCCGGCCTCGAGGTGCTCCTCGACGACCGCCCGAAGGTCTCGCCCGGCGTGAAGTTCGGCGACGCCGAGCTCATCGGCATCCCGTGGATCGTCATCGCGGGCCGCGGCGTCGCCGACGGCGAGGTCGAGCTCTGGCAGCGAGCGACGGGGGACCGGGAGGCCGTGAAGATCGCCGACGCCGCCGCCGAGCTGCGCCGCCGCCGCGAGGCGGCGATGGCCGTGGACGCGAAGGCCTGACGCCCGCTTCCAGACACCGCGCAGACGACATCCGCAGACCCTTCCGCAGGGCGCCTCGTACCCGCGAGGCGCCCTGCGGCCTGCGCTAGACTCGCCGCTTCAGCTGAATAGAGGAGCCCGCACCATGAAGATCGACCTCGCCGTCCTCCGCATGCTCGAGCGCGAGCGCGAGATCCCGTTCGAGGAGCTCGCGACCATCATCGAGCAGGCCATCCTCACCGCGTACCAGAAGCACGCGACCCAGGAGCTCGGCGAGACGCCGCCCCCGGAGGGCTCGCGCGTGCGCCTCGACCGCAAGACCGGCCAGGTCGACGTGCTCGTCCCCGAGCTCGACGAGGACGGCAACGTCATCGGCGAGGCCGTCGAGGAGCCGGACGACTTCGGCCGCATCGCGGCCTTCGCCGCGAAGCAGGTCATCACGCAGCGCATGCGCGACCTCGGCGACGACAAGATCCTCGGCGAGTTCCGGGGCCGCGAGGGCGACATCATCGCGGGCGTCATCCAGCAGGGCACGAACCCGCGGATGATCCAGGTCGATCTCGGCGAGGTCGAGGGCGTCCTCCCGCCCGAGGAGCAGGTGCCGGGCGAGGACTACTCGCACGGCCGCCGCCTCCGCGTCTACGTGACGAAGGTCGAGCGCGGCACGCGCGGCCCGCAGATCACCGTCTCGCGCACGCACCCGGGCCTCGTCCGCCGCCTCTTCGCCCTCGAGGTGCCGGAGATCGACTCCGGCGTCGTCGAGATCGTCTCGCTCGCCCGCGAGGCCGGCCACCGCACGAAGATCGCCGTCCGCGCCACGCAGGAGGGCATCAACGCGAAGGGCGCCTGCATCGGCGAGCTCGGCGCGCGCGTCCGCGCCGTCACGAACGAGCTCGGCGCCGAGAAGATCGACATCGTCGACTACTCGGAGGACCTCGCGACCTTCGTCGCGAACGCCCTGAGCCCCGCGAAGGTCTCGTCGTCGTTCGTCATCGACCGCGCGACGAAGGCCGTCCGCGCCCTCGTGCCCGACTTCCAGCTCTCGCTCGCCATCGGCAAGGAGGGCCAGAACGCCCGCCTCGCGGCGAAGCTCACGGGCGCGCGCATCGACATCCAGCCCGACTCGATCCTCGAGGACGACGAGGCCTGATCCGCCCCGTCGCGGCGCGCGCGGCCGCCTGGACGGCGCGCGGGCGGGCGAGGAGTACTATGGAATCTGTACGAATGTGCGTCGGATGCCGCACGCGTGCGCCCCGGTCCTCGCTCATCCGCGTGACGGCCGGTCCGGAGAGGCTCCTCGTCGATCGATCTGCGAGGCTCCCCGGTCGCGGCGCATGGCTGCATCCGGACCCCGGCTGCGTGGAGACCGCGCTCGCCAGGAGGGCCCTCGACCGGGCGCTCCGGGCGGCCGGCCGCTCGAGCGACGACGTCGCCGAGCTCGCCGCCCAGCTGGCCGCGCAGACGGCCAACGACCAACAGAAGGCTGATCGGAACATGGACAACTCATGAGTGACTCGCGATGAGGCACGACATCCGACGTTAATGGTCCGCTCCCGGTTCCGGGACGGGCCCGGACAGGAGCAAAGTGGCAAAACCACGCGTACACGAGATCGCCAGCGAGATGGGCGTCGACTCGAAGACCGCCCTCAAGACGCTGCAGGACATGGGCGAGTTCGTGAAGAGTGCGTCCTCGAGCGTCGAGCCCCCCGTGGCCCGTCGCCTGCGCGACGCGCTGAAGCAGCAGCAGGCTGAGAGCGGCCAGGGCGGATCGGCCGAGGCCAAGCCCGCCGCCGGCGCGCCCAAGCCGGGCGCGAAGCCCGGCTCGACCCCGAAGCCCGGCGCCGCCGCGCCCAAGCCCGGCGCGAAGCCGGCCGCCGCCCGCCCGAGCGCCGCGGCCCCGAAGCCCGGCGCGAAGCCCGTTATGGCCCCCGCCGACAAGCCCGCCGCCGCGACGCCGACCCCGGCCCAGGCCGCCCCCTCGGCGACCCCGGCCGCCAAGGCTCCGGCGACGCCGGCGCCCGCGACGCCCGCCTCGGCGACCCCCGGCTCGGCCGCGCCGAAGCCCGGCGCCGCGGCCCCGAAGCCCGGCGACGGCCCGGCCATCCCGCGTCCGCGCGGCCCGCGCCCCGGCCCTCGCCCCGGCAACAACCCCTTCGCCTCGCAGCAGGGCATGGGACGCCCGCGTCCCGGCAACAACCCGTTCGCGCCCCAGCAGGGCATGCGTCCGGGCGGCCCGCGCCCGCAGGCTCCCGGCGGCGCCCGCCCCGGCCCCGCGGCTCCGCGCCCCGGCCAGCCGCGCGTGCTCCCCGGCGCGCGTCCCCAGGGTCCCGGTCGTCCGGGCGGTCCCGGCCGTCCCGGCGGCGGTGGCGGCGCTCCCGGCGCGGGCGGCTTCGCCCGTCCCGGCAGCGGCGGACGCCCCGGCGGCCCCGCCCGCGGCGGCCGCGGCTCGACGGCCGGCGCGTTCGGTCGCGGCGGCGGCAAGTCGAAGGCCCGGAAGTCGAAGCGGACGAAGCGCGCCGAGTTCGAGATGCGGGAGGCGCCGTCGATCGGCGGCGTGAAGGTCCCGCGCGGCGACGGCGAGACGCTCATCCGCCTGCGCCGCGGCGCCTCGATCTCGGACTTCGCCGAGAAGATCGACGCGAGCCCCGGCGACCTCGTCACGGTGCTCTTCCACCTCGGCGAGATGGCCACGGCGACCGAGTCGCTCGACGAGGCCACCTTCGAGGTGCTCGGCGCCGAGCTCGGCTACCGCATCCAGATCGTCTCGCCCGAGGACGAGGACAAGGAGCTCCTCGAGAGCTTCCAGATCGACCTCGACCAGGAGCTCGAGGACGAGGACGACGACGTGCTGGTCGCGCGCCCGCCGGTCGTCACCGTCATGGGCCACGTCGACCACGGAAAGACGCGACTGCTCGACGCCATCCGGAACGCGAACGTCGTGGAGGGCGAGGCCGGCGGCATCACCCAGCACATCGGCGCGTACCAGGTGCACACCGAGCACGAGGGCGTCGACCGCGCGATCACCTTCATCGACACCCCGGGTCACGAGGCCTTCACGGCCATGCGAGCCCGAGGCGCGAACGTCACCGACATCGCGATCCTCGTGGTCGCGGCGGACGACGGCATCATGCCCCAGACGATCGAGGCGCTGAACCACGCCCAGGCGGCCGAGGTGCCGATCGTCGTGGCCGTGAACAAGATCGACAAGCCGGAGGCGAACCCGCAGAAGGTGCGCGCGCAGCTCACCGAGTACGGGCTCGTGGCCGAGGAGTACGGCGGCGACACGATGTTCGTCGACGTCTCGGCGCGCGAGGGGCTCAACATCGACGGGCTCATCGAGGCCGTCCTCCTCACCGCCGACGCAGGCCTCGACCTCCGCGCGAACCCGGACAAGGACGCGCGAGGCATCGCCATCGAGGCGAAGCTCGACAAGGGCCGCGGCTCCGTCGCGACCGTGCTCGTGCAGTCGGGAACGCTCCGCGTGGGCGACCCGATCGTCGCGGGCACCGCGTACGGCCGCGTCCGCGCCATGCTCGACGAGAACGGCAACAGCGTGGAGGAGGCGGGCCCGTCCCGTCCCGTCCAGGTGCAGGGCCTCTCGTCCGTGCCGAAGGCCGGCGACTCGTTCCTCGTCACCGACGAGGATCGCACCGCCCGCCAGATCGCCGAGAAGCGCGAGGCCGTCGAGCGCAACGCGCTGCTCGCCAAGGCCCGCAAGCGCATCTCGCTCGAGGACTTCACGCGAGCCCTCGAGGAGGGCAAGGTCGAGTCGCTCAACCTCATCATCAAGGGCGACGTCTCGGGTGCCGTCGAGGCGCTCGAGGAGTCGCTCCTCAAGATCGAGGTCGACGAGTCGGTCCAGCTGCGGATCATCCACCGGGGCGTCGGCGCGGTCACGGAGTCGGACGTCAACCTCGCGACGGTCGACAACGCGATCATCATCGGCTTCAACGTGCGTCCCGACTCGAAGGCCCGCGACCGCGCGGCTCGCGAGGGCGTGGACATCCGGTTCTACTCGGTCATCTACAACGCGCTCGAGGACATCGAGAACTCGCTCAAGGGCATGCTCAAGCCCGAGTACGAGGAGGTCCAGTCGGGCGTCGCGGAGATCCTCGAGGTGTTCCGCTCGTCGAAGTTCGGCAACATCGCGGGCTGCATCGTGCGCTCCGGCACGATCACGCGCAACGCGAAGGCGCGCATCATCCGCGACGGCGTCGTCCTCGCGGACGGGCTCGCCATCGAGTCGCTGCGCCGCTTCAAGGACGACGTCACCGAGGTCCGCACGGACTTCGAGTGCGGCATCGGCCTCGGCAAGTTCAACGACATCCAGATCGGCGACGAGATCGAGACCACCGAGATGGTCGAGAAGCCGCGCGTCTAGCGCATCGCATCACCGTCGGCGAGGGCGGGTCCGCATCTGCGGCCCCGCCCTCGCTGGCATCATGGCCCTGACGCCGCCGACGCGGCGCCGAGGGCCCCGGCAGAAGGAGACATCATGGTCGACCACGCGCGCGCCGTCCGGCTCGCGGACCGCATCAAGGTCATCGTCGCGAAGGCGCTCGAGCGGGGCGTCAAGGACCCTCGGCTCGGCTTCGTCACCATCACGGACGTCCGGGTGACGGGCGACCTCCAGCACGCGAGCGTGTTCTACACGGTCTACGGCTCGGAGGAGGAGCGCCGCGACACCGCGGCCGCCCTGAAGTCGGCGACGGGCATGCTCCGCACCGAGGTGGGCCGCAACATCACCTCGCGGCTCACGCCGACGCTCGAGTTCATCCCGGACGCCATCCCGGAGAACGCCGAGTCGATCGAGGCGCTCCTGCGCGAGGCGCGCGAGCGCGACGCCGCGATCGAGGAGCAGAAGAAGTCGGCCCGCTACGCCGGCGACGAGGACCCGTACGTGAAGCCGCGGGAGCGAGCGGAGGACGACGACGCGGGCGCCGAGGAGGCGGGCGACGCCGCGCCTCGCGCCTAGCGGCCTCCCGCGACGATCCTCCCGCGACGCTCACGGTCCGCCGGGACGGCCCTCTCCAGGGAGGGCGATTCCGCCGTCCCCCTCGTCGACGGCGAGGCCGTCGGCGAGGAGCGAGTCGAGCGCCTTCGCATAGCGCTCGTCCTCGCCGTGGCGGCCCTCGAGCTCGGCGCGCGGCACGGCGCCGTGCGCGCGGAGCTCGGCGAGGAGCCTCCCGCGCATCTCGCGGAGGCTGCCGGCGAAGCGCGGCTGGGCGCGGCGCGGGGGAGCGGCGCCCTCCTCGAGCGGCGGGCGGCCGGCGGCGAGCCAGGCGCAGGCGTCGGCGATCGGGCAGGCCTCGCAGCGGGGCGAGCGGGCCGTGCAGGCGACCGCGCCGAGCTCCATGGCGCCCTGCGCGAAGGCGACGGCCTCGGCCCGGACGGCGCCGTCGAGGGCGCGGGACCAGGCGACCGCGTCACGGCGGGGGCTCGGGGCCGAGGCATCCGCCCGCCCCTCGATCGCGCGCGCGAGCACGCGCCGCACGTTCGTGTCGACGACCGCGGCGGGGATGCCGAAGGCGAAGGCCGCGACCGCCCCCGCGGTGTAGGGACCGATGCCCGGCAGCGCGAGCAGCGCCTCGACGCTCGCGGGCACCTCGCCGCCGTGCCGCTCGACGATCGCCTCGGCGCAGGCCCGCAGCCGCAGCGCGCGGCGCGGGTAGCCGAGGCGCTCCCAGGCGCGGATGGCGTCGGCATCGCTCGCAGCGGCGAAGGTGGCGGCGTCGGGCCAGCGCTCGAGGAATGCCTCCCAGCGGGGCGCGACGCGCGCGACCTGGGTCTGCTGGCTCATGACCTCCGAGACGAGCACGCCCCAGGGCGTTGTCCCCGGCCGGCGCCAGGGGAGGTCGCGCGCCTCCTCGGCGAACCAGGCGCCGACGCGGCGGACGAGCTCGAGGCGGCGCTCCCGCTCGGCGGGCGGCTCGACCTCGGCACCTGCGTCGAAGACGGCGCCGTCGTCGGTGCCGGCGCCCGCGCCGGGCGCGGCCTCGCTCACGCGCCCTCGGGGAGGGCGATCCGGGCGGCGAGCTCGTCGTGCGAGAGGTGCGCGCCGCCGCGCTCGATCTCGTCGACGATCGCCTCGAGCGCGCGCGTGACGGGGGAGGAGAGGCCGTGCGACTCGGCGACCGCGGCCGCGCGGCCGCCGAGCTCGGCGTTCTCGGTCGGGACGCCGCGGCGCAGGCTCTGGAGGGTCGAGCCGGGGTTCGGCACCTCGCCGAAGTAGGGGCCGAACTTCGCGACCTCCGTCGCCGCCGCCTCGAGCGGGCCGCTCGCGAGCGCGGAACGCAGCGCCGGCCAGAGCATCGGCAGCGGGGCGAGCTCGACGCCCTCCGCGGCCGCCGCGCGCACGCCCTCGCGCATCGACGCGGCCATGATGCGGACCAGGCGCGGGTCGGCGAGGCCGTCCTGCACGCTCGTGCCGAGGATCGCGGGCAGCGCGTTGAGGTGGTTCGCGATGAGCTTCGACCACTGGGCGCCCGCGAAGTTCGCGATCGCGCGCGTCGGCATCGCCTCGTCGAGGACGGCCGCGACCCCGCGGGCGAGGGCCGAGGGCTCCTCCGAGCCGAGCCCCACGACCGTCTCGCCGGGGCCGGTGAGCTCGATGCGGCCCTCCCCGTGGTTCGTCGCCGCGAACATCGAGAGGCCGCCGAGGATGCGGGCGCGCGGGCCGAGCGCCTCGCGCGCGAGCTCCGGGCCGGAGACGCCGTTCTGGAGGACGAGCACGGGCGTCCCGAGGCACGACTCGCGGCTCGCCCGGAGCGCGGCGCCGACGTCGTGGAGCTTCGTCGCGCAGAGCACGAGCTCGACCTCGGCGGGCAGGCGCTCGCCCGCCTCGACGCGCGCGACGTGCTCGCCGGCGCGGCCGGTGAGGCGGAGCCCGTCGCGGCGGATCGCCTCGAGCGTGCGGCCCCGCGCGGCGACCGCGAGCTCGTGGCCCGCGCGGTCGAGCGTCGCGGCGAAGACGCCCCCGACGGCCCCGGCTCCGATGACGCCGATCCTCATGCTGCTCCCTCGATCGCGAACCCCGCCGACCGCCTGGGACGGGCCTCGGGGACCGGCCTAGGATGGCTGGCGACATGCCTCAGGATCCTAGCCGCGCCCCGCACGGCATCGCCCTCGTCGACAAGCCCGCCGGACGCACGAGCCACGACGTCGTCGCCTGGGCCCGGAAGAGCCTCGGCACCCGCAAGGTCGGGCACGCCGGCACCCTCGATCCGATGGCGACGGGCCTGCTCGTGCTCGGCGTCGGCCACGCGACGCGCCTGCTCACCTTCCTCGTCGGCGAGGACAAGGAGTACCTCGCGACGATCCGCCTCGGCCAGACGACGACGACCGAGGACGCCGAGGGCGAGCTCCTTGAGACGGCCGAGCCGGCCCTCGTCGACGCCCTCGACGAGACGCGCGTCGCCTCGGCCATGGCGTCCCTCACCGGCGAGCTCGACCAGGTGCCCTCGGCCGTGAGCGCGATCAAGGTCGACGGCGTCCGCGCCTACAAGCGGGTGCGCGACGGCGAGCAGGTGGAGCTCGCGGCGCGGAGGGTGACGATCCGCGAGTTCGAGCGGCTCGGGATGCGGCGGGAGACGCTCGGCGGCGCGGGCGACGACGGCTTCGCGCAGGTGCTCGACGTGGACGTCCGCGTCGTGTGCACCTCCGGCACGTACATCCGGGCGCTCGCCCGCGACCTCGGCGAGGCGCTCGGAGTCGGCGCGCACCTCACGGCGCTGCGCCGCACCCGGGTCGGCGCCTTCCGCGTCGAGGAAGCTGCGACGACTGACGATCCGCTCCCCCGCGAGGCGCTCATGCCGAGCGCGGAGGTCGCGGGACGCCGCTTCGGCGTGCTCGACCTCACGGAGCAGGAGGCCATCGACCTCGGCCACGGCAAGCGCATCGACGTGCCGGCCGGCGCGCCCGAAGGGGAGAGCCCCCTCGCGGGCATCGCCCCGGACGGCCGCCTCGTCGGGCTCGTCGGCGTCTCCGGGAGCACGGCGAAGTCGATCCTGAACTTCCCGGCGGAGGAGCCGGCCGCGGAGCCGGCCGAGCGCGTCGAGGAGGCGGGCGCATGATCGAGTGGCTCTCGTGGGCGGAGGCCGCGATCTGCGCGCTCGCCGGCGTCGTCTGCCTCGTCGCGGCGGGAATGGGGCGGAAGCCCGACGACCTCACCGTCGGCGTCTCGGCCGTGGGCTGGCTCGGGCTCGTCGTCGACGTCGTCCTGTGCCTCGCGGGGCCCGCGATGGGCAACCCCTGCCTCGGCGACGGCCTCGAGCTCTGGCTCTACCTGCTCACGGCGATCATCATCCCGCCGGCCGCGGTCTTCTGGGGGCTCATCGAGCGCTCGCGCTGGAGCACGGCCATCCTCGGCGTCGCGATGCTCGCCGTCGCGGTCATGATCGTGCGGATGCAGCAGATCTGGGTGGGGGCGGGGCCGCTCCTCGTCGGCTAGCGGGCAGGACGGCGGCGGCGCGGCCGCCCTGACCGCCCGCGCCTGCGTGAGTGGCGTCCCCGGCCGACCCGAGTGGGATACTGGACGCCTATGGCCGCGATCGACACCCTCGCCGATCGGCTCGCCTCGCGGCGCGCCGAGGGCTCCGGCGACCTCGACGGCGGCTCGGCCGAGGCGCCCGCGGCCGGACGCGCGCCCCGCATCACGGGCGTCGGCCGCGTGCTCGTCTTCGCCTACGGCATCCTCGCCCTCGCCGCGACCGGGCGCAGCATCGTCCAGATCGCCGGCAGCTTCTCGCAGGCACCTGTCGCCTATTCGCTCTCGGCCCTCGCCGCCGTCGTCTACCTGATCGCGACCGCCGCGCTCGTCGCGGGCGGCCCCCGCGCGCGACGCATCGCCTGGGCCGCGATCGCCCTCGAGTTCGGCGGCGTCGTCGCCGTCGGCATGCTCTCGGGCCTCAACCGGCAGCTCTTCCCGGCGGACGCCGTGTGGTCGCACTTCGGCAAGGGCTACGGCTACGTGCCGGCCGTGCTGCCGCTGCTCGGGATGGCGTGGCTCGAGTCCACGCGACCCGGCCGCGAGCCCGCCGCGGGGGCCGCATCCGAGGGAGGCGCCCGATGAAGGTCATCCGCTCGCTCGAGGAGCTCCCCGCCGGCCTCGGCGCCACGGCCGTGACGATCGGCAAGTTCGACGGCCTCCACTGCGGCCACCGCCGCGTCATCGGCCTCCTCCGCGAGGCGGCGGCCGAGCGGGGCCTCGCGCCGGTCGCGGTCACCTTCGACCGCCATCCCGCCGCGCTCTTCGCCCCCGAGAAGGCTCCCTGCCCGATCGTCTCCCTCGAGCAGAAGCTCGCCCTCCTCGCGGGCCAGGGCCTCGCGGGCGTGCTCGTGCTCCCGTTCACGCGCGAGACCGCCTCGATCGAGGCGATCGACTTCATCGAGCGCATCCTCGTCGAGGGCCTCGGCATGCGGCTCATCGTCGTCGGACGCGACTTCCGCTTCGGCGCAAAGGGCGCGGGCGACTCCGCGCTGCTGCTCGAGCACGCGGATCGCCTCGGCTACGAGGTCGTCCTCTGCGACGACGAGCCCGGCCCGACCCCCGACGAGGCGATGGTGCGCCGCGCCTCCTCGACGTGGGTGCGCGAGCTGCTCGAGGCGGGCGACGTCGCCGGCGCCGCGCGCGTGCTCGGCCGCCCGCACACGCTCTCCGGCGAGGTCGTCCACGGCGCGAAGCGGGGCCGCGAGCTCGGCTTCCCGACCGCGAACCTCACGCCCGCACTCGACGGCTTCATCCCCGCCGACGGCGTGTACGCCGGATGGCTCGACGACGGCGAGCGCAGCTGGCCCGCCGCCATCTCCGTCGGCGACAACCCCACCTTCGAGGGCGTCCCGCAGAAGCAGGTCGAGGCGCACGTCATCGACGCGACGCTCGACCTCTACGGCAAGGTCGTCGAGGTGTCGTTCATCGAGCGCATCCGCGGGATGGTGCGCTTCGAGGGGCTCGAGCCCCTCATCGCCCGCATGGGGCAGGACGTCGAGGAGGCGCGCGAGATCCTCGCCCGCCCCGAGTCCGCCCCGCCCGCGCGCCGCGGCGTTGTCGAGGACGCCTCCTAGCCTGCGGGCGTCTTCGCCGTCCGCCGGGCTTCCGTCACGGCATCCGCTACCGAATCGGGTGTCCGCTACCGCCACTCGGGTGGCGGATGCCCGTTTCGGTAGCGGATACGGGGAGAGGGCGTGCGGAGGCAGGTCGCGCACGGCGGTGCAGCGCGCAGGGCAATGCAGCGCGCAACGGGCCGCAGCGAGCCCTAGGCGGTCGGCGCGCCGGTGCCGAGGCCGGAGCCGTCCGTGCCGGCGAGGTCGAGCTCGCGACGGCCGAAGGCGTGGAGGACGAGCTCAGCCGCGCGCGCCTCGAGGCGGGGGCCGGAGCCGAGCTGCCAGCGCGCGTCGACGGCGCTGAGCGTGCGGCGGCGCGAGAGGGCGCGGGCGGGGCCGGGGGCGCGCAGGCGCGCGAGCATGACGGCCGCGGTCGAGCGGGGGGAGAGGCGGAGCTCCTCGCCGAGCGCCTCGCTCATGTCGTAGGCGTGCACGACGGCCTCGGTGAGCTCGGTGATCGAGACGCGATTGCGGGCGCGCACCTTGCCCTCGGCGATCGAGCGGAGCGCGCGCGGCAGCTCCTCGACCGGACGCGAGCCCTCGCGCACGCCGAGGTCGGCGATCGCGGCGGAGGGGTCGACGTGGCGTCCGAGGTACGCGCCGGCGGTGCTCTTCACGAGCTGCCAGGACGAGCCGCCGAGGCGCCACACGAGGTGGCCGGCGACATCGCGGACGCGCCACCCCTCGCAGAGGCTCGGCGCGTTCCACTGGGCCTCGTCGAGGCCCTCGAGCATCGCGGCCGTGCGATCGAGCGTCGTAGCGATGTGGGCGCTCCAGTCCCCGGCCACCCGGCCCGACGGCGTGAAGTACGGCCGGGGCGAGGCAGGCAGGGGGGAGGACACGCCAAGAAGTATGGCATCACCGGGCGCTCCGATTCCTGATCGCGAGAGCGGGTCGGATGACCTCCGGAAGTGGGTGGTTTCGAGACGCTCGCTGCTCGCTCCGCAACCACCTGCAGTGCCACCGGCGCGCTGAGACGCATCCGCTGGTCGATCGCCCGCCAGCTGGCGGATCTTCGCCAGCGGATGAGCGGATGGCCAGCGGTCGCGAGCGACCGGCCAGCAGCGGAGCGATCGGCCAGCAGCAGAGCGACCGGCCAGCAGCAGAGCGACCGGCCAGCAGCGGAGCGACCGGCCAGCAGCAGAGCGACCGGCCAGCGGCCGAGCGAAAGGCCAGCGGCCGAGCGACCACCTTCGGCGTCCTCCGGCGCGCGGGGGCGGGTCGCGTACACTGGTGGGGCGCGAGCGGATCGGCACGTTCTCCAGCCCCGCCCGCCATCGCAGCCCCGCGGGGGCGCGGCCATCCGGCCGCCTTTCGCCGCGCCGGGCCGCGCGCCCCGGTCGCACTCGCGCCGGGCGCCCGCATCGTCGAAGAGGAGGGGCATGCCGCAGAAGGCCCGCGCCCGCTCGGGCGGATCCTCCGCCCGCAACCGCAAGCCGGTCGACAACACCGGCGTCATCCCGCAGCTCGCGCGCGGGGCCCGCGAGGTCGAGGCCGCCGCCCAGCGCGGCCGCCTCTCGCCCTCGAACCGCACGAAGTTCCAGGTCATCGCCCTCCTCATGCGGGAGGAGCGCACCCGCGCGAAGGAGTCGCCCGAGCTCAGCGACCACGAGCGCGCCGACGCGCTCAAGCGCCTCGACGGCCTTGCCGCGATCCTCGCGAAGGTCGCCGCGCGCGACACCTCGCTCATCCAGCTCCTCGCGCCCGAGACGCCCATCACCGAGCAGGGCCGGGCCCTCCGCAAGCAGATGCTCTTCGCCGGCGGCGTCGAGCTCGTCGTCGACGACGAGCCGCCCGCCCCTGCGCCCGCCGAGCAGCTCGTCCCGCCGGAGATCGCGAGCCGCCAGGTGCTGCCCGTGAGCGTCCGCGCCCGCGTGCGCTCGAACCCCTTCCTCGAGCCGCGCCTCGATCGCCTCGAACCGGTCATCCCGCGCTACTCGCGTCTGCAGGACTGGGAGCTCCTCGGCCCCCTGCTGCGCGCCTTCGAGACCGGCGCCGGCGGCGGCGCGGCCTCGATGGACCTCCCCGAGCCCCCGAAGCGCGACCGCATCACGCCGAACGGCCTCGAGCTCATGCCGCACCAGGCCCGCCTGCTCGCGGGCGTCCGCGCCGGCCACCGCACCTTCCTCCTCGCCGACGAGCCCGGCCTCGGCAAGACGGCGCAGTCGGTGCTCGCCGCCTCGATCGCCGACGCGTACCCGCTCCTCGTCGTCGTCCCGAACGTCGTGAAGACGAACTGGGCCCGCGAGGTCGCCCGCTGGACGCCGAACCGCCGCGCCACCGTCATCTCCGGCGACGGCAAGGACATCGACGCCTTCGCCGACGTGTTCATCGTGAACTACGAGATCCTCGACCGGCACCTCGGCTGGCTCTCGAAGCTCGGCCTGCGCGGGATGATCGTCGACGAGGCGCACTTCATCAAGAACCTCCACTCGCAGCGCTCGCGCCTCGTCATGCAGCTCGCCCACGGCGTCCGCAACCGCATCCCCGGCGCCGACCCGCTGCTCATGGCGCTCACGGGCACCCCGCTCATCAACGACGTCGAGGACTTCAAGGCCATCTGGCAGTTCCTCGGCTGGCTCGACGGCGACCGCCCCTCGCGGGAGCTCCTCGACCGCCTCGACGCGACCGGCCTCGTGCCGAGCGACCAGGGCTTCCTCGCGGCCGCTCGCCAGGCCGTCATCGACATGGGCATCGTGCGCCGCCGCAAGATCGACGTCGCCGCCGACCTGCCCTCGAAGCGCGTCGTCGACCTCCCCGTCGAGCTCGACTCGGACGAGTCGCGGTCCATCCGCGCCGCCGAGCAGGCGCTCGTGACGCGCCTCCTCGCCCGCTACGACCGGATGATCGAGGCCTCGGGCCAGCCCGCCGGCACGATCGACCTCGAGCGCCTGCGCATGATCGCCCGCCAGGAGGTCGAGGAGTCGAAGGCCACGGCCTCCAGCGAGAGCATCTTCACGATGCTCCACCGCCTCGGCATCGCGAAGGCCGAGCTCGCCGCCGAGTACGCGGCGCAGCTCGCCCGCTCGGCCGGCAAGGTCGTCTACTTCGCGAAGCACGTCGAGGCCATGGACCGGGCCGAGGCGACCTTCGCGGCGAACGAGATCCGCGCCGTGTCGATCCGCGGCGACCAGACGCCCTCCGCGCGCCAGGCAGCCATCGACGCGTTCCAGAAGGACCCGTCGGTGCAGGTCGTCGTCTGCTCGCTCATGGCGGCGGGCGTCGGACTCAACCTCCAGGTCGCCTCCGACGTCGTCCTCGCGGAGCTCAGCTGGACCGCCGCCGAGCAGACGCAGGCGATCGACCGCGTCCACCGGATCGGCCAGGAGGAGCCCGTCACCGCCTGGCGCATCGTCGCCGCGCAGACGATCGACTCGCGTATCGCCGAGCTCATCGACGCGAAGCAGGGCCTCGCCGCCCGCGCGCTCGACGGGCTCGAGCACGAGGAGGGCTCGCAGGACTCGGTCCAGGTCGACGCCCTCGTCGGCATGCTCCGCGACGGACTCCTCGCCCGCCGCGCCGGCTAGGCGGCTCCATTCTCGGCGGGCCTCGCCCGAACCGATTCGGCCCCGCCCGCAGCGCGCCACCCCGAGCGCCACCCCGAGCGCCCCCTCCGCAGACCGGACGGGGCGCTCGCTCGTGCGCCCGCCCAGCGGCGGCCCGCACCTCGACGGGCTAGGCTCGGACGCCGACGCTCCCCGTCCGGACAAGGCGCGCGATCCGCGCCGAGCAGCAGGAGGCACCGATGCCCGATCTCCAGAACCCGCTCATCGACCCCGAGGGGAAGTACCGCGTGGAGCGCGACTCCCTCGGCGAGATGAATATCCCCGCCGGCGCGTACTGGGGCGTGAACACCGCGCGCGCCGTCGAGAACTTCGCCATCTCGCGCCGCAACGTGAGCGTGTACCCGGACTTCGTCGTCGCCTATGCCCAGGTGAAGCAGGCCGCGGCCCGAGCGAACGCCGAGATCGGCGTCCTCGACCAGGAGCTCGCGGACCTCATCGACCGTGCCTGCCAGGACCTCATCGAGGGCCGCCTCCACGAGCAGTTCGTCGTCGGCGTCATCCAGGGCGGCGCCGGCACCTCGACGAACATGAACGCGAACGAGGTCATCGCGAACCGCGGCCTCGAGCTCGCCGGCCGCGAGTTCGGCGACTACGCCTACCTCTCGCCGAACGACCACGTGAACCGCTCGCAGTCGACGAACGACACGTACCCCTCGGCCATGAAGATCGCGCTCGTCCACACGGTCACGCGCCTCATCGACGAGTACACGCTCCTCCAGAACTCCTTCGCCCAGAAGGGCCTCGAGTTCCGCCACATCCTCAAGGTCGGCCGCACGCAGCTCCAGGACGCCGTGCCGATGACGCTCGGCCAGGAGTTCAACGGCTTCGCCACGACCCTCGGCGAGGACATCCAGCGCCTCCGCGACGTGCTGCCGCTCCTGCTCGAGCTCAACCTCGGCGCCACCGCGATCGGCACGGGCATCGCCGCCGACCCGCGCTACGCGCCGACGGTCATGAAGCACCTCCGCGAGATCACCGGCTACGAGCAGCTCGTCACGGCCGGCGACCTCATCGAGGCGACGAGCGATACGGGCGTGTTCATGTCGCTGTCGAGCGTCATGAAGCGCACGGCGATGAAGCTCTCGAAGATCTGCAACGACCTCCGCCTGCTCTCCTCGGGCCCCCAGGCGGGCCTCGGCGAGATCAACCTCCCCGCGCGCCAGGCCGGCTCGAGCATCATGCCGGGCAAGGTGAACCCGGTCATCCCGGAGGCCGTGAACCAGGTCGCCTTCGTCATCGCGGGCGCCGACGTCACCGTCTCGATGGCCTCGGAGGCCGGCCAGCTCCAGCTCAACGCCTTCGAGCCGGTCATCGCCCACACGCTCATGCAGAACTCGACGTGGCTGCGCCGCGCGGCGCGCACGCTCCGCGTGAACTGCATCGACGGGATCACCGCGAACGAGGCGCACCTGAAGGCGACGGTGCAGGCCTCCGTCGGCATCATCACCGCCCTCATCCCGGTCATCGGCTACGCGACGGCGACGAAGCTCGCGAAGGAGGCCCTCGCGACGAAGCACTCCGTCTCCGAGCTCATCGTCGAGCGCGGCCTGCTCACGCGCGAGCAGGTCGAGTCGATTCTCGAGCCGCAGAAGCTCTCGGGCGCGCTGCCGGAGACGAGCGCCATCCAGATCATCACGCCGGAGATGCTCGAGCAGGTCGAGGACCGTCTCGACGACCACGACCGCTTCGAGCTGAGCTAGCGGCGGCGGCCGAAGCGAGAGGCGGGCCCGAGGAGATCCTCGGGCCCGCCCTTCGTTCGTCTGGCGAGCGTGCACGGCGTCGCAGGGTCGCCGCGGGGGAGCGCTAGCGGTGCTCGGGCTCCGCCTCGGCGGCGTCGGGCGCCGGGTCGGCCGCGTTCGGCTCCTGGCCCTCGGCGTCGTCATCGTCGTCGTCCCACACGTCGAGCGCCTCCTCGCGGGCGGCGCCGAGCTTCACGAGCTGGTCGCCGGAGGCCTCGCGGGTGCGCTCGAGCTCGGCGTCGACGCGCGAGCGGAGCTCGTCGATCTGCTCCGTGCTCTTGGCGCGCAGCTCCTCGATCTGCTCCGTGCTCTTTGCGCGGAGCTCCTCGCTCTTCGTGCGCAGGCCCTCGATCTGCTCCGTGCTCTTCGCGCGCAGCTCCTCGCTGCGCTTGCGGAGCTCCTCGGCCGAGAGCGTCACGCGGGTCTGGAGGTCCTCGGCCTGGCTCGTGAAGCGGGTGCGCGCTGTGTGGGCGGCGCCCGTGACGGCGCCGGCGAGCTTCTGGGCGCCGTCGCCGACGAGGCCCGCCGCGATCTTCGCGACCTGGCCGCCCTCGTCCGCGAGGCGGCGGGCGCCGACGCGCGCGCGGGGCGTCGCGGTGTCGACGGCGTGCTGCACCTCGGCGACGCCGCGGCGCACCGGCTCGGAGGCGGCCAGCGAGCGGGCGCCCTCCTGGATCTGCACGTAGCGCTCGCGGCCGGCGCGGGCGCCGAGGACGTATCCGAGGCCGAGGCCCAGGGCGAAGACGACGCGATTCATGCCCCCAGGATAGCGTCCGAGGCGGGTCGCCCCCTGTGCCGCTCCCGCCTCCGCGGGCCCCCGCCGCTAGGCTCGCCTCCGATCGAAGGAGCCGCACGTGCGATACGCCGACCCCGTGCCGACCACCCGCCGGGACGCGAGCAGCGCCCTCTGGATGGGGATCCTCGGCGTGCTCGTCGTCTTCCTCCTCATCGTCGCCGGATGGCTGCTCATCACGCTCAAGACGAGCGCCATGGTCATGGCCATCCCGGCCCTCGTGCCGCTCGCGATCGTGCTCTTCGCCGCCTGGTGGCTCGACCGCTGGGAGCCGGAGCCCCGCGCCCTCCTCGCGCTCGGGATCCTCTACGGCGCCGGCGCCGCCGTGCTCGGCACCCTCTGGGGCGGCAACCTCACGCTGCGGATGGCGAGCCAGTGGCTCGACCCGAGCCAGCTCGACGTCTTCACCGTCGCCTTCCAGGGCCCCTTCGTCGAGGAGGTCATCAAGGGCCTCGGGCTCCTGCTCATCCTCGCGATCGCGCGCCGCGAGTTCGACGGCCCCATCGACGGCTTCATCTACGCGGCGATGATCGGCGCCGGGTTCGCCTTCACGGAGAACATCATCTACTTCGCGAACGCGGGCGCCGGATCGCTCGTGTGGACCCTCGTCGTGCGCGGCATCCTCTCGCCGTTCGCGCACGCGCTCTTCACGGGCATCACGGGGATGATCCTCGGCGCGGCCGCGCGCCGCGGGGGAGCGGCCCGCATCGGCCTGAGCTGGCTCGTCGGCGTCACGCTCGCCGTGCTCGCGCACGCCTTCTGGAACTCCGGCTCGGTGCTCCTGCTCCCGCTGCTCGGCCTCGATCCCGCGAACCCGGTCGCGTGGATCGGCTACTACCTCGCCATCGACGTGCCGCTCTTCCTCCTGCTCTGCTGGGCGCTCTTCCGGCTGCGCTCGCACGACCAGGCCATGACGCGCGCCCGGCTCGAGGAGTACGCCGAGAAGGGCTGGTTCACGGCCAACGAGGTGACGATGATCACCGACTGGGACGCCCGCACCCGCGCCCTCAAGTGGGCGAAGGAGGGCGGCCCCCGGCGCCACCGCGCGATGCGCGACTTCATCGAGGACGCGACGCGCCTCGCCTACGCGCGCGAGCACGCCTCGGTCGACAAGCGCGACCCGGATCGCCGCATCGTCGAGCGCGCGCTCCTGCTCCGCGTGCAGGCCGACCGCCAGGCGATCGCCGAGGCGAAGGAGCCGGCCTCGGCCGCCGCCCAGGTCTCCGAGCGCACGGCGGGCTGATCCATCCCGGGCCCGCGGCCGACCACTCGACGCGTCGGCCTCCCGGGTGACCGGCCCCGGTTCTCGGTCATCCTCCAGGCCGATCCCATCGCGGTCGAAGGGAAGGTGTCGTAGGCGGGGCCTACCCTGGACCTTCGTCCGAACGCCCCCGGCGCCCCCGCCGAGTCGGCATCCCGCCGAGGAGACGCGCGCGGACGACTCGCGAAGGAGAGCATCCGCGTGACGACGCAGTGGCCGCCCCAGGGCGCGCAGCAGCAGCCGGGACGGCCGTACGGCCAGCAGAGCGGCTACGGCCAGACGCCGCAGCAAGGTCAGCCCGCCGGATACGGCGCCCCGCAGTTTGGCCAGCAGACCCAGCACGGCCAGCAGACGCAGTACGGCCAGCCGCAGGCCCAGTACCCGCAGCAGGGGCAGTACCCGCAGCAGCAGGCGCAGTACGGGCACCAGACGCAGTACGGCCAGCAGACCCAGTACGGGGCGCAGGGTCAGTACGCCGGGCCCTACGCCCCGCAGCGGCAGATCGCGCAGCCCACCGGCGACACGGTGCACCTCCACCAGCAGTTCCTCGGCGCCCCGCCGGCCCCGAAGCGCTCGAACATCGCGATGAACGTCACCTCGATCGTCATGGGAGTCATCGCCCTCATCACGATCGCGGTCTTCATCGTGCTCTTTGCGATGCAGGGCGCCGGCGCCTACGCGTTCTTTTCGCTCGCGCTCGCGCTCCTGCCCATCTCGTTCGTCTGGGCGGTGGTGTGGTTCATCGACCGCTGGGAGCCGGAGCCGCCGATGTACCTCCTCGGCGCGGTGTTCTGGGGCGGCGGCGTCGCCGTCGGGCTCGCGCTCCTGTTCTCCGTCCTCCTCACGGGGGTGTGGGACGCCCTCGGCTGGAACGTCGACGCCGCGGGCGCGGTCGTCGGCGCGCCCCTCGCGGAGGAGTCGATGAAGGGCCTCGGCCTCCTCGTCATCTACTTCGCGGGCCGCCGCCACCTCAACGGGCCCGTCGACGGCATCGTCTACGGCGCGCTCATCGGCGCCGGCTTCGCCTTCACGGAGAACCTCCTCTACTTCACGACGACCTGGGCTGAGCACGGCGTGCAGGGCCTCGGCGTGCAGTTCTTCTTCCGCGGCATCGCGCTGCCGCTGCTCCACCCGATCTGCGTCTCGCTTACGGGCGCGGCCGTGGGCTGGGCGGCCCGCCGCTACGGCCCCGGCGGGGTGCTCCTCAGCTGGCTCGTCGGCCTCATCCCGGGCATGCTCCTCCACGGCACGTGGAACGGCATCTCGACGATGGCGGGCAGCGCCCGCACCGGCGGCGAGCAGCTCTCGACCTTCGCCATCGGCTTCTTCTGCATCATGTTCCCGATCTTCCTCGCCTGGATCGGGCTCGTGGTGTACCTCCGCCGAGGGGAGGCGCGCATCCTGCGCGAGCGCCTCTCCGAGTACGCGGCCGTGGGCTGGTACTCGCCGGGCGAGGTCGAGATGCTCACGACGATGCGCGGCCGCACGGGCGCCCGCCGCTGGGCGCGGAGCATGAGCCCGGAGATGGGCAGGGCGATGCGCGAGTTCATCTCGGAGTCGTCGCACCTCGCCGTCGCCCGCAACCGGCTCCTCCGCAACGCGTCGAGCCGCGCGCGCCAGGCCGACGAGGCCGAGACGCTCGCCGTGCTCACGGGGCTGCGCCGCCGACTCAACGCCGCCCAGTCGGCGTACGTCCTGCGCCGCTAGCATTCAGCGCGAACCACACCCGAGGCGCCGGAGCAGCGATCCGGCCACGAACGGAAGGGCGCCCACATGGACGCGAACCGCACGAAGCCCGAGCTCGACGCCCCCGAGGGCCCGGCCCCCGAGGAGCTCGTCATCGAGGACCTCTTCGTCGGCGACGGCCCCGAGGCTGAGCGCGGCTCGACCGTCGACGTCCACTACCTCGGCGTCGAGCACGACTCCGGCGAGCAGTTCGACTCCTCGTGGGACCGCGGCGAGTCGATCGAGTTCCCGCTCGCCATGCTCGTGAAGGGCTGGCAGGAGGGCATCCCCGGCATGAAGGTCGGCGGCCGCCGCAAGCTCGTCGTCCCGCCTGCCCTCGCGTACGGCCCCGCCGGCGGCGGCCACCGCCTCTCGGGCAAGACGCTCATCTTCGTCATCGACCTGCTCGGCGTGAAGTAGCGCGAGCGGAACGACGGGGCCCGCCCCGAACTCCGAGAGGGTCCGGCATCGCGCCGGGCCCTTTCCGCGTCCGTGCTCGACCCGGATCTCGCGCGTCGCCGCGCCGCGCGGGCGAGCGGTTGGCCCGGCGAGCTGGTAGCATCGTCAGGTTGCCGTCCACCGGCCGCGGATCCAGAGAGCTCGCGCACCCCGCGTCGAGCGCCGCGCAGCGGACACGAAAGGGAGCACATCATGGCACTGAACGCCGACGCCAAGAAGGCCATCATCGAGGAGTACGCCACCCACCCGGGCGACACCGGCTCCCCGGAGGTCCAGATCGCGATCCTCACGACCCGCATCAAGGACCTCACCCAGCACCTCAAGGCCCACAAGCACGACCACCACTCGCGCCGCGGCCTCCTGCTCCTCGTCGGCCAGCGCCGTCGTCTCCTCGGCTACCTCGCCGACGTCGACATCGAGCGCTACCGCTCGCTCATCGAGCGCCTCGGCCTGCGCCGATAGCCCCGGCCGAGCGCCGACCGCTACCGGAGGCCCCGCCAGGTGCGGGGCCTCCGGCGTTCCGAGACGGCGTGTGCTCCGCACGGCGTTCCGGAGGTCGGCAGTGAAAGGGGTGGCGGGCCGAGGACCCCTCGGCACTAGGCTCGACATATGCCTCACGACTCCGAGTTCACCCTCAATCCGGCCGGGATCCCGGACATGACGCCGGAGGTCGACGAGCTCGCCGACCTTCGCGACGACGAGCCCGACGGCGACGCCTGGCGCCACGGGTACCCGTACGACACCAAGCTCTCCCGCCGCGTCTACGAGCGCCAGAAGCGCGCGCTCCAGATCGAGCTGCTCAAGCTCCAGACGCACGTGAAGGAGTCCGGCAAGAAGGTCGTCATCATCTTCGAGGGCCGCGACGCCGCCGGGAAGGGCGGCGCGATCAAGCGCTTCATGGAGCACCTCAACCCCCGCGGCGCCCGCACCGTCGCGCTCGAGAAGCCGACCGAGCGCGAGCAGGGCCAGTGGTACTTCCAGCGCTACGTCCAGCACCTGCCCTCCGCCGGCGAGATCGTCCTCTTCGACCGCTCCTGGTACAATCGCGCCGGCGTCGAGCGCGTCATGGGCTACTGCTCGCCCGAGGAGTACCTCGAGTTCACGCGATCCGCCCCGGAGTTCGAGCGCATGCTCGTCCACTCGGGCATCACGCTCATCAAGTTCTGGTTCTCGGTCGGCCGCGCCGAGCAGCTCGCCCGCTTCGCCTCGCGCCGCGACGACCCCGTGCGTCAGTGGAAGCTCAGCCCCACGGACCTCGCCTCGCTCGACAAGTGGGACGACTACACGGCCGCGAAGGAGGCGATGTTCTTCTACACGGACACCGCCGAGTCGCCGTGGACCGTCGTGAAGTCGAACGACAAGAAGCGCGCCCGCCTCGAGGCGATGCGCTACGTGCTCTCGCGCTTCGACTACCCGCAGAAGAACACGAAGGTCGCCGTGAAGCCCGACAAGAAGATCGTCGGCTCGCCGCGTGACATCTACGACGAGGGCGAGCAGCCCTCGGGCGAGTTCGGCACTCTCAAGAGCCTGCGCGGCTAGCGCCGGACGGCGTCCGACCTGCGCGGTGCCGATCTCGTGCCCCCGCTGTGACCGCGCGCCTCCCGCGGGCCCTGCGGGCGATCATCACGAAGCGCGACGATCGAGGCTGCCCGGCGGTCGGATGCCTTCCTACTCTGCCCAGCATGACCGCTGCGCATCCGAACCCCGAGCATCCCTTCTCCGACCTCGCGCCCGCGGCGCTCTCCGCCGCGCTACGCGTCGGCATCGACTCCGACCCGGCGCACGGCGCCGTGACCCCGCCGATCCACCTCTCCTCGAACTTCAGCTTCGCTGAGTTCGGGACCCCGCGCCGCTTCGACTACACGCGCAGCGGCAACCCGACCAGGGAGCTCTTCTCCCAGGCGGTCGCAACCCTCGAGGGGGGAGCGGGAGCGACGACCGTGTCGACGGGGATGGCCGCGATCACGCTCGCGGTGCTCGCCACGACGAAGCCGGGCGACCGCCTTGTCGTCCCGCACGACGCCTACGGCGGCTCATGGCGGCTCTTCGACACGCTCGCCGCGAACGGCCACCTCGAGCTCGCGACCTTCGACCTCACGGACACCGCGTCCGCCGTTCGGGTGATCGCCGAGGCCCGCCCGGCGCTCGTGTGGATCGAGACGCCCTCGAATCCACTGCTGCGCATCACCGACCTCGCCGCGGTCTCGGCAGCCGGCCACGAGGCCGGCGCGCTCGTCGCCGTGGACAACACCTTCCTCACCCCCCTCGGCCAGCGTCCGTTCGCCTTCGGCGCCGACCTCGTCGTCCACTCCGCCACGAAGTACCTCAACGGGCACTCGGACGTGGTCGCGGGCGTCGTCGTCGCGCGGGAGGCCGAGCTCGCCGAGCGGATCGGCTGGTGGGGCAATGTGCTCGGCGTGACCGGCAGCCCCTTCGACGCCTTCCTCGCGCTTCGCGGCCTGCGCACGCTCGAGCTGCGCTGGGCGCGCCACCAGGCGAGCGCCCAGGCCGTCGCCGAGGCGCTGGAGTCGCATCCGGCCGTCGCAGCGGTCGTCTACCCGGGCCTTCCGAGCCACCCAGGGCACGAGCTCGCGGCCCGACAGCAGCACGGCTTCGGCGGGATGGTCTCGCTCGAGCTCGTCGGCGGCGAGGCGAGCGTGCGGGCCTTCATCGAGACCCTCGAGTTCTTCTCGCTCGCCGAGTCGCTCGGCGGCGTCGAGAGCCTGGTCGCGCATCCGGCGACGATGACCCACGCCTCGATGACCCCCGAGGCGCGCGCCGATGCGGGCGTGACGGACCGCCTCCTCCGCCTCTCGATCGGCGTCGAGCCGACCGAGGTGCTCGTCGCGGATGTCTGTCGCGCGCTCGATGCGGCGGCTGAGGCGGCCGCATAGCGAGGCTCGGCGAGGCCCGGGCGCGATTCGCCACGCCCGGGCCTCGACGGGAGGGCCGCATTCGCCTGCTACCGTGGCGAGGTAACCATCAGTTCCACTCGCGGTCGGCAGTCGCTGATCTTCGGTAGCGGGTCCCCGGGCGCCAGACGTCCGGCGTCTCACTTCTGACGATCAGCCGGGCATGCCGGGCCAGATGCTCGTGCATGCGCCGTACCCTGCCTGCCGCGAACGACAGGAAGGAGCAGGCCCATGGAGGGACCTGACGTCAAGTTCTCCGAGGTCGTCCTCGACAACGGCAAGCACGGCACCCGCAAGATCCGGTTCGAGGCCGGCCGCCTCGCCCAGCAGGCGCAGGGCTCGGCCGTCGCCTACCTCGACGAGGAGACGATGCTCCTCTCGGCGACGAGCATCTCGAAGCAGCCGAAGGACCACTTCGACTTCTTCCCGCTCACGATCGACGTCGAGGAGCGCTCGTACGCCGCGGGCAAGATCCCCGGCTCGTTCTTCCGCCGCGAGGGCCGCCCCTCGACCGAGGCGATCCTCGTCTGCCGCCTCATCGACCGCCCGCTGCGCCCGTCGTTCGTCGACGGCCTCCGCAACGAGGTCCAGATCGTCGTCACCGTGCTCTCGATCGCGCCGGGCGAGTTCTACGACGCGCTCGCGATCAACGCGGCCTCGATGTCGTCGCAGATCTCAGGCGTGCCGTTCTCAGGCCCGATCGCGGGCGTGCGCCTCGCGCTCATCGGCGACCAGTGGGTCGCCTTCCCGAAGCACGAGCAGCTCGCCGAGGCCGTCTTCGACCTCACCGTCGCCGGCCGCCTCGTCACGAAGGCCGACGGCACCGAGGACATCGCCATCATGATGGTCGAGGCCGAGGCGACCGAGGTCGCCTGGGACCTCATCCAGGGCGGCGCCACGAAGCCGAACGAGGCCGTCGTCGCGCAGGGCCTCGAGGCCGCGAAGCCGTTCCTCTCGCAGCTCGTCAAGGCGCAGCAGCAGCTCGCCGACCAGATGGGCAAGGCCGTCCGCGAGTACCCGACGTTCCCGCCGTACTCGCAGGAGGCGTACGACCGCGTCGCCGAGCTCGCCTACGACGACCTCGTCGGCGTCTACCAGATCGCCGACAAGATCGAGCGCCAGGACGCCGACGACGCCCTCAAGGCGCGCGTCAAGGAGCAGATCGCCGCCAAGGTCGAGGCCGGCGAGCTCGACGAGTCCGTGCTCGGCCAGGTCTCGGGCGCGTACAAGGCCGTCACGAAGACGGTCGTCCGCGGCCGCATCCTCCGCGAGGGCAAGCGCATCGACGGTCGCGGCGTGGCGGACATCCGCCAGCTCGACGCCGAGGTCGACGTCATCCCGCGCGTGCACGGCTCGGCGATCTTCCAGCGCGGCGAGACGCAGATCCTCGGCGTCACCACCCTGAACATGCTCAAGATGGAGCAGCAGATCGACTCGCTCTCGCCGATCGACCACAAGCGCTACCTCCACCACTACAACTTCCCGCCGTACTCGACGGGCGAGACCGGCCGCGTCGGCTCCCCGAAGCGCCGCGAGATCGGGCACGGCTTCCTCGCCGAGCGCGCCCTCGTGCCGGTGCTCCCGTCGCGCGAGGAGTTCCCCTACGCGATCCGCCAGGTCTCGGAGGCGCTCGGCTCGAACGGCTCCACCTCGATGGGCTCGGTCTGCGCCTCGACGCTCTCGCTCCTCAATGCGGGCGTGCCGCTGCGCGCCCCCGTCGCGGGCATCGCCATGGGCCTCGTCTCGGACGAGGTCGACGGCGAGATGCGCTACGCGGCCCTCACCGACATCCTCGGCGCCGAGGACGCGCTCGGCGACATGGACTTCAAGGTCGCCGGCACGAAGGACTTCGTCACGGCCATCCAGCTCGACACGAAGCTCGACGGCATCCCCTCGTCGGTCCTCGACTCGGCCCTCAAGCAGGCGTACGACGCCCGCGTCCAGATCCTCGACAAGGCCATCACGGCCGTCATCTCGGAGCCGGACGAGATGGCCGAGACCGCGCCGCGCATCATCTCGGTGAAGGTCCCCGTCGACAAGATCGGCGAGGTCATCGGGCCCAAGGGCAAGGTCATCAACCAGATCCAGGACGACACCGGCGCCGAGATCTCGATCGAGGACGACGGCACCGTCTACATCGGCGCCACGGACGGCACCTCGGCCGAGGCCGCGCGCGCGGCGATCAACGCGATCGCCAACCCGCAGATGCCCGAGGTCGGCGAGCAGTACCTCGGCACGGTCGTGAAGCTCGCGACCTTCGGCGCGTTCGTCTCGCTCCTCCCGGGCAAGGACGGCCTCCTCCACGTCTCCGAGCTCCGCAAGATCTCGGGCGGCAAGCGCGTGGAGAACGTCGAGGACGTCGTCTCGGTCGGCCAGCGCATCCTCGTGGAGATCACCAAGGTGGACGACCGCGGCAAGCTCTCGCTCGCCCCGGTCGCCGAGGCGGCCGACGGCGCCGCGGGCGTCGACGACGCGGACATCTAGGACGCAGCGCTCCCAGCGCATAAGGAAGGGCCCCGGCGGATTCGCCGGGGCCCTTGCCCGTGCCTGCGCTGACGGCGTCGAGGGCGGGCAGACGGCGGGGCGCTACGCGCACTGGTCGGGGTTCGCCCAGGTCGCGTGGAGGTGGCCGCGGGCGATGACGTGCTCGCGGGCCATGAAGTGGACGCGCGCGGCCGTGAGGTCGTCCGGCACGTCGAGGCGCTCGACGTCGAGGGCCTGCACGGTGAAGAAGTAGCGGTGCGGGCCGTGGCCGGCCGGGGGAGCGGCGCCGATGAAGCCGCGCTCGAGCGCCTCGTTGAGGCGGACGGTCGCGCCCTCGGGCACCTCGCCCTCCGTCGTCGAGGTGACGGAGGCGGGGATGTCGGCGACGACCCAGTGCCAGAAGCCCGACATCGTCGGGGCGTCCGGGTCGTAGCAGGTGAGCAGGTAGCTCTTCGCGTTCGGGACGCGCTCCCACTCGAGCGCGGGGGAGAGCTCCTGGCCGCCCTGGGCCTTCGAGACCTGGGCGAGGGGGAGCTCGCCGCCGTCCTGGAAGGCGGCGGTCATGCGGATGAGGGGGACGGGATCGAGCTGGGCGTAGGGGTCGTTGCCGTTCTTCATGCCGCCATCGTGGCACGGGCCTCCTGGTCCCTGCGGGGGATTTCCGCGTCCGGGGCATCGCCTAGGGTGGTCGGGTCATGACCGAAGCCATCCCCCTGCCCCTCGACCTTCCCGAGCTCGACGCCGAGCTCCACGGCGGGACGCGGCTGCGCCGCACGATCCTGCCCAGCGGCGTCCGCATCCTCACCGAGTCGGTGCCCGGCGCGGCCTCCGCGAGCATCGGCTACTGGGTGCCGGTCGGCTCCCGCGACGAGGCGGCCCACCAGTACGGCTCGACCCACTTCCTCGAGCACCTGCTCTTCAAGGGCACCGCGACCCGCTCGGCCCTCGACATCGCGCAGGCCTTCGACCGCGTCGGCGGCGACCACAACGCGGCGACCGCGCGCGAGCACACCGTCTACCACGCGAAGATCCGTGACGTGGACCTGCCGATGGCGATCGACGTCCTCTCCGACATGCTCTGCGCGAGCGTCATCGACCGCGACGAGTTCGAGACCGAGCGCGGGGTCATCCTCGAGGAGCTCGCGATGGCCGACGACGATCCGGTCGACGTGCTCTGGGAGCGCTTCACCGAGCAGGTCTTCCCGGCGCATCCGCTCGGCCGTCCGATCGGCGGCACGCCCGAGTCGATCAACGCGGCGACGCGCGACGACGTCTGGGCGCACTACCGGGCCCACTACCGCCCCGACGAGCTCGTCGTCGCGATCGCGGGCGCCGTCGACCACGACCGCGTCGTCGAGCAGGTCGAGCGCGCGCTCCGCGCCGGCGGATGGGATCTCGACGCCGCGGCGCCGCCCGTGGCGCGCCGCTCGAGCGTGCCCGGCGAGCTCGCGCTCCCGCAGACGCTCCTCGAGATCGACCGCCCGCTCGAGCAGGTGAACCTCATCCTCGGCTGCCGCGGCCTCGTCGCCGGCGATCCCGACCGGCACGCGAACGGCCTCCTCCAGCGCATCCTCGGCGGCGGGATGTCGTCGCGCCTCTTCCAGGAGATCCGCGAGCAGCGCGGCCTCGCGTACTCGGCGCACTCCTTCGCCGGCGGCCACTCCGACCTCGGCATGGTCGGAATGACCGCGGGCTGCGCGCCGCAGAAGACCGCCGAGGTTGTCCGCGTCATGCGCGCCGAGCTCGAGCGGCTGCTCGCCGACGGCGTCACCGAGGCGGAGCTCGCCGATGCGAAGGGCGCTCTCGCCGGCGGCTCCGCCCTCGCCCTCGAGGACTCCGAGACCCGCATGCACCGCCTCGGCCGCTCGGAGATTCACCTCGGCGAGCTCGCCGACCTCGAGGCCTCGCTCGCCCGCGTCGGCGCCGTGACGACGGATGACGTCCTCCGCGTCGGGCGCCGCGTCTTCGGGGGCCCGTTGCAGGCCACGACGATCGGCCGCCTGCCCGAGGACGCCCGCGCCCTCCTCGAGGAGACGGCGGCATGAGCCACTACGTCTACCTCGTGCGCCACGGCGAGCAGCGCGACGCCGAGCATGGCGTCGTCGACTCGCCGCTCTCGGAGCGCGGCCGCCGCCAGTCGGAGCTGCTCGCCGAGCGCCTCCGCGGCGTCGAGTTCACGCGCGCGCTCACCTCGCCGCTCGACCGCTCGCGGCAGACGGCGGAGATCCTCGCCGATCGCCTCGCGATCCCGAGCCTCGAGGAGTCGACGCTGCTCTTCGACTGCATCCCCTCGGGCATGGACGACGACACCCCGGCGATCTACCAGCGCTTCTTCGCGGGCATCCCCGTCGAGGACGTCGAGGCGGGCGCGGCGCAGATGAGCGACGCGGCGGACGCCTTCCTGGAGCGCACCCGCGGCGACGAGCACACGCTCCTCATCACCCACAACTTCGTCATCGGCGCGCTCATCCGCACCGCGCTCGACATGCCGGAGTGGCGCTGGCTCGGCCTCAACTCGCTGAACTGCGCGATCACGGTGCTCCGCATCCGCTCGACGAAGCCGGCCGAGCTGCTCGTCTTCAACGACGCCTCGCACCTGCCGCTCGAGCTGCGCACCGGCGCGACGCAGTCGGCCCTGCCGATCTAGCGGGATCCGCTCGCCGCGTCGTCCGCCGCGTGGAAGCGCAGCGCGGGCTCGAGCCAGGCGTCGAGACCATCGCGTTCGACCGCGTGGGCGTCCACGGCGATCCAGCTCGCGCCCATGACGCGGCCCTCGCCCATGAGCGCAGGTCCGGCGCCGTGCCGAGCGAGGACGGCATCTCGCTCGGCCGGGTCGACGCGGAGCAGCAGCTCCCCGCCCGCGCGCGCCGCCGCGACGATCCTTCCGTCGAGAAGGATCGACACCCCGCCGAACATCCGCCGCCGCGTCGCGGCCTGCCGGGAATGCAGCTCGACCGCGCTCGCGAGCGCCTCGGCGAGCTCGTCGCGCTCCATCACGCCTCGAGTCGGCGGGCGAACCAGAGGTTCGCGTTGCCGTTGTCGTTGTAGGGCGCGACCTCCTCGTAGCCGAGGGCGCGGTAGAGGCCCGAAGCGGCCTCCTGGCTCGTGTGGGTGTCGAGCACGAGCCGGTCGGCGCCGAGCTCGCGGGCGGCGTCCTCGAGCGCGAGCATGAGCGCCCGGCTGAGCCCGCGGCCGCGCGCGTCCGGGCGGACGAACAGGTGCTTCACCTCGAGCCAGCGCGAGCCGCCGAGCTCGTGGTCCTCGACGGCGGGCTCGACGCGCACGCCGCCGCAGGCGATCGGGACGCCCTCCTCGACGGCGACCACGAAGACGCCCTCCGGCGGCACGAAGCGCGACGGGTCGGGATCCTTCCGCACGTACGGGCCCGCGTCGGCGGGGCGCCCTGCCGCGCGCTCGCCGAAGTACTCGTCGAGGAGGGCCAGGGCCTCGGGGGAGTCCGTGCGGACGCGTCGCATCTCGAGCATGCGCCAAGCGTAGGGCCGGGCGGCGGGCGCGTCCGCGCGTCGCGGCCGGGCCCGCTCGCCCCTCTACCCTGGAGACCATGACCATCTCCGTCGCCGTCCACGGCGCGACCGGGAGGCTGGGCTCCGCCATCGCCCGCCTCGTCGCCGACGCCCCCGATCTCGAGCTCGCGGCCGAGCTCTCGAGCGAGACCCCGCTCGAGGCGATGGACGGCGCGGACGTGCTCATCGACGCCTCGCGCCTCGAGGCCTCCGAGCACGCCGTCGCGCACGCGCTCGAGCGCGGCCTCGACGTCGTCGTCGGCACGAGCGGCTGGGACCGCGCGCGCCTCGAGCGCCTCGAGCCGACGATCCCGGCGGGCCGCGGCGTCCTCGTCATCCCGAACTTCTCGCTCGGCTCGGTGCTCGGCACCCACCTCTCGGCGATCGCCGGCCGCTGGTTCGACTCGATCGAGATCGTCGAGGCCCACCACGCGAAGAAGGCGGACGCCCCCTCCGGCACGGCCGTCCGCACCGCGGAGCGCATCGCCGCCGCGCGCGCCGAGGCCGGCCTGGATCCCGTCGAGGCGCCCACGCCCGAGCAGCCGGGCCGCGGCGCGATCGTCGACGGCATCGCCGTCCACGCCCTGCGCATGGCCGGCGTCGTCGCCGACCAGCGGGTCGTGCTCGGCGGGCAGGGGGAGACCCTCGAGATCCGCCACCTCACGATGGACTCGAGCGCCTACGAGCGCGGCATCCTCCTCGCCCTGCGCACGGCGCCCGAGACGGAGGGCCTCGTCGTGGGCCTCGACGCGCTCCTCGGCCTCGACTCGACCGAGCCGAAGGGGGAGACCCGTTGAGCGGCCGCACCGGCGCGAAGATCGGCGCCTACCTCATCGCCGCCGTCCTCGTCCTCTACTTCGTCTTCGCGCTCGGCATGGCCTGGGCGCTCGTCACGAGCGGCGACCTCGTGAGCATCCTCATCGGCGTCGGGATGGTCGTCCTGCCGCTCCTCGGCGCCTGGCTCATCGGCCGCGAGCTCGTCTTCGGAGTCCAGGCCGAGCGCCTCGTCGACACGATGGCCGCCGAGGGCTCGCTCCCGCCGGACGACCTCCCCAAGCACCCGAGCGGCCAGCCCGTGCGGGAGGCCGCCGACGCCGAGTTCCCGAAGTGGAAGGAGGCCGTCGAGGCCGCGCCGGGCGACTGGCGCGCGTGGATCCGCCTCGGTCTCGCCTACCGGGCGTCCGGCGACGGCGGGCGCGCCCGGGCGGCAATCCGCCGGGCGATCGAGCTCGAGCGGGCCAGCCGGGCTTGAGTCCGGCCATCCTGCGCATGCCCCCGCGGGGCGCGCGGCCTACGTCGCGAGCGACTCGCCGTCCGCCGGCTCAGGCTGCTTGAGGAGGAGGTCGACGGCCTCGCGCGGCGTCTCCTCGCGGAAGACGAAGCCCGCCTCGCGCAGGCGCGCGGGCGCGACATCCTGGTCGCTGAGCAGGAGCTCGCGGCCCGCGGCCTGGAGCGTCGCCTCGATGAGCGCGCGCGGCGTCTGGAGCACGAAGGGGCGCTTGAGCTCCGCGGCGAGGCCGGAGAGGATCTCGTTCGCGCTCGCCGGCGACGGTCCCGTCACGTTGATGACGCCCGACATCTCGCGCTCGAGCACGAAGCGGGTCGCGCGGACGGCGTCGTCGAGGCTCACCCAGGGCCAGCGCTGCTCGCCCTCGCCGAGCTGGCCGAGCAGGCCGAGCTTCGCGAGGACGCGCAGGAGCGTGAAGGTGCCGCCGCGGCCGAGCACGATGCCGTAGCGCAGGAGCGCGACCGAGGTGCCCTCGGGCGCCTGCTGGGCGGCGCGCTCCCAGCGGTCGACGACGCGCGGGAGGAAGCCGTCCGTCGCGACGGGGGAGGACTCGTCGAGCCGCTCGCCCGGACGGTCGCCGTACGCGCCGACCGCCGAGGCGTTCACGAGCAGCGGCGGCGGCTGCTTCGCCTTCGCGATCGCGGCGGTGATCGTGAGCGTCGCGTTGACGCGCGAGCGGAGGATGTCCTTCTTGATCGGGTACGACCAGGGGAGGCGGTTGAGCGGCGATCCCGCGAGGTTCACGACCGCGTCGGCGCCGTCGATGAGGCGGTGGTCGAGCTCGCGCTGGGCCGGGTCCCAGGCGCGCTCGCGCTCGTGCCGGGGCGTGCGGCGGACGAGCTGCGTGACGAGGACGCCGTCGTCCTCGAGATCCTTGATGAGGGCCGAGCCGATCATGCCCGAGGCCCCGGCCACGACGACGTGGCGGAGGCGCGATCGGGAGCGCGATGCATCCATACCCCGAGGGTACGCGCGAGTCCCGGCTCGCGCCCGACCCCGCGCCGATAGGGTGTCCGCGTGAGCACCGACGAGCAGACCGCGCCCGAGATCGAGTTCCGCAGCGACGTGACCGTGGAGCTCGTGCGAGCCTCTGCGAGCGACCGCGACGTCCTCTTCGCCGCTCGCGTCTCGACCCAGGGCGAGCAGACCCTCGAGTCGGCGCAGGACGCCGACGCCGAGGCCGCCCCGCGCGACCGCGGTCTCATCAACTACCTCATGCGCGACCGCCACGGCTCGCCCTTCGAGCACAACTCGATGACCTTCTACGTGCAGGCGCCGATCTTCGTCTTCCGCGAGTTCCAGCGCCACCGCATGGCGAGCTACAACGAGGAGTCGGGCCGCTACCGCGAGCTGCGCCCCGTGTTCTACACGCCCGCGCCCGAGCGCAAGCTCGTGCAGGAGGGGAAGCCCGGCAAGTACGTCTTCGTCGACGGCACCCCCGAGCAGCACGAGCTCGTCGACCGCGAGATCCGCGCGGCCTCGACGCAGGCGTACGAGGCCTACCAGCGGATGCTCGCCGCCGGGGTCGCCCGCGAGGTCGCGCGCGCCGTCCTCCCGCTCAACATCTACTCCTCGATGTACGTGACGGTGAACTCCCGCTCGCTCATGAACTTCCTCTCCCTCCGCACGAAGCGCGAGGACTCGGCCTTCCCCTCCTTCCCGCAGCGTGAGATCGAGATGTGCGCCGAGAAGATGGAGGAGATCTGGCGCGGGCTCATGCCGCTCACTGCCGAGGCGTTCGACGCCAACGGCCGCGTCGCCCCGTAGTGCCCTCCGCCCTGCCGCTCGGGGAGCCCGTTCCCGAGGACGGCTCCCTGCCGGCGTCGGCCGCGGAGGGGATGGCCGAGCGCGGCTTCGGCGTCTACCTCCACGTGCCCTTCTGCCGCGTCCGCTGCGGCTACTGCGACTTCAACACCTACACGGCGAGCGAGCTGCGGGGCGTCTCGCAGGCGAGCTACCCGGACGAGGTCATCCGCGAGCTCGACCTCGCCGCGCGCGTGCTCGGCGAGCTCGGGCCGCTCCGCGAGGCCGCGACGATCTTCGTCGGCGGCGGCACGCCGACCCTGCTGCCTCCGGGCGAGCTCGGGCGGATGATCGGCGCCGTGCGCGACCGCTTCGGCATCGCCCCGGGCGCCGAGGTCACGGTCGAGGCGAATCCCGACTCGATCGACGCGACCGGGCTCGAGGAGCTCGCGGCCGCCGGGGTCACGCGCGTGAGCTTCGGCATGCAGTCCGCGGCGCCGCACGTGCTCGCCGCGCTCGACCGCACGCACGACCCCGAGCGGATCCCCGTCGTCGTCGCCGCGGCGAAGGCGGCGGGGCTCGAGACGAGCCTCGACCTCATCTACGGGGCGCCGGGGGAGTCCCTCGAGGACTGGTCGCGCTCGCTCGACATGGCGCTCGCGCAGGAGCCGCACCACGTCTCCGCCTACGCGCTCATCGTCGAGGAGGGGACGCGCCTCCACCGGCAGATCGCCCGAGGCGAGGTGCCGGCGCCCGACGACGACCTCCAGGCCGACATGTACGAGCTCGCGGACGGGCGCCTCGCCGATGCCGGCTTCGAGTGGTACGAGCTCTCGAACTGGTCGCGCGGGGGACGCCATCCCTCCCGCCACAATCTCGCGTACTGGCGCGGGGACGACTGGTGGGGCGCGGGCCCCGGCGCACACAGCCACATCGGCGGGGTGCGCTTCTGGAACGCGAAGCACCCGGCCGCCTACGCCGAGCGCCTCGCGCGCGGCGTCACGCCCGGCGTCGGCCGGGAGGTGCTCGACGCGGCGACGCGGCGCACCGAGGAGCTCCTCCTGCGGACGCGCCTGCGCGAGGGCCTCCCGATCGAGCTGCTGCCCGACGGCGGACCCGTCGCGGGCCTCATCGCGGACGGCCTCATCGACGGCCCTTCGGCCATCCGCGGTCGCATCGTCCCCACCCTCCGCGGGCGCCTCCTCGCCGATGCCCTCGTCCGCCGCCTCGACGTCGCCTAGCGCCGCGCGCCCGACCTCGCCCAGTTTTAAGGGGGGCGCCGCGAACGGCGACGGCGCGCCCCGCGGATGCGGAGCGCGCCGTCGAAGGGCCCGAGGCGGGCTACTTGATGAAGCGGAAGTTCACGGGGTAGCGGTAGCTGCCGCCGTTGTTCACCTTCATGCCGCCCATGATCGAGAAGACGAGGTTCGCGATCCACACGACCCAGCTGAGGAGGCCGATGAGCGAGCCGGTCATGCCGAAGTCGGGGATGGCGAAGAACGCGATCATCTGGAGGAGGCCGATGCCGAGCGAGATGATCGCCATCGTGATGCCGAAGTTCAGCGCCTCCTTGCCCTCCGTGTTCGAGATCGGGCCGCGGTCCTTCGTGACCGCCCAGCCGATGCCCGAGCCGATGGGGCCGAGGATCTCGAGGAAGTGGCAGAGCGCGCCGCCGGAGCGGTCGTTCGCGTCGCCGCCGGGCTGGCCGTAGCCGGCCTGCGCGTAGGGCTGCTGGCCGTACGCGCCGGGCTGCTGGCCGTACGCCTGGCCGTAGGGCTGCTGCTGGCCGTAGCCGGCGGGCTGCGGGTAGCCCTGCTCGCCGTAGCCGCCCGGCTGCTGGCCGTAGCCCTGCTGGCCGTACGGCTGCTGCTGGCCGTAGCCCTGGGGCTGCTGGCCGTAGCCGCCCTGCGCGGGCTGCTGGCCGTAGGGCGGCTGGGCCTGCTCGCCGTACGGCTGCTGGCCGTAGGCGGAGGCGCCGGGCTGCTCGCCGTGGGACTGGCCGTAGGGCTGCTGGCCGTACGGCTGCTCGCCGCCCGGGTACTGGGGGTTCGACATGTCGTGCTCCTCTGGTCGGGGAAGGTCCGAGGGATTCGGTGGTCGTGAGCGGGGCAGATCGCCCGCCGGCGGCGACCGGGAGAGCGCCTGGACTCGGTGCGCAAGGCTACTCGCCGACGCGCCCGCGCAGGAGATCGGCGTCCGGATCGTGTCCAGGAATCCGCCTGTGGTCGCATGTCCGCGCCCCGCCCGCGCCCCGTCCACGAGCCGTCCGCGGCCCGGCGTTCGCCGCCGGCGGACTCCCGCCCGCCGATCGCCGCGGGCCGCGCCGGTAGGATCGACACCCGGCCCCGCCCCGCGCGGGACCCCTCGCGGGCCCGGTCCCGGGCGCGCGTCGCAGGGCACGACGAGTAGGTGGACGGGAGGCGATCGCATGGCGAGGAGCGCACGCGAGCACGAGCCCGCGCAGCGCGCCGAGGCCGAGCGCGGCCTCGACGTCACGCCGCGCGGCCTCGAGGTCCTCCGCGTCATCGTGAGCGACTACATCGTGCACCGCGAGCCCGTCGGCTCGAAGTCGATCGCCGACCGCCACGCCTTCGGCGTCTCGGCCGCGACGATCCGCAACGACATGGCGCAGCTCGAGGAGGCCGAGCTCATCACGGCCCCGCACACCTCCTCGGGCCGCATCCCCACCGACAAGGGGTACCGCCTCTTCGTCGACCGGCTCGCCGACCTCCGCCCGCTCACGGCCGCCCAGCGCCGCGCGATCGAGCGCTTCCTCGAGCCGAGCGGCGACTTCGACGGGACCCTCGAGCGCGCCGTCCGCACCCTCGCGACGCTCACGAGCTCGGTGGCGATCCTCCAGGTGCCCTCGCTCGCGGTCGCCTCGATCCGCCACGTCGAGTTCGTGAAGCTCGGCGAGCGCCGGCTCCTCACCGTCGTCATCACCGACTCGGGCCGAGTCGAGCAGCGCGTCGGCGAGCTGGCCGAGCCCATCTCGGACGAGCTCGTGGAGCGGCTCCGGGAGGGCTTCGGCGCGCGGCTCGTCGGGCGCACCGTGGGGGAGGCCGCGGCCGATCTCCGCGACGTCTCCGGCCTCATCGAGCCCCGGCACGCCGACCTCCTCGCGCCGATCGTCGCGAACCTCCTCGACCAGGCGCTCTCGAACACGCAGGAGCGGCTCGTCATGGCGGGCGCCTCGAACCTCGCGCACACCGAGCGTGACTTCTCGTCGATCGCGCCCGTGCTCGAGGCCATCGAGGAGCAGGTCGCGCTGCTGCGGCTCCTGCAGGAGCTCTCGCTCGACGACGGCGTCGCCGTGCGCATCGGCGGCGAGCATCGCGACGCGGCCCTCAGCGAGACCGCGCTCGTCGCCGCCGGCTACTCGAGCGACGACGGCGAGGCGCGCCTCGGCGTCCTCGGGCCGACGCGCATGGACTACCAGCGGAACCTCGTCGCCGTGCGCGCCGTGGCCCGGTACCTCTCGCGCCTCTTCGACGGGCCCGCGGGCGGCGCGGGCGCGTAGCCCGCGCCATCCGCCCGCGCGTCCGCCGACCCCGACCTCACCCATCCCCGCACCCGAACCCCGCACCCCCGAACCCCCAAGGAGCCCACGCCACGTGGCCGACCACTACGAGACCCTCGGCGTCGCGCGCGACGCGTCGCAGGAGGACATCAAGAAGGCGTACCGCCGGCTCGCCCGCGAGCTGCACCCCGACGTCAACCCCTCTGAGGAGGCGGCCGAGCGCTTCAAGCTCGTCACGCACGCCTACGAGACGCTGAGCGACCCGCAGCGGCGCCGCCAGTACGACCTCGGCGACCAGGGCGGCCAGGCCTTCGGCTTCGGCGACCTCTTCGAGACCTTCTTCGGCCAGGCCGGCGGCCAGCAGCGCGGCCCCCGCTCGCGCGCGGCCCGCGGCGGCGACGCCCTCGTGCGCGTCGAGCTCGACCTCGACGAGGTCATCTTCGGCACCCACCGCGACGTCGAGGTCCGCACCGCCGTCGTGTGCCCGAGCTGCGACGGCTCCTGCTGCGCGCCCGGCACCTCGCCCGAGACCTGCTCGCACTGCGGCGGCCAGGGCTCCGTCCAGCGCCAGGTGCGCTCGATCCTCGGCATGGTCGTCACGAGCCAGCCCTGCCAGCACTGCGCCGGTTACGGCACGACCATCCCGAGCCCCTGCCAGGACTGCCACGGCCAGGGCCGCATCCGCGCCGAGCGGACGATCCCCGTCGACATCCCCGCGGGCGTCGAGTCGGGCATGCGCATCCACCTCGCCGGCGAGGGGGAGGCGGGCCCCGCGGGCGGCGGCAACGGCGACCTCTACCTCGAGCTCAAGGTGCGCCCCCACGACGCCTTCACGCGCGACGGCGACGACCTCCAGTGCGTGCTCGAGGTGTCGCTCCCGGATGCCGTGCTCGGCACCTCCACCCGCATCGAGGGCCTCGACGGGGACATCGACCTCGACATCCCCGCCGGCGTGCAGTCTGGCGAGGTGCTCACGGTGCGCGGCCGCGGCGTCACGCGCCTGCGCTCGACGCACCGCGGCAACCTCGACGTCCACGTGCAGGTCGTCACCCCGACGAAGCTCGACGGCAAGTCGAAGGAGCTCGTCGAGCAGCTCGCCGCGCGCATGAAGGCGCCCGGCCCGAAGCTCGCGCGCGAGCGCCAGGCCGGCGTCTTCTCGCGCTTCCGCGAGCGCTTCGGGAGGAGCTAGGTGGCCTGGCGCTACCTCGCCGAGTCGCTGCCGGACGGCCTCGCCCCGGGCGATCTCGCCGCGATCGGCGGCGAGGAGGCAAGGCACGCGGCCGTCGTCGCGCGCGTCGCGCCGGGGGAGCGCCTGAGCTTCTTCGACGGCCGCGGCCGCGTCGCCGAGGGCGTCGTGACCCGCGCCGAGCGGGACGCCGTCGAGCTGCGGGTCGAATCGGTGCGCCTCGAGCGGGAGCCCTCGCCCGAGCTCGTGCTCGTGCAGGCCCTCGCGAAGGGCGACCGCGACGAGCTCGCCGCGCAGGCGGCGACCGAGCTCGGCGCGGCGGCGATCGTGCCCTGGCAGGCCGCGCGGAGCGTCTCGCGCTGGGATGCGAAGAAGGCGCCGAAGCAGCGCGCCCGCTGGCAGACGATCGTGCGCGAGGCCGCGAAGCAGAGCCTGCGGCCGATCGTGCCCGAGGTCGAGGAGCTCGCGACGACGCCGGAGCTCGCGGCGCTCGCCTCGGAGGAAGGCGCGCTCATGCTCGTCCTCGAGCCGAGCGCGGGGCCGCTCCTCGCCGACGTCGCGGGGGAGCTCGCGGCTGGGGCGGCGGCGATGCCCGCCCGGATCGTCCTCGTCGTCGGCCCCGAGGGCGGCGTCGCCCCCGAGGAGCTCGCGGCCCTCGAGGCGGCCGGCGCCCGGCTCGTCCGGCTCGGCTCGCCCGTGCTGCGCACCTCGACAGCCGGGCCCGCGGCGATCGCCGCGCTCTCTGCGCTGCTCGGCCGCTGGTCGGAGGGCGCCGTCGAGCAGGCGGCCAGCAGGCCGGCGAACCGACCCTGGGGCAGGCGGCTCCCGGCCGCGATGCCCACGCCGCCCCGTAGGCTGGGGCCATGAGCGAGCAGAGCAGCAAGAGCGTCTTCAGCCGCATCGTCGACCGCGAGATCCCGGCCGACATCGTCGCCGAGACCGAGACCCTCATCGCCTTCCGCGACATCGCGCCGCAGGCGCCCGTGCACATCCTCGTCGTCCCGAAGACGGCCGAGTACCGCGACGTCACCGCGCTCGCCGCGGGCGACCCGCAGCTGCTCGCCGAGCTCGTCGGGCTCGCCCAGGAGATCGCGGACCGCGAGTGCGGCGGCCAGTACCGCCTCATCTTCAACACCGGGGCCGAGGCCGGCCAGACGGTGTTCCACGTCCACGGCCACGTCCTCGGCGGCGGCCTCGAGGAAGGCGCCCTTGCCCGATAGCACCGACCCCCGCCTCGACGCCGCCTCCGACGCGGGCGACCTGGCGGCCCCCGCCCGCGGCGCCGACGACGCCCAGCCGAGCTACCTCGAGCGCGAGCTCGCGGTCGACGGCGTCGCGATGGTCCGCATCCTCGGCCCGGGCGACCGGCTCCTCCGCATGGTCGAGCGCGAGCACCCGCGCGTCCGCGTGCTCGTGCGCGGCAACGAGATCCGCCTGTCGGGCGAGCGGCACGACGTCGAGCGCGCCGAGCGGCTCATCCGCGAGCTCATCGACATGACGCGCGACGGCGTCGACCTCGAGCCCGACGCGATCGCCCGCTCGCAGTCGATGCTCGAGGGCGAGGGCCCCCGGCCTCGCGAGGTGCTCGGCGAGGCGATCGTCGCGAGCCGCGGCAAGATCGTGCGCCCGAAGACCGCCGGGCAGAAGGCCTACGTCGACGCCATCGACGAGCACACGATCGTCTTCGGCATCGGCCCCGCCGGCACCGGCAAGACCTACCTCGCGATGGCGAAGGCCGTGCAGGCGCTCCAGCGCAAGGAGATCTCGCGCCTCATCCTCACGCGGCCCGCCGTCGAGGCCGGCGAGCGCCTCGGCTACCTCCCGGGCTCGCTCACCGACAAGATCGACCCGTACCTGCGGCCGCTCTATGACGCGCTCAACGAGATGATGGACCCGGAGCTCGTCGTGAAGCTCATGGCGACCGGCACGATCGAGGTCGCCCCGCTCGCCTACATGCGAGGCCGCACGCTCAACGAGTCCTTCGTCATCCTCGACGAGGCCCAGAACACGACGCCCGAGCAGATGAAGATGTTCCTCACGCGCCTCGGCTTCGGCTCGAAGATGGTCGTCACCGGCGACATCACGCAGGTCGACCTCCCGACGGGCGCCTCGGGCCTGAAGCTCGTGACGCGCATCCTCGCCGACGTCGACGACATCGCCTTCGCCCACCTCACGAGCGAGGACGTCGTCCGCCACACCCTCGTCGGCCGCATCGTCGACGCCTACACCGCCTACGACGCGCGCTCCATGGCCGAGCAGCACGCGCGCCAGGGTCGCCCCGACCGACGCAGGAGCCAGCGATGAGCATCGAGATCACGAACGAGACCGACGCGGAGGTCGACGAGCGGCGCCTGCAGAAGCTCGCGACCTACGTGCTCGACCAGCTCCACGTCCACCCGGACGCCGAGCTGGCGATCATCCTCGTCGAGGTCGGCCCCATGGAGGAGCTCCACGTCCAGTGGATGGACGAGCCGGGCCCGACCGACGTGCTGAGCTTCCCCATGGACGAGCTGCGCCCCGGCGCCGTCGACCGCCCGAGCGACCCGGGCCTGCTCGGCGACATCGTCATCTGCCCGGCCGTCGCGGAGGCGCAGGCGGAGAAGGCCGGCCACTCGACGATGGAGGAGATCCTCCTCCTCGCGACGCACGGCATCCTCCACCTCCTCGGCTTCGACCATGCGGAGCCCGAGGAGGAGCGCGTCATGTTCGGGCTCCAGCGCGACCTCCTCGTCGGCTTCGGCCTGCGCGAGCGCGCCGAGGGCGGCCGATGAGGGCGGACGCCCGGTGACGATCGCGCTGCTCGTCCTCGCCGCCGTCGCGCTCGTCGCGGTGAGCGGCCTCATGGCCGCCGCCGAGACGGCCATCACCTCGACCTCCCGCGCCGAGATCGAGCGGATCGCGGAGACCTCGCGCTCGCGCGCCGCCCTGCGCGCCATCGCCGAGGACCCGAGCGCCCACGTGAACGCGCTCACCTTCATGCGCGTGCTCCTCGAGACCATGACGGTCGTCCTCGCGACCCTCCTGCTCCACGACGCCCTCGACGAGGCGTGGAAGGTCTTCCTCATCGCGACGGGGATCATGATCCTCGTCTCGTTCACGATCGCGGGCGCGTCGCCCCGCTCGGTCGCCCGCGCGCGCGCCGAGGGCGTGCTGCGGCTCGCCGCCTGGCCGATCCGCGTGTGCCGGATCGTCGTCGGCCCGCTCGCCGACCTCCTCGTCGCCATCGGCGACCGCGTCACGCCCGGACGTCCGAGCCGCGCGGGCGCCCTCACGAGCGAGCACCAGCTGCTCTCGATGGTCGACGAGGCCGCGGAGGCGGACGTCCTCGAGGACGAGGACCGCGAGCTCATCCACTCGGTCATCGACTTCTCCGACCGGCTCGTGCGCGAGGTCATGGTGGCCCGCACCGACATGGTGACGATCGACGACGACGCGACCGTGCTCGACGCCCTCATGACGCTCCTCGACCACGGCTACTCGCGCGCGCCCATCACGGGCCGCGACAGCGACGACGTGCTCGGCGTCGTCTACACGAAGGACCTCGCGCGCGCGGTGCTCGCCTCCGAGCGCGGCGCCGACGCGGCGCTCGACCACGCGCGCCCGGCCCGCTTCGTGCCCGAGTCGCTGCCGACCGACGAGCTCCTGCGCACGATGCAGCGCGAGCGCCGCCACTTCGCGCTCGTCGTCGACGAGTACGGCGGCATCGCCGGCCTCGTCACGCTCGAGGACCTCATCGAGGAGCTCGTCGGCGAGATCGCCGACGAGTACGACCGCGCCCAGGCCGAGCTCGAGGAGATCGAGCCGGGCCTCTGGCGCGCCCCGAGCCGCCTGGGGCTCGCCGATCTCGGCGAGGAGCTCGACCGCGAACTCGAGGACGAGGACGTCGACTCGATCGGAGGCCTCCTCGCGAAGGGGCTCGGCGCGATCCCGGAGCCGGGCGACCGCACGACGATCCGCGGCCTCGAGCTCACCGCCGAGCGCGCGGGGCGCCGCGGCCGCATCGAGACGGTGCTCGTGCGCCCTCTCGACCCGGACGAGGCCGCCGAGGCCGCGGGCGAGGCGGAGCGGGACGTCGTCGACGAGGCCCTCGACGCGCGCGCGGCCGCCGTGCGGCGCGAGCGGGGGGAGCCCGGCTCGGCCATCGGCGCAGGGGCGGTCGACGGCGAGCGGATCGAGGCAGGCGCGCACGCCGTCGGCGACGGAGCGGCGAGCGCGCGTGAGCGCGGACGATGAGCGAGGATCGAGCCATGGACGAGGATCGGGACATGAGCGACGAGCAGCGGGACGAGGCTCCCGAGCAGCGGGACGGGCCCCCCGAGCGCGACCCCGACTCGCGCGAGCGCGAGGGCGAGGGCTTCCGCGCCGGCTTCGCGACCTTCGTCGGCCGCCCGAACGTCGGCAAGTCGACCCTCATGAACGCCCTCGTCGGCGAGAAGATCGCGATCACCTCGCCGAAGCCGCAGACGACCCGGCGCGCCGTCCGCGGCATCGTCCACCGCCCCGGCGGCCAGCTCGTCATCGTCGACACCCCCGGCATGCACCGCCCGCGCACCCTGCTCGGCGAGCGCCTCAACGACCTCGTCCACTCGACCCTCTCGGACGTCGACGTCATCGGCTTCTGCATCCCCGCCGACGAGCCCATCGGCCCCGGCGACCGCTTCATCTGCGAGCAGCTCGAAGAGGCGCCGCGCGCCCGCAAGGTCGCGCTCGTCACGAAGGCCGAGACCGTCCCGAAGTCGGTCGTCGGCGACCAGCTCCTCGCGGTCTCGCAGCTGCGGGAGTGGGACGCGATCATCCCCGTCTCCGCGCTCGCGGGCATCCACCTCGAGACCCTCGTCGACGAGCTGCTCGGCCTCGTGCCGCTCTCGCCACCGCTCTACCCCGAGGAGATGCTCACGGAGGAGTCGTTCGAGCAGCGCGCCGCCGAGCTCGTGCGCGAGGCGGCCCTCGACGGGGTCCGCGACGAGCTGCCGCACTCGATCGCCGTGACGATCGAGGACGTCGTCGAGCGCGACGACGCCGAGGAGTCGCCCACGGGCGAGCCGACGCGGGAGATCTACGCGAACCTCGTCGTCGAGCGCGAGAGCCAGAAGGGGATCGTCATCGGGCACGGCGGCCAGCGCCTGCGCGAGGTGCGCATCCGGGCCCAGAAGGAGATCCAGGCGATCTCGAAGGGCCGGATCATCCTCTCTCTCCACGTCAAGGTCGCGAAGGAGTGGCAGCGTGACCCGAAGCAGCTCGGCCGCCTCGGCTTCTAGCGCGGCGCCGCCCGCCGAGGCCGCCGCGCCGGGCGCCGCGACGTCGGGCGCGGCCTCCTCGGGCTCTGCGCCCTCGCCGCGCCCGCGGCCGCAGAGCGCGGGGGAGCGCGGCGCCATCGCGCGGCTCCCCGCCCCCGGCCGCACGCGCTTCGGCATCCGGCCGCGGCCGATGACCTGGCTCAACTGGGTCGTCGACATCGCCTTCGCCGTCGCGTTCGAGGCGATCCTCGGATGGCCGTACCTCGTGCGCGCCGACTTCTCGGTCGTCTTCGCCTGGGCCCTCGTCCCGGCCGTCCTGCTCTACACGGTCGCCCTCGCCGCGCGACGCTGCCTGCCGGGCCCCATGCTCGCGCTCGGCCTCATCGCCTTCGCGCTGAAGATCGTCCTCGTGCTGCCGCCGCACGGCTGCGACCTCGCGCTGTTCATCCTCATCTTCTCGGCGGCCGCCTTCGGCTCGCGCACGAGCCAGACCGCCGCCGCGATCACCGCCGTCGGCGCCCCACTGGCGCTCATCGTCTACGTCGTCGCCGTCCCGCAGGACGCCGCGCTCTGGCAGCTCCTCGGCCTGTCGATGTCGACCGGCATCCACATCGCGATCATCGTCGGCGCCGTCGTCGTCTTCCTCTTCGCGATCGTCGGCCTCCTCTTCTGGGCTGCCGGCATCCTCCGGCGCATGCAGCTGCGCTCCCGCGACGCCCAACATCGGCGCGAGCTCGCCGAGCTCGAGTCGCAGCGCTCGCGCGAGCAGCTCATCGTCGAGCAGGAGCGCAACCGGATCGCCCGCGACATGCACGACGTCGTCGCCCACTCGCTCGCGGTCGTCGTCGCCCAGGCCGACGGCGGCAGATACATGGTGCGCGCGAACCCTGCCGCCGCCGAGCCGACGCTGCAGACGATCGCGGAGATCGCCCGCGAGGCGCTCGTGGACGTCCGCGGGCTCCTCGCGCAGCTGCGCCACTCGCAGGGCGAGGGCCCGCAGGCCGGCCTGGACGACGTCGCGACGGTCATGGAGCGCATGCAGGGCGCGGGGCTGCGCATCGAGCACTCGATCGCCGGCCAGCGGAGGCCGATCGGCCAGACGGCGGAGCTCGCCGTCTACCGGCTCGTGCAGGAGTCGCTCACGAACGCGCTCCGCCACGGCGACCCCGCCGCTCCGACCCGGCTGCGCGTGACCTGGACGCCCGAGCACCTCGAGGTCCTCATCGAGAACCGCGTGAACCCCGTCCCGCCGCCGCCTCGTCCGGGCTCCGGCCACGGCCTCATCGGCATGCGCGAGCGGATCGCGATGATCGGCGGCGAGGTCGAGACCGGACGTATCGGCGACGTCTTCCGCGTGCGCGCCGTCGTGCCGTGCCAGCCCTCGGCGGCGAGATCGACGGGGCCGATCGCGCTCGTGCCGATGACGGCGCCGGCCGCGGCCCCGCCGGAGCCGGGGGAGGGCGACACCCGCGAGATCGAGCGGATCCGGCTCGACGAACCGCGGGCGTCCCGCTCCGACACGGCGCCGGTCCCGGGCCTCCCCGCCGCGTCCGCCGTCGCTTCGGCATCAGCGCCGCCGCCCCCGCCGGCCGGCCTCTCGGGGCCGCCTCCCGCGCCGCCCGCCGAGCCGGACGCGCCCCGGACGGCTGCCGAGCCGGGCGCCGCGTCCGCGGACGGCGCCGAGATCGGGCATCCTGATGGGCGACGACGCGACGACGATGCGCCCCGCACCGACGATCCCGCGAGCCACCGCGCCGACCCGGCGCCGACCGAACGGAGCCTCGAGCCATGACCCACGCACCCGCGGCGGGAGCCGCCGCCATCCGCGTCGCGCTCGTCGACGACCAGCCGCTGTTCCGCGGCGGCATCCGCATGCTCATCGAGAGCCAGCCGGACATGGCCTTCGTCGGCGAGGCGAGCGACGGGCGCCAGGCCGTCGCCCTCGCCGCGACCATCAAGCCCGACGTCATCCTCATGGACGTCCGGATGCCCGGCATCGACGGCCTCGAGGCCACCCGCGAGATCGTCGCCCGCGGCATCGACTCGAAGATCCTCGTCCTCACGACCTTCGACCTCGACGAGGCCGTCGCGAAGGCCGTCGCGGCCGGGGCCTCCGGCTTCGTCCTCAAGGACGCCGACCCCGAGTTCCTTCTCGCCGCCATCCGCACCGTCCACGCCGGCGCTGAGGTGTTCGCCGCGCAGGCGACGGCCGAGCTCATCCGCCGCTTCTCGCAGTCGCCCGGCCGCCTCGGCGGCGAGCCCGCCGAGTTCGGCCAGCTCACCGAGCGCGAGCGCGAGATGTTCTTCCTCGCCGCGAAGGGCATGTCGAACGGCGAGATCGCGAAGCAGGAGTTCCTCTCCGAGGCGACCGTGAAGACGCACATCTCGCGCGTCCTCGCGAAGCTCGAGCTGCGCGACCGCGTCCAGCTCGTCGTCTACGCGTACGAGCACGGCCTCATCTAGGCCCGAGCCCCTCGGTGGCGGCCGCCCGCGTCCCCGGCGCCGGCGCCCGCCGCCGGCCGCGCCATGCTCGCGCGGCGCCCGCGCCACCTCACCCCCGACCCCTCGGCGCGTCGATCCCTCACGCCCGGCGCGGCTCATCCCCGAGGATGAGCCAGGCTCCGAGCGCGAGACGACGACCCGCGCCCGATGCCTGCCTAGGATCGCCGCATGACGACCACCGCACCCACCTCGACGTCGACGATCCCGTCGATCCGGGGCGAGCGCGCCCACCGGGCCGCCGCGCTCGAGCTCGACGGCGTCGTCATCCGCGAGGACGGCCCCGGCTCGCGCGCCATCGTCGGCCCGGTCTCCGCCCGCATCGAGAGCGGCAGCGTCGCGGCCGTGCTCCTCGGCGCCCACGAGCAGTCGGTCGCCGCCATGGATCTGCTCGCCGGCCGCCGCCGCGCCGACGAGGGCGAGGTCCGCATCGGCGGGATCGACGGCCGCTCGCTCGGCCGGATCGACCGCATCCGCCTCCGCCGCGAGCGCATCGGCGTCGTCGACGACGCGCGCCTGCTGCCCGCCTCGCGCACCGTCCGCGAGGCGCTCGGCCTGCCCTTCGAGCTCGCGGGCCGGCCGCTCACCCAGCACGACGCCGCCTGGATCGACCGCCTCGTCGAGACCCTCGGCCTCGCCGACAGCCTCGACCTCTACCCGCACGAGCTCTGCGAGGCGCGCGTCCTCCGCGCGAGCCTCGCCGCCGCCCTCGCGCCCCGGCCGGCCCTCCTCGTCGTCCGGATGCCGTGGGAGTGCGACCGCCTCGCCCACCCCCACCGCTCGCCGACCGGCGCGCCGCAGGCCATCGCCCCGTCGGATCGCGACCGCGCGGCCCTCCTCGCGATCATCCGCGCCCTCGTCGCCGAGCACGGCCTCACCGCGATCGTGCTCACCGCCCGCGAGCAGGCCGCCGCGCTCGCCGACCAGGTCATCGACGTGCGGCCGCAGGCGTCCGCGTCGACGCCCTTCGGCTGGGCCGAGCAGCCCGCGCCGGCGCTCCGCCAGGCTTAGCTCGGGCCGTTCGGGCCGTTCGCGGTCGCCCGTCCGACGGGGACGGCCCCATCCCGGTGCTAGGCTCGGCCCCATGCAGCGCGTCGGCACCCTCCTCCTTCGTCGCCGCGGCGAGGCCTAGCCCCCTGAGCCTCCTCGTCGCGGAGTTCGCCGACGGCTCGGGATCGCACAGAGCCTCGGAACCACGAGCACGAACCCCGGAGACGAACCCATGGAGAACCGCCAGCAGCCGTCGGCCATGCCGACCCACCGCTACATCCCGCATCACGAGCAGATCAAGGTCGACCTGCCCGACCGCACCTGGCCCTCGAAGCGCATCGAGGTCGCGCCGCGCTGGTGCGCCGTCGACCTGCGCGACGGCAACCAGGCCCTCATCGACCCGATGTCGCCCGAGCGCAAGAAGGTCATGTTCCAGCTCCTCGTGAAGATGGGCTACAAGGAGATCGAGGTCGGCTTCCCCTCGGCGAGCCAGACGGACTTCGACTTCGTCCGCACGCTCATCGAGGAGGACCTCATCCCCGAGGACGTGACGATCCAGGTCCTCACGCAGGCGCGCGAGCACCTCATCCGCCGCACCTACGAGGCGCTCGAGGGCTGCCACCGCGCGATCGTCCACCTCTACAACTCGACGAGCGTGCTCCAGCGCAAGGTCGTGTTCGGCAAGGACGAGCAGGGCATCATCGACATCGCCGTCGAGGGCGCGAAGCTCTGCAAGTCGCTCGAGTCGGTCATCCCGGACACGGAGATCATCTACGAGTACTCGCCCGAGTCGTACACCGGCACCGAGCTCGAGTTCGCCCGCGACATCTGCGACGCGATCACCGAGGTCTTCGAGGCGACGCCCGAGAACAAGGTCATCATCAACCTCCCGGCGACGGTCGAGATGTCGACGCCGAACATCTACGCCGACTCGATCGAGTGGATGCACCGCAACCTCGCGCGCCGCGACTCGATCATCCTCTCGCTCCACCCGCACAACGACCGCGGCACCGCGGTCGCCGCGGCCGAGCTCGGCTACATGGCCGGCGCCGACCGCATCGAGGGCTGCCTCTTCGGCAACGGCGAGCGCACCGGCAACGTCGACCTCGTCACGCTCGGCGTGAACCTCTTCACGCAGGGCGTCGACCCGCAGATCGACTTCTCGGACATCGACGAGATCCGCCGCACCGTCGAGTACTGCAACCAGATCGACGTCCACGAGCGCTCCCCGTGGGGCGGCGATCTCGTCTACACGGCCTTCTCGGGCTCGCACCAGGACGCCATCAAGAAGGGCTTCGAGGCCATGGAGGCCGAGGCGAAGGAGCAGGGCATCCACGTCGACGAGATGGTGTGGGCCGTGCCGTACCTCCCGGTCGACCCGAAGGACCTCGGCCGTACCTACGAGGCCGTCATCCGCGTGAACTCGCAGTCCGGCAAGGGCGGCGTCGCGTACCTGCTCAAGGAGCACCGCAACCTCGACCTCCCGCGCCGCCTCCAGATCGAGTTCTCGGGCGTCGTGCAGCGGCGCACCGACTCGGAGGGCGGCGAGGTCTCGGCCGACGAGATCTGGTCGATCTTCCAGGACGAGTACCTGCCCGTCGAGGACGCGGCCTCGAAGTGGGGCCTGCTGGAGCTCAAGAAGACGCGCACGAGCTCGGACCTCGACGGCAACGTCTCGCTCGAGGTCGAGCTGCGCCGCGGCGAGGAGCTCATCGAGCGCTCGGGCAGCGGCAACGGCCCGATCGACGCCTTCGTCGGCCTGCTCGGCGACGCCGGCATCAGCGCGCGCCTCCTCGACTACGTCGAGCACACGCTCGCCGCGGGCCAGGATGCCCAGGCGGCGGCGTACATCGAGCTCGAGATCGAGGGCTCGCGGTTCTGGGGCGTCGGGATCGACGGCGACATCGCGATCGCCTCGCTCAAGGCGATCGTCTCGGCGGTGAACCGCGGCATCCGCGAGGGCGTCGTCGCGCTCGAGCCGGCGCACGCGTAGCGGCCGGAGCTGATCTGATCTGATCTGATCGTCCAAGGGGCCGTCGCCTCGCCCTCGGGCGGGCCGCGGCCCCTTCGGCGTGCGGGCGCGGTGACCTCAGGCTCGGCTTCTGTCGGGAGGTCCCTGTCGGCGCGGGCGCCTGACGATCCGTCTAGGCCTCGGCCCCGTCCCGCTCCCGGCGGGCCCGCTGCTCCTCGGCGATGGCGATGAGGTCGACCGGCCGAGTGTCCGGGCCGTGGAGCTGCGCGGCGTCGACGAACTGCTCCTCGGTGACCTTGCCGGCCGGCTCGCCGCCGCGGCCCCGGCGCGGCCACTGGAGCGCGATCTGCTCCGGCAGGCTCAGCCCGAACCACACCGAGGCCATGCGGATGAGGAAGGTCACGACGCCGCAGATCGCCATGGACCAGATCGGGTCGAGCCCGATCGAGAAGGCGCCCACGTAGGCGGCGGAGCCGCCCATCGCCGCGAAGGCGTAGAGCGAGCCGGCGTAGAGGGCGCCGACGGGCATGCCGACGAGCACGTCGCGGATCATCCCGCCGCCCGCGGCCGTGCAGGTGCCGATGAAGATCGAGGGGAGCACCGGCAGCCCGGCCTCGACGGCCTTCGCGGTGCCCACGCCGCAGAAGAAGCCGAGCGCGAGCGCGTCGAGGAGCGTGACGATCGAGTCGCGGCGGGCGAGGAGCGTCTGCAGGAGCATGCCGAGGATCGAGGCGACGGCCGCCGTGAGGAGATACCACTCGTTCGTCATCGCGACGGGGCGGACGCCGATGAGGAGGTCGCGGATGATGCCGCCGCCGAGGGCGGCCGAGGTGCCGATGATCGCGACGCCGAGCCAGTCGAGGCGCTTCGAACGGAACTGCTCGGCGACGACGGCCGCGGAGCCGGCGCCGAGGGCGATCGCCGTCGCGTCGAGCCAGGCGGGGATGACGGCGAGCGGGGCGTCCATGCCGTCCATGCTGGCACAGCGCCGGGGCCCGCCCGTCTCGTGAGCAGATTGCACGATATGGCTCGGCCGCGGAAAGAGCGGGCCTGCTCCGCGCATATCGTGCAATCTGCACATGGATCTCGTCCCGACGGCACCTGCCCCGTCGGCGCGCGCAAAGTGAGTGAGGATCATTCCGCCGTCCGCGCGGGCATACTGGGGGCCATGCCGAGCTATCGAGACGAGGCGGTGGTCCTCCGCACCCACCGGCTGGGCGAGGCCGACCGCATCGTCACCATGCTCGGCCGCGAGCGGGGCAAGCTCCGCGCCGTGGCGAAGGGCGTCCGCCGCACCTCCTCGAAGTTCGGGGCGCGCCTCGAGCCCTTCATGGTCGTCGACCTCCAGTGCTGGGAGGGCCGCTCGCTCGACACCGTGCAGCAGGCCGTCTCGCTCGCGCAGTACGGCGCCGACATCGCCGCCGACTACGACGCCTATGCCGCCGCGAGCGCCATGGTCGAGACCGCCGACCGGATCACCGACGCCGACGCCTCGAGCGACCAGTACTTCCTCCTCATCGGCGCGCTGCGGGCCCTCGCCCGCCGCGACCACCTGCCGGAGCGCGTGCTCGACTCGTACCTGCTCCGGGCGCTCTCGCTCGCCGGCTGGCGGCCGAGCTTCGACGCCTGCGCGAAGTGCGGGCTGCCGGGCCCGCACGACCGCTTCTCGGCGCCCCTCGGCGGGGCCGTGTGCCGCAGGTGCGCGAAGGGCGGCGCCGTCCACGTCTCGACCGAGACGCTCGCGCTGATGGAGGCGCTCCTCGCAGGGGAGTGGGACGCCGTCGACGCCGCCCCCGAGGAGCTCTCGGGCCGCGCCTCCGCGCTCATCGCCGCCTACGCCCAGTTCCACCTCGAGAAGGGCCTGCGCTCGCTCGACGTCATCGACCGCGAGCGGCACGGGGCCCTCGCGGCGACGGCGCCCGCCCGCGCGGCCGCCGACACGTCCGACGCCGGCCACCCCGCCGGCCCCGCCGCCGGGCCCCTGCCCGGCCCACCGAGTGCCCCGAGCGCGGAAGGAGCACGCGCGTCATGAGCCGCCTCGACGCCGCACCCGAGCCGTACCGTCCCATCGACTGGACGGGCCAGCGCGCGCCGGAGATGCCGAAGGGCGCCGTGCCGAAGCACGTCGCCGTCGTCATGGACGGCAACGGCCGCTGGGCGAACGAGCGCGGCCTGCCCCGCACCGAGGGCCACCGGGCGGGCGAGGCGGCCCTGCTCGACGTCGTCGCGGGCGCGCTGCAGATCGGCGTCGAGACGCTCTCCGTCTACGCCTTCTCGACCGAGAACTGGCGCCGCTCGCCCGCCGAGGTGAGCTTCCTCATGGGCTTCAACCGCGAGGTGCTCCACCGCCGCCGCGACCAGCTCCACGCCTGGGGCGTCCGCGTGCGCTGGGTGGGCCGGACGCCGCGGCTGTGGAAGTCGGTCATCGACGACCTCCAGGCCGCCGAGCGGATGACCGAGCGCAACACGACGATGACGCTGAACATGTGCGTGAACTATGGCGGCCGCCTCGAGATCGCGGACGCCGTGAAGGAGATCGCGGCCCTCGCCGCCGCCCGCAAGCTCGACCCCTCGCGCATCACCGAGCGCACGATCGAGAAGCACCTCTACCAGCCGGAGATGCCCGACGTCGACCTCTTCGTGCGCTCCTCCGGCGAGCAGCGCACCTCGAACTTCCTCCTCTGGCAGTCGGCCTACGCCGAGATGGTCTTCCTCGACCGGCTCTGGCCGGACTTCACGCGGGAGGACCTCTGGGAGGCCATCCGCATCTACGCCTCCCGCGACCGCCGCTTCGGCGGGGCCGTCGACCAGCCGAAGCCCTCGCCGAGCCGCCCGTAGGCTCCCGGGCGCGGCTCTGGACCGCGTCGGCCCGGCCCTAGACTGGGGGTTCGCCCGGCCGCCCGCGGCCGGCGCCCTCCCCGCACGCCCGAGCCTCAGGAGACCATCCGCCATGGCGCAGTCCACCCTCGATCAGGTCATCGCCCTCGCGAAGCGACGCGGCTTCGTCTACCAGGCGGGCGAGATCTACGGCGGATCCCGCTCCGCGTGGGACTACGGCCCCCTCGGCGTCGAGCTCAAGGAGAACATCAAGCGCGAGTGGTGGCAGACCTTCGTGCGCGGACGCGGCGACATGGTCGGCCTCGACTCCTCGATCATCCTGCCCAAGCGCGTGTGGGAGGCCTCGGGCCACGTCGCGACCTTCACCGACCCGCTCGTCGAGTCGCTCCACACCCACAAGCGCTACCGCGCCGACCACCTCATCGAGGCGTACGTCGCGAAGCACGGCCACGAGCCGGCCAACGGCCTCGCCGACATCCGCGACCCGGAGACGGGCCAGGAGGGCAAGTGGACCGAGCCGCAGATGTTCTCGGGCCTCATGAAGACCTACCTCGGCCCCGTCGACAACGAGGAGGGCCTCCACTACCTCCGCCCGGAGACGGCGCAGGGCATCTTCGTGAACTTCGCGAACGTCCTCACGACCTCGCGCAAGAAGCCGCCCTTCGGCATCGGTCAGATCGGCAAGGCGTTCCGCAACGAGATCACGCCCGGCAACTTCATCTTCCGCACGCGCGAGTTCGAGCAGATGGAGATCGAGTTCTTCACCGCGCCCGACGAGGCGCAGCACTGGTTCGAGCAGTGGGTCGAGGCCTGCTGGTCGTGGTTCACCGACCTCGGCATCAAGGAGGAGAACCTCCGCCGCTTCGACGTCCCCGCCGAGGACCGCGCGCACTACTCGGCCGGCACGATCGACGTCGAGTACCGCTTCGGCTTCCAGGGCTCGGAGTGGGGCGAGCTCATGGGCATCGCGAACCGCACCGACTACGACCTCGGCTCGCACGCGAAGGCCTCGGGCGCCGAGCTGTCGTACTTCGACCAGGCGACCGGCGAGCGCTTCACGCCGTACGTCATCGAGCCCTCGTTCGGCCTCACGCGCTCGATGATGGCCTTCCTCGTCGACGCTTTCCGCATCGACGAGGCGCCGAACGCGAAGGGCGGCGTCGACGAGCGCACGGTCCTCTCGCTCGACCCGCGCCTCGCGCCGGTGAAGGCGGCCGTCCTCCCGCTCTCGAAGAAGCCGGAGCTCTCGGGCCCCTCGAACGAGCTCGCGAATGCCCTGCGCCGTCGCTGGAACATCGAGTACGACGAGGCCGGCGCGATCGGCCGCCGCTACCGCCGCCAGGACGAGATCGGCACCCCGTTCTGCATCACCTACGACTTCGACTCGCTCGAGGACCGCGCCGTCACGGTGCGCGAGCGCGACACGATGTCGCAGGAGCGCGTATCGCTCGACCAGGTCGAGACGTACCTCGCCGAGCGCCTCAAGGGCGCCTAGCTGCCGAGGCCGGCCCGGCTCGTCTGCCGGGGCGGCCGTCCTCACCCGCACCACGTCGAGGGAGGCCGCCATGGCCGACGACGACCGCACCGCACGCATCGACGGGGGCGAGCGCCCCGCGCCCGCGCGCTTCGAGCTCGGCTTGCTCGAGCGGCCGATCATCGGCGCGCCCATGGCGGGCGGACCCTCGACCCCCGCGCTCGCCGCCGCCGTCTCGCGGGCGGGCGGCCTCGGCATGCTCGCGGCCGGCTACCTGAAGCCGGACGCCTTCGCCGCGCAGCTCGAGCGCGCCGCCGAGCTCGCCGAGGGGCGCCCGCTCGGCGCGAACCTCTTCGTACCGGCCCGCGCGAACCTCGCCGAGCCCGACTGGGAGGCCGACGCCGCCGCCCGCGCCTGGGAGGTCGAGGCCTTCGCGCAGGAGCTCGCCGAGTCGGAGGAGCTGCCGGACGCGATGTTCGGCCCGCGCCCCATCGAGCGCGACGAGCTCGGCGAGGTCGACGCCCTCGACGACGACGGGTGGGACGGCAAGCTCGCGACCGTCGAGGCGCGCGCGGCGGCGGGCCGTCCGCTCGCCCTCGTCTCCTTCACCTTCGGATGCCCGTCGCGCGAGGTGCTCGACCGCGTGAAGGCGGCCGGCGCCCTCGCGGCCGTCACCGTCACCGACGAGCTCGAGGCGCTGCGGGCGCGCTCGCAGGGCGCCGAGGCGCTCGTCGTGCAGGGCGCCGAGGCCGGCGGCCACCGCGGCACGCACCGCCTCGCGAAGCGGCCGAACGAGGCCTCGACGCTCGAGCTGCTCGCGCGGATCGCCCCGATCGCCGGAGACGCCGCGATCATCGCCGCCGGCGGCATCGCGCGCCGCCGCGACGCCCGCGCCGCGCTCGACGCCGGGGCGGATGCCGTGCAGCTCGGCACGTCGCTCCTGCTCGCCGACGAGGCCGGCACGAACGCCGTCCACCGCGCCGCGCTGGCCGACGAGGCCTTCACGGAGACGGCGACGACGCGCGCCTACTCGGGCCGCGTCGCCCGCAGCCTCGTCACCGCCTACATGGAGCGCCACCCCGAGGCGCCCGCCGCGTACCCGGAGCTCAACCAGCTCACGGGTCCGCTCAAAGCGGCCGCGCGCGAGGCGGGGGACCCCCAGCGGCTCCACCTCTGGGCCGGCGAGGGCTTCCGCCGGGCCCGCGCGGAGTCGGCGGCGCAGATCGTCGAGCGGATGGACCCGCGGCGCTAGGCGCCCGCCTCCCGCGCGATCGCGGGGCGACCTGCGAGAATGGCCCGGCCATGACCTCAGCCCCCGACACCGCCGCGGCCCCCGACGCCGGCGCCCAGACCTCCGCCGAGCCGAGCGCCGCCGCGCCGGCTTCCGCCGCGCCCCTCGACGTCCGCCCCCTCAAGATCGGCCCGCTCGAGCTCAGCTCGCCGGTCGTCCTCGCCCCGATGGCGGGCATCACGAACACGGCCTTCCGCAGGCTCTGCCGCGAGTACGGCGGAGGTCTCTACGTCTCCGAGATGATCACGAGCCGCGCCCTCGTCGAGCGCAAGCCCGTCACCATGCGCCTCATCGAGCACCACCCCTCCGAGGAGATCCGCTCGATCCAGCTCTACGGCGTCGACCCGAAGACCGTGCGCGAGGCCGTCACCGTGCTCGCCGCCGAGGGCCGCGCCGACCACATCGACCTCAACTTCGGCTGCCCCGTGCCGAAGGTCACCCGCAAGGGCGGGGGAGCGGCGCTGCCGTGGAAGACCGAGCACTTCCGCCAGATCGTCGAGGGCGCCGTGCGCGCGGCGGGCGACATCCCGCTCACGATCAAGATGCGCAAGGGCATCGACCGCGACCACCTCACCTACCTCGAGGCCGGCCGGATCGCCGAGGGCGCGGGCGTCGCCGCCGTCGCGCTCCACGGACGCACGGCCTCCGAGTTCTACTCCGGCAAGGCCGACTGGACGGCGATCGCGAAGCTCAAGGAGACGGTCACGACCGTGCCCGTGCTCGGCAACGGCGACATCTGGTCGGGCGAGGACGGGCCGCGCATGATGCGCGAGACCGGGTGCGACGGCGTCGTCGTCGGACGCGGCTGCCTCGGCCGCCCGTGGCTCTTCGGCGACCTCGAGGCCGCCTTCCGCGGCGACGACACGCGCATCCGCCCCCGCCTCGGCGAGGTCGCGGCCGCGCTGCGCCGCCACACGGAGCTGCTCGTCGAGTTCTTCGAGGACGAGGGGCGCGCCTGCCGCGACATCCGCAAGCACATCGCCTGGTACTTCAAGGGCTACCCGATCGGCTCCGACATCCGCTCCGGGCTCGCGCTCGTCGGCTCGCTCGAGGAGATGGACGAGCTGCTCGCCCGCCTCGACGGGGACGCCGCCTACCCGGGCGCCGACGCCGAGGGCCCCCGCGGCCGCGCCGGCCACCCGAAGCGCCCCGCGCTGCCCGACGGCTGGCTCGACTCGCAGGAGCTCGCAGGCGCCGCCGCCGCCGAGGTCGCCGCCGCCGAGACCGAGAACTCGGGAGGCTAGCGGTGACGCAGCAGGGCGCGCCCTACACCGGCCGAGTAGCAGGGGAGGATGACCGCGACCCCGACGCCCTCCTCGACCCCGAGCTCATCGAGCCGCAGCCGGACGCCCAGGGCTACGAGCCCGAGGACGCCGAGCGCTTCCTCCCCGAGCGCCACGAGTCGCGCCGCCGCACCGCCTACGCCCGCGACCGCGCGCGCCTGCTCCACTCGAGCGCGCTGCGCCGGCTCGCCGCGAAGACGCAGGTGCTCTCGCCGGCATCCGGCGTCGACTTCGCCCGCAACCGCCTCACTCACTCCCTCGAGGTCGCCCAGATCGGCCGCGAGATCGCGACGAACCTCCGACTCGACCCCGACATCGTCGACACCGCCTGCCTCGCGCACGACCTCGGGCATCCGCCCTTCGGCCACAACGGCGAGAAGGCGCTCGACGTGTGGGCCGACGACATCGGCGGCTTCGAGGGCAACGCGCAGACGCTCCGCATCGTCACGCGCCTCGAGCCGAAGGTCATCGCGCCCGACGGCCGCCCGCTCGGCCTCAACCTCACGCGCGCCTGCCTCGACGCCTCGACGAAGTACCCGTGGACGCGCGAGGAGGGCCGCGCCCGCGGCACCCGGAAGTTCGGCTGCTACGCCGACGACGCCGAGCTCTTCGCCTGGCTGCGCCGCGGCGCGCCGAAGGGCCGCACGCCCGTCGAGGCGCAGGTCATGGACCTCTCCGACGACATCGCGTACTCGGTGCACGACCTCGAGGACGCCATCATGGAGGGCTTCATCCCCGTCGAAGAGCTCGCCGATCCCGCCAACCGCCAGGCCATCGTCTACACGGCCCACGACTGGTCGGGCGGCCGCTACTCGGAGGACGAGCTCGGCGCCGCCTTCGCGCGGCTGCGCGCCCTGCCCGTGTGGATCGACAGCGCGGATGACGATCCCCGCCGCGCCCAGGCCCGCCTCAAGAACCTCACGAGCCAGCTCATCGGCCGCTTCGCCCGCGCCGCGACGGCCGCGACCGAGGAGCGCTTCGGCGCCGAGCACGGCGGATTCGGGCCCGAGGGCGAGACGACCGCGCCGCTCGCGCGCTACCGCGCCGAGGTCGTCGTGCCGCGCGAGATCGCGGCGGAGATCGCGCTCCTCAAGGGGCTCGTCGCGGGCTTCATCATGTCGCTCGACTCGCGCCAGCCGATCTACGCGCGCCAGCGCGAGCTCCTCGTCGAGCTCGCGGACGCCCTCTGGGAGTCGGGCGACGAGCACCTCGACGGAGCCTTGCGCCTCGACTTCGCGGCGGCCGAGGACGACGCGGCCCGCAAGCGCGTCATCGTCGACCAGGTCGCGAGCCTCACGGACCCCGCAGCGATCGCGTGGCACGCGCGGCTCTGCGAGGGCGGCTCGCGGCTCGACGGCGCGCTCATGTAGCGAGGGGCGGGCGGCCGTCCGCGCTCGGTCCGCCTCCCTCCGCGCCCTCCCGCTCGGCGCGGCCGAGGCGCTCGGTACACTCCCGCCATGGCCCTCATCTCCAAGCGCGACATCGATGAGGTCCGCTCGCGCACGAACCTCGCCGACATCGTCGGCGACCACGTCACGCTGAAGTCGGCGGGCGTCGGCTCGATGAAGGGCCTGTGCCCCTTCCACGACGAGCGGACGCCCTCCTTCCACGTGCGCCCGCAGCTCGGCTACTTCCACTGCTTCGGCTGCGGCGAGTCCGGCGACGTCTACTCTTTCGTGCAGAAGATCGACCACGTCACCTTCCAGGAGGCGGTCGAGCGGCTTGCCGGCCGCATCGGCTACGAGCTCACCTACGAGGACGGCGGCTCCGCCCCGGACTACTCGCGCCGCACGCGCCTGCTCGCCGCGCACACCGCCGCGGAGGCCTTCTTCCGCGCCCAGCTCGCGACGCCCGACGCGGCCCCCGCGCAGGAGTTCCTCGGCGGCCGCGGCTTCGACCCGGAGGCCGCCGCGCGCTTCGGGGTCGGCTACGCCCCGAAGGGCTGGGACGCCCTCACGACGCACCTGCGCGGCCAGGGCTTCACGATGGAGGAGCTCAAGGACTCGGGCCTCGTCTCCACGAACGATCGCGGCTCGAGCTACGACCGCTTCCGCGGCCGCGTCATGTGGCCGATCCGCGATACCTCCGGCCAGACGATCGGCTTCGGCGCCCGCAAGCTCTTCGACGACGACCAGGGCCCGAAGTACCTCAACACCCCCGAGACCCCGATCTACCGCAAGCAGCAGGTGCTCTACGGGCTCGACCTCGCCAAGCGCACGATCGCGCGCGAGCATCAGGTCGTCGTCGTCGAGGGCTACACGGACGTCATGGCCGCCCATCTCGCGGGCGTCGAGTGCGCCGTGGCCACGTGCGGCACGGCGTTCGGCGTCGAGCACATCAAGATCATCCGCCGCATCATGGACGACGAGTCGGGCGCGGGCCGCGTCGTCTTCACCTTCGACCCCGACGAGGCCGGCCAGAAGGCGGCGCTCCGCGCCTTCGCGGAGGAGCGGCGCTTCACGGCCCAGACCTTCGTCGCGGTCGCGCCCGCTGAGGCCGACGGCGCCCCGCTCGACCCGTGCGATCTGCGGCTGCGGCACGGCGACCAGGCCGTGCGCGACCTCATCGCCGAGGCGCAGCCGATGTACGAGTTCGTCGTGAAGCGCATCCTCGCCGAGCACCGGCTCGACACCGTGGAAGGGCGCGTCGCGGCGCTGCGGCAGGCGGCGCCCGTCGTCGCGACGATCCGCGACCCCGCCGTGCGCCCCGGCTACGCGCGCGAGCTCGCGGGATGGCTCGGCATGGACCTCCAGATGGTCGAGCGCGCCGTCGAGCAGGCGCGGCGGTCGCGGGGGTCCGGGTCCGGCTCCGGGTCCGGCTCGGGATCCGCGTCCGACTCCGGCGCATCCGGCGAGCGGCGCGGATACCGGGGGAGCGGCCCCGACCGCCGATCCGGCTCCTCCGCCCCCGAGGGCTTCGAGCCGCCGCCGGATGACGGCTACCCGGCAGCCCCGGGCGGAGGCGGCGACGACGCCTTCGGCGCGATGGCGCCCGTCCGCGCGCGCGATCTGCCCCGCGATCCCATCACCCGCCTCGAGCGCGACGCGATCATGGCGATCCTCCAGTACCCGGCCATGCTCGCGCCGGGCATGCTCGACCGCGTGCTCGCCTGCGAGTTCGCGAACGGCTCGCTCGCGACGGTCCGCGACGCGATCGTCGCCGCGCGTGACGCCCTCGGCAGCGCCCGCTGGGTCGCCGCCGTCGCCGAGGAGGCGCCCCGCGCCTTCGCGAGCCTCGTGCCCGAGCTCGCCGTCGCGCCGATCCCGGCCGGCCCCGACGAGGCGCGCGTCTCGGCCTACGTGAACGCGATCGCCGCCTCGCTCGTCGAGCGCGACCTTCTCCGCCGGAAGGCCGCCCTCATGGGGGATCTCCAGCGCACCGACGCGAAGGCCGATCCGGAGCGCTTCCGCCAGCTGCAGGCGGCGATCGCGACGCTCGAGGCGGAGAAGCGGAAGGTCCGGGGCGAGTAGCTGCGCCGACTTCCGGGCAGCCCGACTCGACCGCTCGACGGAGGGCGACGACGCTTCGGGCGGCTAGGCTCGTCCCTCACCGAGCCCCACGTCGCCGCGGCCGCCGCCGCGACGCGCTGGACGGCCGCCGACCCGACTCGGCGCCGCACGGGGCGCACGACGACCGCGGAGGGGCGAGCATGCCGACGAGCCAGACCACGACGTCCGCGCATGAGGCGGGGCGAGTCTCCGCGAGCGATCCGCACCGCCGCTTCGCGATCGTCGCGAACGACCTCAGCATGAGCTACGTCGACCACGCCGCCGGCCGACCCGAGCGCGCCCTCTCGGGCGTGAGCTTCGCGCTCGAGCGCGGCCGCATCCTCGGCGTCGTGGGCTCGGCCGGCTCCGGCAAGACCGCGCTCGGCCGCATCCTCTCGGGCCGCGAGTCGGAGGGCCGACAGGGATGGCCGACGATCACCGGCGGCTCGCTCGAGGTCGCCGGCCTCGACCTCCGCTTCCCCGACCGCGCCGCCCGCCGCCGCATGGACCTCGACATCGGCTACCTCGCGCAGGACTCGGGCGACCGCCTCCGCAACGACCTCACCGTCGCCGAGAACATCGCCGAGCCGATCCTCTCCCGCGACCGCAAGTTCGACCGCCGCAAGCTCGGCCGCGCCGCCGCGATGCTCATCGACGCCGTGGACCTCGAGCTCGGCATCCTCAACAAGTTCCCCTACGAGTGCTCTCGAGGCCAGCGCCAGCGGATCGCCTTCGCCCAGGCGCTCATCGTCGAGCCGGCCGTCCTCGTCGTCGACGAGCCGGCGCAGGGCGTCGACATCATCGCCCGCCCGGCCCTCTTCACGCTCCTCGAGCGCATCAACCGCGCCCGCGAGTGCTCGATGGTCATCATCAGCCACGACCTCGCGACGGTCGAGCGCCTCACCGACGACATCCTCGTGCTCGACCGCGGCCTCGTCGTAGCCGAGGGCCGCATCGAGGACGTCCTCGCCACGAGCGACTACCCGTACGTGCGCCAGATGGCCGAGGCCCGCCGCGCCGCCCAGGCCCAGCTGCCCGGCCTCATCGACGCCGAGGCGCTCGCCGCGATGGACCTCGTCGCCGACGGCCTCTTCGGCGACGCCGCCGAGGAGGCGGAGCGCCGCCATGCCGAGCAGCAGGCGCGACAGCAGCTCGTCGAGCAGCGCGCGGAGTTCGCGCGCTTCCAGAAGGGAGACGGCAAGTGAGCGACGCGGAGCGCCCCGCGCGCGTCCACCGCCCCCGCCTCGCGATCCCGCCCGAGACGCTCGCGCCCGAGGACCGTCCCGAGCCCGGCCCCATCGCGATCGTGCCGCAGCCCGCGGGCCATCCCATGCGCGGGGCGATCGCCGCGGCCGCGCGCGAGGCCGGCGCCGAGCTCGCCCCGCTCGACGAGGCCACCCGCGGCATCGTCTTCCTCGACTACCGCCGCCCGGAGCTGCTCGCCGAGGCGCTCGACGCCCACCCCGGCGTCGGCTGGGTGCAGCTGCCCTACGCCGGCATCGACGCGATGGCCGAGCTCGTCGCGCCGCACGCCGAGCGCGGCGTCCTCTTCACCTCGGCGAAGGGCGCCTACGCCGAGCCCGTCGCCGAGCACGCGCTCGCACTCGCGCTCGCCGCCATGCGCCGCTTCCCGCTCCGCGCGCGGGCGACCTCGTGGGGCCCGAGCGAGGGCCGATCCCTCTACGACGCGGACGTCGTCATCGTCGGCGCCGGCGGCATCGCGCTCGAGCTCCTCGAGCAGCTCCGCCCCTTCCGCGCCTGCACGACGATCGTGCGCCGCAGCCCGGAGCCGGTCGAGGGGGCCGAGCGCACGATCGGCGCGGACGGCCTCGACGAGGCCCTCGCGAGCGCGGACGTCGTCATCCTCGCCGCCGCCGCGACCGCCGAGACCCGGCACCTCATCGACGCCCGCCGCCTCGAGCTCATGCGGCCGAGCGCCGTGCTCGTGAACATCGCGCGCGGCCCGCTCGTCGACACCGAGGCCCTCGCCGACGCGCTCGCCGCCGGCTCGATCTACGGCGCCGGGCTCGACGTCACAGACCCCGAGCCGCTGCCCGAGGGGCACCCCCTCTGGAGCGAGGACCGCTGCCTCATCACGCCCCACACCGCCGATACGGAGGAGATGACGACGCCGCTGCTCGCCGACCGGGTGCGCGCGAACGTCGAGGGGTTCCTCCGCACGGGCACCTTCGTCGGGCGCTGCGACCCGCGCATCGGCTGCTAGCTGGGGCTGGCGACCCGCGCCACGCGGATTCGCAGCGCCCGCTCGGCCTCTGCTATGCTTTCGTGGCTGTCTCCGGACGGCCGAGATGATCCTCGATAGCTCAATTGGCAGAGCAGCCGGCTGTTAACCGGCAGGTTGTTGGTTCGAGTCCAACTCGGGGAGCGACAGGCCCTCATCCTTCGGGGTGGGGGCCTTTGCCGTTTCCGGATCCCCTGCCCGAGGTCATCCTCAGGGCCGTTGCCGAATCCAGCTCGCCTTCCTAGGCTGTTCGGCATCGATGCGCGCCGACGCCGCTGCGCCCGAGCGCCCGCCGCAGGAGGAGCCATGGACGACGACGCCCGCACGACGACGACCGCGCAGCGGGTCTGGCTCGGCGTCCTCGCCGTCCTCGGCGTCGCGGCCGTCGCCTGGGCCGCGCTCGTCGGCGGTCCGGCCGATCGCGAGCGCGTCGAGGTCCACAACGCGATCGCCGGCCATTGGGGCGACGAGGGTGCGGACGAGGTGGAGAACCGCCTTGGCCGCCACTGGATCGAGTTCGGCGCCGACGGCGCCGTGCGGGGCCACGACGGCTGCAACATCTGGCGCAGCGATCCGGCCGACGGACCCTGGCGTGTCGGGGGAGACGGCATCGTCACCTGGGCCGTCGGCCTCCACACGACAGTCGGATGCGACGGGCAGATGACGATCCCGTCCGCCGCGAAGCTCGACGGCGACGAGCTCGTCCTCCTCGATGGCAACCGCCAGGAGATCGCCCGCTTCACGCGGACGGGCTCGAAGGCCTAGGCAGGCTGGGGAGCGGCGCCCGGCGGCTAGCCCTCGAGCCTCTCGATCCCCGGCGTCCAGCTCTTCCCCGGCCCGCCCCACGAGCGCTTGCGCATCGTCTTGAAGGCGTCCTTTCGCCACGGGTGCGCGAGCCGATCGCAGTAGATGACGCCCTCGAGGTGGTCGTACTCGTGCTGGAGGATGCGCGCGAGCCAGCCGCGCGCCTCGAGCTCGTACTCCTCGCCGTCGAGGTTCCGGGCGCGCAGCAGGGCCCGCTCGGCCCGGCGCAGGGGGTAGCGCTCGCCGGGGAAGGAGAGGCAGCCCTCCTCCTCGACGTCCTCGTCGAGCTCCTCGATCGACTCCGGCACGGCCTGGCTGATCCAGAGCACGGGGTCGATCGCGACGTCGCGGACGTCGACGCCCTCCTCCTCGTCCTGGTAGGCGTAGACGAAGATCCGCTTGCCGACGCCCACCTGCGGACCGGCGAGGCCGACGCCCGGCGCGGCGTCCATGGTCTCGAACATGTCGGCGACGAGCGCGCGGATCTCGTCGTCGATCTCGCCGACGGGCTCGGCGACTTCGTGCAGGACCGGCTCGCCGTAGATGCGGATGGGGAGGATCGTCATGCCTCCAGGGTAGGGCGCGCCCTCCGGGCGCTCGTGCGCGCCGCCCATAGACTCGCGCCGTGGCCGACGGCTCGACCGCCGGGCGATCGCGCCGCAGGATCCGGGGGAGCCGAGCATGGACACGATCGCGGACGCCTCCTGGCGTTCGCTCGCCGAGCTCCTCCCGCAGGCCGCCGTGCTCGGCCTCCAGCCGCATCAGCTCATCGGCATCTCGCTCGCCCTCCTCGGCGCGGTCTTCATGTCGCTCGGCGCGAAGTACCAGCACCAGGGCGTCTCGAAGGTCGAGCATGCGCGAGAGCAGGGGCGCATCGCCGCGGGCGAGGACGTCGCGGCAGGGGAGACGCTTGGCGCCGGGCAGCTCGCCGCGCTCCTGCGCCGGCCCTCGTGGCTCATCGGCACCGGCATGCTCGGGCTCGCGATCGCCCTCCAGCTCACGAGCCTCGCCTTCGCGCCGCTCATCGTCGTGCAGCCGCTCGGCGTCGTCTCGCTCATCCTCACGACCGTCCTCACCGCCCGTGACTCGGGGCACCGGCTCAGCCGCATGAAGGCGATCGCGGTGACGGTCTGCGTGCTCGGCGTGAGCATCTTCGTCACCCTCGCCGCGATGAACTCCGTCGAGCGGCACATCTCGAACCTCCGCATCGCCGCGGTGCTCATCATCCTCGGCGTCGTCGTCGTGCTCTTCGGGCTCGCCTTCGCCTTGCTCCGCACGCGCTTCAAGGCCGTCTTCTACATCGTCGGCGCCGGCGTGCTCTACGGCTTCGTCGCGACCCTCGCGAAGATCACGATCAACCGCATCCAGCACGGCGACGTCGAGCTGCTCACCTGGATCTGCATCGCGATGCTCCTGCTCGGCACCGCCGTCGGCGCGTACTTCGTGCAGACCGCGTACGCCTCCGGCCCGCCGGACATGGTCGTCGCCGGACTCACCGTCATCGACCCGCTCGTCGCGGTGCTCATCGGCATCGCGGTGCTCGGCGAGACCGACGGCGCGTCGATCCTCGCCTACCTCGGCTTCGCCGCGGCGGGCCTCATCGCGATCTCGGGCGTCTTCCTCCTCGAGCGAGGGCAGACGCAGGAGGAGATCGCGGCGAGCCGGCAGGCGGCGGTCTCCGGGCGCGTCTCGAAGGCCGAGCAAGCCTCGCAGGCCGAGCAGGCCGCGAGCGTCGAGGGCGCCGAGGACGCCGATGCCGCCGAGAACCCCGAGGACGCCGCGGACGCGGATCGCCGCGGCTGAGCGCGGCTCGGACGCGCGCCCGGGCTAGCATGGTCCGACGCCGTCTCCGGCGCCGTCCGACGGCGTCGGCGCCCGAGTCCCGGGCGCCCCGGCTCGGACCCGCCTTCGCCACGGGCGCCGCCGGACCGCGCCGGACGGATCGCGACGCCCGCAGCGACGGGGCCGATCCGCGGCGAGATCTCCACCGACATGATCTTCCGACCAGCACAGCAAGGACCGTCCTCGTGACCGACCATCGCTCGGACCCGACTGACAGCGCGAGCCGCACCGACGCCGCGAACCAGGCCGAAGGCGCGAACCCGGCCCCCGTCGACCGCCCGCTCTCCATCCTCATCGCCGGCGACACCTTCAGCCCCGACGTGAACGGCGCCGCGAAGTTCACCGAGCACCTCGCCTCCGGCATGGCCGGCCGCGGCCACGACGTCCACGTGCTCTGCCCGGCCGCGAGCCGCCGCCACGGCACCTGGACCGAGAGCTACGACGGCGAGAAGATCACCGCCCACCGCGCCCCGTCGTACCGCTGGCTCCCGCACGACTGGCTGCGCTTCTCGGTGCCGTGGCGCGCGCGGCACTACGCGCGCAAGGCCCTCGACGCCGCGAAGCCGGACGTCGTCCACTTCCAGTCGGCGGTCATCTTCGGGCGCGCGGTCGCGATCGAGGCCGAGGCCCGCGGCATCCGCGTCATCGGCACGAACCACCTCATGCCGGAGAACATCATGGAGCACTCGCTCCTGCCGAAGGCCCTCCACGACCCGGTCGCGAACCTGTGGTGGAAGGACGCCCGCAAGACCTACGCGCGCGCCTCCGCCGTCACGACGCCGACCCGCCGCGCGGCCGGCTTCCTCGAGCGACACGGACACGTCGACCACGTGCTCGCGATCTCGTGCGGGCTCAAGGGGTCCGACTACACGCCGGACTTCGCCGAGAAGCCCGTCCAGCGCATCCTCTTCGTCGGCCGCGTGACGGGCGAGAAGCACATCGACGTCCTCCTGCGCGCCGTGAAGCTCCTGCCCGCCGACCTCCCGCACCCGATCGAGCTCGGCATTGTCGGCGGGGGCGACCAGAAGGCGAACCTCGAGAAGCTCGCACAGGAGCTCGGCATCGCCGACCGCACGCGCTTCTACGGCTACGTCTCCGACCAGGAGCTGCGCGCCCTCTACACGGGGTCGACGGTGTTCGCGATGCCCTCGATCGCCGAGCTGCAGTCGATCGCGACGATGGAAGCCATGGCTTCAGGCCTCCCGGTCGTCGCCGCGAACGCGATGGCGCTGCCGCACCTGTGCCACGACGGCGAGAACGGCTTCCTCTTCGAGCCCGGCAACGAGCGCGATCTCGCCGAGAAGCTCGAGCGCATCCTCCGCCTCCCGCAGGCCGAGCGCGTCGAGATGGCGAAGCGCGGCCTCGAGATGGTGCAGATGCACGACATCGACCGCACGCTCGAGCTCTTCGAGCGGCTCTACCGCGGCGAGTCCGTCGCGGACGTCGCGAAGGACTCGGTGAACGAGCAGGACCACTCGCTCGACCAGGCCTAGCGCCGAGCGAGCGCTCCCGCGCCGCTAGTCCTGCAGGACGGACTCGAGGCGCTCGAGCTTGCCGTCGAGCTCGCCCGTGCGGCCAGGGCGGATGTCGGCCTTGAGCACGAGCGAGATGCGCGAGCCGTAGGGGGCGACGGCGTCGACGGCGCCCTTCACGACGGCCATGACCTCGTCCCACTCGCCCTCGATCTCGGTGAACATCGAGCTCGTGCGGTTCGGGAGACCCGAGTCGCGGACGACCTTCACGGCCGCGGCGACGGCGCGGTGCACGGAATCGGGCTCGCTGCCCGGGGAGAGGGACGGGTCCTGCGGGGCGCCCGAGGGGGCGACGGAGAAGGCGACGATCATGCGCCCCAGGGTAGGGGGAGCGCCCGTCCGGGGCCAGCGGCCGCGTTCGGGCCGCCGCCCGCGAGCTGGGAGAATGGCTCCGTGACGACCTCCTCCGCTCCCGCCCCGTCCCAGGCCGGCCGCGCCGCCATCGCGAGCGCGAAGCGGATCGTCGTGAAGATCGGCTCCTCCTCGCTCACGAACGCGAAGGGCCGCCTCGACGTCGCCGCGCTGCGCCGCTTCGTCGACGTGCTCGCGGAGCGGAAGGTGTCCGGCACCGAGATCGTCCTCGTCACCTCCGGCGCCGTCGCGGCCGGCATGGGCCCGCTCGAGCTCGGCGACCGCCCCCGCGACGTCGCCACCGTGCAGGCCGTCGCGTCGGTCGGTCAGGGCATGCTCATCGCCCAGTACGCCGACGCCTTCGCCGCCTACGACCTCCGCGTCGGGCAGCTGCTCCTCACCGCCGAGGACACCGTCCGCCGCTCCCGCTACCGCAACGCGGGCCGCACGATCGAGCGGCTCCTCGCCCTCGGCGCCGTGCCGATCATCAACGAGAACGACGCGCTCGTCGCCGACGAGCTGCGCTTCGGCGATAACGACCGGATCGCCGCGCTCATCACGCACCTCGTGCGCGCCGAGGCGCTCGTGCTCCTCACGGACGTCGACGGCCTCTACGACGGCCCGCCCTCGAGGCCCGGCGCGCGTCGGATCCCCGAGGTGGCCTCGATGTCGGAACTCGGCGAGGTCGAGATCGGCGGGTCGGGCTCGAAGGTCGGCACCGGCGGCATGGTCACGAAGCTCCAGTCGGCCGCGATCGCGACGGAGTCCGGCGCCCCGGTCGTGCTCACGACGACGGCGAACGCGCGCGCGGCCCTCGCCGGCGAGCCGGTCGGCACCTGCTTCGCCGCCGCAGGCAAGCGCCGCTCGCGCCGCCAGCTCTGGCTTGCGCATGCCGCGCAGACGCACGGACGGCTCCGCGTGGATGCCGGCGCCGCCAAGGCGCTCCGGGGAGGGCGGGCCTCCCTCCTCGCGGCCGGCATCGTCGGCGTCGACGGCGAGCTCGTGGCGGGCGATCCCGTGTCGATCGTCGGGCCCGATGAGGCGGAGATCGCGCGTGGCATCATCGCGTACGACGCGGCCGAGGTGCGGGAGATGCTCGGCAAGTCGACGAGCGCGATCGTCGACGAGCTCGGCGAGGGCTACGGGCGCGCGATCGTCCACCTCGACGACCTCGTGCTCGTCCGCTAGGGGCGAGCGGCGCGCGCTTGCCGCGCGAACTTAGGTACACCTAACCTGGTCGGGATGACCGCTCCCACGCCCTCGCGCCCCGCCCGCCCCCAGGCCGTCCTCCACGTCGAGGAGGCGCACGCGCTCCCGAGCGGGCTGCACCGCGTCGTCGTGGGCGGACCCGGCTTCGCGCAGTACGCCGACAACGGCTTCGCCGACCGCTACGTGAAGCTCCTCTTCGCCGACCCCGAGCACGGGCTCGAGCCGCCCTACGACCTCGAGCGGCTCCGCGCCGAGCGCCCCGAGGCGCTCCCGACCCGCCGCACCTACACGGTGCGCGCCGCCGACGCCGAGCGCGGGCGCCTGACGATCGACTTCGTCGTGCACGGCGACGAGGGCGTCGCGGGACCCTGGGCGCGCGCGGCCGCGGCGGGGGACCGGCTCGTCCTCTCCGGCGCCGGCGGCGCGTACTCGCCGGATCCGGAGGCGCCCTGGCACCTCCTCGTCGGCGACCTCAGCGCGCTGCCCGCGATCTCGCAGGCCGTCGAGCGGCTCCCGCGCGAGGCCCGCGGCGCGGTCGTGCTCGAGCTGCCGGAGGACGCCGAGCCCGAGCTCGACGCGCCTGCCGGGCTCGAGGTCATCCGCGTCGCGCAGCGCGACCACGCGGCGGCGATGCGCGCGGCCGAGGAGGAGGCCGCCGCGGCCGATCCGCTCCTCGCCGCCGTCCGCGAGCTCGCATGGCGCGACGGCGCCCCGCACGCCTTCGTCCACGGCGAGCGCGGCTCGATGAAGCGCCTCCGCCGCCACCTCGTCGCCGAGCGCGGCGTCCCCCGCGAGCGGCTGAGCCTCTCCGCCTACTGGGCGCTCGGCCGCAGTGAGGACGCCTTCCAGGCCGAGAAGCGCGAGCCCATCGGCCGCCTCGACGACGAGCCCGCGGCAGGCTGACGCGCGCGCTCAGGTGGTCGAGGAGCGGCCGCAGGCCGCGTCTGAAAACCACCGTCGCCAAGGGGGCTCAGCGTCTCCATTCCGCACCCGCGCCGTTCAGAATCCGCAACCAGCGGACGATGTGTCCACATACGGGACATCATCCTGCTCTTTGCGCATTCTGGAGGCTGGCGCCGTCGCGGGGCAGTCGCGAGAAGCAGGGCGTCCGATCCAGGGCATCCGACCCGGCCTCGTCGCCGGCAGCCTCGATAGAATCCGCACCATGACCGACGCGCGCGCCACCGCCGACCACGCCAGCTCCGAGCCCCGCGCCGAGGCCGCCGCGGCCGCGGCCGTCCGCGGCATCGCCGAGCGCGCGAAGCGCGCCTCCCGCGCCCTCGCGACAGCGAACCGCGCCGAAAAGGATGCCGCCCTCCGCGCCATCGCCGACGCCCTCGTCGCCCACGCCGAGGAGATCGTCGCCGCGAACGCGACGGACCTCGAGCGCGGCAGCGCGAACGGCACGAGCGACGGCCTCCTCGACCGCCTCGCGCTCACCGAGGCGCGCATCCAGGCCATCGCCGACGCCCTCCGCGAGGTCGCCGCGCTGCCCGACCCCGTCGGCGAGATCGTCCGCGGCTCGACCCTCCCGAACGGCCTCCGCCTCAAGCAGGTCCGCGTGCCCATGGGCGTCGTCGGCATGATCTACGAGGCCCGCCCGAACGTCACCGTCGATGCCGCCGGGCTCGCGCTGAAGTCGGGGAACGCCGTCATCCTCCGCGGCGGATCGGCCGCCGAGGCCTCGAACGAGGTCATCGTCCGCGTCATCCGCGAGGCGCTCGAGGCGCAGAGCCTGCCCGCCGACCTCGTGCAGACCATCGACCCGTGGGGCCGGGAGGGCGCCGTGGCCCTCATGCACGCCCGCGGGCTCGTCGACGTGCTCGTCCCGCGCGGCGGGGCCGGGCTCATCCAGACCGTCGTCACCGAGTCGACGGTGCCCGTCATCGAGACAGGCGTCGGCAACTGCCACGTCTACGTCGACGCCTCGGCCGACCTCGACGACGCCCTCGCGATAGCCGTGAACGCGAAGACGCACCGGATCGGCGTGTGCAACGCCGCCGAGTCGCTCCTCGTGCACGAGGACATCGCGGCCGAGTTCGTGCCGGCCGTCGCCGCCGCGCTCGCGGAGAAGGACGTCGTCCTCCACGCCGAGCCCCGCTTCGCCGCGCTCGTGAGCGACCCCTCGGCGGTCGTCGAGGAGGCGACTGACGACGACTGGGCCGCCGAGTACCTCGCGCTCGACATGGCCTGCCGCGTCGTGCCGGACCTCGACGCCGCGATCGACCACATCCGCACCTACACGAGCGGGCACACCGAGGCGATCGTCACGCAGGACCTCGCCGCGAGCGAGCGATTCGCCGCCGAGATCGACGCGGCCGCGATCATGATCAATGCCTCGACCCGCTTCACCGACGGGGGGGAGTTCGGCCTCGGCGCCGAGCTCGGCATCTCGACCCAGAAGCTCCACGCCCGCGGACCCATGGGCCTCGCCGAGCTCACGACGACGAAGTGGATCGTCAACGGCGACGGGCACACGCGCGGCTAGCGCGACGCGCGCCGGCGGGCCCCGCGCCTCCGCTAGGACGCGGCGATCGGCCGCGCGCCGCGGTCGATCAGGAGCGCCTGCAGCTCGTCGGCGTCGTGCGCGAGGAAGCTCGTCGCGTACTTCCGCGTCCGGCCGCCCACGCGGCGAAGCACGAGCGCCTGGCCGCCCTCCCGGCGGGGCACCTGGAGCTGCGAGAGGAGCGGGGTCTTCGGCCGGCGCCACGGCTCGAAGCCACCTCGAGCTCCGCGATCGGGATCGTCTCCGCCGGGGCGGCGTACTGCTCTGGGAACCGCAGCTCCGCGCCCACGAGCTCGGCCACATAAGGCGCGGCGAGCGGCACGGGGTCGCCGGACGCGCGCCGCAGGCCGCGGACGGAGCGGATGCCCGACCAGAGCAGGAGCGCCGCGAACGCGAGCGGGATCGGCCAGGTGAAGAGCATGGGGAAGTCGCGGCCGAGATCCTCGCCCCGGGTGAGCTTGAGGACGAGCATGACGACGACGAACGGCATGCCGACGATGAGCAGCCCGCCGCAGCCGAGGCCCGTGATCGCCGCGAAGCGCAGCCGTCCGCGAGGGGCAGTCGGGAGCGGGTGGAGCCCGGGGCCCATTCGATGCGGATCAGCACGGCCGAGCGGGCGTCCGCGCCGAGCGGGGAGGACGGCGAGACCGGCGAGGAGCCGGAGAGGTGCTCCGAGGATCGCTCCGGCCAGCTCCCGGAGGTCACCAGATCGTCCCGGCGCCGAGGAAGATCGAGAAGCCCGCGAGGGCGCCGAGCACGAGGCCGATGATCGCCATCGCCATGCCGCCGCGGCCCTCGTTCGCCTTCACGATGCCGACGATGCCGAAGATGACGGCGAGGAGGTCGGGGAGCGCGCCGAGGAAGATGCCGATGAAGAACGGGATCCACGTCGTGCAGAAGCCCCAGATGCCGAGGACGAGCGCCGAGACGGCCATCCCGTTGCCGCGCCGCGGCACGGCGACCGCGTAGGGGTTGGCGTAGCCGTAGGGGGAGCCGTAGGGGCCCGGGGCGTAGCCGCCGGACGCGAAGGGGTTCGCGCCGCCGTAAGGGGACTGCTGGCCGTAGGGCACGATCTCGCCGCCCGGCGGGGTGGCGGGGACGTTGCCGTAAGGGGGGTACTCGCCGGACATCGCTGCTCCTGAGGTCGTGCGGGCGGGACTCGCCGGCGCGCGCCTGCTGAGCCGCGCTCGCCTCCCGGAAGCCTAAGGCGGGAACGCGCCCCGCGGATCCGCTCCGGGGCTACGATTTCCTCGTCGCGGGGTACCGCGGCGCGGGGCGGTAGCTCAGCCGGTCAGAGCAGTGGACTCATAATCCATCGGTCACGGGTTCAAGTCCCGTCCGCCCCACCCATGACGTCGCGGCGGGATTGGTCACCGAGCGTCTACCCATGCCTGGATGTCGCGGACGACTCGCGCATGGTCGTGCTTCCGAGACGGTACCGGCAGCTGCAGGAAGCCATCGTCATGGATTTCCAACATCGGCAAGGGCTCCTCGCGGAGGCGGACGACAAGCGCGCCCGTGGCGAGGAGGTCGTTTGTCTTCTCGGTGTCGAGCTCGACTTTCGCGCCGTGCCAGTAGGAGCCGTCGTACTCGATGAGGAGCAGCCGTTTGCTTGGCAGTGTGACGGTGATGTCCGGGTACCAGGTGCCCTGCCGCTTGAATGCCGCGTCGCTAATCGGCTTCCCAGAGACGGCATTGCCGAAGAGGGCTTCGGCTGCCTTTGCGTACTCGAGTTCGACCCACGACTTGCCGCTTTGCCGGCACATCGGGCACTGGTTGTAACCCGTCGTGCGCTGGCCAATGGTGGCGTGCCAAAGGTGGCTGGGGTCGTCCGGACATTGCCACTCAGGCTTGTAGGGGGTGGTGCCAGTTGGGCGGACCTGCCAGGCGGTCTGGGGATTGCTCGCCGACCACTCCGCGGCGACTTCGGGGAAGTGGTACGCGAGCGAGTCGAGGATGGTTCGGCACTCCGGGCATCGCCAGCGGGGCACCTTCTGGCGGTCATGAACAGTTTCCGCCCACTCATGGCCGCAGATGGGGTCTCGCCAGAGGACGAGTCGCTTCGAAGACGAGGTGATGGTGTCTGCAGTGACGTTGGACTTGCGGACGGTCGCGACGAACTGCTCGTGCAGCTCGCGCGAGAGGTTGCGGTCAAGCTCCCCGCGCCGACCTCCGAGCGCGCCGCTGCAGCCGCAGACATCGGGGAAATCGCCAGGTCGCTCCGGGGTCTGCCGACCGCAGTTCTGGCACCGGTAGAGGTACACGCCTCCGCCGAGGTCGGCGATGACCTCCCGGCCTCGGTCGACGGTGCCCACTGCGATCCTGCGTGGGCGAGAGACGCCTCCCATCGCCGCGGAGTCGATGTACCACTTCCGCCAGAAGCAGGCTCGGCACGTGGGTTCATGCCATTGATTGCGGTCGATCGTGTACTCGAGCTTGTAGTGGGCTTCGGCGCCGCAAGTGAGACACCTAGTGAGGCGGTAGACGCCCGGCTTCACGAAAGGCTCGAGCGGTTGGAGGCCCCCTTCCGCAAGGAGTTCGTCGATGTGGCGGTTGCACCACGCGCGGCGGGTGCGGGTGGGGAAAGCGGCGACCTCGTCGCAGCCATCGGCTGCGCACATCTTCGGTTCCATCGGCCTCCTAGCTCGCAATCTTCGTGAGCGTAGCTCGCCACCCAGCACGGCGCGACGTACGGGGCAGCGTCGGGGCGCCGGCAGCTAGCGGTTGAAGTCGTCCGTGATCGTGATCTCGCCGGGCTCGTCGAAGCGGAGGGCGTCGCTGCACTCGAGCGTGACCTGCACGCGCTCGGAGGAGAGCGTCGGCGTCGCCGCGCCCGCCGGGAGACGGCACTCGAGCGTCGTGCCGTCGTCGTAGACGACCGTGGCCGCGGGGGAGAAGGGCGCGCCGTCCGCCTTCGTGACGATCGCGGTGAGGGCGAGCGTCTTCGCGCCTTCGGCGTTCGTGTCGGAGATCGCGTTCGCGTCGATCGAGTACGCGGCCGAGTGGGTGGCGTCGGTGACTGTGAGGCCGGTCTGCATGGTGGGCCCCGTCGTGGCGTCGGCGTCGCCGCCGTCCTTCGTCGAGCAGCCCGCGAGCGAGAGGGCGGCGAGGACGGCGAGCGAGGCGGCGAGGCCGCGGCGGCGGTGGAGCGTCGGCATACCGGCAGGGTAGGCGGGCGGGCGGATGCCGCGCGCGAGGCGCACCGCGAGGGCGCGCGGCCGGCGGCCGGGACGCTCGGCGCGGGCGGTTCTCCGGGCGTCGCGATCCTGCCGCCATCGCCACGGAGAGGACGCTATGCACGAGCTCGGACACGCCGGCGCGCAGCAGCCCATCGACATCGGCCCGATCCGCGTGGCCGGAGACTGGATCACGGGCCCGCAGGGGCAGATCCCCGCCGCCGGCTCGCGGATCTCCATCTCGAACCAGACCATGACGCGCGAGGCGATCCCCACCTGGGCCATCGTGTGCGCCATCGTGGGCTTCTTCGTGCTCACGGTCTTCTCGCTCCTCTTCCTCCTCGCGAAGGAGCAGCGTGTCGAGGGCGTCATCCTCGTCCGCGCGCAGGCGGCCGACGGCCGGATGCTCGAGGGCGGGGTCCCCGTCACGCAGCAGAACTTCGGCTGGGCTTGGAATGACCTCAGCTCGCGCGCGCACGCCGCGAATACGATGCTCGCGACCCGCGGCTAGCTGGCGGACCCGCCGATCGCCTCGCCCGGCGTCGCCCGCGCTCCGGGCATCCGGCACGCCGTCTCCGCGGCGCGCCGAGCCCGTCGGCGGACGTTCACGGTCGCGTCGCCCTGAGTCGATACGGTGGGCACCGTGAAGGCCTACGACTCGCTCACCATCGCCGCCGTCCTCCCCGACTCCCTCGCGCCGCTCCGCACGCTCGCCAAGAACCTCCGCTGGTCCTGGCGCGCCGAGGCGGAGCGGCTCTTCGAGTCGATCGATCCGGAGCTCTGGGAGTCGACGGGCCGCAACCCGATCGTCCTCCTCCAGCGCCTTCCCGCCTCGCGCATCGCGGAGCTCGAGAGGGACGAGGACTTCCTCCACCGCATGCAGACCGAGCTCGACGACCTCGACGCCTACATGAACGGCGACCGCTGGTTCGAGAAGGCCGCGCGCGAGCAGGGCGACGGCGACACGGCGATCGCCTACTTCTCGATGGAGTTCGGCATCACGCAGTCGCTCCCGGTGTACTCGGGCGGACTCGGCGTCCTCGCCGGCGACCACATGAAGTCGGCCTCCGACCTCGGCGTGCCGATCGTCGGCATCGGCCTCCTCTACACCTACGGCTACTTCTCGCAGACGCTCTCTCGCGAGGGATGGCAGCAGGAGAACTACACCGTCCACCCGCCCTCAGAGCTCCCGGTCGACGCCGTCGTCGACGCGGAGGGGAACCACGTCAAGGTCGAGGTCGGCTTCCCCGAGGGCCGCACCGTCAAGGTCGCCCTCTACAAGGCGCAGGTCGGCCGCGTTCCGCTGCTGCTCCTCGACACGAACCTCCCTGAGAACCCCGAGGACTTCCGCGCCATCACCGACCGCCTCTACGGCGGCGACATCGAGCACCGCATCAAGCAGGAGCTCATCCTCGGCGTCGGCGGCGTCCGCGCCGTCCAGGCCTTCTGCAAGGTGAAGGGCTGGCGCGAGCCGAACGTCTTCCACATGAACGAGGGCCACGCGGGCTTCTCGGGCGTCGAGCGCATCGGCCAGATCATGGCGAAGGGCGAGGGCTTCGAGACCGCCCTCGCGGCCGTCCGCGCCTCGACGCTCTTCACCACCCACACGCCCGTGCCCGCCGGCATCGACCGCTTCGACGTCCACCTCGCGCACCGCTACCTCGCGGCCGACGCGAGCGGCACCTCGACGCTCGTCGAGCACGTCCCCGTCGAGCGCGTGATCGCCCTCGGCGCCGAGGACGACCCGAGCCGCTTCAACATGGCGCACCTCGGCCTGCGCCTCGCGCAGTACGCGAACGGCGTCGCGAAGCTCCACGGCAAGGTCTCGCGCGAGATGTTCCGCGACCTCTACCCGAACTTCGACGTCGACGAGGTGCCGATCACCTCGATCACGAACGGCGTGCACATCCCGACGTGGACCCGCGGCCCGATGAAGTCGATCATCCTCGCGATGGCCGGCCAGCGGAACGTCGCCACCGCGAACCACTGGCGCGAGACGAACGCCGTCGGCCTCGAGGAGCTCTGGCGCGTCCGCAACGAGCTGCGCCGCGACCTCGTCGAGCTCGCCCGCAAGGCCGTCCACGACTCGTGGGTCGCCCGCGGCGCCCAGCCGGTCGAGCTGCGCTGGACGCGCAACGTCCTCGACCCGGACACGCTCACGATCGGCTTCGCCCGGCGCGTCTCGACGTACAAGCGACTCACGCTCATGCTCCAGGACCCGCAGCGCCTCGCGGCGATCCTCCGCAGCGAGGACCGCCCCGTCCAGTTCGTCATCGCGGGCAAGGCGCACCCGGCCGACATGGGCGGCAAGCAGCTCCTCCAGGAGCTCGTGCGCTTCGCCGACGACGCGGGCGTCCGCGACAAGATCGTCTTCCTGCCCGACTACAACGTCACGATGGCCTCGGTGCTCTGCGCCGGCTCCGACGTGTGGCTCAACAACCCCGTCCGCCCGCAGGAGGCCTCGGGCACGTCGGGCATGAAGGCCGTCTTCAACGGCGCACTCACCTTCTCGATCTCCGACGGATGGTGGGACGAGATGCGCGACGACCAGGTCGGCTGGACGATCCCGGACGCCGTCCACCCGGACCCGCACGTGCGCGACCAGCTCGAGTCGAACGCCCTCTACGACATTCTCGAGCACGAGATCGCGCCGAAGTTCTACGACCGCGACGAGCGGGGTCTGCCGATGAAGTGGATCGAGATGGTCCGCGACTCGATCGCGATCGTCGGCCCGAAGGTCGCCGCCGAGCGCATGGTGCGCGACTACGTCACCGAGCTCTACCTGCCGGCGGGCCGCACGAGCCGCCTCGTCACCGAGCGCGAGGGCGCCGCGCGCGAGTTCGCCGAGTGGCAGCAGCACGTCGTCCGCGCCTGGCCGGGCGTGCAGGTGAGCGAGGTGGCGAACGAGTCGACCGATGCGATCGCCGGCGGCGAGGTCTCGATCTCGGCCAGCGTGACGCTCGGCGAGCTCGGCCCGGAGGACGTCGAGGTGCAGGCGCTCCTCGGCGAGAAGGACGCGAACGGCGAGCTCGTGAGCCCGGAGCCGATCGTCATGGCGCTGGGGGAGGACGGCCGCTACCGCGCGAACATCCACGTCGACCGCCCCGCGACCCTCGGCTACACGGTGCGCGTCGTGCCGAAGCACGAGCTGCTCCGCTCGCCGGCCCAGCTCGGCCTCGTGCGGACGCCCCACTGATCCGCCAGATGGCATCCGCGCGCGACGATCCCTCGTCGCCCGGATGCCGGGTGAAGGGCGCGGCTCCTCCCGGGGCCGCGCCCTTCGGCGTCTTCGGCCGTTGCGGGCGGCCTCTGCGCCGCCTCTCCCAGAGGATTCCCAGGGGTGCGACGCCGAAACCCGCGCGAACACGCCGATCCCGGTGAATCACAGGGTTGTGATTCGCCAGTAGCCTCGTGCATAATTCCGGTGTAGGCAGCCATGCCGAACGTTCTGAATACGAGTGCCGAGGTGCTCCGTTCCACCGGTCGTTGGGGAAGACGAACCACTGGAATGGAGGAGAACATGTCGGCACACACCGCCCGAGGAGTGCTCTACGTGCACTCCTCTCCCAAGGCGCTCTGCTCCCACGTCGAGTGGGGAGTGGGGCGCGCGCTCGGCGAGCCCGCGCAGCTGCCCTGGATCGACCAGCCGATCATGCCCGGCGCGAAGCGCGCGGAGTACGAGTGGACCGGCCCGGCCGGCTCCGCCGCGGCGATCGCGTCCGATCTGCGCGGATGGATGCATCTCCGCTTCGAGGTCACCGAAGAGGCCACGCCCGGCCGCGACGGTGGCCGCTGGATGCACACGCCCGAGCTCGGCATCTTCTACACGCAGACCGACTCGGCCGGGAACGCCGTGATCCCCGAGGACCGCCTCCGCTACGCCATGGAGGTGGCCGGCGGCAACGCGGCGGAGCTCCACCGCGAGCTGCGCCTCGCCCTCGGCCAGGCCTGGGACGACGAGCTCGAGCCGTTCCGCACGGCGGGCGACGACAGCCCGGTCGTGTGGATGCACCGGGTGGGCTAGACCCGCTTCATCGACTTCGGCGCCTTCGCGCCGCGAGGGATCCGCCGAGGGGCGCTCTGGAATCAGGGCGCCCCTCGAGCCGTCTCCGGGCTGACGCAGCCAGGCACGAGCCTCCGATCTCGGAATGTCCGTGGTGCCGCGCATCATGGAGTCGACCCCGGATCCGGGCCCCTCCTCGCCGGAAGGTGCCGCCATGGCCGCTCCCGATTTCCCCAAGCCGACCGCCTCGATTCGTCGCGACTCTGCCCAGCTCGACCGCGCCGTCGGCGCCGTCCTCGCCTCCGCCTGCGCCGACGCGCGCGGATCGCAGTACGAGTTCGGCCCCCAGCTGCCCGACTCCCAGGCCGTCGAGTTCGGCGTCGGCCACTTCGGCCACGCCCGAGGCGAGTGGACCGACGACACCTCGATGGCGATCCCGATCCTCCGGCAGCTCGCCGAGGGCGCCTCGCCGCTCGACGCCGAGTCGCTCGGACACATCGTCGGGGCCTGGGACGACTGGTCGCACACCTCGCGCGACGTCGGCATCCAGACGGCGACGGTGTTGCGCTGCCTCGACGGGATGTACACCGAGGAGGCGGCGCGCGCCTGTGCGCAGCGCGAGCACGAGCGCAGCGGGCGCTCCGCGGGCAACGGATCCCTCATGCGCACGGGGCCGCTCGCCCTCGGCTTCCTCGCGCCCGGCCGAGAGCCGGCCCTCGTCGAGGCCGCGGGCCGGGTCGCGCAGCTCACGCACTGGGAGGACGACAACCTTGACGCGTGCGCGATCTGGTGCCTGGCCATCCGCCACGCCATCCTCACGGGCGAGCTCGACGTGCGCGGACAGCTCGCGTGGATCCCCGAGCCGCGCCGCGAGCGCTGGGCGGGCTTCATCGACGAGGCCCTCGCGCCGGGTCGGCATCCGCGTCACTTCCGCGAGAAGAACGGCTGGGTCGTTCGCGCCTTCCAGGGCGCCCTCTGCGCGATCGCGGGCGCCGAGTCGCTGCCGGACGCGGTCGACCGCGCGATCCGCGGCGGGGGAGACACCGACACCGTCGCCGCGATCGCCGGCTCCCTCGCGGGCGCCGTGCACGGGGCGGCCGCGGTGCCGGATGCTTGGAAGAAGCTCGTCCACGGATGGCCGGGCCTGGGAGGCCGCGACCTCGAGCGCCTCGCGCGCCGAGCCGTCGCGGCGACCGAGGAGGACGGGATGACCGAGCAGATCGAGCAGCAGGCGCAGCGCGCGGAAAAGATGAAGCCGGCCGCAGCCGAGTCGAGGCTGGCGAAGAAGGTCGTCTACATCGACATGGACAACACACTCGTCGACTTCTCCGCTCGTCTCAAGGGTCTCCAGCTGCTGCCGGAGGTGCTCGAGCGGTACAAGGACGATATGGACGAGATCCCGGGCATCTTCGCCCTCATGCCGCCCGTGCCGGGCGCCGTCGAGGCGTTCAGGAAGCTCGCCGAGGTCTTCGACGTCTACATCCTCTCGACGGCGCCGTGGAAGAACCCGTCGGCCTGGCAGCACAAGGTCGAGTGGGTTCACCTCCACCTCGGCATGGACGAGGACTCGCCCGCCTACAAGCGCCTCATCCTCAGCCACCACAAGAACCTCAACCGGGGCGACTTCCTCATCGACGACCGGCCGACGAAGCGCGGCGCGGCGGAGTTCGAGGGCGAGGTCATCGGGTTCGGAGCAGCCCCGTTCGACACCTGGGACAAGGTCGTCGAGTACCTCCTGCCCAAGGCCTAGCGAGACTCGCGCGCCGGGGACGCCGGAGGGCGGCCGCCGAAGCGACCGCCCTCCGTGCTCCGCGCCGCGGCGCGGATGATTCGTGCCCTAGGCGCCGCGGAACGCCGCGACGGCGTTCACGCCGCCGAAGCCGAACGAGTTCGAGATCGCGAGCTTGCCCGAGGTCTCGACCTTCATCGGCTCCGTGACGACCGTGAGGGGGATCTCCGGGTCCTGCTGCTCGAGATTGATCGTCGGCGGCAGCACGCCTTCGTGGAGCGCGAGCACCGTGAACATCGCCTCGATCGCGCCCGCTCCGCCGAGGAGGTGGCCGGTCGAGGCCTTCGTCGCCGTGACCGGGATCTCCTTCACGCGCTCGCCGAAGACCCGCTCGAGCGCCGTGTACTCGGCGATGTCGCCGACCGGGGTCGAGGTCGCGTGGGCGTTGATGTGGATGACGTCCTCCGGCTTCGCCCCGGCCGACTCGAGCGCCTGGATGACGGCGCGGGCGGCGCCCGAGCCCTCCGGGTCCGGCGCCGTGATGTGGTAGGCGTCGCTCGTCACGCCGCCGCCCACGACGTAGGCGTAGATCTTCGCGCCGCGGGCCTTCGCGTGCTCCTCGGTCTCGAGCACGAGCGCGGCCGCGCCCTCGCCGATGACGAAGCCGTCGCGGTCGACGTCGTACGGGCGCGAGGCGCGCTCCGGCTCGTCGTTCCGCTTCGAGAGCGCCTGCATGGCGGCGAACGCGGCGATCGGCAGCGGGTGGATGACCGCCTCCGAGCCGCCCGCGATGACGACGTCCGCGCGGCCGGCGCGCAGGTGGTCGACGGCGTTCCCGATCGACTCCGTGCTCGAGGCGCATGCCGAGACGGCCGTGCGGGCGCCCGCGCGGGCCTCGAGGTCCATCGCGATCGCGGCCGCCGGGGCATTCGGCATGAGCATCGGCACCGTGAGCGGCATGACGCGGCGCGGGCCCTTCTCGCGCAGCGTGTCCCAGGCGTCGAGCATCGACCAGAGGCCGCCGATGCCGGTCGCCCAGTCGACGAGCAGGCGCTCCGGCTCGACGTCGCCCTTCTCGAAGCCGGCGTCGGCGAAGGCCTCGCGGCCCGCGATGAGCGCGAACTGGCTCGAGGGGTCGAGGCGCTTGGCCTCGTGGCGCGCGAGCACCTCCGAGGGGGGGACCTTCACCTGCGCAGCGAAGGTGACGGGCAGCTCGTACTTCGCCACCCAGTCCTGCTCGAGCGCGCGGATGCCCGTCTCGCCCCGCAGCAGGGCCTCCCACGACTCGCGAGCGGTCGCGCCGAGCGGGGTGAAGCCGCCGAGGCCGGTGACGACGATGTTCTGGGTCATGACTTCCTTGGATTCCTCAGGGCACCCGGATCGGCGATCCGGGCGGGTACGAATCGGGCGGCCCCGAGATCCGAGGCCGCCCGAGATCGAGTGCTAGGCCTGCGCCTGCTCGATGTAGTTGACCGCGTCGCCGACCGTCTTGAGGTTCTGGACCTCCTCGTCGGGGATCTTCACGTCGAACTTCTCCTCGGCGTTGACGACGATCGTCATCATCGAGATCGAGTCGATGTCGAGGTCGTCCGTGAACGACTTCTCCATCGTCACGGTGTCCGCCGCGATGCCGGTCTCGTCGTTGACGAGCTCGGCGAGGCCGGCGAGGATCTCGTCCTTGCTGAGTGCCATGGGATTCTCCTTGGGTGTCGTTGACCGGGTCCGATTCTACGGCCGGTCAGGTGGCGGAACTCGGGGTCCAGCCGGTCGGTGGGGCGGGTCGTGCAGGGAAGGTGGAGCGAGTCTGTGGGGGTCCGGCCGGGGCAGGTCGCCCGGAGCCGGATGGCCGCCGCTAGGCGGTCTGCGGGGCCTCGGGCAGGCGCACGACCTGCGCGCCGTACACGAGCCCGGCGCCGAAGCCGATCTGGAGGGCGAGGCCGCCGGCGCACTCCGGATGCTCCTGGAGCAGCGCGTGCGTCGCGAGCGGGATCGAGGCGGCCGAGGTGTTGCCCATGTGCGCGATGTCGCGGGCGACGACGACCGATTCGGGCAGGTCGAGCTGCTTCGCGAACTCGTCGATGATGCGCATGTTCGCCTGGTGGGGGATGAACGCGGCGAGCTCGGACGGCTGGACGCCCGCGCGCTCGAGCGCCTCCCGCGCGACCTTCGCCATCTCCCACACGGCCCAGCGGAACACCGAGGGGCCGTCCTGGCGCAGCGTCGGCCACTCGACCTCGCCGCGGCGGAACTCCTGGAGCTCCGCGTTCATCGCGACGGCCTGCCAGCGCGTGCCGTCCGAGCCGAGGATCGACGCCGAGATGCCCGGCTCGTCCGACTTGCGGACGATCGCCGCGCCGGCGCCGTCGCCGAGGAGGAAGGAGATGGAGCGATCGGTGGGGTCGATGACGTCCGAGAGCTTCTCGGCGCCGACGACGAGCACGGTCTCGGCCATCCCGGCGCGGATCATCGCGTCGGCCTGGGCGATCGCGTAGCAGTAGCCCGCGCAGCCGGCCGAGATGTCGAAGGCCGGGGCGGGGGTGGCGCCGAGCTCGCCGGCGAGGCGCGCGGCGACCGAGGGGGTCTGCATCATGTTCGTCACCGTCGCGACGAGGACGGCGTCGAGGTCCGAGCCCTGCAGACCCGCCGCGGCGAGCGCCTCCTCCGAGGCCTCGCGCGCCATGACGAGCACGTTGCGGTCGCGGCCGGCGCGGCGGCGCTCGATGATGCCGGTGCGCTGGCGGATCCACTCGTCCGAGGAGTCGATCGGGCCGATGAGGTCGGCGTTCGGGACGACGAGCTCGCCGCGCGCGGCGCCGAGCGCGACGATGCGCGAGCCGGCGGCGAGGGGCGTCTGCTGGAGTGCGGGGGCGGTCATGCGGATCCTTCTGCGGTTCGTGGCCTCGCGCGGGGGCCGGGACGTCTCGGGCGCGGCCCTACGAGGCGGGGGCGAGCTTGGCGCCGAGGCCCTCGAGGTCGGCGGGCGCGTTGAGCGGGGCGGCGGGCAGGCCCTTGAGGCCGCGCTTCGCGAGGCCGACGAGCGTGCCGGCGGGGGCGAGCTCGAGGAGGCCCTCGGCACCCGACTCGGCGATCGAGGCCATGCAGCGGTCCCAGCGGACGGGCTGCGCCACCTGGCGGACCATCGCGTCGACGAAGGCCTCGCCCGAGGCGACGGACGCGCCGTCCTCGTTCGACCAGATCGTCAGCGCGGGGTGGGATGCCGTGAAGCGCGCGCGCTCGGCCCCGAGGCGCTCGCGCGCCGAGGCCATGAAGGAGGTGTGGAATGCGCCCGCGACCTGGAGCGGCACGACGCGCGAGCCCTGCGGCCCGTCTGCGGCGAGGGCCTCGAGGCCGGCGGGCTCGCCGGCGGCGACGATCTGGCCGCCGCCGTTGAAGTTCGCGGGGGAGAGGCCGAGCTCCTCGAGCCGCTCGAGCACGGTCGCCTCGTCGCCGCCGACGACCGCGGCCATGCCGGTGGTCGTCGCGGCCGCGTCCTCGGCCATGAGGCGCGAGCGGAGGCCGACGAAGCGCATCGCCGTCTCCGCGTCGAGGATGCCCGCGACGTAGGCGGCCGTGATCTCGCCGACCGAGTGGCCCGCGACGGCGCCGACGCGCTCGGCGAGCTCGGGCTGCTCCTCGCGGAGCGCGTCCCAGGCGAGGATGCCGGCGGCGACGATGAGGGGCTGGGCAATCGCGGTGTCGCGGATCGTGTCGGCGTCCGACTCGGTGCCGTGGAGGACGAGGTCGACGCCCGCCGCATCGCCGAGGGCGCGCAGCCGCTCGCGGCGGTCCTCGCGCTCGATCCACGGGGCGAGGAATCCGGGCTTCTGGGAGCCCTGGCCGGGGCACGCGACGACGATCATGCGCTCCATCCTTCCAGCAAGTCCGGCGGTCGCGCTGTCGAGAGCCGCCAAAGGATCTTCATTCTACTTGTGTGAAGCGGCAGGGCTGTGCGATGGCGAGCGCGTCGCGCCGCGTGCCGTGCGACGCCGTCTAGCGGCCCGACGACGGACCGCCGCCGCGACCGGATCCGCGGGCGCCGCGCGTCCCGGCGTGGACGGCTGCGCCGGCCGACGATCCGCCCTGCAGCCCGGCTCCCCGCGACCCCGCCCCGCCGCGGCCCCCGCGGCGCGAGTCGCCCGAGCCCGGGTCGGCGATCTGCCCGAGGATGAGCGCGCACTGGAGGATGATCGCCTCCCGCGGCCCCGTGGCGTCCCAGCCGATGACCTCGCTCGCCCGCTTGAGGCGGTAGCGCACGGTGTTCGGGTGCACGAAGAGCTCGCGGGCGGTCGCCTCGAGCGAGCGGCCGTTGTCGAGGTAGCACCAGAGCGTCGTGAGGAGGTCGCTCGGGTGGTCGGCGAGCGGCCGGTAGATGCGCGCGACGAGGGTCTGGCGGGCGAGGGGGTCGCCGGCGAGGGCGCGCTCCGGGAGGAGGTCGTCCGCGAGCGTCGGCCTGCCCGAGCGGCGCCAGGCGCCGGCGACTGCGAAGCCGGCGAGCGCCGCGCGGGCGCTGCGGGAGGCCTCGACGACGCTCGGCACGGGCGGTCCGAGCACGAGGCGCCCGGGCCCGAAGCTCGGCTCGAGCTTCTCGGCGATGTCGAGGAAGGGGATCTCGTCGGGCGCGGGCTCGCCGTCCTGCCCGCGGCGGGCGCGGCCGATGACGAGCACGAGCCGGTTGCCCTGCACGCCGACGAGGAGGTCGGCGCGGTTGTGGCGCGCGATGCGGCGCAGCTGGTCGACCTCGAGCGTCTTCGGCGTCGTGCCGACGAGCACGCTCGCCTCGCCGTGGCCCGACCAGCCGAGCGCGGCGACGCGGCTCGGGAGCTCGTCGTCGTGCTCTCCCGTGAGGATCGAGTCGACGACGAGCGCCTCGAGCCGGGCATCCCACAGCCCCCGGGCTTCGGCCGCGCGCGCGTAGACGTCGGCGGCCGCGAAGGCGATGTCGCGCGAATAGCGGAGGATGGCCTCGCGGGCCTCCTGGTCCTTCTCGGCGACCCGTTCCTCGACGACCTCGACGACGACGCGGATGAGCTGGAGCGTCTGCTGGAGCGAGATCGATCGCAGCAGCTCGCGGGGCGCCGCCGAGAAGACGTCCGCCGCCACCCACGGGGTGGCGTTCGGGTCCTCGAACGCGGCGACGAACGAGCTGATGCCGGACTGGGCGACGAGCCCCACGGCGGAGCGGCGCCCGGGCGGCATCTCGGCGAACCAGGGGAGGGTCTCCTCGAGACGCCGGAGCGTGGTCGAGGAGAGCTCCCCCGAAATGGCCTTGAGCCAGGCGAGCGTCTGCTCCTTGGTGCGGTTGGCGGACAAGCCGCCGCCTACGCGTCTCCGCCGGCCGTGCCGGAGGTGCCGGCCGCGGCGTTGTGGAGGTCGTAGCGTTCGATCGCCTGCTTCACGAGCTCGCCGTCGACCTCGCCGCGCTCCGCGAGCTTCGCGAGAGTGCGGACGACGATCGAGTGCGAGTCGATCTTGTAGAAGCGGCGGGCGGCCGGGCGCGTGTCCGAGATGCCGAAGTCGTCGGCGCCGAGCGTGACGTAGTCGCCGGGGACGTACGCGCGGATCGACTCGGGTAGGAGGTGCGAGTAGTCGCTCACGCCGAGGTGCAGCTGGCCCTGCGAGGCCTGCAGCTTGTCGGTGAGGTACGGCACGCGGGCGGGCTGGTCGGGGCGCGACCAGGCGTCCTGCTCGCACTGGAGGCCCTCGCGGCGGAGCTCCTCCCACGAGGTGACCGACCAGACGGTCGCGGCGACGCCGAACTCGTCCTTGAGGAGCTGCTGCGCCTCGAGCGCCCACGGCACGGCCACGCCGGAGGCCATGAGCTGGACCTTCGGGCCCTCGATCTCGGCGGCCTTGAGGTGGTAGATGCCCTTGAGGAGGCCGTCGACGTCGAGGTCCTCGGGCTCGGCCGGCTGCGGCATCGGCTCGTTGTACATCGTGAGGTAGTACATGACGTCCGGGTTCTCGTGGGAGCCGCCGTACATGCGCTCGAGGCCGGCCTCGACGATATGCGCGATCTCGTACACGTACGCCGGGTCGTAGGCGACGACGGCCGGGTTCGTGGCGGCGATGACGTGCGAGTGGCCGTCCATGTGCTGGAGGCCCTCGCCCGAGAGCGTCGTGCGGCCCGCGGTGCAGCCCATGAGGAAGCCGCGCGCGAGCTGGTCGGCGGCGGCCCACATCGAGTCGCCGGTGCGTTGGAAGCCGAACATCGAGTAGTACATGTAGATCGGCACCATCGCCTCGCCGTGCGAGGAGTAGGAGGTGCCGGCGGCCGTGAAGGCGCTCATCGCGCCGGCCTCGTTGATGCCGACGTGCTGGATCTGGCCCTGCTCCGACTCGCGGTAGGCGAGGAGGAGCTCGCGGTCGACGGCCATGTAGTGCTGGCCGTTCGGGTTGTAGATCTTCGCGGTCGGGAAGAACGCGTCGACGCCGAAGGTGCGCGCCTCGTCCGGGATGATCGGGACGATGCGCTTGCCGAGGCCCTTGTCGCGCATGAGCTCCTTGAGGATGCGCACGAAGCCCATGGTCGTCGCGACGGGCTGGTTGCCCGAGCCCTTCTTGCCGACGTCGTAGGTCTTCGCGGCGGGCAGCTCCACCTGCGTGTACTTCGAGCGGCGCTCCGGCACGAAGCCGCCGAGCTCGCGGCGGCGCTCCTGCATGTACTGGATCGCCTCGTCGTCCTGGCCCGGGTGGTAGTACGGCGGCTGGTAGAGGTCCTTCTCGAGCTCCGCGTCCGAGATCGGGATGCGCATGGCATCGCGGAAGGTCTTGAGGTCCTCCATCTTGAGCTTCTTCATCTGGTGGGTCGCGTTGCGGCCCTCGAAGTGCGTGCCGAGGCCGTAGCCCTTGATGGTGTGGGCGAGGATGACCGTCGGCTGGCCCTTGTGCTCCGTCGCCGCCTTGTACGCGGCGTACATCTTGCGGTAGTCGTGGCCGCCGCGCTTGAGGCCCCAGATCTGGTCGTCGGTGTAGTCCTTGACGAGCTCGAGGGCGCGCGGGTCGCGGCCGAAGAAGTGCTCGCGCACGAAGGCGCCCGACTCGGCCTTGTAGGTCTGGAAGTCGCCGTCGGGGGTGACGTTCATGAGGTCGCGGAGCGCGCCGGACTCGTCGCGGGCGAGCAGCTCGTCCCACTCGCGGCCCCAGACGACCTTGATGACGTTCCAGCCGGCGCCGCGGAAGAAGCTCTCGAGCTCCTGGATGATCTTGCCGTTGCCGCGGACCGGCCCGTCGAGGCGCTGGAGGTTGCAGTTCACGACGAAGGTGAGGTTGTCGAGGTTCTGCATGGCGGCCCACTGGAGCGCGCCGCGCGACTCCGGCTCGTCCATCTCGCCGTCGCCGAGGAAGGCCCAGACGTGCGACTTCGAGGCGTCCTTGATGCCGCGGTTCGTGAGGTAGTTGTTGAACTGCGCCTGCCAGATGGCGTTCATCGGGCCGAGGCCCATCGACACCGTCGGGAACTGCCAGAAGTCGCGGAGCTGGCGCGGGTGCGGGTACGAGGGCAGGCCGTGCGGGGCGCGGGACTGCTGCTGGCGGAAGCCGTCGAGCTCCTCGGCCGAGAGCTGGCCCTGGAGGAAGGCGCGCGCGTAGTTGCCGGGGGAGGCGTGCCCCTGGAAGAAGACCTGGTCGGGGCCGTCCGGGTGGTCGTAGCCCTTGAAGAAGTGGTTGAGGCCGACCTCGTAGAGGCTCGCCTGGGCGGCGTACGAGGAGATGTGGCCGCCGACGCCGACGCCGTCGCGCTGGGCGCGCTGGACGAGCATGGCCGCGTTCCAGCGGATCCACGAGCGGTAGCGGCGCTCGATGGCCTCGTCGCCGGGGAACTCGGGCTCGTCCTCGGGGGCGATCGTGTTGATGTAGTCCGTGACGGGCACCTGGGGGACGCCGAGGTGCTTCTCGCGGGAGCGCTTGAGGAGCGCGAGCATGATCTCGCGGCCGCGCTCGTGGCCCTTCTCGTCGATGACGGCGTCGAGGGACTCGCGCCATTCGGCGGTCTCCTGCGGATCGGCGTCCTCGTAGGCCTCGGAGTACGGGTCCTGGGCGTTGACCGACATGCGTCGACCTCTTTTCTCTGCCTGAGCCGGCGTGGCGTGCTTCGGGCCTCTCGGCGGTGGCCGGGCCTCTGGAGGATTCCGCCAACGGTACCGCCGGAATCCGGTGGACAGCCTAGCGAGGTCCGGTCCGATTGGAAGTGACGGCGGCCGTCTAGGCTTCGGGCATGCCATCGCCAGACGATCTCGCTCGGACCGCTCCGCTCATCCCCGGCGATCGCGCCGCGGGCATCGTCGCCGAGACGCACCGCGGCGGGCGCTTCCGAGGCGACGCCCCCGGCGCTCGGACGCTCCTCGTCTTCATCCCGGCGGCTTACACGCCGGTGTGCGGCCAGGAGGTCGACGAGCTCCTCCTGCTCCGCGAGCGGGCGGTCGCGAACGAAGTCGAGCTCGCGGTCGCGAGCTGCGACTCGACGGCGGTGCTCGCCGCCTGGCTCCGGGAGCACGGGGCGGACGATGCGCTGCTCGGTGTCTCGGATTTCTGGCCGCACGGGGCGCTTGCGCGGGCCTTCGGCGCGTTCGACGAGCGCAGCGGCCAGGCCCGGCGCGTCTCTTTCGCGGTGGCGCAGGACGGGGCGGTCTGCGGCAGCGTCGCCTCGCCGCCGGGCGAGCCGCGCACGCTCGCCCAGCACGCGCTCCTGCTGCGTCGTCTGGGCTCCTGACGCCGCGCCGTCCGCCCTGGGACACGCCGACGGGACGCGCCCTCAACCTGAGGCATCATTCATGTAACGACCCTCAGCTTCGAATGGAGTTCACATGGACCGCACGCGCCCGCGTCGTCGCCTCCCGCTCGCCGGGCTCGCCGTCATCGCGGGGCTGGGATCGCTCGCCCTGATCGGAGCCCAGCCCGCCTTCGCGACGAACACCGGGACGGTGCCCGGCGACAGCACCTCCGGATGCGACGTCAGCTGGGGGGCCTCGGTGGTCCTGGACGCAGATCTCGCGAACGACGACGCCGAGTACCCGGGCCTCATGGTGGACCTTCAGGGCCAGCCGGTGCAGTACACCAATGGCGGCTACATCACCGAGGTGACGCCGGCGTTCGGCGATCCGGGCCTGTTCGAGATGAATCACTTCTACTACGGGTCGGGCAGCACGCTCACTCAGGTGTGGCGCGTCCCCACCGCGACCGACGAGGAGATCCTCGACGCCAAGGTCACGTTCACGCTCCCGCCCGAGGTCGTCGGCCAGCCGGTCGTCTTCGACGCCGTCTCCACGAACTCGCGCATGCCGGCCTGGGGCGGGAACTACGCGAACTACACGTGGTCGCCGCGCGCGACGGCGGTCGACAACGGCGACGGCACCTGGACGGTGGACCTCGGCGACCTGCCCGCCGGCACCGGCACGGTGTACCAGTTCGCCGTGAGCCTCGGCGCGACCCAGTACGTGCCGACCGACCGCTTCGTCGCGTCGGCGGTGCTCACGGGCACCCTCGCGGACACGGCTTCCTGCGCGCCGACGCCGACGCCGACGGAGACCGCGACCCCGACGGCGACGGCCACCGAGACGGCGATGCCCACGGAGACGGCGACTGCCGCTCCGACCGCCGCCCCGACGCAGACCCCGACACCGACGGCGATGGTGACCCCGAGCGCCACGGCTGCCCCGGCGCTCGCCTCGACCGGCGCCGACGCGATGCTCCCGCTGGCCGCGGGCGGCGCCGTCCTCATGGTCGCCGGAGCCGCCGCCACGGCGATCCGCCGCACCGCGAAGCCGTAGCGGCTCCCGCTCCACGACGCCCCGGCCGACCTGCTCGGCCGGGGCGTCGGCTCTCCGGCGCACGGCTCCCCTCGGGCGAGGGCGCCCGCGCGGGAGCAGCTCGCGATCGGCTCCCGTCAAGCCCCGCCCGGCTCAGAAGACGGCGTGGAACGGGGTTCCCGCGAGCCGGGCGCGGCCATCGAGCTCGGGGAGCTCCATGAGCGCGGTGGCGCCCACGGGATCCGCCCCGACCTGCCGCAGCAGCTCGATGGCGGCCGCGAAGGTGCCTCCGGTCGCGAGCACGTCGTCCATGACGAGCACGCGTGGGCCCTCCGGGATGCCCGCCGGGATCTCGAGCGCCGCGTGCCCGTACTCAAGGTCGTACTCGATGCGCGCCGCGGGGCGGGGGAGCTTGCCCGCCTTTCGGATCGCGACGAGCCCGACGTCCGCGAGCGTCGCCGCCGCGCCCGCGAGGAGGAAGCCGCGCGACTCGATGCCGGCGACGAGATCGCAGCCGCCCTCGAAGGGCGCGATCATCGCATCGACCGAGCAGCGTAGGGCCGCCGCGTCGAGGAGCACGGGCGTGACGTCGCGGAAGAGGACGCCGGGCTCCGGGTAGTCCGGGATCTCGGCGATGAGCGATTCGGCGCGGGCGAGGGCGTCCTGCATCAGTAGCCTCCCTGGGCCTGGTCGTACGGGGTCTGCGGGGCGATGCCTGGGTGTGCGGCGCCCGCGATGAGGTCGGACATGAGCACGTTCACGCGCTCGACGTCGGGGATGCCGTCGAGCCGCAGCGGCGTCTCGGCCGAGGTGACGAGCACGAGCGTGCCGCAGCCGAACATGCGGTCGGTGACGCCGCGCTCGGTCGACACGTTCGAGATCGAGCGCAGCGGCAGGTCGTGGCCCTTGCGGGTGAGGATGCCCGTGCGCGTGATGATGCGGCGGTCGGTGAGCGTGTACGTCGTCGAGCGCCAGCGCAGCCACGGCAGCACCGTCATCGGGATGAAGAGGATCGCCGCGAGCGCCCAGATGCCGATCGCGAGCCACGGCCCCCACGCCGGCGGCGCGAGCTGCGGCGCGAAGAGGGCCGCGAGCGCCGCGACGACGATGAGGACGAGGCCGCCGATGAGCGGCCACATGATGCGCTTCACGTGCGTGCGGAGCGTCGCGAGCTCGCGCTCGCCTGCGCCGAGGTGCTGCTTGGGGAGGGCCATGCCGTCCATTCAATCGGTCCCGGGCGACAGGTGCCTCGGGGCGCGCGGCGGACTGCCTGGGCACGCGGCGGTACCGTGGACGTGCGCCGCCTCACGCGGCGCCGGGGCCTGTAGCTCAGCTGGCAGAGCGCCACGCTTACACCGTGGATGTCGTCGGTTCGATCCCGGCCGGGCCCACCGGGGGGTCTTTGCGAATCCCCCGGGCAGTGTTTGCGAAACTCCGCCCGGGCAGTCCCCGGAGCCACTGCGAGGCCAACGAGCGGCCGCCGGCCCGGCTGCGGAGGCGTCTGAAGGGGCTTCGAGGGCCGGAAATGACCTCGAGAACGGGAAACGCGCCCCGGCAGGCCCGGATCGGGCTGCTTCGGGGCGCGTTCGGGAACGCCGGACGGCCCGCGGCCTATGCGGCGGCGGGCTTCGCGTGTCCGGGGAGCCATCCCGGAGGGGCGTTCGGCTGGGCGTGGTCGGCGAGGGTCGCATCGAGGCGGGGCTTGCGCCGGGCAGGGCCGGTCGGGGTGGGGGCCGCGGTCTCGCCGTCGTCGCGTCGGTTCGCGAGGAATGACCGGATGCGGTTGATGTTCGCGGCCGACACCATGAGCGCGATGACGATGAGCTGCTTGCCGTAGCCGCGGACGCGGCGAAGGCCCGATTCCGCGAGGCGGCCGTACTGCGGATCCTTGGCGTGGGCGTTGTAGCTCTCGACGATGGAGCGCGGCCCCTTGTAGCGGCGGCTCCATTCGAGCGAGCGGTACTGGAGAGGCTGGTAGAGCCTCGCGAGCTGGTCGTTGGTCGCGAGGTTCATGGTGACTGACTGCTGGCGGCAGGACGGGCCGGTCTGGTCGGGCCGGGGCATGACGAGCGGGAGGCTCTTGCGGCCTTCGCGGCGGGGCGCGTCGGAATGCTCCTGGTTGCGGGAGCAGAAGACGGTCGGCGCCTTGCCGGCGGCGGGGCAGCCGACGCGGAAGCGGCCGTGCTCGTCGATCGACTGCTTGAGCTGGGCGAGGTAGGGCGCGCGCTCCGCGATCGCCGCCTCGAGCTCCTCGTCGGTGATCTGCCCCGCGGCGTGCCGCTTCGTGACGTCGTAGAGGTGCGGCGGGAGGCTCGGCGAGTAGAGGTTGCCGTCGACGAGCTTGAAGCCGTCGATGCTCGCCTGGAGGCCGAGGTTCCGCACCGGGTAGTCGAACACCGGCCGGTAGCCGAAGGCATGGACGATGCGCTGGAACTTGTCGGGCTTCGACATCGGCAGGTAGAGGCGGTCGGTGACGAGGTCGCCTCGCGGGTGCCCGCGGTCCGCGACGGAGCGCAGGAGCGTCGCCGCGTTCTCGGCTGTTCGCTTGCCTGGCGCGTCCAGGGAGAGGGCGGCGGCGAGGTACGGGAAGTCGCGGGGCGTGCGGCCATCCGCCCCCGTGGGCTGGGTCATCACGGCGAGGTGGGCCTCGTAGGCGAACACCGCATCGCGCAGGCTCTTTGCACCGGCCTCGCCGTGATCGCCGTCGCGGACGTACCACCCGGCATCCGGCTCCGCGGACAGGAGCTTGCTCCCGTCGCCCCGGCCGGCTCCGAACCCCGCCGGGTTGCCGCGCCGGCCGTGGACGGGGACGGGGGTCGCGTCGATGCAGACGCTCCCGTCCCACTTCTCGAAGAGATCCGGCGGCAGGAGGCGGAGCGAGGTCTCGATGAGCAGGTTCGCCAGCATGATGCCGCGGGCGAGCCGTCGGTCCTTGCCCTCGCGATCGAGCGATTCGAGGATCGCCCGGTACTCGGCGGGATAGCGCCGCCGCCCGGCGATCCCGAGATTCGGGCTGACGAGGTTCTCGAGGTGCTGCATGCGGGAATGGACCTGCGAGTAGCGGTCGCAGTTCGACATGGGCTCGTGCGCGGGCAGGCCGAGGAGACGCCGCGACGGCGGCCGAAGCCGCTCTCGGAACGCGGCGGCGATGGAGGTGAGCAGCGCATCGTGGCCGGAGATGAGGAGGGCGTGACCGACGAGGAGCACGTCGGCCAGGTCGAGGGCGGCGGGACGGCCGCCCCGGACGGGCGGCTTCCCCTCCGCGGCGCGGTCCTCGTCGCGCAGGCGCCTGTCCTCGGCGTCCCAGTCGGCGATGACGTCCGGGATGCCGACTTCGCGGTGGAGGCGCCGGAGTTCGAAGATCATGTTGCAGTCGAGCTTCGCGGCGGGCGCGTCGAGGATGGCCGAGCGGTTCGGCGCGGGGGCGCTCATGCGCGGCCGCCTCGGAGGGCGCGCATGGCCTGGTCTCGCTCGGCGTGGGCGGCGCGGAGCATGCGCTGGACGTCGGCGAACTCGGCCTCGTCGACGTACTCGGCGAGGTGGCAGAGCGACTTCGCCTCCTTGAGGCCGGCGGCGCGGACGAGCACGTCGAACGGGACTCGGCCCTTCAGGTGGTCGACCAGCCAGGTGTTCCGCATCCGGTACGGGTTCGGCGCGCGCTCCGGCATCTTCGTGGTGCGGAGGAACATGCTCGTCGCCTCGCGGAGCTGCTTCTCCGAGGCGATGCGGCCGGGGCGGAACAGGAACTCGTCGTCGCCGAGGGCGCCCGCGGCCTCGTCGATGAGCGACTCCCAGTCGGCCTTCACCGGCACGGTGCGGCCGTCATCGGGCACGCGGATGATGACCGCGCCGTCGCCGTAGATGGTGACGTCGCGCAGGCGGATGAGGTTCATCTCGCGAAGGCGCAGGCCAGCGCCGAAGCCGAGCGCGAGGATGACGCCGGCGTTCCGGCGCAGGTGCGCCGTCGGCTGGCCGGTCGCCCAGGCGTGGAAGTCGAGCACCTCCTCGGGCGTGTACGGCGCGGCGAGGGAGTGGTTGCCGAGCTTTTCGCGCGGCGGCTCGACGAACCTTGCTGGCAGCACCGTGCGGGCGACTGCGTAGAGGAGCGAGCGGTAGCTGGCCCGCGTCTTCTCGGTGTGGGTGGGGAGCTCGGTGGCGATGTAGTGGTTGATCGCCTCGAAGCGGAACATCTCCACGTCGAGCGGGTAGCCGCGGTCGCGGTGCGCCCACACGGCGTACCGGGCGACGAGGTTCTCGATGCCGGCGCGGCGGGCGGTCTTCGGGTTCGCCGCGCACTGGGCGAGGATGCCGTCGACGAAGGGGCGGACGACCTGCCAGGTCTCCGCGTCGCAGGAATAGGGGCAGCCAGGGGCTCGCAAAATAGTCACGCCTTCCGAGGTGGGAGCGTTCGCGGTGGAGTATGCGAGGTCGGGTGCGGATCCGTCCCCGCGGGCGCCGAGGTCGAACGACCACAGGCGAAAGACGACGTGCGGGGTGCCCCTGAGAGGGCTCGATCTGGTGCGCTTCATGGCGGCATGTATGCGGGGCCCGTCACTTTCGGCGTCCGTTGACTCCGCGCCCGTGGACTGCCCGAGCAGAAACCCCAGCTCGGACGCCGAATCTGATTTCGGCTGCCGTCGGGCGGGCCAGCCTAGAAATCGGCCTTCCCAGAGGGCGCGCCACCTGACAGGTGGGCTGGCATGGCAGGATTGGGACATGACCGACCGCGCGCCCCGCGACTACTTCCGCAGGCCCGGCGAGTTCGGCGTCCGCATGAATGCCGACCCGATCGACGAGCCGTACCCGAGGCGCGAGCTCGCCGAATGGCAGGCGGCCCGCCTCCACCACGCTGTCGCCGTCATCTTCCGAGAGCGCCTCGCGAGCCTCGGCAGGAGCCGAGCCCAGGCCGCGGAGGCGATCGGGACGAGCGTCTCCTACCTCGGGCGCGTGCTCCGGGGCGAGGTGTGGCTGAGCGCGCAGATGCTCGGGCTGATGGAGAGCCTCGTCGGCGACCTCGTCATCGCCGTCGAGGAGCCGCACTATCGGCTCGTGCGTCGCGTCTACAAGCTCCCGCGCGGCGCGGGACCGCGTCCGGCGTAGCAGGCAAGATGTTGACGACCCCGCCCCGCATACTTCCCGGGATCACCGCGCCCTCTCGAAAGGAGCCATGATGGCCCGCCGCAATGTCTCCGGTCGCCTTGAGCTGACCTGGATGGGCAAGGACAAGGCGCTCATCCCGTCTGCGGAGGGCGTCTACGACTACGACTGGGTCGACAAGAACGATCCCCGCGCCTGCCAGACGCACTACCTCATTGACGAGGGCCACGTCGGCGACCCGGACGACGGCGGCATTCACGACAATCTGCTCGTGACGGGCGAGTCGGGCGACGTGCTCGAGGCGCTCACCCGCGTGCCGGAGCTCGCCGAGAAGTACGTCGGCCGCGTGAAGTGCGTCTACATCGACCCGCCGTTCAACACCGAGAAGACGTTCACGCACTACGAGGACAACCTCGAACACTCCGTCTGGCTCACGATGATGCGAGACCGGCTCGTGCTCCTCAAGAAGCTCCTCGCCGACGACGGCTCGATCTGGGTCCACCTCGACGACTCCGAGAACCACCGGATGCGGGTGCTGCTCGACGAGGTGTTCGGCTCGGACAACTTCGTCGCGGAGGTGACCTGGGAGAAGACGTACAGCCCGCGGAACGATGCCAAGGGCATTTCGTCTCGGACGGACGTCATCCTCGTCTACGGCGCAACGGCCCAGTGGAGCCCTAATCGACTTGCGCGGACGGCCGCAATGGACGCGCGCTACTCAAATCCCGATGGCGATCCGAATGGCCCTTGGAAGACCGACAACGCTGTCGCTCCTGGCGCGGCGACGCATCAGGGGATGGTCTACGCAATCGAGCAGCCGATCACTGGCGAACTCATTTATCCCCCGGTGGGATCCTGTTGGCGCTACGGCCAAGAGGAGATGCTCCGAATCATGCGGGGTTGGAGCGAGCAGTATGGCCTCAGTGACCTCGAAGATGACGGCGAGCGAGCGAGGCGGTGCGGTGTGCCGGAGGCCGATGTTCGGCCCGGTGTCAAGGGGATCGTGGTCTTGGGAGACAAGGACCGTGCCCGAAAGTCGGCTATGACTGTCTACGAGCGTGGCCCCTGGCCCCGGTACTTCCCTACAAAGAAGGGCGAGGGCGGTTTCGCGCGCAAGGTTTGGCTCGAGGCGCTTCCCGGCCGCACGCCCGAGAACCTGTGGCTTCATTCAGAGGTCGGCCACACCGACGGGGCGAAGAAGGAGATTCTCACCCTGTTTCCGCATCTATCTCCGTTTGCGACGCCTAAGCCTGAGAGCCTTCTCACGCGCATCATCGAGGTGAGCACAGCACCGGGCGACATCGTTCTCGACTGTTTCGCAGGCTCCGGCACTACAGCCGCCGTGTCGCACAAGCTCAGTCGACGGTGGGTGACGTGCGAACTTCTCCCCGAAACCGTGGCTGCGTTCACCCGTGCCCGTCTCGAAAAGGTCGTCGCCGGGACGGACTTGGGCGGCGTCTCTACGAGCGTTGAGTACGCACCATCTGGATCGCTGCCTCCCGGGACTTCAGTCGAAGAAGCGCGGACCGCGGCCACCGTCATCAACCGGGCCGCAAGGACGTTGGCGGAGTCCGGAGTTGAACTCGATGCCGACACGCTGAAGGCGCTCAAGGAGGCCCTCGCGACGAAGAAGGTGACTACGACGCGCTGGTCCGGGGGCGGCGGCTTCGATGTCGCGCGGCTCTCGCCGGTGTGGGTCGGCGTGGCGAACGGCTCGATGTTCACGACCGAGGCCGCGACCGGCGAGGTGCTCGCCCGGTCGATCGCCGCGCACCTTCAGTTCCGATGGACCGGCGATAGCGACCCACGCTTCGCCGGCCGGAAGGGCGGCCAGCGGCTCGCGGTCGTCGAGGGCCTGCTCACGGCCGAGAAGGCCGAGGAGCTCCGCTCGGCGCTCGAAGCTGGCGAGACCGTCACCGTCGCCTGCTTCGGGGCCGAGGAAGGCGTCGACGAGGCGCTCCGGCGGGATGTCCGGGGCTCGCGCGTGCTCGTGATCCCCGATGACCTGTTCGCGTTCGACCCGGAGGCGTCCGAGGAAGTGGAGTCGTGATGCTGCCCCTGTTCGGTTTCGACCCCTCGCTCATCGCGGATCTCGCGTCGCGCTTCGACCTGCGCGAGCCCAACCGCGAGGCGCTCACGAAGGTCATCAAGGAGCTCGCCACCCAGGACGAGCCGAAGCAGCTTACCCTCGACCTCGCGACCGGCGTCGGGAAGACCTACATCCTCGCCGCGCTCCTCGAGTACGCGGCCGCCAAGGGCGTGAAGAACCTCCTCGTCGTCCTGCCGGGCAAGACGGTGCGCACGAAGACGATCGCGAACTTCACGCCAGGAGCGCCCGGCTTCATCGAGGGCGCGGAGATCCCGAAGGTCGTCATCACGCCCGACAACTTCGCCGACCACGGCCAGGACCTCTCCGACCCGAGCGCGGTCAAGCTGTTCCTGCTCAACATCCACAACCTCGTCGGTGTCGACGAGGAGGGCTATATCGCGCCCGACTCCGCGAAGGCCCGCGAGCTCCGCACCGCTCGCCCGCAGGAGGCGCTCGGGAGCTCGCTCCTCGACTACCTCGCGGGCGCGGACGACCTGCTCATGGTGCTCGATGAGTCGCACTCGTACTCGGCCTCCGCGAAGACGTGGGCGCCGGCGCTCGAGCGGCTGCGTCCCGCCGCCCGGGTGGGGCTCACCGCGACCCCGGTGAAGGGCGACCAGGTCATCTACCGCTACACGCTGCGGCAGGCGATCGAGGATCGGCTCGTGAAGGCGCCCGTCCTCGCGATGCGCGCAGGCGGCTACCCCGACAACGCCGAGCGGGGGCAGCTCCGCGACGCCAAGGAGATCCTCGACCGGAAGGCCCGCGAGTACCGCGAGTTCGAGTCCCTCCACCCGGATGCGAAGCCGATCAACCCGATCATGCTCGTCGCCTGCACCGACACCGGGCACGCGGACGAGGTCGCCGAGTTCCTGCGGACGCAGGTCTTCCACGATGAGGACGCAGTGCTCGCGATCCACTCGAAGGTGCTCACCGACGCCGTCGAGTCCGACCTCGCCGCCGTCCAGGAGCCGGGGTCCAAGGTTCGCGCGGTCGTGCAGGTCGACATGCTCAACGAGGGCTGGAACGTCCACAACGTCGCGGTGCTCGTGCCGCTGCGCGCGCTCGCGTCGACGACGCTCACCGAGCAGCTCATCGGCCGGGGCCTTCGTCTGCCCTATGGCAAGCACACCGGCAACGGATGGGTCGACGCGCTCGACATCATCTGGCACACGAGCGTCCGCGGAGTGCTCGCGCAGAAGGGCATCGAGACCGGCCGGACGGTCGAGGAGCCAGTCGCGCCCGAGCCCACGCCTGAGCCGACTCCCGCGCCCGAGGCCGGCGAGGAGCGGCTCGCGACCGGCTCCGGCGATGCGCCGGCCCGACCGGCGTCGACGGACGAGGGCGGCGCCGCCGCCCCGGCCCCGGTGGACGAGTTCCCCGCCGACGTGACGGTTCCCTTGCCCGAGGGCGAGGCGACCGGCGACACAATGCTGGACGCGGCCTCGGGCCTCCACGGCCGCGTGCGGCAGACCGACGAGGTCGTCAACCGGCCCGCGGACGCGCCCCCGCCGCCGAAGCGGTACGAGGTCGTGATGCGCGAGGGGTCCGAGTTCGACTTCCCGAAGGCCATCTTCAAGCACCAGTCCGGCCAGCTCGTCCTCTCCACCCTCGACGACGACTGGGTGAAGGCGACCGCCGACAAGGTGGCCGGCCCGATCACCGCGACTCTGCTGCGGGAGAAGATCGTCTACCGCTCCGACGACGGCAAGGTGAAGCTGGTCAACGCGGGCACCGAGGCGCTCTCCGACTTCCCGATCGACTTCGACGACGTCGTCGCGAACATCGTGCGGATCATCCTCAAGGAACCGATGCTGAAGAACGGCCCCGCCAGGGCCTCGAACGAGGCGCAGGCGGAGCCGCTCGCGCGACGCATCCTCAAGCTCGTCCCGGGCGAATGGACGGTCCGCCGTGCCGAGGACGCCGCATCGAAGATCCGGACGGAGGTCCGGAAGAAGATCTCGGAGGCCGCGAAGGCCGCGCCCGTCGCCCCGGAGATCACGGCTCTGCGCCTGCCTATGCGGCGGCCCAGCTACTACCTGCCTGCCGGCGAGCCCGTCCCGAGCCGCCACGACGTGCCCGACCCCGAGCCGTTTGTCGTCGGCCGTCACTACGAGGGCTGGGAGCGCGGCCTCTACGGGGCCGCCTCGTTCGACGCCTACGAGACCGAGTTCCGCATCGCGACATTGCTCGACTCGTCCTCCCGCATCGAAGCGTGGACGCGCCTCTACATCGAGGACGGGGCCTCCATCGAGTACGGCGTGAACCGCCGCTACTTCCCGGACTTCGTCGCCATCGAGACCGACGGCACGCACTGGATCATCGAGGGCAAGGCCGACGCGGGCCGCGATGATGACACCGTCCAGGAGAAGCGCGACGCTGCCCTCACTGTGATCCGCGAGATGGAGGGCCTGCCCGGCTGGAAGGACACCTGCTGGGGCTACGTCATCTGCTACCAGGACGACGTCAAGCGGTCCCAGAAGTGGGAGGACCTCATCGCGTTCTCCGACGGTCGGACGATGAGCCGCTAGGCGATGCACCGATAGTCCGACGCACCTAGCGATTGTCTACGGCTGAGCCTCTGATTGGCCTGGCTCGGCCGCACCGCCGTCGTGACGTTGCCTGTAGGCACGCATCTCGGCGCCGCTCGGCGGCACTGGGCTCTGGCGCACCCGCTCAGCCATCGTTGGGCCGGTCTCAAACGAGATGGTCGTGGCGAACTGGCTGATCGAGAAGGTTTGAGAGCGCACGCCGGCGAGACGCTTGCAGCGCACCGCAGACTTCGTCGAACGCTGGTACGTCACCGTGACGTCAAGGAAGGCGCTGAGTCGCCGGGCATTCCCTGATTCGTCGAGGGTGACCCACCCAACGCTGACTGAGCCGCCTGGCTCGAGGGCCTGCAACGAGTACCGGGCCTGCGGCCAGTCGCCGCGACCGTGGGCGGGATCCGTAGGCCACGCCGACACCTCGATGTTGAACGCAGTGCTGGCTCCAGAGTTCGTCACGCGCACGGTGCCGGGACCGTCGTCAGCGCATCGCGGCGGCCCGGCCGAGACGATCAGCACGGGACTTGACTCGCTGCGCGCTACCGTCAGCGCCACCAGGGCAGCGATCGCGGAGACAAGGCCCACAAGGACGAGTGCCCAGGTCGCGTTGGCGGTGCTCCACGCAGCAGATACCGAGGCAAGTTCGCGTGCGATCACGAGAAGAACTTACCGACTAGAGCCTGCGGTAGCGGTCGGGGAACTCTCACGCTTAGCTTGGGGACGGGGTCGCGGACCCCTCGCTCAACCCCAGGTCAGCGAGTTCCGCAAACACCCCACCGATCCGAGCCGCGCCCGCGCAGCGCCTTCGACGAGCGAGAGGAGCGAGGCGATGCCCGAGACGCGGCACGCGACGGACGCCCGCCCGAGCGCCCCCCGGCATCCTGCCCTGGCTCATGGCCTGCGCCGCGATGTTGTCCGTCCAGCTCGGCAACGCGCTCTCGACCTTCATCGGCGCGCAGGTCGGCGCGGGCGGCGCGACGTGGCTGCGGACGATCTTCGGCGCGCTCATCATCGTCGCGATCGCGCGGCCGAGCCTGCGGCGCGTCCGTCGCGCCGACATCCCGGTCCTCCTCGGCCTCGGGGCCGCGACGGCGTGCATGAGCCTCGGCTTCCTCGCCGCGCTCGAGCGCATCCCGCTCGGCACGGCGGTCGCGATCGAGTTCCTCGGCCCGCTCCTCGTCGCGGCCATCCGCAGCGGCTCGGTCAAGCGGCTCATCTGGCCCGCCCTCGCGCTCGCGGGCGTTGTCGTCCTCACCGACCCGTGGCAGGGCGGCGCCGACCCGATCGGCGTGCTCCTCGCGGCCGGCGCGGGCGCCGCGTGGGGGTCGTACATCCTCCTCACCCAGGCGGTCGGCGATCGCTACGAGGGGCTCGACGGGCTCGCGATCACGCTGCCGATCGCCGCGGTCGTCACCGCGTTCGTCGGCATCCCGGAGGCCTGGGGGCACCTCGACCTCGGCATCGTCGCCGCGGGGGCCGGCCTCGCCATCCTCATGCCGGCGCTGCCGTTCGCCCTGGAGATGCTCGCGCTCAAGCGCATGACGCCGACCGCTTTCGGCACGCTCATGGCGCTCGAGCCCGCCTTCGGGCTCATCATCGGCGCGCTCGTGCTCGGCCAGATGCCGGCGCCGCTCCAGCTGCTCGGCATCGTGCTCGTCGTCGTCGCGGGCGCCATGGCCCAGCTCGGCGGGCGTCGGGACGCCGGCGCCACGGCCACCGTGGAAGCCGAGGCCGCCGCGGCCCGCGCGCCCGAGGGCGGCATCCTGCCCCTCGAGGAGTCCGATGAAACGCCGCACGAAGGCCCCGCCGAGCCTTCCTCGCGTACGACCAGAGGATGATCGCGGCCCCCGAGATCCCCGGAATCACGCGGATCTCGCCATCCCCCGCGAACAATCTCGCCGACCCGGGAACCTTCCCGCCCGCCCGCGCATCCAATCAGTGAACGCAGCGAGGGACAGCGAAGAAGCCCCCGCAGCGGACCAGACACCGAGCGAAAGGGAGCGGGGACCATGAGCTACTACTACGACGACACGTACTACGACAGCGACTACGGCTACGGCTACGGCTGGGACACCAACCTGGACGGCGCCACCGACACGATCGCCTACGACGTCGACGACAACGGCTGGATCGACCACTGGGAGACCGACACCGACGGCGACGGCTACACGGACACCTGGTACACCGACTGGAACGAGAACGGCATCGACGACTACACGGGCACCTCGTTCTACGACTCCACGGGCGACAGCTACTACGCCGACACGAGCTCCTACTCGTACTACGACGCCTCGACCTCCTCGAGCGACTACACGTACCAGGGCTACGACTACGACGCCGACGGCGACGGCATCAAGGACACCGAGCTCTTCGACACCGATGGCAACGGCTGGGCCGACGCCTGGATCACCGACGCGGACCAGGACGGCGTCGCCGACTACTACGGCTACGACTGGAACGAGGACGGCTACGACGACTACGACGGCGAGACCACCTGGTCGGCCGCGACGTCGGACGGCTACTACAGCTACACGTCCTCGTACGACTCGGACTCGAGCACAGGCTACGACACGACCTCATACTCGGCCGGCACCGACGAGTACTACGTCGACACGGACGGCGACGGCTACGAGGAGTCGGTCGTCGCGGACGACGACGGCGACGGCTACTACGAGACGGTCGCGGCCGACACGGACGGCGACGGCTGGGCGGACGTCGAGGTCGTCGACTCGGACGAGAACGGCACCTTCGACACGGTCTACTCCGACACGGACGGCGACGGCGACTACGACGACGTCTCCTACCTCTAGGCCTACGCTCCGCCAGGAGCGCACGGCGGCCGGCCGCTCGCACGGTCGGCGGACAGAGAGCGCGGGGTCCCGGAACACCGGGGCCCCGCGCTCGCGTTCGCGCGGCGCGCTGCCGGCGACACCGCGGACCCACCCGCCGCGCCGCCCCTGGCTAGGCTGAGCCGCATGGCGACGCTCCGCGAGATTCTCGACACGACCGAACGACTCTGGCCCGCATCAGGCGCGGAGGACTGGGATCGCACGGGGCTCTGCACCGGCGACCCGAGCCTCGAGGTCCGGCGCATCCTCCTCGCAGTCGATCCGGTGCGGGCCACCGTCGACGAGGCGATCTCGACGGGCGCGCAGCTGCTCATCACCCACCATCCGCTCATGCTCCGCGGCGTGACGACCGTCCGTGAGGACCAGGCGAAGGGGAAGCTCGTCGCCGACCTCATCCGCGCCGGCGTCGCGCACCTCTCGGCACACACGAACGCCGACGTCGTCGAGGAGGGGCCGACCGGCGTCGTCATGCGGAAGCTCGGCGTCGAGGGCCTCGAGCCCATCAGGCCGCTCGCGGACGCCCCGCAGCGCGGCATCGGCCTCGTCGGCGAGCTGCCGGAGGCGGAGTCCCTCGGCCTTCTCGCCGGCCGCATCGCGCGCCTCTACCCGGCCACCGCGACGGGCGTGCGCGTCGCGGGGGAGTTCGAGCGGCCCGTGCGCCGGATCGCCATGTGCTCCGGGGCGGGCGACTCGCTGCTCTCGCACCCGGCCGTCCTCGGCGCCGACGTCTACCTCACGAGCGATCTCCGCCACCACCCGGCGTCCGAGGCGCTCGAGCAGGCGCTCGTCGCGGGCGGCCCCGCGCTCATCGACACCTCCCACTGGGCGAGCGAGTGGGTCTGGCTCGACGGGGCGGCGGATCGCCTCCGCGAGGCGCACCCGGACAGCGAGGTCGAGGTCTCCGAGCTCTCGACCGATCCGTGGACCTTCGCGATCGCGCAGTAGCGCCCCGGCACCGCCCGCGCACCTCGGCCGATGCCCCGCCCGGCCCCGCGATACGCGAGAATGGCGAGACCATGAGAGCCGCACCCGACGCCCAGCGCCGCCTCCTCGACCTCGCCCGGGTCGACGCCGCGCGCGCCCGCCTCCAGCACACCGCGAACACCCTCCCGGAGCAGCAGCACCTCGGGAAGCTCGAGGGCGAGCGCTCCGAGCGCCGCGCCGAGGTGGCCCACCTCACGGGCGTCGTCGAGGGCTCCGAGGCCGAGCTCACGCGCATGCAGTCGGACGTCGAGCTCGTCGAGGCGCGCATGGAGCGCGACCGCCAGCGGATGGCGACCTCGTCGAGCGCGAAGGACCTCCAGGGTCTCGAGCACGAGCTCGCGACCCTGCAGAAGCGCCGCAGCGACCTCGAGGACATCGAGCTCGAGATCATGGAGCGGCTCGACGCCGAGCGCGCCCAGCTCGCCGAGGCCACCGCGCAGCGCGACCGCATCGAGTCAGAGGCCGCGGAGCTCGCCGTCCTCCGCGACAAGGCGATCGAGTCGCTCAAGCAGGAGGCGAAGGTGCTCGCCGGCGAGCGCCGCTCGCTCCTCGCGGAGCTGCCCGCCGAGCTCGTCGAGCTCTACGAGTCGCGCCGCATGCGCGGCGTCGGCGCGGCCGAGCTCGTCGGGAACGTCACGATGGCGACCGGCGTCGAGCTCGACCACGCCGACCTCGTCCGGATCGCGGCCGCGGCGCCCGATGAGGTCGTCATGTGCCCCGACTCGGGCGCCATCCTCGTCCGCACCGAGCGCTCCTCCAAGGGCTGACGTAGACTCGCGAGCGAACGAAGCACGGGCCGGCCAGACGGTCGCGTCACCCGAGAGGGTGCCGAGGAACGTCCGGGCTCCGCAGAGCAGGACGGTGGGTAACGCCCACCCGGGGCAACCCGCGAGACAGTGCCACAGAGAGCAGACCGCCCCCTCGGGGGTAAGGGTGAAAGGGTGCGGTAAGAGCGCACCGGGCGCCTGGTGACAGGCGTCGCACGGCAAACCTCGTCCGGAGCAAGGTCGAACAGGGATCGCTGACGCGGCTCGCCGAGATCCCGGGTAGACCGCTGGAGCGGCGCGGCGACGCGTCGCCGAGAGAGATGGCCGTCACGGGAGGAATCCCGGACAGAACCCGGCGTATCGGCCGACCCGGCTTCGTTCCCCTTCTCTGCGTCGGCGCCTTCTCGGTGCTGACCGAGCCGGATGGCGAGGGCCGCGGCTCCGCTAGCGCCGCGCGACCCCGTCCTCGAGCTCGTCGGCCGCGAGCGCCGCGGTGCCGACGATCCCCGCGTTGTTGCGCAGCACCGCCGGCACGATCGGCGTCTCGATGTCGATGCAGTGGAGGAAGTCCTCCGCCTGCTTCGAGATGCCGCCCGAGAGCACGAAGAGGTCGGGGGAGAAGAGCGCCTCGAGCTTGCGGTAGTACGCCGTGAGCCGATCGCCCCACGCCTCGAAGCTCAGCCGCTCGCGCTCGCGCACCTTCGCCGAGGCGTACTTCTCGTAGTCGGGGTGGCCGGGCAGGTCGAGGTGGCCGAGCTCGGCGTTCGGGAAGAGCCGGCCGCCGTAGATGAGCGCCGAGCCGATGCCGGTGCCGAGGGTCGTGACGAGCACCGAGTCCTTCCGCCCCTTCGCGGCGCCGTAGCGCACCTCGCCGAGGCCGGCGGCGTCGGCGTCGTTCACGATCGTGACGGGCTGGTCGAGCGCCTCGCCGAAGAAGTGGGCGGCGTCGAGGCCGATCCAGCGGGGCGAGATGTTCGCGGCCGAGCGCGTGACGCCGCCCCGGACGATCGAGGGCAGGCAGATGCCGAGCGGCGCGGTCGTGCCGCGCACCGACTTGTGGTGGCGGAGCTTCTCGGCGAGCTGGATGACCGCGTCGAGGATGTCCTCCGGCGTGCCGCCCTCGGGGGTGTCGATCTTGCGGCGCTTCGAGAGCAGCTCGCCCGTCTCGAGGTCGACGACGGCGCCCTTGATGCCGGTGCCGCCGATGTCGATGCCGATCGCGGGTCGGGCCGCGTGGTCGTGGAGGTCCTCGCCCTCTTCGTCGGGCTCGGAGAGCGGGACGCCGGGCTCGGGGATGCCCGGGCGGTCGGCCACGCTCGGCGCCTCCGCCTCAGGGGCGGGCATGCCCTCGGCGCGCTCGGCCTCGAGGTGGTCCTGGGCGGCCTGCGCGTCCTCGCGCGGCTCGGCTTCGCTCGTCATGCCGCCAGGGTAGCGAGGCGAGCTGACGCGGAGCCGGTGGCCGAGCAGTCGGGTTAGGAGGCTGCGCTACGCCTCGTCCGGCAGTGCGTTGGGACGGCGTCCGCTCGCCGGCAGCGTGAGGATCTCCGGGCCGTCCTCGCGCACGACGACCGTGTGCTCCCACTGCGCGGTTGCCGAGCCGTCGGCGGTGACGACCGTCCAGTCGTCGTCCCACATCCGCCACTCGGGGCCGCCGCCGAGCGTGAGCATCGGCTCGATGGTGAAGACCATGCCGGCCTCGATGACGTCGTCGCGGCTCGGGTCGTCCCAGTGAGGGATGATGAGGCCCGAGTGGAAGGCGGCGCCGACGCCGTGGCCGGTGTAGTCCTCGACGACGCCGTAGCCGAAGCGCTTCGCGTAGGCGGCGATGACGCGGCCGATGATGTTCACGCTGCGGCCGGGCTTCGCGGCGCGGATGCCGCGGATCATCGCCTCGTGGGTGCGCTCCACGAGCAGGCGCCGATCCTCGCTGACGTCGCCGACGAGGAACATCCGGTTCGTGTCTCCGTGCACGCCGTCGAGGTAGGCGGTGATGTCGACGTTGAGGATGTCGCCGTCCTCGAGCACGGTCGAGTCGGGGATGCCGTGGCAGATGACCTCGTTGAGCGAGGTGCAGATGGACTTGGGGAAGCCCCGGTAGCCGAGGCAGGAAGGGTAGGCGCCGCGCTCGACGAGGAACTCGTGCGCGATCGCGTCGAGCTCGTCGGTCGTCGTGCCCGGCACGGCGTAGGGCTCGAGGTGCTCGAGCGCGTCGGCGGCGAGCTGCGAGGCGCGGCGGATGCGGCCGATCGCCTCCTCGTCGTAGACGTCGCCGCCGGTCCACTTCGCGGGGGCGGGGCGTCCCACGTACTCGGGGCGGGCGATGCCGGCGGGCACCGTCCGCTCGGGCGAGAGCTCACCGGGAACGAGCAGGCCGGTCGCAGGATCCTTGGGCATACGATCAGCCTATGACGCACGATCGCCACGAGTTCTGGTTCAACACGTCCACCGGCGAGGTCGAGGAGGGGCAGCAGTCGCTCGCCTCCGAGCTCGTCGGCCCCTTCGCGACGCGCGAGGAGGCCGCGAAGGCCCCGGAGCGCCTCCAGGAGCGCGCCCGCCAGTGGGCCGAGGAGGAGGCGGCGGAGGAGGCCGACCGCTAGGTCGTCGTCGCGCCGGTGGTTTCGAGACAGGTCCTGCTGGCCCTCCTCAACCACCTCAGTACGTCAGGTGGTTGAGGAGCGGGCGCAGCCCGCGTCTCGAGACCACCGACCGCCAGACCGACGAGGGGCCCGGGAGCACATCGCTCCCGGGCCCCTCGTCGTGCGCCGGCCGCCGGATCGCGGTGCGGGAGGCCGGCCTCGACGGGGAGCGGCTAGGCCCCGCGCTCCCCGTCGAGGGCTCCGCGGGTCATCCGGTCGAGCACCTCCGCGAGGTGGCGGACGCCCTCCACGAGGTCCTCGTCCTTCGTGAGCTCGCGCTCGTTGTGCGAGATGCCCTCGACGCTCGGGATGAAGAGCATGACCGTCGGCACGAGGTCCTTCATGTTCGTCGAGTCGTGGCCCGCGACCGTCTGCGCGCGGTCGTTGGAGAGCCCGAGGTCGTCGGCGCACTGGCGCGCGAGCTCGACGCCGGCCTCCGGGTACGGGTTCGCGCCCCAGGAGTGCGACTCGCGCTGCTCGATCGCGACGGCGACCTCCTGCTCGATCTTCGTCCACCGCTCGCGCAGGAGCGCGTCGGCCTTCTGGAGCAGCTCGAAGTCGTAGGAGCGGAAGTCCATGAGCATCCGCACCTCGCGCGGGATGACGACGGGGGAGTTCGGCAGCACCGTGAACTCGCCGCAGCTCGCGATGACGGGCGTCTCCTCGGTCGAGACCTCCTCGGCGACCTCGCGGCCGAGCACGACGAGGCGGGCGGCGCCGAGGAGCGCGTCGTGGCGGTCGGCGTAGCTCATGGCGCCCGTGTGCGACTGGTCGCCGCGCACGACGATGTCGTACTTCACGGCGCCCCAGGTCGAGTCGACCAGGCCGATCGCGAGCTCGCGGTCCTCGAGCGAGCGGCCCTGCTCGACGTGGATCTCGGCGTAGCCGGCGACCTCGGGCATCTCGAAGTCGCCGATCGTCGAGACGGCCTCGAGCGCCTCGCGGACGCTCACGCCCGCGACGTCCGTCGTCTCCAGGGCCGTCTCGAGCTCGAGCTTGCCGGTGAAGACGCTCGAGCCCATCATGGACGGCTTGAAGCGCGAGCCCTCCTCGTTGAACCAGTTCACGACGGCGAGGTTGTACTTGGGCGCCTCGCCGCCCTGCTCGAGCGCGTCGACCCAGCGCATGGCGGCGTGGGCGGAGGCGAGCACGCCGTACGCGCCGTCGAAGCGGCCCGCGAGCGGCTGCGAGTCGAGGTGCGATCCCGTGAGGATGTACGGGGCGCCGGGCACGGCCTCGTAGAGCGCGAACTGGTTGCCGATGGCGTCGTAGCCGACGCGGAAGCCGCGCGACTCGAGCAGGCCGCGTAGCCAGGTGCGGGTCTGGGCGTCCTCGGGGGTGCCGGCCTGGCGGTCGACGCCGCCGCCGGCGGTCGCCCCGAAGGTCGACATGGAGGCGAAGTCGGCGAGGAAGGCGGCGTCGAGGGCGTCGTCGCGGCGGGAGGCGTGGCTCGTGGTCATGGTGGCTCTTTTCGCTCGAGGTGCGGCTCGCGGGGTGCGCGAGGGGGTGCGGACGCCGTCGTCCGCGGGGTCGCCGGCGCGGGGCCGGCGGACGGCTAGGCGGGATCGGCCGCCGGGGCCGCCGAGTTGTCGGTGGAGGGCGACATCGTCGCCGGGTCGGTGACGAGGTGGATGAGGCGAGGTCCGTCGAAGGCGAGCGCGCGCTCGACCGCGCCGGCGACGTCCCCCGTCGCCTCGATGCGCTCGCCGAAGCCGCCGAAGGAGCGCATCCACGCGCCGAAGTCGGGGTTCGTCATGCCCGTGCCGGAGGGACGGCCCGGGTACTCGCGGCGCTGGTGCTCGACGATCGTGCCGTAGATGCCGTTGTCGACGACGAAGACGAGCGGGCTCGCGCCGTAGCGGGTGGCGACCGCGAGCTCCTGCGCGTTCATGAGGAAGTCGCCGTCGCCGCAGATCGCGACCGCGAGGCGCTCCGGGTAGCAGAGCGAGGCCGCGACGGCCGCGGGCACCGAGAGGCCCATCGCGCCGTTGCGGGGGCCGACGACCGAGCGCGCGCGGCGGTGCGGGAGGTAGCGGTGCCCCCAGATCGTCGCGTTGCCCGCGCCGTAGCAGAGGATGGCGTCCTCGGGCAGGAGATCGCGGACGGCGGGCATGGCCGCGCCGAGGTCGACGTGCTCGCCGCCGTCGGGGCGCGGCTCGCGGTAGCGCAGCTCGGCGTCGCGGAGCTCGCGGACGCGGGCGTCGTCGGCGCCGCGGCGGCCGTCGAGCGCGTCGAGGCTGGCCGCGAAGCCCGCGGGCGTCGCGTGGATGTGGAGGTCGAGGCGCCCGGCGTGGGCCTCGAGGTCGGGGTCGGCGCCGACGACGACCGTCGGCGTCTCGAGGCCGGCCTTGTAGCCCTCGGAGGCGACGTCGGTGCGGGCGCAGCCGACGAAGACGAGGAGGTCGGCCTCGCGGTAGGCGTCGACGAGGGTGGAGGCGCGTCCGTAGCCGAGCCAGCCGACGTAGGCGGGGGAGTCGTGCGAGATGGCGTCGTAGGCGCGCCAGTCGCAGGCGACGGGGACGGCGTGCGACTCGGCCCAGGCGGCGAGCGCGGCGGCGGAGGCCTCGTCCCAGCAGTCGCCGCCGGCGACGAGGAGCGGGCGCTCGGCCTTCGCGAGGAGGCCGTCGAGCTCGGCGAGCTCCTCGGGGTGGGGCTTCGCGAGGGGGAGGGCGCGCGGGGCGACGACGTCGTTCGCCGTCTCGCGGCGGATGACGTCCTCGGGCAGGCCGATGACGACGGGGCCGGGGCGGCCGCTGGAAGCGAGGTGGAAGGCATCCCGGACGTACTCGGCGGCGCGGCCCGGGTCGTCGAGGATCATGACGCGCTTCGCCGTCGAGCCGAACCAGGCGCGCAGGTCGAACTCCTGGAACGACTCGCGGTCGCGGTCCGCGACGGGGATGAGCCCGACGAAGAGCACCATCGGCGTCGCGTCCTGCCAGGCGGTGTGGATGGCGATGAACGCGTTCGCGGCGCCCGGGCCGCGGGTCACCATCGCGACGCCGGGGCGGCCCGTCAGGCGGCCCTCGGCGAGCGCCATGAAGCCCGCGCCGCCCTCGTGGCGGCAGACGATGGTGCGGATCGACGAGTCGTGGAGGCCGTCGAGCACGTCGAGGTAGCTCTCGCCCGGCACGCCGTACACCCGCTCGACGCCCATCGCCTCGAGCTGGGCCACGAGGAGGTGGCCGCCGCTGCGCCGCGCCCCCGGCGTCGTCTGCGAGCTCGGCGTCGTCTGCGTCGTCTGCTCGGTCAAGGGTCCTCCGGGGGCTGTGGCGGGCTCGTCGGCCGGGACTCGTGGCCGGGCCGGGTCGAGGCCGATCGACGTCGACCGGCATCCGCCATCGTCCATCGGGCCGGACGCCGCGGCGATGGATCCCCGTCACGCCTGTCACTGCAGTAGCATGGGCACATGCACAGTGACGTGGCGAGGCCCGCTGATGGCCGGTGGGACGAGCTCGTGGCCGCCGCCGCGAGCCACCTCGACCAGATCTCCGATCGCTTCGCCGAGCGAGCGAAGCGGCTCCCCGCCTACGCCGACAGCCCGGTGCCCGCCTCGGACATCCGTCGGACCGCGATGGACTCGCTGCGAGGGCTCCTGCGCCAGATCGCCGACTCGCCGAGCGGCGCCGACCCCGCCGAGGAGCTCGAGGAGATCGCGACGAGCCTCGGCGCGCGCCGCGCTCGGGCGGGCATCCCCATCGAGTCGCTCATGTCGGCGGTGCGCCTCGACTTCTCGATCCTCTGGGACGAGATCAGCGAGGTCGCGAGGCCCGAGGACGCGCCGCTGCTTGTGCGGCGCGCGAGCACCCTCTGGCACGCCGTCGACGCCTACGCCGAGCGCGTCCGCGCGAGCTACTCGGCCGAGGTGCAGCGCATGGAGCAGGAGGCCTCGAGCCTCCGGCAGGACCTGGTCGCCGCCGTGTTCGGCCCGAGCCTCGAGACGGCCGAGGGGCGGCGGCGCGTCGCCGAGGGGCTCGGCATCGGCGAGGACGACGCGTACGCGGTCGCCGTCGCGCGGCCGGAGGACCTCCCCGAGCTGCGCGAGGCGATGTCGCGCATCCGGCGGCAGGGCGAGGAGGAGCACGTGCACGGGCGCGGGGCCGACTCCGTCGTGTTCTGGCGGATGCCGAAGGTGCGCGAACGCCGGCAGGCGATCGAGCGCATCCTCCTCGGCGTCCGCTGCGGGCTCGTGCTCGACGTGCCCGGCCTCGCGGGCGTCGCGGCGGCCGCGCGCACGGCGACCCAGCTCGCGGGGGTGCTCGAGTCGGATGACCGCGCCCTCACGATCGACCGCGGCTGGACGCGCCTCGCCCGCGCCGCCCTCGCGGAGGCGGGCGTCGACCTGCGCGGCACGGCCGAGCGGGCGCTCACGCAGGCGCGGCCCGGAGACCGGGAGGTGCTCATCGAGACGGCGCGCTGCTATCTGAGGACCGGCTCCGTCGCGACGGTCGCGAGCGAGCTCTACTGCCACCGCAACACGGTGCTCAACCGCCTGCGCCGCATCGAGGAGCTCACGGGCCTCGACGTCACCGTCCCCGACGAGGCCGCCCGCCTCGTCGTCGCCTGGGGCTAGCCGGACACCAGGTGGTTGAGGAGGCGGCGCAGTCGCCGTCTCGAAACCACCGGGGGCGCGAGGGCGGTGGTTTCGAGACGCTCGCTGCGCTCGCTCCTCAACCACCGGAGGTGCGGAGCGCCTGTGTGCAAATGCCTAGATTCGCGGGTGCGGCGAGTGGTGCTCAGCGCATTGCAGGGCACTCCGACGGCTCGCCAATTGGGGAGACGCCGAATTCCCGGCGATCCGATCGCATCACAGCAATGGAGCTCATCATGCGCGCCACCCAAGCCACGACCCCGCCGGGGGCCGTCGACGCCCGCGTCGACAGCACCTCGATGACGAGGATCGCCGTCTCCAGCGTCATCGGCACCTCGGTCGAGTGGTACGACCTCTACCTCTTCGCGACCGCCTCGGCGCTCGTCTTCGACAAGGTCTTCTTCCCCGACTTCGACCCCGCCGTCGGCACGATGCTCGCCTTCGGCACCTTCGCCGCCGCCTACGTCGCCCGCATCCTCGGCGCGATGATCTTCGGCCACTTCGGCGACCGCATCGGCCGCAAGTCGATGCTCCTCATCTCGCTGCTCGGCATGGGCGCCGCGACCTTCCTCATCGGCTGCCTGCCGAACTACTACCAGATCGGCATCTGGGCGCCGATCCTCCTGCTCACGCTCCGCATCATGCAGGGCCTCGCGCTCGGCGGCGAGTGGGGCGGCGCCGTCCTCATGACGGTCGAGCACGCCCCCGAGCACAAGCGCGGCTTCTTCGGCTCGTGGGTGCAGATCGGCGTCCCCATGGGCACGCTCCTCGCGAACGGCGTCTTCCTCATCATCGCGGGCATGATGCCCGAGGAGCAGCTCGTCGAGTGGGGCTGGCGCATCCCGTTCCTCGCCTCGATCATCCTCATCGCGATCGGCCTCTACATCCGCCTCACCATGGAGGAGACGCCGGCCTTCCAGAAGGTGAAGGAGGAGGGCGCGAAGGCGAAGATCCCGCTCGCCGACCTCCTCAGGAAGTACTGGAAGCAGGTCATCCTCGGCGGCCTCGCGACGGTCTCGACCGGCACGAGCTTCAACCTGCTCGTCGGCTCCGGCATCAACTACGGCACGAAGGACCTCGGCTTCTCGAAGCCCGAGATGCTCATGGCCGTCATGATCGCCTGCGCCGTCTGCGTCATCCTGCTGCCGATCTTCGGCGCCCTCTCGGACCGCGTGGGCCGCAAGCCCATCATCATCGCGGGCATCGTCGCCGAGGCCGTCGTGGCCTTCCCGATGTTCTTCCTCATGGACCAGAAGGTCCTCGGCCTCGTCGTCGCCGCGTACCTGCTCATGATGACCGCGTTCGCCGCGAACTACGGGCCGATCGCGACCTTCCTCGCCGAGCTCTTCGGCGCGAAGGTGCGCTACTCGGGCCTCTCGATCGCCTACATGCTCTCGGGCCTCATCGGCTCGGCCGCGACCCCGGCGGTCACCACGTGGCTGTTCAGCCTCACCGGCAACGGCAGCTCGGTGGCCTGGTACATGATCATCTCGGCGATCGTCTCGCTCGTGTGCCTCCTGCTCCTCACGGAGACGCGCTACGGCGACATCGACGCCGTCGACGCGGCGCCCGTCGAGGCCGCCCGCGCGGAGGTCCGCTAGCCGTGGGCGTCGCGCGCGCCTCGGCGTTCCCCGGCTCCGTCGAGGTCGGGCCGTACAGCCAGGCCTCGCTCGTCGACGGGCTGCTCTTCACCACGGGGCAGATCCCCGCGCGGGACGGCGGGCTCGAGACGGTGCCCGAGGACTTCGCCGCCCAGGCGCGCGCGACGCTCGAGAACCTTCGTGCCCTCCTGGCCGCGAACGGCGCCGAGCTCGCCGACGTCGTGAAGGTGAACGCCTACCTCACGGCGAAGGAGCAGCTCGACCCCTTCAACGCGGCCTACCGCGAGATGTTCGGCGAGGTGCGGCCGTCCCGCACGACCGTCTGCATCGCCGCCCTCTGGGGCGTCGCCCTCGAGGTCGAGGCCGTCGCCCGGCCCTCGCGCCTCCCCGGCGCCGTGACGCCGGACGGCGTCGACGAGCGCTTCGAGCGGGTCGAGCTCGCCACTCTCGGGCACACGCTCGAGGAGGGCTTCCTCGAGGCGGGCCTGCGCCGCATCGCGGGCGTCGGGAAGATCGTCGGCCGGGCGCGCACGCTCCGCCTCGCCGAGCCCGACGCGATCGCCGTGAACGAGGCCATCCGCGCCCTCGAGCCCGGCGACGTCCTCTGCATCGACCTCGGCGAGCACGCGGCGCACGCGCCCGTCGGGGCGGTCACGCAGGCCGCCGTTCGCGCCCAGGGCGGCCGGGGCATCCTCGTCGAGGGGATCGTCACCGACCGGCAGGCGCTCGAGGACGGCCTCCTGCCCGTGCACGCCCGAGGCGTCGGCGCGCGCACGACGAAGCGGCTCGGGGCCGGGGCGCACGAGCTCGACGTGCCCGTGACGATCGGCGGGCAGACGATCCGCCCGGGCGATCTCGTGCTCGCCGACGCCGACGGCGCCCTCGTGCTCGACGAGGCGCGGATGGCGGAGGCCGTCGCCCTCCTCGACGACGCGCTCGCCTCCGACGAGGCCGAGCCGGAGCTCCTGCGTCGCCTCGCCGCGGGGGAGCGGGTCGGCCCGCTCGCGGGCTAGCGGCGAGTCCTCGCGACCGACGAAGGCGGCGGAGCGATCTCGCTCCGCCGCCTTCCTCGTCGTCCGGCTACTGCGCCTGCGGCGGCGCGTCCGGGTAGCTCTCGGCCTCGCCCGGGAAGGTCCCGTCGAGGACATCCTGGCGATAGCGGCCGACCGCGTCGAGGAGCTGCTCGCGGAGGTTCGCGTAGACGCGCACGAACTTCGGCAGGCGCCGGTCGTCGAGGCCGAAGGCGTCCTGCCACACGAGGATCTGCCCGTCGCAGCCCGCGCCCGCGCCGATGCCGATCGTCGGGATGTCGAGGAGCTTCGTGACCTCCTCGGCCACGCTCGCCGGCACCATCTCGAGCACGATCGCGAAGGCGCCCGCCTCCTGCACGGCGAGCGCGTCGGCGATGAGCTGCTCCTTCGCCGCGCCGCGGCCCTGGATGACGTGGCCGCCGAGCCCGTGCTCGGACTGCGGCGTGAAGCCGACGTGGCCGACGACGGGGATGCCCGCGTCGACGATCCGGCGGATGATGCCCGCCGAGCGCACGCCGCCCTCGAGCTTCACCGCGTGGGCGCCCGTCTCCTTCATGAAGCGGACGGCCGTGTCGAGGCCCTGCTTCGTGTCGCGCTCGTAGGAGCCGAAGGGGAGGTCGGCGACGACGATGGCGCGCTGCGCGGCCTTCGCGACGGCGCGGGCGAGCGGGATGAGCTCATCGATCGTGATGCCGAGCGTCGTCTCCTCGCCGAACACGACGTTCGCGGCGGAGTCGCCGACGAGGAGGAGGTCGATGCCGGCCTCGTCGAAGATGCGCGCGGTCATCGCGTCGTAGGCCGTGAGGCAGGTGATCTTCGTGCCGGAGGCCTTCGCCTGCGCGAAGTGGCGCACGCGCACCCGCTTCGGCGGGCCGGAGGGGGACTGCGGGGCGGGGGCGGCGCCGTAGGGCGCCTGGCCCTCGGCGGCGGCGGGCTCGGGGCGAGGGGTGTCGGCCATGCGCGCCATCGTAGCGGCGGCCCCGGGGGCGGCCCGGAGACCGTCCCGGCGACCGCACCCGACCGCCCCGGGCGCCCGGCCCCGCGGACTAGGCTGGCGGGGAACGCCGACGCGAAGGAGCTCCCGTGGACAAGCAGCAGGATTTCGTCCTCCGCACGATCGAGGATCGCGGGGTGCGCTTCGTCCGCCTCTGGTTCACCGACGTCACGGGCACACTGAAGTCGGTCGCCATCGCGCCGGCCGAGGTCGAGGGCGCCTTCGCCGAAGGCATCGGCTTCGACGGCTCCGCGGTCGAGGGATTCGCGCGCATCTCCGAGTCGGACATGCTCGTCCACCCCGACCCGACGACCTTCCAGGTGCTCCCGTGGCGCGGCGACGTCGACCAGACCGCCCGCATGTTCTGCGACATCACGACGCCGGACGGCCAGCCCTCGCCGACCGACCCGCGCAACGTCCTCCGCCGCACGCTCGACCGCGCGGCCGAGGAGGGCTTCACCTTCTACACGCACCCCGAGATCGAGTTCTACCTCCTCGCCTCGGCCGAGTACGGCCCCGAGGGCCCCCAGCCGGTCGACTCGGCGGGCTACTTCGACAACGTCCCCGGCGGCACGGCGCACGACTTCCGCCGCCGGGCGGTGCGGATCCTCGAGGACCTCGGCATCTCCGTCGAGTACAGCCACCACGAGGCGGGCCCCGGCCAGAACGAGATCGACCTCCGCTACGCCGACGCGCTCACGATGGCCGACAACATCATGACCTTCCGCACGGTCGTGAAGGAGGTCGCCATCGAGCAGGGCGTCTACGCGACCTTCATGCCGAAGCCCATGTGGAAGCACCCGGGCTCCGGCATGCACACGCACCTCTCGCTCTTCGAGGGCGACGCGAACGCCTTCTACGACGCGGGCGCCGAGCACCAGCTCTCGACGACCGGGCGCCGCTTCGTCGCCGGCCTGCTCCGCCACGCGCCCGAGATCACGGCCGTCACGAACCAGTGGGTGAACTCGTACAAGCGCCTCTGGGGCGGCGACGAGGCCCCGAGCTACGTGTGCTGGGGCCACTCGAACCGCTCCGCGCTCGTGCGCGTGCCGCGCTACAAGCCGAACAAAGGCTCCTCGGCGCGCGTCGAGTACCGCGCCATGGACTCGGCCGCGAACCCGTACCTCGCCTTCTCGCTCCTGCTCGCCGCGGGCCTCAAGGGCATCGAGGAGGAGTACGAGCTGCCGGCCGAGGCGGTCGAGGACGTCTGGGCGATGACGCCCCGCGAGCGCTCGGTGCTCGGCTACCAGCCGATGCCGACGAGCCTCGACGAGGCCGTCCGCCTCATGGAGGAGTCGGAGCTCGTCGCCGAGACGCTCGGCGAGCAGGTGTTCTCGTACTTCCTCGCGAACAAGCGCGAGGAGTGGAACCAGTACCGCGGCCAGGTCACGCCCTTCGAGCTCGAGTCGAGCCTCCGCGCCCTCTAGCGCGCGGCTCGGGAGCGACGGGCGAAGGCGAGAGGCGAGGCGCCGAGCGTGGCGATGGGCGATCGACGAGCGGGGGAGCCCGAGCGGGAGCCTGCCCGCGTCCCGGGCCGCGGCGAGCGCGCCGAGCTCGTCCGCGCCGGCTTCGCGAGCCTCGACGAGGCCGCGGCGCACCTCGACGAGCTGGCGGAGGCCTCGGGCGTCACGGTCGAGGAGCTGCGCGCCTCGATCGGCCCGGCCGTCGCCGACCCGGACCTCGCGCTCGCGACGGCCTCGCGCCTCGCGCGGCGCCACACCGACCACGCGCGGCGGATGCTCCGCGACGAGGGCCTCCGCGAGACGCTCCTCATCGTCGCCGGCGGCTCGATGGGCCTCGGCGAGCTCGCCCTCCGCGACCCGGAGTCGATCGACGCAGCCCACGAGGGACGCGACGGCCTCGATGACCCCGAGGCGATGTCCGGCCGGATCGTCGACGCCGTCGGCCTCAGGGACGGCTCCGACCCCGGCGCCCCGACGGCCGCGCTCGAGGGGGAGGCCGGCCGCACGGCGCTGCGCCGCGCGTACCGGCGGGAGCTCGCGCGCATCGCCCGCTTCGACCTCGCCCACGACGATCCGGCCTCGATCGTGCCGGAGGTCTCGCGCGCCTGCACGGCCATCGCGGAGGGCGCGCTCGAAGCCTCGCTCCGCGTCACGCGCGCCGACCTCTCGGCCTCGCCCGCCGGATTGGGGCGATTCCCCGCGGAGCAGATCGCGGCCGTGCGCCTCGGCGTGCTCGCGATGGGCAAGTGCGGCGCCCGCGAGCTCAACATCATCAGCGACGTCGACGTCGTCTTCGTCGTCGAGCCCGCCGAGGGCTCGGACCTGCCGGCGCAGCGCGCCATCGAGATCGGCACGCGCCTCGCCTCGAAGCTCATGCAGGGCATCGCCGAGGCCGGGCACGAGCCGCCGCTCTGGGAGGTCGACGCGAACCTCCGGCCCGAGGGCAAGGACGGCGCCCTCGTGCGCAGCCTCGACTCCTACGCGAAGTACTACGAGCGCTGGGCGAAGAACTGGGAGTTCCAGGCCCTCCTCAAGATGCGGCCCGCCGCCGGCGACCTCGAGCTCGGGCAGGACCTCATCGACCGCCTCTCGCCGCTCGTCTGGGCGAGCGCGGCCCGCGCCGACTTCGTCGAGCAGGCGCGCGCCATGCGCGAGCGGGTCACCGACCACATCCCCGACGACGAGCTCGACATCCAGCTCAAGCTCGGGCCGGGAGGCCTGCGCGACATCGAGTTCACGGTGCAGCTGCTCCAGCTGGTGCACGGCCAGGTCGACGAGACGCTCCGCGTGCGCCGCACCTTCGACGCCATCGCAGCGCTCTCCGAGGGCGGCTACATCGGGCGCGACGACGCCGCCCGCTTCGACGAGGACTACCGCGCGCTGCGCCTCATGGAGCACCGCCTCCAGCTGCGCCGCCTCAAGCGCACGCACCTCATGCCGCGCGACGCCGACGAGCTGCGCATCCTCGCGCGCGCCTGCCGCGCCGAGAACGCGGACGCCCTCGTCGCGAGCTGGCAGCGGACGAAGATCGAGGTCCGCGGCCTGCACGAGAAGGTCTTCTACCGGCCGCTCCTCTCCGCCGTCGCGGCGCTGCCGTCGGACAGCTTCCACCTCACGAGCGAGCAGGCGGAGGCGCGCCTGCGCGCGATCGGCTTCCGCGACCCGAAGGGCGCCCTCGGGCACCTCTCGGCGCTCGTCGGGGGCGTCTCGCGGCGCGCGCAGATCCAGCGCACGCTCCTGCCGGTCATGCTCGACTGGTTCGCCGAGCGCGCGAACCCCGACCAGGGCCTCCTTGCCTTCCGCAAGCTCTCCGAGCAGCTCGGGGACACCTCGTGGTACCTCCGCACGCTTCGGGACTCGAGCGCGGCGGCGAAGCGGCTCACGCGCCTGCTCGGCGACTCCCGCTTCGTCGCGATGTTCCTCGAGCTCCACCCGGATGCCGTCCGCTGGCTCGACGACGACCGCCAGCTCGAGCCGAGGCCCCTCGAGGCGCTCGTCGGGGAGCTGCGGCGCACCGTGCGCCGTCACGACGACGAGGAGTCGATCCGCCGCGCCATCCGCACCTTCCGGCGCCGTGAGGTCCTCCGCCTCGCGATCGGCGGCATGCTCGAGGTCGCGACGATCGAGCAGACCGGGCAGGGCCTCTCCGACGTCGGCACGGCCGTGCTCCGGGCGGCCCTCGCGACCGCCGAGCGGCTCGACGAGGCGGAGTACCCGCCCTTCGCGATCATCGCCATGGGCCGCTACGGCGGCGCGGAGCTCGGCTTCGGCTCGGACCTCGACGTGCTCTATGTGACGGACGTCGCGGGGGCGGACGATCCCGATGCGGCGATGCGCCGCGCGACGCAGCTCGTCTCGCGCGTGGGCGCGATCCTCCAGGACCCGCGCCTCCCGCTCGAGCTCGACGCGGATCTCCGGCCGGAGGGGCGCAAGGGGCCGCTCGTGCGCTCGCTCGAGGCCTACCGAGCCTACTACGAGAAGTGGTCGCTCGGATGGGAGGCGCAGGCGCTCCTCCGCGCCCGGCCCGTCGCCGGCGACGAGGAGCTCGCGGGCCGCTTCATGGAGCTCGCCGACGCCATCCGCTACCCCGCGACGCTCGCGCCCGCGGAGCTCGTCGAGATCCGCCGCATCAAGGCCCGCGTCGAGTCGGAGCGGCTGCCGCAGGGCGCCGACCCCGCCCGCCACCTCAAGCTCGGCCGCGGCTCGCTCAGCGACGTCGAATGGCTCGTGCAGGCGCTCCAGCTCCAGCACGCCGCCCGCATCCCCGAGCTGCGCACGACCTCGACCCTCGGGGCCCTCCAGGCGGCCGTCGACGCGGAGCTCCTCGCCGCCGGCGACGCCGCGACGCTGCGCGAGGCGTGGACGCTCGCCTCGCGCCTGCGCTCGGCGGTCTTCCTCCAGACGAACAAGGCGACGGACGTGCTGCCGCGCGACCTCGGCCAGCTCTCCTCGATCGGCCGGCTCATCGGCATGCCGCCGGGCTCGGGCGCGAAGCTCGACGACGAGTACCTCGGCGTGACCCGCCGGGCGCGGCGCGTGTTCGAGCGCGTCTTCTACGGGCAGTAGGGGAGCAGGGGGCGTTCAGCCCTCCGGCATCCGCGCCCCCAACGGCGAAGGCCGCCGCCCTGGATGGGACGACGGCCTTCGCGCGCGCTCCGGCTAGACGCCGAAGTAGAGCTCGTACTCGTACGGGTGCGGGCGCTGCGCGAGCGGCTGCACCTCGTTGACGCGCTTGTACTGGATCCACGTCTCGATGAGCTCCTCGTCGAAGACGCCGCCCTGCGTGAGGTACTCGTGGTCCTGCTCGAGCGCGTCGAGCGCCTCGGTGAGGCTCGTCGCGAGCTGCGGGATCGACTTCGCCTCCTCCGGCGGGAGCTCGTAGAGGTCCTTGTCGATCGGCTCGTGCGGCTCGATGCGGTTCTGGATGCCGTCGAGGCCGGCCATGAGCTGCGCGGCGAAGGCGAGGTACGGGTTGCCCGAGGCGTCCGGCGCGCGGAACTCGATGCGCTTGGCCTTCGGGTTCGAGCCCGTGATCGGGATGCGGATCGCCGCCGAGCGGTTGCCCGCCGAGTAGACGAGGTTGATCGGGGCCTCGAAGCCCTTCACGAGGCGGTGGTACGAGTTCGCCGTCGGGTTCGTGAACGCGGCGAGCGAGTTCGCGTGCTTGAGGATGCCGCCGATGTACCAGCGCGCGACGTCCGAGAGGGAGCCGTAGCCGGACTCGTCGTAGAAGAGCGGCTCGCCGTCCTTCCAGAGCGACTGGTGCGTGTGCATGCCCGAGCCGTTGTCGCCGTAGAGCGGCTTCGGCATGAAGGTCGCGACCTTGCCCCACGCCTCGGCGACGTTCTTCACGATGTACTTGAACTTCAGCACGTCGTCGGCCGCGTGGACCATCGTGTCGAAGCGGTAGTTGATCTCGCCCTGGCCGCCCGTGCCGACCTCGTGGTGGCTGCGCTCGAGCTTGAAGCCCGACTCCATGAGCTGCATGCAGATCGCGTCGCGGAGGTCGGCGTGCTTGTCGACCGGCGAGACGGGGAAGTAGCCGCCCTTGAAGGGGGTCTTGTTCGCGAGGTTGCCGCCCTGCTCCTCGCGGCCGGTGTTCCAGGCGCCCTCGTCGGAGTCGACCTGGTAGAACGAGCGGTGCTGCGAGACCTCGTAGCGGACGTCGTCGAAGATGTAGAACTCGGCCTCGGGCGCGAAGAACGCGGTGTCGGCGATGCCGGTCGAGGCCAGGTAGGCCTCGGCCTTCTTCGCGACCTGGCGCGGGTCGCGCTTGTAGATCTCGCCCGTGCGCGGGTTGGTGATGTCGAAGATCATGACGAGCGTCGTCTCGGTCCGGAACGGGTCGAGGTACGCGGTCGTGACGTCGGGGATGAGCTGCATGTCGGACTCGTCGATCGTCGCGAAGCCGCGGATCGAGGAGCCGTCGAACAACTGGCCCACCGAGAAGAACTCCTCGTCGACCATCGCGGCGGGGATGTTGAAGTGCTGCTGGACGCCCGGCAGGTCCGTGAACCGGATGTCGAGGAACTTGACGTCGTGCTCCTCGATGTAGGCGAGGACTTCGGAGGGTTCGGTGAACATGGCGCTCCTGGTGAGGGTCGGGGGAGCCGCGGGGGCGGCTCCGATGGCACGAGCGTAGGCGCGCGCCGTGTCCCGGTCGTGACTCGGGTGTTTCCTCGATGTTACGGGGAACTAGGCTTGATCCCCATGACCGCCAGCCCGACGACCGCCCAGGACCGCCGCTATCCCGGGGAGCGTCTGGGCCTCCCGGAGTCGGGCCCCGGCTCGATCGCCGGCCTCGGCCGCCGCATCGGCGGGCTCGTCGTCGACTGGGCGATCGCGCTCGGCGCGGGGCAGCTCCTTGCGGGCGGCGATCCGCTCGCGACCTCAGGCCTCTTCGTCGTCGTCACGGCGCTGCCGCTGCTCGTGTTCGGCTCGACGATCGGGCACCTGCTCTTCGGCATGCACCTGCGGCGCGTGAACGGCGAGGCCGCGGGGTGGTGGCGGCCGATCCTGCGGCAGGCGTTCCTCGCACTCGTCATCCCGGCGGTCGTGTGGGACACGGACCAGCGCGGGGGCCACGACATCCTCGCGGGGACGGTCCTGCGGCGGCGGTAGCGCGCCGGCGGCCGACCCTCGGCATGCGAGATGGCCCCGCGAGCGGAAGCTCGGCGGGGCCCTCTCGGTGTGCGCGGCGGCGCGGGGGCGCGGCTAGCGCATGCCCTTGCGGCTCGGGCGCATGCGCATCGGGTCGATGCCCTTCGGGATCGGCATGGCGTTCGTGCGGAGCGAGGCGAGGCGGTTCGCGACGGCCTGGATCTCGGGCTTCGTGAGCTTGCCCTCGAGGCGGTTCATCTCGCGGCGGAGCTTGAGCAGCGCGACGTCGCCATCGCCGGTGCCGACGTGGAGCGTGTGGATCGGGACGTTCGGCGCGACGCGCTGGGCCTTGCGGCGCTCGTCGTCGACGAGGCGCTTCACGGACTGCTTCGAGCCCTCGGAGACGAAGACGATGCCGGGCTTGCCGATCGCGCGGTAGACGCAGTCCTGCGTCTTCGGGTTGAAGGCGACGGGCATGTCGCTCGAGACCCACTGGCCGCGGAGCGTCGTCGAGAGGACCTGGCCGGCGGCGCCGGTGCGGCCCTCGATCTGCTTGAAGGCGACCTTCTCGGCGCGCCAGTTCAGCGCGAACATGAAGAGGAGGAGCCCCGCGAGCACGCCGATGACGAGCAGGAGGACCCACATGAGGACGTTGCCCGGGTAGAGGATCGCGCAGAGGACGATCGCGGCGATGACGGGGACGAGGAAGGCGGCCGCGAAGATCCAGACGGAGGCTCGATCGTGCTTCGCGGTCATCTGGAGCACCTGGAGGATCTGGCGGATCCGGCCGGGCTCCTTCGCGGGCGCGGCAGTCGCGCCGGAGGTCGTGTTGGCCATAGTGCTCCAAGGCTACCCGGCCGCGTCAGTCTCCATTCACATTCCGGACTCCTGCCGTCCATCCACCGCTCGAGGCGTCTCGAGGTGCGGGTTCGGCGGAGATCGGCGAGCCTGCTCGCGGAGGTGATGATGTGGGCAGGCGGGGGATGGCGGTCGGCGCGCGATCAGGGGATCCTTCGGGCGGCCTGCCGCTCGAGGTGTGCGGATGGCGGATCGTGCGGCGCCTCGCGCCCGAGCCCGGCAGGCGCCGGCTCCTCGCCTGCCTCGGCGCGCCGCCCGCGGAGGACAGCTGGCGCGTCGCGGGCGCGGCGGGGCTCGGCGGGCTCGTGCTCGGGCCCTCTGGGCGGCGCGTGGAGCCAGGGGAGCTCGTCGAGCTCGTGCTCGACGACGCGGGGCCGGAGGAGCTGCCGCTCGCCGCGGAGCTCGCGCTGCTCGAGCGGCTGGAGCGCTCGGGCGGCCCGCTCGCGGCGGCCGCGGAGACCCTCGACACCTCCGCGGATGCCTCGGGCCGGACGGTCGTCGTGCGACCCCGCTCCGAGCCCCTCGCCGACGCCGTGCTCGCCGGCGAAGAAGGGCTCGTGCCGGGGCAGCTCGTCACGCTCCTCGCGCCCCTCGCCGAGCTGCTGGTCCGTCTCCACGGGGCGGGCTGGGCGCACGGGTCGGTGACCCTCGGCAGCCTCGCGGTCGAGGACGGCGGACGGCCCGTGCTCGGCGGCTGGCATGCGGCGGGGGAGCCCGAGCCCTCGCGCGCCGCGCAGGCACGGGCCGCCGACTGGCGAGGACTCGCCAGGGCCGCGCGGGCGCTCGGCGGCGCGTCGCTCGAGGGCGCCGGGCGCGTCTCCGGCCTGCTCGATCGCTGCGAGCGGGGGCAGGGGGATGCCGAGCTGGGCGAGGCCCTCGTCGACGCGCTCTTCGAGTGGGCGCCCGCCGAGCCGCTGCCGGATGGCGGGACGGCGGCGTCCCGCCCGCCGGGGCCGCTGACGGGAGGCTTCGAGACGGCCGGCTTCGACGTGCCGAGCGCCGGGGCGTCGATCTTCGCCGCGCTCGCCGACGCCTCGGATCTCGGCGACGAGGAGCCGCTGCATCGCGCCGCCGAGGAGGCCGGGGAGATGCCGCAGCGCACGACGGACACGGTGCGTCGGCGCGTACTCAGCGCCTTCGCCGACGCCAGGGAGAAGGCCTCGGCTCGGCAGAGCGGCGAATCGAGGGCGCGCGGATGGCCACCGGCTCGGCAGACGGCGCTGGCCGCCGTCGGCGTCCTCGCGCTCGGCGCGGCGGCCGTCCTCGGGCTCGGCGCGGCGGCGCGAGGGGGCCCGCCGGCCGTTGCGGCGGAGTCGACGTCCACGTCCGCCGAAGCGGGCTCGGCATCGGCCGAGGTGTCGTCCGCGCCCGCAGAGGCCGGGGGAGTCGGTGCCGCAGCCACCGCCGCCCCGTCGCCCGACGACCCCCTCGCCGCCCTGACCGGCCTGCTCGCCTGCCGCGAGCGCGCCCTCGCCGAGTCGGACGCCCGCGCGCTCGCCGGCTGCTACGCGAGCGGCGCGCCCGGCCTCGAGCGGGATCTCGCCCGCCTCGCCGTCGGCGGCGGGGTCGCCGGCGATCCGCCCGGCTCGAGCTGGCGGCTCGTCGATCGGCTGGGCGGGGTGGCGGTGCTCGAGCGCTCGGACGGCCTCCTCGTGACGCTCTCGCAGGGCGAGGACGGCTGGCGCCTCCGCGACCTCAGGGAGCCCGGCCGGTGACGTGGGCGGGGTCTCACCATCCGCTGCGCTCGCGCGCCGCGTCGCCCCTGAATGGCGACGCGGCCCCGTCCCGGAGGACGAGGCCGCGTCGGAGCGTGTCGTGCGACAGGCGGCTAGATGCCGAGGTCGCCCTCGAAGGCGCCCTGCTCGAGGCGCTCCTTCATCTGGCCGAGGAAGCGGGCCGCGTCCGCGCCGTCGATGATGCGGTGGTCGTAGCTCAGCGCGAGGTAGACGAGCGAGCGGATCGCGATCGCCTCCTGACCGTCCTCGGTCTTCACGACCGCGGGGCGCTTCGCGACGATGCCCGTGCCGAGGATGGCGCTCTGCGGGAGGAAGACGACCGGGGTGTCGAAGAGCGCGCCGCGCGAGCCCGTGTTCGTCACCGTGAAGGTGCCGCCCGCGAGCTCGTCAGGGAGGAGCTTGTTGTCGCGGGTGCGGCCGGCGAGGTCGGCGATCGCGGCCGTGAGGCCGGCGATGTCGAGCTTCGCCGCGTCCTTGATGACCGGCGTGAGCAGGCCGCGCTCCGTGTCGACCGCCATCGAGACATTCTCGGTGCCCGGGTAGACGATCTCGTCGCCCTCGACCGTCGCGTTGATGATCGGGTACGTCTGGAGCGCCTCGATCGCGGCGAGCGTGAAGAAGGGGAGGAACGAGAGCTTGTTGCCCGTCTTCTTCTGGAAGTCGCCCTTCACGCGGTCGCGCAGCTGCGCGATGCGCGTGACGTCGACCTCGACGACCGTCGTGAGCTGCGCGGTCGAGGTCATCGACTCGACGGCGCGGCTCGCGATGACCTTGCGGAGGCGCGACATCTTCTGGCGCGTGCCGCGGAGCTCGGATACCTCGACGGGCTTGGGGCCCTGGGCGGCCGCGGGTGCGGCGGCGCCGACCTGCGGGGTCTGCGCAGCGGCCTCGGCCGCGGCGAGGACGTCCTCCTTGCGGATGCGGCCGCCGACGCCCGTGCCCTGGATCGAGCCGAGGTCGACGCCCTTCTCGTTCGCGAGCTTGCGGACGATCGGGGTGACGTAGCGGGCCGCGTCGCCGGGGCGCGAGGCCTCGGCCTTCGGCGCGGCGGGGCCGTCCTGCTTCGGGGCGGCCGGGGCCTCAGGGGCCTTCGGCGCCTCGGGCGCCTTCGGGGCCTCCGCGGCCGGAGCCTCGGCGGCGGGGGCCTTCTCCGGGTCCTTCGCTTCGGCGGGGGCCTCGCCCTGCTCCTGCTTCGCCTCGAGCGCCTCGGCGTCCTCCTTGGCCTGGACGGCCTCGTCGGCGGCGTCCTGCTTCGGGGCGTCCTGCTTCGAAGCCTCGGCCGGAGCCTCCTCCGCCGGGGCGGCCGAGCCGTCGCCGATGCGGGCGAGCACGCCGCCCACCTCGGCCGTCTCGTCCTCGCCGACGAGGATCTCGACGAGCGTGCCGGCGACCGGCGACGGGATCTCCGTGTCGACCTTGTCGGTCGAGACCTCGAGCAGCGGCTCGTCGACCTCGACCTCGTCGCCGACGGCCTTGAGCCAGCGGGTGACGGTGCCCTCGGTGACGGACTCGCCGAGCGCGGGGAGGGTGACGTCCTGCGTCGCGCCGCCGGCGGCGGGCTTCGCGTCCGACTTCTCCGGGGCGTCCTCGGCCGGGACGTCCTGCTTCGGAGCCTCGGCGGTCTCCTCGGCCGGGGCCTCCTCGGCGGGAGCCTGCTCCTGCGCGGGAGCCTCCTCGGCGGGGGCGTCCTCGGCCGGGGCCGAGCCCTGGCCGGAGCCGTCGCCGATGCGGGCGAGGACGCCGCCGACCTCGGCGGTCTCGTCCTCGTCCACGAGGATCTCCTCGAGCACGCCCGCGACGGGCGAGGGGATCTCGGTGTCGACCTTGTCGGTCGAGACCTCGAGCAGGGGCTCGTCGACCGCGACCTCCTCGCCGACCTTCTTGAGCCAGCGGGTGACGGTGCCTTCGGTGACGCTCTCGCCGAGCGCCGGGAGGACGACGTCTTCGCTCATGTGATTCTCTCCTTGCGTGAGCCGACCTCGTCGGCTCGATCTGCCCGGCCGCCTGGGCGCCCGGAAGCTGGGGACTTGTGTCTCGGGGTCCTACATGGCGTGGAGCGGGCGGCCGGCGAGCGCCATGTGCGCCTCGCCGATCGTCTCTACCTGGGTCGGGTGGGGGTGGATGAGCTGCGCGACGTCCTCCGGGTAGGCCTCCCAGTTGACGATGAGCTGCGCCTCCGAGACGAGCTCGCCGACGCGGGCGCCGATCATGTGGATACCGACGACCGGGCCGTCGTTCACGCGGACGACTTTGACCGAGCCGGCCGTGCCGAGGATCGAGCTCTTCGCGTTGCCGGCGAGGTTGTACTCGTAGGTCGAGACCTTGTCGTCGCCGTACTGCGCCTTCGCGTCCTTCTCCTTGAGGCCGACCGAGGCGATCTGCGGCTCGCAGTACGTGATCTTGGGGATGTTCACGTCCTTGACCATGATCGGGTTGAGGCCCGCGATCTGCTCGGCGACGAAGATGCCGTGCTGGTACGAGCGGTGCGCGAGCTGGAGACCCGGCGTGATGTCGCCGATGGCGTAGACGCCCGGGACGTTCGTCTGGAGCTGCTCGTCGACGAGGACGAAGCCGCGGTCCATCTTGATGCCCGCCTCCTCGAAGCCGAGGTTCTGCGTGACGGGGCCGCGGCCGACGGCGACGAGGAGGAGGTCGGCGTCGACGATCTCGCCCGACTCGAGCGAGACGTGCACGCCGTCGTCGTCCTGCGTGACGCCCGAGAAGCGGACGCCGAGCTTGAAGTCGATGCCGCGCTTCTTGTAGGCGCGCTCGAGCTGCTTCGAGATCGACTCCTCCTCGGCGGGGGCGAGGTGGGGGAGGCCCTCGATGATCGTGACCTCGGCGCCGAAGGAGCGCCACATCGAGGCGAACTCGAGGCCGATGACGCCGCCGCCGAGGATGGCGGCGCGCTTCGGGATCCGCGGGAGGGTGAGCGCCTGGTCGCTCGTGATGACGTTGCCCGTGATCTCGAGGCCCGGGAGCGACTTCGCGTACGAGCCCGTCGCGAGGACGACGTTCTTGCCCGTGAGGGTCTGGCCGTCGACCTCGACGGTCGTCGGGGAGGTGAGCTTGCCCTCGCCCTGGAAGATCTCGATCTTGCGGGCCTTGAGGAGGCCCTGGAGGCCCTTGAACTTGGAGGAGACGATGCCGTCGCGGAACGCGCCGACCTTCTCGATGTCGATGCCGTCGAGCGTCGTGTTGATGCCGAGGGCCGCGCCCTCGCGGGCGCCGTCGGCGAGCTCCGCGGCGTGGAGCATGGCCTTCGTCGGGACGCAGCCTCGGTGGAGGCAGGTGCCGCCGAGCTTGTCCTTCTCGACGAGGGCGACCGTGCTGCCGAGCTGGACGGCGCGGATGGCGGCCGCATAGCCGGCGCTTCCGCCGCCGAGGACGACGAGGTCGAAGTTCTGATCTGCCACGCTGATGTGCTCCTTGATGGTGAACGAGGACTGCGGGCGCACCGGGATCGCGGCGCCGCGCGGACGCTGTGGACGCACGGACGAGCCTACACCTGGGGCCCGACGCGAAACTCCGCGTCGGGCCCCAGATCCGCGGGGATGTCGCCGCCCTCGGCGAACAGGCCGCTAGGCGCGCTCGGCCTCGCGCTCGAGCAGCTCGACGAGCGTGCGCACCATGGCGCCGGTCGCGCCCTTGGGGTTCACGCCGAAGGGCTTCGACTCGTTGAACGCCGGGCCCGCGATGTCGAGGTGCGCCCACGGGATGGGCGAGCCCGAGGCGTCCGCGCCCACGAACTTCTCGAGGAACGCCGCGGCCATGAGCATGCCGCCGTTGCGGTTGCCGGGGCGCGCGTTCGCGAAGTCGGCGACGTCCGAGCGCAGCGGCTCGAAGATCTCCTCCGGGATCGGCATGGGCCACGCGGCCTCGCCCGCGCGCTCGGCGGCGTCGAGGATGCGCGAGCGCAGCTCCTCGTCGTTGCCCATGACGCCGGTCGTCCGCTCGCCGAGCGCGATGAGCTGGGCGCCGGTGAGGGTCGCGATGTCGATGATCGCGTCCGCGGGGAGCTCGTCCGCGGAGGCCGCGGCGAGGCCGTCGGCGAGGACGAGACGGCCCTCGGCGTCGGTGTTCGTGACCTCGACGGTCGTGCCGCCCTTGATCGTGATGACGTCGTCGGGGCGCGTCGCGACGCCCGACGGCATGTTCTCGGCGATGCAGAGCCAGCCGGTGACGTTGATCTTCGCGCCGATCGCGGAGAGCGCCTGGACGACGCCGAGGATCGACGCCGCGCCCGCCATGTCGGTCTTCATGTTGATCATCGAGGCGGCGGGCTTGAGCGAGAGGCCGCCGGTGTCGAAGGTGATGCCCTTGCCGACGAGCGCGACGTGGCCCGTCGCGCCCTCGGGGCGGTACGCGATGCGGACGAGGCGGGGCGGGCGGACCGAGCCGCGGCCGACGCCCATGTGGCCGCCGAAGCCCTCGGCCTCGAGCGCGGCCTCATCCCACACCTTCGCGTCGCAGCCGGGCGCCTCGGCGACGGCGACGGCGCGCTCGGCGAGCTCGGCCGGGCCGAGGGCGTTCGGCGGGGTGTTCACGAGGTCGCGGACGAGCTCGACGGCGGCCGCGATCGCGCGGGCGCGCTCGAGCGCCGGCTCGAGCGCGTCGTCGGCATCCGGGGCGGCCAGGGAGAGGGCAGCGGCCGCGGAGCGCTCCTCGCCCGACTTGAACGCGTCGAAGCGGTAGGCGCCGAGGGCGTAGCCGGTCGCGGCGGCCTCGGCGAGCTCGGCGTCGAGGGCCGGCACGAGGAGGGCGATGCGCTGGGCCTCGGGGCGGGCCCGGCCGAGGGCGCCGGCCGCGCGGCGCAGCTCGTCGAGGCCGAGCTCGAGCTCGGAGTCCGCGTCGCCCTCGCCGAGGCCGAGGAGGATGACCGGAGCCAGGGCACCGTCGACGGAGATCGCGCCGCGGACGACCTCGTCCGCGCGGCCGCTCGCGCCGAGCGTCACGGCGAGGGCGCGGAGGTCCTCGAGCTGGGGGAGTCCCGGGGCGAGCACCTCGGGGGCGTCGTCGCCCGCGGCGGCCCGGAGGCACACGGCGGTGAGCGCGCCCGGGTCGATCGAGTATCCGGTGAGGGTGAGGTCGGGAGTGCGAGTCGTCTCGGGGGTCGTCATGGGCCCCACCATACGATGAGCCGCATGTCCCCCTTCGAGCGCCTCCATGACGAGCTCCCCGGCTTCGACCGCGTGCCGCCCGGGCTGCCGCTCGTCGCCGCGCTCACGGGCTTCCGCGACGCCGGCGGGGTCGTGCACCAGGTCAGCGACGTCCTCCTCGACGTCGAGCAGCAGGAGACCGTCGTCGCCTTCGACGCCGACGTCCTCATCGACTATCGCGCCCGACGCCCTACCGTCCTCATCGACGCGGGGCGCATCCAGGCGCTCACGATGCCGCGCCTCGACATCCGCCTCCTCCGCGACGAGCTCGGCGCGCCCTTCCTCTTCCTCTCCGGATACGAGCCCGACTATCGCTGGGAGCAGTTCGCCGACGAGGTCGCCGCGCTCGCCGCGGCGCTGCAGGTGAGCACGACGACGTGGATCCACTCCATGCCGATGCCCGTGCCGCACACGCGGCCCATCCGCATCTCCGCGACGGGCAACCGCACCGAGCTCGTCGAGGCGATCTCCGTCTGGTCGCCGACGACCGAGGGCCCGGCGCACGCGCTCCACCTCGTCGAGCACCGGCTCGCGGAGCGCGGGCATCCGGTCGCGGGCCTCGTCATGCTCGTGCCGCACTACGTCGCCGACGCCCCCGTGCCGGGCGCCGGCCTCGCCGCCCTCGCGGCGATCGGCACGGCGACCGACCTCATGCTCCCCACGGAGCCGCTCCGCGAGAAGGAGCGCGACTTCGTGCGCCGCGTCGACGAGCAGGTCGCGGAGTCGGAGGAGGTGCAGCGGCTCATCGAGGCGCTCGAGCGCCAGCATGACGCCTACCTCGAGTCGCTCCCGCAGGGCGGCGGCCTCGCCGACGCGAACGGCGAGCTGCCCTCGGCGGACGAGATCGCCGCCGAGCTCGAGCGCTTCCTCGCCGTCCGCGGCCGCCACGAGGCGGAGGAGGGGCGCGACGGCCGCGACGGCCGCGGCGACGGCCCGGGGCGGACGAACCGCCCCTGGGGCCTCGACGACGACGAGCGGCGCTAGCCGGGCCGACGCGGGCTGACCGCGGCGGGATCGCGGCGACAGCGCGACATGATCGCGGTGGCTGCGCGCGTCCGGGCCCGCGGCGCGCGCCTATCATCGTCGGGTGCGGACTCGAGCGGCGACCTTCATCCTCGTCCTCTCGACCGTCGCCTACCTCGTCGCGGTCATGCAGCGCTCCTCGCTCGGCGTCGCCGGCGTCGACGCCGCCGAGCGCTTCGGCACGAACGCCACGCAGCTCTCGACCCTCGCGGTCGCCCAGCTCGCCATCTACGCCGGACTGCAGATCCCGGTCGGCATGCTCCTCGACCGCCACGGCCCGACCCGCCTCATCGCCGGCGGCGCCGTGCTCATGGCGCTCGGCCAGAGCGTCGTCGCCCTCGCGCCCGACCTCGGGGGAGCGGTCGCCGGCCGCGTCATGGTCGGCGCGGGCGACGCGACGACCTACGTCTCGGGACTCCGGCTCATCGCCTCCTGGCTGCCGCCGCGGCGGGTCCCCATCGCCTCGCAATGGTACGGCTCGGTCGGCCAGCTCGGGCAGGTGCTCTCGGCGATCCCCTTCGCGGCGCTCCTCCACTGGGAGGGCTGGGTGCCGGCCTTCCTCTCGCTCGCCGCCTGCTCGGCGATCGTCGCGGTCGCGGTGTTCCTCCTCATCGCCGACCACCCGGAGCATCGCCGCCACGGGCACGCCGTGCCGATCCGCGAGGTGCTCATGAAGTCGCGGCGGGCGCTCGCCCGCCCGGGCACGCAGCTCGGCTTCTGGTCGCACTTCACGCTGCAGTTCCCCGGCACCGTCATCGGCCTGCTCTGGGGTTACCCCGCCATGGTCGAGGGGCTCGGCTACGAGCCGGCGCTCGCCTCGGGGCTCCTGCCCGTGCTCATGGTCGCGGGCGTCATCGCGGGCCCCCTCGTCGGCATCTTCGCGGCGCGGTACCCTGTGCGCCGCTCGAACCTCGTGCTCGCCCTCGCCGGGCTCGGCATCGGCGCGTGGGTCGTCGTGCTCGTCCTGCCCGGACGCCCGCCGCTCTGGCTCGTCATCGCGCTGCTCGCGGTCACCGGCGCGACGACGATCGCCTCGAACATCGGCTTCGACTTCGCGCGCACCTTCAACCCCCATCACTCGTACGGATCGGCCTCTGGGATCGTCAACGTGGGCGGCTTCACGGCGTCCTTCCTCACGATGTTCCTCATCGGCGCCGTGCTCGACCTCGCCTCGCACAGCGGCCCTCGGGAATGGGATGCCTATCGCGCGGCGTTCTGGGTGATCCCGGCGGTCGCCGCCGTCGGGTCGATCGGAGTCCTCATCGCCCGCACGCGCACCCGCACGCGGATGGCCGAGGAGGACGGCATCGTCGTGGCGCCGCTGTGGAAGGCGCTCGTCCGCCGCTGGCGGAACGGCCGGGGCTGACCCTGGCCCCGTGGCATACTTGACCGACGGTCCCAGCGAGCTCCCGATCAGGGGGTCTTGACATGGGCCTTCCTTGTGCCCGCGACTGCAGCGCGGGCCGCACCGGCAGTGAGGGGTAGTTCATGGCAGCACGCGCACCGAAGACCGAGGCCGAGACCTCGGACCAGACCGCAGCGCCCGACGCCCCGGCGAAGCCGAAGCGCGCGCCGCGCAAGACGGCCGCCCAGAAGGCCGCTGAGGCCGCCGCCGCAGAGGCCGCGACCGCCGAGGCCCCTGCGGAAGAGGCGCCGGCGAAGCCGAAGCGCGCGCCGCGCAAGACCGCCGCCCAGAAGGCCGCTGAGGCCGCCGCCGCAGAGGCCGCGACCGCCGAGGCCCCTGCGGAAGAGGCGCCGGCGAAGCCGAAGCGCGCGCCGCGCAAGAAGGCCGCCCAGAAGGCCGCCGAGGCCGCCGCCGCCGAGGACGCGACGGCAGAGGCTCCCGCTGAGGAGGCGCCGGCGAAGCCGAAGCGCGCGCCGCGCAAGACCGCCGCCCAGAAGGCCGCCGAGGCCGCCGCCGCAGAGGCCGCGACCGCCGAGACCCCTGCGGAGGAGGCGCCGGCGAAGCCGAAGCGCGCGCCGCGCAAGACCGCCGCGAAGAAGGCCGCCGAGGCCGCCGCCGCGGAGGCGGAGACCGCCGACGCAACCGACGCCGAGGCCGAGGCCGCGCCCGCGAAGCCCAAGCGCGCGACCCGCAAGCCCGACGCGAAGCCCGCGGCCAAGACGGCGAAGGCGCCCGCGAAGGGCGCCAAGGCCAAGGCGTCCGACGAGGACGAGGCCGAGCTCGACGAGGACGTCGTCGAGCCCGAGCTCGACGACGAGGCCATCGAGGACGTCGACGCGGTCGACGCCGAGGACGCCGACGCCGAGGAGGTCGCCGACGACGACGCCGAGGCCGACGACGCGGCCGCCCCCGCGAAGACCGCCCGCGCCGGCAAGAAGGCCGACGACGATGACGACGAGATGGACGACTCGGACGCGCCGCTCACCGCGGTCGCCGCCGGCGCCATGGTCCTCTCCGCGACGGACGACGAGGACGAGACGCCCGTCTACTCGGCCACGATCACCGGCGCCACCGCCGATCCCGTCAAGGACTACCTCAAGCAGATCGGCAAGGTCGCGCTCCTCAACGCCGCCGAGGAGGTCGACCTCGCCATGCGCATCGAGGCGGGCCTGTTCGCCGAGGAGAAGCTCAAGACCGAGGCCGGCACGCTCTCGAAGCAGCTCGAGCGCGAGCTCAAGTGGGTCGCCCGCGACGGCCAGCGCGCGAAGAGCCACCTCCTCGGCGCGAACCTCCGCCTCGTCGTCTCGCTCGCGAAGCGCTACACGGGCCGCGGCATGCAGTTCCTCGATCTCATCCAGGAGGGCAACCTCGGCCTCATCCGCGCCGTCGAGAAGTTCGACTACACCAAGGGCTTCAAGTTCTCGACGTACGCGACGTGGTGGATCCGCCAGGCGATCACCCGCGCCATGGCCGACCAGGCCCGCACGATCCGCATCCCAGTCCACATGGTCGAGGTCATCAACAAGCTCGCCCGCGTGCAGCGCCAGATGCTCCAGGACCTCGGCCGCGAGCCCACGCCCGAGGAGCTGGCCCAGGAGCTCGACATGACGCCCGAGAAGGTCGTCGAGGTGCAGAAGTACGGCCGCGAGCCGATCTCGCTCCACACGCCCCTCGGCGAGGACGGCGACTCGGAGTTCGGCGACCTCATCGAGGACACCGAGGCCGTCGTGCCGGCCGACGCCGTGTCGTTCACGATGCTCCAGCGCCAGCTCGAGTCGCTCCTCGACTCGCTCTCCGAGCGCGAGGCGGGCGTCATCAAGATGCGCTTCGGCCTCGGCGACGGCATGCCGAAGACGCTCGACCAGATCGGCGAGGAGTTCGGCGTCACGCGCGAGCGCATCCGCCAGATCGAGTCGAAGACGATGGCCAAGCTCCGCCACCCCTCGCGCTCGCAGTCGCTGCGCGACTACCTCGAGTAGGCCCGTGCGGTACGCGATCCCCGTCGCCATCGGCCGCGCCGTCCGCGTCGCCGCCCGCATCCGCAAGCCGGGCGGCGGCTCGGCCATCCCGGGCGTCGTCGTGAACCGGATCGCGCCGGGCTACCTGCGCGCGACCCTCGACGGCTTCCCGGGCGGGCTCGCCATCGTCACCGGCTCCTCCGGGAAGTCGACGACGACGAAGATGCTCGTCGAGATCCTCCGCGCCCACGGCGCCGACCTCTTCACGAACCCCTCGACCGCGAACATCGCGCAGGGGCTCACCTCGGCCGTCATCGAGCAGGCCGACTGGAAGGGGGAGGTGGCGGGGGAGATCGGCGTCCTCGAGATGGATGAGGGCCACGGCGCGGTCGTCACGCGCGGGCTCAGCCCGAAGGCCGTCGTGCTCACGAACGTCATGGTGGACCAGATCGACCGCTTCCACGATCCCGAGATGGTCGCGGAGATGCTCCGGAAGATCGCCTCGCGGGCGACCGGCGCCGTCGCCTACAACGCCGACGACGCGCTGCTGCTCACGCTCGTCGCGGGCCTCGACGCCTCCGTCGAGCGGCTCCCCTTCGGCGCGAGCCGCGAGCTCGTCGAGGCCGCCCCGCACGGGCTCGGACTCGCGCAGACCGCCGCCGAGCGGCTGCCGGACGGCACGGGCGTGCGCCTCGTCGCGCTCGACGGCCGCCGGGCGACGCTCGAGGTCGAGGGCGCGCCCCTCGAGCTCACGATGCCGGCGCGCGGCCTCCACTACGGCATGGACGCCGCGGGCGCGATCGCCGGCGCCCTCGCCATCCTCGGCCGGGATCGCTTCGACCTCGCCACCGCGAAGGCCGCGTTCGAACGCCTCGAGCCCGTCTTCGGCCGCGGCGAGCAGACCGTCGTGCGGGGGAAGACCGTCGAGTTCGTGCTCGTGCAGAACCCAGCCTCCCTGCAGCTCAACATCGACGGGCTCGACGAGGGCCTCGAGCAGGTGCTCTTCGCCGTCGGCTCCGACGTGCGCGACGAGTCGTACCTCTGGAGCACCGACCTCGCCCGCCTCGGCCGCGTGCAGATCGTCACGGGATCGAAGGCGCACGACGCCGCGCTCCACCTCGCCTACGACGACGTCGAGATCGAGCGCGTCGAGCCGGACCTCCACCGCGCCCTCGACGACTTCCTCGCCCAGCCCGAGCCCTCGCGCGGCGTGAAGACGATCATCTTCACGGCGGACGCCATGCGCCGCACGCGCCTCCACCTCGGGCTCGCGGGCGGCGACAAGGACGCCGCCCCGAAGGTCGGCGCAGCGCAGAAGGGCGACGCCTCGTGACCCGGACGATCCGCATCCTCAGCCTCGCCCACTCGCTCGCGAACGCCCACGGCGACGCCGAGAACGCCGACGTGCTCGTGCGACGCCTGCGCTGGCGCGGGCTCGACGCCGAGCTCGTGCGCGTCGACGCCGTCTCGGACTGGCCCGCCGAGGGGCCGGACGCCATCGTCATCGGCGGCCCCACCGACCCCGAGCTGCCGCGCGCCGCGGCGCTCCTGCGCGAGCTCGAGTCGACAGGGCGCCTGTCGTCCGCACGGGAGTCGGGCGTCCCCACGCTCGCGGTCGCCGGCGGCTGGGAGCTGCTCGGCGGCGGCGCGGAGCTCGCGGACGGCTCGCGCGTCGCGGGCCTCGGGCTCGCGCCCGGCCGCGGCGTCCCGCGCGGCTCTCGCGCTGCGGACGACCTCATCGTCGACGGTGCATTCGGCCGCCTCGTCGGCTTCGAGAACCACGACCGCGACCTTCTCGTCGAGGGCGAGGGCACGGGGCAGGACCTCGGCTCCGTCGCCTTCGGCGTCGGCCGCGGCGACGGGCGCGAGGGGCTCGTGCTCGGGCCGCTCACGGCGACCCGGATGCACGGGCCGGCGCTTGCGCGGAACCCGATCCTCGCCGACCGCATGCTCGCCGCGATCCTCGAGCGGATGCCCGAGCCGATGGCGCTGCCGGACGCCGACGAGCGGACCGCCCGCGTCGACGGGTACGCCCGCGAGACGCGGCTGCGGACGCTCCGCGAGCGGGGGCTCGAGGAGACGGCGTAGGTCTCGTCTCCACCGGCCCGCACGTCACCTGCACGCGCCCGCCCGCCGCGCGCCTGCCCGGCGCGCGCCCGCCCGGCCGGTATCGTGCCGAGAGCCGCGCTCGGGCCCGCCCGCGCGCGCATCCCCACCGCCATCCGCCTCGACACCCACTATCCGCCTCGACCCCCAGAGGAGCCCCGTGGCCGCCGCCGAGCCGTACTCCGCCCGCCATCTCTCCGTCCTCGACGGCCTCGAGGCGGTCCGGAAGCGCCCCGGCATGTACATCGGCTCGACCGACTCGCGCGGCCTCATGCACTGCCTCTGGGAGATCATCGACAACTCGGTCGACGAGGCCCTCGCCGGCTTCGGCGACACGATCACCATCGGCCTCGAGCGCGACGGCTCCGTCTCGGTCGCCGACCGCGGCCGCGGCGTCCCCGTCGACATCGAGCCGAAGACCGGCCTCTCCGGCGTCGAGGTCGTCTACACGAAGCTCCACGCGGGCGGCAAGTTCGACGCCGCGAACTACGGCGCGGCCGGCGGCCTCCACGGCGTCGGCGCCTCCGTCGTGAACGCGCTCTCCGCCCGCCTCGACGTCGAGGTCGACCGCGGCGGCAAGACCTACGCCATGAGCTTCCGCCGCGGCGAGCCCGGCGTCTTCGCCGACGGAAAGGACGGCCCGAGCCCCGACTCGCCCTTCACCCCCTTCACGAGCGGCTCCGAGCTCAAGGTCGTCGGCAAGGTCGCGAAGGGCGTCACCGGCACGCGCGTGCGCTACTGGGCCGACCCGCAGATCTTCATCAAGGACGCCGTCTTCTCGCTCGACGACCTCCTCGGCCGCGCCCGCCAGACCGCCTTCCTCATCCCGGGCCTCGAGATCGTCCTCGAGGACCGCCGCGGCGAGGGGACGCCCGAGCAGCACTCCTTCAAGTTCGACGGCGGCATCTCCGAGTTCGCGGAGTACCTCGCGCCCGACGCCCCGACGACCGACACCTGGCGGCTCGAGGGCGACGGCGACTACCGCGAGACCGTCCCGATGCTCGACGACGAGGGCCACATGGTCTCGCGCGAGGTCGAGCGCACGATGCACGTCGACGTCGCGATGCGCTGGGGCACCGGCTACGACACGACCGTGAAGAGCTTCGTGAACATCATCGCGACGCCGAAGGGCGGCACCCACCTCGCCGGCTTCGAGCAGGGGCTGCTCCGCACCGTGCGCTCCGAAGTCGAGAAGAACGCCCGCCGCCTCAAGGTCGGCAACGACAAGCTCGAGAAGGAGGACGTGCTCGCGGGGCTCACCGCGGTCGTCACCGTGCGCATCCCCGAGCCGCAGTTCGAGGGCCAGACGAAGGAGGTGCTCGGCACGCCGCCGGCGCGCGCGATCGTCGCGAACGTCGTCGCGCAGGGCCTCCGCGAGCGCTTCGCCGCGACCGGCCGCCAGCAGAAGGCCGAGACCTCGATGCTCCTCGACAAGGTCGTCGCCGAGATGAAGTCCCGCATCTCCGCGCGCGCCCACAAGGAGACGCAGCGCCGCAAGAACGCGCTCGAGTCGTCGTCCCTCCCGGCGAAGCTCGTCGACTGCCGCACGAACGACGTCGCCGCCTCCGAGCTCTTCATCGTCGAGGGCGACTCGGCGCTCGGCACCGCGAAGCCCGCGCGCAACTCCGAGTTCCAGGCGCTCCTGCCCATCCGCGGCAAGATCCTCAACGTGCAGAAGGCCTCGCTCGCCGACATGCTCTCGAACGCCGAGTGCGCGAACATCATCCAGGTCATCGGGGCCGGCTCCGGCCGCAGCTTCGACCTCGATGCGGCGCGCTACGGCAAGGTGATCCTCATGTCGGACGCCGACGTCGACGGCGCCCACATCCGCACGCTCCTGCTCACGCTCTTCTTCCGCTACATGCGGCCGATGCTCGACGCCGGGCGCGTCTACGCCGCCGTGCCGCCGCTGCACCGCGTCATCGTCATGAACCAGGGCAAGAAGCCGAACGAGACGATCTACACGTACTCGGAGCAGGAGCTGCACGCGCTCATCAAGAAGCTCGAGCGGGCGGGCAAGCGCTACGCCGACCCGATCCAGCGCTACAAGGGCCTCGGCGAGATGGACGAGGACCAGCTCTGGGAGACGACGATGAACCCCGCCGCGCGCCTGCTGCGCCGCGTCACCGTGCAGGATGCCGCGGCCGCGGAGCGCGTCTTCGAGCTCCTCATGGGCAACGAGGTCGCCCCGCGCAAGGACTTCATCGTGCAGGGCGCCCAGCACATCGACGCTGAGCTCATCGACGCCTGATGCGCTCGACCTTCCGGGCGATGCGCGAGGAGCTGGGTCCGGACACGACTCGCGGCATCCTCGTCGTCCTCCTCTCGCTCGCCGTCGTCGGCGTCTCGTACGGCGCGATCGCGCACACGGCCGGCTTCCCGATGTGGCTCACCGTCGCGATGGCGGCGCTCGTGCTCGCGGGCTCCTCGGAGATCCTCTTCGTCGGCCTCGTCGCGACCGGCGCGAGCCCGATCGTCTCGGCGCTCGCCGCAGTGCTCGTGAACTCGCGGAACCTGGCCTACGGCATCCACGCCTCGACCTTCCTCGCGAAGACGCCGTGGCGGCTCGTCGGCGCGCACATCGCGAACGACGAGTCCGCGGCGCTCGCGCTCGCGCAGGAGGGGGTCTCGGCGCGTCGCGCGGCGTACTGGCTCACGGGCCTCGGCGTCTTCCTCACGTGGCCGACCTCGGCGTTCCTCGGGACGCTCCTCGGCCAGGTCATCCCCGACCCGGGCGTGCTCGGCCTCGACGCCGCCCTGCCCGCGCTCTTCTTCGCGCTCGTCGTGAAGAAGCTCCGCACGGACCGCGCGACGCTCTGGTCGGCCGTGCTCGGCGGCGTCATCGCCTTCGTCGCGACGCCCTTCGTGACCGCCGGCGTCGCGCCGGTGCTCGCGCTCGCGGGCATGGCCGTGGGCTGGGTCATGGATCGCCGCCGCGGCGGCGCGATGGGGCCCGGCGCCGACGTGCCGCCCGTGTCAGGGGAGGAGTAGCGGATGATCGACCTCGGGCGGATCCTCCCCGCCGTCGCGATCATGGTCGTCGGCGGCTACGCGCTGCGCCTCATCGGCATGCAGCTCGGCGGGCGCATGAGGGACCCGGCGCGCTCGATGCGCCTCGTCGACCGAGCGGTCGCCGTGCTCATCCTCGCCGTCCTCGTCGCGACCGCCCTCTTCGACGGCCAGGAGCTCGCCTCGCCCGCGCGCCCGATCGGCGTCGGCGCGGGCATCGTCGCCGCGCTGTGCAAGGCGCCGCTCGTCGTCGTCATCCTCGTCGCGATGGGCGTCACGGCGCTGCTGCGGCTCATCGGGATCCCGTAGGGGCGGGCGCGCGACACGCCGACGGGAAGATTGTCCGTCCGAGCTGTCCGTCGCGCCGGGCCCCGTTCGTCCCCTTGTCGACGCCGTCTCCGGCGCCACGACGAAAGGACCGACATGCCCACCACGCACACCATCCGGCGGACCGGCTCCGCCGCGGCCTCGCCGGCTGAGCTCCGCGGGCTACTCGCCTCGACGGCGGGCTTCACGAGCATCAACCCCCATCGCACCGCGGACCCGCGCCTGCGCATCGAACCCTTCGGCCCTGACTCGGGCGTCGGCGCCGGCTTCGTCTTCGAGGGCAAGGGCGGCAAGGGCACGCAGACCGTGGCCGCCGTCGCCGACGACGCCGTCGACTACGAGATCGACATGGGCTCGATGGGCCGCTCGCGACAGCGCATCGAGTTCCGGGCCGGCGACGGCGCGACCGACGTGGTCTGGTCGCAGACGCTCATCGCCGAGACGCTGCCCCAGCGAGTATTCACCTGGTTCGCGGATCTTGTGCTTGGCGGCGCCCTCGAGACGGGCATCCGCAACCTCGCTGCTCTCGACGCCGACGCCGACGCCGACGAGGACCGCTCCGCCGCCTAGCGGCGGGCATCGAGGCTCCGCCCCCCGACGTTCATCCCCCACTCCGGCTTCACCCCCACTTCGGCTTCACCCCCACTTCGGCTTCACCCCCACTTCGGCTTCACCCCACTTCCGCTTCACCCCCCCATCTGAAAGGACCACTCCCATGCGCTACACCTTCCTCCTCTACAGCGACCCCGCCGAGCAGCACGAGCCGACCCCCGAGCAGGCCGCCGAGGAACTCGCGGCCTACGGCGCCTACATCCAGGCGCTCCAGGAGGCCGGCGTCCTCGTCCACACCGACTGGCTCGCGCCCGAGGCGACGACGGTCTCGCTCGTCGACGGCCAGCCGGTCGTGCAGGACGGCGCCTTCGTCGACACCCGCGAGGAGCTCGGCGGCGAGTTCGTCGTCGACGTTCCCGACCTCGAGGCGGCCCTCGACTGGGCCAAGCGCTGCCCCGCGCTGTACGGGGGCAAGATCGTCGTCCGCGCCTCGGCGATGCCCGCCGGCGAGGCCTGATGCCCGCGCCGCGCGATCCCGCGCACGCGCGCCTCGACGAGGTCGTGCGCACGTGCCGGGATCGCGTGGTCGGCGCCACCGCGAGGTGGTGCGGCGACGGCGAACTCGCGGCCGACGCCTTCGGCGACGCGGTGCTCCGCGCGATGGAGCGCTGGAGCCGCGACGGGGTCCCCGATGATCCCGAGGCGTGGCTCATCACCGCGACGCGCAATCGCATCCGCGATGTGCTCGGCTCGGCGGCCGTGCGCCGGGGCGCCGTGCTCGAGGAGGCCGAGGACGCGGTCGCCGCCGATGGGGCAGATCCTGCGGGGGAGGCCGCACCGCACTTGGGGCACGCGGCGATCGATCCCGCGCTCGTCGTCCTCTTCGCGTGCGCCGATCCGGCCGTCGAGGCCTCGGTGCGTGCCCCCCTCATGCTCCAGGGCGTCCTCGAGGTGCCGACCGAGGAGGTGGCGCGCGCCTTCGGGCTCTCCGCGGACACGCTCACGAAGCGCATCTCCCGCGCGCGCCGCCGCATGCGGGAGGCCCGCGTCGACGTCGCCGTGCCGGAGCGGCTCGACGAGGATCGCCTCCCCGCGGTCCTCGAGGCGATCTACGCGCTCTCCGCCCTCGACGTCGCCGCGCCGCTCCTGGACGATCTCGCCGAACTCCGTGTCGACGCGGCCGTCCACCTGAGCCAGCTCCTGCTCGGCGCCTTCCCCCGGGACGGGGAGGTGAGGGGACTCGCGGCGCTCCTGCTCTACCTGCGATCCCGCGTCGGGGCCCGCTACGAGGACGGCGTGCTCATCCCCGTGTCCGCGCAGCGCGTGGATCGCTGGGACCACGCGCTCATCGACCGGGCCGAGCAGATCCTCCGCGCGACCGCCGAACATGGGTCCGCGGGTCGCTTCCAGATCGAGGCCGCCATCCAGTCGGCGCATGCGGCGCGGCGGCGGGGGCCCGTGGACTGGACGGCGATCGCCATGCTCTACGAGGTGCTCGTCGCCGTCGCTCCCACGCGCGGCGCCCAGGTCGCGCGAGCCGTCGCCATCGGGCGGGTCGCGGGCCCCCGCCCTGCGCTCGAGGTGCTCGATGCCGTGGCGCCGGAGTGCGGGGCCTTCCAGCCCTGGCATGCGGCCAGAGCGCATCTTCTCGGGCTTGCGGGCCGCGACGGCGAGGCGATCGAGTCCTATCGCCGCGCCATCGCCCTCTCGGTCTCCGAGCCCGAGCGCCGATGGCTCGCGGCCGCCTGCGTCGAGCTCGAGTCGCCGTCGGCCGGCTAGCCGACTCGCTCCGCGAGCTCGTCGAGCATCCGGATGAAGCCGGCGCGGTCCTCCTCGTGGAACTCGTGCCCCGTCTCGACCTTCTCGAAGATGACGCCGGGGATGAGCTCGCGGGTCCGGGCCGCCTCCTCCTCGCCCATCGCGGCCATGAGGATCCCCTCGTCGTCGTAGGCGACGCGGGTGTGGACGAGCGTCGTCGGGACGGAGATGGAGGCGAGCGTCGCAGTCTCGTCCCAGTCGGCGTTCCAGCTGCCCGTGTAGAAGGCGTCGCCGAAGCGCGGGTCGTACCGCATGCCGAGGGCGTTGCCGCGGGTGAAGGGCGGCGCCCACCAGACGCGGATGGGCTCGCCCGGGTGCTCCGCGTGGTAGCGCAGGCCCTCGTCGACGAAGGCCGGGCCGCCGTCGCCGAACATCCGCCAGATGCGCTGGTTCCGCCACTGGTAGGCCTGCCAGTCGGTCTCGCCGCTCGCGAGGAAGGAGTGGCAGGCGGTCGCGAGGTCGACGCAGTTCCAGGTCGTCGCGGCGCGGGGCATCGTCGTCGTGAAGAGGGGCGGATCCTCGAGGAGCGCGCCGCGCACCTGCTGCGGGGCGTGGCCGGCGAGCTAGGCCGTGAGCACGCCGCCGGACGAGTGGCCGGAGACGAAGGCGGGCGCGCCGACGACCTGCTCGAGGAAGGCGGCGAGGAGCGCGCCGGCCTTGCCGACGGAGTAGAGGGCCGGGTCGTGCGAGGAGGCGCCGTGGCCGAGGACGCCGACGGCGAAGACGTGGAACCGCTTCGCGAGCTCGGGCATGACGCCGGCGTACGCGCGCCAGTCGCGGCCCTGGCCGTGGATGAGCAGGAGCGGCGGCAGGCTCGGGTCGCCGCCCTCCGCGTAGTGGATGGTCGCGGCGACGACCTCAACGTCGTGCTCGAGATTGCCGGCGGAGCGCGCCGCCGCGACGTCGCGGTCGAAGGCGCCCTGGGCGAAGGAGAGCCAGGCGGCGAGCCCGGCCGCGCCGAGGGCGAGGAGCGCGACGACGCCGATCGCGAGGCGGCGCAGCCAGCGGAAGCGGGGGCGGGCGGAGCGGTTATCAGTCGCGTGACTGATATTTCGCCGACGGTGCGAGAGTGCAACGAGGAGGTTCCGTGCCGAAGATCGTCGACCACGAGCAGCGGCGCCGCGAGATCGCCGAGGCCGTCTACTGGATCGCCGCGGCCGACGGCGTCGCCGCCGTGAGCATGCGCCGTGTCGCGACGGAGCTCGGGCTCTCGCTCGGCGCCGTGCAGCACTACTTCGCGAGCCGCGACGAGATGCTCGATTTCGCCAGCTCCGACCTCGGCCGTCGCCGCGAGCGGCGCGTCCGGCGCGGACTCCTGCGCCTCGGCCGCTTCCCGCGCGAGCGCGACATCCTCCGCCTCCCCGCGGAGGCGGGCCTCCCGCTCGACGAGGAGCGCCGCCTCGAGTGCCTCGCCGAGGCCGCCTTCCTCGGGCAGATGATCTCGGGCGACGCGACCGGACGCGAGGGCATCCGCACGCTCCTCGGCTTCTTCGAGAGCCTGCTCCGCGCCGCTGAGGACCGCGGCGCCCTCGCGCCCGACGTCGATCCGAAGCTCGAGGCGCGGATGCTCTGGGCGATCCTCTCCTCGCAGGCGCAGGGCGTCCTCGCCGGCATCGCCGAGCCCGACGAGGTCGTCGCGGGCCTCGACTACTGGTTCGACCGGGTGCTGCCGCAGCGCTGAGGCGCTAGCCGCGCTCCTCGCCGAGCGCGAGGCCGAGGGCACCGATCGAGGCGTCGAGGGGGATGCCCGAGGCGTCGCGCTTCGCGACCGTCGGCGGCAGCTGGCGCTGGGCGCCGTCCTTCGCGTTGGCCCGGATCGGCCCGGGCGCCGCGAGCGCGTGGGCGATCCGGTCCTCGCCGCGGGCGAAGCGGTGGGCGCGCACGCCGCCCGTGCCGCGGCCCTTCGGCGGGAACTCCGAGAGCGGGGTGACCTTCGCGCTGCCCGGGTCGTCGGCCTCGCCGGAGGTCGCGACCGTGGCGACCTCGGCCTCCTCCAGCGCCGCCGCCGGCACGACCGAGAAGCCCGCGAGCGTCGCGCCCTCGGCGAGGCGGATGCCGGCCATGCCGGCCGCCGTCCGCCCCTGCGGGCGCACCTTGTCGGCGCCGAAGCGCAGCAGCGACGAGTCGGAGGAGACGAGCACGAGCTCGTCGCCGTCCGCCGCGGGCGCCGCCGCGACGAGCTCGTCGCCGGGCTTCAGCGCGATGATCTCGAGCTCGCGCGCCTTGCCGAAGTCGAGCGGCGCGAGGCGCTTCACCGTGCCGTACTTCGTCGCCATCGCGATCGGCGTCTCGGAGCCGACCGGCGCGAGGCCGACGATGCGCTCCTTCGCGTCGGTGAGGCCCGCGTAGTCGCGCGCCTTCACGCCCGCGGCGAGGAGCACCGAGGAGGCGGGGGCGGAGGGGAGCGAGACGACCGGGAGGCGGAGCATCCGGCCCCGGCTCGTGATCGCCGCGATCTCGCCGCGCACGCTCGTCGGCACCTCGGCGAGGATCGCGTCGTGCTTCGAGCGGCGGGCCGGGCGCGCGATGGACGTCGGCGCCTCGCCCTCCTCGCCGGCCTGGAGGTCGACGCGGAGGATGCGCCCGGTCGCCGAGAGCACGGCGATCGAGGGCGCGTCGGCCATCTGGAGCGCCTCCGGATCGGCCGCGGCGCCGCGCTTCGCCTTCGCCGTGACGACGTGGTCGCCCTCGACGAGGAGGGTGCGGCGCGGGGTCGCGAGCTCCTTCGAGACGGCGGCGAGCTCATCGGAGACGGTCTTCCGGAGGAGCTGCTCGTCGGCGAGGATCGCCTCGAGCTCGGCGATCGCGCGGCGCAGCTCGTCCGCCTCCGCCTCGAGCTCGATGCGCGAGAACTTCGTGAGCCGGCGCAGGCGGAGCTCGAGGATGTACTCGGCCTGCGCCTCAGAGAGGTTGAAGACCATCTGGAGCCGCTGCGAGGCCTCGGCCGAGTCGTCGCTCGAGCGGATGATCTGGATGACCTCGTCGATGTCGACGATCGCGATGAGCAGGCCCTCGACGAGGTGGAGGCGCTCCTGCTTCCGCGCGAGCCGGAACGCGCTGCGGCGGCGGACGACCGAGATGCGGTGCTCGAGGAAGACTCGGAGGAGGTCAAGGAGACCGAGCGTCTTCGGCTCGCCGTCGACGAGCGCGACGTTGTTCATGTGGAACGGCTCGTCGAGCGGCGTGTGCCGGTAGAGCTGCTCGAGCACGGCGGCCGGGTCGAAGCCCGTCTTCACCTCGATGACGAGGCGCATGCCGTGCGTGCGGTCGGTGAGGTCGGTGACGTCCGAGATGCCGGCGAGCTTCTTCTTCTGGACGCCGTCCTTGATCTTCTCGATGACCTTCTCGGGCCCGACCATGTACGGCAGGTCGGTGACGACGATGCCCTGCTTGCGCGCCGAGACGCGCTCGAAGCTCGCGGTCGCGCGCATCCGGAACGAGCCGCGGCCGGTCGCGTACGCCTCGCGGATGCCGGAGAGCCCGACGATCGAGCCGCCCGAGGGGAGGTCCGGGCCCGGGATGAGCGCCATGATGTCGTCGAGCGAGGCGTCGGGGTGGGCGAGGAGGTGCCGCGCGCCGTCGATGACCTCGCCGAGGTTGTGCGGCGCCATCGAGGTCGCCATGCCGACGGCGATGCCCTGCGCGCCGTTCACGAGCAGGTGCGGCCACGCCGCGGGGAGCACGCTCGGCTGCTGCTCGGAGTTGTCGTAGTTGGGGACGAAGTCGACGACGTCCTCGTCGAGGGACTCGGTCATCCGCAGCGCGGGCGTCGCAAGGCGGGCCTCGGTGTAGCGGGGCGCGGCGGGGCCGTCGTCGAGGGAGCCGAAGTTGCCGTGGCCGTCGACGGTCGCGACGCGCTGCACGAAGGGCTGCGCCATGCGCACCATGGCGTCGTAGATCGCCGTGTCGCCGTGCGGGTGGAGGCGGCCCATGACCTCGCCGACGACGCGCGAGCACTTCACGTGGCCGCGGTCGGGGCGCAGGCCCATCTCGCTCATCTGGTAGAGGATGCGGCGCTGCACGGGCTTGAGGCCGTCGCGGGCGTCGGGGAGCGCGCGCGAGTAGATGACCGAGTACGCGTACTCGAGGAAGCTCGACTCCATCTCCGAGGCGACGTCGACGTCGTCGATCCGCTCCCCGCTCGCGAGGGGGCCGGTCGGCTGCGAGGCGTCGGAGCGGGGAGGGGTCATGAGGTCCTTCGTCGGGGGCGGGGCGTCGTGTCCAGGAAGGCCGGCCGCGGAGGCCCGGCGCCTCCACCTGGGGCGGCCGGGGGAGGCCGCGATCCCTGTGGGACACTGGGGAGGATGTCCTCGATCGTATTGAGCCATGCCCAGGGTCGGCCGAGCCTCGCCGCGATCCTCCCGAATTGCGCCGCCGCCATCTCGGGCCGCGAGGGCGAGCTGGGGCTGCCGGCGGTCGACCAGGCGGTCGTCCTCCTCGTCGACGGGCTCGGCTCGCTGCAGCTGCGCGCCCGCGCCGGCCACGCCCGCCACCTCGTCGAGGGCTGGGGCAAGCGCGACACCGCCTTCTCGTTCCCCTCGACGACCGTCTCCGGCATCACGACGCTCACGACCGGATGCCGGGCGGGGGAGCACGGCATGCTCGCCTACACCGTCCTCGATCGCGCGACCGGGCTCGTCCGCAACCAGCTCTCCGGCTGGGGCGAGGCGATGGACCCCGCGACGTGGCAGCCCGTGCCGACGATCTTCGAGCGGCTCGAGGAGCTCGCGCCCGGTGCCGTCCCGTTCGTCGTCGGGATGCCGGATTACGAGGACTCGGGCCTGACGCAGGCCTCGCTCCGCGGCGCCGAGTACGTGCCGGCCGACTCGGTCGCCGAGCGGATCGACGCGACGCTCGAGCTGCTCGCCCGGAACCCTCGCTGCCTCATCTACCTCTATGTCGCGGAGCTCGACCAGGCCGGGCACCGATTCGGCTGGGAGTCGGACCCCTGGCTCGCCGCGCTCGAGGAGCTCGACTCCGCCGTCGGCACGCTCCGGCGCCACCTGCCGAAGCGGGCGGGGCTGCTCGTCACGGCCGACCACGGCATGCTCGACATCCCCTTCGAGCGGCAGATCGACATCGACCTCGACGGACCGCTCGCGGAGGGCGTCGAGGGGATGGGCGGCGAGCCGCGCCTGCGCCACCTCTACCTCGAGGAGAGGGCGCCCGTCGCGCACGCCGAGGCGCTCGCCGAGCGCTGGCGCGCGGCGGAGGGGAGCCGCGCGCTCGTCGTGACGAAGCAGGAGGCGATCGACGCCGGATGGTACGGCGACGCGGTCACGGACGCCGCGCGCTCGCGCATCGGCGACGTCATCGTCGCGGCGCAGAAGCTCGTCTCGTACTACCCGGCCGGCCTCCTCGGGCCCGGGCGGCTCGTCCTCGGCCAGCACGGCTCGACGACGCCGGAGGAGACGCTCGTCCCGCTCATCCGGCACGGCGCCTTCGCCCGCTGAGCCCCTGCCGTCGGGCCTCGGCCTCCGGCTGGCCTGCCCAGAATGACGGCTCCGTGATCACGGACGCGCATGGGCGACCGGCGTTCACATATGCGTCTTTCTGGGCGCGAGCTGGCGATGACTCGCCCGCACTGGCGTGAGCGCGCAGAGCGTCGGCCGCCGCCCAGACCTTCGGCGTGCGTGCCCAGAATGACGGCTCCGTGATCACGGACGCGCATGGGCGACCGGCGATCACATAGGCGTCATTCTGGGCGAGCGCTGCCGGGCCAGCGCCGGCGGCTAGTCGTCCTCGCGCTTCGTGCCGAAGACGATCTCGTCCCAGCTCGGCATGGACGCGCGGCTCCGGCGGCGTCCGAGGGCGCCGGTCGTCGACTGCTTCGCGGGCTTCTCGGCGGGAGCGTCGGCGTCGTCCGGCTTCGCGGCGGACGCCGAGGCCTCGGGCTTCGGGGCGGCGGGCGCGGGCTGCGTGGCCTCGTCGCCGCCGGCGGCCTGCTGGCGCGCGCGCTCGGCGGCCGCCTCCTCGCGGCGGCGCGAGGCGCCCCTGCGCTTCGGGCCCGGAGCGGGCGCGTCCTCGCCCTGCTCGTCGTCGAGGTCGAGGCCGAGCAGGGGCACGTCGACGGCGCGGGGGCCGGACGAGCCGCGGCGGATGCGGTCGTGGGCGCCCGTGCCGCGGTCGACGAGCGAGCGGACCTCGCGCTCGACGATGGAGCGGCCCTCAGGGGAGTGGCCCACAGGGGAGCGGTCGTCCTCGTCGTCCTGGTCGTCGGACTCGGCGCCGCGGCCGGCCGGCGCGGGGGCGCCGGGGCGCAGCGAGCGCACGGGCGCGCCCGTGGCGGGATGCCCGTCGCCGCGCTCGTCCTCGAGCTCCGCGAGCCCGGCGTCGAGCTCGTCCTCGTCGAGGCGCAGCGGCTCGCGCTCGCCGCGGCGGCGGCGGAGGGCCTCGAGGAGGTCGGCGGTCTCGGAGAAGGCGTCCGACACGCGCGACTCGGGGCGGGCGCCGATCTGGCGGGCCTCGCCCATGGAGGAGCCGATCGCGGGGATGGCGCCGGTCGGGTGCGCGCGGCGGGCGGCCGAGGTCGAGCGTTCGACGGGAGCGCGGCCGTCGTCCTCCGGGCCGTCGACGGCGCGCAGGCGCGGGGCGCCGAGCGAGGCGAGCTCGCCCTGCTGCGAGAGCGTCGTGGCGGCGGGGTTCTTCGGCGAGAGCGAGCGGGTCTTGGGCTCGTAGGCCCAGAGCGCGTCGCGCTCGAGCTCGTCGACCTTGAAGGAGAGCTGCACCCGCCAGCCGGTCTCCGGGTCCTTCCACGCGTCCCAGGCGATGTCCTTCGCGTTCAGCGTCTCGAGGCGCTCGTCGAGCGCCGAGCCGAAGCTCGCGCCCTCGCTGCCGAGCGGGTCGAGGTCGCCGCGCACGCGGACCGGGACGGCGCGGGCCTGGTCGACGATGTAGTCGCGCTCGGCGCGGATCGGGCCCTCGAAGCGGGCGACGTCCTCGCGGTCGGCGCCGGTCATCTCGACGACCTCGTCGACCGACCTGCCGGCGCGGATGAGCTGCTGGATCTCGCGCGGCGGCACCTTCGGGGCCTCGCGGCGCTCGGCCGGGCGGGGGCGGACGGCCTCGCGGAGCGCGTCGTCGATGCGGACGCGGTGCTGCCGGCCGTCGTCGCCGGACACGATGAGGTGGCCGTCCTCGACCCCGATGAAGCGCAGCTCGGTCATACGTCGCTCTTCCCTTGCGTGGCGGTCTGGTCCGCATCAGGGTCGCACGGCGGCCCGGGCGCGCCCGGGAGCCTACTCCGCGCGCCGCGGGTTCCACAATGCAGGTGGTCACCGGGGGAACAGGGGACGCCGGTGGTTTCGAAACGCTCGCTCGGCTCGCTCCTCAACCACCTGGTTTCTCGCGATCGCGCGAAACCCGAATCGTCTTCGCTCCCGGCTTGCGCTCGCGCCGCATCCGGTGCATACTCTCGCGCCGAGGGTCGACTGGCCCCGCCAGCCCCCAGCGTTTGGATCTCAATGGCCACCGACTACGACGCCCCGCGCAAGACCGACGACGACGCCGACTCGATCGAGGCGCTCAAGGAGCGCGTTCCCGACGCCGCGTCGAGCAGCATCGACGTCGACGACGCCGACAACCCGGGCTCGTTCGACCTCTCCGCCGCCGACCTCGCCGACGTCGAGCTCGAGACGGTCGTCATCCCGAAGCAGGCCGACGAGTTCACCTGCGTCGAGTGCTTCCTCGTGAAGCACCGCTCGCAGCTCGCCGAGGAGAGCGCCCTCGGCCCCGTCTGCGCGGACTGCGCCGGCGCCTAGCACGCGAAGCGGCCGCCGGCTTCGAGAGCCGGGCGGCCGTTTCCATCTCGGCGCGACGCACGCAAGCTCGCGCGCCGCAGCCCTACCGCTTCGCGCCCCCGGCGTGCGCGAGCTTCCGCGCCTCCGCGACGGCCGCCGCGACGCGCTCCGGGTCGCGCGAGGAGAAGAGCCAGTACGGCACCGGGTCGCTCGGATCGTCGATGTCGACGCGCACCGAGGTCGGCACCCATCCGCGCAGGCACAGCCACGCCCGCGCGTCGAGCTTCGGGCCGGCCGCCATCCGCGCCGCCTCGCGCGTGGCGTTCGGGGTCGCCGCGCCGAGGAACACGGCGGGAACGCGGGCGCTGCCGACTCGGAGCTGCTGCTCCGACACCTCGATGACGGGGGAGGCCCACACGAGCACGGCGACGTAGCCCGCGTACAGGGCGATGCCGAGCAGGATGCCGACCTTCATGTTGATCGGCGCGAAGACGAGGATCACCGCGGGCACGATGAGGAGTCCGAGGAGGAACCCCCAGAGAGAAGGCCAGAGTCGCTCGCGGTACGTCGTCACCAGGACATGAGACCACGCCCCGCCCCACGTCGCCTGTGGGGCGGCTGTCATCTCCCGTGCTCGCGGGAATCGGGCGCGCGCTCATTCGGCGCGAGGCTCGCTCGGCTACCCTCCTGAGGTGATGACCCCCCTCACGATCCCCTTCACAGGCCACGCGCCCGTGCACGCGCACCCGGGCGACGCGGGCGCCGACCTCGTCTCGGCGATCGACTGCCGCCTCGAGCCCGGCGAGCGCCGGCTCGTGCCGACCGGCACGCGGATCGCCCTGCCTCAGGGGCACCTCGGCTTCGTCGTCCCGCGCTCCGGCCTCGCCGCGAAGCACGGCATCACGATCGTGAACTCGCCGGGAACCATCGACTCCGGCTACCGCGGCGAGCTCATGGTGACGCTCCTCAACACCGACCGCGAGGCGGCCTTCGACATCCGGACGGGCGACCGCATCGCCCAGCTCATCGTCCTCCCGTTCCCGCAGGTCCGGTACCAGCTCGTCGACGAGCTCCCGGACGGCGAGCGCGGCGAGCGCGGCTTCGGCTCGACGGGCGTGGCCTCGGCCGCCTCCGCTCCGGCACCTACGCGGCCGCTCAGCGCGGCGACCACGACGACGGAAGAGGTCTAGACATGGGACTGTTCGATTTCCTCAAGCAGCCTGACGAGGAGCGCGCGAAGGCCGACGAGCTCATCGCCCCGGGCGAGACCTCGCACGCCGACGAGGACGACGAGCCCGAGATCGACCCCGCCCTGCTCGAGAAGTCCGCGCCCGAGGACCGCGCCGAGCACGGCCCCTTCGACGCGAGCGAGGCCCCCGAGCTCGACCGCGTCGTCGACCTCGGCGCGCTGCGCATCCCGGCCCGCGACGGCATCGGCCTCCGCCTCGAGGTCGAGGAGAAGTCGAAGCGCCTCGTCGCCGTCGCCCTCGACTACCAGGGCTCGACGATGCAGGTGCAGGCCTTCGCGGCGCCCCGCTCGACGGGCCTGTGGAACACCATCCGAGGCCAGCTCGCGGAGCAGGTCGCGAAGGGCGGCGGCACCTCGCAGGAGATCGACGGGCCGCTCGGTCCCGAGCTCGACACGAAGCTCCCGGTCGTCGGCGGCGAGCCGATGCGCTCCGCCCGCTTCATGGGCGTCGACGGCCCGCGCTGGTTCCTCCGCGCCGTGCTCACGGGCAAGGCCCTCCACGACGAGGAGGCGGCGGCTGCCATGGAGGAGCTCTTCCGGAGCATCGTCGTCGTGCGCGGCGACGGGCCCATGCCTCCGCGCGACCTCCTCCCGCTCGTCATCCCGCAGGCGATGGCCCAGCAGATGGGCCAGCCGGCCGCCCAGGCCGCCGCGGCCCGCCCGTCCGACGACCGCGGCATCGCCGAGCGCCGCGCGGCGCGCGCGAAGAAGGCGTGACCGGCCCCGACGCCGGGCGCGAAGGCGCTGCGCCGGCCGAGCAGCCCGCGAGCGGACGCGACGAGGCCGCCCCGTCCGACCCGCTCGCCCCCGCCCTCGACGGCGCCCGCGCCCGCTTCTCCGAGCTCGCCGACGCGCAGCTCTCCGGCGGCTCGATCCTCGCGGCCGCCGGCGGATGGCGCGGCATCGTGGAGTCGACGATCCCGGGCCTGCTCTTCCTCATCGTCTACACCTTCACGAAGGACCTCTGGCTCTCGATCGCCGCGCCCGCCGCGGTCGGGCTCATCGGCCTCGTCATCCGCCTCGTGCGCCGCGAGCAGCTCATGCCCGCGATCGGGGGCCTGCTCGCCCTCGCGCTCTCGGCCTTCCTCGCGCTCCGCTCGGGCAACGACGCCGACTTCTTCCTCCCCGGCTTCTGGACGAACGGCGCCTACTGCGTCGTCATGCTCGTCTCCGCGCTCGCCGGATGGCCGCTCATCGGCGTCGTCGCCGGCCTGCTCACCCAGACCGGCACCGCCTGGCGACGGCTGCCGCGCCTGCGCCGCCTCATGCTCGGCCTCACCCTCGCGTGGGCGGCCTTCTTCGCGCTCCGCCTCGCCGTGCAGCTGCCGCTCTACTTCGCCGGGAACATCGAGGCGCTCGGCGCGACGAAGCTCCTCATGGGCACGCCGATGTACGCCGTGCTGCTCGTGCTCACGGTGATCCTCGCGCGCGGCGGGATGCTCAAGGACGGGCTCATCGGCCCCGGCGCACCCACCCCGGGGGAGCGCCCCGCCGGTCAGCCGTCCAAGTGAGGCAGTCCTAACTATCTCGACGTCGAGATACTTGCTACGCTCGCCTTCGGCGATGCGGCTGCGCTCAGCCCCGCTCGGCAGAATGGACGCCGTGCTGGACGCACCGACCTCGCATCGAAGGAGATAACGACGTGACCGCAGTGAACAGCTTCGGCGCCAAGACCACGCTCGGCGTGGACGGCACCGACTACGAGATCTTCCGGATCGACGCGGTGGAGGGCTACGACAAGCTCCCCTTCAGCCTCAAGATCCTCCTCGAGAACCTCCTCCGCACCGAGGACGGCAAGAACGTCACCGCCGACCAGATCCGCGCCCTCGGCGCGTGGAAGGCCGACGCCGAGCCCGACACGGAGATCCAGTTCTCCCCAGCCCGCGTCGTCATGCAGGACTTCACCGGCGTGCCCTGCATCGTCGACCTCGCCACGATGCGCGAGGCCGTCGCTCAGCTCGGCGGCGACCCGACGAAGATCAACCCGCTCGCCCCGGCCGAGCTCGTCATCGACCACTCGGTCATCGCCGACCTCTTCGGCACGCCCGACGCCTTCGAGCGCAACGTCGAGATCGAGTACGAGCGCAACGGCGAGCGCTACCAGTTCCTCCGCTGGGGCCAGACCGCCTTCGACGACTTCAAGGTCGTCCCCCCGGGGACGGGCATCGTCCACCAGGTCAACATCGAGTACCTCGCCCGCGTCACCTTCGTCCGCGAGGTCGAGGGCGCGCTCCAGGCGTACCCCGACACGCTCGTCGGCACCGACTCGCACACGACGATGGTGAACGGCCTCGGCGTGCTCGGCTGGGGCGTCGGCGGCATCGAGGCCGAGGCGGCCATGCTCGGCCAGCCCGTCTCGATGCTCATCCCCAAGGTCGTCGGCTTCAAGCTCACCGGCCAGATCCCCGCCGGCGTCACCGCGACCGACGTCGTCCTCACGATCACCGACCTCCTCCGCAAGCACGGCGTCGTCGGCAAGTTCGTCGAGTTCTACGGCGAGGGCGTCTCGCAGGTCCCGCTCGCGAACCGCGCCACGATCGGCAACATGTCGCCGGAGTTCGGCTCGACCGCCGCGATCTTCCCGATCGACGATGAGACGCTCGACTACCTCCGCTTCACCGGCCGCGACGAGAAGCAGGTCAAGCTCGTCGAGGCCTACGCCAAGGAGCAGCACCTCTGGCACGACCCCTCGCAGGAGGCGACGTACTCGGAGTACCTCGAGCTCGACCTCTCGACGGTCGTCCCCTCGATCGCCGGCCCGAAGCGCCCGCAGGACCGCATCGAGCTCTCGAAGGCCAAGTCGCAGTTCGCGAAGGACCTCGAGAACTACGCCACGCCGGACTCGCACGACCTCGTCGACGTCCAGGCCGCCGAATCGTTCCCGGCGTCCGACCCGGCCTCCTCGACCCCGGAGGCCGACGAGGCCGACGTCACGGTCGAGACCCCGGCCGCCCCGTTCTCGCGCATCACGAAGAAGGTCACGGTCGAGAAGGACGGCGAGTCGTTCGAGATCGACCACGGCTCGGTCGCGATCGCCGCCATCACCTCGTGCACGAACACCTCGAACCCCTCGGTCATGCTCGCCGCGGGCCTCGTCGCCCGCAACGCGGTCGCCAAGGGCCTCGAGCGCAAGCCGTGGGTGAAGACGACGATGGCGCCGGGCTCGAAGGTCGTCACCGACTACTACGAGAAGGCGGGCCTCTGGAAGGACCTCGAGGCCCTCGGCTTCTACCTCGTCGGCTACGGCTGCACGACCTGCATCGGCAACTCGGGCCCGGTGGAGCCGGAGATCTCGAAGGCGATCAACGACAACGACCTCGCCGTCACGGCCGTCCTCTCGGGCAACCGCAACTTCGAGGGCCGCATCAACCCCGACGTGAAGATGAACTACCTCGCGTCGCCGCCGCTCGTCATCGCCTACGCCCTCGCCGGCACGATGGACTTCGACTTCGACTCGCAGCCCCTCGGCCAGGACAAGGACGGCAACGACGTCTTCCTCAAGGACATCTGGCCCACGGCCGAGGAGGTCCAGAAGACGATCGACGAGTCGATCGACACCGCCATGTTCGACAAGGAGTATGGCGCGGTCTTCGACGGCGACGAGCGCTGGCGCTCGCTCCCGACGCCGACCGGCGCCACCTTCGAGTGGGACACGGAGTCGACCTACGTCCGCAAGCCCCCGTACTTCGACGGCATGCAGCTCGAGCTCACGCCCGTCGCGGACATCAAGGGCGCGCGCGTCCTCGCGAAGCTCGGCGATTCGGTCACGACCGACCACATCTCGCCGGCCGGCTCGATCAAGGCCGACTCGCCCGCGGGCAAGTACCTCGCCGAGCACGGCGTCGACCGCAAGGACTTCAACTCCTACGGCTCGCGCCGCGGCAACCACGAGGTCATGATCCGCGGCACCTTCGCGAACATCCGCCTCAAGAACCAGCTCCTCGACGGCGTCGAGGGCGGCTACACGCGCGACTTCACGCAGGACGGCGGCCCGCAGTCGTTCATCTACGACGCCGCGCAGAACTACGCCGCGCAGTCGACGCCGCTCGTCGTCCTCGGCGGCAAGGAGTACGGCTCGGGATCGTCGCGCGACTGGGCGGCCAAGGGCACGAGCCTCCTCGGCGTGAAGGCCGTCATCGTCGAGTCGTTCGAGCGCATCCACCGCTCGAACCTCATCGGCATGGGCGTCGTCCCGCTGCAGTTCCCGGCGGGCGAGAGCTGGGCCTCGCTCGGCCTCGACGGCACCGAGTCGATCACGATCACGGGCCTCGAGCAGCTCAACGAAGGCACCACGCCGAAGACGGTCCGCGTCGTCGCCGAGCCCACGAAGGACTCGCCCGAGGGCAAGCAGACGGTCGAGTTCGACGCGGTCGTCCGCATCGACACGCCCGGTGAGGCCGACTACTACCGCAACGGCGGCATCCTCCAGTACGTCCTCCGCCAGCTCGCCTCGAAGTAGGCGCCAGGCAGGACCGCAGGCGGCCGGCTCCCTCACGGGGGCCGGCCGCCTCGTCGTTCGGCAGGCAGATGGCTGAAGAGCGAGCGCAGCGCGCGTCTCGAAGCCATCGGGGCCCTGGGCGGCCGGTGGCTTCGAGACGGCGGCTGCGCCGCCTCCTCAACCGCCTCAGCGCTCGGACGCTGCGCGGCTCGGCGACCGCGGGAGCGTCGCCGCGTAGACTCTCGTGTTCAGCGGATGCGAACGCGTCCGGCCCCCGAATCGAGAAGGCCCGCATGACCGAGAAGCTCCTGCCGACGATCCATGAGCCCGCGGATCTCCGCAGGCTCGGGCTCGCCGAGGAGCGGCGGCTCGCGCAGGAGGTCCGCGAGTTCCTCATCGAGAACGTCGCCCGATCCGGCGGGCACCTGGGGCCGAACCTCGGCGTCGTCGAGCTCACGATGGCCATCCACCGCGTCTTCGACTCGCCGCGCGACGCGATCGTGTTCGACACCGGCCACCAGTCGTACGTCCACAAGCTCCTCACGGGCCGCCAGGACTTCTCCCACCTCCGCGAGCGCGGGGGACTGGCCGGCTACCCGCAGCGCTCCGAGTCGCCGCACGACATCGTCGAGTCGTCCCACGCCTCGAGCTCGCTGAGCTGGGCGGACGGCATCTCCCGCGCCTTCGCGCTCACCGGGCAGTCCGACCGCCACGTCATCGCCGTCGTCGGCGACGGCGCGCTCACGGGCGGCATGACCTGGGAGGCGCTCAACAACATCTCCGACGACAACAAGCGCCGCCTCGTCATCGTCGTGAACGACAACGGCCGCTCCTACGCGCCGACGATCGGCGGCATGGCGCGCTTCCTCAACACCGTCCGCACGCAGCGCTCCTACCTCGCCCTCCAGGACACCTCCTCCAAGGCCTTCCAGCGCCTCGGCGGCGGCATGGGTCGGCGCATCTACCAGGGCGTCCGCGGCGGCGTGCACGGCTTCCTCTCGCGCTTCTCGAACGGCGAGGCGCTCTACTCGAACCTCGACATCAAGTACCTCGGCCCGGTCGACGGCCACGACCTCGACGCGCTCGAGCAGACGCTCCAGCAGGCGAAGGAGTACGGCGCGCCCGTCATCGTCCACGCCATCACCCAGAAGGGCAAGGGCTACGATCTCGCCGTCGCCGACGACGCCGACCAGTTCCACGCCGTCGGGCAGATGGATCCCGTCACGGGCGAGCCGCTCCAGGCCGCCGGCGGCAAGTCGTGGACGAGCGTCTTCGCCGACGAGATGGTCGAGCTCGCGGAGGCGAACCCGCGTCTCGTCGGCATCACCGCCGCGATGCTGCGCCCGGTCGGCCTCCACCGCTTCAAGGAGCGCTTCCCGGACCGCGTCCTCGACGTCGGCATCGCCGAGCAGCACGCCGTGACGAGCGCCGCGGGACTCGCCTTCGGCGGCCTCCACCCGGTCGTCGCGATCTACTCGACCTTCATGAACCGCGCCTTCGACCAGGTGCTCATGGACGTCGGGCTCCACCGCGCCGGCGTCACCTTCGTGCTCGACCGCGCGGGTGTGACCGGCCCCGACGGCCCGAGCCACCACGGCATGTGGGATCTCGCGCTGCTGCAGATCGTCCCGTCGATCCGTCTCGCCGCGCCGCGCGACGCGACGCGCCTGCGCGAGGAGCTCCGCGAGGCCGTCGCCGTCGAGGACGCCCCGACCGTGGTCCGCTTCTCGAAGGGCGTCGTCGGCGAGGAGCTCGAGGCCGTCACGCGCCTCGAGGACGGCGTCGACGTGCTCCGCATCGGCACCCGCCCGGACGTCCTCCTCGCGCCCGTCGGCGCCATGGCGTCCCTCGCGATGGACGTCGCGCAGCGCCTCGAGGCGCAGGGCATCGGCGCGACGGTCATCGACCCGCGCTGGGTCGTGCCCGTGCCGAAGAGCGTCCTCACGCTCGCGGGAGAGCACCGCATCCTCGTGACGATCGAGGACGGCGTCGTCGTCGGCGGCATCGGCACGCGCATCCGCCAGGACCTCCGGGCCGCCGGCATCGACACGACGGTGACCGAGCTCGGCCTCCCGGACGAGTTCATCGACCACGCGAGCCGCTCGCAGATCCTCGAGGACGCCGGGCTCACGGCCCAGCAGATCGCCCGCGACGTCGTCGCCCAGGTGCTCGGCGCGAAGATCCCGCACGCGCGGCCCGCGCGGGCAGGCGAGGAGCCGGCGCCGGTCGACTCGCTCATCGAGCAGCTGCAGGCGAACCGCCTTCGCTCGACCGGGCCCTTCGCAGACTGACAGGCAGAAGTCTCAGCAAGCTCTCGGCGGAATCGCAGTCGGGCTAGGATGCTGACGCGCCCTGAGGCGCATCCGCATCGTTGGTTCCAAAGGAGCAGCCATATGAGCCATTCCCCGTCCGTCGCCGCGGCGGCGCGCCCTGATGTGGCGCCGCGCGACTGGGAGGACGTGCCTCTCGACACCCCCGCCGACCTTCCCGCCACCGCCGTCGATCCCGAGCAGGGTCGGCGGTGGACGCCGCTGCGCATCGCCACCTGGGCGGCGATCGCCCTGCTCGGCGGCGTGAGCTGGGCGATCCTCGCTCTCCACCGCGGCGAGACGATCAACGCGATCTGGTTCGTGTTCGCCGCCGTGTGCTCGTACCTCATCGCCTACCGCTTCTACTCGAAGTACATCGAGCGCAACGTCGCCCGTCCCGACGACCGCCGCGCCACTCCCGCCGAGTACGCCGCGAACGGCAAGGACTTCGTCGCGACCGAGCGCCGCGTGCTCTTCGGCCACCACTTCGCCGCGATCGCGGGCGCCGGCCCGCTCGTCGGACCTGTCCTCGCCGCCCAGATGGGCTTCCTGCCGGGCACGCTCTGGATCATCGTCGGCGTCATCCTCGCCGGCGCCGTGCAGGACTACCTCGTGCTCTTCTTCTCGATGCGCCGCAAGGGCCGCTCGCTCGGTCAGATGGCGCGCGAGGAGCTCGGGCCGATCGGCGGCTTCGCGGCGATCCTCGCGACGCTCATGATCATGATCATCATCGTGGCGATCCTCGCGCTCGTCGTCGTCAACGCGCTCGGCGAGAGCGCCTGGGGCGTGTTCTCGGTCTCGATGACGATCCCGATCGCGATCATCATGGGCTGCTACCTGCGCTTCTTCCGGCCGGGCCGCATCATGGAGGTCTCGATCATCGGCTTCGCGCTGCTCATGCTCGCGATCGTCGCGGGCGGCTGGATCGCCGGCACCGAGTGGGGTCAGGCCGTCTTCCACCTCCCGAAGATCTGGATCGCCGTCGGCATCATCGTCTACGGCTTCGTCGCCGCGATCCTCCCCGTGTGGCTGCTGCTCGCGCCGCGCGATTACCTCTCGACCTTCATGAAGATCGGCGTCATCGTCATGCTCGCGGCGGCGATCATCATCGTCCGCCCCGAGATCTCGGCGCCCGCCTTCTCGGAGTACGTCGGCCGCGAGGACGGTCCGGTCGTCCCGGGCTCGATCTTCCCGTTCCTGTTCGTGACGATCGCCTGCGGCGCCCTCTCGGGCTTCCACGCGCTCATCTCCTCGGGCACGACGCCGAAGATGGTCCACAAGGAGCGCCAGACGCGCTTCATCGGCTACGGCGGCATGCTCATGGAGTCGTTCGTCGCGATCATGGCGCTCGTCGCCGCCATCTCGATCGACCGGGGCATCTACTTCGCGATGAACTCGGCCGCGGCCGCCACCGGCGGCACCGTCGACGGCGCCGTGCAGTTCGTGAACGGCCTCGGCCTCATGGGCGTGAACCTCACACCCGACATGCTCTCGACGCTCGCGCAGCAGGTGGGGGAGGAGTCGGTGGTCTCGCGCACCGGCGGCGCCCCGACGCTCGCGGTCGGCATCGCGGTCATCATGAAGTCGCTCACGGGCGAGGGCCTCATGGGCTTCTGGTACCACTTCGCGATCATGTTCGAGGCGCTCTTCATCCTCACCGCCGTCGACGCCGGCACGCGCGTGGCCCGCTTCCAGCTGCAGGAGGCCGTCGGCAACGTGTGGCCGAGGTTCGCCGACCACGACTGGAAGCCCGCGGTGTGGCTCTCGACGGCGGTCATGGTGGCCGGCTGGGGCTCGATCCTCGTGCTCGGCGTGACCGACCCGCTCGGCGGCATCAACACCTTCTTCCCGCTCTTCGGCGTCGCGAACCAGCTGCTCGCGGGCATCGCGCTCGCCATCTGCGCGTCGATCGTCGCGAAGCGGGGCCGCCGCGCGTTCCGCTACCTGTGGGTCGTGCTCGTGCCGCTCACCTTCGACCTCGTCGTCACGCTGACCGGCTCGTACCTGAAGATCTTCAGCCCGAACGCGAAGGTCGGCTACTTCGCGAACATGCTCGCGTTCCAGAACGCGCTCGCCGAGGGCAAGGAGAGCTTCGGCGCGGCGAAGAACGTCGAGGCGATGCACGCCGTCGTGCGCAATACGGCCGTGCAGGGCACGCTCTCGGTCGTGTTCGCCGTCCTCACGCTCATCGTCGTGGTCTCGGCGGTCGCCTCGATGGTCCGCTCGTGGCAGCGCGACGGACAGCCGACGACCGAGCCCGCGCCGATCCCGAGCCGCACCTACGAGCCCTCGGGCCTCGGCGCCACCCCCGCCGAGCGCGAGCTCGAGCGCGAGTGGGACGCCCTCCCGGTCGACCAGCGCCTCACGGCGCACGCGCACGGCATGGTCGAAGCGCCGGTCGATTCGGCCGAGCCCGTCGGGACGCGCGCGTGACGAGCGCCCTCGACGCCGCGCGGTCCCTGCTCGCCGAGTGCTGGCGGGGGCTGCGCGGCGTCATGGGGGCGGACGCCTACGAGAAGTACCGCGCCCACCACGAGCGCCTCCACCCGGGCGAGCCGTGCCTGACCCCTCGCGAGTTCTGGCGCGATCGCGTCGACGAGCAGGACCGGAACCCCGGCGCCCGCTGCTGCTAGCGGCTCCCGCCGCCGCATGCTGCACACACAGAGCAGCCCCGGACGGAGGTCTCTCCCGTCCGGGGCTGCTCGTTCCGCTCGCTAGCGGCTCGCCGCGCCGCGGATGGGCGGGTGGTGGAAGGTGTCGCCGAACGCCTTCTCAGACGCGCCCACGCGGTCGAGGAAGGGCGTGAGGCCGCCGGCCTGGAACGGGTAGCCCGCGCCGAGGATGAGGCAGAGGTCGATGTCCTCCGCCTCCGCGACGACCTGCTCGTCGAGCATCCGCTTCACCTCGTCGGCGAGGCCGACGAAGACGCGGTCGCGGAACTGCTCGGCCGTCATGGGCTGCTTCGGACCGCCGTCCTGGACGAGCTTCACGGCCTTCTTGTCGAAGCCCTTGATCTTGCCCTTCGAGTCGCGGTCGAAGATCTTGCCGTAGTCGGCGAGCTTGTGGAGGTTCTCCGACTCGAAGAAGCGGTCGGGGAAGGCCGCGTGGTTCGTGTCGAGGACGTGCGCGCCGACCTTGAGGCCGACGAGCTCGAGGAGCTCGAAGGGCGTCATCGGGAGGCCGAGCTCGTCGAGCGCGCGGTCGACGGTCTCGAAGGGCGTGCCCGTGTCGACCGCGTGCATCGCCTCGCCGAGGACCTTCGCGAGGAGTCGGTTCACGACGAAGCCGGGGGTGTCGGTCGTGATGACGGCGTTCTTCTTGAGGTCCTTCGCGACCTTCATGGCGGTGGCGAGGGTCGCGTCGTCCGTCGTCTCCGTCTTCACGACCTCGACGAGCGGCATGACCGCGACGGGGTTGAAGAAGTGGAAGCCGACGACGCGCTCGGGGTGCTGGAGGTCGGCGGCCATCTCCTTGATGGAGAGGCCCGAGGTGTTCGTCGCGAGGATCGCCTCGGGGGAGATGATCGACTCCATCGAGGCGAAGACGTCCTTCTTCACCTGGAGCTCCTCGAAGACGGCCTCGATGACCCAGTCGCAGTCCGCGAACTCGGAGCGGTCGGTCGTGCCGTGGATGAGGGCGTTCAGACGGTTGAGGTCGTCGTCCGAGAGGCGGCCCTTGTCGTGGAGCTTCTTCAGCTCGCCGCGCACGTAGTCGAGGCCCTTGTCGACGCGGGCCTGGTCGAGGTCCGTGATGACGACGGGCACCTGGAGGCGGCGCACGAAGAGCGTCGCGAACTGGCTCGCCATGAGGCCGGCGCCGACGATGCCGACCTTCGAGACCGGGCGGGCGAGCGACGTGTCCGGCGCGCCGGCCGGCTTCTTCGCGCGCTTGTTCACGAGGTTGAAGGCGTAGATCGAGGCGATGAACTGGTCGCCCGAGATGAGGTCGGCGAGCGCCTCGTCCTCGAGCGCGAACCCCTTCGCGCGATCGTTCGACTTCGCGGCCTTCATGATGTCGAGGGCGCGGTAGGGCGCCTGGACGACCTTGCCGAGCTTCTCCTCGAGCGTCTTCCGCGCGATGGAGATGGCGACGTCCCACTTCGCGAGGCGCTCCATCTTGCCGGGGGCGTGGGGGCGCTTCACCTCGATCTCGCCGCCGAGGACGGCGTCCGCCCAGCGCAGCGAGTCCTCGAGGTAGTTCACCGAGGGGAAGATCGCGTCGGCCATGCCGAGCCCGAAGGCCTCCTGGGCCTTGAGCATCCGGTTCTGCTTCATCGGGTTCTCGATGACGACCTTGAGGGCGTTCTCGATGCCGATGAGGTTGGGGAGGATCGTCGCGCCGCCCCAGCCCGGGACGAGCCCGAGGAAGGTCTCCGGCAGCGCGATCGCCGGCACGGAGGCGTCGATCGTGCGGTAGTCGGAGTTGAGGCCGATCTCGACGCCGCCGCCGAGGGCGAGGCCGTTCACGAAGGTGAAGGTCGGCACCGAGAAGCCGGTGAGCGATCCGAGCACCTCGTGGCCGAGGCGTCCGAGCATGAGGGCGACCTCGCGGCTCGGGATGTCGTTCACCTTCGAGAGGTCGGCGCCGGCGGCGAAGTTGAAGCGCTTGCCGGTGATGGCGAGGCCCTGGATCTCGCCCTTCGCGCCGCGCTCGCGCTGCTCAGCGAGCGTCTCGCCGAGCGCGACGAGCGTGCCCGGGCCGAGCGTGTTGGGGCGCGTGTAGTCGTGGCCGTTGTCGAGGGTGACGAGCGCCATGACGCGGCCGCTCGGGAGCGTCACGTCGCGCACCCGCGACTCGGTGATGACCTCGTCCGTCGAGGTGGCGAGGAGGTCGGCGTACTTCGTGCGGAGCTCGCTCACGTCTAGCGTCCCTTCTTCGCGGCGCCGGTGCGGCGGCCGTGCGTCGTGCCGTTCCAGTGGGGGTTCTCCCAGATGACCGTGCCGCCCTGGCCGAGGCCGACGCACATGGCCGTGACGCCGTAGCGCACCTCGGGGTGCTGCCGGAACTGGCGCGCGAGCTGGGTCATGAGGCGCACGCCCGAGGAGGCGAGCGGGTGGCCGAAGGCGATGGCGCCGCCGTACGGGTTCACCGAGGGGTCGTCGTCGTCGATGCCGAAGTGGTCGAGGAACGAGAGCACCTGCACGGCGAAGGCCTCGTTGAGCTCGAAGAGGCCGATGTCGTCGATCGTGAGGCCCGCCTTGCGGAGCGCCTTCTCGGTCGAGGGGACCGGGCCGAGGCCCATGACCTCGGGCTCGACGCCCGCGAAGGCGAAGGTGACCATGCGCATGCCCGACTCGAGGCCGAACTCCTTCACGGCGTCCGAGGAGGCGAGGAGCGATGCCGTCGCGCCGTCGTTGAGGCCCGAGGCGTTGCCCGCCGTGACGCGGCCGTGCGGGCGGAACGGGGTCTTCAGCGTCTTGAGCGTCTCGAGGTTCGTGTCGGGGCGGAGCGTCTCGTCCTTCGAGGCGAGGCCCCAGCCCTGCTCCGACTCGATCGCGACCGGCACGAGGTTCGGCTGGATGTCGCCGTTCGCGTAGGCCTGGGCGGCCTTCTGCTGCGAGCGCATGGCGAAGAAGTCGGCGCGCTCGCGCGTGAGCTGCGGAAAGCGGTCGTGGAGGCGCTCGGCCGTCTTGCCCATGTTGAGGGCGTCCTGGCTCACGAGGCGCTCCGAGAGGAAGCGGGGGTTCGGGTCGGCGCCGAGGCCGAGGGGGTGGCGGCCCATGTGCTCGACGCCGCCGGCGATGACGAGGTCATAGGCGCCGAAGCCGATGCCGGAGCCCATCGTCGTGACGGCCGTCATCGCGCCGGCGCACATGCGGTCGATCGCGAGGCCGGGGACGGTCATCGGGAGGCCCGCGAGGATGCCCGCGGAGCGGCCGAGCGTGAGGCCCTGGTCGCCCTCCTGCGTCGTCGCGGCGATGGCCACGTCGTCGATGCGGTCGGCCGGCACCGAGGGGTTCCGGTCGAGGACGGCCCGGATGGTCTTCACCGCCAGGTCATCGGCCCGGGTCTTCCAGTACATGCCCTTCTCGCCCGCTCGTCCGAACGGGGTGCGGACGCCATCGATGAAGTGGACTTCGCGATCGGCCACTGCGCCTCCAACTGCTTCGTTGCATTGCTTCGTGCACCCGGGGGTGCTTGGGGATTGCTCCCGGCAATCGTAGGGCTGGCCGCCTGAGGAGCGACTGCGCTGGACGTTCCCTACGAGGGGAGCGGTCGGGGATGGTCCGCTATTGGCCGAGTGCGACAAGCGCGGCCGCGAGCGGCGCCGCGACGAGATCCGCCTGCCATGGTCGGGCGCCCGACTCAATGAGGTGGGCGGCGACGGCGTCCGGCGTCGAGGAGGCCGGCGGCTCCCACGCGAGCCGGCGCAGGTGATCCGGCGTGAGGAGGTTCTCGCGCGGCATGCCGAGGCGCTCGGCGAGCTCGGTGACGATCGGCTGGAGGGCCTGGAGGCGCGCGTGAGCCTCGGGATGGCGCTGCTCCCACGAGCGGTGCGGCGGGATGCGCTCGCCGGAGGCGGCGGCCTTCGGCGGCTCCTCGCTCGCGAGGCCGCGCTCGATGGCCGACCACCAGCGGTCGAGCTCGGGGCGGGAGGCGCGGCCCTGGAAGTCCTTCCGGGCGGCGAGCTCCTGCTTCGACTTCGGCAGGGCCTGCACGACGGCGGAGAGGGAGCGATCGGGCACGAGGCGGCCGGGGGCCGTGTCGGTCGTTCGGGCGAGCTCGTCGCGGGCCGTCCACAGCTCGCGGGCGACCGCGAGGGCGCGCGGGTTCCGCGCGCGCGTCCCGGCGTACTTCCGCCAGGGCTCCTCCTTCTTCACGCCGAGGGGGCGGCGGAGGATGTCGTCGAACTCCTCGCGGGCCCACTCGAGCTTGCCCTGGTCCTCGAGGCGCCGCTCGAGCTCGTCGCGGACGTCGACGAGGAGCTCCACGTCGAGCGCGGCGTAGGCGAGCCAGCTCGCGGGGAGGGGCCGGGCCGACCAGTCGTCCGCCGAGTGCGCCTTCGCGAGCTCGATGCCGAGGACGTCCTCGACGACGGCGCCGAGGCCCACGCGCGGCATCCCGAGCAGGCGCGCGGCGAGCTCCGTGTCGAAGATGCGCGCCGGGTCCATCTGCAGCTCGCGCAGGCAGGGCAGGTCCTGCGTGGCGGCGTGGAAGATCCACTCCTCCTCGCCGATGACGGCCTGCACGTCGACGAGGGTGCCGAGCGCGATGGGGTCGAGCAGGAGGGTGCCGGAGCCGCGGCGGAAGAGCTGCACGAGGTAGGCGCGATCCGAGTAGCGGTAGCCGGAGGCGCGCTCGGCGTCGACGGCGACGGGCCCCTCGCCGGCCGCGAGGCGCTCGAGCCCCTCGAGGTACGACTCGGGATCGTCGATGAGGTCGAGGTCGCCCTCGCCGAGGCGCGCTTCGTCAGCCTGCGTCACGCGACCTCCGCGTGCGGGGGAGGACGGCGATGCCCTGGGTGTCGACCGGGGGCAGCCCCGCGAGCATGCAGAGCAGCTCGCCCCAGGCCTCGGCGTGCTTGCCGAGGTCGAGATCGCGCGGGGTCCAGGAGGCGCGCAGCTCGATCTGGGCGCCCTCGCCCTGGGCCTCGAGCTCGCCGAAGCCCTTCGCATTGATCGTCGTCGCGGTGCCGGAGGGGTGCTCGAAGGCGGCGCCGCGCGACTCGAGCGCGTCGATGAGCCACGACCAGGCGACGTCGGCGAGGAAGGGGTCGACGCCGATCTCGACCTCGAGGGGCGCCTGCGCGAAGCAGACGACGCGGAACTCCCCGCGCCAGGCCTCGGGCTCGTCCTCGTCGTGGAGGAGGATGAAGCGGCCGGTGCCGAGCTCGGAGTCCTCGCCGTGGACGGCCGGGCGCACGTCGCCGGAGAGGGCGAGCGCCTCGGGCGCGAGGTTGGCGGGCGGGCGGATCTCGTCGACGACGAGGTCCGATCGGAACTCCACGCCTCGGATCGAGGCGACGGCCGCGTCGAAGGCGGGCGCAGCACGGTGCAGGGAGACAACCACGAGGCGAGACTAGGCTCGGGGGGACCGGCGCCGGACGAGGCGCGCCGCGACGGCGGCGGGCGGCGCCGGGGATCGGAGCGCCGGGCGCCATGGCCGACCGCCGACGACCGACGATCGACGCGACGACGACCCGCGGGGCGGGCCTTCCGCGACGGCTCCGCTTCGCCGCCCGGCGGCCGAAGACGGGCCTCGCCGCGGTGCGCGCCGCGATCGCCTTCGGCACGCCCGCGGACGTGCTCCGTGCGGTCGATCCGCTCGCCGAGCTCGGGCGCCGCCGCGCCGCGCGGCGCCGTGCGGCCCGACGTCGGGCTGAGCGCCTGGCGGCCGGCGCAGCCGCGTGGACCGCAATCGGCGCGAGCCTCGGCGTCGGCGCCATGAGCCTCGTCGCCGCGACCTCGGCGGCGCGGGCCGTCGTGCGGCCGCCGAACCGCCGGCACGAGCCCGTCCGCGTCATCTCCGCCGACGCCGACGCGCGCCGGATCGTCGTGCGGACGACCGCGGAGAGCGGGGCGCAGGGCACCTACGGCATGGTCTACGCCGGCGGCAGCGCGGTCGTCGGGCCGATCGTCTCGGCCTCGCCCCGCCGCGTCGAGCGCGAGGTGCTCGAGTGGCGCGGCGAGCCGCCCTTCGAGGCCCGATGGGTGCGCTTCACCTCGGCCCCGCACCTCGTCATGCAGGACGCCGGCATCCCCTTCGAGGCGGTGAGGATCACGGGCGACCTCGGCCCCATGCCCGCCGCGATCTTCCGGGCGGAGGGCGAGGACGACGGCGACTGGGCGATCCACGTGCACGGGCGGGGCGCCGTCATCACGGAGCCGCTGCGCGGGGTGATCCAGGCTCGGAAGGCAGGCTGGAGCTCGATCGTCTCGACCTACCGCAACGACCCGGGCGCGCCCGCGAGCCGCGACCGCCGCTTCGGGCTCGGCACGACCGAGAGCCGCGACGTCGAGGCGGCGATCGCGGAGGCCGTGCGCCGGGGCGCGCGCCGGATCATCCTCGTCGGATGGTCGATGGGCGGCGCGACCGTGCTCGACGCGTACTTCCGCTCGAGGCACTGCGCCGCGATCGCGGGGCTCATGCTCGAGTCGCCGGTGACGAGCTGGAAGGACGTGCTCGCCTTCCAGGGGTCGCGGATGGGCCTGTGGCCGTGGGTGTCGGGGCTGAGCTGGCGGATCCTCGCCTCGCCGCTCGCGCCGCTGCTCGCCGGCATCTCGGCGCCGCTGCCGCTCGAGCGGATCGAGCTGCGGGACCGGATCCGCGAGCTCGAGGTGCCGGTGCTGCTGCTGCACTCGACGGGCGACGGCGTCGTGCCGGTGCGCTCGAGCGCGACGATCGCGCGGATGGCGCCGGATCGCGTGCGCTTCGAGCGCTTCGAGGGCGCGCTCCACACGCGCCTCTGGAACGTCGACCCGGAGCGCTGGGAGCGCGTCGTCGGCGAGTGGTTCGCCGAGCGGAAGGCGGACGGGCACTAGGGGAGTCTGCTCCGCCGGGGGTCTCGAGACGCGCTTCGCTCGCTCCTCAACCGCCTGCATGCCCGACCTCGCGGGTGGTGTCGAGACGGGCGCTGCGCGCCCTCCTCGACCGCCTCGGTGCGTGAAGGTGGTTGAGGAGGCGCTGAAGGCGCCGTCTCGAAGCCGCCGACCCCCGGTCCGCCTACCGCTCCCGGATGAGCCGCGAGTAGAGGTACCCCAGCTCATCGGCCAGCACCAGCTCACGCCGCCAGCGGTCCTCGCGCGACGACCCCGGCAGCGACGGCGCGTCCGAGCGGCCGAACACCGGCGCCTGCGTGAGGCACGCCTCGTCGAGCAGCCCCGCGTCGAGGCACTGCCCGATGAGCCGCTCGCCGCCCTCGACGACGACGCGCCGCAGCCCGAGGCCGCCGAGGAACCCCCGCAGGGCCGCGATGTCGACGCGGCCCTCGTCGTCGAGCGGCGGATGCTCGATCCGCGCGCCCGGCATGGTCGCTCGCACGCGGTCCGCGGCGTCCTCCGGGCAGAGGACGAGCGCGCCCTCGGCGGCCTGCTCGGCGGAGAGCCGGTGGCCGGAGAGCTCGCCCGACCCGGTCACGACGACGAGGAGCGCCCCGTGCGCCGGCGCGTGCCGCTCGCTGCGCACGGTCTCCGCGCCGACGAGCACGGCGTCGCTCGAGCGGCGCAGGTGCTGGAGGATCGTGCGGTCCGCCCGGTTCGAGATCGAGTCGCTCGTGCCGTCGGGGCCCGCGACGCGCGCGTTGAGCGTGCCGATCATGTTCATCCGCCACCACGAGCCGTCGCCGGCGGCCTCGGCGGCGTACCACCCGGCGAGCGCGGCCTCGACGGCGTCGCGGTCCTCGGCGCGCACGTCGACGCGCTCGGCGAGCGGGCCGCCGGCCTGGGGGAGGAGCCGCGTGAGCAGGCGCGCCTGCGGCATGGCGTCCGTGATCTCGCCCATCGCCCGCTCCGCTAGGCCTGCGTCGCCTCGAGCCGCTCGCGCACCTGCCGCTTCGCGCGGCCGAGCATGCCCGTCATGCCGCGGAGGCGCAGCGGCGACACGACCTTCGTGATGCCGAGGCGGAAGGGCATGTCGTCGGGGATCGCGAGGAGCTCGTCGGCGGGCATCCCCTCGACGCCCTGCGCGAGGATCGAGGCGAAGCCGCGCGTCGTCGGAGCCTCCTTCGGCGCCGTGGCGTGGACGTGCACGCGGCCCTCCTCGTCCACCTCGGAGAAGAGGTACACGGGCGACTGGCATTCGATGACCCGCTCCATGAGGTCGGGGTGGTCGCGCAAGCGCTCCGGCAGCTCGGGAAGCTCGTTCGCGAACTCGAGGAGGAGGTTGAGCTTCTCCCGGTCGGGGATCGCCTCGAAGTCGCCCGCGAGCTGCGAGAAGAACGGGGGGAGCTCGCTCATCGACGCGGCTCGGGGGCCTCGCCGCGCGCCTCGCCGGCGACGATCGGGACGCCCACGAGCGAGCCCCACTCCGTCCACGAGCCGTCGTAGTTGCGGACGCGCTCGATGCCGAGGAGATGCTTGAGCGCGAACCAGGTGTGGCTCGAGCGCTCGCCGATGCGGCAGTACGCGATGACGTCGCTCGACTCGCCGATGCCGGCCTCGTCGAGGTAGAGGGCGCGCAGCTGCTCGACGGGGAGGTAGGTGCCGTCCTCCGCGACCGCCTTCTTCCACGGCACCGAGGCCGCCGAGGGGATGTGGCCGCCGCGGAGCGCGCCCTCCTCGGGGTAGTCGGGCATGTGGGTGCGCACGCCGCTGTACTCCTCGGGGGAGCGGACGTCGATGATGGGGTGGCCGAAGTGGGCGAGCACGTCGTCGCGGAACGCGCGGTCGGTGCGGTCGTCGCGCTCGACGATCGGGTACTCGGCGCGCTCGACCGCGGGCCGCTCGGTCGTGAGCTCGCGGCCCTCGGCGATCCACTTGTCGCGGCCGCCGTCCATGAGGCGGACGTCCTCGTGGCCGAAGAGCTCGAAGAGCCAGAGCGCGTAGGCCGCCCACCAGTTCGACTTGTCGCCGTAGAGCACGACCGTCGTGCCGCGCGAGACTCCGCGCTCGGCCATGAGCTCCGCGAAGCGCTCGCCCTGCACGAAGTCGCGGGCGACGGGGTCGTTGAGGTCGGTGTGCCAGTCGAGCTTGCGGGCGCCCGGGATGTGGCCGGTCTCGTAGAGGAGGACGTCCTCGTCGGACTCGAGCACGACGACCTCCGGGTCGTCGAGATGCGCGGCCACCCATTCCGTGGAGACGAGGCGCTCGGGGTGGGCGTAGCCGGCGAATCGGTCGTTCGCCTCGGCGGGGACGGTCATGGTCGCTCCTTCTCTCGGTACGGCTCCAGGGTACGCGGCGCCTCGGACACGACGAGGCTCGTGACGAGACGTGACGGGACGCGGCCGCCCGCGCCGGAACGTAGGCTTGGACGGGCCCGCGCGCGGATCGACCATCCCGCCGCCGGCCAGGAACCGTCACCGACCGCCGCATCGCCGCCTCCCCGGCGCCGCCGACCGACCAGCGAAGGACCCTCGTGAGCCCTGCCCGGATCATCAACCTCACCGACCGATTCCCCGAGGTCACGGGACAGCAGATGGTCGAGGCGCTCGTGCCGCCGCGCCAGTTCGACGACGCCTCCTTCGCGAGCTACCGGCCGGACGACCGCTACCCCTCGCAGCGCGAGGCGCTCGAGGAGTGCATGCGCTTCGCCGGCCAGAAGCCGCAGAAGGCGAAGAGCGGCGGCTTCTTCAGCTCGATGTTCTCGCGCGAGCCCGCGACGAAGCCCGGCATCTACCTCGACGGCGGCTTCGGCGTCGGCAAGACCCACCTCCTCGCCGCCATCTGGCACGCGCACCCCGGCCGCAAGTACTTCGGCACCTTCATCGAGTACACCTCGCTCGTCGGCGCCCTCGGCTACCAGGAGACGGTGAACACCCTCCGCGGATGCCAGCTCATCGCGATCGACGAGTTCGAGCTCGACGATCCGGGCGACACGATGATGATGTCGAAGCTCCTCGGCGAGCTCGTCGACTCCGGCACCTCGGTCGCCGCCACTTCGAACACGCCGCCGAACGCGCTCGGCGAGGGCCGGTTCGCCGCGCAGGACTTCCTCCGCGAGATCACGAAGCTCGCGGACGTCTTCGAGACGCTCCGCATCGACGGCACCGACTACCGTCAGCGCGACGTCGACGGCCATGCCGCCCGCGTCGCCCCGGAGACGCTCGAGAAGCTCGTCCTCGAGCGGCTCGACGCGGGGAAGAAGGTCGCGCACGACCACTTCGACGCGCTCATCCGCCACCTCGCGAAGGTGCACCCCTCGAAGTACGTGCGCCTCCTCGAGGGCATCGACGTTCTCGCGCTGGGCGGCGTGCACGAGCTCGTCGACCAGTCGGACGCCCTCCGCTTCGTCGCCTTCATCGACCGCGTGTACGACGCGGAGATCCCGATCATCGCCTCGGGCACGCCCCTCGACGAGATCTTCGGCGGCGGGATGATCGACGGCGGCTACCGCAAGAAGTACCTCCGCTGCGTCTCGCGCCTCATCGCCTCGACGCACGCGGCCGAGTTGCCGGAGGCGCTCGAGCTGTAGCCGACTCGCCGCGCGCGCCGTCCGCAACATCCCCGACACGCGGAGGCGGCCCGCGAAACCGGCACGAAACCTCGTCGAGACGATCGCGTAGCGCGACCGGGGCACGCTCCTCGTGCGACCGGTTCGCAGGCCCACCTCGGGCCGCCGGCCGCGGGATGCGAGGTGACCGATGGACGCTGCCGGATTCTCCTGGATGCTCGCGAGCTGCGCGCTCGTGCTCGTCATGACGCCGGGAGTGGCGTTCTTCTACGGCGGGCTCGTGCGCGCGAAGAGCGTCGTGAGCATGATGATGCTCTCCTTCGGCGCGATCGGCGTCGTCGGGGTGCTCTGGGCGCTGGTCGGATTCTCGATGGCGACGGTGCCGGGCGCTCACCTTCTCGAGTTCTCCGGCAGCCCGCTGGCGAACTTCGGCCTCGCCGCGATCCAGGACGACCCGGCGGCGCTCCTCGCCGCCGCCTACGGGGGCACGTTCGCGATCATCACGATCGCCCTCATCTCCGGATCGATCGCCGACCGGGCGAAGTTCGGCTCGTGGCTCGTCTTCGCGGCCCTCTTCGCCCTGCTCGGCTACTTCCCGATCGCGGCGTGGGTGTGGGGCGGGGGCTGGATCATGCGGCTCGGCGAGGCGCTCGGCTTCGACGGGGTCTCGGTCATCGACTACGCGGGCGGCACCGCGGTCCACATCAACGCGGGAGCCGCGGCCATGGCGCTCGCTCTCGTGCTCGGCCGGCGCGTGGGCTTCGCCAGGTCGATCCACCAGCCGCACAACGTGCCGCTCACACTCATCGGCGGGGCGCTGCTCTGGTTCGGATGGTTCGGATTCAACGCGGGAGCTGCCGGCGCCGGCGACCTCCTCGCCGGCCCGGCCGGGCTCGTCGTCGTGAACACGCTCGTCGCCCCCGCGGCGGGCATCCTCGGCTGGATCGCGACGGATGCCGCCCGGAAGACGAAGCCGAGCTCGATCGGCGCCGTCTCGGGCGCCGTCGCGGGCCTCGTCGGCATCACCCCCTGCTGCGCCGACATCGCGCCGGGCTGGGCCATCGTGCTCGGACTCGTCGCGGGCACCCTCTGCTGCCTGGCGAGCGAGCTGAAGTTCCGCTTCGGCTACGACGATTCGCTCGACGTCGTGGGCCTCCACCTCGTCGGCGGGCTCCTCGGATCGATCTGGCCGGGGCTCGTCGCGACGAAGACGGGGCTCCTCACGACGGGCGACCCTCGGCAGCTCGTCGTCCAGGTCATCGCCGCCCTCGCGGTGCTCGTCTACGCGTTCGTCCTGAGCCTCGGGCTCGGGTGGGCGATCCAGCAGACGATCGGGTTCCGCGTGCGCACCGAGGACGAGGTCGCCGGCGTCGACGCCGCCATGCACGGCGAGACGGCGTACGCCCTGGAGACCGGGCCGACGCCGACCGTCGCGGCGACCTAGCCGCCACGCCCTGCCGCGCGGGCCCGTCCGCCGCTCCCCAGCGGACAGGCCCGCGCCCCGGGGCGCTCCGGTGCCGCCGCGCGCGCCCGAGCGGGACAGCTCCGCCCGATACCGTGGCCGCATGCATGTCGAACCCTCCGTCGTCGGCGCGATCGTCGGCGGCCTCCTCGCCCTCATCGGGGTCGCGGGCATCATCGTCCCCGTGCTGCCCGGCAGCATCCTCATCGGCCTGGGCCTGCTCGGCTGGGCCGTCGGCGCCGGGACGGTGTGGGGCTGGGCGACCTTCGCCGTCGGCCTCGTCTTCGTGCTCCTCGGCATGGTCTCCGGATGGCTGCTCACCGGCAGGGGCCTGAAGAAGCGGGAGATCCCGAGCCGCTCGATCACGATCGGCATCGTCGCCGGCATCCTCGGCATCTTCGTGCTGCCCGCCTTTGGCCTGCCGATCGGCTTCGCGCTCGGCCTCGTCGGCGCGGAGTACGCGCGCGTGAAGGACCTCGGCAAGGCGCTCGAGTCGAGCTGGGCGGCGCTCAAGGCCATGGGCGTCGGGATGCTCGTGGAGCTGCTGTGCGGCCTCACGGCCACGACGATCCTCGCCGCGAGCATCGCGGCCCACTTCATCTGGATCGCGCCGCTCGGCGCGCAGTAGGGCGGGCGCCGGACGGCCCTCAGGCATCCGGAGACGACGAAGGCCTCGAGCATTCCGCTCGGGGCCTTCGTCAGTGGTGGGCGATGCCGGGCTCGAACCGACGACCTCTTCCGTGTGAAGGAAGCGCGCTACCAGCTGCGCCAATCGCCCGCTGACGAACGACCATCCTGCCACAGTCCGCGCCGCCGTGCGCGCACCCGCGCGTCGCGCCGCGTCGACGAAGGGCGTTGCGCTGGCCGATCGCTCGGCGGCTGGCGGATGTTCGCCAGCCGCCGAGCGATCGGCCAGCCCTTGCGAGCGATCGGCCGGCGGATGGGCGATCCGCCAGCGGAGGAGCGAAGCGCCAGCGCATGGCGGGTGGGGCGCATGGCGGATCGGCGAGGCGGCCGGCCCTCGTTCGACGACGACCGGAGAGGTGGAGCGGATGGCGTCACAGCAGTCACATCCGTCACGGAGATGAACGCGACACGCCGCCCGGCAGGCCTCTGACCTGGAGTTTTCTCGACACGTTCGCCGCGATTTTGCAATCGTCCCAGGGTTGGTTAAAGTCATTGACGCGCTGAACGACGGAAACGCCGAGAAGCGCGATGCGGATGTGGCGCAGTTGGTAGCGCATCACCTTGCCAAGGTGAGGGTCGCGAGTTCGAGTCTCGTCATCCGCTCGAGTGTGAAGGGGTCCGCCCCCGGCGCACGGGGCAACCCAACACGGTGACGTGGCCGAGAGGCGAGGCAGCGGCCTGCAAAGCCGTCCACACGGGTTCGAATCCCGTCGTCACCTCGGCGCACGTCTCGGCGATCCACGTTAGAGTGTGCGAGCACGTCTCTCACGAGATGCGCGCGATTGGCGCAGCGGTAGCGCGCTTCCCTGACACGGAAGAGGTCACTGGTTCGATCCCAGTATCGCGCACGGAACGACATCGAAGGCCCCGGAGGAATCCGGGGCCTTTCGTCATGTCCGTCGTCGTCGGCCCGATGCGCGTCCGTGATCCGACGCCCAGCCTCCTCACGCGCGATATATCGCGTTCGGACGTAGATTCGTCCTGCGCGCCCATCCCTCGACCGCGCGCGGAAGGATCCATCGATGACGAACACCGACGGCCGCTCGCAGCGGCCCGGAGCCGGCACCTCGGGCGCCGGCGCCCAATCGAAGGGCGCCGAGCTCAACCGGAAGATCGTCAAGGGCCGCGAGGGCCTCGAGAAGGCGATCACCGGCCGCGAGGAGATGATCCGCAAGCACGCGGCGAACGCGGCGAAGCGCCTCGACGCGAAGACCGAGGGCCGCCACCGCGAGAAGCTCCGCGTCGCGCTCCACGTCGTCGACTTCGTCGTGGACCGCTTCGGCGCGCCCTCCGAGCGCTCGCAGCGCAGCGTCCACCGCTTCGACCCGGAGTCGGCGAAGGCCGGCTCGACGGGGGCGCAGGCGAAGCCGACGGCGGACGAGCCGGAGGACCTCGGAGAGTTCACGGCGCGCGAGAAGGGGTAGGGCGTCGTCGCCCTCGGTGGTTCCGAGACGCTCGCTTCGCTCGCTCCTCAACCACCTGCTCGCGTGCTCGTGCTCGCCGACATCACGGCGTCCGATGCCGATACGGGTGTCCGCTACCGCGATTCCGGTAGCGGACACCCGTATCGGTAGCGCATGAGCTCGCGGGAGCGTCGCCCGTGGAGCGCGGTCCCGGACGAGCGCCCCGCTCGCCGTAGAATGGGCGACCGGCCCCGCGACCGCGGGGCGCAGCACCGCCTGAGGAGATCCGCGTGAGCGAAGCGCCCGCCAATGAAGCCGCCATCGAGCCCGTGAAGGCCGCCGAGGCGACCACCGGCGGGGCGCTCTTCGAGGGGCGCCGTGAGGTCATCGCCATCCGCGTCGACGGCGAGCTGCGCGACCTCTGGTCGCAGGTCGAGGCCGGCCAGACGGTCGAGCCCGTCCTCATCTCCTCCGAGGACGGCATCATGATCCTCCGCCACTCGACGGCGCACGTGGTCGCGCAGGCGGTCCAGACCATCCGCCCGCAGACGCGCCTCGGCATCGGCCCGCCCATCGCGGACGGCTTCTACTACGACTTCGACGCCGCCGAGCCCTTCACGCCGGAGGACCTCAAGGCGATCGAGAAGGAGTGCAAGCGGATCATCCGCCAGGGCCAGCGCTTCATCCGCCGTGAGGTCACCGACGAGGAGGCGCGCGAGGAGCTCGCGAACGAGCCGTACAAGCTCGAGCTCATCGCGAAGAAGAGCAGCGCCGACCAGGCCGAGGGCGCCTCCGTCGAGGTCGGCGAGGGCGGCCTCACGATCTACGACAACGTCGACCCCAGGACGGGCGAGGTCTGCTGGAAGGACCTCTGCCGCGGCCCGCACCTCCCGACGACCCGCGCCATCGGCGACGGCTTCGCCGTGACGCGCACCTCCGCGGCCTACTGGCTCGGCAACCAGGCGAACGCCTCGCTCCAGCGCGTCTACGGCACCGCGTGGCCGACGAAGGAGGAGCTCCGCGCCTACCAGCAGCGCATGGAGGAGGCCCTCAAGCGCGACCACCGCCGCCTCGGCAGGGAGCTCGACCTCTTCTCGTTCCCGGACGAGCTCGGCTCGGGCCTGCCGGTCTTCCACCCGAAGGGCGGCATCATCCGCCTCGAGATGGAGGAGCACTCGCGCCGCCGCCACATCGAGTCGGGCTACTCCTTCGTGAACACGCCGCACGTGACGAAGGGCCACCTCTACGAGGTCTCCGGCCACCTCGACTGGTACCGCGACGGCATGTTCCCGCCGATGAAGGTCGACGAGGAGCGCGACGAGGACGGCAACGTCACCCGCGAGGGCTTCGACTACTACCTGAAGCCGATGAACTGCCCGATGCACAACCTCATCTACCGCGACGGGGCGAAGTCGTACCGCGACCTCCCGCTGCGGCTGTTCGAGTTCGGCACGGTCTACCGCTACGAGAAGTCGGGCGTCGTCCACGGCCTCACGCGCGCCCGCGGCTTCACGCAGGACGACGCGCACATCTACTGCACGCGCGAGCAGATGCGCGACGAGCTCACGCGCACGCTCGAGTTCGTGCTCTCGCTCCTCAAGGACTACGGCCTCGACGACTTCTACCTCGAGCTCTCGACGAAGAACGAGGAGAAGTTCGTCGGCGACGACGCGACGTGGGAGGAGGCGACCCGCACCCTCGAGGAGGTCGCCACCGCCTCCGGCCTGCACCTCGTGCCGGATCCGGGCGGGGCCGCCTTCTACGGCCCGAAGATCTCCGTGCAGGCGAAGGACGCCATCGGCCGCACCTGGCAGATGTCGACCATTCAGCTCGACTTCAACCTGCCGGAGCGCTTCGACATGGAGTACACGGCGCCGGACGGCTCGCGCCAGCGCCCCGTCATGATCCACCGCGCGCTCTTCGGCTCGATCGAGCGCTTCTTCGGCGTGCTCGTCGAGCACTACGCGGGCGCGTTCCCGGTGTGGCTCTCGCCCGTGCAGGTCGTCGGCGTCCCGGTCGCGGAGGAGTACGCCGAGTATCTCGGCGGCGTCGTCGAGCAGCTCAAGCGCGAGGGCGTCCGCGCCGAGATGGACCTCTCGGATGACCGCATGCCGAAGAAGATCCGCAACCACACGCTCCAGCGCGTGCCGCTCATGCTCATCGCAGGCGAGGACGACCGGGCCGCCGGCGCCGTGTCGATCCGCTTCCGCGACGGCTCGCAGCGCAACGGCATCCCGGTCGCCGAGGCGGTCGCGCTCATCCGCCGCGCCATCCGCGACCACCTCCTCGTGAACGTCGCGGACGACCTCGGGACGCTCGAGGGCGCCGAAGCCGAGCAGGCCTAGCCGTGCCGGGCCTCGGCTTCCCCGAAGGCGAGCTCGACGGCGTCGACCTCGAGCGCGCGGGCGACTTCGCGCGCGTGCCCGACGAGATGCAGCGCATGTGGGTGCCGCACCGCATGGTCTACATCACCGACGGCCAGGACCCTGCCCCCGACGCCTGCCCGTTCTGCTCGGGGCCGAGCCGCGCCGACGCCGACTCGCTCATCGTCGCGCGCGGCGAGCACGCCTTCGTCGTCATGAACCTCTACCCGTACAACTCGGGCCACCTCCTCGTGTGCCCGTACCGGCACATCGCGACGTACGACGAGGCGAACGACGCGGAGATCCTCGAGATCGGCCACCTCACGCAGGTCGCGATGCGCGTCCACCGCGAGGTGTCGGACTGCGACGGCTTCAACCTCGGCATGAACCAGGGGCGGATCGCGGGCGCCGGCATCGCCGGGCACCTCCACCAGCACGTCGTCCCGCGCTGGGCGCTCGACGCGAACTTCTTCCCGATCATCGCGAAGACGAAGGCGATGCCGGTCCTTCTCGGCGACCTCCGCGAGCGCCTCGCGGCGGCGTGGCCCGAGGGGGAGGGGCGGACGACGGCGGGCGAGGCCGCCCGCACCGCGCCGAGCGCCTGAGGCCCGACCATCCCGGCGGGGCCGTCCCGCTGCCGCGACACTGACGCCTCCGCCTCCAAGCCCTCCTGTATGGATGCCGGACGACCATGACGAACCATGTGCGACCGCACGCGCCGCGCCCCGGCTCCGACCATAGAATGACGCGAGATGCGCCCGGCCCAAGCCGCCGGCGCACGCGACGAAAGGACACCATGACCGCCGAGCAGCAGACCTCGCAGCAGACCGCCGACACGGGCGCCACCACCGGCTCCGACCGAGTGAAGCGCGGCCTCGCCGAGATGCTCAAGGGCGGCGTCATCATGGACGTCGTCACGCCCGAGCAGGCCCGCATCGCCGAGGACGCCGGCGCCGTCGCCGTCATGGCGCTCGAGCGCGTCCCCGCCGACATCCGCGCCCAGGGCGGCGTCGCGCGAATGAGCGACCCGGACCTCATCGAGGCGATCATCGCCGAGGTCTCCATCCCCGTCATGGCGAAGGCCCGCATCGGCCACTTCGTCGAGGCGCAGGTGCTTCAGGCGCTCGACGTCGACTACATCGACGAGTCGGAGGTCCTCTCGCCGGCCGACTACGTGAACCACATCGACAAGTGGCAGTTCACGACCCCGTTCGTGTGCGGCGCGACGAACCTCGGCGAGGCGCTCCGCCGCATCACCGAGGGCGCGGCGATGATCCGCTCGAAGGGCGAGGCCGGCACCGGCGACGTCTCGGAGGCGACCCGCCACATGCGCCAGATCTCGAAGGAGATCCGCCAGCTCACCTCGATGTCGAAGGACGAGCTCTACGTCGCCGCGAAGGAGCTCCAGGCCCCGTACGCGCTCGTCGAGGAGGTCGCCGAGACCGGCAAGCTCCCCGTCGTCCTCTTCACCGCGGGAGGAGTCGCCACCCCGGCCGACGCCGCGATGATGATGCAGCTCGGCGCGGACGGCGTCTTCGTCGGCTCCGGCATCTTCAAGTCGGGCGACCCCGAGAAGCGAGCCCGCGCCATCGTCAAGGCGACCGCCCAGTACGACGACCCGGCGACCATCGCCGAGGTCTCGCGCGGCCTCGGCGAGGCCATGGTCGGCATCAACGTCGCCGATCTCCCGGCCCCGCACCGCCTCGCCGAGCGCGGCTGGTGAGCCGGGTCCTCCGAGCCGGCGTCCTCGCCTTGCAGGGCGACGTCCGCGAGCACGCGGCGGTCCTCGACCGCCTCGGCGCGGACGTCGTCCTCGTCCGCCGTCCCGAGCACCTCGAAGGGCTCGACGCGATCGTCCTCCCGGGCGGCGAGTCGAGCGCGATCGACAAGCTCATGCGCATCTTCGAGCTGCGGGATCCCCTCCGCGAGGCCCTCGCGCAGGGGCTTCCCGCGCTCGGCACCTGCGCGGGGCTCATCCTCCTCGCCGACCGCGTCCTCGACGCGGCCCCGGGGCAGGAGCAGCTCGGCGGCCTCGACGTGACCGTCCGCCGCAACGCCTTCGGCGCCCAGAACCAGTCCTTCGAGACGGACCTCGAGGTGCCGGAGGTCTCGGCCGAGCCGATCCACGCCGTGTTCATCCGCGGCCCCGTGGTCGAGTCGGTCGGCGAGGGCGCCCGCGCCATCGGGACGCTGCCGGATGGCAGGATCGTCGCGGTCGCGCAGGGGAGCCTCATCGGCATCTCCTTCCACCCGGAGGTCGCCGGGGAGGACCGCTTCCACCGCCGCCTCCTCGCGCTCGCCGAGGCGCGCCGCGCCGGCTAGCCCGGACGCGGCCGCCAGGGCCCGCGCCCTCCGAGCTCCACCACCTGACCTCCCCCCACGCCACTCCGAACCGGCCGACAGGCCGATCCGGGACCACCACCCACCGCAGCATCGACCGGACGCCGCGACCCGGCGCCCATCCGAGGAGTCAGCATGGCCCGCCGCCGCCCCAGCGCCGCCGCGCGCGCGAAGCTCGCCGCCGAGTCGCTCGCCGCCTTCGTCGCGGCCTCCCCGTCGTCCTTCCACGCCGCCGCAGAGGCCGCCCGGCGCCTCGAGGAGGCCGGCTTCGAGGCGCTCGACGAGCGCGAGGCCTGGCCCGAGGGCCCGGGCGCGCGCTTCGTCGTCCGCGATGGCGCGATCATCGCCTGGCGCGTGCTCGAGGGCGTGGACGCCGCCGCGCCCTTCGCGATCGTCGGCGCGCACACCGATTCGCCGGGCTTCCGCCTCAAGCCCGAGCCCGATCACGAGGCCTTCGGGTGGCGCCAGCTCGCCGCCGAGGTCTACGGCGGCCCGCTCGCGAACTCCTGGCTCGACCGCGAGCTGCGGATCGCCGGCCGCGTCGTCCTGGCCGACGGCACGACGCGTCTCGTCGCGACCGACCCCGTCGCGCGCATCCCGCAGCTCGCCATCCACCTCGACCGCCAGGTGAACAGCGACGGCCTCAAGCTCGACCCGCAGAAGCACCTGCGCCCCGTCCTCGGCCCGGGCTCCGGCCCCGACGCGAAGGCGATCGTCGCGAAGGCCGCGGGCGTCGAGCCGGGCGAGCTCGCCTCGTGGGACCTCTTCCTCGCCGACGCGCAGGAGCCGCGCGTCTACGGCGAGCCGGCCCTCCTCGCGAGCGGCCGCCTCGACAACCTCGCGAGCGTCTACGCCGCGATCGCCGCGCTCATCGAGACGGTGCCCTCGGGCGTCATCCCGGTCGTCGCCTGCTTCGACCACGAGGAGGTCGGCTCGGCGAGCCGCTCCGGCGCCGGCGGCCCCTTCCTCGAGGACGTCCTCGCCCGCATCCGCGCCGGCCTCGGCGCGGGGGAGGAGGACCGCCGCCGCGGCCTCGCCGCCTCGTGGTGCGTCTCGAGCGACGTCGGGCACTCCGTGCACCCGAACTACGCCGAGCGCCATGACGACGACACGCGCCCCGTGGCCGGCCAGGGCCCGATCGTGAAGATCAACGCGAACCAGCGCTACGCGAGCGACGCCTCGGGCGCCGCGATGTGGGCGGGCGTGTGCGTGAACGCGGGCGTGCCGGTGCAGAGCTTCGTCTCGAGCAACGCCATCCCGTGCGGCTCGACGATCGGGCCCATCACGGCGACCCGCCTCGGCATCCGCACCGTCGACGTCGGCATCCCGATCCTCTCGATGCACTCGGCGCGCGAGCTCTGCGCCGCGGGCGATGTCGACGGGCTCGAGCGCGCCCTCGCCGTCTTCCTCGCGGGCGGCTGGCCCGAGCGGGCCTAGCGCGGTTCCAGAGGGCCGCGCGTAGACTTGCACTCCTCCCGCCGCCAGGCGGCGCCCGCGGCGCCCGCGGCGAGCCTCGACCGCGGCGGACGCGTTCGGTCCACGACGCCGATGCGACGCCGCGCAGGCGCCCGACGACCGCAGGCATCCATCCACCACGGCTGGCCCGCCCAGCCCGACCCGCAGGAAGCACATGTCCGGACACTCCAAATGGGCCACGACGAAGCACAAGAAGGCCGTCATCGACGCCAAGCGCGCCAAGTCGTTCGCGAAGCTCATCAAGAACATCGAGGTCGCCGCGAAGATCGGCGGTCCCGACCCCGCCGGCAATCCGACCCTCGCGGACGCCATCCAGAAGGCGAAGAAGACCTCCGTCCCGAACGACAACATCGACCGCGCCGTCAAGCGCGGCGCGGGCCTCACGGGCGAGACGATCGACTACACGACGATCATGTACGAGGGCTACGCCCCCGGCGGCGTGGCCCTCCTCATGGAGTGCCTCACCGACAACAAGAACCGCGCCGCCGCCGAGGTCCGCACGGCCATGAGCCGCAACGGCGGCAACATGGCCGACCCGGGCTCGGTCGCCTTCAACTTCGAGCGCAAGGGCGTCATCATCGTCCCCCACGGCGAGACCCCGACCGAGGACGAGATCCTCGAGATCGTGCTCGACGCGGGCGCCGAGGAGGTCATCGACCACGGCGAGACGTTCGAGATCCGCACCGAGGCCGGCGACATGGTCGCCGCGCGCAAGGCGCTCCAGGACGCCGGCGTCGACTACGACCAGGCCGAGGCCGAGTTCGTGCCGAACGTGAAGGTCGAGGTGACCGAGGTCGCCACGGCCGAGAAGGTGCTCCGCCTCATCGACGCGCTCGAGGACCTCGACGACATCCAGAACGTCTACACGAACCTCGACGTCTCGCCCGAGGTGCAGGCGCAGCTCGGCGGCGACGAGTAGCCGCGCGCCCGGGCATCATCCCATGCGGATCCTCGGCGTCGACCCCGGTCTCACCAGGTGCGGGATCGGGGTCGTCGACGTGGACGGCCGGCGCAGGCCCACGCTCGTCCACGTCGACTGCGCCCGCACGGGCCCCGAGGACCCGCTCCCCTCGCGCCTGCTCGCGATCGGCGACGTGGTGGAGACGGCGATCGACGCGCACGCGCCGGACCGCATCGCCCTCGAGCGCGTCTTCGCGCAGCACAACGTCCGCTCGGTCATGGGCATCGCCCAGATCTCGGGCGTCATCCTCGTCGCGGCCGAGCGCCGCGGCATCCCCATCGAGCTGCGCACGCCCTCCCAGGTGAAGGCCGCCGTCACCGGCTACGGCTCGGCCGACAAGGCGCAGGTGGGGGAGATGGTGCGGCGCATCCTCGGCCTCGACGAGGCGCCGAAGCCGGCCGACGCGGCGGACGCCCTCGCCCTCGCGATCTGCGCCGCCTGGCGCTCGCCCGTCGAGAGCGCGGCCCGCACGGCCGCCTCCCAGCGGCGCACCGCCGTGCAGGCGAAGCCGTCCTCCGGCGCCCTCACCCCCGCCCAGCAGGCGTGGCTCGCCGCCGAGCGTGCCGCCGGATCGGGCCGCAAGCGCCTACGGTAGGGGCGTGATCGCCTCCCTCAGCGGCCTCGTGTCGCACCTCAGCGCCTCGGCGTGCATCCTCGAGGTCGGCGGCGTCGGCTACCGCATCCTCCTCGCCCCGGGCCACGCCCTCGAGCTGCGCACCGGCGCGAAGGCGACGATCCGCACGCACCTCGTCGTGCGGGAGGACGCCCTCACCCTCTACGGCTTCCGCGACGACCGCGAGGAGGAGCTCTTCGCGCAGCTCTGCACCGTCACCGGCGTCGGCCCCAAGTCGGCCCTCGGCGTGCTCGCGCAGCTCACGCCCGACGAGGTGAGCCGGGCCGTCGCCGACGGCGACGTCGCGGTGTTCAAGCGCGTCTCCGGCGTCGGCCCCAAGACCGCCCAGCTCATCATCGTCTCGCTCGCCGGGAAGCTCGCGCCGCCCGCGGCCGCGGGCGCGGCCGTCCCCGGCGCCACCCCCGCGCAGACCCAGGACGTCATCGACGCGCTCCTCGGCCTCGGCTACACGGAGAAGCAGGCCGCGCCGGCCGTCGACGACGCCCTCGCGACGCTCGGCGGCGAGACCGCCTCGGTGAGCGAGCTCCTCCGGGCCGCCCTGCGACTGCTCACCCCGCCGAAGCGATGAGCGAGCGCGACGACCTCCTCGAGCCGGTCCCCGAGTCGGACGCCGAGCTCGCCTTCGAGGGCGCCCTCCGCCCGCGCACGCTCGCCGAGTTCGTCGGCCAGCAGAAGGTGCGCACGCAGCTCGACCTCCTCATCCGCGCCGCCGCGCTCCAGGGCCGCGCGCCCGACCACATCCTCCTCGCGGGCCCTCCCGGCCTCGGCAAGACGACGCTCGCGATGATCCTCGCCGAGGAGACGGGGCATCCGATCCGTCTCACCTCGGGCCCCGCGCTCCAGCACGCGGGCGACCTCGCCTCGGTGCTCTCGAGCCTCGTGCAGGGGGAGATCCTCTTCATCGACGAGATCCACCGCATGGCCCGCACCGCCGAGGAGATGCTCTACCTCGCGATGGAGGACTTCCGCATCGACATCATGGTCGGCAAGGGCGCGGGCGCCACGAGCGTGCCGCTCGAGCTCGCGCCGTTCACGGTCGTCGGCGCGACGACGCGGGCGGGGCTCCTCCCGAACCCGCTCCGCGATCGCTTCGGCTTCACGGCGCACCTGGAGTTCTACGAGCAGGCCGAGCTCGAGGACGTCATCCGGCGCGCCGCCCGCCTGCTCGACCTCGAGCTGCCGGGCCCCGCGCTCGCCGCGATCGCCCGCCGCTCGCGCGGCACGCCCCGCATCGCGAACCGGCTCCTGCGCCGCGTGCGCGACTTCGCGCTCGTCCACGAGCGCCCGGCCGACGCGGCCGCCGTCGACGACGCGCTCCTCCTCTACGACGTCGACGAGCTCGGCCTCGACCGCCTCGACCGCGCCGTGCTCGAGGGCCTCGTCGACCGCTTCGCCGGGGGACCGGTCGGCGTGCGGACGCTCGCGGTCTCGATCGGGGAGGAGCCGGAGACGATCGAGTCGGTCGTCGAGCCCTTCCTCGTGCGCGTCGGGCTCGTCGCCCGGACCCCGCGCGGCCGCATCGCGACCCGGGCCGCCTACGCGCACCTCGGGCGACCCGCGCCGGCCGACGCGGTCTGATCGGGCGGCCGACGTATGATGGCACCTGTTTGCCGTCCGCCGGACGGCGCTCCCGACCTCGCCTGACCTGACGCGGCCCCCGCCGCACCGAAGGAGTCCCGCCGTGGATCCGATGATGTACCTCCCGCTCGTCCTCCTCGCCGTGATGCTCGTGCTCATGTGGCGCGGCAACAAGCAGCGCGCGAAGCTGCAAGAGGAGATGAAGGCGAAGGTCGTCGTCGGCGCCGACGTCATGACGCAGGCCGGCATCTACGGCACGATCGTCGACATCGACGAGGCCGCGAACGTCACGACGATCGAGACGACGCCCGGCACGCGCATCCGCGTCCACTCGATGACGATCGCGAACGTCATCGAGGCGACCGTCCCGGACGACGCCTCCTCGCTCGTCGCCGACCCCGCCGCCCCCGTCGCCCAGGCTCCTGCCGCGGACGCCGACTCGCACCTCGAGGGCCAGACCCCCGCCAGCGGCGCGACCTCCGCCGAATCCCGCTACGGGGAGCTCGTCGAGGACGGCGCCCGCGAGCTCGACGAGCTCGACGGCGACGTCCGCCGCGACGGCGACGCGCCCCGCGCCTAGGCGCCGCGCGGCCCCGCCGCACACCCCCGAGCCGGCCGCCGGCTCGATCGCCCGCCCGGGTCGCCATCCGGCCGGCCCCCTCCGCCACCGGCGCACGCCGCGCCCGAACCGCACAGCCGAAAGGCACCCCCACTCGTGACCCTCACCTCGAACACCGCGCGCCGGCGCCCGACGGGCGGGAGCCTCGCGGCCCGCGCCTGGCAGACGCTGGCCTGGCTCCTCGCGCTCATCGCGGCGCTCGTGGGCCTCAACTGGATCTCCGTCGCCCAGGGCGGCCAGTGGACCCCGAAGCTCGCCCTCGACCTCGAGGGCGGCACGCAGATCGTCCTCCAGGCCCAGCTCCCGGAGGGCCAGGCCGAGCCCACGTCCGAGCAGATGCAGCAGGCGGTGTCGATCATCCGCCAGCGCGTCGACGCGGCCGGCATCTCCGAGGCCGAGATCACGACCCAGGGCGGCCGCAACATCGTCGTCTCGATGCCCGGCCAGATGTCGGACGACACCCGCGCCCGCATCGAGAACTCGGCGCGCCTCGACTTCCGCCCGGTCATCTACACCGACGCCGCGGCGAACTCGCAGATCATCCCGCCGGACCAGCTCCCGGCGGACATCGCGACGACGCCGACCGCGGTGCCGACCGACCCCTCCGACCCGGCGCAGATCCCGGACAGCGAGTGGCTGCGCTTCATCGAGTTCAACTGCGCGACGGACATCCCGAACGCCGCCGACATCAAGCCGGAGGAGCCGCTCATCACCTGCGACGAGTCGGGCACCGAGAAGTACGTGCTCGGCCCCGTCGAGGTCTCGGGCGAGCGCATCGCGAACGCGAGCTCGGGCCTCGTCACGACCTCGCAGGGCGCGACGACCGGCCAGTGGGCCGTGAACATCCAGTTCGACGAGCTCGGCACGCAGCAGTTCGCCGCCGTCACGCAGCGCCTCAACGGCTACATGGCCACCGCGACGAGCCAGGCCGACCAGGCGAAGACCCGCTTCGCGGTGACCCTCGACAACCGCGTCATCGTCGCCCCGACGACGAACGCGGTCATCACCGACGGCCGCCCGCAGATCACCGGCGACTTCACGCAGACGAGCGCGAAGACGCTCGCCGACCAGCTGAAGTTCGGCGCGCTGCCCTTCACCTTCGCGACGCAGTCGTCCTCCTCGATCTCGGCGACGCTCGGCACCTCGCAGCTCATGAACGGCCTCATCGCGGGCGCCATCGGCCTCGCGCTCGTCGTGCTCTACTCGCTCTTCCAGTACCGCACGCTCGGCCTGCTCACGGTCGCCTCGCTCATCATCTCGGCCGCGCTCACCTACCTCGTCGTGACCTTCCTCTCCTCGCAGGAGGGGTACCGCCTTTCGCTCGCGGGCGTGGCGGGCCTCATCGTCGCGATCGGCATCACGGCCGACTCGTTCATCGTCTACTTCGAGCGCATCAAGGACGAGCTGCGCGACGGCCGCGGCCTCGTCTCGGCCGTCGAGACCGGATGGCAGCGCGCGAGCCGGACGATCCTCGTCTCGGACGCCGTGAACCTCCTCGTCGCCGCGGTGCTCTTCATCGTCGCCGTCGGCAACGTGCGCGGCTTCGCGCTCACGCTCTTCATCACGACGGTCATCGACCTCATCGTCGTCTGGCTCTTCACGCACCCGGTCATGCGCCTGCTCGCGCGCACCCGCTTCTTCGGCGGCGGGCACCCGGCCTCGGGCCTCGACCCGCGCGCGCTCGGCGCCGTCTACCGCGGCCGCGGCGAGTTCCGCGTCACCGCCGCGAAGACGACGAAGGGCGCGAGCCGCGAGGCGCAGCGCCGCCAGACGCTCGCCGAGCGGAAGGCCGCCGAAGCCGCGGCCGCCGCGGGCGCGACCAGCACGACCAAGGACAGCAAGGAGGAGACGCGATGAGCGGGATCCGCACGCTCGGCAACGACCTCCACACCGGAGCGCGCTCCTTCGACTTCGTCGGCCGCGCGAAGATCTGGTTCACGATCGCGATCCTCGCGATCCTCGCCTGCTGCATCGCGCCGCTCGTGCGCGGCGGCCTCGAGCTCGGCATCGAGTTCACGGGCGGCTCGGAGTACACCGTCTCCGCGCCGACGACCGCCGACCAGGGTCCCGCGGCCTCGGTCGTCGCGCAGCACACCTCGACGCCGGCGCGCGTCTCGACCCTCGGCGACGGCGCCGTCCGCGTGCAGACGGACGCCTTCGACCAGGCGACGACGAACACCGTCCGCGACGAGCTCGCCGCGGCCTACGGCGTCGCGCCCGAGAACGTCGCCGTCTCGACGATCGGCCCCTCGTGGGGCGCGGACATCACGCGGCAGATGCTCATCGGCCTCGCGGTGTTCCTCGTCCTCGCGGCCACGCTCATGGCGCTCTACTTCCGCACCTGGAAGATCTCGCTCGCCGCGATCCTCGCGCTCTTCCACGACCTCATCCTCACGGTCGGCATCTACGCGATCACGGGCTTCGAGGTGACGCCGGCGACGGTCATCGGCTTCCTCACGATCCTCGGCTACTCGCTCTACGACACGGTCGTCGTCTTCGACCGCGTCCGCGAGCAGACGGCGACGCACTCGCCCGAGGGCACCCGCACCTTCGGCGAGCTCGTGAACCTCGCGATCAACCAGACGCTCGTGCGCTCGATCAACACCTCGGTCGTCGCGCTCCTTCCGGTCGCCGCGATCCTCTTCATCGGCGCGTTCATCATGGGCGCGGGCACGCTCCGCGACATCTCGCTCGCGCTCTTCATCGGCATCCTCGTCGGCGCCGTGTCGACGATCTTCATGGCGGCGCCGCTCTACGCCTGGCTGCGCTCGCGCGAGCCCGCCATCCGCCGCATCGACCGGAAGATCCGCCTCCGCCGCGGCGAGTCCGAGGCCGATGCGATCGCCGCGACCGGCGGCAAGGACATCGACCTCACCGAGACGAAGGCCGAGGCCGAGGCGCGCCGCCGTCGTCGCACCGACGACGAGGTCGCCCCGATCGTCCCCGGCAAGGCGAGCGCCGCCGAGGACGAGGACCCGTGGGAGCTCCGCGAGGCGGAGGACGCCGAGTCTGACGCCGACGTCGACGCCGAGCCGGTCGAGGACGAGCCGGTCGAGGACGCGACCGACGCCGAGGTCGACACCGAGGCTGTCGAGTCGGATGACGACGCGGAGGCCCACGACGAGACGGAGACCACCGCCGCCCGCACGCTCTCGACCCCCAAGGCGCAGCGCCCGAAGGGCCAGAGCCGCCCCGCCGGCGCGACGAGCTCGAAGCGCCGGAAGCGCCGCCGCTAGCGGCGCGGCCCGCTCACCCAAGCGTAACGACGGTCACGGCCCCGGTGGTAGCGTTGCTCCACCGGGGCCTTCCGCATCCCCGACCTCCCCGGTCGCGCGCTGACGCGCGGCGTCGTCGGGAGGATCGGAGGCCTGCGTGAGCGAGCCCTCCGCGAGCGCGCCCAGCTCGACCCTCCGACGCCTCGTGCCCCGCATCTTCACCCGCGCCGCCGAGGCGAGCGAGGTCGAGCCGCTCCTGCGGGAGCTGCGCCGCCACGACCCGCGCTCCGACACCGCGCTCGTCCTCCGCGCCTACCAGGTCGCGAAGCGCCACCACGACGGCCAGATGCGCCGCAGCGGCGAGCCGTACATCACGCATCCCGTCGCCGTCGCCCGCATCCTCGCCGAGCTCGGCGTCGGCGCGATCACGGTGGCCGCGGCGCTCCTCCACGACACCGTCGAGGACACCGACTACTCCCTCGACGAGCTCCGCGCCGAGTTCGGCGACGAGATCGCGATGCTCGTGGACGGCGTGACGAAGCTCGACAAGGTCCGCTACGGCGACAACGCGCAGGCCGAGACCGTCCGCAAGATGGTCGTCGCGATGTCGAAGGACATCCGCGTGCTCGTCATCAAGCTCGCCGACCGCCTCCACAACGCGCGCACCTGGGGCTTCATGCCGCCGGAGAAGGCGCGGAAGAAGGCGACCGAGACGCTCGAGATCTACGCGCCGCTCGCGCACCGCATGGGCATCCAGTCGATGAAGAACGAGCTCGAGGACCTCTCCTTCGCGGTGCTGCACCCGAAGGTGTACCACGAGATCGAGCACCTCGTCGCGCAGCGACAGCCCCAGCGCGAGGCGTACCTGCGCCGCTTCATCGGCGAGGTGCAGGGCGATCTCCGCCAGATGCGCATCCGCGGGGAGGTCGTCGGGCGCCCGAAGGAGCTCTACTCGATCTACCAGAAGATGGTCGTGCGCAAGCGCGAGTTCGACGAGATCTACGACCTCACGGCCATCCGCGTCATCGTCGACACCGTCCGCGACTGCTACGCGGTGCTCGGCGCGATCCACGCGCGCTGGACGCCGGTGCCCGGCCGCTTCAAGGACTACATCGCGACCCCGAAGTTCAACCTCTACCAGTCGCTCCACACGACGGTCATCGGGCCAGAGGGCAAGCACGTCGAGATCCAGATCCGCACGCGCGAGATGCACCAGCGCGCCGAGTACGGCGTCGCCGCGCACTGGCTCTACAAGCAGTCGGCCGGCAGCGGGGGAGCGAAGGCCGTGAAGCCCGCGACCGCGAGCGATCCGCGCGGGGCGAGCACGGAGATGGCCTGGCTCGCGCGGCTCAGCGACTGGCAGGCCGAGACGAGCGACCCGCGCGAGTTCCTCGACTCGCTCCGCTTCGAGATCGGGGCCCGTGAGGTCTACGTCTTCACGCCGCAGGGCAAGGTCATCGGCCTGCCCGCCTCGGCGACGCCGGTCGACTTCGCGTACGCGATCCACACGGACGTCGGCCACCGCACGATGGGCGCGAAGATCAACGGCCGGCTCATGCCGCTCGACACCCACCTGCAGACCGGCGACGTCGTCGAGGTCTTCACCTCGAAGAACCCGGACGCCGGGCCGAAGCAGGACTGGCTCTCCTTCGTCGCCTCCGCGCGCGCCAAGAACAAGATCCGCCAGTGGTTCTCCAAGGAGCGCCGCGACGAGGCGATCGAGCACGGCAAGGACCTCGTCGCCCGCGCCATGCGCCGCAGCCAGCTGCCCGTGCACCGCGAGGCCGTCCAGGAGGCGTTCGCCGCCGTCGCCGCGAGCCTGCGCTACGCGGACGTCACCGCGCTCTACGCCGCGATCGGCGACGGTCACGTCTCGACGCAGTCGGTCATGGAGAAGCTCCAGGCGGAGCTCCGCGACGACGAGGACGACGCCGAGGAGCCGCTGCCCGACTTCGAGGCGAGCCGGGCCCGCGCTCGCACGGCCCGCGGCGACTCCGGCGTGCTCGTGCGCGGTGCCGGCGACATCCTCGTGAAGATCGCGAAGTGCTGCACGCCGGTCCCGGGCGACGAGATCCTCGGCTTCATCACGCGCGGCCAGGGCGTCTCGGTCCACCGCGCGGACTGCTCGAACGCCGCGAGCCTGCGCGAGAACCCCGAGCGCCTCATCGAGGTCGAGTGGGACGCCCACGCCTCCGGCATCTTCCTCGTGAACATCCAGGTCGAGGCGCTCGACCGCGCGGGCCTGCTCTCGGACGTCACGCGCGTCCTCTCGGAGCACCACGTGAACATCCTCTCCGCGACGGTCCACACCTCGCGCGACCGCTTCGCCGTCTCGAAGTTCTCCTTCCAGATGGGCGACATCGTGCACCTGGATCGCCTCCTCAATGCCGTCCGGCGCATCGAGGGCGTCTACGACGTCGCCCGCATCAAGAACGGCTGACGCTGCCGGAAGCCCGCCAGCCCAGCTCCGCGAGCCGGTGCCGCGCGAGCGCGGAGCCCGGACGGCGGGGGAGCAGCGCCGCCCGCGCGGCCACGGCCTCCGGCGCGCAGCCGAGGCGCTCGAGCCGCTCGCGCGCGAGCTCCGCGCCTCCCGCGGGATCGAGCAGGGCGTCGAGGACGAGCCGGACGGGCCCGAGCACGCGGATGCGGCCGAGCGGCTCGGAGTCCTCGGGGGCGTAGACGCGCTCGACGCGGCGGACGCCCTCCTGCGATCGGTCCGAGCGGGCACGGCCGGGTCCCACCGCGAGCTCGATGATGGGAGGCGGCGGCCCGCCGAGGCGGAGCCACATCGCCGCCTCGCCGATGACGAGGTCGCCGAGGCAGCACCAGGCGGCGAGCGCGGCCGCGCGGGCCGGCGGGCCGTCGGGGACGGCGACGGAGAGCCATCCGGGCATGCCCTCGCCGCCTGGTCGCCAGAGCTCGCCGTCGAGGAGCATGGCCTGGAGCTCCGGCTCGGGGAGCTCGTCGAGTCGCTTCGCGCGCATGGCCCCGATGGTGGCCGAGCCCGGGCCCCGGCGCATCCCGGGTGGGCCCCGCCTGTGGAGGGTTCGCTCGGCGGGGGCCTGTGGATGGGCACCGACTCGCCGGGGCGGGCGCAGAAGCCCGGAGACGACGGACGCCGCGCCCCAGGGGAGCGCGGCGTCCGATCGATGTCGTGGCCGGCTGCGGCCTAGCCGAGGGCCGAGAGCCACACGCGACGGGCCTCGAGGGCCTCGTCGGCGGCCTTCACGCCCTTCGCGTCGCCCTTCGCCTCGGCGGCGGCGCGCTCGGCCTCGAGCTTCGCGATGGCGTCCTCGAGCTGGGCCTTGAGGCCGGTCGAGCGGGCCTGCTTCTCGGGGTCGGCCTTCTGCCAGTGCTCGTCGTCGAGCTTGCGCACGTGCTGCTCGATGGCGCGCAGACGGTCCTCGACCTCCTTGAAGCGGTCGCGGGGGACGCGGCCGATCTCGTCCCAGCGGCGCTGGATCGAGGTGAGCGCCTCGCGGGCCTGCTTGCGGTCGGTCATCTCGAGGATGGGCTGGCCCTCCTCGAGGAGCTTCTCCTTCTCGACGAGGTTCGCGGAGTACTCCTCGTTCTCCTTCGCGTCGACCTCGCTCTTGGCCTGGTAGAGCACGTCGCCGGCGGCCTTGAAGCGGGTCCAGAGCGCGTCGTCGTGCTTGCGGCCGGCGCGGCCGGCGGCCTTCCACTCGTCGAGAAGGCGGCGGTACTCCTGCACGCCGTCGGCTCCGCGCGGGGCGAGGGCCTCGGCGCGCTCGATGATCTGGAGCTTCGCGTCGCGGGCCTGCTTGTGCTGGGCGTCGAGCTCGGCGAAGAAGGCGCGGCGCTCGGAGTCGAGGGTCGTGCGGGCGGCGCGGAAGCGCTTCCAGAGGGCGTTCGCCTCGTTCTTCGGCAGGCGCGGGCCGGTCTGCTGGTGCGCCTGCCACTTCGCGAAGAGCTCCTCGATCTGCGCCGAGGTCTGCTTCCACTGGATCTGCTTGGGGTTCTGGGCGGCGAGGCGCTCGGCCTCGACGACGATCGCCTCGCGCTCGGCGAGGGCGGCCTCGAGCTCGGCCTTCTGGGCCTCGCGCTGCTCCTTCGTGAGCTCGCTCACGGTGCCGCCGAGGGCGTCGAGGCGCGTCTTCAGCGAGGCGAGGTCGCCGACGGCGTTCGCGCCCTCGACCTGGGCGCGGAGGTGCTCGACCGACTTCGCGATGTCCGCGGCCGGGGCGCCGTTGCGCACGCGCGCCTCGAGCAGGCTGACCTGGCCCTCGAGGTCCTGGAACTTGCGGACGAAGTAGCCGAGGGCCTCCTCGGGCGTCCCGTCGGGGAACTGTCCCACCGAGCGCTCGACCCCGTCCTCCGTGACGTAGACGGTGCCGTCCTCTTCGACGCGGCCCCAGGGGTTCTCGGGGAGTGCAGACATTGGCGCATATCCTCAGCGATCAGTCCGTGCGGGCGCACGGGTCCGACCATCGTAGGGCATGAGATCGTCCCGATCCGACGCGATCCGCCCAGGTGAGGACGGCCTGTCGCGGACGTCGAGAGGCCCCCGGCGCGGGGTGCGCGGGGGCCTCTCGAAGGGGAGCTGGAGGTGTCGGGAAGGGCTCTCGAGCCGTGTTCGCCTACTGGACGACGAAGGACTCGAGCGTCGTCGGCACGGCGGGGGCGCCGTCCGTCGAGCCGCCCGCGACGCCCTGCGCGACGACCGCGGCCTTGAGCTCCTCGAGGCCGGAGGTGACGCGGCCGAGGACGGTGTAGCCGCCGGCCATGTCGCTCGGGATCGTCGAGTCGGCGGTGACGATGAAGAACTGGCTGCCCATCGAGGCGCCGTCGCCGCCGCGGCGGGCCATCGCGATCGTGCCCTCTGGGTAGAGGTCGGCCGCGGGGGCGTTCTCGATCGGGCCCCACGAGTAGCCGGGGCCGCCCGTGCCGGCGCCGGTCGGGTCGCCGCACTGGAGGACGAAGATGCCGGCCGTGACGAGGCGGTGGCAGGGAGTGCCGTCGTAGTAGGCGTCCTGCGCGAGGGTGACCATATTCGCGACGCCCTGCGGGGCCGCGGCGCCGTCGAGCTCGACGCCGAGCGGGATGCCGTTGATCGTCATCGTGCCGGTCCAGGTGCGGTGCTCCGAGAGCTCGGCGCTCGGGACGGTGCCCGTGGAGGTCGGCGTCGGGGCGGGCACCGCCGTCGCGGCGCCTTCGGTCGCGAGCGGGTCGACGAGCGTCGTGTCGACGGGCTCGGCGGCCGGCGTCGAGCCAGGGCCGACGGTGAGGAAGAGGACCTGGAGGCCGGCCGCGAGGACGGCGACGACGGCGAGCGCGATGAGGGAGAGACGGTTGTCGCGTCCGCGACGCTCGACCTGGAGCTCGTGGACGGCCTTGCGGGCCTCGTACTCGCGCGCGCGGCGGCGACGCTCGCGCTCCTGCTTCGATCCGGCCACGGGGCCCCTCTCGTCGGCGATGGTCGTCGGGCGCCGGTCGAGCGCACCGGACGGGAGTTTACTAACATCGCGCCATGGCCGACCGGGACGAGCGCACCGCGCAGGGGCTCATGGGGACGACCGCCCCCCTCGCCGTGCGGATGCGCCCGCGCTCGCTCGAAGAGGTCGTCGGGCAGCGCCACCTCCTGCGGCCCGGCTCGCCGCTGCGGAAGCTCGCGAGCCCGGAAGGCGGGACGGCCGGCACCTCGGTCATCCTCTGGGGCCCGCCCGGCACCGGCAAGACGACGCTCGCGCAGGCCATCGCCTCGACCTCCGGCCGCCGCTTCGTGCAGCTCTCCGCGATCTCGGCCGGCGTGAAGGACGTCCGCCAGGTCATGGACGAGGCGCTCTCGACGCGCGACCTCTACGGCCAGCAGACCGTCCTCTTCCTCGACGAGATCCACCGCTTCACGAAGGCGCAGCAGGACGCCCTCCTCCCGGGCGTCGAGAACGGGTGGGTCACCCTCGTCGCCGCGACGACCGAGAACCCCTCCTTCTCCGTCATCTCGCCGCTGCTCTCGCGGAGCCTCCTCCTCACCCTGCAGCCGCTCGACGAGGCCGACCTCGAGGCGCTCCTCGACCTCGCCGTCGCCGACCCCCGCGGCCTCGGCGGCGCGCTCGAGCTCGCGCCGGACGCGCGGCGGGCGATCATCCGGTTCGCCTCCGGCGACGCGCGCCGCGCGCTCACGACCCTCGAGGCCGCCGCGGCGAGCGCCGTCGAGGCGGAGTCCTCCTCCATCTCCGCGGAGCACGTCGAGGCGGCATCCGACCAGGCGCTCCTGCGCTACGACCGCGACGGCGACGAGCACTACGATGTCATCTCGGCCTTCATCAAGTCGGTGCGCGGCTCCGACCCCGACGCGGCGCTCCACTACCTCGCGCGCATGATCGTCGCGGGGGAGGACCCGCGCTTCATCGCGCGGCGCCTCATCATCCTCGCCGCCGAGGACATCGGGATGGCCGACCCGCAGGGCCTCGAGGTCGCGGTCGCCGCCGCCCAGGCCGTCCAGCTCATCGGCATGCCCGAAGGGCGCATCCCGCTCGCCGAGGCGACGACGTACCTCGCGACGGCGCCGAAGTCGAACGCCTCCTACCTCGCGATCGACCGCGCCATCGCGGACGTGAAGGCCGGGAGAAGCGGCCGCGTGCCGGTGCACCTCCGCGACGCGCACTACGCCGGCGCGAAGCGGCTCGGGCACGGCAAGGGCTACCGCTATCCCCACGACGAGGAGTTCGGGGTCGTGCGGCAGCAGTACCTCCCGGATCCCCTCTGCGACGAGACCTACTACTCGCCGACCGCGCACGGCTACGAGCGCGAGATCCAGGCCCGGCTCGACAAGCTCCGCTCGATCACGCGCGGACTCTAGAAGGGCGGGGGCGGCTCGCCAGGTGGCGGGTCACCGGCCTCCGGGTCCGGGTCCGGCCACGGCGCGCCGCGAGTGAGGCTCGCGTCGAGGACAGGCCATGGGGTAGGCTCTCAAGGTCATCCTGCCGGTCGCGTCTGCGGCTGGACGCCCGGCGAGGAGCGACGGTCCTCTGTAGCCGAGCCGTCCGAGACACCCGCGGCCCCGCCATCCCGGCGGGCGACGTCGCACGCGTTTGACGCATCCGAAGGATCGCGCTCCCGACCGGGACCGCATCCGGATGCGGAGCACCACTTCTGCGCGCTCGCGCGCGCCAAACGAACCCGAAAGGCTCATCAGCATGTCCAAGACCTCCCGCACCCGCTCGAAGGTGCGCCTCTCGCGCGCCCTCGGCGTCGCCCTCACCCCGAAGGCCGCCCGCGCCCTCGAGAAGCGCCCCTACGCCCCGGGCGAGCACGGCCGCACGCGCCGCAAGACCGACTCCGACTACGCCGTCCGCCTCCGCGAGAAGCAGCGTCTCCGGGCCCAGTACGGCCTCCGCGAGAAGCAGCTCCGCATCGTCTTCGAGGAGGCGCGCCGCATGCCGGGCCTGACGGGTGAGAACCTCGTCGAGCTCCTCGAGATGCGCCTCGACGCCCTCGTCCTCCGCGCCGGCTTCGCCCGCACGACGGCCCAGGCCCGCCAGATGGTCGTCCACCGCCACATCCTCGTCGACGGCAAGATCGTCGACCGCCCCTCGTTCCGCGTGAAGCCGGGCCAGCAGATCCACGTGAAGCCCCGCTCGGAGGAGCGCGAGATGTTCCAGGTCGCGGCCGCCGGCGGCCACGCCGAGGTCCTCCCGCCCGTCCCGGGCTACCTCTCGGTCGAGCTCGACAAGCTCACGGCCGTCCTCGTGCGCCGCCCGAAGCGCGCCGAGGTGCCGATCCAGTGCGAGGTCCAGCTCGTCGTCGAGTACTACGCCGCCCGCTAGCGAACGCTCGCGCACGGCCTGCGAGGCCCTTCCCGACGTCGCGTCGGGGAGGGCCTCGTCCCGTTCCCGGAGCGGCCGCGCCCCCGACCGCTCTATGATCGAGAGCCGGCGCCCGAGCGCCGACGCGCGCGTGCCGCCTCCGAGCGGATCGCCGCGGCGACCAGGCAGGCCCGCATCCGGCGGGCGACGACGACGGAGGACTCTTCATGACCGGTGGCGACATCGCAGGGCTCATCGCGGCGGGGGTCTTCGCCGTCCTCGTGTGCCTCCTCGCCGTGCCCCTCATCAAGCTCGGCGGCGTGCTCGACGAGCTGCGCGCGGGCATCCGCGAGTCGGTGCAGCACCTCACGCCGACCCTCGCCGAGACGCAGGTCACGGTGAAGGAGGCGAACCGCCAGCTCGCCAAGGTCGACGACATCACGACCCACGTCTCGGACGCCACGAACAACGTCTCGAGCCTCGTCGCGCTCACCGCCGCCACCGTCGGCGGCCCGCTCATCAAGCTCGCCGGCTTCACGGCCGCCGTCCGCGCGGGCATCTCGAGCCTCCGCGGCGCCAAGCGCCGCTAGCGCGCCGCGGCCCCGGCCGCACGCCTCGCGCGATCTCGCGCTCCATCTCCCGCACCCGCCCACCAGCACAGGAGCACCATGCGCCTCGCACTCGGCATCCTCGGCGGCGTCGCCGCCGGCTTCATCCTCGCCCACCTCATCAACTCGACGCCCTCGGGCCGACGCGCCTTCGCCGGCGTGAACGCGACGATGGACGACGTCGCCGAGGCCGTCCGCTCGGGCTACCGCGCCCGCGTCGAGGAGCTCGAGTCGGCCATCCGCGAGGGCGACACGGCCCTCCGCGCCCGCTAGCCGGCCTCCGCGCGCCGCCGCGCGACGACAGACCACACCCCGCACCCTCCCCGAAGGCATCCACACGACCATGCGCACCGCCGAGATCCGCCAGCGTTTCCTCGACTTCATGAAGTCGAAGGGCCACCTCATCGTTCCCTCGGCCCCGCTCGTGAGCCAGGACCCCTCCGTCATGTTCACGATCGCCGGCATGGTGCCGATGGTCCCGTACCTCACGGGTGTCGAGACGCCGCCGTCGACGCGCATCGCCGACGTGCAGAAGTGCATCCGCACGAACGACATCGAGGAGGTCGGCAAGACCCCCCGCCACGGCACCTTCTTCCAGATGCTCGGCAACTGGTCGTTCGGCGACTACTTCAAGCGCGAGGCGATCACCTGGGCGTGGGAGTTCCTCACCGGCCCCGAGGAGGAGGGCTGCCTCGCCTTCCCGAAGGACCGCATGTGGGCGACCGTCTACGAGACGGACGACGAGGCGGAGGCTCTCTGGGCCGAGTGCACCGACCTCCCCGCCGAGCGCGTGCAGCGCCTCGGCCGCGCCGACAACTACTGGCACATGGGCCAGCCGGGCCCCGGCGGCCCCGACTCGGAGATCTTCTACGACCTCGGCCCGGAGTACGGCCCCGAGGGCGGCCCGGCCACCGGCCACGACCGCTACGTCGAGGTGTGGAACCTCGTCTTCATGCAGGACCTCCTCGGCGAGCTCCGCTCGAAGGTCGACTTCGACATCGTGGGCGAGCTGCCGAACAAGAACATCGACACCGGCATGGGCCTCGAGCGCGTCGCCTTCATCAAGCAGGGCGTCGCGAACATGTACGAGATCGACGAGGTGCGCCCAGTCCTCGACCGCGCCGCCGAGCTCGCGGGCGTCACCTACGGCGCCGACGCCGAGGACGACACGCGCCTGCGCGTCGTCGCCGACCACGTGCGCTCCTCGCTCATGCTCATGAGCGACGGCGTCGCGCCCGGCAACGAGGGCCGCTCGTACATCCTCCGCCGGCTCCTGCGGCGCGCCATCCGCGCGATGCGCCTCCTCGGCGTGCAGGGCCCGACGCTGCCCGAGCTCCTCCCGCTCTCGCGCGCGGCGATGGCGAAGGGCTACCCCGAGGTCGACGCGGGCTGGGAGCGCACGGCGCGCCTCGCGTACGCCGAGGAGCAGACCTTCCTCAAGACGCTCGAGCAGGGCACGGCCATCCTCGACGAGGCGGTCGCCTCGACGAAGGGCTCGGGCGCGAAGACGATCCCGGGCGATACGGCGTTCCTCCTCCACGACACCTTCGGCTTCCCGATCGACCTCACGATCGAGATGGCCGAGGAGGCGGGCCTCAGCGTGAACCGCCAGGCCTTCGACGAGCTCATGAGCGAGCAGCGCGCCCGCGCGAAGGCCGACGCGAAGGCGAAGCGCACGATGATGGCCGATATCTCGGCCTACGCCGGCTTCCGCGCCCTCGGCGAGACGGTCTTCACCGGCTACGAGCGCCTCCAGCAGGAGACCGAGGTGCTGGGCCTGCTCAAGGACGGCCAGCCCGCGCAGCGCGCCGGCGTCGGCGACACGGTCGAGCTCATCCTCCGCGAGACGGCGCTCTACGCCGAGGCGGGCGGCCAGGAGGCCGACTCCGGCTCGATCGTCGGCGTCGGTACCGGATTCGCGGCCGACGTCGTCGACGTGCAGAAGCCGGTGCCGGGCCTCGTGAGCCACACCGTGACGATCACCTCGGGCGAGATCGCCCCGGGCGAGCGCGTCGAGACCGTCGTCGACGGCGCGTACCGCCGCGCGGCCTGCCAGGCGCACACGGCCACGCACCTCGTGCACGCGGCCCTCCGCGACGTGCTCGGGCCGGACGCCCACCAGTCGGGCTCCTACAACAAGGCCGGCTATCTGCGCCTCGACTTCGCCTGGTCGCAGCCGCTCTCGGCCGAGACGCGCTCGGAGCTCGAGGACATCTCGAACCAGGCCATCCGCCAGGGCTATGAGGTCGTCACGCGCGAGCTCCCGCTCGACGAGGCGAAGGCCATGGGCGCCCGCGCCCTCTTCGGCGAGAAGTACGGCAAGGTCGTGCGGATGGTCGACATCGGCGGCCCCTGGTCGCGCGAGCTCTGCGGCGGCACGCACGTCGCGAACTCCTCCGAGGTCGGCATCATCAACCTCGTGAGCGAGAGCTCGGTCGGCTCGACCTCGCGCCGCGTCGAGTCCCTCGTCGGCAAGGACGCGTTCCGCGACTTCGCGGCCGAGCGCGCCATCGTGCAGCAGCTCACCACGAACCTCAAGACGCCGCGCGAGCAGCTCCCGGAGCGCATCCAGGACCTCGTCGCCCAGCTCAAGCAGGCCGAGAAGCGCGTCGCCGAGCTCGAGGCGGCCCAGCTCGCGCAGCAGGCGCCGGCGCTCCTCGCGAAGGCCGAGCGCCTCGGCGCGCACCGCGCGGTCGTCGCCTCGCTCGGCGACATCCGCTCGGCCGACGACCTCCGCGGCCTCGCCCTGCAGATCCGCGACCAGCTCGGCTCCGAGGCCGGCGTCGTCGCCCTCGCGGGCGCCGCGAACGGCAAGCCCGTCGTGCTCGTCGCGACGAACGAGGCGGCCCGCTCGGCCGGCGCCAAGGCGGGCGCGCTCGTGCGCCTCGCCGCGGGCATCCTCGGCGGCGGGGGAGGCGGCAAGGACGACCTCGCGCAGGGCGGCGGCCAGGACCCGACGAAGCTCGGCGAGGCCCTCGAGGCCATCCGCGGGGAGCTGCGGGCCTAGTGCGCACGGGGGTCCGGATCGGGGTCGACGTCGGCACGGCGCGCATCGGCGTCGCCCGCTCCGATCTCCACGGCATGCTCGCCTCGCCGGTCGAGACCGTGCCGCGCGATCTCGAGGGCGACGCGCACGTCGCGCCGATCCTCGCGATCGTCCGCGAGCACGAGGCGATCGAGCTCGTCGTCGGGCTTCCGCTCGCGCTCTCGGGCCGCGAGACCGCCTCGACGGGGGACGCCCGGATGGTCGCGCTCCAGCTCGCCGCGGCCGCAGAGGTGCCCGTGCGCCTCGTGGATGAGCGGCTCTCGACCGTGAGCGCTTCCTCCCAGCTCCGCGCGTCGGGTCGACGGCCGAGCCGATCCCGCGACAGGATCGACCAGGTCGCCGCCGTCGTCATCCTCCAGAACGCCCTCGACGCGGAGCGATCGAGCGGAAGCCCTCCCGGCGTCCTCACGGACCCCGCCGACACCCCAGAGGAGCCCCTCACGTGACCGACGCGAACGAGCCGACCGCGCCGCAGGTGCCGTCGACCCCGCAGGTGCCGTCCACGCCGCGCCGCCGCGACCTCCGCGCCCGCGAGCGGGAGCAGACCGCGGGCGCCGAGCACCCGCACGAGGTGTTCGCCGACCTCTTCGGCGAGGACCCGGTCGAGCGAGCGGTCGTCGACTCGCAGCCCGCGCCGGCCACCGCGCCCGCGACGACCTCGGCGTCGGCCGCCGCCTCCGCTCCGGCTGCGGGGGAGCAGCTCCGTCGCCCGCGCGCCGAGCGACCCGCCGCGGCAGCCGCGGCCGCGACCCCACGCGCCGCCGCCTCGCCCTCGCGCGCGAGCGAGCCCCTCAGCACCCCCTCGACGACCGGCCCCGGCGGACGCGGCGGCGGGCGAGGCGCCTCGTCGAAGCGATCCGGCTCCGGCCGCGGCCGCACGATGGGCCTCGCCGCCCTCGTCGCGGTCGCCGCGCTCGCGCTCGTCGGCCTCATCGGCTCCTCGCTCTTCGGCGACCGCATCGCCGCGATGTTCGGGCAGAACGACTACCGCGGCACGGGCAACGGCACCGAGGTGAGCTTCGCCGTCCTCGAGGGCGACACGGGCACCTCGATCGGCGAGCGCCTCGAGGAGGCCGGCGTCGTGAAGACGAGCAGGGCCTTCATCGAGGAGGCCATATCGCGGCACGACGATCCCGTCTTCATGCCCGGCACGTACCGCCTGCAGGAGGAGATGAGCGCGGAGTCCGCCCTCGACGCCCTCCTCGACCCGGCGAACCGCGTGACCGGCACCGTCGCCGTCCCCGAGGGCACGGCCGAGGCCGACGTCTACGAGCTCATCTCCGAATCGACCGACGTCACCGCCGACGAGCTCAAGGCGCTCGCCGCCGACCCGCAGAGCTTCGGGCTGCCGGCCGAGGCGAAGAGCCTCGAGGGCTTCCTCTTCCCGGCCACGTACGAGTTCGAGCCGGGCACCGGCGCGCGCGCGATGCTCGAGACGATGGTCGCCCGCACGATGCAGGCGCTCGACGAGCACGGGGTGCCGGAGGACCGCCGCTGGGACGTCATCCGCCTCGCCTCGCTCGTGCAGAAGGAGGCCGGCCTCGCCGCCGACTACCCGAAGGTGGCCCGCGTCTTCCTCAACCGCATCGACCAGGGCATGCCGCTGCAGTCGGACGCGACGGTCGCCTACGGCACGGGCAACACGCACCGCGTCTCGACGACGGACGCCGAGCGCGCCGACGAGTCGAACGAGTACAACACCTACCTGCACTCGGGCATGGTCGTGCGGCCGATCTCGAACCCCGGCGACATCGCCATCGACGCGGCGATGCACCCGGCGGACGGCCAGTGGCTCTACTTCGTGACCTGGAACCTCGACACGGGCGAGACGATCTTCTCGAACACGTACCAGGAGCACGAGCAGGCGGTCGCGAAGTGGGACGCTTGGATGCAGGAGCACCCGGAGTACTCGTAGCGCGATGAGCGAGCCGCGCGAGCGCCCCGGCCGGGGGAGCGAGATCGACAGCCAGGCTGTCGGACTCGGCCCCTGGTCGGGCGTGCGCGGCGCGCGCCTCGCCGTGCTCGGCAGCCCCATCGCGCACTCGAAGTCGCCGCTCCTCCACGCGGCCGCCCACGAGGCCCTGGGCCTCGTCGACCGCCGCTACGAGCGCGTGGAGCTCCGCGAGGGCGAGCTCGCCGGCTTCCTCGCGACGCGGGGCGAGGGATGGCGCGGGCTCTCGGTCACCATGCCGCTCAAGTCCGAGGCCCTCGCCGCCGTCGACGAGGCGAGCGAGCTCGCGCGGCTCACCGGCGCCGTGAACACGATCGTCTTCGAGACGCCGGAGCCGGGGTCGCGGATGCTCGGCGACAACACGGACGTCGCCGGCATCGTCGAGGGGATCCGCGCCGCAGGCCTCGACGCGCCCGAGCGCGCGGACCTCCTCGGCGCCGGCGCGACCGCGAAGAGCGCCCTCGCGGCGCTCCGCGAGCTCGGCGCGCGCGAGGTGCGGATCGTGGCGCGCAGCCCGGAGCGCTCGGCCGAGGCGCTCGGGCTCGCGCGGCTGCTCGGGCTCGAGGCGTCCTTCTGCTTGCTCGACGCGTGGAGCGCGGGAGGCCCCGGCGGCGCAGGGGAGCAGCCCCTCGATGAGCGCGCCGAGTCCGCCGTGCCCGAGCTCGTCCTCAGCACGCTCCCCGTCGACGCGGCCCGCGACCTCGAGCCCGACGAGCGGATCGTCGACGGCAGCGCGCTCTTCGACGTCGTCTACATCCCGTGGCCGAGCCCGCTCGCCGAGCGCTGGCTCGCCGCCGGGCGCCCGGTCGTGCCGGGCTCGGAGATGCTCCTCTTCCAGGCGGTCGAGCAGGCGCGGCGCTTCGCAGGCATCCCGGCCACGACCGACGCGGGCGAGCCGTGGCCAGAGCGTCCCCGCGTCGAGGCGGCCATGCGCGCCGCCCTCGCCGCCGCCGAGCATCGTGAATAGCCGGGGCAGGCGCCTACCCGCGCGGGTCGCGCCCGCCGCCGTGGGAGAATGGCCGGCATGCTCCGATGGCTCACCGCAGGCGAATCGCACGGCCCCGAACTCCTCGCGATCCTCGAGGGCATGCCCGCCGGACTCCCCGTGAGCCCCGAGGACATCCGCGCCGACCTCCGCCGCCGCACCCTCGGCTACGGCCGCGGCGCCCGCATGAAGTTCGAGCAGGACGAGCTCACGCTCTCCGCCGGCATCCGCCACGGCCTCACGATCGGCAGCCCCATCGGCCTCCGCATCGGCAACGCCGAGTGGCCCAAGTGGACCGAGGTCATGAGCCCGGAGCCCGTCGACGAGTCGGTCTTCGAGACCGGCCGCGGCGCCCGGCTCACGCGCCCCCGCCCGGGCCACGCCGACTTCGTCGGGATGCAGAAGTACGGCTTCGAGGAGGCCCGCCCCGCACTCGAGCGCGCCTCGGCCCGCGAGACGGCCGCCCGCGTCGCCCTCGGCGCCATCGCGAAGCGCCTCCTCGCAGAGCTCGGCATCGAGACCGCGAGCCACACCGTCGCCATCGGCGACGTCCGCATCCCCGACGACGCGCCGGCCCCCTCGCTCGCCGACGTCGAGCGCCTCGACGCCGACCCCGTTCGCATGACCGACCCCGCCACGAGCGCCCGCGCCGTCGAGCGGATCGACGAGGTCCGCAAGCTCGGCGACACGATCGGCGGCGTCGTCGAGGTGTGCGTGCGCGGCCTGCCGCCCGGGCTCGGCTCGTACGTGCACTGGGACCGGCGCCTTGACGCGCGGCTCGCGGGCGCCCTCATGGGCATCCAGGCCATCAAGGGCGTCGAGGTCGGCGACGGCTTCACGACGACCGCCCGCCTCGGCTCCCACGCCCACGACGAGCTCTTCTCCACGGCGGACGGCGTCGCCCGCGCCTCCGACCGCGCCGGCGGCGTCGAGGGCGGCATGTCGACCGGCACGCTCCTCCGCGTGCGCGCCGGCATGAAGCCGATCGCGACCGTGCCGCGCGCCCTCGCGACCGTCGACCTCGCCACGGGCGCCGACGCGACCGCCCACCACCAGCGCAGCGACGTGTGCGCCGTGCCCGCCGCGGGCGTCGTCGCCGAGGCGATGGTCGCGCTCGTGCTCGCGGACGCCGTGCTCGAGAAGTTCGGCGGCGACTCGCTCGCCGAGACCCGCCGCAACCTCGAGGCCTACCTCGCGGCGATGCCCGAGCACCTCCGCTCGACGCCGGACTCGCGCGAGCCCGACCCCGAGCGCGCCCTCGACGAGGCCGCGCAGGGCGACGACCGGGAGCAGTGGCGCGTATGACCGTCGTCCTCATCGGGCCGCCCGCGGCCGGCAAGTCGCGGACGGGCCGCCGCCTCGCGCGCCTGCTCGACGCGAGCTTCGCCGACACCGACCGGCTCATCCAGGCCGAGCACGGGCCCATCCGCGACCTCTTCGCCGAGCGCGGCGAGGAGGCCTTCCGCGAGCTCGAGGCCGAGGCGGTCGCCCGCGCCGTCCGCGAGCGCGAGATCGTCTCGCTCGGCGGCGGCGCCGTCATGCACCCGTCGACGCAGGAGCTCCTCCTCGGCGAGGGCATCTGGGTCGTGCACCTCACCGTGCGCGCGGACGCCGTGGCCGAGCGGATCGCGAACGACAAGCGCCCGCTCATCCGCAGCGTCGACGACTGGCGCGCGCTCGTCGAGCGCCGCCGCCCGACCTACGAGCGCCTCGCTTCGCTCACCGTCGACACCTCGTTCCGCCCGATGCGGCACGTCGTCGACGAGATGCTCGAGGGCCTCGTGAAGGCCGGCGCCGTGACGCGCCCGGCCTCGCTCGACGAGCCCGACGCCGAGGAGCGCGAGGACGACGCCGACCTCGACCTCGAGCTCGAGGAGGAGGGCGCCGGCCAGGCGGCCCCCGCACAGCAGACCATCCCCGAGCCCCACGAGGAGCGCCAGTGATCCAGCCCGCCGATGCCGAGCCGACCGACGCCGAGCAGACGAGCGCCGAGCCGACCGCGCCCGAGGCGTCCTCCGCCCTCGCGGAGGCCACCCGCATCGAGGTGGCCGGCCCCCACGGCGACATCCTCGTCGGCCGCGGCCTCATCGCGGGCCTCGACGAGGTGCTCCCGACGCTCCTCGGCGACACGGCGCGCCAGCTGCTCATCATCCACGCCCCCTCGCTCGCGCAGGTCGCCGAGCAGCTGCGCCAGTCGCTCTCCGGGCTCTTCGACCGCGTGCTCCTCGCCGAGGTGCCGGACGCCGAGGACGCGAAGCGCGTCGAGGTCGCGGCCTTCTGCTGGAAGGTGCTCGGGCAGGCCGACTTCACCCGCTCCGACGCGATCCTCGGCCTCGGCGGCGGCGCGACGACCGACCTCGCCGGCTGGGTCGCCGCGACCTGGCTGCGCGGCGTGCGCGTCGTGCAGGTGCCGACGACCGTGCTCGGGATGGCCGACGCCGCGGTCGGCGGCAAGACCGGCATCAACACCGCCGAGGGCAAGAACCTCGTGGGCTCGTTCCACCCGCCCGCCGGCGTCGTCTGCGATCTCGACGTGCTCGAGTCGCTGCCGCGCAACGAGCTCGTCGCCGGCTTCGCCGAGGTCGTGAAGGCGGGCTTCATCGCGGAGCCCGAGATCCTCGACATCGTCGAGGCCGACCCGGAGCGCGCCATCGACCCGACGTCCGACGAGCTGCGCCGCTGCCTCGAGCTCGCGATCCGCGTGAAGGCGCGCGTCGTGGGGGAGGACCTCACCGAGCAGGGCCTGCGCGAGATCCTCAACTACGGCCACACGCTCGGCCACGCGATCGAGCACGCCGAGCGCTACCAGTGGCGCCACGGCGCCGCCGTCTCGATCGGGATGGTCTTCGCCGCCGAGCTCGCCCGCATGTCCGGCCGCCTCGACGACGCGACCGCCGACCGCCACCGCGCGATCCTCGAGACGCTCAGGCTGCCGACTTCGTACCCCGCGAACCGGTGGAAGACGCTCCTCGCGACGATGCGCCGCGACAAGAAGGCGCGCGGCGCGATGCTCCGCTTCGTCGTGCTCGACGGGCTCGCGAAGCCGACGATCATGCAGGCGCCGGACGAGTCGCTGCTCTTCGCCGCCTACCAGGAGCTCGGCGGCGAGCGCGAGCCGAGCGCCTAGGGCCGCGACCCGGCCGCGGGACTGCTCCGCGCGACACCTCCGCAAGATTTCTCCGACGGATCGGGAACATCCGCCGGACGGCGCGCATCGAATCGTCGAGAGGGCGGCGCGGACCCCCCTCGGCCGCCGGACGGCCACCCGCGCGCCCCGAGGAGACCGCATGGCAGAGGAGACCGCGCGCCCCGGACGCGACGAGGAGCGCGCCCGCGAGGACGAGCGCCCGCAGGACGTGGAGCGTGCCGCGCAGGATCGCGACGAGCAGCACGGCGCCGAGCAGCATGACGGTGCCGAGCAGGAGCAGCCGGAGGCCCGCGAGGAGCGCGCCGAGCTCGATCGCGCCGTCGCGGACGACGTCCCCCTCGAGATCCTCGATCCCGTCGCGCCCGAGGTCTACGCCGACCCCGCGCCGGACTTCCCGCGCAGCACGCCCACCGTCCCCGTGAGGCGCGCCGACCCGAACCCCTGGGCCGCCCACCGGTTCGCGCCGCGCATCCAGTCGGCGCCCGTGCCCGGCCCGGGGGCGGGGCCCGTCCGCCCGGCCCGCCCGTTCCCGCCGGCGGGCCCAGGCGCCCGACGGCCCGCGCCGCGCCCGCTGCGCGGGCCGACGCCTCGGCGATCCGCCGCGCCCGGCTGGGGCATGCCCGCCGCGCCCCTCGGCCCGTCCGGCCCGCGCGGGCCTCGCTACGGCTCCGGGCTCCCGCCCGCCGGCCCGGCTCCCCGGCCGCCCCGCGGCCAGCGTCCGCCGCAGCGCCCCGTGCCCATGCGCCAGACCGCGCCGGCCCGCCTGCGCCCGCGCCGGACGAACCCGCTGTCGATCGTCGCGCTCGCGCTCGCCGTCTCTGGCCTGCCCGCGGCGGGCGCCATCCTCGGCCACGTCGCCCTCGGAGAGGTCGAGCGCTCGCGCGGCCGCGAGGACGGGCGCGAGATGGCCCTCGGCGCGATCTGGGCCGGATGGTCGCTCACCGGCCTCATGCTCGCCGTCGGCCTCATGGCGATGGCGCTCATGCCCATGTGGTGGATGGCGATGCTCTTCGCCTTCGCCGCCTAGATTGGGGAGTCCGCGACCGAGCGGCGGGGCGCTCTCCGCGGCTACCCTCGGGGCATGCGCATCCTCGTCCTCAACGGCCCGAACCTCAATCGCCTCGGCACCCGCGAGCCGTCGATCTACGGCGCCGACACGCAGGAGTCGATTCTCGAGCGGCTCCGGGCCGCCGGCCCCGGCCACAAGTTCGAGCTCGCGCAGTCGAACCACGAGGGCGAGCTCATCGACCGCCTCCACCGCGCCGCCGACGAGGGCACGCCCGTCCTCCTCAACCCGGGCGGCTTCACGCACACCTCGGTCGCCCTCCGCGACGCCGTCGCGATCGTCGTCGAGGCGGGCGTCCCCGTCGTCGAGCTCCACCTCTCCAACCCGCACGCCCGCGAGCCGTTCCGCCACCGCAGCCTCGTCGCGGGCGTCGCCTCGGGCACGATCGCGGGCTTCGGCGCTGGCAGCTACCTCGCGGGCCTCGCCGCGATCGAGCACCTCGAGGCCAAGCGCGCCTCGGGACAGTAGCCGCGGGACAGTAGCCGCGGGACAGTAGCCGCGGGACAGTAGCCGCGGGAGAGTAGCCACAGGGGAATAGCCGCGGGAGGTCGCCGCGGGGAGCCGCCGCTGCGCCGAGGATCCCGCCCGCACCCGGTCCCGCCATCCTCATCCTGAGGTCGGATCGCGATCCCGCCATGGGCGGTCGAGCCGGGGCGCCACACCCGGCACCATGGTGCACGCGCGGCGAGCGCCGCGCCGACGATCCTCCCCGGGAGCACGAGATGAGCACGAGCTACGCGCCCTACGACGGCCACCACGACGCCGACCCCTACGCGTCAGCCGACCCCTACGCCGCGACCGACGCGTACGCCCCCGCCGAGCCGCAGCACGCCCCGGCCCCCGCCCCGGCCCCCGCCGCGGTCATGCCGTACGCGCCGCCCGTCGCCCCGCCGTACGCCGCGAACCCCTACGCCGCCGCGGCCGCGCAGCAGGGCTCGACGAACTCGCTCGCGATCGTCGCGATGATCCTCTCGCTCCTCGGCATGGGCCTCATCGGCGCCATCCTCGGCCACGTCGCCCTCGGGCAAATCTCCGGCACGGCCGACAAGTCCGGCCGCACGATGGCGCTCGTCGCGATCTGGGTCGGCTGGATCTCCGTGGCGCTCGGCGCCATCGCCCTGATCCTGAGCTTCGTCATGCCGGTCTTCTTCCTCGCGATGTTCGGCGTGGCCGCGAGCTCGTACTAGCGCGGCTCCGGACGCCGCCGCGATCCGACCCGCCCCGGGCATCCGGGTCGCCCGCCCGACGCGACCCGATAGGATCGTCAGTCGGGCTCGCGCCGAGCGGGCCGCACCGACCGCGAACGCGCAACGAAGAGGGGTATCCCGGATGGCAACGACCGCCGACATCAAGAACGGCCTCGTCATGATCATGGACGGCCAGCTCTGGCAGGTCATCGAGTTCCAGCACGTCAAGCCCGGCAAGGGCGGCGCCTTCGTCCGCACGAAGCTCAAGAACGTCGTCCTCGGCAAGACCGTCGACCGCACCTTCAACGCCGGCTCGAAGATCGAGACCGCGACCGTCGACCGCCGCGACTACCAGTACCTCTACAAGGACGGCGACTCCTTCGTCTTCATGGACAAGGACGACTTCGACCAGCTCACCGTCTCCGAGAAGATCGTCGGCGACGCGGAGAAGTACATGCTCGAGCAGCAGGACGTGCAGATCGCCCTCCACGACGGCGAGCCCCTCTACATCGAGCTCCCCGCCTCGGTCGAGCTCGAGATCACGTACACCGAGCCGGGCCTCCAGGGCGACCGCTCGAACGCCGGCACGAAGCCCGCGACGGTCGAGACCGGCGCCGAGATCCAGGTGCCGCTCTTCATCGAGCAGGGCACCCGCATCAAGGTGGACACCCGCACGGGCGACTACCTCGGCCGCGTGAACTAGGGCCGAGTGGGAGCCCGCACGAAGGCGCGCAAGCGCGCCATGGACATGCTCTTCGCGGCGGACATCCGCGGCCAGGAGCCGTCCGAGATCCTCGCTGCCGAGGCGGCGCGCGTCGAGCGCGAGCCCGACCGCCGCGAGAGCTGGGAGTACGCCCGCGAGATCGTCCTCGGCGTCATCGAGCACCGCCCCGAGATCGACGAGGAGCTCTCCTCGACGTCCCGCGGCTGGACGCTCGAGCGCATGCCCGCCGTCGACCGCGCCATCCTGCGGATCGCCGTGTGGGAGCTGCGCCACAACGACGAGGTCCCCGCGGCCGTCGCCATCGACGAGGCCGTGGAGGCCGCGAAGGCGTACTCGACCGAGGACTCGGCGAAGTTCGTCCACGGCGTCCTCGGGCGCCTCAGCGACCGCTGACGCGGCAGGAGCGATCATCCCCGACGAGGGCCCCGGCGTGCCGGGGCCCTCGTCCGCGCTAGGATCGAATCACCCCCTGACCACCTTTAATGACCGTCCTGCGAGGCGGGGAAGGAGGTCGACGTGAGCCGACGTGTCGTGCTCGACGACGACGAGATGGCGCGCGCCCTGACGCGCATGGCCCACCAGATCCTCGAGAGCGGCCGAGGCAGCGAGGAGCTCGTGCTCCTCGGCATCCCGACCCGCGGCGTCCCCCTCGCCGAGCGCCTCGCGGAGCAGCTGCGCCGCATCGAGGCCGCGAACGGCGTGGAGATCGACCCCGCCGAGATGACCGGCTCGCTCGACATCACGATGTTCCGCGACGATCTGCGCCGCGGCCGCGTGAAGATGCCGAGCCCGACGCGCATCCCGCCGCGCGGCGTCGACGGCCGCACGGTCGTCCTCGTCGACGACGTGCTCTCGACGGGCCGCACGATCCGCGCCGCCCTCGACGCCGTCTCGAGCGTCGGCCGTCCGCGGGCCGTGCGCCTCGCGGTCCTCGTCGACCGCGGCCACCGCGAGCTGCCGATCCGCCCCGACTACGTCGGCAAGAACCTGCCCTCGGCGCGCTCGGAGCGCATCCACGTCGAGCTGCGGGAGATCGACGGCGCCGACCGCGTCGTCATCGCCTCGGGCGACGACGGCGACGAGAGCGGCTCTTCGAACACGACCCGGGAGGCCTGACATCCGCCACCTCATCAGCACCCGCGACCTCTCGCTCGACGAGGCGCTCGCCCTCCTCGACACCGCCGAGGACATGCACGACTCGCAGCAGCGCGAGGTGAAGAAGCTCCCGGCGCTGCGCGGCGTCACCGTCGTGAACCTCTTCTACGAGGACTCGACCCGCACCCGCATCTCCTTCGAGGCCGCCGAGAAGCGCCTCTCGGCCGACGTCATCAACTTCTCCGCCAAGGGCTCGAGCGTCTCGAAGGGCGAGTCGCTCAAGGACACCGCGCAGACGCTCCGCGCGATCGGCGCCGACGCGGTCGTCATCCGCCACCCCTCCTCTGGCGCGCCGGAGCTGCTCGCGAGTCGCGGCTGGATCGACACGCCGATCCTCAACGCCGGCGACGGCACGCACGAGCACCCCACGCAGGCCCTTCTCGACGCGTTCACGCTCCGCCGCCGCCTCCACGGCGACGCCTCGCGCGGCAAGCGCCTCGACGGCGAGCACGTCGTCATCGTCGGCGACATCCTCCACTCCCGCGTCGCCCGCTCGAACGTGTGGCTGCTCACGACGCTCGGCGCCCGCGTCACGCTCGTCGCCCCGCCCACGCTCCTCCCCGTCGACACGAGCGCGTGGCCGGCCGAGGTCACCCACGACCTCGACGCCGCGCTCGCCGACTCGCCGACGGCCGTCATGCTCCTGCGCATCCAGGCCGAGCGCATGAAGGCCGCCTACTTCCCCTCGACCCACGAGTACGCGCGCTTCTGGGGCCTCGGCGCCTCGCGCTTCCGCGCGCTGCCGGAGTCGACTCTCATCATGCATCCGGGCCCCATGAACCGCGGGCTCGAGATCTCGTCCGTGGCCGCCGACTCGCCCGCCTCCACGGTCCTCGAGCAGGTCGCGAACGGCGTCGCCGTCCGCATGGCCGCGCTCTACCTCCTCTGCGCGGGCGATCGGAAGGCAGACGCATGACCGGCATCCTCATCCGCCAGGCGGCGCTCTACGGCGAGGACGTCCGCGACGTCCGCGTCGAGGGCGGCCGCATCGCCGAGATCGGCGAGTCGCTCGAGGCGCGCGACGGCGAGCGCGTCGTCGAGGGCGAGGGGATGATCCTCCTCCCGGGTCTCGTCGACCTCCACGTCCACTTCCGCGAGCCCGGCTTCGAGGCCTCCGAGACGATCCTCACCGGATCGCAGGCGGCGGCGATCGGCGGCTTCACGACCGTCTTCCCGATGGCGAACACCGCCCCCGTGCAGGACTCGGCGGGCGTCGTCGAGGCCGTCCGCGCCCTCGGCGAGGAGGTCGGCTACTGCGATGTGCGCCCGAACGGCGCCGTCACGGTCGGCCTCGAGGGGGAGACCCTCGCCGAGCTCGGCGCCATGGCCGAGTCGGCCGCGCGCGTGCGGGTCTTCTCGGACGACGGCAAGTGCGTCTCCGACCCGCTCCTCATGCGCCGCGCGCTCGAGTACGTGAAGGCCTTCGACGGCGTCATCGCGCAGCACGCGCAGGAGCCGCGCCTCACGATCGGCGCCCAGATGAACGAGGGCTCGGTCTCGGCCGAGCTCGGCCTCGGCGGATGGCCGTGGGTCGCGGAGACCGCGATCATCGCCCGCGACGTCCTCCTCGCCGAGCACGTCGGCGCCCGCCTCCACGTGTGCCACCTCTCGACGCGCGCCTCGGTCGACGTCGTCCGCTGGGCGAAGTCGCGGGGCGTGCAGGTCACGGCCGAGGCGACCCCGCACCACCTCGTCCTCACGGAGGAGCAGGTGCGCGGCTTCGACGCCCGCTTCAAGGTGAACCCGCCGCTGCGGACGGCCGACGACGTCGAGGCGGTCCGCGAGGGCCTCGCCGACGGCACGATCGACATCGTCGCGACCGACCACGCGCCGCACACGGTCGACGCGAAGGACTGCGAGTGGGACTGCGCGGCGATGGGCATGCTCGGCCTCGAGGCCTCGCTCCGCGTCGTCCACGAGACGATGGTCGAGCCGGGCCGCGCGAGCTGGCGCGACGTCGCCCGCTTCATGAGCGAGGCGCCCGCGCGCATCGGCCGCGCCGAGGAGGCCGGCCGCCCGATCGCGGTGGGGGAGCCCGCCGACCTCTGCCTCTACGACCCGCGCCCGCGCGCGCCCTTCTCGGCGGAGGACCTCCGCTCGAAGAGCGTGAACTCGCCGTACCTCGGCATGGAGCTGCCGGGCCGAGTCATGGCGACGATCTTCCGCGGCGAGGCGACCGTCCTCGACGGCGAGCTCGTCGACGCCGAGACCGTCGCCCGCGCGGCGCGCCGCCGCCGCGAGGCCGAGCGCGACGCCGCCGAGGGCCTGAACGCAGAGCAGGCGGGGGATCGCTGATGGACGGACGCCTCTCCGCGGTGCTCATCCTCGCCGCCTCCTTCCTCGTCGTCGTGGCCCTGCTCCGGCTCGGATGGCGGGCGAAGTCGCGCGCCCAGGCGCACCTGCCCGCCCCGCTCCCGGTCGACGAGGCCGCCTTCGGCGCGCCCGAGGCGGCCTGGGACGACGTCCACTACGTCGCGACGACCCCCTTCGACGCGCCCCTCGAGCGCCTCGTCGGCAGCGGCCTCGGCTTCCGCGGCCGCTGCCGCCTCGAGCTCGGCCGCCCCGGCCTCAAGGTCGCGCTGAACGGCCGGGATGCGTTCCTCATCCCCATCTCCTCCATCGCCTCGATCGAGCGCGGCACGGCGACGATCGACCGCGCCGTCGAGCGCGGCGGCCTCACCGTCGTCCGCTGGAACCTCGCCGCCCACGAGTGCCGCGAGGAGCTCGTCGACACCTCCTTCCGCGTCGTCGACGCCGGCGAGCGCGCGGACCTCGTCCGCCGCCTCGAGCTCGCCCTCGACGCGCGCGCCCAGACCCCCGACACCCAGGAGCAGCTGCCATGACCATGCCCCTTCCCGCCGTGCTCGTCCTCGAGGACGGCACCCGCTACGAGGGCGACGCCTACGGCGCCGTCGGCCGCACGCTCGGCGAGCTCGTCTTCTCGACGGGCATGACCGGCTACCAGGAGACGCTCACCGACCCCTCGTACGCGGGCCAGATCGTCGTCCAGACCGCGCCGCACATCGGCAACACCGGCATGAACGACGAGGACATGGAGTCGCGCCGCATCTGGGTCGCCGGCTACGTCGTCCGCGACCCCTCCCGCATCGCCTCGAACTGGCGCTCGCAGCGCTCGCTCGACGACGACCTCCGCGAGAGCGGGATCGTCGGCATCTCCGGCATCGACACGCGCGCCGTGACCCGCCGCATCCGCGCCGAGGGCGCCATGCGCGCCGGCGTCTTCTCGGGCCCCGACGCGGAGCTGGCCGCCGAGGAGCTCCTCGCCGCCGTCCGCGAGCAGCCCTCGATGGCCGGCCGCAACCTCTCCGACGAGGTCTCGACCCCCGAGCCCTACGTCGTCGAGTCGACCGCCGAGGAGCGCCTCGGCTCGGTCGCGATCCTCGACCTCGGCATCAAGACCGCGACCGTGAACGCCCTCGCCGCGCGCGGCTTCGACGTCCACGTCCTCCCGCACGCGACGACGATCGAGCAGCTCCGCGAGCTCGCCCCGACCGCCGTCTTCTACTCGAACGGCCCGGGCGACCCGGCCGCGAGCGACGACCACGTCGAGCTGCTGCGCGAGGTCCTCCGCGACGGCACGCCGTTCTTCGGCATCTGCTTCGGCAACCAGCTCCTCGGCCGCGCGCTCGGCTTCGACACGTACAAGCTCCCCTTCGGTCATCGCGGCATCAACCAGCCCGTGCTCGACACGCAGACCCGGAAGATCGAGATCACCGCGCAGAACCACGGCTTCGCCGTGCAGGCACCGCTCGACGGCCCCGTCGAGACGCCGCAGGGCTTCGGCCGCGCCGAGGTGAGCCACATCGGGCTCAACGACCAGGTCGTCGAGGGGCTGCGCTGCCTCGACATCCCCGCGTTCAGCGTGCAGTTCCACCCCGAGGCCGCCGCCGGCCCCCACGACGCCGCCCCCCTCTTCGACCGCTTCCGCGACATGGTGCTGGCCCACCTCGACACGACCAGCGACGTCACGAGCACCGACCGGAAGGACGCCTAGCCCACCATGCCGAAGCGCACCGACATCCAGAGCGTCCTCGTCATCGGCTCCGGGCCGATCGTCATCGGCCAGGCCGCCGAGTTCGACTACTCCGGCACGCAGGCCTGCCGCGTGCTCCGCGAGGAGGGCATCCGCGTCATCCTCGTGAACTCGAACCCCGCCACGATCATGACCGACCCGGACTTCGCCGACGCGACCTACGTCGAGCCGATCACCCCGGCCGTCATCGAGGCGATCATCGAGAAGGAGCGCCCCGACGCGATCCTCCCGACCCTCGGCGGCCAGACCGCCCTCAACGCGGCGATCGCGCTCCACGACCAGGGAATCCTCGACAAGCACGGCGTCGAGCTCATCGGCGCGAAGGTCGACGCCATCCGCCGCGGCGAGGACCGCCAGATCTTCAAGGACCTCGTCGTCGAGGCCGGCGCCGAGGTCGCGCGCTCGCACATCGCGCACACCCTCGACGAGGCGATCGAGTTCGCCGAGGACCTCGGCTACCCGCTCGTCGTCCGCCCCTCCTTCACGATGGGCGGCCTCGGCTCGGGCTTCGCGTACACGAAGGAGGACCTCATCCGGATCGCCGGCGACGGCATCCAGTCCTCGCCGACCTCGGAGGTGCTCCTCGAGGAGTCGATCCTCGGCTGGAAGGAGTACGAGCTCGAGCTCATGCGCGACACGGCCGACAACACGGTCGTCGTCTGCTCGATCGAGAACGTCGACCCGGTCGGCGTCCACACGGGCGACTCGATCACCGTCGCCCCGGCGCTCACCCTCACCGACCGCGAGTACCAGAAGCTCCGCGACATCGGCATCGCGATCATCCGCGCCGTCGGCGTCGACACGGGCGGCTGCAACATCCAGTTCGCCGTCGACCCGAAGACGGGCCGCATCATCGTCATCGAGATGAACCCGCGCGTCTCTCGCTCCTCGGCGCTCGCCTCGAAGGCGACGGGCTTCCCGATCGCGAAGATCGCCGCGAAGCTCGCCATCGGCTACCGCCTCGATGAGATCCCGAACGACATCACGAAGGTGACGCCGGCCTCCTTCGAGCCGACGCTCGACTACGTCGTCGTGAAGGCGCCGCGCTTCAACTTCGAGAAGTTCCCCACCGCCGACCCGACCCTCACGACGACCATGAAGTCGGTCGGCGAGGCGATGGCGATCGGCCGCAACTTCGCGACGGCCCTCCAGAAGTCGCTCCGCTCGCTCGAGAAGCGCGGATCGTCCTTCACCTGGAAGGACGACGCCCGCACCGTCGACGAGCTCCTCGAGTCGATGAAGATCCCGACCGACGGCCGGATCGTCGACGTGCAGATCGCGCTCTCGAAGGGCGCCACGGTCGAGCAGGTCTTCGAGTCGACGAAGATCGACCCCTGGTTCCTCGACCAGATCGTGCTCATCAACGAGATCGCCGAGGAGGTCCGCTCGGCGGAGCACCTCGAGGAGCGCCTCCTGAAGCACGCGAAGCGCCACGGCTTCTCCGACGCGCAGATCGCGGAGCTGCGGGGGATGGGCGAGGCCGAGGTCCGCGCCATCCGCCGCAACCTCGGGCTGCGCCCGGTCTTCAAGACCGTCGACACCTGCGCGGGCGAGTTCCCGGCCCACACGCCGTACCACTACTCGTCGTACGACCAGGAGACCGAGGTCGTCCCGAGCGACCGCAGGAAGGTCGTCATCCTCGGCTCGGGCCCGAACCGCATCGGCCAGGGCATCGAGTTCGACTACTCGTGCGTCCACGCGTCCTTCGCGCTCTCGGACGCCGGGCTCGAGACGATCATGATCAACTGCAATCCGGAGACCGTCTCGACGGACTACGACACGAGCGACCGCCTCTACTTCGAGCCGCTCACGCTCGAGGACGTCCTCGAGGTCATCGAGGCCGAGCGGGCGGACGGCGAGCTCCTCGGCGTCATCGTCCAGCTCGGCGGCCAGACCGCCCTCGGCCTCGCCCAGGGCCTCAAGGCCGCGGGCGTCCCGATCCTCGGCACCTCGCCCGACGCGATCGACCTCGCCGAGGAGCGCGGCGCCTTCTCGGCGATCCTCGACGCGGCGGGCCTGCGCGCCCCGGAGAACGCGACGGCGACCGACCTCCCCTCGGCGATCCAGATGGCCGAGCAGGTCGGCTACCCCGTGCTCGTGCGCCCGAGCTTCGTGCTCGGCGGCCGCGGCATGGAGATCGTCTACGACGCCGAGCAGCTCGAGGACTACTTCCGCCGCATCGAGGGCCAGGGGATCGTCGACGCGGCGCACCCGCTCCTCGTCGACCGCTTCCTCGACGACGCGCTCGAGCTCGACGTCGACGCGCTCTTCGACGGCGAGGAGCTCTACCTCGGCGGCGTCATGGAGCACATCGAGGAGGCCGGCATCCACTCCGGCGACTCGGCCTGCACCCTCCCGCCGATCTCGCTCTCGGACGCCGACCTCGAGCGCGTCCGCGAGGCGACGCTGAAGATCGCCCAGGGCATCGGCGTGCGGGGCCTCCTCAACGTCCAGTTCGCGATGTCGAACACGATCCTCTACGTCCTCGAGGCGAACCCGCGCGCCTCGCGCACGGTGCCCTTCGTCTCGAAGGCGCTCGGCGTGCAGCTCGCGAAGGCCGCCTCGCGCGTCATGGCCGGCGACTCGATCGCGACCCTCCGCGCCGAGGGCCTCCTCGCCGAGCGGGACGGCGGCTCGGTGCCGCTCGACGCGCCGATCGCCGTGAAGGAGGCCGTGCTGCCGTTCAAGCGCTTCCGCACCCCGCAGGGCCGCGTCGTCGACGCCGTCCTCGGCCCGGAGATGCGCTCGACCGGCGAGGTCATGGGCATCGACCGCGCTTTCCCGGCGGCCTTCGCGAAGGCGCAGACCGCGGCGGGCGGCGGCATCCCGACGAGCGGCTCCGCGTTCATCTCGGTCGCCGACCGCGACAAGCGCGCCGTCGTCATGCCGGTGTCGCGCCTCGCCGAGGCCGGGTTCCGCATCCTCGCGACCTCCGGCACCGCGCAGGTGCTCGCGCGCCACGGCATCCCCGTCGAGGTCGTCCGCAAGCTCTCGGAGGCGCACGCCGCCGTGGCCGCGGGGGAGCCGGGCGAAGCTGAGGTCCGGCCCAACATCGCGGCTATGATCAACGCGGGCGACATCGACTTCGTCATCAACACGCCCTCCGGCCGCTCGGCCCGCGCCGACGGCTACGAGATCCGCGCCGCCGCGGTGGGAGCGGATCTGCCGATCTTCACCACGGTCTCGGAGCTCAACGCCGCGGTGGGAGCCTTCCGCGCGCTGGAGGACGGCTTCGAGGTCACGTCCCTGCAGGAGTACCACGCGCGGCGAGGAGCATGACATGAGCGAGGCGACCGGCATCACCCCCTTCGGCACCCGGCTCGAGGAGGCCTTCGCGACGCGCGGCCACCTCTGCGTGGGCATCGATCCGCACACCTACCTGCTGGAGAAGTGGGGGCTGCCGGTCTCCGCGGTCGGCGCGCTCGAGCTCGGCCTCCGGGTCGTCGAGGCGCTCGAGGGCCGCGTCGGCATCGTGAAGCCGCAGATCGCCTTCTACGAGCGCTTCGGCGCCATCGGCTACAAGGTGCTCGAGGAGGTCTTCGAGGCCGCCCGCCAGGCGGGGCTCATCGTCATCGCCGACGTGAAGCGAGGCGACGTCGGCACGACGCTCGAGGCGTACAGCGAAGCGTGGCTGCAGCCGGGCTCGCCCCTCGAGGCCGACGCGATGACGCTCAACCCGTACCAGGGCTTCGACACGCTCAAGCATCCGCTCGAGCTCGCCGAGGCGAACGGCAAGGGCCTGTTCATCCTCGCGGCCACCTCGAACCCGGAGTCGGCGTCGGTGCAGACCGCCCGCCGCATCCGGGGCTCGCAGGAGGGCCGCACGGTCGCCGGCGGCATCGCCGCGCGGGCGGCCGACTGGAACCGCCGCCGCTTCTCGGGGGAGATCGGCTCGGTCGGCGTCGTCCTCGGCGCCACGCTCGACTTCGAGTTCCTCGACATCGACCTCGAGGACCTCGCGGTCGCGCCGAAGGCGCCGATCCTAGCCCCGGGCTTCGGGCACCAGGGCGCCGCCTTCGCGGAGGTCCGCTCCATCTTCGGGGCGGCCGCCGACACGACCATCGTCACCTCCAGCCGCAGCCTCCTCGAGGCGGGCCAGGAGGGACTCGTCGACGCCATCGACGAGCAGATCGCTGTCCTCGCGGACGCCTTCGGAAAGCAGCGGTAGCCATGGCCGTCCCCCCGCCAGTCGATCGAGCCGCCGCGAGCCGCGCGGCGGTCGCCGCCCGCCGCGCCCGAGCGGAGGTCAAGAAGGCGATCGCCTCGAGCACCCGCTCGACGATCGAGGTGCTCGATGCCTCCGCCGACCCGGCCAACCAGGCCGAGCACTCGCTCCGCGTCACGCACTTCCTCCTCTCGATCCCGCACGTCGGCCAGACGAAGACCGACCGGATCCTCGCCCAGCTTGCGATCTCGCCCTCGAAGCGCCTCGGCGGCCTCGGCGCGAACCAGCGCGAGCGCCTGCGCCGCTACCTCCTCGAGCACTTCCCGCAGCGCGTCGCGGCGCCGCGCCTCGTCGTGCTCGCCGGCCCCACCGCCGTGGGCAAGGGCACGGTCTCGGCGTACATCCGCGACCACTACCCGGACGTCCTCATGTCGGTGTCGGCGACGACCCGCGCGCCGCGGCCGGGCGAGGTCGACGGCGTCCACTACCTCTTCGTCGACGACGCCGAGTTCGACCGGATGATCGAGGCGGACGAGCTCCTCGAATACGCGACCGTCCACAACGCGCACCGCTACGGCACGCCGCGCGGCCCGATCGAGGCGGCGCTCGAGATGGGGCGGCCGGTGCTGCTCGAGATCGACATCCAGGGCGCGCGCCAGGTCCGCGAGCGGATGCCTGACGCTAGACTCGTGTTTCTGCTCCCGCCGAGCTGGGACGACCTCGTCGCCCGCCTCGTCGGCCGCGGCACGGAAACCGCGGAGGAGCAGACCCGCCGGCTCGAGACCGCCAAGGTCGAGCTCGCGGCGCAGGACGAATTCGACGACCTCGTCGTCAACGACCAGGTGCCCGACGCGGCACGACGGGTGGTGACCCTCATGGGCATCGCCGACCAGGGAGGACCCCAATGATCGAGAAGCCCCAGGGCATCATCGAGCCGCCGCTCGACGAGCTGCTCGAGCACGTCGACAGCAAGTACCAGCTCGTCATCTTCGCCTCGCGCCGCGCGCGGCAGATCAACGACTACTACGCCGACCTCCACGACGGCGCGATCTACGAGAACGTCGGCCCGCTCGTCGACTCGCAGATCGACGACAAGCCCCTCTCGATCGCCCTCCGCGAGATCAACGCGGGCAAGCTCGAGATGAAGCCGATCGAGCCGCTGCCCTCGGGCGCCGGCCTCGCCGGCCTCGAACTCGACCTCGACGCGGCCTTCTCGCTCGACGAGGAGCCGGCCGAGGGCGACGCCCCCGCCGCCGAGTAGACGGCGGGCGGACGTGGCTGAGACGAACGTCCCGGAGCGCTCCGACACGGCCCCGCAGGGTGCCCCGGCGGAGCGCTTCCGCATCGTCGTCGGGGTCTCCGGCGGCATCGCGGCGTACAAGGCCGTGCTCGTCGTGCGCGAGCTCGTGCTCCTCGGCCACGACGTCCACGTCATCCCGACCGAGGCGGCGCTCCGCTTCGTCGGCCGCCCCACCTTCGAGGCGATCTCCCGCAACCCGGTATCGGCCGACTTCTTCGACGACGTCGAGCAGGTGCGCCACGTCGCCCTCGGGCAGCGCGCCGACGTCATCGCGGTCGTCCCCGCGACCGCGAACACGATGGCGAAGATGACCGCCGGCCTCGCCGACGACCTCCTCGGCACGACGCTGCTCGCCTCGGCCGCCCCGCTCGTCATCGCGCCCGCGATGCACACCGAGATGTGGGGGCACCCCGCCACGCAGGCGAACGCCCGCCGCCTCGACGCCCGCGGCGTGACGATCGTCGGCCCCGGCGACGGCCGCCTCACCGGGGACGACTCCGGCCCCGGCCGGCTCGAGGACGTCGACGTCATCGTCGGCGCGATCCTCGCGGCCGCGCGCCGCGGCGTCGGCGAGCGGGCCGCCCGGGCCGCCGCCCGCGACCTCGAGGGCGTGAGCGTGCTCGTCACCGCCGGCGGCACGCGCGAGCCGCTCGACCCCGTGCGCTTCCTCGGCAACCGCTCCTCGGGGCGCCAGGGCGTCGCGATCGCCGAGCGCGCGGCGGAGCGCGGGGCGCACGTCATCCTCGTCGCCGCGAACCTCGAGGTGCCGGCGCCGGAGGGCGTCCGCCTCGTCGAGGTGACGACGGCCGAGCAGATGCACGGCGCCTGCGTCGAGATCGCGCCGCGCCGGGACGTCGTCATCATGGCCGCGGCCGTCGCCGACTACCGGCCCGAGGCCGTCTCCGAGGGGAAGATCGCGAAGGAGGAGCAGGGCGAGACCCTCACGATCACCTTCACGAAGAACCCCGACATCCTCCGCGCACTCGCCCAGACCGCCCGCGACGACCAGACGATCGTCGGCTTCGCGGCCGAGACCGAGCCGGACGACGAGAAGCTCCTCGAGCGCGCCCGCGCGAAGCTCGCCCGCAAGGGCTGCGATCTGCTCGTCCTCAACCGGGTCGGCTGGCAGCAGGGCTTCCAGACCGCGGAGAACGAGGTCCGCATCCTCGAGCGCGGCGGCGCCCAGCTCGCCGAGGGCTCGGGGGACAAAATGTCCGTGGCAGACCTCATCCTCGATGTCGTGCGCGATCGGCGCGCGCGGGGCTAGCGCCCCGGGCACCGATCCGCTCGCGCCGGACCCCCAGCCGGCACCACTCGCGCACGCCCCCAGCAGCGCGCCGCGGCCCCACGGCCGCACCGCCCGCATCCGCTTCGCTCCCCGCCAGGAGGCACCATGCCCGAGCTCCGCTTCTTCACGTCCGAATCCGTCACCGAGGGCCACCCGGACAAGATCTGCGACCAGATCTCCGACCGCATCCTCGACGAGCTGCTCCGCCAGGACGCCGGCTCCCGCGTCGCCGTCGAGACGCTCATCACGACCGGCCAGGTCCACGTCGCCGGCGAGGTGACGACCTCCGGCTACGCCGAGATCCCGCAGATCGTCCGCGAGACGATCACGGGCATCGGCTACGACTCGTCCGTCGTGGGCTTCGACGGCGCCTCCTGCGGCGTCTCGATCTCGATCGGCTCGCAGTCGCCCGAGATCGCCGCCGGCGTCGACGAGTCGCTCGAGGTCCGCACCGAGGCCGAGCGCGACCCCTTCGCGCTCCAGGGCGCGGGCGACCAGGGCATCATGTTCGGCTACGCGAGCGACGAGACGGACGTCCTCATGCCGATGCCGATCTGGCTCTCGCACCGCCTCTCGGAGCGCCTCGCCGAGGTGCGCCGCACGGGGGAGCTCGACTACCTCCGCCCCGACGGCAAGACGCAGGCGACGATCGGCTACGACGGCGACCGCCCGGTCGAGGTCGACGCGATCGTCGTCTCGACGCAGCACGACCCCGGCATCGAGCAGGAGCGCATCCGCGAGGACATCGAGCGCCTCGTCGTGCGCCCCGTGCTCGAGCGCGCCGGGCTCGAGGCCGACGGCCTCCGCCTCTACGTGAACCCGTCGGGCTCCTTCGTCGACGGCGGCCCCCGCTCCGACGCGGGCCTCACGGGCCGCAAGATCATCGTCGACACCTACGGCGGCTTCGCCCGCCACGGCGGCGGCGCGTTCTCGGGCAAGGACCCGTCGAAGGTCGACCGCTCTGGCGCCTACGCCATGCGCTGGGTCGCGAAGAACGTCGTCGCGGCGGGCCTCGCGAAGCGCGTCGAGCTGCAGGTCGCCTACGCCATCGGCGCCGCCGAGCCCGTCGGCCTCTACATCGAGGACTTCGGCACGGCGACGGTCGAGCGCGAGGCGATCGAGCGCGCGGTACGCGAGGTGTTCGACCTCCGCCCGGCCGCGATCATCGACGCCCTCGACCTGCGCCGCCCGATCTACGCGCAGACCTCGACCTACGGCCACTTCGGCCGCGAGCTGCCCGACTTCACGTGGGAGCGCACCGACCGCGTCGAGGCGCTCCGGGCCGCCCTCGGCCGCTAGGCGCCGATCGCCGTGACGAGCGCGGACGCCGAGGAGGCCGGTCCCCGAGACGGGGCCGGCCTCCTCGGGGCATCGGGTCTCGGGGCATCGGGTCTCGGGGCATCGGGTCTCGGGGCATCCGGGCTCGGGGCATCCGGGCTCGCGCCCACCGAGCACGCCGATCGCGCCTTCGCTCGCGTCGCGCTCCTCTCGCCGCTCCCGCAGCTCGACCGCCCCTTCGAGTACGCCGTGCCGGAGCGGCTGCGCGTCGGCGTGCGGCCCGGCGTGCGCGTGCGCGCGCCGCTGCGCACGGGCGGCCGGCTCGTCGAGGGCTTCGTGCTCGCGACCTCCGCCGAGCCCGAGTACCAGGGGAAGCTCGCGGAGCTCGAGGCGGTCCTCTCCGAGGCGCCCGTGCTCACGCCCGAGATCGCGTCCCTCGCCCGCCGGGTCGCGGATCGCCAGGGCGGCACCGCCGCCGACGTGCTGCGCCTCGCGGTGCCCGCGCGATCGGCGCGCCTCGAGGCGCGCTGGTGCGAGGAGGCGGGGGAGCGGGCCGAGCGGCTCGCGGCCGTCCCCGCCCAGCCCACGCCCCGGCTCCCCGTCCTCGAGGACGCCTACGGCGAGGCGGGCTTCGCGCGGCTCACGGCGGCCGGGGCGCGGATCGCCCTCACGGCGCCCGCCGGGGTCGACGAGCACGGCGTCCCGCGCGCCCATGCGGCGCTCGCCGAGCTCGCGGCGGCCCGGGTGGCGGCGGGGGAGGATGTCATCCTCGCGGTGCCCGACTTCCGCGACGTCGAGCTCGCGGGCGAGGCGCTCTCGCGGCTCCTGCCCGCCGACCGGATCCGGCGCTTCGACTCGCGCCTCAAGCCCGCCCAGCGCGCCGCGAGCTTCCTCGCCGACCTCGAGGGCCCGCCCGGCGTCGCGCTCGGCACGCGCTCGGCCGTCTACGCGCCGGCGCCGCGGCTCGGGGCCATCCTCATGCTCGACGACGCCGACGAGTCGTACGCGGAGCCCCTCGCCCCCTACGCGCACGCCCGCGACGTCGCGCTGCTCCGGCAGGACGCCCGGGGCTGCGCCCTCGTGCTCGCCTCCCGCGCGCCCTCGGTCGAATCGCGCCGGCTCGTCGGGCTCGGCTTCCTCGAGGAGCTCGCGCCGACGCGGCGAACGGGCCCGCGCATCCTCCTCTCGGACGGGGCGATCGACGGCGACGACCGGCTCCGCGCGGCGCGCATCCCCTCGATGGCGTGGCAGGCCGCGAACCGCGCGCTCGACGACGGGCCCGTGCTCGTGCAGGTCTCGCGCGCCGGCTACGTGCCGGCGCTCGCCTGCGGCTCGTGCCGCACGCCCGCGGTCTGCCGTTCGTGCCGCGCGCCGCTCTCGCTCGCCGCGCTCGCCTCGGAGCCGTCGTGCCGCATCTGCGGCGCCGTGCACGGCGGCTGGCGCTGCCCGGAGTGCGGCGGCGCCGAGCTGCGGCCGCTCGCGGTCGGGGCGGGGCGCACCGCCGAGGAGCTCGGCCGCGCCTTCCCGGGCGCGCGCGTGCTCGTCGCCGACGGCGAGAGCGAGCTCGTCCAGGTCGAGCGGGCGCGCACCCTCGTCATCGCCACGCGCGGCGCGGAGCCGGCCGTGCCGGGCGGCTACGGCGCCGTGCTCCTCCTCGACGCCGAGCGGATGCTCGCCCGCGAGGGCCTCGACGTCGCCCTCGACGCCCTCCGCGGCTGGACGAATGCCGCCGCGCTCGCCGCGGACGACGGCGTCGTCGTGCTCGTCGGCGGCGCGAGCCCGGCCGCGGTCGCCCTCCGCGACGGCCGCCAGGTCGCCTACGCCGACGAGGAGCTCGCCGTTCGCCGGCAGCTGCGCTTCCCGCCCGCCGTCCGCGTCGCGCAGGTCACGGGCACCTCGGCCGAGGTCGACGCGGCGCTCGGCGCGCTGCGGGCCGCCGGCGAGCTCGACGTGCTCGGACCGGTGCCGGCAGCCGAGGGCGGGGTTGTCGCGACGATCCGCTTCGGCTACGCGGACGGGGCCGCCGTCGCGCGCGCGGCGAAGGCGGCCGTCGTGCTCGCCGCGACCTCGCGCGCCAGGGGCGCCGGCGCGGTGTCCGGACGGCCGGGGCCGCGCCGGTCGACGCTGCGGATCCGGCTCGACCCGCCGGACGCCTTCTAGGAACGCCCTCACCGGCCCTCAGACCGTGGTGTCCCGCCCGCCCGGGCCGTCCCGCCTCGCCCGCTACGCTCGACAGGTCCCGCCGCCGCGGGCCGCACCCCTCAGGAGGACCATGCGCATCGCCTTCGCCGGCACCCCCGAGGTCGCCGTCCCCGCGCTCGAGGCGCTCGCCGCGTCGGAGCACGAGCTCGTCGCCGTCCTCACCCGCCCCGACGCCCCGCTCGGCCGCAAGCGCGTGCTCACGCCCTCGCCCGTCGCCGCGCGCGCCGAGGAGCTCGGGTTGCACGTCATCCGCTCGGCGAAGCCCGGCGAGGACATCGTCGCGGAGCTGCGCGAGCTCGGCGTCGAGCTCGGCGTCGTCGTCGCCTACGGCGCCCTCCTGCGCCTCCCGATGCTCGAGGCGCCCGCGCACGGCTGGATCAACCTCCACTTCTCGCTCCTCCCGAAGCTCCGCGGCGCGGCGCCCCTCCAGCGGGCCGTCCTCGGCGGCCACGCCGAGACGGGCATCTCGATCTTCCGGCTCGAGGAGGGCCTCGACACGGGTCCCGTCTTCGCCCAGCGCGCCGTGCCGATCCCGCCCGAGGCGACGAGCGGCGAGCTCCTCGCCGAGCTCGCGCGCGATGCGAGCGGCGACCTCCTCGCCGTCGTCGACGCGATCGCCGCCGGCACCGCCGTCGCCCGCCCCCAGGAGGGCGAGCCGACGCACGCCCCGAAGCTCGGGCCCGCCGACGGCGTCGTCGACTGGACGCTCCCGGCCGAGCTCGTCCACGCCCGCATCCGCGGCGCGACCCCGGAGCCGGGCGCCGCGAGCGAGCTCGACGGCCAGCGCCTCAAGCTCCACGCCGTCCGCCGCCTCGAGCCGGGGGAGCAGGCGCCCGAGCTCGCCCCCGGGGAGGTGCGGATGGCCGCGAAGCGCGTCTACGCGGGCACCGGCTCCGAGCCGATCCGCCTCCTCCGCGTGCAGCCCGCCGGCAAGCAGGCGATGGACGCGGACGCCTGGTGGCGGGGCCTCGGCCGCGACTCGGCGGTGCTCTCGTGAGGCGCGGAGACGAATCCCGCCCCGACGATCGCCGCGGCGGAGGACGTCCCAACCAGGGCCGCCGCAGCGGCGGCGCCCCGAAGCGGGGCCGCCGCGAGCAGCGCCGCGAGGGCACGGCATCCGCCGCCCGCCGCGTCGCCTACGAGGCGATCGGCTCCGTGGCGGACGACGACGCCTACGCGAACCTCGTCCTCCCGAGCCGCCTCCGCGAGGCCGGCCTGAGCGCCGCCGACGCGGCCTTCGCGACCGAGCTCGTCTACGGAACCCTCCGCCTCCGCGGCCGCTACGACGCGATCATCGCGCTCGCCGCCCGCCGCCCCATGGAGGAGATCGACGCCCGCGTCGCCGACGCCCTCCGCCTCGGCGCGCACCAGCTCCTCGGCATGCGCGTGCCGAGCCACGCGGCCGTCCACGAGTCGGTCGAGCTCGTGCGCGAGTACGCGAACCCGGCCGCCGTGGGCTTCGCGAACGGCGTGCTCCGCACGATCGAGCGCGCCTCCGACGAGGAGTGGGACGCCAGGCTCGCCGAGGCGCTCACGGGCGACGAGCTCGTCGCCGCGCGCACCGCCCACCCGGCCTGGATCCTCCGCGCCCTGCGGCAGTCGCTCGCCGCCGAGGGCCGCGAGGCCGAGCTCGACGCGCTCCTCGCCGCCGACAACGAGGCGCCCGCCGTCGACCTCGTCGCGCTGCCAGGGCTCGCCGAGGCCGAGGACGTCGCCGAGGCGCATGCGCCGGACGTCCTCCCGGCCGCGTACGCCCCCACCTCGCTCGACCTGCTCCGCGGCGACCCGCACGAGCTGCCCGAGGCCCGCTCGGGCGCCGTCCGCGTGCAGGACGAGGGCTCCCAGCTCGTCGCCCTCGCGCTCGCCGCCGCCGCCCTCGAGGGCCGCGCCGCCGACGCGGGCCCCGAGCGCTGGATCGACCTCTGCGCGGGCCCCGGCGGCAAGGCCGCGCTCCTCGCCGCGCTCGCCGCGGAGGCCGGCGCCGACTTCACCGCGAACGAGGTGGCGCCGCACCGCGCCGAGCTCGTCCGCCGCGCGCTCGCCCCGATCGAGGACGCCACGGGCCGGGCCATCCGCGTCACGGCCGAGGACGGCCGCCGCCTGCCCGAGTGGTCGGACGCGGACGGCGGCTTCGACCGCATCCTCGTCGACGCGCCCTGCACGGGCCTCGGCGCCCTCCGCCGCCGGCCCGAGGCGCGCTGGCGCAAGGCGCCGGGCGACGTGCCCGAGCTCGCGGCGATCCAGGAGGCGCTGCTCGAGGCCGCCCTCGACTCGCTCGCGCCCGGCGGCGTCGTCGCCTACGTGACCTGCTCGCCGCACCTCGCCGAGACGAGCGCGATCGCGGCACGCGGCGCCCGGCGCCCGGGCATCCGCGCGCTCGACGCCGCCGCGGTCGTCGCCGAGCTCAGCCGCTCGCCGATCGACCTCGTGCCCCGTCCGCTGGGGGAGGGCACGGCCGTGCAGCTCTGGCCGCATCGGCACGGGACGGATGCGATGTACCTCGCGCTGCTGCAGCGCGAGGCCTAGGCCTCCGGCCGGCCCCGGGGCCCTCGCTAGCCTGGTCCCATGCAGGCACGCATCCACCCGTCGATCCTCGCCGCCGACTTCGCGAACTTCGAGCGCGAGCTCGAGCGCATCCGCACGGCCGACGCCGCCCACGTCGACGTCATGGACAACCACTTCGTGCCGAACCTCACCTTCGGCCAGCCCATGGTCGAGCGCCTCCAGGCCGTGAGCCCGATCCCGCTCGACCTCCACCTCATGATCGAGGACCCGGATCGCTGGGCCCCGCAGTTCGCTGAGATGGGCGTCTGGTCGGTCACCTTCCACGCCGAGGCCGCCACCGCGCCGGTCACCCTCGCCCGGAACATCCGCGCCGCGGGCGCCCGCGCGGGCATCGCCCTGCGTCCAGGGACCCCGCTCGCCGCCGTCGAGGAGCTCCTCGGCTCCTTCGACCAGCTGCTCATCATGACCGTCGAGCCCGGTTTCGGCGGCCAGTCCTTCATGCGCGAGACGATGCCGAAGCTGCGCCAGGCGCGCGAGCTCGCGGACCGCACGGGACTCGAGCTCCACCTCCAGGTCGACGGCGGCATCACGGCGCAGACGATCGAGATGGCGGCCGAGCACGGCGCCGACAGCTTCGTGGCCGGATCGGCCGTCTTCCGCGGCGAGCCCGCCGAGCAGATCCAGGCGCTCCGCGACGCCGCCGCCGCGCACGCCCACGGGCACGCGGAGCAGCCGCTGGAGGCCTAGGCCCGCGGCCCCGGCCCCGGCACCGCGCCGAGCGGCCTCCCGCGGGGACTACCCTGGGAGCCGTGAAGACCTTCGACGACCTCTACGCCGAACTCGCCGAGAAGGCCCGGACCCGCCCCGAGGGATCCGGCACGGTGAAGGAGCTCGACTCGGGCGTCCACGGCATCGGCAAGAAGATCGTCGAGGAGGCCGCCGAGGTCTGGATGGCCTGCGAGCACGAGTCCGTCGAGGAGGCGACCGTCGAGATGTCGCAGCTCGTCTACCACCTCCAGGTCATGATGATCGCGAAGGGCATCACGCCCGAGGACCTCTATCGCGCCCTCTAGGGCCGCCCGCGCACGACCCGCCGCCGCAGCCTCAGACCCAGCCTCCCGCGCCCGCCGCGCCCCAGCTCCCCGCAGAAGAAGGACCCCAATGCTCCGCATCGCCGTGCCGAACAAGGGCATGCTCGCCGAGACCGCGAACGCCATGCTCGAGGAGGCCGGATACCGCGGCCGCCGCGACTCCCGCGAGCTCAGCGCCATCGACCCGAAGAACGACGTCGAGTTCTTCTACCTGCGCCCGCGCGACATCGCGACCTACGTCGGCTCGGGCGTCCTCGACATCGGCATCACCGGCCGCGACCTCCTCCTCGACGCGAACTCGCCCGCGACCCAGATCCGCGAGCTCGGCTTCGGCGACTCGACCTTCCGCTTCGCCTCCGAGCCCGGCCGCTTCAGCGACCCGAAGGAGCTCTCCGGCAAGCGCGTCGCGACGAGCTACGTCGGCCTCCTCGAGCGCTGGTTCGCGAAGGAGGGCATCGAGGGCGCGACCCTCGTGAAGCTCGACGGCGCCGTCGAGTCGTCGATCCGCCTCGGCGTCGCCGACGCGATCGCCGACGTCGTCTCCACCGGCGGCACGCTGAAGAAGGCGGGCCTGGAGATCTTCGGCCCGGTCATCCTCGAGTCGACGGCGCTGCTCGTCTCGACGCCCGAGAAGGTCGGCGCCGCGCAGACGCTCATCGGCCGCCTCGACGGCGTGCTCGTCGCCCGCCGCCACGCGATGATCGACTACGACATCCCGCAGTCGCTCCTCGAGCAGGCCGTCGCGATCACGCCGGGCTTCCAGTCGCCGACGATCTCGCCGATGCGCGACGAGGACTGGGTCGCCGTGCGCTCGATGATCCCCGTCGACGAGACGAACCACATCATGGACCGCCTCCACGACCTCGGCGCCCGCGCCATCCTCGTCACGGCCATCCAGGCCGCGCGGATGTAGCGATGGCGGACGCACCGAAGCTCGAGACCAGCGCGGCCGGCGACCTGCCGATCCGCGTCATCCCCTGCCTCGACGTCGCCGACGGCCGCGTCGTGAAGGGCGTGAACTTCCGTAGCCTCGCCGACGCGGGCGACCCCGTCGAGCTCGCGGCCCGCTACGGGGCCGAGGGCGCCGACGAGCTCACCTTCCTCGACGTCACCGCGACGAGCGACGACCGCTCGACGATGCTCGACGTCGTGACCCGCACGGCCGAGCAGGTCTTCATCCCGCTCACGGTCGGCGGCGGCGTCCGCTCCGTCGACGACGTGCACCGCCTCCTCGCCGCCGGAGCCGACAAGGTCGGCGTGAACTCGGCCGCGATCGCGCGCCCGGAGCTCGTCGACGAGATCGCCGCGGCCTTCGGGGCGCAGGTGCTCGTGCTCTCGCTCGACATCCGCCGCTCCGAGCGCCAGCCCTCGGGCTTCGCCGTGACGACCCACGGCGGCCGCCGCGAGGCGGACCTCGACGCCCTCCGGTGGGCCCGCGAGGTCGCCGAGCGCGGCGCGGGGGAGCTCCTCGTGAACTCGATGGACGCCGACGGCACGAAGGCCGGCTTCGACCTCGAGCTCATCCGCCTCGTCCGCGAGCTCGCGAACGTGCCGATCATCGCCTCTGGCGGCGCCGGGAAGGCCGAGCACTTCGCGCCCGCGGTCGAGGCCGGGGCGGACGCCGTGCTCGCGGCGAGCGTGTTCCACCACGGCATCCTCTCGATCGGCGAGGTGAAGGACGCCATGGCCGAGGCCGGCTGGCTCGTGCGCCGTCCGAGCGCCGCCTCCGCGTCCTCGTCCTCGGAGGCCGCCCGTGCGTGACGTCGCCGCCCTCGAGCCCGCCGAGATCGAGGCGATCGTCGCGGCCGCCCGCTTCGACGAGCGCGGCCTCATCCCCGCCGTCGTGACGCAGGCCGGCACGCGCGAGCTGCTCATGGTCGCGTGGCTCTCGGCCGAGTCGATGCGGATGACCCTGGCCTCGCGCGAGGTGACGTACTGGTCCCGCTCCCGCGGCGAGCTCTGGCGCAAGGGCGCCACGAGCGGCAACACGCAGCGCCTCGTCTCCTTCGCCGTGGACTGCGACGCGGACGTCGTCCACCTCGAGGTCGAGCAGCGCGGTCCCGCCTGCCACACGGGGACGCGGAGCTGCTTCGACGGCGACCCGCTCGCCGTGCGCTTCGCGGAGCCGCAGCCGCAGAACTCGGCGATCGACAGCCGCCCTGCCGATCCCTCCAGCGAGGACGCCGCGGAAGGCGCGCGATGAGCGGCCGCGGCGGCCGCAGCGCCCGCAACCGCACGCTCCTCGGCGCGCTCCTCGGCTCGGCCCTCCTCATGGTCGGCTCGGCCGTCCCGTGGGTGACGGTGCGCGGCGAGCTCGCCGGATCCGGCCCCGTCGACCTCTCGGTGGCGGGGGAGACCGCGGCCCCGGCCATCCTCGCCTTCGGCATCGCCGGCGCCGCGCTCGCGCTCGCGCTGCTCATCGCCGGCCCGCTCTTCCGCCGGCTCCTCGGCGGACTCGCCGTGCTCCTGGGCGTCGTCGCGGTCTGGCAGACGATCCTGCCCATGCTCGACCCCGTGAAGTCCGCGGCGCCCGCCGTCCGCGAGGCGACCGGCCTCTCCGACCTCCCGGCCGTGCGCGCCGCGGTGCCCGAGGGCGCCGCTGCGATCGCCCCGGGCGTCGCGCTCGGCCTCCTCGGCGGACTCGTCCTCGCCCTCGCGGGCGTGCTCGCGATGCGCGCCGCCGACTCGTGGGGCGGCCGCTCGCGCCGCTTCGAGGACGCCTCCTCCGGCGCCGCCGCCGCCGACGGCCCGGACGCGGCCCCGCGCAGCCGAAGCGACCGGCGCATCGCGCAGTGGGACGCCCTCAGCCACGGCGATGACCCGACGGACGGCCTCGGTGAGCTCGACGAGCTCGCGGAGCTCGACGGCGAGGCCGGCGACGCGCCCGACGACGCGCCCCAGCCGCCGACGACCGAGGGCGACGAGACCGCCCGTCCGGCCCACTAGACTGGTCCAAGCCCACCGAGCAAGGAGATCCCGCATGAGCAAGTCCGCCGCGGACGCCCAGGTCATCGACGCGCAGACGGATGCCACGACGCGTCCCGCCTACGTCGAGCCCCACGAGGACGAGGGCCACTCGGTCGCCGGCTGGGTCGGCGTCCTCGTCATGCTCATCGGCATCGCCACGATCGCCGTCGCCCTCTTCTTCGACCAGTTCACGATCGCCTACATCGGCATCGGCATCGTCGCCGTCGGCATCATCCTCTGGCCGATCCTCAAGGCCGCCGGCCTCGGACCGAAGAAGCACTAGGCCGTGCTCGACGGCCTCCTCCAGGGCTCGCTCGAGGACGCCGCGCGCCGGCGGGCCGAGAAGCCGACCGCCCTCGTCGAGCGCGAGGCGCTCGAGCGCGAGCCCGCGCTCGACGCCCTCGCCCTGCTCGCGCCCCGCGAGCGCGTGCACATCATCGCCGAGGTGAAGCGCGCGAGTCCCTCGCGAGGCGAGCTCGCCGAGATCCCCGACCCGGCCGCCCTCGCCGCCATCTACGAGGGCGCGGGCGCCTCCGCCGTCTCCGTTCTCACGGAGGAGCGCCGCTTCAAGGGCTCGCTCGCCGACCTCGAGGCCGTGCGCGCCGCCGTCCGCATCCCCGTGCTCCGCAAGGAGTTCATCGGCGAGGAGCACCAGCTCCTCGAGGCCCGCGCCGCGGGCGCCGACCTCGCGCTCCTCATCGTCGCCGCGCTCGAGCAGCCCGTGCTCGAGCGGCTCGCGCGCTTCACCGAGCAGCTCGGCATGACGCCGCTCATCGAGGCCCACTCCCGCGACGAGGTCCTCCGCGGCGTCGACGCGGGCGCCGGCCTCCTCGGCGTGAACGCCCGCGACCTCACGACCTTCGAGCTCCACCCGGAGCGCTTCGGCGAGCTGCGCGGGCTCATCCCCGCGGGCGTCGTCGCCGTCGCCGAGAGCGCCGTCTCGAAGCCCGCCGACGTCCGCGCCTACCGCGACGCCGGCGCCGACGCCGTGCTCATCGGCGAGGCGCTCGTCACCGACGGCGACCCCGCCTCGACCATGGAAGCCCTCCTCTCCGCATGACCGCAGCCGCCTCCGGATCCCAGCCCGCCGCGCCCCGCGCCGACCGCCCCGAGCGCCTCCGCGACGCGCCCGGACCCTACTTCGGCGAGTTCGGCGGCCGCTACGTGCCCGAGAGCCTCGTCCGCGCCCTCGACGAGCTCTCCGCCGCCTGGGAGGAGATGAAGGCCGACCCCGCCTTCCACGAGGAGCTCGGCCGCCTCCACCGCGACTACTCGGGCCGGCCGTCGCTCCTCACCGAGGCCCCGCGCTTCGCCGCCCACGTCGGCGGCGCCCGCATCTTCCTCAAGCGGGAGGACCTCAACCACACGGGATCCCACAAGATCAACAACGTGCTCGGCCAGGCGCTCCTCACGAAGCGCGTCGGCAAGACCCGCGTCATCGCCGAGACCGGCGCGGGCCAGCACGGCGTCGCCACGGCGACCGCGGCCGCGCTCTTCGGCCTCGAGTGCACGATCTACATGGGCGCCGTCGACACCGCCCGCCAGGCGCTCAACGTCGCCCGCATGCGCCTCCTCGGCGCCGAGGTCGTCGCGGTCGAGTCCGGCTCGGCGACGCTCAAGGACGCCATCAACGAGGCCATGCGCGACTGGGTCGCGAACGTCGAGACGACGAACTACGTCTTCGGCACGGCCGCCGGCCCGCACCCGTTCCCGGAGCTCGTCCGCGACCTCCAGTCGATCATCGGCGAGGAGGCGCGCGAGCAGATCCAGCAGGCCGCCGGGCGCCTGCCCGATGCCGTCCTCGCCTGCGTCGGCGGCGGATCGAACGCGATCGGCATCTTCAACGCGTTCCTCGACGACGAGGACGTCCGCATCATCGGCCTCGAGGCCGCCGGCCACGGCGTCGAGACGCCGAAGCACGCCGCGACGATCGGCCGCGGGCGCCCCGGCGTCCTCCACGGCGCGCGTACGCTGCTGCTCCAGGACGACGACGGCCAGACGATCGAGTCGCACTCGATCTCCGCCGGCCTCGACTATCCGGGCGTGGGCCCCGAGCACTCCTGGCTCGCGGCGATCGGCCGCGCCGAGTACCGGCCCGTCACCGACGTCGAGGCGATGGAGGCCTTCCGCCTCCTCGCGCGCACGGAGGGCATCATCCCCGCCATCGAGTCGAGCCACGCGCTCGCCGGCGCGCTCCGCGTCGGCCGCGAGCTCGGCCCGGACGCCATCCTCCTCGTCTCGCTCTCCGGGCGCGGCGACAAGGACATGGGCACGGCCATGGAGTGGTTCGGCCTCGGCGAGCCCGACCGCACCGACGAGCAGCTCTCGAAGGACGAGGGCCACGACGAGGGCGTGGAGGCGTGAGCGGCATGAGCGAGCAGCAGCACCCGACGACCTCCACCCAGCCCGCGGGCCGCGGCCCCTCCGTCGCCGACGCCATCGACGCCGCGCGCGCCGAGGGCCGCGGCGTCCTCATCGGCTACCTCCCGACCGGCTTCCCGGACCTCGAGACCTCGATCGCCGCCGCGATCGCCATCCTCGAGGCCGGCGTCGACGTGCTCGAGCTCGGGATGCCCTACTCCGACCCGGTCATGGACGGCCCGGTCATCCAGGCCGCGAGCGTGCAGGCCCTCGAGCGCGGCTTCCGCGTCGCCGACGTCTTCACGGCCATCCGCCGCATCCGCGAGGCCACGGGCAAGCCCATCCTCGTCATGAGCTACTGGAACCTCGTGCTCCAGCACGGCGTCGACGACTTCGCCCGCGAGCTCGCGGCGGCCGGGGGATCGGGCCTCATCACGCCGGATCTCATCCCCGACGAGGCCGTCGAGTGGATGGCCGCCTCCGAGCGCCACGGCCTCGACCGCGTCTTCCTCGCCGCGCCGACCTCCTCCGACGAGCGCCTCGGGATGATCGCCGAGCGCTCGCGCGGCTTCGTCTACACCGTCTCGACGATGGGCACGACCGGCGCCCGCGAGGACGTCGACGCCGCGGCCCGCGCCCTCGCCGACCGCCTCCACCGGGCCGGCTGCGAGCGCGCCTGCGTCGGCATCGGCATCTCCACGCCCGCCCAGGTCGCCGAGGTGCTCGGCTACGCCGAGGGCGCGATCGTCGGCTCGGCGCTCGTGAAGGCCCTCGCCGACGGCGGCGTCGACGGCGTCCGCGAGGTCGCCGCGCGCCTCGCCGCGGGAGCCCGCGGCGCCGTCGCGCCGCAGCCCGAGGCCGCCGCCGGGGGAGACCGCGCATGATCGGCGCCCTCGCCCCGCGCTCCATCCCGAGCCCGCCGCTCGAGTGGTCGGTGCTCCACCTCGGCCCGGTCACGATCCACACCTACGCGCTCTGCATCGTCGCCGGCATCGTCCTCGCGACGCTCTGGACGAACCATCGCCTCACGAAGCGCGGCGGCGAGCCGTGGGTCGTCATCGACATCATCCTCTGGGCGATCCCGCTCGGCCTGCTCGGGGCGCGGCTCTACCACGTCGTCACGCACCCCGGCGACTTCTTCTACCAGGGCGCCGACCCGATGCGGATCTTCTACATCTGGGAGGGCGGCAACGCGATCATCGGCGCGCTCCTCGGCGGCGCGGTCGGCGCGTGGATCGGCTGCCGGCTCGCGAAGATCCGCCTCCTCTCCTTCGCCGACGCGCTCGCGCCCGCCATGCTCCTCGCGCAGGCCGTCGGCCGCCTCGGGAACTGGTTCAACCACGAGCTCTACGGCTGGCCGACCGACCTGCCGTGGGGCCTCGAGATCGAGCGCTCGAACCCGGCCTACCCCTCGGGGCTGCCGGCGGGCGTGCTCTTCCACCCGACGTTCCTCTACGAGATGATCTGGAACCTCATCGGCATCGGCATCATCCTGCTCGCGGAGCGGATGTTCCGGATGCGCTGGGGCCGCGCCTTCGCGCTCTACCTCATCTGGTACGGCCTCGGCCGCATATGGATCGAGTCGATCCGCCTCGACTACTCGGAGATCGTGCTGGGCCTGCGCTCGAACGTGCTCGGCGCGCTCGTGCTCGTGCTCGTCGGCGCGGCGCTGCTCTGGTGGCAGAGCCGCCGGCACCCGGAGCCGGAGACGTCGATCCTCCTCGAGGACGCGGAGCCGGCCGCCCGCGCCGCCGCCGATGCGGACGCCCACGACCGCGAGCTCGACGCCGCGAAGGCCGACGCCGACGCCGCCGAGCGGCCCGACGCGCCGGAGGATTCCGAGCCAGTCACCGCCGGGGCCACCTCCCGCAACGCGAGCGAAACATCCCGGTAACACCCCCGGCGTACGCTGAGGCACCCCCGCATGCGCGGGGAGCGCCGACGCGACCCTCGCGACGGCGGACGACCCGACGAAGGGGAGCCGCTCATGGTGGAATCCGCGATGCGATGGGGCATGCCCGAGGCCGCCGGCCTCTACGACCCGGAGCACGAGAAGGACGCCTGCGGCCTCGCCATGGTCGCGACCCTCCGCGGCGAGCCCGGCCACGACATCATCGAGCAGGCCCTCGCCGCCCTCCGCAACATGGAGCACCGCGGCGCGGTCGGCTCCGACGCGGGCACCGGCGACGGCGCCGGCATCCTCACGCAGATCCCGGACGCCTTCCTCCGCGAGGTCTCCGGCTTCGACCTCCCCGCCGAGGGCCGCTACGCCGTCGGCAACGCCTTCCTCCCCGTCGACGCCGAGGACCGCGAGCGCGTGAAGGCGAAGATCGGCGAGCTCGCCGCCGCCGAGGAGCTGCGCGTCATCGGCTGGCGCGAGGTGCCGGTCGTCGAGTCAGAGCTCGGCCAGCTCGCCCGCGAAGCGATGCCCCGCATCGAGCAGCTCTTCGTGCGCTCGGAGCGCGTGAACTTCCGCGGCAACCCCCGCAAGGGCATCGCCCTCGACCGCCAGACCTACCGCCTCCGCAAGCGCGTCGAGCACGAGGTCGGCACGTACTTCATGTCGCTCTCGTGCCGCACGATGGTCTACAAGGGCATGGTCACGACGCTCCAGCTCGAGCCGTTCTACCCGGACCTCTCCGACCCGCGATTCGCGTCCTGCCTCGCGGTCGTCCACTCGCGCTACTCGACGAACACCTTCCCCTCCTGGCCGCTCGCCCAGCCGATGCGCATGATGGCGCACAACGGCGAGATCAACACCGTCCGCGGCAACCGCAACTGGATGCGCGCCCGCCAGTCGCAGCTCAAGTCGGAGCTGCTCGGCGACGTCTCGGAGCTCTTCCCGATCATCACGGAGGGCGCGAGCGACTCGGCGTCCTTCGACGAGGTGCTCGAGCTGCTCACCCTCTCGGGCCGCTCGCTCGCGCACGCCGTGCACATGATGGTGCCGGCCGCGTGGGAGACCGCGGAGGACCTCTCGGCCGAGGTGCGCGACTTCTACGAGTACCACTCGCTGCTCATGGAGCCGTGGGACGGCCCGGCCGCGATGGCCTTCACCGACGGCCGCTACGTCTGCGCCACGCTCGACCGCAACGGCCTCCGCCCCGGCCGCTACGTCGTCACCGACGACGGCCTCGTCGTCATGGGCTCCGAGGTCGGCGTGCTCGAGTTCGAGCCCGAGCGGATCGTCCGCAAGGGGCGCCTCCGCCCCGGCCGCGTGCTCCTCCTCGACACCGAGGTCGGCCGCATCATCGAGGACGACGAGGTCAAGCGCGACCTCGGCGAGCTCAAGCCCTGGGGCGACTGGCTCGAGGACGGCCGCATCAACCTCGAGGAGCTGCCCGAGCGCGAGCACGTCTCGCACACGGCGGCCTCGGTCGAGCGCCGCCAGCGCACCTTCGGCTACACGGAGGAGGAGCTGCGCGTCCTCCTCGCCCCGATGGCGCGGATGGGCCAGGAGCCGATCGGCGCGATGGGCACCGACACCCCGATCGCCGTGCTCTCGGAGCGCCCGCGCCTGCTCTTCGACTACTTCACGCAGAACTTCGCGCAGGTCACGAACCCGCCGCTCGACGCCATCCGCGAGCAGACGGTCACCTCGATGACGACCTCGATCGGCCCGCAGGAGAACCTCCTCGAGGACGGCCCCGAGCACGCCCGCCAGGTCGTGTGCAACTTCCCGGTCATCGACAACGACCAGCTCGCGAAGATCCAGCACCTCGAGCAGCGCCCCGGCGTCGACGCCTGCCGCACGATCCGCGGCCTCTACCGCGTCGACGGGGGAGCGGAGGGCCTGCGCGCCCGCATCGCCGAGATGTGCGCCGAGGTCGACCGAGCGATCGACGACGGCGCGGGCTTCATCGTCCTCTCCGACCGCGACTCGAACCGCGAGCTCGCGCCGATCCCGTCGCTGCTCATGCTCTCGGCGGTGCACCACCACCTCATCCGCACCGAGCACCGCATGCGCGTCGGCCTCATCGTCGAGGCGGGCGACGTGCGCGAGGTGCACCACATCGCGACGCTCCTCGGCTACGGCGCCTCGGCCGTGAACCCGTACCTCGCGATGGAGTCCTGCGAGAACATGGTCCGCCAGGGCCGCATCGAGGGCGTCACCGAGGAGGAGGCGGTCGAGAACGTCATCCACGCGCTCGGCAAGGGCGTCCTCAAGATCATGTCGAAGATGGGCATCTCGGCCGTCGCCTCCTACGCCGGCGCGCAGTGCTTCGAGGCAGTCGGCATCTCGCGCGCCCTCATCGACGAGTACTTCACCGGCACCTCGACGAAGATCGAGGGCATCGGCCTCGAGGAGCTCGCGGTCGAGATCGAGCGCCGCCACCGCCGCGCCTACCCGGCCGACGCCGGCCCCGCCACGCACCGCCCGCTCGACATCGGCGGCGAGTACCAGTGGCGCCGCGAGGGCCCGCCCCACCTCTTCTCCCCGGAGACGGTCTTCCGCCTCCAGCACGCGACGCGCGAGCGCCGCTACGACATCTTCAAGGAGTACACGCGCCTCGTCGACGACCAGGCGGCCGAGACGATGACGATCCGCGGGCTCTTCCGCTTCGCCGAGGGCCGCGAGCCGATCGACCTCGACGAGGTCGAGCCGATCGAGTCGATCCTCAAGCGCTTCTCCACCGGCGCCATGAGCTACGGCTCGATCTCCAAGGAGGCGCACGAGACGCTCGCGATCGCGATGAACCGCATCGGCGGCAAGTCGAACACGGGAGAGGGCGGCGAGGACGTCGAGCGCCTCCTCGACCCCGAGCGCCGCTCGGCGATCAAGCAGGTCGCCTCGGGCCGCTTCGGCGTGACGAGCATGTACCTCACGCACGCCGACGACATCCAGATCAAGATGGCGCAGGGCGCGAAGCCCGGCGAGGGCGGGCAGCTGCCGCCGACGAAGGTGTACCCGTGGGTCGCGAAGACCCGCCACGCGACGCCGGGCGTCGGCCTCATCTCGCCGCCGCCGCACCACGACATCTACTCGATCGAGGACCTCAAGCAGCTCATCTTCGACCTCAAGCGGGCGAACCCGGGCGCGCGCATCCACGTGAAGCTCGTCGCCGAGAGCGGCATCGGCGCGGTCGCGGCCGGCGTGACGAAGGCGCTCGCCGACGTCGTGCTCGTCTCCGGCCACGACGGCGGCACGGGCGCCTCGCCCCTCAACTCGCTCAAGCACGCGGGGACGCCGTGGGAGCTCGGCCTCGCGGAGACCCAGCAGACCCTCATGCTCAACGGCCTCCGCGACCGCGTCTCGGTGCAGGTCGACGGCCAGCTCAAGACCGGCCGCGACGTCATCGTCGGCGCGCTCCTCGGCGCCGAGGAGTTCGGCTTCGCGACGACGGCGCTCGTCGTCGAGGGGTGCATCATGATGCGCGTCTGCCACCTCGACACCTGCCCTGTCGGCGTCGCGACGCAGAACCCGGAGCTGCGCGAGCGCTTCACCGGCAAGGCGGAGCACGTCGTGAACTTCTTCGAGTTCATCGCGCAGGAGGTGCGCGAGCACCTCGCCGCCCTCGGGTTCCGCTCGCTCGACGAGATCATCGGCCGCGCGGACCTCCTCGAGGTCGACGACGCGCTCCGCCACTGGAAGGCGCAGGGCCTCGACCTCACGCCCGTCCTCCGCGGCCCCGAGTTCCCCGCCGACGCGCCGCGCCGCAAGCAGCGCGAGCAGGACCACGAGCTCGCGGACCACTTCGACAACACCCTCATCGAGGCCGCGCAGGCCGCGCTCGAGGACGGCGAGCCCGTCTCGATCGAGCTGCCGGTGAAGAACACCGACCGCGCCGTCGGCACGATGCTCGGCCACGAGGTCACGCGCCGCCACGGCGAGCACGGCCTGCCCGCCGGCACGATCTCGATCACGCTCAGGGGCACCGCGGGCCAGTCGCTCGGCGCGTTCCTCCCCGGCGGCGTCTCGCTGCGCCTCGTCGGCGACTCGAACGACTACGTCGGCAAGGGCCTCTCTGGCGGCGACATCGCCCTCATGCCGCCGAAGGGATCGCCGTTCCGCGCGAGCGAGAACGTCATCGCCGGCAACGTCATCGGCTACGGCGCGACGAGCGGCACGATGTTCCTCGCCGGCGTCGTCGGCGAGCGCTTCCTCGTCCGCAACTCCGGCGCGACCGCCGTCGCGGAGGGCGTGGGCGACCACGCGCTCGAGTACATGACGGGCGGCCTCGCGGTCATCCTCGGCGCGACCGGCAAGAACCTCGGCGCGGGCATGTCGGGCGGCACGGCCTACGTCCACCGCCTCGACGAGCGCCTCGTGAACCCGGAGGCCCTCGTGGCCGGCGAGCTCGAGATCGGCCCGCTGGGGGAGGCGGACGAGGAGATCCTCCGTGACCTCCTCGAGCGCCACCTCGAGGCGACCGGCTCCGAGCGCGCGGCCGAGCTCCTCGAGGACTTCACGGCCTCCGCCGCGGCGTTCTCGAAGATCGAGCCCCGCGACTACACCACGGTCACGCGCATCCGGCGCGAGGCCGTCGAGAGCGGCTGCGACCCCGACGACCACGGCACGTGGCAGAAGATCCTGGAGGCGACCCATGGCTGACCCGCGCGGCTTCCTCACGCACCGCGAGCGCGAGCTCCCCGCCAAGCGCCCCGTCGAGGTGCGCCTGCTCGACTACCGCGAGGTGGTCGCGGCCCGCCAGGACCCGGAGCAGCTGCGCCGCCAGGCGAGCCGCTGCATGGACTGCGGCATCCCGTTCTGCCACCAGGGCTGCCCGCTCGGAAACCTCATCCCCGAGTGGAACGACCTCACGTATTGGGGCGACCTCGAGGACGCCTCCGAGCGCCTCCACGCGACGAACAACTTCCCCGAGTTCACCGGGCGCCTGTGCCCGGCCCCGTGCGAGTCGTCGTGCGTGCTCGGCATCTCGCAGCCGGCCGTCACGATCAAGCGCATCGAGCAGTCGATCGCCGACGCGGCCTTCGACGAGGGATGGGTCGTCCCGCACCCGCCGGAGCGCCTCACCGGCAAGACCGTCGCCGTCGTCGGCTCCGGCCCGGCCGGGCTCGCCGCCGCCCAGCAGCTCACGCGCGCCGGCCACACCGTCGCCGTGTTCGAGCGGGACGACCGCATCGGCGGCCTCCTCCGCTACGGCATCCCGGACTTCAAGATGGAGAAGGACGTCCTCGACGCCCGCCTCGCGCAGATGAAGGCCGAGGGCACGCGCTTCCGCCCCGGCATCGAGATCGGCCGCGACATCCCCTGGGACGAGCTGCGCCGCCGCTACGACGCCATCGTCGTCTGCACGGGCGCGACCGTGCCGCGGGACCTCGAGGTGCCCGGGCGCGAGCTCGACGGCGTCCACTTCGCGATGGACTTCCTCGCCCAGTCGAACCGCTCGGTCGCGGGCGACGAGGTGCCCGGCCAGATCTCGGCGAAGGGGAAGCGCGTCGTCGTCATCGGCGGCGGCGACACCGGCGCGGACTGCATCGGCACCTCGCACCGCCAGGGCGCGGTCTCGGTGACGAACCTCGCCATCGGCAAGCAGCCGCCCTCGGAGCGCCCGCCGCACCAGCCGTGGCCGACCGCGCCGACCCTCTTCGAGGTCTCCACCTCGCACGAGGAGGGCGGCGAGCGCCGCTTCCTCGCCTCGACGGTCGAGTTCGTCGACGACGGGAAGGGGCGCGTGAAGGCCCTCCGCGTCGCCGAGACGGAGATCCGCGAGGACGGCACGCGCGGCCCGAAGATCGGCACCGAGGTCGAGATCCCGGCGGACCTCGTGCTCCTCGCGATGGGCTTCACGGGCCCCGAGATGGGCACGATCGCCCCGCAGCTCGGCCTCGAATCGACCCGCCGCGGCGCCGTCGCGCGCGACGTCGACTACGCGACCTCCGTGCCCGGCGTCTTCGTCGCCGGCGACGCGGGCCGCGGCCAGTCGCTCATCGTGTGGGCGATCGCCGAGGGCCGCGGGGCGGCGGCCACCGTGGACCGGTATCTTGAGGGCGGCACCGAGCTCCCGGTGCCGATCGCGGCGGACGCCCGCGCGATCTCGCTGTAACGAGCGCGCGCTCGAGGCCCCGCCAGGGCGCGTCGGAATCGGAGACCCAGCACCATGCCCCGCAGAGCCAAGATCGTCGCGACCCTCGGTCCCGCGGTGAACACCCCGGAGGGCATCCGCGCCCTCCTCGCCGCCGGCGTCAACGTCACCCGCTTCAACCTCAGCCACGGCGACCACACGGTGCACGCCGCGAACTACCGTCTCGTCCGCGAGGCGGCCGAGGAGACCGGCTCGGCCGTGGCGATCCTCGTCGATCTCCAGGGCCCGAAGATCCGCCTCGGCCGCTTCGCCGACGGCCCGCACGAGCTCGCCGAGGGCGACCTCTTCACGATCACCACCGAGGAGATCGAGGGCACGAAGGAGATCTGCGGCACGACCTTCAAGGGCCTGCCGCAGGACGTCGCGCCCGGCGACCCGCTCCTCATCGACGACGGCAAGGTCACCCTCCGCGTCATCGACACGGACGGCGTGCGCGTGCGCACGCGCGTCGAGGTGGCCGGCGCCGTCTCGAACAACAAGGGCATCAACCTCCCGGGCGTCGCCGTGAACGTGCCCGCCCTCTCCGAGAAGGACGAGGACGACCTCCGCTGGGCGCTCCGCATCGGCGCCGACCTCATCGCGCTCTCCTTCGTGCGCGGCCCCGAGGACATCGCCCGCGTGCACGAGATCATGCGCGAGGAGGGCGTCACGCTCCCGGTCATCGCGAAGATCGAGAAGCCGCAGGCCGTCGACCGCCTCGCCGAGATCGTCGACGCCTTCGACGGCATCATGGTCGCCCGCGGCGACCTCGGCGTCGAGCTGCCGCTCGAGGCCGTGCCGATCGTGCAGAAGCAGGCCATCGAGATCGCCCGCCGCCGCGCGAAGCCCGTCATCGTCGCGACGCAGATGCTCGAGACGATGATCGACAACCCGCGACCGACGCGCGCCGAGGCCTCCGACTGCGCGAACGCCGTGCTCGACGGCGCCGACGCGCTCATGCTCTCCGGCGAGACGAGCGTCGGCAAGTACCCGTTCGTCGCGGTCGAGACGATGGCGCGCATCATCGCCTCGACGGAGGACCACGGCCTCGACCGCATCCCGCCGCTCGGCACCTCGCCCTACACGCAGGGCGGCGCCATCACGCTCGCGGCGGCGGAGATCGGCTCCTTCCTCGGCGCGAAGTACTTCTGCGTCTTCACGGAGTCCGGCGACTCGGTGCGCCGCATGTCGCGCCTGCGCCCGGAGATCCCGATCCTCGCCTTCACGCCGCGCGAGTCGATCCGGCGACGGATGAGCCTCTACTGGGGCGTCAAGGCGTTCCTCGTCGACCGCGTCACGCACACCGACGAGATGTTCCACCAGGTCGACGAGGAGCTCCTCTCGCGCGGCATGGCCGAGCGCGGCGAGAAGGTCGTCATCGTCGCCGGCATGCCCCCGGGCATCGTCGGCTCGACGAACGACCTGCGCGTGCACCGCATCGGCGACGCGATCGACGCGAACGCGCCGGCCTACGAGGGGCGCCACTCCCGATAGGGGAGCGGCGGCAGGCGGACGCGGGGCGGGGGCCGGACGACCTCCGCCCCGCTCGCGTGCACGTTCGACTTGACGCAGAGTTAGGTAAGCCTTACCTTAGGTCCGACGCCGACCCGCGCCGCTCGATGCGGCCGCCGGGAGGCCGCCCGGTCCGGGGCCCGATGTGCCCGACCGCGACCCCGGAGGCGTCATCCGCCATGCCCTCAGCACAGGAGACCCCCATGCGCATCGCCCGACGCCTCGCCGCCGCGGCCTCGCTCGCCGCCCTCGCCGTCGCCGGCCTCGCCGGCTGCTCGACGACGGCCGCCCCCGCCGCCGACTCGACGCAGACCGCCGTCGTCGGAGACCCCTCGAAGGCCGACCTCACCCTCACCGGCTTCGACGGCTCCGAGACGACCCTCGCCGCGGCCCCGCAGCGCATCGTCGTGCTCGAGTACGCCGCCCTCGACACGCTCCACACCCTCGGCCTCGACGAGCTCGTCGTCGCGACGCCGCAGAAGACGCTCCCCGCCGCGCTCGCCTCCTTCGGCGGCGAGGCGACCGTCGACGCCGGCACGCTCAAGGAGCCGGACCTCGAGGCGATCGCCTCGACCGACCCGGACCTCATCCTCGTCGGCGGCCGCTCGGTCGACGTCATCCCGCAGCTCCAGGAGATCGCCCCGACGGTGAACGTCGCGACCTCCTCGGCCGACATGATCGGCTCGGCCATCGAGCGCGCCGAGGACCTCGCCGGCCTCTTCGGCCTCCAGGACGAGGCCAAGGCGAAGACCGAGGGCCTCCAGGCCACCGTCGACCGCATCGCCGCGAAGGCGAACGGCCAGACCGCGCTCTTCCTCCTCTCCTCGGGCGGCAAGCTCTCGGCGTACGGCCCGGGCTCGCGCTACGGCGTGCTCTACGAGCAGCTCGGCTTCGCGCCGGCCGCCGAGATCGCGGCCGACCAGGGCCACGGCCAGGAGGTCTCCTTCGAGTGGGTCGCGCAGGCGAACCCGCAGTGGATCTTCGCCCTCGACCGCGACGCCGCCATCGGCCAGTCGGGCCAGGCCGCCGCGGCCGTGCTCGACAACGAGCTCGTGAACTCGACCGAGGCCGCGAAGGCCGGTCACATCGCGATGCTCGACGGCCAGAGCTGGTACCTCGTGACCGGCGGCCTCACGACCATGCAGTCGATGCTCGACGAGGTCGCGACCGCGATCGGCGCGTGAGCGCCGCGCACCTGAGCACGGACGGCGCCGCGGGGGAGACCTCGCGGCGCCGTCCGGCGCGCGCGGGCGCGATCGGCGGCCGCCCGCTCGCCCTCGCGGTCCTCGTCGCCGCGCTCGCCGCCCTCGCCGCCGCGAGCTGCCTCGTCGGCGCGGGCGAGCTCGGCGCCGACGGCTCGCCGGACTTCCTCGGCGTGAGCCGCGTCCCGCGCACGATCTCGCTCATGCTCGCCGGAGGAGCGATCGCCCTCTCCGGCCTCATCATGCAGACCCTCTCGCGCAACCGCTTCGTCGAGCCCTCGACCGCCGGCACGAACGAGGCGGCCGCCCTCGGCATCGTCGTCGCCTCGATCGTCGCGCCGGGGCTGCCGGTCGCCGCCCGCCTCGGCTTCGGCGCGGCCGCCGCGCTCGCCGGGACGGCCGTCTTCCTCGCCGTCCTCCGCCGCGCGCCGCTGCGCGATCCGCTGCTCGTCCCGCTCATCGGCATCATGCTCGGCGGCGTCATCGGCGCGATCACGACGATGCTCGCGCTGCGCTTCGACCTCATGCAGTCGCTCGCCTCGCTCTCCTCCGCGAGCTTCGCGGGCGTGCTCCAGGGCCGCTACGAGCTGCTCTGGCTCGTCGGCGCGCTCGCCGTCGTCGCGTACCTCGCCGCCGACCGCTTCACCGTCGCGGGGATGGGCGAGGACGTCGCGACGAACCTCGGCCTCCGCACGGGCCCCGTCCTCGCGCTCGGCCTCGGGATCGTCTCGATCACCGTCGCGGTCGTCGTCGTCCACGTCGGCGCGCTCCCGTTCCTCGGCCTCATCGTGCCGAACGCCGTCTCGATGGCGCTCGGCGACTCGGTGCGGCGGACGGCGCCCTGGGTCGCGGTCTCGGGCGCGGCGCTCACGCTCGCCTGCGACCTCATCGGGCGGGTCATCCGCTACCCCTTCGAGGTGCCGGCGGGGCTCGTCATGTCGGTCCTCGGCGCCGCGATCTTCCTCGCCATGCTCGCCCGCCAGGGGCGGGGCCGCCGGAAGGGGATCGCCCGTGCGTAGGCTCAGCTCCCATCGCCCCGACCGCACCGCCGGCACCGCGCCGCCGCCCGCCGTCCCTCGCCGCCTCGATGGCGGCCGCCGCGACCTCCTCGCCCTGGGCCTGCTCGCCCTCGCCGCCGCCGGCGCCGTGGCGCTCTACCTCACGATCGACGTGAGCGGGAACGTCGCCTACATCATGGGCCGCCGCCTCGGCTCCCTCGCGGCGCTCGTCCTCGTCGCGACCGCGATCGCCGTGTCGACCGTCGTCTTCCAGACCGTCACGGCGAACCGCATCCTCACGCCCTCGATCATGGGCCTCGACAGCCTCTACGTGCTCATCCAGACCGCGGCGATCCACCTCGGCGGGATCTCCGGGCTCGCGGCCCTCGGCGCCACCCCGCGCTTCCTCCTCGAGGTCGGCATCCTCCTGCTCGCGGCGACGCTGCTCTACTCGCGGATGCTCCGCGGCGGCGCCGATCTCACGCGGCTGCTCCTCGCGGGCGTCGTGCTCGGCATGCTCTTCCGCGGCCTGAGCACCTTCCTCCAGCGGATCCTCTCGCCGGACGCCTTCACCGTGCTCCAGGACCGCCTCTTCGCGAGCTTCTCGCGCGCCTCGGGGGAGCTGCTGCTGCCCGCCGCGATCCTCCTCTGCCTCGGCCTCGCGGCCGTCGTGCTCGAACGGCGGCGACTCGACGTCCTCGCGCTCGGCCCCGACCTCGCGCGCGGCCTCGGCGTCGACCCGGATCGCGTGCGCCTGCGGATGCTCGCCGCCGTCGCCCTCATGGTCGCGGTCTCGACCGCGCTCGTCGGGCCGGTCACCTTCTTCGGCCTCCTCGTCGCGCACCTCGCGTACCGGGCCATCCGCCATCAGCGCCACGCGCTCGTCCTGCCCGCGGCCGCCCTCGCCGCGATCATCGCCCTCGTCGGCGGGCAGGCGATCGTCGAGCACGCCCTCCCGATCGAGGCGTCGCTCTCGATCATCATCGAGCTCGTCGGCGGCATCGCCTTCCTCGTCATCGTCCTCCGGAGGTCCCGCGCATGATCACCATCGACTCCGTCGCGAAGCGCTACGGCGAGCGGATCGTCGTCGACGACGTCACCCTCGAGATCCCGCGCGGCGGCGTGACGGCCGTCATCGGGCCCAACGGCGCCGGCAAGTCGACGCTGCTCAAGCTCATCAGCCGTCTCGAGCCGATGAGCGCGGGCGTCGTCACCGTCGACGGCCTCGACGTCACGACGACGAAGTCCGCCGAGCTCGCGAAGCGCCTCGCCGTGCTGCGACAGGAGAACCACGTCACGATGCGGCTCACCGTGCGCGATCTCGTCGGCTTCGGCCGCTTCCCGCACTCGGGCGGGCGGCTCACCGCCGACGACCTCCCGCACATCGAGCAGGCCATGGCCTTCCTCGGGCTCACCGAGCTCGCCGACCGCTCGCTCGACGAGCTCTCCGGCGGCCAGCGCCAGCGCGCCTTCGTCGCGATGGTCATCGCGCAGGACGCCGACTACGTGCTCCTCGACGAGCCGCTCAACTCCCTCGACATGCGGCACTCCGTGCAGATGATGCAGCACCTGCGGCGCATCGCGATCGAGCTCGGGAAGACCGTCGTCATCGTGCTCCACGACATCAACTTCGCCTCGGTCTACGCGGACCGGATCATCGCCATGCGCGAGGGGCGGGTCGTGCACGAGGGGCCGACGGCCGAGCTCATGACGAGCGAGCGGCTCGCGGTGGTGTACGACCTCTACATCCCCGTGCACGAGGTCGAGGGGAAGCGGCTCGGCATCTTCTACTGGGCGCCGCCGCTCGGCCTCGGGCCGGAGCGGGAGTCGGCGGACGACGACCTCGACTAGGGCGTGCGGACGGCGGGCGGGACGGCGGCCGCGGATGCCGGGGCCTCCCGTCTAGAGTGATACGCGAGCCGGCTTGGCGGAATCGGCAGACGCAGCGCACTCAAACTGCGCCGCCCTCGGGCGTGCGGGTTCAAGTCCCGCAGCCGGCACGGACCGGGCCCGTCGCCTCGCGCGGCGGGCCCGCGCCCTTCGGCGGCCCGTCTTCCGCGTTCAGAATCCGCAAACGACGAGAGATGGGCCGATATACGGGACATCCCGCACCTATTTGCGGAATCTGACATCGCACCGGCGATGGCGAACGCCCCGGCGGCCCATCCAGCCGCCCGCGCTAGCGTCGCGGCATGAGCACGCCGCGCCGACCCCGCACCGCCGAGGAGCTCCAGGCCGTCGCGACGGCGGCCTGCGAGGAGCTGCCGAGCGCCGAGATGAGCCATCCCTTCGGCCCCGAATGGGACGTGTGGAAGGTGCGCGGCCGCGTCTTCATGCTCCAGGGCGAGCGCGAGGGCGTCGGCCACGTCACCGTGAAGGCGCACCCCGACGACGTCCGCGCCCTCTCAGAGGGCGTCGACGGCATCACGCGCGGCTACCACATGAGCAAGAAGCACTGGATCACGCTCGAGCCCTCGAAGGAGCTCGACGCCGAGCTGGTCCAGGACCTCGTCGCCGAGTCCTACTGCCTCGTCGTCGAGAAGCTCCCGAAGCGCGAGCGGCCCGTCGACCCCGAGGCCTTCGGGCGCCGCCGCCGCGAGGCGCGCGAGCGGCCGAGCTAGCCGCGCGGCTGCGGTGTCGCGGCGGCCGCCGGGAGGATCCGGTACCCGCGCCCCGCGTCGTACCCGTGGATCTCGCGGGTGTCGAGCGCGCTCATGAAGTCGAGCACCTCGCGCGTCACCACCTGGCCGGGCACGAGCACCGGGAAGCCCGGGGGATAGGGCGTCACGAAGCCGGCCGAGACGGGCCGCTCGCCCGCCTCGACGCGGCGGCGCAGCTCGTCCGGCGCGACGTGCTCGACCTCGGCGTGCCGCTGCCCGGCGTAGTAGGCCGTGCGGAGGTCGCCGTCGGGCAGCGCGACGCCGCGGTCGCCGCCGGAGCCGAGATCGCCGTGCCGGTACGCGTCCGCGAACTCGCTGAAGTCCGGCAGCGGCGGCATCCCCGCGCCCGTCTCGACGGCCGGATCGCCGCGCGCCTCGCGCTCCTCCTCGAAGCGCTCCGCGAGCTTCACGAGCACCTCGATGAGGTACGCGACGGCCGAGCGGGAGGTGCCGATGTTCGTCATGAAGAGCACCGTGTTGCGGCTCGTCTTGTTGACCTGGATGCCGTACCGGTCCATGAGGTGCTCGTGCTTGAAGGTGTCGCCGTCGACGCCCGTGCGCGAGATCTCGATCGTGATGCGGCTCGGATCGATGACGAACTCGTCCTGCATCCACGCGTCCCACATCGGCGCGAGGCCGTCGCGGTGCGGGGAGGGGCGGGTCGTCACGCGGTACTCGGCCGGGATGAGGTCCTGCGCCGTGAGCACGCGGAAGGTGCGCTTGAGGAGCGGATGGCGGGCCACCGCGTTCTGCAGGCTCGTCGCGAGATCGAGCTGCCGCTGCACGAGCTCGAAGCCCTCGAGCTCGACCTGCCGCCGCCCCAGGTCGAGCGAGGCGAGGATCTGGTAGTTCGGGGACGTGGAGGTGTGCGTCATGTACGCCTCCTGGAACGCCTCGTCGGCGCCCTGCAGCCACTCCTGGTCGCGGACGTGGATCATCGATCCCTGGCGGAGGGACGTGAGCGTCTTGTGCGTCGACTGTGTCGCGTAGACCCGCAGGCGCGCGCTCGGCGGCGGGAGGAGCCGCTCCGAGAGCCACGCCTCGTCGTCGAGCGGCTCGCCCGTCTCGGGGTCGACGAGCCGCGCCCGCTGGGCCTCGTAGGCGTCAGCGTGCGTCCGCGTGCGGAGGCGCTCCTCGAGCTCCTGCGCCGCGGCCATCGCCGTCCGGCGCCGGGTGATGGGGTGGAAGGCGGCGAAGGCGAACCAGGCCTCGTCCCAGAGGAAGACGAGGTCGGGCTTGATCGCGAGGCACTCTGCCATGACGCGCTCGGGGTCGTAGACGATCCCGTCGAACGTGCAGTTCGTGAGGGCGATCATCCGCACCTCGTCGAGGCGGCCGGCCGCGCGGTAGTCGAGGAGGAGCTTCTTGATGCGCTCGAGCGGCACGGCGCCGTAGAAGGCGAACTCGTCGAGCGGGTACGCGTCGAGGTAGGCGACGCGCGCGCCCGAGAGCATGAGCGCGTGGTGGTGCGACTTGTGGCAGTTGCGGTCGACGATGACGACGTCGCCGGGCGCCACGATCGCCTGGTGGACGATCTTGTTCGCCGTCGAGGTGCCGTTCGTGACGAACCAGGTCTGCTTCGAGCCGAAGGCGCGGGCCGCGAGCTCCTGGGCGCGCTTGAGCGTCGCGACGGGCGCGAGGAGCGAGTCGAGGCCGCCCGAGGTCGCGCTCGTCTCGGCGAGGAGGAGGTTGAGGCCGTAGAAGTCGGCCATGTCGCGGATCCACTTCGAGCCGATGACCGAGCCGCCGCGCGACACGGGGAGGGCGTGGAAGACGCCGGCGGGGCGGCGGGCGTGCTCCTGGATGGCCGTGAAGAACGGCGTGTCGACGACGTGGCCGATGCGGCGCAGCAGGCTCAGGTGGAGCTCGAGCCGGTCCTCGCGGCGGAAGACGCGGCGGAAGCGCTTCGAGAGCACGCCCGCGAGGTCCTCGATGTGGGCGGCCGCGACGAAGTAGCGGTCCATCTCGGGCCGGACGCCGGCGAGCACGTCGGCGAGGTCGACGACGCGGCGCACGGACGCCAGCTCGCTCGCCCCGCCGCGCCCGCCCTCGCGGAGCGACTCCGCGTACTCGTTCGCTGCGCGCTCGATGACGCCGCGGAGGTCGCGCGAGAGCTGCTCGCCGCTGCGCGTGCGGAAGCCGGGGCGGATGACGCAGGCCAGCAGGTTCGGGTTCGTGAGCGCCGCGGCGACCGCGTCCTCCGCGCTCGGCACGATGACGAGCTCGTAGATGAACTGGTCCTCGGGCGTGCGCATCCGGAGCATGTCGGCCTTGAGCGCGTCGCGGTCGGCGGGGGAGACGTCGTCGACGACGAGCACCTCGAAGCGCGGGCGCGGGTCGAGCACGCCCTCGGGGATGTCCTCGAGCGCCTCCTGCTCGACGACGTCGCCGTCGAGCGAGCCGGTCTCGAGCATCCCGGGGCCGCGCGTGCGCTGGAGGACGGGCGTGACGCGCGCGAGGGCGGCGCGGTAGCGGCCCTCGTCGACGAGCTCGGAGATGCGCTGCACGTAGCGCTGCCCGAAGCCGGCCCAGTAGAGCTCGATCGTCTCGAGGGCGCGGAGCGAGCGGCGCACCTCGGCGAGGCCCGTCGCCTCCGCGGCCTGCCCGTCGAAGGCGAGGCGCTTCAGCGCGTAGCGGAGGTACTCCCACGAGTCGTTGCGGAGGCGCCAGGTGCTCGCGGGCATGCCCGGATTGCGCTCGAGCAGGCTCGGCTCGGGGGAGAGGCGCTCGGCCTCCGCGCGGGAGTCAGCGTCGGTCATGGGGAGGCTCCTCATCGATGAGGTGACGGGACGCTGCGCCTCCAGCCCCATTCCGGCTCCTCGGTGAGGCCGCTCGGCGCATTCTCAGGATTCTATCGGGAACGTTTCGCCTCGCCCCACGGTCGTGCGACCAGGTCGGCGGCTCCCGCATGCCAGCCCGACGGCGCGGGGATGCGTCCGCTCACGGCGAGCACGCCGCCTCCGCGCCGCGAGTTCGCGGCGGAGCGGCCTAGACTCGCCACTGTGACTGACCAGGATGACCAGCAGACCGCGCGGAGGGTCGTCGTCGCCGAAGACGAGTCCCTCATCCGCCTCGACATCGTGGAGATCCTCCGCGACAACGGCTTCGACGTCGTCGGCGAGGCCGGCGACGGTGAGACGGCGGTCGCGCTCGCGAAGGAGCTGCGCCCCGATCTCGTCGTCATGGACGTGAAGATGCCCCAGCTCGACGGCATCTCGGCCGCCGAGCAGATCACGAAGGACTCCATCGCCCCGGTCGTCCTCCTCACGGCCTTCAGCCAGAAGGAGCTCGTCGAGCGCGCGACGGAGGCCGGCGCCCTCGCCTACGTCGTGAAGCCGTTCACGCAGAACGATCTGCTCCCCGCCATCGAGATCGCGCTCGCCCGCCACTCGCAGCTCGTCGCCCTCGAGGCCGAGGTGGCCGACCTCACCGAGCGCTTCGAGACCCGCAAGCTCGTCGATCGCGCGAAGGGCCTGCTCACGCAGAAGATGGGCCTCTCGGAGCCGGAGGCGTTCCGCTGGATCCAGAAGGCGTCGATGGACCGCCGCCTCACGATGCACGAGGTCGCCGAGGCCGTCGTGAAGCAGCTCTCCGCGAAGAAGTAGCGCTCCGCACCTCCGATGGCTTCGAGACGAGGGCTGCGCCCGCTCCTCAGCCATCTGCACGCAGGCGGTTGAGGAGGCGCCGCAGGCGCCGTCTCGAAACCGCCGACGGACCGGCTACTTCCGCTCGCGGATGAGGTTCGTGATCCGCACCGTCGAGCAGCGCCGCCCCTCGCCGTCCGAGATGACGATCTCGTGCACCGTGATCGAGCGCCCGAGCGAGATGGCGCGGCACTCCGCCGTCACCCACTCGGTGCGCGGCGAGCCGGTGTGCGTCGCGTTGAGGTCGATCCCGACCGCGAAGAACTCGCCGCCCTCGAGGGTCTTCGCGTGCGCGTTCGCCGACATCGAGCCGAGCGACTCGCCGACGACGCAGTACGAGCCGCCGTGGAGGAGGCCGATCGGCTGGCGGTTGCCGTCCACCCGCATGACCGCGATCGAGTGCTCGCCAGAGAGCTTCGCGATGAAGATCTCCATGCGGCGGTTGAGCTGGCCGAGCCCGCGGCCGCCGGTCACCTCGAGCTGGTCGGGGATGACGTGGCCGTTCACGGTCGGCACGCCGTCGACGACCGGAAGGCCGTCCAGCGACGCGGTGATGGGCGCTGCGGTGATGGGCTCCATGGGCGTCCTCTCGCTCCTCGCGCCGCCTGGGAGGGCGCGTCGGACCCGACAGTAGAGTGACGAGCGTGACTGAGCAAACGAAGCCCACCCTCATGGTCATCGACGGGCACTCGCTCGCCTTCCGCGCGTTCTTCGCCCTCCCGGTCGACTCCTTCGTCACCGCCGACGGGCAGCACACGAACGGCATCCACGGCTTCATCTCGATGCTCCTCACCCTGCTCAAGGACGAGGACCCGACCCACCTCGCCGTCGCCTTCGACATCTCGCGGCACTCCTTCCGCACCCGCGAGTACCCCGAGTACAAGGCCACCCGCGACGCGACGCCGCCGGAGTTCAAGGGCCAGGTGCCGCTCCTCATCGACGCGCTCCACGCCATGGGCGTGCAGACGCTCACGAAGGAGGACTACGAGGCCGACGACATCCTCGCCACGCTCGCCCGCCGCGGCCGCGAGGAGGGCTTCAAGGTGCTCGTCGTCTCGGGCGACCGCGACACGATCCAGCTCGTCACCGACGACGTGACCCTGCTCTACCCCTCGACGCAGGGCGTCTCGAAGCTCAAGCGCTACGACCCGGAGGCCGTGCAGGAGCGCTACGGCATCCGCCCCGAGCAGTACCCCGACATCGCCGCGCTCGTCGGCGAGAAGAGCGACAACCTCCCGGGCGTCCCGAAGGTCGGCGAGAAGACCGCGGCGAAGTGGGTCAACCAGTGGGGCTCGCTGCAGGCCATCGTCGAGCACGAGGACGAGATCGGCGGCAAGGTCGGCGAGTCGTTCCGCGAGCACAAGGAGGAGGCGCTGCGGAACCGCCGCCTCAACCGCCTCGTCGACGACGTCGAGCTGCCCGTCGGGCCCGCCGACCTCGAGCGGGGCCGGATCGACGTGGAGGCGGTGCGCGAGGTGTTCACGCGCCTCCAGTTCCGCACGCTCCAGGAGCGGGTGCTCAAGCTCGCCGCCGAGGACGGCGCCGAGCCCTCCGACCGCGCCGAGGAGGCCGCCGCGAAGGTGCCGGTGCGCCCGAACCTCATCGACGAGGAGCTCGCCGCCTGGATCCGCGTGCAGGAGAAGGCGTGCCCCGACGGCCTCGGGCTCGAGCTGCTGGAGCTCGGCGAGGACCGCTACCGCGTCGGCCTCGCCGGCGAGGAGGCGACGAGCTTCGAGTGGAAGCCGGGCGGCCACGACTATGCCCTCTTCGAGGAGTGGCTGCGCTCCGACTCCCCGAAGCGGATGTTCGACGCGAAGCCGCAGCTCAAGTCGTTCATGGACGCCGGCGTCGAGCTCGGCGGCCAGGTCGTCGACGCGCAGGTGAGCGCGTGGCTCACGCGCCCCCAGAACGCGCCGAAGCGCCTCGCCGAGCTCGTGCAGCAGATGCTCGACGAGCAGCTGCCCGAGGGGGACCCGAACGAGCTGCTCTCCGTCGAGGCGATCGAGGGCGGCGACGACGCCGAGCGCGACTTCGCCGCGAGCGACGCGTGGTACCTCCGCCGCGCCGGCCGGGCCGCCGACGAGCGCCTGCCCGAGCCGACGCGATCGGTGCTCTCGGACATCGAGGCGCCGCTCGAGCCGGTGCTCGCGCGCATGGAGCGCCAGGGCGTCGCGATCGACCGCGAGCTCCTCCAGGGCCTCGCCGACGACCTCTCCGAGCGGATCGTCGGCTACGAGAAGGCCGCCTTCGAGGCCATCGGCGGCACCGAGATCAACCTCGGCTCGCCGAAGCAGCTCCAGACCGTGCTCTTCGAGCAGCTCGAGATGCCGAAGACCCGCAAGACGAAGACCGGCTACTCGACCGACGCCGACTCGCTCGCCGAGCTCGAGCGCACCTCGCCGCACCCCTTCCTCGGGGCGCTGCGTCAGCACCGCGACGCGACGAAGCTGCGCTCGATGATGGAGACGCTGCTCAAGGCCATCCGGGCCGACGGGCGCATCCACACCACCTACGTGCAGACGGGCTCTGCGACGGGGCGCCTCGCCTCGACCGACCCGAACCTCCAGAACATCCCGATCCGCTCGGAGGAGGGACGCCAGGTGCGCCGCGCCTTCGTGCACGGCGAGGGCTTCGAGACGCTCTTCACGGCCGACTACTCGCAGGTCGAGATGCGCATCATGGCGCACCTCTCGGGCGACGACGCGCTCATCGAGGCGTTCAACCGCGGCGAGGACCTCCACCGCTTCGTCGGCTCGCAGGTCTTCGGCGTCGCGCCGGAGGACGTCACCCCGGCGATGCGCTCGAAGGTGAAGGCGATGTCGTACGGCCTGGCCTACGGGCTCTCGGCCTTCGGCCTCTCGAAGCAGCTGCAGATCGAGGTCTCCGAGGCGAAGGACCTCATGGCGGGCTACTTCTCGCGCTTCGGCGAGGTGCGCGACTACCTCCGGAACGTCGTGCTCCAGGCGCGCGAGGACGGCTATACGGAGACGATCTTCGGCCGCCGCCGTCCCTTCCCCGACCTCAACTCGACGAACCGGCTCGCGCGCGAGAACGCCGAGCGCGCGGCGCTCAACTCGCCGATCCAGGGCTCGGCCGCCGACATCATCAAGGTCGCCATGCTCGGCGTCGACCGGCGCATCCGCGAGGAGGGGCTCGGCTCGCGCATGCTCCTCCAGGTGCACGACGAGCTCGTGCTCGAGGCCGCGCCCGGGGAGGTCGACGACCTCGAGCAGATCGTCCGCGAGGAGATGGGCGGGGCCGCGAAGCTCTCCGTGCCGCTCGACGTGAACGTCGGCTCGGGCCCGAACTGGGACGAGGCCGGCCACTGAGCCGAGGGGACGGCGCATCCGGGTTGCCCGACCCCTCCGCGGAGGAGGCGGGCTACGCGCGCCTGCGCTCGGACGCGCTCGCCGAGCGCAGCGCGCTCATCGAGGCGCGCGTGCGACGGGGCGAGGATCCGCTCGACGTCATCGCGGAGCTGCCCGAGCTCGAGGACGACCTCGTGCGGGGGCTGCGGGATCGCGCGCTCGACGACGAGGGGCTCGCGGCGCAGTACGCACTCGCGCGGCACCTCCAGCGCGATCGCGGGCGGGAGGACGCCGAGTGGTACCGGGCGCAGGCGGACGCCGTGGACGCGCGCCTCTTCCGGACGATCGGCCTCGAGCATCCGCGCCTCGCCCGCGCCGCCTGGCGCGCCCTCGCCCGCGTCACCCCGCCCCGCGACGGCTGAGGCGTTCTGTGCGCCGGTGGTGTCGAGACGCTCGCTGCGCTCGCTCCTCAACCACCTGCACAGCGACCCCAACGAAGACGCGAACTTCCCTCGTCCGCCGCCCTCGACGTCGAATCGTTCCGCGTCGCTATGGTGCTGGGCATGACCGACACCACCGCACCCCGTCCGCAGACCGCGCTCGACCGGGTCGCCGAGCGCTGGGCCGACACCGAAGTCGAGCTCGCGCCCGAGCTTCGCGTCGAGCTGGGCCTCGACGGCGACACCGCCGAGTACAACGACTACTCGCCCGCCTCCTTCGACGCCGAGCGCAGCGCCGTCCGCGCCGCCCTCGACGAGATCCGCGCCACGCCCGAGCAGGATGACGTCGACCGCGTCACGAAGCTCGAGCTCGAGCGCGTCCTCGGCCTCCAGCTCGAGCGCCTCGACGCCGGCCTCGGCTACCGCGAGCTCAACAACATCGCCTCGCCCGCCCAGGGCGCGCGCATGATCTTCGACCTCATGAAGCAGGACTCCGCCGAGGACTTCGACGCGATCGCCCGCCGCATGGGGAACCTCCCCGCCGCGCTCGCCGGCTACGAGGAGACGCTCCGAGAGGGCGCCGAGAAGGGCATCGTCGCCGCGAAGCGCCAGGTCCGCGAGGTCATCGAGCAGACCCGCGAGTACGCGAAGGCCGACGGCTTCTTCACGAAGCTCGCGACCGGCGAGGCCGCGACGAAGGCCGCCGACTCCGCCCTCCAGGCGCAGCTCGGCCGCGGCGCCGAGCAGGCCCGCGAGGCCTACGCGAAGCTCGCCGACTTCCTCGAGTCCGAGTACCTCCCGAAGGCCGCCGAGCAGGACGCCGTCGGCCGCGAGCTCTACGCGCTCAACTCGCGCGCCTTCCTCGGCGCGACGATCGACCTCGACGAGACCTACGAGTGGGGCAAGGAGGAGCTCGCGCGGATGACCGCCGAGCAGGAGGCCATCGCCGACGAGATCCTCCCGGGCGCCACCGTCCAGGAGGCGATCGCCCATCTCGAGCAGGACCCGTCCCGCAAGCTCCACTCGACCGATGAGCTGCGCGAGTGGATGCAGTCGACCTCCGATCGCGCCATTGAGGAGCTCGGCCGCACCCACTTCGACATCCCGGAGCCCATGCGCCGCCTCGAGTGCATGATCGCCCCGACCGAGGAGGGCGCGATCTACTACACGGGCCCCTCGGACGACTTCTCCCGCCCCGGCCGCATGTGGTGGTCGGTCACGCCCGACACGACCGACTTCGACACGTGGCGCGAGCTCACGACCGTCTACCACGAGGGCGTCCCGGGCCACCACCTCCAGATCGCCCGCGCGACCTACGTGAAGGACCAGCTCAACTCGTGGCGCCGCCGCAACTGGACGAGCGGCCACGGCGAGGGCTGGGCGCTCTACGCCGAGCGCCTCATGGCGCAGCTCGGCTACCTCGACGACCCCGCCGATCGCCTCGGCATGCTCGACGGCCAGCGCATGCGCGCCGCCCGCGTCGTGCTCGACCTCGGCGTCCACCTCGGCAAGGAGGTGCCGGAGGGCGGCAAGATCTGGGACTACGACTACGCGCTCGACTTCATGTCGAAGAACGTGAACATGAACGAGGGCTTCGTCCGCTTCGAGGTGAACCGCTACTTCGGCTGGCCCGGCCAGGCGCCCGCCTACAAGATCGGCCAGCGCATCTGGGAGGAGGTGCGCGCCGAGTCGGAGCGCCGCGAGGGCGACGCCTTCGACCTCAAGGCGTGGCACACGAAGGCGCTGAACCTCGGCGGCATCGGCCTCGACACGCTCAAGCAGGTCATGCTCGGCGAGTAGCCGGGCGAGAGGGCCGGATGGCGTCGTCCGGCACCGCGACGGCGGGCGCGCTCCCTCGGAGGCGCGCCCGCCTCGTCGTCTCCGGGTCGTTCACGATCGAGCTGAAGACGAGCGGCGCGCCGCGGGACAATCCGCTCGACGGGCCCGCGCCCGCGGGGTAGCCTGCTGCCATCGACGGCATCGACGCCGCCGATTCCACCGCATGCGAGACAAGGGAGTCTTCATGACCGTGTACGCGTTCCCCGGCACCGAGGGATCGAAGGTCACGTTCCGCGACCGCTACGAGCACTTCATCGGCGGCGAATGGGTCGCCCCCGCGAAGGGCGAGTACTTCGAGGACATCACGCCCGTCACCGGCAAGCCGTTCTGCGAGGTCGGCCGGGGCACCGAGGAGGACATCGAGAAGGCCCTCGACGCCGCCCACGCGGCCGCGCCCGCCTGGGGGAGGACCCCGGCCGCCGAGCGCGCGCTCGTCCTCCACCGCATCGCCGACCGCCTGGAGGAGCACCTCGAGGAGATCGCGATCGCCGAGACGTGGGAGAACGGCAAGCCGGTGCGCGAGACCCTCAACGCGGACATCCCGCTCATGATCGACCACTTCCGCTACTTCGCGGGCGCCATCCGCGCGCAGGAGGGCGGCATCTCGCAGCTCGACGAGGACACGACCTCGTACCACTTCCACGAGCCGCTCGGCGTCGTCGGCCAGATCATCCCGTGGAACTTCCCGCTCCTCATGGCGGCGTGGAAGATCGCCCCCGCGCTCGCCGCCGGCAACGCGATCGTCCTGAAGCCCGCCGAGCAGACGCCCGCGTCGATCCTCTACGTCATGGAGCTCATCCACGACCTCCTCCCGCCGGGCGTCCTCAACATCGTGAACGGCTTCGGCGTCGAGTGCGGCAAGCCGCTCGCGCAGAACCCGCGCATCGCGAAGGTCGCGTTCACGGGGGAGACGACGACGGGGCGCCTCATCATGCAGTACGCCTCGCAGAACATCATCCCGGTGACGCTCGAGCTCGGCGGCAAGAGCCCGAACCTCTTCTTCGAGGACGTCATGGCGAAGGACGACGCCTACTGGGACAAGGCGCAGGAGGGCTTCGCGCTCTTCGCCCTCAACCAGGGCGAGGTGTGCACCTGCCCCTCGCGCGCCCTCGTGCAGGACTCCATCTACGACGAGTTCATGGAGGCCGTCACCGCCCGCGTCGAGCGCATCCGCCAGGGGAACCCCCTCGACACCGAGACGATGATCGGCGCCCAGGCCTCGAGCGACCAGCTCGAGAAGATCCTCAGCTACCTCGACATCGGCCGCCAGGAGGGCGCGACCGTCCGCACGGGCGGCGCCCGCGCCGAGCTCGGCGGCGAGCTCTCTGGCGGCTACTACGTCGAGCCGACGATCTTCGAGGGGCGCAACTCGATGCGCATCTTCCAGGAGGAGATCTTCGGCCCGGTCGTCTCGGTGACCCGCTTCACGGACTTCGACGAGGCGATCTCGATCGCGAACGACACCCTCTACGGCCTCGGCGCCGGCGTCTGGTCGCGCAACGGCAACATCGCGTACCGCGCGGGCCGGGCCATCCAGGCCGGCCGCGTGTGGACGAACATGTACCACGCCTACCCCGCCCACGCCGCCTTCGGCGGCTACAAGTCGAGCGGCATCGGGCGTGAGAATCACCTCATGATGCTCGAGCACTACCAGCAGACGAAGAACCTCCTCGTCTCGTACAGCGAGCAGAAGCTCGGCTTCTTCTGATCCGGGCCGCCGCCGTGCCGGCAGCCCTCCCGCCGACCCCCCACCGACACCTCAGCACAAAGGAGTGCGACATGTCCGACACCATGACCGCCGCCACCGTCACCGCCTTCGGCGAGCCGCTCGCCGTCGGCGAGACCGCCCGGCCCGTTCCCGGCCCCACCCAGGCCCTCGTGAAGCTGCTCGCGAGCGGCGTCTGCCACACCGACCTCCACGCCGCCGAGGGCGACTGGCCCGTCAAGCCGACGCCGCCGTTCATCCCCGGCCACGAGGGCGTCGGCGTCGTCGAGGCGATCGGCGACGCCGTGACCGACCTCGCCGTCGGCGACCTCGTCGGCAACGCCTGGCTCTGGAGCGCCTGCGGCGCCTGCGAGCACTGCGAGACGGGCTGGGAGACGCTCTGCGAGCAGCAGCAGAACGGCGGCTACTCGGTCGACGGCTCCTTCGGCGAGTACATGCTCGTCGAGAGCCGCTTCGCCGCCCGCATCCCGGAGGGGGCCGACCCGCTCGAGGTCGCCCCCGTCCTCTGCGCGGGCGTCACCGTGTACAAGGGCCTCAAGATGACCGGGGCCCGGCCGGGCCAGTGGGTCGTCATCTCCGGCATCGGCGGCCTCGGCCACATCGCGGTGCAGTACGCGGTCGCGATGGGGCTGCGCGTCGCCGCCGTCGACATCGCCGACGACAAGCTCGAGCTCGCGATCCGCCACGGCGCGGAGGTGACGGTCAACGCGCGGAACGCGGACCCGACCGAGGCGATCCAGGGCGCCACCGGCGGCGGGGCGCACGGCGTGCTCGTCACCGCCGTCCACCCCTCTGCCTTCGGCCAGGCGATCGGCATGGCGCGCCGCGGCGGCACGATCGTGTTCAACGGGCTCCCGCCGGGGGACTTCCCCGCGCCGATCTTCGAGGTCGTGCTCCGGGGGCTCACGATCCGCGGCTCGATCGTCGGCACACGGCGCGACATGGCGGAGGCGCTCGACTTCTACGCGCGCGGCCTCATCCACCCGACCGTCGCCGGGCGGAAGCTCGACGAGGTGAACGACATCTTCCGCGAGATGCACGAGGGCAAGATCGACGGCCGCATGGTCATCGACTTCCGCTGATCCCCTGTCCGCTGGCCCCTGCGGGGCGGCGACCCTGTCCGGCCGCCGCCCCGCAGGGGCCCGCCGCCCGGAGCACACGAGAGGAGCGTCGCCATGGCGGAGCGCATCCCGCCGGCCGCCGTCGAGGCGCGGCCGGCGATCGAGGGGGAGGTCGCCTCCCGCATCGGCTACACGCAGGCCGCGTGCGAGCTCATCGCGCGGCTCGCCGAGCGGCACGGGCCGCTCATGTTCCACCAGTCCGGCGGCTGCTGCGACGGCTCGGCGCCTATGTGCTACCCGGAGGGCGAGTTCCTCACGGGGCCCGCCGACATCCTGCTCGGCGTCGCCGAGATCCCCGGCGCGGGCGAGGTGGCGTTCTGGATGTCGCGGGAGCAGTTCGAGTACTGGCGGCACACCCGCCTCCTCGTCGACGTCGTCGACGGCCGAGGCTCGGGCTTCTCGCTCGAGTCGCCCGAGGGCAGGCGGTTCCTCATCCGCTCCACGCTCATCGGCTAGCCGCTGCGCAGGCGTCCCGCGCGGCGATCGCACCCGCCCGGCGGGGGCGACGACGCGCCATCCCGGGCGTGTTGCCTGAGGTGGCGCGGATGACTAGGCTGTCCGGGTGCGCAGTGTGCGCGCAAACCCTGTCCATTTCCCTGGACGGCTCGAGGCCCGGCTCCGCCGGCCGCGTCGTCCCAGGCCGACTCCCTATCCGACCGGAGCGCTCCTACATGACCACGACTACGTCCGACAAGGCAGCCAAGCAGGTCGCCATCAACGACATCGGCTCGGCTGACGACTTCCTTGCGGCGGTCGAACAGACCCTCAAGTTCTTCAACGACGGCGACCTCATCGAGGGCAGCGTCGTCCGCATCGACCGCGACGAGGTGCTCCTCGACGTCGGCTACAAGACCGAGGGCGTCATCCCCTCGCGCGAGCTCTCGATCAAGCACGACGTCGACCCGAACGAGGTCGTCAAGGTCGGCGACACCGTCGAGGCCCTTGTCCTCCAGAAGGAGGACAAGGAGGGCCGGCTCATCCTCTCGAAGAAGCGCGCCCAGTACGAGCGCGCCTGGGGCGATGTGGAGCGCATCAAGGAGGAGGACGGCGTCGTCACCGGCACCGTCATCGAGGTCGTCAAGGGCGGCCTCATCGTCGACATCGGCCTCCGCGGCTTCCTCCCGGCCTCGCTCATCGAGCTCCGCCGCGTCCGCGACCTCACGCCGTACCTCGGCCAGGAGATCGAGGCGAAGATCCTCGAGCTCGACAAGAACCGCAACAACGTCGTGCTCTCGCGCCGCGCGCTCCTCGAGCAGACGCAGTCCGAGACCCGCTCGAACTTCCTCAACAACCTCCAGAAGGGGCAGGTCCGCAAGGGCGTCGTCTCCTCGATCGTCAACTTCGGCGCGTTCGTCGACCTCGGCGGGGTCGACGGCCTCGTCCACGTCTCCGAGCTTTCGTGGAAGCACATCGAGCACGCCTCCGAGGTCGTCGAGGTGGGCCAGGAGGTCACCGTCGAGATCCTCGAGGTCGACCTCGACCGCGAGCGCGTCTCGCTGTCGCTCAAGGCGACGCAGGAGGACCCGTGGCAGGTCCTCGCCCGCACGCACGCGATCGGCCAGATCGCCCCGGGCAAGGTCACGAAGCTCGTCCCGTTCGGCGCCTTCGTCCGCGTCGCGGACGGCATCGAGGGCCTCGTGCACATCTCGGAGCTCTCGACGGGCCACGTCGAGCTCGCGGAGCAGGTCGTCTCGGTGGGCCAGGAGCTCTTCGTGAAGATCATCGACATCGACCTCGACCGCCGTCGCATCTCGCTCTCGCTCAAGCAGGCGAACGAGGGCGTCGACCCCGAGGGCACCGAGTTCGACCCGGCCCTCTACGGCATGCTCGCCGAGTACGACGAGGCCGGCAACTACAAGTACCCGGAGGGCTTCGACCCGGAGACCAACGAGTGGAAGGAAGGCTTCGAGCAGCAGCGCGAGGCCTGGGAGCAGGAGTACGCCCTCGCTCAGAGCCGCTGGGAGGCCCACAAGAAGCAGGTCGCCGCGGCCCTCGAGGCCGAGCAGTCGAACGAGGCCGTCACGGCCGGTCCGGCGTCCTTCTCGAGCGAGTCGACCGGCGCGGGCACCCTCGCCGACGACGAGTCGCTCGCGGCGCTCCGCGAGAAGCTCGTCGGCAACTAGCCGTCGCGCGCTCGTCGCACGTCCAGCACGGAGGGCGGTCCCGGAAGGGGCCGCCCTCCGGCGTCGCTAGGCCCGAGCGGCGAGGTGTCCGAGCGCGCCCGGCGACCGACCGGATACGGATCGCCCATGGCCGCTGTGCTCGCGCCCATCCCCGCCCGAGCTGAGCCTCGGTAGGCTCGCGCCAGCCGTGCCCCCATCCCGCACGGGATCGAAGCCCGCACGCGCGGGCACCTCACACGCCGACCGAAAGGACGCGCATGTACGCCGTCACCAACCCCGCCACCGGCGAGCTCGTCGCCAGGTACCCGACCGCGACCGACGCCGAGATCCAGGACGCGATGGCCGCCTCGACGGCCGCGTTCCAGGCGCTGCGCAGGACGACGCTCGAGCAGCGCACGGCCGTCCTCTCCCGCATCGCCGACCTCCACGACGAGCGCAAGGACGAGCTCGCCGCGATCATCGTCCGCGAGATGGGCAAGCCGATCCAGCAGGCCCTCGGCGAGGTGTGGATCGTCGGCACGATCTACCGCTTCTACGCCGAGCAGTCCGCGAAGCACCTCGCCGACGAGGAGCTCGAGGTCGTCGCCGGCGGCACCGCCGTCGTCCGCAAGGAGGGCCTCGGCCCGCTGCTCGGCATCATGCCGTGGAACTACCCGTACTACCAGGTCGCCCGCTTCGCGGCGCCGAACCTCGCGATCGGCAACACGATCCTCCTCAAGCACGCCCCGCAGTGCCCGGAGTCGGCGCTCGCGCAGGCCGAGATCATCCGTCAGGCGCTCGAGGAGGCGGGCCTGCCCGCCGACGCGTACGTCAACGTCTTCGCCACGAACGAGCAGGTGTCCACGATGATCGCCGACCCGCGCGTCGCCGCCGTCTCGCTCACCGGCTCCGAGCGCGCCGGCTCGGCCGTCGCCGAGCAGGCCGGCCGCCACCTCAAGAAGGTCGTCCTCGAGCTCGGCGGCTCTGACCCGTTCATCCTCCTCGACGCCGCCGACCTCGACCGCGTCGTGAAGCGCGCCGTCTTCGGCCGCATGACGAACGCGGGCCAGGCCTGCAACGCCTCGAAGCGCTTCATCGTGCCGGCCGAGCTCTACGACGACTTCGTCGAGAAGTTCACGGCCCGGATGGCCGAGATCCAGGGCGGCGACCCGACGCAGCAGGACACCTTCATGGGCCCGCTCTCCTCGGAGCAGGCGGCGAAGGGCCTCCTCGAGCAGGTCGAGCGCGCGAAGGCGCAGGGCGCGACGATCCGCCTCGGCGGCGGCCGCGTCGAGGGCCCGGGCGCCTACTTCCAGCCGACGGTCATCACCGACGTGACGCCCGAGATGGACGTCTTCCGCGAGGAGCTCTTCGGCCCGGTCGCCGTCATCTACAAGGCCGAGTCGGTCGACGAGGCCGTCGAGCTCGCGAACGCGACGCCGTTCGGCCTCGGCGCCTCGATCCACTCGGACGACGTCGAGAAGGCGGAGGCGCTCGCCGACCGCCTCGACGCCGGCATGGTCATGATCAACGAGGCGGGCGGCACCTCGGCCGAGCTGCCCTTCGGCGGCGTGAAGCGCTCCGGCTTCGGCCGCGAGCTCGGCAAGTACGCGCTCTCGGAGTTCGTGAACGAGAAGCTCGTCAAGGTCGCGCCCGCGAAGAAGTAGCGCAGCCACGACGAGGGCCCTCCCGGAGTCCGGGAGGGCCCTCGTCGTGCTCGATGGTGCGGCGGGAGCGCGGGGCTAGGCGGCCGTCGCGCCGCCGGTCGCCTCCAGCTCGGCATCCGCCTTCCGCCCCGTGAAGCGGTCGCGGATGGCCTTGAAGCTGCGGTAGAGCCACCAGAACATGACGCCGAGGCCGAGCAGCAGCACGATCACGGCGAGGGGGACGAGGATCGCCGAGAAGACGAGGCCGATGCTCATGGCGTCCTCGCCCACCGAGAGGACGGGCGCCGCGGCGCCGACCGTCACGGTGTTCGCGGCCGCGCGCGTGCCGGCCTTCGTCGCGTGGACGGCGAGCGCCATGACGATGCCGATGACGACCGGCACCCACGCGTTCGACTGCCACCACTGCGCCGGGTCCTGGATGGCCGCCGTCTGGGCCGCGGTGCCGGCGCCGAAGACGATGCCGCCGGAGGTGGGCCGCACGAAGGTCTGGATCGCGTCGTTCACCGTGTCGACCGCCGGGATCTTGTCCGCGACGACGTCGACGACGAACAGCACGCCGAGGATGCCGAGCACCCACGGGTTCTCGAGCCACTCCCATCCCGCGGGCAGGTTCACGAGGTCGGTGAACCGGGCCAGGAGGCCGAGGGAGAGCATGGGGATGAAGGCGTTGAGGCCGCTCGCGGTGGCGAGGCCGGCGCCGGTGAGGAGTTCGAGCATGGTGCTCCTTTCCGGAGTAGTGTGGCAGACGAGGTCATCGATGACCTTCGTGAAAGGAGTCCGGACGTGACCACGATCGCTCTCACCGGAGGGATCGCCTCCGGAAAGTCCACCATCGCGAACCGCCTCCGCGAGCTCGGCGCCGAGATCCTCGACGCGGACGCCTTCGCCCGAGAGGCCGTCCGGCCGGGCACGCCGGGCCTCGCCCGCCTCGTCGAGCGCTACGGCGACGATCTCCTCCTCGAGGACGGCACGCTCGACCGGCCGAAGCTCGCCGCGATCATCTTCGGCGACGAGCAGGAGCGCGAGGCCGTGAACGGCATCCTCCATCCGGAGATCCGCCGCCTCACCGCCGAGCGCCTCGAGGCCATTCGCGCCGACGACCCCGAGGCGATCGTCGTCCACGACATCCCGCTGCTCGTCGAGGCCCGCCACAACTACGACTACGACGAGATCTGGGTCGCCGAGGCGCCCGCCGAGGTGCGCATCCAGCGGCTCGTCGAGTCGCGCGACATGCCCGAGGACGAGGCCCGCGCCCGCGTCGAGGCCCAGGCCGGCGACGACGAGCGCCGCGCGCTCGCCGACGTGCTCATCGACACGACCGGGACGATCGAGGAGACGCTCGCCCGCGTCGAGGAGGAGTTCGCGCGCGTGCAGGCGGGCGAGGCCGCCGAGGCGAGCGAGATCTCGTACGACGGCGTCCGCCCGGATCGCCCGGAGGAGGAGCGCGAGGGGGAGTAGCCCTCCGCGCTGGCGCCCGTCGGTAGCCCCTGCCCGCTAGCGAGCAGCCGGGATCGGCGACTCGATCCAGTCGACGCCATCGTCGGCGAGCGCGCGCCCGTGCGCGATCTCCGCGGCGAGGGCGCCCGCGTGCGCGATCGGCTCGGGGGCATCGGCGACCGCCATCCGCAGCGTCGCCGTCCGCGAGCCGTAGCCGGTCTCGAGCAGCTCGAGCCCGCGGGCCCGCAGCTCGTGCTCCCAGCGGCCCGCCTCTGCGTGCGGCGCCTCGAGGGCGAGGATGCGCATGCGGCGGCGGGCCGCGAAGCGCGCCTCGTGGAGCGCCTCGGAGACCGCGTCGCCGTACGCCCGGGCGAGCCCGCCCGTGCCGAGGAGCACGCCGCCGAACCAGCGGACGACCACCGCGACGACATCCGAGAGGTCGCGCTCGCCGCGAGGGCCCACGGACGCGCCCGAGAGCGCCTCGAGCATGGGCGCGCCCGCCGTGCCGGAGGGCTCCCCGTCGTCGTTCGAGCGCCGCAGCTCGCGGCCGGGCCCCACGAGGAACGCCGAGCAGTGGTGCCGGGCGAGCCGGTGCTCCTGCCGGACGCGGGCGATGACCTCGCGCGCCGCCTCCTCGCCGTCGACGCGCTCGAGCATGCAGAGGAAGCGGGAGCGCTTCACCTCGATCTCCGCGGAGGCGGGCGCCGCGAGCACGGTGTAGCCGGGCGCCGCGGCGGGGTCGTCGGAGGGCGGGGTGTCGTCCATCCCGCCATTCTCCCGCGTGCGCCCGCCGTCGCGCGATTCCGTGATCGGACCAGGTTTCCCCTGATCAGGGGCAGGCCTCTCACCGCCGATCTTCGGCTTCCGCGCCGCCGCCTCCCAGCGCGGCCTGGTTCCGTGAGGGGAATCGCCGCACCTTCCCTGAGCGGCCCGACGACAGGAGCCCATGATGGCCACCTCGAATTCCTCGACCACGAAGTCGACTAAGCACGCGTCGTTCACCGTCCCCGGCCTCTCGCTCAAGGACGGCCGCAAGGTCGGCGACACCCTGCAGATGCGCCTCCACGCGCTCAACGACCTCCAGCTCACGCTCAAGCACGCGCACTGGAACGTCGTCGGCCGCGAGTTCATCGGCGTCCACGAGATGCTCGACCCGCAGATCGAGCTCGTCCGCGCGTACGCCGACGACGTCGCCGAGCGCATGGCGGCCCTCGGCGTCGCCCCGAACGGGCTTCCGGGCGCCCTCGTCGCGGCGCGCAGCTGGGACGACTACTCGATCGACCGGGCCGGCGCCGACGAGCACCTCGCCGCCCTCGACGTCGTCTACACGGGCGTCATCGAGTCGCACCGCAAGGCGATCGAGGAGTTCGACTCGCTCGACCTCGTGAGCCAGGACATGCTCATCGGCCAGGTCCACGAGCTCGAGAAGTTCCAGTGGTTCCTCCGCGCCCACCTCGAGAACGGCGACGGCACGCTCGACGACGCCGGCGCGACGTCCGAGACGGCGGCCGCGGCGAAGATCCGCCAGGCCGATAAGACCGGCAAGGCGCAGGACAAGACCTCGAAGAAGTAGCGCGCATCGAGCGCGGAAGGTCTCGGCAGGTCGGGAGGCGGCGAGTGCGCCCCCCGACCTTCTTCCATGCCGCCCCGCCGTAGGCTTCCGGGCATGGAGCCGACGCGCATGGTGCACCCCTTCGAGGTCGTGAGCGAGTACAAGCCCTCCGGCGACCAGCCGCAGGCGATCGCCGAGCTCGCGAAGCGGCTCCGCGCCGGCGAGCCGGACGTCGTCCTCCTCGGCGCGACCGGGACAGGCAAGTCGGCGACGACGGCCTGGCTCATCGAGGAGCTCCAGCGCCCCGCGCTCGTCCTCGCCCACAACAAGACGCTCGCCGCCCAGCTCGCGAACGAGTTCCGCGAGCTCATGCCGCACAACGCCGTCGAGTACTTCGTCTCGTACTACGACTACTACCAGCCGGAGGCGTACGTCCCGCAGACGGACACCTTCATCGAGAAGGACTCCTCCATCAACGAGGAGGTCGAGCGCCTCCGCCACTCGACGACGAACGCGCTGCTGAGCCGCCGCGACGTCGTCGTCGTCTCGACCGTCTCCTGCATCTACGGCCTCGGCAAGCCCGAGGAGTACTACGACCAGATGCTCGCGCTCCAGGTCGGCGACGTCATCCCGCGCCAGGAGCTCATCCGCCGCTTCGTGAACATGCAGTACACGCGCAACGACGTCGCCTTCCAGCGCGGCACCTTCCGGGTGCGCGGCGACACGATCGAGATCATCCCGATGTACGAGGAGCTCGCGATCCGCGTCGAGCTCTTCGGCGACGAGATCGACGCGATCTCCGCCCTCAACCCGCTCACCGGCGACGTCGTGCGCGAGATGGAGGCCGTGAGCGTCTTCCCGGGCTCCCACTACGTCGCGGCCGAGGACGTCATGCGCCGCGCCATGCGCGGCATCCGCGACGAGCTCGACGAGCGCCTCCAGCAGCTCGACCGCGAGCAGAAGCTCCTCGAAGCGCAGCGCCTCCGCATGCGCACGAGCTTCGACCTCGAGATGATGGAGCAGATCGGCTTCTGCTCTGGCATCGAGAACTACTCGCGCCACATCGACGGCCGCCAGGCGGGGGAGCCGCCGCACTGCCTCCTCGACTACTTCCCGGACGACTTCCTCACCGTCATCGACGAGTCGCACGTCACCGTGCCGCAGATCGGCGCGATGTTCGAGGGCGACGCGAGCCGCAAGCGCACCCTCGTCGAGCACGGGTTCCGCCTGCCGTCCGCCCTCGACAACCGCCCGCTCACCTGGAGCGAGTTCTCCGACCGGGTCGGCCAGACCGTGTACCTCTCGGCGACGCCTGGCAAGTACGAGCTCGCGCAGGCGGACGGCGTGGTCGAGCAGATCATCCGCCCGACCGGCCTCATCGACCCGAAGATCGTCGTGAAGCCGTCGAAGGGGCAGATCGACGACCTCCTCGAAGAGATCCGCACCCGAGTCGAGAAGGACGAGCGCGTGCTCGTCACGACGCTCACGAAGAAGATGGCGGAGGAGCTCACGACGTTCCTCGGCGAGCACGGCGTGCGGGTGCGCTACCTCCACTCGGACGTCGACACGCTCCGCCGCGTCGAGCTGCTCACGGAGCTTCGCCAGGGCCAGTACGACGTGCTCGTCGGCATCAACCTCCTCCGCGAGGGCCTCGACCTGCCGGAGGTGTCGCTCGTGGCGATCCTCGACGCGGACAAGGAAGGGTTCCTGCGCTCGACGACCTCCCTCATCCAGACGATCGGCCGCGCGGCGCGCAACGTCTCGGGCGAGGTGCACATGTACGCGGACGTCATGACGGACTCCATGGCGAAGGCGATCGAGGAGACCGAGCGTCGCCGCGAGAAGCAGATCGCGTACAACACGGAGCACGGCATCGACCCGCAGCCGCTGCGGAAGAAGATCCGCGACATCACGGACCAGCTCGCGCGCGAGGAGCAGGACACGGCGGAGCTGCTGCAGACCCGCCGCGGCAACGCGCGCGCCGACCACGCGCAGAAGAAGGCGCCGACGCCGCGCCTCAAGCGCGAGGGCATCGCCGCCGAAGGCGCGACCGAGCTCGAGGCGCTCATCGAGGACCTCAACGGCCAGATGCTCGCGGCCGCCGGCGAGCTGAAGTTCGAGCTCGCGGCGCGCCTTCGAGACGAGCTGCAGGACCTCAAGCGCGAGCTGCGGGCGATGGAGAAGGCGGGGCACGCGTAGCGGGGCGCGTCGGAGCCCTTCGCCGGGGGCGAGCAGGGGTCTAGGCCGTGCCGACGTCGCCCTCCAGGCGGGAGAGCTCCTCGAGGAGCACGCGCTCGGACTCCCCGAGGTAGGCGCGCAGCTCCTCTGCGGCCTCGGCGACCCGGTTCGCCTCGACGAGCGCGAGGAGGCCCGCGTTCCGCTCGATGAAGGGCTCGTGGAAGCCGCCCTGATCCCGCACCCGGACGAAGGCGAGACGCAGCTCCGCGGACATCCGCTCGCCGAAGGCCGAGATGCGCGGCGAGTCGGCGAGGTCGAGGATCGCGCAGTGGAAGCCCATGTTCGCGGTGCCCAGCGCCGTCCAGTCGGCGCGCGCGCATGCGGCCCGGCTCTCGTCGAGGCGGGCCCTCATCGCGTCGAGGGCCGGATGCGCAGGCGAGGCCATCGCGATCGCGCCGACCTCGAGCATCGTCCGCATCCGGTAGGTGTCCGCGACCTCGGCGGGACCGGGGGAGCGGACGAAGACGCCGCGATGACGCCGGTGCTCGACGAGCCGCTCGAGCTCGAGGAGGCGGAACGCCTCCCGGAGCGTGTTCCGGGAGACGCCCAGGCGGTCGGCCGTCGCCTCCTCGGCGAGCTGGACACCGGGCAGGTGCACCCCGGCGACGAGCTCCGAGCGAAGCCGCGCGGCGACCTCCGCGGTGAGCGAGGCGGCGCGGCCGGCATTCGGGGTGCGCGGGGCTGGCGTCATGCCGGGAAGCCTAGAGACTTCGCGACGCCACCGCTTGCGCGATTGTTCAACAATGCCGTACGGTCTCACGAGGAGCGCGGCGCCCGCCCGCACCCCCTCAACGACGATGGGACCCAGTCATGACCTCTTCCCACCCGCGGCCGGCCTCCCCCGGCGGGACGGACGCCAGCGACGCCGCCGCCCCCGCCGGCACGACGCGCGACTTCGCGAAGGAGCGGCGCTCCTCGCTCATCGGCGCCGTGTTCCTCATGGCGACCTCCGCCATCGGCCCGGGCTTCATCACGCAGACGGCGAGCTTCACCGTCGCCGCCGGCGCCGCCTTCGCCTTCGGCATCCTCGCCTCGATCGTCGTGGATTTCGCCGTCCAGCTGAACATCTGGCGCATGATCACCGTGACGAGGATGCGCGCGGGCGACCTCGCGAACCGCGCCGTGCCCGGCGCGGGCTACCTGCTCGCCGCGCTCATCATCTTCGGCGGCCTCGTCTTCAACATCGGCAACATCGCCGGCGCCGGCCTCGGCCTCAACGCGCTCCTCGGCATCGACCCGAAGGTCGGCGGCCTCCTCTCGGCCGCGCTCGCGATCTGCATCTTCCTCGTGAAGCGCTTCGGGGTCATCGTCGACCGCGTCGTCGTGGTGCTGGGCCTCGTCATGATCGTCCTCACCGTGTGGGTCGCGATCGCCTCGGCCCCGCCCGTCGGCGAGGCGCTCCGGCAGACGGTGCTGCCCGACTCCGTGAACTTCGCGACGATCACGACGATCATCGGCGGCACGGTCGGCGGCTACATCACCTACGCCGGCGCGCACCGCTTCCTCGACGGCGGCCACGCCGGGGTCGACCACATCCCGCAGGTGAACCGCGCCGCGCTCAACGGCATCCTCGTCACGGGCATCATGCGCTACGTGCTCTTCCTCGCGGTGCTCGGCGTCGTCGCGAGCGGCGTCGCGATCGACACCTCGGGCCAGGCGGCCAACCCGGCCGGACAGGCCTTCCAGCACGTGCTCGGCGACGCGGGCCTGCGCATCTTCGGCGCCATCTTCTGGGCCGCGGCGATCACCTCGGTCATCGGAGCCGCCTACACCTCGGTGACCTTTCTCCAGACCTTCTCGAAGCGGATCGAAGGCCGCGCCCTGAGTGTCGCGACGGTCCTGTTCATCCTCGTCTCGCTCGTCGTCTACCTCCTCCTCGGCACCGCGCCTGCGGCGCTCCTCGTCTTCGCCGGCGGCCTCAACGGCCTCATCCTCCCGATCGGCCTGACGATCTTCATGTTCATCGGATGGGCCCGCTCCGACCTCATGGAGGGATATCGCTATCCGCGATGGCTGCTCGTCATCGGCACGCTCGCGACGCTCCTCACCTGGTACATGGCGGCGGTCTCGGTGCAGCCGATCTTCGCCCTCCTCGCCCCCGGGGCATGACGATGCCGACCTCCGCCATCGATCTCAACGCCGACCTCGGCGAGAACGGACCTGAGGGCACCGTCGCGGACGACACCGCGATGCTCGACCTGGTCTCGAGCGCGAATGTCTCCTGCGGCGTCCACGCGGGCACCCCGGAAGGCATCCGCACGACGCTCGCGGCCGCGGTGGAGCGCGGCATCTCGATCGGGGCGCACCCGTCCTACCGAGACCGGGAGGGATTCGGACGCCGCGAGCTCGAGGTGACCGCTTCGGCCCTGCAGGCGGAGGTCGAGTATCAGCTCGGCGCCTCGATGGGCCTCGCGGCGGCCGTCGGCGGGCGCGTGCGGTACGTGAAGCCGCACGGGGCGCTCTACAACCGGATCGCCGTCGACGCCGGGCTCGCAGGGGTCGTCGCGGCGGCCGTGCGCGCCATCGACCCGGGACTCGTGCTGCTCGGCCTCGCCGGAGGCGCCGCCCTCGAGGTCGCCGAGCGAGCGGGCCTCGAGACGGCCGCGGAGGCCTTCGCCGACCGCGCCTACACGGCCGACGGCCAGCTGGTGCCGCGTTCCGCCGCCGGCGCCGTGCTCCACGACGCCGAGGCGATCGCCGCGCGGATGGTGCGCCTCGCGACCGACGGCGAGCTCGAGGCGTCCGACGGCTCGACGATCCGGCTCCGCGCCGATTCGATCTGCGTGCACGGCGACTCGCCGGGCGCCGTCGCGCTCGCCCGCGCGACCCGTGATGCGCTCGAGGCGGCGGGCGTCGCGATCCGACCTTTCGTCGGCCCGCACGCGCAGGCAGCCGAGGCGGGGCGCTGATGCGCCGCATCCTCACCGCCTCAGATCGGGCGCTGCTCGTCGAGGAGGAGGACCTCCCGGCGACCGTCCGTCTCCTCCGCGCGCTCGAGGCGGCGGCGCTGCAGGGCGTGGAGGAGCTCGTGCCGGCGGCGCGGACCGTGCTCGTCCGCTTCGATCCTCACGCCGCCAGAGCCGCCGAGCTGCGCGAGGCGATCGCGGCGCTCAACCCCGAGGAGGCGAAGGCGGGCCGAGCGCGGGAACACCTCATCCCCGTCCGCTATGACGGCGAGGATCTCGAGGAGGTCGCGTCCCTCCTGGGCATCGCGCCGGACGAGCTCGCGCGGCGCCACCAGGCCGCGACCTGGACCGTCGCCTTCACCGGATTCGCGCCGGGCTTCGGCTATCTCGTCGGCGACGACCCGATCTTCGACGTGCCGCGCCGACCCTCGCCGCGCACCCGCATCCCGCGCGGCGCGGTCGCGCTCGCCGGGCGCTACTCGGGCGTCTACCCTCGGGAGAGCCCCGGCGGCTGGCAGCTCATCGGTCAGACCGATGTCGCGATGTGGGACCTCGGCCGGGAGCGGCCCGCCCTGCTCGCGCCCGGGGACGTCGTGCGCTTCACGGATGCCGCGCCGGGCCCGGCGTCGGCGAGCCCGACGCCCGAGACCACGGGCGTCCTGCCCGCCGGCGACGATGCCCGCGCGCTGCGGCCCGCCCTCGAGGTCGTCACCGCCGGCGCCCAGCTCCTCCTGCAGGATCTCGGGCGGCCAGGGCTCGCCGCGCTCGGCGTCTCGGCCTCCGGCGCGGCCGACCGGCGCGCGCTCCGGGAGGCGAATCGCGCCGTCGGCAACCCAGAGACCGCCGCTGGCCTCGAGCACGCCGGCGGCGGCGCCGTCCTCCGCGCCCGCGGCCCGGCTGTGGCCGCGGTCGCCGGTGCCGAGGTCAATGCTCGGATCGACGGCGAGCGGGGGCTCCGGACGGTGCGCGCGGGCGAGCCGTTCCCGCTCGACGACGGCGACGAGGTCCGCATCGACCGCATCCTCGCCGGCCTCCGCGTCGTGATCGCCGTCCGGGGTGGCATCGCCCTGCCGAGCGTCCTCGGCAGCCTCGCGAGCGACACGCTCGCGGGCCTCGGCCCCCGCCCGCTCCGCGCTGGCGACGTGGTGCCGCTCAGGGGATCCGCTTACGCGACGTCGGCGGTCGATCCGCACCCGGCGCCCGTCCGGAACCTCCCGCGACCCGGCGAGGAGGCGGTGCTCCGCGTCACCCTCGGCCCCCGTGACGACTGGTTCTCCGCATCCGCCGTGCGAGCGCTCGAGCACCAGGCCTGGACCGCGACGCCCCACTCCGATCGCGTCGGCATCCGGCTCCGGGGCGAGACCCCCCTCGAGCGCGCCCGCGACGGCGAGCTCGAGAGCGAGGGCTCCGTGATCGGCGCCATCCAGGTCCCGCCGGACGGGCAGCCTGTCCTCTTCCTGCCCGACCATCCGCTCACGGGCGGCTATCCCGTCATCGGCGCGGTCATCGACGACGACCTCGATCTCGCGGGACAGATCCCGCCCGGCGCGACGGTGCGGTTCCGCATCGTCCTACGAGGCTGATCCGACCGCGCCCGCCCCCGCCGGCCCGTTCCGACGCTCGGCCCGTTCCGACGCTCGACCCGTTCCGACGCTCGACCCCTTCCGACGCTCGACCCCTTCCGACGCTCGACCCCTTCCGACGCTCGATCCCTTCCGACACCCAGCAAGGAGCTCACCATGCAGAAGGTCCTCATCGCCAACCGAGGCGAGATCGCGGTCCGCGTCATCCGCGCCTGCCGGGATGAGGGCCTTCGCTCCGTCGCGGTCTACGCCGACCAGGACGCGGACGCCCTCCACGCTCGGCTCGCCGACGAGGCCTGGGCCCTCCACGGCGCGACCCCGGCCGAGAGCTACCTCGACATCCCCGCGCTGCTCGCGGCGGCGACCGCCTCGGGAGCCGACGCGGTCCATCCCGGCTACGGCTTCCTCTCCGAGAGCGCCGAGTTCGCGCGCGCCGTCGAGACGGCGGGGCTCGTCTGGATCGGACCGACGCCCGAGTCGATCGAGCTCCTCGGCGACAAGCTCAGGGCGCGCGACATCGCCCGCCGGGTGGGCGCGCCTCTCGCACCGGGCTCCCAGGATCCGATCGGCGACGCGCGCGACGCGATCGCCTTCGCCGAGGCGCACGGCCTCCCGGTGATCGTGAAGGCGGCTTTCGGCGGCGGCGGCCGGGGTCTGCGCATCGCCCGCTCGCTCGAGGAGGTGCCCGCGGCGTTCGACTCCGCGAGCCGCGAGGCGATCGCCGCCTTCGGCCGGGGCGAATGCTTCATCGAGCGCTTTCTCGAGCGTCCGCGCCATCTCGAGGTGCAGGTGCTCGGAGACGGCGAAGGCGGCGTGCTCGTCGTCGGCGACCGCGACTGCTCGCTCCAGCGCCGCGGCCAGAAGCTCGTCGAGGAGGCGCCGGCGCCAGGGCTCACGGCCGAGGAGCGGGAGCTGCTCCACCGCTCGGCCCGCGAGCTCTGCGCAGCCGTGCGCTACCGCGGGGCGGGCACCGTCGAGTTCCTGCGCGGCGAGGACGGGACGATCTCCTTCCTCGAGGTGAACACCCGCCTGCAGGTCGAGCACCCCGTCACCGAGCTCGTCGCCGACGTCGACCTCGTCCGCGAGCAGCTCCGCATCGCGGCAGGCGAGCGGCCCTCGTTCGACGCCACGCCCGCGCCACGAGGGCACGCCATCGAGTTCCGGCTCAACGCGGAGGACCCCGGCCGCGGCTTCCTGCCGGCGCCGGGGCGCATCGAGCGCCTGCGCGTGCCGGCGGGCCCGGGCATCCGCTGGGATGCAGGCGTCGAGGAGGGCGACCGGATCGAGGCCGCGTTCGACTCGCTCGCGGCGAAGCTCATCGTGCACGGCGACGACCGCGAGCACGCGATCCGACGGGCCCGGCGTGCGCTGGCCGAGCTCGTCGTCGAGGGCGTGCCGACCGTGACGCCATTCCACCGGGCGGTGCTCGAGGAGCCGGCCTTCGCCGAGGTCCCGCTCCGCGTCTCCACCCAGTGGATCGAGGCGGAGCTCATGCCCCGACTCGAGCAGGCACCCCGCCCGATTTCGTGCGAGGGGCCGACCCTTCGGCGCCTCTCGATCGAGCTCGACGGCCGTCTCGTCGAGCTCGGCCTGCCCGCCTCGCTCCTGTCCGCCCTGGGCGGGGTGGGCGCGATGGGCGGCCTCGAAGCCGAAGGCGCCGGTCCCGTCGAGGCCCGCGACGACAGCGTGCTCCCCGCGCCCATGCCGGCCGCGCTCATCCGCTGGCTCGTCGATGACGGGGTCGAGGTGGAGGCGGGGGAGGAGCTCGCCGTCGTCTCTGCGATGAAGATGGAATCGCGGGTCGCCGCGCACCGCGCGGGCCGGCTCGAACGGCTCGCCGCCGAGGGCGCGCAGCTCGAAGCCGGCACGCCGCTCGCGCGCATCCGATGAGCGCGGGCGGTCGCCCGCCGGCACCCCCGCGCGGAGGAAACGTCGGCGCTCGCTCGTAGACTCGTCGCGTGCTTGCTTCTCCCGCGAACGCCATGTCCTCGATCCGCATCCAGGGCGCCAGGGTCCACAACCTCAAGAACGTCGACCTCGACGTGCCGCGGGACAGCCTCGTCGTCTTCACGGGGCTGTCCGGCTCCGGCAAGTCGTCCCTCGCCTTCGACACGATCTTCGCCGAGGGCCAGCGACGCTACGTCGAGTCGCTCTCCGCGTACGCGCGCCAGTTCCTCGGCCAGGTCGACAGGCCGGATGTCGATTTCATCGAGGGCCTCAGCCCCGCCGTGTCCATCGACCAGAAGTCGACGAACCGCAACCCGCGCTCGACGGTCGGCACGATCACCGAGATCTACGACTACCTGCGCCTGCTCTGGGCGCGCATCGGCGTGCCGCACTGCCCGGTCTGCGGCGAGGTCATCGCGCGCCAGACGGTCCAGCAGATCGCCGACCGGCTCATGGAGCTCGAGCAGGGCACGCGCTTCCAGATCCTCGCCCCAGTCGTCCGGCAGAAGAAGGGCGAGTTCGTCGACCTCTTCTCGAGCCTCTCCAGCCAGGGCTTCGCGCGCGCCCTCGTCGACGGCGAGCGCGTGCAGCTGACCGACCCGCCGACGCTGAAGAAGTCGTTCAAGCACGACATCTCGGTCATCGTCGACCGCCTCGTCGCGAGCGACGACATGCTCGGCCGCCTCACCGACTCGCTCGAGACGGCCCTCAAGCTCGCCGACGGGCTCGTCGAGATCGACTTCGTCGACGACGACTCGGCGGATGGCCGGGTGCTCTACTCCGAGCACCTCAGCTGCCCGAACCAGCACCCCATCGCGCTCTCCGAGATCGAGCCGCGCACGTTCTCGTTCAACGCGCCCTTCGGCGCCTGCCCGGCCTGCGACGGCCTCGGCACGAAGATGGCCGTCGACGCGGAGCTCGTGCTCGGCGACCCGGAGTCCTCGATCGGCGACGGCGTCATCATCCCGTGGACGAGCCAGGGCAAGAGCCTCTACCAGTACTACGAGCGGCTCCTCGCCGGCCTCAGCGACGAGCTCGGCTTCTCGCTGAAGACGCCGTGGAAGGAGCTCGACCCCGAGATCCGCGAGGCGGTGCTCAACGGGCGCGACTTCCAGATCCAGGTGACGTACCGCAACCGCTTCGGCCGCCAGCGCACCTACACCTCCGGCTTCGAGGGCGTGCTGCCCTACATCGAGCGCCAGTACGCCGAGGCCGAGAGCGACTCGGCGCGCGCCCGCTGGGCCGAGTACCTGCGCGAGATCCCCTGCGACGCCTGCCAGGGCGCGCGCCTCAAGCCCGAGGTGCTCGCCGTGCGCATCAACGGCCGCTCGATCGCCGACGTCACGACGCTGAGCCTCGACGACTGCCTCGAGTTCATGGACACCGTGCAGCTCGACGCGCGAGAGACGAAGATCGCGGCGCAGGTGCTGCGCGAGATCCGTGCCCGCCTCGTCTTCCTCATCGAGGTCGGCCTCAGCTACCTCGACCTCGCGCGCGCGGCCGGGACGCTCTCGGGCGGCGAGGCCCAGCGCATCCGCCTCGCCACGCAGATCGGCTCCGGCCTCACGGGCGTCCTCTACGTGCTCGACGAGCCCTCGATCGGCCTCCACCAGCGCGACAACCGCCGCCTCATCGAGACGCTCGTGAAGCTCCGCGACCTCGGCAACACGCTCATCGTCGTCGAGCACGACGAGGACACGATCCGCACCGCCGACTGGGTCGTCGACATCGGCCCGGGCGCGGGGGAGCACGGCGGCGAGGTCGTCCACTCGGGCACCTACGCGCAGCTCACGAGGAACCGCCGCTCCATCACGGGCGACTACCTCGCCGGCCGCCGCGCGATCACGACGCCCGCGAAGCGCCGCCCCGTCGACCCCGAGCGGATGGTCACCGTCGTCGGCGCCCGCGCGAACAACCTCAAGGACGTCACCGCGGAGTTCCCGCTCGGCGTCTTCACCGCCGTCACGGGCGTCTCCGGCTCCGGCAAGTCGACCCTCGTGAACGACATCCTCTACCGCGTGCTCGCCACGCGCCTCAACGGGGCGCGCAAGGTCGCCGGCAAGCACACGCGCATCACCGGCGTCGACCGGCTCGACAAGGTCGTCCACGTCGACCAGGCGCCGATCGGCCGCACGCCGCGCTCGAACCCGGCGACCTACACGGGCGTCTTCGACCGCATCCGCACCCTCTTCGCCGAGACGCAGGAGGCGAAGGCCCGCGGCTACCTGCCGGGCCGCTTCTCCTTCAACGTGAAGGGCGGACGGTGCGAGGCGTGCTCCGGCGACGGCACGATCAAGATCGAGATGAACTTCCTCCCCGACGTCTACGTCGCGTGCGAGGTCTGCGGGGGATCGCGCTACAACCGCGAGACGCTTCAGGTGCACTACAAGGGCAAGAACATCTCCGAGGTGCTCGACATGCCGATCGCCGAGGCGGCCGAGTTCTTCGAGCCGATCACGGCCATCCACCGCTACCTGCAGACGCTCGTCGAGGTCGGCCTCGGCTACGTGCGGCTCGGCCAGTCGGCGACGACCCTCTCCGGCGGCGAGGCGCAGCGCGTCAAGCTCGCGACCGAGCTCCAGCGCCGCTCGAACGGCCGCACCGTCTACGTGCTCGACGAGCCGACGACGGGCCTCCACTTCGAGGACGTCCGCAAGCTCCTCCTCGTGCTCGACGGGCTCGTCGACAAGGGCAACACGGTCATCGTCATCGAGCACAACCTCGACGTCATCAAGTCGGCCGACTGGATCATCGACATGGGCCCCGAGGGCGGCGCCGGCGGCGGCACCGTGCTCGCCGAGGGCACGCCGGAGCAGATCGCCGGCGTCGCGGCGAGCCACACGGGCTCGTTCCTCAAGGAGATCTTCGAGGCCGAGGGCCGCCCGCTCGAGGCGCCGGCGGCGAAGAAGCCCGCGGCCAAGCGCGCGAGCGCGAAGGCGTCCGCGGGCGCGAAGGAGCCCGCGGCGAAGCCCGCGACCGCGAAGCGCGCGACCTCCCGCACGCCGCGCGCGAAGGGCGGCGCCGCGTAGCCGTGGCCGACGTCCTCCCGTACCGCCCGAAGACCGGAGACATCCCGGCGGCCCCGGGCGTCTACCGCTTCCTCGACGCGAACGGCCGCGTGCTCTACGTCGGCAAGGCGAAGACCCTCCGCTCGCGCCTCTCGAACTACTTCGCGCCGCTTCGCACGCTCCACGAGCGCACGCGGGCGATGGTGACGAGCGCCTCGAGCGTCGAGTGGACGGTCGTCCGGAACGAGATCGAGGCGCTCCACCTCGAGTACACGTGGATCAAGGAGTTCGATCCGCCCTTCAACGTGAAGTTCCGGGACGACAAGACGTACCCGATGATGGCCGTCACCGTGCAGGAGGAGGCGCCCCGCGTCTTCGTCACCCGTAACCGGAAGATCCGCGGCGCCCGCTACTTCGGCCCCTACCCGAAGGTGTGGGCCGTCAACGAGGCCATCGAGCTCATGATGCGCGTCTACCCGATGCGCACCTGCAAGGACAGCGACTACGAGCGCGCCATGAAGACCGGCCGCCCCTGCTTCGCCGGACAGATCGGCCGCTGCGGCGGGCCCTGCTCGATGAAGGTGACGATCGAGGAGCACCGCGAGCTCGTCGACCAGTTCGTCCGCTTCATGGAGACCTACGACCGCTCCGCCCTCGTCGAGCTCGAGCGCAAGATGAAGGCCGCCGCCGCCGAGCACCTCTTCGAGAAAGCCGCCGTCTACCGAGACCGGATGATCGCCCTCGAGACCGTCCTCGAGAAGAGCGCGGTCGTCCTGCCCGACTCCGTCGACGTCGACCTTCTCGGCGTCGCCATGGACGAGCTCGCCGCCTCGATCCAGGTCTTCAGCGTCCGCGGCGGGCGCGTGCGCGGCGTCCGCGGCATGGTCGTCGACACCGAGCTCGACCTCACGATGGGGGAGCTGCTCGACCAGACCGTCCAGTCGCTCTACGGCGACGGCGGGCTCTTCCCGCCGCCCGAGATCATCGTCCCCGAGCTGCCCGAGGACGCCGACGCCCTCTCCGAATGGCTCGCCGAGCGCCGCGGCACCGCCCGCGTCCGACTCAAGACCGCGCAGCGCGGGCCGAAGGCGGCCCTCATGGAGACGGCGACCGTGAACGCCAAGGGCGCCCTCTCGCAGTACAAGCTCAAGCGCACCGCCGACTACGTGGCGCGCACCGACGCGCTCACCGACATCCAGGAGGCCCTCGGGCTCTCCGAGGCGCCCCTGCGCATCGAGTGCTTCGACATCTCGCACCTCGGCGGCACCGGCATCGTCGGCTCCATGGTCGTCTTCGAGGACGGCCTGCCGAAGAAGTCCCACTACCGCCGTTTCTCGATCGCCTCCGCCCGCGACGACACGGACGCCATGAACCAGGTGCTCCGCCGCCGCCTCGCGCACCTCGCCCCCGAGGCCCCGAGCGAGGCCGAGCGCGCCCTCGCCGAGCGCCCCGACCCGCACGCCGAAGGCGAGGTCGAGGGCGGCGACCCGCGCTCGAGCCGCCCGAAGTTCGCGTACCGCCCGCAGCTGCTCCTCATCGACGGCGGCCTTCCGCAGGTGAACGCCGCCCAGCGCGCCCTCGGCGAGTCGGGCGTCGAGGGCATCGCCATCGCCGGCCTCGCGAAGCGTCTCGAGGAGCTCTGGCTCCCCGGCGACGAGTTCCCGGTCATCCTGCCCCGCAATTCGGAGGCGCTCTTCCTCCTCCAGCGCCTCCGCGACGAGGCGCACCGCTTCGCGATCAGCCACCAGCGCACGACCCGCAAGCGCTCGCTCGCGAGCGAGCTCGAGTCGGTGCCCGGCCTCGGGCCGACCCGCGTGAAGGCGCTCCACGCGAAGTTCGGCTCCCTCAAGCGCATCCGCGACGCCACCCCCGAGGAGCTCGCCGAGGTGCCCGGCATCGGCCCCGCCACCGCCCAGGCGATCGCGCAGGCGCTGTCCGCCGAGCGCCGCTAGGCTGGCCGTCGTCGGGCTGGCCGTCGTCGGAGGGAGCGAGATGACCGAATCGCCGGAAGAGGGCGAGCGCCAGCACATCCTCGTCGTCACGGGCATGAGCGGCGCGGGCCGCTCCACCGCCTGCAAGGCCCTCGAGGATCTCGACTGGTTCGTCGTCGACAACCTGCCGCCGCAGATGATCCGCCCCCTCATCGAGATGGCGGGCAAGGCGCGCGACTCCCTCCCCAAGCTCGCCGTGTCGATCGACATCCGCGGCGGCCGCCTCCTCGCCGAGTTCAACGACCTCATCGCCTCCCTCAAGGAGACGCACGAGGTCACCGTGCTCTTCCTCGACGCCGCCGACGACCGCCTCGTGCGCCGCTTCGAGTCGGTCCGCCGTCCCCACCCGCTCCAGGGGGAGGGCACGCTCCTCGACGGCATCGCCCTCGAGCGCGAGCGCCTCGCCGAGATCCGCGCGAGCGCCGACATCATCATCGACACGAGCGAGCTCAACGTCCACGAGCTCTCGAGCCGCATCACCCACCGCTTCGGCGAGCTCGAGCAGACGAAGGTCGCCGTCACCGTCATGAGCTTCGGCTTCAAGTACGGCGTGCCCGCCGACGCCGACCTCGTCGCCGACATGCGCTTCATCCCGAACCCGTTCTGGAACCCGGAGCTGCGCCCCTACAACGGCCGCGACGCGCGCGTCTCCGAGTACGTGCTCGCCCAGGAGGGCGCCGAGGAGTTCCTCGACGCGTACGAGCGGATGCTCGACCCCGTGCTCCGCGGCTACGAGCGCGAGAACAAGCGCCACGTCACGATCGGCATCGGCTGCACCGGCGGCAAGCACCGCTCGGTCGCCATGACCGAGGCGCTCGCCAGCCGCCTCCGCGGGCGCGAGGACGTCACCGTGAGCGTGCGCCACCGCGACCTCGGACGCGAGTAGGCTCGCTCTTCGGCCCAGCGCCGACCAGCTTCCGGCTCCCGCCGGCATCCCGTTCCCCACCGCACGACCCGCCTGGAGGCAGCCGTTGTCCCTCACTGCCGATGTGAAGCAGGAGATCCTGCAGATCCGAGCCAAGTCGACCCAGGCCCGCGCCGCCGAGGTGGCCTCGATCCTCCGCTTCTCGGGCGGCCTGCAGCTCATCTCCGGCCGCATCGCCGTCGAGGCGCAGGTCGACTCCGAACAGCTCGCCCGCCGCATCGGCCAGGAGCTCCTCGACCTCTACGGCGTCCGCGCGAAGATCTCCATCGCCGCCGGCACGGGCGGGCGCCCAGGTGAGCGCTTCCTCGTGCGCGTGCTCGAGAACGGCGAGACCCTCGCCCGACAGACCGGCCTCATGGACGCCCGCCGCCGCACCGTCCGCGGCCTCCCCAACCGACTCACCACCGGCAACCGCGAGGACCTCGCCGCCATCTGGCGTGGCGCCTTCCTCGCCGCCGGCTCGCTCACCGACCCCGGCCGCTCGAGCGCGCTCGAGGTCGTCACGCCGAACGCCGAGACCGCCATGGCCCTCGTCGGCGCCGCGAACCGCCTCGGCATTCCCGCGAAGGCCCGCGAGGTCCGCAGCGTCCACCGCGTCGTCGTCCGCGAGGGCGACGCGATCGCGAAGATGCTCCAGGTGCTCGGCGCCCTCAAGACCGTCGAGTCGTGGGAGCAGCTGCGCCAGCGCCGCGAGACGCGCGCCACCGCGAACCGCCTCGTGAATTTCGACGACGCGAACCTCCGCCGCTCGGCCCAGGCCGCCGTCACCGCCTGCGCGCGCGTCGAGCGCGCCCTGGAGATCCTCGGCGAGGACGCTCCGGAGCACCTGGGCTACGCCGGCCGCCTCCGCCTCGAGCACCGTGACGCGAGCCTCGACGAGCTCGGCCGCTACGCGAACCCGCCGATGACGAAGGACGCCGTGGCCGGCCGCATCCGCCGCCTCCTCGCCCTCGCCGACAAGGAGGCCCGCGCGAAGGGCGTCCCCGACACCTCGGCGAACCTCCCGAACGTCGACGATATGTAGGGACCGCGGGCGGATGCCGTAGCGCACGCCCGCACCGGCCCCTCCGCATCCGTCCACGGGCCGTTCATCGAGCGCCCCTATGGTTGGCCTCGGGACGGGCGCAGACCCCTCGTCCTGACATCCGACAAGGGAGCACTTCCGTGACCAAGATCGCCATCAACGGATTCGGCCGCATCGGACGCAGCTACGCGCGCGCCCTGCTGCTCGAGGACAACGACCTCGAGCTGGTCGCCATCAACGACCTGACCGACAACGAGACGCTCGCCCACCTCCTCAAGTACGACTCGACCTCGGGCGTCCTCCACAACGAGGTCACCCACGACGAGGAGGCCATCTACATCGACGGCAAGCAGGTCCACTGCCTCTCGGAGGCCGACCCGGCCAAGCTCCCGTGGAAGGACCTCGGCGTCCAGATCGTCCTCGAGTGCACGGGCCGCTTCAACGACCCGGCCAAGGCCCAGGCCCACATCGAGGCCGGCGCCCGGAAGGTCATCCTCTCGGCCCCCGCCAAGGGCGAGGCCCCGACGTTCGTCTTCGGCGTGAACCACGAGGACTACAACCCCGAGACCGACCACGTCATCTCGAACGCCTCGTGCACGACGAACTGCCTCGCGCCGGTCGTCAAGGTCTTCAACGACAAGTTCGGCATCGAGTCGGGCCTCATGACGACGGTCCACGCCTACACCTCGGACCAGCGCCTCCAGGACGCCCCGCACAAGGACCTCCGCCGCGCCCGCGCCGCCGCCCTCTCGATCATCCCGACCTCGACGGGCGCCGCGAAGGCCATCGGCCTCGTCCTCCCGGAGCTCAAGGGCAAGCTCGACGGCTTCGCGCTCCGCGTCCCCGTCGAGACCGGCTCGATCACCGACCTCACCGTCAAGGCCTCGAAGGCCGTCACGGTCGAGGAGGTCAACGCCGCGTTCAAGGAGGCCGCAGAGGGGGAGTTCGCCGGCATCCTCAAGTACAGCGAGGACCCGATCGTCTCGCGCGACATCATCGGCGAGAACCACTCCTCGATCTTCGACGCGCCCCTCACGCGCGTCATCGGCGACCAGGTCAAGATCTCGGCCTGGTACGACAACGAGTGGGGCTACACCGAGCGCCTCATCGACATGACCGAGTACGTCGCGTCGAAGCTCGCGTAGCCGAGCAGCCACCACCACCGAACCGACCCCGCGGCGCAGATAGAAGAAGGCAGGACCCGAACATGGCACTCCGCACCCTTGACACCCTCGGCTCGCTCTCCGGCAGGAAGGTCATCGTCCGATGCGACCTCAACGTGCCGCTCAAGGACGGCGTCATCACCGATGACGGCCGCGTGCGCGCCTCCCTCGGGACCATCCGGAAGCTCATCGACGAGGGCGCGAAGATCATCGTGATCTCGCACCTCGGCCGCCCGAAGGGGGAGCCGGCCCCCCAGTACTCGCTCAAGCCCGCGGCCGTGCGCCTCGGCGAGCTCCTCGGCCAGCCGGTCGAGCTCGCCGAGGACACGGTCGGGGAGAGCGCCAAGGCCCTCGTCGAGGGCCTCCAGGACGGCCAGGTTGTCGTCCTCGAGAACCTCCGCTTCAACGCCGGCGAGACCTCGAAGGACGACGCCGAGCGCGAGGCCTTCGCCGCGCAGCTCGCCGCCTTCGCCGACGCCTACGTCTCGGACGGCTTCGGCGTCGTCCACCGCAAGCAGGCCTCGGTCTACGAGCTCGCGAAGGCGCTCCCGAGCGCCGCGGGCCTCCTCGTCGCGAACGAGGTGGACGTCCTCCACAAGCTCACCGAGGCGCCCGAGCGCCCCTACGCCGTCGTCCTCGGCGGCTCGAAGGTCTCGGACAAGCTCGGCGTCATCGAGAACCTCCTCCCGCGCGTGAACACGCTCCTCATCGGCGGCGGCATGGTCTTCACCTTCCTCAAGGCCCAGGGCCACGCGGTCGGCGCCTCGCTCCTCGAGGAGGACCAGCTCGAGACCGTCACCCGCTACCTCGCCGAGGCGAAGGAGCGCGGCGTCGAGATCGTCCTCCCCACGGACATCGTCCTGGCCGAGAAGTTCGCCGCCGACGCGGCCCACGAGGTCGTCCCGGCGAACTCTATGGAGTCGTCGGCCTTCGGCGCGAGCGGCATGGGCCTCGACATCGGCCCCGGCTCGGCCGAGGCCTTCGCCGAGGTCATCCGCCAGTCGAAGACCGTCTTCTGGAACGGCCCCATGGGCGTGTTCGAGATGGACGCCTTCGCGAACGGCACGAAGGTCGTCGCGCAGGCCCTCACCGAGGTGAACGGCCTCTCGGTCGTCGGCGGCGGCGACTCGGCCGCGGCCGTGCGCCAGCTCGGCTTCGAGGACGAGCAGTTCGGCCACATCTCCACCGGCGGCGGCGCCTCCCTCGAGTTCCTCGAGGGCAAGCAGCTCCCGGGCCTCGAGGTGCTCGGATGGTGACCTCGCGCCGCCCGCTCATGGCGGGCAACTGGAAGATGAACCTCGACCACCTCCAGGCGATCGCCTTCGTGCAGAAGGTCGCCTGGACGCTCAAGGACGCGAAGCACGACTTCGAGTCCGTCGAGGTCGCCGTCTTCCCCCCGTTCACCGACCTGCGCAGCGTCCAGACCCTCGTCGACGCCGACAAGCTCGGCATCGCCTACGGCGGCCAGGACTGCTCGCAGCACGACTCGGGCGCCCACACGGGCGATGTGTCGGCCCAGTTCCTCGGGGCGCTCGGCTGCCGCTACGTCATCGTCGGCCACTCGGAGCGCCGCACCGACCACGGCGAGAGCGACGAGATCGTCGGCGCGAAGGTGCAGGCGGCCCTCCGCCACGGCCTCGTGCCCGTGCTCTGCGTCGGCGAGACCGCGGAGGACCTCGAGGCCCACGGCCCGAGCGCCATCCCGGTCGCGCAGCTCCGCGCCGCCCTCGAGGGCGTCGCGAAGGACGCCGAGCTCGTCATCGCGTACGAGCCCGTGTGGGCCATCGGCACCGGCCAGGCGGCGACGCCCGAGCAGGCGCAGACGGTCTGCAAGGCCCTCCGCGAGACGCTCGCCGAGCTGCACGGCGAGGAGCAGGCGACGCGCACGCGCATCCTCTACGGCGGCAGCGTGAAGGCGGAGAACATCGCCGGCTTCATGCGCGAGCCGGACGTCGACGGCGCGCTCATCGGCGGCGCGAGCCTCAAGGTGGACGAGTTCACCTCGATCGCGCGGTACCGCCAGCACGTCGGCGCCTAGCCGCCGCGCCAAGCCCAGACCGCGGGGCCCGGACGCCCCCTCGCCTATACTCGACGGGGGCCTCCGGGCCCGGCTGTCTTCCCTCGATCGGAAAGGTCCCTCGTGGACGTCGCCCTCGTCATCCTGCAGGTGGTGCTCGCCATCGCGAGCCTCCTGCTCATCCTGCTCATCCTGCTCCACCGCGGCCGCGGCGGCGGCCTCTCCGACATGTTCGGCGGCGGCGTCACCTCGAGCCTCGGCTCGTCGGGCGTGGCGGAGAAGAACCTCAACCGCCTCACGGTGTGGGTCGCGGTCATCTGGGTGCTCTGCCTCGTCGTCATGGCCGTGCTCATGAAGATCCAGGCCGCGGCTCCGACGGTGGGGGCGGTCTGATGGCGCAGGGCGGCAGCGCGATCCGCGGATCGCGAGTGGGCTCGGGCCCCATGGGCGAGCAGGACCACGGCAACCACGCGCCCCGCGTGCGCGTGACGTACTGGGACGCGCTCGGCAACGAGACCGTCCGCTACTTCTCGGCGGACGTCGCGCCGGAGGACATCCCGGAGATCATCGACTGCCCGGTCTCGGGCCTTCCCGCCGGCCGCGACAAGGACAACCCGCCGTCGCCGGAGAAGCACGAGCCGTACAAGACGCACCTCGCCTACGTGAAGGAGCGCCGCTCCGACGCGGAGGGCGCCCAGCTGCTCGAGGAGGCGCTCGAGAAGCTCCGCGCCCGCCGCGGCACGAAGGTGCCGAGCTAGGCGATCCAGACCCATGAGGAAGGGCCCCAGGAGATCTCCCGGGGCCCTTCCTCATGTTCGGGCAGGCTGGGTCACTCCTCGTCGGCGAGCGGCCGCCGCACGCCCATCGCCCGCCGGATCGCCCAGGCCGCCCCGTGGACGGCGAGGAGGAAGGCCGGCATGCCGACGACGAACGGCCACGAGACCCGCTCCGTCGGGTCGACGCCGCGGCGGCGCAGGGCCCAGGAGGCGAGCAGCCAGTAGGGGATGACGACGGTCGGGCTCGTCCTCGCGCCCGAGGTCCAGCGCCGCATCGCCGCGGCCTGGGCGAGGTGGCCGAAGCCGTGGATGCCGAAGCCGAAGAGCGCGGTCTGGAAGACGCGGCCGCGGCCGCCCGTCCGCACGCCGTCCGCGCTCGCCGCGAGCATGAGGCCGCCCATCATCGCGATGCCGAGCTCGATGTGGGACTGCGAGATGCCGCGCTCGCGCACGGCCGCGGGGATGGGGAGGACGCGCGAGGCGAGGCGCATGGCGTCCTTCGAGTCCTCGTGCATCGTCGCGAGCTCCTCGAGGTCGTTCGCGAGCCAGGCGAGGAAGAGGCCGGGCGCGATGAGGCGGTCGGCGAGGGAGCGCGGACCGTCCGCGCGGGTCGCAGGGATGGTGGACATGATCGGCCCCGATTCCGGGCGGCATCCCGCCGCCACTTTCGCAACCGTCGGTTGCGCTACTCACCGTAGCGCTATCGTGGGCGCATGGCAAGCGTCGGACGTCCCCGCGAACCCGAGCTCGACGAGCGCATCCTCCGCGCCACCGTCGAGGTGCTCGTCGAGCGCGGACTCAAGGGACTCCGGATGGACGAGGTCGCGCGGGTCTCGGGCACGCCGAAGTCGACGATCTACCGGCGCTGGCCGAGCTCGCGCCGGCTCGTCGTCGACGCCATGGCCCACGCGGTCGGCCACGTCGAGCCGCCGCAGCCGGGCGACCCCGCGGAGGACCTGCGGGGGATCGCCGCGCAGCTCTCGGCCGTGCTCGCCTCGCCGACCGGCGCCGCGCTCGTGCAGCTCGGCGCCGAGCTCTCGGACGATCCGGAGCTCTCCGCCGACTACCGCGCCCGCCTCGTCGATCCGAACCGCGATGCGGCCATCGACGCCGTGCGCCGGGGGCAGGCGGCGGGCGTCTTCCGAGCGGACGCCGACGCCGAGCTCGCCGTCGACGGCGCGATCGGCGCGCTCGTCTACCGGGCGCTCATCCTGCGCATGCCGCTCGACGCGGCCCTCGGGCAGGCCGTGACGCGCGAGCTCTTCGCTCGGCTCGCGCCGCCCGCGGAGGCCGAGACCAGCCCCGGCTAGCCGAGCTGTGCGGCGGCGTCCTCGTCGAGGACGAGCAGGGTCTCGAGCCGGCCCGTCGCGGCGCCGAGCGGCGACACCGCCGCGTCGTCCGAGCGGACGGCGAGGGCGACGGCGTCCGCCTTGCCCGAGCCCGTCACGACGGCCCACACGCGGTCGGCGGCGCGGATGGCGGCGAGCGAGAGGCTCACGCGCTCCGGCGGCGGCTTGGGGGAGTCGTCCACCGCGATGACCGCGGCGCGCTCCTCCTCGTGGCCCGCGCGGCCCGGGAAGAGCGAGGCGGTGTGGCCGTCGGGGCCCGCGCCGAGCAGGACGAGGTCGAGGCGGGGCATCCCGTCGTCGCCGGCGGGGAGCATCGTCGCGAGCTCGTGCGCGTACGCGTCGGCCGCGCCGGCGAGGTCGGCGCCCTCGTCGCTCGCGAGGGCGGCGTGGAGGTGCTCGGGCGCGAAGCCGTGCGCCGAGCGCAGGGCGGCCGCGATCGGCGTCGCGTTCCGCTCGGGGTCGCCGCGCTCGAGGAAGCGCTCGTCGGCGAACCAGACGTGGAGGCGCGACCAGTCGAGCTCGGCGGCGTTCCCGGCCTCGACGATCGCGGGCACGACGGCGGTCGCGACGGAGCCGCCGCTCACGGCGACGTGCCACTCCGCGCGATCCGCGAGCTCGCTCTGCGCGAGGCTCACGAAGCGGCGGGCGGCCTCGAGCGCGGCGAGGTCGGCGGTGAGGGCGACGACGAGGTCGCGCTCGGCGCTCATGCGGGGGCCCCCTCGCCGCCGGCGATGGCCTGCGCGGCGAGGGTGCGGGCCTCGGCGCCGTGCTTCCGGTCGCGGTTGCCGTCGCGCACGAGCGGCACGCCCTCGCGGAGGACGCGGCCGAGAAAGCGGTCGGGCGCGAGCGAGCGGAGCTCCTCGCGGAGCACGCCCGAGAGGTCCGAGAGCGGCACGGCGACCTTCTGCGGGGGCAGGTCGGTCTGGAGCAGCTCGATGGTCTCGTCCGAGAGCCGGCGCAGGGCGACCTCGCCGCCGTCGCGGCGGAGGACGACGCTGAACAGGCCCGCGTGGAGCTCGCGCGCGGCTTCAGCGTCAGCGGGCAGCCCCGTGGAGGCGAACCACTCCTCCGCCTCGAGGTGGTCGAGCGAGACGGGCACGCGGAGGGCGAGGGCGAGCCATCCGGCCATGAGGATCGACGTCGCGGTGCCGGCCCGGCCCGTGACGCGGGCCTCTCGGATCGCGTCGTAGGGCGGCTGGTCGAGCACCGAGGCGAGGAGGGCGCGCCAGGCCGTGAGGCGGGTCCAGGCCAGGTCGGAGTCGCCGGGGGAGAAGCCCTCCGCGAGGTTCGCGATGGCGCGGCTGCCGTCGGGCTCGCGGACGCAGTCGGTGATGCGCAGCTGGGCGATCCGGCCGAGCGGCTCGGCGGAGGGGCGCTCGACGGCCTCGGCCGTCCACCACGTCACGACGGGCGCGTCGGGCAGGAGCAGGCCCTGCACGAGCGTCTCGGGGTCGGCGGCGGCCTCGCCGGTCGCGCGGAGGCGGATGACCTCGCTCGCGCCCGCGTCGCCGCCCACGCGGATCTCCGCGTCGAGGCGGGCCTCGCCGGCCTCGGGGGCGCGCTCGAGCACGATGACGCGCATCGGGTGCTCCGAGCTCGCCTCGTTGGCGGCGGCGATGGCCGCCTCGTCGGTCTCGTCGCCGGTCACGATGAGGAGCGTGAGCACGCGGCCGAGGGCGACTGCGCCTCCCTCCTCGCGCACGGCGATGAGGCGCTTCGCGATCTCGGAGGTCGTCGTCGCGGGCAGGTCGATGATCACGGGCGCCTCCAGACACGTCCATCGCGGGCGAGCAGCGCCGCGGCCGAGCTCGGGCCCCAGCTGCCGGGGGCGTACTGCTCCGGGCGGCCGGCGGCGGCCCAGAACTCCTCGACCGGGTCGAGGATGCGCCACGAGAGCTCGACCTCCTCGTGGCGGGGGAAGAGCGGCGGGTCGCCGAGGAGGACGTCGAGGATGAGCCGCTCGTACGCCTCCGGGCTCGACTCGGTGAAGGCGTGGCCGTAGCCGAAGTCCATCGTCACGTCGCGGACCTGCATGCCCGGGCCCGGCACCTTCGAGCCGAAGCGGAGGGTGACGCCCTCATCGGGCTGCACGCGGATGACGAGTGCGTTCGGCCCAAGCGAGGCGCGCTCCGAGGGGTCGAAGAGGTAGAGCGGCGCCTGCTTGAAGGTGATCGCGATCTCCGTGACGCGGCGGCCGAGGCGCTTGCCGGTGCGGAGGTAGAACGGGACGCCCATCCAGCGGCGGGTGTCGATCTCGAGGCGGACGGCCGCGTAGGTCTCGGTCGTGGAGTTCGGGTCCATGCCCTCCTCCTCGAGGAAGCCGAGGACCTTCCGGCCGCCCTGCCAGCCGCCGGCGTACTGGCCGCGCGCGGTCGTCGTGGCGAGGTCGTCGCCGAGGCGGACGGCGGCGAGCACCTTCTCCTTCTCGGCGCGGAGGTCCTTCGCGCCGAAGGAGAGCGGCTCCTCCATAGCGGTGAGGGCGAGCAGCTGGAGGAGGTGGTTCTGGATGACGTCGCGGGCGGCGCCGACGCCGTCGTAGTAGCCGGCGCGGCCGCCGACGCCGATGTCCTCGGCCATCGTGATCTGGACGTGGTCGACCGAGTTCGCGTTCCAGAGCGGCTCGAACATGTGGTTCGCGAAGCGGACGGCGAGGAGGTTCTGCACCGTCTCCTTGCCGAGGTAGTGGTCGATGCGGAAGATCGAGTCCGGCTGGAAGACCGACTCGACGACCTCGTTGAGCTCGCGAGCCGAGGCGAGGTCGTGCCCGAAGGGCTTCTCGATGATCACGCGGCTCCAGGCGTCCTTCTTCGCCTCGGCGAGGCCCGATCGCTTGAGCTGCGCCGTCACCTCGGGGAAGGACTTCGGCGGGATCGACAGGTAGAAGGCGTGGTTGCCCCGCGTACCCTGCGCCTCGTCGAGCTCGCGGAGCACCTCGGCGAGCCGGTCGAAGGCGGCGTCCTCGTCGAAGTCGCCGCGCACGAAGCGCATGCCGTCGGCGAGCTGCTCCCACACCTCCTGCGAGAACTGGGTGCGGGCGTGCTGCTGGACCGACTCGAGCACGAAGGCGCGGAACTCGTCGTCGCTCCACTCGCGGCGGCCGAAGCCGACGAGGCCGAAGCTCGGCGAGAGGAGGCCGCGGTTCGCGAGGTCGTAGACGGCGGGGAGGAGCTTCTTGCGCGCGAGGTCGCCCGTGACGCCGAAGAACACCATCGTCGAGGGCCCGGCGATGCGCGTGAGGCGGCGGTCGTCGGGGGAGCGGAGCGGGTTCCGGCCCGGGCCGAGGGCGGCGTGCTGGAGCGGCTCGAGGCTCGGCGAGGTGGGGTGGGCCGGGGAGGGCCGTGCGGCGGGGGTCATGCGGTGCTCGCTTCCGCGCGAGAAGGGGGGCCCGGGCGCATCCGCCCGGGCCCCGTTCGCGCGCTAGATGGCGGACAGGAGGTCGCGCAGCGTGGCCGCGCCGCGCTCGGGCTCGGTGAGCTCGAGCTGGAGGACGGGCCGGCCGTGGCCTTCGAGGACGGAGCGGTCGCCGTCGGCCTGCGCCCGGATGAGCGTGCCGAAGGTGAACGGGCGCTCCGGGATCTCGAGATCCTCGGCCTCGCGCGAGGTGATCTGGAGGAACACGCCGACCGCCGGGCCGCCCTTGTGGAACTGGCCGGTCGAGTGGAGGAAGCGCGGCCCCCAGCCGAAGGCGACGGGCCGGCGGGCCCGGTGCGCCACGAGGTCGCGGAGCTCCGCGAGCTCGCCGAGGCGCGTGCGGTCGACATACGCCTGGATGGCGACGTAGCCTCCCTCCGGGAGCTGCGCGAGGAGCGCGTCGAGGGCGCCCGAGACCGTGCTCTGGCCGTCCACGACGACGCCGGTGCCGCGCGCCTCGACGCCCTGCTCGGCGAAGGCGGCGGGCGCCTGCTCCGGCATCGCGTCGAGGAGGCCGCGGGCGGCGACCTTCGCCGACTCGACGTCGGGCTGGTCGTAGGGGTTGATGCCGAGGAGGCGGCCGGCGACGGCCGTCGCGACCTCCCAGAGGAGGAACTGCGCGCCGAGCGGGCCGGAGACGGCGATCTCGTCGCCGAGGGCCTGCGTCTCGGCGGCGTCGGCGACGACGCGGACGAGCTGGAGGTCCGGGATCGGCGCGCCGACCTCGGGCGAGTCGTCGTCGAGGACGACCGGGAGGATGCCCGTGCCCTCCTTGCCGGTCGACTCCGCGATGAGCTGCTCGGCCCAGTCGCCGAAGCCGACGATCGAGGTGCCCTCGGAGAGCACGCCGAGGTAGGTGGCGCGCGGGTCGCGGGCGGCCATGGCGGCGCCGAGCACGAGGCCCGGGTTCGTCTCGCCATCCGCGGCGAGCTCGCCCGCGACCGAGGCGGCGTCGTCGAGGAGCTTCGCGATGTCGACGCCAGCGAGACCGGACGGCACGAGGCCGAAGGCCGTGAGCGCCGAGAAGCGGCCGCCCACCGAGGGGTCGGCGAGGAAGACGCGGTGGCCGGCCTCCTTCGAGGCGGCCTCCATCGGCGAGCCCGGGTCGGTGACGACGATGATGCGGCCGGCCGGGTCGATGCCCGCGGCGCGGAAGGCGGCGACGAAGGCGCGGCGCTGCGAGTCGGTCTCGATCGTCGAGCCCGACTTCGAGGAGACGACGACCGCCGTGGCCTCGAGGCGCTCGGAGATCGCGGCGCGCAGCTGGGCGGGATCCGTCGTGTCGACGATGACGAGCTCGACGCCCTCGGTGCGCGCGATGACCTCGGGCGCGAGCGAGGAGCCGCCCATGCCGCAGAGGACGATGCGGTCGACGCCCTCGGCGCGGAGCTCGTCGCGGAGGGCGAGGATCGGCTCGACGAGCGGGCGCGAGACCTCGTGCGCCTTCGTCCAGCCGAGGCGCTTCGAGGACTCGTCCTCGGCGGCCGGGCCCCAGAGCGTCGCGTCGCCCGAGAAGAGGCGCGAGGCGAAGCGATCCTCGACGAGCTGCGGGAGCGCGCGCTCGACGGCGTCGCTCGCGGCGCCTGCGGTGCTCACGGTGATGGTCATGCGGTGGCCTCCTTCGCCGCCTCGAGCTGGCCCGCGACGGTCGCGCGCAGCTCGTCCCAGGACGCGAGGAACTTCTCGACGCCCTCTCGCTCGAGCTTGTCGGTCACCTCGGCGTAGTCGATGCCGAGCGAGGCGACCGCGTCGAGCGTGGCGTTCGCCTCGTGGTACGTGCCGGCGATCGCGTCGCCGTGGACCTCGCCGTGGTCGGCGAGCGCCTCGAGCGTGGGCTCGGGCATCGTGTTCACCGTGTGCGGGGCCGCGAGCTCGGTGACGTAGAGGGTGTCGGGGAGGGACTTGTCCTTGACGCCGGTCGAGGCCCAGAGCGGGCGCTGCGGGTGCGCGCCCTCGGCGAGGAGGAGCTTCGCCCGCTCGGAGGCGAAGGAGGTCTCGAAGACGTCGTAGGCGAGGCGCGCGTTCGCGAGCGCGGCCTTCGAGCGGACGGCCTTCGCCTCGTCGGTGCCGATCGCGTCCAGGCGGGCGTCGATCTCCGTGTCGACGCGGGAGACGAAGAACGAGGCGACCGAACGGATCGTCGAGAGGTCGCGGCCGGCCTCGCGCGCGCGCTCGAGGCCCGTGAGGTACGCGTTCACGACCTCGCGGTAGCGGCCGAGGCTGAAGATGAGCGTGACGTTCACGCTGATGCCCTCGGCGATGGCGTCCGCGATGGCCGGGAGCCCCTCGGGCGTCGCGGGAATCTTCACCATGACGTTCGGGCGGTCGACGTCCTTCCAGAGCCGGCGGGCCTCCTCGATCGTCGCGGCCGAGTCGGCGGCGAGCGCGGGGGAGACCTCGATCGAGACGCGGCCGTCCTCGCCGCCCGTGCGCTCGTAGACGGGCATCATGACGTCGCAGGCGCGGCGGACGTCCTCGGTCGTGAGGGCGTGGATCGCCTCCTCGACGCTCGCGTCCGCCTGGGCGAGGGGCTTGAGCTGCTCGGCGTAGGCCTCGCCGTTCGCGAGGGCCTTCGCGAAGATCGTCGGGTTCGTCGTGACGCCGACGACGTCGCGCTCGGCGATGAGGCGCTCGAGCGAGCCCGAGTCGAGCCGCTCGCGCGAAAGGTCGTCGAGCCAGATGCTCACGCCCTGGGCCGAGAGCGCGGCGGTGGGCGTCTGCGCGGCGCCGTCCTGCTGGGTGGTCATGTCGCTCCTTGCTCGTGCCGGATGGCCGGATGCGGATGTCGTTCGGATGCTGATGCGGGCGGGAGCCGCCTCGCCGCTACTGCGCGGCGAGCGACTCGCGGGCCGCGCGCACGACGGTCTCGGGGACCATGCCGTACTCGCGGTAGAGGACGTCGCCGTCGGCGGAGGCGCCGAAGGTCTCGATCGAGACCGAGCGGCCGCGGTCGCCGACGAAGCGGCGCCAGCCCATGGCGATGCCGGCCTCGACGCTCACGCGGGCCGTGACCGAGGAGGGGAGCACCGACTCGCGGTAGGCCTCGTCCTGCTCGTCGAACCACTCGACGCACGGCATCGAGACGACGCGCGTCGGCGTGCCCTCGGCCTGGAGCGTCTCGCGGGCGGCGAGCGCGATCTCGACCTCGGAGCCCGTCGCGATGAGGATGACCTCCGGCTGACCGCCCTTCGCCTCGGCGAGCACGTAGCCGCCCTTCGCGAGGCCCTGGGCAGAGCCGAGCTCGGACTCCGTCGCCTCGCCCGCGCCGCGCTCGAGGACGGGGAGGTCCTGGCGCGAGAGCACGAGGCCGACGGGGCCGAAGTGGCGCTTGAGCGTCTCCATCCACGCGACGGCCGTCTCGGGGCCGTCGGCGGGGCGGACGACCGCGAGGTTCGGGATCGCGCGCAGCGCCGTGAGGGTCTCGATGGGCTGGTGCGTCGGGCCGTCGCCGCCGAGGGCGATCGAGTCGTGCGTCCACACGAAGATCGTCGGTACGTTCATGAGCGCCGCGAGGCGGACGGCCGGGCGCATGTAGTCGCTGAAGATGAGGAAGGTGCCGCCGAAGGCGCGCGTGCGGCCGTGGAGGCCGATGCCGTTGAGGATCGACCCCATGGCGTGCTCGCGGATGCCGAAGTGGAGCACGCGGCCGTAGCGGTCCGCCGTCCAGCTGCTCGTCGAGCGCTCCGCCGGCGCGAAGGAGGGCGCGGGGGAGATCGTCGTGTTGTTCGAGCCGGCGAGGTCGGCCGAGCCGCCCCAGAGCTCGGGGAGCTTCGGCGCGAGGGCGTTGATGACCTGCCCGGAGGCCTTGCGAGTCGAGACCTTGGCGACGCCTTCGAAGGTGGGGAGCGCGTCCTCGAGGCCCTCGGGCAGCTCGCCGGCCTCGACGCGGTCGAGGAGCGCCGCGCGCTCGGGGTTCGCCGCGCGCCACGCCTCGTAGCGCTCGTCCCAGGCCGCGCGGGCGGCCTTCGCGCGGTCGCCGAGGGAGCGCGTGTGCGCGAGCACGTCCTCCGGCACCTCGAAGGTCTTCTCGGGGTCGAAGCCGAGGATCTCCTTGACCTTGCCGAGCTCCTCCGCGCCGAGCGCGGCGCCGTGGATGCCGCCCGTGTTCTGCTTCGTCGGTGCGGGCCAGCCGATGATCGTCTTCAGGATGATGAGCGAGGGGCGCGTCGTCTCCTCCTCGGCGCGGACGGTCGCGGCGTGGAGCGCCTCGACGTCCTCGACGTACTCGCCGCCGGCCTTCCAGTCGACCGTCTGGACGTGCCATCCGTACGACTCGTAGCGCGCGGCGACGTCCTCGGAGAAGGCGATGTCGGTGTCGTCCTCGATCGAGATCTGGTTCGAGTCGTAGAAGACGACGAGATTGCCGAGCTCCTGGAGGCCCGCGAGCGAGGAGGCCTCGCTCGTCACGCCCTCCTGGAGGTCGCCGTCGCCCGCGATGACGTAGACGCGGTGGTCGAAGGGGCTCTCGCCGGCCGGGGCCTCGGGGTCGAAGAGGCCGCGCTCGAAGCGGGCGGCGTAGGCCATGCCGACCGCGGAGGCGAGGCCCTGGCCGAGCGGGCCCGTCGTGATCTCGACATGGTCGGTGTGGTGGTACTCGGGGTGGCCCGGCGTCTTCGAGCCCCACTGGCGGAGCTGCCTGAGGTCGTCGAGCTCGAGGCCGAAGCCGCCGAGGTAGAGCTGGCAGTACTGCGTGAGGGAGGAGTGGCCCACCGAGAGCACGAAGCGGTCGCGGCCGAGCCACTTCGGGTCCTGCGGGTCGAGGCGCATGACCTTCTGGTAGAGCATCGTCGCGAGCGGGGCGAGGCTCATCGCCGTGCCGGGGTGGCCGCCCTTGGCCTGCTCGACGGCGTCGGCCGCGAGGACGCGCACGGTGTCGGCGGCGCGCCGATCGAGCTCCGTCCACTCGAACGCGGCGGCGTCCGCGCCGCCCTCCGGTCGGGTTCCCTCGGCCTGCTCGCGAGCGTCCATGCCGCACCTTCTTCCTCGTGGAGTTCAGGGCTCTTCGCCAAGCCCCAACCCTAGCGGGGACCGCCGACGAAGCCGCCGTGAACGGGGCCGTGAACTACACTTGAACGCAGTCTGCCGATCGTCCGAGGAAGTCCATGACCCTGCCAGTCGAAGCGCCCGCCGAGCCCGGAGCCGCCGCCGCCCCAGAGGCGCGTCCCTCCCGCGACCCGATGCGGAAGCTCAAGGCCTACGTCGCGCTCACGAAGCCGCGCATCATCGAGCTCCTCCTCATCACGACGGCCCCGACGATGTTCCTCGCGGCGCACGGCATGCCGAACCTCTGGCTCGTGCTCGGCGTCCTCTTCGGCGGCGCGCTCTCGGCCGGCTCCGCGAACGTCTTCAACTGCTACCTCGACCGCGACATCGACCGGCTCATGAAGCGCACGGCGAAGCGCCCGCTCGTGACCGGCGAGGTGAGCGACCGCGAGGCCCTCGCGCTCGCGTGGACGCTCGGCGTCGTCTCGACCGTCGTGCTCTGGCTCGTCGCGAACCCGCTCACGGCGGCGCTCTCGGTGGCGGCGATCCTGCTCTACGTCGTCTTCTACACGATGCTGCTCAAGCGCCGCACCGAGCAGAACATCGTCTGGGGCGGCATCGCGGGCTGCATGCCGGTGCTCATCGGCTGGGCGGGCGTCACAAACTCGCTCGCGTGGGAGCCGGTCATCCTCTTCACGGTCATCTTCCTCTGGACGCCGGCCCACTACTGGCCGCTCTCGGTGAAGTACCGCGACGACTACGAGCGCGCCTCCGTGCCGATGCTCTCGGTGACCGAGGGCGAGATGTCGGTCTCGCTGCAGACGGTGCTCTACGCGTGGGCGACCGTCGCGTGCTCGCTCCTGCTCGTGCCGGTCGGCGGGATGGGCTGGATCTACACGATCACCGCCCTCGCCGCCGGCGCCTGGTTCGTGTGGGAGAGCCACGTGCTCTACCACCGCACGGTGCGCGACGGATCGGGGAAGCCGATGAAGGTCTTCCACCTCTCGATCACGTACCTCACGCTCGTCTTCCTCGCGGTCGGCGTCGACCCGCTCGTCCACCTGCCGCTCTCCTAGAGCGCGCGCTTCAGCTCGCGGGTTCCGCCCCAGGTGTCCTCACCTGCAGCGGACACCGCGACCTGAGGCGCGTCCGGGCCTGTCTGCGGCGCCCGGCCCTTCCCAGAAATTCGCGTAGGTGATCGGTGACGCGCTCTGCGGGTCCGCTGCGTCCATGGCGAATTTCTGGGACGCTCGGCGCTGAGACCAGCGTCCCGAACGTGGCTGCTGAGGCGACCGCCGCGTGCGCTCAGTCCTCGAGCGCGTCCTCCCAGGCGCGGAGGCGGCGCAGGAGCGAGCGCTTCTTCTCGACGTGGCCGCCCATGCGGGCGAGGATCGAGTCGAGCGCCGCGATCGCGTCGACGATGTAGGGACCCTTGTTGAGCATGACGCACTCGGCCCGGCGCCCCATCGCGGCGTCGGTCACCTCCGAGCGCGAGGGCGCGCCCGTGCGCGCGAGCGTGTCGAGCACCTGCGTCGCCCAGACGACGGGCGCGTGCGCGGCCTCGCAGAGCCAGAGGATCTCCTCCTGCACCTCCGCGAGCCGCTCGAAGCCGACCTCCACGGCGAGGTCGCCGCGGGCGATCATGACGCCGACGGGCCCGAAGCGCATCGCCTCGAGGAGCATCGCCGGCAGCGACTCGAAGCCCGAGTTCGTCTCGATCTTGAGGACGATCCCGAGCTCGCGCGCCTCGAGCCGCTCGAGCTCCTCGATGAGGTCGCGCACGTCCTGCGGGCTGCGCGCGAAGGAGAGGCTCACGACGTCGGCGTGCTCGGCGACGAAGGGCAGGTGCTCGCGGTCGGCCGCGGTGAGCGCCGGCACGCGGATCGTCGTGTCGGGCAGATTGATGCCCTTCTCCGCCTTGAGCTTCGCGCCCTCGAGCCCCGCCCGGGTGACTTTCACGGAGAGCTCGCGCGCCTCGCCCCCGCCCTGCACGGCCTCGATGACGCCCTCGATCTTGCCGTCGTCGAAGAGGATGCGGTGCCCCGGCTCCGCGTCGCGGAGCGCCTCGGGGAGCGTGCAGCCGATGCGGTGGCGGCCGTGGTCGGTGGCCTGCGCGGGGGAGAGGTCCGCCGTGAGCACGAGCTCGTCGCCCTCGCGCACGCGGAGGGCGCCCGCGACCGGGGGCAGCTCGCCGACGACGATCCGGCCCGCGGCGACCGGCAGCTCGAGGCCCGTCTCCCAGTAGACGGTCTTGCGGCACGAGACGAGCAGCGCGCCGTCGTCGTCGATGCGGACGATCTTGAGCTTGCGCTTCGAGTCGCGCGCGTCGCGGAGCACGAGGACGTCGCCGACGCGCGGCTCGACCTCGTCGAGGCCGAGCACCGGGATGACCGCCGTGTCGGCGGGAGTCGTCGGGAGGACGCGGTCCTCGACGCGAGCGGGGTCGGCGAGGAGCGCCATCGAGCGGGCGAGGACGCGGCCCTCGGGGTCGCGGGCGGGGCGGAGCTTCACGACCTTCGGGCCGGGCTCGATGGGGCCGGTGCGCAGCTTCGGGCCGCCGAGGTCCATGGCGATCCGGCCGGGGCGCTGGCGGCGCGCGGCGGCATCGCGGACGAAGCCGATCATCGAGCGCCAGGCCTCGGCGCCGTCGTGGGCGCAGTTCACGCGGGCGAGGTCCATGCCGGCCTCGGTCATGCGATCCACGAGGACGGAGTCGTGCGCCGCCTCGGGCGGCATCGTCACCATGATGCGCGTGTCGCGTCCGGGGGCGGCCGGGCCGAGCAGCTCGTCGGCGTGCGCCGCGAGCGTCGCGTCGGCGGCGTCGATCGAGCGGGCCTCGTCGACGGGGCGCCGCTCGGATCGCTCGACGAGCGCGTCGACCGTCGCGAGGAGCTCCTCGACGGAGGCGAGGACCCGGCCCTCGAGCCGTCCGAGCGAGGAGAGCCCGTAGGCGGCGAGGTCGCGCTGGAGCTCGCGGTGGTCGTGCTCGCGGAGCGCGAGGTAGTGCACGAGGTTGCGCGCGCTCTCGCGGCGCGCCTCGGGGATGCGCCCGAGCACCTCGCGGGCGTCCTCCTCGCCGTGCACGAGGTCGCTGCGGAGCTCGTGGAGGGCGGCGGACAGGTCGCGGAGGCTGCGGGCGGTCATGCGCTCCACCGTGCCAGGCCGAGTTGAACGTCCGGCGACGGGCCGCGGGAGCGCCCTTGAGCGGCCGCTACCGAGCGGCGAGGCCCGCCGCGAGCGCGACGACGGCGAGCGCGAGCACCGCGACGCGGACGGCGTGAAGGCGATCCCACTCGCGGACGTCCCGCGCCCACGCTGCGACCTCAGCGTCACTCGCGGGAACCCGTCCGATGCGCGCGTTCCGCGGGACGAGCAGCGCGAGCGTGGCCACGATCGCGAGCGCGAGCAGCCCCGCCGCCGTCCATCCCGGCAGCGCGGGGACGGCGCCGAGGAGGGCGGCCGCGGCGATCGCGGCGAGGGCGTACCAGGCCGGCATCCCGGCCCCGAGACGGCGCGCGAGGGCGGCGCGAGCCGGCCGCCCCGCGTCGCCGAGCGAGGCGACGGCGGGGTGCACGAGCGCCGCGACAGCGAGCTCGGCGCCTGCAAGCGAGGCGGCCAGGGCGAGGGCGACGAGGCCGAGGGCGGTGCCCGGGAGGATGGCGTCCATGCGGCCATCCCACCGGACGCGAGCGCGCGCCGGGAGGGAGATGGCCCCCCTCCCGGCGCGCGGCGTGATTCGGCGCGGCCTGCGTGCCCTAGACGGCGACGGCCTCCGGCGCGGCGCGGTCGACGAGGTCGTCCTCGCCGCCGAGGTGGCGGCGGTCGACCGAGCGGATCGCCGCGGTCGAGAAGCAGGTGATGAGCGCGATCGCGACGCCCGCGAGGAGCATGTGGAGCACGACGAGGCCCTCCGGCAGGCCCGTGCGGGCCTGGATGATGCCGACCGCCATCTGGACGAGCAGCACGCCGAGGAAGGCGCCGATGAGCTTCGCGAGGCCGCCGAGGCCCTGGCGCACGGCGAGCCAGAGCGCGATGAGCGTCGCGGCGAGGAGGAGATAGGCCGGCCACGAGTGGACGTGGCTCATGATCTCCGTGTCGAGGCCGTTGCGGGCGGCCTCGCTGTCGCCGGCGTGCGGGCCCGCGCCGGTCGTGAGGACGCCGACGAGCACGGTGATCCAGCCGAGGACGGCCGCGACCATGGTCGCCGCGAGCACGACGCGGTTCGCGCGATGCGGCGGCACGGGCTCGCCGCGGCGGACGCGGAGGAGGAGCACCGCCGAGATCGCGACGATGAGCGCCGAGAAGACGAAGTGGACGCCGACGATGCGGGGGTCGAGCGAGGCCCACACGCTGAGGCCGCCGATGACGGCCTGCACGATGATGAGCACGCCGATCCACACCGCCGGGGTGACCAGGCGCAGGCCCGAGCGCGCCGTCTTCAGCACCGCCAGGAAGGTGAGGAGCGCGACGACGCAGAGCACGCCCGTGAGCGTGCGGTTGCCGAACTCGATGAGGCCGTGGACGCCCATCTCCGGGGTCGGCACGAGCGACTCGCTCGTGCACTTCGGCCACGTCGGGCAGCCGAGTCCGGAGCCCGTCACGCGGACGAGGCCGCCGGTGGCGATGATCCCGATCTGGACGACGAGGGTGGCCCAGGCGCACAGGCGGGTCCAGCCAGTGATCGTCGCGGGCATGAGCCGCTCCTTGAGGGTCGGGCGCTCGCCCGAGCCCGGGATGTCGGTGGTGGGGGATGTAGTGGGCACGATGCTTTCCGAGGCGTGGGGATGCGGGCGGCCGGTCTGGCTAGACTTGGCCGCGCTGTCCGCCGCGCGCGGATGCCATCGCGTCGAGCGGCGGCCGGGAACAGAAGCGAACCGGCTGGCGTTGAGTCTACCGAGCCGTGCTCCCGGCGGCCCCCGCGCCGCGGGGTGGACGCCCCGGATCGAGGTGGCGGGCCCGGATGCGGCCCCGCGCGCAGAACGAAAGAGGTTGCGATGTCAGATGTCCTGATCGACCGCCCCGAGCTCGAGGGGCTCGGACGATACGAATTCGGCTGGCACGATGCCGACGTCGCCGGCGCGTCCGCCAAGCGCGGCATCGACGAGAAGGTCGTAGCGGACATCTCCGGCATCAAGGGCGAGCCCCAGTGGATGCTCGAGCGCCGCCTCAAGGCGTACCAGCTCTTCGAGAAGAAGCCCATGCCCTCGTGGGGCGCCGACCTCTCCGAGATCGACTTCGACAACATCAAGTACTACGTGCGCTCCACCGAGCAGCAGGCCCAGACCTGGGACGACCTGCCCGCCGAGATCAAGGAGACGTACGAGAAGCTCGGCATCCCCGAGGCCGAGCGCCAGCGCCTCGTCGCCGGCGTCGCCGCGCAGTACGAGTCCGAGGTCGTCTACCACCAGATCAACGAGGAGCTCGAGCGCCAGGGCGTCATCTTCATGGACACCGACACGGCGCTCCGCGAGCACCCGGAGTTCTTCGAGGAGTACTTCGGCTCGGTCATCCCCGCCGGCGACAACAAGTTCGCGGCCCTCAACACGGCCGTGTGGTCGGGCGGCTCCTTCGTCTACGTGCCGAAGGGCGTCCACGTCGAGATCCCGCTCCAGGCCTACTTCCGCATCAACACGGAGAACATGGGCCAGTTCGAGCGCACGCTCATCATCGCCGACGAGGGCTCGTACGTGCACTACATCGAGGGCTGCACGGCCCCGATCTACAAGTCCGACTCGCTCCACTCGGCCGTCGTCGAGATCATCGTGAAGAAGAACGCCCGCGTGCGCTACACGACGATCCAGAACTGGTCGAACAACGTCTACAACCTCGTCACGAAGCGCGCCATCGCCGAGGAGGGCGCGACGATGGAGTGGGTCGACGGCAACATCGGCTCCAAGGTGACGATGAAGTACCCGTCGATCTACCTCGCCGGCCCGCACGCCAAGGGCGAGACGATGTCCGTCGCCTTCGCCGGCCCCGGCCAGCACCAGGACGCCGGCGCGAAGATGATCCACATGGCGCCGCACACCCAGTCGGCGATCACCTCGAAGTCGATCGCCCGCGGCGGCGGCCGCGCCGGCTACCGCGGCGAGGTCCGCGTCGACGCGAACGCGCACTCGTCCTCGAACTCGGTCGTCTGCGACGCCCTCCTCGTCGACACGATCTCGCGCTCGGACACCTACCCGGCGATCGACATCCGCGTCGACGACGTGCAGCTCGGCCACGAGGCCACCGTCACGCGCGTCTCCGAGGAGCAGCTCTTCTACCTCATGAGCCGCGGCCTCCCCGAGACCGAGGCGATGGCGATGATCGTGCGCGGCTTCATCGAGCCGATCGCGCGCGAGCTGCCCATGGAGTACGCCCTTGAGCTCAACAAGCTCATCGAGATGAGCATGGAAGGATCGGTCGGCTAGCACATGTCGGTCATCACGAACCCCCTCAGCGTCCGCGAGCACAGCCACGGCGGGCCCCTCGTCCCCGTGCAGACGCGCTCGGAGCGCCCGGCCTCGACGAACCCGGCCGACTTCCCGAAGGTCACCGGCCGCGAGGTCGAGTGGCGCTACACGCCCGTCCGCGAGCTCGCGGACCTCATCGACGGCGAGCTCGACGGCTCGCGCGGCGAGGTCGCCGACCCGGGCGTCGACGGCGTCTCGATCTCGTGGATCGGCCGCGACGACGCTCGCATCGGGTGCGCCGGCACGCCCGAGGACAAGGCCTCCGCGAACGCCTTCGCGAGCTTCGGCGAGGCCCTCCTCGTCGAGGTGTCCGGCGAGGAGCAGAAGACGGCCGTCATCGACCGCTCGGGCCTCGGCTCGGCGGCCCGCGCCGGCCACGTCGTCGTCGACATCAAGCCGCACGCCCGCGGCCTCGTCATCCTCCGTCACCGCGGCGAGGCGAGCCTCGTCGAGAACGTCGAGATCCTCGCGGGCGACGGCTCGAACGTCACCGTCGTCTCGATCCAGGAGTGGGAGGACGGCGCCCGCCACCTCTCGAGCCACTTCGCGACGGTCGGCCGCGACGCCTTCCTCAAGCACATCGTCGTCTCGCTCGGCGGGAAGATCGTGCGCCTCAACCCCTCCGTGCACCTCGACGCCCCTGGCGCCGACTCGGAGCTCTACGGCCTCTACTTCTCCGACGCCGGCCAGCATCTCGAGCAGCAGGTCTACGTCGACCACAACGCCCCGCAGACCCGCTCGCGCGTGAACTACAAGGGCGCGCTCCAGGGCGAGGGCGCGCGCTCGGTGTGGATCGGCGACGTGCTCATCCGTCAGGTCGCCGAGGGCACCGACTCCTACGAGGAGAACCGCAACCTCGTCCTCTCGGACGGCACGCGCGCCGACTCGGTCCCGAACCTCGAGATCGAGACCGGCGACATCGAGGGCGCCGGCCACGCCTCGGCGACCGGCCGCTTCGACGACGAGCAGCTCTTCTACCTCATGGCTCGCGGCATCTCGGAGCCGGTGGCCCGCCGCCTCGTCGTGCACGGCTTCCTCAACGAGATCCTCCAGCAGATCGACGACGAGTCGGTCCGCGAGGAGCTCGAGGGCCGAGTCGAGGAGGAGCTCCACCGCTCGACGAGCGCCCTGCTCGGAGCGAGCCGATGAGCTTCGTCCGCGTCTGCCCGCTCGAGGACGTCCAGATCGACACGCCCCAGCGCGTGGAGATCGAGGGCGAGGCGATCTCGCTCGTCCGCGCCTCCTCCGGCGAGGTGTTCGCGATCGGCGACCGCTGCTCGCACGGGGAGATCTCCCTCGCCGAGGGCTTCGTCGAGGGCGACACCCTCGAGTGCTGGGCCCACGGCTCGCGGTTCTGCCTCCGCGACGGCTGGCCGCAGAACCTCCCCGCCTACGAACCCGTGCCCGTCTACGAGGTGAAGCTCGAGGACGGCGACATCTACATCGACCCCACCCCGAAGATCGAGGACAAGAACCAGTCATGAGCACGCTCCAGATTTCCGACCTCCACGTCACCGTCGAGACCGACCAGGGCACGAAGGAGATCCTCAAGGGGGTCGACCTCACGATCAACCAGGGCGAGATCCACGCCGTCATGGGCCCTAACGGCTCGGGCAAGTCGACCCTCGCCTACACGATCGCCGGCCACCCGAAGTACGAGGTGACGGGCGGCTCGATCACCCTCGATGGCGAGGACGTGCTCGAGATGGAGGTGGACGAGCGCGCCAAGGCGGGCCTCTTCCTCGCGATGCAGTACCCGGTGGAGATCCCGGGCGTCACCGTCTCGAACTTCCTCCGCACCGCGAAGACCGCGATCGACGGCGAGGCCCCCGCGCTGCGCCCGTGGCTCGCCGAGCTCCGCGAGTCGATGGACAAGCTCCGCATGGACTCGTCCTTCACCGAGCGCAACGTCAACGAGGGCTTCTCGGGGGGCGAGAAGAAGCGCAACGAGATCCTCCAGCTCGAGCTCCTCAAGCCGAAGTTCGCGATCCTCGACGAGACCGACTCGGGCCTCGACGTCGACGCGCTCCGCATCGTCTCGGAGGGCGTGAACCGCGTGAAGGAGAACACCGGGCTCGGCGTCCTCCTCATCACGCACTACACGCGCATCCTCCGCTACATCAAGCCCGACTTCGTCCACGTCTTCGTGAACGGCAAGGTCGCCGACCAGGGCGGCCCCGAGCTCGCCGACCGCCTCGAGAACGAGGGCTACGACCGCTACCTCGCGGCCGCGGCCGAGGCCTAGCCATGGCGCTCATCGAGCTGGACCCGAAGCGCTACGACGAGATCGAGGAGGCGCTGAAGAACGTCGTCGACCCCGAGCTCGACGTGAACATCGTCGACCTCGGCCTCGTCTACGACCTCAACTGGGAGGACGAGCTCGACGCGCTCGTCATCTCGATGACGCTCACCTCGGCGGGCTGCCCGCTCACCGACGTCATCGAGGCCGACACGGCCCAGGCCCTCGACGGGGTCGTGGAGCGCTTCAAGATCAACTGGGTCTGGATGCCGCCGTGGGGCCCCGAGCGCATCACCGACGACGGCCGCGAGATGATGCGGGCCCTCGGCTTCAACATGTAGCCGAGGCCGCGCGTCCGCGCCGCCCGACGGCCCCGTCCTCCCCGGAGGGCGGGGCCGTCGCCGTGCGCGGGCGGGGCCGTCGCCGTGCGCGGTCGGCCCTGCTGTCGCCGCAATAGGCTGGAGTTCCGCCGCCGAGCGTCCCGCGCGCCGCGGCGCCAGCACCTAGGAGCACGATGACCGCCCTCGCCGCCCAGCCCATCCGCCTCCGCGAGCTCGAGCTCGCGAACCGCATCTGGATCTCGCCGATGTGCCAGTACTCGGCCGTCGACGGCGTCGTGCAGGACTGGCACCTCGCGCACTACGGCGCGCTCGCGACCGGCGGCGCCGGCCTCGTCATCGCCGAGGCGACGGCCGTCTCGCCCGAGGGCCGCATCTCGCCGCTCGACGCGGGCCTCTGGAACGACGAGCAGGTCGAGGCCTGGCGCCGCATCACCCGCTTCGCGCGCGAGCAGGGCACCCCCATGGGCGTCCAGCTCGGGCACGCGGGCCGCAAGGCCTCGACGCGCGCGCCCTGGGAGGGCCGCGGCAGCATCCCGCGCGAGGAGGGCGGCTGGGAGACGATCTCCGCCTCGCCCTCCGCCTACGACGACTGGGACGCCCCGCGCGAGGCGAGCGTCGAGGAGCTCGACCAGCTCGTCCGCGACTTCGGCCACGCCGCCGAGCGCGCCGTCGCGGCCGGCTTCGAGCTCGTCGAGATCCACGCCGCCCACGGCTACCTCCTCCACCAGTTCCTCTCGCCGCTCACGAACGAGCGAGAGGACATGTACTCCGGATCCCTCGGCAACCGCATGCACCTGCTCGACCGCATCGTCGGCTCCGTGCGCCGCTCCGTGCCCGCCTCGATGCCCGTCCTCGTGCGCATCTCGGCCGTCGACTGGGCCGAGGGCGGCCTCGAGGAGCAGGACGCCGTCGAGATCGGCTGGCGCATGAAGTCGCTCGGCGTCGACCTCGTCGACGTCTCCACGGGCGGGCTCGTGCCGCAGCAGCGGATCCCCGTCGGCCCGATGTACCAGGCGTCCTTCGCGCGCGCCGTGCGCAAGGGCGCGGGCATCCCGACCTCGGCCGTCGGTCTGATCGAGACCGGCGAGCAGATCGAGCAGCTCCTCGAGACCGGCTCCTGCGACGCCGTCATGATCGGCCGGGCGGCGCTGCGGAACCCGCGCTTCCCGCTCGCGGCGCTCATGGAGCTGGGGGAGTCGCCCGAGTGGCGCCCGCAGCTCTCGCGTGCCGTGCCCCGCCGCCGCTAGCCGCCGCGTCGCCTGGCTCCCTCGCGTCGCCGACGTGCCGGTGCACGCAGAGGCACTGCCGTAGGCGACGCGGCCCTCGAACGTCGGAGCGGTCGAGGGCCTCGTGAGGGGTCGCGGAGGTGCTAGCTGCGCTCGTCGAGCGCCTTGACGGCCCTCCACGCGAGCGGCAGCACCGCCGCGGCGATGGCCCACTTCACCAAGCCGCCGATGATGAACGGCGTGACGCCCATGTTGATCGCGCCCATGGCGTCCACCGGCTGGCCCATCGCGGCGAGCACGGCGGCCATGTAGGGCACGCCGATGAGGAACGGCACGAGCGTGGCGAGGCCGAAGACGGCGATCGAGAGGAGCGGGCGGCGGTCCCAGCGGCGCTCGGCGAGCCATCCGGCGAGGAAGGCCGCGACGATGAAGCCGATGATGTAGCCGAAGGACGGCTTGCCTAGGGTGGCGAGGCCGCCCGTGAAGCCCGCGAAGACGGGCAGGCCCGCGAGGCCGGCGACCATGTAGGTCACCATGGCGGCCGCACCGCGCCACGCGCCGAGGGCGGCGCCGGCGACCATGACGCCGAGCGTCTGGCCGGTGATCGGGACGGGCCACATCGGGATCGAGACCTGCGCGAGGAGCGCGACGAGCGCCGCGCCCGCCAGGACGAGCATCGCGTCCTTCGCGAGGCCGCGCGAGCGCACGAAGCGATCGGCGAGGACGGTCCCGCGGCTGGCGGGAAGGGCGGTGGTCGACATGGTGCTCCTCGTCGTGGTCGGTGCCGGCGGGCGGCGGATGTGCTGGTTGGTTGAGAGTCGGCGGGTCGTCGCGGCGGGCCGCTCAGGCCGCCGGTGCGATCGGGCGCCCGAGGTGCTCGATCTCGGTGAAGACGATGCGCGCCTCGCCGCGGTTCTCCACGCGGTGCGCGGAGCCGGCGGGGCGCTCGTAGGGCTCGGAGCCGTCCTCGAGGACGACGTGCATCTCGCCGCCCTCGCGGGGGAGGACGACGCAGTCGTGCTCGTGGACGTGGAACTCGATGGCGTCGCCGGGCTCGATGGTCCAGGTCGTGACGCGGAAGGCGTCCGACGCGAACTCCACCACGCTCTCGGCCACGGATCTCCCTCGATTCGCTCCACGCGGGCCGCCTGGGCCCGTCGGCGCGGGGCCCGCGCCAGGCTCCTATCCTGCCAGACCGCGGGCGGTTCGTGCGACCGCCGCGGCCGGCGGCGCCGCCCGCGACCCGAGCGCCGCCGCGCCGCGCCGCGCGGGCGCCCCGCTGATAGCCTCGAGAGGTTGCGCGCCGCTCCCGGCGCCGCCGCCGCGCCGGGCATTCCCGCCGCGCGGCCCCACCGCCACCGCGCCCCGCGCCCGTCCGCCCGTCGACCCCCTGGAGTGCCCGTGCTCGCCGTCCACGATCTCGAGATCCGCGTCGGCGCGCGCACGCTCATGTCCGGCGTGAACTTCCGCGTCGAGGCGGGCCAGAAGGTCGGGCTCGTCGGCCGCAACGGCGCCGGCAAGACGACGCTCACGAAGACGCTCGCGGGGGAGACGCTCCCGACGGCGGGCTCGATCGAGCGCTCCGGCGAGATCGGCTACCTCCCGCAGGACCCGCGCTCGGGAGATCCCGAGCAGCTCGCGCGCACGCGCATCCTCGACGCCCGCGGCCTCGGCGAGCTGCGGCTCAGGATGACCGCCGCAACGGAGGGCATGAGCTCGAGCGATCCGACTCTCGCCGACGCGGCCATGCGCGACTACTCGCGCCTCGAGGACCGCTTCCTCGCGCTCGGCGGCTACGCGGCCGAGGCCGAAGCGGCGTCGATCGCCTCGAACCTCTCGCTGCCCGACCGTGTCCTCGACCAGCCGCTCAAGACGCTCTCCGGCGGGCAGCGCCGCCGCATCGAGCTCGCGCGGATCCTCTTCTCCGGCGCCGAGACGATGATCCTCGACGAGCCGACGAACCACCTCGACGCCGACTCGGTGACCTGGCTGCGCGAGTTCCTCACGCTGTACCAGGGCGGCGTCATCGTCATCTCCCACGACATCGAGCTCGTGGGGGAGACCGTGAACCGCGTCTTCTACCTCGACGCGAACCGGCAGGTCATCGACGTCTACAACATGGGCTGGAAGCACTACCTGCGCCAGCGCGAGGCCGATGAGGAGCGCCGCAAGAAGGAGCGCGCGAACATCGAGAAGAAGGCGACCGTGCTCCAGCAGCAGGCCGCGAAGTTCGGCGCGAAGGCGACGAAGGCCACCGCCGCGCACCAGATGCAGCGCCGCGCCGAGAAGATGCTCGGCTCGCTCGAGGAGGTGCGCCAGACCGACCGCGTGGCCGCGCTGCGCTTCCCGACGCCCGCACCCTGCGGCAAGACGCCGATCATGGCTGAGAACCTCTCGAAGTCGTACGGATCGCTCGAGATCTTCACGGCCGTCGACCTCGCGATCGACCGGGGCTCGAAGGTCGTCATCCTCGGCCTCAACGGCGCCGGCAAGACGACCCTGCTGCGGATGCTCGCGGGCGTCGACGAACCGGACACGGGGCGGATCATCCCGGGCCACGGCCTCAAGGTCGGCTACTACGCCCAGGAGCACGAGACGCTCGACGTGAACCGCTCCGTCCTCGAGAACATGGTCTCGGCCTCGCCGCACCTCACCGAGACGGAGGCGCGGCGCGTGCTCGGCTCGTTCCTCTTCACGGGCGACGACGTCCGCAAACCGGCCGCCGTCCTCTCCGGCGGCGAGAAGACGCGTCTCGCGCTCGCCACGCTCGTCGTCTCGAGCGCGAACGTGCTCCTGCTCGACGAGCCGACGAACAACCTCGACCCGGCCAGCCGCGAGCAGATCCTCGACGCGCTCGCGCACTACGAGGGCGCGACGATCCTCGTGAGCCACGACGAGGGCTGCGTCGAGGCGCTCAACCCGGAGCGCGTGCTCATCATGCCGGAGGGCACCGAGGACCACTGGAACCCAGGGTACTTCGACCTCGTGTCGATGAACTAGCGGCCAGGTCGCGTCGGCGCGCGCGGGGTACCTACCGCCCGGCCGCGTCGATGAGCTCGTCCTCGATCTCCGAGTCGGTCTTCTTCCGCTTCGCGCGGCGCTCCGCCTCGCGGGCGAGCGCCGCCTTCACCTTGGGGTCGTCGGGGTTCCGGTAGCGGTACTCGTTCCGGATGCCGAGCGCGAGGCCGACGGCGCCGATGAGCGCGAAGATGATCCACTGCACGGCGTACGAGAGGTGGTTGCCCTCCGTGAGCGCGGGCTTCGGCGCGAGCGATCCAGTCTCCGCCGAGGGCGACTCGCTCGCGAGGAGGCCGTACGCGCCCGTGTAGACGCGGTCCTCGCCGAGGTTCGCGGCGAAGGTCTGGAGGCGGATCGTCGCGATCTGGCCGGGCGGCGCCGAGCGGCCGGGGATCTCCGGCTCGCCGGGCTTCAGGCGCGCGACGACGGTCACGCGGCCCTCGGGCGGCGCCGGCACGTGGTCGGGCTCGTCCTGCGCGCTGCCGGTGGGCACCCAGCCGCGGTCGACGATGAAGATGCGCCCGTCGTCGGTCTGGAACGGGGTGAGGATCTCGAATCCCGGGAAGCCGTTGAACGGACGCGCGCGCGCGAGGAGCTGCTCCTCGACGAGATACCGCCCCTCGAGCTCGACCGGGAGCCACTCCTGCGAGAGGTCGTAGTCCGCGAGCCCGGGCAGCGCCTCGGAGATCGGCACCGGCTCGTGGTCCCAGTTCGCCTCGATGCGGTGGTTCTCCTCGACCTTCTCCTCGCGGCGATCGAACTGCCAGCGGCTGAGCAGGGCGCACGCGATGGCGAACACGATGAGGAGGGCGAGGTAGCCGAGCCAGCGCCGGGAGAAGGCGAACGCCCAGCGGGAGGACCTCACGAGATGGGCTCCTCGTCGAGCTCATCGGCCATGTCGTGGATGCGGACGGGGAAGGAGCGGTCCTTCAGGAAGCCGACGAGGTAGCCGAGGTGCTCCTCGCAGGCGAGCCAGATCTTGATGCGCTCGCGCGAGTGGATGCGCGGGTTGCGCCACTCGATGCGGCTCGTCGCCGGGTTGTCGCACCCCGCCCGCGAGCACACGGGCTCGGGGAACTCGCGCTGGCCGGCCGCCAGCCGTGCGAGGAGATCGAATTCGCCGCTGCTCACGCCGCCTCCTGACGGGCGCGCTCGCGGGCGTCGTCGGCCGCGGGCGCGAGGATGACGGTCGCCGGGCGCTCCACGTGGTCGGGGCCGCGGCGCCTAACGTGGTTCGCGAGGACGACCGCGAAGTAGGGGAGGAAGATGGCGCCCGCCGCGAAGACGAGCATCCAGGGGCCGCGCACCCAGATGAGCGCGAGGAAGCACGCCGTCCGGATGCCCATGGTGAGGGCGTAGGTGCGCATGCGGTGCACGCGCTCCTCGTGCGCGGTCTCCGGCATCGAGGTGATATTCGCGGCCGAGCCGCTCGAGCCCCTCGCGCCTGCGAGCCTCATCGCGCACCTCCTCGAACGTTCCTTCTGGCCTCCGCGGGCGCCGTTCGCCCGCTCCGGTCAAGCCTACTCTCGCCTCGCCGACCGAATGCCCTGCGCGCGCCGCCCTAGGATGACGGCATGCCGAACGACGACGCCCAGCAGCCCACCGTCCGCACCGTCCTCGTCACGGGCGGCAACCGAGGCATCGGCCGCGCGATCGCCGAGCGCTTCCTCGCCGCCGGCCACCGCGTCGCCGTGACGAGCCGCTCGGGCGACGGCGGCCCCGAGGGCGCGCTCACCGTGAAGGCCGACGTCACCGACTCCGCCTCCATCGACGCCGCCTTCACGGAGATCGAGGCCCAGCTCGGCCCGGTCGAGGTGCTCGTCGCGAACGCCGGCATCACGAAGGACACGCTGCTCCTCCGCATGGGCGAGGACGACTTCGCCGAGGTCATCGACACGAACCTCACCGGCGCCTTCCGCGTCGTGAAGCGCGCGACGAAGGGCATGCTCCGCGCGAAGTTCGGCCGCGTCATCCTCATCTCGAGCGTCGTGGGCCTCTACGGATCGCCTGGCCAGGTGAACTACGCCGCCGCGAAGGCGGGCCTCGTCGGCATCGCCCGCTCGCTCACTCGCGAGCTCGGCTCGCGCGGCATCACCGCGAACGTCGTCGCGCCGGGCTTCATCGAGACCGACATGACCGCCGCCCTCCCGGAGGCGACGCAGCAGCAGTACCTCGCGTCGATCCCGGCCGGCCGCTTCGGCGCCGTCGAGGACATCGCGGCGACCGTCGAGTGGCTCGCGGGCGACCGCGCCGGCTACATCTCGGGCGCCGTCATCCCGGTCGACGGCGGCCTCGGGATGGGCCACTAGCGTCGGCGAGTCGCGTCGACGCCGCTGGGGCGTCGACGCGGATCCGCCTAGCCCGCGAGGCCGAGCAGGGGGAGCGTCTGCGCGAGGTCGCGCTGCGGCATCGAGACCGACGCCTGCTCGCGCACGACCGGCTTCGCGTCGAAGGCGATCGAGCAGCCCGCGACCGACATCATCCCGAGGTCGTTCGCGCCGTCGCCGATCGCGACCGTGCGCTCGAGCGGCACGCCGAGCTCGGACGCCCACTGCTCGAGCGTCTCGCGCTTCGCCTCGCGGCCGATGATCGGGCCGTCGACCTCGCCCGTGAGGGCGCCGTCCTCGCCGACGGCGAAGCGGTTCGCGCGCCAGCGGTCGAGGCCGAGGCGCTCGGCGAGCGGGTCGAGGATCTCGTGGAAGCCGCCCGAGACGACGCCGACGACGCCGCCCGCGCGGTGCACGCCCTCGACGAGCTCGGGCACGCCCTTCGTCACGGTGACCTCGTCGCGGATCGCGTCGAGGCGCTCGCGCGGGATGCCCGCGAGGAGGCGCACCCGCTCGCGCAGGGATCCCTCGAAGTCGAGCTCTCCGCGCATGGTGCGCTCGGTGATCTCCGCGACCTGCTCGCGCTTGCCGGCGCGCTCGGCGACGAGCTCGATGACCTCGTCCTCGATGAGCGTGGAGTCGACGTCGAGCACGACGAGGAAGCGCGCCCGGCGCGCGCGGCGGCGGGCCGGGGCCTGGGGGAGCGGGCTCACGGGAGGATGACGCCGTTCTTCTCGACGACCGTGATGCCGGAGTCGGTCACGGTGAAGCCGCGGCGGAGGTCGTGCTCGCGGTCGACGCCGACCTGCGCGCCCTCGTGGACGACGACGTTCTTGTCGAGGATCGCGCGGCGCACGACCGCGCCGGGGCGCACGGTGACGCGGTCGAAGAGGATCGAGTCGACGACGGCCGAGCCCGACTCCACCTTCGCCCACGGGCCGAGCACCGAGCGCTCGATGTGGGCGCCGGAGATGACCGAGCCGAGCGAGATGATCGAGTCGATCATCGTGCCCGTCGAGCCGCGGCCGTCGCGCACGAACTTCGCGGGCGGCGAGTTGAGCTGCTGCGCGAAGATCGGCCACTGCTCGTTGTAGAGGTTGAAGATCGGCAATGTCGAGATGAGGTCCATGTGGGCCTCGTAGAACGAGTCGATCGTGCCGACGTCGCGCCAGTAGTAGCGGTCGCGCGGGGTCGCGCCCGGAACGTCGTTGTCGTTGAGGTCGTAGACGCCGCAGTCGTCGTTCGCGACGAAGGCGGGGATGATGTCGCCGCCCATGTCGTGCGCGGAGCCCTCGAGGTCCGAGTCGCGGATAACGGCCTCGACGAGCTTGTCGGCGTCGAACACGTAGTTGCCCATCGAGGCGAGGATCTCGCCGGGGGATTCGGGCAGGCCCGCCGCGTGCTCCGGCTTCTCGAGGAAGCGGGCGATCTTCCGCGGATCCTCCGGATCGACCTCGATGACGCCGAACGAGCGCGACATCTCGAGCGGCTGGCGGATGGCGGCGACCGTCGCGCCGCGGCCGGAGGCGATGTGCGCGTCGACCATCTGCGAGAAGTCCATCCGGTAGACGTGGTCGGCGCCGACGACGACGACGATGTCGGGGTTCTCGTCGTGGATGAGGTTGAGCGACTGCCGGATCGCGTCGGCCGAGCCCTGGAACCAGTGCTTGCCGAGGCGCTGCTGCGCGGGCACCGAGGCGACGTACGAGTTGAGCATCGCGGGGAGGCGCCAGGTGTGCGAGACGTGGCGGTCGAGCGAGTGCGACTTGTACTGCGTGAGCACGACAATCTTCTGGATGCCCGAGTTGAAGAGGTTCGAGAGGGCGAAGTCCACGAGCCGGTACTGGCCCGCGAACGGGACCGCGGGCTTCGCCCGGTCCGCCGTGAGGGGCATGAGCCGCTTGCCTTCGCCGCCCGCGAGGACGATGCCGAACACCTTCTTCTGCGCCATGCGCAGGATCGTACGGGGCGCACATGAACGGTTTCCGACCATCGTCTAGCGTGAACGACGTGCGCATCGATGTGATCTCCCGCGAATACCCGCCCGCCGTCTACGGAGGCGCCGGCGTCCACGTCACCGAGCTCGTCAAGGCCATGCGCCGCGACATCGAGGTGAACGTCCGCTGCTTCGGCGAGGCCCGCGACGAGGAGGGGACCTTCGCCTACACGGCCCCCGAGTCCCTCTCGGGCGCGAACGCCGCGCTCGAGTTCCTCGGCACCGACCTCGAGATCGCGAAGGACGTCGAGGGCGCCGACCTCGTGCACTCGCACACCTGGTACGCGAACGAGGCCGGCAACGTCGCGAAGCTCCTCCACGGCATCCCGCACGTCATCACGGCGCACTCACTCGAGCCGCTGCGCCCGTGGAAGGCCGAGCAGCTCGGCGGCGGCTACCGCCTCTCGAGCTGGATGGAGAAGACGAGCTACGAGAACGCCGACCGGATCATCGCCGTCTCCAACGGCATGCGGAACGACATCCTCCGCGCCTACCCCTCGCTCGACCCCGAGAAGGTCGTCGTCGTCTACAACGGCATCGACCTCGAGGCGTGGCAGCGCAACGACGACCCCGAGGCCGCCCGCGAGCTCGGCATCGACCCCGACCGCCCCTCGGTCGTCTTCGTCGGCCGCATCACGCGCCAGAAGGGCCTCCCGTACCTCCTCCGCGCGGTGCGCGAGCTGCCGAAGGAGGTGCAGATCGTCCTCTGCGCCGGCGCCCCCGACACCCCCGAGATCGAGGCCGAGGTGAAGGGCCTCGTCGAGGAGCTCCAGCAGGAGCGCGACGGCGTGATCTGGCTCTCCCGCCACCTCTCGAAGCCGGAGATCATGGTCGCCCTCTCGGCCGCCACCTGCTTCGTCTGTCCCTCCATCTACGAGCCGCTCGGCATCGTGAACCTCGAGGCGATGGCCTGCGGCACGGCCGTCGTCGGCACCGCGACCGGCGGCATCCCCGAGGTCGTGCAGGACGGCGTCACCGGCCGCCTCGTGCCGATCGAGCAGGTGCAGGACGGCACGGGCACGCCCGTCGACCCCGATCGCTATATCGCGGATCTCGCCGCCGTGCTCAACGAGGTCGTCTCCGACCCCGAGAAGGCCGCCGAGTACGGCCGCGCCGGGCGCGAGCGCGCCGAGCGCGAGTTCACCTGGAGCCGGATCTCCGAGGAGACGCAGGCCATCTACCGCGAGCTCATCGGGAAGTAGCGCCGGCCCTCGTCCCACGCATCGCCCCGAGCGCGCTCTCCGCATCCCGCGGACGGGCGAGCTCGGGGGTTCGGCGGCCTCCCTCGCGCTACCCTGACGGCATGAGCGCCGTCGTCGAATTCTCCGGGGTCACCGTCGTCCGCAACCGCAGCCCGATCCTCGATCGGCTCGACTGGACGGTGAACGAGACGGATCGCTGGGCGATCCTCGGCCCGAACGGCGCCGGGAAGTCGACCCTCCTCAACCTCGCCGCCGCGCAGCTCCACCCGACCCGGGGCGAGGCTCGCGTGCTGGGGGAGCGGATCGGCCGCACCGACGTCTTCGAGCTGCGCACCCGCATCGGCTACGCCTCGACCGCGATGGCCCGCCGCATCCCCGCCGACGAGACCGTGCTCGACGCCGTCCTCACCGCGGCCTACGCCGTGACCGGCCGCTGGCGCGAGGAGTACGAGTCGTTCGACGAGGAGCAGGCGAAGGCCGTCCTCGACGAGTGGCAGCTCCTCGAGCTCGCCGACCGCACCTTCGGCACGCTCTCGGACGGCGAGCAGAAGCGCACCCAGATCGCCCGCGCCGTCATGACCGACCCGGAGCTGCTCCTCCTCGACGAGCCGAGCGCCTCGCTCGACCTCGGCGCCCGCGAGAACCTCCTCGCCTCGCTCTCCGAGTACGCCTCGAGCGAGCTCGCGCCGGCGATCGTCATGGTCACGCACCACGTCGAGGAGATCCCGGTCGGGATCACGCACGCGATGCTCCTCCGCGAGGGCCGCTCGGTCGCGCAGGGCCCGATCGACGAGGTGCTCACGAGCGAGCGCCTCACGGAGGCCTTCGGGCTGCCCCTCACGGTGCAGAAGACGGACGGCCGCTTCACGGCCCGCGCGGCGTAGGCCGGCCTCGGCCGTCAGGAGATGCCTCGACGCGGCGCGCCGCGCGGCGCGTCGGCCTTCCCGGGGATGCCCCCGGCCTGGTAGTGTCGTCTCTTGGCTTGCGCGCCGGCGGTCGACCGGCGCCCCAGACGCTCACCCCGCGCTCCGCGTGCTCGCGCATGCAGGGCGCCGACCACTCCAAGCGAAGGACCATCATGAAGAAGGACATTCACCCCGACTACCGCACGGTGGTGTTCAACGACCTCGCGTCGGGCGAGAAGTTCCTCACCCGCTCGACGGTCCCCACCACCGACAAGACGATCGAGTGGGAGGACGGCAACACGTATCCCGTCATCGATGTCGAGATCTCGTCGGCCTCGCACCCGTTCTACACGGGCAAGCAGCGCATCCTCGATTCGGCCGGCCGCGTCGAGAAGTTCAAGAACCGCTACGCGAAGTTCGGCGGCAAGAAGTAGCCAGCCGCTTCAGGAAGGCCGCCCCTCGGGGCGGCCTTCCGCGCTTCCGGGGGCGGCTCGGGACCTACGCCGACCGCACGGGCCAGCCGCGGGGCGCGGAGAAGGCCGGGTCGCGCTGGCGGCGCATGTAGTCCTCGAAGTCGGCGGCCTGCTCGTCGAACCAGGCGGCCTGGCGGCGGTGCAGCTCCTCGAGCGGCATCTGGCCGACCTCGTCCGGGAAGGCCCGCGCGATCGCGAGCGCGACCTGCCCGCCGGCGATCGCGTCGTCGGCGGCCGAGTGCGCGTCGAGCAGCTCGACGCCGTACGCGGCGGCCTGGTCGACGAGCGTCCGCTTCCCCTTGCGATAGCGGTCGATGGCCTTGTCGATGACGAGCGGGTCGACGACCTGCGGACCGAGCAGCGGCGACACCGGCTCCATGCCGTGCCGGCGGCACTCGGCGTCGAGGAGGGTGAGGTCGTAGGGCGCGTTGAAGACGACGAGCGGCACCCGGTTCCGGGCGATCCACTCGATCGAGGCGCGCACCTTCGCGATGACCTCCGCCGCCGGCTCGCCCTCCTCCCGCGCCATCTCGGTCGTGATGCCGTGCACGGCCGCGGCCTGCTCGGGGATCTCCACGCCCGGGTCGGCGAGCCAGTCGGTGCCGCGCTCGACCTCGCCGTTCTCGTCGATGAGGCCGACGAAGGCCGTGACGATCCGGGCCTCGAGCGGGTCGACGCCGGTCGTCTCGGTGTCGAAGACGGCGAGGCGGGAGGTCCAGGGGGCGAGCTCGGTCATGCGGTCTGGGCCTCTCCGGCGGAGGCGGCGCCCGGCACCGCGCGGATGATCGGGATGGCCTTCGTGCCCGTCGAGCTGTACTCGGGGTCGGCGACGAAGAGCCAGTAGAAGGTCTGCGAGCCGAAGGTGAGCGTCACCTTGCCGTCCTCGCCGACGCGGGGGAACTCCTGGCCGCCGAAGAGGTCGAAGAGGCGGCATCCCTCGTAGCCGGGCAGCTCGATCGTCGCGGTCGCCGGCTGGTGGGCGAAGGAGAAGGCGCAGAGGATCGTCTCGGGGCGGTCCTGCGCCGAGGCGACGGGGGAGTCGCTCACGCCCGCATAGCTGCGCACGTAGGCGAGCACCGACTCGTGCGTCGTCTTCTGGATGCGGAGGTCGCCGAGGCCGAACACCGGGTGCTGGCGGCGGATATGGATCATCGAGCGCACCCACTGCAGGAGCGAGCGCGACTGCGCGAGCTGCGCCTCGACGTTGACGTGGCGGAAGTTGTAGACGAGCGAATCGACGACCGGCAGGTAGAGCTTGCCCGGGTCGGCCGTCGAGAAGCCGGCGTTGCGGTCGGGCGTCCACTGCATGGGCGTCCGCGAGGCGTCGCGGTCGTCGAGCCAGATGTTGTCGCCCATGCCGATCTCGTCGCCGTAGTAGAGGATCGGCGAGCCCTGCAGCGACAGCACGATGGCGTGCGCGAGCTCGATCTCGGCCCGCGAGTTGTCGAGCAGCGGCGCGAGGCGGCGCCGGATGCCGATGTTCACGCGCATCCGCGGGTCGTAGGCGTACCAGCCGTACATCGCCTGGCGGTACTCCTCCGACACCATCTCGAGCGTGAGCTCGTCATGGTTGCGGAGGAAGACGCCCCACGCGCTCGAGGCGGGGATCTCGAGCTGCTGCTCGAGGATCGTCTCGAGCTCGGCCTTGTGCTGCGAGCGGAGCGCGTAGAAGATGCGCGGCATCGTCGGGAAGTCGAAGGCCATGTGGCACTCGGGCGCCTCGTCGGTGCCCATGAAGTCGACGACCTCCTCGGGCCACTGGTTCGCCTCGGCGAGGAGGATCCGGCCCGGGTACTCGGCGTCGACCATCTGGCGCAGCTCGCGGAGGTACTCGTGCGTCTCGGGCTCGCCCTCGCCGTTGCCGTCCTCCGACTCGAAGAGGTACGGGATCGCGTCGAGCCGGCATCCGTCGACGCCGAGATCGAGCCAGAAACGGATGACGTCCTTCATGGCGTCGCGCACCTTCGGGTTCTCGAAGTTGAGGTCCGGCTGGTGCGAGAAGAAGCGGTGGAAGAAGAACTGGCGGCGGACGGGGTCGAAGGTCCAGTTCGAGGTCTCCGTGTCGACGAAGATGATGCGGATGTCCTCGTACTTCTCGTCGGTGTCGCTCCACACGTAGAAGTCGCCGTAGGGGCCGTCCGGGTCCTCGCGGGAGGCCTGGAACCACTCGTGCTGGTCGCTCGTGTGGTTGATGACCATGTCGATGATGACGCGCATGTTCCGCTCGTGCGCCTTGTGGACGAGCTCGCGGAAGTCCTCGATCGAGCCGTATTCGGGCAGCACCGAGCGGTAGTCGGCGACGTCGTAGCCGCCGTCGCGGAGCGGCGACTGGAAGAAGGGCGGGATCCACAGCACGTCGACGCCGAGCCACTGCAGGTAGTCGAGCTTGCCGATGAGGCCCTGGAAGTCGCCGATGCCGTCGCCGTTCGAGTCGGCGAACGAGCGCACCATGACCTCGTAGAAGACGGATCGCTTGTGCCACTGGGCGTCTCGCTCGAGTCCGGGCAGGTGCAGCGGGGCGTTGAAGCTCACGTCGGGCGCTCCTCGGATGTGGCCGAGCGCGCGGGGCTCGGAGTCGGCTCGGATGGGTCCGCCTACACTCTTCCACGATGCGACCTGAGAGCTTCTCCATGGGCGCCGGGCGCTCCGTGGCCCCGCGCGGCCCCCACGCCCCGAGCGATCTCCTCGACGACGAGCGGCCGGCGATCCGCCATGAGGCCGAGATCGCGGGGGCCCGGACGGCGTGGTGGGAGTGGCCCGCGATCGGGCCGGCGAGCGCGGTGCGGACGTCGTCCGCCACGGCGTCGGCGGGCGACGGCGCGGGCGAGTCGGCCCCGACGATCGTGCTCGTGCACGGCTTCCGCGGCACGCACCTCGGCCTCGCGCCCCTCGTCGCGCAGATGCCCGAGGCGCGCTTCCTCGCGCCCGACCTCCCGGGCTTCGGCGAGTCCGGGGCGATGCCGCGCGAGCACGACCTCGACGGCTACGCGGCCTGGCTCGAGGCGCTCCTGGCCGAGCTCGACCCGGCGGGGGAGGCGATCGTGCTCGGGCACTCCTTCGGCTCGCTCGTCGTGTCGCGACGCGCGGCGCGCCTCGGCGGGCGCCGGATCGTCCTCGTGAACCCCATCGCCGAGAACGCGCTCGAGGGGCCGGAGCGGCTCCTCACGGGCCTCGCGATCCTCTACTACCGACTCGGCGCGCTCCTGCCGGAGCCGCTCGGCCGGGCCATCCTCGCGAGCCCGCTCATCACGCGCGTCATGAGCGAGGTCATGGCGACGACGCGGAACCCGGCGCTGCGGCGCTGGATCCACGCGCAGCACGACGCCTGGTTCTCGGCGTTCAGCGACCGCGACCGCCTCCTCGAGGCGTTCCGCGCCTCCGTCTCCGACTCCGTGCTCGCGCACGCGGCCGAGCTGCCGGAGGGCGTGCTGCTCGTGGCGGGGGAGCGCGACGCGATCGCGCCGCTGCCCGCCCAGCGGCGCCTCCACGCCGCGATGCGCGGGGCGACCCTCGAGGTCATCGCGGGCGTCGGCCACCTCATCCACTACGAGACGCCCGTCGCGCTCGCGCGGGCCATCCGGGGGTTCCTCGCATGAGCGAGCCGACCGCCGCGGCGGCGCCTGCCTCGTCCGCGGCCCGCATGCGCCTCGCCGTCGACTGCCGCTACGTGCGCACCGACCGCCACGACGGCATCTCCCGCTACACCGCCGAGCTCGTCACGGCGCTCGCGCGCCTCCACCCGGTCACGATGCTCATCTCGGACGGCCGCCAGCTGCGCCTCCTGCCCGACCTCCCGTGGCGCATGCTCTCGGCACCCACGAGCCCGCGCGAGCCGCTCGTCGCGCTCGAGGCGAACCGGCTCGACATCGAGGGCGGCGCGCCCGACGTCATCGTCTCGCCCATGCAGACGATGGGCTCGATCGGGCGGCGCTACGGGCTCGTCCTCACGATCCACGACCTCATCTACTACGAGAACCGCACGCCGCCGCGGCAGTTCGCCTGGCCCATCCGCCTGCTCTGGCGCGCGTACCACCTGAGCTTCGCGCCGCAGCGGATCCTCCTCGGGGGCGCCGACGCCGTCGCCGTCATCTCCGAGACGACGGCCGGGCTCATGCGCCGCCACCGGCTCACCTCGAAGCCGATGCCGCTCGTGCCGAACGCGCCGGACCCCTCGTTCGCGGCCGAGCCGCGGTCGACGCCTCCCGCGGGCGCGCCGAATCTCGTCTACATGGGCTCGTTCATGCCCTACAAGAACGTCGAGACGGTCGCCGCGGCCCTCCGCGAGCTGCCGGGCTGGACGCTCCACCTCTGCTCGAAGGCCGACGAGGCGACGCTGCGCCGCCTCGAGGCGCTCGCCCCGGCGGGCTCGATCATCGCCCACCAGGGCGTCTCGGACGACGTGTACCGCGAGCTCCTCGCGGGAGCGACCGCGCTCGTGACGGCGTCGCGGAACGAGGGCTTCGGGCTGCCGGTCATCGAGGCGATGTCGGCCGGCGTGCCGGTGCTCTGCTCGGACATCCCGATCTTCCGCGAGGTCGCCGAGGACGCGGCCATCCGCTTCGACCCCGACTCGCCCGCCGAGCTCGCGCGGGCGGCGCGGACGCTCGAGGACCCGGCCGAGTGGGCGCGGCGCTCGGCGGCGGGCGTCGAGCGGGCGCGCGCGTACTCGTGGGACGCCTCGGCGCGGTCGCTGCTCGAGGCCTGCGAGCGCGTGCACGCCGAGCGTCTCGCGCACGGCTAGCGGGGCCCTCGCGCCGCCGGCTCGCGACTAGCGGGGTCCCGACCCGGTCGTCCCGATCGGCCCCGTGCGCGTCGGGAGCAGGCGCTCGGCGAGCGCGGCGAGCGTCTCCGAGGTGCCGGCGTCGAGCACGAGGTCGGCGAGCGCGTCGACGCCCGTCTCGCCGCGGTTCACGATCGCGACCGGGATGCCGCGGCGGCGCGCCCGATGCACCATGCGCACGCCCGTGTTCACGACGAGCGAAGTGCCTGCGACGAGGAGCGCGTCAGCCTCGTCGACGAGCTGCTCGGCGGCGCGGGTCGCCTCGGTCTTCGCGAATTCGCCGAAGAACACGACGTCCGGCTTGAGGAGGCCGCCGCAGACGAGGCATTCGGGCACGACGAAGCGCTCGAGGTCGCCGACCTCGGCGTCGCCGTCCGGCCGCATCTCGTGCTTCGCCGGATCGGGGTCGAACCACGGGTTGAGCTCGCGGATGCGCGCGGCGAGGCGATCGCGCGGCTCGGCTGTGCGGCAGTTGCGGCAGCTCGCCGTGCGGAGGTGGCCGTGCACCTCGACGACGCGGTAGCTGCCGGCGCGGAAGTGGAGCGAATCGACGTTCTGCGTGGCGACGCCGAGGACGGCGCCGAGCCGCTCGAGCTCGGCGAGGGCGAGGTGGCCGGGGTTCGGCGCGGCGGCGTCGAAGCGCGCCCAGCCGATCGCGGAGCCCGCCCAGTAGCGGCGGCGGTCGCGCTCGGAGCCGAGGAAGCGCTCGACGGTCATCGGGTCGCGGCGGGGGCGGCTGCCGTCGCCGCGGTAGTCGGGGATGCCGGAGTCGGTGGAGATGCCGGCGCCGGTGAGCACGGCCGTGCGGCGGCCGCGGAGCAGATCGGCGAGCGCGTCGAGCGCGGGCCAGCCGTCCATCCGCGCCTCCTTCCGGGGGTCGTCAGGCGGCCGCTCGCGCGGGGGCCGGGGGCGCCCGGCGGCGGGGCCGCCCTCCGCGGACCGGGGATCGTCCGCGTGCCTGCGAGAATGGCACACATGCGCGTACGGAAGCTGACGAGCCTCGACGACCCCGAGCTCGCCGACTTCGCGAGCCTCACCGACGTGGCCCTGCGACGCCGCCTCGAGCCCGAGGGCGGCCTCTACCTCGCGGAGTCGCCGAAGGTCATCGAGCGGGCCATCCGCGCCGGCCACCGCCCGCGGGCGCTGCTGCTCCAGGAGCAGTGGCTGCCGAGCGTCGAGCCGCTCCTCGAGGCCTTCCCGGAGGTGCCGGTCCACGTCGGCACGAGCGAGCAGCTCGAGCAGCTCACGGGCTTCCGCATGCACCGCGGCGCGCTCGCCTCGATGCACCGGCCGGCGCTGCCCGACCCGGCAGAGCTGCTGCGCGAGATCGCCTCGCGGCCCGGCCCGCGCACGGTCGTCGTCCTCGAGGACATCGTCGACCACACGAACGTCGGCGCCGCCTTCCGCGCCGCGGCGGGCCTCGGGCCCGACGCCGTGCTCGTCACCGAGCGCTGCGCCGACCCGCTCTACCGCCGAAGCGTCCGCGTGAGCATGGGGACGGTGCTCCAGGTGCCGTGGACCCGCCTGCCCGCCTGGCCGGAAGCCGGCCCGCTCTTCCGCGCCGAGGGCTTCGAGCTCGCGGCCCTCGCCCTCGACGAGCGCGCGGTGTCGCTGCGCGACTACGCCGCGAATCGGCCAGAGCGCGTCGCCGTCGTCATGGGCACGGAGGGCGACGGGCTCAGCCGGCGCGCGCTCGCCGCGGCCGACGCGACGGTCATCATCCCGATGCTCCACGGCGTCGACTCGCTCAACGTCGCGGCCGCGAGCGCGGTCGCGCTCTACGCGCTCATCCCGGATCCCGACGGAGCGGTCGGATGAGCTCGGGCCGCCGGATGAGCCCGGGCCGCCGGATGATCGCCCGCCCGCGCGCCCGCGCCCTCGGCGCCGTCCTCCTCGCCGCCGCGACGGTCCTGCCGCTCTCGGCCTGCTCGCCGCTCGGCCCCGATCCCGTGCCGGAGACCATGCCCGAGGGGGAGCGAGTCTGCGACGGCGTCGCGCGGCTCTCCGTCGAGCGCATCCTCGGCGAGGGCGTCACCGCGCACCAGACCGGCGACTGGCGCTCCCTCAAGGAGACGGGCTTCGCCTGCTACGCGGACTCTCCCGCGGGCGTCCTCGACGTCGTCGTCACGCCGTTCCCGGAGGAGACCGCGGCGGCCGAGCTCGCGAGCCGCGTCGACGCGTGGCGGCAGGCGGGGGAGCCCATCGCCGATCCGAACGGATCGCCCGGCCAGGGCTACCTCGCCGGCGAGCCGGGCCAAGTCGTCACGGCGTCCTGGGCCTGCACCGACCGCACGGTCGAGGTGCGGCTGGAGGACGTCTGGGTCGACGAGCGGCGCGACCAGCGCGTCGACGCCGAGCGGCTGCTCGTCTCCGTGCTCGGCTACGCCTGCCGCAAGCTCGAGGTGCCGGGCGTCGACTACACGGCGGGCTGAGCCGGGCCGTCGGCCGCCGGGGCGCCGTCGCCGCCGAGGCCCGACTCGAGGTCGTCCGCCGAGACGTCGGCCGGGTGCTCGATCGGGAAGAGCGGCTCGTCGAAGGTCGGCCGCTTCGGCGTCACCGCGTCGCCCGAGGAGGTGCCGCGCAGGCGCCGCATGACCCACGGCGCGAGGTGGTTCCGCACCCACACGGCGTCCTCGGCGCGGGCCGTGCGCCACGGGCGCGCGGCGAGCGGCTCGGGCCGCATGGGCTCGAGCTCGTGCTCGACGTCGAGCGCGTCGAGCACCATCCGCGCGACCTCGTGGTGGCCGAAGGAGTTGAGGTGGAGCCGGTCGTCGGTCCACATGTCGCGCCGCTGGATCGAGCGCAGGCCCCACTGGTCGGCGACGAGGCAGCCGTGGTGCTCGGCGATCGCGCGGATGTGCTCGTTGTAGATCGCGACGCGGCCGCGCATGCGGGCGAAGACGGGCTGGAAGTGCACGTCGATCCCCGTGATGACGACGATCGTCGCCTCGCTCGTCGCGAGCCGCTCGATGACGCGCTCGAAGCGGGCGGCGATCGCGTCGGGGTCGGAGCCGGGGCGGATGATGTCGTTGCCGCCCGCCGAGATGGTGATGAGGTCGGGGTGGAGCGCGAGCGCGGGCTCGACCTGCTCGGCGGCGATCTGGTCGAGGAGGCGCCCGCGGATCGCGAGGTTGGCGTACGAGAAGCCGGGCGCCTGCACCGCGAGCTGCTCCGCGACGCGGTCGGCCCAGCCGCGGAGGCCGTTGGGAAGGTCCGGCTCCGGGTCGCCGACGCCCTCTGTGAACGAGTCGCCGAGGGCGACGTAGCGGGTCCAGGGGTGGGCGGCGGGGGCGGGCTCGATCGCGGTCATCCCGGCCAACATAGCCCCGGATCGGCGGGAGGCGATGCGGCACGCCGGGCTCGGGATGTCCGAGCACGCGAGTACCGTGGAGGCATGTCCGCGGATCCTCTCGACCTCCTGCCCGACGACCTCCTCGAGGCGATGCGCGAGCGCGCCGACCGGGTCGACGCCGAGAACGTCTTCCCCGTCGACGACCTCGACGCGCTGCGCGAGATCGGGTACCTGAAGCTGCTCGTCCCGCGCGAGATGGGCGGCCTCGGCTGGACCCTCGAGCAGGCCTGCCGCGCCCAGCGCCGCCTCGCCCAGGCGGCTCCCGCCACGGCGCTCGCCGTGAACATGCACCTCATCTGGTCGGGCATGGCGCGCGTGCTCCGCGAGCGCGGCGACCACTCGCTCGACCGCGTCCTCGAGGAGATCGCGGCCGGACACATCTACGCGCTCGGCATCTCCGAGCCCGGCAACGACGCCGTGCTCTTCGATTCGACCGTGCGCGCCGAGCCGGACGGCGAGGGCGGCTACCGCTACTCGGGCATGAAGATCTTCACCTCGCTCTCGCCCGTGTGGACGCGCCTCGGCATCTTCGGCAAGGACGAGTCGGGCGAGGAGCCGCGCCTCGTGCACGGCATCCTCGAGCGCGGCGACGAGGGCATCACGATCCACGACGACTGGGACACGGTCGGCATGCGCGGCACGCAGTCGCACTCGACGAGCTTCGACCGGGCGCATGTGCCGGCCGAGCGGATCGTCGCGAGCCTGCCGGTCGGCCCGAACGCCGAGCCCTTCGTGTTCGCGGTCTTCGCGAACTTCCTCCTCCTCGTCGGCGCCTGCTACCTCGGCATCGGCGAGCGCGCGATCATGCTCGCCGTCGAGGCCGCTCAGCACCGCACGAGCCGCTCGCAGGGCGGCCGGCCGCTCGCCGACGACCTGCAGATCCGCGACCTCGTCGCGGAGATGGGGATGCGCCAGCTCGCGGCCCGCACGATGCTCGAGGCCGTCGCGCGCGACGTCGACGAGCAGGCCCAGCACGGCTCGGGCTGGTTCCCGCGCCTCACCGGCGCGAAGGTGCAGGCCACTCGCGCCGCGCGCCGCACGGTCGAGGACGCCCTCGAGGTCGTCGGCGGCGCCGCCTTCCGCACGGGCCACGAGCTCGGCCGCCTCTACCGCGACGTCGCCGCGAGCGTCTTCCACCCCTCGCAGGAGCGCAGCGTGCGCCAGACGTACGCGAACTGGATCCTCGGCCCGATCGGAGCGACCGCCGGAGCGGATGAGTAGCCCGGCGGAGCCCGGCGCCGCCGGCCGCGTCCCCGGCACCTACGCCGCCGAGCACCTCTCGCCGGCCTTCCCGCAGCGCGCCCCGCGCGGCGCCGCAGCGACCCTGCGCGCCTGGCAGCAGGAGGCGCTCGACGCCTACTTCGAGCGCGAGCCGCGCGACTTCCTCGCGGCCGCGACCCCCGGCGCCGGCAAGACGACCTTCGCGCTCCGCCTCGCGACCGAGCTGCTCCACCGCCGCACCGTGAACCGGGTCGTCGTCGTCGCGCCCACCGACCACCTCAAGAAGCAGTGGGCCGACGCCGCCGCCCGCGTCGGCATCCGCCTCGACCCCGGCTTCTCGAACACCGACCGCACGCTCTCCCGCGACTACCACGGGGCCGCCGTCACCTACGCGCAGGTCTCGATGAAGCCGCGCGTCCACGAGACGATGACGACGGGCGCACGCACGCTCGTCATCCTCGACGAGGTCCACCACGGCGGCGACGCGCTGAGCTGGGGCGACGGCATCCGCGAGGCCTACCAGTACGCCGAGCGGCGCCTCTCGCTCACGGGCACGCCGTTCCGCTCGGACACGGCGCCGATCCCGTTCGTCACCTACGCGCCGGATGACGAGGGCATCCGCACCTCCGTCACCGACTACTCCTACGGCTACGGCCGCGCGCTCGCCGACGGCGTCGTCCGCCCCGTGCTCTTCATGGCCTACGGCGGCTCGGTGCGCTGGCGCGACACCCACGGGGAGGAGATGTCCGCCGGCCTCGCCGAGGACAACACGAAGGACGTCACCTCCCAGGCGTGGCGCACCGCCCTCGACCCCGAGGGGCAGTGGATGCCGCAGGTGCTCAAGGCCGCCGATCAGCGGCTGTCGGAGGTGCGCGACCACGTGCCCGACGCGGGCGGCCTCGTCATCGCGACCGACCACAGCACGGCGCGCGCCTACGCCGCCCTCCTTCGCGAGCTCACGGGCACGGCGCCCGCGCTCATCCTCTCCGACGACAAGAGCGCCTCGAAGCGCATCGACGAGTTCTCCGCGAACCCGGCGGAGCGCTGGATGGTGGCCGTCCGCATGGTGACGGAGGGCGTCGACGTGCCGCGCCTCGCCGTCGGCGTCTACGCGACGAACGCCTCGACGCCGCTCTTCTTCGCGCAGGCGATCGGCCGCTTCGTGCGCGCCCGCCGCCGCGGCGAGGTCGCGACGGTGTTCCTGCCGACCGTCCCCGTGCTCACGGACCTCGCGAAGGAGCTCGAGCGCGAGCGCGACCACGCCCTCGATCGCCGCACGGGGGAGGGCGCGGAGGGCGACGAGCTGCTCGACCCGCTCCAGGCGGAGGAGCGTCCCGAGCAGGCCTCCGACGAGCTCGAGCGGTACGCCTTCCAGGCGATCTCCTCGGAGGCGACCTTCGAGCGGGTGCTCTACGATGGCGGCGACTTCGGCTTCACCGCGGAGGTCGGCAGCGAGGAGGAGCTCGAGTTCCTCGGACTCCCGGGCATCCTCAACCCGGAGGAGGTGCGGCAGGTGCTCTCGCAGCGGCAGAGCCGCCAGCACCGCATCCAGGAGGAGCGGCGCCGCAAGCTCGGCGAGCCGCCCGTGCCGCGCGACCACCAGCCGATGTACCGCTCGCTCAAGGAGCAGCGGGCGCTCCTCAACTCGCTCGTCGGCCTCTACGCGAAGCAGTCCGGCCAGGCGCACGGCATCATCCACGCGCAGCTGCGCCGCCAGTGCGGCGGGCCGGCGGTGCCGCAGGCGACGGTGACGCAGCTCCAGCAGCGCATCGACGCGCTGCGGCGGATGCTGCGGAGCTAGGGGAGCGGCACGCCTCGGGCCGCCGCGGCGCGCCGCTAGCGGCGGGGGAGCTGCGGGCCCTCGCCGAGCTCGTGGTCGTCGCTCGTCGCCTCGTGGGCGGCCTTGAGCCCGCGGTGCTTGCGGACCTTCGAGACGACCCACCAGATGACCGCGAGCACGACCGCGACGATGACGATGTTCTGGAGGATGTCGGCGTACTCGAGCACGACGTCCCACTGCGAGCCGAGGAAGAAGCCCGCGAGCACGAAGATCGAGTTCCAGATGAGGGATCCGAGCGTCGTGAGCAGGCCGAAGGTGAGCATCGGCATCTTCTCGATGCCGGCGGGGATCGAGATGAGCGAGCGGAAGATCGGCAGCATGCGGCCGAAGAAGACCGCCTTGTTGCCGTGCTGGTGGAACCAGTTCACGGTCTTCGTGATGTCCGCCGAGTCGACGAGCGGGATCTTGTCGGCGATCCACACCATGCGGTCGTGGCCGAGCGCGCGGCCGAGGCCATAGAGCAGGTACGCGCCGACGACCGAGCCGAGCGTCGCCCAGAGGATCGCCTCGATGACCGTGAACTCGCCGCGCTGCGCCGCGAAGCCGCCGAGGGGGAGGATGACCTCGCTCGGGATGGGCGGGAAGAGGTTCTCCGCCGCGACGAGCACGCCGATGCCGGGAGCTCCGAGCATGCCCATGACGTCCACCGCCCACTGGCCGAAGGTGCCGAGGGCCGACTGGTCGACGTTGCCGGTGTCGGCGGCGGCGAGGAGCGAGGCGTGGGCCGCGGCGGCGTGGAGATGCGAGAGCATGCGCGTCCTTCCGGGGATCGTGGGCGGGCGGCCGCTCAGGCGGCGCCGGGGATCCACCGTACGCGTCGAGCACCGCGAGCAGGCGAGGGCTGGCCGGAATGTCGGCCCGCCGAGGCAGAGCGCGGCGACCCTGCCCTCAGGCCATGCGCTCGACGAAGCGTCGCCAGACCTCGAGCTGCGCCGGGCTCAGCGCCTCCGCCTGGAGCTGCTCGACGATCGGCCCCAGATCGGGCGCGGCGCCTTCCGCGGCTCCGCTGGCGTCGAGTCCGGCTGCCGCGGCGAGCGCGGTCGCGAAGGCCGCGAGCCGCTCGGCCAGGTCGTCCGCGGTCGCGGGGTCGATGGAGTCCGCCGACTCGAGCGCCTCGAACTCCGGATGCCAGCTGGCGGCCAGCTCCGCGAGCTCGGGCGTCGAGAGCGCCTCGGCCACCGCGGTCGCTGACGCCGCGTCGATGGCGCCGCTCGCCGTCGCGAGCGTCCACAGGTCGGCGTCGAGCCTCTGCGTGCGCGACGGCGTCGGGCCGCCTGGGGTTCCGGCGGCGAGGCCCGCGGAGGCGAAGGCGCGCAGCTCGGCGATGGCGGCGCGCTGCCGCTCGATGAGCGCGGCCTGCTCCGCGAGCGCCGCCTCGAGCTCGTCGAGCGCCGCGGCCTGCCGTCCGGCGTCGCGGTCGAGCACCTCGCCGATCGAGCGCAGCGGCATCCCGCTCGCCGCGAGCTGGCGGATGCGGAGCACGCGCACGAGATCGCGGGGTCCGTATCGCCGATATCCGTTCGGATCGCGGTCGGCCTCGGGGAGGAGCCCCACGCGGTGCTAGTGCCGCAGGGCGCGCGGCGTGGTGCCCGCGAGGTCCGCGAGCTCCTGCGAGCGCAGGACGAGCCCGCCCGGCCCCTCGGATCGCTCGACGCTCGCCATGCCGGTCATCGTGCCACGTCCGCGGTCGCGGCCCTGAGCTCGGCGACGAACGCCTCCGGATCGTCGACCGCCAGGCGCGCCTCCCGCGTCGGCATGTGGGTCGGGCGCCATCCGATCGCGCCGAGGGCGAGCGACGGCACCGGCTCGGAGAGGAGGAGACGCACATTCGCGGGCCGCTGCTGCGCGAGCACGACGAGGCCGTCCTCCGAGCGGAGCGCCGCGCTCGCATGATCGACGCGATGCTCGACGCGCTCGAGCCGCGCGAGCGGCACCTCGAGCACGGTCTCCGCGCCCCAGCGGAGCCGCAGGGTCCCGTCGCCGAGGAGATGCGGACGCGCGCGGCGGGATGCCGTCATCGCGACAATCGCGAGCATGCCGTAGACCGTGAGCGCAAGCAAGGTCCAGCGCAGCCACGGCCACGGCACGATGACGTGCACGACCGCGAGCTCGACGGCGGAGAGGACGAACATCACCGCCGGGAAGCCCCACGAGCCCCGGGCGTAGCCGAAGGCGCGCGCACCCGCGGGGACGTGCGGCCGGCCCAGGATCGCGCGGCCGAGGTCGGACGTCATGCGCAGCTCCGCGACGGCGGGCCGCAGGAGCGGCTCCTCCTCGACGATCCGCTGGAGGGGATCGGCCGCCGTGCCCTCCCGAAGCGCCGCCCGCACGCGGATCGCCGTGACCGCGAGGAAGATCGCGAGCATCGGGAGCTCCATGGCGAGGAAGAGCCGGAGCGCGGCGCCCGGCTCGAGGGCCCCCGAGAGATTCAAGACGAGGAGCGTGCCGGCCACGAGCAGGGTGACGGCGGCGTGGAGTCGATGGATGCGGCGGAGCAGCGGTCGTGCGGTCATGCCGCCAGGCTCGACTATGACGCAGCGTCGGAGTCAAGCGGCGAGGCCGGCGCGCTTCATCGGGACGCGAGGACGAACTGCAGCGGCACGGCGAGCATGCAGAAGGCGACCGCCACCAGGGCGGGCCCTCGCCACCCGAGCTGCGGCCACATGCGACGCATGAGCACCGGCCCGATCACGAGGTAGCCGAGGGCCGTGACGAGCCCGGGGAAGTATCCGCCGACCAGCACCGCGAAGACGAGGTGGGAGATCGCGTTGCCGATGGCTCCGTAGACCGCGAAGAACAGCGCCGGCAGGTACAGGGGCGACCGCTCCCAGACCAGCGAGGCGATCGACGACAGCGAGAAGACCGCGTAGGACGCCATGTTGAACCAGGTGAACACGTCGAGGGAGAACGGGGCCCCGCCGTACAGGGCGGGGAAGGCCGCGGCGAAGCCCGCCTGGTGCTCCTCCGCGAAATGGATCCCCTGCCAGGCGAGGGCGACCATAAAGACGGGCAGCGTGGTCGTGGCATCCGGAAGCGCGCTCCCGCTGGCGTGGAAGTGCGCGAGCACGCCCCAGGCGATGAGGACGCCGGGCACGAACGTGACGAGCAGCGCGGGACCGCCGAATGCGGCGAAGACGGACACCATGGCCAGGCCGATGATGCCGGCGACGGCCAGGTCCAGCCGGCCCACCGATCGGGGGAGCGGGGCGTCGGCGGGAGGCAGGCGACAGAGGTTCGGTGCGGAGCTCGCTGCAGTGGACATGGCGCCATGCTCGCCCTCAGCCGGCGCCGGCGCACCCGTGTTGGATTCTTCGCGCGCTAGCATCGCGCCATGAGCCAGAACCGCCGCCGGCCGGGGCGGCCGAGGGGGGAGTCCGGGGCGCGCCGGGACATCCTCGACGCTGCCTCCGCCCTCTTCCTCGCCCACGGCTATCGGGGAGCGACCATGCGGGCCATCGCCGCGCGGGCGGCCGTCGACGTCGCGACGATCGCGCACCATTTCGGCTCGAAGCGGAAGCTCTTCGCCGCGTCCTTCGGCGCGGGCGTCGGCCCAGCCGAGCTCGTGCGAGCGGCGGTGGACCGGCCGCGGGCCGAGATCCCCGCCGCCATCGCCCAGCTCGTCACGCAGGTCTGGTCCGATCCTCGACGACGCCGACCCGTGCAGCTCGTCATCGGCACCGCGCTGGTCGACGAGGGCGTCGCCGAAGCCTGCCGCAGCTACCTCGAGCAGGAGGTCGTCGAGCCGATCGCGGCCGTGATCGGCGGAGCCGAGGCAAGCGCCCGCGCCTCGGTCGTCGTGAGCCTCGCATGCGGGGCGCTGGTCGCGCGATACGCGATCCGCGTCGCGGGCTCGTCGAGCGAGGGCGTCTTCCGGGCATCGCTCAGGGACGCTATCACCGCCGTCATGCTGCGAGACCCCGGACACCGCGGGCGCTAGCCGCTCGGCCGACCCGAACCGACCGTCAGCTCCCCGGAAACGCCGAAGGCCCCGGTCCATCGGACCGGGGCCTTCGCTCGTGCGCGAGGGGGGACTTGAACCCCCACGCCCTAATACGGGCACTAGCACCTCAAGCTAGCGCGTCTACCAATTCCGCCACCCGCGCAAGGTGTCGACGCCGCCGGGGCAGCGCTGGCTGTGCCTGAGCACGAAGAAAGACATTACCAGCCAGGTGAACACTTCGCGAATCGTCGCACCCCTCGGCGTGTCGCGGAGGAGCGGCCGTGGGCCGACGCGACAGGCTGACGCGAGCGCCGAGCGGATGGCGTCCCGCGACGCCCCCGCGACATACGGCGGTACCGTGTCGGCATGACCGACGACGCCATCACCCAGGACCGGAGCGCGGACCTCAGCCAGGACCCCACCGTCGCGCTCGCGCGGGAGCTCATCCGCATCGACACGACGAACTACGGCGAGGGCCGCTCGAAGGGCGAGACCGAGGCCGCCGAGCTCATCGAGGCCCGCCTTCGCGCGCTCGGCCTCGAGGTCGAGATGTTCGACTCCGCGCCCCGGCGCACGAGCCTCGTCGCCCGCGTCGAGGGCGAGGACGCCTCGCTGCCCGCGCTCGTCGTCCACGGCCACACCGACGTCGTCCCCGCCGACCCGGCCGACTGGAGCGTCGACCCCTTCGAGGGCGTCATCCGCGACGGGCTCCTCTGGGGCCGCGGCGCCGTCGACATGAAGGACATGGACGCGATGATCGTCACGGCACTCGAGGAGATCCTCGGCTCGGGCCGGCGCCCGCGCCGGAGCCTCGTCGTCGCGATGTTCGCCGACGAGGAGAACGGCGGCTCGTACGGCTCGCACTTCGCCGTCCGCGACCGCCCCGAGCTCTTCGAGGGCGCGACCGAGGCGATCTCCGAGGTCGGCGGCTACTCCGTGGCGCTCGGCGGTAGGCGCGCGTACCTCCTCCAGACGGGGGAGAAGGCCCTCATGTGGCTGAAGCTCCGCGTGAAGCGGCCGGCGGGCCACGGCTCCCGGGTCATCCCCGCCGAGCGGAACGCGATCTCGGTGCTCGCCGGCGCGATCGCGCGCCTCGCCGCCCACGAGTGGCCCGTGCAGCTCACCGACACGACCGAGACGATGATCGCCGAGCTCGCGCGCCTGCTCGACATGGATCCCTCGGACCCGCGGGCCGTCGCCGAGGCGACCGGCCCGGCGGCGGGCTTCCTCACGGCGAGCCTCCGCACGACGTGCAACCCGACGATGCTCGAGGCGGGCTACAAGCACAACGTCATCCCGGAGACCGCGACGGTCGCGATCGACGTGCGACCGTTCCCGGGCCGCGAGGAGGAGACGCTCGCGGAGATCCAGTCGATCGTCGGCGACGACGTCGAGATCGTCACGAGCTGGCGCGACATCGGCACCGAGGCGCCGACGAGCGGCGAGCTCATCGACGCCGCGAGCGCCGCCATCCTCCGCCACGACCCGGGCGCGACGGTCGTGCCGTACCTGCTCTCGGCCGGAACGGACAACAAGGCCCTCGCCAAGCTCGGCATCAGCGGCTACGGCTTCGCGCCGCTGCGGCTGCCGGCCGAGCTCGACTTCCCGGGCATGTTCCACGGCGTCGACGAGCGCGTGCCGCTCGAGTCGCTCGTCTTCGGGCGCGAGGTGCTGCGGGACTTCCTGCTGGAGTACTAGCCCGCGCAGCCCGCGGGTGCCAGCGCCCCGGCGGCGGCGCGTCCCGGCGGCCTCGCGCGGGTCACCCGTGATCGGCAGCGCCCCGGAGTAGCATCGGCCGAGTCCCGCCCCCTCCCCGGAAGGTCCACATGGACTGGCTCACCGCGATCATCCTCGGCCTCGTCCAGGGCCTCACCGAGTTCCTGCCGATCTCCTCGAGCGCCCACCTGCGCATCGTCGGCGACTGGCTCGGCGGCGACCCCGGCGCGACGTTCACCGCCATCACGCAGCTGGGCACCGAGACCGCGGTCATCGTCTTCTTCTGGCGCGACATCGTCCGCATCATCACGGCCTGGATCGGCTCGCTCACGGGCAAGGTCGACAAGCGCGATCCGGACGCCCGCATGGGGTGGTACATCATCCTCGGCTCGCTGCCGATCGGCATCCTGGGCCTGCTGCTCCAGCACTTCATCCGCGACCAGTTCCGCTCGCTCTGGCTCATCGCGGGCACGCTCATCGTCTTCGGCGTCATCCTCGGCGTCGCCGACGTCATCGGCCGCAAGGCGAAGACCCTCGCCGACCTCAACGGCCGCGACGGCGTCATCTTCGGCTTCGCCCAGGCCCTCGCGCTCATCCCCGGCGTCTCCCGCTCGGGCGGCACGATCACCGCCGGGCGCCTCCTCGGCTACGACCGGGCCTCCTCGGCGCGCTACAGCTTCCTGCTCGCCATCCCGGCCGTCTTCCTCTCCGGCCTCTACGAGACGTACTCGGCGCTCAAGGACGAGGCCGGCACCAGCGCGATCCAGTGGGGCCCGACGATCCTCGCGACGATCATCGCGGGCGTCGTCGGCTGGGCGGTCATCAAGTACCTGCTCCGCTACCTCGAGTTCGGCAGCTTCCTGCCCTTCGTGCTCTACCGGATCGGCCTCGGCACGCTCATCATGATCCTCCTCGCCTTCGGCGTCATGCAGCCGTACTCGACGATCGGCGGATAGCGATGCGCGAGATCCCCAGCTGGCCGGTCCCCGAGGTGCCGCGCGCGACCGGCCGCGGCGAGGCTCCGGTGCTCTTCGACCCGCAGACGGGCGAGCTCGCCCCGGTCGACATCGACGGCGACGTCGCGACGCTCTACGTGTGCGGCATCACCCCGTACGACGCGACGCACCTCGGCCACGCGGCGACCTACCTCGCCTTCGACACGCTCCAGCGCGCCTGGCGCGACGCCGGCATCGAGGTGCGGTACGCGCAGAACGTCACGGACGTCGACGATCCGCTCCTCGAGCGCGCCGAGCGCGACGGGGTCGACTGGCGCGTGCTCGCCCAGTCGCAGACCGACCTCTTCCGCGAGGACATGACGGCGCTGCGGGTCATCCCGCCGAAGCCGTACGCGCGCGTCGCGGACGTCATCGACGAGACCGCCGAGGGCGTCGAGCGGCTCCTCGCGAAGGACCTCGCCTACCGCGTGCCGATCGCCGCCGACGCGACGCCGCGCCCCGTCGACCCCGAGGCGCAGGACGTCTACTTCGACGTGCGCGGCGCCGGCCGGCTGCCCGAGGCGCTGCCGCTCGGCGCGATCTCCGGCTTCGACGCCGAGGGCCTCGACGCGGCGTTCCGCGAGTTCGGCGGCGACCCCGAGCGCCCGGGCAAGCGCGATCCGCTCGACCCGCTGCTCTGGCGCGCGGCCCGCGAGGGCGAGCCCGCGTGGGAGACGCCTGTCGGCGCCGGCCGCCCCGGATGGCACGTCGAGTGCGCCGTCATCGCGACCGAGGCGCTCGGCGCCCCCATCACGCTCCAGGGCGGCGGCCGCGACCTGCGCTTCCCGCACCACGAGATGTCGGCCGCGCACGCGACGGCGATGACGGGCGAGCGCTTCGCCCGCCGCTTCGCGCACGCCGGGCTCGTCGCCTACGAGGGCGAGAAGATGTCGAAGTCGAAGGGCAACCTCGTGCTCGTGTCGCGCCTGCGCGCGGCGGGGGCCGACCCGGCGGCCATCCGGCTCGCGATCCTCGCGCACCGCTACCGGGACGACTGGGAGTGGACCGACGAAGGGCTCGCCGAGGCGACGGAGCGGCTCGCCCGCTGGCGCGAGGCCGCGGCGACGCTCGCCGGCAATGATGACGCGTCGCAGGATTCCGCGCCGTCTCCGACGGCCGCGGCGATGCGCCGCGCGATGGCGGATGATCTGGATACGCCGGCCGTGCTCGCCGCCGTCGACGCCTGGGCGGCGGACCCGGCGGGGCAGGGCGACGTGCCGACGCTCGTCGACGCCCTCCTCGGCATCCGGCTCTGAGACGCGAGCGCACCGCGCTGCTCGAAGCAGCCCTCGACAACGCCTGGCTTCAGGCGTCACGCTGAACCGGTGGTTTCGAGACGCGCGCTGCGCGCGCTCCTCGACCACCTCACCGCGTCGGCTCAGGTGGTTGAGGAGGCCGCGAAGCGGCCGTCTCGAAACACCGCGGGGGCGACTGCCGGGCCGCCCAGAGGCCCATGCCCTCCGCGATGACGTCCGCGATGCGCTCGACGCGCGCCACGACCGAGCGCCCGAGCCCGGTCGCGTTGATGAAGCCGTGGATGAAGCCGCGGAACTCGAGGTGCCGCACCTCGACGCCCGCGTCCGCGAGGCGTTGCGCGTAGGCGCGGCCCTCGTCGCGGAGCGGGTCGAAGCCGGCCGTCACGACGCAGGCCGGCGCGACGTCCGCGAGCTCGTCGAGCGGCGCGTAGATCGGCGAGGCGAGCGGGTTCCGCCGGTCGAGGCCGGGGAGGTAGCGCTCGCCGTACCAGTCCATCTGCGCCTCGGTGAGGAACCAGCCGCTCGGGAAGAGCTCGTACGAGCGCGACTTCTCGGCCCAGTCGGCGACGGGGAAGATCGGGCACTGGAACACCGGGCCGCCCGCCTCGTCGCGCGCGGTCGCGTTCGCGACGACGGCCGTGAGGTTGCCGCCCGCGCTCTCGCCCGCGACGGCGATGCGGCCGGCCGGGACGTCGAGCTCGGAGAGGTGGTCGCGCAGCCAGCGGAAGGCGGCGACGCCGTCCTCGACCGCGGCGGGGAAGGGGTGCTCGGGCGCGAGGCGGTAGTCGATCGAGACGACCGCGAGCCCCGTGCGCCGGGCGATGACGCGGCACACGGCCTCGCACGACTCGTGGCCGCCGAGCACGAAGCCGCCGCCGTGGAAGTACACGAGGAGCCCGGGCGCCGCGGCCGCGTCGGCCTGGTAGAGCTGGGCGGGGATGGCGACGCCGTTCGCGCGGCCCTCGAGGTCCTCGCCCGGGGATGGCGAAGTCGCGCACGACCGCGCACTGGGGCTCGGAGCCGAAAGTCCACGCCTCGACGGCGAGCTCGGCGCGGCCCTCCTCGAGCGGCTTCGTCTCGAAGGTCTCGCCGGCGTTGAGCGCCTTGAGGGCGAGCGCCACCTCCGGGTGCACGCGCTGGCCGTCGATGATGGCGAGCTCGCCCGCGAGCGCCCGCTTCACCGACATCGGGAGGCGCCCGACGAGCCGCACGGCCGCCCGGGTCGCGCGCTGGGCCGGCGTGGGGGAGAAGGGCGGCGGCGAACAGGGGGTCGTGGGCGAGCTCGTGGCTCAGTCCTCGTGCTCGGGGGTTCCGGGGGCGTCGTCGGGGCGGTCGGCGTCGGGGCGGTCGGCATCCGGCTGCTCGAGGCCTGCCTGCGGACGATCCGCCCGCGGCCGTCGCGGCCCGCGCTGCAGCCCCTTCGAGGCGCTCGAGGAGCCCGCCTGCTCGAGGAAGCGCTCGAACTCCCTCGCGATCGCCTCGCCCGAGGCCTCCGGCGCCTCGACCATGTCGTAGGTGCGCTCGAGGTGCGCGACGTACTCGGCGATGTCCTCGTCGCCGGACGCCATCTCGTCGACCTCCGCCTCCCAGGCCGCGGCCTCCTCGAGGAGGTCCGCGTGCGGGATCGAGAGGTCGAGCACCTCCTCGAGCCGGTCGACGAGCGCCGAGGTGGCCTTCGGCGACGGCGAGGCGTGCGCGTAGTGCGGGACGGACGCCCAGAGGCTCAGCGCGAGCACGTCGCCGCGGCGGCGCGCCTCGCTCGAGAGGATCCCGAGCATGCCCGTCGGCCCCTCGTACTCGCTGCGGCTCACCTCGAGCTCGCGGCGCACCTCCGGGTGGTCGCTCGAGGCGTAGATCGGGATGGGCCGGGTGTGCGGGGTGTCCGCGAGGAGCGCACCTACGAGGACGATCCGGGTGATGCCGTGCTCGTCGACGAACTCCATGACGCGCTTCGCGAAGCTCTTCCAGCGCAGCGTCGGCTCGACGCCCATGAGGACGTAGACGCCGCGGTTCTCGCCCGAGACGCGCAGCTCGGCGTCGTCGGCGAGCTGCGGGGCGTCCTCGAGCTCGGCGTCGGCCGCGGGGCCCGTCACGGTGACGGACGGCCAGATGATGCGGCGCTCGCCGCCCGAGGCGTTCTGCACGAGCGGCCGGTGGAGCGAGTAGTCGAAGAAGTCCTCGTCGTCGCAGGTCCAGAGCGTCTCGGAGCTCGCGGCGAGGCGGCGGCGCACGAGGAGCGCGGCCTCGCTCGCGGCGTCGCCCGCGTCGTTCCAGCCGCGGAGGGCGACGACGAGGGTGCGGCCCTCGGAGAAGCGGGGGCCGTCGGCCTCGGCGGCGGGATCCTCGACCGTGGGCGCCTCGGCAGCGGGCGCCTCGGAGGAGGGCGCCTCGGACGCGGCCGCCGCGCCGCTCGGCGCCGCCGGCTCCTCCCGCTCGTCGGGATCGGGCATGGCATCGGCGGCTGCGTCGGTCACCCCGCCAGGATAAGGGGCCGCGGCCCGGCGGACGGGGGAGCCGCACCGCCCGCGGGTAGACTCAGCCCTCGTGAACGCCCAGCTCCCGGCGGCCGTCCTCTGGGACATGGACGGCACGCTCGTCGACACCGAGCCCCACTGGCGCGACGCCCAGCAGGCGCTCCTCGCCGACCACGGGCTGCCGCCGCTCACGCCCGAGCAGGAGGAGACGCTCGTCGGCGCCGACCTCCGCGCCGCCGCCCGCGCCTTCGCCGAGGAGTTCGGCGTCCCGCTCGCCCCGCGCGACCTCATCGCCCGCGTCGGCGCGCACGTCCACGACCTCGCCCGCGAGGGCCTCGAGTGGCGCCCCGGCGCGCGCGAGCTCCTCGACGCGCTCGCCGAGGCCGGCGTCCCCTGCGCGCTCGTCACGAACTCCCTCCGCTCGCTCGCCGACGCCCTCGTCGACGCCCACGGCGGGGAGCCCTTCGCCGCCATCGTCACCGCCGAGGACGTCGAGCGCTCGAAGCCCGCGCCCGACCCGTACCTGCTCGCCGCCGAGCGCCTCGGCGTCGCCCCCGCCCGCTGCGTCGTCATCGAGGACTCCCGCTACGGCGTCGATGCCGGCCTCGCCGCAGGCTGCGCCGTCGTCGCCGTGCCGCACGGCGGCCTCGTGCCGGAGCATCCGGACGTCGTGCGCCGCGAGAGCCTCGTCGGCCTCACGCCCGCCGCCCTCGGCGAGCTCCTCGCCGAGCTGCCCGCGCACGCGCCGCAGGACGCCGACGCCGACGCCCAGCCCACGCCCGCCCCTTCTGCCGAGGAGGCAGCGCGATGACCCACGCCCCGATGGAGCTCGACGAGACGACCCCCGACGAGACGACGGTGCAGCCGGACGTCCCCGAGTTCCGCGGCCCGTTCCGCGCCGGCCAGCGCGTGCAGCTCACGGGCCCGAAGGGCCGCCTCGCGACGATCCACCTCGAGCCCGGACGCCAGTGGCACTCCCACCGCGGCATGGTCGAGCACGACGACCTCATCGGCCGCCCGGACGGCTCCGTCGTGAAGGCCACCGACGGCACCGAGTACCTCGCCCTGCGCCCGCTGCTGCAGGACGTCGTGATGTCGATGCCGCGGGGCGCCGCGATCATCTACCCGAAGGACGCCGCCGCGATCCTCGCGAAGGCCGACATCCGCCCCGGCGCGACGATCGTCGAGGCCGGCCTCGGCTCCGGCGCCCTCTCGCTCTGGCTGCTCCGCGCCCTCGCGGGCACCGGCCGCCTCGTCTCGTTCGAGCGCCGCCAGGAGTTCGCCGATGTCGCGATCGGCAATATCGAGAGCGTGCTCGGCGAGCGGCCCGCGAACTGGGACATCGTGCTCGGCGACCTCCAGGAGGCGCTGCCCGAGGCGGTCGGCGAGGGGCAGGCGGATCGCGTGCTCCTCGACATGCTCGCGCCGTGGGAGTGCCTCGACGTCGCCGCCGACGCGCTCGCCCCGGGCGGCGTGCTCTGCGTCTACGTCGCGACCGTCACGCAGCTCTCGCGCGTGGCCGAGGCCATCCGCGCCACCGGCTGCTTCACCGAGCCCTCCTGCGACGAGACGCTCGTGCGCGGCTGGCATGTCGAGGGCCTCGCCGTGCGCCCCGACCACCGGATGGTCGCCCACACCGCGTTCCTCCTCACCTGCCGCCGCCTCGCCCCGGGCGCCGTGCTGCCCGCCCTCAAGCGCCGGGCCTCGAAGACCGAGTACCAGGACGAGGACGTCGAGATCTGGACCCCGGGCGCCCTCGGCGAGCGGAGCACGAGCGACAAGGTGCTCCGCAAGCGCGCCCGCCGCGCCCAGCGCGCCGCCGAGCTCGCGCGCGGCGAGGGGCCGCCCGCCGCGACCGCGGACGCCCACGAGGACGACGCCGACCTCCACGAGCCCGACACCGAGCACGACTCCGAGCATGACCACGACCCCCGAGAGGACGCCGCCGAGTGACGCGCCGCCAGACCTGCTCCTCCCACCGGATCCCGTCCTCCCGCCGGCCCCGCCTCGCGATCGCCGGCCTCCTCGCCGCGGCCTCCCTCGCCCTCGCCGGCTGCACCGCCGTGCCGCAGAGCGCCGAGTCGCCCGAGGCGTGCGAGGCGCTGGGCATGCCCGGCGCCGCGAGCGAGGCCGTCCGCGCGAGCGGCGCCTTCGGCCAGGCCCTCGCGGCCGAGCTCGACGGCCCCGTCGCGACCGACATCCTCGAGATCTCCCGCTCGGGGGCCGGCCACGGGCCGATCGCCGCCGAGGCGGGCGTCCTCGCCGCGAGCTTCGCCGTCTTCGACGCCTCCGGCGCGCCGATCGTCCCCTACGGCCCCTTCTCGAGCGCCGCCGACGGCACCTCGAAGCCGCTCACCATGACGTCGCTCGGCGCCCAGCTGCCCGGCGCCGCCGCGGCGCTCCGCTGCGCGCAGGCGGGGGAGCGGATCATCGCCGCCATGCCCGCCTCGATGCTCCTCGGCGACGGCGCCGAGCGCGTCGTCGACGACCCCGCGACGACGCTCCTCTTCGCCGCCGACGTCGAGCGCGTCTACCCCTCGAGCGCCGGCGGCCGCATCCTGCCCGCGCAGGACGGCATCCCCGCCGTCGTCACCTCGCCGGCCGGCCGCCCCGGCGCCACGATGCCGCAGAGCGCCCCGCCGACGGCGCTGCGCACCGCCCTCCGCGTCGAGGGTTTCGGCGATCCCATCCGGGCCGGCGACGCGCTCACCCTCCACGCCTCGATCTTCGACTGGGAGAGCGGCGAGGAGATCGCCTCGACGTGGGAGGCCGGCAACACCGTCATCAGCACCGTCGCGGGCGGCGACGCGAACGGCGAGGACGGCCTCTACGGCGTCACCGCCGAGCTCGTCGGCAAGCCCGAGGGCTCGCAGCTCATCGCGGTCGTCCCCACCGAGCTCGCGCTCTCCCGCCAGGGGCCGCTCGCCCCCTCGGTCGCCACCGGCCGCACCCTCGTCCTCGTCCTCGACGTCCTCGCGGCGGATCGGAGCGCCTGATGCCCACCACGAACCACGCCGCCTCGCCGGATCGCCGTCGCGGCGGCCTCCGCGCCCTCACGCTCGGCGCCTCGCTCGTCCTCACCGCCGGCCTCGCCGGCTGCGCGCCGCAGACGAGCGGCGGGCCCGACACCATCCCCACCGAGCTCGCGACCCAGAGCCAGGCGCCCGCCACGGCGATCGCCGAGGGCGGCGCCGCCATCGGCAACGTGAGCGTGCTCGGCGAGACCTGGCGCGAGCCGACCGTCACGATCGGCGATGTCTCGAAGCTCGGCGACCAGGTCGAGCGCTCGATCATCGCCGGCGGCGGGGGAGCGCCGCTCGAGCCCTCCTCGAAGATCGTCGCGAACCTCGTCATCTACGACGCCTCGACGAAGACGGCCATGCAGCCCTACGGCCCGCTCGGCCAGGTCATCTCCCTCGACGACGCGGCCCTGCCCGACTACCTCCGCGAGCTCTTCATCGGCGTCCCGAGCGGCTCGCGCATCGCCGCGCTCATCCCCGGCTCGGTGCTCGCCGACGGCCAGCCGAACGCGGCCGGCATGGAGTCGCCCGCCGCCCTCGTCGTCGCCGACATCCAGTCGCTCGACCGGATGGCCGCGTGGGGCGCGCCCCAGACGCCCACCCAGACGCTCGTCGCCCTCGGCCCGAGCGGCGCCGACGGCTCCCTCGGCTCCGTGACGATCGACGCCTCGCAGCCCGCCCCGACGGAGCTCGTAAAGGACACCGTCCTCCTCGGCGACGGTCCGGTCGTGCTCAACGGCCAGACGGTCACTGTGCAGTACGAGGGGCGCCTCTTCCCGAGCGGCACCGCCTTCGACTCGAGCTGGACGCGCGGCGCGCCCGCGCAGTTCTCGACGACGAAGGTCGTGCCCGGCTTCGCGCAGGCGCTCGTCGGCTCGACCGTCGGCTCGCGCGTCATCGCCGTCCTGCCGCCCTCGCTCGGCTACGGCGACCAGGCGAGCGGCTCGATCCCCGCGGGCTCGACGCTCGTGTTCGTCATCGACATCCTGGACGCGAAGTAGCCATGGCCGCCGGTCGCGCCGCGCGGCTGCTCGAGCTCGTCATGGTGCTCGTCGCGGCCGGGCGACAGGGCCTGTCCAAGCAGGAGCTCTTCGAGGCCGTCGACGACTACGCCGAGTCGGAGCCCGGCCTCGCGCTCGAGAAGAAGTTCCAGCGCGACGTCGAGGAGCTGCGGGAGCTCGGCATCCCGCTCGAGACGGAGGACGCCGACGGCACCGGCCGCGGCCACCGCTGGCGGATCGTCGACGGCCCGAGCGCCGGCGAGCTCGAGCTCGAGCCGCAGGAGCTCGCCCTCCTCGAGGCCGCGGCCCTCGCCTGGCGCGAGGGCGCCCTCACGGCCCAGTCGGAGCGGAGCCTCGCGAAGCTGCGGGCCCTCGGCGTCGACGCCGTCGCCCCGACCCACGCCGCCTCCGCGCGCCTCCGCGCCCGCGAGCGCGCCTTCGAGCCCGTCGCGGCCGCCATCGACGAGGGCCGCCGCATCGAGTTCTCGTACCGCAAGCAGGGCGCGACCGCCGACGAGCGCCGCCGCGTCGACCCGCACGTGCTCGTCCAGCTCGGCGGACGGTGGCTGCTCCAGGGCTTCGACCTCGAGCGCGGCGACGAGCGGCGGTTCCTGCTCGCCCGCATCCGCGGCGCGGTGAAGACGGGGCAGCGCGGCTCGAGCGAGCATCCCGCCCCCGCCGACGCCGCCGAGCGCGCCCGCGCGAGCCTCGAGGCGCTCGCCGCGAGCCAGCGCGCCCGAGTGCGCGTGCGCCCCGACACCGACGCCGCCCTCCGCCTGCCCCGCCGGGCCGGCGCTGAGCCCGGCGCCGAGCTCGTCGAGCTGCCCTTCGCCGACCTCGAGCTGCTCGCCGACGAGCTCGCCGGCTACGGGCCCGAGATCGAGGTGCTCGGGCCGGATGCCCTCGTCGACGCCGTCCGCGAGCGCCGCGCGGCCGTCGCCGCGGCCCACGCGCCCATCGGCGACGCGCCGACCACGATGACCGAGGAGGCCGCCCGATGACCGCCCCGGCCCGGCTGGGAGACGAGGACCTCCTCCTCGCCGTCTCGCTCATCCCGTACCTCCACTCGCGCGGCGAGCCCGACCCCGAGCGGCCGTGGCTCGAGACGACGCCCGTGCGCCTCGACGAGGTCGCGGCGCGCTTCGGGGTCGAGCCCGAGCGGATCCTCCGCGTCATGCACCTCATGGCCGACCTCACCGACCCGATCGAGAACGCGAACCTGCCCCGCCAGAGCGAGCTCGGGTACGAGTGGGACTGGCCGGACGAGGAGAACGGCCACACGATCGCCCTCCAGCGCTCCATCGGCCTGCGCCGCGTGCCGAGCCTCTCGGCCCGCGAGCGCGCCGCCCTCATCGCCGGCCTCCAGCAGCTCGCGGCGCTGCCCGGCTTCGTCGACCCCGAGGCCGCGCAGGCGCTCGCGGCGAAGCTCGGCGCCTCGCGCCAGCTCGTGCCGCTCTCCGAGGACGCCCTCCGGGCCGAGGCCGAGGAGCTCGCCCGCGCCATCGCCGAGGGCCGCCGCGTGCGCTTCACGTACCGCGCCGCCGCCTCGGGCACGGCCGTGCGCACGGTCGACCCGCAGCGGCTCGACGCCGTCGACGGCGACCGCTACCTGCGCGGCTGGGATCTCGACCGCGAGGCCCACCGCGCGTTCCGCCTCGACCGGATGCGCGAGCTCGAGGTGCTCGAGGAGGCCGCCGCCGACCATCCCGATCCGCCCGCCGAGCTCTTCGCGCCGGGGGAGGGCGACGTCGAGGTGACGCTGCGCATCCTCGACGAGGCGCTGCCCGAGCTCGAGGGCTACGCGCCCGGCCGCCCCACGAAGGCCGACGCCGCCGGATGGCGGACGGTGCGGCTGCGCCTCGCGAGCTGGGATCCGCTCGTGCGCCTCGCCTGCGCGAACGCGGGCCGCATCGAGGTCCTCGCGCCGGACGTCGCCCGCGCCGCCGTGGCGGCCTGGGCCCGCGGCGAGCTCCCGGGCTCCGCGGCCTCCAAGACCTCCGCATCCTCCACGGACTCCGCGCCCTCCACGCCCTCGGCGGACGATCCCGCCGTCGGCGCCCCCGGCGCGTAGACTGGGCCGACATGATGCCGTGGTGGTCGTGGATCCTCATCTGGGCGGGTCTCGTGCTCGTCCTCATCGGCGTGCTCGCGTGGTGCGCCCTGCGGCTCTACCGCAAGGCCATGGCGCTCGCCGGCGAGGCCGACGAGCTCCAGAGGCTCCTCGACGAGCTCGCGGCCCGCGCCGAGGCGCTCGCCGCGCACGAGCCCCCGGCCGAGAACGCCGTGACCCGCGGCGCCGCGGCGGTCGAGCGCGACCGCGCCCGCATCCGCGCCGAGATCGACGAGCGCAAGCTCGAGCGCCACGAGGCCCGCCTCGCGCGGGCCCGCCGCCTCATCTCGGCGGATCCGATGCAGTACGCCCACCTGGCGAGAAAGTAGACCCCACCATGTTCGCGAACCTCTCGGGCTGGCACTTCCTGCTCCTGCTCGTCATCATCCTGCTCCTCTTCGGCGCGCCGAAGCTCCCGCAGCTCGCCCGCAGCCTCGGCCAGTCGATGCGGATCTTCCGCGGCGAGATGCGACAGATGAAGGACGATGACCCCGTCGGCCCGACCGCCGCGGGCACGACGTCCGGCCCGACCGCCGCGGGCACGACGTCCGGCACGGCCGCCGCCCCGGTCGTCGACCCGGCCGCGAGCGCCCCCGCGACCGCCCAGGCCGAGCAGCCCGTCCGCCCCGGCGACGCCGAGCGCCCGCAGGCCTAGCGTGCCCGCCTCGTCCTCCGGGACGACGGCGCAGCCCGATGGGGGGCGCCGTCGCGCGCGCCGTCCCCGCGCCTCCCGACGGAGCAATCCCGAGGGCCGCATGCGCCTCGCCGAGCACCTCGTCGAGTTCCGCAACCGCTTCATCGTCGCCGCGATCGCCGTCATCCTCGGCATGGTCGGCGGCTTCATGCTCACCGGCCCCGTCTTCGACGCGATCCGCGTGCCGATCGAGCAGCTCGCGACGACCCGCGCGGGCGGCACCTCGATCAACTTCCCGAACGTCACGAGCGCCTTCGACATCCGCATGCAGATGGCGCTCACGATCGGCATCGTCATCTCCTCGCCGGTGTGGCTCTACGAGATCTGGATGTTCCTCGTGCCGGGCCTCAAGAAGCAGGAGCGCCGCTACGCGCTCGGCTTCGTCGGCGCCGCCATCCCGCTCTTCCTCGCGGGCTGCGCCACCGGCTGGATCGTCCTCCCGCGCATCGTGGAGGTCATGGCGAGCTTCGCGCCCGCGCAGGACACCGTCTTCTTCGACGCGAAGTACTACTACGGCTTCGTCCTCAACCTCTGCCTCGCGGTCGGCGTCGCCTACGTCGTGCCGGTCATCATCGTCATGCTCAACTTCGCCGGGATCATCTCGGCGAAGGCGATCCTCTCCGGCTGGAGGACGGCCGTGCTCCTCACCGCGCTCTTCGCCGCGATGGCCACGCCCTCGGCCGACGTGCTCTCGATGATCCTCCTCATGATCCCGATGATCGCGCTCTACTTCATCGCCGCCGGGGTCGCGTGGCTCAACGATCGCCGCCGCCGGAAGCGCGAGGCGCAGCTCGAGGCCGAGCTCGCCGCCGGGGTAGTCTCGACCCTGTGACGCGGCCCGAGGACGACACTGCCCTGAGCCCCGCGGAGCGCTACGCGCAGGCGCGGCGACGCGGCGCCTCCCCGGCCTTCGAGCGGTTCCGCGCCGAGCTGCCCTACGACCTCGACACCTTCCAGATCGCCGCCTGCGAGCGGCTCGAGGGCGGGCGCTCCGTGCTCGTCGCGGCCCCGACCGGCGCGGGCAAGACCGTCGTCGCCGAGTTCGCCGTCTACCTCGCGATGCGCGACCCGCACGCGAAGATCTTCTACACGACGCCCATCAAGGCGCTGAGCAACCAGAAGTTCAACGAGCTCGTCGCCCGCTACGGCGCGAGCGAGGTGGGCCTGCTCACGGGCGACACGAACGTGAACCCGCAGGCGCGGATCGTCATCATGACGACCGAGGTGCTCCGCAACATGCTCTACGCGGGCTCGGAGCTGCTCGAGGACCTCGCCTTCGTCGTCATGGACGAGGTGCACTACCTCGCCGACCGCTTCCGAGGCGCCGTGTGGGAGGAGGTCATCATCCACCTCCCGAGCGAGGTGCGGCTCGTCTCGCTCTCGGCGACCGTCTCGAACGCGGAGGAGTTCGGCGACTGGCTGCAGGCCGTGCGCGGCGACACCGAGGTCATCGTCTCCGAGCACCGGCCCATCCCGCTCGACTACCACGTGCTCGCGGGCTCGCGCCTGTTCGACCTCTTCGAGACGCGCGGCGACGTCTACACGGATCGCGTGAACCCCGAGCTCGTCCACGCCGTGCGCGAGCGCTCGCGCGCGGGCGCCGGCGGGCGGGGGAGAGGCCGCGACCGCGGCGGCGCGGGCCGCCGCGGCGGGCGCGGGTTCCAGGGATCCCACCAGGCATCGGACAAGCTCGACCAGGCCGATCTCGTCGACCTCCTCGACGACGCCGACATGCTGCCGGCGATCTTCTTCGTCTTCTCGCGGGTCGGCTGCGACGCCTCGGTCGACCGCCTCCGCCGCGCGGGCATCTCGCTCACGACGGCCGAGGAGCGCGAGGAGATCCGCTGGATCGTCGACGAGCGCTGCCGCACCCTCCTCGACGAGGACCTCGCCGTGCTCGGCTACTGGGACTGGGTCGAGGGACTCGAGCGCGGCATCGCCGCCCACCACGCGGGCCTCCTGCCGGCCTTCAAGGAGGTCGTCGAGGAGCTCTTCCGCCGCAAGCTCGTGAAGCTCGTCTTCGCCACCGAGACGCTCGCCCTCGGCATCAACATGCCCGCGCGCACCGTCGTGCTCGAGAAGCTCGAGAAGTTCAACGGCGAATCGCGCGTGCCGATCACCCCGGGCGAGTTCACGCAGCTCACCGGCCGCGCCGGCCGACGCGGGATCGACGTGGAGGGCCACTCGGTCGTCATCTGGCGCGAGGGCATGAACCCGCAGTCGGTCGCGGCGCTCGCCTCGCGGCGCTCCTACCCGCTCAACTCGTCCTTCCGGCCGACGTACAACATGGCCGTGAACCTCGTCGACCGCTTCGGGCGCGAGCGCACGCGCGCCGTGCTCGAGTCGTCCTTCGCGCAGTTCCAGGCCGACCGCGCCGTCGTCGACCTCGCCCGCACGGCCGCGCAGCAGCGCGAGTCGCTCGCCGGCTACGAGGAGGCGATGCGCTGTCACGTCGGCGACTTCTTCGAGTACTCGCGCATCCGCCGCGAGCTCTCGGACCTCGAGAAGAAGAAGATCTCCGAGGACCGACCGAACGCGCACGCCGAGCGCGAGCGCCGGCAGAAGCGCCTCCAGGAGCTGCGGCTCGAGCTCAAGCTCCACCCCTGCCACGCCTGCCCCGAGCGAGAGGACCACGCCCGCTGGTCGGAGCGGTACTGGCGCCTCAAGTCGGATACGGATCGCATCGTGCGCCAGATCGAGTCGCGCACGGGCGCCGTCGCCGCGGTCTTCGACCGGCTCGCCGAGCTCCTCCTCGAGCGGGGCTACCTCGTGCAGCTCGCGAGCCGCGACGACCTCGCCGTGACGACCCACGGTCACACGCTCAAGCGCATCTACGGGGAGCGGGATCTCCTCATCGCCGAGTGCCTGCGCCGCCAGGCGTGGATCCGCCTCGACGCGCCCTCGCTCGCCGCGATGGCCGCCGCGCTCGCGTTCGAGCCGCGCCGCGAGGAGGAGAACCCGCCCGAGCGGGCGCTCCCGAAGGGCGCCTTCCGCGAGGCGCTCGTCGAGACCGAGCGGCTCTGGGGCGAGCTCGACGAGCTCGAGGAGCGCCACGGCGTGCCTCGCACGCAGCCCCTCGCGACCGGCCTCGCGCCCGCCATGCACCGCTGGGCCCGCGGCGGACGCCTCGACGACGTCCTCGACCAGTCGGGGCTGGCGGCGGGCGACTTCGTGCGCTGGTCGAAGCAGGTGCTCGACCTCCTCGACCAGATCGCGAAGGTCGCCACCGGCGGGCTCAAGACGACCGCGAACCAGGCGCAGGACGCCGTGCGCCGCGGCATCGTCGCGTACGCGAGCGTGGCCGAGTGAGCCGGGACGCCGCCCGCTCCGGGCTCGACCGCCCGACGCTCGTCCGCCCGACGCTCGACCCGCCGACGGTCGACCGCCCGACGCTGCCGACCGGGCAGGCGCTCGTCCTCGCGGCGCTCTCGGGCCTCGCGCTCGCGCTCGCGTTCCCGGGTCCCGCGATCTGGCCGCTCGCGCTCGTCGCGCCGGCGCTCCTCCTCCTCGCCCTCGACGGCCGCCGCTTCTGGGGCGGCGTCGGCGTCGGCTTCGTCGGCGGGCTCGCATTCTACGCGCCGCTCGTCTCCTGGTCGTCGCGCTTCCTCGGCCCCGTGCCGTGGGCGGCCCTCGCAGTCGTCATGGCGCTCTCGTACGCGGCGGGGGCGGGGCTGCTCGCGCTCGCGACCCGCTGGGCGCCGCGGCGCTGGCCGGGCGCGCGCGGACGGCTCGTCATGCTGCCGCTCATGGCCGCCGGCCTCTGGACCGCCCGCGACGCCGTCGCCTCCTCGTGGCCGTACGGCGGCTTCGCCTGGGGCCGCATCGCGCAGTCGCAGTCGGCGAGCCCGCTCGCCGAGCTCGTGGCCTGGCTCGGGCTCGCCGGCATGGGCTTCGTCATGGTGTGGTGGTCGATCCTCGCGCTCGAGCTCCTTCGCCACGCGCTCCGACGCCGCGAGCCGCTCGTCGCGGCGCGCTGGGCGCCGGGGGCACGCCGCCCGGTCGCCGTCACCTCGCCGCGCCTCGCCCGCGCGATCGGGCTGCCCGCGCTCGGCGCCGTGCTCGCGCTCCTCGTGCTCGTGCCCGCGCTGCCGCGCGAGACCCTCGGCACGACGCGCATCGCCGCCGTCCAGCCCGACGCCCCGGAGGCGAGCTACTTCGCGCACGCGGGCCGCTGGGACGTCATCACGAAGGCGCTCGAGGCGACGCGGAGCGAGGTGCCGGCGGACGCCCGGCCCGACGCCATCCTCTGGCCGGAGGGCTCGACGGCGATGACCGGCCCGCAGTACAGCCCCGAGGCGGCCGAGATGCTCCGCGAGCTCTCGGCCGAGTACGGCGGCGCGCCGATCCTCGCGAACACCGTCACCGTCGACGGCGACCCCCGATCGCCGGACGCCCGCTCCTACAACACGCAGTACGAGTTCACGGCCCAGGGCGGCTGGGGCCAGCAGACCTCGAAGAAGCGGCCCGTACCCTTCGGCGAGTACATCCCCGACCGCGACTTCTGGTACGCCCTGGCGCCCGATCTCGTCGGCATGGTCGCGCGCGGCTACTCGCCGGCCGCCGACTCGACCGTGCTCGAGCTGCCGAGCTCGACCCAGCGCATCCCGGCCCGGGCGGGCGTGTTCATCTGCTTCGACGTCATCGAGGACGGCGTCATCCGCCGCTCGATCCTCGACGACGACGCGCAGGTGCTCCTCATGCCGACGAACAACGCCGACTTCGACCGCACCGACGAGGCCGCGCAGCAGCTCGCCTTCGCGCGGCTGCGCGCGATCGAGACCGGGATGACGGTCATCCAGGTCTCGACCGTCGGCATGAGCGCGGCCTACGACGGCTCGGGGCGCGAGATCGCCGCGCTGACGTGGTTCGAGCCGGGCGCGATGATCGTCGACGCGCCGCTCGCCTCGGGGCCTCCGACGCCGGCGGTGCTGCTTGGGCCAGCGATCCAGCTGCTCGCCGCCGGATCGGGGCTCGCGCTGCTGCTCATGGCGGGGCTCGACGCGCGCCGCGTTGCGCTGGCTCGGCGCGGCACCGGCCGGTAGCGGGGGAGCGGCCGCCGGTCTCCGGGCACACGACGACGCGCCCCGGCCGGATGGCTCGGGGCGCGTCGCCGCCGCGTGGGCGGCGGGCTCGGCTAGCTGCTCTTCTGTCCGCGACGCTCGCGGAGGTAGGTGAGCCGCTCCTGCAGGATCTCCTCGAGCTCCTCGCGAGTGCGGCGCTCGAGGAGCATGTCCCAGTGCGTGCGCTGCGGCTTCTCGGCCGGGCGCTCGTACTCGACCTCCTCGCCTGCGTCGTCGAGCAGGCGGCCCTCGTCGCCTGTCTTGGGCGAGGGCCACACCTCGGGGACGTCCGCGTCGGCGGCGAAGGTGACGACGAATCGCTCGCCCTTCTCCGTGACGAAGGTGCGCAGCTGGCGCTCGACGAAGACCACGCCCTCGTCGCTCTGCAGGCTCTGCGAACCGAGCCGCATGCCGCGGAGGCTTCGATCAGCCATGGCGCACTCCTCTCTCTCGCATCCTGTCTACTCTGCAACCCGGTGAGACCGGTGGGCATTCCCGGCACGGCACCGGGCGACTGCGCAGACTCACAGGTTCGGAGGCCCGCTCAGCTTCCCGGCGGTGGTGGGTTCGAGACGCGGCCTACGGCCGCTCCTCAACCACCTTCAGCGCCGGTGATGGCTGCCGATTCGGGCATCCGCTACCGCGATGACGGCAGCGAACGCCCGTTTCGACAGCGGATGCCGCGTTGGGGCCGGCCGATCGCTCGTCGGCTGGCCGAACGGCGCCAGCGGATGGGCGATCGGCCAGCGCTTCCGGTGGGGAGCGTCGTGCGGGGCGCGCTGCAGGTGGTTGAGAGGGCGGCGCAGCCGCCGTCTCGAAACCACCGACCCCCGGAGGCCTACGCCAGCGCCTCGACCGCCAGGTCGGCGCGGTCGGTGACGATCCCGTCGACGCCGGCGTCCCAGAGGCGGCGCATCTCATCGGGGTCGTTCACCGTCCAGACGTGGATCTCCCGCACGACGCGCTTCCAGCGCTCGATGCGCACTGGGCTCACGAGGGTGATGCCCGCCTCGCGCTCGGGCACCTGGATCGCGTCCGCGCCGCCGAGCGCCCTCCGCGCCGCCTCGGTGCGCCCCATCTCGAGCGCGACGAAGGCCCGTCCGAGCCGTCCGGCGCTCGCGCTCGAGGCGCACTCGGGCAGGAGGCGCCGGATGGCCGCGAGCCGGGCATCCGAGAAGGAGCACACGAGCACGCGCTCCTCGGCGCCCGCCGCGCGCACGGCCGCGGCGAGCGGCGCCGCCGCCTCTATGGCCTTGACGTCGAGATTGAAGCGGAGGTCCGGCAGCGCCTCGAGCGCCTCCGCGACGCTCGGGATGGCCCGCCCCTCGCGCGCCCGGTCGCGCAGCTGCGCGAAGCTCAGCTCGGCCACGAGGTCGTCCGTGCCGTCGAAGGCGCCGAGGTGCTCGTCGTGCCAGAGCACGGCCACGCCGTCGCGCGTCGCCCGTACGTCGGTCTCCATGTGCCGGACGCCGTGCGCGGCGGCCGACCGGAACGCCGGGATCGAGTTCTCGAGGCAGCCGAGGGCCAGCCCCCGGTGGGCGAGGATCCGCGGCGGGGCGGGGGAGAACCACTCGTCGTGCGCGGGCTCGATCATGGCCGCGAGGGTATCAGCGCTCGCTAAGCTGATCGCTATGACCGACACCGCCCTGACCCCGCTCGCCCCCGGATCGCTCGAGGGGAAGCGCGCCCTCGTGACCGGCTCGTCCCGCGGCGTCGGCGCCGACACCGTCCGCTACCTCGCGGCGGCCGGCGCGAAGGTCGTCGTGAACTACCGCAACAAGGAGGCCCGCGCCGTGAAGCTCGTGAACGAGCTCTCGGAGCAGGGCGCGACCGCGATCGCCGTCGGCGCCGACCTCACCGACCAGGGCTCGCTCGAGGCGATGTTCGAGGCGATCCGCCGCGAGTACGGCGGCCTCGACCTCCTCGTGCTCAACGCCTCCGGCGGCATGGAGTCGGGCATGGAGGAGGACTACGCGCTCAAGCTCAACCGCGATGCGCAGGTCGCGACCCTCCAGGGCGCGCTCGAGCTCATGCCGGACGGCGGCCGCGTCGTGTTCGTCACGAGCCACCAGGCCCACTTCATCCGCACGACTCCGACGATGGAGGAGTACCGCCCCGTCGCCGAGTCGAAGCGCGCGGGCGAGGACGCCCTCCTCGAGCTCATCCCGACGCTCGACGAGCAGGGCGTCGAGCTCGTCGTCGTCTCGGGCGACATGATCGAGGGCACGATCACCGCGACCCTCCTCGACCGCCTCAACCCGGGCGCGATCGCGCAGCGCCGCGAGCAGGCCGGCAAGCTCTACAACGTCGCCGAGTTCGCGGCCGAGGTCGCGAAGGCCGCCGTCGAGCCGGTGCCGGCCGACCACGTGAAGCTCGTGGGCGACGTCTCGTCCTTCGCCCCCGAGGGCTAGGCCGGGCGGCGGCGCAGAGCACGCAGCGAGTGGGCGGCATCCGGATGATCGGATGCCGCCCGCTCGCGTGAGGACCGTGCGGGCGACCTAGCTCCGCTCGGCCGCCTTCGCCGCGGCCGCCTTGGCCGCGGCCTCGAGGCGCGCGACGTGCTTCGGCTTGTCGAGGTACTCGCGGAGGTCCTGGAAGCGGTCGCGCCAGAAGTCCCGCTGGCGCTCCACCTCGATCGCGATGTAGTCGTGCTTGTCGAAGCCGGATTCGATGACCCGCACCTTCGACTTCTTCTTCGACTGGGAGACGAGGATCTCGACCTTCGTCGGGTGCTTGCGCCCTTCGACCGTCCACTCGTAGAGGATCCTCTCGCCCTCGTCGACCTCGAGCACGCGGCCGATCGCCTGGCGGCGCTTCTTCTTGCGATAGGGGAGGTCGTCGGCGTCGATGCGCGCGCCCTCGCGCGGCTCGGAGTGGAGGCCCGGCCACCATTCGGCGAAGAACTCGCGCACAGTGACGGCCTGCCAGAGGGCGCCCACGGAGGCCGTGGAGCGCATGGACATGTCCAGGGCTGGGTCGAACAACATCGTCCTCTCGGGGAGGGAGCATGCGCGCGGCGCCGGCAGTCAGGCTGCGCGGCGCCGAGCGGGGGATCGTATCTGGGCGCGCCGTCCCCCGAGGGCACGCCGGGGAGGAGCTCGCTACTTGCGGCTCTGGCCCGTGAGCTGCCACGGGATGAAGAAGGCGAGCGAGTTGAGGATCATGCCCGCGAGGAAGGTGAGGAGCTGGAGCGTGTCGTTCTCGATCTGGAATGCCAGGCCGTAGCACCAGAGGCCGGCCACGAAGATGACCGCGCAGATCGCGGTGAGGATGAAGTTCACGGGTTCTCCTTGGAGCGTCGCGGCGCGGGCACGCCGATGAGTCGATCTTAGCGAGGCGGGGCGACGTCGGGGGACGCCGCCCCGCCTCGCGTCTGACGGGAGCTGGGCCTAGTCGGCCCGGCGGTCGAGCAGCGCCTCGTGCTCGGCGCGCGCGGCGTCCTCGGCGCGGACCTCGCGCGGGCGCGGGGCCGCGGCGGCCTCGCGTGCCGCGGAGCCCGCCGAGCCGCGCTTGGCCGAGAACACGATCCACGAGATGACGGCGAGGATGATCGCGAGGCCGATCGTCTGGAGCAGCTGCACGCGCGCATCCGGGTCGCCCATGGCGATGACGACGATCGCGACGAGGCCGACCAGGGCGAAGATCGCGACGGCCTGGCCGCCGGGGACGCGGAACTCGAGCCGCTCGCCCTCGCGGTCGCTGCGACGGCGGAGGATGAGGAACGAGATCGCGATGCAGATCCAGAGCACGATGAGCGTCGAGCCGATCGCGTTGAGGAGCGGCACGAGGAGGTTGTCGTCCGGGTTGAACATGGCGACGACGCCGGTCGCGAACCCGAAGATGACCGAGGCGATCACGGCGATCCGGGGCACGCCCGCCGGGCTCACGCGCGAGAGGAACACCGGCGCGTTGCCGCGCGTCGAGAGCGAGAAGATCATGCGGCTGCCGGCGTAGAGGTTCGCGTTGAGCGCCGAGAGGAGCGCGACGACGACGATGATCTTGATGATCGTGTCGACGAAGGGGATGTGCGTGAGTTCGAGCACGGCGGCGAAGGGGCCCTCGTGGACCTTCGGGTCGTTCCAGTGCATCGCCGAGACGATGACGAAGATCGAGCCGATGTAGAAGACGAGGATGCGGAACACGACCGAGCGGACGGCCTTCGTGATGCTCGTCGAGGGCTCGCTCGTCTCGGCGGCGGCGATGGCCGCGATCTCCGTGCCGCCGAAGGCGAACATGACGATGAGCAGCGCCGAGGCGATGCCGACGATGCCGGTCGGCGCGAAGCCCTCCGCCGGGAGGAGGTTCGAGAAGCCGGGCGAGGGGACGTTCGGGATGAGGCCGAGCAGGAGCGCGGCGCCGAGCACGAGGAAGGCGATGATCGCGATGACCTTGAGCATCGCGAACCAGAACTCGGCGCGGCCGTAGTGCTTCACGTCCATGAGGTTGAGGGCCGTGAAGACCGCCATGAAGACGATGATCCAGCCGCCGACGCCGAGCGCGGGGAACCACCCGTTCATGACGCCCGCGGCGCCCATGGCCTCGGCCGCGACGACGATGATCATCTGCACCCAGTAGAGCCAGCCGACGGTCGAGCCGGCGACGCGGCCCATGGCGCGCTCGGCGAAGACCGAGAAGGCGCCCGAGGTGGGCTCGCGCACGGCCATCTCGCCGAGCATGTACATGATGCAGATGATGATCGCGCCCGCGATGGCGTAGGCGACGAGGACGGCGGGCCCCGCGATGCTCACGGCGGCGCCGGAGCCCACGAACAGTCCCGCGCCGATGGCCCCGCCGAGGCTCATCATCGTGAGCTGGCCGGGGGTGAGGCGGCGCTTGAGGTCGTTCGTCGGCCAGCCGTACTCGTCGGCGGTCTCATCGACGTGGGCGCCGGCCGAGCTGGCGGCGGCGGTGGGACGGGTCGTCACGTGGTGCTCCTCCTTGAACACGGGATGGTCCGCGGCGAGGTGGGCCGCGGATCCGCCGGCCCGTCGTGCGGGCCGCGGAAGAGCATAGGTGGAGGACGGCGAGGGAGCAACAGATTGGAAGGCGGTTTCGGCGATTCGCTGGACAGATTGCCCGGATGCGGGCCGGATCGCTGGCCAGACTGTCGCGCGCTGAGGCGGGAGAGGGGGAAGCCTGTCCAGGCGCCCCGTCGCGGCGGGGCCGCAGCTCGGCCCCGGACGCGACGACGCCGCCCCGCGCTGGCGGGACGGCGTCGTGGGGGTGCGGCGTGAAGCCGCGCCCTACGCGTGAAACTGCGAGAGCTTGCCGAACTTCTCGGCGAGGAGGTAGTAGACGGCGATGCGCGGGTTGCCGGTGCCGTCCTTCATCTGCGCGCCGACCTCCTTGATGGCGGCGTCGAGCTCGGCGTCGGACTGCGTGAGGCCGAGCTTCTTCTTGAGGAAGGACTCGCGGACCGTGTCGAGCTCGGCCTGGTCCGAGAAGGAGACGAGCGCCGCGTCGGCGTTCGAGAGCGCGAGGCGGTAGGTCTTCATGAGGCCCTCGACGGCCTTCTCGTCGGGGTTCTTCACGTACTTCGCGATCTGGGCCTTCATATCGGCCATGGCACTGCCTTTCGTTGCTGCTGGCGGCGGAGCGCGAACATGCGCCCGTCGGTCCCGACCCTAGGGGCGCGCCGGGAGGGCCGCGCCGCTGCGGCCTCGCATCCCAGGGAACTGTGAGGTCGCGAGGGAAAATCCGGCCCCGCGCGGCGAGGCTCAGCTCGGCCGCGGGACGGGGTCGCCCTGCTCGTCCTCCCGGTTCCGCCACGTGCAGAGGCAGAGCTCGTTGCCCTCCGCATCGGCGAGGACGACGAAGGCGGGGGAGACGGAGTCCGACACGAGCCGGCCGCCCGCCGCGAACGCCGCCTCGATCCGCGCGTCGACGACGTCCTCGGGCAGGGTGAGGTCGAGGTGGATGCGGTTGCGCTGGGGCCGCGGCTCGTCCATCTGCTGGAACCACACGGCGGGCTCGCGGTCCTCGGGGTCGCGGAGGGCGTGGTCGCCGTCCCGGACGTAGCCGAGGGCGGCCTCCCAGAAGGGCAGGACGGCCGGGATGTCGAGCGCGTCGATCGCGATCTCGAGGAGGCCCACGGGGCGCGGGCCGGCGGGGGAGAGGGCGATCCCCTCGGCCGCGAGGGCGTCGCGGATCGCCCGCGCCCGCTCGAGCTCCGCGCGGCCGGACCGGGAGGCGTCGGGGCGCCGCAGCTCGAGCACGAGGGCGGCGTCGCGGATGTCGAGGCGGAGACCCGGGTCACCGCCGGCGGCCTCGGCGGCGAGCCGGGCGGCCGCGAGCGCCTCGTCGAGCGATTCGGTCTCGATGCGCGTGAGCAGCGCCCCGAGCGCGAAGCGCCAGCCGAGCTCGAAGGCGGCCCTCCCGACGAGGGGGAGCGGCATGGGGCCGGCGGCGTCTGCGGTGGCGGCGGCGATGGGGTCGGGGGTCGAGGCATCCATGCCCGCATGCTCCCACCGCGCCCCGCGAGACGGCAGGATGGTCGCAGCGCCGCGCCCCCGCGCGGCCGCACCACGAGGAGCATCATGGCCGACGCGCCCCCGACCCCCGCCGACTCCCACGACGTCATCCGCATCAGCGGGGCGCGCGAGCACAACCTCAAGGGCGTCTCGCTCGAGCTGCCCAAGCGCCGTCTCACCGTGTTCACCGGCGTCTCCGGCTCCGGCAAGAGCTCGCTCGTGTTCGGCACGATCGCGGCCGAGTCGCAGCGGCTCATCAACGAGACCTACAGCGCCTTCCTTCAGGGCATGATGCCGACGCTCGGCCGCCCCGAGGTCGATCTCCTCGAGGGCATCACGACGGCGATCGTCGTCGACCAGGAGCGGATGGGCCAGAACGCGCGCTCGACCCTCGGCACCGCGACCGACGTGAACTCGCTCCTGCGCATCCTCTTCGCCCGCCTCGCCCTGCCGCAGATCGGTGGGCCGAAGGCGTTCTCGTTCAACATCCCGTCGGTCTCCGGCCAGGGCGCCGTGAAGCTCCAGCAGAAGGACGGCTCGACGAAGAAGGAGGTGCGCTCCTTCTCGATCGTCGGCGGCATGTGCCCTCGCTGCGAGGGCATGGGCAAGGTGAACGAGCTCGACCTGACGCAGCTCTTCGACGAGACGAAGACGCTCTCCGAGGACTGCTTCACGATCCCCGGCTACAACCACGGCGGCTGGAACGCGCGCCTGTACCGCGAGTCGGGCCTCTACCCGGACGACGTGCCGATCCGCGACTTCACGCCGGAGCAGCGTGAGGACTTCCTCCGCAAGGAGCCCACGCGCATGAAGATCGCCGGGATCAACATGACCTACGAGGGGCTCATCCCGCGCATCCAGAAGTCGATGCTCCAGAAGGACCGCGAGTCGATGCAGCCGCACGTGCGCGCCTTCGTCGACCGCGCCGTGACCTTCCAGCCGTGCCCCGAGTGCGGCGGCACGCGCCTCGCCGAGGGCGCCCGGAACGCGAAGATCGACGGCGTCTCGATCGCCGACGCCTGCGCGATGCCGATCGCCGAGCTCGCGGAGTGGGTGCGCACGATCCACGAGCCCGGCGTGAAGCCGCTCGTCGAAGCGCTCTCGGCGACGCTCGCCTCCTTCGTCGACATCGGCCTCGGCTACCTCACGCTCGACCGCCCCTCGGGCACGCTCTCGGGCGGCGAGTCGCAGCGGGCGAAGATGATCCGCCACCTCGGCTCGGCCCTCACCGACGTCACCTACGTCTTCGACGAGCCGTCGATCGGCCTCCACGCGCACGACATCGAGCGGATGAACCGGCTCCTCCTGCGGCTGCGCGACAAGGGCAACACGGTGCTCGTCGTCGAGCACAAGCCCGAGATGATCGCGATCGCCGACCACGTCGTCGACCTGGGCCCGGGCGCCGGCACCGAGGGCGGCGAGCTCTGCTTCGAGGGCACGGTCGACGGCCTCCGCGCCAGCGGCACGACGACCGGCCGGCACCTCGACGACCGGGCGGCGCTCAAGGACGCCGTCCGCACGGCATCCGGCGCCATCGAGGTGCGCGCCGCGAGCGCCCACAACCTGCAGGACGTCGACGTCGACGTGCCGCTCGGCGTGCTCTGCGTCGTCACGGGCGTCGCGGGCTCGGGCAAGAGCTCGCTCGTGCACGGCTCGATCGCCCCGCGCGAGGGCGTCGTGACGATCGACCAGACGGCGATCAAGGGATCGCGACGCTCCTCGCCCGCGACCTACACGGGCCTGCTCGAGCCCGTGCGGAAGGCGTTCGCGAAGGCGAACGACGTGAAGCCCGCGCTCTTCAGCGCGAACTCCGAGGGCGCGTGCCCCTCATGCGGCGGCTCCGGCGTCATCACGACCGAGCTCGGCGTCATGGCCTCCGCCTCGAGCCCCTGCGAGGACTGCGAGGGCAAGGGCTTCGCGCCCTTCGTGCTCGAGTACCGGCTCGGCGGGAAGGACATCGCCGAGGTGCTCGCGATGCCGATCCGCGAGGCGCGCGAGTTCTTCGCGGGGAAGGCCCCGGGCGACGCCTCCTCCAAGGTCCCGGCGGCCGCGAAGGTCGCGACGCGGCTGGATGACGTGGGCCTCGGCTACGTCACCCTCGGCCAGCCCCTCTCGACGCTCTCGGGCGGCGAGCGGCAGCGCCTCAAGCTCGCCGTCGCCATGGCCGAGGAGGGCGACGTCTACGTGCTCGATGAGCCGACGACGGGCCTCCACCTCGCGGACGTCGAGCAGCTGCTTGGCCTGCTCGACCGCCTCGTCGACGCGGGGAAGTCGGTCATCGTCATCGAGCACCACCAGGCCGTCATGGCGCACGCCGACTGGATCATCGACCTCGGCCCGGGCGCGGGCACCGAAGGCGGGCGGGTCGTGTTCGAGGGGACGCCGGCGGAGCTCGTGGCCGACGCCTCGTCGCTCACGGGGCGGCACCTCAAGGAGTACGTGGGGGCCTGAGCCGCCGCGACGAGCAAGGCCCGCTCCCGGATCCGGGGCGGGCCCTCGTCGTGCTGCCGGCGCGGGCTATCGGCGGCGCAGCGCGCGGAGCCCGATGAGGGCGGCCGCGCCGAGCGCGGCGACGACGCCGACGACGGCGGGGGAGGGACGGCGGGCCGAGTCGAGGAGGCCGATCGCCGAGCCGGGCGTCGCGGGCGCGGCGGCCCCGAGCAGCTCGAGGATCCGCTTCGCGACGCCCTTCGCCGAGGTCGGGTTCTGGCCGGTCACGAGGCGACCGTCGACGACGACGTGCGGCGCCATCGGCACGGGGGAGCGGCCGTACTCGGCGCCGAGCTCGCGCAGCTCGTCCTCGAGGCTGAAGGGCACGTGCTGCGAGACGCCCGCGACGACCTCCTCGCGCCACGAGAAGCCGGTGACCTCGCGGCCGTGGACGAAGGGGAGCCCGTCCTCGGCGCGCGCGCCGAGCAGACCCGCCGGGCCGTGGCAGACCGCGGCGACGACGCCGCCCTTGCGGTCGATCTGGGCGATGAGGCGGGCGAGGTCCTCCGAGGCGGGGAAGTCGACCATCACGCCGTGGCCGCCCGTGAGGTAGATCGCGTCGAAGTCGGCGGCGTCGAGCTCGGCAAGGGCGGCCGAGTGCTCGAGGAGGCTCATGAAGAAGGGATCCTCATGGCGGGCGCGGGTGGCCGCATCGCAGACGACGGGCAGGAGCGAGCGCGGCTCGATGGGCACGGCGCCGCCGGCAGGGCTCGCGATGAGCTGCTCGACGCCGGCCTCCTCGAGGTCGTCGTAGACGTGGACGAGCTCGGAGAGCCAGAGGCCGGTGGGGGTGCCGTCCGGGTAGCGGTCGATGTTCGTGACGACGTGCAGGACCTTGGGCATGGGGGAGCGTCCTTCCTGGGCCGGCTGGTCCGGCGCGCTCGGGCGACGCTACGAGACCGGCCGGGGTCGGGGCTGGGATTCGGGCCGGTCAGGCTGGAGACCGCCTGCGAGGCGCGGTCCGCGGCTCCGGACGAGACCGATGAGCAGCGCGAGGCCCCAGACGAGGAAGAGCGGATCCCAGATCCACGCGTGGCCAATGAGGGCGGGAATGCTTGTATCTGCAACTGTTCCAAGGGCGCCCGCGAGGGCGAGCTGGGCGGCGATCATGCCGTAGCCGCCCCAGAGGATGATGCCGAGGGCGCCGAGCCACGAGACGAGACGGATGGCCCCGCGCAGCCATCCGGGCATCGAGCGGACGGCCTCGACTGCGAGCGGCAGGACGGCGGCGAGGAGCTTCGCGCACGCGACGAGCCCGATGAACCAGAGCGCGCCGGAGAACGCCTCGACTACCTGCTCGCCGACGGTCTCCAGCAGCCAGGTGCCGCCGAGCGCCCAGTAGGCGCTGAAGCCGGCGTGGATGAGCCCGGCGACAGCCGCGACGGCGAGCCAGCCGAGTCCGCGCGCGGAGCGCGCGTCGGTGCGGGCTTGGATGCGTGCGCTGGTGCATGCCATGCCTCCAGCCTCTGCGAGATCGCCGAGCGGCGACAGCGGGCGAGCGCACGGGGGCTAGCTGGAGGGGCCCAGCGCGCAGGCCGGGTTCCCAGCCGCCCCGCGAAGCCGGGCTTCATCCGATAATGCACATTATGACAATATAACCGGAGAAGACCGGCCCCCAGGTCGGCCGCCGACCTGTCCCCGCGGGTCGCTGGCGCTCCGCTCATCCGCTGGCGACATTCGGCCAGCGAACGCGCGATTCGCCAGTGCATGCCCTCGCGGCGCTCGCCCGTCGCGCGGGTGCATGCTGGAGGCATGGGCTACGTGAAGATCAACGCCATCACCGTGCCGGCCGACTCGGGCGACGAGCTCGCCCGCCGATTCGCGAAGCGTGCGGGCGCCGTCGACGGGACGCCCGGCTTCGAGGGCTTCGAGCTGCTCCAGCCCGCAGACGACCGCACCATCTGGCTCGTCGTGACGCGCTGGGCCGACGAGGCCTCCTACGAGGCGTGGGTCGCGGGCTCCGACTTCGCGCGCGCCCACGGCGGGCAGCGCCCCGCGGACGCCGGCGCCGAGGGCCGCCCCCAGCCGGGCGGCGAGGCGCGGCAGAAGCCGGTGGGCGTGTCGGCCGAGCAGTGGTCGTACCGCGTCGTCGACTTCGACGCGCTCGAGGCCTGACCCAGCCGCCCCGGCCGCGCCCGGAACGCGCCGACGGCGCCCCTCCCCTTCCCTGGGACGGGCGCCGTCGGCGGTTCATGCGGGTCTGCGGCTAGCGCTTCTTCGACTTCGACTTCGCGGTGCGCTTCGAGAGCGTGCGCTTCGTCGGCTTCGAGGCCTTCTTCGTCGCAGGCTTCTTCGCGGCGGTCTTCTTGGCGGCCTTGCGGACCTTCGCCTTCTTCGCCGTCTTCGTCGACGACGCCGCCTTGCGGGCGGCCTTCTTGGCCTTGGCAGCCTTGTCAGCGGCCTTCTTCGCCGCCTTCTTGTCGTCCTTCTTCGCCATGGGTACCTCCTGAGGTGGGCTGACAGGGACGGGTCAAGTCAAACATGCGTTGACGATTGCGTCAACCGCTCATTGCCCTCGGATGGCCTAGACTGGGCCCGTGGCCGAATCCGCTCCGCTCCCCCGCACGCCCGACGAGCCGGTCGATGCGCCGCGCGCCGAGCTCGAGGCGATCCGGCGCCGCCTCGGGAAGTCGCTCGCGAAGCTCGACCGCGCGTCCTCGCCGCTCGAGCGCGTGGAGCGCGCCCGCGAGGCCCGCGAGCTCGCGGAGCGGCTCGAGTCGGAGGCGATCCACGCCGCCCGGGCGGAGAAGGTCTCGTGGGCGAAGCTCGGCGCCGTCTACAGCCTCACGAAGCAGGGCACGCAGCAGCGCTTCGGCGGCAAGCGGCCGGGAGCCTCCGAGGCGCCCGGCGACCCCGGAACGCCCGCGGCGGCCGATCCCGCCGCACGGAAGGAGTGACCGCATGACGCGCCACCGCATCTTCGATACGCCGTTCTCCGCCATCTGGCCGCACTACGTCGCGAAGGTCGAGAAGAAGGGCCGCGAGGTCGCCGAGCTCCGCGAGGTGCTCCGCTGGCTCACCGGCTACGACGACGCGGGCCTCGATGCGGCGATCGCGGACGACCGCTCGCTCGAGCGCTTCTTCGACGAGGCGCCGGCGATGAACCCGAACACGGCGCTGATCGCGGGCGTCGTGTGCGGCGTGCGCGTCGAGGAGATCGAGGACCCGCTCATGCAGCGCATCCGCTGGATGGACAAACTCGTCGACGAGCTCGCGCGCGGCAAGAAGCTCGCGTCCATCCTGCGCGGCTGAGGACCTGCCGCCGCTCAGGTGCCGCAGAAGGTGACGACGGGCGGCGCATCCGCAGGCGGCGGCGCCGCGAGGTCCTCGTCGCCGGCGCGCACCTCGTAGGGCGACGAGACCGCGGCGAGGAGCCGCTCGAAGGGCCCCAGGTCGCCCTCGACGGCCGCCTCGAGGGCCGCTTCGACTCGATCGTTGCGCGGGATGATCGCGGGATTCGCCGCGAGCATCGCGGGGCGCGCCGCGTCCCGACCCTCGGACAGGGCCGCCTCCCAGCGCGAGATCCAGGCCCGGAGGCGCCCGACGCCCTCGCCCGTCGAATCGACAGCGCGGCTGTCGAGCAGCTCCCCCTCGCGACCCTCGGCGAGCGCCCGGAGCCACGCCGTCCAGTCCATCCGCGTCGCCGCCATCGCCCCGAGCAGCTCGAGCTGGAGCTCGTCGTCGGGCACCGCCAGCCCGAGCTTCCGGGCGAGCCCAGTCGAGAACGACGCCGTGTACGCGGGCTCGAACGCCCGCACCGCCGCGAGCGCCGGCTCCGCGGCATCCCGCGGGTCGGCCGCCATGAGCGGCAGCAGCGACTCCGCGAAGCGCGCGAGGTTCCACATCGCCGCCGCGGGCTGGTTGCCGAAGCGGTAGCGGCCGCCGGTGTCGATCGAGGAGAACACGGCGTCCGGGTCATAGGCGTCGAGGAAGGCGCAGGGCCCGAAGTCGATCGACTCCCCCGAGATCGCCATGTTGTCGGTGTTCATGACGCCGTGCACGAAGCCCGCGAGCATCCACTGCGCGACGAGCTCGGCCTGCGCGGCGACGACGTGCTCGAGCAGCGCGAGCGCGGGCACCTCCGCCGACGCCGCCTCGGGCGCGTGCCGGCGGACGGCGTACGCCGCGAGCTCGGCGAGCGGCCCCTGCTCCCCCATCGACGCCGCGTACTGGAACGTGCCGACGCGGAGATGGCTCGAGGCGACGCGGCAGAGGATCGCGCCCGGCTGCGGCCCGCCCTCGCGCCAGACGTCCTCGCCGGTGCGGACGACGGCGAGCGCCCGCGTCGTCGGGATGCCCTGCGCGTGGAGCGCGGCGCCGACGAGCAGCTCCCGGAGCATCGGCCCGAGGGCGGCGAGCCCGTCGCCGCCGCGCGAGAAGGGGGTGCGGCCGGATCCCTTGAGGTGGAGGTCGACGATCCGCCCGTCCGGGGCGCGCAGCTCGCCGAGCAGGAGCGCCCGCCCGTCGCCGAGCCGAGGAGAGTAGACGCCGAACTGGTGGCCGGCGTACGCCTCGGCGATCGTCGGCACGTCCTCCGGCACCTGCCCGGCGAGGAAGCGCACGCCCTCCTCGGAGCGCAGCCAGCCGACGTCGAGCCCGAGCTCGGCGGAGAGCCCCTCGTCGATGGCGACGAGCTCGGGGCTCGCGACGGACCGCGCCTGCCACGGGATCGAGAGGCCGGGGACGGCGGCGGCGTACTCCTGCGCGAGGTGCGGGCGGCCGCTCATGGGACACCGAGCATCCGCAGCGTCGCGCCGTCGACCTCGCCGTCGAAGGATCGGTCGAGGACGGCCTGGAAGAGCGCCTTCCCCTCCCCCTCCGCGGCCTCGCGGAAGAGGGTCATCGAGGAGCGCAGCTTCATGGCGTCGACGTCGCCGAACATCGCGACGGGGTCGGCGGAGCCGGCGGTCTCGACGATGCCGGCGAGCTCGCGCAGCCGCGGCCCGAGCACGGGGTGCGCGAGGTAGGCCCGCGCCTCGTCGAGCGAGGCGATGCCGTAGCGCTCGGCCGTGGCGCTGCGCCCGAGCTCCCGCAGCTGCGGGAGCTCGAACCAGATCCAGTGCCCCTGCTTGCGGCCCTCGCGCAGCTCGGCGGCGGCCCGCTCGTGGACGCCGTGCGCCTGCGCCTCGACGAAGCGCTCGAGCTCGAAGCGATCCTCGGCCGTCATGGGCCCTCCTAGTGCGCCACCGGGCAGCGGCCCTGCGCCGCGGCCGCGACGCCGCCCGCGACGGCGCGGACGCGCCCGCCCGAGGCCGGCTTCGTCGGGAAGCGGCGGCGGTTCACCTGGAGGCCCTCGTCGAGGATCGTCACGCGCGGGTCGCTCAGCGCGGCGACGGCGCCCGAGAGGCCCGCGATCGCGATCTTCTCGCCCGGGCAGCGGTGGCCCGTGGGCACCTCGCCGCCGCCCTGCGGGATGAACGCGCGGAGGGCCTCGTAGTCCTCGTGGCCGAGGAAGCGCTCGGGGGCGAACTCGTCCGGGCGCTCCCACGCCTTCGGGTCGCGCATCGTGTTCTGGATGTCGATGTAGACGTGCGTGCCGGCCGGGATCGCCTCGCCGCCCAGCTCCGTGTCGGCCTTCGCGATCGAGGGCAGCATCGGCACGAAGGGCGCCGTGCGGCGGATCTCCTGCGCGAAGGCGACGGCGAGCGGGCCGCCGGTCAGGGCGCCGCGCTCGGCCGTCTCGGCCGCGATGCGCTCGCGCCACTCGGGGCGGTCGTGGAGCTCCTTCGCCGCGAAGGCGACGAAGCGGGCGACGGCGATCGTCGGGCGGAGGACGTTCTGCAGCTCGATGCCCGCGAGCTTCGCGGGGAGGAGCTCGCCGTCGAGGCCGCGGTGCCACGCCCAGGCGTGGAGCGCCGTGCCCTCCTCGGCCGGCAGGGTGCCGCCGCGGACGGCCTCGATGAGCTCGGCCGCGTGGCGGTCGGAGCGGATGCGGCCGAGCATCGACTGCGCGTACTCGGGCGAGTACGGCACGCCGAAGCCGTCGACGATCTGCGCCAGCGTGGCGGCCCAGCGGGTCTTCGCCTCGCGCGTGCCGGGCAGGCCTGCCCAGCGCATGATCGCGCGGCCGAGGGCGCCGGTGGCGGCGTCGTAGGCCGAGCGCGTGCCGCCCGCGGCCCACTCCTCGAGCTCGTCGTGCCACTCGCGCTCGAGGTGCGGGCGCAGGCGCTCGACCTGGGCGTCCTCGTAGGCCGCGTCGACGAAGGTCGCCTTGCGGTGGCGGTGCTCCTCGCCGTCGAGGCCGTGGACGGAGCCGTGGCCGAAGAGGGGCTCGCCGATGATCCCGGGCATCGCGCCCTGGCGCTGCACGCGCGACTCGTCGTAGAAGAGCTCGACGCCCTCCTCGCCGCGGACGAGCATGGAGTCGTGGCCGAGGATGCGCATGGGGACGGCGCGGGCGAGGGGGCCGGAGGCGCGCTTCCAGACGTCCCGCCCGAAGTCGTAGCCCTTCGCGATGAAGGCGAGGGTGTCGTCGATCGGGCGCGTGCTCATGGTCGGTCCTTCCGGAGGGGCCGCGCGGCGGGGCGTCGGCGGCTCGTCGATCCCGACGCTAGCCCCGCAATCCTGGCGTTCCCCGCCCGCGGGCTGGACGGCGTCCAGCCTCGGGGCGGCGGCGTCCGATAGGCGCCGCGGCCCGTGGCGCCCAGGCGGACGCGCGGGGGCCGGATACCCTGGAGCGGTGATCATCGCGCCCACCGCCATCAGCTCCCCCGTCGCCCGCGAGGCCCTCCGATGAGCGTCGGACTCGCCGCCCTCCTCGACGACATCGCCGCGATCGCGAAGGCCGCGGCGGCCTCCGTCGACGACGTCGCGGCCGCCGCCGGCAAGGCGAGCCTCAAGGCCTCGGGCATCGTCGTCGACGACACCGCGGTGACCCCGCGCTATGTGACCGGCCTCACGCCGGACCGCGAGCTGCCGATCATCTGGAAGATCACGAAGGGCTCGCTGCGCAACAAGCTCCTCATCATCCTCCCGGTCATCATGGTGCTGAGCCAGTTCGCGCCGTGGCTGCTCACGCCGATCCTCATGCTCGGCGGCGCCTACCTCTCCTTCGAGGGCGCCCACAAGATCTGGGGCGCGATCACCGGCCACGGCGCGCACGACGACGACCACGCGGCCGCGGAGGTCGGGCCCGACGCCGAGAAGCGCCTCGTCGACGGCGCCGTCCGCACCGACCTCATCCTCTCCGCCGAGATCATGGTCATCTCGCTCTACGAGGTCGCGCAGGAGACCTTCTGGATGCGCCTGGCGGTCCTCATCGTCGTCGCGCTCGCCATCACGGTGCTCGTCTACGGCTTCGTCGGCCTCCTCGTGAAGATCGACGACATCGGCCTCGGCATGACGAAGCGCCGCCCGAGCTCGAAGCTCGGCCCCCTGCTCGTGAAGGCCATGCCGAAGGTCCTCTCGGTCATCTCGATCGTCGGCATCGCGGCCATGCTCTGGGTCGGCGGCCACATCCTCCTCGACGGCGCCGACAAGCTCGGCTGGCACGAGCCCATGGCCTTCGAGCACCACGCCGAGGAATGGGTCGCCTCCGTCGTGCCCGCCGCGGCCGCGCCCGTGCTCTCCTGGCTCACGGCGACGATCCTCAGCGCGATCGCCGGATTCCTCGTCGGCTCGCTCATCGTCGGCGTCGTCGCGCTCATCCCCGCGCGCCGCGGCCGCCACGAGCGCCCGGATGACGAGGGCTCGGCCGCCTTCGCCGAGACGGCCCCCGCCTCCTCGAGCGAGGCGGCGCTCGAGGCCGAGCGGGCCGCCGAGGGCGAGGCGCTCGCGGAGGCCGAGACCGCCGCGGGCGACGCCGAGCCGCGCGCGCCGAAGCACCTCAAGGAGTAGCCGGGCTCGACGCCGGGCCGCCCTCCGTAGGCAGGCTCGGCCGCTCGCGCTCGCCTAGCGCTCGATCGCCGGCGACTCCGGATCGCGCGCCCACTCCACGACCTCGCGGCCGTGGGTCCAGAGCAGCGCGCCGCCCGCGCCCGCGACGAGCCGGCGGCGGGCGCCCGGGATGCGGGCCGAGAGGTGCTCCGCCTGGTCGGGCGAGTGCGCGGCGTCGAGGTCGCCGATCCAGATCTCGACGGGCAGCGCGAGCCGCTCGAGCGGAAGCCCCCAGCGGTCCATCGCGAGGATCGTGTCGCGGGCGTAGCCGGCGCCGTCGTACGCGAAGCCCTCGTCGAGGGCGATGCCGTACTGCTCCTCGAAGCGGGGATCGCAGTAGACGACGCGATCGTGGTCCTCCGCGCCGTCGATGACCATCTGTCGCATGCCGTCCGGCCCGATGCCCGCGAGGAAGGCGCTCGCCGACTCGGGGGAGGCGACGACCGCGGCGACGAGGTCGCGCAGCGGCGGCGGCAGGAGGCGGTGGATGCGCGGCGAGGCCACCTCGTCGGCGGGCGAGACGAGGAGCAGCCGCGAGATCGGGCCAGCGAGGGCGAGCGCGAGCGCGAAGACGGATCCCTGCGAGTTCGCGACCGCGGGCGCGCCCACGGCGTCCGCCGCCTCGAGCACGGCCGCGTAGTCGTCGGCCGTCGAGGCGATCGTGCGCTCGGGGTCGGGATCGGAGCCGCCCATGCCGGGGCGGTCCATGGTGAGGATGCGCACGCCCGCGCGCTCGAGGTGGCGCTCGCCGAAGGCCATGGAGCGGCCGGTCGCGGCGCCGGCCACGAAGAGGACGGGCGCGCCGTCGCGCGGGCCGACGCTCCCCCAGGCCAGGCGGCGCCCGCCGGGGCGCTCGATCGTGGCGGTCTCGAGGTGGCCGATCGCGGTCTCCATGCGGCCAGCATCGCACGGCGAGGCGACGCGCTCCGGACGCCGCCGCGCGACGCGCCCGGTTCACGCGCCGTTGCTACCTTCCCGGCCATGCGCCTCGGGATCGACTTCGGCACGACGCGGACCGTCGTCGCGGCCGCGGACCGCGGGAACCTCCCCGTCCTCGGCTTCGACGACGAGCACGGCGACGTCCACGACCACCTGCCCACCGCCGTCGCCCTCGGCGAGGACGGCCGCCTCCTCGGCGGCTGGGGCGCGGAGGCGGCGGCGCTCGCGGGGCGTCCCGTCGCGCGCTCCTTCAAGCGGCTCCTCGCCGAGGGCGGGGCCACCGGGGCCGAGCCCGTCGCCTTCGGCGCCGCGTCGCGCCCGCTCCGCGAGGTGCTCGAGGCTTTCGCCCGCGAGGTCGTCCGCGCCGTCCGGGAGGACTCGACCCTCGCCGAGGACGCCGCGGGCGCGGAGCTGCTCGCCGTCGTCGGCGTCCCGGCCCACGCCCACTCCGCCCAGCGCCTCCTCACGCTCGACGCCTTCCGCGCCGCCGGCGTCGAGGTGCTCGCGCTCGTGAACGAGCCGAGCGCCGCGGCCTTCGAGTACACGCACCGCCACGCGCGCTCGCTCTCCTCGCGGCGCACGGGCGTCGTCGTCTACGACCTCGGCGGCGGCACCTTCGACGCCTCGCTCGTGCGGGTGGACGGCGTCGACCACGAGATCCTCCTGACGACCGGGCTCAACCGGCTGGGCGGCGACGACTTCGACGTCGAGCTCGCCATGCTCGCCGCCGCGCGCGCCGGCACCTCGCTCGACGCGCTCGAGGCCGGCGATCGCGCGCGGCTCCTCCTCGATGCCCGGATCGCGAAGGAGGGGCTCGTCCCCCAGTCGCGGCGCATGCTCCTCGACGTCGGCGAGGCCTCCATCGCCGTCCCGGTCGGCGACTTCTTCGACGCCGCCGCCCCGCTCGTCGAGACGACGATCGACGCCCTCGGCCCGCTGCTCGGGGGCCTCGACGCCGCGGCGCTCGCCGAGTCCGAGATCGCGGGCATCTACCTCGTCGGCGGCGCGAGCGGCCTGCCCCTCGTGCCGCGACGCCTGCGCGAGCGGTTCGGGCGCCGCGTCCACCGCTCGCCGCACCCGGGCGCCTCGACGGCGATCGGGCTCGCCATCGCGGCCGACCCCGGCTCCGGGTTCACCCTCCGCGACCGCCTCGGGCGGGGCATCGGCGTCTTCCGCGAGCGCGACGCCGGACGATCCGTCGCCTTCGACCCGCTCGTCGACGCGGGCGCCCTGCTCGGCGCGGACGGCGAGCTCGAGGTGACCCGCCGCTACCGCGCCGCGCACACGCTCGGCGCCTTCCGCTTCGTCGAGTTCACGCGCCTCGACGCCGACGGCGAGCCGCGGGGCGACCTCCTCCCGCTCGCGGAGCTGCTCGTGCCCTTCGACGCGGCGCTCGCGGACGGCCGCGACCTCGCCGACGCCCCGGTCGATCGGCGCGGCGACGGGCCGCTCGTGGAGGAGCGCATCCGGATCGACGTGAACGGGGTCGCCTCGATCCGCATCGCCGTGCCCGAGCTCGGCGTCGAGATCGAGCGCGACGCGGCGCTCGCGGGCTCCTAGCCGGCGACCGAAGGCGCGAACAGGGCCGCGTCGGCCCGGCCGATCCGCCCTACGGGTTCGCCATGAGGAAGACGTACGCCGCCGCGAGCACGAGGTGGAGCCCCGCCTGCTGGCGCGTCGCGCGCCCTCGCACGACGGTGAGGATGCTCACGACCGCCGTCACCGCGAGCAGGCCCATGCCCATCGCGTCGAGGCCGAGGTGGAGGGGTCCCGGCACCCAGATCGTCGAGACCGCGATGACGGGGACCGTGAGCCCGATGCTCGCGATCGCCGAGCCGTAGGCGAGGTTCAGGCTGTGCTGCATGCGGCCGCGGCCGGCGACCTTCGACGCCGCGAGCGTCTCCGGCGCGAGCACGAGGAGGGCGATGACGACGCCGACGAACGCCTTCGGGAGGCCCGCCCCCGCGACCGCGGACTCGATCGCGGGCGAGGCGACCTTCGCGAGCCCGACGACCGCGACGAGGGCGGCGAGCAGGAGGACGAGCGAGACGATCGTCTCGCGCTTCGAGGGCGGATCCGCCGTCTCCGCGCCGCCCTCCGGGAGGAGCTTGCCGTCCTCGCCGACGGGGAGGAAGAACGCCCGGTGCTTCACCGTCTGCGTCGTGACGAAGAGCACGTAGAGGACGAGCGACGCGACGGCCGCGAAGATGAGCTGCGGGCCCGTGAACTGCGGCCCCGGCGCGCTCGTCGTGAGCGTCGGCAGCACCATCGTCACGGTCGCGAGGGCGATGACCGTCGCGAGCGCCGCCACGGCGCCGTCGGCGTTGAAGCGAACGATCCCGTTGCCCTTGCGGCGCGTCGCGATGAAGAGCGAGAGGCCGACGATGCCGTTCGTCGTGATCATCGCGGCCGCGAAGACGGTGTCGCGGGCGAGCGTCTCGTTGCCCTCGCCGCCTGCGGCCATGATCGTGAGGATGAGGCCCACCTCGATGACCGTCACGGCGACGGCGAGGATGAGCGAGCCGAAGGGCTCCCCGACCTTGTGGGCGACGACCTCGGCGTGGTGGACCGAGGCGAGCACGGCGCCCGCGAGGAGGACGACGGCGGCGCCGATCGAGATCGGATCGTCGAGCTTGAGCGCGAGCGCGGCGGCGAGCATGCCGAGCGCGGCGATCGGGACGATCGTCGTCCATCGGGTCCAGAGCCTCCAGGGCCGGTCCTTCGTCGCCGTCGACCCCGAGACCTCTGCCATCCGCGCTCCGTCCGCTCGTCCTCCGCCTGCCGCCGCGTCGCGCGACGTGGGGTGAAACGCCCCCTGACTCCAGTGTATCCCGAAGGCACCGCGCCACCTCGGCTCCGCAGGGGTACGCTGGTCGGTTGTGCCCGCATCCGCGCGGGCCACGCGCCGGGCACGGCCCGACGGCACCCCATCCCGGGAGTTCTGCATGCGTCTCGCCCGCCACCTCGACTGCGACGGCCGCTCCGCCGTCGAGCTCATCGCCCGCTACCCCCACCGCGCCCCCATGGTGTGGGAGGCCGCGCTCACGCCGGAGGGCCTCTCGACCTGGTTCCCCGCCAAGGTCGACTACGAGCCGCGCCCGGGCGGCGCGATCGCCTTCTCGGGCGATCCGCACCAGGCCGACTCGACCGGCGTCGTGACGCAGTACGAGGTCGGCCGCCGGCTCGCGTTCTTCTGGGGCCGCAGCGAGATCACCCTCGTGCTCACGCCCGTCGACGGCACGACCGACCTCGTGCTCATCGACCGCCTCGCCGACCCCTCCGAGGCCGTCCGCAACGCGGCCGGATGGCACGAGCGCGTCGCCGGGCTCGACCGCCGCCACGACGTCGACACGCCGGAGCGCTCGTGGCACGAGCTCTACGGCCAGTACCTCCAGCTCGGCTTCCCCCACGGCGCGCAGGTGCCGGGCGACGCCGACGCGGGCCGCTAGCCGCCGGCCGCCCCTCCCCCTCCCGCGGACCCCCGGAACCAGAGGACGACCACCGTGTCCAGCACCACCCGCTCCCCCCGGCTCCACCGCACCCGCGCGGGCGCCGCGAAGGCCGAGCGCCGCCAGGGCGGCCACTCCGCCGCCGGCCTCACGCTCGCCGCGCTCGGCGTCGTCTTCGGCGACATCGGCACGAGCCCGCTCTACTCGATGCAGACCGTCTTCTCGGCCGAGCACAACACCGTGCAGGTCAACCAGGAGCACGTCTACGGCATCATCTCGCTCGTCTTCTGGTCGATCACGATCATCGTGACCCTGAAGTACGTGACCTTCGTCATCCGCGCCGACAACGACGGCGAGGGCGGCATCCTCTCGCTCACGACCCTCGTGCGGCGCCAGTTCGCGAGGCAGCCGCGCTGGTCGTCGATCGCGGCCGTCGCGGGCCTCGTCGGCGCGAGCCTCTTCTTCGGCGACAGCATCATCACGCCCGCGATCTCGGTCCTCTCGGCCGTCGAGGGCATCGAGGTCGCCTACCCCGACTTCCCGCACATCATCGTGCCGATCGCGCTCGTCATCCTCGTCATCCTCTTCGCCTCGCAGAAGTACGGCACGAGCGTCGTCGGCAAGGCGTTCGGGCCGATCATGCTCATCTGGTTCCTCGTGCTCGCGGCGCTCGGGCTCCCCCACGTCATCGCGAACCCGGGCATCCTCGCGGCCCTCAACCCGTACTACTCGTGGTCATTCATCATGAGCGAGCCGCTCATCGCCTTCATCGCGATGGGCTCGGTCGTGCTCTCCGTGACGGGCGCCGAGGCGCTCTACGCGGACGTCGGGCACTTCGGCCGCACGCCGATCCAGCGCGCCTGGCTCTACCTCATCTGGCCGTGCCTCACGATCAACTACCTCGGCCAGGGCGCGATGATCCTCGCCGACCCGGAGACGGCCTCGAATCCCTTCTTCCGGATGGGCCCGGCCTGGTCGGTCGTCCCCCTCGTCATCCTCGCCTGCATCGCGACCGTCATCGCCTCGCAGGCGGTCATCTCGGGCGCCTACTCGGTCGCGCGCCAGGCCATGCGCCTCGGCTACCTGCCGAACCTCGAGATCAAGCAGACCTCCGAGCACGAGTCGGGCCAGATCTACCTGCCGCTCGTCACGGGCGTGCTCTTCGCCTCGGTCGTGACGATCGTCGTGCTCTTCCAGTCGTCCGTCGCCCTCGCCTCCGCCTACGGCCTCGCCGTGACGACGACGCTCACGCTCGAGACGCTCCTCTTCTGCGTCTTCGCGCGGAAGATCTGGCGCTGGCCCCGCGTCGTCGTGATCCTCTTCGGCGCGCTCATCCTCTCGCTCGAGTTCACGTACTTCATCGCGAACCTCGCGAAGCTCCCCTCGGGAGGCTGGCTGCCCCTCCTCATCGGCGGAGTGCTCTTCTTCATCATGACGACGTGGCAGACCGGCCGAGCCCGCGTCGTCCGCCGCCGCGAGCTCACCGAGGGCACGATCCAGGACTTCCTCGCGGCGCTCGCTGAGCGCACCCCCGAGCGCGTGCCCGGGGTCGTCGTCTACCCGAACGCCTCCGAGCGCACCGTGCCGCTCGCGCTGCGGCAGTCGCTCTCGCTCAACCGCGTCCTCCACGAGCGCGTGCTCCTCGTGCGCGTGCAGACGATCGACGTGCCGCACATCGAGGAGTGCGACCGGGTCGAGATCCGCGAGTTCCCGGAGGCGCCCGCGGGCGTGTACGCCGTCACGCTCCGCTACGGCTTCTTCGAGCCGCGGAACGTGCCGCGCTCGCTGCAGCTCGCCGCCGAGCGGCTCGGCCGGCCCGAGCTCGACGTCTCGAACGCGACCTTCCTCCTCTCGCACGTCGAGATCGAGGCGGCGAAGATCCCGGGCCTGCGCGGCTTCCGCCGCAGCCTCTTCGCGCTCCTCTCGAAGGTGTCGGCGCCGCCGGCGCGCCACTTCGGCCTGCCCTCGGAGCGCACGATCGAGCTCGTCTCGCGAATGAGCATCTAGGCGCGTCAGCGCCGCACGCGCCCCCGCGGCCGATGTCCCCCGCGGAGACGGCCGGCGACGGGCCCCTCGCGATGTCGTCACGATCCCGCGACGAGCCGCCCGCCTCGCACGCCGCTCCTGGGGAAGGCGACTAGCCTTCCCGCACTCGCGGCGCGTGCGCGCCGCGTAGCAGGGAGGCGATGATGCTCTTCGAGCGGCAGGTGTACGAGGACCGGATGCGGCGCGCGGCCGATGCGGCGAAGGCGGAGGGCCTCGCGGCGCTTCTCGTCGCCGACCCCGCGAACCTCTGCTACCTCACGGGCTACGACGCCTGGTCGTTCTACATGCCGCAGGTGCTCCTCCTCGACGCCGACACCGCCGAGGCGACGTTCTTCCTGCGCGAGATGGACGCGAACGGCGCCCACCGCGTGTGCGTGCTCGACCCGGACCACCTCGTCGGCTGGCCGGAGGACCTCGTCCACCGCGTCGACCGGCACCCCATGCAGTGGTGCGCCGAATGGCTCCGCGAGCGCGGCGACGCGCGCCGCTACGAGGGCGCCCGCATCGGCTACGAGGGCGACGCGCACTTCCTCTCCCCGCGCTCCTTCCTCGCCCTGCGCGAGGGCCTGCCCGAGTGGCGGCTCGTCGACTCGCACGGCACCGTGAACCGGGTGCGCCTGCGCAAGGAGGATCGCGAGATCGACCTCATGCGCAAGGCCGGGCGCCTCGTGTCGAACGCCATGGCCGTGGCCGTCGACGCGATCCGCGACGGCGCGCGGCAGAACGACGTCGTCGCGCAGATCGTCGCGGCGCAGATCGGCGGCGTCGACGGGATCGACGGCGACTACACGGCGATCGTGCCGATGCTGCCCATCGGCGAGGCCGCCGACACGCCCCACCTCACCTGGAGCGCGGAGCCGCTGCGATCCGGCGAGGGGATCTCGATCGAGATCGCGGCCGCCCACCACCGCTACCACGCGCCCCTCGCGCGCACCGTCGCGCTCGGGAACGTGAACCCCGACCTCGACCGCCTCGGTGGCATCACGGCGGAGGGCCTCGACAAGGTGCTCGCGAGCATCCGCCCTGGAATCACGGCCGGCGAGGTGGCCGAGGTCTACTGGCGCCACCTCGACGCCCACGGGCTCGCGAAGGCCTCGCGCCTCGGCTACTCGATCGGCATCGGCTATCCGCCCGACTGGGGTGAGGGCACGGCGTCGATCCGCATCGGCGACGAGACGATCCTCGAGCCGAACATGACCTTCCACGTCATCGCGGGCATGTGGATGACCGGCTACGGCTGCGAGCTCTCCGAGTCGATCCGCGTCGCGGACGACGGCATCGAGCTCATCACGAGCGCGCCGCGCGAGCTCATCCGGAAGGCAGGCTGAGGTGGCCGACCAAGCTGACGCCCTCGGCCGCGACGGCGACGGCCCCGAGGGCCTCGCCGAGGCCATGGACGCCGTGCACCTCGATCGCATCCTCGCCGACGCGACGCGCCTCATCGCCGCCCCGAGCGAGAACCCGGGCGCCGGCGAGGGCCCGGCCGTCGAGGCGCTCGCCGCGATGTGCGAGGCGCTCGGCGCCGAGGTCATGCTCGGCGAGGTCGCGCCCGGCCGCTGCAACCTCCACGCGACGCTCGGCGGCGACCGCGCCGGGGCGCCGATCATGTTCCTCGGCCACTCCGACGTCGTGCCCGCCGGCGAAGGCTGGACCGGCGACCCTTTCACGCCCCGGATCGAGGGCGACCGGCTCGTCGGCCGCGGCGCGACCGACATGAAGGGCGGCATCGCGGCCGTGCTCGAGGCGATGCGGGTGCTCGACGAGCTCGAGTGCGACCATCCGATCGAGCTGCTGGTGACCGTCGACGAGGAGGACCGCGCCACCGGCGCCCTCCACTACCTGCAGCACGCGGCGGATCGCGAGCTCCTCGCGCTCGTCGTCGCCGAGCCGACCGACCTCGACACGATCGTCGGCTGCCGCGGCGCCGCGAACCTGCGCCTCGAGCTCTCGGGCCGCGCGGCGCACGCCGGCCGCCCGAGCGACGGCGCGAACGCGATCGACGCGGCCGCGCGCATCATCGCCCTCCTCGCCGAGGAGTCGGCCCGCTTCGAGGCCGAGGCCGACGGCGACTGGTAGCGGCCCACCTGGAACATCGGCCGCATCGAGGGCGGCCACGGCACCTCGATCGTCGCGGATCGCTGCGTCCTCGACCTTGACCGCCGCCTCATGCCGGAGGAGTCGAGCGAGGAGATCCTCGCCGAGCTCCTCCGCCGCATCGAGGCCGCCGGCATCGCCGGCGTCGGGCGAGAGCTTGGCGGCATCGAGGTGCGCGGGTCGATCGACATGTCGATGCCCGGGTTCCTCACCGACCCCGGCGCCCCGCTCCCCCGGGCGGCGAGCCGCGCGGTCGAGCTCGCGGGCGGCGAGAGCGCGATCGAGCGCTGGACGGCGGCCTGCGAGGGCGGCTTCCTCGCCCGCCGGCATGGCGTCCCCACGGTCATCCTCGGACCGGGCGAGATCACGACGCAGGCGCACCAGCCCGACGAGTCGGTGCGGATCGAAGACCTCGCGCTCGCCGCCCGCGCCTACGTCGCGCTCGCCCTCGAGCTCGCGGCCGCCGAGCGCGACCTCGGCGACGCCCCGCGCGTGCCGCCGTGGCGCCGGCGGCGGATGGCCGCCGCCGCGCCCGCCGCCGCGCCGGCCTCCCCGAGCCTCAGCACCCCACCCTCCACCGGACAGGAATCGAGGACCACGCCATGACCGAGTACGAGCTCGCCCCGCGCACGCGGGAGATCGACCTCAGCGCCGTCGAGAAGCGCCAGATGCGGAAGGCCGTCGGCGGCGCCGCCATGGGCAACGCCCTCGAGTGGTTCGACTACGGCGTCTACGGCTACCTCACCACCTATATCGGCGCGCTCTTCTTCGAGCCCTTCGCCGGCCCCGACGGCGACCCGATCCTCTTCGCCCTCGCGGGCTTCGCGATCTCCTTCCTCGTGCGCCCGATCGGCGGCATGATCCTCGGCCCGCTCGGCGACCGGATCGGCCGCAAGAAGGTGCTCGTCGCGACGATCGTCCTCATCTCCTGCGCGACCGCCGCGATCGGCCTGCTGCCCACGGCCGAGACGATCGGCATCTGGGCGCCGATCCTCCTCTTCCTGCTCCGCATCGTCCAGGGCTTCTCGGCCGGCGGCGAGTACGCGGGCGCCGCGGTCTTCATGTCCGAGCACGCCCCCGACAACCGCCGCGGCTTCTACGGCTCCTTCCTCGAGTTCGGCACGCTCGCCGGCTTCTCGGCCGCGGCCATCCTCTGCACGGCCCTCACGGCGATCGTCGGCGAGCAGGGCATGCTCGACGGATGGTGGCGCCTGCCGTTCCTCATCTGCCTCCCCCTCGGCGCGCTCGCGCTCTGGATGCGCTCCTCGCTCAGCGAGTCGGAGGCGTTCACGGAGGTCGCCGAGCACGGCGAGACCGAGCGCCCTGCGAAGGCGCTCGCGACGCTCGTGAAGGACTACCCCGCGCAGCTCCTCCAGCTCACGGGCTTCGTCATCCTCCTCAACGTCGCCTTCTACCTCGTGCTCACCTACATGCCGACGTACCTCTCGAAGACGCTCGGCCACGGCGAGGTCGAGTCGGGGCTGCTCCTCGTGGGCATCCAGCTCGTCATGATGGCGATCATCGCGCCGATCGGCGGCCTCACCGACCGCATCGGCCGCCGGCCCGTGCTCATCTCCGCCTCGATCGGCTTCATCGTGCTCTCGATCCCTGCGGTCATGCTCATGGGCTCGTCGAACATCGTGCTCGAAGGCATCGGCATCGGCATCCTCGGCCTCCTGCTCGTGTGCCTCATCTCGAACATCTCGGCGACGCTGCCGGCGCTGTTCCCGACGCACGTGCGATACTCGGGCTTCGCGCTCGGCTACAACATCGCGACGGCGATCTTCGGCGGCACGGCGGGCCTCGTCGTGCAGTGGCTCATCGGCCTCACCGGCATCGAGATCATGCCCGGCATCTACCTCGCGGTCGCGGGCGTCATCGGCCTCATCGCCGTGCTCTTCTTCCGCGAGACGGCCGGCCGCTCGCTGCGCGGCACGCTCATCCCGGGCGAGGACGACGAGCTGCGCCTCGCGGCCGGCGAGGAGCTCGTCGGCAAGGTGAACCCGCCGACGGGCGCGATCCCGGTCGTGCCGACGATCGACGCGGACGGCGAGGCCGGAGCGCGCCGCTAGGCGACGCGGCGCCCGCCGAGCGGAGTGCGAAAGGGCCCGGGAGCAGCTGCTCCCGGGCCCTTCCCGTGCGGTGCGCGCGATGCGGACCGCGCCTAGCGGCCGCCCGTGAAGCGGGGCTTCCGCTTCTCGTTGAAGGCCGCGAAGCCCTCGACGTAGTCGGGCGTCGAGCACAGGCGCGCCTGCTCCCTGTTCTCGTGCGAGATCGAGTCCCACATGCCGAGGCGCTTGTCGCGGATCTCGGCGACGAGGTCCTTCGAGGCGAGGAATGCCTCGGTGGCGCCCTCCGCCGCGCGGGCCACGCGCTCGCGGGTGAAGGCGAGCAGCTCCTCCTCGGGCACGGCGCGCGAGAAGAGGCCCTGGGCGACGGCCTCCGCGCCGCTCATGAGCTCGGCCGTGTAGATGAGGTCGAGCGTGCGGTGCATGCCGAGGCGCTCGGCGAACAGCCAGTGGCCGCCCGAGTCGAGCGTCGCGCCGAGGTTCGCGAACGGCGAGCCGATCTTCGCGTTCTCGGCGACGTAGACGACGTCGGTCGCGATCGCGAGGCCGAGCCCGACGCCGAGGCACGCGCCCTGCACGGCCGCGAAGGTCGGGATCCGCACGGACGCCATGGTGCGCATGGCCTCCGTGACGGCGCCGTCGAGGTAGCCGAGCACGTCGTCGTTCTGGGGCTCGACGCCGGCGATGTCGCGTCCGGCGCAGAAGCCGCGGCCCTCGCCGCGGAGCAGCAGCGCGCGGGCGCCCTGCCGCTCCGCGTCGCGGTAGACCTGCGCGAGATCGCGCAGGGCCTCCGCGTCGACGGCGTTGAGCTTTTTCGGGGCGTTGAGGACGACCTCGGCGATCCCGTCGGCGACTGAGAGCTCGATCATCGACATCCGGTGCGCTCCTTAGGCGTCGAAGTCGACGAGGACGGCGTCGCTCGTCGGCCGGGACTGGCAGGTGAGGACGTAGCCGCGCTCGACGTCGTCCTTCTCGAGGGCGTAGTTCTCGGCCATCTCGACCGTGCCCTCGACGACCTTCGCGCGGCAGGTGCCGCAGACGCCGCCGGCGCAGGCGAAGGGGACGTCCGGGCGGACGCGCAGCGCCGCGTTGAGGAGCGTCTCGTTCGCCGACTTCGGCGACTTCACCTCGCCGGAGAGGCCGTCGAGGTTGAAGCGGATCTCGTAGTTGTCGCCCTCGGGGTCGACGATGACGGGGCGGCCCGCCGAGCCCTGCGCGCCCTCGCCCGGCTGGCCGGTCGTGAAGAGCTCGTAGCGCACCTTGTCGGTCGCGACGCCGCGGGCGTCGAGCTCGTCGCGGATGAGCTGCACGAGCTCGAAGGGGCCGCAGAGGAACCACTCGTCGACCTTGTCGACGCGGATGACGCGCTCGAGGATCGCCTTGATCTTGTCGGCGTCGAGGCGGCCCGAGTGGACCGGGGAGATGCGCTGCTCGCGCGAGAGGACGTGATGGAGCGCGAGGCGCGTCGGGTAGCGGTCCTTGAGGTCCGCGAGCTCCTCGAGGAACATGACGTCGCTCGCCGCGCGGTTCGCGTAGATGAGGTCCATCGTCGTGCCCTCTTCGGCGAGGATCGTCTTCGCGATGGCGATGACCGGCGTGATGCCGGAGCCGGCCGCCGCGGCGACGAAGTGCTCCTTGTCACTGCGGGCGATGTCCTGGCCGAGCGCCTCCTGGTCGGCGAGGTTCGGAATGCCGCGGCGCTTCGAGACGAACGCGCCCTGCGGGCTCATGACGTCGATCCGGTCCCCCGCCTTGAGGTTGTCGTTCGCCCAGTTCGAGAAGAGACCGCCGAGGTCGCGCTTGATGGCGATCTTCAGCTCGCCCGGCGTCGGGGTCTCGCAGATCGAGTACGAGCGGCGGACCTGCTGGCCCTCGAGCTCCGTGCGGAGGGCGACGTACTGGCCGGCGACGTAGTCGTACTCGTCCTGCAGCTCGGCGGGGATGTCGAAGGTGACCTCGATCGACTTGTCCGTGAGCGGGCGCACCTCCTTGATCGAGAGGGTGTGGAAGGAGGCGCGGCGCTTGCCGGTGCCCTCCGTCTCCGCGGACTCGGCGGCCAGGTCGTCGTCGACGGCCGTCTCGGTGGGGTTGAGTTCCTCAGTCACTAGTGCACCTTGAAGTAGTCGAAGGGCTCCTTGCACGACGTGCAGGAGTAGAGGGCCTTGCAGGAGGTCGAGCCGAAGCGGCTGAGCTCCCTAGTGGCGAGCGAGCCGCACCGGGGGCACGGGACGCTCAGCGAGATGCGGATCGGTCCGGCGGGACGCGCCGTCGTCTTGCCCGTGGGCGGCGCGATGCCGTACTCCTCGAGCTTGGCGCGGCCGGCCTCGGTCATCCAGTCGGTGGTCCAGGCCGGGGAGAGCGCGAGGGTCACCTCGACGTCCTCGTAGCCGGCCTCGCGGAGGGCGAGCTCGACGTCGGTCGAGATCGCGTCCATGGCCGGGCATCCGGAGTAGGTCGGGGTGATGACGACCCGGGCCCCGCGCTCCCCCGCCGCCTCGGCGGATCGGAGGATGCCGAGGTCGGCGATGGAGAGCACGGGGATCTCCGGGTCGTTGACCGACGCCGCCACGTCCCAGACGGCGGCGTCGGCCGCCGCCTCGGGGCGGGAGGCCTGGCCGGGCGACGGGAAGCCCGAGACGGGCTCGCTCGCGGCGTGCTGCGCGGTCATGGTCGGCCTACCAGGTGGCGCCGGGGTGCTTGCGGGCGAGCTGCTGCATCTCGGCGAGGATGTAGCCGAGATGCTCGCGGTGCCGGCCGTGGCGGCCGCCGGTGACGGCCTGCTTGACCTGCGGCACCTGGAGGTTCGCCTCGGCGAGGACCTGCTCGATGCGGGCCATGGCCGGCTCGCGCAGCGTCGACGGGCGGACGGCGATGCCCTCGAGCTCGTCGTGGAGCGGGAGGTCCTCGAAGAGCTCGTCGAGGTACACCCAGACGTGGTCGAGGCCCTTCTGGAGGCGCGCGTTGGCCTCCTCGGTGCCGATGCCGAGGCGGAGCGTCCACTGGATCGCGTGGTCGAGGTGGTAGTCGACCTCCTTCACGGCCTTCGCCGCGATGGCCGCGAGGGTCGCGTCCTTCGACTGCTGGAGGCGCGAGTAGAGCTCGAAGGCGTACGAGCTGTAGAGGAGGTTGCGCGCGATCGTCTGGCCGAAGTCGCCGTTCTCGATCTCGACGAGGTGGACGGAGCGGAACTCCTCCTCCTCGCGGAACATGGCGAGGTCGTCCTCGGTCTTGCCCCACGCGGAGCCCGCGTAGGTGAGGAGCACGCGGGCGTGGCCGAGGAGGTCGAGCGCGATGTTGCCGAGGGCGATGTCCTCCTCGAGCTCGGGCGCGCGGGAGATCCAGCGGCCGAGGCGCTGCGAGAGGATGAGGGCGTCGTCGCCGAGGCCAAGCGCGTACTGCGCGACGTTCTCGGGCGCCTTGTCGCCCCGCTCCTGGATCTCCTCGGCGGTGAGCGCGTAGCCCGCGGAGATGCGGGTCGCGGAGTCGAATCCCTCGCCGCTCACAGGTGCTTCACCCCGTCGGACTTCGTGTAGTACGTCGCGTGGCGGTACATCTTGCCCTGCGAGGACTCGAAGAACGCGCCCTTCGCGTCGGGGTCGCTCGCCGTGATGGCGTCGGCCGGGACGACCCAGATCGAGACGCCCTCGTTGCGGCGGGTGTAGAGGTCGCGCGCGTTGCGGACGGCCATCGTGGCGTCCGGGGCGTGCAGCGAGCCGGCGTGGACGTGCGAGAGACCGCGCGACGACCGGACGAACACCTCCCAGAGCTGCCATTCGTTGCCCTGCGCGGGCTGGACGGCCTCGTTGCCGTTGGTTTCGCTCATGATTCGCTTTCTTCGACGCTGATGAGGAATCGGTGGTGAGGGTCGATGCCCCGGGCCGCTCGCTCGGCCGGCATCGCCGGATGCCGCCCCGGGCCGGCTGGCGCCGACCCGGAGCGGTCCGAGGTGATCAGGTGCCCGAAGTGATTCGGCGGCGGAGGGTCGCGCCCGCTAGGCGACGGCGACCGTCTGCTCGGCCTGCTTGCGGGCGTACGCCGCGGCGGCCTCGCGGACCCAGGCGCCGTTCTCGTGCGCCTCGATGCGTCGGGCCATGCGCTGCGCGTTGCAGGGGCCGTTGCCCTTGATGACAGCGAAGAACTCGTCCCAGTCGAGCTCGCCGTAGTCGTAGTGGCCGCGCTCCTCGTTCCACTTGAGGTCCGGGTCCGGAAGCGTGAGGCCGAGGGCCTCGGCCTGCGGGACGATCATGTCGACGAAGCGCTGGCGGAGCTCGTCGTTCGAGAAGCGCTTGATCTTCCAGTCCATCGACTGCTTCGAGTTCGGCGACTGGTCGTCCGGCGGACCGAACATCTGGAGCGCCGGGCCGTAGAAGCGGTTCACGGCGTCCTGGGCCATCTGCTTCTGCTCGGGCGTGCCGTGCGAGAGCTCGTAGAGGATCTCCCAGCCCTGGCGCTGGTGGAAGGACTCCTCCTTGCAGATGCGCACCATCGCGCGGCCGTAGGGACCGTACGAGGCGCGGCACAGCGGCACCTGGTTGCAGATCGCGGCGCCGTCGACGAGCCAGCCGATCGCGCCCATGTCGGCCCACGAGTTGGCCGGGTAGTTGAAGATCGACGAGTACTTCGCCTTACCCGTGAGGAGCTGCTCGTTGAGCTCGTCGCGCGGCGTGCCGAGGGTCTCGGCGGCCGAGTAGAGGTAGAGGCCGTGGCCGGCCTCGTCCTGGACCTTCGCGATGAGGATGGCCTTGCGCTTGAGCGAGGGCGCGCGCGTGATCCAGTTCGACTCGGGCTGCATGCCGATGATCTCGGAGTGCGCGTGCTGCGAGACCTGACGGGTCAGGGTCTTGCGGTACGCATCCGGCATCCAGTCGGCGGGCTCGATGCGCGAGTCGGCCTCGATGAGCGCGTCGAAGGCGGCCTGCGCCTCGGCGTCGGCGCCGTTGCCGTCGGCTCGAAGCTCGGTGACGTTCGTTGTCATAGGTTTCTGCTCCTAGGGGTCGCGGCGCGGATGCGCTGCCTCGGAGAGCGGGAATTCCCGACCCTTCGTTCAGTATTGGGGATCCGGCCGTGTCGCGTCAACCGCCGCGGATCGCGTGTCGCCGGAGCGCCTCGCGGGCCGCGCGGTTCTGGACGACTCGATAATCGCGCGCCCGCCTTGACACCGCCTGCGGAGATAGGATTTCCTGCAGAAGCGGTCAGTAAACGCACAAGGGAGTGTCTATGACGAACGCATCCGCCGACGACGCGTCGGCCACGCAGCCGGCCCAGAGCACGACGCTCGAGGAGCTCGGCCGCGCCCACCGCATCCTCCGCGACGACTTCGCCTCGGAGTGGATGGGCATCCGCGTCAACCGGGCGGAATTCGGCGACGCCGAGATCGAGATGGAGCTGCGCCGCGAGATGCTCAACGGCTTCGGCATCGCGCACGGCGGCATGATCTTCGCCTTCGCCGACACCGCGTTCGCGATCGCCTGCAACAACGCCGACGCCGAGGACACGGTCACCGTCGCCTCGGGGGTCGACATCAACTTCCTCCGCCCCGCGCAGCAGGGGCAGACGCTCACGGCGCGCGCGAAGGCGGTCCACGAGGGCCGCTCGGGCGTCTACGACATCACGATCACCGCCCAGGGTCCCGACGACGCCGAGCCGGTCGTCGTCGCGCTCTTCCGCGGCCGCAGCCGCACCATCCCCAAGCCCGGCTCGAACCCCAAGCCCTCGTCGAAGGCCTAGCCTCCGCCGATCCCGCCCGCGGTCGACGTCGTCGGCGGGCCAGGGCCCCCGCCCGCCAGGCCGCATCGTCGTCGATGCCGGCGCCAGCACCACCCCGCTCCCCCGGGCCCGCGCCGCGAGGCGTCCGCCCACCTCATCCGATCGAGAGAGACGACGATGTCGAACTACCCCTTCGAGTCCAAGCCCTTCAACCCTCACGAGCTCGACCCCGAGGAGACGATGAGCCGCGAGGAGCTCGAGGCCCTCCAGCTCGAGAAGCTCAAGTGGACCGTGGAGCACGCCTACGAGAACGTGCCCATGTACACGAAGAAGTTCGACGAGCACGGCGTGAAGCCGGAGGACCTCCAGCAGCTCTCCGACCTCGCGAAGTTCCCCTTCACGACGAAGGAGGACCTCCGCCTCAACTACCCCTTCGGCACCTTCGCGGTCCCGATGGACCAGGTCGTCCGCATCCACGCCTCCTCGGGCACGACCGGCCGCCCCACGGTCGTCGGCTACACGAAGGGCGACCTCGACCGCTGGTCGACCGTCGTCGCGCGCTGCCTCCGCCTCTCGGGCGCGAAGCCCGGCGACATGGTGCAGAACTCGTACGGCTACGGCCTGTTCACCGGCGGGTTGGGCGCCCACTCCGGCATGGAGAAGCTCGGCATGACGGTCATCCCGATGTCGGGCGGCCAGACGGACCGCCAGATCCAGCTCATCCGCGACTTCAAGCCCCGCGTCATCACCTGCACGCCGAGCTACCTCCTCACGATCCTCGACGCGATGCGCCGCGGCGGCATGGACCCGCGCGACACCTCGCTCGAGGTCGCCGTCCTCGGCGCCGAGCCGTGGACCGAGGCCATGCGCGAGGAGATCGAGGAGGGCTTCGGCATCAAGGCCTGCGACATCTACGGCCTCTCCGAGGTCATGGGCCCCGGCGTCGCCGGCGAGTCGATCGAGCACCAGGACTCCTCCACCATCTGGGAGGACCACTTCCTCCCGGAGATCGTCGACAAGGACGACCTCGGCAAGGTGCTCCCGGACGGCGAGGAGGGCGAGCTCGTCTTCACCTCGCTCTCGAAGGAGGCCATGCCGGTCATCCGCTACCGCACGAAGGACCTCTCGGTCCTCCTCCCCGGCGACGCCCGCCCCTCGCACCGCCGCATGCGCAAGGTCCGCGCCCGCACGGACGACATGATCATCCTCCGCGGCGTGAACGTGTTCCCCTCGCAGATCGAGGAGCTCGCGCTCCGCGTGGCCGAGCTCTCGCCGCACTTCCACCTCGAGCTCACGCGCCCCAAGCGCATGGACGAGCTCACGGTCGTCATCGAGCGCGACCCGAACACGCCCATGGAGGAGGCCGAGAAGGCCGCCGCGCGCCTGCAGCACGACATCAAGATCCAGGTCGGATCGACCGTGCGCATGCACGTCGTCGACCCGATGACGGTCGCCCGCTCCGAGGGCAAGATGAAGCGCGTCTTCGACTTCCGCGACCAGAAGTAGCGTGTCGAACTACGAGGGCCACCTCCCGGTCGGCGGGCGGCTAGGCTCGGTGTCCATGTCCGCCCGTCGCCCGATCGCGCCCGCGCCCCGCCGCGGCCGTCCGGGCTACGACCAGGAGGCGGTCGTCGCGGCCGCCGTGGAGCTCTTCAACCGCCACGGCTACGACGCCACCTCGATGGGGATGCTCGCGGAGCGCCTCGGCATCTCGAAGTCGGCCATCTACCACCACGTGCCCGGCAAGGAGCAGCTGCTCGAGGTCGCCCTCGAGCGCGCCCTCGCCGGGCTCGAGGCGGTGCTCGACCATCCGGCCGCGCGGGATCGCTCGATCGACGAGCGGCTCGAGTTCGTGCTGCGCGCCACGGTGGGCGTGCTCGTCGACGAGCTGCCGAACGTGACGCTGCTGCTGCGCCTCCGCGGCAACACCGACATGGAGCGGCAGGCGCTCGAGCGCCGGCGCGCCTTCGATCGCGCGATCACGGCGCTCGTGCAGGAGGCCGAGGCGGAGGGCGTCCTCCGCGGCGACCTCGACCCGCGCGTCGTGACGCGGCTCGTCTTCGGCATGATCAACTCGATCACCGAGTGGTACAAGCCGGACGGGCCGCTGCGGCGCGAGGAGCTCGGCGACTCGATCGTCGCGCTCGTCATGGGCGGGCTGCGCCCGCGCTCGGACCGAAGCTAACACTATCGGCTACAGACGATACCCCAGGCATCCCTTTTCTTTCCTTCAACAGCAACGCTCACGACATGCGATATGCGCTTTGCGGCGATACCATGACCGCATGAGCAGACACTCTTCCCCACGCCCCCGTCGCCCCGGACGCATCATTGCGATGGCGGTCGCCGCGGTATGCATCATTGCGGTGGGGATCGCCGTCGTTTTCCTCGATCAATCCGCTCAACGCATTCTGGATGCCCAGGATGCTGATTCAGCTCAGGAGGCGACCGCTTCCACACCTGCAACCCAGCCGCCCGCCACGGACAATGAGCCACCCGCGGTCTACCGGACCGGTGAGACGTTCCAAGTCGGGCTCGTCACCCTCACAGTCAATAGCGTTGAAGTGCTTGACCAGATCGAGACAATCCAAGGTGGCCCTCTCCTGCCGCCCAGTGGAGGTACCCTCGTCCTGGTACGTATGTCATACTCGAACGAAAAGAATCAAGTCGATCTTTCGTGCGCTGGCGGCGAAGTGTACTTTGAGTTCTTCGACACCGCGAAGCGAGAAATTGCGCCAATTTTTGAGACGCACAGGATCCCCGGAAATCCTCCTTGCAACGATTGGCTACTCCCTGGCCAATCCGGCTCATCGCGAATGAGAGTGTAGGAGCGGTCTGAATCCGCCGGCTTCGAGGAGCGATCTGGCGACGTAGTGCGTGAGGTTCCGGAAGCCGAGGGCGGAACCGCGAAGGTGCTCGAGCCGGCCGTTGATGGCCTCCGTTGGGCCGTTGCTCGTTCCGGGGCGGTCGAAGAACGCGAGGATGTCCGCGGCGCGCTGCTTCAGCGTGCGGCCGAGGCGACGGACCTCTTTGAGCAGCGCGGGGACGCCGTTGCTGACAGAGTCGATCACCGCCCGCATCATCTCCTTCGCCTTGTTCTTGTCGGGTTCGCGGTAGGCGGCGACGATGCGCTGGTAGATGCCCCAGGTCGCTTCGACCTCGACGTGCTCCTCGGCGGCGAATACCGCGTCGAGCCGGATCCGCTGCTTCTCGGTGAGCAGGTCCGCGCCGGTGTGGAGGGTGCGGCGGACCCCGTAGAGCGGGTCGCCGGCGTGACCGCGGTGCCCGAGGGTGTCTTGCTGGACGCGCTGCCGGGTCCGGTCCAGGGCGTCGCCGGCGAGGCGGACGACGTGGAACGGGTCCATCACCGGGACCGCGTCGGGGAGCTGTTCGGCCGCGGCGGTCTTGAAGCCGCTGAACCCGTCCATCGCGACCACCTCGATCGCCTTCGACCAGTCCTTGGGTCGGGCGGCGAGCCACTGCTTGAACACCTGCTTCGAGCGGCCCTCGACCATGTCCAGCAGCCTGGCCGGGCCCGTCTTGTTCCTCGCGGGGGTGAGGTCGATGATCACCGTCACGTACTTGTCGCCGAGGCGGGTGTGTCGCCAGACGTGCTCGTCGACGCCGATCGTGGTCACCCCGTCGAACCTCGCCGGATCGTCGATGAGCCGCCGCTTGCCCTCGGCGAGGATCGCGGTGTTCGCGGTGTGCCAGGACACCCCGAGGCCTGCTGCGGCTCGGGTGACGGTGAGGTGGTCGACCACGATCGCGGTGAGTGCCCACGCGATCCCGCCGCGGGAGATCTTCGCCCGCGGCGCCGCAGCCTTCGTCGTGTCCTGCCGCCACGTGCGCCGGCAGTGTCCGCACCGGTAGCGGCGCACGCGGACCAGCAGCGTCGTCGGCCGATGCCCGAACGGCTCGTGCGCGAGCGGCCGGGTCACCGTGTCACGCGGCACACCCTCAGCGCCGCACTTCCGACACCACGGGTCGTCGTCGACGACGCGGCACTCCAGCACCGCCCGATCAGGCTCGAGCAGCTGCCCGACGGCTTGAAGGCCGAGCTCGTCAAGACGGCAGAACGTGGTCAGGTCAGGGGTCGCGAACGTAGGGTGGTGCAAGTCGAGGTCTTCCGGCGGTCGGTGAGCGTGAGAACTTCCATCCTGGAAGACCTCGACGCCTATCCGCGAACCAGCCGGCGGTCCCGGCTACACCCTCAACTACGAAGAGCCGCAAAACCTACTTCACGCTGACCGCATGCACCGCAAGGCCGAGATTTTCTACCGCGAATCGGGCGGTCGACGCATCTTCAAACGAAACCCGGATGGCTCCAAAAAGACCTGGGACCTGAGCCAGTGCCTGAAGCACGAGTTCAAGGACAACGACCCGATCAGAGCAAACGTCGAGGTCTTTATCGGACTGCGAAACCACGTCGAACACCGCTTCCAGGATTCTGTATTGGTGGCGACCGCAGCCGAAGCGCACGCTTGCATCATCAACTTCGAGGCAGAACTGGTCCGAAGGTTTGGCCCCCGTGAGCTGCTGGGCTCCGAACTGAAGTTCCCGGTCTTCGTGCAGTCCCTCAGCCCGTCGAGATACGAGGAGCAACGCAACCTCCGACGTGGACTGCCCGCTACCGTCTCGAACTTCATCACCGAGTTCCAAGTCGGCCTGCCGGAGGACATCCGAAGCGATGAGCGATTCGCCTACCGACTCCTCTTGCTTCCGATGAAGGGGCCAAAGACGGAGGCGGACCTCGCGCTCAACTTCGTTCGCCAGGACGACCTTAGCGAGGAAGAGCTTCAGGCGCTCCTCGGGCAAGACGGCAGCGTGATCGTGGCGGAGAAGTACCGAGAGGCGATCCACGGTGACGAGATGCTCCCCAAGGCAGCCGCGGCGGCCGTGGAGGAGCGTATCGCCTTCAAGTTCAGCGTCAATGACTTCACGGTTGTCCGAAAAGCCTGGCAGATCGGCCCAGCGAAGAGTGGTGACAAGGAGCAGCTGTCGAAATCGGACGGCTACTGCCTCTACTCGCCCGCCTTCAAGCAGTTCGTCTATCGCCCGAAACTCGTGGACCGGATGGTCGATGCCGTGTATACCGCAGAGAAGTACCAAGCCCTACTAGGCCGTCTACCTACCGTGAAAGAGTCGGCGCAGACGTGAAGGCTACAACGGTGACTTCGCGCTCGGGACTTCTCGTCAGTCTTTCGTAGCCCGTGTCTTCACCCACACCGTGCCACGGTGAACCCCGAACTGCTTCGCAATGGCGTTCACGCTGACGCCGCGCTCACGGGCTGTTCTCATAGCGTCCACTTCGCTGTCCGTGAGCCGTGTTCGAGGTCGTTTCTTTGGTTCCGCCGACGCCCCGATGAGGGCGTCATCAGCCTCGCCCTCGGAGTCGGCATCGTCGAAAGACCCTTGATTCCACGCGGAAACGAGCTTCTGAACCCGTGGTCGCCTGTTCCCGTAGTGCTCCGTTGCGCCCACTCCTTCTCCGGATGCCCCCGGGTGCGATGCGTCGCCCCGGGGGCATCTCGCATGTCGGGCCGGCTTGACGCCGGGCATCAGGTTAGGCAAGCCTTACCTGGGCGAAGGGACGACATGAGCAACATCACGGTGACGCATTCGGCGTCGGGACTCGTGCAGGCCGAGGTCGTGCGCGCGGAGCGCATCACGCCGCACATGATGCGGGTCACGTTCGGCGGCGACGATCTCGCCCGGTTCGAGTTCCGCGGGTTCGACCAGTGGTTCCGCCTGGCGCTGCCGGTGCGCGGCGAGGAGGCGCTCGCGCGGCTGCCGCACCGCTTCGGCATGGGCGGGACGCTCAAGTGGCTCGCGATGGGCAAGGAGCACCGGCCCGTCATCCGCAACTACACCGTGCGCGACTTCCGGCCCGAGGTGCGCGAGCTCGACGTGGACTTCGTCGTGCACGGCGACGACGGCATCGCGGGGCCGTGGGCCCAGCGCGCGGAACCGGGGGAGCGCGTTGCGTTCATCGATCAGGGCTGCGGCTGGCGGGGCCTGCCGAGCGACTGGCAGCTCATCGTCGCCGACGAGAGCGGGCTGCCCGCCGCGCTGGGGATCCTCCGCGACCTGCCGCGCGACGCGCGCGGCCACGCCGTCATCGAGCTCTTCGACGATCGCGACCGGCAGGACGTCGAGGCCCCGGCCGGCGTGACGGTGCACTGGCTGGTGCGGGATCCCGCCGCCGCGCCCGGGGAGCGCGCGCTGCCGTTCCTGCGCGAGCTCGAGCTGCCGGACGGCGTGCCGTACGCGTTCGTGGTCGGCGAGCAGGCGCTCGCCAGCGGCGCGCGCCGGCATCTCGTGAAGGACCGCGGCATCGATCGACGCCAGGTGACGTTCTCGGGGTACTGGAAGCGGGGGGCGGCGACGATCGGCTGATGGTCGCCGAGACGCGCCCGAGATGCGATCCCGGTTTGGATGATCGGCGGTTGTCGCCTCGAGTGCAGGGACTCCTTTTCGGAGGATCTCGGCATGCGGGTATTCGATCCCCCGCGGTGGCGTGGCCGAGTGGCTAGGCAACGCCTGCAAAGCCGTGTACACGGGTTCGAATCCCGTCGCCACCTCGCTGAAATTGAACAGCTCATTTGAGCGCGATTGGCGCAGCGGTAGCGCGCTTCCCTGACACGGAAGAGGTCACTGGTTCGATCCCAGTATCGCGCACCACCCGTAAGGCCCCGGTTCGCCGGGGCTTTCTCGTTTCCGGATCGGCCGGCGCGTCGCCACCTCCGCGGGACCGCGCCGCGGCTACCGCAGCCAGTCGACGTGGGCAAGCCCCGTGTCGCGACGGGAACGCGCGCCTAGCGTGACGACATGTCCGCTTCACGACCCCCGCGCCACGGGCCGCGACTGTTCCGCAACGTGCTGCCGGGCGTGCACCGCCTCGAACACGCACATGTGAACTGCTATCTCCTCGAGAATGATGGCGAGATCACCCTCGTCGACGCGGCCTTTCCCGCCACGTGGCGCCTGCTTCCCGGCGTGCTGCGGGCGCTCGGCAGCGGCCCGGAGCAGTGCGCGCGATCGTCCTGACACACGCCCACTTCGATCACCTCGGGTTCGCGCGGGCCGCCCGGCGCGACTGGCTCGTGCCCGTACACGCGCACGCCGCCGACGCCGAGCTCGCGGCGCACCCCTATCGGTACGCGCACGAGTCGCCGCGGTTGCGGTATCCGCAGCGCTACCCGCGCAGCCTCCCAGTGATGCTTCGCATGGTCACCGCCGGCGCGCTGCGTGTGCGCGGCATCGATGAGTTCGATCCCATGGTGCCGGGGAGGTGCTCGAGGTGGGATGAATCCGGGAACGAGGCGCTTCGCCGAGACCCCCGTGCAGAAGGTCGCACTCGTCTACGGGATCGTCTTCCGGCGATCACCACGAAGCGCGGCTCGCGCTCGCGCACCAGCCGCTCGACGACGGCCGCGACCTCACCCTGGTTCTGGGCCCAGATCTTCTCCGAGTGCTTCTGGTAGCGCAGGTGCGACCATCCGCCCGCCTGCACCTTCGGCAGGCTGTCGGTGCGGCCCTGGATCTCCTGCGCGCTCTCACGGGCGGCTCGGGTCGCACGCTGCACGCGGACCTGGGCCCCCTCGCGGCCGGTTTCGACCACGAGGTAGCGCACGTCCGTTGCGCGGTGGCGCAGCAGCGGCATGATCTCGGGGACCGGTCCGTGCCCGAGGCGCTCCGGGCCGAGCCGGGGCGCCGCGAAGCGCTCGTCGAGCACGACCCCGCCGGCGCGGCACAGCAGGTAGCGCGTGGACGGGCTCGGCAGGCCCTCGCCGTCGTCGAGCGCCTCGCCGATCGCCTCGATGTCAGCCCCGGGCGCGGCCCACGAATGGAATGTGGCTTTCCAGGCTGCCGCCGGTGCAACTCCGAAATACCTGGTCGTCTCGGAGACGAATACCTGGCCAGAACCCGTCATCGTCGATGTTCGACTCTGAGTGTTGAGGAATGCCCCCTGAAGGCATTCGATATATCAAAACGGGCGGCGGACGGTAAACCCGGGCCTTCGAGTCGAGACGGCGCTCATCTCGGCGATCGGCCGGGACGTGAATGCGGCCCGGGTGGGCCGACTGGCTTACGGCCGGCCGGAGTCCCGAGCCGGCTCGCGGAGCGGAGCATCCGACCCCCGATCGATGAAGCGGAACTCGGAGGTCGGGCGGAGGGAGGTCTCGTCGCCTCCCTCGCCTCGGGCCATCCGCTCGGGGACGGCCGCCTGAAGGCGGATCCGTCCGCTCCCGACGTCGAGGCGATCGCGGAGGGCGGCGAGGGGTGGTGGACGGTCAACCGGCGCATGGTCGTGTGGCTCGCGGAGCCCCGGAGCCGGCACCTCGGGCGCTCATCGCGGTGTTCGGCCCCACGCCGCGCGCGGTTCGTCTTCGGATCGTTCGAGATCGGACGACGGCGGCTGGGCGCGGACGATGGCTATCGCGACGGTGCTCCGCGGCGCACCCCGCTCGCTGACCGGACTCACGCCGACGCGTGCGCGCTTCGCGGTCAGCGGCTCGCGCACGCTACCTTCGGCCGGACTCGGGGTCAGGCCCGCCACTGGATCGACCGAGAGGGCGCGACCGGGTGGAGTGGTCGCGGCGTCGGCCGAGACACCGAGGACGACGCCGCTGCGCGCTCGGACTCTCGGCCCAGTTCAGGCGGCTGGCGACGATATGCGCGCCCGAGGCCCGATCTGGACCGCAAATCCGAGGTGCGCGCGGACGGGAATGTCCCGGCCCTCCTGGCCGGGCCATTCCCGTCCGCGCGCACCGCTCGCTATCCGAGCGCCTGCGACTCGTCCTTCGCGACGAGGGTGAGCACGTCGTAGTTCGCGACGATCTCGTCCTTCTGGTTGTAGAGCACCGCGTCCCAGACGACCTCGCCGTAGTCGGCGTCGACGCGGGGGCGGATCTCCTTGCAGGTGAGCACCACGCGCACCGAGTCGTCGATGCCGACCGGCGTGAGGAAGCGGAGGTTCTCGAGCCCGTAGTTCGCGAGCACGGGGCTGCGGCCCGGCGCGACGAACAAGCCCGCGGCCCACGACACGAGCAGGTAGCCGTGCGCGACGATGCCCGGGAAGAACGGGTTCGCCGTGGCGGCCTCGTCGTTCGTGTGCGCGTAGAAGATGTCGCCCGTGGAGTTCGCGAAGTTCGTGATCTCCTCACGCGTCGCCTGGCGCAGGCCCGAGGCGTACGCGTCGCCGACCCTCAGCGTGTCGAGCGCCTTGCGGAACGGGTGGACGTTCTGCTGCTCGCCGCCGAACTGCGGGTCGCCGGCGATGACGCGCTTCGCGCCCGGGTGCCACACGCCCGTGATGCCCGTGAGCATGTCGGGCGAGCCCTGCACGGCCGAGCGCTGCATGTAGTGCTTCACGGCGCGGATGCCGCCGAGCTCCTCGCCGCCGCCCGCGCGGCCGGGGCCGCCGTGGACGAGGTGCGGCATCGGCGAGCCGTGGCCCGTCGAGGTCTTCGCGTCGTCGCGGTTGAGGACGAGCACGCGGCCGTGGTGGCCGGCGATCCCCGTGAGGAGGGTCGTCGCGGTCTCCGGGTCGTTCGTGCACACCGAGGCGACGAGCGAGCCGAGGCCCATGGCCGCGAGCTCGACGGCCTCGTCGAGGGTCTCGTAGGTGAGGATCGAGGTCACGGGACCGAAGGCCTCGCGCGAGTGGACGGCCTCGGCGCGGTTGTCCTTCCAGCGGAGGACGACCGGCTGCATGAAGGCGCCCTTGCCGTCGACGCCCTCGGGGGCGTCGAGCGAGCCGACCGCGATCTCGCCGCCGCCGGCGAGGAGCGCCTCGACGGCGCCCTTCACGTCGGCGAGCTGGTCGAGCGAGGCGAGCGGGCCCATCGTCGTGCCCTCGGCGCGCGGGTCGCCGACCTTGACGCGCTCGGCGATGCGGGCCTCGAGGGCCTCGGCGAGGTCGTCCGCGATCGCGGTCGGGACGATGACGCGGCGGATGGCCGTGCACTTCTGGCCCGCCTTCGCCGTGATCTCGGTGACGACCGACTTCACGAAGGCGTCGAACTCGGGGGTGCCCTTCACGGCGTCCGGGCCGAGGATGGCGGCGTTGAGCGAGTCGGCCTCGGCCGTGAAGCGGACGCCGCCGGTGAGGACGTTCTCGTGCTTGCGGAGCGAGTCGGCCGTCGAGGCGGAGCCGGTGAAGGCGACCGCGTCGCGGTAGTCGAGGTGGTCGAGCAGGTCGCGCGCCGAGCCCGAGATGAGCTGGATCGAGCCCTCGGGGAGGATGCCCGACTCGACGATCATCTTCACGCAGGCCTCGGTGACGTAGCCGGTCGGCGTGGCGGGCTTCACGATCGAGGGGACGCCGGCGAGGAACGCGGGCGCGAGCTTCTCGAGCATGCCCCAGACGGGGAAGTTGAAGGCGTTGATCTGGATGGCGACGCCGGGGATCGAGGTGTAGGCGTGCTCGCCGCCGAAGGAGCCGTCCTTCGAGAGCGGCTCCCACGGCCCGTCGATGATGAGCTTCGAGTTGGGGAGCTCGCGACGGCCCTTCGAGCCGAAGGTGAAGAGCACGCCGACGCCGCCGTCGACGTCGATGAAGTTGTCGATCTTCGTCGCGCCGGTGCGGTTCGAGAGCTCGTAGAGCTCCTGCTTGCGCTCGGTGAGGTACATGGCGAGCTGCTTGAGCTTCAAGGCGCGCTCGTGGAAGGTGAGCGCCTGCACGCCCTCGCGGCCTGTAGTGCGGGCGTAGTCGATGACGGCGGCTGTGTCGAGGCCCTCCGAGCTCACGCGGGCGACGACCTCGCCGGTCGAGGCGTCGAGCACCTCGGCGACCTTGGAGGGCGACTCGGGGGCCCACCACTCGCCGCGCACGTAGCTGCCGACGATGGCGGGGGCGGTCTGCGTGTCGGGGGCGGTCTCGGTCTCGGGGGCGGTCGGGGTGTCGGTCATCGGCGTGTCCTTCCGGCGCATCCTTGCACTGCTCCTGCACGCGCGCCGCGGGGCCGCGCCGCGCGCCGACCTCCTCGAGGCCGTACCCGACCGCTCGGTCGGTAATATGAGCCAGAATACCTGACCGTGACGCGACCCGCCGACGCTCCGGCGCCGCCCCGACGACCTCCCGAGGAGCCCCCGCATGCCGTACACGCCGTGGAAGATCGAGCTCGGCGAGCTCGACGCGAAGATGGGCGTCGAGGTCGTCGAGGAGTCCGTCGAGAAGGTCGTCCTGCGGATGCCCGTGTCTGGCAACCGGCAGTCCTTCGGCTCGCTGCACGGCGGCGCGTCGCTCGCCGTCGGCGAGGCGGCCGGCTCGTGGGCCGCGAACCTCCACGCGAGCCGCTTCGGCAAGTCGGCGGTCGGCGTCGACGTCTCCGCGACGCACCACCGCGGGGCCGTGGACGGCATGCTCACGATCACCGCGACGCCGCTCCACCTCGGCGGCTCGCTCACGAGCCACGAGGTCGTCATCGAGCACGAGTCGGGCATCCGGCTCTGCACGCTGCGGATCACGAACATGATCCTCGACCGGATGATCCCTGGCTTCGAGCCGGTGGAGGACGAGGAGTAGGGCTCCGGGGGCGCACCGAGCGCACAGGTGGTTGAGGAGGCCCGGGCGGGTTCAAGCATCAGACGCAACGCCTTCGAGTATGGAGGTGCGTGATGGCCAGGCCGAGGCTGCCGATCGAGAAGCGGCGAGCGTTCTGGGAAGGGATCCGGCGCGGGGAGTCCGTGACGGCCGCCGCGGCGGGGGCGGGAGCGTCCCGATCAACGGCGTATCGCTGGTTCGACGATGCTGGCGGGGTGATCGAGTTCACCACGACCGAGCCCGAGGGCCGGTTCCTGTCCATGCGAGAGCGAGAGCTCATCGCCCGCTGGATCGCCGAGGGCGAGTCGATGCGGGAGGTCGGCCGCCGCCTGGGCCGCGCCGCGTCGACCATCTCCAGAGAGCTCCGTCGCGGCAGCGGCCCGGACGGCTATCGCCCGTCCGCGTCGCATGACCGCGCCTGCCGAGCCCGCCGCCGGCGGCGGCCCTTGCGGGCCAAGCTGCTGGCGGGCCCGCTGCGCCAGCGGGTGCAGGAGCTGCTCCGGCAGCGGCTGTCACCCCAGCAGATCGCTGGCAGACTCGCGCTGGAGTTCCCGAACGATCCGGAGATGCGGGTGAGTCACGAGACGATCTACCAGGCGATCTATATCCAGGCCCGCGGCGGGCTCCGGCGAGAGGTCGAGCAGGCGCTGCGGCAGGGCCGGGTCCGGCGCCGCCCGCATCGCGCTGCCCGCGAGCGGGCGCCGAGGTTCCGGGACATGGTGATGATCTCCGAGCGTCCGGCCGAGGTCGAGGACCGGGCCGCTCCCGGGCATTGGGAAGGCGACCTGCTCATCGGCTCGGCCGCGTCCGCGATCGGGACGCTCGTGGAGCGCACGACCGGGTACCTGATCCTGATCCATCTTCCCGAGGGCCGGTCCGCGGAAGCGGTCGCGGCCGCGATCACGAGGAAGCTGATCGGCTTCCCATATCAGCTGCGCCGGACGCTGACCTGGGATCAGGGGTCGGAGATGGGGCGTCATGATCTCGTCACGCAGGCGCTGGGGATGCGGGTGTTCTTCTGCGATCCGCACTCGCCGTGGCAGCGGGCGGTGAACGAGAACACGAACGGGCTGCTGCGTCAGTACTTCCCGAAGGGCATGGACCTGTCCCGGCTGGACGAGATGCATCTGGACGACGTCGCGGCGGAGATGAACAGCCGGCCCCGGAAGCGGCTGGAGTTCTTCACCCCGGCCGAGGTGCTCACTAGGCTCATGAACGACCCTGATTTCAACTGGGTGTTGCGTCCCTAGCTTGAAACCGCCCCGGAAGGGCCGTCTCGAAACCACCGGAGGAACCCCGAGCTTCGGCGCGTAGCGTCGGCGACATGACTCTCGCCGCCGCCGAACGCGCCGCCCTCTGCGACTTCCTCCTCGAGCTCGGGCCCGAGGCGCCCACGCTCTGCGAGGGCTGGACGACCCGTGACCTCGCCGCCCACCTCTGGACCCGCGAGCACGACCCCGCGAGCCTCCCCGGCCTCGCGCCCGGCCTCGAGCGGATCGCCGACGCCCGGCGCGAGCGCGCGCTCGAGCGGCTCGGCTACGAGGGGCTCGTGGACGACCTGCGGACCCCCGCCCTCGCCATCCGCCCCGTCGACGCGGCGATGAACGCGATCGAGTTCTTCGTCCACCACGAGGACGTCCGCCGCGCGGCCGCGGGAGGGGCACCGGGCGGCGCGGCGCCCCGGCCGCTCGACCCCGCCGACGAGGACGAGCTCTGGGACCGCCTCCGCTCGATGGGCCCCATGCTCGCGCGCGGCGCGGGAGCCGCGGTGATCGCCGAGCGGACCGACCCCGGACGCCCCGTCGACCGCCTGCGCCTCGCCGGGCGCCGCGGCACGGCGGAGGTCATCGCGCGCGGGCGCCCCTCCGAGCTCGTGCTCCTCGCGTTCGGGCGGGGCCGCGTCGCCGACGTCGAGCTCACGGGCTCCGAGCAGGCCGTCGCCGCCGTGCTCGCGGCGAAGCTCGGGCTCTAGGCCTCCGCCTCCGCCTCCGAGCGCCGGTCGCGCTCGAGCGAGTAGAGCAGCGCGAGCATCCCGTCGACCGCGGCGTCGCCGGCCTGCGCCCGCCAGCCGCGCACGAGCTCCTCGGCGAGCGCATCGGAGGCCTCGACCGCGGCTCGGCCGCGCGCCGTGCGCCGGACGATCGCGGCGCGCGCGTCCCGGCCATCCGGCGCGATCTCGGCGTAGCCGAGCTCCTCGAGGGCGCGGAGGCTGCGGCCGGCCGACTGCTTCGCGATGCCGAGGCGCCGGCCGAGCTCGGCGATCGAGCAGCCGCCGCCGATCGCCTGGAGGGCGGCGAGCAGGCTCGGGGTCATCCCGGGGGCCGTGCCCTCGTCGAGCGCAGCCGCGAGGTCCTCGACGAGGCCGCGCGCGGCGATGGAGAGCAGCAGCGGCATGGCGCGATCCGGCGGCACCGGACGGCTCGCGGCCGATGCCGTCTCGCGGCGGGGATCGCTCGGCTCGTGGCGCATGCCGCCAGGCTAGCTTCGACAGCGAGCCTGTCGTCCGAGGCGCGCGGTCCGCGCAGAGGCCTCGAGGGCGAGGGCGCCTAGCCCTCGATGCCCGCGATCGCCCCGCGGGCGAAGAAGAGCACGAATCCCGCCGCGACGATCCAGAGCAGCCAGTGGATCTGCTTGCCCCGGCCGGCCGCGACGTTGATGAGCACCCAGGCGATGAAGCCGATGCCGATGCCGTTCGCGATCGAGTACGTGAGCGGCATCGCCGCGATCGTGAGGAAGGCGGGCAGCGCCGTCGCGAAGTCCTTCCAATCGATCTCGACGACCTCGCCCATCATCATCGCGCCGACGACGACGAGCGCGGCCGCGCCCACCTCGAGCGGCACGATGAGCGCGAGCGGCGTGAAGAAGATCGAGAGGAGGAAGAGCGCGCCGGTGATGACCGAGGCGAGGCCCGTCCGCGCGCCCTCGCCGATCCCCGAGGCCGAGTCGACGTAGACGGTGTTCGAGGAGGAGCTCGTCGCGCCGCCGACGACGGCGCCGAGGCCCTCGATGACGAAGGCCGAGCGCATGCGCGGGAAGGTGCCGTCCTCGTGCGCGATGCCGGCGTTCTTCGCGAGGCCGGTCATCGAGCCCATCGCGTCGAAGAAGTTCATGAACACGAGCGTGAGGAGGAGCATGAGCGCCGCGACGGGCCCGAGGCGACCGAACGCGCCGATCGGGTCGACGGCGCCGACGAGCGAGAAGTCGGGCAGCGCCATGATCGACTCCGGCAGCGCGGGCACGGTGAGGTTCCAGCCGCCGGGGTTGTCGACCGAGGAGCCGAGGTGCATCGTGCCCTCGACGACGAGCGCGAGCGCCGTGCCGACGGCGATGCCGATGAGGATGGCGCCCGGCACGCGGCGGGCGACGAGGATGCCCATGAGCACGAGCGTGATGACGAAGATGAGCGTCGGGATCGTGCCGATCGAGCCGCCGGTGCCGAGCTGGACGGGCGGGCCGGCGGGCGTGCGGGTGACGAAGCCCGAGTCGACGAGACCGATGAAGGCGATGAAGAAGCCGATGCCGACGGTGATCGCCGACTTCAGGGCGGCCGGGATGGCGTGGAAGATCGCCGTCCGAGCGCCTGTCGCCCCGAGCGCCACGATGATGAGGCCGTTGAGGAGCACGAGGCCCATCGCCTCCGGCCACGTCACCTCGCGCACCATCGAGACGGCGAGGAAGGAGTTGATGCCGAGGCCCGCGGCGAGCGCGTAGGGCAGGTTCGCGACGAGGCCGAAGAGGATCGTGAGGGCGCCGGCCGCGAGGGCGGTCGCCGAGGCGACCTGCGCCTGCTGGAGGACTCCCCCGACGACGTCCGCCGACTTGTCGCCGCCGATGATGAGCGGGTTGAGCACGAGGATGTACGAGATCGTCACGAAGGTGACGAGGCCGCCGCGCACCTCGCGGCCCCAGGTCGTGCCGCGCTCGGAGAGGTGGAAGAGGCGCTCGAGGAGCGATGACGATCCGGCGTCCGCGGCGGGGGCGGTCGAGCCTCCGGGGGCGGTCTCGGCGGCGGTCTCGGGCTTCGCGGCGGCGGGGGTGCGATCGGCGTGGCTCACCGTTAGAGCCTAGCGAGGGGCGCGCCCGGCACGCGACGCGGGCCGAACACGACGCGGGCCCGAGGCGCGCTCGCCCCGGGCCCGCGTCGCGGAGGCCTCCGCTAGCTGTTCGGCATGACGACGGCGCGGCCGGAGAGCGTCCCGTCGACGAGCTTCTGATACGCCTCGAGCGCGCGGTCCATCGGGTAGCGCTCGACCTGCGGGCGGATCTTGCTGGCCTTGTAGAGGTCGACGACCTCGTAGAGGTCCTCGATCGTGCCCCAGTAGGTGTTCGTGAGCTCGGCCTCGTAGGGGTTCGTGAAGAACGACCACGTCGCGGCGCCGTTCGCGATGCCGACGACCGAGATGCGGCCCTGCTGCGCGACGACCTGCTGCGCGAGCGCGATCGTCGGCGAGGCGCCGACCATATCGAACACGGCGTCGACGCCGCGGCCGCCCGTGAGCTCGCGGATGCGCTCGGTCTGGCCCTCGCCGCCCGGGACGGCGATCGCGCCGGCCTCCTCGGCCGTCTTCATCGCGTCCTCCTTCATGTCGGTCGCGTAGACGGTGGCGCCGGTGATCGCCGTGAGGATCTGGACCGCGATCTGGCCGAGGCCGCCGAGGCCGATGACGAGGGCCGAGCTGCCGCCGCGCTGGAGCTGGCGCATCGAGAGGCGGATGGCGTGATATGGCGTGAGCGCCGCGTCGGCGAGGGGCGCTGCGTCGACGGGATCCGCGTCGCCGAGCGGGATGAGGTTCGTCGCGGGGACGGTCATGTACTCGGCCATGCCGCCGTCGCGGCCGATGCCGACGGCCATGTAGCCCACGTCGCCGGGGTGCTCGCAGTAGGTGTCCTGGCCGCGCGAGCAGGCGCGGCAGTGCTTGCAGCCGATGGGGCCGTAGACGAGGTACGCGTCGCCCTTCTCGAAGCCGCTCACGCCCTCGCCGACCTCCTCGACCCAGCCCGAGTTCTCGTGGCCGAGCGTGAAGCCCTTGCGGATGAGCGGGTTCGTGCCCTCCTCGAAGTCGTGGAACATCGCGACGTCGGAGTGGCAGGCGCCGGCGCCCGCGATCTTGAGGAGCACCTCGCCCGGGCCGGGCGTCGGGCGCTCCACCTCCACGAGGCTCGGGAAGGTCTTCCAGTCCGTGAGTCGGATGGCGCGCATGATGCTGCTCCTATTCGTCGGGGTCCTCCCAACGTAGGAACCCCCGATGAACGCCGCGTGGGCGTTCATCGGGGGTTCCGTGGAAGGAGATCCGTGGAAGGGGATCCGCCGACGGGCGGCGCGCTACTTCGCGTCGCTCCAGTCGTAGAAGCCCTTGCCGGTCTTGCGGCCGAGCTCGCCCTTCGCCACCTTGTCGCGGAGGATCTGCGGCGGGGCGAAGCGCTCGCCGAGCGTCGAGTGGAGGTACTCGGCGATGCCGAGGCGGACGTCGAGGCCGACGATGTCCGTCGTCTTGAGCGGGCCGGCCGGGTGCTTGTAGCCGAGCTCCATGGCGAGGTCGATGTCCTGCGCCGAGGCGACGCCCTCCTCGACCATCCGCATCGCCTCGAGGGCGATCGCGACGCCGAGGCGGCTCGAAGCGAAGCCCGGGGCGTCGTTCACGACGATCGGGGTCTTGCCGAGGGCCTGGACCCAGCCCGGGGCGATCGCCTTGAGCTCGTCCGAGGTCTGCGGTTGCTGGACGATCTCGACGAGCGTGGAGGCCGGCACCGGGTTGAAGAAGTGCAGGCCGAGGAACTGCGCCGGGCGCTGGAGCTGCTCGGCGAGGCCCGTGACCGAGAGCGAGGAGGTGTTCGTCGCGATGACGGCGGTCTCCGCGAGGACCTTCTCGGCGTTCTGGAGGGTCGCGACCTTCATGTCCCAGTCCTCCGGGACGGCCTCGACGACGAGCTCGCGGTCGGCGAGCGCGTTCGTGTCGATCTCGACGCGGAAGCGCTCGAGGGTGGCGTCGAGGTTGATGTCGGTCGCGCCGCGCTCGATCGACTTCGCGACGGCCTGCTCGACGCGCTCGCGCGCCGCCTCGGCGAACTGGGCCTGCGCCTCGATGACGGTGACGTCGCAGCCCTTGATGAGGAAGGCGTGGGCGATGCCCGAGCCCATGCGGCCGCCGCCGATGACGCCGACGCGGTTGGGGAGGGTGGTCATGTCGTGCTCCTGTGTCCGGCTCGGAGAGCCTGGTTACTCGTTCTCGGACCGCGTCGTCGCGGCCTGGTCCTGGGATGCGCCCTGCTCGGCGGCCTTCGCCGCGGCCTTCTCCTGCCGGCGCCGCTCGCGCTTCTCGAGGAACTCCCCCATCCGGCGGAACTTCTCCTCCGACTCGAAGAGCGTCGCCTGGGCGAGCGTGTCGATCATCGGGTGCGCCTCGCGCGGCGTGTGGAACACGGCCTTCGAGATGCGCACGGCGAGCGCGTCCTGCGCGCCGATGCGGTCGGCGAGCGCGTGCGCGGCGTCGAGGAGCGCCTCCGGCTCGTGGAGCTCGGTGACGAGGTGGCACGCGAGCGCCTCCTCGGCGTCGAGCTGGCGGCCCGCGAGGAGGATCTCCTTCGCGAGCGGCTCGCCGACGAGCTCCTTGAGGCGCCAGGTGGCGCCGGCGGCGGCCATGATGCCGAGCGCCGTCTCCGGGTTGCCGAGCTTCACGTTCGGCGTCGCGATGCGGAAGTCCGCCGCGTAGGCGAGCTCCGCGCCGCCGCCGAGCGCGTAGCCCTCGAGGGCCGCGATGACGGGCATCGGCAGCTTCGCGATCCGGTCGAAGATCGTCGAGTTGATGCCGGCGAGCGCGTCGTCGCGGCGGCGCTCGCGGAGCTGCCCGATGTCGGCGCCCGAGGCGAAGAGCCCGTTCGCGCCGCGCAGGATGAGGATCTTCGGCGTCCGCTCGAGGTGCGCGCAGACCGCGTGGAGCTCGTCGACCATCTGCTGGTCGATCGCGTTCCGGGTCGGCTGGTGGTCGAGGGTCGCGACGAGGCGGTCGCCGCGCTCCTCGATCGACAGGCGCTCGAAGCCGGAGGCGTCCAGCGTCATGCCGTCCGCGCTCACTTCACGCGCTCCAGGAGGAGCGCCGTGCCCTGGCCGACGCCGACGCACATCGTCGCGAGGCCGCGGTCGGCGCCCTCGCGCTCCATGCGGCCGAGGAGGGTGATCGTGATGCGCGAGCCCGAGGAGCCGAGCGGGTGGCCGAGCGCGATCGCGCCGCCGTCGCGGTTGATGATCTCCTCGTCGAGGCCGAGGCGGCGGATGCAGGCGAGCGACTGCGTCGCGAAGGCCTCGTTGAGCTCGATCGCGCCGAGGTCGTCCTTCGACCAGCCGGCGCGGGCGAGCGCCTTCTCGGTCGCGGGGACGGGGCCGATGCCCATGATCTCGGGCGTGCAGCCGGCGGCCGTGCCAGCGACGACGCGGGCGCGGGCGGTGAGGCCGAGCTGCTCGATGGCCTTCTCCGAGGCGACGACGATCGCCGAGGCGCCGTCGTTGAGCGAGGAGGAGTTGCCGGCCGTGACGATGCCGCCGGGCTTCACGACCGGGCGGAGCTTCGCGAGGACGTCCGTCGTCGTGCCCTCGCGCGGGCCCTCGTCGGTGTCGACGACGGTGACGGCGCCCTTGCGGCCCGGGACCTCGACGGGGACGATCTCGTCCGCGAAGCGGCCCTCGGCGATCGCGGCGAGCGCGCGCTCGTGGGAGCGGACCGAGAACGCGTCGGCGTCCTCGCGCGAGATGCCGTCGACCTCGGCGAGCTCCTCGGCCGTCTCGGGCATCGAGTAGAGCATCTTGCCGTCGCGCGAGAGCTCGCCCTCGGCGAAGCGCGGGTTCGGGAAGCGCCAGCCGATGGAGGTGTCGAAGGCGGCGCCGGGCTTCGCCCAGGCGGTCGCGGGCTTCTCCATGACCCAGGGCGCGCGGCTCATCGACTCGACGCCGCCGCAGACGACGAGGTCGGCGTCGCCGGAGCGGATCTGCTGCGAGGCCATGATGATCGCGGACATGCCCGAGGCGCAGAGGCGGTTCACGGTGATGCCGGGGACGGTGTCGGGGAAGCCGGCGAGCAGCCACGCCATGCGGGCGACGTTGCGGTTCTCCTCGCCCGCGCCGTTCGCGTTGCCGTAGACGACCTCGTCGACGGCGGCCGGGTCGATGCCCGCGCGCGTCACGGCCTCGCGGACGACGAGCGCCGCGAGGTCATCGGGGCGGACGGGGGCGAGGGCGCCGCCGTAACGGCCGACGGGCGTGCGCACGCCCCCAACGAGAAATGCCTCGGGCATCGAAACTCCTTCGTGACGAGCTGGCGCGGGCGCCTGCGAGCGGCGATCGACGGCTCGCGCGCGGGCGAATTCCCGACCGATCGGTCATCACAGAATCCCACGCGCGCGGGCATGCGGTCAATGTGGACGCCCGTCCCTGTTCAGACTGCGAACACGGGCGCCCACCGGCCCGTCGGACGGCGGCGTCGGCGGGTGTCGCGGGCGGCTCAGCCGCGGGCGCCGCCGACGGTCGTGAGGGGCTGCAGCGGACGCCGTCCGTGCGCGAGCCAGTAGGCCGCGAGCAGGCACGCAGCGACGACGGCGGCGGCGAGGTACATGCCGCGGTGCCCCGTGAAGGCGGCGATCGTCCCGTAGAGGAACGGCCCTGCCCCCACGCCCGCGTCGAGGCCCGAGTAGAAGGTCGAGATCGCCGTGCTCGTGCGGTGCGCCGGGGAGCGGCCGACGGCGAGCGCCTGGAAGACGGAGACGAGCGTGCCGTAGCCGAGCGCGAGCAGCGGCGCCGCGCAGAGGAGCTGCCACGCCTCGTGCGCCTGCGAGACGAGGAGCAGCCCCGCGACGTAGGCGATCAGGGACGGGATCGCCACGGCGTTGTCGCCGAAGCGGTCGAGCGCGCGACCCGCGAGGGGACGCATGACGACGAGGAATCCGGCGTAGACGAGGAAGAAGATCGGCGCCGCCTCCGCGAAGCCCTCCTCGGTCGAGTACGCGGAGAGGAAGGAGAGGATCGACGCGTAGCCGCTCGCCGCGACGAGCACGAGCAGCGAGAGCGGCAACGCCTTCGGCTCGATGACGGCGCCGAGGTGCCAGGGCGTGCGATCCGGCCGCTCCCCCGACTCCCAGATGAGCTCGGGGACGCGCGTGAGGAGGGCCACGACGAGCGCGGCCGCGCAGCAGCCGACGGCGACGAGGAGCACGGCCTCGTCGCCGAGGGAGCGCTGCACGAAGATCCCGAGGAAGGGGCCGAGCGCGTGCGAGATCGTCGTCGAGAGCGTGAACCAGCCCGTGCCCTCGCCGCGGCGCAGCGGCGGGATGAGGTCCATCGCCGCGACGTTCGTGACGTTCGTCGCGAGGCCGAAGGCGGCGCCCTGCACGACGCGGACGGCGATGAAGAGCCAGATGTCGCCGACGGCGAGCGAGACGAGGCTCGCGGCGAGCATGATCGCGAGCGACCACGCGAGGGTGCGGCGTCGGCCCCAGCGGTCGATCTCCTGGCCGAAGGCGAGGCGGGCGAGGAGGCCCCCGAGCACGAAGGAGCCGGCGGCGAATCCCGCGAGCGAGTCGTTCGCGCCGAAGCGCTCGACGGCGTAGCCCGCCACGAAGCTCAAGAGGAGCAGGAACGTCATCGTGACGAGGAAGTTCGCGAGCGCGAGGGCGCCGAAGCGCAGGGTGAAGAGGCGCTGCTCCTCGAGGGTCATCCGCCGCTCCTTCCGCCGCTCGCCTCGCGCGCCGGGGCGGGCGCGCGGAAGCCACCAGGGTATCGGGGCGGCGGAGGGGGCCCGAGCCGGGAGCTAGCCGATCTCCTCCGCGAGCTCCGGATCCCAGTGCATCGTGTGCTGATGCGTGACGAGCCGCGGGCCCTCCGGCGTCGCGACGTAGGTCGACACCATGTCGGCGACGTAGCCCTCGGCGCCGCGCAGCCCCGAGAATCGGTAGACGAGCGCGGCCGAGTCGGCGGAGATCGGCACGACCCGCTCGCCCTCGAGCTCGACGCGGTCCCAGCCCGGGCTCGCATCGATGGCGGCCGCGCAGTCTTCCCGGCCCATGACGAAGCCCGGGAGCACGACGACGGCGTCTTCGCGGAGGATCTCGCGGTACGGATCGCCGTTCTCGGCGCGCGCGAGGCGAAGCTCGAGGGCCAGCAGCGTGTCGAGGTCGAGACTCATGCCGGGCAGGCTAGCGAATGCGGGCGGACGGCCGCCGCTCACCCCTCGTCCGGCGCCGTGCGACCCGAGTCGAGCGCCTCCTGGAAGCGGGCCGCGGTCGCGGGCATGAGCGCCGACCAGGCGAAGATCGTGCCGAGCGCGAGCGAGAACGCCATGATCCGCATGATGTCGCCGGTCGTGAAGGAGGCGAGGAAGGAGGCCGCCGCGCAGCCCGCGCCGACGGCGAGCGACTCCCCCAGCGCGAACGGCAGGAGGTCGCGGCGGCGGAGGGGGCGCAGGCCCGAGTTCACGCCGCGGACGACGCCGAGCGCGGCGACGCCGCCGAGGATGACGATGGCGAGGAAGAGCAGCCATCCCCCGGCCACGGCGAGCGCGCCGCGCGCCTCGACGATGGCGCGGCCCTCGGGCGTCGCGAGGAAGTAGAGGAGCCCGAGGAGCGCGCCGACGAACGCGAGCGTCGCGACGATCCGCGGGACGACGGCGCCGAGGCGGGGGCGCGCGTCGATCGCGAGCACGGTCGGCGCCCGGCCGAGGCGCTCGAGGCGCTCGGCGTCCTCGGCCGCGGTCTCGTCCGCGCGGCGCAGCGCCTCGTCGACGGCGTCCCGATCGGGGAGCTCGGGGAAATCATGCTTCGCGCGGCGGACCATGCGGGCGAGTGTACGTCCCCGGCGCGACGGCCTCGGGGCGCCGCTCCCCCGGCGGCCCCTCGACCGGGAGCCGCCCGCGACCCCGCCGGAACGGCGAACGGCGCCCCGACCCGGAGGTCGGAGCGCCGTTCGGCGTGCTGCGGTCGGCTCCTTAGATGGTGCCGCGACCGCCCTTGTTCGTGCCGCGCGAGGAGATGAGGCCCCAGATGAAGAGGACGAGGATCGCGCCGAGGATGGCGAAGAGCCACATCCAGATGTTGAAGAAGCCCCACTGGGCGTCCGGGAAGATGAGACCGGCGATGACGCCGCCGAGGATGGCGCCGATGACGCCGAGGATCAGGGTCGCGAGGAAGCCGCCGCCCTGACGGCCGGGCATGATGAGCTTGGCGAGCGCACCGGCGATGAGGCCGACGATGAGCCACGAGAGCCAGCCGAGACCGAAACCAGTCATGAGTTGATGTCCTTACTTGCTCGGGGAAGGAACCCCGGGTGGGGATTCGAGTGGTCGCGGGTGCGACCAGGCATCCAACGTAAGGGCAGGGCCTGGCCGAATCCCCGACGAGCGGTAACGATCGGATTGCGGGAACGTAGCCGCGATCAGCGCTTTTCCTGAAGATGGCCTGAATATCCGCGGAACGCCGCCGATCGATGCGATTCCGTACCCGGCGTCCGCTACCCTCGCGCGCCCGCCCGGGCGCGACGGAGGCCGGCCCGCGCGGGGCCGGCCTCCGTCGTCGGGGCGGACGGGATCGCTACTCGCCGAAGCCGCTCTCGACGAGCGCCGTGAGCGCATCGAGCGCCTCGGCCGCCTGCGCGCCCTCAGCCTCGAGCTCGAGCGTCGCGCCCTGCTTGAGGCCGAGGCCCATGATGCGGAGGAGGCTCTTCGCGTCGACGCCGTTCGCCGTGATCTTCGCGTCGAACGCCGATGCGGTCTTCACGAACTGGGCGGCGGGACGGGCGTGGAGGCCCTCGGCGTTCTGCAGCACGAGGCTGCGGCGGTCTGCGGACATGGGGGCTCCTTCGGTGATGGGGGATGCGGATTCCTCCGCGAGCGCGGCTCCGGCGGCGTCGAGCGAGGACGCGTGCTCCCCCGCTCCGGCGGCCGCGGCCTCGCGGCCCCAGGCGCCGGTCGCCGCGCGCTCGACCTCGTCGAGCGCGCCGCCGGTCGCGGCGGCGACGCCCGCGGCGACGGCGCCCTCGACGAGCGGGGCGTCGGCGAGGCGGACGCGCGAGCGCGCCTCGTCGTCGAGCGTCTCGAGGACGGTCTCGGCGGTCATGATGGCGGAGCCGAGATCGCAGAGGACGACGCAACCCTCGCCCGAGAGCTCGGCGACGGCGGCCTCGATGCGCTCGAAGCTCGTGCCGATGCGGCCGTCGTCGGTGCCGCCGGCCGCGCGCATGGGCACGCCCTGCGCCATCTGCCCGGCGAGCTCGACGACCCCCTCGGCGATCCGGCTGGAATGGGAGACGATGACGAGACCGACGCTCATGCCGCGGCCTCCTCGGCGGCGGCCGTCATGGCTTCGAGGAGGTACGCCGTCGACTGGGCGCCCGGGTCGCGGTGCCCGGCGGCCCGCTCCCCCAGGTAGCTCGCGCGGCCCTTGCGGGCGACGAGCGGCTCGGTCGCCGCGGCGCCCTCGCGGGCGGCGTCGCGGGCGGCGGCGAGGACGGCCGTCTCGGGCTCGCCGGCCTTGGCGGCGGCCTTCGCGGCGTCGACGGCGGGCGTCCAGGCATCCACCATCGTCTTGTCGCCCGGCTCGGCCTTGCCGCGGGAGGCGACGCCGTCGCGCGCGGCCTCGAGGAAGGCGGCGATCGCGGCGGCGTCGAGCTCCGGGCGATCCTTCACGGCCATCGAGCCCTTGAGGAAGGCCGTGCCGTAGAGCGGACCGGCCGCCCCGCCGACCGTCGAGATGAGGGTCGTCGCGAGCAGCTTGAGCACGTCGGCCGGCGTCGCGTCCTCCGCGACGGAGTCGAGCTTGCCGAGGGCGGCGTCGAAGCCGCGGCGCATGTTCTCGCCGTGGTCGCCGTCGCCGATGTTCCGGTCGAGGTGGACAAGCTCCTGAGCGTGCTCGGACATGCTCGCGGCGGCGAGCTCGACGAAGCGGCGGGCGAAGGGTGTGCCCAGGGCCACGGCTATCGCCCCCAGCGGAGCGCGGCGGTCTCGACCGGCGCGTCCCAGAGCTCGAGGAGCTCGTCGTCCATCTTGAGGACGGACACCGAGCAGCCCTGCATCTCGAGGGAGGTGGTGACGTTGCCGACGAGGTGGCGGACGACCTCGACGCCGCGCTCCTGGAGCAGCTGCGCCGCCTTGCGGTACACGATGTAGAGCTCGACGAGCGGGGTGCCGCCCATGCCGTTCACGAAGAGGAGCGCCCGGTCGCCCTCGCCGAGGGGCATGTCCTCGAGGATGGCGCCGACGAGGCGCTCGGCGATCGCGTCGGCCGGCTCGAGCGTGATCCGCTCGCGGCCGGGCTCGCCGTGGATGCCGATGCCGATCTCGATCTCGTCCTCGGGGAGGTCGAAGGAGGGCTCGCCCGCGTGCGGGACGGTGCAGGCGGTGAGGGCCACGCCCATCGAGCGGACCTGACCGTTCACCTTCTCGGCGACCTTCGCGACGGCCTCGAGGTCGTCGCCGCGTTCGGCGGCGGCGCCCGCGATCTTCTCGACGAGCACCGTGCCCGCGACGCCGCGGCGGCCGGCCGTGTAGAGGGAGTCCTTCACCGCGACGTCGTCGTCGATGACGACCGAGCGGACCTCGATGTCCTCGGCGAGGGCGAGGTCGGCGGCGGTCTCGAAGTTGAGCACGTCGCCCGTGTAGTTCTTCACGATGTGGAGGACGCCCTTGCCCGAGTCGACGGCCTTCGTGGCGGCGAGGATGGGGTCGGGCGTCGGCGAGGTGAACACGGCGCCGGGGACGGCCGCGTCGAGCATGCCGGGGCCGACGAGGCCGCCGTGCATGGGCTCGTGGCCGGAGCCGCCGCCCGAGACGATGCCGACCTTGCCCTCGACGGGCGCGTCCCTGCGGACGAGGAAGGTCGGGTCCTCCTCGACGCGGAGCAGGTCCGCGTGGGCGAGGGCCATGCCCTGCACGGCCTCCTTGACGACGTCCTGCGGGTCGTTGATGAGCTTCTTCACGATCATCCCTCTCAGCGGAGCTCGGACGGGCGCGGCGGGGTCCGGCATCGCACCCAATTCGAAGCGTAGACCCGCGGCGCTGAGCGCCCGCCGGGGAAACGCGGCTCCGCTCGACGTCGGCTCGGGGTCCCTCGCCGAACCCCGACGCGAAGGTCTCGATTCGTCCGCCAATCGATCCTGATCGGCGCCTGCCCGTTAGGCTGGCGGCGCAGCTACGGCTGACCGGATGCACACACGCATTCGCGAACCTGCATGAAAGGCACACGAAACGTGGGAACGATCTTCCTCTCGGAGATGGTCGGCATGGCGCTGCTCATCCTCCTCGGCTGCGGCGTCGTCGCGAACGTCGCGCTCGCCGGCACCAAGGGCAACGGCGGCGGCTTCCTCATGGTGAACATCGGCTGGGGCCTCGCGGTCTTCGTCGGCGTCCTCGCCTCGGCGGCCTCGGGCGGCCACATCAACCCGGCCGTCACGCTCGGCCTCGCGGTCCGCGACCTCATCGCGGGCGCCACGGTCGACTGGGCGGACGTCCTCGTCCGCTTCGGCGCGCAGCTCGTCGGCGCGATCCTCGGCGCGATCCTCGTCTGGCTCGCCTACAAGACGCACTTCGACGACGAGCCGGACCCGGCCAACAAGCTCGGCGTCTTCGCCACCGGCCCGGCCACGCGCTCGCTCGGCTGGAACGTCATCACCGAGGTCATCGGCACCTTCGTGCTCGTGCTCTCGGTCATCGCGTTCAAGAACTTCGCCTCGGTCACCGCGCCGAACCCGGACGGCAACGGCCTCGCCCAGGTCACGTCGCTCGGCAACCTCGCCCCGCTCGCCGTCGCGCTCGTCGTCGTCGGCATCGGCGCGAGCCTCGGCGGCCCGACCGGCTACGCGATCAACCCGTTCCGCGACCTCGGTCCGCGCATCGCGCACGCCATCCTCCCGATCCGCGGCAAGGGCTCGAGCGACTGGGGCTACTCGTGGGTCCCCGTCGTCGGCCCGTTCATCGGCGGCATCCTCGCCGGGCTCGTCGGCATGGCGATCCTCCCGGGCGCGGTCGCGTAGCGACCTCCCGCAGCGCTCCGAAGGGGCCGGCTCCGCATGGGGCCGGCGCCTTCGCCGTCCCGTCCGCCGCGCGACGCGCCGATCGGCTCCTCCGCACGGCGTGTCCCATGGGGATTCCGGTACGGTGATCCGCACCCCGGCGCGCGCCGGGACCGCATCGCCGACAAAGGAGTCACTCCGTGAGCACGTACGTCATGGCCATCGACCAGGGCACGACCTCCACCCGAGCCATCGTCTTCGACCACTCCGGCTCGATCGTGTCAACCGGCCAGATGGAGCACGAGCAGATCTTCCCGAAGGCCGGGTGGGTCGAGCACGACCCCATGGAGATCTGGAACAACACGCGGGAGGTCATCGGCCAGGCGCTCTCGCGCGCGAACATCACACGCCACGACATCCAGGCCGTCGGCATCACGAACCAGCGCGAGACGGCCGTCGTGTGGGATAGGCACACCGGCGAGCCCGTCTACAACGCTATCGTGTGGCAGGACACGCGCACGCAGGAGATCGTCGACCGCCTCGCGCAGGACGGCGGCGTCGACCGCTTCCGCGACAAGGTCGGCCTCCCCATCAACACGTACTTCTCGGGCACGAAGGTCGTGTGGATCCTCGAGAACGTCGAGGGCGCCCGCGAGCGCGCCGAGGCCGGCGACCTCCTCTTCGGCACGACGGACTCCTGGGTGCTCTGGAACCTCACGGGCGGCAAGGACGGCGGCGTCCACGCGACCGACGTGACGAACGCCTCCCGCACGCTCTTCATGGACCTCCGCACCCTCGACTGGGACGACGAGATCCTCGGCGTCTTCGACGTGCCGCGCTCGATGCTCCCGGAGATCAAGTCGTCCTCCGAGGTCTTCGGCACGATCGAGTCGCAGTCGCTGCTGCGCGAGGTGCCCGTGGCCGGCATCCTCGGCGACCAGCAGGCCGCGACCTTCGGCCAGACCGCCTTCGAGCAGGGCGCGGCGAAGAACACCTACGGCACGGGCTCGTTCCTCATCTACAACACGGGCGAGGAGATCGTCCAGAGCGAGAACGGCCTGCTCACGACCGTCTGCTACCAGCTCGGCGACGCGAAGCCGGTCTACGCGCTCGAGGGCTCGATCGCCGTCACGGGCTCGCTCGTGCAGTGGCTCCGCGACAACCTCGGCATGTTCTCGCAGGCCCCGGAGGTCGAGGACCTCGCGAAGGGCGTCGAGGACAACGGCGGCTGCTACATCGTCCCCGCCTTCTCGGGCCTCTACGCGCCCTACTGGCGACCGGACGCCCGCGGCGCGATCGTCGGCCTCACCCGCTACGTGAACAAGGGCCACATCGCCCGCGCCGCGCTCGAGTCGACGGCGTTCCAGACGCGCGACGTGCTCGACGCCTCGAACGCCGACTCGGGCGTGCCGCTCGCCGAGCTCCGCGTCGACGGCGGCATGGTCGCGAACGACACGCTCATGCAGTTCCAGGCCGACATCCTCGGCACGGACGTCGTGCGCCCGAAGGTCGCCGAGACGACCGCCCTCGGCGCCGCCTACGCGGCCGGCCTCGCCACGGGCTTCTGGAAGGACCTCGAGGAGGTCCGCCAGAACTGGCAGGAGGACAAGCGCTGGACGCCGCAGATGCCTGAGGAGGAGCGCGAGCGCCTCTACCGCATCTGGAAGAAGGCCGTCTCGAAGACCCTCGACTGGGTCGACGAGGACACGAAGTAGCGGATCGCGCACCGCACGCGACGACGCCCGCTCCGGCTCAGGCCGGGGCGGGCGTCGTCGTCGTGCGGTCTCGAGGATCTTCGACAGGGAGCCTGTCGAGCTCGCCTATTCGGCTGAGCCGGCGCGCGTCGCGGCGACCCAGCGGTCGAGCTGCGCGATGGCCTTGCCCGAGTCGATCGTCTCGCGCGCGGTCTCGATGCGCTCCTGGAGCCGGTGGCGGATAGGGCGCTCGGCCTGCTCGCCGTCCTTCGCGAGGTCGAAGGCGACCATGCCGGCTGCGGCGTTGAGGAGGACGATGTCGCGCACCGCGCCCTGGCGCTCGCCCGCGAGCGTCTCGCGCGCGATCGCGGCGTTCTCCTCCGGGGTGCCGCCGAGCAGCTCCGACATCTCGTAGGTGCCGAGCCCGACGTCGCGCGGGTGCACGTCGTGCTCGGTGATCGCGCCGTTCGAGACCTCCCAGATGTGGGAGTAGCCCGTGACCGTGAGCTCGTCGAGGCCGTCGTCGCCGCGGAAGACGAGCGCCGTGGCGCCGCGCGTGCGGAAGACGCCGGTGATGAGCGGGATGGCCGACTCCCGCGCGACGCCGACCGCGCTCGCCTCCGGCCGCGCCGGGTTCGTGAGCGGGCCGAGGAAGTTGAAGACCGTCGAGACGCCGAGCTCGCGGCGCACGGGGCCCGCGTGGGCGAAGCCGGGGTGGAAGAGCGAGGCGAAGAGGAAGGTGAGGCCCGTCTCCTCGAAGACGCGGCGCACCTCGGCGGGGTCGGAGGTGTGCACTCCGCCGAGCGCCGTGAGGACGTCCGAGGAGCCCGACTTCGCGCTCGCGGCGCGGCCGCCGTGCTTCACGACCGGGACGCCCGAGCCCGCGCACACCATCGCCGACATCGTCGAGACGTTCACGGTGCCGACCATGTCGCCGCCCGTGCCGACGATGTCGAGCGCCCACGGCGTGAGGTCGGCAGGGAGCGCGTGGGCGAGGATCGCGTCGCGGAAGCCGATGACCTCCTCGACCTTCTCCCCTTTCGCGCGGAGGGCGATGAGGAACGCCGCGAGGCGGGACTCCGAGACCTCGCCGCGCATGACCTGCTCCATCGCCCAGGTCGCGTCCGCGACGCTGAGGTCCTCGCCGGACAGGAGCGAGTCGATGAGCCGGGGCCAGGTGCGATCGGTCGTCGTCATGAGACGAGGCTACTGCGATCCGGGGTCGCGGAACGGACTCGCGATGGCCCTTCGAACCGCTGCGTTCCGCAGGATCATCGGGGAGACCGGCCCGTTCGACCCGCCGGGCCCCCGAGCTGGTCTCGCGAAACTGGGAAATCCGACATAATGGCTCCCGTGACTGCTGCAACCTCCGCCCCTGCCGTGCATTCGGTCCACCGGCCCAACACGACCGCCATCGGCGTCATCGTGTGGCTCGGCTCCGAGGTCATGTTCTTCGCGGGCCTGTTCGCGATCTACTTCACGCTCCGCGCGATGGCGCCGGAGCAGTTCGCCGCGGGCCACGACACGCTGAACATCCCGTTCTCGATCGTGAACACGGCCATCCTGGTGTCCTCGTCCTTCACCTGCCAGTTCGGCGTGTTCGCCGCCGAGCGCGGCCAGGCCCGCGCCACCGGCAAGGGCATGGGCAAGTGGGGCGTCGTCGAGTGGTTCTACCTCACATTCGTCCTCGGCGCGATCTTCATCGGCGGCCAGGTCTACGAGTACGCGACGCTCGTCTCGGAGGGCTACGTCCTCAACCTCAACTCGTTCTCGAGCGCCTTCTACATGACGACCGGCTTCCACGGCCTCCACGTCACGGGCGGCCTCATCGCCTTCCTCCTCGTCATCGGCCGCATCTACGCCGTGCGCCGCATGACCCACAAGGAGGCGACGAACGCGATCGTCGTGTCGTATTACTGGCACTTCGTCGACGTCGTCTGGGTGGGCCTGTTCTTCGTCATCTACCTCCTCCCGTTCATCTCCTAGTCCGATCCCCGATCAGGAGCACCGCATGTTCACCAAGCCCCGAACGAATCGGACGTCGGCGCGTCGCGTCGGCACGAAGCGCGCCGCGACGAAGCGCCGCCGCTCGTCCCTCGCGACGACCGCGCTGCTCGGCTTCGGCCTCCTCGTCACCGGCGGCTCGTACGCCGCCCTCGACGCGGCCACGAGCGCGACGGCCGCGACCGACCTCTCCTCGCCGCAGATGGTGGAGGAGGGCGAGGCCCTCTTCCAGTCGAACTGCGCCACCTGCCACGGCATGAACGCCGAAGGCCTCGAAGGCGCGGGCCCCAGCCTCATCGGCGTGGGTGCCGCAGCCGTCGACTTCCAGGTCGGCACGGGCCGCATGCCCATGCAGGGCAACGCCGCGCAAGCGCCCTCGAAGCCGGTCCAGTTCACGGACGAGCAGACGAAGGCCCTCGCCGCCTACGTCGCCTCGCTCGCCCCCGGCCCGGCCATCCCCGAGGCGCAGTACCTCGACGGCCAGGGCGACGCCGCGCGCGGCGCCGAGCTCTTCCGCATCAACTGCGCCATGTGCCACAACGTGGCCGGCGCGGGCGGCGCGCTCACCGAGGGCAAGTTCGCCCCGGAGCTCCAGACCGTCGAGCCCGTCCACATCTACGAGGCGATGATCACCGGCCCGCAGAACATGCCGGTCTTCAACGACGCGAACCTCTCCCCGGAGGACAAGCGCGACATCATCACGGCCCTCCAGTACCAGACCCACGTCACGGGCGGCGTCGCCGGCCAGCCTCTCGGCTCGCTCGGCCCCGTCTCCGAGGGCCTGTTCATCTGGATCTTCGGCATCGGCTCCTGCATCGCCATCGCGATGTGGCTGACCGCCCGCCCGAACTAGCCGGATCCCGCCGACTCACGGCAGCCGGCACGGCCGCCGCAGACTTCCCCTCCGCGACCAACCCAGAAAGGGACCCCCATGGCTCAAGACGAAACTGGCGCGGTGCTCCGCACCGCCCGTTCGTCGGACCGCGCGGTGAGCCCGGGCTCGGCGATCCTCACGGATGACGCCTTCGAGAACCCGGGACTCCCCGAGCACCGCGACCGCGTCACCGACAAGGACCCGGCGAAGGAGAAGACGGCCGAGCGCGTCGTCGTCACGCTGTTCTTCGTCTCGCTCCTCGCGAGCATCTTCGCGATCGCGGCCTACTTCATCTGGCCGATCGACCGGAACGACATCACCTCGGTCCGCTGGACCACGATGTTCCTCGGCCTCGGCATCGCCCTCGCGATGCTCGCCGTCGGCCTCGGCACGGTCTCGTGGGCGAAGTACCTCATGAAGGACCACGAGATGGTCGAGATGCGCCACGACGTCGCGGGCACGCCCGCCACGCGCCGTCGCGCCGTCGAGATCTTCGCGCAGGCCAACGAGGAGTCCGGCTTCGGCCGCCGCACGCTGCTCCGCAACTCGCTCATCGCCGCCGTGGTCGCCCTCCCGCTGCCCGGCATCGTGCTCTTCCGCGACCTCTACAACGGCAACAACGCCGACCCGGTGTCGCTCATGGGCAAGACGATGTGGGACAAGGACGTCCGCCTCGTGCAGGACCCGACCGGCACGCCGATCAAGGCGTCCGACGTCATGATCGGCTCGGTGTACCACGTCATCCCCGAGGGCCTCACCGAGATGGAGCACGGCATGCTCGAGGAGAAGGCCAAGGCCGTCGTCCTCCTCATGCGCCTGCCCCAGGAGGACCTCAAGGAGCTGCCGGAGCGCAAGAGCTGGTCGTACGACGGCATCGTCGCGTACTCGAAGGTCTGCACGCACGTCGGCTGCCCCGTCGCCCTCTACGAGCGCGAGACCCACCACCTGCTCTGCCCCTGCCACCAGTCGCAGTTCGACGTGACCCAGCACTGCAAGGTCATCTTCGGCCCGGCCGGCCGCCCCCTGCCGCAGCTGCCGATCACCGTCAACAGCGAGGGATACCTCGTCGCGCAGAGCGACTTCACCGAGCCTGTCGGCCCGAGCTTCTGGGAGCGTGGCAATGACAACAACGGCTAGCGCGCACGGCGCCCACACGGCCACCGCCGCGGCCGCGCCGGTCCGCGAGGGCGGCTTCATCTCGAACGCTGCCGACTACCTCGACCAGCGCACGAGCATCTCGGTCGCCGTCAAGGAGTTCGGCCGGAAGATCTTCCCCGACCACTGGTCGTTCATGCTCGGCGAGGTCGCGCTCTACTCCTTCGTCGCGATCCTCCTCTCGGGCACCTTCCTCACCTTCTTCTTCAACCCGTCGATGGCCCACACGGTCTACGAGGGCTCGTACGTGCCCCTCAAGGGCATGGGCATGTCGGTGGCCATGGAGTCGACGCTGAACATCTCGTTCGACATCCGCGGCGGCCTCCTCATGCGCCAGGTCCACCACTGGGCCGCGCTGCTCTTCGTCGCCTCGATCGGCGTGCACATGCTCCGCGTGTTCTTCACGGGCGCGTTCCGGAAGCCGCGCGAGCTCAACTGGGTGATCGGCTTCGTGCTCTTCATCCTCGCGATGGCCGAGGGCTTCACGGGCTACTCGCTCCCCGACGACCTGCTCTCGGGCAACGGCCTCCGCATCATCGACGGCATGATCAAGGGCCTCCCCCTCGTCGGCACCTGGATCTCGTTCCTCCTGTTCGGCGGCGAGTTCCCCGGCGAGGCGATCGTGGGACGTCTCTACGCGCTCCACATCATGATCCTGCCCGCGATGGTCATCCTCTTCATCGCGCTGCACATGGTGCTCATGGTCATCCACAAGCACACGCAGTGGCCCGGCCCCGGGCGCACGCAGCAGAACGTCGTCGGCAACCCGGTCCTCCCGGTCTTCGCCGGCAAGGCGATCGGCTTCATGTTCCTCGTCATGGGCGTCATCTTCCTCATCGCCTCGCTCTTCGCGATCAACCCGATCTGGAACTACGGCCCCTACGACCCGTCGCCCGTCTCGGCCGGCACGCAGCCCGACTGGTACATCGGCTTCGCGGACGGTGCCCTGCGCCTCGTCCCGCCGGGGCTCGAGGTCTACTGGTTCAACCGCACGTGGTCGTTCGCGATCATGCTGCCGATGCTCGTGCTCATCCTCTTCCTCCTCGCGGTCATGCTCTACCCGTTCTGGGAGGCCTGGATCACGGGCGACAAGCGCGAGCACCACCTGCTCGACCGTCCTCGCAACGCGCCCACGCGCACCGCGATCGGCGTCGCCGGCGTCCTGTTCTACGCGACCCTGTGGGCCGCGGCGAGCTCGGACCTCATCTCGACCCACTTCGGGCTCGCGATGGAGCACGTCATCCGCTTCCTGCAGGCCCTCCTCATTCTCGGCCCATTCGTCGCGTTCTTCATCACGAAGCGCATCTGCATCGCGCTCATGAAGAAGGACCGCTCGGTCGCCCTCCACGGCATCGAGTCGGGCCGCGTGATCCGCCTCCCGCACGGCGAGTTCCAGGAGGTGCACGTCCCGCTCACGGACGAGGAGCGCTGGAAGCTCGTGTCGTACAATGACTACGCTCCGGTCGTCCTCCGTCCCGACGAGAACGGCAGGATCACGGGCAAGATGCGCCTCCGCGCCGCGCTGTCGCGCTGGTTCTTCCAGGACCGCATCGAGCCAGTGTCGCCCGACGAGCTGCGCCGCGCGGAGCTCGAGGGACACCACTAGGCATCCCGCCGCTCGCGGAGGGGCCCCGGACTTCGGTCCGGGGCCCCTTCCGCGTTCCCGCTCCCCCGCGCGGCCTCCGTGCGCTCCTCGAAGCGCTGGCCGCTCGCTCACTCGCTGGCGGATCTTCGCCTGCCGATGAGCGAACAGCCAGCGGCAGTCCGCAGAGAGAACCGGGGCGAGCGCACGACGAGCACTGCGGCCTCCTCACGAAGCGCTGGCTGATCGCTCCTGAGCTGGCTGATCGCTCCTGAGCTGGCTGATCGCTCACTGGCAGGCGGGCGGGCTGGCGGATCGCTCATCCGCTGGCCGATCTTCGCCAGCGGTTGAGCGAACGGCCAGCGGCAGCTCGCGACACCTTCGCGACGTCGGCGGGCCCTCGGCAGGGCTCGGGGCCTAGGACCGCGACCCGCGCGCGTGAGCGCGGAGCGCGGCGCGGCGCTCGGCGGGGAGCTCGTGCCAGCGGATACCCTGGACGGCGCCCTCGAGGGCCTGCAGGCTCGAGGCGCAGTCGTAGAGGCCAGCCTCGCGCAGGCGTTCCCACGCCGCCACGGCGCCGAGCCGAGTCAGCTCGCCCTCGCGATGGATGCCGACCTGCCGGAGCGCGCTCGCGAGCGCGGGTCCGATGTTCGGCAGCTCCTCGACCGGACGGTCGCCCGCGACCATCTCATCCCGCTCCCCGCGCCGCTCACGGCACGATTCCGCTCACGGCGCGATCCAGGGGTGCGCGGCGAACGCGCGCTCGAAGCCCTTCGCGGCCCGCTGCGAGATCGGCCGTCCGCCCTCGAACGCCGTGACCTCGAGCCGGCGCCGCGCGCCCGATCCCCCGCGTCGCCACGTGCCCACCGGGCGCGCGCGGTCGAGGGCGAGCCCGCGGAAGATGCCGTTGTTGCCCGGGACTGCCGCCTCGTGCTCCTCGGGCGTGAGAAGGTAGCCGCGGTCACGGTAGCCGAGCACGAGCTCGTCGAAGCCCGGCAGGAGCATGGGCCGATCGCACGCCGTCCGCAGGCCCTCGGCGGCCTCCAGAACCTCTGGCGCGCACCAGGCGGCCTCCCCGTCCACCTCGAGCTCCGCCAGGCCCTCCGTGGCCGCGGGAGCCGCCTTCCGGATCTTGCCGAGGCCGAGCTTCGTCCACCATCCGAAGTCGCGGAGCGTCGCGGGCCCGCGCGAGACGAGGTAGCGGCGGAGCCATTCGGCGATGGCGGCCGTGCGGTCGCCGCCGAAGCGCGCCTCGACGCTCGAGTCGGCAGGGATCCAGCTCGCGGCCGACACGACCCGCTGATCCTTCGCGGCGGCGTCCCACGGACCGTAGACGAGCTCGCCCTCGACCATGAGCGTCGAGATGAAGTGGTAGAGCCGGGCGCCGCTCATCTCGATGCCCGCCTCGGACCAGCGGGTGCCGAGCTCGGCGCGCGTGAGGCCGAGCGAGGGGTCGGGCGTCGCGGCGAGATCGGGCCGCGCGGGGGCGTCGAGCGCCTCGAGCGCGACCTCGCGCACGCGGCGCAGCATGACCTCGTCGACGCCCTGGCCCTTGCGACGGCGGGCGAGCTCGTTCGCGAAGCTCGGGCGCAGCAGCTCGCCCATCCAGCCGAGGTCGTCGGCGTGGACGGCGAAGACCGTCGTGCGCATGGGATAGCCGCGCACGATGTCGCCGCGGGTCATGGCGTCCGTGACTGCGGCGGCCGTCGCCCCGGGCACGCGCAGCGCGAGGGACGCGATGACGCCGGGGAGGTCCTGCCCCTGCGCGCAGCCGAGGCGGCGCACCGCGGCGGCGGGGTCGGCGTCGGCCGGCTCGGCGAGGCCGGTCGCGATGAGCCGGCGCCGGATGAGGTCGAGGTCGCGCTGCATGGCACCACGCTACTGGCGGTCGACGGGGAGGCGTCGTGACGCCCCAGCGGTCCCGCGCCAGTCGGTTCGCACGGCCGGGAAGCGGGGCCGCCGGTCGGTTCGCACGGCCGGGAAGCGAGGCCGCCTGCCGACTCGCGCACTCGGCAGCGGAGGCGCCTGACGGCTCGCTGCGGGGCGGCGGGCCGACGCGCCTAGAGGCTCGCGGCGCCGATCGCCGTCGCGAGCTCGATGACGAGCAGCACGGTCGCGATGAGGGGCAGGAGGCCCTGCTTGAGCGCCGCGCCCCGGTGGGAAGGCGAGGAGAGGCCGAGCACGAGCGCGGCCGCGAGCATGGGCGCGACGCCGCAGAGCGCGACGATGACGCCGACGAGCGGGCTCCACGCCATCGCGATGACGACGCCGACGAGGGCGATGATCGCGAGGAAGAGGTTGTAGAAGCCCTGATTGAAGGCGAGAGGCTTCGTGATGCGGGCCTCCTCGGCGTCGGCGATCCCGAAGGTGGCCATCGCCCGAGGCGACTCCCAGACGATCGACTCGAGCCAGAAGATGACCACGTGAAGGAGCGCGGCGCCGACGGCGAGCGCGAGTCCGAGGGCGAGCATGGGGAACTCCGATCCGGTCCGGATGCCCGGACGCTCCCCAAGCCTAGCCACGCGGAACGGACGCGCCCCCGTGCCGCTCGCCCGAGCAGACAGGGTGCGCGTCGCTGTTCGGGTCCGCCCGGAACGGCGACGTGCGCCCAGTCTGGGGCGTCGATGCCGGAGACGCGACGCGGCCCCCGTCCGAGGACGGGGGCCGCGAGGCGGTAGGCGCTGCGCCCTAGTGCTGGAAGGTGCCGCGGTAGTGCTCGAACACCCAGCCGACGATGCCGACCAGCACGAGCGGGAAGGCGAAGAACACGAGCCACCAGCCGACCGACACACCGATGAGCGCGACGCCCACGACGACGGCGAGGGTGAGGGGCCACCACGACCACGGGGCGAAGAAGCCGAGCTCCTCGTCGGCGTCCGAGATCTCCGCATCGAGGCGGTCCTCCGGCAGCAGCCGGTTCTTGAACGGCTTGTTCTCGACGCCGAGGTAGAACCCGACGAAGCCGGTGAACACCGCCATGAGGAAGAGGGTCACGACTCCGACCCACTCGATGCCGGTCTCGTAGTTGGCCGTCCAGGCCGTGTAGACGATGCCCATGATCACGTAGAACGCGACGAGGGCGTACATCATCTTCTGGGTGGTGCGCATGTGGCTAGTTCACCTTTCCGGTCGACTCCTCGAGCACCGGCGCGTCGGGAGCGTCCTTGAAGAGCACGTCGCCGCCCTGGCCCACCGGGAGGGCCGCCTCGGGGTGGTTGAGGTCGAAGGCGGGGCGCTCCGAGCGGATGCGCGGGATCGACGTGAAGTTGTGGCGCGGCGGCGGGCAGCTCGTCGCCCACTCGAGCGAGGAGCCGTAGCCCCACGGGTCGTTCACCGTGACCTTCGGCGCGTTGAGCGCGGTGATGAGCACGTTGAGGAAGAACGGGATCATCGAGATGGCGAGGATGGCCGCGCCGATCGTCGAGAGCTGGTTCATCCAGGCGTAGTCGTCCTCGGGCTGGTACGTGGCGTAGCGGCGGGGCATGCCCATGACGCCGAGCCAGTGCTGCACGAGGAAGGTCACGTGGAAGCCGAGGAAGAGGATCCAGAAGTGGATCTTGCCGAGGCGCTCGTTGAGCATCTTGCCCGTCCACTTCGGCCACCAGAAGTAGAAGCCGGCGAACATCGCGAACACGACCGTGCCGAACAGCACGTAGTGGAAGTGCGCCACGACGAAGTAGGTGTCGGAGACGTGGAAGTCGAGCATCGGCGAGGCGAGGATGACGCCCGTGAGCCCGCCGAAGACGAACGTCACGAGGAAGCCGAGCGCGAAGAGCATGGGCGTCTCGAAGGTGATCGAGCCGCGCCACATCGTGCCGAGCCAGTTGAAGATCTTCACGCCGGTCGGGACCGCGATGAGCATGGTCATGAGCGCGAAGAACGGCAGGAGGACCGAGCCGGTCACGTACATGTGGTGCGCCCATACCGAGGCCGAGAGGGCCGCGATCGAGATCGTCGCGAACACGAGCGTCTTGTAGCCGAAGATCGGCTTGCGGCTGAAGGCCGGGAAGATCTCCGAGACGACGCCGAAGAACGGCAGCGCGAGGACGTACACCTCGGGGTGGCCGAAGAACCAGAACAGGTGCTGGTAGAGGATCGCGCCGCCGGCCTCGACGTCGTAGATGTGGGTGAGGAAGACGCGATCCATGAGGAGGCCGAACCAGGCCGCGGCGAGGACCGGGAAGGCGAAGAGCACGAGGATCGACGTGATGAGCGCGTTCCAGGTGAAGATCGGCATGCGCCACATCGTCATGCCCGGGGCGCGCATCGTGATGATCGTCGTGATGAAGTTCACCGCGCCGAAGATCGTCGCGAAGCCCGTGGCGGCGAGGCCGGCGACCCAGAGGTTGCCGCCGATGCCCGGCGAGTAGGTCTGCGTCGCGAGCGGGACGTACGCCGTCCAGCCGAACGAGGCCGCGCCGGCCGGGGTGAGGAAGCCGCCCACGGCGATGAACGAGCCGACCGTGTAGAGCCAGAACGCGAAGGCGTTGAGGCGCGGGAAGGCGACGTCGGCGGTGCCGATCTGGATCGGCACGAGCACGTTCGCGAAGCCCGAGAACATCGGCGTCGCGAACATGAGGAGCATGATCGTGCCGTGCATCGTGAAGAGCTGGTTGTACTGCTCCTTCGTCGCCACGATCTCGAGGCCGGGCGCGAAGAGCTGCGCGCGGATGATGAGGGCGAGGACGCCGCCGATGCAGAACCACACGAACCCCGAGATGAGGTACATGTAGCCGATGGTCTTGTGGTCGGTGGTGGTGAGCCAGTCGACGATGATGTTGCCCTTGCGGCCGACGGTGCGGCTCGGGACGTTGTTGCCCTCGGAGGCGGTGGACGCCTGGGGCCTGTTGAGCGTGGAGGTCATCGGTCTTCGCCTGCCTTAGTGCTGCTCTGCGGGTTCGAACGTGGGGACGGCCGTGCCCTGGAGGTTGGTGTTGCGGTTGTCGTCGTCGCCGCGCGCGCCCGTCTGGCCGGCGTCCTCGAGGGACTGGATGTAGGCGTCGTACTCCGCCTGCGAGACCACGTGCAGCTCGAAGAGCATCATCGAGTGGTACTCGCCGCACAGCTCGGCGCACTTGCCGATGTAGACGCCCTCACGCTCGGGCACGAACGACATGACGTTCGTCTGCCCGGGGATGGTGTCCTCCTTGTAGAGGAAGTCGATGACCCAGAACGAGTGGGCGACGTCGCGCGACTTGAGGTCGAGCTGGACGTTCGCCCCGACGGGCACGTAGAGGACCGGGAGCTGGTCGTAGGCGATCTCGCCGTTCGTCGCGCCCTCAGCCGGGACGGCCTGCACGCCCTGCGAGTAGACGCCGCCCGGGTACTCCGAGCCGGGAACCTCGAGGTAGTTGAAGTCCCACGCCCACTGCTTGCCGTAGACCTCGATGTGGACGTCGACGTCGTCCGCGGCGAAGTTGTGCTCGACCTTGGCCTGCTCGCGGGCCGTGAAGGCGAAGAAGCCGCCGACGAGGATGATCGGGATGACCGTGAAGAGGATCTCGATCGGCATGTGGTACCGGAGCTGGTGCGGGAGCCCCTTCTCGCCCTTGCGGCGGCGGTACGCGATCGTCGCCCAGAGGATGAGGGTCCACACAAGGAGGCCGACGCCCATGAGGATGAGCCAGGAGTTCGTCCAGAACGTGGCGATCGTGTCGGAGTGGTTCGTCACGCCGGGCTGGTCGCTGTTGGGGCTGCCGGGCATCCAGCCGTTGAGCTGCTGGGGCGTGCAGCCGGCGAGCACCACGAGGAGCCCGACAGCGAGGGGCGCCACTGCCCACTTGAACCGATGGTCTGATCGCACGACGAACCTTTCGAACACTGCCACAGGGAGATACCTGACAGTGTAGTGGGAAGCCGGAGCCCGTCGACGACACGGCGGGCCCGAAATGCGGGAATCCCCCGCCGACCAGGGGTCTTCGGGGGAGATCGCGGCCCGCTCGGGCGGGTCAGACGGCCTTCCGGGGCGGCATCCGCCCCTCGCGGCCTAGTGGAAGCTGTCGCCGCAGGCGCAGGATCCGGTCGCGCTGGGGTTGTCGATCGTGAAGCCCTGCTTCTGGATCGTGTCCTCGAAGTCGATCGTCGCGCCGTCGAGGTACGGGGCGCTCATCGGGTCGACGATGACCTCGACGCCGTCGTAGTCCATCGTCGCGTCGCCCTCGAGCTGTCGCTCGTCGAAGTAGAGCTGGTAGATGAGGCCTGAGCAGCCGCCGGGCTGGACGGCGATGCGGAGGCGGAGGTCGTCGCGGCCCTCCTGTGAGAGGAGGCTCTTGACCTTGTCGGCCGCGGCCTGCGTGATGGCGACGTTGTGGCTCGCCTCGGTGATGGCGATGCCCTCGAGGGCGGTGGTCATGGGGCCTCCTGGATCTCGGTGGTCATCGGACTGGGCGCGGGGCGCCCGGCGTCCGCCGTCTGTGGCAACGTCGGCGCGGTCGGCGGCATTCCCGGCGCGTCGGGCGCTACTCGCGCTCGCCGGCCCGCCCGCGCTCGGCGGCGTGCTGGTAGCGGGCGAGGAAGAGCGCCTCGGCCAGGATGGCGCGGCGGAGCACGCCGAGGTGCTGCGACTCGTTGGGGCTGTGGGCCATCGTCTGCGGGTCCTCGACGCCGGTCACGAGGATCTCCGCCTCCGGGAACTCGCGCACGAAGTCGGCGATGAAGGGGATCGAGCCGCCGACTCCGGTCTGCGCGGGCTCGGCGTCCCACCCGTCGCGCATGGCGCCGAGCATGAGCTGCGCGGCGGGGCCCGAGACGTCGACGAGGAAGGGCGCGCCGGTGTCGAGGTTCGCGAAGGAGAGGTGCGCGCCGAAGGGGGCGTGCGCCTCGAGGTGGCGGGTGAGGGCCTCGGCCGCCTCCTTCGGGTCCTGGCCCGGGGCGATGCGGCACGAGAGGTGCACGGTGATCGCGGGCGAGAGCGTGTTCGAGGCGTTCGCGACGCTCGGCGCGTCGATGCCGGTCACGGTGATCGCCGGCTTGAACCAGATGCGCCCGTCGATGGGGCCGTCGCCGAGGAGCTCGACGCCCTCCAGGAGCTCGGCAGCGCGGCGGAATTCCTCCTCGTCGCGCGCGGCGGTCTCGCCGTCGTGCGAGATGAGGCCCTCGACGGCGACGCGGCCGCGCTCGTCCCAGAGCGAGTCGAGGAGGCGGATCGTCGCGAGCATGGCGTCCGGCACCGCTCCCCCGAACATGCCCGAGTGCCAGGCGTGCTCCATGGTGCGGACGGTGACGTCCATCGTGATGTTGCCGCGGAGCGCGACGGTGAGGCCGGGCTGCTCGACGGAGGGGTTGTCGCTGTCGGCGACGATGATGACGTCGCCCCGGAGGTCGTCGCGGTGCGCAGCCAGGAAAGGCGCGAAGCTGCGCGAGCCGTTCTCCTCCTCGCCCTCGACGAAGACGGTGACGCCGAGGCGGAGGTCCTCGCCGAGCACGTCGCGGAGCGCCTCGAGGGCGCCGATGTGGGCGATGACGCCCGCCTTGTCGTCGCTCGCGCCGCGGCCGTAGAGGCGCTCGCCGACGACGGACGGCTCGAAGGGCGGCGTCCGCCAGAGCTCGTGGTCGCCCTCGGGCTGCACGTCGTGGTGGGCGTAGAGCGTCACGGTCGGGAACCCGGGGGCGGCGGGGCGGACGGCGACGACGCCGGGCTGGCCGAGCCGGCCCTCGGCGTCCTCGTGCTGGTGGATCTCGACGCGCTCGAAGAGGCCGGTCGCCTCGAGGAGGCCCTTCGTCGCCTCGGCGCTCGCGCGCACGTTCGCGGGGTCGAAGGCGTCCCAGGAGACGGAGGGGATGCGGACGAGATCGCCGAGGCGCGCGATGACGTGCGGCATGCCGAGCTCGACGCGGTCGCGGAGGGCGGCCTCGAGGTCGTCGGACGGCGTGCGGTCGGTGCGGTCGGCGGAGCGGTCGTCAGCGGCGGTCATGCGGGTAATCTTAGGGTTCCCCGTCCGAGAGGCATCCATGGCATCCACGTCGAAGCGTCCCCCGTCCACGCGCTCGTTCAAGCCGGGGGTCCGGCCCGACGCGAAGCCCGCGCGGACCGAGCCGGCGGCCGCGGCCGAGGCGAAGGACGGGAAGGCCCACGGCGCGACCGCCGTGACGGCCGCCGCCTCGAAGCCGGCCTCCGCGAAGCCCGCCTCGAAGCCGGCCTCCGCGAAGCCCGCCTCGAAGCCCGCCGGCAAGAACGGCCCGACGCCCAAGCGCAGCGAGCGCGAGCAGCAGAACCTCCGCCCGATCGTCCCGACCGACCGCAAGGCGGCGAAGAAGGCCGCCCAGGCCGAGATGCGCGCGAAGCAGCAGGAGGCCCGCCAGGGCATGCTCAAGGGCGACGACCGCTACCTGCGCGAGTCGGAGCGCGGCCCGCAGAAGCGCTTCATGCGGGACGTCATCGACGCGCGCTTCTCGCTCGGCGAGATCCTCATGCCGCTCATGCTCCTCATCATCTTCACGAACTTCCTCGGCGACAACACCGTCGCGCTCGTCGCGATGATCGGCATCTGGGTCTACCTCGCGGTCTGCGTCATCGAGGCGCTCTTCGTCGCCCGCTCGATCAAGCGACGGATCGCCGAGGTCGTCGGCCCCGACCGCGTCGAGGGCGGCATCGTCATGGGCACGCTCGGCCGCTGCCTGCAGATGCGCTTCATGCGCATGCCGAAGCCGCAGGCCCCGCGCTTCTCGAAGCCGGAGTTCACGGGGCGCTAGGCGCCGCTCCCCTGCCGAGTCATCCCCCGCCGTCACGAGGAGGGCCGCCCGCGCGCCGGCGCCGGGCGGCCCTCCTCGTCTGCGGGCGGCCGCTCCCCCGCTAGGCCGTCTTCGGCCCGCGCGCCTCGAGCAGCGCCGCGAGCTCGCGGTTGATGCGGCGCGCCCAGAGCGGCCCCGCGTAGAGGAACTCCGTGTAGCCCTGCACGAGCGTCGCGCCCGCGTCGAGCCGCTCGAGGACGTCCTCCGCCGTCCGCACGCCGCCGACCGAGATGATCGTCTGCTCGGGCGGCAGCGCCTCTCGGAGGATGCGGAGCACCTCGAGCGAGCGCTCGGCGAGCGGGGCGCCGGAGAGGCCGCCGGCGCCGTAGGCCTCGACGACGCGGCGGCTCGTGCGCAGGCCCTCGCGGGAGATCGTCGTGTTCGTCGCGATGACGCCGTCGATGCCGACGCGGACGGCGAGCTCGGCGATCCGGCGGAGCTCCTCGTCCGAGAGATCCGGGGCGATCTTCACGAGCAGCGGCACGCGGCCCGCCGCCTCCTTCGTCGCGCGGAGGATCGGCTCGAGCGCGTCGAGCTCCTGCAGGCCGCGCAGGCCGGGGGTGTTCGGCGAGGAGACGTTCACGACGAAGTACTCGGCGACCTCGCGGAGGGTCGTCGCGGCGGAGACGTAGTCCTTCACGGCGTCCTCGGCGGGGGTCGCCTTGTTCTTGCCGAGGTTCACGCCGATGATGATCCGGCCCGAGTTGCAGGCGCGGAGCTGCTCGACCATCGCCTGCGCGCCGTCGTTGTTGAAGCCCATGCGGTTGATGAGGGCGCGGTCGGCGACGAGGCGGAACAGGCGCGGCCGCGGGTTGCCGGGCTGCGCGAGCGGCGTCACGGTGCCGACCTCCACGTGGCCGAACCCGAGCGCCTCGAGGCCGTCGACGTACGTGCCGTTCTTGTCGAAGCCCGCCGCGAGCCCGAACGGCGAGGGGAACTCGAGGCCGAGGGCGCGGGTGCGCAGACTCGGCGCGGGCTCGGTGACGCGGCGCGCGACCGAGGTGATGATGGGCCGCCCGAGGGCGCGGATGACGCGGCCGGCGAGCGCGTGCGCCCGCTCGGCGTCCAGCTTCGAGAGCACGAGGCGGAAGAGCAGCGGGTACACGGCGATCAGGCCTCCTGGTCGGCGATGGCGGCGGCGTCCGCGCGGGCGGGGGTCGAGAGGCCCTCCTCGCGCATGCGGGAGATCGCGGCCTCGAAGTCGTCGAGCGAGCAGAAGCCCTGATACACGCTCGCGAATCGGAGGTAGGCGACGTCGTCGAGCTCGCGCAGCGGCGGCAGGATGGCGAGGCCGATGTCGTTCGCGTCGACCTGCGACTGGCCGGAGCCGCGGATCGCCTCCTCGACCTTCTGGGCGAGGACGGCGAGGTCCGAGTCCGTGACCGGGCGGCCCTGGCACGCCTTGCGGACGCCCGAGACGATCTTGTCGCGCGAGAACGGCTCGACGACGCCGTTGCGCTTGATGACCGTGAGGCTCGCGGTCTCGGTCGTCGTGAAGCGGCGGCCGCACTCCGGGCACTGCCGGCGGCGGCGGATCGAGGTGCCGTCGTCGCTCGTGCGGGAGTCGACGACGCGGGAGTCGTCGTGCCGGCAGAAGGGGCAGTGCATCAGCGGGCCTCGGCGGCCTCGCCGTGGGCGGGGAGGTCCTCGGCGTTCGCGAGCGCGACGATCTTGGGGGCGACGGCGGCGAAGGCGTCCGCGTCGTAGCGGATGATCTGCTGCGCCCGGAGGAAGGTGTAGGCGCCGAGGCCGGAGGCGTGGGACGCCTGGCCGCCCGTGGGGAGCACGTGGTTGGAGCCCGCGACGTAGTCGCCGAGCGGCACGGGCGAGGTGCGGCCGAGGAAGATCGCGCCGGCCGAGGTGATCGTCTCGAGGACGGCGTCGTCGTCGGCCGTCTGGATCTCGAGGTGCTCCGGGCCGTACGCGTTCGAGACGCGGGCGGCGGCGGCGAGGTCGTCGACGAGGACGATCGCCGACTGCGGGCCGGTGAGCGCCGTGCGGCAGCGCTCGGCGTGCTTCGTCGCGCTCGCGCGGCGGTCGACGGCGGCCGAGACGCGCTCGGCGAAGTCGGCGTCGGGGGTGACGAGCACGGAGCCGGCCATCTCGTCGTGCTCGGCCTGCGAGACGAGGTCGCTCGCGACGGCCTCGACGTCGGCCGTGCCGTCGGCGATGACGAGGATCTCGGTGGGGCCGGCTTCGGCGTCGATGCCGACGACCGAGCTCACCACGCGCTTCGCGGCGGCGACCCAGACGTTGCCGGGGCCGGTGATGACGTCGACCGGCTCGAGGCCGAGCGACTCGATGCCGTAGGCGAGCGCGCCGATCGCACCCGCGCCGCCCATGGCGTACACCTCATCGACGCCGAGGAGGGCGCAGGCGGCGAGGATCGTCGGGTGGATGCGGCCGCCGAAGTCGCGCTGCGGCGGCGAGGCGATGGCGAGCGAGGGCACGCCCGCGGCCTGCGCGGCGACGACGTTCATGACGACGCTCGAGGGGTAGACGGCCTTGCCGCCGGGCACGTAGAGGCCGACGCGGTCGACGGGCTGCCAGCGCTGCACGATCGTCGCGCCGGGCGCGACCTCGGTCTCCACGCGCGGCGGCACCTGGGCATCCGAGCCCTTGCGCACGCGCGCGATCATCTCCTCGAGCGCCTCGCGGACGGTCGGGACGAGGTCATCGAGCGCGGCGGCGAGCTCCTCCGGCGTCGCGCGGATCGGGTCCGCCGCTCCCCCGTCGAGGCGCTCGGCCTGCTCGCGGAGCGCGGCCTCGCCGCGCTCGCGGACGTCGGCGACGAGCTCGGCGGCGGTCGCCGCGGCGACGGTGACGCCGACCTCGGGGCGGGGCAGCGCCTCGCGCAGCTCGGTGGCGGAGAGGGGACGCGAGCGGAGGTCGATGGTGCGCAGCATGATGGCTCCCATTCTAGTTCCGGGCGCCTGCGCGATCGCCGCCGCCGGCGGCCCGCAACCAGCTCCTCGAAGCGGCCCCTACTCGAAGCAGCCGGGCCCGAGGAGCGCCTTGAGCTCGCCGTACATCCCCGCCGAGATCTGCACGCGGTGCGGCAGCTCGAAGCGGCGCACGGCCGTCGGGGTGAGGAGCTTGAGGCGCACCTCCGACTCCCCCGGGTGCCGGCGGAGCATTCGGTCGAGCTCGGAGACGAGCGACTCGGTTGCGCGCGTGTCCGGGAAGGAGAGCGTGAGCGGCCGGGCCTCGTCGGCCTGCGAGAGCTTCGGCACGGAGAGCCCCTGCGCGTGGAGGTTCATCCCGTCGTCGCGCATCGAGACGCGGCCGCGCACGGCGACGATCGTGTCGGCGACGAGCTGCGTCTGGAACTCCTGGTACGTCTTGCCCATGAACATCACGGTCATCTCGCCGCCGAAGTCCTCGACGGTGATGATGCCGTAGGGGTTGCCGGAGTTCTTCGCGACGCGGTGCTGGACGCTCGTCACGAGGCCCGCGATCGTCACCTGCTCGCCGTCCTTCACGACCTCCGACTCGAGGAGGTCGAGGATGCCCGTCGACGCGAGCCGCGCGAGGTCGACCTCGAGCCCGGCGAGCGGATGGTCGGAGACGTAGAGCCCGAGCATGTCGCGCTCGAAGGCGAGCTTGTCGCGTCGGTTGAACTCGGGCCGCTCGGGCACGTGCGCCCGCTCCTCCTCGAAGTCCATGAGCCCGGCGAAGAGGTCGACCTGGCCGTGGGCCTCGTTGCGCTTCTTCGAGACGATCTCGTCGATCGCCTGCTCGTGGATCTCCAGGAGCGCGCGGCGGGTGTCGCCGAGCGAGTCGAAGGCGCCGGCCTTGATGAGCGACTCGACGGTGCGCTTGTTCGCGACGCCCATCGGGCACTTGTCGAGGAAGTCGTGGAAGCCCTCGAAGTCGCCCTTCTCGGCGCGGCTCTGCTTGATGAGCTCGACGACGTTCGAGCCCACATTGCGCACGGCCCCCATGCCGAAGCGGATATCCTCGCCGACGGCCGTGAAGTCGACGTCCGACGCGTTCACGTCCGGCGGCAGCACCTTGATGCCCATGCGGCGGCACTCGTTGAGGTAGACGCCGAGCTTGTCGCGCGCGTCGCCGACGGAGGTGAGGAGCGCGGCCATGTACTCGGCCGGGTAGTGCGCCTTGAGGTACGCCGTCCAGTAGGAGACGACGCCGTAGGCCGCGGAGTGCGCCTTGTTGAAGGCGTAGTCAGAGAACGGGAGGAGGATGTCCCAGAGCGTCTGGACGGCCTCCATCGAGAAGCCGTTGTCCTGCATGCCCTGCGAGAAGCCGGCGAACTGCCTGTCGAGCTCCGCCTTCTTCTTCTTGCCCATCGCGCGCCGGAGGATGTCGGCCTGGCCCAGGCTGTAGCCCGCGACCTTCTGCGCGATCGACATCACCTGCTCCTGGTAGATGATGAGGCCGTAGGTGCCCGAGAGGATCTCCGCGAGCGGCTCCTCGAGCTCTGGGTGGATCGGCACGATCGGCTGCTGGCCGTTCTTGCGCAGCGCGTAGTTGGTGTGCGAGTTCGCGCCCATGGGACCGGGTCGGTAGAGCGCGAGGACGGCCGAGATGTCCTCGAAGTTGTCGGGCTTCATGAGGCGGAGGAGCCCGCGCATCGGCCCGCCGTCGAGCTGGAAGACGCCGAGCGTGTCGCCGCGGGCGAGCAGCTCGTAGGTGGCCTTGTCGTCGAGGGCGAGATCCTCGAGCACGAGCTCCACGCCCCGGTTCGCCTTGATGTTCGCGAGGGCGTCGGAGACGATCGTGAGGTTCCGCAGCCCCAGGAAGTCCATCTTGATGAGGCCGAGCGACTCGCACGCCGGATAGTCGAACTGCGTGACGATCTGGCCGTCCTGCTCCCGCTTCATGATCGGGATGATGTCGATGAGCGGATCGGACGACATGATGACGCCGGCGGCGTGCACGCCCCACTGGCGCTTGAGGTTCTCGATGCCGGAGGCGGTCTCGAAGACCTTCTTCGCGTCGGGGTTCGTCTCGATGAGCGTGCGTAGCTCTCCCGCCTCGGAGTAGCGCGGGTGCTGCTCGTCGAAGACGCCGGCGAGCGGGATGTCCTTGCCCATGACGGCCGGCGGCATCGCCTTCGTGAGCTGGTCGCCCATCGAGAAGGGGTAGCCGAGCACGCGCGAGGCGTCCTTGAGGGCCTGCTTCGCCTTGATCGTGCCGTAGGTGACGATCTGGGCGACGCGCTCCGAGCCGTACTTCTCGGTGACGTAGTGGATGACCTCGGAGCGCCGGCGGTCGTCGAAGTCGACGTCGAAGTCGGGCATCGAGACGCGGTCGGGGTTGAGGAAGCGCTCGAAGATGAGGCCGTGCTCGAGCGGGTCGAGGTCGGTGATGCGCATCGCGTACGCGGCCATGGAGCCGGCGCCCGAGCCTCGGCCGGGGCCGACGCGGATGCCGTTGTCCTTTGCCCAGTTGATGAAGTCGGCGACGACGAGGAAGTAGCCCGGGAACCCCATCTGGGTGATGACCTGGATCTCGTAGTCGGCCTGCTGCCGGACCTTCTCGGGGATGCCGTCCGGATAGCGGTACGCGAGGCCCTTGTCGACCTCCTTCACGAACCACGACGCCTCGGTCTCCCCCTCCGGAACCGGGTAGCGCGGCATGTAGTTCGCCGACTCGTCGAACTCGGCGTGGCAGCGCTCGGCGATGAGGAGCGTGTTGTCGCAGGCCTCCGGGTGGTCCTTGAAGATCGCGCGCATCTCGGCGGCCGACTTGAGGTAGTAGCCCGTGCCGTCGAACTTGAAGCGGTTCGGATCGTCCATCGTCGAGCCGGACTGCACGCAGAGCAGGGCCGCGTGCGACTCGGCGTCGTGCGAGTGCGTGTAGTGGAGGTCGTTCGTCGCGACGAGCGGGAGGCTCAGCTCCTTCGCGAGCCGGAGGAGATCGGGCATGATCCGGCGCTCGATGTCGATGCCGTGGTCCATGATCTCGCAGAAGTAGTTGTCCGGACCGAAGATGTGGCGGTAGTCGGCGGCCGCCTTGCGCGCCTCCTCGTACTGGCCGAGGCGCAGGCGCGTCTGCACCTCGCCGGAGGGGCATCCGGTCGTCGCGATGAGGCCCTTCGAGTACTCCTGGAGGAGCTCGCGGTCCATGCGGGGCTTGTAGAAGTAGCCCTCGATGGAGGCGCGGCTCGAGAGCCGGAAGAGGTTGTGCATGCCCTCGGTCGTCTCCGAGAGCATCGTGATGTGCGTGTAGGCGCCGGCGCCCGAGACGTCGTCGCCGCCGCCCGAGCCCCACTTCACGCGGGTGCGGTCGCCGCGGTGGGTGCCGGGCGTGAGGTACGCCTCGGTGCCGATGATCGGCTTGATGCCGTGCTTCTTCGCCGACTTCGCGAACTCGTAGGCGCCGAAGACGTTGCCGTGGTCGGTGCAGGCGATGGCGGGCATGCCCTGCTCGGCGGCGGCTGCCATGAGCTCGTCGATCCGGGCCGCGCCGTCGAGCATCGAGAACTCGCTGTGGACGTGGAGGTGGACGAACGAATCCTGGCTCACGCGACTCCCTGCTCCCGCCGCCGGGCCCTCGGATGACCGGCCCGGCGAAGCCCCAAGTGTAGCCGCGGCCTCGGACACGACGAGCCGGGGCGAGGTGCCTGCGGGGGTCGTTTCGAGACGGCGCCTGCGGCGCCTCCTCAACCACCGAGTCGCCTCAGGTGGCTGAGGAGCGCCCGCAGGGCGCGTCTCGACACCACCGACCCCAGAGGACCTAGATCGTCCCCTCGCGGAGGAGCTCGAGCGAGCGCTCGAGGTCCTCGGGGTACGTCGTCCGGAAGGAGACCCGCTCCCCCGTCGCCGGGTGCGCGAAGCCGAGCTCGACGGCGTGGAGCCATTGCCGCTGGAGGCCGAGCTTCTCGGCGAGCACCGGGTCGGCGCCGTAGAGCGGATCGCCGATGCAGGGGTGCCGCTGCGCCGCCATGTGCACGCGGATCTGGTGCGTGCGCCCGGTCTCGAGATGCACCTCCAGCAGCGCCCCGCGGCGGAAGGCCTCGAGCGTCTCGTAGTGGGTGACGGACGGCTTGCCGTCGCTCGTCACCGCGAACTTCCACGACGATCCGGGATGGCGGCCGATGGGGGCGTCGATCGTCCCGGCGAGGGGGTCCGGGTGGCCCTGGACGGCCGCGTGGTAGATCTTCTCGACCGTGCGCTCCTTGAAGGCGCGCTTGAGGGCCGAGTACGCGCGCTCGCTCTTCGCGACGACCATGAGGCCGCTCGTGCCGGCGTCGAGGCGGTGGACGATGCCCTGCCGCTCGGGCTGGCCCGAGGTGGAGATCCGGAAGCCGGCGGCGGCGAGGGCGCCGAGTACGGTGGGGCCGTCCCAGCCGACGGAGGGGTGCGCGGCGACGCCGACGGGCTTGTCGACGACGACGAAGTCGTCCTCGTCGTGGATGATCGCCAGCTCGGGCACCGCGATCGGCACAATCTCGGCCGTGCGCGGCGCGTCCCACTCGACCTCGAGCATGGCGCCCGCGACGAGGCGGTCGCTCTTGCCGACGGGGCGGCCGTCGAGGGTGATCCGGCCGGACTCGGCGGAGTCGGCGACGACGGTGCGGCTGAGGCCCAGCAGCTTCGCGACGCCGGCGTCGACCCGGCTGCCGTCGAGGCCGTCGGGGACGGGGACCATGCGGGACTCGCTCATCGGGCGGCCTCCTCTCGGGGCTCGGGGTCGGCGGGCGCAGCGTCGGCGGGCGCAGCGTCGGCGGGCTGCGGACCCGGCCGCGCATCGACAGGCGGGCTGTCGACCTCGGCGTCGACCTCGGCGTCCGCGTCGCCGCCCGCGCGATCCTTCGGCCGGGTGCCGTCGAGCCGGCGGTCGAGCAGGGTGAGGAGCACGAGCGTGCACATGCCGACGACGATCGCCGAGTCGGCGATGTTGTAGATGGCCGGCATCATCCACGGCGTCGAGATGAAGTCGATGACGTGGCCGACGCCAAAGCCCGGCTCCCGGAAGAGGCGGTCGGTGAGGTTGCCGAGCACGCCGCCGAGCACGAGGCCGAGCACGAGTGCCCAGAGGCGCGAGCGCAGGCGGCGGGCGATGAGGACGATCGCAATGACGACCGCGATCGCGATGATCGTGAAGATCCACGTCATCCCGGACGCCATCGAGAACGCGGCGCCGGGGTTCCGGACGAAGTGCCACTGGAGCACTGGGCCGAGGACCGGAACCGTCTCTCCTTCCGGAAGGGAGGAGACGACCCAGGCCTTCGTGAGCTGGTCGAGCGCGGAGACGCCGACAGCGACCGCCGGGACGATCGCGAGGGCGATCGTCCGGGGTCGCTGTCGTGCGGCGGGTTCCACGCCGGAGGAGCGGTCCGCCACCTGACGCTAGCGCTGCTGGCCCTGCGGCTCGACGTCGCCCGACTGGCGCGAGAGCTCGTTGAGCTGGGCCTCGATGTAGTTGCGGAGACGCACCCGGTAGTCGCGCTCGAAGACGCGGAGCTCCTCGATGCGGCCCTCGAGCTGCTGCTTCTGCTCCTCGAGGCGGCCGAGCGTGTCGCGCTCCTTCGCCTCGGCATCGGCGACGAGCTGCTGCGCCCTGGCCTGGGCCTCGGCCTCGAGCTGCTTCGCACGGCCCTCGGCGTCGGCGAGGACCTGCTTGGCCTGGCCGTCGGCGTCGGCAAGGAGCTGGTCGCGCTTCTTCTGGCCCTCGGCGACGTGCTCGTCGTGGAGGCGGCGGGCAAGCGCGAGGAGCGAGCTCGACGACTCGGCCTCGTCGGCGCGGTCGGCGAGCTGCGCGCCGGCCGCGACGCCGGCAGCGCCAGCGGCGGCGGGAGCGGCGAAGTTCGCGGACTGGGGCTGCTCGGCCTGCGCGGGCTGGGCGACGCGGGCCTCCTCGGCCTCCTTACGGGCCTGCTCGGCCTCGGCGCGGGCGGCCTCGAGCTGCTGCTTGAGCTCGGCGTTCTCCTGCTCGAGCTTCTGGATGGACTCCTGGTCCTCCGGGCGGGCCTCGGCGGGCGCGGCGGGCGCGGCCGGGGCGACGCCCTGGCGAAGCTGGTCGTTCTCGGCGATGAGACGGCGGAGCTCGACCACGACCTCGTCGAGGAAGTCGTCGACCTCGTCCTGGTCGTAGCCCTCGCGGAACTTCGTCTGCTGGAAACGCTTGTTCACGACGTCTTCGGGGGTGAGTGCCATGAGCTAGCCACCTCGAAACTTTCTCTGTCGAACAGATTGCCTCGGAAAGATTACCGGCCGGGAAGCGCGGGCGACCCTGACCGCACCGTTCGATGGAGAACCGGCGCGGGATTCACACTACGACACTCAGCTCCCGTTCGTCACATCCGCCTCCGGAGAACTCGCGGCAGAAGGCGGAATCCGGCATTCCGGAAATGGCTCCGGGACGCGATCGCGCTCAGTTCGGCGCCGGCCCGGGTCGTCCGTCCGACCCGTCTCGCGGAAGCCCCTGCGCGATGGCCCGCCTCAGCGGATGAACGTGACGAGCGTCTGCAGGACGCCGAGCGCGATCATGACGACCATCCACGCGAGGTCGAGCGCGACTGCGCCCACGCGCAGCGGCGGCACGACCTTGCGGACGAGCTTGAGGGGCGGGTCCGTGAGCGAGTACACGGCCTCGCAGAGCACGAGCAGGATGCCCCGCGGGCGCCAGCCGGGGGCGAAGAAGCGCGCGTAGTCGAGGACGAGCCTCGCCCACATCATCGCGACGTAGAGGCCGAGGACGAAGGAGAGGACGCCGCGCAGGAGATCGATCATGATGACCCCCATTGGACCATGGAACGCGAACGGCGGCCCGCATCCGCGTGCCGCCGTTCGCTGGGGGCTGAGGGATCGGCCCCGGAGGGGCGATCAGGCGAAGAAGGACTCCTTCTCGGCCTCGCCGGCGCGCTCGTCGCCGTGGACGGCGATGTGCTCGGGCGAGAGGAGGAAGACGCGGCTCGTGACGCGCTCGATCTTGCCGTAGAGGCCCTGGGTGAGGCCCGAGGCGAAGTCGATGAGGCGGCGGGCGTCGCCGTCCTCCATCTGCGAGAGGTTCATGATGACCGGGATGCCGTTGCGGAAGTTCTCCGCGATGACCTGCGCGTCCTGGTTGTAGGCCTTCGGATGGACCGTGAGGATCTCGTTCATCTCTCCTGCGGCGGGGGTCGGGGCCGGCTTGGGCGCGCGGACGATCGGGGTGACGGGGGCCGGGCGGGAGCGCTCGAAGACGGGCTCCTCCTGGCGGACCGGGGCCGGCTGCGCCGTGCGCGCCGACGAGGCGCCGTGCACCTCGTGCTCGCGGGACTGCTCGATCTGCTCGTCCTCGTCCGCGAGTCCGAAATACACCATTGCGTTGCGCAGCGGGTTCGCCATCTTGTTACCTCCGTGGTCGCCTGGGTTCACGCTACGCGCGGGCGGGACGATTGCCCGTGATCGCCACGCCGACGCGCAGGTGTGTCGCGCCGAATCCGATGGCCTCCTGGAAATCCCCCGACATGCCGATCGACCTCCACGTCGCCCGGGGGTGCGCATGCGCGAGCCGCTCGGAGGCGCGGGCGACCCGCTCGAAGCCGATCCGCGGGTCCTCGCCGAGCGGCGCGACGGCCATGAGGCCGCGCAGCGCGAGCGTCGGGCAGGCGGCGACGGCGTCGGCGAGCTCGTCGAGCTCCTCCTCGCGGCATCCGCCCCGCTCGGGGTCGTCGGTGAGGTTGAGCTGGAGGCACGCGTCGATCGGGCGCGCGACCTCGGCGGTCGCGAGGGCCTCGACGAGGCCGATCCGGTCGATCGAGTGGATGGCGTCGACGTAGCGCGCGATCTGCCGCGCCTTCTTCGTCTGGATCTGCCCGATGAAGTGCCAGCGCGCGCCGAGCTCGTCGACGTCGGGCAGCTCGGCCCTCTTGTCGCGCGCCTCGGGGTGGCGGCTCTCGCCGAAGGCCCGCTCCCCCAGCTCCGCGAGCTCGCGCACGAGCGAGGCCGGGTGGAACTTCGTGACGACGACGAGCTCGGGCTCGCGCTCGAGCCCCGCGGCGCGCGTCGCCTCCGCGATCTCGCCCCGGACGCGGGCGAGGCGCGCGGCGAGGGGCTGCTCCCCCTCGCCGCGCGCCTCGTCCGGCGTGCCGGGAGCCGCGCTCCCTTCGTTCATCAGTGCTTGAGGAACTCGGGGATGTCGTACGGGTCGTCCGCGACGTCGTCGATCGGCTCCGCGGCGGGGCGGGGCTGGATCGTCGGCGCCTCGGCCGTCGACCAGGCCGGGGCCTGCTGCGGCGGCTGCGGCGGGTTCGACATCTGCGGATGCTGGGCCTGGGCACCAGGCTGCTCGGCCGAGGCCGGCTGGGGCTGCTGGCCGAAGGCGGTCTGCTGGCCGTAGCCGAGGCCGATCGCGCCGGTCTGCTGCGCCTGCTGGGGCTGGGCCTGCTGCGGGGCCGACTGGACGGGCTCGGGCCGCGCGGGCTCCGAGGAGCCGCCGGGGAGCGGGATGGCGTGGCCGGGCTGCGCCGCGGGCTGCGCCTCGACCGGCTTGGGCTCGCCGCCCTCGAAGCCGGCGGCGATGACCGTGACGCGCACCTCGTCGCCGAGCGAGTCGTCGATGACGGCGCCGAAGATGATGTTCGCCTCCTCGTGCACGGCCTCCTGCACGAGCTTCGCGGCGTCGTTGATCTCGAAGATGCCGAGGTTCGAGCCGCCCTGGATGGAGAGGAGCACGCCGTGCGCGCCCTCGATCGAGGCCTCGAGCAGCGGCGAGGCGACGGCGAGCTCGGCGGCCTTGATGGCGCGGTCGGCGCCCCGCGAGGCGCCGATGCCCATGAGGGCGGAGCCGGCGCCCTGCATGACCGACTTCACGTCGGCGAAGTCGAGGTTGATGAGGCCGGGGGTCGTGATGAGGTCCGTGATGCCCTGGACGCCGGCGAGGAGCACCTGGTCGGCCGTCGAGAACGCCTCGATCATCGAGATGCCGCGGTCGGAGATCTCGAGGAGGCGGTCGTTCGGGACGACGATGAGGGTGTCGACCTCTTCCTTCAGCGTCGCGACGCCCTGCTCGGCCTGCTGCATGCGGCGGCGGCCCTCGAAGGAGAAGGGCTTCGTGACGACGCCGATGGTGAGGGCGCCGATCGACTTCGCGATGCGCGCGACGACGGGCGCGCCGCCCGTGCCGGTGCCGCCGCCCTCGCCCGCGGTGACGAAGACCATGTCGGCGCCGGCGAGCGCCTGCTCGATCTCCTCCGCGTGGTCCTCGGCGGCGCGGCGGCCGACCTCGGGGTCGGCGCCCGCGCCGAGGCCGCGGGTGAGCTCGCGCCCCACGTCGAGCTTGACGTCCGCGTCGCTCATGAGGAGCGCCTGCGCGTCCGTGTTGATGGCGATGAATTCGACGCCGCGAAGACCGAGCTCGATCATACGGTTCACGGCGTTGACGCCGCCACCGCCGATGCCCACGACCTTGATGACGGCGAGGTAGTTGTTCGTGTTCGACACGGGTTCCGGCCCCTCGTTTGCTCGTTCGTCCATGCTCCCGAGCGGTGGCTCGGCGCGTCGTCCGACACGCGCGGCCCCGGAGTTGCCAACCCTAAAGTTCAACGTTAGGGTTAGACTTGATCCGGTCTCGTTCGCTGCTTGACAGCAACGGTATGGGGCGCGCCGCCGCGCGCCCGAGAGCCGGCGGGCGTGTCGAGCGAGATTCTCCGCGCCCTCTCCGCTCCGGCCCCTCGAAGGGCCTCGAGACGACGGCTTGAGACGCTCGTCGCCAGCGCGCTTCCACGTCTCGCGCTCGCCTCGCGCGCTCCGCGCCTAGCTCGTGCGCGTCACCGGCGCGTCGGGGCTCGTGACGTCGTACGTCTTCACGGCGTCGCCGGCCGTGTGGCGGAGGGTCGCGAGCACCTCGGCCTTGCGATCCGAGCGCTCGGCGCTCCCCCATATGACGAGGTCGCCGTCGCGGAGCACGAGCGTGACGTTGTCGAGGCTCTGGGCCTGCACCTTCTGCACCTGGCCGTGCAGCTCAGCGGGCATGGCGAGCATGACGCCGGCCGCGGCGAGGAACACGGCGGAATCCGTGCCGCCGCCGCCCGTCTCGATGACCGGCACGTCGGCCGGCGGCGCGACGGAGGTGCCGAGCACGACGCCCGCCGCGTCGTAGATCTCGTAGCCGCCGCGGGGCACCTGCAGCGCCCCGACGGGCCGGCGCTCGACGAGCTCGACGACGAGCGTCGAGGGCGGCTCGGCGCGGGCCGCGTAGCTCTGGATCTCGACGATCCCGCCGAGGCGGTCGCCGAGATCGGCGTCGGTCACGAGCGCGAGGGGGCGTCCCTCGAGGTCGGCGAGCGCCTGCTGCACGACGGCGGGGTCGAGCCGCTCCGTGCCGCGCACCTCGATCGCGCGGACCGACATGATCGGCGAGAAGACGCCGATCACGACGAAGGCCAGGAGGGCCGCGAGGATGCCGAGCCCGACGAGGAGCTGACGGCGGCCGCGGCGGCGCCTCGCCGTGAAGCGCTTCGCCTCCTCGCGCTCCGCCTTCGTGCGCGCGGCGCGCAGGCGCCGGCGCTCGCGCGCCTCGGAGAGCCGGCTCACGCCTCGCCGCGCTCCGTCGACTCGGCCGCGGCGTCCGACGTCGATGCGTCTCCCGCGCCCTCGGGGATCGCCTCGAGCGAGCCGAGCAGCTGGGGGATGATCCGGTACACGTCGCCGCAGCCGAAGGTGATGACGAAGTCGCCCTCGCGCGCGATGCGGGCCGTCTCGTCGGCGGCCCGCTGCCAGTCGGGCTCGTAGTGCACGAGCGCCGGGTCGCGGAAGGCGCGCGAGACGAGCTCGCCCGTGACGCCCGGGATAGGGTCCTCGCGGGCGCCGCACACGTCGAGCACGACGGTCTCGTCGGCGAGCCGCTCGTAGACCTCGGCGAAGACGTCGCTCATGGCCTGCGTGCGCGAGTAGAGGTGCGGCTGGTGGATGGCGATGAGCCGGCCCTCCCCCACGACCGTCCGCGCGGCCTCGAGCGCGGCCTCGACCTCGGCCGGGTGGTGGGCGTAGTCGTCGTAGACGCGGACGCCGCGCACCTCGCCGTGGAGCTCGAAGCGGCGCTTCGTGCCGCCGAAGGACTCGAGCGCCCGCAGCGCCTCGGCCGGGTCGTGTCCGAGCACCATCATGACCGTGAACACGCCAGTCGCGTTGATCGCGTTGTGGCGGCCGGCGACGGCGAGGCGGCCCTCGTAGTCCTCGCCCTGCCAGGTCACCGTGAAGCTCGTCGCGCCGCCCTCGGAGCGGATGGCCGACACGCGGGCGTCCGCGTGCTCCGCCTCGCCGAAGGTGAGGATGCGCTCGTGCGAGAGGCGACCGGTCACCTCGACGGCGAGGGGGTCGTCGCTCGAGATGACGACGGCCTCGGAGGCGCGATCCGCGAACTCGACGAAGGCGCGCTCGAAGGCCTCGGTGGACCCGTAGTGATCAAGGTGGTCGTTGTCGATGTTCGTGATGAGGGCGATCGCCGTGTCGTAGAAGAGGAAGGAGCCGTCCGACTCGTCGGCCTCGACGACGAAGGCGTCGCCCGAGCCGATCGCCGAACTCGTTCCGAGCGACTGGATGACGCCGCCGTTCACGAAGCTCGGGTCGGCGTCGAGCGCGTCGAGGGCCGTGACGAGCATGCCCGTCGAGGTCGTCTTGCCGTGCGCGCCGGCGACGGCGACGAGGCGCGAGCCGCGGGTGAGCCACACGAGCGCCTGCGAGCGGTGGAGGACGGTGAGCCCGCGCTCCTTCGCGAGGACGAGCTCGGGGTTGTCGGGCCAGAGCGCGCTCGTCACGACGACCGTGTCGGCGTCGCCGAGGTTCGCGGCGTCGTGGCCGATCGCGACGCGGACGCCGCGGGCGGCGAGCTCGCGGGTGTTGTCGTTCTCGCCGCGGTCGGAGCCGGAGACCTCGACGCCGCGGTCGAGCATCATCCGCGCGATGCCGCTCATGCCGGAGCCGCCGATGCCGATGAAGTGGACCTTGCCGAGCTCGTCGGGGATCTGGGCGGTGGGGTCCGGGGCGATCATGGCTCTCCTTCTGCGCGACGCGCGGCGCGTCGATCTGCTTCGCCGCGCGGCCGTCGGGCCGGCGCGGTGCATCGTCCAGGGTACGGCGGGCTCCCTCGTCGAGGCTCAGCGCGCGCCGCGGGAGGCGAGGACGAGCTCGGCGACCTTCGCGGCCGCGTCGCGGACGCCCGCCGCGCGCGCCCGCTCGCCGAGCGCCGCGAGGCGCGCCTCGTCGGCGAGCAGCGGCAGCAGCTCGCGGCGGCCCCACTCGGCGTCGAACTCGCCGTCGGCCACCGTGAGCGCGGCGTCGCCGGCGAGGAGGGAGCGGATGTTCACGCGCTGCTCGCCGTTGCCGACGGCGTACGGGATGAAGAGCGTCGGCAGGCCGACCGCCATGAGCTCGCAGACCGTCGAGGCCCCCGCGCGGGAGACGACGAAGTCGGCGGCGGCGAAGGCGAGGTCCATCCGGTCGCAGTACTCGACGACGCGGTAGTGCTCGAGCTGCGGGTCGTCGAAGGGCGAGAGCCGGCCGACGACGTGGAGGAGCTGCCATCCGGCGGCGATGAGCTCGGGGCCGAGCTCGCGGATGCCCTCGTTGATGCGCTTCGCGCCGAGCGAGCCGCCCGTGACGAGCAGCGTGCGGCGCGCCGGGTCGAGCCCGAAGGCCTCGATGGCCTCGGGTCGGGCCGCGGCCCGGTCGAGGCGCTCGATCTCGCGGCGCAGGGGCATGCCCGTCACCTCGGCGTGCGGGAGCGGCGTGCCCGGGAAGGAGACGGCGACGTGCTCGGCCCAGCGCGCGCCGAGCCGGTTCGCGAGGCCGGGCATGGCGTTCGCCTCGTGGATGACGAGCGGGAGCCGGCGCCTGGCGGCGACGTAGGCGGGGGCGGCCGCGTAGCCGCCGAAGCCCGCGACGACCTCGACGCCGCGCTCCGTCGCGAGGCGGCGGATCCGCCGCACCGTCGAGGCGAAGCGGGTCGGGAAGCGGGCGGCGGCGAGGTTCGGGCGGCGCGGGAAGGGCAGCTTCGGGATGACCGCGAGCTCGTAGCCGCGCGCCGGCACGAGCGAGGCCTCGAGGCCCTCCTGCGTGCCGAGGACGAGGATCTCGATTCCGGGCTCGCGCTCGCGGAGCGCATCCGCGACGGCGAGGAGCGGGTTCACGTGGCCGGCGGTGCCGCCGCCTGCGAGGAGGATCGTCATGCGCGTGCGCCCTTCTGCTCGGCGGCCGCGCCGCGCGAGACGGAGAGGACGATGCCGATGGCGAGCATCGTCGTGATGAGGGCCGACCCGCCGGACGAGACGAGCGGCAGGGGGACGCCGAGGACGGGCAGCAGGCCCAGCACGACGCCGATGTTCACGAAGGCCTGGAAGGTGAGCCACACGAGCGCGGCGCCGCAGACCGACTTCGAGAAGAGGGCGTCGGTCTTGCCCACGATGCGCAGGAGGATGACGGCGAGCCACACGAACAGGCCGATAACGACGAGCGCGCCGAGCAGGCCCAGCTCCTCGCCGATGATCGCGAAGATGAAGTCGTTGTCGGCCTCGGGCAGCCACGACCACTTCGCGCGCGAGTTGCCGAGCCCGACGCCGAAGACGCCGCCGGCGGCGAGCGCGTAGAGGCCGTGGGACGTCTGCCAGCACAGGCCCTCGTAGTCGCAGGTGCCGTTGAAGAAGCTCGTGAGGCGCGCGACGCGGATGGGGCTCGTGACGGCGACGCCGATCGCGCCGACGACCGCGATGCCGAGGCCGCCCGCCAGGTACCGCAGCGGCACGCCGCCGAACCACATGGCGCCGAGCACGAGGGCGCCGAGCACGAGGAGCGTGCCGAGGTCCTTGCCCATGAGGACGAGGAGGAAGGCGGCTCCCACCACCGGCAGCAGCGGCACGGCGAGCTCCTTGAGCGAACCGAGCTTGCCGCGCTTGCGCTCGAAGATGAGCGCGCACCACACGATGAGCGCGACCTTCGTGAGCTCGGCGGGCTGCAGCGTGAAGCCGCCGAGGCTGATCCACGCGCGGTTCTCGCCCACCGAGTAGCCGAGGGGCGTGAAGACGAGCATCTGCACGAAGATCGCGCCGACGATCATCGGCCAGGCCATCCGCTTCCAGAAGCGGACGGGCATGCGCCACGCGATGAGCATGAGCGGGAGGCCGATGGCGGCCGTGACGGCCTGCTTCACGAACTTGTCGGAGATCGTGTTGCCCGCGGTGAACTGCTCGACCGAGGAGCTCGAGAGCACCATGACGAGGCCGATGAGCACGAGCGCGAGCGTCACGCCGAGGAGCTGGATCGAATCGGAGTCGATGTGCTGGACGCGGCGGCCGAGCGAGACGAGGACGGCGGCGCCGCGCTCCGAGCGCGCGGGAGCCTCGCCCGCGGCCTCCGAGCGGACTGCCGTCGCGCCGGCGCGCGGCGCGGCCGAACGGGAGGAGGAACGGGCGGCGGAGCCGGAGGCGGCGGGACGTGCGCCCGGCCTAGCGCTCCGCGTCGTCGGAGGTCGCTGCGTCATCGGCGGCTCCCTCCACGGCCTCGCGCACGGCGGCGGCGAACTTCTCGCCGCGGTCGCCGTAGCTGTCGAACTGGTCCATCGATGCGGCGGCGGGCGCGAGGAGCGCGACGTCGCCCGGCTGGGCGAGGCGTCGGGCGGCCGCGACGGCCTCCGGCATGACCCGTCCAGTGTCCTCCACCTCGATGGGGACGACCGGGACATCCGGGGCGTGTTCCGCGAGGGCGGCGAGCACGGGCGCGCGGTCGACGCCGATGACGACGGCGGCGCGCAGGCGCGGCGCGTGCTTCGCGACGAGCGGCGAGATGTCGACGCCCTTCAGGAGCCCGCCGAGGATCCACACGACGTGCTCGCTCGCGGCGAGCGCGGCGTCGGCGGCGTGGGCGTTCGTCGCCTTCGAGTCGTCCACGAAGAGGACGCCGTCGAGCTCGGCGACGGGCTCCGCGCGGTGGCGGTCGACGCGGAAGCTCAGCGCGGCGTCGCGGACGTCGGCCGGCTCCACCCCGATCGCGCGCACGAGGGCGGCGGCGGCGAGGACGTCGTAGACGAGGTGCGGGGCGGCGAGGCCCGCCTCGCGCAGCTCGGCGACGGTCGCGAGCTCTAGGGCGCGGTGGCGGCGGTCCTCGAGGAAGGCGCGGTCGACGAGGAGGCCGTCGACGATGCCGAAGTCGCTCGGGCCGGGCGCGCCGAGGCCGACGCCGATCGCGCGGCAGCCCTCCTCGACGTCCGCCTCCTCGACGAGCCGGCGCGTGGCCTCGTCGGCGAGGTTGTAGATGCAGGCCGTCTTCGCGCGCTCGTAGACGACGCCCTTCGCGGCGCGGTAGGCCTCGGCCGAGCCGTGCCAGTCGAGGTGGTCGTCGGCGAGGTTCGTGACGATCGCGGCGTCGGCGGCCATCGTGCGCGTCGAGTGAAGCTGGTAGCTCGAGCACTCGACGACGAGCACCTCGAAGGCGGCGGGGTCGCGGATGGCGTCGAGGATGGGGATCCCGATGTTGCCGCAGGGCGCGACGCGCAGGCCCGCCTGCTTCGCCATGTGCGCGGCCATCTGCGTCACGGTCGTCTTGCCGTTCGTGCCGGTCACGGCGAGCCACTTGGGCTCCTGGCCGAACTTGTCGCGCAGGCGCCAGGCGAGCTCGAGGTCGCCCCAGATCGGCAGCCCGCGCTCCTCGGCCCAGCGGAGGATCGGGTGGCTCGGCCTGAAGCCGGGCGAGGCGATGACGAGCTCGGGGTCGAAGGCCTCGAGCTCGGCGGGCACCTCCGTCAGGCCCTCGCGCACGATCGTCTCGACGCCGAGGACGCGGAGGATCCGCTCGCGATCCTCGTCGGCGGCGCCCGCGAGCACGAGCGGCACGGCCCGGAGCTCGACGAGCGTGTCGGCGACCGAGAAGCCGGTCATCCCGAGGCCGAGGACGGCGACCCTCAGGCCGGACCAGTCGTCGTGCCAGCTGGCGAGGGCGTCGGCGCGCGCGCTCACAGGAGCGCGCTCCACTCGGCGTAGAAGAGGCCCACGCCGACGGCGGCGCAGATGCCGGCGATGATCCAGAAGCGGACGACGACCGTCGGCTCCGGCCATCCCTTGAGCTCGAAGTGGTGGTGGATCGGGCTCATGAGGAAGATGCGCTTGCCCTTGGTGAGCTTGAAGTAGATGCGCTGCACGATGACCGAGCCGGTCGTCATGACGAAGAGGCCGCCGATGAGCACGAGCAGGATCTCCGTGCGCGTGATGACCGCGAGGGCCGCGAGCGCGCCGCCGAGGCCGAGCGATCCGGTGTCGCCCATGAAGAGCTTCGCGGGTGAGGTGTTCCACCAGAGGAAGCCGATGAGCGAGCCGACGATGCCGGCGACGACGATCGTGAGGTCGAGCGGCGCGTGGCCCTCGTAGCAGGCGCCGAGCGAGGCGGCCGCCACGCGCTCGGTGCCGCAGAGGTTGTTGAACTGCCAGTAGCCGATGATCCCGTACGAGCCGATCGAGATGATCGAGGCGCCCGTGGCGAGGCCGTCGAGGCCGTCGGTGACGTTCACGGCGTTCGAGGTCGCCGTCGTGAGGAAGGCGATCCACGCGACGACGGCGATCGTGCCCATGACACCGCCGCCGATCGCCATGAGGTCGAGCCAGGGGATGTCGCGGATGAAGGAGATGTGCGACGACACCACGGGCGCGCCCGCGGCGTTGTGGTACTGGAGGCCGAGGATCGTGAAGACCGCGGCGACGAGGATCTGCCCGAGGACCTTCCACCAGCCCTCGAGGCCGAGCGACTGCTGCTTCGAGACCTTGAGGAAGTCGTCGATGAAGCCGACGAGGCCGAGGCCGCACATCATGCCGAGCACGAGCAGGCCCGAGGCGGTGGGCTTGTCGCTCGTGATGGCGATCGCGATGAAGTAGGCGATGACCGCGCCGAGCACGAAGACGATGCCGCCCATCGTGGGCGTGCCGCGCTTCGAGTGGTGGCCCTGCGGGCCGTCCTCCCGGATGAACTGGCCCCACTGCAGGCGATGGAAGAGCCGGATGAACACCGGCGTCATGAAGAGGGTCCAGACCAGGCCGATCGTGCCGGCGGTGATGATGGAGATCACGCGAGGCGCTCCGCGAGGCGGTCGCCGAGGTGCCGCAGCCCGGCCGAATTCGAGGACTTCACGAGGACGAGATCACCTTCCCGGAGCTCCTGGTCGAGCAGATCATAGGCGGCGTCCATGTCCTCGACGAAGACGGACTCCCCGTCCCACGAGCCCTGCGCGATGGCGCCGAGGTGGAGCGGGCGGGCCCCGCGGCCGACGACGACGAGCTTGCCGATGTTGAGGCGGACGGCGAGCAGGCCCAGGCGGTCGTGCTCCTCGATCGACTGCGATCCGAGCTCGCTCATCTCGCCGAGGACGGCGACCGTGCGCTGCTCGGGCCCGGCGATCTGCGCGAGGGTGCGCAGCGCCGCGGCCATCGAGTCGGGCGAGGCGTTGTAGGCGTCGTTGATGACGGTGATGGGGCCGCGGGCGACGACCTCCATGCGCCAGCGCTCGGCGCGCGTGACGCGCTCGAGGGCGTCGCGGATCTCAGTCGCGGGCACGCCCTGCGTGTGGGCGGCCGCGGCGGCGGCGAGCGCGTTCGAGACGTGGTGCTCGCCGATGACCTGGAACGCGACCTTGACTGGCTCCTGCCCGGGGAGGATGAGCGTGAAGCTCGTGCCCTCGAGCGAGGTCTCGACGTCCTGGGCGCGGACGTCCGCGTCGGCGCCGCGGCCGAACCACAGCACCCTGGCGCGGGTCTTGTCGGCCATGGACGCCACGCGGGCGTCGTCGCGGTTGAGCACGGCCCAGTCGTCCGGCTCGAGGTCCTCGACCATCTCGGTCTTCGAGCGCAGCGTCGTCTCGATGCCGCCGAATTCGCCGGCGTGGGCGAGGCCGACCATGAGGACGATCCCGACGTCGGGCTTCGCCATGCGGATGAGGCGGCGGATCTCGCCGGGGGCGCTCGCGCCCATCTCGGCGATGAGGTACTCCGTCGACTCGCGCACGCGGCAGAAGGTGATCGGGCCGCCGACCTCGTTGTTGAAGGAGGCGATCGGCGCGACGGTCTCGCCGCGGGCGGAGAAGATCTCGGCGAGGAGGTTCTTCGTCGTCGTCTTGCCGTTGGAGCCCGTGACCGCGATCTCGGTGAGGCGGCCGAGGCCCTTCACGCGGCGGATGACCTCGGTCGCGAGGGCGCCGAGCGCCTCGACCGAGTTCTCGACGACGATCTGCGGCCGGGGCGTCGCGAGCTCGAGCTCGCGCTCGACGATGACGAGCGCGGCGCCGTGCTCGATGGCCGAGTCGGCGAACCTGTGCCCGTCGGTGAACTCGCCCGGCTTCGCGACGAAGATGCCGCCGGGCCGGATCTCGCGGGAGTCGGTGTTGACGAGGCCGCCGACGACGGTCGAGCCGTCGGTCCCCTCGCTCAGGATGAGTCGTCCGGAGACCGCGGCCGCGATCTCGTCGAGCGTCAAGTCGATCATCGCGGCTGCCACCCTGCCTCTCGGAGCGCCTGACGGGCCTCGTCGCGCGCGCTGTAGTGGATCTTCTCGCCGGCCACCTCGGTGGTCGTCTCGTGGCCGGGGCCCGCGATGAGGATCGTGTCGCCCTCCTCGGCGAGGGCGATCGCCTCGCGCATGCCGAGGCGCGCGTCCGGGATCTCGCGGATGTCCTTGCCGGGCGCGGCGGCGCGCGCGGCCTCGAGGAGCACGGCGCGGATGGCGGCCGGGTCCTCGGTGCGGGGGTTGTAGTCGGTGATGATGACGACGTCCGCGAGCTCGGCCGCGATCCGGCCCATGTCGGGGCGCTTCGTCGTGTCGCGGTCGCCGTCGGCGCCGAAGATCATGATGACCCGGCCCTCGGTGAACTCGCGCAGGGCGCCGAGCGTCTGCTCGAAGGCGTCCGGCGTGTGGCCGTAGTCGAGGTAGAAGCGGGGGCCCTTCTTGCCCGAGATGAGCTCGGTGCGGCCCGGCACGTAGGCGTCGATCTTGCCGTCGCGCTCGAGCACGTGGGCGATCTCGCCGAGATCGTAGCCCGACTCGACGAGCATCGCGATGGCGAGCCCCGCGTTCGCCGCCGAGAACCAGCCCGGCATGGGGATGGAGGTCGAGATCGAGCGGCCGTCGGGCGCGATGAGGTCGAAGCTCGTCTTCGACCCCTTCTGCTTCTTCACGACGACGCGCCAGTCGGCCTCGACGTCGGGGCGCGAGGTGATCGTCGAGATCGGGATGCGCGACTCCTCGACGACGCGGCCGCCCCACTCGGAGTCGAGCGAGACGACGCCGCGGCGGGCGCGCTCGGGGGTGAAGAGCTCGAGCTTCGCGGCGAAGTAGTCGTCGAAGGTGTCGTAGTCGTCGAGGTGGTCGTGCGAGAGGTTGATGAAGCCGACGACGTCGAAGAGGATCCCGTCGACCCGGTGGCGCGTGACCGCCTGCGCGGAGACCTCGATCGAGGCGGCGTGGACGCCGACCTCCTGCATGCGCGCGATGAGCGCGTGGAGCTCGCTCGCCTCGGGGGTCGTGAGCGAGGCGTCCACGCGCTCGTCTCCGATGCGGCGCTCGACGGTCGTCGTGAGGCCGGTGACGACGCCGAGCTGGCCGAGGATCGCGTCGAGGATGTACGCGCAGCTCGTCTTGCCGTTCGTGCCCGTGATGCCGTAGAGCTTCGGCTCGTCGGGGTCGGTGCGGTAGATCCACGCGGAGAGCTCGCCGAGGGCGAGGCGGGGCTCGTCGACGACGAGCACGGGCGCCTCGACGCCGGCCTCCCCGCAGAGCTGCGCGCCGAGCTCGTCGGTGACGACGGCGACGGCCCCCTGCTCGACGGCGTCGGCCGCGAAGGAGGCGCCGTGCACGCGGGCTCCCGGCATCGCGACGTAGAGGTCGCCCTGGTCGACGTCGAGCGAGGAGATCGACACCCCCGTGAGCTCGATGCGCTCGAGATCCTGGCCGCGGTCGTCGAGGCCGAAGGACGCGGCCAGCTCCGAGAGAGAGCGGGGCGCGGGATGGAGGGGGCGGATGGTGCTGGCGGGCATGTCTTCCTGGGGAGGGGGCGACGTCACTGCTTGACGGGGATCTGGGGCCACGGCTGCGGCGAAGGGGGCACGCCCCGAGATTCGAGCGCGTAGGCCATGAGGTCATGCCAGGTCGGGGCTGTGGCGGCGCTGCTTGACATGGTAGCGGGCGGCTGGAGCGTGACCGTCACGACGAACTGCGGGTCGTCGATGGGCGCGACGCCCGCCATCGAGACGATGTACTTGCCCTTCACGTAGGTGCCGTCGCCCGCCGAGAACTGGGCCGTGCCGGTCTTGATGCCGACCCGGTAGCCGGGGATCGCGACCTGGTTGTGGAGGTAGCCGCTCTGTGCGTTCGCCTCGAGCGTGAGGAGGGTCTGCTGCGCCGCCTCGGCGGAGACGACCTGGCGCGGCTCGCCGTCCGTCATGCCCGAGATGGGCTGGACGACGCCCGACGCGTCGCGGCAGCCGTCGACGAGCCGCACGGGCTCGCGGACGCCGCCGTTGCCGAGCATCTGGTAGATGCTCGCCATCTGCGGGGCGGTGACCTCGACGCCCTGGCCGAACATCGTCGTGTAGTAGGTCTGCGGATCCCAGTCCTGCCACGGGTGGAGCGTGCCGTCCTCCTCGCCGAGGAAGCCGGCTTCGGTCGCGGTGCCGAGGCCCGCGGCCTGCATGTAGGCGTAGCGCTGCTCGGGCGACAGCTCGCCGCCGATCATCGCCGTGCCGACGTTCGAGGAGAACGCGATGATGCCGGCGGTCGTGAGCTGCTCGGGGTCGTGGGGGCTGTCGTCGTGGAAGTCGGCGCCCTCGGGCGTCGTGAACGTGTCGTTCACGGTGTGGACCTCATCGACGGTCGTCGTGCCCTGGTCGAGTGCCATCGCGATCGTGAGCGGCTTCATCGTCGATCCGGGCTCGAAGGGGGCGGTGAAGCCGCGCGAGCCGCGGTACTCCTCGGCGGTGAGCGAGGGGTTGTTCGGGTCGACGCTCGGGTACTCGGCGAGCGCGAGGATGCGGCCCGTCTTCACCTCCATGATCGTCGCGTGGCCGTAGGCCGAGCCGAGGCGCGTGACCTCGCTCGCGAGCACCTGCTGCGCGTAGTACTGCAGATCGGAGTCGATCGTGAGCATGAGGTCGCCGCCGTCGTGCGCCTGCGTGACCGTCACCTCGGATCCCGGGATGGCGATGCCGTCGGCGCCACGCTCGTACATGACCTCGCCGTCGGTGCCCGCGAGGCAGCTGTCGGCGCCGAGCTCGAGGCCCGCGAGGGACGAGCCGTCCGAGCCGAGGAAGCCGACGAGGTTGCCCGCGACGGCGCCGTTCGGGTAGGTGCGCGCGGGGTGGCGCTCGAAGTAGAGCCACGGGATCTTGAGGGCCTTCACCTGCGTGTAGACCTCGAGGGTCACCATCCGGGTGAGGTAGGCGAAGTTGCTGTCGGGGTTCGCCTCGAGCGCCGAGGCGAGGTTCGTCTTGAGCTCCTCGGGGCGCTGGCCGGTCGCGGCGGCGATCTCGGAGATCGCCTGGTCGTAGCTCACCTCGACGGTGGTGCCGTCGTCGTTCGTGCGCTCGAAGGAGGTCGCGTTCCGGGGCGAGGCGGTGATGTCGAAGCGGTCGACGGTGTCGGCGAGGACCTGCCCGTCGCTCGAGATGATCTCGCCGCGGCTCCCCCAGACCGTGCTCGTGACGCCGCGGCGACCCTCGGCCTCGGCGCTGATCGCGCCGGCGCTCACGAGCTGCACGTCGACGAGCCGCACGAGGAAGACCGCGACGACCAGGAGGACGACGCCGAGCACGACGCCGGTGCGGAATCGGGAGGCGCGACGATCCATGCGGTCGCTCCTTCCGGGGGCTACCTCGTGGTGGGCGAGGCGAGGTCAGTCACCGAGGCTACGGCAGCGGTCGCCGAGCCGTCCGGAGACACCCCGTTCGCGATCGGAGCCGCCGGGACGACGTTCGGGTTCGCGGCGTTCGGCTGCGTCGGGTTGAGCGCCTCGTTGCCGACGAGCGCGGGGTTGACGGTGACGAGGCGGCTGCCGCCGATCGTCGTCGTCTGGCCGGTCGCGGGGTCGATCGCCTGCATCTGCGTGGCGGGGGCCATGCCGAGCGCCGTCGCCTGCGCGGTGAGGTTCTGCGGCGACTCGACGGTCGAGAGCTGCTCCTCGAGCGAGGTCGCCTGGCGGTCGAGCTCGACCTGCTGCACCTCGAGCGCCTCGGCCTCGTACGCGCCCTGGGAGATCGCGATGGTGAGGACGAGCTGGAGGAGCATGACGGCGCCGATGATGACGCCGGCGAGCGTGAGGCCGCGCATCGTGCGGCGGCTCGGGGCGAGCTGCTCGACGAGGCGGAGACGGCGCTGGGGGCTCGGGGCGACCTCCGGCCGGATCCCGCGGGCGGGCCGGACGGCGGGGGCGAGGCGTGCGGCGGTCATGCGGTGTGGCTCCGGATTCGTTCGGCGGCGCGGAGGCGGACGGGGATGGCTCGGGGGTTGGCGGCGGCCTCGGCCTCGCCGGCGCGCTCGGCGCCCCGGACGAGCAGGCGCAGCTCGGGGCGGTGCTCGGGCAGCTCGACGGGGAGGTCGTGGGGCGCGGTGGAGGTGGAGCGCTGCTGGAGCTCGCGCTTCACGAAGCGGTCCTCGAGCGACTGGTACGACTCGACGACGATCCGGCCGCCCACGCGAAGGCGGTCGATCGCCTGCGGGATGGCCGACTCGAGCGCCTCGAGCTCGCCGTTCACGGCGATGCGCAGGGCCTGGAAGACGCGCTTGGCGGGGTGGCCGGCGTCGCGGAGCTTCGCGGGGGTCGCGGCCTGGAGGATCTCGACGAGGCGGCCGGTGGTCTCGATGGGCGCCTCCTCGCGGGCGGCGACGATGCGGCTCGCGTAGCGGGGCGCGAGCTTCTCGTCGCCGTAGCGGTAGAAGAGGTCGCGCAGCTCGCGCTCGCCGAGCTCGGCGAGCAGCTCCGCGGCGGTGCGGCCGGTCGACTGGTCCATGCGCATGTCGAGCGGGGCGTCGCGCACGTACGAGAAGCCGCGCTCGGCCTCGTCGAGCTGGAGCGAGGAGACGCCGAGGTCGAAGAGGGCGCCGTCGATCTCGCCGATGCCGAGGCGGTCGAGCTCGGCGTCGAGGCGGTCGTAGACGGCGTGGACGAGCGCGACGCGATCGCCGAAGCGGGCGAGGCGGCGGCCGGCGAGGGCGAGCGCCTCGCGGTCGCGGTCGAAGCCGACGAGGCGGGCGTTCGGGCACGCCTCGAGGACGGCCTCGGCGTGGCCGCCCATGCCGAGCGTGCCGTCGACGTAGACCGCGCCGGGCTCGGCGAGCGCCGGGGCGAGGAGCTCGACGCAGCGGTCGCGGAGGACCGGGGCGTGGAGGGCCGCGGGATCGCGCTCGTCGCGGCGGTCCTGCGGGGCGGGGATCGAGGTGGTCTCTGCCATCGCGTTCCGGGATTCCTCCCTGCGGCGGGATTCCCATCCGCTGACCCGCGACCGGGGAAGTGGCCTCGGGGCGTGCCGATCCGAGACGGGGGAAGTCGTCGCGGAGCGGGCGGCTGGGGATCTCGTCGCAGGGTCAGAACAGACCCGGGATCACCTCCTCCGCGGTCTCGGAGAAGGCGGCCTCGTTCGCCGCCACGTACTCGGCCCAGGCCGCGGCGTCCCAGATCTCGGCGCGGGAGCCGGCGCCGATGACGGCGAGCTCCCGGTCGAGGCCGGCGTAGGCGCGGAGCTGGGCGGGGATGGTCACGCGCATCTGCTTGTCCGGCGTCTCGGCGTGGGCGCCGGAGAGGAGGAGGCGGAGGTAGTCGCGGGCCTGCTTGCTCGTGACGGGGGCCTGGCGGATGCGGTCGTGGAGCTCCTCGAACTCGGCGTTCGAGAAGACGTAGATGCAGCGGTCCTGTCCGCGCGTAAGGACGACGCCGTCGGCGAGCTCCTCCCGGAACTTCGCCGGAAGGATGAGGCGTCCCTTCTCGTCGAGCTTGGGCGTGTAGGTGCCGAGCAGCATCTTCGCCCTCCCTTCGACATGGCGATCCCCCAGCGGCCTCCACTTTACTCCCCACTCCCCCACCTGCCTACGAAAAGCGAGCATTCGTGCGCGATTCCTTCCTGTGAATCCGCGGAATCATGCGGGACTCGGGCGGTGGAGCGAGGTGGAGGGAATGTTGCGCTTCGGGGCGGACTCCGGGCACGCCGAAGGGCCCCGTGAATGCGCGGCTCGCGGGGCCGGGATGGCCGCGAGGCCCGGGATCGTGCGGATCTCGGGGCGATGGAGCGGGATCGGCTCGGTTCCTCCTCGGGGCGCGATCGCCCCTCCACCGGCGCTCCACCGAGGGCCTCGGCGGAGGGTGGGGCGAAGTGGAGTCGGGCCGACACCGGGCCCCGGAGACGACGAAGGCCCCGCCGAAGCGGGGCCTGGAGGTCGTGCGGGGCGGTCGGCTAGAGGTCGCCCTCCTGGCGGCGGTCCCAGCGCTCGTCGAGCCGGTCCATGAAGCTGCGGCCGTCGCGGCCGGCGGAGGAGGAGCCCGAGCTGGAGCCCGAGCCGGAGGTCGAGCCGAAGGCCGAGCAGGCCGAGGGGCCGGCGGCGGGCGCCTCGGCGGCGGCGTCCTGGTCGCGGCGGCCGCGGCCCGAGGAGAGGGCGACGGCGACCCCGAGCACCATGAGCGCGAATCCGGCGACGCCGACGATCATGAGGCGCGTCGCGACGCCGACGAGGATGATGCCGAGGCCGAGGGCGACCGCGAGGATCGTGAGGACGATGGCGCGGGTCGAGAGGCCGGGCGCGGCGGGCTCGTCGGTCGAGACGACATCCGCCTCGTGCTCGTAGAGGTGGCGCTCCAGCTCGTCGAGCAGGCGCTGCTCGTGCTCCGAAAGTGCCATCGTGACCTCGTGCTCCGGACGGTTGGTGAAGAGAAGGTAGGCGACGCGACGGGCGTCGCGGTCCGTCGATGGGGCACCATCCTACGGCCTGCCGCCGCGGCTAGGCTAGGCGCCGTGGCTGACAGTTCCCGGCTCCAGGCCGACGTCCAGGCCGTCATCGACGGGCTCCTCGCCGAGCAGCGTCGGGAGTTCGCCCCGCTCGGGCCGGACGCGGCCCTCCTCATCGACCACGCCGAGCCGTTCCTCCGCGGCGGGAAGCGCCTGCGCGCCGAGTTCCTCGCGGCCGGCTACCGCTCGATCGCGGGCGAGGCGCCGCTCGGCGAGCGCTCCCCCGTCGTGCAGGCCGCGGCCGCGCTCGAGCTCTTCCACGCCGCCGCGCTCGCGCACGACGACATCATCGACCGCTCCGACACCCGCCGCGGCGCCCCCTCCACGCACCGGGTCTTCGAGTCGCGCCATGGGGATGCGGGCTGGACCGGCGACGGCGCCCGCTTCGGCGAGAGCGCCGCGATCATCTTCGGCGACCTCGTGCTCGTGTGGAGCGACGAGCGCTTCATCGAGGCGTGCTCGCTCGTCGAGCCGGATCGCGGCCGCCGGGCGCGCGAGGAGTTCCGCCGCATGCGCGCCGAGGTCGCCGCGGGCCAGTACCTGGACCTCGTCGAGGAGCTCGCCTGGCCGGTCGTCCCCGTCGAGGAGCGCGCCGAGCGCGCGCGCCGCGTCGCGACCTCGAAGTCCGCGCGCTACAGCGTCGAGGCGCCGCTCGTGCTCGGGGCCCTCCTCGCGGGCGCCGACGACGCCGCGGTCGAGCGCATCCGAGCCTTCGGCCTCCCGCTCGGCCTCGCCTTCCAGTTCCGCGACGACATCCTCGGCGTGACCGGCGACGAGCGCGTCACGGGCAAGCCCGCGGGCGACGACCTCCGCGAGGGCAAGCGCACCGTGCTCATCGCCGCCGCCGAGTCGCGCGCGAGCGCCGAGGAGCGCGCCTGGCTCGACGCCCGCCTCGGGAACCCGGACCTCTCCCCCGCGGACGTCCGCGAGATGATCGACCGGATCGTCGCGCTCGGCGCCGTCGACGACGTCGAGGCTGAGATCGCGCGCCTGCTCGAGGAGGCGCTCTCCTCGCTCGAGTCGGCCTCGCTCGACCCGGAGTCGCGCGAGCTGCTCGAGGCGCTCGCGCACCGCGCCGCCCGCCGCGAAGTCTAGCCCGCGAGCGCTCGCCCGCCGCAGCTCGCCGCGAGCGCTCGGCCGCGGACGCTCGCTCGGCCGCTAGACGCCGAGCAGCTGCACCGCGTGGCGCACCTGCGTCTTGCGCCCGACCCAGAGCGCGTCGACGGGCGTCTGCCCGAGCCCGTCGTCCTCGGCGAAGAGCCAGTCGAGCGACTCGCGCTCGCTGAAGCCGGAGTCGTGGAGCAGGATGAGCGTCCCCCGGAGGCCGGGGAGCGGCTCGCCGTTCTTGAGGAACCGCGCCGGGATGCAGAGATCCCCGCCCCGCTTCATCGCGAGGAGGGCGCGGTCCTCGATGAGGCGGCGGACCTTGCCGGGAGGCAGGCCGAGCGCGTCGGCCGCGTCGCGGAGGGTGATCCATTCGATCGAGTCGAGGACGTTCGTCACCCGTCAATCGTCGCAGATCGCGGAGCCTCCGCCGTGCACGCGCCGTCGCGGTACGTCATCCGGCGTCCGTTCGCGCGCCCGTTCCTCGAGATCTTCTCGGGAAGCGCGTGACACGCCCTGTCACTCCAGCCACTTGCATTGACTTCCTTCACAATGGCGCCAGATATTCGCCGCTCGGGATAACCGCGACCGAGCCGATCCGGAGGCACCGCGATGACGACCGCGCCTGGAACCGCCCGCCGCGCCTCCGCGACCCTGCTCGCGCTGCTCGCCGAGGTCGTGGCCGACGCGCTGACCATCCGGCGCGCCCACGCCGCCCCGCGCCCGAAGGCCGCCGTGGCCGAGGCCGCCGCTCCCGCGCACCGCGAGGTCCGCGTCCGCCCCGGCGAGACGCCGAGCGAGATCGCCGAGGCGCACCGCATGCCGACGGCGTCCTTCCTCGTGCTCAACGGCCTCCGCTGGGGCGCGGTCCTCGCCCCGGGCCGCGTCGTGCTCGTCGCCGCCGCCCCCGTCGTCCCGCACCCGCTGCGCGCCGCGGCGTCGCTGCCGCCCGAGCTCGTGCGCCGGACCGTGCGCGAGGGGGAGCGCCTCGAGGCCATCGCGGCCGAGCTCGGCCTCGGCACGGAGGTCCTCCTCCGCGCGAACGGGATCGCGACCGCCGCGGCGATCTACCCCGGCCTCGCGCTCGTCGCCCCAGCGCGGGTCGACCCGCGCGACACCGGCGAGATCCCGCGCCTCGCGAAGGCCGTCCCGGGCGCCGATGCCGCGTCCGCCTCGCGGATGACCGTGGACGGGCCCGTCGGAGTTTCGGACCGGGCCGCGTGACTCGACTCGTTAGTCTTTCCGCGTGAGCCCAGCGAATCCGGATGATCTCATCGGCCGTCTCATCGACGGCCGATACCAGGTCCGCTCGCTCATCGCGCGCGGCGGCATGGCGACCGTCTACGTCGCGACCGATCTGCGCCTCGAGCGCCGCGTGGCGATCAAGATCATGCACGACCACCTCGCGGCCGACGAGGCGTTCCGCGCCCGCTTCATCCAGGAGGCGCGCGCCGCCGCGAAGCTCGCCCACCCGAACGTCGTGAACGTCTACGATCAGGGCGAAGACCGGGGCCTCGCGTACATCGTCATGGAGTACATCCCGGGCATCACGCTCCGCGACCTCCTCCACGACCACCACCGGCTCACCCCGGAGCAGACGATCGACGTCATGGACGCCGTGCTCTCGGGCCTCCAGGCCGCGCACCGCGTCGGCATCGTCCACCGCGACCTCAAGCCCGAGAACGTGCTCCTCGCCGACGACGGCCGCATCAAGCTCTCCGACTTCGGCCTCGCCCGCGCCGCGAGCGCGAACACGGCCTCCGGCTCGGTGCTCCTCGGCACGATCGCGTACCTCTCCCCCGAGCTCGTCACCAAGGGCACGGCCGACATCCGCTCGGACATCTACTCGCTCGGCATCATGATGTACGAGATGCTCACCGGCGAGCAGCCCTACCGCGGCGACCAGCCCGTGAACATCGCCTTCCGGCACGCGAACGAGGACGTCCCGCCGCCGAGCCGCCTCCGCCCGGGCATCCCCGCCCAGCTCGACGACCTCGTCGTGTGGGCCACCGAGCGCGACCCGGAGGCCCGCCCGGCCGACGCCGGCGCCATGCTCGTCGCGCTGCGCCAGGCCGAGCAGGAGCTCGCGGCCGCCGGCGGCGTCCCAAGCGAGCCGCTCGACTCGCGCATGGCCGTCGCCCCGACGGGCGAGGAGCGCGACCAGATCGTCGTCTCGGCCGGCGCGCCCTCGGCGCCCGAGGTCGGCTACGCCCGCCCCGAGGAGCCCGCGCCCGCGACCGCCCGCCTCGAGCAGCAGCCGGCTCCCGGCTACCTCGGCGACCCGGCGTACGTCGAGTCCGGCGGCGTCGAGACGCTCTTCGACGAGCCGGTGAGCCACCCGACGCGCGACCGCATCGAGCCGCTGCGCACCGGCCAGGCCCTCGATCCCTACGAGCCCGCGCCGCGCAAGCGCCGCGCGTGGCCGGTCGTCCTGTCGATCCTCGCCATCCTCCTCCTCGTCGGCACGGCGGGCGGATGGTGGCTCCTCGCCGGCCCGGGCTCCTACAAGCCCGTGCCGGACGTCGTCGGCGTCGACCAGGCGACCGCCCAGCAGCAGCTCGAGGAGGCCGGCTTCGTGCTCGGCGACGTCGAGCAGCAGCATTCCCTCGAGGTGCCGCAGGGCGCGGTCATGGCGAGCGACCCGGGCGCGGGCGCGGCCGTCGCGCCGAACTCGCCCGTGCACCTCACCGTGTCGGCGGGTCCCGAGTCGCTCACGGTGCCGTCGCTCGCGGGCCTGAGCCGCGAGGACGCGATCAAGGCGATCACCGACGCCCGCTTCGCCTACACCGAGGGCACGGACGTCCTCGAGTTCAACGACCAGCCGAAGGGCGTCGTCATCCGCGCCACCGACGCGAGCGGGGCGCCGCTGCCGACGAAGCTCACGGAGCAGTCGCAGATCCGCCTCGTCGTCTCGGCCGGGCCCGTCCCGAACGTGGTCGGGATGACCGTCGACAAGGCGACCGCGGAGCTCAATGCCGTCGACCTCAAGCTCGACGTCTCGAGCGAGCAGTTCTCGAACGACGTGCCGACGGGCCAGATCATCTCGTACTCGGTCGGCTCGGAGCCGCTCACGCCGGGCGGCACGGTGAGCGTCGTCGTCTCGAAGGGCAAGGACCTCGTCGCCGTGCCGAACGTCGTCGGCCAGACCACGCGCGTCGCCGTCGCGGCCCTCGAGGCGGCCGGCTTCACGGTGTCGCACTCGGTGCCCGCGAATTTCCTCGACCAGACGAAGGTCACCGCGACGAACCCCGCGGCCGGATCGCAGGCCCCGCGCGGCTCGACGATCACCCTCCAGTCGAGCCTGACGTTCTAGCGCGCGGCGGCGACGGCCGGCGTTCGCGGGGGCCGTGACGCGCGCTTGCCCACGCTATTCGCTACCGGAGCGGGGGTCCGCTACCGAAATTGTCGGTAGCGGACCCCCGCTCCGGTAGCGAACGCAGCGAGCGGCAGGAGATCGGCGCCCCTCGAGAACGGGGGCCGGCGCGCTACTTGCCCGCGCGGAGCTCCTCGGCGACGAGGAAGGCGAGCTCGAGCGACTGCATGTGGTTGAGGCGCGGGTCGCAGAGCGACTCGTAGCGGGTCTCGAGGCCGAGCTCGTCGATCTGCTCCGAGCCGCCGAGGCACTCGGTCACGTCGTCGCCCGTGAGCTCGACGTGGATGCCGCCCGGGTGGGTGCCGACGGCGCGGTGCGACTCGAAGAAGCCGCGCACCTCGTCGACGATGTCGTCGAAGCGGCGCGTCTTGTAGCCGGTCGAGGTCGTGATGCCGTTGCCGTGCATGGGGTCGGTGACCCAGAGCGGCCGCACCTCCTCGTCCTTCATCGCCTCGAGCAGCGGCGGCAGCGCCTCTCGGATCTTCCCCGCGCCCATGCGCGTGATGAAGGTGAGGCGGCCGGGGATCCGCTCGGGGTCGAGCTTCTCGACGAGGCCGCGGAGCGTCTCCGGGGTCGTCGTCGGGCCGAGCTTCACGCCGATCGGGTTCCTGATGCGGCTGAAGAAGTCGACATGCGCCTCGTCGAGGTCGCGCGTGCGCTCGCCGATCCACACGAAGTGGGCCGAGGTGTCGTACGGGTCGCCGGTGCGCGAGTCGATACGCGTGAGCGGGCGCTCGTAGTCCATGAGCAGGCCCTCGTGGCCGACGTAGAACTCGACGTCGCGGAGCTCGTCGAAGTTCGCCCCGGCGGCCTCCATGAAGCGCACGGCGCGGTCGATCTCGGCGGCGAGGCGCTCGTAGCGCTGGTTCGCCGGGTTCTTCGCGAAGCCCTGGTTCCAGGCGTGCACCTCGCGCATGTCGGCGAATCCACCGGTCGTGAAGGCGCGCACGAGGTTCAGCGTCGAGGCCGCCGTATGGTAGCCGCGCAGGAGCCGCTGCGGGTCGGGCGTGCGGCCCTCCTCGGTGAACGCGTAGTCGTTCACGATGTCGCCGCGGTAGGCGGGGAGCGTCACGCCCTCGCGCACCTCGACGTCCTTCGAGCGCGGCTTCGCGAACTGCCCGGCCATCCGCCCCATCTTCACGACGGGCAGCGAGGCTCCGTAGGTGAGGACGATCGCCATCTGGAGGAGCGTGCGCACGCGCGCGCGGATCTTGTCGGCCGTCGCGCCCGCGAAGGTCTCGGCGCAGTCGCCGCCCTGGAGCACGAAGGCGCCGCCCGAGGCCGCCGTCGCGATGCGCGTGCGGAGGCGGTCGACCTCGCCGGCGAAGACGAGCGGCGGCAGCTGCGAGAGCTCCTGGCGGACGGCCTCGACGGCCGCCTCGTCGCCCCACGTCGGCTGCTGGCGGATCGGCAGCGCGCGCCAGGCGTCGAGCCCGTCGACGATCGCCTGGTCGACCGCGTGGGTCTCCTCGGTCTCGGGGGTGTCGTGCAGGGCCATCATCAGCTCGCCTTCTTCTCTGCCAGCCGCTCCGCGTCGAGCTTCGCGCGGATCGAGGAGGCGTACATGTCGCGGTACTCCTGATTGCTCAGGGCGTGGAGCTCGGTCATGACCTCGTCGGTGATGGCGCGGAGCAGCCAGCGGTCGGCGGGCATCCCCGCATAGCGCGAGAAGTCGATCGGCTCGCCGATGACGATGCCGATGCGGCGCGCGCGCGGGATCGTCGTGCCGATGGGCATGACCTTCTCGGTGTCGACCATCGCGACCGGGACGACGGGGACCTTGCAGTCCATCTCCGTGATCATGCGCGCGATGCCCGTGCGGCCGCGGTACATCTTCGCGTCGGGGCTGCGCGTGCCCTCGGGGTAGATGCCGAGCGCTCCGCCCGCGTTGAGCACCTCGAGGCCGGTCTTGAGGCTCGCCTCCGAGGCGGCGCCGCCGGAGCGGTCGATGGGGAGCATGCCGGTCGCGAGGAAGAACTGCTTCGTGAGCCAGCCCTTCGCGCCCGTGCCGGTGAAGTACTCCTTCTTCGCGAGGAAGGTGACGCGGCGGTCGATGACGAGCGGGAGGAACACCGAGTCGATGACCGAGAGGTGGTTGCTCGCGAGGATGACCGGGCCCTTGGCCGGCACGTGCTCGGCGCCGGAGACCCAGGGGCGGAACGCGCTCTTGAGGAGCGGGCCCGCGACGAGGTGCTTGAGCAGCCAGTAGAGCATGGGCGTGATCCTCACGAGAGTCGGGAGCCGACAGTCTATCCGCGCCGTCCTGCGCCGACTCGCCGGGGCCGCGACCTGGTCACGCGATTAGGTAGCTAAGATGGCGCGGACCCGCCACCGCGATCGACGATGACCGCCGTGCGCGGTCCGGCGCCGGCACCCCGCGCCACCCGACCATCCCCCCGCACGACCCTGCATCGAAGGAGCCGATGAGCGCCATGAAGCGGTCAGAGACCCCCGCCGTCGTCACGGCCGACCCCACGCTCAACACGACGGATCTGCTCCGCCGCCGCCTCGAGCTCTCCCCCGACCGCCCGCTCTTCGCGGTGCCCGAGGGCGACGGCTGGCGCGACATCCCCGCGCGCGTCTTCGGCGAGGAGGTGCTCGCGCTCGCGAAGGGCTTCGCCGCGGCGGGCCTCGAGCCCGGCGACCGGGTGGCCTTCATCGCGCAGACCGGCTACCGCTGGACGCTCGTCGACTTCGCCCTCTGGACCGCCGGCCTCGTCATGGTGCCCGTCTACGAGACGAGCTCGACCGCCCAGCTCGAGTGGATGCTCGAGGACTCCGGCACCGTCGGCATCATCACCGAACTCCCCGAGCACACCGCGATGGCCGACGACGCCGCGAAGGACGTCCCGGCCGTGCGCTTCCGCGCCGCCCTCCACGACGGCGCCATCGAGTCGCTCTCGAAAGACGGCGAGGGCTTCTCCGACGAGGAGATCGAGCGCCGCCGCTCGCTCGCGGGCGAGGACGACATCGCGACGCTCATCTACACCTCCGGCTCGACGGGCCGCCCCAAGGGCTGCGTGCTCACGCACGGCAACTTCGTCGAGCTCGCCCGCAACGCCGAGGAGCCGCTCGCGGACCTCATCGGCGAGGGCTCCTCGACGCTCCTGTTCATCACGCTCGCGCACGTGTTGGCCCGCTTCATCTCGGTGCTCTGCGTGTACGCGGGCGTGAAGGTCGGCCACCAGCCGAACACCGCGAACCTCGTGCCCTCGCTCGGCACCTTCAAGCCCTCCTTCCTCCTCGCCGTCCCGCGCGTATTCGAGAAGGTCTACAACTCGGCCGAGCAGAAGGCCGACGCGGAGGGCCGCGGGAAGATCTTCCGCCGAGCCGCGACCGTCGGCGTCGCGTACTCGCGCGCGCTCGACAAGGGCAAGGTGCCCCTCGGCCTGAAGCTCCAGTACGCGCTCTACGACAGGCTCGTCTTCGCGAAGCTCCGCAAGGTCATGGGCGGCCGCGTCGAGCACGCCGTGTCGGGCTCGGCCCCGCTCGGCAACTACCTCGGCCACTTCTACCGCGCCATCGGCGTGAAGATCATGGAGGGCTACGGCCTCACCGAGACGACCGCCCCCGTGTCGGTGAACCTCCCCCGCGCATCGAAGATCGGCACCGTCGGCCCCGCGCTGCCGGGCTGCGCCATCCGCATCGACGAGGACGGCGAGATCCTCACGAAGGGCGTCAACGTCTTCCGCGAGTACTGGAAGAACGAGGAGGCCACGAAGGCGGCCTTCACCGAGGACGGCTGGTTCCGCACGGGCGACATCGGCCGCCTGGACGAGGACGGCTACCTCACGGTCACGGGCCGCAAGAAGGAGATCATCGTCACGGCCGGCGGCAAGAACGTCTCGCCCGCCACGCTCGAGGACCCGGTGCGCTCCGACCCGCTCGTCGGCCAGATCGTCGTCGTCGGCGACCAGCGCCCCTTCATCGCGGCGCTCATCACGCTCGACCCGGAGATGCTCCGCAACTGGCTCCAGCAGCACGGCGAGAACCCGGACATGCCGCTCTCCGAGGCCGCGCAGCACCCGAAGGTGCTCGCCGAGATCCAGCACTCGATCGACCGGGCGAACACGCGCGTCTCGCGCGCGGAGTCCATCCGCAAGTTCGTCGTCCTCGACGAGGAGTTCACGGAGGCGAACGGCACGCTCACGCCGAAGCTCTCGATCCGCCGCCACGTGATCCTCGAGAAGTACGCGGGCGTCATCGACGGCATCTACAACGTGGCCCCGCCCACGCGCGGCATCTCGCTGAAGTAGGCGCCGGCCCGCACGACGACGGCGCCCCGTCCTCCTCGGAGGCGGGGCGCCGTCGTCGTCTGGCGGATCGTCGTCGAGCGCCGGGATCGCCGGGCGCTAGCGCTTGAGGAACCAGTCGGTCTCGCGGAGCTTCCGCATCGCCTCGCGCCGCGCGGGCTTCTCGAGGCGGTCGAGGTAGACGTGCCCGTCGAGGTGGTCGGTCTCGTGCTGGAGGATCTGCGCCATGAGCCCCTCGCCCTCGATGACGACCTCGTTGCCGTCGAGGTCGATGCCGCGCACCGTACAGCGCTCGTAGCGGGGCGTGTCGTACCAGAGGCCGGGCAGCGACAGGCATCCCTCGCCGATCTCGCGCAGCTCGCCCGAGCGCTCGACGACCTCGGGGTTGATGACGCAGCCGACCTCGCCGTCGCAGTGCCACGAGAAGATGCGCCACGTCGAGCCGATCTGGTTCGCGGCGACGCCGGCGCGGCCCTCCATATCGGTCGTGTCGAGGAGGTCCTGCACGAGGGTGCGGATGCCGTCGTCGATGCGCTCGACCCGCCGCGTCGCCTCGGTGAGGACGGGGTCGCCGTAGCGGCGGATGGGGCGGATCGTCACAGCAGCTCCTCGGCGCGCAGCAGCGCGTTCTCGATGATCTCGGTCGCCGCCGGGTGGGGCCAGTACTGGCCTCGGGCGAGCCCGCGGATGCTCATCCCCTGGCTCGCCGCGAGCACGAGCGGCTGGATGAGGATACCGGCATCCGGGCCGATGACGTGGGCGCCGACGAGGGCGCCGGAGCCGCGCGCGACGACGAGCTTCGCGAAGCTCGTCGTGTCCTCGAGCGCCCAGCCCCAGGCCGTGTCGCCGTAGTCGCAGCGGGCCTCGACGACGTCGAGCCCCTGCCGGCGGGCCTCCTCCGCGGTGAGCCCGAAGCTCGCGATCTGCGGGTGCGTGAAGACGACGAGCGGGACGGGCCCGAGCTCGTTCGCCGCCGGCTCGCCGCGGCCGAGTTCGGCGAGGAGGTTCGCGGCCACGACGCGCGCCTCGTGGTTCGCGACGTGCTTGAGCTGGGCCTCGTTCGCGACGTCGCCGAAGGCGTAGAGCCCCTCGACCGGCTCGCCGCCGCGGAGCACGCGCTGGCGCTCGTCGACGAGGAGCGCGCCGTTGTCGCGGCGGTCGAAGCCGAGCGCGTCGGCGCCGATGCGGTCGACGTTCGGGGTGCGGCCGAGGGCGACGAGGACGGCGTCGACCTCGAGGGCGGAGCCGTCCGAGAGCGCGAGGCGCACGCCGTCCGCCGTCTCCTCCGAGCACGCGACCTCGACGCCGAGACGCACCTCCCAGCGCTCGCGCGCGGCGGCTTCGAAGGCCTCCGAGACGTCGCCGTCGAGCGAGCGGAGGAGCGTCGAGCGGTGGATCTGCACGACCTGCGAGCCCATGCCGGCGAACATCGCCGCGAACTCCGAGGCGATGACGCCGCCGCCGACGACCGCGATGCGGCGCGGCCGCTCGTCGAGGCGCATGATCGTGTCGCTCGTGCGCACGCGGTCCGAGAGCGGCAGCGCCTCGAGCGTCTGGGCCCGGGAGCCCGCGCCGAGCACGAGGCGGCGGGCGCGGATGACGTCGCCCGAGGCCGTCTCGAGCTCGCGGTCGCCGGTCATCCGCACGGTGTCCCGGAGGAGCTCGATGTTCGGCTCGCCGTTGGCCCGGTAGCGCTCCCCCGCCTCTGAGATCGGGTCGATGCGGCCGAAGACGCGGTCGCGCACGGCGGCCCAGTCGTACTCGAGCTCGCCGCGCACGGCGCCGAGCCGCTCGCGGGCCTCGGCGACCTCGTGGGCGAGCTCGGCGGGGTGGACGAGCATCTTCGTCGGGATGCAGCCGACGTTGAGGCACGTGCCCCCGAAGTGCTCGCCGTCGTCGATGACGAGGATCGACTGGTCGGAGAGCTCCGGCGAGGGGATCGAGTTGCCGGATCCGGCGCCGAGGATGACGAGGTCGTAGTCGCGGTCGCTCATGCCTCGACGATACCCCGGCGGGTATGCGCGAGCCCCGGGCCCAGGGGGCTCGGGGCTCGCGTTCGCGCGGGGCGGAAGCGGGCGGGCTGAGGCGGCGCTCCCCTACTCCTCGCCGACGAGCGCGCTCGCGCCCTCCGGCTTCACGACGAGGAGGAGGTCGCCGTGGCCGACCTCGGACGGCGAGGAGATCGCGATCCGCTCGACGGTGCCGCCGACGGCCGCCGTGATGCCGGCCTCCATCTTCATGGCCTCGATCGTCGCGACCGTCTGGCCCTGCTCGACCTGCTCGCCCTCCTCGACGCGGATCGTCACGCTGCCCGAGAACGGTGCGGCGACGTGCGCCGGGTTCTTGAGGTCGGCCTTCTCGCGCTCGACGGCGTCGACCGTGATCGAGCGGTCGCGCACGAAGACGGGGCGCAGCTGCCCGTTGAGGGTGGCCATGACCGTGCGCATGCCCTCCTCGTCGGGCTTGCCGATCGCCTCGAGGCCGAGGTAGAGCTGCACGCCGGGCTGGAACTCGATGACGTGCTCCTCGCCGGGCTCGAGCCCGTAGAGATAGTCCATCGTGTCGAGCTTCGAGAGGTCGCCGAAGAGGGCGACCGTCTCGTCGTGGATCGAGGTCGGCTGCGGGAAGAGCAGGCGGTTGAGCGTGCGGCGCACGGTCGCGGAGTCGCCCTGCAGGGCCTCCTCGTCGGCATCCGAGAGCTCGGTGTCCTGCACGCGGATCTCGCGGCCCGCGAGCACCTTCGAGCGGAACGGCTCCGGCCAGCCGCCCGGGATCTCGCCGAGCTCGCCGGCGAGGAAGCCGATGACCGAGTCGGGGATGTCGTAGCGCTCGGGATTCGCCTCGAAGTCCTTCGGGTCGGCGTCGACGGCGACGAGGTGGAGCGCGAGGTCGCCGACGACCTTCGACGAGGGCGTCACCTTCGGGATGCGGCCGAGGATGCGGTCGGCCGCGGCGTACATGTCCTCGATGCGCTCGAACTCGTCGGCGAGGCCGAGGGCGATGGCCTGCTGGCGGAGGTTCGAGAGCTGGCCGCCCGGGATCTCGTGCATGTAGACGCGGCCGGTGGGGCCCGGCAGGCCCGACTCGAAGGGGCGGTACATGAGACGCACGGCCTCCCAGTACGGCTCGAGCTCGGCGAGCGCCTCGAAGCTCAGGCCCGTGTCGCGCTCGGTGTCCTCGAGGGCGGCGACGAGGGCGGACGACGAGACCTGGCTCGTCGTGCCGGACATGGGCGCCGCGGCGACGTCGACCGCGTCGACGCCGGCCTCGCTCGCGGCGAGGAGCGTCGCGAGCTGGCCGCCGGCGGTGTCGTGGGTGTGGAGGTGGACGGGCTGGTCGAAGCGCTCGCGGAGCGCCGTGACGAGCCGGCGCGCGGCCTCGGGGCGGAGGAGCCCCGCCATGTCCTTGATCGCGATGATGTGCGCGCCCGCGTCGACGATCTCCTCGGCGAGCCCGAGGTAGTAGTCGAGGGTGTACTTGTCCTCGGCCGGGTCGAGGAGGTTGCCCGTGTAGCAGAGGGCGACCTCGGCGACGGCGGTGCCCGACTCGAGCACGCCCTCGATGGCGGGGCGCATCTGGCCGACGTCGTTGAGCGCATCGAAGATGCGGAAGACGTCGACGCCGGTCGAGACGGCCTCGCGGATGAACGCCTGCGTCACCGAGATCGGGTACGGCGTGTAGCCGACCGTGTTGCGGCCGCGCAGGAGCATCTGGATGTTGAGGTTCGGCATCGCCTCGCGGAGCGCCGCGAGCCGGTCCCACGGGTCCTCGCCGAGGAAGCGGAGCGCGACGTCGTAGGTCGCGCCGCCCCAGGCCTCGACCGAGAGAAGCTCCGGCGTGAGGCGCGCGACGTGGGGTGCGGCGAGGAGGAGGTCGCGGGTGCGGACGCGGGTCGCGAGGAGCGACTGGTGGGCGTCGCGGAAGGTCGTGTCGGTGACAGCGAGCGCGGTCTGCTCGCGGAGGGCCTTCGCGAAGCCCTCCGGGCCGAGCTCGCGGAGGCGGTCGCGGGCGCCGGCGGGCGTGGGGGCCTCGAGATCCGTCTTCGGCAGCTTCGTGCGCGGCTCGACCGAGGTCGGGCGGGCGCCGTGCGGCTGGTTCACGGTGACGTCCGCGAGCCAGTTGAGGATCTTCGTGCCGCGGTCGCGCGAGCGCTTGTACTCGAGCAGCTGCGGGCGCTCCTCGATGAAGCTCGTCGAGATGTCGCCCGAGCGGAAGTCGGGGTCGGCGAGCACGCCCTGGAGGAAGGGGATGTTCGTCGCGACGCCGCGGATGCGGAACTCGGCGAGCGCGCGGCGGGCGCGCGTAACGGCCGCCTCGAAGTCGCGGCCGCGGCAGGTGAGCTTCGCGAGCATCGAGTCGAAGAACGGGAGCACCTCGGCGCCCGTCGCGATCGAGCCGCCGTCGATGCGGATGCCGGATCCGCCGGCCGAACGGTACGTCGTGATCGTGCCCGTGTCGGGGCGGAAGCCCTGCGACGGGTCCTCCGTCGTGATGCGGCACTGCAGCGCCGCGCCGTGCATGCGGATGTCCTCCTGGTGGAGGCCGAGGTCGCCGAGCGTCTCGCCCGCGGCGATCCGCATCTGCGCCTGCACGAGGTCGACGTCGGTGATCTCCTCGGTGACCGTGTGCTCGACCTGGATGCGCGGGTTCATCTCGATGAAGACGTACTCGCCTGCGCGCTCGCCGGCGGTGTCGAGGAGGAACTCGACGGTGCCGGCGTTCACGTAGCCGATCGACTTCGCGAAGGCGACGGCGTCGCGGGTCATCCGCTCTCGGATGGCCGGGTCGAGGCCGGGCGCCGGCGCGATCTCGACGACCTTCTGGTGGCGGCGCTGCACCGAGCAGTCGCGCTCGAAGAGGTGGACGGTCTCCCCCGTCGCGTCGGCGAGGATCTGCACCTCGATGTGGCGCGGGCGGAGCACGGCCTGCTCGAGGAACATCGTGCCGTCGCCGAAGGCCGACTCGGCCTCGGCCATCGCCGACTCGAGCGCCGGGCGGAGCTCCTCCGGCTTCTCGACGCGGCGCATGCCGCGCCCGCCGCCGCCCGCGACGGCCTTCGCGAAGATCGGGAAGCCGATCTCCTCGGCCTGGGCGCAGAGCGCGTCGATATCCGTCGACGGCGGGGTCGAGGCGAGCACGGGCACGCCCGCGGCGATCGCCTGCTCCTTCGCGTGGACCTTGTTGCCGGCGGCGCCGAGCACCTCGGGGCCGGGGCCGATGAAGGTGATGCCGGCCTCGGCGGCCGAGCGGGCGAGCTCGGCGTTCTCGGAGAGGAACCCGTAGCCAGGGTAGATGGCATCGGCGCCAGAGAGCTTCGCGACGCGGAGGATCTCCTCGACGTCGAGGTACGCCTTGACCGGCGAGCCGGGGGTGCCGATCTGGTAGGCCTCGTCGGCCTTGAGGCGATGCAGCGAGTTGCGATCCTCGTAGGGGTAGACGGCGACGGTCTTCGCGCCGAGCTCGACGGCGGCGCGGAACGCGCGGATGGCGATCTCTCCGCGGTTCGCGACGAGGATCTTCGAGAACATCGTTGTCCCTTCTGACGTCATGGCCAGGGCCCGCGCGCGGCAGCGCGACGACGGGCTGGTGCACATAGCATAGGTGCGGATGCGGACGAATCGCCGACGCGCGTCCCCTCGGGTCGCGCAGGCCCCTCGCCGCCGGCTGCTCGAAGGCGGGGCCCGCCCGCCTCCGATACCCTCGAGGCGTGTTCGTGCTCAGCATCTCCTCGCTCAAGGGCGGCGTCGGCAAGACGACCGTGACCCTCGGTCTCGCCTCCGCCGCGTGGGCGCGCGGGCTGCGGACGCTCGTCGTCGACCTCGACCCGCAGGCCGACGTGTCGACGGGCCTCGACGTCCGGGCGAAGGGGCACGGCAGCGTCGCCGACGTGCTCGAGGACCCGTCCGAGGAGCGCGTGCGCGGCGCGATCGTCCGCTCCGGCTGGAGCGACGCCGAGCGCGTCGTCGACCTCATGCTCGGCAGCCCCTCGGCCATCAACTTCGACGGCCCGCACCCGACGGTGCGCGAGATCTGGCGCCTCGAGGAGGCGCTCGCGCTCGTCGAGAGCGAGTACGACCTCGTCCTCATCGACTGCCCGCCCTCGCTCAACGCCCTGACCCGAACGGGCTGGGCGGCCTCGGACCGCGTCGCGATCGTCACGGAGCCGGGCCTGTTCTCGGTGGCCGCGGCCGATCGCGCGCTCCGCGCCATCGACGAGCTCCGCCGCGCGCTGAGCCCGCGCCTCCAGCCGCTCGGGATCATCGTGAACCGCGCCCGCATGCAGTCGGTGGAGCACCAGTTCCGGGTGCGCGAGCTGCGCGACATGTTCGGGCCGCTCGTCATCCCGCCGTTCCTGCCCGAGCGGACGGCCCTCCAGCAGGCGCAGGGCGCCGCGAAGCCCGTGCACCTGTGGCCGGGCGAGTCGGCCGAGGAGATGGCGGAGCACTTCGACCGCATCCTCGACCGCGTCCTCCGCATCGGCAAGCTCGTCCGCTAGCCAGACCCCGGGGTAGTCGAGGAGGCGGCGCAGCCGCCGTCTCGACACCACCGCCCCGGCCGTGCCCGGCCGCATCGACCGGCCTCCGCCGGCCCCGCCCAGAATGACGCATATGTGATCGCCGGCCTCCTATGCGCGTCCGCGATCACGGAGCCGTCATTCTGGGCGCGCCCAGCCGAGACCGGGACTCGGCGCGCCCGCGGATGGCTTCGAGACGCTCGCTCCGCTCGCTCCTCAGCCATCGGCGAGACCGCTCAGGTGGTTGAGGAGGCGCGAAGCGCCGTCTCGAAACCACCGCCCCCGATGCGCCCCGCCGCACCCGCCGGCACCCGCCCAGAATGACGCATATGTGATCGCCGGCCTCCCATGCGCGTCCGCGATCACGGAGCCGTCATTTTGGCCCGCCCTGCCGAGGCCGGGCGCAGGGTGCGAGGGCCAGCTGCACGCAGAAGGGCCCCGCCGGTCGGCGGGGCCCTTCGCGGGAGGTCTGGGGACGCTAGCTCGCGCGGCTCGCGCGGCGGGCGGCGAGCTCGTCCATGGGGTCGGCGGTGTCCGACTCGAAGTCGACGAGGGTCGACTCGACCTCGCGGAAGACCTGGCCGACCGAGATGCCGAAGACGCCCTGGCCGCGGTGGACGAGGTCGATGACCTCGTCGTTCGAGGTGCAGAGGTAGACCGAGGCGCCGTCCGACATGAGGGTCGTCTGCGCGAGGTCGACGACGCCGATCTCCGAGAGCTGCTCGACGGCGGTGCGGATCTTCTGGAGCGAGATGCCCGTCTCCAGGAGGCGCTTCACGAGCTTGAGCACGAGGATGTCGCGGAACGAGTAGAGGCGCTGCGAGCCCGAGCCGCTCGCGCCGCGCACGGTGGGCTCGACGAGGCCGGTGCGGGCCCAGTAGTCGAGCTGGCGGTAGGTGATGCTCGCGGCGCGCGCGGCGACGGCGCCGCGGTAGCCCTCGTGGGGGTCGAGGTCGGGCAGACCGTCGGTGAACAGCGGCTCGGCGGTCATCCCGCTGTCGCTCCCGAATGCGCTCATTGCTCAGCCTTTCCACTTCGACCCGGCATCTCCGGCTCGACTGCCTGCGTTCACGCTAACGCCGCGCGACGCTCCCGCGAGGGAGGTCGAGACGTGCGCGGATGGCGTGTCGGCCGGCGGTCATGCCCGGCTCCCTCGAGTTTAGGCGCGGGACCAGGCTGTGACCAGAGTGAATAACAAAGGTGTTACTTCGCACAGCGGCGCGTCGGCGCGCGCGGCGAGGCGCGCCGTCCGCGGTGCGATGCGAGCGCGGAGCGGCGGCGGCGGTGCGGGCCGCTAGCGGCGGCCGCGCGCGGGCCGGTCGCCCTCGCGCAGCGCCGCGAGGACGAGCTGCCTGCGCACGGCGCCGAGCTGGTCGGCGATCTCGCGCATCGTGCCCTGCGCGTCGCGGCGGCGGCGGGCCGGGCCGAGCGCCTGCTCGATGAGGCCGAGCTCGTGCTGGGCCGCCGTGCGGAAGGCGCGCAGGTGGCGCGGCTCGATGCCGTGCTCCTCGAGCTCGACGAGCGCGCGGAGCATCGCGAGGTCCCCCTCGTGGTACGGGCCCGCGGCGGCGATGAGGCCGGCGGTCACCGCCTGCTCGGCGAGCGCCGTCGACGCGCCGGCGCGCGCGACGAGGCCGCGGCGGTCGAGCTCGGCGCCGGGCGCGAGGATGCTCGCGACGTGCGGCGCCTGCGATCCGGGCATCGGCGGGTTGCGGCCCTCGTCGAGCTCGTCGAGGTACTCGCCGATGACCTTGAGCGGCAGGTAGAGGTCGCGCTGCATCGAGAGGATCGTGCGGACGCGCTCGACGTCGGCGTCGGAGAACTTGCGGTAGCCCGAGGCCGAGCGGACCGGGTGGAGCAGACCCTGGTCCTCGAGGAAGCGCAGCTTCGAGGGCGTGACGTCCGGGAACTCGGCCGAGATGCGCTGGAGCACCTGGCCGATCGAGAGCTTGGCGACGGATCCCGGCGAACGGTCCGCCGCGGCGGCGTTCGCGGCCACCTACTCGGCCCGCGCGACGGAGTCGAGGGGCGAGGCGTAGAAGGTGAGGCGGAACTTGCCGACCTGCACCTCGCCGCCGTTGGAGAGCGTGACGGAGTCGATCCGCTCGCCGTTGTAGTACGTGCCGTTGAGCGAGCCGAGGTCGCGCATCTGGAACTCGCGGCCGTGGCGCGTGAACTCCGCGTGGCGGCGCGAGACGGTGACGTCGTCGAGGAAGATCTCCGCGTTCGGGTGTCGGCCGGCGACCTGCGAGTCGGTGTCGAGCAGGAAGCGCGCGCCGACGTTCGATCCGCGGCGGACGATGAGCAGGGCCGACCCGGAGGGCAGCGCGGAGATGGACTCCATCTCGTCGCGGGAGACGCCGCCCGCGATGAGGGCCGCGAGCTGCGCCGAGAAGTCGCCCGTGAACGACATCGTCGACGACTGGGTCGTCTCGTCGATGCCGTCGATGCGGGGAGCTCCCTGGCTCGGGTCGGTGCCGTTCATCTGGTGGGTCCTCCTGGTGCTCCGCGGCTCTCCGTCGCAGGCTGGCGACGGGCGCGGGGATCCCCCATTGTGCCCGCCCGCCCTGTGAATTGTCGAGGCGAGGCGGGCCCGCCTAGGCTCGCCGGGTGCGCGACGAACGATACGACGGCGACCCCATCGCGGCGATGCGCGAGGCGCGGAAGCCACGCGAGCCGAGGAAAGTCCCGATCAGGCGAGGCCTCTGGCTCGAGGAGTCGACGACCGGCTTCTACGGCGAGCTCGTCGGCGCCGATCGGCGCGACATCGTCCTCCGCGACGTCGACGGCATGTCGCGCACCTTCCCCTTCGACGGCCTCTACCTCCTCGAGGACGAGGCCGTGCGCCTCGCGCCGCCGCAGAAGGCCCGGACGCAGGGCCGCGCCCGCTCGAAGTCGGGCTCCTTCCATGTCGCCGACGCGCCCGTGCGCGTCGCCCGCGAGGGCCGCATCTTCGTCGAGGGACGCCACGACGCCGAGCTCGTCGAGCAGGTGTGGGGCCACGACCTCCGCGTCGACGGCGTCGTCGTCGAGTACCTGCAGGGCGCGGATCACCTCGACGAGGTCCTCGACGTCTTCCGCCCGACGTCGACGCGACGGGTCGGCGTGCTCCTCGACCACCTCGTCGACGGCTCGAAGGAGCGCCGCATCGCCGACCAGGTGCTCGCGGGGCGGCCGAAGGGCTCGGTGCTCATCGTCGGGCACCCCTACATCGACATCTGGCAGGGCGTGAAGCCGGGGCGGATCGGCCGCGAGGCGTGGCCTGTGATCCCGAAGGGCCAGTCGTGGAAGCACGGCGTGTGCCGGGAGCTCGGCTGGCCGCACGAGGACCAGGCCGACATCGCGCGCGCCTGGCAGCGCATCCGCGAGTCGGTGCGCGACTACCGCGACCTCGAGCCGGCGCTCGTCGGCCGGGTCGAGGAGCTCATCGACTTCGTCACGGCGCCGGAGGCGTGACCCCGCGCTCGGCGGGGGTCTCGGCGGCAGCGGCGGCACGGTCCTTCGCGCGCGGCACGGGCCGGTAGCCGTCGCTGCGGGTCGTCTCGGCGGGCGTCGGCGAGAGGTAGCGGCGCGCATAGCCGAAACCGGCGACGACGTGGAGCGCGACGCCGACGACGAGCGCCCACCAGGAGATCGTCCGGAGCGGCTCGGCGGCGAGCTCGGGGGCGAAGCTCAGCAGGTGCGCGGGCATCGCGACCATGAGGATCGCCGTGCGGATCTTGCCGATCCACGTCACCCGGCCCTCGCGCACGCGGCGCATGCGGAACATGCCGATGACGCCGAGGGCGAGATCGGTCGCGCCGACGATGAGGACGACCCACCAGGGCATCCAGCCGGCCATCGCGAGGGCGATGCCGATGATCGTGATGCCGAGGCGGTCCGCGATCGGGTCGAGGATCTCGCCGACGCGCGAGACCTGGCCGAGCGAGCGGGCGAGGAAGCCGTCGATCCAGTCGGTCGCGCCGAAGGCCGCGAGCGAGATCGTCGCGGCGAGCTGGCGATCCGGCTGGAAGGCGAGCCACGTCGTGAGCGGCACGAAGACCAGCAGCCGCAGCACCGAGAAGGCGTTCGGGATCGTCAGCCACCGCATCGGCGGATGCTCGACGTACGCCGTGGCGCCGGCGGGAGACGTGGACATGGCCGAAGTCTAGGAGCGGCGCATGACCGCGGGCCCGCCCCCGCACGCCGCCACGGGGTGGGCAGGGCCGGGACGGGCGTAGCCTCGAGGCATGGACACCGCTCGACGAGAGGCCGGCCACACGCCCGCATCCCCCGCATCCCCCGCATCCCCCGCCGCAGCCTCCCCCGCCGCCGCCCCGGCCGCCGGCCTCGCGGCGCGGCTCGCGCCCCGCGCCATCCACGTCGTCATCCCGGCGATCTGGGCGGGCATGCTCATCGCCATCGACGGCATCGAAGCGCCGCTGAAGTTCACGGCGCCCGGCATCACGATCCCGCTCGGCCTCGGCATCGGCCGCCTCGTCTTCACGGCCGTCAACGCCGCGGAGCTCCTCCTCGCCGTCGTCTGGCTCGCCTCGCTCCTGCTCCCCCGCCGGGCGCCGCGCGCCGAGTGGATGCCGCTCGCGGCGGCCTCGGCGATCCTCCTCGTGAAGATCGCCGTGATCCGGCCGCTCCTCTGGGCCCACACGGACGCCGTCCTCTCTGGCGCGTCGAGCGGCGGCTCGATGATCCACATCCTCTACATCGGCGCCGACCTCCTGCTCGGCTGCGTGCTCCTGTGGGCGGTCGTGCGCTGGGCGCGCGGGCTGCGCGCCTGGGCGGCCGAGCGCGGCTGAGCGCCGCGGGACGGGGCCGGCCGGGGCCCGATTGTGGGCTCCTCCGGGCCGGGGACTCGATCGGGTCACAGAATCGTGCGAATCGCGCAGGTCTCGGATCGTCCGCCCCAAGTCGACCCATACTCAGAGCTATGCCATCCGCAGCAGGTGCCTCCTCGACCCCCGAGCAGCGCGCGAGCGAGGAGGCGCACGAGCGACGCGACGACGCGGCGCCCCGCTGGCTCGACGAGCGCGAGCTCGCCGCGTGGGAGCGCTTCGTGGCGGTGCTCGAGCTCCTGCCCGCCGCCATCGATGCGCAGCTGAGGGTCGACGCCGACCTCACCCACTTCGAGTACTACGTCCTCCACATGCTCTCGACGGCGAGCGACCGCCGCCTGCAGCTCAAGGCCCTCGCCTCCCGCACGAACGCGACCCTCGCCCGGCTCTCCCGCGTCGTGTCGGCGCTCGAGCGCCGGGGCCTCGTCGAGCGCGAGCCCGCGCCGCACGACGCCCGCGCGACGAACGCCCACCTCACCGACGCGGGCTTCGCCCTGCTCGAGGCGACGGCTCCGAAGCATGTGGCGCACGTCCGCGAGACGGTCGTCGACGTGCTCACGCCGCAGGAGCTCGACCGCCTCGCCGAGCTCTCCGACCGCATCCTCGAGCGGATCGACCCCGACCGCCGCGCCTTCCACCGGCCCGGGCACGAGGACGCGACGACCGCCTCGGCGGACGCCGCTCCCGCCGAGCCCGAGGAGGACGGCGCGACACGCCGACTGCCGAAGCTCTCCGCCCCGGCGATCCGCGCGCTCGCGAAGCTCGGCATCCGCTCGCTCGACGACGCGGCCGGCCGCTCGCGCCGCGAGCTCGGCAGCCAGCACGGCCTAGGGCCCGCTGGGATCGCGAGCCTCGACGCCGCCCTCCGCGCCGCCGGCCTCCCCCCGCTCCGGGCCCGCTGATCGCGGCGCAGGGCGACCGCGAAGCTGTGCCCCGGCTGATGGTTTCGCGCAGAACTTCCCCGGTCAGAGCGCAGATGCCGTAGTGTCATGAGTGTTCGACCGGCTCACCCCGATCGAAGGCCGCTCCCGAGACGCGAACTCCCGAGGAGCTCGGCCACCGATTACCGCAACTCAGAGATCGGCCAAGTGCTCCGTGTCGAGCAGGTCTCACCGCTCCGATCTCTCACAATGTTCTGCCCTCGCCCATCCGGGCGTCTGCAATGCCATGTCGTTCGCAACATCGGTGCAGTACCGGCAGTCCGCGCCTGACACGCGCCCTGCGCCCGCCACTCTCGGCGGGCAACGCAACATCCGCACTCCGTGCACCGAACGAAGGAAATACATCATGGCTACTGGCATCGTGAAGTGGTTCAACGCCGAAAAGGGCTACGGCTTCATCACCCCGGACGACGGCTCGAAGGACGTCTTCGCCCACTTCTCCGCCATCACCGGCGGCGGCTACCGCTCGCTCGATGAGAACCAGCGCGTCGAGTTCGAGACGACGCAGGGCCCGAAGGGCCCGCAGGCCGAGAACATCACGCCCGTCGCGTAGTTCCGCCCACGCTTCCGAAGCGCCCCGGGCCTCTGGCTCGGGGCGCTTCCGCGTTCCCGGGCGACGCTCGGCTACCGTGGCCGTCCGAGCCGCGCCGCATCCCGCGGCCGCCCGACCGCCCGACCGCCGAGCCCGGAAAGCCCGCATGCCCCGAACGCGCCTCCCCGTCGTCATCCTCGCCGGACCGCTCGGCGCCGGGAAGACGACGCTCCTCAACCGGCTCCTGCGCAAATCGGGCGCGCGCCTCGGTGTCATCATGAACGACTTCGGGGCCGTCGACGTCGACGGCCTGCTCGTGCGCGGCCAGGTCGACTCCCGCTCGATCGCCGGCGGCTGCCTCTGCTGCATCGCCGACACGAGCGGCCTCGACGGCGCCTTCGAGGCGCTCTCGCGGCCGGCGCTCGGGCTCGACGCGATCATCCTCGAGGGCTCGGGGCTCGCGGAGCCGCGCCAGCTCGCGCGGCTCGTCATGTCGACGCCCGTCCACGGCGTCCGCTTCGGCGGCCTCGTCGAGATCGTCGACCTCGGCGCCGTCGAGCGGGCCATCGCGGCCGCGCCCGCTCCCGAGCTGGCGGAGCTGCCCGTCTCGCCGGACGCGCTCGCCGTCGCCTCGCTCATCGTCGCGAACAAGGCGGACGCCGCGACCGATCCCGGGGCGGCGGTCGAGGCGCTCGTCGCGGCCGGGGCCCGCGCGCCGATCACGCGCGCGACGAGGGCGCGCATCGACCCGGCCCTCATCCTGGACCCGGCTCTCGACGCGGGGCGGGACGCGGACGAGTCCCCCGGCGCCCGAGAGGACGCGGACGACGAGCTGCCCATCGAGGCGCTGCTGCGCGAGCTCGAGGCCGAGGAGGCGGCGCGCGCCGAGGGCGCGGACGCCGAGGGGCCGGATCGCGACTCCCCCGCCCATCCGCACCGCCACGCCGTCTCGGCCTCGATCGTCGACCCCCGCCCCGCGCATCCGCGCCGCCTGCTCGAGCTCCTCGAGTCGCTGCCGCGCGGCGTCGTGCGCGCGAAGGGCATCGTGTGGCTCGACGCGCCCGGCATGCGCGGCGACGAGCTCGTCGTGCAGGCGGTCGGCGGATGGCTCGCGCTCGAGCGGCGCCGGCGCGCGCCGGGCGCGCCCCGCGAGACCCGGCTCGTGCTCATCGCCGTCGACGCGGAGCACGAGCACGACCACGGCCACGAGCACGGACCCGAGCACGGCGACGCCCGCGAGGCCGAGCTCCGCGCCGCCCTCGAGGCCGTCCTCGACGACGAGGGCGGACGCACGGAGCCCGAGCTCTGGGGCGTCCTCCGCTACGCCGGCGAGGGCGACGACGCGCCGTGGGATCCCGACGAGCTCGACGCGGTCGACGACCCCGCTTCCCTCGGGTCGGATGACGGCGACGCCGAAGGCCGCGATCGGGTCTAGGATCCATCACGCGCGATGGCCCACCCCCAGCCCTCCAGCGCGGCCCCGCCGGGGTCGGACGACGATGACCGACACGAAAGGCTCCCCACCTGACGGCAGCACCCACCGCCGCGCTCCGGACACCCCAGTCGACGGCGCGTGCCGCGGGCAACACGATCAAGGGCTCCCTCGGCAACCTCGTCGAGTGGTACGACGTCTACGCGTACTCGGTGTTCCAGCTCTACTTCAAGGACCACTTCTTCGCGCCCGAGGACGAGAACTCGCAGATCTACGTCTGGGCCGGCTTCGCGGTCACCTTCCTCGCCCGCCCGATCGGCGCGTGGTTCTTCGGCCGCTTCGCCGACCGCCACGGCCGCAAGGCCTCGCTGACCCTCTCGGTCACGATCATGGCCATCGGATCACTCCTCATCGGCCTCCTCCCGACCCGCGAGGCCATCGGCCTGTGGGCGGTCGTCCTCCTCATGACGCTCCGCCTCGTGCAGGGCTTCGCGACCGGCGGCGAGTACGCCGCGAGCGCCACGTACATGTCGGAGGCGGCCACGAAGAACCGCCGCGGCTTCTTCTCGTCCTTCCAGTACGTCACCCTCGTCGGCGGCCACGTGCTCGCCCAGCTCACGCTGCTCGTCCTCACGAGCGTCCTCACGAAGGACCAGCTCACCGACTTCGGCTGGCGCATCCCGTTCTTCATCGGCGGCATCGCGGCGGTCATCGTGTTCTGGCTCCGCAAGACGATGGACGAGTCGCTCTCGGAGGAGCAGCTCGCCGCGGTCCGCTCCGGCGAGGCCGCCCGCTCCGGCTCGGTCGTCGAGCTCTTCACGCGCTACTGGAAGCCGCTGCTCATCTGCTTCCTCTTCACCCTCGGCGGCACGGTGGCGTTCTACACGTACTCGGTCAACGGCCCGGCGGTCATCAAGGCCACCTTCAAGGACACCGACCCGATGCTCGCGAACTGGATCAACCTCGCCTCGCTCGCGTTCCTCATGGTCATCCAGCCCATCGGCGGCCTCATCTCCGACCGCATCGGCCGCAAGCCCGTCTTCCTCTTCTTCGGCGTCCTGGGCGTGCTCTGGACCTGGTTCATGATCACGAACCTCCCGCAGCAGAAGGACGGCGGGATGGCGTTCCTCATGATCTGCGTGAGCTACATCATCCTCACCGGCTACACCTCGATCAACGCGATCTTCAAGGCAGAGCTCTTCCCGGCGCACATCCGCGCGCTCGCGGTGGGCCTCGGCTACGGCCTCGCGAACTCGATCTTCGGCGGCACCTCGCCGATGATCTACGAGTGGGCCAAGAAGGAGGGCCGCGTGGACATGTTCATCGTCTACGTGACCGCCTGCATCGCGATCACGCTCATCACGACGCTCGTCGTCATGAAGAACAAGCGCGCCACGCACCTCGACCTCGAGCAGGGGCACGCGTACGAGGAGGACCCGACGCGCGTCTAGCGTCTGGCTCACCCGTCATCTGGAGGGCGTCCCGTTCGCGGGGCGCCCTCCGCGCGCGTGCGGCCGCGGGGGCTACAGTCGAGGGCGTCGCGCGGGCGCCACCCTTCGCCCCGCGGCTTCGGATCCGCACCAGAGGAGCACGCGCATGCACGGTCTCGAGACCTTCGATCGCCTGGAGTCGGAGGTGCGCGGCTACGTCCGCGCCTTCCCCGTCGTCTTCGAGCAGGCCCGCGGCTCGACGCTCGTCGACGAGGACGGACGCGAGTACCTCGACTTCTTCGCGGGCGCCGGCGTCCTCAACTACGGCCACAACAACCCGGTCTTCATCAAGGCCCTGCAGGACTACCTCGCCTCGGGCGGCATCATCCACGGCCTCGACATGGCGACCGTCGCGAAGCGCCGCTTCCTCTCGCTCTTCGAGGAGCGCATCCTCAAGCCCCGCGGCCTCGACTACAAGATCCAGTTCGCGGGCCCCACGGGCGCCAACGCGGTGGAGGCGGCCCTCAAGGTCGCCCGCCAGAAGACCGGCCGCTCGAACGTCGTCGCCTTCACGAACGCCTTCCACGGCCTCTCGCTCGGCGCGCTCGCGGCGACGAGCAACGCGAAGTACCGCCGCGCCGGCGGCATCACGCTCGACAACGTCACGCGCCTCCCCTTCGACGGCTACCTCGGCGAGGGCGTCGACACGCTCGACCTCTTCGAGAAGCTCCTCGACGACACGGGCTCGGGCGTCGACCTCCCCGCCGCGGTCATCGTCGAGGCGATCCAGGGCGAGGGCGGCATCAACGTCGCCTCCGACGCGTGGCTGCAGCGCCTCCGCGCGATCACCGAGGCGCGCGGCATCCTGCTCATCCTCGACGAGATCCAGTCGGGCATCGGCCGCTCGGGCGACTTCTTCGCCTTCGAGCGCTCGGGCATCGTGCCGGACATCGTCACCGTCTCGAAGTCGATCTCGGCCTCGGGCCTGCCGATGGCGATCGTCCTCATGAAGCGCGACGTGGACGTCTGGGAGCCGGGCGCCCACACGGGCACCTTCCGCGGCAACAACCTCGCCTTCGTCACGGCCGCCGCCGCGCTCGAGGAGTACTGGGGCGACGACGCCTTCGCCGCCGAGGTGCGCCGCAAGCACGAGCTGCTCGAGGGCGGGCTCGAGAAGATCGCCGCGGAGTTCCCGCAGCCGGAGTTCGTCGTGCGCGGCCGCGGCCTCATGATGGGCATCGCCTCGACGAAGATGCCCGAGCTCGCCGGCCAGGTCTCGGCGAAGGCCTTCGAGCAGGGCCTCGTCATCGAGACCTCGGGCGCGAAGGACGAGGTGCTGAAGTTCCTCCCCGCCCTCACGATCACGGACGAGGAGCTCCTCCGCGGCCTCGAGATCGTGCGCGGCGCGCTCACGGAGCTGCTCGCGGCGTAGCGCGGGCCGCCTCCGGATGCGCGAGGGCCGCGACCCGCTCGGGTCACGGCCCTCGCCGTTCCGGCTCCCGAGCACAGGGGCGTACCGTATTCTCACTTATGGACCATAAGTGAGAACGAAGGAGTCCGCGATGCTCGGATCCCCTCCTCCCGGCGCCCCCTGGCCGGCGGCGGGCGCTACGCGCCTGCGCTGGGAGCCGGCCCGCGCGCGCTGGTACGACCGGGCCTCCGAGTCCGACATCGGCGCCGACTACACGGCGACCGTCCCCGCGGCGATCGCGGAGGCCGCGCTCTCGCTCGAGGCGCCGCTCGCCGCCCGGCTCGACGCCGCGACCGCGGCCCTGCGCCGCTTCGACCACGAGCTCGGCGCCGAGCTCGCCCCCTTCGCCGGGCTCCTGCTGCGGAGCGAGTCGGCCTCCTCCTCGCAGATCGAGGCGCTCACCGCGAGCGCCCGCGCGATCCTCACCGCCGAGATCGGCGAGGGCCGGCGCGCGAACGCCGAGCTCATCGTCCGCAACACGAAGGCCATGCTCGTCGCGCTCGAGCAGACGGCGGCCGATGAGACGGCCGTCCTCGCCATGCACGCGGCGCTCCTCGCCGGCGACGAGCGGCATCCGGCCGGAGCGTGGCGCGAGGAGCCCGTCTGGATCGGGACGAGCGCGCGCTCCCCCATCGGCGCGGCCTACGTCGCCCCGCCCTCCGGGCTCGTGCCCGGATGCATGGCCGACCTCGCCGCCTTCGCGGCCCGCGGCGACCTCCCCCCGCTCGCGAAGGCGGCGATCGCCTACGCGCAGCTCGAGACGATCCACCCCTTCACCGACGGCAACGGCCGAACTGGCCGGGCGCTCCTCCAGACGCTCCTGCGCCTCGACGGGGTGCTCGCGCACGGCACGGCCCCGATCTCCGCGGGCCTGCTCCGGGACGTCGACGGCCACTTCGCGGCGCTCGACGCGTATCGCCGGGGCGAGCTCGCTCCCCTGCTCGACGGCATCGCGACGGCCGCCGTCGACGCGGTCGAGCTCGGGCGATCCCTCGTCGCCGAGCTGCGCGCCATCCGCGAAGAGGCCGTCGGCGCCGTGACCGCGCGACGCGACTCGGCCGCCTGGGCCGTGCTCGAGCTCGCGATGCGGCGGCCCGTGCTCACCGCCGCGATGATCGCCCGCGAGCTGAATCGGCCGGCCCGGAACGTCTACCGCTCGCTCGAGCCGCTCCTCGCCGCCGGCGTGCTCGTCGAGAGCGCCGGCGAGGTGTCGCGGACGCGGATCTACCGCGCGCCGGCCGTGCTCGAGGCGCTCGACCGCTTCGCGGAGCGGGCGGGCCGGCGGGCGACGCCCTCGGGCGGCTAGGGCAGCGGCGCGGCGACGGCGTCGAGGGCGGCGCGCCAGCGGGCGAGGCGGTCGTCGTCGGCGGGCGCGGCCGCCTCGTCGCCCCAGCCGGACACGGAGCGGATGCCGTGGAGGGCGTTCACGAGCCACACCTCCCGCTCGCGCAGGTCCTCCGGCGCGGCCTGCTCCTCGCGCACGGCGATGCGCTCCTGCGCCGCGATGTCGAGGCAGAGCGCCGCGGTGACGCCGGGGAAGACGCCGAGCGCGTCGGCGGGACGGCAGAGGGTCGCGCCATCCCACCAGAGGAGGTTCGCGGTCGCGGTCTCGAGGGTGCGTCCGTCCGGATCGACGAGGACGAGCTCGTCGGCGCCGCTGCTGCGCGCTCCATCGCGCAGGCGCCCGAGGAGCTCGAGGTCGGGGCCCTTCACGAGCGGCGCGCGCCGCTGGTCGGCGAGGGGCTCGGCCTGGAGCGCCACGCGATCGCCGAGGGGCGGCGCCGGGCGGACGCGCAGCCGGAGCTCCGGGGCCTGCTCCCCTGTCGCGAGCTCGACGCGCGGGAACCAGGCTCCCTCGCGCGGCAGGCGCGCGACGACGGCAGACCAGAAGGCCTCGTCCACGGGGCATCCGGCGGCGGCGCACGAGCCCTCGAAGCGCGCCCGGTGCCGCTCGAGCGCGCGCACCCGACCGTCCCGCACGAGCCAGGAGTCGGCGACGAGCAGCTCGAGCGAGCGCGCCTCCGCCTCCTCATCGCACGCCGCGAGCGCCGAGGCCGCCGCATCCCACCGCCAGAGCGTCATGCGCCCTCCCCGCGCGGGAACTCGGCGCCGAGCAGGCGCAGGAGCGGCGTCGCCTTCACGATCGTCTCCTCGACCTCCGCGTCCGCTTCCGACTGCCACACGATCGCGCCGCCGACGCCGTAGGAGAGCTCCCGCCCGCGGGCGACGATCGTGCGGATGACGACGGCGAGCTCGGCCGCGCCGTCGAGGGAGAGCCATCCGATCGCGCCGCTGTAGACGCCGCGCGGGCCGGCCTCGAGCTCGTCGAGGAGCGCCATCGTGCGCTCCTTGGGGGCGCCCGTCATGGAGCCCGCCGGGAAGGCGTCGCGGATGGCCTCGACCGCGGTGCGCCCCGGCGCGAGCCGCGAGGTGACCGTGCTCACGAGCTGGTGCACGCTCGGGTGCCGCTCGACGGCGAAGAGCTCGGGCACCTCGACGGAGCCGAGCGCGGCGGTGCGGCTGAGGTCGTGGCGCACGAGGTCGACGATCATGAGGTTCTCGGCGCGGTCCTTCTCGGAGGCGGCGAGCTCGGCGGCGATCGCCTGGTCCTCCGCCGGGGTCTCGCCGCGGGGCCGCGTGCCCTTGAAGGGCCGCGACTCGACGCGCCTCTCGGTGTCGATCGCGAGGAAGCGCTCGGGCGAGGAGCTCAGCACGCAGGCCTCGGGGGCGCGGATGAACGCCCCGTAGGCGGCCGGATGCTCGGCGCGGAGGGCGAGGTACATCGCGAGCGGGTCGAGCGCCTCGGCGTCCTCCTCGCCCAGCTCGGCGATGAGCTCGTTCGTGAGGCAGAGCTCGTAGCTCTCGCCGGCCTCGATGAGGCCGCGGCAGGCGGCGATCCGGTCGAGGTAGGCGGCCTCGGGGTGGCGGGCGCGGAGGGTCGCGCGCGGCGGGGTCCAGGCGTCCGGCTCGGCGTCGTCGCGGAGCTCGGCGAGCTCGAGGGCGGTCCGCTCGAGCCAGGCGGCGGCGGCGCGCTCGTCGTCGGCGTCGTCCGGGTCGGCGAGGGCGAGGAGGCGCACGGCGCCCGCGTCGTGGTCGACGACGATGGCGCGGTCGAGGAGCATGAGCAGCGCATCGGGCAGGGGCGAGGCGTGGACGGCGACGCCGATCGTCTCGGCCTTGAGCTCGTAGCCGAGCCAGCCGGCGTAGCCGAGCGCGAAGGGCGTGTCGGGGGCGCCGGGGCCGCGCTCGAGGCGGATGGTCGCGAGCTCGGCGTCGAGCCAGTCGAACAGGCCCGAGCGGACGATCTCCGTGGCGGCTCCCGGCCGCTCGAGGCGCACCTCCCCCGTCGTCACGCTCGCGCGGACGATCTGCGCGTGCGGGCCGGTGGGGGCGCCCATGATCGAGCGGCGGGCGCCGTCGCGGCCGGGCGCTCCGCCGTCGAGCCAGAGGGCGTGCGGCTCCTCGCCGAAGCGGGCGCGGAAGATGGCCGCAGCCGAAGCGGCGAGCGGCGTCGTCGCGGTGCGGAGGGCGAGGCGGCGCGTCGTCGGGGGTGCGGCCGAGGAGGCGTCCGCGAGCGGCGGCGCCTCCTGAGCCGGGGGCCGCGTCGTCTCAGGCGTTTCGGTCGAGGCATCCGCCCCGATCGCCTCCGCAGCGAGCCGCAGGAAGCCGCGCATGAGCTCGGCGCCGTGCTCGCTCGCGATCGACTCCGGGTGGAACTGGACGCCCCACCGCGGCAGCTCGCGGTGGCGCAGGCCCATGATCAGGCCGTCCGTGGTCCAGGCCGTGGGCTCGAGGGCATCCGGCAGCTCCTCGACGAGCAGCGAGTGGTAGCGGGTCGCGGCGAAGGGCGAGGGGAGGCCCGCGAACACGCCCGAGCCCTCGTGCGCGATCGCGGCGACGCGGCCGTGGACGGGCACCGGGGCGCGCACGATCGCGCCGCCCGCGGCGAGCCCGATGGCCTGGTGGCCCAGGCAGACCCCGAGGATCGGCATGCGGCTCTGCGAGAGGAGCTCGGCCGAGACGCCGAGGTCGGCCGGATGCTCGGGCGTGCCGGGGCCGGGCGAGAGGATGACCGCGTCGAACTCGCGCTCGATGCGGGCGGCATCCCAGCCCTCCTCGTCATGGCGGATGACCGTCGGGGCGGCACCGTGCGCAGCCGCGACGAGGTGCACGAGGTTCCCGGTGAAGGAGTCGTGGTGGTCGACGAGCAGCACGCGGAGCACGGCGAACCTCCTCGGGGTTCCGGTGGCGATCGAGCGCGGCGGTCGGATGGCTTCGAGCCACGCTAGCCAGCCGCGCATCCGTGGCGCAGGATTTCGGCCCGGTTCCCGCGTCTGCGCGGGTGCCGTGGCGATTCATGACGGCGGATGGCGGAATGTGAAGCCGCCGGGAGCCGGCGGCCGAGCCGGGCCATACCGTCAGGTGACGGAAGAGAAGGGATGCCCATGACCGAGATCCAGACCACGACCGCCGGCAGTCTCCCGCGCACCGCGGACCTCATCGCGGCGAATGCGGCGCGCTCCTTCGCCGACGACGGATTCACGCTCGACCGCACCGCCGAGCACGACGCGCTCACCGCCGCCGCGGTCGCCGACGTCGTCGCGCGACAGCGAGAGCTCGGCATCACCGTTCCGGGCGACGGCGAGTTCGGCAAGGCCATGTCGAGCAGCGTCGACTACGGGGCGTGGTGGTCGTACTCGTTCCAGCGCGTGTCGGGCCTCGCACTCACCGGCGACGACCTCTTCACCGCCCCTGCCGTGCGCTCGGAGCCTGGCCGCATCCGCCTCACGTCCTTCGCCGACCGGCGCGACTGGACCCGCTTCGCGGCGGCGTACGGCGATCCGAGCTCCGGCATCGCGTTCGGCAGGACCGCCACCGCCTTCCCTGCGACGACGGGGCCGCTGCGCTACATCGGGCATGAGGCGATCGCCGCGGACATCCGCAACCTCACGGCCGCCCTCCAGCCCGGTGAGCGGGGGTTCCTGACGGCCATCGCGCCAGGCTCCGCCGCGCGCGTGCCGAACGAGCACTACGCGAGCGACGAGGAGCACCTCTTCGCCTGGGCGGACGCGCTCCGCGAGGAGTACCGCGCCGTCGTCGACGCGGGGCTCGTGCTCCAGCTCGACGACCCGGGCCTCGCCGAGAGCTGGGACCAGATCAATCCTGAGCCGACGCTCGACGACTACCGCGCATTCATCCGGCTCCGGGTCGACGCCCTCAACCAGGCGATCGAGGGGCTGCCGAAGGAGCGTCTGCGGCTGCACCTGTGCTGGGGCTCATGGCACGGTCCGCACACGACCGACCTCGAGCTGCGGCACCTGCTGCCGGTCATCTTCGAGGCGAACGTCGGGCAGATCTCCTTCGAGGCCGGCAACGTTCGCCACGAGCACGAGTGGGCGCACTGGGAGGAGGCGAAGTCCTCGATCCCCGACGACCTCGTGCTCGTGCCAGGCGTCGTCTCGCACGCGACGAACGTCGTCGAGCATCCGGATCTCGTCGCGCAGCGACTCCGCCGTTTCGCGGACATCGTGGGCCCGGAACGCGTCATCGGCTCGACTGACTGCGGACTCGGCGGCCGGATCCACCCCGACATCGCCTGGGCCAAGCTCGAGTCGCTCGTCGAGGGCGCCCGCCGCGGGGCGCGATAGCCGGAGTCGGCGCCGCGTCATCGCGATCGACCTCAGGTTCGGCCGCGCCTGCACGGCGTCACGCGATGCTCCTCCGCGACGCCGTGCAGGCGGACTTGGCCCGCTTCGAACGCCTCGCGCCCTCGACGCCTGCGGCGCGCATCAGCGTGGCGGTCTGGTCCCGGCCGATGCTCCTCGGGTGATGCCACCAGATGCGCCTTGCCCTCGGCAGTCGCTTCCCGACGGAGCGAATCCAGCAGACGCCGACGCGCGACGTAAGCGAGCGGAGCCTGACCCGGTTTCCCGGACGGTTCTTGTGTGTTGATCATGCCGCTTTCGCGGCGGGGATGTGAAGTCGTTCGAACTCCACGGGGCTGAGGTTGCCAAGCGCGGTGTGTCGCTGGGTGGGGTTGTAGAAGCCCTCGATCCACTCGAACATCGCCGACGACAGCTCGGCCCTCGATGCCCATGTCGAGCGGTCGAGCAGCTCGCGTTGCATCGTCGACCAGAACGACTCGATGAGCGCGTTATCGACGCTGGAAGCGACTCTCCCCATCGATCCGAGCAACCCTGCTTGGCGGAGTCGGTGGCCGAAGAGCCATGAGGTGTATTGGGTCCGCGGTCCGCATGCACCACGGTGCCGGGCTCTGGGCGTCGCCTCCAACGGGCCATCTCCAGCGCGTCGACGACGATCTCGGCGGTGATCCGATCGGAGATCGACCAGCCGACGACGCGGCGGCTGAACGCGTCAATGACGGCGGCGCAGTAGACCCATCCGTCCTTCGCGCGGTGCTGCGTGATGTCGCAGCACCAGAGCCGGTTCGGCGCGTCTGCGCGGAACTGCCGCTTCTCGAGATCCTCGTGCGTCGCCGTGTCAGGCTTCCAGCCGCGCCGCTTCCGACGGTGCGAGACCCCGACCAGACCGTCCAGTCGCATCAACCGGGCGACGCGCTTGCGGCCGACGTGAACGCCGAGCCCGAGGCGCAGCTCGGCGAGCACGCGCGGAGCGCCATAAGTCTCGCGGGAGTCGGCGTGGATGCGTCGGATCGTCGTCGTCAACGCCGCATCCGCGACCGCTCGCGGCGACGGTGGCCGGTTCGCCCACTCGTAGTAACCGGAGGTCGAGACGTTCAGGAACCGGCAGGCCACCGCGACGGGGATCCCGTCCGCGGCGAGCTCCTGGACCAGCCGGAACCCTATTTTGGGAGCACGTTCTCCCGCGCGAAGTACGCCGACGCACGCTTGAGGATCTCGATCTCCATCTCCAGCACACGGTTGCGGCGACGCAACTCGACCAGCTCCTTGTGCTCGTCAGTGGTGACGCCGGCCTTGCGGCCGGAGTCGACCGCGTCCCGGTTCATCCAGTTCCGCAGACACGACTCGCTGATCCCAAGATCACGAGCCGTCTGGCCGACAGGGTTTCCCTGCGCAACGAGGTCAAGGGCTCGACCCCGAAACTCCGGCGGGTGAGCAGCAGGCATTACACGGACTCCTTCCGAGACGATCATCGCCTCAACTCAGGTGTCCGGAAAACCGGGTCAGGCTCCGGTGTCGCGGTCTGAACCGAGAGGGGTGCGCCCGGTCGGGGCCGTTTGGATCGCTGCCGCTACGTCAGAGTCCGAAGGCTCCGCCGCTGACGAGGATCACGATGCCGAGGCCGATGAGAACGATGGGGAAGAGGATGTGCTCCCAGCGTTCGAGCACTTCGGCGATCGGGGGGCGGGTGGCGACGAACTTTGCCAGGGCCACCAGGACCGCGACGAGCGCGAGGAAGACGATGCAGTAGGCGACTACTGCGAGAGGTTCCACGCTGAGGAAGACAGGGGTGTAGACGCCGATGTTGTCGCCGCCGTTGGCAAAGGTGACGCCTGCGACTGTCCACACGCCGACCTTCTTGCCGGCAACCTTGGCCTCGTCGTCATCGTCGTCATCGTCTCCGCGCCAGGCCTGCCATGCGGCCCAGAGGCCGAGACCCAGAGGGATGAGACCGAAGTACGGGATGGCTGCCGAGGGCAGGAGTGCTCCGGCACCGATGGTCACCAGGACCGCGGCACCGAGGATGCCGGCGAATCCCAGGTACTGGCCGGCCAGAATGCGGGCGGTAGTGCCGCGCTGGCCTGCCCCTCGCGCGAAGAAGAGGGAGAGCACGATGATGTCGTCGATGTTGGTCGCTGCGAACAGGCCCATCGCCTGCAAGACCGAGGTGAGGATCATGCGCCCTCCCCAGCTGCGTCGCATCCGGGAAGCGAGCAGGCGGGATCGATGCACGGAGCGTCTTCGTCCACTGCCAGGGTGGCATCGACCAGTGCCGTCAGCGCCTGCGCCAGGTGCGAATCGGCGATCTCATATCGTGTCCGACGACCCTCGGGCTCGGAGACGACGATCCCGCAATCGCGCAGGCATGCCAGGTGGTTGGACACGTTCGGGCGTGTCAGGTCCAGATCTCGGGCCAGTTCCGCCGGGTAAGCGGGATGGTCGAGCAGGGTCAAGATGATCCGGGATCGAGTGGGGTCGGCCAGTGCACGACCCAGGCGGTTCATCACGTCGAGACGCGAAGCAATGGTCAGCATGGACTGAACTATACAGCGCGCACTGAACACTCGGTCACAGGCGTCAGCCCGTCTTCCTCGGTTCGGAGGCTGTAGACGACAAGGAAGGCGATCTGTCGGAGGAGGTGTGATGAAGGTCGGCTACGCCCGCGTCAGCGCCAAGGGCCAGAGCGAGTCGCTGGAGACCCAGCGTGGGGCTCTGGAGGCCGCTGGGTGCGCCCGGGTGTTCGAGGACGTCCTGAGCGGTGCACGGGCCTCCAGGCCGGGCCTGAAGGCCGCCCTGGACTACATGCGCGACGACGACGTGCTGGTGGTCACCCGGCTCGACCGGCTGGGGCGCACGGCCCTGGACACGCTGCGCACGATCGAACGCTTGGCCCAGCAGGACGTTGCGGTCATCGTGATGAAGCCCGAGCTGGACACCCGCACCAAGGAGGGCCGGCTGATGGTCACGATCATGTCCGGCCTCGCCGAGTTCGAGCGTGACCTGCTGATCTAGCGAACCAAGGAGGGCGTGGCCCGTGCCCGGGCGGAGGGGCGGGTGGCTGGCCCCAAGCCGAAGTTGTCCGCTGAGCAGGTCCGGCTGGCCGGCAAGACCGTCGCCGGTGGAGAGTCGGTCTCATCTGTGGCCCGATCGCTGGGGGTGTCGCGTCAGACCCTCTACCGCGCGCTGGATAGGCCCGAAGGTGACTGAGGACGAACAGGATGCTCTGGCCTCGATCCGCCTGGCCTACGAGGATCTCGATCGGTGGCGGGCACGGTCCCGCGGGGTGGAGCGCCCTGAGCCCGGCAGCGAGCTGGCCGGCGACGAGGCGGTGTGGCCGTACCTCGACCCTGCCGAAGTCGCCCGCCAGTCCCTGGTGTCGGCGACCCAGCATCTGAACCTGGCCCGGGCCGCGATTGAGGCTGGGGAGGTGTTCCCGACAGCGCACTTCTCGGTGCTCCGAGGCGCCCTGGTGGGCAGCAGCATGGCTGTTTGGGTGCTCGGGCCCGACTCCGCGGTGGACCGGCAGCAGCGGGCGCTGAGGGTGGTCGAGGAGTTCTACAAGCGGGCGCTGCAGTACCACGACGACATTCGGCCTCACGTTGACGTGTCGCACCCGGATGCCGCCCAGTGGCTGGACTCCGGGGAGCACATGCGTCGTCGACGGGCTGAGGCCCGTGCGAGTTGGAGTGCTGCTGACGGGCTGAAGGAGGGCCAGGCGCTGGAGATGACCAGCATCATGCGGGTTGTCTCGGAGTTCGTGTTCGCCCTGCAGGAGGCCCTCAACGTCCGTCCGCTGTGGCGGCAGCTCAGCGGGAATGCCCATGCGCTCAGGTGGCAGCTGGTGGGCCGGAGCAGCCATGCGCAGCACGTCGGCGGTGGCATGGCCGAGTTCGCCGCGGGAGGTGACCTCGTCGAGTTGGCAGACGTCTTCGGCAAGGTCTTCAGCCTCACTAAGCGTGGCTGGTCCCTGTTTGACCGCCGCTGCGAGGGGTGACGGCCGGTCCTGGGGTCACTGCGTGTTTGCGGTGACTTTAGCGGTCACTTTGAGTTTGGAAACGACGATGGCCTGGTCAGAACATCGTTCTGACCAGGCCTTTCGTCGGGCTGCTGCGAAACTACCGCCAACAAGGGCGGAGAAGCGCGGAACTGGCCGAACTCCTGGCCACTGCGCGAGGCTCGACGCGGGAAGCGGATGACCGACCACTCCCCAGCAAAACGCACTGCATCGATCGGCCGTGAGGCTCATCATCGATGACTATGAGGCCGGAGCATCCACGTATGAGCTTGCCAAGCGGTACAACGTGCGCCGCAACACCGTCCGCGACACGCTCCGGCGCGCCGGGTTCGACCTCACCGCCAAGTCGAAGCGCGCAGCCCTGAGCGAGGAGCAGAAGGCCGAGGCTCGGCGTCTGTTCGCCAGCGGGGCGACCCGACGCGAGCCGATGGAGATGTACGGAGTGAGCGAATCCACGATCAGACGGGTACTGCGTCCTCGTCGATGAACGGCACCTACTCCTCTTCGGAGGGCCCCGCCGTCACGAAGCCCTCCTTCGCCATGATGCGCCGTCGTCGCGAGTACATGCGCTCCAGAAGCGGTACGTACATGTCGCGGTAGTCATGAACGGTGGCGGGGAGGTGACTGGCACCATGCCCGCGGGTGATGCGTCCGATCTGCTGGATCACTCGCCCCTTGAAGGAGACCGGAACTCCCAGGAACAGCGTGTTGGGCGCCGGGAGATCGAGCCCTTCGCCGGCGACCTTGTCGATGGCGAGGAGCACGTATGGCTGCTGCCGTGCTTCCATCTCGTTGAGAGACGCTCTAATGCTTCGGCGTTCCGCGGTGGGGAGGCGCCCATGGAGCCCGACCACTGGCGCCGCGCATCCCTTCAATGCATCTGCGAGCGCGTCGATATGCTCGAGCCTGTTCGTCAGGACGAGGCACGTCCGCCCCTGGGCGACCGCTTCATTGACGTGCCGGGCGATCATCGCGTTGCGTTCGGGATCGGCGGCGAGCTCCGAGTAGATCGCTTGGATAGACGGCCCGTCTGTCCCGGGCTCGTCCGTGCGGAAGGTCGTCTCGTGGACGATCAGCTTGCGCTCCGCTCGCTCCTGAGAGTCGAGCACGTGCCGCACCGGCCCGCACTGCATCGTGATCAGGCCGTTCAACTGATCGGCACGGTAGGGGGTCGCTGTCAGCCCGACCCAGTAGCGTGCGCTGACATTGCGCAGGGCGGCCTCGGTCGCGGGAGCGGCGACGGCATGGCACTCGTCGACGATGATCTGCCCGTACTCTTCCAGCACCGCAGGGTCGGCGTTCCGGTGCGAGACGGACTGCATCGTGATCAGGTCCACGACACCTCGCCGCTTCCGACGCCCGGCTCCCAGCTGTCCGATCTGCTTGTCGGTGAGGCCGAGGAACTGCTGAAGACGCTCACGCCACTGTGTGAGCAGTTCGGCCCGGTTCACGAGGATCGCCGTCGGGCTGGCGCGCTCGGCGATGAGCGCGCAGGCCATGACCGTCTTGCCCGCCCCGGGCGGTGCAACGAGCACTCCGGTGTCATGTGCGAGGAGCGCGTCGACGGCTTCCTGTTGCTTCTCTCGCAGCTGCCCCGTGAATGTCAGCTCCAGACGCGTCTGCGCCGTCGCTGTTGCCTCGATCGCTGCCTGGAATCCCGCATCCGCGAGGAGCGCCACGGTTTCGTCGGTAAGCCCCCCCGTGGTAGCCGCAGCTCGTGCTCGTCGTGCTCGAAGCTGGTGACCAGGCGTGGCGTCCCGAAGGTGCTGAACCGCTGTGCTTGCCTGCGATAGAACTCGGGGTTGGGCACCGATGCCATGTGCTTGAGCTCGGTGATCACGATGCCCGGAAGGTGTGCCGTCGGGACGTGCAACACAGCATCGCGGCGAAGCTTCAGCGACCTATGCGCGGTTCCGCGCGCGGCCGCTCGAATGCTCGCTCGCCGTGGCCTGGCGCTCAACGACTCGGCGGGCCCCACGCGCGCCTCTGCGTGGCTCGTCGCTCCAAGTTCCCTGATTCGTTCTGCGGAGACGGGCGTCGTCGACGCGAGTGCCGCGAATTGGTCCTCGTGCGGACGCCATGTGTCGGGGTCGACGAACACGGTCGTCCCGCGTCGGCGGCAGTCGCCTTGCAAGGGCAACGCGATGAGGTTGCCCAGGCGCGCCCGCCCTGAGGATCGTTCGGGCAGCGTGTCCTGCGAGGGAAAGAAGCGGTCGTAGCTGCGGAAGTCCATCGCCGGCCTGCGGGTCATCGCAGCGCGCAGGAGCCGCATCCCGGCTGCGCGAGCCGTCATGGCGGGGAGCACATCCTCGAAGAAGATCCAGACATGCGCGCCTTCGCCGGAACGGGAGACCTCGGTGAGCGCGTGGATCTCAACCTGCTCGCACTCTGCGACGAAGGCCGCGGCATCGTGCCGCCACTCTGCGTCGTCGAAATCGCAGACGAGAAGCCTGCACTGGTCGCCTTCGAGCATCGGGTAGAGACCGATATGGAACTCACGTTCCCCAGGAGCAGCCGCGCCCCGCAGATGCCGTTCGATCGTGCGCTCATCGAGTGGCAGGTAGTCAGCAGCGGTCTCGGAGCCGGTGTAGAAGCCGCCGCGCACGGCAGGGCTCCAGCCGGACTTCCCCGTGCGCGCGCTGGTCCAGCGCGTTGCGTAGACGTCGTTCCTGCCGGTGAAGCGCGCTCGGAACAAGGCGAGCTTCTCGGCGCTCGACGAGGCCGCCGTGACGGTAGGAAGCAGATCGGAGCGAGGGCGCGCGCCGACCGGCTCCTCTCGCTGAAGCTCCCTCAGCTGTTCGCGGGCTTCTGCAAGTTCCCGCTCCAGTCTCGCGATCCGTGTCCGCAGGGCATCTATCTCAGCGGTGGTCTCCGGACGGTGCACGGCTCCCAGGCTACCGAGCGCCCCCGGACCGTCGGTGATACGCAAAGAAAAGACCCGGCGCCAGAGGCGCCGGGTGGTATGACCCCATGTTAGCACTCGTCACCATGGTGCGGGCTTCGTGATCCGGGACGAGATCACGTTCGGGAGCTGATGCGCGTAGAGGTCATCGGGCTCAAGACGGTACCACCAGTGGTTGCCTGCGCCTTCGGTCGGCGTCCCTGCGAGCTTGCCCGCGCGGACCCCTTTCGTCGGGTTGATCAGGCCGACGGGAACGTGCTCGCGCGCGACGCCGATCGGGTAGGCGAGGTCGCTGTCATTGCTGATGACGACGGCCGCATCCACCCTACGGGTGAGCACGTCGATCAGCAGATGGGAGGCGATGTTCACGTCGCTGCCCTTCTCCTCGCGCCGGGCGACGGGGGCCATGAACGTCGCGCCCGGGACGTCCTGGCCGCTGTGGTCCTGGATCATGATCGGCCAGTCCGGTTCGACGAGAACAGGTTTGCTGTTGCGTCCTTTGACGGCCAGCGGCGCCGTCGACGCGCGCGCGACGTACGTTCCGAAGCTGACCCTCGTCGCCGAGCCCGTGTGCGCCAGAGCCCGCAGGTACACGTCCTGCTCCCGCTGCCCCTCGGGGTTGCTCGCACCGCTGATCCGGGCCGTGCAGTAGGTGACGTTCTCGATCGTCACCTCTCCCCAGTGCGAACGGGCGGCGATCACACTCTCGACCATGCCTCGCAGATCCAGCCAGCGCCATCCCGGCGTCGACCGCCCGCAGAGCCCGCGCGCACCGTAGTACAGGTTGTACCCGTCGATGTAGACGCCGACCCTCATACGGACGAGCATAGAAGCGACCACTGACGTCGAGACGCGAACCGGTGCGACATGCCACACCTCGATGACGACACCTACTGGGAAAGGCGCCTGCTTCTATGCTCCGACTGGGCGACAGGAGGGCCCGCGCTATCCCGTCTGACCCCGACGAAGCAGTGCCTACTCCACGCGTCCTATCTCCCATCGAAGCCGCTGCGCAGGAGCGCCGTGGCCGAACACCGCCGCCGAATCGTCACACGCGATCGAGACCTGCCGAGGCGAGCGAGCGTCGCCTTCCAGGAGTTCCTCGACGCGCAGGAAGCCGTCGATCACGACAGGCGAACGGCGCCTCCCGTGTCCCCGCGGCGCGGGCCGACGCGCGGCAGACGCGGCCGAGACGAGATCCGCCTCCGAAGTCTCGTCCGCCCCGAACCCGACGCGAAGCTTCTCGCGCAGGCGCTGTTGCTCGCCTGGACAGAAAGCACCTCGGGGAAACCCGACGACGATCCGCCTGGTTGACTTCCCACAAGGTACCTCGCGGGAAAGAAAACAAGACGAACCCTGGATTCACGGCGTAGCCAGGTATTTCTCTCCGAACTGTTGCCGAGATGGCGACGAGTCCTTCACCCGCAACACAAGAGTCAAGGTTGCAAGAAGAAGCCCCTCATCAGGCATTATCTGACGTCCGATGAGAGACTTCCTCGTGTATCGGTCGGGCTGACAGGATTTGAACCTGCGACCCCTTGACCCCCAGGTTTCGGAGGGGGGTCCAGGACGGTCCGCGACCGTCCAACTTCCGCATGTTTCCGGGGTTCTGGACCTCGCGGGACGACCCCGGACGATGCGGAATGGTGGTCAAGATGGTGGTCAAGACTCCCCTTCGTTCCTGACACTCCTGACACTCCTGACAGGGGGGTAGGGCAGACCGACCCCCTTCGCGCGGGGCGACGGAAGGGGGTGCCGATTCAGCACCCCCTTCACGGTCTACGTCAACGCCTTCAGGACGAGCGTCATGTGATGGTCGCGCCCGTTCCGGCGTCGGATCATCGCCTGCCCGTCCGCCGCGTACACCTTCCCCCGCCACCTGATCCGGTTCTTCGACGAGTCGAACGGGACCACGGGCATGACGGCGCGGAGCTGCTCCACGAACGAGTTCACGCCCGGCGCGACAAGCTGCGCGACCGACATATAGCCGACCTGCGCGGGCGCCGACGCGACCACCACCGGAGTCCGCCAGTCGGTCGTCGTCTCGCCGTACTGATCGGTGACGACCTTCGCGGCGATGATCTCGACCTTGTCGCGGAGCCTCATGCCGTCCTCCGCCGGTACAGGTGCAGGACCGCCAGCTCGGGGAGCGTGAACCCGTTCAGGGTCGCCGGCGTCTCGTCGACATCCGCGACCTGGACCCGCTTCACCTGCTCCGGATTCGTGACGAGGCGGGCCGTCGCCGTGACTATGACCGCTGCCACGTCGGGGGCCGGCTCCATGCCGTTGAAGAAGCCGCGGCCGCGCGTGTAGGCGTAGACGAAGGCGGTGACGATGGGCAGGTGCGCCCCGGCCAGGGCGACGGTCTCAGGATCGTCGCCCCGGCCGAGGAACTGCGCCACCTGCTGCGGCGTCGCCTGCATCGCTACGCCGTGATCCCGGTGAGCGTGACGACCGCCTCCGGGTTGAGCGGGGCGGCGTCGTAGCGGGCCACGACGCGGATCGCCTGCTGGTCGAAGTCGGCGTAGCGCTCCGTGAGCACCTTCACCGACGGCGCCATGTCGCGGGCGACGGCGATCTGCGAGAAGTCGACGAGCGCGGCGCGACCCGACGGCGTCTGGCCGGTCGTGTCGGGGATGCGGGCCGTCACCGTGACCGGGGCGCCGAAGAGGCGGAACACGCCGTCCTGCGTCGGGTCCGGCTGCAGCTGGTAGCGGTTCTGGCCGTCCTTCACCTTGCGGAGCGCGGTGAACTCGCGCGGCGTCATGATCCAGCGGAGCCCGCTCATGTTGACGTTCGCGGCGAGCGCCTTGCCCCAGGCGTCGAGGAGGTGGTCGAGGGTGAGCGCGCCGTCCACCTTCACGTTCTGGACGCCCGAGTAGGCGAAGAGGCCCTTCGGGGTCGTGATGCCGTCGCCGCCCGCGGAGAGGAGCTGCGCGTCGATCTTGTTCGCCACGTCGGTGACGAGCCGGTCGCGCAGGACTGCGTCGAGGGCGACGACCGACTGACGCGCCAGCTCGTTCGAGTAGCGCGTGATCACCTTCACCGACTTCATGGTCGACGGGAGGAGCGTGATCTCGTCGAAGTCGACGTCCTTCTCGGTGATCTGCTCGTTCTCGCCAATCCAGTCGGGATTCGTGGCGGCGCCCATCTTCGGGATGCGCACCTGGGAGCCGTCCGTGTCGAAGATGCGAGGGCCGGCCGAGAGGAACACCGACTTGTCGGTGAGCGGCTGGACGAGGATGTTCTGGACCTGCTCGCGCGTAAGTTCGGGAGCGGTCTGCGTGGAAGCGGTCATTGATTTCTCCAGACGTGAGATGGGTGAATGTCACGCTGGCCGCCAGGACCACGACGAAAGGGGCAGGACACCAGGCCCTACCCCTTCATCGTATACCCCTGGGGGTATTACTTCACGGAGACGTCCCCTCCGTGCGACTGGTTCGGGTATTCCACCCAGGCGTACGCCTCGGCGAGCGCCCGAATGTCCGAGGCCGCCTTCATCACCGGCACCTGCTCGATGATCCGCTTCAGGATCGCGTCCTGGGCCTCTCGGTGGAGGTTCTTCTCTTCGCTCATGTTCTTCTCCCTTAGTTCGCTGCAGCGCGGAGGATTCCCGCGAGGTTGACCGTAGACGGAACCACCGACATTCCCTGCCCGATGTCCCCCGAGGGGAGCCGGGAAGCGAGGTGCGGCTTGCGGGCGAGGAGATCCTGGACCGCCTCCGCGAGCGCCGTCTCGTCCTCCAGGTGGGCTTCGTCGAACGGCAGGTCGGTCGGGTCCGCGAGCTTCCCCGTCGCGGCGACGAGAGCCGTGTGGAGCCGCTGCGCGTACTCGTCGACGCGGCCGGCGCGCTGCCGGTACTTCGCGTTCTCGTCGCGCAGCTTCTCGACGTACTCGCGCGGGAACACGTCCGGCTCAGGTGTCTCATCTGAGCCACCCGCCTCCGGCTCGGCAGGTGATGCAGATGCATCACCTCGCACGTCTGCACCGACCGTCTTCTCAAACTGTCCAATCTGGACAGTTGCCTCGGGCGGGTTACTCCCGGCGCCGGGAACCTTCTCGTCGATCTCGCTGTTCATGAACTACTTCTCCTTCTTGATAGGGACCGGGACGCACGTGCATCCCTTGTGGTGGAACATTGGCGTGGACGCGGGCAGGGTGGCGCCCGCGAGGGACTGACAGATCTCGCACGCGCCAGGGCTCACCTTGCGCGTCCAGGCGTCGACGAGGTCGCTCTTCTCGATCCCCTCCGAGTAGGCGCGCGCCGCCGCCTGCAGCGGCTCAGACCGGCCCAGACGGGCGCCCCGCTCCCTTGTGAGGGTCGGGACCGCGAGGAGCGTCGCCGCCGCCACAGCGAGCCGCTCAACGTCACCCTCCGGCGGGACCAGGCCCAGCGTCGCGACCGGCTCCCCAGCCTGCAGCATGAGCGTCGCCGCGAGCGACAAGTCCGCGAGCGCGACCGCCCGGCCGTTCGCCCTCGCGACGAGCGCCGCGATAACCGCCTTCGCCTCGTCGAACGTGACCTTCTCCGCGAGGAAGTCGTCCACGACGACCGCCACCTGCTCGCCCGTCTCGTCCCCGAGCCTGCGGATCTCGTCCTGATAGGTCACGACGCGATCCCCTGCAGGTCGACCCCGGCCGCGTCGAGAGCGTCCCCACGGCGAGCCCGGCGGACCCGGTCGACCTGCGCCGGCGTCATGCCGAGCGTGTCCTCGAGGACGACCGACAGGGGCACGCCGACGCCGACGAGCTTCGCGGCCGCGTCCGCCGCCTGCGCCGGGGTCCGAGTCTCGGGCGAGGCCCAGACGGTCTCCACGTCGAGGGAGCGAGGATCCGACCCGTCCCGGACCGCGATCATCAGCCGGGCGACGTCCGCCCAAGCCGTTCCGAACGTGCGGTGGAGTGCGTAGGCGCGGGCCACGAGCGACGCTTCCGCCGACCGGATCGCGTCCGCCGACGTCGGCTGGTCACCGTGCAGGCCGAGGTAGTGAGGCGGGAGGCCAGTGAGGGCGCCGATCTGCTGCGTGATGAGCGCGGCCGCGTCCGCGTACCCGTCGAGCCGGGCCGCGTCGAACTGGCCGAACTTCGTCTCCGGCGCCTCCGACTGCCAGACGTCATCCAGCGCAGCTGAGAACGGCTTCACCGGGTTCCCGTCCTCGTCCTCCACGATCTCCAGGCCGGTCGCCCAGCGGCGCGGGCGGGCGTAGAACTCCGAGGTGACGAGCAAGTCGCTCATGAGCTTGTTGAGCGCGTCGGTGAGGTCGAGGATGTCGCTCATCTCCGAGACGCCGTCGACGTCGAGGAGCCGGCCCCGGTTCACGATCGGCACGACCGGGACGACGCCGAGCGGGTTCGGGATGACCTCCACCGTGTTCCAGCCCGTCGGCGGCATCGCGGCCGGGTCGACCGCGTTCGCCTCGGACACGAGCCGCGTGATCCGGTCGCGCTCGTAGAGGACCGCGTGGCCCTTGCCGTCCTGGATCCAGCGCTTCAGGGCGGCCGTCACCTCCCGCGTCGCCGGATCGCGGTCGACGGCCACCTGCAGCGGCGACTCGACCGTGATGACGGGGCCGCCCGAGCCTGCCCACACGATGACGAAGGAGCGGCCGTAGACGAGCGCGTCGGTGTGCGCCTGCGCCGCAGCGTCCTCCATCCCGTTCCGCCGCCAGATGCGCCACAGATCGCCGTCCGGGGCCGCCTCCGGATCGTCCCGGCGGAACCCGGTCACGCGGAGCCGTTCCGCAAGCGATTCCACGGCCAGGCGGGGGAAGTTGACCGCCAGCATCCGCAGCCGGTCTCCCAGCGCCTCACGAGACGCCGGCGCCAGAAACGCGGCCGGCTGCTCCCCCTGCCAGTACCCGTCGAGCCGCACGAGCTGCGGATACGTCATATCGAGCTTGTCGCTGAGCGACTTGATCATGTCGAACTTGTTCATCGGAACGAAACTGCCCTTCTCTTCGATTTCTGGTTGGAGTGCCAAGCGGCACGGTCGAACGCCACAATCGCGGCGACGGCGGCGTCGATCTTTCGAGGGGATCCCCGCTTGTCTTTCGTGACGAGATCGCCCATCGGCGTGGACTTCGCAACGCAATGCGCGATATGGGCCGAGAGCGTCGCGTTACCGTCGTGCGTCAATTCCTGCGTCATGACGGCCTGATAGAGCCGATCCGTCGCGGGCGCCATGCGCTGCGCCGCAGCCGTATTCCACTCGACGACGCGCTTCTCCCCGTGCCGGTGCGCCCACGACTCGATCTCGGAGCGCCACCCCCACGGGTCCGCCGCCAGCTCGAGGACGTCCCAGCGATCGAACGCAGCCGCCACAACCTGATCCACCTGGGCTCGAGGAACGCGCCAGCCACGGTCGCCAGGGTTCGCCCACACATCCACGACGAAGACGTGCGGGTCCGGGCCGACCGTGCAGCCGACGAGCGCCGTCGAGTCACCCGACGCGGACCCGTCGAACGCGAGCACGACCCGCTCCCCGTCCACGACCCGGCCAGGATCCGCGCACGCATCCCACGACCCCCACGGGAGCCACGACTCCGACTGGCCCGTCCACTGGCCCAGCCGATACCGACGGAACGAGGGCTCGCGCGTCGTCTTCATCGTCGCCCGAAGCGCGTCGCGGAAGAGGAAGTCGTCGAGCGCGGGATTCGCGATCTTCCACGCCTTCTCGTCATCCAGCGCGCACCCGTCCGGAGCCGCGTACTCCTTGAAGAAGAAGCTCTTGTCCGAACCCTCCCGGCCGTACTCGACGAGCTTCCACATGATGCTCTCGGGCGTGTCAGCCGGCGTCGAGATCGCCAGCGTCAGCGACCGCTCCCGCTTCCCCGCCGCCGAAGTGACCGCCTCCCAGACCGGCTCAGTGACGACGTGCAGCTCGTCCACGATCATGAGCGTCGGATCCCAGCCCTGCAGCGCGCCCGGCTCCGCGGGCAGGGTCCGAAGCTCCGACGCCGTGTTCGGGACGACGATCCGGTCGGAGTAGATCTGCGACTGCTCCGCCAGCCGCGGCTCCAGCTCGATCATCCGCTTCACGGCCTTGAAGACGTGGCCGGCCTGACGCTCGTCCGACGCGACGATGAGCACCTGCGCGCCCTCCACCTCGTCAGCGAACAAGCCGTAGGCGCCGAGGACCGCCGCGAGCGCCGTCTTCCCGTTGCCGCGCGGCAGGCTGAGGAGGCCCTGGCGAGGTCGGAGGCCGCGCATCGGGTAGAGCTGCTTCACGATGTCGAGCTGCCACTTCCGCAGGCGGAAAGGCTCCCCCGCGCCAGCCCCCTTCGGCACCCGCAAGAACTCCTTCGCGAAGGCGTCCACTCGGCGCCAGCCGACCGGCCCCAGCGGCGACAGGTCCAGCGGGGGCGCCGTGATCTGCGCCTTCGGCCCCGCCTTCACCGTATGCCTCCGCGGGTGTGAGTCCGACAGTTTGACTGCCGCCGCGGCTCGGGAGCGGCGGCGTGAGGGTCATCCCCCGTGGGTCGTGCGCGGCCGCGGCGTGCGTTGCAGCTGCGGCAGACGACGTCGACGTCGCGGAGGCGGATCGGCTTGCCCTGATGGCGGCGGATCCATGCCTGCTCGCTGTGGTCGCAGGTGAGGTCGTCGGTCGTGCCGCAGTCGGTGCACCAGGGCTGGAGGCGGCGGGCGCGCTCGGAGAGGAGTCGCCAGGTCTGGTCGTATCCGCGCGCGTTTGAGTTGAGCTTGTGCGGCGTCGACGGAAGCTGATGCTCGTCGCAGCGCGAGCGCTCGCTCGGCTCGCCGCATTCGATGCAGGGCTTGAACGTCATGCTCACCTTCTTGGTTCTGTCGTGGGTGTTGGAAGTGTCAGGAGTGTCAGGTCGAGGCGACGTGATCAGTCGTCGTCTCGGCTCGGGAACAGGAGGATGTCGGCCTCGTTCCTGTCACTTCTGACACTTCTGACAGGGGCGTAGAGGCCGCGGCTGAGGCGGGCCAGTCGGTTGCTCGAGTAGGCGCGGGAGAGGAGGGTGTCGACGTTCTCGACGTCGGGGAGGAGGGTCTTCACGTCCTTGGTGCGGATCCCCTGGGGGTGCCTGTCGACGACTTCGATGACCCGGGCCATCTGGTCCCCTACTCCGGCGGTGGCCCGGGCGGCCTGGACGGCGCGGGCGGCGTCCTCCAGGGACTCGCCGGCGAGGGCCCAGCGGCCGTCGTCGTGGAACTCGAGCTGATACTCGCCCTCGGCGGCGTCGCGGGAGGTGACGGACAGGGTCGCGGTCTGGTCGCCGCGCTCTCGGCGGATGACGATGATCGTGTCGGCGGCGCCGGCGATGCCCTGCGTGCCGCTGACGGCGTCGAGGAAGTCGCTGCCGAGCTGCTTGCGGGTGTGATGGACGACGATGAGGGATGCGCCGGGGACGGCGTCGGCGGTGGCCTTCAGGCTGGCGAGGAACTTGTAGTCGGCGGCGTACTGGGTCTCGTTGCCGGCGGCGGCGTCCTGGATGCGGCCGAGGGTGTCGATGATCGCGACGGGCGCCTGCGACTTGTTCTTCGTGAAGAATGCCGTGAGCACCTTGCGGGGGTCGTCTCCGTTGAGGTCGACGATGAAGTGCAGCTTGTCGCTGATCTCGTCGGGGTTGAGGCTGCGGAGACGGTCCTGGAGGCGGCGCTGGCCGTCTTCGAGGGCGAGGTAGAGGACGGGGCGCGCCTTGCCGGTGGGGATGGCGCCGAACGCGGCGGTGCCGGTGGAGACGGCGCAGCCGAGGCCGAGGCTCATCCAGGACTTGCCGATCTTGGGGGCGGCGACGAGCATCGTGAGGCCCTCGGGGATGACGCCGGGGACGACGTACTGGACGGGGGCGAAGTGCTGCTCCATGAGCCAGGCGGCGTTGAACGGCTTGGCCTTGAGGGGCGTGTCTTCACTGCAGGGCGGGAGGTTGACGACCTCAGTCATCAGATCGCCTTGTCGTAGGCGTGCGCCCAGCGGTTGACGTCTTCCGCGCGGCCCGTGAAGTGGATGCGGACGTGCGCCGCGTAGTTCTTCACGTACCAGAGCGCGGTGTAGAGGACGGGCTGGCCTGCGCCGAGCATGACCGTGAGGCGGGCGCCGGCGGGGGTGCTGTCGGCGGTCGCTCGGAGGTCGAAGTCGGGATTCGTGGACTTGCTGAGATCGAAGTAGGTGCTCCGGGTGCAGGCGGCGTCCTTCACTTGGCCCCCTCACCGACGAGGGCCGCGATGAACCGCTTGAGCTCCGCATCCGCGATGTAGCTGCGGCGGCCGACCTTCGTGACCTTGAGCTCGCCTGCCGCGATGAAGTTGTAGAGGGTCGAGCGACTGAGGCCGGAGATCTTCACTGCCTCGGGGATGGGGTGGAGGAGTCGGTCCATGTGCCTTCCGTTCCGATTCGGGTAGACGCTGTTGCGCGTTGGAATACAACGATGGACGACTGGGGATTGCGTCGTCAAACCCAAACGCCTAGACTTCATTCCGTATAGGAATGGAGGTGCCGAGTGGCACGACTCAACAAGGGCCGCACCATCGCCGCAGAGGCGAACCTCGCGGACCGCATCCGCATGGAGCGCGAAGCCCGGTCCCTAACCAACGAGGGACTCGCGAAGCTCATGACCGACGCCGGCTGCGCAATGCAGGGCAGTGCAATCTTCAAGATCGAGAAGGGTGAGCCGCGCCGCAGGATCTCGGTCGACGAGCTGGTGGCGTTCGCCGCGGTGTTCGAGACCACCGTCGAGGATCTCTTGACGCCGGTCGACCTGCTCAGGAAGGAACGGGCGAAGAAGGTCGTCGCGGACGTCGAGGCCGCACGAGAGAGGATGGTGGACGCGGCGGCCGCGCTCGTGGCGGCGTTCTCCGATTTCTTCGATCTCGCCGGCTACGACCCTGAGCTGCGCGAGTACGCGGAGAACCACCTGTTCCCCGTAGAGGACGAGGTGGAGGACGAGTCACTGTTCACCGTTGAGGTTGACGGCGAGCCCGTCGATGTGGACGAGTCGAAGATCAGGGAGACGTTCATGGCCTTCCAGCTCGCGATCATCGAGATGGCCGAGGGCGTGGAGAACCGCGTGATCGACGCGAACATGCGGAAGGCCGGCAAGTGACGACTACGAAGCGCCGAGCGAACGGCGAGGGGTCGACGCCGACGCAGCGGAAGGACGGGCGCTGGCAGGTCCACGTCCGCTACCGGGACACGTATGGCGTCAGCAAGCGCACGACCGCGTACGGCGCGACGCCGTCGGAGGCGACGGCGAACGCCAAGAAGATCCGCGACCGACTCGAGGAGGGCCTCCCCGCCCGCGACGCTCGCACGACCGTCGCCGCGTTCGCGTCCGCCTGGATCGACTCGGCGCTCGCGGCGAGCGACCGGAAGGAGACGACGAAGTCGCTCTACGAAACCGTCACGAAGAAGCACATCATGAACAAGAAGATCGGGACGGTCACGCTCGACGCTTTGAAGCCGTCGCACGTCGAAGCCTGGGTCGTGCAGCTCCGGAAGGACGGGCTCGCCGACTCGACCGTCCGCACCTGCTACACCGTGCTCCGCTCCATCCTTGACACCGCGGTGCGTGACGAGGCGCTCGCGAAGAACCCGGTCGCGGCGATCAAGCGGCCGACGGTCGCGCGGAAGGAAGCGGCGCACCTGACCACGCTGCAGGTCCGGCAGCTGCTCTCTGCCGCGTCGTCGTCGAGGTACGCGCCGCTCTTCGAGCTGCTCGTGAACACGGGCCTCCGTCGCGGTGAGGCCCTGGCCCTCACCTGGCGCGACATCGATTTCGAGCGGTCAGTGATCCGCGTGCGCGGGACGCTCGCGAGGATCGACGGCGATCTCGTCGTCACCGACGCGAAGACGGAGAAGTCGAAGCGGTTCATCCACATGTCGCCGGCCGCTGAGCGGGTCTTCAAGGAGGTGCGCCTGCGTCAGAAGGAGGAGCGCCTGAAGGCTGGATCCGTCTGGGTCTCGACGAACTTCGTGTTCACGACTGAGACGGGCGAGCCCTGCGATCCCCGGAACGCGCTGCGCGCGCTGCAGGCGGCCGCGAAGAAGGCAGGCCTCGAGGGGATCGGGCTCCACACGCTGCGGCATTCGGCGGCGACGGTGATGATCGAGAACGGCGTCCCGCTGAAGATCGTCTCGGAGATCCTCGGGCACTCGTCAGTCGCGATCACGGGCGACGTGTACGGGCACGTCTCCCCCGAGGTCGCGGCGGATGCTCTCGACGCGCTCGGGACCGCGCTCGGCGCCTAATGGTGGTCAACGATGGTGGTCAGGCTCTCCCCTGAGACGCAGTAGAGGCCGCTCCGGATTGCTCCGAAACGGCCTCTGACCTGCGTTTTCTTTTCGGTCGGGCTGACAGGATTTGAACCTGCGACCCCTTGACCCCCAGTCAAGTGCGCTACCAAGCTGCGCCACAGCCCGAAGTCGCCGCGCGCTCTCGCGCATGCAACCAGAGCAGACTACCCCATTCCGAGCATCCGACGCGCCGCATCGCGACCCCGCGTCGCGATAGTCGGCGGAACATGACGCCTCGCGGCGGCCCATGACGATCCATCGCCGAGCGTGACGGGGGACCCTCGACAACGCTTCCGGCCGCGCCTAGCGTCGGGGCACCCGATCACGTCCCCCGAAGGAGCCCGCCATGACCATCGCAGACACCGACCACCCCGCGGACCTCGCCGACTTCGAGCCCGGCGCCCTCGAGCGCGAGCTCGACGCCCTCAGCGCCGCCGAGCGCGGCCGTCGCCTCGGCGAGGCGGCCGACGCATGGACCGCGCGCCTCGCCGCGAACCCCGCCGCCGGCCGCATCGCGCCGCGCGTCGATGGCGTCGCCGCAGGCTCCGTCGCCACCGTCATCACGAGCGGCAGCCACCGCTTCGTCATCGACGAGCCCGCCGCCCTCGCCGGCGACGACCTCGGCCCGAGCCCCGTCGACTACGTCCTCGCCGGCCTCGTCGGCTGCCAGACCGTCGTCTACCGGCTCATCGCGGCCGAGCTCGGCCTCCGCATCGACTCCCTCGAGTTCGAGGCGAAGGGCCGCGTCGACGTGCGCGGGCTCTTCGGCGACCCCGAGATCCGCTCCGGGTTCCAGGGCATCCAGCTCGCCGTCCGCATCACCGGCCCAGAGCCGCGCGAGCGCTACGAGGAGCTCCGGCGTCTCGTCGACTCCCGCTGCCCCGTCGGCGACACCCTCGAGCGCGGCACCGAGCTCGTCACGACACTCGACGTCACGCCGTCCGCCGACGCCGTCGACGCCGCCTGAGCCCGAGACCCACGCTCCGAGCCGGTCGGGGGCCCGCGTCCTTCGCGCGAGCCCGGCCGGCTCGGCCACGCCGGACGCCGCCCGCCGCGTCGCGCCCGCCGCGCTCGTAGGCTGGAGCGGATGACCCTCTCCCCCGCGCTCGACACGGGGCCCGAGCTGACCGCCCCTGACGGCGCCGCCCCGGACGCCCCCGCCTCGGACCTCCGCGTCCTCGAGGCCGGCGAGTGGCGCGCGCTCGAGCAGGCGCACGCCGAGCGCGCCGACGAGCTCACCCGCGTCTGGCGCGAGCACCGGGAGCGGCACGAGCCGCACGCCGTCGAGGACTTCCTCTTCACCTACTATTCCGTGAAGCCGAGCGTGCTCCGCCGCTGGCATCCCGGCCCCGGCATCGCGCTCGCCGACGCCGCCGAGACCACCCACGCCGGGCGTCGCTGGCACCGCGCCCTCGCCGACGGCTCCGTCGCCCTCGACGCCGCCGCCTTCCTCGCCGACCGCGGATCGACCGTCGCCTTCATCGAGGGCCTCGCGGGCCGCGTCCTCGATCGCCGCCCGAGCTTCGGCTGCTTCGGCCTCCACGAGTGGGCCATGGTCTACCGGCAGGACGAGCACCGGCACCCGATCCCGCTGCGCCTCGGCCAGGCCGGCACCGACGAGGTCGTCGAGGCGAACCGGATCGTCTGCACCCACTTCGACGCCTACCGCTTCTTCACGCCCGAGGCCGCGCCGCTCAACACGCTCCGCCCGACGCGCGAGGCGGCGCCCGAGCTCGAGCAGGCCGGCTGCCTCCACGCGAACATGGACCTCTACAAGTGGGCCACGAAGCTTGGCCCCGCCGTGCCCGGCGAGCTCGTGCTCGACGCCTTCGCGCTCGCCCGCGAGATCCGCTGGACCGACATGCAGGCCTCGCCCTACGACGTGTCGCGCTTCGGTGTGCCGGCCATCCGCATCGAGACGCCCGAGGGCAAGGCCGAGTACGCGGCGCTCCAGCGCGGCTACGCGGAGCGGGCGCAGGCGATCCGCGGGCGCCTCGTGGAGGCCATCCGCGAGCTGCGGGCCGCCGCCGAGCGGCAGGCGATCGCCGCCGCCTAGCCGACCTCCCACGCGACACGCGCGCGCCCGCACCAAGGCGCCGCCCCCGCCCACGCCAGAGGGCCGAGAGCGATCGCTCCCGGCCCTCTGCCATGCGGACGTGCCGCGAGCGGATTCCGCTAGACGCGCGGCGCGTTCGGGTCGACGACGCCCGGCTGGCCCGGGTAGCCGTCGCCGAGGTCGCCGAGATCGTCCGAGCCGTCGGCCGCGAGCACGGTGCGCAGCGACGGGTCGGCGTCGACGACGGGCGCGGCGACCGGAGCCGCGTAGGGCGCGCCGTGCGCCGCCATCGAGCCGGTCGTGGCCTGCGTGACCGGCACCTCGGCCGCGCTCGCGCCCGTGGTGACCTGGATCGACGAGGTCTCGACGTTCGGCACGCCGTGGCCGTCGTCGAGCATCGTCTGCTCGTCGAACTTGCGCTCGCCGGCGAGGACGGCGCGCACCTGGTCGCGGTCGATCTCCTTGACCCACGTGCCGACGACGAGCGCGGCGACCGCGTTGCCCGTGAAGTTCGTGAGGGCGCGGGCCTCGGACATGAAGCGGTCGATGCCGACGATGAAGCCGACGCCGTCGACGAGGTCGGGGCGGTGGGCCTGGAGGCCGCCCGCGAGGGTGGCGAGGCCGGCGCCCGTGACGCCCGCGGCGCCCTTCGAGGCGATGATCATGAAGAGGAGCAGCGAGATCTGCTGGCCGAGGTCGAGCGGGGTGCCCACCGCGTACGCGACGAAGAGGGCCGCCATCGTGAGGTAGATGGCCGTGCCGTCGAGGTTGAACGAGTAGCCGGTGGGGACGACGACGCCGACGACCGGCTTCGAGACGCCGAGGTGCTCCATCTTCGCGATGAGGCGCGGGAGGGCGGCCTCCGACGAGGACGTCGAGAAGATGAGGAGGTACTCCTTGCCCAGGTACTTCATGAGCTTGAAGATGTTCACCTTCGCGACGGCGGCGAGGATGCCGCCGAGCACGATGACGATGAAGAGGATGCAGGTGATGTAGAACGCCACCATGAGGATCATCATGCCGCCGACCGCGGCCCAGCCGGTGCCGCCGACGACGGCGGCGATCGCGCCGAAGGCGCCGAGCGGGGCGAGCCACATGATCATGACGAGGACGCGGAACACGAGCGCCTGCAGGTGGCCGATGAGCTCGAGGATCGGGCGGCCCGAGGGGCCCATGCGCTGGAGGCCGAAGCCGACGAGGAGCGCGACGAGGAGCGTCTGGAGGATCGAGCCCGAGGTGAGCGAGGAGATGAGCGTCGTCGGGATGATGCCGAGGAGGAACTCCACTGTGTCGCCCGACTCGGCCGAGCTGCCCGCGTCGTAGGGCTTGAGGTTGTCGAGGCGGACCGAGTCGCCCGGGTGGATGACGTTGCCGACGACGAGGCCGATGATGAGGGCGAAGGTCGAGAGGATGATGAAGTAGGTCAGTGCGATGCCGCCGACCTTGCCCACCGTGGCGGCCTTCGCGATCGAGCCGATGCCGAGGACGATCGTGCAGAAGATGACCGGGGCGATCATCATCTTGATGAGCGCGATGAACGCCGTGCCGATCGGCTTCAGAGACTCATGCCATCGAACGGGACCGACGAACGCCGAAGGCCCCGGCGACATGAAATCGTCACCGGGGCCTTCGGGAGGGCCGTCCGCCGCTCCTAGATCTCGTCGATCTGCTTGCGGTGCGGGAGGACCGGCGGCTGCACGCCGCCGAGGAGCTCGACGATCCGGATGACCTGCATCGAGTAGCCGAACTCGTTGTCGTACCAGACGTAGAGCACGAGGTTCTTGCCGTTCGCGATGGTCGCGAGGCCGTCGACGATGCCGGCGCGGGTCGTGCCGACGAAGTCGGTCGAGACGACCTCGTGCGACTCGATGTAGTCGATCTGCTGGCGGAGGTTCGAGTTGAGCGCGACCTGGCGGAGGTACTGGTTCACCTCGTCCTTCGTCGCCTCCTTCTCGAGCGTGAGGTTGAGGACGGCCATCGAGACGTCCGGCGTTGGGACGCGGATGGCGTTGCCGGTGAGCTTCCCGGCGAACTCCGGCAGGGCCTTCGAGACGGCCTTCGCGGCGCCCGTCTCGGTGAGGACCATGTTGAGCGTCGCGGCGCGGCCGCGGCGGTCGCCCTTGTGGAAGTTGTCGATGAGGTTCTGGTCGTTCGTGAACGAGTGGACCGTCTCGACGTGACCGTGCTCGACGCCCCAGCGGTCGTTGATGGCCTTGAGGACCGGCGTGATCGCGTTCGTCGTGCACGAGGCGGCCGAGAGGATCGTGTCGCCCTCCTCGATGTCCGCGTGGTTGATGCCGTGGACGATGTTCTTCATGCTGCCCTTGCCGGGAGCCGTGAGGAGCACGCGCTTCACGCCCTTCGACTGGAGGTGCTGCTTGAGGCCCTCCTCGTCGCGCCAGCGGCCGGTGTTGTCGACGACGATGGCGTCCTTGATGCCGTACTGCTCATAGTCGACCGAGGCGGGGTCGTTCGAGTAGATGACCTGGATGAGCGTGCCGTTGGCGAGGATCGTGTTGTTCTCGGGGTCGACCGTGATCGTGCCGCTGAAGGGGCCGTGGACCGAGTCGCGGCGGAGGAGGCTCGCGCGCTTCTCGAGGTCGTTCTCCGAGCCCTTGCGGACGACGATCGCGCGGAGGCGGAGGCCCTTGCCGCGGCCGGCGTGCGAGATGAGGATGCGGGCGAGGAGGCGGCCGATGCGGCCGAAGCCGTAGAGGACGACGTCGGCGCCCGAGGTCTCGGTGCTCGCGCCGACGACCTCCGAGAGCTCCTTCGAGAGGAAGGCGTCGAGGTCGCCGCCGTCCGCGTCGTAGCGGGTGGCGAGCTGGCCCACGTCGATCGACGCGGTGCCGAGGTCCATCTCGACGAGGCGCTCGAGGATCGGCAGCGTCTTCTCGAGCTCGAGCTCGACGTCGTTGACCTTGCGCGCGTAGCGGTGGGCCTTGATGACCTCGATCGCGGAGAGGTTGATGAGGCGCTTGCCGTGGATCGACGTGACGACGTTGTGCTCGCGGTAGAGCTTGCCGATGAGCGGGATCATCTTCTCGGCGAGGGCGACGCGCGAGAGCCACTCGGCCTGCGCCTGAACGAACGTGTCCGTCATGGGGTACATCCTTCATCGGGTGCCAGCGGCGGCGGGATCCGCCTCCGTCTATCGTATCGGAGGCGCGGTGCGGCGGCGCGGCCCTGGCGAGGGCACGGGGCGTGGTCGAGCCGACCGGCTCGGACCGCGTTCCGGCCTACCCGGCTGCGGCGACGCCGCGGCGCCAGAACCCGGCGAAGGTGATGTCGGCGGGGCGCATGCCGCGGCCCTTCGCGAGCGCGCGGCGCATGCCGACGGCCGCGGACTGCTCCGCGCAGCAGTACGCGTAGCCGACCTGCTCGGTCCAGGCCGATCCGACCGCGTCGGCGAGGCGGGCCACGCTCGGCACGAGCTCGACGCGAACGCCCTCCGGCGCGGGGAGGTCGTCGAGCGCCGCCTCGTCGTCAAGGGCGAGGAGCAGGCGTCCGCGGGCATCGGGCGCGAGCCCCTCGCAGATCGCGGCGATGCCGGGCAGCGCCGTCGCGTCGCCCGCGAGCAGCAGCTCGCCGCCGCGCGGGCCGGGGTTGTAGAGGCAGCCGCCGTCGAGGATGGCGGCCGGCTCGCCGATCGGCGCCTCGAGCGCCCATCGCATGCCGGGGCCCGCGGCAGGGTCGTGCTCGTGGACGACGATGTCGACGTCGAGCTCGCGACGCTCCGGGCGCCACGAGCGCACGGTGTAGGCCCGCACGTGCGGGCGACGGCGCTCGGGCATCGCGAGGAGCTGGGGCCACCACAGCTTCGGGCTCGACGGCAGCGCGAGCGGCTGCGCGGGATCTCGCCGGAAGAAGAGGCGGAAGAACTGGTCGCCGCCGAGGCCGACGAGCTGCGAGAGCTCCTCCCCCGCGAGCGTCACGCGGACCATGCCGGGCGAGCGGCGCTCGCGAGCGGAGAGCTCGACGCGGGCGATGCGCGGGTCGACGGCGGCACGGCGGGGCGGCTGCGGCATGGGCGGCTCCTGGGCTCGGACGGGCGGTGGATCCGCCGACGCTTGCGAGTTAGGCGTGCCAAACCTTCTCGTCGTCCCCGCAACGCCTGCCACTGCCCTGCCCTCCCTGAAGGATCCCATGACCCCCGCGCTCTCGCTGCGACTGCTCCTGGTCGCGATGCTCTACCTCAGCCAGTTCGTCGCGAACGGCTTCCTCTACTTCGGCATCGGCGGCGTGCTCCGCGAGCAGGGCGTCGAGCTGGAGGGGCTGGCGGCCTTCACCGCCCTCGGGCTCGTCTGGGCCGGCAAGGCGCTCTGGGCGCCGCTGCTCGACCGCTTCGGGCCGCGCCGGCGCCAGTTCCGCGGCTGGCTGCTCCTCCTGCAGCCGCTCATGGCGCTCTCCTTCCTCGCCTTCGCGCCCGTCCCGCCGGCCCCTGAGCAGCTCGGCCTCCTACTCGCGCTCGCCACGACGCTCGTGGTCGTCTCGGCGACCCAGGACATCGCGGCGGACGCGCTCGTCGTCCGCTTGATGGCCGTGGACGAGCGCCCGGCCGCGAACGGCGTGCAGCTCGCCGCGAGCTATCTGGGCAACGTCGTCGGCGGCGGGCTCTTCCTCGTCGTCTACGGCCTCGGCGGCTGGGTGCCGGCGGTGCTGGCGGTCGCCGCGATCGCCCTCATCCCGGCTCCCTTCCTGTGGACCCTCCAGGAGCCGGATCGCGCGGGGCCGCGCCCCTCGCTTGGGGCGAGCTTCGCCGCGCTGGCCCTCGTACTGCGCCAGCGGGGCGCGCTCGCCTGGTCGGCGCTCACGATGCCGCTGCTCTACTCGGGCTTCGCGGCTGGCTCCGCGGTGTTCCTGCCGGCGTTCATCGACGTTGGGTGGACGCTCTCGGAGGTGGGCGCCCTGCAGAGCTGGACGAGTGCGATCGCGGGCCCGCTCGGCGGGCTCGCGGCGGGGTGGGGCATGCGGCGTCGCGGCCGCCGTGCCGTGCTCGCCGCCACGACGGCGCTCAGCGTCGCCGCCCTGGCCGGCCTCGCCGCCGCCGTCGGCGGTGCGCCGTCGGGCTTCGCGGCCGGCGCCGTCGCCGCGCTCATGGCGAGTTCGGCGGCCGCGGCGACCATTATCTCCTCACGCGGCATGGACTTCACCCGCCAGGCGACTCCCGGAACCGACTTCACGATGCTCAGCGCCGTGTGGATGATCGTCGTCACCGTCGAGAGCGCGCTCGCGCTGCTGGCCGCCGCGAGCTTCGGCTACCCCGCCGTCATCCTCGCCGGACTCGCCCTCACGCTCCTCGGCGCCGCGCTGCTGTGGCGCACGGTCCAACCTGCGCCGCGCGCGGAGACGGTCCCGATCGGCGGCGAGGATACGCTCCCGCGGCCGGCCGATCCCGTGCTCGCCGCGTCGGACGAGTGACGCCCCGGGCCGGCCGCACGCAAGGGCTCGCCGCGCGCCAGGCACGCGGCGAGCCTCAGCCGAGCTGGAGGCCGAGGCGGAACAGGTTCGACGGGTCGAACGTCCGCTTGAGCTCGACGAGGCGCGCACGCGTCGCGGGGTCGAAGATCGCGGCGGCCGCGTGCGCCTTCTCCTCGCCATCGCCGAAGTTGAGGTAGCCGGGCTGCGGCGGGCGCAGCTCCGAGAGCGCCGAGGCGAGTGCGCCGAAGCGGGCGGTGCAGTCGGCCATCGCCGCCTCGTCCGGCACGACGCCGACCGCCTCGAACAGCCACTCGCCCTCGCGCGCCGTGTAGCACACGGCATGGTTCGGAGTGCGGACGGCACCGCCGGCGTGGCGGATGCCGGCCACGAGCACGGGCGACGGGCCCGCCCCCGGGGCGACCGCCGCGAGCAGGCCGTCGACGACCCGCTCGTCGATCTCGCCGAGCCAGCCGCCGGTGGCGACGGCGGGCATCGGGTCGACGGGATCCATCGAGATCATCGACTGCTCCGCGTAGCGCATCGGGCGCCAGGCGTCGAGCGCGGGCTCGCGCCAGGCCCGCCACAGGTCGACGAGCGCCTCGCCGCCCGCGAGGGAGGCGCCGCGCTCGCCCGCCCAGCAGCCCCTGACGATGACGAAGCCGCGGCCGCGCAGCGGCTCCGGGACGATCGGAAGTGACGGGAACCGGGCGACGAGGAACGCCGAGCTGAGCTCGACCGGCGACGTGCTCGCCCACTCTCGGTAGCGGGCGAAGACCTCTCCGGCCTGCTCGATGGGGTAGAAGAGGCTGCCCGCGTACACCTCGTCGACCTCGACCAGCTCGACGGTCATCTCGACGACGATGCCGAAGGCGCTGCCGCCCGAGCCGCACAGGGCCCAGAACAGCTCGGGGCGCTCCTGCCCGGATGCGGTGACGATGCCCCCGTCGGCGAGCACGACCCGCAGCTCGCGGATGCGATCGACGGCGAGGCCGAAGCGGCGGGCGAGCCAGCCGAATCCGCCGCCGAGCGAGTACCCGACCGCGCCGACGGTCCCCGAGGTGCCCGGCAGCGGCGCGAGGCCGTGCGCCTGGGCGGCCTTGAGGACCGCTCCCCCGGAGACGCCCGCGCCGAAGGTCGCGGTTCGCGCCTCCGGGTCGATGCTCACGGCGTCGAGCCGGCGCGTGTCGACGAGGAGCGTCTCCGCGTCGGCGAGCAGCATAGGGCCGTGGCCGACTCCCTGCACGGCGACCCCGAGCCCCTGCGCGGAGGCGAAGCGGACCGCCGCGGACACGTCCTCGGCGCATTCGGCCGAGACGACGATCCCGGGCAGGTGGACGAACCAGCGGTTGAAGCCCAGGCGCGCCTCGTCGTACCCTTCCGCGCCGGGCAGGAAGACGTCGCCGCGGCACTGCTGCGCGAGCTGCTCGATCGCGTGGTCCTGGCTGGGGTGCATGAGGAGGCAAACCCTTCCCTCGAAGCGGTCCGTTTGCCAGGAGAGTACGGGGGATCGTTCTCGGCTCGCCAGCGAGCCGAGAAACGTTCGACTCGCGTTCACGTCATCGTCACACGCCGGCGAGCGCGGCGTCCCGCTCAGCGGCGCTGGCGCTTCTCGCGCACGCGCATGTTCACGACGATCGGCGTGCCCTCGAAGCCGTACACCTCGCGGAGGCGCCGCGTGATGAATCGGCGGTAGCCCGGGTCGAGGAAGCCGGTCGTGAAGAGCACGAATGTGGGCGGGCGCGTCTGCGCCTGCGTGCCGAAGAGGATGCGGGGCTGCTTGCCGCCGCGCAGCGGGTGCGGGAACTCGGCGACGAGCTCGGCGAGGAAGGCGTTGAACTTGCCCGTGGGGATGCGGGTGTCCCACGAGTCGAGGGCCTTCTCGAGCGCCGGGACGAGCTTGTCGAGGTGGCGTCCGGTCTTCGCCGAGATGTTCACGCGCGGCGCCCAGGCGACGTGCGCGAGGTCGCGCTCGATCTCGCGCTCGAGCATGAAGCGGCGCTCGTCGTCGAGCTGGTCCCACTTGTTGAAGGCGAGCACGAGCGCGCGGCCCGACTCGAGGACGAGGTCGATGATGCGGAGGTCCTGCACGCCGATCGACTCGGTGACGTCGATGACGACGACGGCGACCTCGGCCTTCTCCAGCGCGGCGGTCGTGCGGAGCGAGGCGTAGAAGTCGGCGCCCTGCTGGAGGTGGACGCGCTTGCGGATGCCGGCGGTGTCGACGAAGGTCCAGATGCGGCCGCCGAGCTCGATCTGCTCGTCGACCGGGTCGCGGGTGGTGCCCGCGAGGTCGTTCACGACGACGCGCTCCTCCCCCGCTGCCTTGTTGAGCAGGCTCGACTTGCCGACGTTCGGGCGGCCGAGGATGGCGACGCGGCGGGGCCCGCCGAGCTCCTCCTTCGCGACGGCCGAGACCTCGGGCAGCACCTTCATCGCCTCGTCGAGGAGGTCGGCGACGCCGCGGCCGTGGAGGGCGGAGACGGCGTGCGGTTCGCCGAGGCCGAGCGACCAGAGGATCGCGGCGTTCGGCTCCTGCACGGCGTCGTCGACCTTGTTCGCGACGAGGAGCACGGGGCGCTTCGAGCCGCGGAGGAGCTTCACGACGTGCTCGTCGGTCGCCGTGGGGCCGACGTTGGCGTCGACGACGAAGAGGACGGCGTCGGCGAGGTCGATCGCGATCTCGGCCTGCTGCGCGACGGAGCGGTCGATGCCGCGCGCGTCGGGCTCCCAGCCGCCGGTGTCGACGAGGGTGAAGCGGCGCCCGCCCCACTCGGCCTTGTAGGAGACGCGGTCGCGGGTGACGCCGGGGGTGTCCTCGACGACGGCCTCGCGGCGGCCGATGATGCGGTTCACGAGCGCCGACTTGCCGACGTTCGGGCGGCCGACGACGGCGAGCACCGGGAGGGCGGGCATGTGGACGACGCCGTGCTCGTCCATCTCGTGCTCGCCGAGGAGGTCGAGGTCCTCCTCGTCGAGCTCGTAGTCGTCGAGGCTCGCGCGGAGGGACTCGGCACGCTGCGCGGCGAGCTCCTCGTCGACGCCGGCGACGCGCTCGGCGAAGCCGTCGTCGGGGCCGAGCTCATCGAAGTCGTGCTCGCTCATGTGGGTCCTTGTCAGTTCGTGGTGCCAGCGGCTCCGGATCGGGAGGCCGCTCGGATGAGCTCGAGCATCCGGATCACGGTCTGCTCGAAGTCGAGGTCGGTGGAGTCGAGGAGCTCGACGCCCGGGGCGGGCTCGAGGAAGTCGACGACGGCGCGGTCCTTCGCGTCGCGCACGCTCACGGAGCGGGCGACCTCCGCCGCGTCGTCCTCCGACTTCTCGGCGGCTCGGCGGGCGATCCGGACGGACTCGTCGGCGGTGAGGAGGATCCTCGCGTCGGCGTCCGGCGCGACGACGGTGGTGATGTCGCGCCCTTCCGCGATGATACCCGGCGCCGTGCTCTCGCGGAGGAATCGGCGGAAGCGGTCGGTGAGGGCGGCGCGCACCTGGGGCACGCGCGCGATCGCGCTCACCTGCTCGGAGATCGCGGTGTCGCGGATCGCGTCGGTGACGTCGTCCTCCCCCACGCGCACCCAGCGCTCGTCCGGGTGGAGGGCGATCGCGTAGCGGTCCTGGAAGGAGGGGATGAGCAGGACGGCGGCGCGGGCGATGGCATCCGGATCGCCCGAGCCGAGGTCGACGTCGTTCGCGAGCGCGTGCCACGCGAAGGCGCGGTAGGCCGCGCCCGTGTCGAGCAGCTCGTAGCCGAGGCGGCGCGCGGCCTCGCGGCTCACGCTCGACTTGCCGGAGCCGGCGGGGCCGTCGACGGCGACGACGACGGGGCGGGCGGCGGGCTCTGCGGCGGCGGGCTCTGCGGCTGCGGGCTGGATGGTCTGGTCCATGGTCTCCTCGGTCATGCGACGATCCGCCATCCGCGCTCCTCGAGCACCTCGACGAGGCGCTGGCGGATCTCGGGGACGACGGCGATCTCGATGATGCCGAGCTCGGCGCCCTGCGAGTGCTCCATCCTCATGTCCTCGAGGTTGATGCCGGCGTCGCCGATCTCGGTGAGCAGGCGGGCGAGCTGGCCGGGCGCGTCGTCGATGAGCACGGTGACGGTCGCGAAGGTGCGGCGGCGGCCGTGCTTGCCGGGCAGGCGCGCGACGCCCTCGTTGCCGGCGCGCATGAGCTCGGCGACGGCGCGGCGCGAGCCCTCGGCGTCGACGTCCTCGAGGGCGGCCGCGAGTCGGCCGAGCTCCTCTTCGACGGCGCGGAGGATGCGGGCGACGCGCGGGCCGTTCGCCGAGAGGATCTGCACCCACATCGTGGGATCGCTCGCGGCGATGCGCGTGACGTCGCGCAGGCCCTGGCCCGCGAGCGCCGCGGCGCCCTCCTCGTCGTCGACGAGCCGGGCGGCGAGCGCGCTCGAGACGAGCTGCGGGGCGTGGGAGATGAGGGCGACGGCCTCGTCGTGGTCGGCGGCGTCCATCGCGACCGGGGTCGCGCCGAGGTCGAGGGCGAGGCGCTCGACGACGTCCGGCCCGTCGGCGCGCATGCCTTCGTGGCGGGCGACGACCCAGGGGCGGCCGAGGAAGAGATCGGCGCGGCCGCTGAGCGGGCCGCCGGTCTCGCGGCCGGCCATGGGATGCCCGCCGACGTAGCGGGCGATGTCCGAGCCGCCGGCGCGGATCTCCTCGAGGACGGAGTGCTTCACGCTCGCGACGTCGGTGACGATCGCCTCGGGCCAGGCGGCGAGCTCGGCGGCGACGACGCGGGCGGTGACGTCCGGCGGCACGCAGACGACGACGAGCGCGGGGGCGTCGTCGTCCGGGCGGGCGGCGCGGCCGGCGCCGTAGTCCTCGGCGAGTCGCTCGGCCGAGGGCGAGGCGTCGGAGAGGCGCACCTCGACGCCGAGGCGCCGCAGGCCCAGCCCGACGCTCGCGCCGAGCAGGCCCGTCCCGACGATGCGGACGGGGCCGCGGGTGCGGGCTGCAGGGGTCATCGGCGTCCTCCTCGGTCGTCGCGGAGCCGCTCCGGGTCGGAGCTTCGGCCGGCGTCCCCCGCCGGCTCCTCCGGGCGGCGCTCGGCGCGGCGGGCCAGGGTGACGAGCTTGCGGAGCTCGTCCGGGGTGACCTCGCGCATCTCGCCGGCGCGGAGCGTGCCGAGGTGAAGCGGCCCGAAGGATCGCCGCACGAGCTCGAGCACGGGATGCCCGACGGCATCGAGCATGCGGCGCACGATGCGATTGCGTCCCGAGTGGAGCGTCACCTCGACGAGCGTCGCGTCCTTCGTCGCCTGGCCGGCGAGGATCTTGCCCGAGTCGATGCGGATGGGCCCGTCCTCGAGCTCGATGCCGCGCTTGAGGCGCTCGAGGGTACCGGGGGCGAGGCGTCCGCGCACCTTCGCGACGTAGGTCTTCTCCACGCCGTAGGAGGGGTGGGCGAGGATGTTCGCGAGCTCGCCGTCGTTCGTGAGCACGAGCAGCCCGCTCGTCTCCGCGTCGAGGCGGCCCACGTTGTAGAGGCGCTCGGAGAACTCGCGCGTGAAGCGGCGCAGGTCGGGCCGGCCCTGCTCGTCCTTGAGCGAGGAGACCACGCCCGTCGGCTTGTTGAGGATGATGTAGCGCATCGTCTGGTCGAACTGCACGGCCTGGCCGTCGACGAAGACGCGGTCCTTCGTCGGGTCGATGCGCGAGCCGAGCTCGGTGACGATCTCGCCGTTCACCTCGACGCGGCCCTTCGCGATGAGGTCCTCGCAGACGCGGCGGCTCGCGACGCCGGCGTTCGCGAGCGCCTTCTGGAGGCGGACGGTGCCGGCCTCCTCCCCCTCGCGCGGGTCGGCGGGGAGGCTGCCGCGGTAGGGGTCGCCGTGCTGCGCATTGCGCGGAGCCCGCTCGCCCGCGCCGTCTCGGTGGCCGCCGGCGCGCGGCATGGGGATGTCGTCGAAGTCGTCGAGGCTCCAGCCGCCCTCGGGGCGGGAGGCGCGGGCGGCGCGGAGGGCCTCGCGCTCGGCGCGGGCGTCCATGGCGTCGCGGTCCTCGCGGGGGCGGCGGTCGTCGCGGGCGGGGCGCGGAGCGCGGCGATCGTCGTCGCGGGAGCGGCGCGGGTCGTCCCGGTGACGGGGCGCGTCGTCACGGCGCGGGCGGTCGTCGCGCGACGGACGATCGCCGCGGGACGGCCGCTCGGTGCGCTCGAAGCGCGGACGGTCGCCGCCGAAGCGTTCGGACGCGCTGCCGCGGCGGTCCTCGCCGTCGCGGGAGCCGCCGGCGCGTCCGCCCGATCGGGGCGCGCCCCCGCGAGCGCCGTCGCGGCCGCCTCCAGCGCCGCCCGAGCGACCCGGGCCGCCGCCCTGGCCGCCGCGTCCCGCCTGGCCGCCTCGGCGTCCGCCGTCCTGCCGCTCGCTCATCGCGCGTCCTCTCGTCCGAGCCCGGGCTCCTGCCATCCCGCGAGCTCCTGTCCATCGTCGAGCATCGGGGAGATCTTCGGGAGCTCCTCGAGGGTGTTGAGGCCGAGGTGCTCGAGCAGGCTCGCGCTCGTCACGTAGAGGATCGCGCCGGTCGCCTCCTCGTGGCCGGCCTCCTCGATGAGGCCGCGGGCGACGAGCGTCCGCACGACCGAGTCGACGTTCACGGCGCGGATCGACGCGACCTGCTGGCGCGTGACCGGCTGCCGGTAGGCGATGACGGCGAGCGTCTCGAGGGCGGCCTGGCTCAGGCGCGCGGGCTGGCGGGTGACGACGAAGTCCTCGACGACCTCGTCGAGCTCGGGGCGCACGTACATCCGCCATCCGCCGCCGACCTCGCGCAGCTCGAAGGCGCGGCGCGGGCCGCCGGACTCGCCGTCGTAGTCGGCGCGGAGGCGGTCGATCGCCTCCTGCACGGCGCGGACGGGCGTCGAGGTCGCGGTCGCGAGCGAGACGACGGCGAGGGGCTCGTCGGCGAGGAAGAGGAGGGCCTCGAGGGCGCGGTCGAGCTCGATCGGCTCGGGTGCGGGCGAGGCCTCGGATGCGGGCGCGGCCTCGCTCGCCTGCTCGCCCGGGGTCTTGGCGGGCATCCGCTCAGCGGTCATTCGTCGCCTCCCAGCGTCCCGAGGTCGTCATCGCTCCACTGTGCCGCATCCCATTCGATGCGCAGCTCCCCGAGCGGCGAGTCCTGCTCGAAGGAGATCGCCGCCCTCCGGTACAGCTCGAGCACGGCGAGGAATCGCGCGACGACGACGCCCTTGACGTCCGCGTCGGCGATGAGCTCCGCGAAGCCCATCGGCCGCCCCGCCTCGCGGAGCCGGTCGACGAGCACGGCCGCCTGTTCGCGGATGCTCACGAGGGGGGCGTGGAGGTGGTCGAGGCGGACGGTCGGGATCTCGCGCGGCGCGAGCGCGATCGCCGCGAGCGCCGCGAAGTCCTCGGCGGAGAGCGTCCACACGAGCTCGGGCGCGCGCTCGCGGAAGCGCGCCTCGAGCGGCACGGAGCGCGCGTGGCGGCCGGCCTCCGCCTCGAGCCGGCCGGAGAGCCAGGCCGAGGCCTCCTTGAAGGCGCGGTACTGCAGGAGCCGCGCGAAGAGGAGATCGCGCGCCTCGAGCACGGCGACGTCCTCCGCGTCGACGTAGTCGCCCTGCGGCAGGAGGCTCACGATCTTCATGTCGAGGAGGGTCGCGGCGACGACGATGAACTCGCTCGCGACGTCCAGCTCGTATTCCTCCATCGCGGCGAGGTGCGCGATGAACTCGTCGGTGACGCGGCTGAGCGACACCTCGGTGATGTCGAGCTCATGCTTCGCGATGAGCGAGAGGAGGAGGTCGAAGGGGCCCTCGAAGTTCGCGAGCTCGACGCGGAAGCCGGGATCGACGACCGACGCAGCGTCGACGACGGAGGCAGGGTCCATGGCGGAGGCGGCGTCCTCGGGCGCGAGGAGCTCCGCCTCCGGCGCCTGCTCGGCGGGCACGGCCGCGGCCGGGCTACGCGACCGCGCCGCGCGCGACAAGCTCGCGCGCGAGCTGCCGGTAGGCCTGCGCGGCGGTGTGCGTGGGCGCGAACTCGACGATCGGGACGCCCGCGACCGAGGCGTCCGGGAACTTCACCGTGCGGCCGATGACCGTCTCGAACACCTTGTCGCCGAACGCCTCGTAGACGCGGTCGAGCACCTCGCGCGCGTGGAGCGTGCGGCCGTCGAACATCGTCGGCAGGATGCCGTCGAGCTCGAGCGCGGGGTTGAGGCGATCCTGCACCTTCTCGATCGTCTCCACGAGGAGCGCGACGCCGCGGAGCGCGAAGTACTCGCACTCGAGCGGGATGATGACGCCGTGGCTCGCAGTGAGGGCGTTCACGGTGAGCAGGCCGAGCGACGGCTGGCAGTCGACGATGATGACGTCGTACTCGTCCTTCACCTTGCGGAGCACGCCCGCGAGGATCTGCTCGCGCGCGACCTCGGTGACGAGGTGCACCTCGGCGGCCGAGAGGTCGATGTTCGCGGGGATGACGTCGAGGTTCTCGACCTCCGACGGCACGATCGCCTCGTGCGGGTCCTTCACGGCGCCGATGAGGAGGTCGTAGACCGTCGGGCCGTCGTGTGTCGGGATGCCGAGGCCGGCGCTGAGCGCGCCCTGCGGGTCGAAGTCGACGCAGAGGACCCTGCGGCCGTACTGGGCGAGCGAGGCGCCGAGGTTGATGGTCGTCGTCGTCTTGCCGACGCCGCCCTTCTGGTTGCACATCGAGATGATGCGCGCGGGCCCGGTGCCCTGCAGCGGCGCGGGCTCCGGGAAGCGGTGGTAGAGCGTCGTCGAGACGGCCTCGGCGGTGCGGGCGCCGGGGTTCGCGGCGGGCGTCTCGGTCACGATCGCATCCTCCTGGTGGGCGTGCTGCGGGCCGTCCTGGCCCGGCCGGGCGGGGTGCGCCCGGGTGCCCCGAGGCTACCGCGGGGCCGCGGGATGGCCGGGGCTCGGCGCGCGCCCGGGAGCGGGCCGTCCGGCGATCCGCCTCAAGCTCCGGTTGAAGGTGAAGGAGCGCGCTGCGGTGGCCGCGGGAGCCCGCCCCGCCACCCTCGCGCCGCGTGCGGAGGCGGGCGATCGCGACCGTCGCGGCGCGGGCGAGGGGGAACTCGGATGACCATGGCCACGACCTCGAGGGCGCGACGCGCTTCCTTCCCCGTCGGCGTCTTGCCCCGGGCCGCGGCTCGCCGCCTCCTCGCCATCCTCGCGGCGCTCTCGCTCGCCGGTGCCAGTACTTCCCGCCGGTCGACGAGGTCGCGGCCGCCCTCGAGAGCCGCGCGCTCGAGCTGCCGGGGGTCGCCTCGGCCGAGCTCGAGGGCACGAACATCGAGCTCGACGCGCGCGTCGACGGCACGGTCACGATGGCGTCCGGCGCGACGTGGCAGGACGCGACGGCCGTCGCGGTCGCGCTCACGGAGGCGATCGACGGCCGCTCCGAGCGGATGCGCTACCGCATCGACATCGAGCTCCCGAACGGCGAGACCTTCACGCTCGACCTCACGCGGAGGTAGGCGTCCGGAGGTTCCCGACCTCAGTCGCCGACGGCGCCGTCGATCGACTCGCGGAGGAGGTCGGCGTGGCCCGCGTGCCGGGCGAGCTCCTCGAGGCGGCGATGCGGGCGTCGGAGGCCCTCGACGCGGGCTTCCGCCCGCTCGCCCGGAGCGATGCCGAGACGGCGCCGAACGCGCGCGCGGCCGCGGCGTCGAATGGAAGGGCGTCGACGTCCGATTCGGCCTGCTGGAGCACCTGCTGTCGAGCCGCGGCCTCGGCTGACGAGCGGGCGACGAGCGGGCCGACGGAGAGTCCGCGAGCGTGATGGCGCAGATGAGCGGCTCATCGGGCAGCTGCTCCGGCTCGCATGAGGCGAGATCGATGATGGCGCTCGTGTCGAGAAGGCCGCGAGAGGGGGCCTCGGCGCTCACAGGCTCGGGTCCAGCACCTCGTCGAGGTCCCGCCGCAGCTGGGCCGCGTCGACGCGGGGCAGACGGCGACGGCGCGCGATGAGCTCGGCGGCGCTGAGCGCCCGCCGCGGAAGCGGGACCACCGCGGTCACCGGCTCGCGGTCCTTCGTCACGACGATCCGCTCGCCCTTGCGGACGCGGGCGAGCGCGGCTGCGCTGTGGTTGCGCAGATCGCGGACCGGGATGCTCATGGCGCGAGCGTATAGCCGGTGACACACCGTCAGGTGGGCGGCCCCGAGCTCAGCGCGCCCGCGGATGCGCCGACTGGTACATGTCGCGGAGCGTGTCGGCGGTGAGGTGCGTGTAGATCTGCGTCGTCGCGACGGAGGCGTGGCCGAGGAGCTCCTGCACGACGCGCACGTCCGCGCCGCCCTGGAGGAGATGCGTCGCGAAGGAGTGGCGGAGCGTGTGCGGCGAGACGTGTGCCGTGAGCTCGGCGCGCTCTGCGGCTGCCGCGATGATGTGGCCGGCGCTCTGGCGCGAGAGGCGCCCGCCGCGCGCGCCGAGGAAGAGCGCGGGCGTGAAGCGGCCCTTCGCCGAGAGCTCCGGCCGGCCGCGCACGAGGTACGCCTCGAGGGCCGCGCGGGCGTAGGAGCCGACGGGCACGAGCCGCTGCTTGTCGCCCTTGCCGCGCACCCGCAGCAGCTCTCCCCCGCGGCCGTCACCGCCGGAGAGGTCGTCGACGTTGAGGTCGCACACCTCCGAGACGCGGGCGCCGGTCGCGTAGAGCAGCTCGAGGAGGGCCGCGTCGCGCAGGCCCGTCGCGCCTTCGCCGCCGGCTGCCGCGAGGAGCCGCTCGACCTCCTCGATCGTGAGCGCCTTCGGCAGGCGGGAGCCGAGCTTCGGGGCGCGGGCCTCGCGGGCCACGTCATCGGGGGCGACGCCCTCCTCCTCGAGGAAGGCGTGGAGGCCGCGCACCGTCGAGAGATGCCGGGCGACCGACGACGCCGCAAGGGGCGGATCCTGCTCGCGCAGGGACGCGACGAAGGCCTGCACGTCGTCGGCGCCGATCGAGGCGGGATCGCCGATGCCGCGCTTCTCCGCGAGCCACGCCTCGTAGCGGGCGAGGTCGCGACGGTACGCGGCGATCGTGTGCTCGGAGCGGCCGCGCTCGATCGCGAGATGGCGGAGGTAGCGCTCGATGTGGCGCGAGAGGGCGCTGCGGGCGACCGGGGGCGCGGCCGGCGTCGCCTCAGTCGGCGCCGAAGCGGCGGTCAGGCCGTCGGGCTCGGTCATCCGCCCGCCGGCCTCACTTGCCGGCGAGGCTCTCGGGCCCCTTCGGGCGCGTCGGCCACTCGGCGTCGGCCGGGCGCAGATCCCGCCAGCCGCGGCCGCGCTCGAGGGCAGCGGCGAGGATGGCGATGACGGCGGACGGGTTGTGGAGCCCGCCGCGAAGCACCTGCTCGAGCGCGTCGTCGAGGGGCGTCCAGCGGATGACGATGTCGGCCTCCTCGTCCGTCCGCTCGAAGGCCTCTTCCGTGGCGCTCAGGCCGCGCGCGAGGAAGATGCGGATGGACTCGTTGTTGCCGCCGGGCGTCGTGAAGAAGTCGACGAGCACCGACCATTCGGACGCCTCGAGATCGGCCTCCTCCGCGAGCTCGCGCTTGGCGGCCGCGAGCGCAGGCTCCCCCGGCTCGTCGAGCAGGCCCGCCGGCAGCTCCCAGTCGCGCATGCGCACGGGGTGGCGGTACTGCTGGATGAGGAGGACCCGGTTCTCCTCGTCGAGCGCGAGGATCGCGACGGCGCCCGTGTGGTCGACGAACTCGCGCGTGATCTCCGCGTCGCCGTAGCGGAAGCGCTCGGAGACGACGTCCCACACGTAGCCCGAGTGGATCGTCTCGCGCGAGACGACGTCGACCTCATGGGGCTCGTCGGCGAGGTGCCGCTCGACCGGCCGGTCGTCGGGCGTGCGCTCCGTCGTGCGCTCCGTCATGCGCGCCTACTCGGCGGTCGACTCGGGGTCGACCTCGATGAGGCGGGAGGCGCGCTGGCGGTCGAGGCCCGCCGCGACCAGGCCCGCGAAGAGCGGGTGCGCCCGGTTCGGGCGCGAGAGCAGCTCGGGGTGCGCCTGGGTCGCGATGTAGTACGGGTGGACGTCCTTCGGCAGCTCGACGAACTCGACGAGGGTGCCGTCGGGCGAGGTGCCCGAGAAGACGAGGCCGGCCTCGGCGATCTGCTCGCGGTAGGCGTTGTTCACCTCGTAGCGGTGGCGGTGGCGCTCCTCGACCTCGGTCGCGCCGTAGGTCTCGGCCGCGACGGAGCCCTCGGCGAGCTTCGCCGGGTAGAGGCCGAGGCGCATCGTGCCGCCGAGGTCGCCGCCGGAGAGGATGTCGACCTGCTCCGCCATCGTCGCGATGACGGGGTGCTCGGCCTCGGGGTCGAACTCGGTCGAGCTCGCGCCGTCGATGCCGGCGAGGTTGCGAGCCGCCTCGATGACCATGCACTGCAGGCCGAGGCAGAGGCCGAGTGTCGGGATCTCGTTCTCGCGCGCGAACTTCAGCGCGCCGAGCTTGCCCTCGATGCCGCGGATGCCGAAGCCGCCGGGCACGCAGATCGCGTCGACGTTCGAGAGGAGCTTCGCGGCGCCCTCCGGCGTCTCGCAGTCGTCCGAGGGGATCCACTCGATCTTCACCTTGGCCTCGTTCGCGAAGCCGCCGGCGCGGAGCGCCTCGGTGACCGAGAGGTAGGCGTCGGGCAGGTCGATGTACTTGCCGACGAGGCCGATCGTGAGCTCGTGCTTCGGCTCGTGCACGGCCTTGAGGAGCGTGCGCCAGCCGTCCCACTCGAAGTCGCCGGCGGGCAGCTCGAGCTGCTCGATGATGACCTCGTCGAGGCCCTGGTCGCGCAGCGCCTGCGGGATGTCGTAGATCGAGGGGAGGTCGACGGTGTTCACGACCGCGCGCTCCTCGACGTCGCACATGAGCGCGATCTTGCGCTTGTTCGATTCGGTGACGGGGCGGTCGGAGCGGAGCACGAGCGCGTCGGGCTGGATGCCGGCCGAGCGCAGCGCCTGCACGGAGTGCTGGGTGGGCTTCGTCTTCTGCTCGCCGGAGGCGCCCATGAAGGGCACGAGCGAGACGTGGACGAAGAAGACGTTCTTGCGGCCGAGCTCGTGGCGCAGCTGGCGCGCGGCCTCGATGAACGGCTGCGACTCGATGTCGCCGATCGTGCCGCCGACCTCGGTGATGATGACGTCGGGCTTGGGCTGCTCGGTCGCCTGGAGGCGCATGCGGCGTTTGATCTCGTCGGTGATGTGCGGGATGACCTGCACCGTGTCGCCGAGGAACTCGCCGCGGCGCTCGCGCGCGATGACCGTCGAGTAGATCTGGCCGGTCGTGACGTTCGCGGCGGCCGAGAGGTCGACGTCGAGGAAGCGCTCGTAGTGGCCGATGTCGAGGTCGGTCTCGGCGCCGTCGCCGGTGACGAAGACCTCGCCGTGCTGGAACGGGTTCATCGTGCCCGGGTCGACGTTGAGGTACGGGTCGAGCTTCTGCATGACGACGCGGAGGCCGCGGGCCGTGAGGAGGTTGCCGAGGCTGGCGGCCGTGAGGCCCTTGCCGAGCGAGGAGACCACACCGCCGGTGACGTAGATCTGCTTGACCACGCGGTCGTCGCTGGCGGTGGTCTCTGGGGCCGAGGACGGCTGGGGGTTCGCGTCGTTCACGGGCTTCTACCCTACCCCTCGCGCGTCCGCTTCCGGGGAGCGCGGGCCGTGTCCGGTTCGACGTCCGGCTCCGTCGCGGGCTCATGGGCCTGCGGCGCCTGGCCGGAGGCCGGATCGCCGGCCCCGGCGGCGAGCGCGAGGAGCTCCTCCGCGTGGGCGTGTCCCGACTCGCTCGAGCTCAGGCCCGAGAGCAGGCGCGCGATCTCGGCGGTGCGCTCGGCGCCCTCGAGACGGCGGATGCTCGAGCTCGTCACCTCGCCGTCGCTCGCCTTCTCGATGCGGAGGTGGTTCGTGGCGAAGGCCGCGACCTGGGCGAGGTGGGTGACGACGATGACCTGCGCGTGCTCCGAGAGGGCGCGGAGCCGGCGGCCGATCTCGATGGCCGCGGCGCCGCCGACGCCCGAGTCGACCTCGTCGAAGACGAAGGTGGGCACGGGGTTCGCGTCGGCGAGGGCGACCTCGAGCGCGAGCATGATGCGCGAGAGCTCGCCGCCGGAGGCCGCGGTGCCGATCGGGGCGGGGTCGGCGCCCGGGTGGGGCCGCAGGAGGAAGGCGATGCGGTCGCGGCCGTGGGAGCGGATCTCCTCCGCCTCGGCGAGGTCGATGCGCAGGAGCGCGTCGGGCATGGCGAGCGCCGCGAGCTCGTCGGAGACGCGGGCCGCGAGGCGCTCGGCGGCGTCGCGGCGGAGGGCCGTGAGCTCGGCGGCGGCGGCCTCGAGGCGCTCCTCGGCCTCGGCGGCGGCCCGGTCGAGCTCGGCGAGGCGCTCGGTGTCGCCCTCGAGCTCGAGGAGCCGCTGGCCGGCGTCCGCGTAGAGGCCGATGACGTCGTCGAGGCCGGGGCCGAAGCGGCGCTTGAGGTCGGCGAGCTGGGCCATGCGCTCGTCGAGGGCGGGGAGCTCGCCCACGCCGTCCTGGTCGAGGCCGTCGAGGTAGCCGGAGCAGCGCAGCACGAGGTCGTCGATGAGGTAGCGCGCCTCGGAGAGCGAGTCGGCGAGGCCGTCGAGGGAGGGATCGGCCTGGCGGGCGCGGTCGAGCATGGCGACGGCCTGCTGCATGAGCTCGAGCACGCTCGGCGCGGCGGGGTCGGCCTCGTCGCCGCGGAGGACGGCGTTCGCGGCCGCGACGTCGCGGCGGATCGACTCGCGGTTCGAGAGGCGCTCGATCTTCGCCATGACGGCGTCGTCCTCGCCGGGCTGCGGGTCGATCGGCTCGATGGCGTCGACGGCCTCGCGGAGGCGCTCGGCCTCACGGGCGCGCTCCGCCTCGGCGCCGCGGATGCGGTCGCGCTCGGCGACGGCCTCGGAGCGGTCGGTCCAGGCGGCCTCGACCGCGGCGCGGGCCGCGGCGACGGGCTCGCCGCCGAAGGCGTCGAGGGCCGCGCGCTGGGCGGCCTCGGAGCGCAGGCGCAGCTGATCCGACTGGCCGTGGATGGCGACGAGCTCCTCGGCGCTCGCCTGGAGCGCGCTCGCGGGGGCGCTGCGGCCGCCGAGCCACGCCTTCGAGCGGCCCTCGGCGGTGACCTGGCGCACGACGAGCAGCTCGGCGGAGTCGTCCGCCGCCCCCACTTCGAGCTCGCCGCCGAGCGCGGCGACGCGATCGGCGATGGGGCCCTCGGCCGGCACCTCCCAGCGCCCCTCGACGACGGCGCGGTCGCGGCCGGCGCGCACGATGCCGGACGCGGCGCGGCCGCCGAGCAGGAGCCCGAGGGCGGACACGACCATGGTCTTGCCGGCCCCGGTCTCGCCCGTAAGCGCCGTGAAGCCGGGGCCGAGGGGCAGCGAGGCCCGGTCGATGACGCCGAGGCCGTCGATGTCGATGTCGAGGATCACTTCTTCGAGCCCTCTCCCCCGCGCCATCCCTGGATGGGCAGCTGAAACTTGTCGACGAGACGGCGCGTGAACGGACCGTCGTGGAGGCGCGCGAGCCGCACCGGCTCGGGCGCGCGGCGAGCGGTGACGATGGAGCCGGGCGCGAGGTCGAGGCTGCGGCGGCCGTCGCACCACACGACACCCTGGGCGTCGGTGCGGTCCATCATCTTCACGACGAGGGTCGAGTCGGGGGCGACGACCATGGGGCGCGCGAAGAGCGCGTGCGCGGAGATCGGCACGGCGACGAGCGCCTCGACGCCGGGCCACACGACCGGGCCGCCGGCCGAGAAGGAGTACGCGGTCGAGCCGGTCGGCGTCGCGAAGATCACGCCGTCGCAGCCGAAGCTCTCGAGGGGCTCGCCGTCGACGGCGATGACGACCTCGATCATCCGCTCGCGGTCGGCCTTCTCGATGGCGGCCTCGTTGAGGGCCCAGGTCTCGCGCGGCTCCTCGCCGGGGCGCTCGACGGTGATCGAGAGCGCGAGGCGCTCCTCGACCTCGTAGTCGCGGGCGAGGACCCGCTCGAGGACGGCCGGGATCGACTCGCGCTCGCTCTCCGCGAGGAAGCCGACGTGGCCGAGGTTCACGCCGATGATCGGCACCGTCGTGCCGCGCACGAGCTCGGCACCGCGGAGGATCGTGCCGTCGCCGCCGAGGACGACGCAGATCTCGATGGAGTCGAGGTCGGGATGCCCGGCGAGCAGCTGCCCCTCAGGCAGCGTCTCGACGGCGACGGGCAGGTCGATGCCGGGCTGTCGCTCGAGCTCGTCGCGGGTGGCCTGCTCGAGGACGGGGATGAGCCCGCTCGCGTCGAGCGACTCGACGACCTGCACGGCCGCCTCGATCGCCTCCGGACGGCTCGTGTGGCTCACGACGAGCACGCGGCGGCCCGAGCTGGCGTTCACCGAGCTGGCGTTCACCGACATCGCACCTCCGCTCATTGCGGGCGGCCTTCGACGAGCCCGCGGATCCGATCTGCCCATTCTTGCGGATGCCGCCCTGGGATCCCCTCCGCGGGGGCGAGGCGGGCGACGAACTCGCGGTTGCCGTGCGTGCCCGCGATCGGCGAGGCGATGAGGGCCTCGAGCCCGAGGCCCTCGTCCCACGCCGACCAGATGACGCGCTCGACGGCGTCGGCGGCGAGGCGGCGGTCGGCGACGATGCCCTCGCGGACGCCCTGGCGGCCGACCTCGAACTGGGGCTTCACGAGGACGATCCACTCGGCCTCGGCGGCGACGCTCGACCGGACGGCCGGGATGACCTGCGTGAGCGAGATGAAGGAGAGATCGGCGACGACGAGGTCGATCGCGCGGGGGTCGGCGTCGGGCCAACGGCGGGACTCCGCGATGCGGCCGGCGAGGCCCTCGGCCGTGAGGTAGCGGGCGTTCTCGCCCTCGACCGGGACGACCCTGACGTCGCTGCGGACGAGCGGGTGGAGCTGGCCGTGGCCGACGTCGAGGGCGACGACGCGCTCGGCGCCGCGCTCGAGGAGCACCTGCGTGAAGCCGCCCGTGGAGGCGCCCACGTCGAGGGCGCTGCGGCCGGCGAGGCGGACGGGCTCGCCGCGGGCCTCCTCGTGGTCGAGCATCGCGATGAGCTTGAGCGCGGCCCGGGAGACGTGGCGGTCGATCGCGTCGACGGAGAGCTCCTGCTCCGGGCCGACCTTCACGGCCGCGCGGACGACCGGCTCGCCGTCGATGCGGACGAGGCCGGCCTCGATGGCGCGGGCGGCGGCCGTGCGGCTGCGGGCGAGGCCGCGCGAGACGAGGGCGACGTCGAGTCGCTCGGGCTTGGCGGGGCGGTCGGCCTCGGCGGCGCTCACGGGCGCGGTCGGCGCGTCGGGGCCCGTCATGCGCCCTCGGGCGCGCTCGCCGACGGGGTCTCCTCGAGCTCCGCGCGGAGGCGCTCGTGGACGGCGCCGAGCGCGGCGGCCCGCTCCGCGAGCGGAAGGCCGGCGATGCGGTCGAGCTCGGGGGCGAGCGCGGCGTCGAGGCCGGACGCGGCGACGTGCGGCTCCTGCGGGCCGTGCTGCTCCTGTTCGCCGGTCATGCGCGCAGCCAGTCCTCGTGGAGGGACGCCGGCACCCGGAGCGCGAAGATCATCTTCCCGCTCGCCGCGATGACGGCCGAGGCGGCGCGGAGCACGTCGATCCGGCTGCGGCCCTTCGACTCGCGGCGCACGTCGACGCCGCGGAGGCTCACCTGCTCGCCGCCGCAGCTCGCGAGCCAGGCGTCCGGCCCGCTCTGCTCGACGCGGACGACCGGGTACGGCTCCGCGAGCTGGCCGAGGTGCTCGAGGATGAACGTCGGCCGCTGGTCGCCGGCCGCCGCGAGGATCTGCTTCGGGCGGTCGATGCCGGTGAGCACGAGCACGCTCGGGATGCCGGCGCGGTTCGCGCCGAGGATGTCCGTGTCGAGGCGGTCGCCGAGCATGAGCGACTCGGCCGCGGACGCGCCGAAGCGCTCGAGGGCGAGCTCGTACATGGGCGTCTCGGGCTTGCCGGCGACGGTCGCGAGCTTGCCGACGGCCGTGTGGACGGCGGAGACGAGCGTGCCGTTGCCGGGCGCGACGCCGCGGGCGACGGGAATCGTCCAGTCCTGGTTCGTGGCGATCCACGGGATATCGCGGGCGAGGGCGAAGGCGGCCTCGGCGAGGTGCTCCCAGCCGACGTGGGGCGCGAAGCCCTGCATGACCGCGTCGGGGAGGTCGTCGGCGGAGCGCGTCGTGCGGTAGCCGGCGTCCTCGAGGACCTGCACGATGCCGTCGCCGCCCACGACGAGCACGAGCGCCCCGGGGGCGACGCGCTCGCGGAGGAGCGTGAGCGCGGCCTGCGGGCTCGTCACGACGTCCTGCGCCTGGGCGGCGAGGCCGAGCTCGCGGAGGTGGGCGGCGACCTGCTCGTCGGTGCGGGAGGCGTTGTTCGTGAGGTAGGCGACGCGGCGGCCCGAGGCGGCGGCGCCGTTGAGGGCGTCGACGGCGCCGGCGATCGCGCCGGGTCCCTGGTAGACGACGCCGTCGAGGTCGCTGAGGACGAGGCGGGCCGCGTCGAGCGGCGCGGGGCCGAGCTCGCCGCGGTCGCGGCCGAATCCGAGCATGGCTAGCGCTCCTCCTCCGGGTCGTCGATGCCGAGGTCGAGCTCGAGCTCGAGCGGGAGCTCGGCGGGGGCGTCGGCGGGGGGCGTCGAGGCGGCCTGGGCGTCGGCCTTGGCATCGGCCTTGGGGTCGTCCCTCGACTCGGTCTCGGCGTCGGCCTGGTCGCGGGTGGCGGCCTGGCCGACAGACTCGGCCTCGGCGACCTCCTCCTCGGCGGCCTCGGCCGCGAGGACGGCCGGGTCGGTGGCGGCGAGGATCTCGGCGACCTCGGGCTCGATAGCGTCCGCGGGGTCGCCCTCCTCGAGCTCGGGCTCGGTGTCGGCGGGGACGTCCGTGGCAGCGTCAGCGGGCACGTCCGTCGCAGCGTCAGCGGGCACGTCCGCAGGAGCCTCGGCCGTCGCCTCGGGCTCCGCATCCGCGGCGTCGTCGGCCTCGACGTCGGCGTCCGAAGGCGCAGCGTCCTCGTCGTCCGCGGTGTCGTCGGAGTCGGCGCTCTCGGGCGCCCCCTCCCCCTCGACGGGGATGTCGACCGGGTGCGGCACGAACGGCTCGCCGTCGAGCGTCTCGGTCACGACGCGGAGCGTCTCGTGCTCGTCGTGCTCGCACTCGTCGAGGGCCGCGGCGGCGACCGTCGAGGCGCGGCGCCACTTGGCGGCTTCCTGCTCGCGGCCGAGCTCCTCGAGCACCTCGGCATAGGCGTCGAAGAGCGCGGGGCTGAAGTCGTACGCCTTCGAGGCGTCGAGCTGCGGGATCTCGAGCTCCGCGAGGGCGAGCTCGGCCTGGCCCTGGTCGAGGCGGGCGCCCGACATGGCGATCGCGACCTGGGCGCGCTGGGCGGCCGGCAGGGCGTCGCGGTCGACGGAGCGGCCGAGCTCGAGACCGCGGTCGGGGCGTCCGAGACCGCGCTCGGCGTCGATCATGAGGGCGAGCTGGTCGTCGCGGCCGGAGATGCGGCGGTACGTGCGCAGCTCGCGGAGGGCGAGCGCGTAGTCGCCGATGGTATAGGCGGTGATCGCGAGGGTCTCGCGGACGACGGCGATCCGGCCGCCCTTGCGCGACGCGGAGATCGCGTGCTGGTGGGCGAGCTCCGGGTCCGACTCGATGAGGATGGCGGCCATCGCGAGGTGGCGCGCGACGAACTCCGCGTTCTCCTTCGTGAGCGTCTTGAGCTCGACGCGGGCGCCGAAGGCGAGGTCGTTCTCGGTCACCGACTCGGGGATCTCGGGATCCTCGTGGTCGGCGCGGACGAAGCGGAGCTCGCGCTCGCGCAGCTGCTCCTCGGTGAGCTCCGGGCGGTCGTCGGCGGGACGGCCGAAGCCGCGGCGCGCGGGACGGGGCGCGCCCGCGCGGTCGGGGCGGCCGCCGCGCTCGCCGAAGCGGCGCTCGCCGCCGGGACGGTCGCCGTCGCGGCGGGGCCGGTCGGGGCGGTCGAACGAGCGCTGGGGGCGATCGCCGCGGTCGAAGGAGCGGCCGCCCTCGCCACGCGGACGATCCGAGCGGTGAAAGGAGCGCTGGGGACCGTCGCCGTCGCGACGGGGCCGGTCGAACGAGCGCTCCCCGTCGCGCTGCGGGCGCGCGGAACGGTCGAAGGACCGCTGGCCGTCGCGCTGAGGACGGTCGCCGCGATCGAAGGAGCGCTCGCCGTCGCGACGCGGACGATCCGAGCGGTCGAAGGAGCGCTGGGGACGGTCGCCGTCACGACGCGGACGGTCATATGAGCGCTCACCGTCGCGCGCGGGACGGTCAGAGGAGCGCTGCGGGCGATCTCCGCCGTCGAAGGAACGCTGCCCGTCGCGCTGGGGCCGGTCGCCGTCACGGCGCGGACGGTCGAACGAGCGCTGGCCGTCGCGGCGCGGACGGTCGAACGAACGCTCGCCATCGCGCGCGGGACGGTCGTAGGAGCGTTGCGGGCGATCCCCGCGGTCGTACGAGCGCTGGCCGTCGCGCTGCGGACGGTCGCCGTCGCGGCGCGGACGGTCGTAGGAGCGTTCGCCGTCGCGGGAGGGGCGTCCGCGATCGGAGCCGCCCCGGTACGGACGCGAGTCGCCGGCGCCGCCGGCGCGGCCGCCGGAGGCGGAGCCTCCGCGGTATCCGCCTCGATCGCCGTCGATCCGGCGCCCGCGGTCCGGTCCTCCTCGACCCTCTGCCATGGCTGCTCCCTTCGACGACGCTCTCGAGTTGTGGTGTGTGAAGCCTAGCGAAGACGCCCGGACGAGGCCGTGGTCGTCGCCGCAGGCGGCGAATCCGGCCGGTCGGCACGCTGCACGCGCCGGAACGGCCCTGAAAAAGCCGAAGAGCCCGCCCAAATCAATGGGCGGGCTCTTCGAAAAGAAGTCCGGCGGTGACCTACTCTCCCACAGGGTCCCCCCTGCAGTACCATCGGCGCTGAGAGTCTTAGCTTCCGGGTTCGGAATGTGACCGGGCGTTTCCCTCTCGCTATGGCCGCCGAAACACTATGGATGTGAATCGTGCGAACGCTTGGCGTTCGGCTCTCGACCGTACATCGAGAACCACAAAGTGGACGCGAGCAACATGGACCCATGTTGTTGTTATCAAGTCATCGGCTTATTAGTACCGGTCAGCTCCGTGCATTGCTGCACTTCCACATCCGGCCTATCAACCCAGTCGTCTACTGGGAGCCTCTCCCCCGAAGGGATGGAAATCTCATCTTGAAGCCGGCTTCCCGCTTAGATGCTTTCAGCGGTTATCCGTTCCGAACGTAGCTAATCAGCGGTGCTCTTGGCAGAACAACTGACACACCAGAGGTTCGTCCTTCTCGGTCCTCTCGTACTAAAGAAAGATCTTCTCAAATTTCCTACGCGCGCAGCGGATAGGGACCGAACTGTCTCACGACGTTCTGAACCCAGCTCGCGTACCGCTTTAATGGGCGAACAGCCCAACCCTTGGGACCTACTCCAGCCCCAGGATGCGACGAGCCGACATCGAGGTGCCAAACCATGCCGTCGATATGGACTCTTGGGCAAGATCAGCCTGTTATCCCCGAGGTACCTTTTATCCGTTGAGCGACAGCGCTTCCACAAGCCACTGCCGGATCACTAGTCCCGACTTTCGTCCCTGCTCGACTTGTCAGTCTCACAGTCAAGCTCCCTTGTGCACTTACACTCGACACCTGATTGCCAACCAGGTTGAGGGAACCTTTGGGCGCCTCCGTTACTTTTTGGGAGGCAACCGCCCCAGTTAAACTACCCACCAGGCACTGTCCCTGAACCGGATCACGGTTCGAAGTTAGATATCCAGAGTGACCAGAGTGGTATTTCAACAATGACTCCACGAATACTGGCGTATCCGCTTCACAGTCTCCCACCTATCCTACACAAGCCACACCGAACACCAATACCAAGCTATAGTAAAGGTCACGGGGTCTTTTCGTCCTGCTGCGCGTAACGAGCATCTTTACTCGTAGTGCAATTTCGCCGAGTTCGCGGTTGAGACAGCTGGGAAGTCGTTACGCCATTCGTGCAGGTCGGAACTTACCCGACAAGGAATTTCGCTACCTTAGGATGGTTATAGTTACCACCGCCGTTTACTGGGGCTTAAATTCAGAGCTTCGCCGAAGCTGACCCTTCCTCTTAACCTTCCAGCACCGGGCAGGCGTCAGTCCGTATACATCGTCTTGCGACTTCGCACGGACCTGTGTTTTTGATAAACAGTCGCTTCCCACTGGTCTCTGCGGCCATCAAACGCTTTCGGAGCAAGTCCTAATACGCCTCAGGCCCCCCTTCTCCCGAAGTTACGGGGGCATTTTGCCGAGTTCCTTAACCACGATTCTCTCGATCTCCTTGGTATTCTCTACCTGACCACCTGTGTCGGTTTGGGGTACGGGCGGCTAGAATCTCGCGTCGATGCTTTTCTAGGCAGCTGAGGATCACCGACTTCGTCTTACGACTTCCGCTTCAGATCTCAGGCGTACAGGAGACGGATTTGCCTATCTCCAACCCTACATCCTTGCCCGGATACAACCATTCACCCGGTTCGGCTACCTTTCTGCGTCACACCTGTTACTACGCTAACCGCACCAGCGTAGGTTCGAGTGCTAGGCCGGAATCGCTCCCGAAGGAGCGAGACCGGATTCGGACTCTTAGCATTACTGGATTGATTGGGGCGATTCTTCGCCGGTACGGGAATATCAACCCGTTGTCCATCGACTACGCCTGTCGGCCTCGCCTTAGGTCCCGACTTACCCAGGGAAGATTAGCTTGACCCTGGAACCCTTGGTCTTTCGGAGGACGGGTTTCTCACCCGTCATTCGCTACTCATGCCTGCATTCTCACTCGTGTGGCGTCCACGGCTGGTTTCCACCGCCGCTTCACTCCCCACACGACGCTCTCCTACCCATCCAAACGACTGGACCACGAAGGCCTGTCATGAATCTGAATGCCACAACTTCGGTGGTGTGCTTGAGCCCCGTTACATTGTCGGCGCGGAATCACTTGACCAGTGAGCTATTACGCACTCTTTCAAGGGTGGCTGCTTCTAAGCCAACCTCCTGGTTGTCTATGCAACTCCACATCCTTTTCCACTTAGCACACGCTTGGGGACCTTAGTTGGTGGTCTGGGTTGTTTCCCTCTCGACTATGAAGCTTATCCCCCACAGTCTCACTGCTGCGCTCTCACTTGCCGGCATTCGGAGTTTGGCTGACGTCAGTAACCTTTTGGGGCCCATCGGCCATCCAGTAGCTCTACCTCCGGCAAGAAACACGCAACGCTGCACCTAAATGCATTTCGGAGAGAACCAGCTATCACGAAGTTTGATTGGCCTTTCACCCCTATCCACAGCTCATCCCCCCAGTTTTCAACCTAGGTGGGTTCGGTCCTCCACGAAGTCTTACCTTCGCTTCAACCTGGCCATGGATAGATCACTTCGCTTCGGGTCTATGACATGCGACTCAACGCCCTATTCAGACTCGCTTTCGCTACGGCTGCCCCACTCGGGTTAACCTCGCCACATATCGATAACTCGCAGGCTCATTCTTCAAAAGGCACGCCGTCACAGCTACCAGGCTGCTCCGACGGATTGTATGCAAACGGTTTCAGGTACTATTTCACTCCCCTCCCGGGGTACTTTTCACCTTTCCCTCACGGTACTTGTCCGCTATCGGTCATCTGGGAGTATTTAGGCTTATCAGGTGGTCCTGACAGATTCACACGGGATTTCTCGGGCCCCGTGCTACTTGGGATACTCTTCGCGCCATCGAACCATTTCGGCTACGGGACTGACACCCCCTATGGTCGGCCTTTCAAGACCGTTCGCCTATGATTCTCTGTCACGCTCGCTGCTCGGTAGCGCAGCTGAAAAGTCCCACAACCCCGATCATGCAACCCCTACCAGGTATCGCACATGACCGGTTTAGCCTGTTCCGCGTTCGCTCGCCACTACTGACGGAATCACTGTTGTTTTCTCTTCCTGTGGGTACTGAGATGTTTCACTTCCCCACGTTCCCTCTACCCGCCCTATATATTCAGGCGGGAGTCGCTGAGTCAAGCCCAGCGGGGTTTCCCCATTCGGAAATCCTCGGATCAGGGTCCGGTTATCGACTCCCCGAGGCTTATCGCAGATTCCTACGTCCTTCTTCGGCTCCAGATGCCAAGGCATCCACCGTTTGCACTTAGAAACTTGATCACCATGAGTATATCAAGAATAGTTAGAAACTATATCTCGACCATGTTGGTGATACCGGGACGGATCCCGGTATCTAAGATGCTCGCGTCCACTGTGTAGTTCTCAACGTACGGGCGGTACTCGGCAGCGCGGGATTCCCGCGGCAGACCGAGTCCAGAAGGTCCGTCCGGAAGCAAAGCTTCCGTCCCGGTCCCTCAGGACCCAACAGCGTGCATGAGACCGACTCCCCCAGCCGACCCGTTCCATCCCGAAGGAGTACTAGGACCAGCCGGCATCGCCGGCCTCCAATGTCAATGTTCCACCCATGAGCTGACCACCGGACGACATTCGCGTCCGACGTGGCTCTGGACACCGAAGTGTCAGAAGCTCCTTAGAAAGGAGGTGATCCAGCCGCACCTTCCGGTACGGCTACCTTGTTACGACTTAGTCCTAATCACCGATCCCACCTTCGACGGCTCCCTCCAAAAGGTTGGGCCACCGGCTTCGGGTGTTACCGACTTTCATGACTTGACGGGCGGTGTGTACAAGGCCCGGGAACGTATTCACCGCAGCGTTGCTGATCTGCGATTACTAGCGACTCCGACTTCATGGGGTCGAGTTGCAGACCCCAATCCGAACTGAGACTGGCTTTTTGGGATTCGCTCCACCTCGCGGTATCGCAGCCCTTTGTACCAGCCATTGTAGCATGCGTGAAGCCCAAGACATAAGGGGCATGATGATTTGACGTCATCCCCACCTTCCTCCGAGTTGACCCCGGCAGTCTCATATGAGTTCCCACCATTACGTGCTGGCAACATACGACGAGGGTTGCGCTCGTTGCGGGACTTAACCCAACATCTCACGACACGAGCTGACGACAACCATGCACCACCTGTATACCGACCTTGCGGGGCGACCATCTCTGGCCGTTTCCGGTATATGTCAAGCCTTGGTAAGGTTCTTCGCGTTGCATCGAATTAATCCGCATGCTCCGCCGCTTGTGCGGGCCCCCGTCAATTCCTTTGAGTTTTAGCCTTGCGGCCGTACTCCCCAGGCGGGGCGCTTAACGCGTTAGCTACGACACGGAAACCGTGGAATGGTCCCCACATCTAGCGCCCAACGTTTACGGCATGGACTACCAGGGTATCTAATCCTGTTCGCTCCCCATGCTTTCGCTCCTCAGCGTCAGTTACAGCCCAGAGATCTGCCTTCGCCATCGGTGTTCCTCCTGATATCTGCGCATTCCACCGCTACACCAGGAATTCCAATCTCCCCTACTGCACTCTAGTCTGCCCGTACCCACTGCAGGCCCGAGGTTGAGCCTCGGGTTTTCACAGCAGACGCGACAAACCGCCTACGAGCTCTTTACGCCCAATAATTCCGGACAACGCTTGCACCCTACGTATTACCGCGGCTGCTGGCACGTAGTTAGCCGGTGCTTTTTCTGCAGGTACCGTCACTTTCGCTTCTTCCCTGCTAAAAGAGGTTTACAACCCGAAGGCCGTCGTCCCTCACGCGGCGTTGCTGCATCAGGCTTGCGCCCATTGTGCAATATTCCCCACTGCTGCCTCCCGTAGGAGTCTGGGCCGTGTCTCAGTCCCAGTGTGGCCGGTCACCCTCTCAGGCCGGCTACCCGTCGTCGCCTTGGTGAGCCGTTACCTCACCAACTAGCTGATAGGCCGTGAGCCGATCCAAGACCGAAATTCTTTCCAGACGATGGAGATGCCTCCTCGTCTCGTATCCGGTATTAGCTTCGGTTTCCCGAAGTTATTCCAGAGTCTTGGGCACGTTGCTCACGTGTTACTCACCCGTTCGCCACTAATCCACCAGAGCAAGCTCCGGCTTCATCGTTCGACTTGCATGTGTTAAGCACGCCGCCAGCGTTCGTCCTGAGCCAGGATCAAACTCTCCGTAAAGGTGTGTCAGGCGAGCCGGCGAACCGGCTGCCAAAACGTGTGCCGCGCACGACCAGGAATATGGCCGGCGAGCGAGTTTGATCTGACTAAATCAGATTGTCTGACAATCTGTCTAATCCAAAAGGAATCGTGTGCTCCGATGAATCGAAAGCACAACGAGGTTATTTGGCATTTGACATTGTGCACGCTGTTGAGTTCTCAAGGATCGGATGCTTCTCGTTTCCCGCCGCGAGGCGTTCTCCCGAGAGCAACTTCTCTAGGTTAGCCACATTCCGATTCGGTTGCAACTCGGCGTGTCGCCTTGCTGCTCGCTCCGATGCGGATCCACGTCCCGATGAACTCGGTGAGGTGGAGGGCTGCTCTTCCTCAGGTTTCGCACAGCTTGGCCGTGCTAGCTCCTGGTGGAAGTTGATCGTAGATGGTCTGCTCCTGGCCCGCAAGTGCCGGCCTGATGAAGCTCCTTCATCGCGATCGTGTCGCTCCGCTTGAGGCCGATCCGCTCTTCCGCGTCTCGCACCTTTGGGGTGACGAGGGATAACCATACGCACTCCCCCGCACCTCGACAAATCGACCCGGGCGCCGGGCGTGTCGCGCACTCCGCCGGCCATCCGGGAACGCCGAACGGGCCCGGGCACGGAGGCCTGGGACCGTTCGGATCGGGTCGGGCGGGCGAAGCGCGCGGCGCGCTACTCCCCCGCGAAGACGCCGGCGCCGAGGGCCTTCTTGCCGCGGCGCACGATGACGACGCCGCCCGGGAGGGCGTCCGCCTCGGTGATCTCGCGCGCGTGGTCGTCGACCTTAGCCTTGTTCAGCGTGACGCCGCCCTGGTCGATCGCCCGGCGGGCCTCGCTCGTCGAGTCGACGACGCCCGCGCCGACGAGCAGCTGGGCGATGGTCATCCCGGGCTCGACCTTGAACGGCGCCTCCGCGCCGGCCGGCCGGAGCTCGTGCGCCGCGGCCCGCAGCGTCGCGGCGTCGACGGCCACGAGGTCGCCCTGTCCGAACAGCGCCTCCGAGGCCTGCACCGCCGACTCCATGGCCGCCGTGCCGTGCACGAGCTCGGTCACCTTCGCGGCGAGCGTCTTCTGCGCGGCGCGGCGGAAGGGCTCCTCCTCGACCTGGCGGGCGAAGTCCTCGATCTCCGCCTTCGTGAGGAAGGTGAACACCTTGAGCCGCTCGACGACGTCGGCATCGGCCGTGTTGAGCCAGAACTGGTAGAAGGCGTAGGGCGAGGTGAGCTCGGCGTCGATCCAGATCGCGTTGCCCTCGGACTTGCCGAACTTCGTGCCGTCCGAGTTCGTGATGAGCGGGGTGCCGATGGCGTGGGCCGTGCCGCCCTCGGCGCGGCGGATGAGGTCGACGCCGCCGGTGAGGTTGCCCCACTGGTCCTGCCCGCCGGTCTGCAGGCGGCAGTCGTAGCGCCGGTAGAGCTCGAGGAAGTCGAGGCTCTGCAGGATGACGTAGCTGAACTCCGTGTACGAGATGCCCGCCTCCGAGGCGAGGCGCGCGGCGACGGCCTCGCGCTTGAGCATCGGGCCCACGCGGAAGTACTTGCCGAGGTCGCGGAGGAAGTCGATCGCCGAGATCGACTCGGTCCAGTCGAGGTTGTTCACCATGCGCGCGGCGTTGTCGCCCTCGAACGAGAGGTAGCCCTCGATCTGGCCGCGCAGGCGCGCCACCCACTCGGCGACGGTGTCGCGGGAGTTCAGCGTGCGCTCGGCGGTCGGGCGCGGGTCGCCGATGAGGCCCGTCGAGCCGCCGACGAGGCCGAGCGGACGGTGGCCGGCGAGCTGGAGGCGGCGCAGGAGGAGCAGCTGCACGAGATGCCCGAGGTGGAGGCTCGGCGCCGTCGGGTCGAAGCCGCAGTAGTACGTGATCGGCTCGCCGCCGAGCATCTCGCGGAGCTCGTCGCGGTCGGTCGTCACCGAGAGATAGCCGCGCCAGTCGAGCTCGTCGAGGATGTTCTCGAACGCGGGGTCGTTCGACTGGGCTGCGAGGCGGGCGTCATCGGTCACGGCGTCAACGCTACCAAGGCGCGGGGGCCGCGAAGCGCGCGGCGGCGCGGATCCCGGGGACCGGCGGTGGCCTGCCCAGGCCGGCTGCCCGCGAGCCGAGGCCCGCTAGGGGCGGCCGCGCACGGAGCGCTTCCCCGGCACGAAGCGCGACACCGTGGGATCCCCCTCGAGGTGGAAGCGCCAGTCGAAGGGCTCGAGCCCGCCGGCGCCCGAGACGCCGACCCGCAGCGTCCGCACGGCCGGCGCGAGCCGGACCCGCTCCTCCGCGCTCGGCAGCTCGAGCCAGTACGGCGCCTCGTCGGCGCGACGGCCCGAGTCGGCGAGCTCGCCGCCGAGCGCGCGCACGAGCGAGGCGGGCCCGCGGGCGAGCTCGCGGTCGGGGATGCGCGCGGAGCCCGTCTTCCGCGCCGCCATCCGCCGCTCCCGCGCGAGCTCGACACCCTCGATGACCTCGCCCGCGCGGAGGAGGCACGCCTCGGCGACGCCCTCCGGCCCGACGACGACGTTGAGGCAGGTGTGCATGCCGTACGTGAAGTACGCGTAGAGCGTCCCGGCGCGCTCGAACATCGGGGCGGTGCGGGGCGTCATCCCCCGGTAGGCGTGCGAGCCGGGGTCGATGTCGCCCCGGTACGCCTCGACCTCGGTGAGGCGGATCGCCACCTCGCCTTCCGGCGACGAGCGCCGCAGCACCGCCCCGAGCAGGAGCGGCGCCGAGACGACGGCGTCCGCGCCGAGCGCGAGCTCGAGCGCGGACGCCGTGGAGTCAGGGCCGGCGGGAGCCAGGATGATCCCCGCTACGCCTCGTCGGTGAGCGAGCGCACGCGCGCCCGCAGCTCGTCGAGCTGCTCGCGCACGCGCACGGGCGCCGTGCCGCCGCGGCCGTCGCGCGTCGCGACCGAGCCGTCGACGGAGAGCACCTCGCGCACGGAGGGCTCGAGCAGCGGCGACACCCTCGCGAAGTCCTCGTCCGAGAGCTCGTGGAGCTCGAGGCCGCGCGATTCGGCGAGCTTCACGAGCTCGCCCGAGATCTCGTGGGCGTCGCGGAAGGGCACGCGCCGCTTCACGAGCCACTCGGCGACGTCGGTCGCGAGCGAGAAGCCCTGCGGCGCGAGCTCGCGGAGCCGGTCCCCGTCGAAGCGCATCGTGCGGACCATGCCCGTGAAGGCCGGCAGCATGAGCTCGAGGGTGTCGATCGAGTCGAAGATCGGCTCCTTGTCCTCCTGCAGGTCGCGGTTGTATGCGAGCGGGAGGGCCTTGAGCGTCGCGAGCAGGCCCGCGAGGTTGCCGATGAGGCGGCCCGACTTGCCGCGCGCGAGCTCGGCGATGTCGGGGTTCTTCTTCTGCGGCATGATGCTCGACCCGGTCGACCACGAGTCGTCGAGCCGGACGAAGCCGAGCTCCTTCGTGTTCCAGATGATGATCTCCTCGGCGAGCCGGGAGACGTCGATGCCGATCTGGGCCGCGATGTAGGCGAACTCCGCCGCGAGGTCGCGCGAGGATGTGCCGTCGATCGAGTTCGGCGAGGACGCCGAGAAGCCGAGTTCCCGCGCCACCTGCACGGCGTCGAGGCCGAGCGTGGAGCCCGCGAGCGCGCCGGAGCCGTAGGGCGACTCGTCGAGGCGGCGTCCGAGATCGCGGAGCCGGTCGAGGTCGCGCGCGAGCGGCCAGGCGTGGGCGAGGAGCTGGTGCGCGAGGAGGACGGGCTGCGCGTGCTGGAGGTGCGTGCGGCCCGGCATGACGACGTCCATACCGCCCTCGGCCTGCACGGCGAGGGCCTCGATGAGCTCGGCGACGAGCCCGCGGATCGACTCGGAGGCGTCGCGGAGGCGCATCCGGATGAAGGTCGCGATCTGGTCGTTGCGGCTGCGGCCGGCGCGGAGCTTGCCGCCGAGCTCGGGCCCGGCGATCTCCATGAGGCCGCGCTCGAGCGCGGAGTGGACGTCCTCGTCGGACTCGGCGGGGAGGAACTCCCCCGCCTCGACGCGGCGCCCGAGCTCGTCGAGGGCGGCGATCATGCCCTCGAGCTCGGCCTCGTCGAGGTAACCGGCCGTGTGCAGGGCGCGCGCGTGCGCGCGCGATCCCGCGAGGTCGTAGCCCGCGAGCGCCCAGTCGAAGTGCGTCGACTTCGACAGGCGCGCGAGCTCGGGCGAGGGCCCGCCCGCGAAGCGGCCGCCCCAGAGGGCCCCCGCCTCGCCGGCGCGCGAGGAGGCGCCGCCGTCGCCGGCCGGCGCCCCCTGCATGGTCGTGTCCTCCGACATCCCTAGAGCTCGGGCTTGTCGCGGCGGGCCGAGATCTTGGAGGGGAGGCTCCAGAGCTCGATGAAGCCCTTCGCCATCGACTGGTCGAAGGTGTCGCCGGTGTCGTACGTGGCGAGCTCGAAGTCGTAGAGCGACTGCTCCGAGCGGCGGCCGGTGACGACGGCGCGGCCGTTGTGCAGCGTCATCCGCACCTCGCCCGAGACCTTCTCCTGCGTGTGGTCGATGAAGGCGTCGAGCGAGCGCTTGAGGCCTCCGAACCAGAGGCCGTCGTAGACGAGGTTCGCCCACTCGACCTCGACGGAGCGCTTGTAGCGGGCGACGTCGCGCTCGAGGGTGAGGTCCTCGAGGTGCTCGTGCGCCTCGATGAGGGCGATGCCGGCGGGCGACTCGTAGATCTCGCGCGACTTGATGCCGACGAGGCGGTCCTCGACGATGTCGATGCGGCCGACGCCATGCGCGCCCGCGAGCTCGTTGAGCGCGACGACCATCTCGATGGGCGACTTCGCGACGCCGTCGAGCTTCACGGGCACGCCCGCCTCGAACTCGATGACGACCTCGGTCGGCGCCTTCGAGGCGTCGGGGGCCTGGGTGTACGCGTAGAGGTCCTCGATCGGCCCGTTCCACGGGTCCTCGAGGAAGCCGGTCTCGACGGCGCGGCCCCACACGTTCTGGTCGACCGAGTACGGGCTCTTCTTCGACTGCTCGATGGGCAGGTTGTGCGAGTGCGCGTACTCGATGGCCTTGTCGCGGGTGAGCGCGAGGTCGCGGATCGGCGCGATCGACGTGAGCTCGGGGGCGATGGCCGCGACGGCCGCCTCGAAGCGGACCTGGTCGTTGCCCTTGCCGGTGCAGCCGTGCGCGATCGAGTCGGCGCCGAGCTCGCGGGCGGTCTTCGCGAGGTGCTTCGCGATGAGCGGGCGCGAGAGGGCCGAGACGAGCGGGTAGCGCTTCTGGTAGAGCGCGTTCGCCTTGAGGGCGGGCATCAGGTAGTCGGACGCGAACTCCTCGCGGGCGTCGACGACGACGGACTCGACCGCGCCGCAGTCGAGGGCTCGCTGCCGGACCTTCTCCATGTCCTCGCCGGCCTGACCCACGTCGATGGCGAGGGCGACGACGTCCTTGCCCGTCGCGTCCTTGAGCCAGCCGATGCCGACCGAGGTGTCGAGGCCGCCCGAGTAGGCGAGAACCACGCGTTCCGTCATATGCGCTCCTTGAGTTTTCAGCTTCATCGATTCTACGCGCCGGGCGCGGTGCGGCCCGACCGCGTGTGGCGCAGCAGCCACACGAGCACGGCCTTCTGCGCGTGGATGCGGTTCTCCGCCTCGTCCCAGATGGCCGACGCCGGCCCGTCGATGACTTCCGCGTCGACCTCGACGCCGCGGTAGGCGGGGAGGCAGTGGAGGAAGATCGCCTCGGGCGAGGCGGCGGCCATGACCTCGGGGGTGACGCGGAAGCCGTCGAAGGCCGTGAGGCGGACGTCCTTCTCGGCCTCGTCGCCCATCGACACCCAGGTGTCGGTGACGACGACGTCGGCGCCGGACGCCAGGGCGAGGAGGTCTCCCCCGACCTCGACCGCGCCGCCCGTCTCGGCCGCGCGGCGCTCGGCGTCCGCGACGATGTCGGGGCGCGGCCGGTACCCCTCGGGGGCGGCGATGCGGATCGTCATCCCCGCGGTCGCGCACGCGAGCAGGTACGAGTGCGCCATGTTCGAGGCGCCGTCGCCCGCGAAGAGCACGGTGCGGCCGCGGAGCTCGCCGAGCCGCTCGCGCATGGTCTGGAGGTCGGCGAGCAGCTGGCAGGGGTGGAAGTCGTCCGAGAGGGCGTTGATGACCGGCACCGTCGTGCCGGCCGCCATCTCCTCGAGCCCGGACTGCGCGAAGGTGCGCCACACGATCGCGGCGACCATGCGCTCGAGCACCCGCGCGGTGTCGGCGACCGACTCCTTCGCCCCGAGCTGGCTCGAGCCGCTCGTGATGATGAGGGGCGAGCCGCCGAGGTCGGAGATGCCGACGTGGAACGAGACCCGCGTGCGGGTGGACGTCTTGTCGAAGAAGACGGCGACGGTCTCGGGGCCCTCGAGGGGGCGCTCGGCGAAGCGGTCGGCCTTGAGCCGGTCGGCGAGGTCGAGGATCTCAGCCTGCTCGGCGGGCGTGAGGTCGTCGTCGCGGAGGAGGTGGCGGACGGCTGCGGCGTCGGGGCGGGTCATCTCGGGCTCGCTGTCGAGTCGGGGCGCGGGGGTCGCGCCGGTGCGGGGGTGAAGTGGGTGCTGCGGGGCGTGGGGAGGATGCGTCAGGCGAGGGCGGCGCGGCCGCTCAGGCCGTGACCATCGTGCCCGCGCCGTCGGTCGTGAAGACCTCGAGGAGCATGGCGTGCGGCTGGCGGCCGTCGATGATCGTCGCCTGCGGCACGCCGCCGCGGACGGCCTCGATGCAGGCCTCCACCTTGGGGATCATCCCCGATTCGAGGCTCGGGAGCATCGCCTGGAGCTCCTCGACGCGGATCGCTCGGATGAGGGAGTCCGGGTCGGGCCAGTTCCGGTAGAGGCCCGCGACGTCGGTGAGCATGACGAGCTTCTTCGCGCCGAGCGCCGCCGCGAGCGCCGCGGCCGCGCGGTCGGCGTTGATGTTGAGCGCCTTGCGCGGGGTGTCGACGTCGGAGGCGATCGAGGAGATCACGGGGATGCGGCCGGCTGCGATGTCGGCGCGCACGACGGTCGGGTCGACGCCGATGATCTCGCCGACGCAGCCGAGGTCGACCTCCTCGCCGTCGACCGTCGCGGTCTTGCGGCGGGCCTGGAAGAGCCCGGCGTCCTCGCCGCTCGTGGCGGTCGCGATGGGGGCGCGCTCGTTGATGGCGGCGACGAGCTCGCGGGCGACCTGCCCGCCGAGCACCATGCGGACGACCTCCATCGCCTCCGGGCTCGTGACGCGGTAGCCGCCGCGGAACTCGCTCTCGATGCCGAGCTGGTCGAGCATGCGCGAGATGTGCGGGCCGCCGCCGTGGACGACGACCGGACGCACGCCCGCGTAGCGGAGGAAGGCGATGTCGGAGGCGAAGGCCTCGAACAGCTCGTCGTCGATCATCGCGTTGCCGCCGAACTTGATGACGATGATCTCGCCCGAGTAGTAGGTCATCCACGGCAGCGCCTCGATGAGCGTCTCGACCTTGGCGGTCGCGTCCGCGGCGGAGTTCGAGGAGTTCTCGGGCGGGACGTCGGTCGGGTGCTGGCTCATGCGGCGGGCTCCTGCGTGGCGGGGAGGGTGAGGCGGGAGGAGGTGGCGGGAGGGGTTCTGCGGCGACAGGCGCAGCGTCGGGCGGGCGGATGCCTACGACGAGTACGCGCTGTTCTCGTGGACGTAGTCGTGCGTGAGGTCGTTCGTGAGGATCGTCGCGGTGGCGTCGCCCGCGTGGAGGTCGATGACGACGGTCGTCTCCCGGGGTGTGAGGTCGACGGCGTCCGCGGCCTCGTGCGGGGTCCCCGCCTTGCAGACCATGACGCCGTTCATGGTGACGTCGACGGCGAGCGGGTCGAACTCGGCGTCGGTCGTGCCGGCGGCGGCGAGCACGCGGCCCCAGTTCGGGTCGTTGCCGAAGACGGCGGCCTTGAAGAGGTTCGAGCGGCTCACGGCGCGCGCGACGTCCTCGGCATCCTGCTCGGTGGCGGCGTGCACGGTCGTGATCGTGATGTCGTGGGCGGCGCCCTCGGCGTCCTGTTGGAGCTTCTTCGCGAGCTCGGCGCAGAGGTCGCGCAGCGCCTCCGCGAACTCGGCCTCGTCGGCGGCGACGCCCGAGGCGCCGGAGGCCATGAGCGCGACGGTGTCGTTCGTCGACATGCACCCGTCCGAGTCGACGCGGTCGAAGGTCGTGCGCGTGGCCGCCCGCAGCGCGCGGTCGAGGGCGTCCGCCTCGAGGTCGGCGTCGGTCGTGAGCACGACGAGCATCGTCGCGAGCCCCGGCGCGAGCATGCCGGCGCCCTTCGCCATGCCGCCGATCGTCCAGCCGGCGGGCGAAGTGCGGACGGCGCGCTTCGCCACGGTGTCGGTCGTCATGATCGCCTCGGAGGCCGCGACGCCCGCGGCCTCGTCGTCGGCGAGCTTCGTCGCGGCGTCGCGGGCGCCCGCGATGACCGAGCGGCGGAACGTCTCGTCGCCGACGCCGATGAGGCCCGTCGAGCAGACGATGACGTCGCCTGCGCCGATGCCGAGCGACTCGGCGACGGCCTCGGCCGTCTCGTGGGTGGTCTGGAAGCCGAAGGCGCCCGTGTAGCAGTTCGCGCCGCCCGAGTTGAGGACGATCGCCGAGACGGTGCCGTCCTGGATGACCTGGCGCGACCACATGACCGGGTTCGCGACGCAGCGGTTCGAGGTGAACACGGCGGCGGCCGCGGCGCTCGGCCCGTCGTTCGCGACGAGGGCGACGTCGAGGCCGCCGGAGCTCTTGATGCCGGCGGCGACACCGGCGGCGCGGAAGCCCTTGGGTGCGGTCACGCTCACGGTGCGACTCCATCGATGCTGAGGCCGAGGGTCTCGTCGAGGCCCAGGGCGAGGTTGGCGGACTGGATGGCGGCGCCGGCGGTCCCCTTGCCGAGGTTGTCGATGGCGCTCACGATGACGGCGCGGCCGGCGCGCTCGTCGAGGCCGACGCCGATGGCGCAGCGGTTCGAGCCGGTGACGTCGCCGGTGCGCGGGAAGACGCCGTCCGGGAGCACGTCGATGAACGGCTCGTCGGCGTAGGCGCGCCCGTAGGCGGCCCGCAGCGCGGCGCGGTCGACGCCCGCGGCGAGGCGTCCGGTCGAGGTCGCGAGGATGCCGCGCGCCATCGGCACGAGCACGGGCGTGAAGGCGAGGGTGACGGCGTGCCCGGAGGCGCGCGTGAGGTTCTGGCGCACCTCGGGGTTGTGGCGGTGGCCGCCGTCGACGCCGTAGGGGTTCGCGGATCCCATGAGCTCGGCCCCGAGCATCGCGACGCTCGCCTTCTTGCCGGCGCCCGAGGGTCCGACGGCGAGCACGCTCGTGAGGTCGGTCGGCTCGACGAGCCCCTCGCGGACGGCCGGTGCGAGCGCGAAGGTCATCGCGGTGACGTTGCAGCCGGGGACGGCGATGCGCCGGGTCGTGCGGAGAAGGTCGCGCTGGCGGCCGCCGTCGGCGAGCGGGAGCTCGGGCATGCCGTAGGTCCAGCTGCCGGCCCAGTCGCCGCCGTAGTAGTCGGCCCAGTCGGCGGCCGACTCGAGGCGGTGGTCGGCGGCGCAGTCGACGAGGAGGACGTCCTCGCCGAGCCCCTCGAGCTCGGCGGCGATGCCCGCCGAGGCGCCGTGCGGGAGGGCGAGGAAGACGAGGTCGTGGCCGCGGAGGGTGTCGAGGCTCGTCTCGGCGAAGCGCGTCTCGCCGTAGCTCGCGAGATGCGGGTGGACGTCGCGGATGCGCTCCCCCGCGTTCGAGTGCGCGGTCGCGGTGCGGACCTCGAGCTCGGGGTGCGCGGCGAGAAGGCGGAGCAGCTCGCCGCCTGCGTAGCCGGAGGCTCCTGCGACGGCGACGGAGTACTTCATGCGGCAAGTTTAGTGGCGGGGGCGGCAGGCCTCTCCCCCGGTGGTTCCGAGACGCTCGCTGCGCTCGCTCCTCAACCACCTCAGTCACTCGAGGTGGTTGAGGAGGGGCCGCAGAAACCACCGCCCCCAGGCAGCGCCCTACGCCCGGATGACCGCCCCGAAGCGCTCGCCCGCGAGGGCGGCGCCCGCTTCCTTGGCCTCGGTCGCCTCGGCGGCCGTGAGCGTGCGGTCGGGCGCGCGGAAGCGGAGCGCGAAGGTGAGCGACTTCTCGCCATCCTCGAGCCCCTGCCCGCGGTAGTCGTCGACAAGCTGGACGTCCTCGAGCAGCTCCCCCGCGCCCTCGCGCACGGCCGCGAGCACCTCGCCCGCGATCGCGCCGACCGGCACGACGAGCGAGAGGTCCTGCGTGGCGGCGGGGAAGCCGACGATCCGCTCGACGACGACCTCGCGGCGCGCGTGGCGGAGCATCGCGTCGACGTCGAGGTCGACGGCGGCGACGCGGCCCGGCAGGTCGCGCTCGGCGGAGACGTCCGGGTGGAGCTCGCCCGCGAAGCCGATCGGGTGGAGGCCCTCGGCGTCGCGCACGAGCACCTCGGCGCAGCGGCCCGGGTGGAACGCCTCATGCGAGCCCTGGCGGAACTCGAGCTCGGCGGCGACGGCGTGGCCGGCGAGCTCGGCGAGCTCGATGGCGTCCTCCCACGTCGCGGCGACGGCGGGGCGGCCGGGCTGCTTCGCGGCGAGCGAGCCGAGGAGCACGGCGCCGAGCCAGCGCGGCTGCGGCGGCAGCGAGGCGTCGAGCTCCCGGAGGCGCGCGTCGCTCGGGCGCTGCGCGACGGGCGGCACCTCGTCGAGGCCGTACGTCGTGCCGTCGACGGGGCGGAAGACCGTGCCGAGCTCGAAGATCGCGAGGTCGGTGAGGCCGCGCGAGACGTTGCGGTGGGCGACGCCGAGCAGGCCCGGGAGCATGCTCGTGCGCAGCCACGCGGTCTCGGGGTCGAGCGCGTTCGCGAGCTTCACGGCGGGCGCCTCGCCCTGCTCGGGCATCCCGAAGAGGTCGTTGTCGGCCTTCGCCGTGAACGGGTAGCTGAGCACCTCCACGGCGCCCGAGGCGGCGAGCGCGTCGGAGAGCTTGCGGCGCAGGCGCTGCTCGCGCGTGAGGCCGCGGCCGGACGGCGCGACGGGCAGCTCCGAGGGGATGCGGTCGAAGCCGCACACGCGGCCGACCTCCTCGACGAGCGTGACCTCGTCCGTGAGGTCGGGGCGCCAGCTCGGGACTCGGACGCCGAGGATGCCGGGCCCCTCCTCCCACACCTCGCAGCCGACGGCCTCGAGCGAGGCGAGGATCTCGGCGCGCGTGTAGTCGACGCCCATACGGGCGGCCGGCGCGCTCTCGCGGAGCACGATCGACTCGCGCTCGGGGGCGCCCCCGACGACGACGCCGGCGGGCTCCAGCGTGCCGCCCGCGAGCTCGACGAGGAGCTCCGCGACGCGGGCGCCCGCGGGCACGGCGACCTCGGGGTCGACGCCGCGCTCGAAGCGGCGCGAGGCCTCCGAGGGGAGCTTGTGGCGGCGGGCCGTGCGCGCGATCGAGATCGGCGCGAAGCCGGCGGCCTCGATGAAGACGTTCGTCGTCGTCGCCTCGAGCTCGGTCTCCGCGCCGCCCATGGTGCCGGCGAGGCCGATCGGGCCGCGGTCGTCGCAGATGACGATGTCCTCGGCCGAGAGCGTGCGCTGCTTGCCGTCGAGGGTCGTGAGCTGCTCGCCCTCCGTCGCGCGGCGCACGCGGATGCCGCCCTGGAGGCGGTCGAGGTCGTAGCCGTGGATCGGCTGGCCGAGCTCGAGCATGACGTAGTTCGTGATGTCGATGAGCAGGCCGAGCGAGCGGATGCCCGCGAGCTGCAGCCGCGCGGTCATCCACGGCGGCGTCGGGCGAGAGCCGTCGACGCCCGTCACGACGAAGCCGGCGAAGATCGGGCACATCGCCTGATCGCGGACGGCGAGCTCGTCGGCGACCTCGACCGGCACGCGGACGGCGTCCGGCGTCGCCGCCATCGCGCGCTCGCGGATCGCCTCGAGCTCGGGGCGGAGTGCCGGGTCGCGGAAGGCGGCGCCTGTGGCGTTCGCGTACTCGCGGGCGAGGCCGCGCATCGACATCGCGTAGCCGCGATCCGGGGTGACGTTCACCTCGACGGCCTGCTCGTCGAGGCCGAGGAGCGGCATCGCGGGCGCGCCGACCTCCGGGTCGAGGCCGAGGCGCGAGAGCACGATGATGCCGGAGTGGTCCTCGCCGAGGCCGAGCTCCTTCGCGGAGGCGAGCATGCCGTCCGAGACGTGGCCGTAGGTCTTGCGAGGCGAGATGCGGAAGTCGCCGGGCAGGACGGCGCCGGGCAGCGTCGCCACGACCTTGTCGCCGACCTCGAAGTTCTGCGCGCCGCAGACGATCCCGCGCACGTCGGCGCCGCCGTCGGCGGCCTGCTGGCCCTCGGGCGCGACGCGCACCTGGCACCAGCTCATCGTCTTGCCGTTGGACTGCGGCTCGGGCGTGCGCTCGAGCACCTGGCCGACGACGACGGGACCGGTCACGTCGAAGCCGTGGAGGTCCTCGTCCTCGAGGCCGACGCGGACGAGGTCGTCGAGGACCTCGCGCGCGGTCGCCTGGGCCGGGATGTCGACCGACTCGCGGAGCCAGCTGAGGGGTGCACGCATGACTAGATCACCATTCCGAACTGCTCGCTGAAGCGGATATCGCCCTCGACCATGTCGCGCATGTCCGTGAGCTCGTTGCGGAACATGAGCGTGCGCTCCGTTCCCATGCCGAAGGCGAAGCCCTGGTACTCGTCCGGGTCGACGCCGGCCGCGCGGAGCACGTTCGGGTGGACCATGCCGCAGCCGCCCCACTCGATCCAGCGCGGGCCGCCCTTCGCGCCCGGGTGCCAGATGTCCATCTCGGCGCTCGGCTCGGTGAAGGGGAAGTAGTTGTTGCGGAGGCGGATCTTCGCCTCGGGGCCGAACATCGCCCGCGCGAAGTGCTCGAGCGTGCCGCGCAGGTGCGCCATCGTGAGGCCCTTGTCGATCGCGAGACCCTCGAACTGCATGAAGACGGGCGTGTGCGTCGCGTCGAGCTCGTCGGTGCGGAAGGTGCGGCCCGGGCACAGCACGTAGAGCGGGACGCCGCGCTCGAGGAGCGAGCGGACCTGCACGGGCGAGGTGTGCGTGCGCATGACGAGGTGGCGGTCGATCGGCTCGACGAAGAAGGTGTCCTGCATCGCGCGCGCCGGGTGGTCGGCGTCGAAGTTCAGGGCGTCGAAGTTGTGCCACTCGGTCTCGAGCTCGGGGCCGTCCGCGATCTCCCATCCCATGCCGGTGAAGATGTCGCAGACGTCGTCCTGGAGGACGGTGAGCGGATGGCGGGCGCCGAGGCGGCGGCGGCGCGCCCACTCGGTGACGTCGACGCGCTCGGCCTCGAGGCGCTCGGCCTTCTCGGCGGCGAGGATCTCCTCCTCGCGGGCGGCGAAGGCGCGTCCGAGCTCGGCGCGGGCGCCGCCGACGAGCTGCCCGGCCTCCTTCTTCTGCTCCTTCGGCACGTTCCGCAGCTGCGCGTTGAGCTGGGCGAGGGCCGAGCCCTCGCCGACGTGCTCGGCGCGCACCTGCTTGAGCTGCGCGGAGTCGGCCGCGGCGGCCACGGCGGCGAGCGCCGCGTCGAGGGCCGCGCCGACGGCGTCCGGGGTGATCATCGGGGAGCTCGGAGCATCAGACACAAGCCCCGATCCTACCGGGGCCGCGGGACGCTCCCCCGCGCTCGCGAAGGCCCGCCGCCGCCGACGGCTCCGGAGGCGCGGCCCGGGCGGCCGAACGGCGTCCGCTACTCGAACGGGGGTCCGCTACCGATAGTCCGGTAGCGGACCCCCGATTCGACAGCGGATGCCGCGGACGGCGCCGCGCGAGGTCTCGCGGCTAGCGCTCCCGATGCCCGGTCATGCCCGCGGGGGCCGAGCCGGAGATCGAGATGAGCGCGGTGTCGGTGCCGACCTCGCCCGGGACCGGCGCCGCGTCCGGGCCGTCCTTCTTGTTGCCGCGGCGGCGGGCGCCGACGGCGCGCGGGCCGGTGCGGTGCGCGAGCCAGCGGGCGAGCGCCGAGAGCGCGAGGTTCACGGCGAGGTAGATGACGAGGACGATCGCGAAAAGCGAGAACGAGACCTTCGTCGAGCCGAGGGTGTCGCGCAGCTGCTGCGAGATGCGCAGGATCTCCGGGAACGCCACCACGTAGGCGAGCGAGGTGTCCTTGAGGAGCACGACGAGCTGGGCGACGATGATCGGCAGCATCTGGCGGAACGCCTGCGGGAACTCGATGAGCATGCGCGTGCGGAACGGCGTCATGCCGAGCGAGAGGCCCGCCTCGCGCTGGCCCTTCGGGAGCGCGGCGATGCCCGCGCGGAGCGCCTCGCCGATGATCGCGCCGTTGTAGATCGCGAGCGCGCCCACGGCCGCCCAGTATCCGTCCGTCGCGAGCGCGAGGAGGATGAAGAGCATCATGAGCAGGACGGGCATGCCGCGGAAGAACTCGAGGATGATCGCGGTCGGGATGCGGATCCACGACTGGCGGGCCGTGCGCAGGAACGAGAAGAGGATGCCGACGAGCAGCGCGAGCACCGCGGCGACCGCGGCCACGCGCAGCGTGCCCATGAGCAGGCCGTCGATGAGGATGCGTCGCCACACGGCCGCGTCGCGCGCGAAGTCCCAGCGCTCCGGCGACCAGAGGCCGGTGAGCACCGTGCCCTGCGCCGTCGTGCGGGGCTGGCCGAGCTGCCAGATGAAGAGGGCGGCGATGAGGACGAGGGCCGCCGTCACCGCGTAGGAGATGATCCGGCTGCGCCGGCGGGCCTTGGGCCCGGGGGCGTCGTAGAGGACCGAGCTGCTCATCGGAGGACCGCGACCTTTCGCTCGATGCGCGCGGCGATCTGGCCGAGCGGGATGGTGATGATGAGGTAGCAGATCGCGGTGCCGATGAGGATCGGGATGACCGCGTCGCCGTTCTCGTTCGCGAGCACCTTCGAGGTCGCGATGAGCTCGGCGACGTAGAAGCCGGCCGCGACCGAGGTGTTCTTCGTGAGCGCGATGAAGACGTTGATGAGCGGCGGGACGACCATCCGCAGCGCCTGCGGGAAGATGATCATCGAGACGGTCTGGCCGAAGGTGAGGCCGACCGAGCGGGCCGCCTCGGCCTGTCCGAGGGGGACGCCGTTGATGCCCGAGCGCAGCGCCTCGGCGATGAACGGAGAGGTGTAGATCGAGAGCGCGACGATGGCGCCGACCTTGTAGTCCATCTGGACCTGGAGGGTCGGGAGCACGATCGCGATGAAGAAGAACACGAGCGTGAGGGGCGTGTTGCGCACGAGCTCGGTGTAGCCCGTCGCGATGGCGCGGAGGCTCCCGATCGGCGAGATGCGCATGACGGCGACGATCATGCCGATGATCGATGCGCCGACGGCGCTCGCGAGGAGCAGCTCGAGCGTGACGAGGAAGCCCTGCCCGTATGCGCCGAGATTGTCGAAGACCGCCTGCATGGCGCTCGGTTCCTTCCGGTGGAGTGGTTCGATGCCGCGATCCGCGTCAGGGAGCCGTCGGGCCGGAGCGCGCGCCCCGGCCCGACGGACTGCTAGTAGCGATCGACCTTCGGGGCCTCCGGCGTCGGGAGGACCGTGCCGGCGGTCGAGGTCCAGGCCTGCTCCCAGCGGCCGTCCGCGACCGCGGCCTCGATCGTGTCGTTGATGAAGTCGCGGAAGGCCTGGTCGCCCTTCGCGATGCCGATGCCGTAGGGCTCCGAGGTGAAGGTGCCGTCGACGACCTTGAACTCGGTGCCGTTCTGGGCGACGAGGCCGGCGAGGATGACGTTGTCCGTCGTGAGCGCGTCGGCCTGGCCGGTGCGGATCGGCTCGAGGCAGTCGGAGTACTTGTCGACCGTGATGACGTTCTGCGTGTGCTGGCGGATGTTCTTCTCCGAGGTGGAGCCGGTCACCGTGCAGATCGTGGCGTCGCCGAGGGTGGCGGGGTCGCTCGTGATGCCCTTGGGGTTGGCGGCCGGGACCAGGAACGACTGGCCGGCGGTGTAGTACGGGCCCGCGAAGTCGATGACTTCCTTGCGCTTGTCGTTGATCGTGTACGTCGCGATGACGAGGTCGACCTGGCCGTTCTGGATGAAGGGCTCGCGGTTCTGCGAGACCGTCTCGACCCAGTTGATGTTCTCGGGCTTGATGCCGAGCTCGGCCGCGATGATCTTGCCCATCTCGACGTCGAAGCCCTCGGGCTTGCCCGAGGTGCCCATGAGGCCGAAGAGCGGCTGGTCGAACTTCGTGCCGATCGTGATCGTGCCGGCGTCGTGGAGGCGGGCCATCGTCGTGCCGGCCTCGAACGAGGCCTCGGTGTTGACGGGCGGGTTGGTGGCCCCGCCGCCGGCGGCGCCCGAGTCGGTGCAGGCGGTGAGGCTGAGGGCGGCGGTGAGCGCGAGGGCGCCGGCCGCGATGAGGGACTTGAGCTTCATTGCTTCTCCAGTGATTTCGGTGACCGTCGTCGTGAGGGAAGGTCTGTCGTGCGGGTCGGTTCGCCCGGTCGGGCCGGGCGGACGGCTAGTGCGTGAGGATCTTCGCGAGGAAGTCCTTGGCGCGCTCGGACTTCGGGTTCGTGAAGAACTCCTCCGGCTCGGACTCCTCGACGATCTGGCCGTCGGCCATGAAGATGAGGCGGTTCGCGGCCTTGCGCGCGAAGCCCATCTCGTGGGTGACGACGATCATCGTCATGCCGGCGTTCGCGAGCTCGATCATGACGTCGAGGACCTCGTTGATCATCTCGGGGTCGAGGGCCGAGGTGGGCTCGTCGAGGAGGATGAGCTTCGGGTCCATCGCGAGGGAGCGGGCGATGGCGACGCGCTGCTGCTGGCCGCCCGAGAGCTGGGCCGGGAGCTTCTTCGCGTGGGCGTCGACGCCGACGCGCGTGAGGAGCTCCATGGCGCGCTTCTCGGCCTCGGCCTTCTTCATGCCGCGGACCTTGATGGGGGCGAGCGTGACGTTCTCGAGGACCGTCTTGTGCGCGAAGAGGTTGAACGACTGGAAGACCATGCCGACGTCGGCGCGGAGCTTCGCGAGCTCGGCGCCCTCCTCGGGGAGCTTCTTCCCGTCGATGAGGATCTCGCCCGAGTCGATCGTCTCGAGGCGGTTGATCGAGCGGCAGAGCGTCGACTTGCCCGAGCCCGACGGGCCGATGACGACGACGACCTCGCCCTTGTCGACGGAGGTCGTGATGTCCTTGAGCACGTGGTGCTCGCCGTAGTACTTGTTGACGCTGCGGATCTCGACCAGGGGTCGGACGGCCTCGTCGGGTTGCTGGCCCTGCTGCTGCGGGGCGGCGTCGTTGCGCGCTTCCATGCGGTTCACCCTAGCGGGGCTCTCACAGCTCCCGTTGACGGTCCGCCCAGGCGCAGATCACGAATCGGGCACGTCTTCGGCAGTTCGAGCCGATTCGCCGCGCTGTGGGCCTGCCATCCCCGCGGCGTGTCCCGTTGGGCGAGCGCGGCGTGTCGGCCTACCGGGATCGCTGCGCGAAGGCGCTCTGGTAGAGGCAGACCGAGGCCGCCGTCGCGAGGTTCATCGACTCCGCGAGGCCGAAGATCGGCACGCGCACGACGTCGTCGCAGGCGCGGAGCACCGCGTCCTCGAGGCCGCGGGCCTCGTTGCCGAACACCCACGCGGTGGGCTCGGCGAGGTCGTCCGCCGCGAGCTGCGTGAGGTCGCGGCCCTTGATGTCGGCGGCCACGACGCGCATGCCGGCGCCGCGGGCGGCCGAGAGCGCCTGGTCGACGTCGACGTCGACGGCGATGGGCAGGTGGAAGAGGGAGCCCGTCGTCGAGCGGACGACCTTGGGGTTGTAGAGGTCGACGGCGCGGCCGGAGAGGATGACGGCGTCGACGCCCGCGGCGTCGGCGGCGCGGATGATCGTGCCGGCGTTGCCCGGGTCGCGGACCTCCTCGAGGATCGCGACGAGCTTCGGGGCGGCGCCGTCCTTCGGCTCGAGGATCGTCCGGATCGAGGTCGGGAACTGGCGCGCGACCGCGATGACGCCCTGCGGCGTGCGCGTGTCGGCCATCGCCTCGATCGCCTCCTCGCTCGCGAAGACGATGTCGAGCTGCGCCTCGTGGCTGAGGTCGCCGAGATCCTGGTGGCGCTCGAGGGCGGTCGGCGTGAGGAAGACCTCCTCGACGAGATCCGGCCGGCTCGCGAGCGCCTCGCGCAGCGCCTGCGGGCCCTCGAGGAGGAAGAGGCCGGTCTCCTGACGCTCGCCCTTCTGGGCGAGGCGGCGGACCTCGCGGACGCGGGCGTTGCGGGGGCTCTCGATCATCATGGCGCGCTCCTGGCGAGGTCGTGCGGCGGGGCCGCGGGAAGGGTGTGGGGATGCGTGGCGCCGGACGGCGCGAGGGCTCGCATCGAGCCTAGGGAATGCCGCAGACGTCACGACGCGGCCGGGAGGATCGCCCTCCCGACCGCGTCGGAGTCTGCGGATGCGGAGCCGGTGAGGCTACGCGGCCTTCTTCGGGGCCGAGGTGTCGGCCGGAAGGGCGGCCTTCGCCGTCTTCACGAGGGCGGCGAAGGTCGCCGGCTCGTTGACCGCGAGGTCCGCGAGGATGCGGCGGTCGACCTGGACGCCCGCGAGGCCGAGGCCCTGGATGAAGCGGTTGTAGGTGAGGCCGTTCGCGCGCGCGCCCGCGTTGATGCGCTGGATCCAGAGGCGACGGAAGTCGCCCTTCTTCGCCTTGCGGTGCGCGTAGCTGTAGACGAAGGAGTGGATGACCTGCTCCTTGGCCTTGCGGTACAGGCGCGAGCGCTGACCGCGGTAGCCGGACGCGCGCTCGAGGGTGACGCGACGCTTCTTCTGGGCGTTGACTGCCCGCTTGACACGTGCCATGTGCGTGTTCTCCTAAATGTTTCGAGTCTTCGTGCCCGGCGCGCTCAGCGGCCGAGGAGCTTCTTGACGACCTTGGCGTCGGCCGGGGAAAGGACCTGGTCCTGGTTGAGGCGCGCCTTGCGGCCGGGGGCCTTGACCTCGAGGTTGTGGCGCATGCCGGCCTGCTGCTTCATGATCTTGCCGGTGCCCGTGAGCTTGAAGCGCTTCTTCGTGCCCGAGTGGGTCTTCTGCTTCGGCATGGGTTCTCCTTGCTGGGATGTGGGGGTCTTACTCCGCGGCGGGCGCGGGAGCCTGTGCGGCCTCGCCGGCGGGCTGGGCCGCGGCGGGGGTGGTTCCGTGCTTGGCGGCGCGAGCCGCCTCCTTCGCCGCGGTGCGGCGCGCGGCCGCCTCGCTCTTGACGTCGGACTTGTTGCGGTGGGGGCCGATGATCATGACCATGTTGCGGCCGTCGATCGTCGGGGTGGACTCGACGGTCCCGTACTCCTCGATCTCCCCCGCGAACTTCTGGAGGAGGCGCACGCCGAGCTCGGGACGCGACTGCTCGCGGCCTCGGAACTGGATCATGGCCTTGACCTTGTCGCCGGACTCGAGGAAGCCGATCGCGCGCTTCTTCTTCGTCTCGTAGTCGTGCTCGTCGATCTTCAGGCGGAAGCGGACCTCCTTGAGGACCGTGTTCGCCTGGTTGCGGCGAGCTTCCTTCGCCTTCTGCGCGGCCTCGTACTTGAACTTGCCGTAGTCCATGATCTTGGCCACGGGCGGCTTCGAGTTCGGGGCGACCTCGACGAGGTCGAGGTCCGCTTCCTGAGCGAGGCGGAGGGCCACCTCGAGCTTGACGACGCCGACCTGCTCGCCGTTGGGGCCGACGAGGCGGATCTCGTTCGCTCGGATGCGGTCGTTCGTGCGCGGTTCGGTGATGAGCTGCTCCTTCATGTGGCGGGCGCGGAAACGGAAACGACGTCGCTGCCCGCCATCACGCGGGGCGCGATGGCATCGGCCGCCCTGATGCCCGTGGGGCACTCCTCCCAGACGGGAGGGGAGCGGCGAACCCGGTAGCCTTTCCTGGCGGCCGACGGGTGGGACGCGAAGTCCTCTTCGTTGCTGCGGTGGCTGGCGCACGAGTGCGCAGACACCGTCGATCAGCCTAACAGCGATCCGCGCGCGTGGGAAGCCCCGCGCGCCGCGGCCGCGCCGCGACCATCCCCCTCCCTCTCCGTCCCTCTCCCCGCCCCCTCTCCCCCTCCCGAGGCAGCGCCTCCCGAGGCCTCGACCCTAGGAGCAGCACCGTGACCGATCACGACGCGCACGAGCACGACGTCCACGCCGTCTCCGACGACGACCAGCCAGAGGTCGCCGACCTCGCCCGCGATATCGCCGAGGTCCCCGCCGTCGAGCTCATCACGACGACCGCCGTCCACCTCATGAGCGCCGCCGCCGTGCACCTCGGCCTCGGCGAGGAGCCGGACGCGACGACGGACCTCGACGAGGCCCGCAAGCTCATCTCCGCGCTCGCCGGCCTCATCACGGCCTCGCTCCCCTACCTCGGCGACCACCACGCGCGCCCGCTTCGCGACGGCCTCCGCTCGCTCCAGCTCGCCTTCCGCGAGGCGTCGACGGTGCCGGACGCCCCGGGCAAGGGCCCGGGCGAGGACCTCACGGGCCCCGTCTTCGGCTAGGGACGTCTCCCCCGATGGTTTCGAGACGCGGGCTGCGCGGCGCTCCTCAACCGCCTGCGATCACGATTGCCGGTGGTTGAGGAGGCGCCGCAGGCGCCGTCTCGAAGCCACCGCCCCACAAGACCCGGTGGTTGAGGAGGGCCGAAGGCCCGTCGCGAAGCCACCGCCCCAGGCCGCTCACGCCGAAGGCCCCGCGCTCCCGCGGGGCCTTCGGCGTCTCCGGGCGCCGGTCCTACCGGCGCCCCGGCACGTGCACGCCCTCGCGGGCGTGCATCGACTCGTGGCCGCCCGGGTGGTTGCGGCGGTGGATCCGGAAGTGGATCTCGAGCGCGAGCGCGCAGACCGCGCCGATCCCGATGGCCTGCCAGAGCACCGGGCCCCACGGAACCGTGAAGGCGAAGAACTCGCTCACGATCGGTGCCGTCATGACGAGGAACATCCCGACGTGGCAGGCGACGAGCAGCAGCACGCGCCAGACGTCGAGGGGGCGCGTGAGCACGTTGAGCACCCAGAGGGCCGCGAGCCCGAGGACGATGCACGAGGCCGTCCGCGCCGCGTCGAGATCGAGCCCCTGCACGCGGGCGAGGATGTTCATCGCGAGGATGCCGAGGGCGACGATCGCGCCGGCCGGCAGCGCGAAGGTGAGCGCGCGCTTCAGGAAGCCCGGCACGTAGCGCCGCGAGTTCGGGATGAGCGCGAGGATGAAGCCCGGCAAGCCGATCGTGAGCCCGTCGAGCGCGGAGAGCTGGCGCGGGAGGAACGGGAAGCCCCAGACGAGGCATCCGAAGGCGATCGCGATGAGGATCGAGTACGCCGTCTTCGAGAGGAAGAGCATCGAGACGCGCTCGACGTTCGCGATGACCTGGCGGCCCTCCTTCACGACGTGCGGCAGGTGCGAGAACTTCGCGTCCAGCAGGACGATGCGCGAGACGGCGCGGGTGGCGGCGGCGCCGTTGCCCATGGCGATGCCGAGGTCGGCGTCCTTGAGCGCGAGCACGTCGTTCACGCCGTCGCCGGTCATCGCGACGACGTGGCCGCGCGACTGGAGGGCGTGCACCATGCGGCGCTTCTGCTCGGGGGTGACCCGGCCGAACACGATGTGCTTGTCCATGGTCGCGGCGAGCTCCTCCGGGTCCTCCGGGAGGCTCCGGGCGTCGTAGCCGCCGGAGGTGGAGATGCCGGCGGCGGCCGCGACGGCGGAGACCGTGCGGGGGTCGTCGCCGGAGATGACGCGCATCCCGACGCCCTGCTCGCGGAAGTACTCGACCGTCTCGGCGGCGTCGTCGCGGAGCCGCTCGCGGAGGCAGATGATCGCCTGCGGCTCGAGGTGCTCGGGCAGCTGCTCGGCGGCGGCCGCGGCCTCGTCGAGGGGCGTCCGCGCGTAGGCCAGGAGCATCGTGCGGCGGCCCTCGGCCGACAGGCGGCGCGTCTCGGCGAGGAAGCGATCGGCCTCGGGCGTCCCCTCGCGGACGACGATGTCGGGCGCGCCGAGCACCCAGGTGCCGCGCGGGCCCTCCTCGAAGGCCATGGCCGACCACTTGCGGGCTGAGGAGAAGACGATCTGCCGCGAGGATCGCGCCGGCTCGACGTCCGCGAAGCCGGTCGCGAGGGCCTGCGCGGAGGCGTTCGCGTGCTCGTCGACGCTCATGGCGGCGACGGCCTCGCGCCAGCCGTGCTCGGGCTCGCCGGCGCCCTCGGGCGTCGTCGCGGAGTCGAACTCGAAGGTGCCGTCGGTGAGCGTGCCGGTCTTGTCGAAGCAGATGACGTCGACGCGGGCGAGGCCCTCGACCGCGGGCAGCTCCTGCACGAGCACCTGCTGGCGGGCGAGCTTTACGGCGCCGACGGCGAAGGCGACGCTGGTCATGAGCACGAGCCCGAGCGGCACCATCGCGATCGCGGCGCCGATGGCGCCGACGCAGGCCTGGCGCCACGCGCCGGTCTGGATGGCCGCCTCCCAGCCGCCGAAGGTCTGCATCTGCGCGTTGACGACGAGGAGCATGACCGGGGCGAGCAGCCACGTGATCCAGCGGAGGATGCGGTTGAGGCCGTTGCGGATCTCCGAGTCGACGAGCGAGAAGCGCTTCGCCTCGACGGTGAGCTTCGCGGCGAAGGAGTCGGCGCCGACGCGGTCGACGCGCGCGAGGCCGTGGCCGGCGACGACGGCCGAGCCCGCGAGGAGCTCCGTGCCGACCGCCTTGTCGACGGGCTCGGACTCGCCGGTGAGGAGCGACTCGTCGACGGCGAGGCCGGTCGCCTCGAGCACCTCGGCGTCGGCGGGGATCTGGTCGCCCGCCGTGACGACCATGAGGTCGCCGAGGACGACCTCCTCGCGCGCGATGTCGCACCGCTCGCCTTCGCGGACGACGAGCGCCCGCGGCGCGTTGAGGAGGGCGAGCTCGTCGAGCGACTTCTTCGCCCGCCACTCCTGGACGACGCCGATGATCGCGTTCATGACGGCCGAGAAGCCGAAGAGGGCGTCCTTCCACTGCCCCACGAGCAGGAGCAGGAGGAAGCCGCCGCAGACGATCGCGTTGAAGAGCGTGAAGACGTTCGCGCGGAGGATCGACCAGAGGCTGCGGCTCGAGTCGGTCGGGGCGATGTTCGCCTTGCCCTCGGCGCGGAGGCGCTCGGCCTCGGCGCCGGTGAGGCCGCCGCGGGCGCGGAGGGCGTCCGGATCCTCGAGGCCTGAGCGGTCCGGCAGGGCTGCGGGACCCGTCTCCTCGGCGAGCACGGGCGGCTGGGGTTCGGCGTTCATCCTCGCCAGGCTACGCGCCCGCGCCTCCGCGCGACCACGGGGCCTTCCAGCGGCGTGTGCGGGGGCTGTCCCCCGGTGCGTCGCCGGATGCCGTCTGGCGGGCATTCCCGCGCTCGGCCTCGGCGGCGGCCCGCGTCGTCTCGGGACGCTCGGGCGCGGCGACGACGGAGACCGCCATCGAGTCGACGAGCTCGACGAGCTCGGCGTCTCGGGCCCAGCTCGCGCGGAGGGACTCGGCGAGGGCGAGGCGCGCGGGCTCGGCCATCCCGTCCACGACGACGACGATCACGAGCTCGGGGCCCTCGAGCGATCCCGGTCGGGCGCCGGGGCGGATGTCGACCTCCCGCAGCCCCTCGACCTCGGCGAGCCCCCGCGCGATGGCTTCGAGGGCGCGCGGCTCTCGCCACGGCACTCGCCAGGTCTCGCCCTTCGCGAGGGCCCAGACGGCGGGGCGGCGGAGGCCGAACTCCCCCGGCGATCCGGGGTCGACGACGAGGAGCTGGGTGTCGTCATCTACCGCGGCGACCGCGGCGCGGACGGCCTCGACGGGCACCGGCCGCGCCTCGGGACGCCAGCGCTGGAGCGCCTCGACGGAGGAGAAGACCGGGAGCACGCGGCGGCCGTCGGGGCCCGCGACGGTGACGATCGAGAGGTCGGCCTGCTTGTCGACGACGCGGCCCGACTCGCTCAGGCCTTCCTCGCCGAGCTCGGCGAGCAGCGGCACCATGAGGCGCGCGCCGCGGAGCGCGTCGACGACGGCCTCCGACTCGCCCTGGCCGTCCTGGAAGGCGGCGAGGGCCGCGGCGTACTCGGGCGGGGTCGTGCCGTCGTCGCCGGCGAAGGGCTGCGGCGAGAGCGAGCGGCCCTTCCAGGGGCGGCCGGCGGAGTCGGCGGCGCGGACGTCGTGCGAGGCGCGCCAGACGCGATCGTCCTCGGACAGGCGCTCGCCGGCGTCGCGGACGCCGTGCCCGTGGGCGTGGCCGTGCTCGTCGCCGCGCACGTGCTCGTGGCTGCGATCGGCCGGATGCCCGTGGCCGCGCCCGTCCTCCGGCATGCGGCTAGCGGGCGACGTCGAGCGCCTCGCGGAGCGTGAACTGCCCCGCGTAGAGCGCCTTGCCGATGATCGCGCCCTCGAGGCCCTCGGGCACGAGCGCGCGGAGCTCGCGCACGTCGTCGAGGCTCGAGACGCCGCCCGAGGCGACGACCGGGCGGTCGGTGCGGTCCATGATGTCGCGGAGCAGCTGCACGTTCGGGCCCTTGAGCGTGCCGTCCTTCGTCACGTCGGTGACGACGTAGCGGGCGCAGCGGGCGGCCTCGAGGCGGGCGAGCACCTCCCAGAGGTCGCCGCCCTCCTTCGTCCAGCCGCGGGCGGCGAGCGTCGTGCCGCGCACGTCGAGGCCGACGGCGATGAGCTCGCCGTAGCGGGCGATGACGGCCGCGGCCCACTCGGGGTTCTCGAGGGCGGCCGTGCCGAGGTTGATGCGCTTCACGCCCGCCTCGACGGCGCGCTCGAGCGACTCGTCGTCGCGGATGCCGCCGGAGAGCTCGATGCTCACGCCCTTGAGCGCCTTGATGACGCGCTTGATCTGCGCGCGGTTCTCGCCGCGGCCGAAGGCGGCGTCGAGGTCGACGAGGTGGATCCACTCGGCGCCCTGGGCGGCCCACTCCTGGGCCGCGTCGACCGGGTCGCCGTAGCTCGTGGCCGAGTCGGCCTCGCCCTGGACGAGGCGGACGGCCTTGCCGCCGGCGATGTCGACGGCGGGGAAGAGCACGAGGCTGGGCGAGTTGGCGAATCCGCTCACGGGGTTCCTTCGTTCGGGGTGGTCGTGTCGACGCGCGGCGGGCACGGTCGGCGCACGGTGGGCAAGCCTAGCCGCGGGCGGGGACGGCATCGAGACCGGAGGCCGCTCCCCCGCCGCGGCGCGGATCAGCGGAGCGAGCGGACCCAGTTCTCGAGGAGGCGGATGCCGGCGTCGCCGGACTTCTCGGGGTGGAACTGCGTCGCGCTGAGGGGTCCGTTCTCGGCGGCGGCGAGGAAGCGCTCGCCGTACGTCGTCCAGCTGCGGAAGATCGGGCGCGCGGCGGGGTGCGGCTCGATCGGCAGATCGCGGGCGGCGTAGGAGTGGACGAAGTAGAAGCGCTCCCCCGCGAGGCCGTCGAAGAGCACGGAGCCCTCGGGCGACGCGACGGCGCTCCAGCCCATGTGCGGGAGGACGGGCGCCTCGAGGCGCGTCACCTCGCCCGGCCACTCGCCGAGGCCCTCGACCCGATCGGCGCCCTCTTCGCGATCGGCGCCCTCCAGGCCCGCCTCGAAGAGGATCTGCATGCCGACGCAGATGCCGAGCACGGGGCGTCCGCCCGCGAGCCGGCGGCCGACCAGCTCGCCGACGCGGCGCGCGGTCGCCTGCTCCATGGCGTGACGGTAGGCGCCGACGCCGGGCAGGAGGAGCCCGTCGGCCTCGAAGGCCGCGGCGCGGTCGCCGGTGAGCTCGACGTCGGCGCCGGCGCGCTCGAGCGCCTTGACGGCCGAGTGGACGTTGCCGGAGCCGTAGTCGAGGACGACGACGCGGGGCGCGGAGCCCGCGGGCATCAGAGGGCGCCCTTGGTCGAGGGGATCCCCTCGACCTCGGGGTCGAGGCGCTTCGCGGCGCGGAAGGCGCGGGCGAAGGCCTTGAACTCGGCCTCGGCGATGTGGTGCGGGTCGCGGCCCCGCACGAGGTCGATGTGGACGGTCATGCCGGCGTGGAAGGTGATCGCCTCGAAGACGTGGCGCACCATCGAGCCGGTGAAGTGGCCGCCGATGAGGTGGTGGGCGAAGGCCTCCGACTCGCCCTCGTGCACGAGGAAGGGGCGGCCGGAGATGTCGACGACGGCGCGCGCGAGCGCCTCGTCGAGCGGGCAGAGCGCGTCGCCGTAGCGGGCGATGCCCGACTTGTCGCCGAGCGCCTCGCGGATGGCCTGGCCGAGCACGATCGCCGTGTCCTCGACGGTGTGGTGCACGTCGATGTGGGTGTCGCCGGACGCCTTCACCGTGAGGTCGGAGAGCGAGTGCTTCGCGAACGCGGTGAGCATGTGGTCGAAGAAGGGAACCGAGGTGTCGATCGTCGAGCGGCCGGAGCCGTCGAGGTCGATCGTGAGCTCGACGCTCGATTCGCTCGTCGACCGGGTGACGGTGGCGGTGCGGTGCGCGGTCATGGCTCGAGCCTAGTTCGCCGCAGGGGCGTCGGTCGCGGGGGCGCCCGCGGGCTCCATGACGGCATCCGTCGGCGCAGCCGCGATCGTCTCGGGCGTCGTGAGCTCGCGCAGCGCCTCGATGAAGCGCGTCGTCTCCTGGTGCGTGCCGGCCGAGACCCGCAGGGCGCCGGGGAGGCCGACGTCGCGGATGAGGACGTCGCGCGCGAGCATCGCCCCGAACATCGCGTGCGGGTCGGCGAAGCCCTCGATGAGCACGAAGTTCGACGAGGAGGGCACGGGCCGGTAGCCGAGCTCGCGGGCGGCCTCCTCGATGCGGACGCGCTCGGCGCGGATTGCGGCGACCTCCTCGAGCATGAGCGGCGCGTGGTCGAGCGCCGCGCTGGCGGCGGCCTGCGTGATCGCGGAGAGGTGGTACGGCAGCCGCACGAGGCGGACGGCGTCCGCGACGGCCGGGTCGGCGGCGAAGTACCCGAGGCGGGCGCCCGCGAAGGCGAATGCCTTGCTCATCGTGCGCGAGACGACGAGGCGCGGACGGCCCTCGAGGAGGTCGAGCGCGGTCTCGGAGCCGGCGTCCTTGAACTCGGCGTACGCCTCGTCGACGATGACGATCCCCTCGGTCGCGTCGTACGCGGTGGCGATCGTCTCGTTCGAGACGGAGGTGCCGGTGGGATTGTTCGGCGTGCAGAAGAAGGTGACGTCGGGCCGCTCGCGGCGGATGGCCTCGACCGCGGTCTCCGGAGAGATCTCGTAGCCGGGGTCGCGCTCGGCGGTGACCCACTCTGCGCCGACGCCGCGCGTCAGGATCGGGTGCATCGAGTAGGTGGGCGGGAAGGCGAGGACGCGGCGGCCGGGGCCGGCGAAGGCCTGGAGGAGCTGCTGGAGGACCTCGTTCGAGCCGTTCGCGGCCCAGAGGTGCTCCTTCGTGAGCCCGTGGCCGAGGTAGGCGGCGAGCTGCTCGCGGAGCCTCGTGAACTCGCGGTCCGGGTAGCGGTTGAGGCCCGGGAGGATGCGGGCGATCTCCTCGATGACGTGGCGCGCGACGGGCTCCGGCACGGGGTGCGGGTTCTCGTTGACGTTGAGGGCGACGCTGACGGGATCCATGGGCGCGCCGTACGGCGTCTGCCCTCGAAGGTCGTCGCGGATGGGGAGATCGGCGAGCGAGGTCATGCCCGCCAGCCTAGTCGCGGCGCGGCGGGCGGCCCGCTCCAGCGTCGGGCGTCTCGAGCCCGCGAGGAGGGACGGAGACAGGCGAGCGCGCGAGCCGATCGGGGGTGGGAGAGGGATCGGCTCGCGCGCTCTGGTCTGGTCGGGTGGGGTCGGGTGGGATGGGCTCTCGCTAGCTCAGCGGCATCGCGAGGTGCTGGCCGGGCTCCACCGACATCGAGGTGAGGCCGTTGAGCCGCATGATGTCGTCCATGACCTCGCGGACGTCGCGTCCGCCGGCGTGGTCGGACGCGATGCTCCAGAGGGAGTCGCCCGCCTGCACGGTGATCATGTGGAACTCGACCTCGGCGGCCTGGCTCGAGGCGTCGGCCGGGGCGGCGGTCGTGAGGATGGCGCCGACGCCGACGGCGGCGGGGGCGAGGACGAGCGCCGCGAGGACGCGGCGGCCGCGGGTGGTGAGACGAAGCTTGCCGGGGCGGGCGCCCATGCGGGCGGCCGGGACGATCGTGGGGTGCGTCGCGATGGCGGTCATGTCGTGCTCCTTGAGGTTGGCGGTGCTCGAGTCGACCCGCCGGATTGGCCTGCTCGAACACCTGTCTCGAACATACATTCGGTCGATCCCGAACGCAAGCCCTGTTTCCGCGACGCGTTCGAAGCATGTTCGACGCGACTCGCCTGAACGGATGTTTGGCAGCCCGCCCCGGCCCGGCTAGGGTCGGATATGGACGGGGACCACTCGACCACCGACCACGGACATTCCGAGAACGGGCCGGCGCGGAGCCGGCCGGGCGCCGTCCGAGCACACGAGGGAGCCACATGAAGCAGGACCGCAGCGGACGATCGCTGTCCGAGAAGCAGCAGCAGATCCTCGCCTGCATCGTCGAGTCGATCGACCGCCGGGGCTACGCGCCCTCGATGCGCGAGATCGGCGAGGCGGTCGGGCTCGCCTCGGTGTCGAGCGTGTCCCACCAGCTCACCCAGCTCGAGCAGCGGGGTGCCATCCGCCGCGACCCGAACCTCGGCCGCGCCATCGAGGTGCTCGTCGACGTCCCCCGCCCCGATGCGAACGGCGAGCTCCCCCGCGCCATCTCCGTCGACGTGCCGGTCGTCGGCCGCATCGCGGCGGGCGTGCCGATCACCTCCGAGCAGCAGGTCGAGGAGGTCTTCTCCCTCCCCCGCCAGCTCGTCGGCGACGGCGAGCTCTTCCTCCTCCACGTGAGCGGCGACTCGATGGTCGACGCGGCGATCTGCGACGGCGACTACGTCGTGGTCCGCCAGCAGCGCGACGCCGAGAACGGCGAGATCGTCGCCGCCATGCTCGACGGCGAGTCGACCGTGAAGGTGCTCCGCCGGCGCGACGGCCACACCTGGCTCCTCCCCCAGAACACCGCCTTCGAGCCGATCCTCGGCGACCACGCCGAGATCCTCGGCAAGGTCGTCGCGGTGCTCCGCTCGGTCTAGGCTCCGCAGCTCGGCTGGTACGCCACCAGCCTCGAAAGGCCCGCCGCGACGCTCGCGGCGGGCCTTCATCCCTCGGGGTGACGCGGCGACTCCGCGCCGTTCCCTAGCCAGGTGCCATGCGTGCGCACCCGATCCGTCCTCTCGCCGCGACCGCCCTCGCCTCGGCGGCCCTGCTCCTCTCCGGATGCGTGGCCGGCGGCGGCGAGCCCGCCGCGACCGCGACCCAGACCCAGAGCGCCGCGGGCGCCGCGCTCGCCGCCGAGCTGCAGCCCCGCATCGACGACCTCCTCGGCCGGCTCGGCTCGAGCTCGACGTCCGCCTGCTCGCCCTCACGCTCGACGATCTCATCGTGGGGACGGCGGCGGGCACCGCGTATTCCGGCGATCCCGAGCCGACGATCTACCCGGCGACGACGCCGACCGCCGAGCCGTCGAGCTCCGCTCGCCCCGCCATCCCGCTGGCGGAGCTCCCCCTCGCAGAGGTCTACGACCGGATGGCCGCGGAGCAGGGGTGCCGATTCGGGCCGGCGGCCCTGGTCGAGGTGGCGCCGACGGGCGCCCTGCTCGTCGTCACCGGGTGCGGGTATGGCATGGCGAAGGCGATGGCGCTCGCCTCGGGCGCGAGCTGGATCCAGGCCGGATACGCCGCCATCGACGGGGAGCCGCTTCCCGACCTCATCGGCGCCACGCCGACCGAGGCCCTCCAGCAGGGCCTCCGGGAGAGCGAGGCGCTCTTCGGGCCCGTCCATTCGGTGTCCGTGACGTCTGCGCCGGACCTCGCCGAGGGCGTCACGCGCGTCATCGTCGATCTCCCCAGCACCGATGGGGGCAAGTCCCAGCCCTACTGCGCGAGGACGTTCGGCGTCCCCTTCGATGCCGCACACGAGGCAGGCGACGCCTACGCCGCGGCGGTCGAGGGCCCGTCGAACTCGGCGCCGGGCAACGACGGATCCTCGTTCGACCCGACCGGGATCGACCTGACCGACGAGGCGGAGGCGATCATGGCGGCCGCGAACGCCGCGCTCGATCCGATGACCCAGCTCGTCCCGCGCGACGGAGGCGTCGTCGCGCGCGTCGTCGACGGGACCCGCGAGGTCGCCGCGATCCCGGTCAGCTAGGCCCGCGGACCCGCTAGCGCTCGTCCGGCTTCGGCAGGCTCGGCTCGGGCAGCCCCTCGACCTCGCCCGCCGGCTTGGGCTTGCGCTTGAGCGGCGGCTCCTCCGGCAGCGGCGCGTGGCCGTCGGTGCGGTACGCGTCGACGAGCCCGAGCTGATCGGCGTGGATGCGGGCGCGCACGCGCGTGCCGCGCTCGCCGTGCTCGAACTCGAGCACCGAGCCCTGGCCGTGGAGGAGCGAGAGGAGATCGCCGCGCGAGTACGGCAGGAGCAGCTCGACCTCCTGCTGCGGCACGGGGATCGTCGACTCGATGCGCTCGAGGAGCTCGTCGACGCCCTCGCCGGTCGCGGCGGAGACGAACACGGCGCTCGGCTCGAGGCCGCGCAGCTCGAGGCGGCGCGCCTCGTCGAGGAGATCCGCCTTGTTGAACGCGATGATCTCGGGGATGTCGGCGCCGCCCACCTCGCCGACGACCTCGCGCACGGTGCGGATCTGGCCGGCCGGGTCCGGGTGCGAGCCGTCGACGACGTGGACGATGAGGTCGGAGTGCTGCACCTCCTCGAGCGTCGAGCGGAACGCCTCGACGAGCTGGTGCGGGAGGTTGCGGACGAAGCCGACGGTGTCGGCGAGCGTGTAGGGGCGGCCGTCCTTCGCCTGGGTGCGGCGCACGGTCGCGTCGAGGGTCGCGAAGAGCTGGTTCTCGACGAGCACGCCCGCGCGCGTGATGCGGTTGAGGAGACTCGACTTGCCGGCGTTCGTGTAGCCGGCGATCGCGACGGCGGGCACCTGGTTGCGCTCGCGGCCCTGGCGCTTCGTGTCGCGGGCGGTCTTCATCTCGGCGATCTGGCGGCGCAGCTTCGCCATGCGGGTGTGGATGCGGCGGCGGTCGAGCTCGATCTTCGTCTCGCCGGGGCCTCGGGAGCCCATGCCGGCGCCGCCGCCGACCTGGCCGCCCGCCTGGCGGGACATCGACTCGCCCCAGCCTCGCAGGCGCGGGAGCAGGTACTCGAGCTGCGCGAGCTCGACTTGCGCCTTGCCCTCGCGGCTCTTCGCGTGCTGGCTGAAGATGTCGAGGATGACGGCGGTGCGGTCGATGACCTTCACCTTCACCGCGTCCTCGAGCGCGCGGCGCTGGGAGGGCGCGAGCTCGGTGTCGGCGACGACGGTGTCGGCGCCGGCCGCGCGCACGATGTCGCGGAGCCCCTCGACCTTGCCACGGCCGAGGTAGGTCGCGGGGTCGGGGTACGGGCGGCGCTGGAGCACGCCGTCGAGCACGACCGCGCCGGCCGTCTCGGCGAGCGCGGCGAGCTCGTGGAGCGAGTTCTCGGCGTCCTCGAGCGTGCCCGCGGGGTAGACGCCGATGAGGACGACCTTCTCGAGGCGCAGCTGGCGGTACTCGACCTCGGTGACGTCCTCGAGCTCGGTCGAGAGGCCGTCGACGCGGCGGAGGCCCGCGCGCTCCTCGCGGTCGAGCTGGAGGCCGTCGTCGCGGGTGCCGACGGAGTCGGCGTCGCCGTCCTGGAGGGCCTGGGCGCGGCGGTCGCCGAAGCGGGTGGTGGAGGCGGCGCGGGCGCCGGCGCGGGCGAGCACGCGCGCGACGGCGTCGCCGCGCAACTCGTCGCCCGAGCGGGGCGCAGCGGCGGACGCCTCGGTCGCGGCGGTCTCGCGGGCGTCGTCGTCGCCTGCCGCGGATGCCGTGCGCTCGGCGCTCGAAGGGGCGGTGGTCTCGGTGGTCGCGCCGTCGTCGGCGCTCGTGTGCGGATTCGTCATGCGATCCGCTCGAGTCTACGCGGCGCATCCCCCGCCGTCACGGGCGGATCCGCCTCCGCCGGCCCTGTTCGCCCACAGCGTTCGCTCGCCGCCGATCGGCCGGGCGCTAGCCTCGTGGGGTGAGCGAGCACTACTTCACGAGCGATCCCTCCGCGCCGATCGAGCGGCGGACGATCCGCGCGCGCCTCGGCGGCCGCGAGCTCGAGCTCGCCACGGCGAACGCCGTCTTCTCTCCCGAGCACGTCGACAAGGGCACGGGCATCCTCCTCGCCGAGGTGCCCGAGCCGCCGCGCGAGGGCGCGGGCCTCGACCTCGGCTGCGGCTGGGGCCCGATCGCGCTCGACCTCGCGCTCCGCTCCGGGCCCGAGGGCGACGAGCCCGGGCTCGAGGTATGGGCCGTCGACGTGAACGAGCGCGCCCTCGAGCTGTGCCGCGAGAACGCCGAGCGCCACGCGCCCGGCCGCATCCGCGCCGTGACGCCCGAGCAGGTGCCGAGCGATCTCCGCTTCGCGACGATCTGGTCGAATCCGCCGATCCGCATCGGCAAGGCCGCGCTCCACGAGCTCCTCGAGACCTGGCTGCCGCGCCTTGAGTGGGGCGGCGAGGCGTGGCTCGTCGTCGCGAAGCAGCTCGGCGCCGACTCGCTCCAAGCGTGGATCGCTGAGCGCTTCGCGGGCGAGCTCGAGGTCGAGCGCGCCGAGACGGCGAAGGGCTTCCGCGTCCTCCGCGTCGAGCGCGTCGCCGAGGAGCGCCCGGGCGCCTAGAGCTCGATCGCCCCGCCGAACGCGAGCTCGGCCGGCCCGCTGAGGAAGGCGTGCTCGACGCCGTCGGCGCCGATGGCCATGCGGATGCCGAGGCGGCCGCCGGGGACGTCGACGATCCAGCGATCGGGCGCGCCGGAGCCGGCCCACGTCCGCACCGCGAGCGCCGTCGCGACCGCACCCGTGCCGCAGGAGAGCGTCTCGCCCGAGCCGCGCTCGTGGACGCGCATGCGCACCATGCCGACGCCGCCGGAGACGAGCGGCTCCCCCGGCACGACGAACTCGACGTTCGCGCCGTGGTCGGGCGCCGGGTCGATGCCGGGCGCGCGGTGGAGCTCGAGCTCCTCGAGCTCGTCGGCGCCGGCGAGCGCGACGACGACGTGCGGGTTGCCGACGTCGATGCCGAGGCCCGGGCGGGCGACGTCGATGCCGTCCGCGCTCACGAGCGGCTCGCCGCCGGCGAGGCGCCACGGGCCCATGTCGGTCTCGAAGCCGCCCTCGACGCGGACGACGTCGCGGACGCCCGCGCGCGTGCCGATCGCGATCGAGCCGCCCTCGGGCAGCTGCGCGAGGCCCGTCTCGAGGAGGAAGCGCACGTAGGCGCGGACGCCGTTGCCGCACATCTCCGCGATCGAGCCGTCTGCGTTCCGGTAGTCCATGAACCACTCGGCGTCCGGGCGGGAGCCGAGGAGCGCGCGTCCCGCCTCGATGCGCTCGCTGCGCACGGCGCGGATGAGCCCGTCGGCGCCGACGCCGAAGCGGCGGTCGCAGAGGCGAGCAACCCGCTCGGGCGCGAGCTCGAGGGCTCCGTCGGGGTCGGCGATGACGACGAAGTCGTTGCCGGTCGCCTGGGCCTTCGCGAACTCGATGCGCATGGCCCCCATCGTAGGCGCGGGCGCCCGTCGGGCCGCCGTGCCTACGGCACTCGATCCGGCCCGAACCCCGCCGCCCGCAGCGTGAGCTCGGCGTTCCTGGGATCCCCCGCCCTCAGCCGCAGCGCGGTCTCGTAGCGCCGGAACCAGCTCACCTGCCGCCGCGCGTACTTCCGCGTGAGCAGCTGCGCCTCGGCGATCGCCTCCTCGCGCGTCTGCTCGCCGCGCAGCTCCGCGATCGCCTGGGCGTAGCCGATCGCCCGGCGCGCCGTGACGCCCTCCTCGAGGCCGCGCTCGAGCAGGCCCGCGGTCTCCTCGAGCAGCCCGTCCGCCCACATGCGCTCGACGCGGCGGTCGAGGCGCTCGGTGAGCACGGCGCGGTCCTCCTCGAGGAGCACCATCGTCGTCTCGCGCCACCATGACTCCTGGTCGGGCAGGGAGGCCGAGAACGGCTCGCCCGTGACGGCGATGGCCTCGAGGGCGCGGACGATGCGACGGCCGTTGCGCGGGTCGATGCGTTCCGCCGAGACGGGGTCGTAGGCGCGCAGGCGCTTGTGGAGCATGCCGGGGCCCCACTCCTCGAGCTCGCGCTCGAGCTTCGCGCGCACCTCCGGGTCGGCGCCCGGGAAGCGGAGGTCGAAGAGCACGGCCGCGAGGTAGAGGCCCGAGCCGCCCACGAGGATGGGCACGGCCCCGCGCCCGAGGATCTCGTCGATGACCCCTCGCGCCGCCTCCTGGTAGGCCGCGACGGTCGACTCCTCGCGCACGTCGAGGAGGTCGAAGAGGTGGTGCGGGATGCCTCGCCGCTCCTCGACCGGCGCCTTCGCGGTGCCGATCTCCATGCCGCGGTAGAGCTGCATGGCGTCGCCGTTCACGACCTCGGCGGGGATGCCGGCGGCGATGAGGCGCTCGGCGACGTCGAGCGAGAGCTCGGTCTTCCCGGTCGCCGTCGCGCCCGCGATGACGAGGAGCACGGCTACGCGGTGGGCGCGCCGATGCGGAGCGTCGGCAGGCCGAGGTTCACGGCGCCGGGTCCCCCGGCCGCGCCCGCGCCGGACGTCGACGGCACGCCGCACGACTCCGCCTGCGCGCGGTCCCAGGCGTCGCCCGCGCGCGTGCGACGGATCGGCCAGGCCGTTCCCGCGGGCGCGTCGGCGAGGAGGTGGAAGGGCGCGGCGTGCGTGATCGTCGCCGTGACGACGTCGCCCGGGCGCGGGATCTCGCCGCCCTCGGGCACCGAGAAGTGCACGAGGCGGTTGTCCTCGGCGCGGCCGGTGAGGCGGTGCGTCGCGTCGTCCTTCTTGCCCTCGTTCGTCGAGACGAGCACCTGCTGGGTCGTGCCGACAAGCTTCGCGTTCTCCTCGGTGGAGATGCGGTCCTGGAGCGCGATGAGGCGGTCGAAGCGCTCCTGCACGACGGCCTTCGGGATCTGGTCCTCCATCGTCGCCGCGGGAGTGCCGGGGCGGATCGAGTACTGGAAGGTGAAGGCGTTCGCGAAGCGGGCCTGCTCGACGACGCGGAGGGTGTCCTCGAAGTCGTCCTCGGTCTCGCCCGGGAAGCCGACGATGATGTCGGTCGAGATGGCGGCGTGCGGGATGCGGTCGCGCACCTTGTCGAGGATGCCGAGGAAGCGCTCCGAGCGGTACGAGCGGCGCATAGCCTTGAGGATGCGGTCGGAGCCCGACTGCAGCGGCATGTGGAGCTGCGGCATGACGGCGGGCGTCTCGGCCATGGCGTCGATGACGTCGTCGGTGAAGGCGGCCGGGTGGGGACTCGTGAACCGGATGCGCTCGAGCCCCTCGATCTCGCCGGCGGCGCGGAGGAGCTTGCCGAAGGCCTGGCGGTCGCCGAACTCGACGCCGTACGTGTTCACGTTCTGGCCGAGGAGGGTGACCTCGATGGCGCCGTCGTCGACGAGCGCCTGGATCTCGGCGAGGACATCGCCCGGGCGGCGGTCCTTCTCCCTGCCGCGGAGGGACGGCACGATGCAGAAGGTGCAGGTGTTGTTGCAGCCGACCGAGATCGAGACCCAGCCCGCGTAGGTCGAGTCGCGCTTCGTCGGGAGCGTCGAGGGGAACACCTCGAGCGACTCGAGGATCTCGAGCTGCGCCTCGTCGTTGTGGCGCGCGCGCTCGAGGAGGGCCGGCAGCGACCCCATGTTGTGGGTGCCGAAGACGACGTCGACCCAGGGCGCCTTCTCGAGGATCGTGCCCTTGTCCTTCTGGGCGAGGCAGCCGCCGACGGCGATCTGCATGCCCTCGTGCTCACGCTTCACGCCGGCGAGGTGGCCGAGGTTGCCGTAGAGGCGGTTGCCGGCGTTCTCGCGGACGGCGCAGGTGTTGATGACGACGACATCGGGCTCGGCGCCGTCGGCGGGCACGTAGCCGGCCGCCTCGAGGGAGCCGGACATGCGCTCGGAGTCGTGCACGTTCATCTGGCAGCCGAGGGTGCGCACCTCGTAGGTGCGGGGCGTGCCGTCGGGGCGCAGCGCCGCGGGCGAGGGGGCGATGGCGACGGGGGCCGCGGACGGCGACGTGGCGGGCGCGGAGGGCTCGGTCATGATCCGGCAAGTCTACGTCGGCGCGGTCGGCGCGCCGGGGCCGTCCGCGCGCGCTGGGGCCGTCCGGGCGCGCCGCCGCGTCCGCCCGCGGGATGACCTTGCCTCGACCTCGGTGCGCTTTCCGCGCCCCGCCGCCCCGCTCGCGGGCCGGGCCGGATAGCGTGGGCACGAGCGCGCCCGCGGCGGGCGCGGAGACGTGTCGGGAGGGCCCTGGCCCCTCGCGGCGGGAGGGATCCGGGATGCGGGCCATGACCTCGAGCACGGGCTCGTTCTTCGACGCCTCGGCGGCGCTGCGTCCCGGTCCCGCGCGGACGGCGGACGGCCGCGACGCGACGGCCGCAGTCGACGAGATCGCGGAGCTGCCCACGCCGAGCGGCGCCATCTACCTCGGCCCGCTCTCGGGCCGGAACAGCGAGGACGGCGTCGTCCTCAAGGCCCCGGCGGCCGGCGTCCGCGTCATCGCGACGCGCAGCCGCGCCGCGGGCGAGGCGCCGACGCTCCTCTCGCTCTCCTTCGTGCTCGGCGAGGCCGCGCAGGGACATCGCGGCGCCGTGCCCGCGGACTCGTACTGGAGCGCGACGCCGGGCGAGATCCCCGTGCTCGAGTCGTCGACCTCGCTGGGCCCGATCATCGCCTGCGACGCGGGCCTGCGCGACCTCCACCGCGACGGCGCCTTCCCCTGGGACGACTGGAGTCGGGACGCCGTGGCCCCGCAGCTCGACGACACCCTGCACCCGGACGGCGGCTGCGCCGCGGCGACCTTCCCCGGCCGCTCGGAGTACCTCATCGCGCTCGCCGACACGCGCGGCGTCGAGCGCTCCGTGGCGGTGCTCGCGGACCTCGACGACGCGGGCCGGCCGATCGCGTACCACCTCGACTTCGTGCTCGCGGATCGCCGGGACGGGGGCGCCGCGGAGGACGCGCGCTCCGGCGCCGGCTCGATCTTCGGCTCGGAGGGCGGCGAGGGCCTGCACCGTGCGGAGACGAGCGAGGCGCCGTCGATCGCGGGGCCGGGTGCGGCCGGGATGGCTGGGCCTGGGGCTCAGGCTGGGGCGCCGGCGTCGGCCTTCGGCCGCCCGGATCCGTTCTCGGCGCCCTCCGCCGACGACGCCCCGATCCACGCGGGGGCGCTCGGCACGGGCGCGCTGGGCGCGGCTGCGGACCACCGTCTCTCCTTCGGCCCCGCGGCGGGCCAGGGCATGGCGTCCGGGGGCTCCTCGGCGGTCGCCGGCGCGACGAGCGTGACCGCTCTCTCGGCCGGGCATGCGCCGACGGCGCCCTCGGGCCCCTCGACGGCTGACCGGCTGCGCGAGGCGTACCGCCTGCTCGACGCGGATGACGCGGACCCGGCGATCCCGCTCCTGCATGGCGTCCTCCGCGAGCTCGACGGCGGCGCGCTGGCGGATCCCGAGACTCAGCGCGCGCTCGCCGAGCGCGAGTTCACGCCGGCGACGCTCGCGGATCTCGTCTGCGATCTCGAGCTGGAGACGCACCGCGACGAGGCGGCGCGGAACACGCTGCGCCGCGCGCTCGGCGCCCCGAGCCTCGCGGACGCCCCGCTCGAGGCCGTGCATCTCGCGCGGCGGCTCGGCGAGCTGGAGCTCGCCGCGGATCGCCTGCCGCAGGCCGTGGGCGCGCTGGAGATGGGCCGCGGCACGGTGCAGGCGTTCCTCGCGCAGTCGCAGGGCCAGGATCGCGAGGCGATCGAGTTCGCGGCCCACAACGAGGCGCAGCTCTCGTTCCTCCTCGCGGACGCGCGGATGCGCATGTCGGACGCGGCATCGGCCGCGCAGCTCGCGGCGGGCGCCTCGGCGCGCTTCGCGGAGCTCGAACGGGATGCCTTCGCGGGCCGCGCGGCGCTGCTCGCGGCGGCGGCCCACTGGGCGCAGGGCGCGCAGGAGCAGCGCGCGGCGTCGCTGCGCGAGGCGGAGCGCCTGTTTCGCCGCGGCGATCGCCGGGACGGCCTGGGGATCGCGCTCGGCTTCCTCGCGCAGCTCGATGCGGAGGCGGGCGACTACCGTCCGGCGATCGCGAAGCTCATCGAGGCTCGGGACGTCCTCGACGAGGCCGGTCTGCTCGAGGACGCGGCGACGGCCTCGGACGACCTCGCGCTCTGCTTCGAGAAGCTCGGCGAGGGCCACGCGGCCTCGGAGGCGCGTCGCGCGGGGACGCTGCTGCGCTCGCGGATCGTCACTTCCCCCGCGCTCGGCTAGCCGCGCGCGGGACGCTCGGGCGCAGGACGTCCGGCCCGGCTCGCGTCGGCGGCACCGCCGCTAGTCGAGCTCCTCGCTCGGCACGAAGCGGACGCCGGATGCGCCACCGCCCGAGGACCGACCGGATGGCATCCGGAGCGCGTCCTGGGCGGCGCGGTACGCGACGCCCGAGGTGAAGCCGCGGCGCTGGAGGAAGCTCTCGAGGCGCCGGGTGGCGGTCTCCTCGTCGAGCCCGCGGAGCTTGCGCGCGCGGTCGATCGCGGTCTCGCGGGCACGCTCGAACTCGTCGTCGCGGTCGTGCTCGGCGAGGGCGGCGTCGATGGCCTCGGGCGGGATGCCCTTGTCGCGGAGGAGCCGCTCCACGGCCATCCGCCCCTTGCCCTGGCGGACGAGGTGCTTCTCGACGAGGTGCTCGGCGAGGCGGGCGTCGTCGAGGTAGCCGAGCTCGCCGAGGCGCTCGAGGATGCGCTCGATCTCCGCCTCGCCGAGGAGCTCGTCCTGCGCGAGCGCCCTGCGCAGCTCGCCGCTCGAGCGGTCGGTGCGGCGGAGCATGGCGAGGGCCCGCTCCTCGGCGGCTTCTACGGCGCGCTCGACGGCCTCCGCGTGCTCCACGGCCTCGGCCGCGCGGGCGAGGCGCGCCTCGGCGGACTGCGGCGCCTCGTCGACGACCGGCGACGACTCGGCTCGGCGACGCGAGTCGGCGGGAGCGGCAGAGGGCGCGTCGGCGCCTCGGGCGGGCGTTGCCGGCGGCGCCGTCCACGCCGCCGCGAACCCCGGCGACGCGCCGGAGGCGGTCTCCGAGCCGACCGCGCTCGCCGCTCGCCGACGGCGAGCGAGCTCCGCGAGGGAGACGACCTCGGCGGGGGCGTCCGGTGCCGGCGTCGACGGGGGCATCGGCTCAGGTGAAGGAGCCGACGGTCGTGCGGGAGCTTGTTCGGGGTCGGGAGCGCTGTCACGGAGGGGTCCCGCGCCGCAGACCGGACTCGGCCCGTGCGAGCTCGTCGGCTCCGCCCGGCGGGAGCCCTGGCCCCACGCGTCGAGCATGGCCTCGCTCGGGTTCGACGACGGCGCGCGCTCGGGGCGGCCGGGGGCTTCCGGGGAGTCGGCCCTGAGCTCGGGCGAGGTCCACGCCGAGCCCCAGACGGGGCTCGCGCCATCCGAGGCCGACCCCTTGCTCGCGAGCGGCACGTCCGCAGCGGTCGCCGGTGCGTGAGCGGTCGGCTCCACGGGCACTGGCGACACCGCATCCTGATCCGTCGCGCTGCGACCCGCGCGGCGTGCGCGGAGCTCCCCCAGCGAGACGACCTCTGCGAGATCCCTCTCGGACATGTGGCTCCTCTCCTCGGCTATCGGCCGGCGGGCGTGCGGGCAGACGGGAGCGGGGCCGCCGCGGTGTTCCGCGACAGCCCCGATGTCCGGCTACGCCGTGCGCGCCTCGATGGAGTCGACCGGCGCGAGCTCCTCGGCCCCGGCCTCCGCCTGCTGGCCGCGGCCGCCGACGCCGAGCTTCGTGAGGATCTTCTCCTCGATCTCGGCGGCGGTCTCCGGGTGCTCGATGAGGAAGCGGCGGGCGTTCTCCTTGCCCTGGCCGAGCTGCTCGCCGTCGTAGGTGTACCAGGCGCCCGACTTCTTCACGATCTCGTGCTCGACGCCGAAGTCGATGAGCGAGCCCTCGCGCGAGATGCCCACGCCGTAGAGGACGTCGAACTCGGCCTGCTTGAAGGGCGGGGCCATCTTGTTCTTCACGACCTTGACGCGCGTGCGGTTGCCGACGGCCTCCTGGCCGTCCTTGAGCGTCTCGATCTTGCGGATGTCGAGGCGGACCGAGGCGTAGAACTTCAGCGCCTTGCCGCCCGAGGTCGTCTCGGGCGAGCCGAAGAACACGCCGACCTTCTCGCGGAGCTGGTTGATGAAGATCGCGGTCGTCTTCGTCTGGTTGAGGCCGCCCGTGAGCTTGCGGAGGGCCTGCGACATGAGGCGGGCCTGGAGGCCGACGTGCGTGTCGCCCATCTCGCCCTCGATCTCGGCCTTCGGCACGAGCGCGGCGACCGAGTCGACGACGATGAGGTCGACCGAGCCGGAGCGGATGAGCATGTCGGCGATCTCGAGCGCCTGCTCGCCCGTGTCGGGCTGCGCGACGAGGAGCGAGTCGATGTCGACGCCGAGCTTCTGGGCGTAGATCGGGTCGAGCGCGTGCTCGGCGTCGATGAACGCGGCGATGCCGCCGGCGCGCTGGCAGTTCGCGATCGCGTGGAGCGTGAGCGTCGTCTTGCCGGAGGACTCCGGGCCGTAGATCTCGACGATGCGGCCGCGCGGGAGGCCGCCGATGCCGAGCGCGGCGTCGAGGGCGATGGAGCCGGTGGGGATGATCTCGACGGGGGCGCGCTCGTCGGAGCCGAGGCGCATGACCGAGCCCTTGCCGAACTGTCGGTCGATCTGGGCGAGGGCGGCCTCGAGGGCCTTCTCGCGGTCTGCGGGGTTGGGCATGGGTTCGTTCCTTCCGAACGTCGATCGGCTCGCCCTGAGGCTGTCGCCGCGCTGATGGAGAGCGCCGCGACAAGGCGGTGCAGGCGGTGGCTCCTGCGACGCGATGCACAGTACGGATGACCTCGGACATTCCGCCCGAGCGAGCTCCCGAAGCTGTGGATCGCGCGCCGGATCGCCGCCTGTGGAGAAGGTATCCGCTCGAATCGCTGTTCGAGGAACCCTGCCGCGTGTCGCGAACATCCGCCGCACCCGGGCGTTCGCCAGGCGCCTACTTCCGGGGCTCGATCCGCCCGACCCCGTGTCGCCGCTCCTCCGGCACCCCCGCCTCGCGGCAGAGCTCGAGCCACACCTGCTTCGGCGGCGCGCCCGCCGCGAGCGCCTCGGCGGCGGTGCGGTCGCCGAGCGCGCCGAGCACGAGATCCTTCACGAGCGCGGCGCCGTACGCCGCGCCGAACTCGTCGGCCACGGCCCGCTGGAACTCGCTCGCACGCATGCGCACAGCGTAGACGCCGCCGCACCGCGCGGCGGCCGTCCGCGCCCCTCGCGCCCCGCCCTGAAAATGGCCGAACGCCCGCGCCGGATGGGATCGCCATCCGACGCGGGCGCCTGACCGGCCGCGGGGCCTCACTCCCCGGCGGCGTCCTGGAAGCCCGGGTCCACCTCGCGGTCCGGCGTCGCGACGAAGCGCGCGTACGCCGGGATCGTGAGGAAGGTCGGGCAGTCATCCTGCAGCGAGACCTCGCGGAAGATCTCGGCGGCCTCGTCGAATCGGTCGCCCTCGAAGCGGTCCATCGACGCGAGCGTCTCGTCGAGGAGTGCCGAGACGCGCTCCCGCGTGATCGGGCCGCCCTCGGCGGTCTCGACGCCGCAGGCGATCCACTGCCAGATCTGCGAGCGCGAGATCTCGGCGGTCGCGGCGTCCTCCATGAGGCCGTCGATGGCCGCCGCGCCCGTGCCGCGGATCCAGCTCTCGATGTAGCGCAGCCCCACCGAGACGTTCGCCCGCAGGCCCTGCTCGGTCACCTCGCCGCCCGCCGAGCGGACATCGAGGAGCTGCTCGGCGGTCACCTCGACCTCCGGGCGCTGGCGGTCGAGCTGGTTCGGCCGCTCGCCGAGCACCGCGTCGAACTCGGCCTGCGCGACCTCGACGAGCCCCGGGTGCGCGACCCACGAGCCGTCGAAGCCGTCGCCCGCCTCGCGCCGCTTGTCCTCGGCGACCTTCTGCAGCGCCCGCTCGGTCGCCTCGGGGTCGGAGCGGTTCGGGATGAACGCGCTCATGCCGCCGATCGCGTGCGCGCCGCGGGCGTGGCACGTCTTCACGAGCAGCTCCGTGTAGGCGCGCATGAACGGCACCGTCATCGTGATCGCCGCGCGGTCGGGGGTGAGGAAGTCCTCACCCCGGCCGAGGTGCATCTTGATCATCGAGAAGATGTAGTCCCAGCGGCCGGCGTTGAGGCCCGCCATGTGGTCGCGGAGCTCGTAGAGGATCTCCTCCATCTCGAAGGCGGCCGGGATCGTCTCGATGAGCACGGTCGCGCGGATCGTGCCGTGCTCGAGCCCGAGGCGCTCCTCCGCGAAGGTGAAGACCTCGTCCCAGAGCCGCGCCTCGAGGTGCGACTCGATCTTCGGCAGGTAGAAGTAGGGGCCAGAGCCGCGCGCGACGAGCTCCTTCGCGTTGTGGAACGCGTAGAGGCCGAAGTCCACGAGCGATCCCGAGGCCGCCTGCTCGTGGCCGGTCGGGTCGGTGCAGATGAGGTGCCCCTCGACGAGGTGCCAGCCGCGGGGGCGGGCGATGATCGTCGGGGTGCGCTCGGCGGTGACCTCGTAGTGCTTCCCCTCCGGCGAGGTGTACTCGATCTGGCCGCGGATGGCGTCGTAGAGCGAGAGCTGCCCCCCGATCGAGTTCCGCCACGCCGGGGCGAGGGCGTCCTCGAAGTCGGCGAGCCAGCAGCGCGCGCCCGAGTTCATCGCGTTGATCGTCATCTTGCGCTCGGTGGGGCCGGTCATCTCGATCCGGCGGTCCTCGAGGCCGGGGCCGGCGCCCGCGACGCGCCAGCTGCGGTCCTCGCGGATGCGGCGGGTCTCCTCGAGGAAGCCGAGGTCCTTGCCCTCCGCGACGGCCTTGCGTCGGCGAGCGCGCTCCCGGAGGAGCTCGACGCGGCGGTCGGCGAAGGCCTCGTGGAGGCGGGCGAGGAAGTCGAGCGCCTCCGGGGTGAGGATCTCGTCGAAGCGGTCCTCCATCGGTCCGTTGATCTGGATGGTGGTCTGCAGCCTGATGACCATGGTCGTCTCCTTCCGCTCTCGGTGAGCTCAGCTCCCTGATCCGCAGATCAGTGAAACTGCTCCTCCTCGGTCGAGCCCTTGAGCGCGAGCGTCGAGGCGTTCGGGTTGATGGCCGTCGCGATGCGGTCGAAGTAGCCGGTGCCGACCTCGCGCTGGTGCTTCGTCGCCGTGTAGCCGTCGGCCTCGGCGGCGAACTCCGCCTCCTGGAGCTCGACGTAGGCGG